>NZ_FMIZ01000001.1 GCF_900095865.1 Massilioclostridium coli | reverse complement strand
AATTCCGTCCGAGTGGAAAACAGGCACGATTACCCGTATTGTAGAAGGCGCACGCAATCCATACTTACTGAATAACGGTAATTTAGGATGGTGCAACGACGGCGATATCAGAGGACGTGGGAGCATTGCAGGTGGTTCTGCTCCTCAATCTGTTACATACACGGTACAATCTGGTGATACTCTTTCCGGCATCGCTGCAAAATACGGGACAAGCTATCAGCATTTAGCTAGTATCAACGGCATTTCCAATCCAGATAAAATCTATGTTGGGCAAAAAATCAAAATTAAATAAAGTCGAAATGCGGCGTATGTTTTCGGACTACGCTTAGAGGGGCACTCTGTGGTCCTCTCCTTTAATAACGAAACCCGGTAGGATTGATTTCCTACCGGGTTTTTGTTGTTATAATGATATTCTTATCGTCATCCACAGATTGATGACGAAGAATAATATGCTGCAAATTATCAATATGATGTGGTAACCCGTGAAAGAGTTACGGCTTTTTGCATCCAGTATATTAATCAATATGGTTAATATGGTTAGGATGCCCGCCAATACGCAGCCTATTATGTAACCCATGCTTACACCCCCTTTCTGAAATAGCGTCTAGGTTTAGGGATACCATAGCCCTTCTATTTGATTGTTGTTTTTATAGGCTTGCTAACCTCAAGCCTATTTTTGAGTTCCGACCCTGCCAAATCTCCATCTTTGGTGTAGTCGAATCCCTTGATGGTTACCGCCACATACGCAGCGGCGTATTGGATTAACGCCGGTGGTAACGTGCCGACTACTTTCTTGCCCTGGATATCGCCAATAGTGACAGTATCCAGAATGATATGATTGGGGTACATAGTGGACAAAATATCCACTGTACCCTGATGTCGTGACGCAATCACCACGCTGTCATTTTTATTGATTTCTGGTGCATATTCAACATGTACCAGATTAACAACCAAATCAGCGTCAATAATCTGCTGAGTTTTCGAGAATACCGTACCCCGTGGCAATACTGGGGCATAGTATTCATTAATTCCCATCCCCAGCATAATGGCAGGGGACAAGGTAGACAAAATAGCCTTTTCTCCCTTAGAGTTGCTCAATTTTTGCAGCCCTTTAAAACTTTCAAATCCATAAACTTCTAAGTTTTTATTCAACAATTTGTTTAATTCCATTTTTTCCGCTCCTTTGCTGATTACTCCATTATTTTTTGTTTCTTTTTATCAACACTTTATTCAAGGTGTTGATATTGATTGCTAGTGCTGTCAAGCTAACTATTAATGCAATCGAACTAATTATTAATACAATTACTTGCATAATTGCCAAGATTGAGCTATAATATAATTGCCCTTATAGGGCGGGGGATTGCTCCCCCGAAATGATTATTTTTTGGCCGATCTGCTTATTACGATTGCTGTTATTAGTGAGATAACAGCTGTGGACAGATTGGCCATTGTTATTATTAGCTCAATCATTTGTTCACCTCCTTCCTACAATTACATTATATCACTATAAGCTAAACTTGTCAAGCTTTTAGCTAAAGTTTTTCATCTTTTTTTATCGTAAAGAAACATTCGTCCAGCTCCTCACTGGTCAAATGTAAAGCCTGACGAATCTTTACGATGTCGGTTTGGGTAAACACTCTATTACCTGACATTTTTTGTGAAAAATAGGAATTAGAATATCCTAACATTTCCGCCAGCTCTTTTTGTGTTCCAATTCTCTCCGTTATATAATAACGGAGTTTGTTGTAATTAAATTCCATCGTTCATATCCTCCTTTTGTTGATTTTACAAATTACAGTCGCTCAAATCTGTTTCAATAAATTTTACTTCTGTTTGCTCTTCCGCGAAAACCAATTGGCCCTCGTCGATATTGGTTTGACTATCCTCAAAATTACACCCATTACAATCGCACCGGACAAAAGTGCTACCGCATAAACAAGTACTGCTAAAATCCGCATTACGCAACTCACAGTTCTCAAAAACAGAGCAGATAGTCTGGTTAGTAAATTTCACATCATTCATATCGCAACTAACAAATGTAGCTTCAATTGCCCCTCCAGAGCACCCTAATTGGTGAGATAAGTCCGTGCTATCGAAATTACAGCCAATGAATTTTGTCGGTTCCCCTACAGAAGCGCCGATTGATTGGACGGTTAACTGACAACCTCTAAAGTCGCAGTCAACAAAAGACATATCGCATCCTATCAAATTTAGTGCCGCACCGGTAAAATTGGCACCTGTAACCTTCTTGCCAGCAGCAGGGAGACTATAGCGGCCAAAATTACAGTATGACAGGTTTGCGAAGTCAAAAATAATATATGGTTTTGTGCGATATTTGTCCAATACCTTTTCAAAATCTAAGCGGCTCAAATCACATCCACTTAAATCTAAGGTTACAAGGCTGTAACCATTATTTTCGATATTGGTCGTTGCCGCCAGCAATTCTTCCAACATATCTTGTGCGAGTTTTTTAACGTCTGGTTTAATAATCATTCTCATTGTATTTCCTCCGTCGTTGTATTTTGTTTTTTTCTATGTCTATATTGTATCACTATAAGCTAAACTTGTCAAGCTATTTGCTAAAGTTTTTTTATTTTTATTTTTTTGCATAAAAAAACAGCCACCGTTGCGGTGGCTGTTTACTGTTTGCTGTCAAATTACAATACAATATTTCAATCCACAGAGGATATTACCCTCTGACAATGCCTTTAAAAGTAATTTAAGAATTTCAATCCACAGGGAGCATTGCCCCCTGACATTTTTGACAGTAAACACAATATAAGAATTTCAATCCACAGACGGTTTCCCGTCTGACAAGTGTATTATACTATAATTTTACAATAATGTAAATACTCAACATACACAAATGTATCAACTGATATTTAGCAATAATGACAAATGTTTTGTTACTAATGTGTTACTAACAGTGAGCTTTCGTACAACTTTTTGGAATAGATAAAATCAAACAAATCCCAGAAAATAAGGTATTTTCAAGGGCTATATTTTCCGAAAAAATAATATATGGTACTTGCATATCCATTTTGTATGCGCTAAACTATTTGCCGTGAGGAACATCCTTTCTGTTTTTTAGGTGGCTGTCTAATTATTTAAAATAAAACGCAGAAACGAACCCCCAAGGATAAATAACTATCCTGTAGCGGTTCGTTTCTGGCATAATTGGCTCCCCAAGTTGGACTCGAACCAACGACCCTGCGGTTAACAGCCGCATGCTCTACCGACTGAGCTATTGAGGAATATATGAAAGAAAAGTAGATTGCTCTACTTTTCTTCCTTCGTGACGGC
>NZ_FMIZ01000005.1 GCF_900095865.1 Massilioclostridium coli | reverse complement strand
GTGACGGCATTTTTCTATTTTCCCAGGCCGTCTCCAGCCAAGTATCTTCGACGTTGATGAGCTTAACTACTGTGTTCGGTATGGGAACAGGTGGATCCTCATCGCCATTAACACCGTCTATTTCTTTTGAAGGTTCAGTACCCTCAAAACTGAATAAGTATCACGATTTTAGAACATATCATTGGTCAAGCCCTCGACCGATTAGTACTCGCTAGCTTAACGCCTCACGACGCTTACACTTTGAGCCTATCAACCTCGTAGTCTACAAGGGGTCTTACCTGGTTAACCCAGTGGGATATCTTATCTTAAGGACGGCTTCACGCTTAGATGCCTTCAGCGTTTATCCGATCCGCACATAGCTGCCCTGCCGTGCCATTGGCATGACAACAGGTACACCAGAGGTGCGTCCATCCCGGTCCTCTCGTACTAGGGACAGCTCCTTTCAAATATCCTACGCCCACGACAGATAGGGACCGAACTGTCTCACGACGTTCTGAACCCAGCTCGCGTACCGCTTTAATTGGCGAACAGCCAAACCCTTGGGACCGAATCCAGCCCCAGGATGCGATGAGCCGACATCGAGGTGCCAAACCTCCCCGTCGATGTGGACTCTTGGGGGAGATCAGCCTGTTATCCCCAGGGTAGCTTTTATCCGTTGAGCGACGGCATTTCCACTCACATACCGCCGGATCACTAACTCCAACTTTCGTTACTGCTCGACTTGTCAGTCTCGCAGTTAGGCTCGCTTATGCGTTTACACTCTAATGCACGGTTTCCGTCCGTACTGAGCGAACCTTTGAGCGCCTCCGTTACCTTTTAGGAGGCGACCGCCCCAGTCAAACTGCCCACCTAACAATGTCCCCCGACCAGATTCATGGCCGCAGGTTAGAATTTCAGCACTCCAAGAGTGGTATCCCAACGATGGCTCCACAAAAGCTGACGCCTTTGCTTCCTAGCCTCCCACCTATCCTGTACATGAAATACCAAAATCCAATATTAGGCTACAGTAAAGCTCCATGGGGTCTTTCCGTCTAGTCGCGGGTAACCGGCATCTTCACCGGTACTACAATTTCGCCGGGTGGATTGTTGAGACAGTGCCCAGATCGTTACACCATTCGTGCGGGTCAGAACTTACCTGACAAGGAATTTCGCTACCTTAGGACCGTTATAGTTACGGCCGCCGTTCACTGGGGCTTCAATTCAGAGCTCTCACTCCTCCTCTTAACCTTCCAGCACTGGGCAGGTGTCAGCCCCTATACGTCATCTTTCGATTTAGCAGAGACCTGTGTTTTTGATAAACAGTCGCCCGGGCCTATTCTCTGCGGCTCTATTGCTAGAGCACCCCTTATCCCTAAGTTACGGGGTCAACTTGCCGAGTTCCTTAACAACCCTTCTCCCGTTGGCCTTAGAATCCTCTTCCTACCTACCTGTGTCGGTTTGCGGTACGGGCTCCGAAGATATCCACAAAGCTTTTCTCGCCTTCATCCAAGTGTACTTCCTTACTCTAATTTCAGTCCCTTACGACCGGGTCTACCAACGCCCGGCTTACACCCTTCTAAAGTGTCCCTTTGCTTAAATCTTTTGGAGGCTACGGAATATCAACCGTATGTGCATCGGCTACGCCTTTCGGCCTCACCTTAGCTCCCGGCTTACTAGGAGCGGACGAACCTTCCTCCTAAAACCTTAGGCTTTCGGCCATTATGATTCTCACATAATTCTCGCTACTCATTCCGGCATTCTCACTCGTATACAGTCCACCACCGCTTCCGCTATGACTTCTCTCCGTATACGACGCTCCCCTACCCCTGATACTTACGTATCAAGCCCAAGCTTCGGTGTACATTTTAGCCCCGTTAAATTTTCGGCGCAGGACCACTCGACCAGTGAGCTATTACGCACTCTTTAAATGTGTGGCTGCTTCTAAGCCAACATCCTGGTTGTTTTCGCAATCCTACATCCTTTTCCACTTAAATGTACTTTGGGACCTTAGCTGTGGGTCTGGGCTCTTTCCCTTTTGACTATGAGACTTATCTCACACAGTCTGACTGCTGCCCATGATTATCCGGCATTCAGAGTTTGATAAGTTTCGGTAGCCTCTCGGCCCCTAGACTATTCAGTGCTTTACCTCCGGTAATCTTTATGGCAACGCTAGCCCTAAAGCTATTTCGGGGAGAACCAGCTATATCCAAGTTCGATTGGAATTTCTCCGCTATCCACATCTCATCCCCTACCATTTCAACGGGAGTGGGTTCGGTCCTCCATGACGTGTTACCGTCACTTCAACCTGGACATGGATAGGTCACCTGGTTTCGGGTCATACGCATGAAACTAAACGCCCCATTCAGACTCGCTCTCGCTTCGGCTCCGAACCTGAAGTTCTTAACCTTGCTACATACGTATACTCGCCGGACCATTCTACAATAGGTACGATATCACACTTTGACGTGCTCTATCTGCTTGTAAGCACAGAGTTTCAGGTTCTATTTCACTCCCCTCCCGGGGTTCTTTTCACCTTTCCTTCACAGTACTTTTCGCTATCGGTCATTAGGTAGTATTTAGGCTTAGAGGGTGGTCCCCCTATCTTCCCACGGGGTTTCACGTGTCCCGCGGTACTCTGGATACTGCTAGCTCTGATCTGTTTTCGGATACAAGACTTTCACTTCCTTTGGTGTGCCTTCCCATGCACTTCTCCTAACTCGTCAGATACACATTGCAGTCCGAACCCCAAAGATATTGCTACCTTTGGTTTGGCCTCTTTCCCGTTCGCTCGCCACTACTAGGAAAATCTCGGTTGATTTCTCTTCCTCGCCCTACTTAGATGTTTCAGTTCAGGCGGTTCCCCTCATATACCTATGGATTCAGTATATGATGACAGTGCATAACCACTGCCGGATTCCTCCATTCGGAATTCTACGGATCGATGTCTGCTTGCGACTCCCCGTAGCATATCGTTGCTTACCACGTCCTTCATCGGCTCCTAATGCCAAGGCATTCTCTCTGCGCTCTTTGTAGCTTGACCATTTGAATTATGTTCTCCAACTTTTTCAAATTGTAGTAGTATTTTTACCCTTTTTTAAAAAAGATATTTGTCTTAACTACTTTTATCGCTTTACTTATTCAGTTTTCAAGGTACTTCTTCTTTGTTACTTTTTCAAGTAACTTGGTGGGCTCAAGTGGACTCGAACCACCGACCTCACGCTTATCAGGCGTGCGCTCTAACCACCTGAGCTATGAGCCCATGTTAGATTCGGCTGTCGGTCTCTCTTTTCCCTGTTCAACCTTTCGGTTGTGGTGGAGATGAGGAGGATCGAACTCCTGACCCCCTGCGTGCAAGGCAGGTGCTCTCCCAGCTGAGCTACACCCCCATTTTCCAGGGTTTCTAGGTTGCCGCTTTTCCCATCAATTATTTTTCTGAAGACTCAGGGCCTTCAAAATTAAACAATATAGCTCCTAACACTTACCATCCTGTCAGTTCTCCATAGAAAGGAGGTGATCCAGCCGCACCTTCCGATACGGCTACCTTGTTACGACTTCACCCTAATCATCAACCCCACCTTCGACAGCGCCCTCCTTGCGGTTAGGCTACTGGCTTCGGGTGTTGCCAACTCTCATGGTGTGACGGGCGGTGTGTACAAGGCCCGGGAACGTATTCACCGCGGCATGCTGATCCGCGATTACTAGCAATTCCGGCTTCATGCAGGCGGGTTGCAGCCTGCAATCCGAACTGAGACTATTTTTAGGGGTTTGCTCCTCCTCGCGGTATTGCTTCCCTCTGTTAATAGCCATTGTAGTACGTGTGTGGCCCAGGTCATAAGGGGCATGATGATTTGACGTCATCCCCACCTTCCTCCGTTTTGTCAACGGCAGTCCCATTAGAGTGCTCTTGCGTAGCAACTAATGGTAAGGGTTGCGCTCGTTGCGGGACTTAACCCAACATCTCACGACACGAGCTGACGACAACCATGCACCACCTGTCTCAACTTTCCCCGAAGGGCACCTAACATATCTCTATCTCGTTAGTTGGATGTCAAGACCTGGTAAGGTTCTTCGCGTTGCTTCGAATTAAACCACATACTCCACTGCTTGTGCGGGCCCCCGTCAATTCCTTTGAGTTTCAACCTTGCGGTCGTACTCCCCAGGTGGATTACTTATTGTGTTAACTCCGGCACGGAAGGTTGACCCCCCCACACCTAGTAATCATCGTTTACAGCGTGGACTACCAGGGTATCTAATCCTGTTTGCTACCCACGCTTTCGAGCCTCAGCGTCAGTTAAAGCCCAGTAGGCCGCCTTCGCCACTGGTGTTCCTCCTAATATCTACGCATTTCACCGCTACACTAGGAATTCCGCCTACCTCTACTTCACTCAAGAACAACAGTTTTGAACGCAGTTTATGGGTTGAGCCCATAGATTTCACATTCAACTTGCTGTCCCGCCTACGCTCCCTTTACACCCAGTAATTCCGGACAACGCTCGCTCCCTACGTATTACCGCGGCTGCTGGCACGTAGTTAGCCGGAGCTTCCTCCTCAGGTACCGTCACTATCGTCCCTGAAGACAGAGGTTTACAATCCGAAAACCTTCTTCCCTCACGCGGCGTCGCTGCATCAGGGTTTCCCCCATTGTGCAATATTCCCCACTGCTGCCTCCCGTAGGAGTCTGGGCCGTGTCTCAGTCCCAATGTGGCCGTTCAACCTCTCAGTCCGGCTACTGATCGTCGACTTGGTGAGCCGTTACCTCACCAACTATCTAATCAGACGCGAGCCCATCTTACAGCGAATTTCTTTGATTATCTTACCATGCGATAAGTTAATGTTATGCGGTATTAGCGTTCGTTTCCAAACGTTATCCCACTCTGTAAGGCAGGTTGCTCACGTGTTACTCACCCGTCCGCCACTAAGATAGTCCATCGTCACCCCGAAGGGATCTAACAGGTATCTCCGTTCGACTTGCATGTGTTAGGCGCGCCGCCAGCGTTCGTCCTGAGCCAGGATCAAACTCTTAATTTAATCATATCAAAACATCCTCTCGAATGATTTAATCTAGCTCGTATTACTCGAATACGCTAACGTCATTTTTTCTAAAATAACTAAAACTCTTGAATTAACAAGGATTGGTTCGTTTTCGTTACTTACTATATTGTTTAATTTTCAAGGTCCTGTTTTTGTCGTTTCTTGACCGCTGCCCTCAAGCAGCTTTACTATTTTATCACATCTCTGTGATTTTGTCAAGCTTTTTTTGAAAGTTTTTTGTTTCTTTCGTTTCGCTTGCCTCAGAAGCGACTTATTTATTATATCATATCGCTTCCTCTTTGTCAAGATGTTTTTTCATCTTTTTTCGTTTCTTCCTTTTTGCTCAACGGCGCCTCTTGCCCTCCCGGCCGCTCTTCCGTTGCAGCTTTAATAATATATCACACCTTCTCCCTTTTGTCAACTACTTTTTCCTTTTTTCTGTGGTTTAGCTATTTTTATGACATTTTAGTTATTTATATTCAACAATACTTTTTCTTATTATTCCCTTTTTTAGAATGGTTATTCGGAAATGAATTGATAATCTATTTATTATTTGATATAATAGAAATCACACTTAAAACTATCATATTTAAATGATATCGTTAGAAAAATAAGGAGTGGTTTTATGCCGATTAATATACCGAGCAGTTTACCAGCTGCCACAACATTGGAAAATGAAAACATCTTTATTATGAATCAAGAACGGGCTGATAAACAGGATATCCGTCCTTTAAAAATTTTACTATTAAATTTAATGCCCAAAAAAGTAGAAACCGAAACCCAAATCTTGCGTTTATTAAGTAACTCTCCTTTGCAGGTAGATATTGAGCTACTTCAAACCGCAAGCCACGTTTCAAAAAATACTCCCCAAACCCACATGCTGAAATTTTATAAAAACTTTGAGGATATTAAAACCCAGCGTTTTGATGGTATGATTGTGACAGGCGCACCTTTAGAAAATATGGAATTTGAGGATGTAGATTATTGGCAAGAGCTTACTACCATATTTGACTGGGCAAAACACAATGTTTTTTCTACATTAAATATCTGCTGGGGGGCTATTGCTGCACTTTATTATCAGTATGGTATCAAACGAAAATTACAAGAAGAAAAAATATTTGGAATTTTTCCTCATAGTGTCTTAATTCCAAACCATCCATTAGTTCGTGGTTTTGATGAAACTTTTTATGTCCCACATTCCCGCTATTTTTATATTCCTGCTCAAGAAATTGATGAAAATCCAAATCTGGACTTGCTTACTGTCTCCCATTTATCCGGCGTACATATTATTGCCTCTAAAAATGGGCGTGACTTTTTTATCACTGGCCATTCTGAATATGATCGCGATACTTTGGCGAATGAATACCAACGGGATATGGACAAAGGCTTAAATATTTTAGTACCTTATAATTATTTTCCAAATGATGATCCCAACGAAACACCGCGTTTTATTTGGCGTAGCCATGCCAACCTCTTATTTTCTAACTGGTTAAACTATGTGGTATACCAAAATACACCTTACGACTTAAAAGAATTAGATTTATATCATGGTTGAGATTCATTCTCAACCATTTTTTTGTGATTATTCACAGGAAACCAACCTAAAA
Organism: Massilioclostridium coli; assembly: GCF_900095865.1. Classification (GTDB taxonomy): domain Bacteria; phylum Bacillota; class Clostridia; order Oscillospirales; family Ruminococcaceae; genus Massilioclostridium; species Massilioclostridium facile. Next base: position 381,730 of record NZ_FMIZ01000005.1, on the reverse strand, counting down.
AATGAATATTTATACAAAAATAAAGTTTTTAATCAAAATATATTGCATATTTATTCATTTGGTGTATAATATAAATAGAACTAAAAAAACAATTAGAAAGGAGATCTTGCTATGTTAACAAATGTCTGTACACCCAATATTCAAAATGAGGAAAGTTATAACCATGTCCCTAAAAAGGCGCTGCTCTTTTTCCCATCTACGGATAACCTAGCAGGTATCGCCTTAGCAGAAGATTTGTTCCAGTTAGGTTATCAATTATATGCTCCTATCTCAGTAGCGCATACTTTAAATCAAAATATGATACCAACCAGTATCATTCCCAATGGAAATCCAGATTTATCTTTTGATTATATTATTGGTATAGAAACTGCCCAAACTATCTCTGATTTTTCCGCCCATGGATGTGTATATTTTTCGAATATTCATGAGGCTCATATAGCAATTGCTTCTTAAATAGTTTCTCATAAAAAAGGCTGCTGCAAAGAATTCTTTACAGCAGTCTTTTTCTTTTATCAAATTGTTTTAATGAGCCTTTGACAGAGCAGTTAAAAAACCTAAAATAATTGAAATGGAACGCTCTGCTGCCATCTGAACAAAAGTAGGGAAGTCAATATTAGAATTATCATCCCCATTATCAGAAATTGCCCTCAACACGGCAAAAGGAAGTTTGTTTTGTGTACAAACATGTCCAATAGAAGCGCCTTCCATTTCATAAGCAATCGCATGAAATTCCCGGTACAACTCTTCTACTTTGGAATTGGAGTTGATAAATTGGTCTCCCGACGCAATCAAACCGGATTTACAATGAACTCCTACTCGCTCTGCGGCAGAAATCAGTTGCTGGGATAAATGGCTGTTTGCTGGCATTTGCACCAAATTCAATCCAGAAATATATCCTTTTGGGTCACCGAGCGGAGATGTATCCATATCATGTTCTACTACAGCATTTGCTACAACAACATCTCCAATATTTAAGCTGTGGTAACCTCCGGAAACACCAATATTAATAATGGCATCAGGACGATATGCCAAAATCATCGTCTGGGCACAAATGGCTGCATTTACTTTCCCCACACCAGCTTTTGCAACGATGACCTCAACACCACACAATTTTCCCGAAAAAAAATCCACAGTACTAATCGATTCAACAGTATAATCCTCTAGTTGATGTTTTAATCCATCCACTTCACTATCCATCGCACCAATAATCCCGATTTTCATAAGCTGCATTCCTCCATTCGATTCAATTTGTTTTATTATATCATACAAATACAATTCTGACAAAGCGGAAATTTACCAAGGATAGTTATTGTTTTTTTTTGCATTTTATAATACAATAAAACTAGTATTAAAAGAAAAAGGAGTTCGTGACTATGGTACAAATCGGAAACGATTGGGACACAATATTAGCAGAGGAATTTGAACAGGAATATTACCAAAAATTGCGGAAAATATTAGCACATGAATACAAAACGCAAACAATCTATCCAAATATGTACGATATTTTTAACGCTCTGAAATATACTTCCTACGAAAACGCAAAAGTTGTTATTTTAGGACAGGACCCTTACCATGGTCCTGGACAAGCCCATGGTTTGTCTTTTTCTGTAAAAAAAGGAATGAATGTCCCTCCATCCCTACAAAATATTTATAAAGAAATTCAAGCCGATTTGGGCTTGCCAATCCCAACCCATGGAGAGTTGACGCAATGGGCAAAACAAGGGGTTATGTTACTCAATACTGTGCTGACAGTACGTGCCCGTTCCGCTAACAGCCATAAGGATATTGGTTGGCAGATTTTTACCGACCATATTGTACAAAAATTAAATGAACGAGAAAAACCTCTGGTCTTTTTACTATGGGGGGCAAACGCCAAAAGAAAACGGGAACTTATTACTTCCCCACAGCATTTGATTTTAGAAGCAGCCCATCCAAGCCCATATTCTGCATACAATGGATTTTTTGGGTGCCACCATTTTTCCAAAGCCAACGAATTTTTAAAACAAACCGGTCAACAGCCAATTGATTGGCGGATTGACTAACAATTGCCAAAAGGAGCGTTTCTATGAAATATTTAAACTATCTAAAGGAAAAATTAACCCCTATTGCTTTAATCATTTTATCTATCCTTTATTTACTTGAAGTCGATTTTTCCAGCATTACAATTTTAAACTGGATTGCATTTGTTATAGCCGCTGCAACCTTAATTCCATTGATCATTACTTTTATCATACATCTAGTAAAAGATTATCGAGAAAAGGCAGATTCATCAGAAGAAAATTAAATTGAGAAACATCTTCTCTTTGTTTTTTAGAATCTTGAACGCTCTATATTACCAATATTTCTTTGTTTTATCTTTACTCTACTCATATAACAAACGATTTCAAGCTTATCCTTTTGGCGAATATTTTTTGCTTAAACAGTAATAAAAAACTCCAATCCAGTTAGATTGGAGTTTTTTATTACTATCTTTTTAAGAACGGTTCCCTCTACGGGAATAGGAACTACCACGTTTCCCATCCATATTCCGTTTAATATCAGACATTTTTTCTTCGCTACTCTGTTTAAACTTATTCAGCATGTCTTCAAACGACATTGGAGCATTATTTTTTGGACGGTCAAAATTGCGTGGTCCTCCAGAACGAGGGCGTTGTGTTTGACGGTTCCCGGATGGAGGAGCGTCTGGTTTTGGCTGCGCTTGTTTTATTGACAAGCTAATCTTGCCATCGTCACCAACTTTTAGCACTTTTACCTTGACTTGGTCTCCTTCTTTTAAATGGTCCGAAATTTCTTTTACATAACCGTTCGAAATTTCAGAAATATGTACCATTCCTGTTTTTCCTTCCCCTAAATCAACAAAAGCACCAAAATTTGTAATTCCTGTAACTTTACCTTCTAAAATTTTACCCACATCAAGCTGCATAAAAAACCCGACTGCCTCCTTAAATCATTAAATTTTATTCTTGTGTAATATCTACAAATACCCGTTCGCGCGGGGAAACATACCCCAGTTTTTCTCGGGCTATTTTTTCAATATAAGCCCGGTCCATACCAGAATCCAGCAATTGTTGCAGTTCTTTGTTTTCATTGGTTTGTTGTTCCACCTTGGCCTGTAACGCCACTAGCTCACGCTTTTTTTGCGCAATATCCACCTGTAACGTTACCAAACGCCCTACTACTGCAATGGCAAAAACCAAAACTGCTATTTTAAATATGATATTTTTTGGTTTCCTTTTCTTTTTAATTTTCGCCATATCCGGCCTTTCTTTCTGACAGGTTGTTGCTCCCGCTGTTTCCATTTATTTTTCGGATTAAAGTAATTATACACCATAACTGCTTTCGACTGCAAGATATTTTTCAGTTTTTTCCATAATTTTCTGAAAACATTCCGTAAATAACGCAATGGTTTTCGAAATAACCGGAAAATCTGCTTCAATGGAAATAGAAGAATCCGGAAAATAAAACCAAAAATCTTTTTTATCCATCGAATAATCCATTCTGCACATCGGTAAACAATCTTGCCAACGGTACCATAATACAATACAAAGCCCAGCAATTCTCCAATTAAAAAATAACCTCGTATAATTCCCTGATTTACTGCCTGATAAAAGAAAAAGCTGACAATTGCCGCCAATAAAAAAAAGAGTAAGTCTTCTATAAAAATCAATACTTTTCCAGATGGCACAGCAATCCGTAAAATACGGAATATATCATAGCAAACACCCAACACAGTCCCCAATAAAGTAGACCATAAAAAAATGACTGCTTCAGGCGACAAAATCATATTCATGGTTGTCTACCCTATTTAAAAAGCTTGGTAAAAAAGCTAGAAGCAGAACGTTTTTCCTGTTCACTATACACCAAGGAATCCACTGTCCCTTCCAAGGAAAGTTCTCCAGTATCCGTATTGAATTGATTGATATGTAGATTTACTCCTTTCACTGTCAACATACCTAAATTTGTTTCCATAGCAACAGAACGGTCATCAAAACTATCTACATCTTTCACACCGGATACTGTTAGGCTTTTCCTGTTTTCCAATATAATATTCTGTACCGCAACACGTTTCGTTTCCTCAATCATCTGAATCCCTCCATATTTTTGTTAGTAACATTATATGTTTTTTTCCTAACAAAAATACCGGATCCGGTGGATTATGCCTCTATTACTTGGTAATGGTCCGAAGCATCTGCCTTGGTTACATGTTCGCTAATGCTCAGCACTTTTACTTTCAATGGATTTGCTCCCAGGTTAATTTGAATGATATCTCCAATTTTTACATCATAGGAAGCTCTAGCTGGCTTTCCATTTACTTCTATTCTTTTGGCATCACAGGCTTCATTCGCCACTGTTCGGCGTTTAATTAGCCTTGTTACTTTTAAATATTTATCTAAACGCATATATGTTTCCTTATCTAAAATAAAAATGATATAAAAATCGTCGGCAGTTTAGTACAGCCGACGATTGATTGTATTTGTTATTTCGCAACAGCGTCTTTTAAAGCTTTTCCAGCTTTAAAAGCGGGAACTTTTGTAGCAGGGATGTGCATAGGTTCACCATTTAATGGGTTTCTGCCATCTCTTGCTTTACGCTCACGAACTTCAAATGTACCAAATCCAACAAGCTGTACTTTATCGCCTTCTGTCAGAGCTTCTGTAATTGCTTCAATTGCAGCTACAACTGCTTTTTCTGCGTCTTTTTTTGAGAGTTCTGCTTTAGAAGCTACAACACTGATTAACTCAGATTTTGTCATTTTGCGTTACCTCCATTTTTCACTTAATAATAAAAATATATTCAATAGGTAATCCCCTATGAATTACTGAATGGTCTTTGCTTTTTTCCAAAGTTCATCTAACTGTTCCAGGCTTGCCTCAGTCATTTCCATTCCTTGTTCCCGACACAGATGTTCTACCTTAGCGAAGCGGGAAATAAATTTATTGCAGGATTTTGTTAAGGAATGTTCGCTATCTATCTTTGCAAAACGGGATACATTAACACAACTAAACAACACATCCCCTAATTCCTCGTCTATATTCTCCTGGTTTCCATCTGTAATGGCTTGTTTTAATTCTTCCACTTCACTGACCAAATCATACATTGCTCCTGCAATATTTGGGTATTCAAATCCTGCTTTTGCAGCTCTGCTTTGTATCTTTTCACTTTTCATCAAAGCTGGCAGTACTGCCGGAACACTTTGCAATGTTTCTGTAAAAGAAGTTTGCCCCTTTGTTTTCCGTTTAATACTATCCCAGTTTGTCAGCACTTCATCGGAGTCAGCAACAGAGAGGTTTCCAAACACATGAGGATGTCGTACTATTAGCTTTTTACAAACCCCATCACAAACATCATCAAAGGTAAAACGACCTTCCGATTCTTCAATCTGGGAATGGAATACCACTTGCATCAGGACGTCCCCCAATTCCTCCTGTAATAGGATGGGATCTTCCTTGTCAATCGCTTCTACGACTTCATAGGTCTCTTCAATCATATTTTTGCGGATTGACTGGTGAGTCTGCACCTGGTCCCAAGGGCAACCATTTTCCCCACGAAGGATTTTCATGATGTCCAAAAGGTCTTCTATCTTGTAATGCTCTTTCTGCTCAAAATCCACCATTGAATAAAATCCTCTTTTACCACAAATGTTAGCCCAGTCTGTTTCTTGGCTTACATTTTACTATACTACCCGAAAACACAGGATTTTTCAAGTGTTTTTGCGATTTATTTTTGATAAATTGAAAATATTTTCTAATTTTCTTGTGGCTGTTCCGTTTCTTCTGGAATCCAATCCTGTTCTTCCGCTGGTTCTACATGGATTTCATCTGATTTTTCCTGTTGTTCCAGTTTACATCCACACTTAGAACAATAAGAAGCTTCCTGAGGATTATTATAACCGCAGCAAGGGCATTTGATTACTTTTTTTAGTTCCGCTATTTTATCCTCTGTTTCTTTTAAATGGTCTAGCAAGTCATCAATCTCATCCACAATAGAATTTACTAGTTCAGGATTTTCATAATCCGCTTTGACCATGTTATAAACAGCATTGCCTAACTTTTCATACTGGGAACGGATGTCACCATTAATCTGTGCTACTTGTATTTTGTATTTTGAAATCTCTACAATTTCACCTGTTTTTTTTCCGGCTGCATTCGCCACATCTTTGGTCTTATCCCAAATTTCTTCCCATACACCCATAAAATATTCCTCCTTTTCAGAATTACTGTATCTGTTTTGTGTATTAGTTATTTCTACTATACTCTTAGAATATAGCACTCCCTCATACATGCAGTATTCTATTTATTAATACTATTTATTATAGTAAAAAGCAAATATCGTTTCAATTACATTTTCATGAACAAATATAAGATTTGGTTTAAATCAGGCTCAATTTATTTGCAAAATATGAAAAATATTTCGATATTCCATTCTTTTTCGAATGAAATGACCATTTTATTGGATTATTTTGCAAACTCGTTAATCAGAGAACCGCTTGGAAGTTCTTCTAATCCAATTGTTTCAAAAAGTTGCAATGCATTTTGTAAAGTTTCCACTGTTTTGTGATATTCTGGGTCTTGTACTTGTTCCAATAGTGGCAATAGCATTTCTCTATAGAGCAACGGCTCATAAAGATGCAGGGAGTCAATTACATCATCCGCCCGATTTTGGTAAGGGATAATATATTTTCGTTCCCCTTCCACCACATTCCGCCACATCTGCAACGTTTTTTTCGCAGAGGCATTTCTATGTTTGCTATCCCGCAAAATTCGACGCATCAATCTAATATTTCTGGATGTCAATACAATCTGCCCATCGGATTCATATTCACTTTGGACGGAAATATAAACCCGGTAAATATTTTTCTCTTTGCCTTCTGGAATCATTAATGGGTTTAACGCATGAATCCCTTCTACAATCACAACATGATTGGTAATCTCCAAAAAACGATCTCCAGAACGTTTTCCCTGTTTAAAGTCATAACAAGGGATACGAGTCCATTTCTGTTCCAATAGTTCTTGGCAGCAACGGTGGAACAAGTTTAAGTCCAATGCTCGCACACTTTCGAAATCCCGTTCTCCACTGGGCAAAATAGGGGTTTTATCCGCATTCAGAAAAAAATCATCCAAGGAAATCATAACAGATTGTACCCCCAAATGCTCCAACTCCTTACAGAGCAACTGGGCAGTTGTCGTCTTTCCAGAGGCAGAAGGTCCAGATATTAAAATAATTTTTTTGCATTTTTTATTGCTGTTAATTCGTTGTGCCACCCGCTGGATTTCATTCCGATATTTCCGTTCAGAGTAATCCACAATATGGTGCGCGCCTTGCATAGCCATCAGGTTTATTGTTTGGACGTTAAATTGATCATTTCTCATAAAAATTCACCACCTGCTGTTTCCGGCGAATCATCTCGCTAAATCCATTGTTGTATTCATATGGATATTTATAGTTAAAAATACGGGAAATCCCTGTTTCATCTACTAATTTTGTAACAGCACCAGCGCCCACCGCCAAAATAGTCTGATTTTCTTCCATGATATACACATTATAAGGGCTTTCAAATCCCGGTTTGGAATATCCTACATTTTCCAGGTTATCAATCATATTTTTCTGCCGATAAAGGTAATAGGGCATATATCCTGCTTGTCGCAGATGATTTCCAGCATAAGAAACCATTTCTGCAACCAGGCTGTTCCGATTGGGTTTTTCCCCTGCTGCATAAAAATCAGAAGACCGTTTGATAGTAAGGGTATGTACCGTAATATTTTCTGGTTGTAAAGCAATTGCCTGATCAATCGAATGTTGGAAGCTCTCTAAGCTTTCCAAAGGCAGCCCTGCAATCAAATCCATGTTAATGCAGGAAATCCCTAATTTCCGAGCCATCTGGTAACAATCTATTACATCCTGCGCTGTATGCTTCCGCCCTACATTCCGCAACACTTCATCATTGAAGCTTTGCGGATTAATACTAATACGGGATACTCGATATTTCTTTAATACTTGTAATTTTTCCAGTGTAATCGTATCCGGACGACCAGCTTCCACTGTGTATTCCGATAACTGACTAAGGTCAAAATGCTTTTGGATACAGACAAAAAGTTCTTCCAACAGTTCTGCACTCAACGCGGTAGGTGTTCCGCCGCCAAAATAAACTGATTCCAACTTTAAACCAAGATTTTTCACAATCTCTCCGGTTACTGCTAGTTCGGCTATTAGATTTTTGACATATTCCCTCATCAATTCTATCGACGCTTTGGTCGCAATTGCCTGAGAAACAAAGGAGCAATAACTACATCTTGTAGGGCAAAAAGGAATGGAAATATATAAACTAAATACTTTGGGCTGACATTCCATTACAAAGCACCTTTGCTGTACGGAAAAGGTTTTTAGACATAAATCAATTTTTTCATCACTGACAAAATATTTGGTTTTTAAAATTTTTCTTACTTGTTCAGGAGAATTTCCCTGCTCCATCAACTGATGGACCGTTTTCACCGGTCGTATTCCCGTCATCATCCCCCACGGCAACTGGCGATTCAACAAACGGGATAAGGCTAAATATAGCGCGGCGCAAAGCTGCAAACGGGCTTCCTGTTCCGAAACATCCTGTGCCATTACAAAATGCGCAGCCTGTTTTTTTCCATTCAAACAGGCAATGGCCAGCAAATAAATGTGGTGTTTTCCCTGTTTTTTGCGGGTAATCACCCAATCTTTCTCTGTCCCAGATTGGTCATGGTCTGAAAAGCGGACCGTGGGAAAAAATATTTTAATTAAACTTTCAATTTGATATTTATGATTGTGGCCAATTAAACTGAGTTTCATACAGATTCCCTTCTTACTTTTTACCTACCGAGGAAAATAAGGATTATATTTTTTTTCTTCCTCCAAAGTAGTATTTTCACCATGCCCTGTACAAATAATAGAATCCCCTGGAATTGCAGCAATCCGTTGCAATGATTTTTGCTGTGCCACAGGGTCTCCACCATAGGTATCATTGCGTCCGATTTCTCGTTTAAATATAGTATCCCCAGAGAAAATAACACCATCTGTCAAATACATACAGCTTCCCCTAGAATGTCCTGGTGTGTGCATTACATGGAAGGTGATTTCTCCAAATGGAATCGTATCTCCATCTTTCAACAAAACATCTGCTTCCGCAGAGGTAAAATTCTTCGATATTACCTGCTGGAACAATTTGGATAAATTTTTGCTAGGGTCTTGCAGTAACTCCTGATCCTGTTCATGGATATATACTTTACAATTGGTCTTTTCTTGGATTTCATGTACCCCACCAATATGGTCAAAATGTCCGTGGGTTAACAATACCATCGTAATTTCTTTTCCATCCTTTTGGACAGCATCTACAATCTGTGCCCCATTCGCACCTGGGTCAATGATAGCTGCCTGATTTTGGTCATTGTATACAACAAAACAGTTGGTTTGTACTGGACCTAATACATATTGTTTTATCTTCATGGTATCTATCACTCCTTAATATGAAAACGATTACCGCAGAAAATCTGTTTTATTCCAAGATTTCCTGCGGTAAAAACAACCTTATTTGACAATTAGTTCGTCAGTATCCAAAATAATGGTAACAGGTCCATCATTGGTAATGTTCAATTCCATATCCGCTCCAAACTCACCAGTCTCCACCTGTTCCACTCCATTTATGTGTAGCTGTTGAATAAAATATTCGTATAGTGGTTTCGCCACTTCTGGCCTGGCAGCCTTAGAAAAAGAAGGCCTACGCCCTTTTTTGCAGTCTGCACCCAAAGTAAAATTGGATACCAACAAAATTCCACCGTTGATATCTTGCAAAGAAAGATTCATTCTATCCTGCTCATCGGAAAATACCCGAAGTCCTGCCAGTTTTGTGGCAAGGGTATCTGCTTCTTTTTTGGTATCCCCTTCTATAATTCCCAACAATACCATAAACCCTTGTTGAATTTCCCCAACTATTTCTCCGTCAATGGATACACTGGAATGGGTAGTACGTTGTAAAATTGCTTTCATTGGTTTGTCTCCTTGCTATTCTTCTATTTATTCGCACGCTCTACTGAGATAACTCCTTCAATCTTATGGATTCTTTGGATAATGTTATTTAACTGTTCTACACCCGCAATCGCAATGGTAACCACAATATTGGCATTTCCATTTTTGAGTTCGCGAGCATTAATTTCGTGAATTGGTACCCTAAAGTTTGCCAAAACCACGCTGACATCAGCTAATAGCCCTGTGCGGGAATCTGCCACAATATCCAAAGTGGAACGATAACTGGTTGGTGCGGATTGCTCCCAACGAACATGAATCCAACGGTCTACCTGAGAAGGGTCTTTCATAGAAGAAAGCACATTGACACAATCTTTTTTGTGAATTGAGACCCCATGGCCACGGGTGATAAATCCAATAATATCGTCGCCTGGCAAAGGATTACAACACTGGGCAAATTTCACCAAGCAATTATCAATCCCTTCTACAATTACCCCGCTCGTTGCTTTGGTATGAGTAATTTTTGGGGCTTCTGAAACAGGTTCCTGTTCTGATTTAATCAGTTTAATATATGCTTCTTTGACCCTTGGAATAATTTTGGATAAACTGATACCTCCATATCCAATGGCAGCATAAAATTCTTCCAGGTTTTCGCAATGGTTTTTTTTGCACATTCCTTCCAAAAATTCTGCCATTTGTTCATCCGGGAGATAAATTTTATTGCGTTTTAATTCTCGTTCTAATTCTGCTTTTCCTTCTACAATATTCTCTTCCCTGCGCTCTTTTTTAAACCAGGAACGGATTTTACTGCGTGCTTCACTGGTAGCGACAATTTTTAGCCAGTTTCTACTTGGACCATGATTTTCCGACTTAATGGTGATAATTTCAACCACTTGACCCGTTTTCAACTTAGTGTCTAATGACACAATACGTCCATCAATTTTTGCACCAATCATACGGTTCCCAACTGCGCTGTGAATCGCATATGCAAAGTCAATCACGGTAGACCCAACTGGTAATGCTTTTACATCTCCTTTTGGGGTAAACACAAAAACTTCCTCTGAACCAATATCGGTTTTAATACTTTGCATAATATCTTCCGCATCTTGGGATTCTTGCTGTGCTTCAATAATCTGCCTTACCCACGCCAAACGCTCTTCCAGATTATCTTTTCCACGGATTCCTTCTTTGTATTTCCAATGGGCGGCAATCCCATATTCCGCGGTATAGTGCATTTCCCATGTCCTAATCTGAATTTCGAACGGAATCCCTTCTTTAGCAATCACGGTAGTATGCAATGATTGGTACATATTCGGTTTTGGCATCGAAATATAATCTTTAAATCGGTTTGGAATCGGTGTAAATAAATCGTGCATCGCACCTAAAATATTATAACATTCTAGCACAGAATCCACAATCACACGGATCGCATAAATATCATATACTTCATCAAATTCCCGCCCTGCCATATATACTTTCCGGTAAATTCCATAAATACTTTTTACTCGTCCATCAATCTTAGCAGAAATATTTAACTCCTGTAAACGGGCGGCAATTTTCTGTTTGATATACTCAATATAGTTTTGGTTGTTTAGGGCGCGATCCTTTAATTTTTGTTGGATTTCTCGATAAGCAACTGGATCCAAATATTGCAATGCAAGGTCCTCTAGCTCTTCTTTTACTGGCCGTATTCCCAAACGGTGGGCAATTGGCGCATAAACCTCCATAGTTTCCAAAGATTTATCCCGTTGTTTTTGTTCTGGCCAAAATTCCGCAGTACGCATGTTGTGCAACCGGTCTGCTAGTTTGATAATAACCACACGGATATCCTTCGCCATCGCCAGCAACATTTTTCGGACATTTTCTGCTTGCTGTTCCTCTTTTGTTGTCAATGGGATTTTGCCCAGTTTTGTAACGCCATCCACCAATAAGGCAACATCTTCCCCAAACTTCTTTTTTACTTCTTCCAACGAGACGGTGGTGTCTTCCACTACATCATGCAGCAACGCTGCTTCTACACACTCGTTATCCATCCCCAATTCTGCCAGTATACAAGCCACAGCAATTGGATGGGTTACATATGGTTCACCAGAAAGACGCAGCTGCCCTGTATGTGCGTCTTTTGCCACTTCATATGCCTTTGTAATTTTATCCAGATCAAACGGTCTGTCGGTTGCTTTTAACACATCCAATAATGTTTGAAATGTATACTCCATCTTACTTCACCCTATCTTTTTATTTCAATTGCGCCAAAATTTTAGATTCCGAAAGGTTTACTTTGGCAGTAGCCTCCTTCATCACCATAGTTTTCCCATCTTCTACCATTTCTAGTAATCCTTGTTCCTTTAAAATTTCAATAATAATGGATAATTTACAATAATTCATACCACTTTTTAAGGTTAACAGGTACAATTTTTCCGCATTACCCTCAAATTTTTTCAGATTATGTAGAGTCCGATAAATGGCCGCAATCTCATTCCGATTTGGTAATGCACGAGCTTTTATTTTGGGATCCTCTACCTCTCCACGCATAATATCCTCAAAGGCCCATTTGGCGCTAAAAAACCGATATTGTTCAAAAGAGCAAGGACGCATATCTTTAATTTTAACGGATACACTTTTACGCCCATTAAAATTATTGATATCCAAGCTGACAACTAGGTTGAGCATCGTCCCTCGTTTGAAATAAAAACGGGAGCGTGGGACACCAAACAACAAAGCTTGCATCATTCCTGTACCAGCAAAAAATTTCAGCTTCAGGTGTTTCCCACCAGCCAGTGGGATCACTTCTTCTAAACGTACATTTTTCATCAAAAACAATGGGGAAGGATTTTCACATCCAAATGGTTCTAAAACAGAAAGAGACTCCACATTTTCAACGGTGAGTTCTTTTAACGTCACTACCCTGTCAATCTTGTAAGAACTATCCGGCATACGTTTTAAATGGTTTTTCGCGTATAAATTAAGCCCTTTCCGGAATGCCTCTAAATCTTTTGTAGCAATTGTCATACCAGCGGCTTTGGAATGTCCACCCCATTTTACACATAAATCCCGGTTGGCATACATGGCCTGATAAAGAGAGAACCCATCAATACTTCTAGCAGACCCTGTTGCATACTCCCCGTCAATTTCCATTACAACAGAAGGCTTTCCATATCGCTCTGTAATCCTTGCGCTGACGATTCCCAAAATCCCTTTTGGCCATCCTTCTTTCGCAAATACTAATACACGGTCATGAAGGCAATTCGGATTTTCCGCTATCTGTTGCATAATCTCCTGTATAACACCTTGTTCCAATTGTTGCCGTTTTGTATTGAGTTCATTCAGTTCGGTAGAAATTGTATCTATCGTTTCTTTATCCTCGCTGGTAAACAGCTCAAACACCTTATTAGCCATATTAAAACGGCCAGCAGCATTAATACGAGGGACAATCCCAAACGCAATTACAGTTGCCAGTACATTGGAACGAGGGATCTTCGCTTTTTGGAACAATTTATTTAACCCTAAGTTTTCAGAAAACTCTAATAGCCGTAATCCTTCCTGAACCAAAGTACGGTTTTCACCAACCAAAGGGACAATATCACCGATCGTCCCAATCGCTACAAATTCCCCGGCAAATTGCAAAGCGCTCTGGTAATCCCCTTCTTCCATTGCCACGATTAGTTTAAAAGCAACACCAACACCAGCTAAATCTTTAAATTTTGATGGACAGTCACTGCGATGTGGGTTTATAACCGCCACTGCTTGAGGCAAAGTATCCCCTACCGCATGGTGGTCAGTTATGATAAGATCCATGCCAAGTTCCGCAATATAATCTGCTTCTTTTAAGGCAGAAATACCATTATCCACCGTAACAAGCAGTTGTACTCCTTGCTCATGGAATTGATCAATCGCTTCCTGATTTAACCCATAGCCACCTACATTTCTTTCTGGAATAAAAGCCTCTACTTCCGCTCCAATCGATAATAAATAGGTGTACAAAATATAAGTAGAAGTAATTCCATCACAATCATAGTCCCCATAAACTACAATTTTTTCCTGGTTTTCCAGCGCCTGATTTAAGCGTTCTACAGCCAGGTCCATGTCCTTTAAAACAAATGGGCTTTCCAATTCGCCTTGACCGAAATATTCCTCAATTTCTTCATCCTGAAACCCTCTAGTTGCCAGGATGTCCGCTATTATGTTGTTCACTCCAAATCGCTCTGAAATCTCCTCAGAACGTTCTGGCGATGCCGCGTGAAAAATCCATTTTTTTAAACTCATAGTATGCCTCACTCTATCCTGAAAATCAATTACTTTTTGTATTTATTATACATCATTTTTCTGTTCGTTTCAACTGTGCTTCTTTTAAAATCCCCCATAACCAGGCGATATTCTCCAAAAAATAGGATCGATTTTCCGAAAAAGAATCTTCTGTCCTTTTTGTAAAACATGAAAAAGAAAAAATAAAATTTGATCCGCAAACCCTATAAGCTAATATAATAAATCATAGTTATAGTCCGACATAAAAATACCTTTGGATAGTATACTATCCAAAGGTATTTTTTAACCCGAAACGAAATCTTTTTTAAGATATACCATATCAATAAGCTGTTTCCCCGCTTCATAAATGGGATGGTCATAAAAATCCACAAAAAAATTCGGAACCCGATGGGAATAGGAAAAACCACATTTTTCGTAAAAAGGAATTGTCAAAGGGCTGTCCCCAGTTCCAACCAGAAGATAATCTGCTATTTTTTGATAAAGTTGAAAAATATACTCCACCATTGCCTTTCCATATCCTTTGCCTTGAAAACTGGGGTCTGTTGCCAGGTTTTTGATTTCGTAAACCCTCTCCTGTACTTTTACCACAACGCAAACTGTTTTCACACCTTGGTCATATAAAACAAACAGTTCCCCTTGCTCCAAATAACGGTCAATCATGGATTCCTGTTCATCTGCCAATAATAACAAATCTAAAAATGCTTTTTTATGAGAGTAAACCCGTTTAATTTCCATCTATTTTCCTTTTCTGATAACGCTGACATAACCATATTGCAATATACCAGCCATATGCTATAATCCCTAATGAAAATAAAACATCAGAGGCATAATGTGCCCCCATAATAATCCTGCTAATAGCCATTAACAACAAATAAACGATTGGTAAAGCTGCGACTAAAATACGTTTCCATCTCGTCTGGATCAGTCCGGATAATAACAAAACACCAATGACCGCCATAGAGTTACCTGTATGTCCAGAAGGAAAAGAATGGTTTCCAGAAAAGGGATGCCATTGATACCATGGAACAAACTGGGAGATGTTTTCCATATCTCGAAACCGCAATCTTCCGGCAAATACTTTTACAATTGTAATAACCAAAAAAATCAACGCAGTAGCAACAAACATCGTCCATACAATTTTTTTAATTTGTATTAGCTTGTCCATATCCAGTTGTTTTCCTCCCAATTGGATCAGCAAATAAAAAGCCAGATAAATTGCTGTTAGAAACAATTCCTGTACCAATCCACTCAGTCCACCAGAAAACAACAAAATTAATACCACCACAATCGCCATAATCCCAACATCGACAACCCAGTAAATTTTCTTTGGATGCTTCCGCTTTTCCAAATAAATCAAAAAATGGAGACCAACCGCTAATAGAATAGGAGTTGTCAACCTACCTCCATTCTCAAAGGCAACTGCCCATTTCCAATCAGGATGGTAAAGCAATTGGGATATTTCCAAATCGTATTTTCCAAATACAATTGCCCCTAAAATCCAAAAACAGATTCCAGCAACTAACCATAAATTCCGTTTTGTTTTTGACAAAATTTCCATCCTTTCTTTTTTTGCTAATCAAACGGTCCCTTTCCTTATCATATTCTACATTTGTGCCAATAAAAAATTACCATTTCCCTTTTTTGATTCTGCCACCAATCAGAATCACACCAAAAGCCAATACAATCAACACAAAAGAGATCCAAATAGGAGCAAATACCCATATCCAACTCCATGCTATAAGACCTAAAAGTTTTAGAACAATAAAAATTAACGTCAATGTAGAAACAAAGCCCATACCACCGTTTTTTATTTTTTGATCCATACAATTCCTCCGCAAACTAATAAACAAATATATCATCGGCTATTCTAAACGGTCTTAATCTCTTATATTGTACATCTAGAAATAATTTTCAAGGAAAAGGAAATAAAAGATTCCGTTGCCTCTCCAACTAGGATTTTGTTGTTCCAAAATAGATTGCTACTGTAGCGCATAAGATTGCCACCCCTATTGCTATCCATAAAAAAATATCCATCTACCTCACGCTTTCAAATTCATATCTATATTCAATCTTATAAAATAGCAAACAGCATTGCTGAAAATAATCCCATCATAATTTACGGTCATGCTATTTCATCAATCCACCAATCATTTTTGTAGTTTCCAATTTTTGAATTCTTCTACAAAATTATATTGCAGTTATTTTTGGTAGAAGCACTTCCTGATACGCATCAAATTTGCCACCAGCAATGCCAGTGTGACACCAAAGCCAAAATAAAATTCTGGATATGCCAAGGAAAAACTGATTCCTAAGCTGAATTCTCCTGTTATAGTTTCTATGTGCCATGTAAAAAAATAAAACAACTCCATTATCAGCAATAAACAGGGTCCTAATATCCCACAAACCATAGCAAATCGTCGATTCTCAAACCATATTCCAATCAAGGTTATCAAAATTCCAATAATAGTTACAGGATGATACAACACAATCGTCCCTGATATTTCTTGTACCCCTCGGGAGCCACCAAACCAGGAAAGGAACATAAGTAAAATACAAATAATTAAAATGACACTGGAGAATAATTGATATTTTAATGTTTTCATAGGGATTCCCTTCTTAAATCCACTAGATGGACTACTTAAAATACATATAGAGCTGGCATTTTAACATCCCATTATATAGCTTACGGCGTTTATCTGCTTTTTTCCCAAAGATGGTTTCAAACTGTTCATGAGGGCTGATAATATAATAGTGGATTCCATTTCCCATCTGGAATACCTTTCCCATCGTCCGGTAAATTTCTTCCGCTTGTCTTATTTCCAGCATACGTTCCCCATAAGGAGGATTGCAAATAACAATCCCTTTATCTGTTACAGGAGAAAAATCCGCAATTTCCCGCTGGTTAAATTTCAACCTTGGAAGGACACCAGCTTTTTTTGCGTTTGCTGTACTCAATTCTACAGCAGCTGGATCAATATCAAGTCCATACCCACGGAACTCCACATCTCTACGAACCAAATCAAGGGCACGAGTACGCTCCTCCTGCCAGACTTTTTGCGGGATCTGCTTCCACTTTTCCGCTGCAAAACGGCGGTTGATCCCAGGCGCGATGTTCAACGCTTTGGTTGCACTCTCGATTAAAAAAGTACCGGAACCACAAAATGGGTCATACACTGTGGAAAAAGGTTTTACATGAGCTAAATCAATAATGCCAGATGCCAGTGTTTCTTTAATTGGAGCAGCATTGGAATTTTGTCGGTATCCCCTTTTGTGCAACCCAGGTCCGGAGGTATCCAGCATCACAGTAACTACATCTTTTAAGATTGAAAACTGGATTTGATGCACCGCTTCGTTCTCCTCAAACCAGTGGACATGGTAACACTCTTTTAGTCGTTCCACAGCGGCTTTTTTGATAATTGATTGGCAGTCCGGGATGCTGTGCAGCTGTGAGTTCAACGAATGCCCTTTTACAGGAAAAGCGTCATGGGCGCCAATCCACTGTTCTAATGGCAGTTTTTTCACACCCTGGAACAATTGCTCAAACGAGGTGGCGTGGAATTCCCCCAAACGGATCAATACCCGCTCCGCAGTACGTAGCCACAAATTAGCCCTTACCAACAGTTCCAAATCTCCGTCAAATGCAACCCTTCCATCGGTTACCGTAACATTTTGTCCCCCCAGCCGTTTTACTTCGCCGGACAGTACACTTTCCAACCCAAAATGGCAGGGGCAAATCATTGTAATTTGTTCCAAATTCAATTCTCCTTTATCCTACAGTTCTGCACACATATGCCGGGTCACATGGCAGCCCATGTTCACCGCTACTGGTAACCCTGCAATATGAGTTGCATAAGTTTCAATATTTAATCCCAACGCAGTAACATCCCCGCCAAATCCCTGGGAACCAATTCCCAGCTGGTTTACCTGTTGTAACATCTCTTGTTCCATTTCCGCATAAAATGGGTCTGGATTCGGCTGGTCAAGGTCACGGCAAAGCGCCTGTTTTGCCAACAAAGCGCACTGTTCAAAATCTCCGCCAATCCCAACGCCAACAATCACAGGTGGACATGGATTGCTCCCCGCTTTGCGAACAGTATCCACTACAAACCCGATGATCTCCTGGCGGGTGGCGGATGGGGTAAACATCCGAATGGCACTCATATTTTCACTACCAAATCCTTTCGGGGCCACCATAATTTTCACTTTATCCCCTGGGATAATCGAAGTATGCAGAATAGCAGGCGTATTATCATTGGTATTACCGCGACGGATTGGATCCGTTACGACGGATAAACGCAATAATCCTTCCAGATATCCCTGGCGTACTCCTTCGTTTACCGCTTCATTGAAATCTCCGCCGATAAAATGAACATCCTGGCCAATTTCCAAAAATACTACTGCCATTCCAGTATCCTGGCAGACAGGTACATCCAATTCTTTTGCAGCTTGGATATTCTCTTCCAAATCCCCTAAAACGCTTTTACATATTTCGCTGCATTCTTGTTTTCTTGCTTTGGAAATTGCTTTTTTAACACTGCAAGGCAGTTCTTTATTTGCCTGAATACACAACTGTTTAATACAAGAAGTTAATTCCTTTACATCTATCTCTCTCATTGCTATTTCGTCTCCTCATAAACAAACTTTCCATCAATTATCACTTGAAATGGACTGGAATAAACCGAAAATGGATCTGTATCGTTTGGATAAACCACAATATCCGCGTCTTTTCCTACCTGCAGAGAACCCAATCTTTGTTCTAACCCACAAATTCGGGCGGGTTCTATGGTAATTGCCTGTAATGCTTTTTCTCTGGACAATCCTCCCTTTATGGCAATCCCACAACTCAAAGGAAGGTATTGGATAGGAACCTCTGGATGGTCAGTACATATGGCGGTTGGTATCTGGTATTTTGCTAAAATGGCTGGATTTTGAATTTTCTGGTTTCTCAGCTCTGGCTTAGAACGGTCGGTTATCATCGGACCTGTAATCACTGGAAGATGTTCTTCTTCCAACAAGTCCGCAATTAAATGGCCATCCGTACCATGGACTAAAACACCATCCAATTGATATTCCCGAATCAAACGGATAGCAGTAAAAATATCATCCGCCCGATGAGCATGAAAAAACGCCTTTTCTTTTCGTTCTAGTACTGGCAACAGCGCCTCGCATTTGGCATCATATTCTGGTTGATCTAGTTCCTCATCTTCTAAAGCCCGCTGGCAATCCATCTGATACCGCTTTGCTTTCTGCAACTGTTCCCGGATCAAAGCCGCCGTTGCCATACGGGTAACAGGGGTTTGATTTTTGTCATTGTAGGTTGCTTTTGGGTTTTCTCCCAAAGCGAACTTCATTCCAATATTCCGTTTTACCACCATAGCATCTACTCTGCGGCCCACTGTTTTCAAGGCAATCCAATGCCCTCCAATGGGATTGGCACTTCCAGGACCGGTTACTACTGTTGTAACTCCTGCGGATACGGCTTCCTGGAAACAGTTATCCATTGGATTAATGGCATCCAATGCATCCAATTGTGGGGTAATTGGATCGGTATCCTCATTTCCATCTTCCCCTTCAAATCCTAGGGAGTCCTCCCACATACCTAAATGGCAATGGCAGTCAATAAAACCTGGATAGAGAGTATAGCCGGAATAATCCAAGCCATCTAGTTTTGGACAATCCTCCATGTTTCCCATCGCGACAATTTTACCTGATTCTATTTGAAGAAATCCATGCGGAATCCTGCCATGTTCGACTGTTTCAAGCACAGCATTTTTGATCAGCATAGCAACGCTCCTTTATCTTATAAAATACTTTACTCTTATTAAACCACAAAACGCTGGAAAACTCAAACCTTTTCTGCTTGACTTTTCTCCAAGCCAATGCTATGATGGAAACAAATGAAATCCTATTAAAACTGGAGGAATTCCCTATGGCGAATATTCACAATCATCTTTCTGATTTAATTGGCAATACGCCAATGGTGCGATTGCAACATTACTGCGAAAAGCATCAGTTAAAAGCGGAAATTATTGCAAAACTGGAATATTTTAATCCATTGGGTTCCGCAAAAGACCGTGTTGCGAAATATATGATTGATGACGCGCAAAAAAAAGGCCTCATTCAAAAAGATACCCTGATTATTGAGCCAACCAGCGGAAACACTGGTGTAGGACTGGCGTTTATCTGTGCTGAAAAAGGATTGCGCCTGATTTTAACCATGCCAGAAACCATGAGCATCGAACGCCGTAATTTATTAAAGGCACTGGGTGCGGAACTGGTTTTGACAGAAGGCGCAAAAGGGATGAAAGGGGCAATCGAAAAAGCCAACCAGCTGGCAAAAGAAAACCCAAATTCTTTTATTCCTTCCCAATTTGACAATCCAATTAATCCAGAAGCCCACCGCCAAACAACAGCAAAGGAAATCCTGCAGGATACCGATGGCAAAATCGACGCCTTTGTTGCTGGTGTAGGAACTGGAGGAACCATCACCGGTGTTGGGGAAATCTTAAAACAGGAACTGCCCAATATCAAAATTGTGGCAACCGAGCCAGCAGATTCCCCCGTATTATCCGGCGGAAAAGCTGGTCCCCATAAATTGCAGGGGATTGGAGCTGGATTTGTCCCATCCGTAATGAACACGGGCATCATTGATGAAATTATCACCATCACTACAGAACAGGCATATCAAACCACACGGGAACTGGCACAATCACAAGGAATTTTAGTTGGTATTTCCAGTGGGGCTGCTCTAGCTGCTGCAACACAGCTGGCACAAAAACCTGAATTAGAAGGAAAAACCATTGTGGTATTCTTTCCAGATACTGGAGAGCGTTACCTTTCTACTCCAGGACTGTTTGATTAAACTAGGAAAGGAGCCATAGAATATTGAAACAAAAAGTAATGATCGGAATGAGCGGTGGTGTAGATAGTTCAGCTGCTGCTGGCCTCTTGTTAGAACAAGGCTATGACGTTATAGGGGTTACCTTTCGATTGTGGAAACCCCAGGACGAATGGCCGGATTTATTCGCAAACAAAGGAAAGGATGATATTGCAGACGCAAAAAAAGTATGTGAGCATTTGGGAATCCCCCATCATGTGATTGATATGAGGGAAGAATTCAAACGGGATGTCATTGAAAATTTTGTATCTGAATATCAAGCAGGTCGTACCCCTAGCCCATGTATTGTATGTAACCAAAAAATCAAGTTTGGCTTATTTTACGAAAAAGCAAAAGAATTAGGCGCTGACTTTATTTCTACTGGTCATTACGCCAGAATCGACCAGGATAAAACCGGGATTTGGCAGTTAAAAACCTCTTTTTATCCTGAAAAAGACCAAAGTTATTTTTTGTATCACATTCCTTATGACCGCCTGCCCTATATCCTGTTCCCATTGGGGAATTATACAAAACCACAGGTACGGGAAATTGCTGAAAAATTCGGATTTGAACATGTTTCCCGAAAAAAAGATAGTCAGGAAATCTGCTTTATAGACGCAAAAGAAGGCTATGGAAAGTTCCTGGAACGTTATGTAGGAACAGTTCCTCCAAAAGGCAATTTTGTGGACAGTAAAGGGAATCCATTAGGGCAGCACAAAGGAATTTGGTATTATACAGTGGGGCAGCGGAAAGGTCTTGGAATGGCATTTGGAAAACCGATGTATGTAGCTAGTATTGATCCTTCTTCCAATACGGTATGTTTGAAGGACGACCAAGAAATTTATCATGACCAGCTCACGATCTCGGATATCTGTTACCTTTTGCCAGAACCGCTTACCAGTCCTACAAAAGTAATGGTAAAAATCAGAAACCGTGCCCCTTATGCGGCAGCAACATTGATTCCACAAGAAAATGGTACAGCAAACATACAGTTTGAACAACCTCAACGTGCAATCACAAAAGGACAATCCGCTGTCTGTTATCAAGGGGAAGCCGTCATTGCAGGAGGTGTTATTATTGAATAGGAAAATGGATATGATCAAAAAAGAGTGGTATCTCATTGGCGGTATTTGTTTAGCAGTTGGAGCTATTATCGGATTTTTAGCAGGAAGACTATCCTACCATAAACCAAAACAATTACAGCAGGATAGTTGCGATTGTAGTTGTGATTGCTGCTCTCCAGAGGATTTCGAAGAAATCAACTGGGATGAAGTGGATGAAGAATCTTATTATTAACCAATGAATATTTAATGGAAAAAGAAAAAGGTGGACAGTACTGTTCACCTTTTTCTTTTTCCACAATCTATAATAAATGGTTATATTTTTTCTTGTATTTTACCATGCTAACACCAAATTGTTGATGGAACAGTTTGTCCAGATAACTCCTATCATTATATCCAACCTGTTCCGTAATCTGTTCCGGTGTCAGGTTTGTTTTTATAAGTAGTTCGCAGGCCTTTTTGATTTTGCTTTCCCGTATCAATTCGGAAAAAGTTTTATTTGTATATTTTTTGATGTAGTAAATCATATTTCGGGGTGTATAGTGGAACTGTTCCGACAAAGTTTCTAAGGTTAAGTCCATGTAATGCTGTTCTATATATTGGAGTATTTTTACAATGGTAATATTATTCTCTTGATCCAAGCTTTGCTCCATCATTTCCTGGCGGTACTGTTTTTCAATCTCATATAAGAAACAGATCAATAAAGACTTTAAATACTCCTGATTGTTCTCATTAAAAAAACAAATCACCATTTTTTTCAGGTAGAACTCTATCGTTGTTTTTTGGATTTGCTGGATTGCCAGATAATTTTTTGTGGTTGGTTTTTGTAAAGAATCAATAAAAAACTGGGAAAACAAATCGGAACCCTGAATGATAGAATGGAAGGTTTCAGTGATTAAATTTTTTCGGATTAAAACATTAAATACCAGGTCTTGGTCATGAGGGACGTACATGCTGTGAATAGCATTGCGGTTATACAAACAGATATCCCCTGCAAAAAAGGAAACATCCTGGTTTTCAATCGTAGAAATACATCCACCATGATAGACATAAAACAACTCAAAAAAATCGTGTCTATGAACCAACGGCTTTACTTTATCCCGATCAATATAAGGATATTCCATTCCAATTTGTGAGAAAGCTTCCCGGGTAAACTGATCGTTCCTCTTATTCAATGCTTTACACTCTACGGAAACTACAATATCATCCTGCCCAAAAATTGTTCCTTCTGTTAAAATCACATAGTTTTGTTTTTTTAGCCCCTCATTAGAGGTTTTTATCTGTTTGGGGAACTTTAATCCTCCTTGTATCCGTCCATTGAACTCACGAGAAAAAACAGGATTGTTTTGGGATGGGTTTTCAAACAATCGGCTAATTATTTTCTCAACTTTTTGATCGACTTGGGCTATCTGTTCCATTATTTTTCCTCCTTTTATCCTTATTATAGAAAAACCAATTTGTCCTGTCAATGGAAACATCCTAGTAACTAGATACATTGCTTTATGGTTGGTTTTCATTTCATTACCTAGAAATCACTATAAAATATTACTATAATGTAATCAAAATTTAGTAAAAGGAGAGCAAAAAATGAAATTTATCAAAAAAAATAGCTATAAGCTGGTGGCTATCTGCATGGCCGCGGCTGTGACAGCAACTGGCCTTGGTTTCAGCAATCATGTCAGTGCAGCACCTGATTCTTCCAGTAATACCTTTGCGGAACAATTTGCGAACCCATCTTTTGAAAACAAGCCAAAAATCAGATGGTGGTTTCCTAGCGGGGCTGTTGATATCCAACAAGTGAAACATGAAATTGACGAATTTGTCAAGCAGGGATTTGGCGGGGCAGAAATCCTTTGTAAAGAAGTAGTTGATGAAGCCGGTTGGAACTCTCAAGCATATATTGATGTAATTGCCCAGGCGTTACAGTATATTGATGAAAATTATCCTGGTTTCCAACTAGATATTACCCAGCCTTTGGGGTCCGGTACTTCCTGCATCAATTCCATTACTTCTGACCAAAACGAACTGGTAGCGCAACAACTCAGTTATGATAAAGTGATTGTATCCGCTGGGGAAACCGCACAACTCACCTTAAACACCAAAGAAAACACAAAATTATTATCTGTCAACGCTTATCCAGTGGATGAGGAAACAGAATACATTAGCCATCCTGGTATGGTAGGAAACTCACCAGCACCAACCTATGTATATCAAGACGGTTCCTATTGCCTAACGGATACGGAAGGAGTAGTGGATAGACAGAATAATACTATTACTTGGTCTACTCCAGCTGATACAAAGGGAAAATGGGTGCTGGTTGCATGTTATCAATCCCCAACAGATCAAACTAATGGAAAATATCCTTCTATCAATCCAATCAGTACTGCAGCAGTAAATGAACTGCTCCGTTACTATGAAGAAACCGTTGTTCCATCCTGGCTGCCATATGCGGATCATATCAATGCTATGTTTATTGATTCTTACGAATATAAATTTGGAGATGGTATCTCAGCTGCTTTAGGAGGTGGAAATTTTGGTGTATTATGGAGTGATGATTTTCTGGAAGAATTCCAGAACAGAAGAGGGTATGATGTTACCCCTTATTTAGCCTATTTACCTTCCCCGACCGGGCTTTCCAATTTTGTGGACTTGATTGGTGGAGCGTATGGAGAAGACGGCGCTTTCCAAACAGCAGATGGCATGTCTGTAAAAATCCGGAACGACTATTATCAAACCTTAACGGAATTATTTGTAGAACGGTACCTCAATCCAATCCAACAATGGTGTGAACAACATGGATGGAATGCAAGAGTACAGAACTACGGTTTATCTGTGGATATGACTGCCGCAAACCTTGCTACTGGAATTCCAGAAACAGAATCCATGTATTATACCGATCAACCAGATGGATATCGCCTTTTCTCCGGTACAGTACATATGGGGGATAAAAAAATTTTATCCACCGAAGTTGGTGTCGAAGGAAACGGAAACTATGCTCAAAAATTAACCGACTTAACCGACCAAATCAATATTTCCTTCGCAAGTGGTATCAATCAAATGGTATTACATGGTTCCTGCTATAGTGGGGAATATCATGGTGTAGGGAACCAAAACGGATATGTACCAGGTATCAGTTGGCCAGGATACGAAGGGTTTGGCCTCACTTCGTATGCCAATGCCTGGGGAGAACGTCAGGTACAGTGGGGAATGATGGGCGACTCAATGAAGTATGTTGCCCGTAACCAGTATGTTATGCGCCAAGGGGAAGCGAAAGTAGATCTTGCATTTTTCCGTAACACCTATTTTGAAAGCCAGATGTACCAGCCACTGTTTGTATCTAATCTGGAACAATATGGCTATTCTTATGATTTTATCAGTCCAGCTTTAATGGATTTGGATTCTGCGAAAGTTTCTACACAAAATGGGCAACCAGTATTGGATGCAGATGGCCCAGCCTATAAAGCGCTAATTGTCAACCATGAAAACCACAAAGGCAACCAACAGCATCCAGATGAAATGCAAAATTTAGTTCCGTTAGACCTCTCTTTGGATGCTGCAAATCAATTGTTGGAATACGCAAAAGCGGGGCTGCCAATTGTATTTGTAGGGGAGCTACCTTCTACAGCTAAGTTTTTCACCGAATCTGATGAAGATATTACCAAAATTGTAGAACAAATCATTTCGTTTGAGAATGTATATCAGGTTACTACAGAGCGTGACCTTCCTGCACTACTACAGCAGATTGATATTACCCCAGACACTTCTTATGCCCAACCATCCTCTTTATTGAGTCAGCATAGGCAGGATACCAATGCAGACTACTATTATTTCTATAATCAAGGAGATAAACAAACAGTAACCACAATCACATTGGATAGCGAAGGCATTCCATATTTATTGGACGCATGGACAGGAGAAATTACTCCTATTGCCCAATATCAAATCAAGGATGGAACTACTACAGTCTCCCTTTCTTTCGATGCCAAAGAAACTGCTTTACTTGCCATAGCACAGGATGGCTGGAATGAAACAACACCTTCTTCCCATGCAGTTGTATCAGATACAGAATTGCGATATAATAGCCAAAACCAGTTGGTTGCACGAATTTCTGAGCCAGGTAATTATCAAATTACATTACAGGATGGAACCACAAAACAAATTTCTGTAAATGATGAACTAACTCCAATCACATTGGATAACTGGACATTATCGATTGAAAGCTGGACAAAACCAGATGACCCAACCCTGCTAACCACTATTAAAAAGACAAAATTGGAACCAATCCAGTTGAATAAATTAGTTCCATGGAGAGAAATCCAAGGATTAAAAGATGTATCTGGTATTGGCACTTATACCACAACCTTCCAGCTTGATAACTGGAACCAGCAAAAAGGTGCTACCATTCAATTAGGGGATATTTCAGATGTTTACCAGATTACAGTGAATGGACATACCCTACAGGCTGCAAATCAGATAGATACCAATGTAGATATTGGAGCATATTTACAACAGGGAGAAAACACTATCTCTATAAAAGTTTCTTCTACTTTTATTAATTATATTAACTCAATTACTCCACAAACCAGAAGTGGTAAAGTGAATAGCCGTGAAAATCAGGATTATGGTATGATGGGCGTAGACGGTGTTGTTTCGTTGCTTCCTTATGAAGATGTTGTGATTTCTGAAACTGCGGATAAATCCATCCTAAATAAAGTGATTGATTATGCGGATAATGCAGCAAACAGCGATGAGTTTGATAACGTAATCGCAGATGTACAAACATCCTTTACCGAAGCATTAAACAACGCAAAAGCAGTAGCAGCAGATAGCAATGCTAATCAAATAGCCATAGATGAAGCATGGCAAACTTTGCTGAACGAAATCCATAAACTGGGCTTTGTAAAAGGGGATATCCACTCATTAGAACAACTGGTAGCATTGGCAGAAAGCTATGACTTAAACAACTATATCGAAGCTGGTCAGGCAAAATTCAAAGAAGCACTGGCAGCAGCACAGAGATTGATTGCGGATAAAGACAATGCCATGCAGGCAGAAATTGAAACAGCAGAAACAAACCTGTTGAATGCAATGCTAGATTTACGTTTCAAAGCAGATAAATCCATATTACAAGCTGTAATAGAGGAATCAAATAAAAAAGATTCCACCTTATACACAACGGAAAGCTACGCAGCATTGACAGCAGCAGTAAAGGAAGCACAAGATGTATTGGTAGATGATAACGCCACCCAGGATGAAGTAAACACGGCAGTAGCAAAAGTACAATCCGCAATGGATGGACTGGTAACAGTTGATGGGAAAATAAATGAAGCACAGACTACAAACAACAATGTTACACAAACAAGCCAAACATCAACGACAACAAAAGCAAACGCAGCAAAAACTGGAGATTTTACTCCAATCGTAGGTGCAGCAATGCTAGCAATAGCAGGTACGGTAATACTGATTGTCCGTAAGAGAAAATAATGATATTATTTTCTCTTACAAATACCTTCCAATTCATCCGTTGAAAGGTCTAATACTCATAAAAGCCACCATATGGTGGCTTTTATTTTTTGTATGGATAAGGTGTAATCAGCGTTGTCCGCCCCAAAATATAATCCGTACTGGTATGGTAAAACTCCGCAAGTTGGATCACAAACCGAGTTGGGATTTCCCTTTTCCCTGTTTCATAATTGCTGTATACCCTTTGGTCAATCCCCAAAATTACCGCAACTTCCTTTTGTTTTAAATCATGGTCTTCCCTTAAATCTTTTAATCGTGGATAGTACATATTACCTCCATTATTGCCAATCTTATAAATTTCTAAATGACACTTCTTTGAAATACTTAAACAACCAGTTAAGTAGATATCACTCAAGTTTCTGTTAACAAAACAACCATCAATAAATTAGTTGTTTTTGAAAATTCTAAAAGAAGTACTCTATTTCTTCTGCAAATAAATCTCATTGCTAAATTATAAGTACTCAATTTAGAACCTTTATCATTATATAAAACCTGCTCTATGAATGTTTCGTTTCATAGCAGGTTTTATCTTGTTAAAATAATATTGAACACCTACTAATAGAATAGCAGGTGTTCAATAATTTTATAAAGATATTTATTTCTCTGGATTTTCAGCGGACTGTTCTTCCTCTCTATCGTTGGTCAATTTTAATTTATCAAAAATATAGAACAGCAGGGATAATATCATACCAACAATACATGCTAGCACCATACCTTTCAACTCCACATTGCCGAGCTGAACCGCAGCGCCAGATAAACCTGTCACAAATACAACCGATGTCAAGGTAAGGTTTCTGCTCTTTCCGTAGTCCACTTTAGAGTCCACTAAAATACGGATACCGGAAGTACCAATCATTCCGTACAGCAAGAAAGAAATCCCACCAATTACTGGCCCTGGAATAGTATTGATTAAAGCGGACATAGGGCCAATAAAGGAACATAAAATGGATAATACTGCTGCCCCACCAATAACACGGACAGAATACACTTTAGTCATCGCCATAACACCGATATTTTCTCCATATGTGGTAGTAGGAACAGACCCCACCAAACCGGACAACATGGTAGAAAAATTATCTGCAAATAATGAACGATGTAATCCTGGATTTTTTAACAAATCACGCCCAACAATCTTGCTGGTTACAACCTGATGGCCAATATGTTCTGACGCAATAACCAGAATAACTGGTAAAATAATCAAAATTGCCTGTGGATCAAAATGAGGTAGTTGGAATTCGGGTAATGTAAAAATTGGAGTTGCGATTGCTTCCTGAATCGTTGCCATATCAATTACCCCAAAAATGATAGCGGCAATATAGCCTACCACAATTGCAATTAAAATTGGGATAACAGCAAAAAATTTGCGGAACAACACATTTCCAAATACTGCAACACCCAAAGTAATTAAGAATACAATCATGTTATTCATTGCTACGGGGGTTACAACCTGCTCATATAGCCCTTTTGCCTGATCTACAATGTTATAAGATGTCGTCGCCAAAATTCCCGCATTAGATGCCGCGCTTCCTGCCAATTCTAATCCGATTAAAGCAACGACCGGCCCCATAGCAGCTGGAGGGAGAACAATATCAATCCATTTCGTTCCAAATTTATAAATGATAAAAGCTAATAGACATCCACACAGCCCCACAACCACAAATCCACCAAGGGCGTAGGAATATCCCCATTTATCAATTACCAACCCCGCTGGAGCTAAAAAGGCAAAACTAGATCCTAAATAAGCTGGAGCTTTCCCTTTGGTAATTAGAATAAACAGCAATGTACCGATACCGTTGGTAAGTAGTACAATTGCCGGATTAATCCCAAACATAAATGGAACCAGCACCGAAGCGCCAAACATGGCAAACATGTGCTGAATACTCAGCGGAACCATCAACTTCATCGGGACTTTGTCTTCTACCTGAATAATCTTTCTTTCAGCCAATCAAATTCCTCCTTATTCGCACAATTATAATAAAAATTGCACTTTTTCATTTTATTTTCCTTTTTTCAGCCAGCCTCAGTGGCCGTTCTTTTTATTATAACATAACAAGATGCAACAAAAAACCTTAATTCATGATTTATTCTAATTTATAGCGATAAAAAATTTCACCTTTTCTTGTATAAAATGACAAAATTCTTTTTATTTAAATCCGATCTTTTCAACTTTTATGGGAGTATGATTCTATAACACAAAAAAGTCCCTTATGGTAATATAAAAACCATAAGGGGCTTTTTTCATTATCTGTTTTTTCTATAATTGCTTATTTGCAATAAGGCTCATGTCATTATTCGCTTAATGGCTTCATAGTCGGGAATAACAATACATCACGGATGCTTTCACTATTGGTCAACAGCATTACCAAACGGTCAATTCCAATTCCCAAGCCGCCTGTTGGTGGCATACCATATTCCAAAGCAGTGATATAGTCAGTGTCCATATCGCCAGCTTCATCATCTCCAGCTTTTTTCAATTCCACCTGATGCTCAAAACGTTCTTTCTGGTCGATTGGGTCATTCAATTCAGAGAATGCATTTGCATGTTCCCTACCCAAAATAAACAGCTCAAAACGTTCAGTTAATTTTGGATTTGATGGCTTTTTCTTCGCCAGTGGGGAAATTTCAACTGGATAATCGGTCACAAAGGTTGGCTGTACCAGATTCTTTTCCGCATATTCATCAAAGAACAGGTTTAAGATATCTCCAATCATATGGCGTTCTTCATATTCGATATGATGTTCTTTCGCCACCGCACGGGCTTGTTCCAAAGTAGTAATTTCGTTAAAGTCAACTCCACTATATTTTTTGACCACATCAGTCATGGAGATACGTTCAAATGGCTTGCCTAAATCAATCTCCTGGTCGCCGTATACCAAAGTGGTTGTCCCCAATACATTTTGTGCCACTGTGCGGATTAGATTTTCTGTCAGGTTCATCATACCTTCATAATCTGTATATGCCTGATATAATTCTAACAGAGTGAATTCTGGATTGTGCTTTGTATCCATCCCTTCATTGCGGAATACACGGCCCAATTCATAAACACGTTCAAAACCACCGACAATCAAACGTTTTAAATGGAGCTCTAACGCGATACGCATATACATATCCATGTTCTGTGCGTTGTGGTGGGTGATAAATGGACGTGCTGTAGCGCCTCCGGCAATCGTATGTAATACTGGAGTTTCTACTTCCAAGAATTGTTCCCCATCCAGGAATCTTCTGATTTCTGTAATGATTTTACTGCGTTTTACAAAAGTATCTTTTACTTCTGGGTTTACAATTAAATCAACATAGCGTTGGCGGTATCTTGTATCCATATCCTTTAAACCATGGAATTTTTCTGGCAAAGGAAGCAGGCTTTTAGACAGCAGCACCAATTTCTGTGCACGAATGGAAACTTCCCCATGCTGTGTGCGGAAAACAGTACCTTCAATTCCTACAATATCCCCGATATCCATTTTCTTAAAGCCCAGGTAAACGTCCTCGCCTACTTCATCTTTCCGGATATAGGATTGGATTAAACCATCATTATCCCGGAAGTGGGCAAAGCTTGCTTTTCCCATAACACGTTTGGACATCATTCTACCTGCAATAGAAACGGTTTTTCCTTCAAAGCAATCAAAATGATCAATAATTTCTTTCGAATGTGCTGTCACATCATATTTGGTAATCTCAAATGGATTTTGTCCATTTTCCTGCAATTCCGTCAGCTTGTCACGTCGAATCTGCAACAGTTCGTTTAAATCCTGTACTTGTTCAGTACGATTCTCGTTGTTCGCCATAATTACCTCCATATTATTTTTCTGTTATTCCTGAATAAAAGGTGGTTAGCAGTATTATAGCTAACCACCGGACGTTCTTCACCCTATTTTGAAATTTCCAAAATCTCAAATTCAATCATTCCGGATGGAACCTCAATCTCTACAACATCCCCAACACTACGGCCCATTAAGCCTTTTCCGATTGGAGATTCATCCGAGATTTTTCCTTCATCCGGATTGGCTTCGGTAGAACCAACAATAGAGTACTCTACTTCTTCGTCAAATTCAATATCTTTTAATCTGATTTTAGAACCAACGCTTACTTTATCTGTAGTTACTTCATCATCGTCCAGAACTTTCGCATTTTTTAGCATTGCATCCAGCTGGGCAATTCTTGCTTCAATAATCGCCTGCTCATTTTTTGCTTCATCATATTCACTATTTTCAGAAAGGTCGCCAAAAGAAAGTGCAACTTTAATTTTATCCGCTACATCTTTACGTTTGACCGTTTTCAGCTCTTCTAATTCTTCTTCCAGTCTCGCCAAACCCTCACTGGTCAAAATCGTCTGTTTCGTTTCCAAAATGACTACCTCCAATAAATCTATTTTATATTAAAAATTAACTTGTTGACAATACCCTATATTATATAAAATTCAAGGGGTTCTGTCAAGCGAACAAATCACAAAAAACACCTGATTATCCGGCATTTTTCTGCTTTTTCCGTATTTCATCTGGGATCTGATCTGGACAAGTACGGATATAATGGAACAAATACTGTTGGGCAATTCCACCATACGGTTTTGCGTATTCTGGAAACCCATCAGGGTAAAAATGTTCCATTACACGTTTCATCCACACATCAATTGGAAAAGACTCTAAACGGTAAAATCCAAACAGCAACGCACAATCCGCAACTTTTGTTCCAACGCCGCAAATTTTCAACAATTCCTCTTTCGCTTGTGGAAAATCCGCAGTGCGTACCCGTTCCAAATCCACTTCGCCAGAATTGATTTTTTGAATGGCATCCAACAAATATTTTGCGCGGAAACCAGCCCGTAATACAGATAAATCCTCCAAATTACACTGAGAAAGCTGTTGTAATGTGGGAAAGGCATAGCCATATTCTGTTTTCTCCCCAAAATTCTCACATAACCGCGAAATAATTCCTTTAATCCTTGGAATATTATTGTTTTGAGAGAGGATAAAACTGCACAGCGCTTCCCAACTATCCTGCCTTAAAATGTGGATACCACCCGCATATTCGCAAGCAGCAGCAATGGTTTTATCTTGGCAAATTACCTTCTGAATCGCCTGATAGTCGGTTTCCAAATCTAAATAATCCTTCCAAAAGGACTCAAACTCCTGCTTTTCCATATGTTCAAAGGTAATTTGATCTCCTTGCTGGAAAGCAGATAAAAAATGGTTTCCCGCCATACCGCAAACCCTGCCATCAGTCAGCTGCTCAAACCGGAAACACTGACCGCAATCCAAGCTGTCAACCAGAGAAAAACCCGGGATATGTAAGATTAAATTTCCATCTTTTACTTGATATTCCATCAATTCCTCCATAACGCAAAAGGCAATGGAACATCCACTGCCTTTTATATCTCATCTACGTCTTTATTGTAAACGCAGACGCATAATATAGTCATCCATTACAAAGCCGTTTCCAATATCAGTTACAATGGATTCATCATTGGTAAACCCCATTTTTAAATATGCTGCGATAGGACCATTATTTCCTTTATTAACAGTGAGGTAAATAGACGGTTTTCCCAACTCTTTCGCATATATTTTTGCCTGTTCCAGTAAACTTTTTGCGATGCCACGCTTTCTATAAGCCTGATCCATATATAATTTACTTAAAAACAGCTCTTTTTCCTGGGGTTGTACACCGCAGTACCCTACCAAACGGTCTCCGTCAAATGCCATAAAATAACGGTAATTTTGATGGTTGACAGCATCTCCAATTGCCTGCTCACTTTGGAATTTTTCTACCATATACTCCACTTGTTCTTTACCAATCAACGGAGTAAAATGTTCGTGCCAAATTTTATCCGCTAAAGCAGCAATTAATTTTACATCCTCTTGTGTACTACAAATCTTGATTTGAATTGACATGGAATACGCCTTCTTTCTAATACTTAACGGTCTCTCAAAGAAAAATCTTCCCGGTCCAAGGTAAAGTTAGGGTTATAGTAAGGGTCCCCTTCTTCCAGGATTTTCGCCCAGCGTTTCCGTAGGCGAGTTCTTTCCCTATCAAAACGTTTTTGTTTTTCTGGAGTATCCTCATATCCACGGCTCTTGGATTCATAGTGGTAAAGTTCTGCATAAGGGGTAAATACCACTAAATATCCTGCTTCGCGGACACGTAAGCAGAAATCAACATCGTTAAAAGCAACCACAAAGTTTTCTTCATCCAATCCACCAACTTCATCCCAAACGGAACGTTTGGTCATTAGGCAAGCACCTGTAACCCCACTTAAATCCTGAGCAATGGTCAAACGATGGATATAACCGCCATCACTGCGAGGGAACCCTTTATGGGCATGACCTGCGCTGCCACCAATACCGATAATAATTCCAGCGTGTTGGATGGTATTGTCAGGATAATATAGTTTTGCTCCAGCAATTCCAACATCTTTTCTCTGGACAAACATCAACATTTCTTCCAGCCAATTTTCTGTGATGACTTCCATATCATTGTTCAGTAACAATATGTAATCACCTTTACTGTGTTTTACACCAAAATTGTTAATGGCAGAGTAGTTAAAAATACCATCCCATTTTACAACATGTACACAGTCATGCTCCCGTTCCATTCGTTCGTAATAGCTGAAGGTTTCTTTTACTTCGCTATTGTTTTCCACAATGATAATTTCATAGTTTGGATAAGTTGTTTTCTCAAAAATAGATTTCAGACATTTATCCAAATCATCAATATGGTCTTTATTCGCAATAATAATGGAAATCAAAGGTGTCCCTTCAATTTCATAATTAATTTTATAGGTAGAGAGGATACTGGAATCCACTACTTCCCCTTTCAGCCCCTCACGTTCCAGGTGATCTGCCAACGCTTTTTTCGCGGAAACCATACAGTAAGGTTTTACACTGACATCGCTTGCCACAGAGCCAGAATGCCTTCTCCAAAAATACATTACTTTTGGAATATGCACAATTTTCTGAGCCTGTTCTGTCAAACGCAAGATCATATCATAGTCCTGGCTCCCATTATAATCTTCAGAGAAGTACCCTACTTTTTCCTGCAACTCTTTGCTAAAGGAAGTTAAGTGGCAAATATAGTTATGTCCACGCAAGGTATCAATGGAAAAGTCAGGTTTAAAGTGAATTAAAACGGTATTGGCAATACTACCTTCAAATACCATTTCATCGGTATAAATAAAATCCGCGCCTTGTTCTGTAATTGCCTTCATATTTTCAAATAAAGCAGAAGGATGCAACATATCATCATGGTCAAATAAGGTAATAAAATTACCAGTTGCCATTTTCAAACAAGCATTGGTATTACCAGGAATTCCATAGTTTTTCTCTAATTTCTGATAGCGAATCCTGGAATCATTAGCAGCAAACCGCTCACAAACCTGGCGTACTTCTGGGTGTTGGTCATCACTGCCATCCGCTAAACAAAGTTCCCATTTGGAATAGGTTTGAGCCTGCACTGACTGAATCATTTCCCTTAAAAATCCAACAGGAGTATTATATAATGGCACAATAATACTAAATGTAATATCTTTGTCAAATACTGTCCTGCGTTCTTTCTCCAATTGTTCTTTGGAAGGAAGATAGTTTTTCATATATTCTTTTTCATTTAAAATTCTGTGTTTCCGCATTCTCATACGTGCTAATGTCATCCGGATGCCATCATTTTTCCAGCTCGCCAAACCTGTATACAATAGTTTGGTATGCCTATTATTTTTTAAAAAACTCTTTAAACTCATAATACACCATACAGGTTATTTTCCAAAAATACCTGTCCCAATCCTCCTATGATCTCAGTTTGGTAAAACAGGCTCGGAAAAAACACCGAACCTATTTTTATTTTAACAATTTTTATAGGCTTCGCACACTTCATCTACGTCGCCGATCATCTTTACATTACCATGATCCAGCCACATAACATGTTTACAAAGACGTTCAATCTGGTCTAATGAGTGGGAAACAATAATAACTGTTGTACCACCGCTCATCATTTCAGCAATACGTTTTTCACATTTTTCTTGGAAATGGAAATCCCCTACTGCCAAAATCTCGTCCACAATTAAAATATCTGGTTTTGTCATAGTAGCAATGGCAAATGCCACCCTTGCCACCATACCGGAAGAATAGTTTTTCATAGGAGCATCCAAAAAATCATGCATTTCAGAGAAATCAACAATTTCGTCGAAATGTTCTTTCATAAATTTTTTGGAATACCCTAATACAGAACCGTTTAAGAATATATTTTCCCGCGCGGTTAATTCCATATCAAAACCAGCGCCTAACTCAATCAATGGTGCAATACTGCCATGGATGGATACAGACCCTTTTGTTGGTTTTAAAATACCAGAAATAATCTTTAACAAGGTACTTTTACCGGAACCATTTAAACCCACAATTCCAAACACATCCCCTTTTGGGATATCTACTGTTACACCATTTAATGCAATAAAATCTTTAAAATGCAGCTCACGTTTTACTAATTTGATAAAGTATTCTTTTAAGCTTTCCAACCGTTCGCTGCTCATGTTAAAATGCATTTCTACATCTCGAATTTCTACTGCGTTATTTGACAAAACTGCCAGCTCCTTTTCGGTTAAATATGCAGGATAAAACGATCCTGCGCTTTTTTGAATACTAACGCGCCAACAACCAATACAAACAATGCGCTGCCTGCACAAATTAAATTCTCACGTAATCCAGGAATAAACCCATAATCCGCGTTATTCATAACGACCGCACGGAAGTATTCGACGTAGTGGTACATTGGGTTTAAGTTTACAACAGTCCACAGTGTATTCCCGGCAATGCCGCCCACTTCACTTGCGCTTTTTAACAACGAAACTGGATAAATGATTGGTGTCAAATAGGTCCACAAGGTAATAATAACCCCATACAGGTGGAGAATATCCCGGAAAAATACGGTTAAAGCACTTAAAATAAAGCTCATTCCAATTGCGAACACCA
Source organism: Massilioclostridium coli (assembly GCF_900095865.1). GTDB lineage: Bacteria > Bacillota > Clostridia > Oscillospirales > Ruminococcaceae > Massilioclostridium > Massilioclostridium facile. The sequence continues at coordinate 345,071 of NZ_FMIZ01000005.1, read as the reverse complement.
AGGTATATAAAATTGGAACAAAGAATAAGATTACCCGCCAGGTTGGCACCATACCCTGGAAGAACATAACAATGACAACCGCAATCAAGGAGAATAATAGGTTTACCAAACTAAATAGACATTTTTCCAGCGGGAAAATATACTTTGGAATATATACTTTTTTGATCAGAGAAGATGCTCCTATAATGGAAGACATAGAAGCACTGGTCGCTTCTGAAAAAAAGTTGAACAAAGATGACCCTACAATATAAAATACAGGGAAATCCGGCACTTGAATTTTTAACAAATAGCCGAATACCTGTGTCAATACAATCATGGTTAACAATGGATTTAAAATACTCCACGCCAGCCCTAGAACGGAACGGCGGTATTTCACCTTGATATCACGGCCTGTTAAATCCATCAGCAATGGGGTATAACGTTTAAAATCAGCTAAGTATCCTCTCAAACCGATACTCCTTTCCAACTACTGGATGTCTTTTAACAATGGGTTTTTCTTATCTTTTTCACTCAGTAATACTTCTACCCCATCAATCAAAGGCCATTTAATTCCTACTTCTGGGTCATTCCAGAACAGAGCGCCTTCATCTTCCGGATGATATAAATTTGTTACTTGGTATACAAATTCAGCCACATCGCTCAATACATAAAACCCATGGGCAAAACCTTCTGGAACATAAAATTGGCGTTTGTTTTCCTCGGAAAGGTTTACACCATACCATTTTCCATAAGTTTTGGAATCTTTTCTTAAGTCAACTGCAACATCATAAACTTCCCCTTTTGTGCAGCGAACCAATTTTCCCTGTGGGAAGTTCTTTTGGAAGTGCATCCCACGCAATACGCCCTTACAGGAACGGGATTCATTTGCCTGTACAAAACGCATGGTTAAGCCAGCGTCATGGAAGTCTTTTTCGTTGTAGGTTTCCATAAAATAGCCGCGGGCATCCCCAAAACGTTGGGATTCAATAATAAATAAGTCATCAATTCCGGTTTCAATAAATTTAAATTTACCCATTTTGTATTCTCCTCATAAATCCATATAGGGGCAGTGATGATTAACTGCCCCTTTGGTCATTATTTATTTGCGTACATTTTTTCGTAGTACTGTTGGTATTGACCACTGGTTACATTATCCATCCATTCTTTGTTGTCCAAGTACCATTGGATTGTTTTTACGATACCAACTTCAAAGGTGGTTTCTGGATACCAACCCAAATCCTCTTTAATTTTATCTGGAGCGATTCCATAACGTCTGTCGTGGCCTTTTCTGTCCTCTACATACTTGATGAGGTGCTCGCCAACTTCGCTGTCAATATTTTTCTGAATATAATCGATAATGGTTTTTACAATGACAATATTAGGACGTTCGTTGTGGCCGCCTACATTGTAAACTTCGCCAATTTTACCATCGCGGATTACCATATCAATTGCTTTGCAGTGGTCTTCTACAAACAACCAGTCGCGCACCTGCATGCCATCTCCATATACTGGCAGTTGTTTATGCTGCAATACATTGTTGATCATCAATGGGATCAGTTTTTCAGGGAACTGATATGGGCCGTAGTTATTGGAACATCTAGTAATATTCACTGGGAATTTGTAAGTATCATGATAAGCTTTTACAAACAAATCAGCGGAAGCTTTACTGGAAGAATATGGGCTGTGAGGATCCAGTGGAGTGGTTTCCATAAAATAACCTGTTTCGCCCAAAGAGCCGTATACTTCATCGGTAGAAACCTGTAAATATTTCACGCCTTCTTTGTATTGGTCATCGCCAATCTGCCATGCCTTTTTGGCGCATTTCAGCATGTTTACGGTACCCATAACATTGCTTTCCACAAAGATTTCTGGGTTTGTGATGCTGCGGTCTACGTGGCTTTCTGCCGCGAAGTTTACCACATAGTCAATTTCGTTTTCCTCAAAAATTTTAGAAATTGCAGCTTCATCACAGATGTCAGCCTGTACAAATACATGGCGTGGATTGTTTTCCACATCTTTTAAGTTTTCCAAGTTACCTGCATAGGTCAGTTTATCTACATTGATGATTTTGACATCATCATATTTGTTCAGCATATAAATGACAAAGTTAGAGCCGATAAATCCAGCGCCGCCGGTTACTAAATAAGTTTTCATGTTTTATTATCCTTCTTCCTTATAGTTTTTTGCGTAACTTTCCAGGGCTTCTTCCCAAGAACGCATATGGTCACCAATAGTACAACGCAACATCATATTATCCAAAGAGGAATACGCTGGGCGTTTTGTTGGACTTGGGAATTCTTCTGATGTGCAAGGGCTTACTTTTGCGTCTACATGGAATACTTCCATGATTTTACAAGCAAACTCATACCAACTGCATTCACCATTACAGGTACAATGATAAACACCATATTCATTGGTAACAGCTAATTGCAACAGATGATAGGCCAGGTCAGCCGCATTGGTTGGGTTTCCACGCTGATCATCTACTACAGTTACCGCTCCATTGGTTCTTCCAAGGCGCAGCATTGTTTTGATAAAGTTTTTGCCTACATAACCATATAACCAGGATGTTCTAGCAATAAAGTATTTATCACAAAACTCCCGTACATATTGTTCTCCCAGGTTTTTGGAAGCACCATAAACGCTTTGCGGATTGGTAATATCCCATTCCACATAAGGGCGGTTTCCATCTCCGGCAAACACATAGTCAGTTGATACATGCACCAGTTTTGCATCCAGCTTTTTACACATAACAGCCAGATTCCTTGGACCAATGGCATTTGCTTTCATCGCAACTTCTTGGTTAGTTTCACAGCCATCTACATTGGTCATTGCCGCACAGTTAAAAACAACATCTGGTTTATGCTGTTCCATAAAGGCGGATACAGCATCAAAGTCTCCAATATCCAAATCTTCAATATCAACGGCTACTACAGTCGCATTTTTGTATACTTCTGAAATAGGACCCAATTCGGATATTCCTGTTTTTAAAACTTTTTGTAATTCAGTACCTAACTGTCCATGACAGCCTGTAATGACAATATTCATATTCGCTTCCTCTTATTTCACAACAACTGTTTCTGCTACTTGATATAAATACTGGCCATATTCTGTGGTTTTCATACGGTCAGCTTGTTGTAACAGCTGTTCTTTGGTAATAAATTTATTGCGGTAAGCAATTTCTTCTAAACAGGATACATACAATCCCTGGCGGGTCTGTACCGCTTCAATAAAGTTAGCAGCTGCCAGCATCGCACGGTGGGTACCAGTATCCAGCCAAGCCATGCCACGGCCAAATAATTCTACTTTTAATTTTCCAGCTTCCAGATAAGCGTTGTTCACAGAAGTGATTTCCAATTCACCGCGAGCAGAAGGTTTTACATTTTTCGCGATTTCCACAACCTTGTTATCATAGAAATACAATCCTGGAACCGCATAGTTGGATTTTGGATGTTCCGGTTTTTCCTCAATAGAAAGTACATTTCCGTCTTCATCAAAATCTACAACACCAAATGCTTTTGGATTGCTTACATGGTAGCCAAAAATAGTAGCGCCATCTTTACGGTTTACAGCAGCCTGTAAGCGCTCTGTAAAACGGTAGCCATAGAAGATATTATCCCCTAATACCAAGCAAACATTATCATCCCCAATAAATTCTTCTCCTAAAATGAAGGCTTCTGCTAATCCCCTTGGAGCGGTTTGTACTACATAGGAAAAACGAACACCGAATTGGCTTCCATCCCCCAGTAATTCTTTAAATACTTCGGTATCACGTGGAGTGGAAATAATCAAAATATCCTGGATACCAGCCAGCATTAAAGTAGAAATTGGATAATAAATCATAGGTTTGTCATAAACGGTTAAAATCTGCTTAGAACAAGCAATCGTGGAAGGATACAGCCGTGTTCCAGCTCCTCCTGCCAATACAATCCCTTTTGTAGCCATAAAAAAATCCTCCTCATCAATATTGATAGCTGAATAACAATGAATGTTCTTTATACATAAAATATCTGTCCCAATTTTCGGATCACTCCATATTTCCACAGCCGGTAACGGAATAACAAAAATATCCGCTTCCCTTTCCAATACTTTGGCAAGGTAGCATATGCTTGTACAATCCGTTTTTGTTTTGGGGTAAGGCAATGGCTATAACAATACCAAAAAGCAGCAGCCTGTTGATAGGTATCCTGTACCATTTGCTTGTTATCCCCATTGCTTTTGAAACGGTGCAGTAGGTATTTGATATCCTTTACATTTTTTGCCCCTACCTGGTTCCCGCTGTGTTGGCGGTATAAAATGGTGGCACGATCTACAAATCCAATTTTGCCAAACGCAGAAGCCACCAACGCCAGCCACCAGTCGTGCATAATCGCATCATCTGGAAATTTCGGACATAAATCCAACAGGTAACGATTTACCATCATAGTACAGCCTGTTACAATATTTTGTGCCAGTAAATAATGGAGCTGTGTCCTCTCATAATCCATCTGCTGAGATTCAAACATGGAAGAAGAATATTCATACAAACGTTCATCCACAATTTTTAAATCTGTATGCACTAAAATCGGGGTCGTCGCCCCATAGCGACCTTCCAATTCTTTCATTTTATACATAGTCCATTCCACTTTTGCGGGTAACCATACATCATCATGGTCACATGTCATAACATAATCCGCTGTAGAATGGGCAAGCAGGTTAAAAAACGTATACTTGGCGTTTCCTGAATTGGTTTCGTTTACGTAATATTCAATTTTATTTGGATAACGCTGCTGATAGCGCTCCACAATTTCAGGGGTTTGGTCGGTGGAACAATCGTCCAAAATGATCAAACGCCAATTGGTAAATGTTTGTTTTATAATGGAGTCCAACTGTTCGGAAAGATAAGCAGCACCATTATAAACAGCCAACAAAATATCAACCATCGGTTTGCTTCCTCTTTTTCATTTGGCGTAAGGCCAATGCTTTTTTCAAGCGGATCCCTGTTAAAACAATCCCATTGGTCAAACAATTATACTTTTTTCGGTAATGCTTGTTATAAAACAGGACCATCGCCTGGTAAAAGTGGTTTACAATTGCAGGATTTGTATTCAAACCGCTCTGCCCTTTTAGGTGGGTCATACTCGCCTGCCCATAATATACTACTTGATACCCATTCTGTTTGACACGGTAGCACAGGTCCAAATCTTCGCCATACATAAAATAATCGTCATCAAATCCATCTATTTGTTCAAATACCTGTTTTGGCATCAACAAATAGGAGCCAGAAACACTATCCACTTGTGTAATCGTATCCTCTTTCACAAAGGTCTGTCGGTAAGCGCCATATTTCTTAGATTCCGGATGGCGTCTGTCCATACCGGAAAAATAGTAGAGAGAACTCATTGGCGTAGGAAATCCTCGTTTACAGCCATGATCCAATGTACCATCCGCCAACAATGTACGAACGCCCAAGGCGCCAATCTCTGGGTGCTGTTTACAATACGCTACAGTCGTATCCAGTGTGCCCTCATGTAAAATGGTATCGTTATTTAAAAATAAAAGATAATCCCCATTGGAATAACTAGCACCTAAGTTACAGGCATTGCCAAACCCTTTATTTTGTACATTTAAATAGGTTTTAATCAACGGATGTTCCCTTGTATATTGCTGTTCTTTGCAACTGGAATTATCTATCACGATAATTTCGTATTCAATATGTTTTACTGTGGAAAAAACAGATTGTATCGTTTGTTCGGTCAATTCTTTTTTATTGTAATTGATTAAAATAATCGACAAATCCATTCTATCGCTCCAAATATCGTTTGCTTTCTGCTGCCGTTTTTTAACCGAAAAACAACATAAAAAGCGCATATCTATTACATTTTATCATTCCTTATTATACCGTTTTCTATTTTTGATGTCAATAGAATTACCGGATTATCGGCTGTTTCTAAAAAATCTGTCAAAATATAAAATTGCACAATTTACAATTCTATTTTTCTGTAATATTTACCAGTCATTTCTCTACAATTTGTATATTAAAACACTATTATTTTTTCAATTCCCATTTTCACACTAATATTTCTAAAATTATCTTGTTCCAAATAAGCGAAACCATACCCAAAAACTTTATTTTATTTCAAACATTTCAGGAATGGGACGATCTCCTATTTTCACTTGACTTTTTTCTTGTTCAACGGTAGTATATATATGATAGGATTGTATTGTTATGGCCACTTACAAACTTTGATTATAATAAGGTGGCTTGCTATCTGTAAATCCATAAATTTTTGAAAGAACAGGTGAAAAAAATGGCTAAAGTGAGAACCCGTTTTGCGCCATCTCCAACTGGCTATATGCATGTAGGTAACCTAAGAACTGCATTGTACGCATATTTGCTGGCAAAAAAATACGATGGCGATTTTATTTTGCGTATTGAAGACACAGACCGTGAACGTTATGTAGAAGGTGCTGTAGATATTATTTACGATACCCTGCGCAAAGCTGGATTAATCTGGGATGAAGGTCCGGATATTGGAGGGGATTATGGCCCCTATATTCAGAGCGAACGTATGGGTATGTTTAAAGGGTATGCGGAACAGCTAGTAGAAAGCGGACATGCCTATTACTGCTTCTGTGATAAAGACCGTTTGGAAGAGCTGCGTAAAATCCAGCAGGCTTCCGGTATCGCCCCAAAATATGACGGGCATTGCAAACATTTGAGCAAAGAAGAAATCCAGGAAAAATTGGATGCGGGCATTCCATATGTAATCCGCCAGAAATGTCCAACAGAAGGGACAACTACCTTCCATGATGAGGTGTTCGGCGATATTACTGTGGATAATTCCGTTTTAGATGACCAGATTTTAATCAAAGCGGATGGTATGCCAACTTACAATTTCGCCAACGTAGTAGATGACCACCTAATGGGGATTACCCATGTCATCCGTGGGAACGAATACCTGTCTTCTACTCCAAAATACAATTTATTATATGAGGCGTTTGGATGGGAACCTCCAGTTTATATCCACTGTTCCCCTGTTATGAAAAACGCAACCGAAAAATTATCCAAACGGAACGGCGACGCCTCTTTTGAGGACTTAATCAAAAAAGGATATTTAACCGAAGCAGTTGTAAACTACATTGCTTTGTTGGGATGGGCTCCAAAAGGGGAAGAAGAAATCTTTACCCTGCCAGAATTAATCCAAGAATTTGATGTTTCCGGTATTTCCAAATCCCCTGCTATTTTTGACACTCAAAAATTAAAGGCAATTAACGCAGAATATATTCGTCGGATGTCTTTGGATGAATTTGAGGAAATGGCAACCCCATATATCCGTCAAACCTGTAAAAAAGAAGATGTTGATTTACGCCTATTGGCAGAAATGCTTCATCCCCGTTGTGAACTATTCACCGATATTCCAGAACAAGTGGATTTTATCGATAAACTTCCAGATTATGATATTGCAATGTACACCCATAAAAAAATGAAAACCAATGCGGAAACCGCTTTGGTTGCGTTAAAAGAAACTTTGCCAGTATTAGAAGGGTTAAATGAGTGGAACATGGACAGCATCCATAACACTTTATTTGAACTGATTGGCAAATTAGGTGTAAAAAACGGTTATATTTTATGGCCAGTACGTGTGGCTGTTTCTGGAAAACAGTTTACTCCTGGCGGTGGAATTGAAATTTGCGACCTATTAGGCAAAGAAGAAACCCTGCGTAGAATCCAAATTGGCATTGAAAAACTCTCTTAAGGACACATTATAATGAAACTAGTTTTATTGGATACCGCTGCCCTTGCTTCTAACGATTTGAGCCTGGATGTTTTCCAACAGTTTGGTGAAGTGGATTGTTATGACCGTACCCCACCAGAATTGGTAGCAGAACGAATTGGAACTGCGGAAATCGCATTTACCAACAAATCACTGATTTCCAACCAGGTACTGGATGCTTGTCCCAACTTAACATACATTGGCGTATTCGCAACAGGCTATAATGTCATTGAAGATATCCACTACGCAGCCCAAAAAGGGATTACCATCTGTAATGTACCCGAATATTCCACCGCTGCTGTCGCTCAAAACGCATTTGCCCATATCCTTTCCTTTTACAATAAAATCGATGAGCACAGCCAATCCGTCCATCAAGGAGATTGGCAAAACTGCAAAGATTTTTCTTACTATTTTCCAACCTTCGAACTGCTTGGAAAAACATTAGGAATTATTGGTTGTGGTTGCATTGGACAGCAAATGGCAGCAATTGCAACTGCATTTGGGATGAAGGTATTGGCATATACCAGAACACCAAAACCAGAATTAGAACAACAGGGAATCCATTTTATCAATTTAGATAATCTGTTACAACAAAGTGATATTGTTAGCATCCACTGTCCATTAACGGAACAAACAGAACATCTCATCAACAGGGAACGGCTTTCTAAAATGAAGCCAACCGCCCTATTAATCAATACGGCACGAGGGCCAATTGTTGAGGAACAAGCCTTGGCAGATGCGCTAAATAGCGGTAAAATTGCAGGTGCTGGAATAGATGTGGTTTCCCAAGAACCAATTCTTGCAACCAATCCATTACTAACAGCAAAAAACTGCCATATTACTCCTCATATTGCTTGGGCGGGTTATGAAACACGTTCTCGATTATTACAAATCGCTGTGGATAACCTAACAGCCTTTTTAAATGGCAGTCCACAAAATCAAATTAATTAATATCTGAATAAAAATATCCTTTCTGTATGATATTGTAATGCAATGCACTGATACACCAGAAAGGATATTTTTTATTTTATGATAATAGGATCACTATAAAACCAATCCCGTAGATTGTTTTATAAACACGGAAAATGGGACAACAAAAATATTACATCGCACTACCTTACTAAATGGATATAAATCTGTAAGGAATACTGCCAAATATAAAAACCGCTTAAAAAAATACGACTCACAAAAACATTACTAGAAACAATAAAATCTTTATGCTCTTATTCCATAAATAACTGTTGTATCCTTTTCGATAAAATGATTTTTGTAGTGTTATAATTTCAACATAATATTCTTTTTCAATTACAATCCATCAAAATAGGTCAATAATAAAAATGTTTATTTAGGCTATCCTTCTGGAAACTTGCTAAAATCTTATCTAACTTAAATAAAATTGAAAAAGCTTTTCACACTTAATCAGATAGTCAAGAGCATCTCTTGCACAATCCTACTATAAGAGATGCTGATTTCTATTATTGCACGCTGCCACCTGTAAACGAGTCAAAAAAAGTACTATTTTATTCGCTATTTAATCATTCTTTCACTTTTCGGCTTGGATAAAGCTCTCCATTATAATTGTTGCACTACTCTTTTTTCCATATCTAAAAGATACCATGTAAAAAGCCTGATAGGAAAATTTCCTATCAGGCTCCTACTATTCAATCTGTAATCGCTTTGATGTTTTTACTTCTTCTTTCTTTTTTGGAAGAGTTAGTTTCAAAACACCATTATCATATTTCGCTTTAATATGGTCTGTATCTACCTCTGACACATCAAACTGTCTGGAATAAGATCCATAAGAACGTTCACAGCGAACGTAATTATTTTTCTTATCCTTTTCTTCATGTTCAGAGTGACGTTCCGCTTTAATAGTCAATACATCACCATCAATATCCAAGCTAATGTCATCTTTGTTAAATCCTGGAAGATCCGCTTCCAAAACATATTCATTACCATGGTCTATGATATCTGTTTTAAACTCTGACAACATATGGTCATCAAAGAAATCAAATGGCCTGTCAAAGAAATTTCTTTCTAGCTCTTCCATCTCGCGGAATGGATTATAAGAGGACAGATTGTGTCTACGATTGTTATAAGGTCTCATGGCAAACATATAAATTACCTCCGATTAAAAAGTATTAATTATTTAATCCGATTCAATTTACATGCGTTCGGTTTGGATTAACAGGTCAACGAACGTTTATTATTTTTCCCATTGGAATCACCTTCTGTTAGTAGATGTTTGTTTTTCTTTCTTTTTACAATTATTATTGTAGGATTCAAAATCGCATGGTGTGTTATAAAAATGTGAACTTTTTATTTCACTGCAAATTATCTGTTTTTTCTATTGAAAACAGCTTCCCGGATACTCTTGTAAAGCTGGATAATAAAGGTTGGACAAAATGCCAGCAAATAAATAAAACCAATATTAGCACCACTTAATGGAGCAACTGAGAATAAACCATGCAAGAATGGGATATACATCACTGCGCTTAATAGCAACACACCCACTACAAAAGCAAGTACACTGTAAATATTGCTAAACAGCCCTACTTTTCCAATAGAGTGTTTGCTTCTACAGTTGAACCCATGGAACAATCGTGCCAAAGATAAAGTACAAAAAGCCATGGTACTTGCAACAGCAGCGGAAGTCTGCAATCCAATGTAGAAAGCAATTAAAGTGAAAATTCCAATAATACAACCTTCTACACAGATCCGCATTAAAAAGTCCCCTGTTAAAATACCTTCTTTTGGATCACGTGGAGGGTCTTTTAAAACATCCTTACTGGCTGGTTCCATACCAATTGCAATTGCAGGAAGGCTATCCGTCAGCAAGTTGATAAACAACAAATGTACAGGAACAAATGGAACTGGCAACGCTGCAATAGAAGTATACAGTACCACTAAAATTCCTGCCATATTGCCACCTAACAGGAATTTAATTGCGTTTTTAATATTGCGGTATACATTTCTACCATTGGCAACCGCTTTTACAATGGTTGCAAAGTTATCATCCGTTAAAATCATCGAAGCGGCATCTTTGGATACTTCAGTACCAGTAATACCCATTGCAATTCCGATATCCGCCTTTTTCAGAGCTGGTGCATCGTTTACTCCATCTCCAGTCATAGAAACAATTTTGCCTTTTCTTTGCCATGCGTCTACAATACGGATTTTATGCTCCGGAGATACTCTTGCGTAAACAGAAACTTTTTCCAACACTTCATCCAACTGCTGGTCGGTAAACGCATCCAATTCCAATCCAGTTAACGCCATATCCCCTTCCTGCATAATGCCGATTTGTTTGGCAATAGCGGAAGCAGTTACTTTATGGTCGCCAGTAATCATAATTGGTTTAATGCCAGCACGGCGGGCATCGGCTACCGCCTGCTTGGATTCTTCCCTTGGAGGGTCTATCATCGAAATTAATCCTACAAAGGTATATCCCTGCTCATCTTCTAATGTAATATTATTTTCTGTATTCAGTTCTTTGCAGGCGAAAGCAAGAACACGCAGCCCATTTTCAGATAAGTGTTGGTTGGCATCCAAAATTTTCTGTTTATCTTCTGGCGTAATTGGACAGACACCCTTTGCCGTGTAAATTTGGGTGACCCGTTCCATTAGCACGTCCAATGCACCCTTTGTGAGCATCATGCGTTTTCCATTTAGCATATGGACAGTACTCATCAGTTTCCGATCAGAATCAAATGGAATTTCCGATAATCGAGGGTACTGTTCTCTATAAGAGACTTCCTCTACTTCAAAATGATGCGCTAAATCAATCAAAGCAAATTCAGTGGGGTCTCCAATGGGGTTTCCATCAATAATAGTAGCGTCATTTGCCAATACAGCTGTGTCCAATAATAGTTGATGGACTGGATTGGAACGATCTAACTTTTTGCAATCAAATAATTGATGGTCTGTATAAATTTGCTGTACGGTCATTTTATTTTGGGTTAATGTCCCTGTTTTATCCGAACAGATAATGGATACAGAACCCAAACTTTCTACTGCTTTTAATTGTTTGATAATGGCGTTTTCTTTTACCATCTTCTGTGTTCCCATTGCCAATACAATGGTAACAATACTGCTCAAAGCCTCTGGAATTGCCGCTACAGCTAAGGCAACCGCAAACATCAAAGCATCCAGGAAAGGCATACTACGATATAATCCTAGCCCAAATACCACAATACAGATAGCAATGATTACAAGAGCTAATTTTTTGCTAAATTCATCCAAACTCACTTGTAATGGGGTTGCTTTTTGTTGTGTCTGGTTCATTAAGGTAGCAATCTTACCAATTTCGGTATTCATTCCTGTAGATGTAACTACCATAACTGCTCTGCCATAGGTAATAAACGACCCAGAAAATACCATATTCTTCTGGTCCCCCAAAGGCAATTTATCTTGGTTGATCTTTTCCGCTATTTTGGTTACATTCTCCGATTCTCCCGTTAAAGAGCTTTCATTCACCTGTAGGGAATAGTTCTCCAAAATCCTGCCATCTGCCACAACCATATCGCCAGCTTCTAAAAATACGATATCCCCTGGTACTACTTCAGCAGAAGGGATTTCAATTTTCACACCATTCCGCAGTACTTTGGCTGTAGGAGAAGAAAGAGATTTTAAACTAGCTAAGGACTTTTCCGCTTTAAAATGCTGTACAGTGCCTAAAATCGCGTTCAGGATAATCACCGCAAAAATAACAATGGTACTTTCTATTTCTCCTGAAAACATTGAAATAATTGCGGCTACAATCAGGATACCAACCAATAAATCTTTAAATTGCTCTAAAAAAACCACAATTGGCGATTTTCGTTTGGTCTCTGTCAATGTATTATCGCCATATTTTTGCCGGCGTTCTGTTACTTGGGAATCCTGCAGCCCCTCCATTTGGGTATCCAATGCCTTTAATACGGATTCCGCAGACTGGTTAAAATATGCTGCCATTGGCAATCCACTCCTTTTGTATTTCCTTTTTGATTCCACTATTCCATTGTAAAGTAACAAAAAAGACTTTTAATGTAATCCCTTTCATCGGAATTACATTAAAAGTCTTGTTACCAACTGGTTTGGTATACACCACCAGATTACACTAGCGTAATCGAGGTTGTTGATGATGTATTTCAACTACTCCCTTTTAATGGATATACAATATCATAAAACGAAATATAGAATCTATTGCTAGTATAACATCTATTCCGGCAGGATGCAACCATAGTATACCCTAAATAAACAAAATTTACACAATCGCTAAATGTTCATATTTTATTTAAAATTATTCTTCATAAGGACGAACCCGTAAAGTAACACCAATGCTATCACAAATTTCTTTGCTCTTTTGCTGTTCTTCCAGGGTCGTCACCTGGTCTACAACCGTCATAACCACATTTGGTACATACTTGGTGCAATCTTTTGCATATTGTAACATCGCGTCAAAAGATTTGAAACCAAATTTGCTCCTGGTCAATCGGTAATATTCTTCCGCATCTGGTGCATTTAAACTGATCGAAACAGTGTCAATCAATCCTTTTAATTGTTGCGCAGTAGGCTTCTTCCATATTAAATCCGCCAGCCCATTGGTATTGATACGGATGAGCAAAGAAGGACATGCTCTCTTACAGTAGGCAGCAACCTGTAACAAAACATCCAAACGCTCAGTAGGTTCCCCATATCCGCAAAATACCAGTTCGTTATATTGGGTAAGATTCTGTTTTTTCAGCTCTTCTAAAATTTCTTCAAAACTGGGCTCATGTTCCAACCACAAGGAATCCGAGCCATATACCCCATCCTGGTTCTGTCTTAAACAAAAAGTACAGGAACATGGGCATCGGTTGGTTAAATTCACATATAGCCCATCTTTCGCTGGATATAAAATTGTCATATTATTTCCTCCTATGCGTTGTTTTGACTAAAAATACGATTGCGCTGTTTAAACCCCATTCGATCCAAAGCAAACCCTAAAACCAGATATAATCCACCGCTGAACCCAATTTGAACGAAATAACCGGTAATTCCCGCCAAAGGCGAAATCCAGTTTTGCACGATAATTACTTCAGCCAGATAATATCCCCCTACGCAAAGAGCAAACGCAGGTATTAAGCCAAATAAGTTCCGTTTACACAATATCGTTTTTGCCTTATTGGTAAAACAAAATACTGTAAGCGCCTTAATAATAATAGTAGGTACTACCCAAATAACATAGCCAGACAAAGCATCTGCCATCGCTGCACCAACTACACTGGCGCCTATCGCATAAGGGGTAGGTAATAAGCTAGCTGCCATATAAATAAACGCATCACCAACATGGGTGTATCCGGTATGGCTGGGAATGTGTAGATAAGCGGTTAAAACAAAAATTAATGCGGCGAACATCGCTGATAATACCAGGTATTTTACTTTTGTTGTGTTCTGTTGCATAAGAACTCCCCCTAAACTATTAAGTCTGTTAAAAATTCTTCAAAACAGATCCCATCTGTATCCGGAATCCCCATTTCAGTTGTTTTTAAAACTGATTTTGAGATAAAATCAGTTGCCAACTGAACAGATTGGTAAAAATCTATTCCATTGACAGCGGCACCTGCAATAATAGAAGAAAAAACATCCCCCGTTCCAGAACGGGTAGCACCAATTTTTAGGGAGCGGATTATTTTGCTTTCCTTGCCTTGTTCATACACAAAATTTCCAATATACTCTCCATCTTGAATGCCAGAAATCACAATCTTTTTTGGCCCTTGCTGAGATAATAGATGACACATTTTCTCTAATTCAGGCATACTATAATTTTCCCGATAACCTTTTCCTGTTAAAATACATGCTTCGGTTAGATTTGGTGTTAAAATATCGGCGTATTCTACTAACCGGTGCATTTTTGATGCCAGCTTTGGACTGTAAGTCGGATACAGCTTACCATTGTCCCCCATAACAGGGTCTACAATTCCAATCGTATGGCTGGATTTGAATTGTTGAAAAAAATCAATTACAATTTCAATTTGTTCTTCCGATCCCAAAAATCCAGTATCAATCCCTTCAAACTGCAATCCAAGTTTTTTCCATTCTGCAATATACGGCTTCATGGATTGGGTATAGTCTTTGTAGTAAAAACTTTGAAAACCTGTGTGGTTGGAAAAAATCGCTGTGGGGATAGGACAGCACTGAATTTTCATAGCAGAAATAATCGGCAACGCCACCGCAATAGAACATCGCCCAAATCCGGAAAAATCATTGATTACCGCAATTTTCTTCTGATTGTTGTGTGACATGGAGTGATTCTCTCCTCGCATCAAAAATAGGATAAATTTAGTATACGTCAACATAAAGCAAAATCCAATTTTATAAAACTCTGTCATCAAATATTTACATTTATAAACATTTCATATATTTACTCTGTCATATCCCTTTATTTATTGTAAAATAGTAATTAAAAAAATCATTTTATATTTTTATGTTAAAAGAGTTTATTGTAAAAACAAACAATTTTTTCAATTCTATCAATGCAATATCCGATTATTTGGTAGAAATTAAAAAAGTGAAATTACTTTGAATCACTTCTTACTGGGTATAGCCATAACCATTATTTCATCATTGACAAATACAATTCCAAAAAGTATTGAATTGGTTTTTCTCTGATAAAACAGGATAGAATTTACTCTATTTTTCTCTAGCGTAACCCTATTTTAGAATCACAGGGCCATTTTCGGCAAAGTTATAATAAAAAATAGGGGATTCTGAAAATCCCCTATTCGATATCAAACAAATCTGATTAATCTGCCATCAATTTTACCAAAACTGCTTTTTGGGCATGTAGGCGATTTTCCGCTTCATCAAAAATTTCATTCGCATGTGCTTCCAACACAGCTTCTGTAATTTCTTCTCCACGGTGGGCTGGCAAACAATGCTGCACCATTGCGTCCGGTTTTGCCACTGCCATAATTTCATCGTTGATTTGATAAACTCCCTGGAATACAGTACGGCGTTTTACGGATTCTTCCTCCTGTCCCATAGAAGCCCATACATCTGTAAATAAGATATCCGCATCTTTTGCAGCCTGTTTTGGATCGGTGGTCAGTTCAAAGCAATCATATTGTTTTGCGAAATCCAACACTTCTTTTGCTGGTTCATACCCCTCTGGGCAAGCAACAGATACTTTCATCCCCACTTTTAGACCACCTACGATTAAAGAGTTGGCCATGTTATTTCCATCGCCAATATAGCACATCTTCAAGCCGTCAAACCCAGTTTTATATTCCCGGATTGTCTGTAAATCCGCCAACACCTGGCATGGATGACAAAAATCGGTCAGTCCATTGATGATTGGAATACTACCATATTCTGCTAAGTCTTCTACCTCTTTTTGTTCAAAAGTGCGGATCATAATCCCATCAATATAGCGGGAAAGAACACGAGCAGTATCTTGAACGGGTTCCCCACGACCAATTTGCAAATCGTTGGAAGATAAAAACAATGGGTAGCCACCCAATTGGTACATTCCAGTTTCAAAGGAAACACGAGTTCTAGTAGAGGATTTTTGGAAAATCATACCTAATGTTTTTCCTTTTAAAATAGGATGTTCAATCCCGTTTTTACTTTCATATTTCAATTTATCCGCTAAATCCAGCAGTTCAATAATTTCTTCTTTGGTCAAATCCAGTAATTTTAATAAATGTTTCATGGTTATTTCCCCTCCATTAACGTTTTTAATGTTTGTTTTGCGTTGGCAATTTGGACGGATACACTTTTAGAGGATGGGCCTCCTTTTGTGTTGCGCCCATTCACGCAGGTTAACAAGTCAATTGCCTGATATACATCCTGTTCAAAAGTTTCACAAACAGATTGATACGTGGATAATTCCAGTGTTTCCAAAGTCTTGTTCTGGTCAATACAGATTGCCACCAATTCCCCTGTAATTTTATATGCGTCGCGGAAAGGCAACCCTTTTTTCACAAGGTAATCCGCACAATCTGTAGCATTGATGAAACCCTTTGCCGCAGCGTGGCGCATATTTTCTTTTAACACTTTCATCGTTCGAATCATTGGGATAAAGGTAGAAATACAAAGTTTTACAGTATCGATAGCATCAAAAGTAGCTTCCTTATCCTCTTGCATATCTTTATTATATGCCAGTGGAAGCCCCTTCATCATGGTCAGCAAGGTGGTCAAATCTCCGTTAACCCTCCCTGTTTTTCCACGGATTAATTCCGTAATATCTGGATTTTTCTTTTGTGGCATAATGCTGGAACCGGTTGCGTAGGCATCATCCAATTCGATAAACTTAAACTCCCAGGAACACCACAAAATAATTTCCTCTGAAAAACGAGAAAGATGGGTCATAAGCAAGCTGATGTCGCTGGTTAATTCGATACAGTAATCACGGTCGGAAACCCCATCTAAACTGTTTTCAGTTGGAGATTGAAACCCTAACAATTCGGTTACCATGTCCCGATCAATGGGGTAGGTTGTTGCTGCTAGGGCACAGCTGCCCAAAGGCATGGTGTCCATCCGTTTGTAACAGTCATTTAACCGGCCAATATCCCGCAGGAACATCTGAACATACGCCATTAAATGATGGGCAAAAGTAACCGGTTGTGCCCGCTGTAAATGGGTATACCCTGGCATAATGGTGTCCAAATGCTGCTCTGCCAAGGTGTATAAAGTTTCCACCAGTTCTGCTACCATCCCACGGATTTCGATGATTTCATCCTTCAGGTACATTTTAAAATCCAAAGCAACCTGGTCGTTCCTACTACGGGAGGTATGCAACCGCTTTCCAGTATCCCCTAACCGTTTTGTTAGTTCCGCTTCCACAAACATATGGATATCTTCCGCGGTAGGATCAAACTCCAATTTTCCCTGTTCAATATCTTCTAAAATACCTTTTAACCCTTCTACCAGCGCCTGGGATTCGGATAACTCGATAATTCCTGTTTTCCCCAGCATGGTTGCATGGGCAATACTACCTGTAATATCTTGGCGGTACATCCTGGCATCAAAAGAAATCGAGGAGTTAAAATCGTTTACTTTTTCATCCACTTCTTTTTTGAACCGGCCAGCCCACATTTTTGCCATAAATCATTCTCCTATCTTATACCAATAATAGAAATGCCATAATGCAAGGGCATTACGGCATTTTCGTTCTTATTCCACCGAACATTTTTATTTTACACGACCCTCATCCAGCATAGCTTTTACTTTGATTGGCAAACCAAACAGGTTGATAAATCCAGCGGAATCTGCTTGGTTGTATACATCATCTTCCCCAAAGGAAGCAAATTCTTCACTATATAAAGTGTATGGAGAGGTAACGCCTGCATTGATAATATTTCCTTTGTAAAGTTTCAACTTCACATCACCAGTACAGGTTTCCTGAGTAGAATCCACAAATGCGGATAAAGCCTCCCGCAAAGGTGTGTACCACTGGCCGTTGTATACGATATCAGCAAATTTCAGAGCAACCTGCTGTTTATAATGTTGTGTTTCTTTATCCAGGCAAATGGTTTCCAATACTTCATGGGCATGGTACAAGATGGTTCCACCTGGGGTTTCATATACGCCACGGGATTTCATGCCAACCAGACGATTTTCCACAATATCAGCTAGACCAACGCCATTTTCCCCGCCGATTTTATTCAGTGTTTGAATCAAGGTAACACCATCCATTTCAACGCCGTCTACAGCGGTTGGGATACCTTTTTCAAAATGGATCGTTACATAGGTTGGTTTGTCAGGAGCCTGTTCAGGGGAAACGCCCATTTCCAGAAATCCTTCTTTGTTATACATCGGTTCATTTGCTGGGTCTTCCAAATCCAAACCTTCATGGGAAAGATGCCATAAGTTTTTGTCTTTGGAGTAGTTGGTTTCACGGGTAATTTTTAATGGAATGTTATGAGCTTCTGCATATTCAATCTCATCGTCACGAGATTTCAGATCCCATGTCCGCCAAGGCGCGATAATTGGCATGGTTGGCGCAAATGCTTTGATTGCCAGTTCAAACCGAACCTGGTCATTTCCTTTTCCGGTACAACCATGGCAGATTGCGTCAGCACCTTCCGCCTTTGCGATTTCAACCAAACGTTTCCCAATAATAGGACGTGCAAAGGAAGTACCCAATAAATATTTATTCTCATATACCGCACCAGCTTTAATGGTTGGGAATACATAGTCATTCACAAATTCTTCTTTTAAATCTTCAATATACAATTTGGATGCCCCGGTTTTAATCGCTTTTTCTTCCAGTCCTTCCAGTTCGGATTCCTGTCCAACGTCAGCGGATACCGCAACTACTTCGCAGTTGTTATAGTTTTCTTTTAACCAAGGGATAATAATAGAGGTGTCCAAGCCACCAGAATATGCTAAAATTACTTTTTTAATGTCAGCCATTTGTAAAACTCCTTTTCATTTGAATTGATGTTGTCCTTATTATAATACAGTAATCTGAAAAAAACAACCCCAAATTCGAAAAAATATTCATTTTTTTGCATATTCATCAATATTTATGCATAATATAGCAAATCAATTGCATGTTTATGCAATTTGCTTAAAATTATATTCCATATTTGACCACTGTGCTATAATAAAAGAAAAATCATTGTTTTCTATTATGGATGAAATCAATAAGGAGCTGTTTTTATGAAAGAATTTGATATTTCACAATTAGCCTTTTCTCCTTTTCAAAAAATCGGCACACAATGGATGCTGGTAACCGCTGGGGATCAAAACGGATATAATACCATGACTGCCAGTTGGGGTGGTGTTGGTGTCCTGTGGGGAAAAAATGTAGCGTTTGTGTTTATCCGTCCAGAACGTTATACGAAAGCTTTTGTAGAACAAAATGATTATTTTACACTAAGTTTTTATCCAGAAAATTGGAAGGACGCTTTAAGGTTTTGTGGCAGTCACTCCGGAAAAGAGTTCGATAAAGCCAAAGAAACTGGCTTAACCCCTGTATTTGTGGATGGTACCACTACATTTGAACAAGCGGAACTCACTCTTGTTTGTAGAAAAATGTACCAGCAAGACCTACTGGAAAGCTGTGCATTGGATGACTCCATCCAAAAATGGTATCAAAAGGAAGGCTACCATACCATGTATGTAGCGGAAATCTGTCACGCATACCAAAAATAATTTTCTATTTTGGTTTAAAATGAATATGCTAATAGGTCTCCAAAATAGTTGTACTCATTTAAGATTATACTTGTACCTATATTCAAGCTGTATTTATCCGATAAATCTTATTTATTAAATTTAAGTATTTTCTTTTAAGCCATTTGTTTTGGTTTAAGTTTGCTGTTTATTACATTATTTTTTAATTAAATCATCAAGCTTATTGTTATACTGTATAAAAAGCAACTAGTAAAATTGTACTGGTTGCTTTTTCTGTTGTGAAACTGTCAAAATTTTTGTAAATATATTGTTAAAGTTATAACAATATTGTTTTTTTATCCGTTTACCTCTTGCATTATTTGTGCAAAAGGTTTAAAATATGAGTAGTACAGAAAAAATAAATATTCAACTGTACATATTAATTGTTTTTAGAACAATCGACAGGAGGATGATTCCCATGGCTAGATTTACATTGCCAAGAGATATTTATTTCGGTAAAGGTACCTTAGATGAATTGAAAAATTTAAAAGGCAAAAAAGCAATTATTGTTGTAGGCGGCGGCTCCATGAAACGCTTTGGTTTTTTGGATAAAGTTGTTGCAAACTTAAACGAAGCTGGTATTGAAACGCAGTTGTTTGAAGGCGTTGAGCCAGATCCCTCCGTTGAAACTGTTATGAAAGGCGCTGCTGCAATGCGCGATTTTGAACCAGACTGGATTGTTGCAATCGGTGGCGGTTCCCCAATCGACGCAGCAAAAGCTATGTGGGCTTTCTATGAATACCCAGATACTAAATTTGAAGACCTGATTACTCCATTTGCTTTCCCAACTTTAAGAACAAAAGCAAAATTCTTGGCAATTCCGTCTACTTCCGGTACAGCTACTGAAGTTACTGCTTTCTCTGTAATTACTGATTATGAAAAAGGCATTAAATATCCTTTGGCTGACTTTAATATTACACCAGATGTTGCAATCGTTGACCCTGATTTGGCTGAAACAATGCCACCTAAACTGGTTGCCCATACTGGTATGGACGCATTGACCCATGCAATTGAAGCATATGTTTCCACTTTAAATTCACCATTCACAGATCCTCTGGCAATCAAAGCAATCCAAATGGTTATGGAATATCTTCCAACCTCTTATGAAGGATGTACTGTTTCCAGAGAACAAATGCACTATGCACAGTGTTTGGCTGGTATGGCATTCTCCAATGCTCTGTTGGGTATTGTTCACTCCATGGCACATAAAACAGGTGCCGCATTCAGCACAGGACATATTCCTCATGGCTGTGCAAACGCAATTTATTTGCCATATGTCATCAAGTACAACAGCAAAAATCCTGTTGCTGCTCAAAGATACCAGACAATTGCAAATTCTATTGGTTTGGATACTGTTGAAGCTCTCTGCCACAAAATTGATGACTTCAACAAACGGATGAGCATTCCTAAAACCTTAAAAGAATTTGGCATTAATGAAGCTGAATTTAAAGAAAAACTGCCTGAAATTGCGAAGAATGCAATTGGTGATGCTTGTACAGGTTCTAATCCAAGAATTCCTACTCAGGAAGAAATGGAGAAACTGTTTACAGCAATCTACTATGGCGAAGACGTTGATTTTTAATTCCAAATAAGTTTATAATAACAGCGGGATTCTATTGGAATTCCGCTGTTTTCTATTGCCCTTTTCCTTTCCATCACTTCATCCCCCTTTTATAGATTTTTCCGTTTTAATATGTTATAATTAAAAGCAACTTTTGATTGAACTACAAGATTAATCTTTTCCATATGGAATTCATCAAACAATAATAAAAATAGTGGCCTTTTTACAAGGAGATGTATCATGAAAGAAATGCTAACCATTGTGGATGACCAGCTGCATCCTATCCAAACAATGAGCCGTGAAATGGCACATAAAACAGGGGCTCTCCACCAGGTAATTCATTGTTGGGTAATCGACCCTTACCAGTCTGAAATACAAATTTATTTACAGCAGCGTTCCAAAAATAAAGCGGATTTTCCAGGATTATACGACTTGACTTCTACCGGGCATATTGACGCTGGTGAAACAAGGGTACAAGCTGTGTGCCGGGAAGTGATGGAAGAAATCGGTTTGATTTTAAACCCTACTTATCTAAAGTACCTTGGGCATGTAAAAGAAGAAATTCAAATAGCAGAATTTTTTGATCGTGAAATTGCCCATGTATTTGTTTATCCAATTCAAAACCCTATTTTCTATCCAGGAGAAGAAGTAGATAGTATCGTAAAACTTCCTATTTCAGAGTTTAAAAAATGGCTTCAATCTCCAAATCAACAATTAACTGGAGTTCAGTACGGCTCCAATCAAGTAATTAATATTCCTGATAACCAAATGTGTATCCATCCTAAAAAATATCTTTGTTGGGCTTTAAAGCAAATAGAAAATCTCGTTACTACAATTGGTTAATTTTTTATTCTATCAAACAAACGCTTAGAGTATCATTTCATGTTACATATTAATCTATCAAATAGCATTCGTACGATTCTTTCAATGAAACATGAACATTTTTTATAAATAAAATATTATTTTACTTTACCACGTCTAATTTTCATTCAAATTTTGTACTATTATTTATTACATAACATTGTTTAGCTGGTATTTCATCCTTCTAAAGAGGTTTTTATCTGCTTAATAACACTATTTAATATACTATAAAGCATATAATTTCAAGTTATATATTTTTTATCATAAGACGCTAAAATATATCGAATATAAAATATTCCCTTTACAAACCTGTTGAGATTGTCCCTTAAATTAAACACTATTTACTGATTTTTTTAATATCTAAATTAAGTAATACACTTGTTTCCAGCATAAATATAAAATTTTTCAGATATAGAAAGCCTCCTATGGTTCTCATAGGAGGCTTTTGCTATTAAATTCAATCATTACAATTTATTTTTTTCTGTGGCTAAGGATGGCTGCAGTACCTGCTAATGCAAGAATAATAACGCCAGCAATTGGAGCAACGTCGCCTGTTTTCGCTGCGTTTGCTTTTGTTATGGTAGATTCTTGTCCTGTTTGTGTACCATCCGCTTTGTTGTCATCTGGTGTTTCGGTAGATGGTTTTTCTACTGCTACTAGACCTTTCATTGCTTCTTGTACACCTGTTACTGCTGCGTCTACTTCTTCCTGGGTTGCGTTTTCATTTGCCATCACTGCGTTTGCTTCTGCTACTGCTGCTTCCAGTACTGCGTAGCTTTCCGCTGTATATGCGTTCGCATCTTTGCCGTTGGCTTCCGCAATTACTTTTTCCAGGATGGATTTATCTGCTTTGTATCTCAGGTTCAGCATTGCATTCAACAGATTGCTTTCTGCTGTTTCGATTTCTACCTGCATTGCATTGTCTTTATCCGCTAATAAATCTTGCGCTGTTTTCAATGCTTCTAAGAATTCTGCCTGACCTGCTTCTACATAGTCATTCATGTCATAGCCTTCTGCCAAGGATACCAGAGCTTCTAAGGAAGTAATATCTCCTTTGACAAAGCCTAGTTTATGAATTTCGGTCATTAATGCTTTCCATGCTGCATCTACTGCATCCTGACTTGCTGCTGGATCTGCCGCAATTTCTTTTGCTGCATCCAATGCTGCGTTGAAGGATTCCTGTACATCTGCGATAACATTGTTAAAGTCATCAGATGTTTTTTGTTCTTCTGCGTATACGATTACTTTGTTTAGGATATCTTTATTGGTTTCCACTGGTTCTACTGGTTTCTTTTCCAGTGCGTCATAAGCATTCTGCAGTGCTGTTACTGCTTCGTTAACTTGTTCCTGGGTTGCTTCTTCATTCGCAATCAGGTTTTTCGCTTTTTCCAGTTCTGCTACAAAGGTATCTTTTGCTTCTCCATCTACATACTGGTTCAAATCAGTATCTTTTACCTGGTTGTAGAGGGTTTCCAGTGCTGTTTTATCTACTTGGGTATCACCGGAGAATATCAGTACTTCATCCAACCAATCCACAATCTTAGATACATTGTTTGGCTGCAAGAATTTTTTCACTGCATGGGTAATACCAGGGAATAGTTCTAATGTTATATTTGAATTTCCAGTTGCTTCTACCAGAGATTCATACAGTCTTACACTATCCTGATAGTCCACTTCATTATCTGCCATACCATGCTGCAAATAAAATGCTGGGGCATCTTTTGTTACATGGTTAATTGGACTGGAATCTTTAATAACATCCATATTACCAGCGTTGGAACCTAACCACGCTGCACGGTACTGAGCATTTCGATCAGTTGCTAAATCAGTAATTGCATACCAAGAAACAACTGCTTGTACTTCACTAGAATATTCCGCATTTCCCATAGATAAATCTTCATAAGCTGGGTTACCGTTGGTGGTACCAACAAAGTCAACAATACATCCACCAGCGGATTCACCCCAAATTGCAAAGTTTGCGGAATCCAAATGATAATTTTCTGCATTTGCTCTTAAATAGCGGATTGCTGCTTTCACATCATAAATTGGTTCTGGGAAATAACCTTCTGGACTATAACGGTAGTCTACCATCGCAACCGCATATCCACGATCCAATGCCTGTAATGCGCCTTCCGCCGTATACAATACCGAACTTCCAGTAGAGTTACCACCTGCAAATCCACCACCATGTACAAATACCACTACTGGGAATGGACCTTCTCCTTCATCAGGAAGAACAAGGTGTAATTTTTGTGTTGGGGATTGGTCCGCATATTGTAAACCAAGATATTTATTTTGGTATCCTGCCAAATCTACATTCCAATATCCTGGACGGGTATTTTCGTCAGAATCAAGGTTTTGTTCTGGGAAGAAACGTTTTTGCAGGAAATTCAAGGTTACTTTTATTGTTTCTGCATTATTCCATGCATCGTGTTGAGCATGAGCTGCATTTTCAGGGAAATAAGTATCTACCAATTTTGGGTCAATGTTTTCTTTTACTTTCTCTGCTAAATTAAAGGATTGTTCTACATCTACTAACGTATCATTTTTACCATGCCCAATAAACATAGGAGCTGTATTGGAAGATACATAAGTAATTGGACTAACTGCCAAAGCCTGCTCTGTTGTATAGTTATCTCCAATTAACATAGAAATTGGGTCTTTTCCATTACCAATAATATTTCCTAATTGTTCTTCAGACTGATGCCATGTACTTACATCAGAAATACCATACATGGAAACAACTGCCTGAACATCACTAGAAACATCCGCGTTACCCATGGAGAGATCTTCAAATTCTGGATTTCCATTGGTAACACCCATCATTTGAACCAAATGTCCGCCAGCAGAACATCCCATAACAGCAATCTGATCTGGATTTAAATTGTAGGTTTCCGCATTTGCACGGATAAAACGGATAGCGGCTTTACAGTCATAGATCTGTGCTGGCCATTGTGCATTTTGTGCTAAACGGTAGTTCACACGTACTGTAGCGTATCCTTCTGCCAAAGCGGCATCTAGTATACCACCAAGTTCTTCATCTGTTTTATCACCAATTACCCATGCTCCACCATGGATAAATACCAATACTGGCACTGGGCCAGACATATTTTCTGGCAATTCAATATCCAATGTTTGATAAGGGTCATTACTGCCCTCTACATAGGATACATCATTTAAATCACCAATATCATCGTGATGTTCCCCAAACGCGGTTTGATAAATCACCTGTGCGTAAACACGTGCCAAATAATCATTTGGATGGTTTACGTTATTCCCAGTCATATTTTCAAAAGATTTTTTCTCAATTAACGCTTTGTGCATTGCTGTCATATTTGCGACAACAACACCTTCTTGTTCCATAGCCAACATTGGCTGTTCATATGCTTCGTGCTCACCTTGGAATCCTGGTGCATTTGGATTTGGCAATGTAGTGGAAACAAGAACAATTTCACAATCTGGATTTTTTGCGTGGATTGCGTCAATCATTGCCTGAAGGTTTGCCACATATTCTTGTGGAGAACGATGTTGTCCAGCATCATTCATACCGAATGCAAGAACTACCAAGTCAGGGTCATAATTGGTAACACGTTCGGTAATATTCTGAACACCCCAAGGGGTTTCCTGACCAGATAAACCGGTGTTCACTTCTGTAATATTAGATAATGGATAAGCCTTTTTCAAAGATTCGGTCACTAAAGTAGACCATTTTGGCATATATGGGGCTGTATTGACAAAACTGGAGGTATTATATCCTTCGGTAATACTATCCCCATAGAATACAATGTTTAAGTCTTCCCTATTTTCCAAACGTTGAATGGTTTTTGGAAGCAAGTTCGATTTATCAGCAGGTTTGTCCCCTTGCCATGTATCAGAATGTTGATACGTAACATAAATCTGCCTTGTTACAATCCCTGTGCCTTCCTCCCAATAAACATATCCACCATTCCCATCTGGAAATGCACCAGTGGAAGGATGATAAGTATCATAGGAAGTAACTGGAATACTAGAACCTTCTGGAATATGCAGTTTCCCATCCACAAGAGTATAGTCTTTTCCTTCTTGGTAGGTGACTGTCCGAGCTAAATTCTGGACAGTTAAAATTTTATCTGCATGATACAATAATGGAATATCTTTTACTGTTCCATCCTGTTCCGCAATGGGCCAAACGCTTTCTTCATAAGCAGTAGTACCCTCCCATATTGGTTCCATATAGGATTCTGGAACATCGCTGACAACATCGTCTGCTGGAGGGACAAAGTCCCATTTTGTTGTATCAATAAATTCAAATTCATCTTGCCATGTAATCTGTCCGTTCTGGGTTACACGAACGTAATCGATATCAGCGGATTCTGTTGCGGCAAAACGCAGTTTTAATGGGCCGGAAGTTGTAGCTTGGTCCATCTGGCACTCATGTACTTTTTGGTCGTTCAGATAAGTAGTAACCGTAGTGCCTTTGATATCAATTTTCATAGTAACAGGAGTATCTGTTTTCACCTGGTCAGACGCAACCTTATCAATTACTGTCCAGTTTCCAGGTTGATGTGCCCACAAACCATATGGGTCCACCAAAGCTAAAATCCAAAGTGATGGATTTGGGCTTCCAGACCCAAAACACAAACCAGCAGCCTGGTTATGCACAGTCGCTTTCATTTCAATGGTATAATCCCCGCTGAAGTTCTGTTTGGATGTATAAGTAACATCTCCGCCACCTGGAACAACCAGCTGCCCATTATCAATCCATACTCGTCCATCTCCAGTTGTGCCGGATTGTGGAGCAGGGAAGTCCCATTTATTTGAGTCAATTTTATTAAAACCATCTTCCCAAATCGTTTTTCCATCTTGATATACCTTTAAATAATCAAGGTCAGCAGATTCTGTAGTGGAAAAACGCAGACCAATAGGACCATCTGTAGAACCTTCTGGTACAGTGTATTGATGTACTTGTTGGTCATTTAAATAGGTGGTCGCAGTTGTGCCTTGGATTGCCACTTTTAATGTAACCCATCTTCCGTTTTGAACCTGGTCAAATGGCACTTTTACAACGCCAGCCCAGTTGTTCATTGGATGGACCCATACGCCAAGTGGATTTACTGTAGCCAAACTCCACATTGCCGCATTGTTACCACCTTGCCCAAGCAACAGTCCAACCGCTTGGTTGTTTACTCTAGCGCGCATTTCTACAGTATAGTCGCCACTAAACACCTGATCGGTATGGTAAAAAGTTTCCTGTTGAATATTGGAAACTACCAATTTGCCATCTTCGATTTTTAATGTGCCGTCAGCTGTTGCAACATTATTTGCAAAACTTTGCACAAAAGTACTACATATCACAGTTAGTACCATGGCAATTGCCAACAGCAAACTAATGCCTCTTTTTTTCATTTTTTCTCTTCACCTCATTTTTTCTTTACACCATTGTTTGTCATATAAATATTTTTTAATGAAAAAAATATTTGTATGGATTAAACAATTTTAAGTGTAACAATTTTCCAGGAAGATGTCAATTCTTAAATCCACTAAAAAACAAGGCAAAACTTTATACAATTTTTCTTTGGTTTGACGTGTACTATGTTATTTAGTATACTAATGAAGTACATAAAAGATAGAAAAATAATGAGGAGGATATTATTTTGCAAAAAGAAGAACGGTTGGGAAAAGCTCCAGTTGGAAAATTAATGGTATCCCTAGCAATTCCCGCTGTTATCGCACAGCTAATCAATGTACTATATAATATTGTAGACCGCATTTATATTGGACATATCCCAGAAATAGGGGATATCGCTTTAACAGGGGTAGGTGTTACTTTCCCTATTGTTCTACTAATTGCTGCATTTAGCTACTTTGTTGGAATGGGTGGAGCCCCATTAGCTTCGATTAAATTAGGACAACAAAACCATAAAGCGGCAGAAAAAATCCTCTCCAATGGGTTTACTATTCTGTTATTTTTTTCGATAGTATTAACAGTAATATTTCTCATGTTCAAACAGCCTTTGCTATATCTGTTTGGAGCCAGTAATGCCAGTTACCCTTATGCGAACCAATATATTACTATATATGTATTAGGAACCGTCTTTGTCCAAATGGCATTAGGACTAAATTCCTTTATCAGTGCCCAAGGCTTTGCGAAAACTGCAATGTTATCGGTATTGATTGGTGCAGTTACGAATATTGTTTTAGATCCAATTTTTATATTTATATTCCAAATGGGAGTACAGGGTGCAGCTTTGGCAACTATCATTTCCCAAGCTCTTAGTGCAATTTGGGTAATTGCTTTTTTAACCAGTTCGAAAAGCCAGTTAAAAATCCGGTTTTGTTTGATGAAACCAGATAAAACCATACTAAAAGCAATCGCTGGATTAGGAATATCCCCGTTTATCATGCAAAGCACCGAAAGTTTGATCAGTTTAGTGTTTAATGCAGGTCTTCAACATTATGGGAACGACCTTTATGTTGGTTCTATGACAATTATGCTCAGTATTATGCAGTTGATTGTAATTCCACTCAATGGGATTACTCAGGGAGCTCAACCAGTTATCAGTTATAACTATGGTGCAAAACAATACAAACGTGTACGAAAGGCCTCTAAGTTGATGGTAATTAGTACATTTTGTTTTGCCACTGTTACCTGTACCATAGCAATTCTTTTTCCACAGCTTTTTGCTCAAATGTTTACGCAAGAACCAGAGCTATTACATTTAACCCAAAAATTGATGCCAATCTATCTAGCAGGCGTCTGGATTTTCGGGGCACAGCAAGGATGTCAGGGGGTTTTTTTGGCCCTAGGACAAGCTAAAACTTCTGTATTTATCGCATTGCTTAGAAAAGTAATTTTGTTAGTTCCATTTGCATTCATTCTACCAGTATTCTTTGGAGTAAACGGAATCATTTTTGCAGAACCCATTGCGGATATTATTGCTGCATGTACCACACTGGTTTTATTTGCCATCACTTATAAAAAGCTGCTTTACCCAAAAGAAGAAATTCCGCAATAGCAGTATCCCATTTTCATTTTGAAATAAAAATATTGCTACTATAATAAAAAACATACCATAATACAAAACTTATGGTATGTTTTTTTATGGTTTCCCATATAATTCACTGAGTATTTATTGTAAAAATGATTCAATTTAGAATGGGAAGCGGTGCTAGATGAGTAAAAAAACTGTTGTACAAGGGGCAATCATTGTATTAGCCGCCTCTATTTTAACACGAATTTTAGGGTTTGTCTTCCGCATTTATATTTCCAATCAATTAGGAGCCGAAGGAATGGGGCTTTACCAACTGGTCCTTTCTCTATATATGCTAGTGGTTACCTTCGCTACCTCCGGAATCAGTATCGCTGTTTCCCGCATGGTCGCGGAACAATTGGAGGTCAACCGCTATGGAAGCAAAAAAACTGTGCTTCGTATGTCGGTTACTTATTCTTTACTGGTTAGCTTAGGCGTTGCCTTTCTGTTATTCTGGTGTGCCGAACCCTTAGGCAATTACATATTAAAAGACCCTCGTACTGTACTTTCCCTCAAATATCTTGCGCCAAGTATTCCATTTATGGCAGTTGCAGCCTGTATCAAAGGATATTATTACGCATTGCGGAAGTCTTTTATGCCTTCCTCTGCACAGGTTATCGAACAAATTGTAAAAATGGCATTTATAATGGTAGTCATCCAATTATGGCTCCCTTATGGAGATGAATATGCCTGTGCAGCGGCTGTCTTAGGGATGACTGTTGGTGAAATTTCTTCTTGTGTATATGCCGTATGTATGTATTTTGCAGGTAAAACCAAAGAGAAAAAGCAGGTTTATAAACGTCGTGTTGCCATGAAAACAATCCTGCAAATTTCTTTACCCATCCAGTTTAGTTCTACTTTTCATTCTTTACTACGTTTGGCTGAAAACTTGATGATTATCGCAGGATTAAAAGTATTTTCTGGTGGAGATAGCAGTCAGGCAATTGGATTATATGGAATTTTAAAAGGGATGGTATTACCGTTACTTGCCTTTCCAACCTCATTATTATCTGCTTTAGTTACCACACTGATTCCTGAAGTAGCTGGAGCTAATGCGGGAGGAAAATGCCAAACCGTCAGCCGTGCTGTGCGTAAAGTGCTACAATTAACTTTGTTAATGAGTGTTGTCATTGTGGCATTATTTATGATTTTCCCCAATGAAATTGGAGTTCTCCTTTATGGAGAACAGCAAGTAGGGCAAATGCTGCAAATGCTTTGTTTTATCTGTCCATTGATGTATTTGGAAATGGTAACTGTGGGCATCTTAAATGCGATTGGAGAACAGATGAAGCCAATGCAGTACAATATTATTGACGCCGTTCTGAGAATTGGGCTTATTTGGCTGTTTGTTCCATTGGGAGGGATTCAAGCATTCCTATGGATTATGATCGGAAGTAATCTATTTACTTCTATATTAAATTTGAGAAGGTTATTAAAAGTAACAGGAGTAAAGCCAGATTATAAAAATTGGATGGTAAAGCCTGCTATTGCTGCCGCTGCTACTGGATTGTTGGTACGTCTGGGTTGCCAGTTACTTTCCGGCTACGGATTCCAAGGTTGGTTAATGATTGGCGCAGGATGTTGTATTACAATTGTAATTTATATTGTTCTATTGTTCGCATTGGGTTGTGTTAAGAAAAAAGACCTTTTATGGTTAAAAGACTGTTTCCGTTCCAAAAAAAGTGCTGTTTCCTCAACGAAACACTAATTCCTTATGGGTTAATCTTACCTTTCTCTAAAATTCAAAAATATAGGATAATAAAACCGGGAAACCAAATTGGCTCCCCGGTTTTATTTTTTATTAGAGAAAAACTTTTATGGTATTTATCTTATATTATTTCTTTTTTTGCAATAACAGTACTGCTACGCCCGCTACTACCAATGCTGCGGCTCCTGCAATTGGGGTAACATCCCCTGTTTTTGCTGCTTTTGATTTTGTTGTTGTAGATTTCTGTCCGGTTTGAATTGCTACGTCATCAGTGGATGATATTGTTTCTTCTGAAGCTGTTCCATCTACTGCTACCAGACCATCCAATGCTGTTTGTACCGATTGCACTGCCGTATCTACTTCTTTCTGGGTTGCATTTTCATTTTTCATGACTGCATTTGCTTCCGCTACTGCTGCTGTCAATACTGCATAACTTTCCGCTGTGTATGTGCTAGCATCAACTTCATTCGCTTCCGAAATTACTTTTTCCAAGATGGATTTATCCGCTTTGTATCTCAGGTTCAACATTGCATTCAATAGATTGGTTTCTGCTGTTTCAATTTCACCAGCCATTGCATTGTCTTTGTCCGCAATAATCGCCTGTGCTGCATTCAATGCGTCTTGGAATTCTTTTTGGCCAGCTTCTACAAAATCATTCATATCATAAGTTTCTGCCAGTTTTACCAAAGTTTCTAAAGAAGTAATATCCCCCTTGACAAAGCCTAGTTTATGGATTTCGGTCAACAATGCCTGCCATGCTGCATCCACTTCTGTTTGTACCGCAGTATCATCTGCTGCCACTGCTTTTGCGTTTTCCAAAGCTAAGGTAAAGCTTTTTTGAACATCTGCAATTACATTATCAAATTCAGGGCTATCGGCTGCGTCTTCTGCATAGTCAATTACAGAATTTAAAGTTGTTTTATCTACCTGTTTTAAACTATGGCTTTGAATTTCAACACTGTCAATCATTTTGGTTTCGCCGTTTTCCATAGCATATGCTTCAAAATAAAGTTTTCCGTCCCGCTGTTTTAACACAGAAAATACAGGGTTGTTCTCATCATATACAACATCTTGCCAAGGCCTTCCATTGCTATCTGCATCATAGAATTTAGAACCAGAGGAGCAGCCACCTACAATATACATTGTGCCTTGCTGACCATCCGTTACTTTCTCTCCATTGTACATTTCTGTTCTGCTATAAATATGATCGTGTCCGGAAAGAACCAGGTCAACCCCTAATTCATCAAATGTAGTATGGAGTTCACGTACATCCGCTTCATCGTAATTTAACGGATAGGAAGAACGGTGCATCAATACAACTTTGTATGTTTTATCGGAATTGTTGAATACTTCTTTCATTTTAGCAATTTGACCGGAAAAGTCAGGGTCATAACTATATACCGCTTCGGTGTCCAAATTGTAGATTACCATATCGCCCACTGTAAACCAGTAGTTTCTAGGGGTGGAGTAGGTTCCGTTAGATGGCCCATTAAAGAATGAGGTAAAGGTTTGAGCGTCAAAGTAAGAATCGTGATTTCCGATTGTTGCCGCCCAAATGCCACTGGAAAGATAACTTCCAAAGTTACTGTCAATCGAGGACCAATCTGTATAAATGTGTCCATTATCAGATACATCCCCAGCAATCAAGCTCATATCAATATCTGGATAGAGGCTCTTTAGAGATTCAATTGCATCTGGGAAACGGTTATATGCACCTTGGATATCTCCATAGAACCCAATTGTTACATCGTTTCCTGCCGCTGGAGTTGTGGTGAAACTTTTCACTTCGCTGTAATGTTCCCCTTGTCCTACTTTATAGTAATAAGTGGTATCGGGTTCCAAATCGTTTACAGACACATCCCATGCCTGATAGTTACGGTCGTAAGAATTTAAAGTCGTTAAGATTGTTTTATTGGTTGCTGCGATTGTTCTGCCATCGGATAAATCACTTTGTTTGCCAATTACAATATTGCCTTGGAGAATATCCAAACTGGTTTCCCAGCTGATTCCAACACTTGTAGATGGGTCTTCCCCTGTTGTTACCACAATTTTAGAAGGATCTGGGCTGCCCAAGCTTTCAAATACCGGGATTTCAACACGGTTACTCAAAGCGCCATCTTGGTCTTTTACCCAAACTTCAAAATTGCTCCCTGCTGGATAACTGCCAAATAAACTGGTTTCCAACTGACCGTTTTCGTTTGTAACGCCTTCCAAAGCAACTTCCTGCCCATCTTTGGTTACCTGGAATCCAATATTCGGTACTGGATTACCTTCGCTGTCTTTTACTGTCAGTGTAGTTTGTCCACCTACTGTGGAACCGTTCCAGCTAAGGGTATATTTAAACGCAATTTCTTTGTCATACCCTTCCAAAACTAAGTCTGTCCCTTCTACTTCTCCAGTTTCACGTACTACAGCTTTGTTTACTGTTATTCCAGTTAAACCGCCAGCATTTTGTTGTACCTGGAAACGAAGCTTTACCAAAGGATTATTTTCATCTTTTGCTAAATCCTTCATTCCGGTTAAGGTATATTTGATAGAGCCGGTTTCTTCATCAATCTCCTGGTTCTGTACTGTCACACGGCTATCTGGAGTAGCAGAAACCAGGGTTACATATTCAGGATTATAGCTTAAGTCAAGGTCAAACTGTTCAAAGTTTTTATAATCGTTTGCGTTGATAATATAATCAAACGTACTTCCCGCAGAGGCTTTTTCTCCTTCCGGCTTGATTTCCTCCAGGTTTACATTATATCCTTCTACGGTAAAAGACCATTCCTTAAAAAATTTATTTCCTGCATTGTCTTCTACACGGTATTTGATTTTATTTAGTCCAGAACGAAGCGATGTCAAGGCGGATGGAATATAATTTATTTTTACAGAACCATCTGGCTGGACTTCATGTAACACATTGTCCATTACCTTGCCATTAATCCAAAGTTTTGTACGTTCTGTATTAATGCCAGTATATGGTTCCCCTTCCGCAGCTGGATCATATACTGTCATAGAAATATCTGGTTGATGCCCTACGTTTGTAGCGCCATCAGCTGGTGTCACTTCTGTATCAGGAACTAGCTCTGGCGCTTTGGTATCGTCATTTTTAAAATCGTAAACAGCACGTAAGCCATCTACATAAATAGTGCCTTTTTTATTTTGAACTGGTGTAGTTGGAGTACACAGTAAACGTACGCCATAAACTAATTGATAAGGGAAAGAAGCAGTAGATGGAATCTCTGTTTCAATGTACTTCCAGCCAACCCAGTCTACATAGGTATCGCCTACATAGGCAGCAGGTGCCAACTGGATACGCAGCCATGCGCCATTGCCATCGCCATATACCCAACATCCAATTGCTTTTGGTTGGCCTTCCAAATAAAAGGTATCTTTTGGACCAGCCTCAATGGCAATAGTCCCTGTTACAGGTTTTGTTGCAAAGTCATAGTCAATTCTCAGAGAGCCATCCCCAGTACGAACAAAGCGTTCATCATAGTTGATGGACATTTTCCCACTACCGCCATTTTGTGGGTTCGTATATCTCCACATCCAGCCTGTTTCTTCTAATGGCTGTTCAAAATCATTTAGTAATACTGGTAATTTACCGATCTCTACAGGAATGACCAAAGAATAGTCTTTATAAGAAACACGCAGTTCCCCTGTTCCCTGGGTATCAGCAGCAGTAAAAGTACCATCTGGTTGGATAGAACCTAAGGAAGGATCGGATAATTCAAAGCTCAACGCCTCACTGGTCAGTTCCACAGGAATACCATTGTATTCCGCTGTGAAAGAAAGCTGTGTTGTTCCAGAAGGGGCAACGGATAAAATGGAACGGTCAGCAGTTAATTTTGTAATGCTATCTACTGTGCTAACCTCGATTTCTCCTTTTGCGGAACCATCTTTTGTACTTACAATTACTTTACCTTCATGGGTACCGGATGCCGCTGTTAAAACACCATCTTGTTCAATTGTTCCAATATCCCCTTCTGTTGTATAAACAAGGTTTTCCGGGTCTACTGTTGTATAATGATAATTATTGTCGGTTGCTCCTACACGGAACCCTAATTTACCGTTTTCCAGCAATAAAGTTTTTGTGCCATAGCCTTCTGTTGTATCTGGATAAACATGCAGTTTTTGTACTGGATTGCCTTCTATAGCTTCAGAAGTTGCAACAAATAATAAAGCATTGCAATTTGCACGTTCATTGCCGTCAGAAGGGCGATTCAAAAT
Source organism: Massilioclostridium coli (assembly GCF_900095865.1). Lineage (GTDB taxonomy): Bacteria > Bacillota > Clostridia > Oscillospirales > Ruminococcaceae > Massilioclostridium > Massilioclostridium facile. Next base: position 309,836 of record NZ_FMIZ01000005.1, on the reverse strand, counting down.
CGTAGCCTCTTCATCCCCTGGCAGTGTAACAGCAATTGTAGAACTTCCGCCTCCATCAAAGTTAAAGATGTTGACGCAATCTAGACTTTTCATATAATCTACAATCTCAGTAAATGTCATACCATCTGCAAAACCTGGCTGGCGTCCATCACATTGGAATACAACAACAGTACCATCCGCTTTTGTGCCAAATACGGTACGCGGGTGAACTGCTGTATCAGACAGAGCACTTTCGTTTACCACGCCATCTTTCATCAGCACATGAAAAATCCCTAATGCCTGTTGTGCCTGACTCCAGTCTACATCAGCATTATTATTTTGCACATCAATGGTAAGCTCTTGCCCTTTTGACAATCCACTTAGTGTGGCATATTGACTGCTGTCAGAATGGACGGAAAGAACTATTTGCCCTTTCCCAATCGGTGTATTATTTTTATCCGGGTTAGCAGCTACCTGGTTTACGCTCTCTACCGTGGCTGTAATGGATTTACCAATTTGGACCCCTTGATAGCCATCGGTTGTTACATTTAAAACAACCTCAACTCCTGGCTGTGTAGAACGTGTAGCCTTATCAAACTGTTCTGTCAATAAGTATACATTACTGGTATCCAGTTTTCTTTCCTTATTGACATGGGCAATTGGGATGGTAGTATCACCTGCTGTTGCTTTGATATTTAAATTAGTAGAACCATAAATAACAGTACCATCTTGTTTAAATCCAACTGCTTCGCTTCCATTTGAAGTAGAAATCAACAGCCCATTTTTAATCATCAAACCATTGGATACACCATTGGAAGTATCGTAAGCATCCCCGTTAATAGCAAATACTACTTTATCACCGTTTTGTTCTACCTGTGAAATCATATCGGACATAATATCTCCGCCCATAACATAATCACCATAATTTAATACTGGTTTTACTTCACAGGTTGTTGGATTAAATTCTGTGGTATATGCTTTCTGTATGCCACTTTCATTTTCACTCATAATATGAGAGAGAGAAACATCGTTATAGATTTCTCTACTCCAGGAAAAGTTAATATCCCCCATACCGATTTTTTCGCTGGTAGCACTAGCTATTAAACCGATATTAAGAGAAGATACCAGAATAGCGGCTGACATAACAACCACGCTAAACTTCTTCACTACTTCTTTTACCTTCATAACTACCTCCTGTTAATTTTACTACATACGATTGTATCGCAATCCTATTGTAAAGTAATGAAGCGGTATCTTCTATCATATTTAAACTAATTGTATCTTAAATCCTAGTAAAATCGAAATAACAATTTCAAAAATTTAATTTTACCATTATGTTAAAAAGAAAAAAACATCTGGAAGGTATCTACCAGATGTTTTTTCAAATATTAATATTTAACATAATAAAAAAGTGGAACTACTGATTGGTAATTCCACTTTTGATTGGTGGGAACAATAGGGCTCGAACCTATGACCCTCTGCTTGTAAGGCAGATGCTCTCCCAGCTGAGCTATGCTCCCATTTAAAATCACACATCTCCACACTGTCAATGTGTGATTGGTGGAGACGATGGGGATCGAACCCACGACCTTCTGAATGCCATTCAGACACGCTCCCAGCTGCGCTACGCCCCCATAAGTTGCTCAATTAGTATACCACAATTGAAATTGATTTGCAAGTGTTTTTTACCATATTAATTTATAAAAAATAAGAGTTGATTTTTATTCCAGCCTAGAGATTGCTTTAACTGGAACTATTTTATCTTGCTTATATGCACTTTCGGTGCAATACAATAAAAAAATAAATTCTAACCTATAGATCTGATATAATGGAAACAATTATTCTATTTCAATTACAATTTATCCTCCATGCAATAATAGCATTAAAATTTTATTTTTTAAGACATAATAAAAATATAGAGAGATAAAATGAAAAAGCTTTCCTTCATCACGGCGTACAGTTGCCACAAGAAAAGCTTTTTGAAAAAATATTATTTTTTATAATCAACTACTTGATTACACTAGTAGGGTCAATCCATTTTCCATCTTTTTTCATGCCAAAATGGAGATGGGAAGGTTCTGCTATTTCCAACTGGTTAGTGGTTCCAATGGTACCAATTACATCTCCAACCGCAACTGTTTGGTCTTGTTTTACCTGGGCAGTTTCAGATAACCCATAATAATAACTAGTATATCCATCCGCATGCTCTAATGTAATACAAGTTCCCCACATAGGGTCATTTTTGATTTCTTTAACCGTACCATCGCAACAGGCTTTCACTGGTGTATTGGCATCCCCTTTGATGTCAATTCCATCATGAGTTCGCCAATCCCCCATAGTTTCGGATTTTACTAATTCTCCATTGGAATATTCCTTGGTAATTTCTCCAGTAACAGGCATCGCATAGGTATTTGACTTTGCCTGTTTTGCTTGGGTAGCAGCGGAAGACACAGGTTCTTGAGAAGAAGCCGGCGCAGAAGAAGGAGCAGCAGAACTTACCTTTGGAATATCGCTTTTGGTATTATCTACATCTTTTGTGACATCAGAATATCCCCACTCACTGACACTGCTTGTAGAAGGAAGATTGAGGGAATCACCAGATAAATCCCCAATTGTTTTTGAAATTGCTACAGTAGTAGCAGTACCTACTGCAACTAAACTAATTGCCAATGCTATATAAAATCCTTTTCCGGAAAATTTTGATTTTCCGAACCTTAACTTTTTCATGCAATAATTCCTCCATTATTTTAAATTCACAAAACACCCCCTCAAAACAAAATTGTTTTAAAGTGGAACATTAGTATTATGGAACATTGGGATAATTTTTATACAAAGGAATTTTAGTTTTTTGCATATAATAAAGAAACAAAAATCTTTGGTTAAATTAACTAATAAAAACTGTTGATAATTGGTAGGTTTAAACTGTGTTTCAAAAATTATGTTAGATATTTAACATACCCATTGACGTACTATACTATTTAGGTCTATAATAGATTTAATATGTAATCTAACCTTATTCGTTAGATCACCATTATTCAGGGAACCTAACAATCGAGTGGATTTCCTTATCATTATTACATTAAAATTTATTTGGAGGAATTACAATGAGCAGAGTCTACAATTTTAGCGCAGGACCGTCTATGATGCCGGAATGGGTGCTGAAAAAAGCTTCTAATGAGATGCTGGAATATGGAGCTACCGGGCAATCCGTTATGGAAATGTCACACCGTTCTAAAGAATATGAGGCAATTATTCGATCTTGTGAGTCTTTGCTTCGTGAATTGATGAATATTCCTGATAACTATAAAGTATTATTCTTACAGGGTGGGGCATCTTCTCAATTTGCTATGATTCCATTGAACTTGATGACCAAAAACCATAAAGCAGATTATGTGACAACAGGACAATGGTCTAAAAAAGCAATGGCAGAAGCAAAACGTTATGGTACTGTAAATGAGGTTGCTTCTTCTGCTGATAAAACATTTAGCTATATCCCGGATGTAGATGCAATGAAATTTGATCCAGAAGCTGATTACGTACATATTACATTAAACAACACTATTTATGGTACAAAGTGGCCAAAACTACCTGAAACAGGAAACGTTCCACTGGTAGCGGACATCAGCTCTATGGCTTTATCCGAGCCTTTGGATGTATCCAAATTTGGCGTGTTATATGCAGGAGCACAGAAAAACATGGGTCCAGCAGGTTTAACCGTTGTGATTATCCGAGAAGATTTAATTGGGGAACCACAAGAAGGCACTCCTACCATGTTCCAGTATAAAATCCATGCGGACAATGGTTCCATGTATAATACACCACCAACCTATTCCATCTATATGTGTGGTCTTGTTTGCCAATGGTTAAAAGAAGAAATTGGCGGCCTGGAAAATATGAAAAAAATCAACGAGGAAAAAGCAGCTATTTTATATGATTTCCTAGATCACTCTAAATTATTTAAAGGTACTGTAGAGCCAGGTTCCCGTTCTTTGATGAATGTTCCATTTGTTACTGGGGATGAAGAACTGGATAAAAAATTTGTAGCAGAAAGTAAAGCTGCTGGTTTTGTCAACTTAAAAGGGCACCGTACTGTAGGCGGTATGCGGGCTTCTATTTACAACGCAATGCCTGTAGAAGGAGTAAAAGCGTTGGTAGCATTTATGAAAAAATTTGAAGAAGAAAACGCCTAATCTTTGGTTTTACCATTGGAGGATTATTTATGTATAATATTAAAACTTTAAATAAGATTTCCCCAGTTGGATTAGAAAAGTTCCCTGCTACAGGGTACAACTATGGGGATGAAATCACCAATCCTGATGCTATTATGGTCCGTTCTGCTTCCATGCATGAATACGAATTTGAAAAATCCTTAAAATGTATTGCAAGAGCTGGAGCTGGCGTCAATAATATTCCACTAGATAAATGCGCAGAACAGGGCATCGTTGTATTCAACACCCCTGGTGCAAACGCAAATGCTGTAAAAGAACTAGTTATTTTAGCATTGCTGATGTCTTCCCGCCGGATTGTATCCGCAATTGAATGGGTAAAAGACTTAGAAGGAACTGATGCTGAAATCACCAAACAATGCGAAAAAGGAAAATCCCAGTTTGCTGGCCCAGAAATCAAAGGCAAAAAATTAGGGGTTATTGGTTTAGGTGCTATCGGTGTTCTGGTGTGCAATGCTGCTGTTGAATTAGGTATGAAAGTATATGGATATGACCCATATGTTTCAGTTGATAACGCCTGGAATTTATCCCAAGCAGTAAACCATTCTAATTCCTTAAAAGAAATCTACGAAAACTGTGATTATATTACCATTCATGTTCCTGCAACACCGGACACAAAAGGGATGATTAACTCCGAAAGCATTGCAATGATGAAAAACGGTGTTCGCATTATCAACCTTGCCCGTGGTGAACTGGTAAATACCGCTGATGTGGCACAAGCTTTGGATGCCAATAAAATTGGCTGCTATGTAGCTGACTTTGCCAATAATGATTTATTAGGAAAAGAAAATGTCATCCTGTTACCTCATTTAGGTGCATCTACTCCAGAATCCGAAGATAACTGTGCAAGTATGGCTGCGGAAGAACTGATGGATTTCTTAGAAAATGGAAATATCAAAAATTCTGTTAACATGCCAGCAGCTCATATGGATCGCACAGGTGATACAAGGATCTGTGTCATCCATAAAAATATAAAGAGCATTATCTCCCAGATAACCACTATGGTCTCCGATAATGGTTTAAATATTGAAAATATGGTGAACACTTCCCGTGGGGAATATGCTTATACCATGTTGGACGTTGATGGAAATGGTAATGTAGTAGAACAAAAATTAAACGAAATTGACGGTGTTATCCGTATCCGTATCATTAAATAAAAAATTATTTTAGCCCATACAGAATTTCTGTATGGGCTTTTTTCATACAAAACACTTGTCTAGTGAACCTTTCTGTTAAAATTAATCCTTTGTTCTATAAACGATTAAATTGATAAAGTATCTTTCTTCCTATTTAAATCTTCCTTATAATACGATAGCTTATGCTCTATTACGATAACCACAACTTTAAAATTGCAAGTTTTATAGAGCTTTATTTCATTTTATTCCTTTCTTTCTCCTTATTAATCTGGTATAATAAATAATGAATGACATATTTTATTTTTTATAATTCATATTATACCAAAAGAAAAGAGTGATGCTTCATGCCATTCAAAAAGGATAAGCAGATGTCCGAAACATTTTTGATTGGAGCGTTATTGGCTGTTACAGGTGGTTTTTTAGATGCCTATAGCTATTTATTACGTGGGCACGTGTTTGCCAATGCGCAAACAGGAAATATTGTGCTGTTGGGAGTTAATTTAGCGGAAGGAAAGTTTATCCAGGTATTGTATTATTTCATCCCTATTGTTGCCTTTGCAGCTGGAATACTGGTATCTGAATTAATCCGAAGAACCTTTCGGCAACATACTAATATCCATTGGAGGCAGATTACTGTTGGTGCAGAATTTATTATATTACTTATAGTTGCTTTTATTCCTAGGGGGACATTCGATGTAATCGCAAATGTGGCAATTTCTTTTATTTGTTCTCTACAAGTACAAAGTTTCCGCAAAGTAAATGGGAATGCATATGCCACTACAATGTGTACCGGGAATTTACGCAGCGCCACTGAAAAACTCTTTCAATATCATATTACAAAAGACAAGCAGGAACGGAATAAAAGTCTACAGTATTATGGCATCATCTTATTTTTTATTCTAGGAGCAGGAATAGGGGCTTGGTGTTCCCATTTTTTTGCGGAAAAATCTGTTCTAATCTGTTGTGCCCTTTTGTTGTCTGCTTTTTTGGTAATGTTTATCCAACCCTTATCACCGGAAAACCCAGAAAATTCTTCTATTTAGAGAGGTTACCAATTAACTATCGAAACAACTACTAAGTTACTTGTTTTTTTAAGGGTTTATCACTAATTTATCGTATAACCTTTAACTATAACATATAAAAAATTCTATACATTTATCCTTCTTAAAATGATTTGTATTAACTCCATAAAAAATAGGTAGGCAAAAAAGCCTACCTATTTTTTATTGCTTTATGAAAATCCACTGATGCTATTAATATGCTGCACGTTGATAGATTTCCGTTATTCTTCTCAATCGATGGGCTAATTCTGGTGTGATTGCATGGCGATCCATACGCCATTTCCAGTTCCAGCCTAAGGTAGAAGGGGTATTCATCTTTGCATCGTTATTTAGTTCCAGAATATCCTGCATTGGTGCAATGGCCAACTGGGAGGCTGTTCCCCATGCAGCACGGATAAAAGCCCAAGGCAACTGATCTTTTTGGGTTACATTCAAATAGTCCATGGCATATTCTACCTGATTTTGCGGCATACAATCTGCCCAGCCACGGACAGTATCATTATCATGGGTTCCTGTATAAACAACAGAATCTTTCCCACAGTTATGAGGAAGATACATATTATCTTCCCATGGATTAAACGCAAATTCCAGAACTTTCATCCCTGGGAATCCACATTTCTCTAACAATCCAAACACACTTGGCGTCAAAAAGCCCAGGTTTTCCGCTATAATATGCTGTTTTCCCAAAGCTTTTTCTATCTCCTGGAACAGCTCATAGCCCGGTCCCTGTTCCCAATGTCCATTTTCCGCCGTTTTATCCCCGTAAGGGATAGCGTAATATTCATCAAATCCACGGAAATGGTCAATCCGTATGACATCAAATAACTTGCTAGCCATTGCTGTCCGTTGAATCCACCATTGGTATCCATTTTGTTTCATTGCATCCCAATGATACAGAGGATTCCCCCATAGTTGTCCAGTGGGGCTAAATCCATCTGGAGGACATCCCGCTACTTGTATAGGACGTTTTGTTTTCTGGTCCAGTTGGAATAATTCTGGATTTGCCCAAACATCCGAACTATCCAACGCAACATAAATAGGCATATCCCCAATTAGCAAAATTCCTTTTTCATTCGCGTATTGTTTCAGCGCTTTCCATTGGCGATAAAAATAAAACTGCATAAATTTCTGAAACCGGATTTGCTTACTACAGACCTGTTGATATATTTTCATTGCCATCGGAAACCTAGTCGCAACCCCTTCATCCCAGGAAAGCCAACATTGGTTTTCAAACCGTTCCTTGATTGCCATATAGCAGGCATAATCATCTAACCAAAATTGGTTTTCCTCTAAAAATTGCTGATACTCCAGGTTCTCTTTTAAATGGGAACGAGAAAATGCCAACTTTAACAAATGGTAACGGGAAGTGTACATCTTTTCGTAATCCACATAATGTTCACTTCCACCAAAATCACATTGTTGGATTTCTTCTTCCAACAATAACCCTTCTTGCTGCAAGAGTTCCAAATCAATAAAATAGGGGTTTCCCGCAAAAACAGAAAAACTCTGGTAAGGGGAATCCCCATACCCCGTTGGATTAACCGGAAGCACCTGCCAATATTTTTGCTTTGCTTCCCATAAAAAATCGACAAAATCATAAGCAGCCTTCCCCAAAGTCCCAATGCCATATGGGGAAGGTAAACTGCTGATGTGCATTAATACACCGCTGCGCCTCACAGCTGCCCCCTCCTTATTCGTTGAACAGTCTTTGTGCTATCTGAACACCTTCCCGTCCATCTTTTACATAATAATCTGCGCCCACAAAATCAGCGTACTCCTCATTTAATACTGCGCCGCCTACCATTACCTTGCAGTTTAATCCAGCATCCCGGATAGCGGTAATCGTATCTTTCATATTTTTTACCGTAGTTGTCATCAGTGCACTTAATCCAACTAATTGAATCTTTTGCTCTTTTGCTGTCTGCACTACTTTTTCAATTGGCACGTCCTTGCCCAAGTCAATGACATCATAACCGTAGTTTTCCAACAGCATTTTGGCAATATTCTTGCCAATATCATGGATATCCCCTAACACGGTTGCCACAATAATCTTTCCTTTGGATGCGGTTTTTTCTCCTTCTGAGAAATTTGCTTTTAGCACTTCAAAAGAAGCTTTTACTGCCTCAGCGGACTGCATCAACTGTGGCAAAAAAATCTTGCCTTTTTCATACCGGTCCCCTACAACATCTAGAGCAGGGATAAAATACTGGTCAATTAAATCCAATGGAGGGATGGTTTGCAACATCTCTTGTACTTTTATGGCGGCTTCCTCTTTTCTCCCCTGGATAATCATATCTTTTAAATCCAAATCGCCTGCTACAGCAGTTGTTGTCTGGTCCGCATTGGCGTATTTTTCAATATAATAGGTAGCATCCCTATCTTGACAGTTGATAACGCGGAAGGTATCCACTGCTTTCATCATATCCACACTCATTGGATTTAAAATTGGAGCGTCCAAACCGGCACCAAATGCGGCGGATAAAAAAATGCTGTTTAGCAGTGGGCGGTTTGGCAAGCCAAACGAAACATTGCTCACACCCAGCACGGTTTTCACGCCAAGCCGTTGTTTTACCAGTTGAATCGCATGCAATGTATCCAATACAGCATCCTGCTGGGCAGAGGCTGTTAACGTCAAACAGTCAATCAAAATATCTTCTTTTGGAATCCCATAAGTTGCTGCAGTATCTACAATTTTTTTGGCAATGGCAAAACGGTCCTCCGCATGTTGTGGAATCCCAGATTCATCCAATGTCAATCCCACTACAACCGCACCATATTTTTTTACAATTGGGAATACTTGCGCCATATTTTCCGCCTTGCCGTTGACCGAGTTAATAATCGGACGACCATTGCAAGCACGCACTCCACTTTCAATTGCTGCGATATCAGAACTGTCCACCTGAATCGGCAGGTTGCTGACGCTCTGCACTTCCCGGATGACCTCTGCAATCATGGCAGCTTCATCAATCTCTGGAAGTCCCACGTTGATATCTAATACATCAGCCCCACTTTGTGTCTGATCAATCGCTTCCCCAATAATATAGTCCATATGATGGGAACGGAGTGCTTCTTTCAATTTCTTTTTCCCAGTTGGATTAATCCTTTCTCCAATTACTGTCACACCATCATCCAAAATGACACTGGTTGTACCAGAAGTAACTGCTGTCACTCTTTTTGGATGGTTGGAGACTACTGGAAGCTGATCTGCTACCTCCCGAAGTCCCCGAATAAAATCAGGGGTTGTTCCACAACATCCGCCAATAATGCGTACGCCTTGCTCCACCATCGGACGAACATAGCTAACAAATTCCTCTGGTGTAACATCATATACTGTCTGCCCTTCACGGATTTGTGGCAGACCTGCATTTGCCTGTACCATCACTGGAATCGTAGCGTAAGTTAATATCTGTTCTACCACTGGAGTGAGTTCTTTTGGCCCCAGGGAACAGTTTACTCCCAAAGCGTCTACCCCTAAACTTTGCAGTGTAATAGTACCTGTTACTGGGTCAGCTCCCACAAATGTTCTGCCATCCTCCTGATAGGTTAAGGTACAAAAAACAGGTAGTTTTGTATGTTCCTTCGCAGCCAGGATTGCGGCTTTTACTTCATACAAATCGGACATGGTTTCCAATAAGATACAGTCCGCTCCAGCCTGTTCCCCTGCTACCATCTGTTCCCGGAAAGCTTCATAAGCTTCCTCAAATTTCAACGTTCCCATTGGCTCCATCAATTGCCCCAAAGGGCCGATATCCAACGCCACAAATTTAGAGCCGGATTGTTTTGCCAGTTTAACACCAGCAGTAATAAGCTGTTCCACAGAATATTCGCAGTGCTCCAATTTAAAACGGTTTGCCTGGAAAGTATTAGTGGTAATCATGTCTGAGCCAGCTTGAACATATTCTCGGTGGATTTCAGAAACAATTTCAGGGTGGGTGATATTAAAGCATTCTGGTAGATCCCCTGTTTTCAATCCTTTTTTCTGGAGCATGGTTCCCATTGCTCCATCAAAAACCAAAATGTGTTCAGAAATATATTGTTTAACGTCCACAGGTTCGTCCCTCTTTTCGCAATTTACAAGTTTCACGGAATTGGCAAATATCACATGGTTTTGCTTTTTCCTGCTGCTGCCCCTGAGGCAAAAAGCCAATCAAGGCTGTTACTGATTTTCTGGGCAACATAATCAAGGTTGGTGTACAAGTTAATCCAATTTTTCGGGAAGTATCCAATAAACGGATAATTTCTGGCTGCTGCTCCAATGGCAAATCACCATAGCCAGGGCTAAAACGGAAATTCGTTGTGTATCCTTCCCTCGCGGCAACCTGCTTGATCTCCTCCTCTATGGTATCACAAACTTTCTCTATATATTCTGTTCCACAAGAATCCAACACCAAAGCCTTTGTCATAGACATTTTTTCTGCTACTTGGATTTGTTTTTCAAACGCAGCCCCCAAAGTGGCAGCCATTACAGCTACCCGCTTGGCATCTTTTAAATGTTCATAAATAGAATTGCCTTTTAAACGCAAGCTGGTATGGTCTAACACAATGCAGTCGTCTTCCGGATGGCAGTCAAAAATCTGATAGCAATATCTAGGAATTGAAAATACCTGGCATTGCTGAATACAAGAATTAATCATTTCATCTAGTCCGACATCGATTTTCTGCCCTTGATATCCCAGATAACGCAGCACTTCCTGTTTATCAATTGGTAAAAACTCCAATGTATTCTCTCCTATTTGGTCAATTGGTCAAATTTTGTTTTCGCGGCTTGCGCGATATGTGGTTTATTCATGGAATACACATGGATTTGATGGATTCCATGACGGTATAGATCCTCAATCTGCTCACAGGCATATTCGATTCCCGCTTGCCTTAGACTCTCAGGGTCATTTTCATATTGATGTAAAATGCGGATGATACGAGAAGGCAAACTTACTCCACAGGTGAAAATCATCCTCTGAACCTGGGATTTCCCTAAAATCGGCATAATCCCCGCAATCAACGGTGCTGTAACGCCATGTTTTCTAGCTTCCTCATAGAAACGGTAGAACTGCTGGTTGTCAAAAAACAGCTGGGATACAAAAAAATCCGCACCAGCCTGCTGTTTTTGCAACAGATGGTCATAATTAGCCTGTAAATCAGCACAGTCAATATGACCTTCTGGATAACAGGCAGCCCCAACACAAAAGTCCCCTTGCTCTTTAATATAGGCAATCAGATCTTTCGCATACAAAAAATCTCCATTAGGATCTCCTGTAAAATCAACTGGGATATCCCCACGCAATGCCATAATATTATCAATCTGATGTGCTTTTAGGTCCTGTAATGTCGCAGCAATAGTTTCTTTTTTCGCTGTGATTGCGGTTAAATGGGCTAATGATTCCACGCCAAATTTATTTTTAATAGCAGAAGCAATTTCAGTTGTCTTACCACTGTTTCCGCTTCCTCCTGCCCCATAGGTAACGCTAATAAAAGCTGGTTTTAATGCTGTCATCTGATCCAATGATGCCATAATGGTTTCCGCGTCACTCTCTTTTTTAGGTGGAAATACCTCAAAAGAAATTTGAGGCTGGTTTTCCTGATATAACTCTTTTATTTTCATGCTATTCCAATCCTTTCTATCGAAAAAGGCCCTTTTTCTAATTCATCATTATCAATTTAATGTTGGATACTGAATAAAGTCACCTAATACTTGTTGTGCTAACGAATTTAATTCTTCTAAGGAAAAGCTGCTATCATGCCGACGCATTCCATGTCTGGAAGCCAATTCTTGCGTGTATTCATTTAATTTATAGACGCCAAAATTCCAGTTAGAGCGACTTTCATAATGGGTTACCAATGGGGTGATGCCTGCATTGGTAATGCTGATTTCCTCCCCTGTTTTTTGTATTGTAATCCTTGCCATGCCACCCAGCATTCGTGGAGTCCTGTCCTGACAGGAAATTAAATTTCCTAAGGAGTAATAAACCAACATCTGTTTTCCATCTGGGCGAGTAACCCATTCCACCGGTTCCACTACATGAGGATGGGTCCCAATGACTATATCTACTCCTTGCTCTGCAAAAAACGTAGTGTACTCCTGTTGCATACTATCCGGCTCGTATACATATTCTGTACCCCAATGAGGAAGCACAATCACTACATCTGCCATGGTTTTTGCCTTGGCGATATCCTGCGCCATTTTTTCTTTATCCAGCATATCAACTAAATAAGGCTTATCTTCCGGTAAAGGGATACCGTTTAATCCATAGGTATAGTTTAAGAATGCCATTTTAATTCCGTTTTTCTCCATAACAGAAATTTCATTTTGTTCTTCCGGTGTTTCGTTCAACCCCAATGTCATAATCTCAGGATGGCTAGTTTTCCAGTAATCAATTGCGTTTTGGATTCCCTGATAGCCTTTATCCATCGAATGGTTGCTTGCCTGCTGTACTACATCAAAACCCGTGCGGACTAAAGTATCTCCCATTTCTTGCGGAGAGTTAAAACAAGGATAACCAGAATACCCTAAAGAGGCACCGCCTAAAATAGTTTCTTGGTTGATGATTGCCACATCAGCTTGCTCAATATCCGGCTTGATGTTCTGGAAATAGGAATCGTAATTATAAGTCCCATCCGGCTGTAACCCTCCGTCAATTACCGTATCGTGCATCAGGTTATCTCCAACCGCCACTAGGCTGACCTGAGTTGTTTTTGGCTCCTCAGGCTCAGAGGATGTTTCTTGGGAAGACTCTATTTCAGAAGAAGCAATAGAAGATGTTTCAAATTGGTTTACATCTCCTTGCTCGTTTACCGCCATCCAAGCTAAAAAACCAATAATCGCCGCTACAAATACAAAAAATAAAATCAGTTGTATCGGCCGTGCTATTCCTTTTCCTTTTTTATGATGTACTGCCATAGGCTACCTCCAAACAAATTTCTCTTTCATATTCTATATTTAAGCATAATATGAGTAATTTTTACTTATTTCAAGTATACCAAAAACAACCTAAAACGGCAACTGTTTTCAAGATTTCGCCTGTAAGTTTCTAATTATTTCTAGATATCAATTTTTCTTATATCAATCATAAAAACACTCAAATTACAAATATACATATGGATAAAGTTTACTTTTAAGAAAACAAAAATAATATGGGCAAATACCCTGAATGCCTCCTATTTGACATACTGGAATATTACAGAACAAAAATAGAATTTTTTAGTAAATATCATTATTGTGTTTTGATTTTAATTGTGCTACACTGAAACATAGAATCATTTATGATAAGGAGGAAACAATTATGGAACAATTTATTTATCATATTCCTACTAAAATTTATTTTGGGAAAGGTCAAATAGAACATTTAGCGGATGCTTTAAAACCATACGGTAATAAAGTTCTGCTTGTCTATGGTAGCGGCAGTATCAAAAAAAATGGGATTTACGACCGTGTTACTGATATTCTAAAAGAAAACGGGTTCACTTATGAAGAGCTTTCTGGTGTGGAACCCAATCCAAGAATTACCACAGTACGGAAAGGGGTACAAATCTGCAAGCAAAAAGGGATTGAAGTTGTATTGCCAATTGGTGGTGGCTCTACGATTGACTGTGCGAAGGTGGTAGCTGCTGGGGCATGCTATGACGGCGATCCATGGGATATTGTACAGGATGCCAGCTGTGTTACAAAAGTACTGCCAATTGTCACCATCTTGACTCTCTCCGCAACGGGTTCAGAAATGGATACCTTCGCTGTTATTTCTGATATGGATGCTAACGATAAATTGGGTACAGGACATCCTTTGATGCGACCAATGGCTTCTATTTTGGATCCAAGCTATACAGAAACGGTAAGCGCATATCAAACAGCGGCTGGTACAGCGGATATTATGTCCCATATCTTTGAAGCATATTTTTCCAATGTCCAAGGTTATATGCAGGATCGTATGGCAGAAGGACTGCTAAAGACTTGTATCCATTATGGAGCTTATGCTGTCAAACATCCAGATGATTATGAAGCCCGAGCAAATTTGATGTGGGCGAGCAGTTGGGCAATTAACGATTTCCTAAAACTTGGAAAAGTAGTGGAATGGACAGTCCATCCAATGGAACATGAACTTAGCGCTTATTATGATATTACCCATGGCGTAGGGCTTGCGATTTTAACTCCACACTGGATGCGTTATGTATTAAACGACAATACAGTTAAAAAATTCAGGGAATATGGCATTAATGTATGGGGGATTTCCTCCGATTTAGATGACTATGAAATTGCAAATAAAGCAATCGACCAAACTGCTGCTTATTTCAAAGAGATGGGATTGCCATCTACCTTAACTGAAGTTGGAATTGGAACAGAAAAACTGGATATTATGGCGCAAAAAGCAGCTTCCGCTCTGGAACACGCTTATATGCCATTAAATGCAGAACAGGTAAAAGAAATTTATATGGCAGCATTATAATCAGACGTGCCTTTTAGCCAAGATTTGCATCTTAAAATACAAATCGCACTTTGTTCTAATAAATCTCTTCTAAATTGATACTATGCCATTTTATTGATTATAATAAAATAGTTGAAAATTTTGGAGGTATGGAAATGAGAAATTGTATTCGATGTGGTAGTGAAATGAAAGAAAATTGTGCAATAAAAGTGGAGGGCGCTGGATATGGGATTGTCCTATCTTCCGATGAAAAGAAATTATTTGGTGGCAGAATGGGAAAACCAAAAGTTGCGATCTGCCCGAAATGTGGGGAAGTTTCTATTTATATAAAAGATATCGAAAAACTCAAATAGATCCTATCATTTACTGAAATGATGACTTACATAGAGGACTGATACTAGCTTATTCTAGGACACTGAATAACGCTTTATCATGTATGGAACCAGACAACATACTATCTGGTTTCTTCCCTATTAAATCAAATAAAAAAGCATCGGAGATTTTTTCTCCGATGCTTTTTTATTTGTTGTTTTCATGCAAGGATTATATGGACTCTTTTTCCTCTGGATGGTTTTTCCGATAATCCAAATAGCTTTCCAGTATAATAGTAGCTGCTACCTCATCAATCATATCTTTCCGCTTTTGTCCACGGATATCATTTTCATTCAAGTATTTTTCTGCCAGCATGGTTGTCTGCCGTTCATCCCACATTTTAATCGGCAGTGGGATAACTTCCCCTAATTTTTCTGCAAATTCCTGGCATTTTTCCGCACGGCTTCCACAACTACCATCCATATTTTTTGGCAAACCAATAATCACCATCTGCACGCCATATTCTTTGGCGGCAACAGCAACCTTTTGTACCAGCATATGAAAATTCTTTTCATGAATTACACCAATTGGAGAAGCCAAAAATTCGGTACGGTCGCATACCGCTAACCCCGTCCGTGCTTCTCCCAAATCTACCGCCATAATTTTCATACCATATCTCCTAATTTATGTTTTATATCATTGTGCAGAACAAAGGTTTTTCCTCAATTAAATTCTGCAATTTATTTTTAAAATATTTAATTTTGTAACCTTTTATGAGAAAAACAATTCTATTTACTGTCAGCTTTTCTGTTTACAATCATAAAAACCCGGTCAAACCGTTCAATCAACTGCTAATACCCATTTTACAATAGTTACCAGGGCTGTACACTGCCTACAATTTCCTGCACTGTCTGAATACCGTTATCCTCTAAATACTGGTTTAGACCTTCCAAAATTTCTATTGGTGCCATCGGATTACTGAATAACGCCGCACCGATCTGGAACGCAGCCGCTCCAGCCATCATCATTTCCACAGCATCCTGCCAACGGGAAATACCACCCATCCCTACGACTGGGATATTTACCGCATTGGCAACTTGCCAAACCATCCGCACTGCAATTGGGAAAACCGCTGGGCCAGACATACCGCCCACATTCTGCTTTAGAATTGGACGCCTGCTGTTGATGTCAATTCTCATCCCTAACAAAGTATTGATTAAAGATACAGCATCCGCCCCTTCAGACTCTACTGCTTTTGCAATCTCGGTAATATCGGTTACATTTGGGGAGAGTTTAACCATCAACGGTTTTTTGGTCGCTTTCCGCACGGCTTTTGTAATCTCAGCCGCACTAGTGCAGGAAGTTCCAAACGCCGCGCCGCCGTGTTTTACATTTGGGCAGGAAATATTCAGTTCAATCATATGGACATCTGTTTCGTCCAAACGGGAGCAAACTTCCACACAATCTTCAATCGTGCTTCCCGCAATATTTGCAACAATGGTCACATCTTTTTGCAACAGGTAAGGCAATCCTTCCTGAATAAAGTGGTCTAATCCTGGATTTTCTAACCCAACCGAGTTCAACATCCCAGCCGGTGTTTCCGCAACCCTAGGGGCTGGATTTCCAAAACGGGGTTCCAAAGTAGTCCCTTTGGTAGAAATTCCTCCTAATATACTTAAAGGATATAATTGCTCATATTCCTTCCCATAACCAAATGCTCCAGAAGCTGTAATTAGAGGATTTTTAAATGGAACTCCTGCAATTTTTACGGATAAATCTGCCATTAGAACTGCACCTCCTCTGCTGGGAACACAGGGCCATCTTTACAAACATGAGCACTGAACTCTTCCCCATTTTTCACTAGTTTACACTGGCATACCAGACAGGCTCCTACACCGCATGCCATCCGTTCTTCCAAAGAAACCTCGCATGGAATGTTGTGCTGTTTTGCCATCTCCACAATCCCCTTTAACATGGGTTTGGGTCCACAAGCATAAATCATTGCAGGGGTACTCTGTTTTAGATGTTCTTCCAATGCCTGGGTTACAAAACCATGAACGCCCATTGTCCCGTCATCAGTACACACAGTCACATCAGCGCCATATTGGGTGAAATCTTCCTTTAAAATCACTTTGGAGGCAGTTTGGAATCCAATAATCGCTTTGGCTTGTGTTCCATAGTGTTTTGCCACTTCCAACATTGGTGGAACGCCGATTCCTCCCCCTAATACAACAATTGGTTTCTCTGGTTCCAACAAGGTAAACCCATGGCCCAAAGGAGCCAATAAGTCAATCATATCCCCTTGGTTTATCCTCGTCATTGCTTCTGTACCTTCTCCACGAACATCAAATACAATGCGGATTGCCTTTTCTGTCACTTCACAGATAGAGATTGGGCGGCGTAGACTAAAGCCTTCCACTTTTACATGTACAAACTGGCCTGCCTGTGCTTCCTGTGCTACTTCTGGGCACTTAATCCACAGGCTATAGGTATTTTTCGCCAGGTTTTCTTTTTTTAAAACCAAATATTTTCCTGTTTTCATACGGCCTCCTATTCAGATAGTACGATTGCACCATGCGAAAATTCCACATGGTGCAATCTGGTTTTCGCCTTACGTAACAAGGCTAAATTTTTGTGATATCAACCATTTCCACATCTTGGATGGTGCGGTGAGTAGCCAGACAGTCAGCCAGCGCATTGGCGGTATCCAAGGAAGTCAAACATGGGATGGATAATTCCACTGTTTTACGGCGGATTTTTACACTATCCCGTGCTGGAATCCTACCTTTTGCGGAGGTGGAAATCACATAATCAATTTTACCGCTTTCAATCAATTTCATGGTATTGTGTTCTGGATCCTCATGGATCTTTTTCACCACATTTGTTGGAATCATATTGTTGTTCAATCTGCTAGCAGTTCCAGCGGTAGCGTAAAGGGTGTATCCCATATCCGCGAATTTTTCCGCTACATCCACAACTTCCTGTTTGTCGCTGTCACGTACTGTGATAAACACACCTTTTTTGTCCTGTCTGTCGCCCATTTCATAGCCAGCGGCAATCAGACCTTTTAACAGGGCGTCTTCAAAGGTTTTCGCAATCCCCAAAACTTCACCGGTGGATTTCATTTCAGGCCCCAACTGAATATCCACATTGTGCAGTTTCTCAAAACTGAATACTGGAACTTTTACAGCTACGTAATCCCCTACTGGATATAATCCTGTACCATAACCCAAATCTTTTAATTTAGCGCCAAACATAATTTTGGTTGCCAAATCCACCATTGGAACATTGGTTACTTTACTGATATATGGAACCGTTCTGGAAGAACGTGGGTTTACCTCAATGACATATACCTGACCGTTATATACCACATATTGGATATTTAACAAACCATATACCTTTAATTCCAGAGCCAGTTTACGGGTGTAATCAATAATGGTTTCCTGAATGGATTTAGACAAGTTCTGTGCGGGATAGACAGAAATCGAGTCCCCAGAGTGAACTCCAGCACGTTCAATATGTTCCATAATACCTGGAATCAGGAAATCCTCTCCATCACAGATAGCGTCAACTTCCACTTCAACGCCCATCATGTATTTATCTACTAAAACAGGGTTTTCAATTTCATGGGAAGTAATAATCGCCATGTATTCGATAATATCCTTGTCAGAATGGGCAATGATCATATTTTGTCCACCCAATACATAGGAAGGACGGAGCAGCACAGGATAGCCCAAACGGTCAGCAGAAGCCAACGCTTCTTCCGTTGTAAATACCGTTTCACCAGCTGGACGTGGGATTCCACATTTCTCCAATACTTCATCAAAACGTTCCCTATCTTCCGCAGCGTCAATGCTGTCGGCAGAAGTCCCCAAAATTGGCACACCCATTTCCTGTAATTTTTTGGTCAGTTTAATGGCTGTTTGCCCACCAAATTGTACTACAACACCATAAGGTTTTTCGGTGGCAATAATATTGGCTACATCCTCAATATAAACTGGGTCGAAGTACAGGCGGTCACCTGTGTTATAGTCAGTGGAAACAGTTTCTGGGTTATTGTTGCAGATAATTGCCTCATAACCCAATTCTTTCAGCGTCCATACACAGTGTACCGAACAGTAGTCAAACTCGATACCCTGCCCAATGCGAATTGGACCGGAGCCAAATACAATTACTTTCTTCTTACCAGTATTGGTGCGTTCAATAAACTGTTCTGCTTCATTTTCCTCATCATAGGTGGAATAGAAATACGGTGTTTGCGCCTTAAATTCAGCGGCACAGGTATCAACCATTTTATAAACAGCAGTCTTTTTATTTTGGATTTTCTGTCCGGATAGACGTTCAATGGTGCTGTCCAGGAAGCCGAAATCTTTCGCACGGGCGTAGAGTTCATCAGTTAATTCCTGATGTTCCAGCATTTCCTCAATTTGCGCGATATTTTTCAATTTTGCCAGGAACCATTCGTCAAACATTGTAATCTCATGAATCCGTTCAAATGGAATTCCCCGTTTTACTGCCTGGTAAACCACAAAAATACGGCGGTCATCTACTTGGGATAATAACTCTTCGATTTCTGCGTCTGTCTTATCCTGATACTCTGGCAGATCCAATGTATCCAGTCCCAATTCAATCCCACGGACGGATTTCATCATTGCCTGCTCAAATGTGGTGCCAATACTCATGACTTCCCCAGTAGCTTTCATCTGGGTACCCAGTTTTCTTTTTGCATAAACAAATTTATCAAATGGCCATTTTGGGAATTTTACTACCACATAATCCAATGCTGGTTCAAAGCAAGCATAGGTGGAACCGGTAACCTGGTTCACGATTTCATCTAATGTATACCCAATGGCAATTTTGGTTGCCACTTTTGCGATTGGATAACCGGTTGCTTTAGAAGCCAATGCGGAAGAACGGGACACACGTGGGTTTACCTCAATTACCGCATAGTCAAAGCTTTCTGGGTGCAGAGCAAACTGGCAGTTACAGCCGCCTTCTACTTTCAATTCATTGATGATATCCAATGCCGCAGTACGAAGCATCTGGTATTCACGGTCACTCAAAGTCAACGCAGGGGCAACGACAATACTGTCCCCAGTATGTACCCCAACTGGGTCCACATTTTCCATGGAGCAGACGGTGATTACATTGGATTTGGAGTCACGGATTACTTCAAATTCAATTTCTTTCCAACCGCTGATGCATTTTTCCACCAGGATTTGGGTAATTGGGGAAAGGCGAAGTCCGTTTGTGGCGATTTCTTCAAATTCCTCAAATGTTTCCGCAATACCGCCCCCTGTACCGCCCAAAGTAAATGCTGGACGGATAATTACTGGTAGGCCAATTTCATGGGCAAATGCCTTTGCATCCTCCAGGTTTTCCACTACTTTGGAAGGGATACAAGGCTGTCCGATTTTCTCCATAGTATCCTTAAATTCCTGGCGGTCCTCCGCTTTATCAATGGTTTCCGGGTTTGCGCCCAACAGTTTTACATTGTGCTTATCCAAAAATCCATCCTTTGCCAACTGCATGGAAAGGGTCAAGCCAGTCTGTCCGCCTAAAGTGGACAAAAGGCTGTCCGGTTTTTCAATTTCAATGATCCGTTTTACGGATTCCAATGTCAATGGCTCGATATAAATATGGTCTGCCATTGCCTTATCCGTCATAATCGTAGCAGGGTTAGAGTTGATCAATACAACTTCCAAGCCTTCTTCTTTTAAAGCAGTACACGCCTGTGCGCCTGCATAGTCAAATTCAGCGGCCTGCCCAATGATAATTGGACCAGAACCGATTACAAGTACTTTTTTAATATCCTGTCTTAACGGCATGAGTGAACCTCCTAATTCATCTTACTGCGGTAGCCCGCTTGTCCTACTCGTTTTTCGGTTGATTATTGATTCCTTTTGTGGTCTTCGATCAATTTCATAAAACGGTCAAACAAATAATCAGTATCCAGTGGACCCCCTCTTGCCTCTGGGTGGAACTGTACTGTAAAGGCTGGAGCGTTAAAATATTCAACCCCTTCACAGGTTCCATCATTTGCGTTTACATGGCTCACTCTGCCAACACCTTCCGGAATGCTGTCCCCTACAACGGCATAACCATGGTTTTGGCTGGTTACCAATGTCTGGTCAATATTCAAATCAATTACTGGCTGGTTGGAACCACGATGGCCGTACTTTAATTTTTCAGTTCTTGCGCCATTTGCCAGTGCCATTAACTGATGCCCCAGACAAATACCGAATATCGGAATCTGCATTTTTACTAACTCTCGGATAGTCTCAATTACTTCCACATTTTCTGCTGGGTTACCTGGTCCATTAGAGAGCATAATGCCATCCGGGTTCAATTCCTTCACCTGTTCCGCAGTAGTATTGTATGGAACAACGGTAACTTTACAATTCCTTCTTGCCAGGCATCTTGCAATATTATATTTATATCCAAAATCAAACAATACAATATGGAAATTGTTATTGGTATTTGGTTTGGTGGAAGGCAATACCGCTGTCATTTTGTCCGAAATATTGTCTACAAAATCAACAATCTGTTTGCCGGAAACAGATTTTACCGCATCAGTGATTTCAAATTCACGGATTTGCTTTAACGCTGCTTCTTTATCTGTAATTGGCTCGGTGGTTACCATGCCGTTCATAACACCAAATTCGCGGATCTTTCTAGTTAAGCTACGGGTATCAATGCCGTAAATTCCAATTACACCCTGTTGCTGTAGAAAAGTATTGATATCCCCTTCACAGCGGAAATTGGATGGCTGGTCACACCACTCCCGTACAATATATCCTTTTAGGTAAATGCGGTCACTTTCGTGGTCCATCTGGTTGACGCCGTAGTTTCCAATCAGAGGAAAGGTCTGCGTTACAATCTGGCCATAATAGCTTGGGTCGGTTAAAGTTTCCCCATAGCCGGTCATACCTGTAGTAAACACAACCTCACCAATAGTTGTGCCTGTTGCCCCAAAGCTGTATCCCTCAAACAAGGTACCATCGCTCAGCAACAAATACGCTTTTTTGGTATGTTCTAACATAGTTACCTCCTAAATCAATCCTGTTCTATCCCAAAAATAATTATTTATAATACACTGTTAATGTCATCCCGCATACGGATTGCTTCCAAACGGGCAGCCTGGGCATAATCCCTGCCGTCCATTCCCATTTTCTGATAAGCACACATAATACCACGGGAGCTGTTTACTACCGCGCCAATACCATCTTTAAATGCGCCGGCAACATCTTTTGCTCCGCCACCCTGGGCTCCATAACCAGGTACTAGGAAAAAGGTGTGCGGCAATTTTTCACGCAATGTGGTCAGTTGTTCCGGATAAGTAGCGCCTACTACTGCGCCTACTG
This sequence comes from Massilioclostridium coli, assembly GCF_900095865.1. GTDB lineage: Bacteria > Bacillota > Clostridia > Oscillospirales > Ruminococcaceae > Massilioclostridium > Massilioclostridium facile. The sequence continues at coordinate 287,344 of NZ_FMIZ01000005.1, read as the reverse complement.
AGCTGTAGCCATATTTTCCGCGCTGTTCTTCTCCCCATTGCTCACACATTTCGCCCATCACTTCATAAACAGGTTTGCCATCCAGTAATCTGTCCTGCAATTCCCCAGAAGATGGATTGGAGGTTTTCACCAAAGCAAAAATTCCTTTATCATAGGTTTTACAAATATCCAATAGTGGTTTGATTCCATCGCTGCCTAGGTATCCATTCACTGTCAACGCATCACCATCAAATGCCGCAGCTTTTTTACCATCAAACAGTTGGGTTTCTCCTAAATGTGCAGTGGCATATGCTTGCATGGTGGTTCCAATGTCATTCCGTTTTCCATCCGTGATGACATACATACCGTTTTCCTTAGCATAGGCAATGGTGTCGTGCAATGCTTCCATACCATAAAACCCGTACATTTCATAGTAAGCACACTGTGGTTTGATCGCAGGAACAACATCGCACAACGCTTTAATCAGCCCTTTATTAAAATGGAACAATGCTTTTGCAGCAGCCTGCATGGTGTTGCCGTATTCCGCTACCACATATTCTTTAATGAAATCTGGAATATAATCCAGTTTTGGGTCCAATCCCGCTACTGTTGGGTTTTTCAACTCAATAATTCGTTCAATCAGGCGATCCATAGACATAGCTTACATTCTCACTTTCTTTATAAAATATCATACACGATTTCTCCACGGCACATGGTCATTTTTACCCTACCACGGAAACTTCTACCTTTAAATACAGTATTCTTTGATTTGGAATGGAGTAATTCTGGATATACCGTCCACTCCTCATCCAAATCCACAATAGCCAGATCCGCTGGTTTTCCAACCGCTATTTTTCCACCTGGAATCCCTAAGATTTTGGCCGGCGTCCTGGACATTTTATTTGCCAACTCCACAAGACTCAACATACCAGTATGGTACAAAGCGGTTAAGCTTGCTGCCAATGAGGTTTCCAGTCCTACAACACCGTTTGGAGCCTTGACAAAATCCGCTTTTTCTTCTGCTGTATGAGGGGCATGGTCTGTTACGATACAATCCAAAGTACCATCCAACACCCCTTCTAACACAGCTAGACGGTCCCGTTCTTCCCTCAAAGGTGGATTCATACGGTAGTCCGCATCTTTTTTTAATAATTTGCTCTCCGTCAAAATAAAATAATGAGGACAAGTTTCCGCTGTCACTTTGACACCACGGCGTTTCGCATCCCGAATTAGCGCAACAGAGCCTTCCGTACTAACATGGGCAATGTGGATAGAAGTATCTGTTGCGGCAGCAATAGCGATTTCCCTTGCTGTAATGCTGTCCTCAGAGGTCCGATCCATCCCTGGCAACCCTAATTTCTCTGACACAACGCCTTTATTGATAATGCCTCCATTGATAATATTCAAATCCTCACAATGGGAGATGACTTTCACTCCAAGGCGTTCCGCTTCCATCATAGCCTGCTGTAAAAATGCCGCGTTTTCCACCGGCCTACCATCATCAGAAAAAGCAACCGCACCAGCCTGTATCAACCGTTTCATATCGGTAAGCTGGTCTCCTTTTAATCCTTCGGTAATGCTAGCTACTGGATATACCCGTGCTGGAGCGTCTTTTGCCTTATCTAAAATATACTCCAGTACTTCTACACTATCGGTAACCGGGTTGGTATTTGGCATACACGCAACAGAAGTAACCCCTCCTGCCGCCGCAGCCAAACAGCCTGTGTGAATATCTTCCTTATGGGTAAAACCAGGGTCACGTAAATGTACATGCATATCAATCAATCCCGGCAGTACAGTTAACCCATTCAAATCTATTACTTTATCTGCCTCAGGGGTATCTTTCCCTAAATAGGCGATTACTCCATTTTCTACTAAAATATTTTGTTGGGATACCATTTGGCTTCCCACTACATTTCCATTTTTGAGTAAAATACTCATGAAGCCCTCCTAGCCTACAATTGCTACTTTATCAATTCCATCCCGTTCTACCACAGACACTTTAATCTGCTCATTTTTTGAGGTCGGAACATTTTTACCAATATAATCTGGACGGAAAGGCAATTCCCGATGCCCACGGTCAATCAACACTGCCAGTTGAACACTTTGTGGCCTTCCATGTTCCATCAATGCGTCAATCGCCGCCCGAACACTTCTGCCAGTGTACATTACATCATCTACCAAAACTACGGTTTTGCCAGTATAACCAAACGGGATATCTGTACGGTCTTGGTAACTGCTATCCGGCTGGATATCATCCCTGTGCGGTGTAATATCCAAAAAACCAACTGGTATTTTTTTTTGTTCTACTTCCCAGATCCGCTCCGCAATTCGCTGGGCAATTTCCACACCACGGGAAAAAATTCCTACAATAGTAAGGTTCTCTACCCCTTTATTGCGCTCAATAATCTGGTAGGCCATTCTTGCAATCGCCCTTGCCATGGATTTATCATCCAAAATAATGGTTTTTTCGGTCATATCCTATCCTCCGAATACGGCAAATCTATCAAACTGCCACTTTTCCATAAAAAAAACCAAACCGCCAAGTTGGCAGTTTGGTTGCATTACGGTTATAGCTTGCCTATAGTATCCCTACAAAACTGGGAGTAAAAGCAATGTATAAATACCGCCTTGTCAGCCTCTCTGAACCAACTTAAAGGTGATTGTTACTATTGCTTATTATACCTGATTTGACAGGAAAAGTCCATAGTAGAATACAAAAAAATACAAACCTATTTTTTATTTTTATTGTGAAGCCTGTCTATACTAGAAAAATCCAATCTATCTTTTAAGATCATAATAAATTTAACAAATCCGTGGGACGATGGAAATAGTAATCCGGAAAAATACCTTCTGGATTACAACATCCCCAGCCAGCCAAAGCAAATGTCACCCCAGCTGCACGGGCTGTCTGGTAATCAAAAATACTATCTCCAATGTACAGCGCGTTCTGTTTAAACGCTCCTGTCAATTCAAAAAATTTATTTAACGGGTCGGCAAACGGCTTATGCTTCTCTGTCATCTCAGAATCTACACATGCTTTAAAATAATTGCATAGCCCTAATGGGACAAAACTCTCGTTAAATTCTATCTTGTTTTTGGATGTAACGACTCCTAATGTAATTTTATTGGCTTTTAAAATATCCAATACAGGAACAATTTCATCAAATATTTTTGTGTGTTCCTTCGCCATTTCGCAAAACAAGCTACTCCAGCTCTTCACAATAGAGCCATCTGGGTCGGGTACATTCAACGCTACTAAAGTATCCGCAGAAGGAATCCCAAAATATTTTTTTAGCTGTTCATGGGTATAATGTAACCCTGCTTTCTGCTCCAATGTGATACGCAATGCTTCCATTGCTGGATACTCGGTGTCTGTAATTGTTCCATCAATATCAAATATTACACTGTTGATCATAAATTCTCTTCCTCTTGCAAAAAACAATCTATTTATTATCGGAATCATTTCCGAAAACGTAAATTATTATAACATTCTTTTCCACAGTTACTCAATGCACGTTTCACAAGAAAAAAAGAAGGATATCATCTTAAATTTTAGCTACAACGTCTTTTTCTGCGAACGTTGTAGAAATGGCTCGGATAGATGAACATTGAACCAATGAACCAATGGCCCCATAAAGAACGCTGTAATAACAGTCCCAACCCCTACTACGCTACCTAATAGGAATCCTCCGATGACACAAAGCACATCTGTAATCACCCGCCACCAACGGAAGGCCAGTGGTGTACGGTTTCCTAAAATTGGCGCAACAGCATCGTAGGGAGCGACCCCTAAATCAGCGGTAAAATATAAAGATGCCCCAAAGGAAAGTACGATAATCCCAATTATCATAAAAATAATACGAATCCACAGTAAACTTGGGGTTGGAAATACCATCTCATATAAAATACGGATCACATCCGCTAAGTTTCCCACTAAAAACATGTTTGCTAATGTACCAATACCAATTTTGCTTCGGTCAGTAAATAGCACAAAAATCAAAAACACAAACTCCATTGACATAAAAATAATACCAAATGGAATCCCTGTCGTTCCACTTACCCCAAACCCTAAACAACTGTAAGGGTCGTTCCCAAAGTTGGATTGCTGCAATAAGGTGATGCCAAGGCTCATAAAAAATACGCTCATAGCCACCATTAACAGCCGTTTTAGAATACAATCTTTTTTCAATTTTATTTTGTTCACGAAAACGTCACCTACCTAATACAGGCACAAAAAAGGCGAAGACAATTTTGCCTTCGTCTTTTTTGCCATCATCAATCATTTAAAAAATAGCATCGCTGCATTTTCTGTAATTAATTGTATAATGAATCAGTAATAAAGTCAATATGGCTAAATCACCAGAAAAACAATTATTTTTTTGGATATAACATCAATAAGCATGAAATATTTGCTTGTATTTTATATTGTTTTAACAAAGTTTTTAATCGTTCCAAAAATGTAAGCTTCCAGATTGATGTAAATTGATGATTACTCGCAATAACATAGGAAATACAATCATCCCAATAACGCCCATTGTTTTGCATCCAATATAAATTGCCACTAAAGTCAGTAATGGGTTTATTCCTAACTGTTTTCCCAACACTTTAGGCTCCATTAAATTTCTTACTAATGTTACAATCGCATATACAATCGTTAATCCAATGACAAGAAAGTAATCTCCCTTTATAAACTCTATTAAAATCCAAGGAATCAAAATCCCTCCTGTTCCTATCAATGGCAGGGCATCCAATAAAGCAACTAATCCTGCTACAATAATAGGGTTGTGTACACCAATCACCCAAAATCCAATGGATAATTCTATAAAAGTAACCAGCATTAAAATCAAGTAAGCCCGAAAATAGCAACCTAATGTTTCAGAACAATGCCTTTTCATTTCAAATAAGACGGGACGCCAGCGTTGCGGAACTTGTTTGACAAAAAAAGATGTTACTTTATGATAATCCATTAAAATAAAAAAGGAGGACATCAAACAAAAGCCAAAGCTAAATCCAAATTCAGGTATTTTGCTTCCAATATCCGCCAAACTAGAGATTGCTTTGCCAGATAATTCGTTGATTCCGGCTTGGATACTAGAAATAACCCCTTGTACTAAGCTCTCTGTCCCCGATGCAAGGTCGGTTGAAATAGTAGCTACGGCATCTACTGTAACAATTCCAAACCTCTTTAACAAAGGAAGAATGTATTCTTCAAAATATTCTGTGCTGTGGGCAAAAAATTCCTGCAACGAATGAAATAGCTTTGCTCCAAGCAACCACAATAAAACACTGATTATCCCATAAACGATAATTAGAACCACTACTCCAGCAACCCTACGGCTTAACATGGAATGGTCCGCTATCCAATGGGAAACCGGTTTGAGTAAAAAAGCAATGGAAAATCCAATGATAAATGGCATTAAATAGGGCAACAAATATCGGAATAGAATAAAAACAATTCCGCCAACCACCAAATAATAAAAAGCATTAATTAAAAAATCCTGCCGCTTTTCTGTTTGTTTTTGCATGGTTTTTCACCCCGTTTCAATATAGTATAAGAAACTACCTGTAAAAAATATGCCTAAACATCCCATATAAAATTTTCATACAAAAAAGGAATGGTTCTCTAAAACCATTCCTTTTGCTTTTAACAATGATATGTAAATCATTCTCCGAATAGACGTGTTCTCATTCTATATTCCCAACAATTGGATTACTATAGAACCAACCATTTTATATTGTCCCCTGAAAAGGATCGTATGTCACTTTAGTTGGAAATAGCCCATCCTCCAAATAAAAAGTATAACCTGCACTGTCCTTTTTAAAGGTAACCTCATACTGCCCTTTCTCTTTTGAATAATCCAAAGAATCATATGTTAATCCTTTGTATAAATTAGAGACATATTGCTGTGCTGCGATTTGTGCAATCCCCCTTGGAATGACACCAGAACCCCATAAAATGATTACTGCTATGAAAGCTATAATCCCTACTTTCCAAATTTTTGCCATTGTTTTCCCTTCCTCTCAATCTTATTCCATTTGAATTAATATTATGTTGTAGTATATACCAGTTTTTCTTAATAGAAATACCAACCTAGATTAACACGCAAAATATATCATATGAAATAAACCATATCCACAAATTGTTTTATTTCAATTTTTAACCAAGCATTATTTTTTATCTGTTAAATGGCGTATTGGCTCTTTATAAAATATCATTGATTTGTTGGATTACTTGTTGGTTTCGAAAATTATTTTTGCCTGAATCCCCAAAATCTCGTAACAAAACCAATTCCCCTTGATATATATTAGCTTGAGAGACGATCTCTCCTACTAAAAGGTTTTTATTTGTATCAGAATAAATCGAAACAGAAGTTAGCACTATAAAAGCAAGCGTACAAAAAATAGAGGCTGCAATTAAAATGATTTTTGGATGATTTGTTTTTTCCATATTATTTCCTCCTTTTTTAGCTAATTTTAGTATACTGGATTTTCTGCTTTAATGTGTTAATATGAACCGTCAATTTCCTTTCATAAATCTTTCAAAACTATGACAATCTAAAAATCTATTTAGGAAGAGCTAGTTTTCTATCGTCTTCTGTAAGGGTTTATGGTATACTATAGATAAATGGAAAGGCAGAAAAGGAGGATGTTTATGCATACAAAAAAATATAAAATAGATTTTTTGGATGAAATAAAGCGGATTATTTTAATTGTATTTGCTTCTGTAATTATGGCAATCAATATCAAAAGCTTTGTAGATGCTGGTGGTTTATTTCCAGGAGGTTTTAATGGGCTAACATTATTGATTCAACGGATTGGAAAGTCATTTTTTCATATTTCCTTACCATTCTCTGTTATTAACTTTTTATTGAACGCAATTCCAGCAATCATCAGTTTTAAAGCAATTGGCAAAAAATTTACTGTTTATTCTTGTGTTATGATTGTGTTAACCAGTATTTTGACCGACTGCATACCGACTATTTATATTACAAACGATATCCTTTTAATCTGTATCTTTGGTGGGTTAATTAATGGATTCGCCATTGGTTTATGTTTGATGGGACGTGCTACCAGTGGAGGAAGTGATTTTATCGCTGTAGCTTTATCCGAACGATTAAATATTGATGCCTGGAATTATATCTTTCTGGGGAATGCGGCAATGTTAATTATTGCAGGCCTTTTATTTGGTTGGAACGCTGCACTATATTCGATTATCTTCCAATTTGCTTCTACCCAAGTGGTGCGTATTTTAAACTTTCGCTATAAAAGAACAACGCTATTTATTATTTCCCATAAAACAGAGGAAATTTATCAAGAAATTAAGGAAATTACTCACCATGGTGCTACCTTATTCCATGGTGTTGGATTGTATAACGGAGAAGAACGAACTATGTTATATTCCGTTATCTCCAGTGACCAGGTAAAAGAAATCACGAAACAAATCCATAAAATTGACCCTCAAGCCTTTATCAACGTCATCCGCACCGACCAAATTTCTGGAAAATTTTATCAAAAGCCAAACGACTAAGGCGATAGATGTTTTTATACTAAATTTATTTTAGAATCATTCCATCTGATGAACATAAAAAATAGCACTGGAACTATTCACATTTCCAGTGCTGTTTTTGGCCTTAGCCAATCAAACAAAATACTTAATGTACGCAAGTTCTAGCTAGTATATAACATTTCACTTAAACCATAGCTCAACTATGTTTCCATGAAAAATTTGCTATGAATAGGGTCACCTGATACTTATAAGAAAAAGTTTTATGTAAAATACTATGAATTGGTTATAGAGCCTTTAAAAAGGAAAAACACTAGCTTAGCTCTTCAAGAAATATGGTATCAATCACACTACAACATATAATCCAGCTTATAGATTGATGAAATAATTTCCTAGATGGACTATACCGTCGCTTTTTCGATTGGTTATGCCTTTCTAAAGTTCATTTTTCTCATGGAACCCTTATAGCAAAGATATCCATTATAACCGGATAGTTTGCCTTGAGAAAGTAATATCGTAAAAAAGGATGTTGCAAAATAAGCAACATCCTTTTGTTTTTATTTTATTAGTGAGCATGGCAAGCTTCACAATCTTCTGGGATATCCCCAACAATAGGTTTTGGATCAATTCCCTGACGTTTGTAATAATCTGCAATAGCTGCTTTAATTGCCTGTTCCGCTAAAACAGAGCAGTGGATTTTTACTGCTGGCAGCCCATCCAATGCTTCCACAACAGCTTGGTTGGTCAATTTCAGCGCTTCTGAGATCGGTTTGCCTTTAATCATCTCTGTGGCAATTGAGGAAGTGGCAATTGCGGAGCCACAGCCAAATGTTTTAAATTTAACGTCCTCAATGATATTATCTTTTACTTTCAAATACATTTTCATAATATCGCCACATTTAGCGTTTCCCACTTCTCCAATACCGTTCGCGTCCTCAATTTCGCCAACGTTACGTGGGTTTGTAAAGTGATCCATTACTTTTGCTGAATATTCCATAGCCATAGCTAAATTCCTCCTTTATCAACCATTCCATACTGGGGACATATCCCGTAACCGCTGGATAATCTGCGGCAATTTTTCCAAAATATAATCTACATCTTCCTGGGTATTGGTTTCCGCTAAGGACAACCGTAAAGAACCATGTGCGATCTCATGAGGCAACCCAATTGCCAAAAGCACATGGGATGGGTCCAAAGAACCGGAAGTACATGCGGAACCAGAAGAAGCGCAAATCCCGTTAAAATCTAACATTAATAAAATGGATTCCCCTTCAATGCCTTCAAAGGAAACATTTAAATTACCACATAGCCGGTGTTCCATTGAACCATTAATGCGTACTTTTGGGATTGCTTCTACAATCCCTTTTGCCAACTGGTCTCGTAAGTTAGAAACATATTTTTGTTTCGCTGGAATATCCTTTACGGCATCGGTAATCGCCTGTCCCAACGCTACAATAAAAGCGACGTTTTCTGTACCAGCACGCTTTCCACGTTCCTGACCGCCACCATCTAAATAGTTTGGTAAGGCAATCCCCTTCCTTACATACAGGGCGCCAACCCCTTTCGGAGCATGGATCTTGTGTCCAGACAATGAAAGCATATCTATCTTTTGTTCTTTTACATCAATCGCTACGTTTCCCACTGCCTGCACGGCATCTGTGTGGAACCAAACACCTTTTTCGTGGCACACCTTTCCGATTTCCGCAATTGGCTGGATGGTGCCAATTTCATTGTTCGCATACATGATGGTAACTAAAATGGTATCTTCCCGAATCGCATCCGCCACCTGTTGCGCTGAAACCAATCCTTCCTCATTTACCGGCAAGTAGGTTACTTCAAATCCCTGCTTTTCTAATGTCTGGCAGGTATGCAGCACCGCATGGTGCTCGAAATTAGTGGTAATAATGTGTTTTTTCCCTTTTGCCGCGCCCAATCTGGCAGCGGACTTAATCGCCCAGTTGTCAGATTCTGAACCACAGGAAGTAAAATAAATTTCCATTGGATCAGCACCCAAAGCGTTGGCTACCTGTTCCCTTGCTTTATCAATCGCAAATTTTGCTTCGTGGGCAATGGAATAGATACTGCTTGGATTTCCATAGTTATCCTTCAGCCAAGGCAACATGGCTTGAAAAACCGAATCAGAAACCTGGGTAGTAGCAGAATTATCTACATAAACAAAACGGTTCATTTTTCATATTCCTTTCTATCTCAGGAAATTTTTATCGAAAAAATACATAAAATCAATCTGTATATTATTGGTGTATTTTTATTGTATACCATTTTAGTATGAATTTCAAGAGTGTTTGAAAATTCTTCTATTTATAACAGTTAGCCTAAATTCAGAGCTTTCTTTTCAGTAGTTTTACACAATTTATTGCCGATATCTCTGAGATTCTGCTACAGCCATCCGGTCGCAACGTTCATTTTCTGGATGTCCAGCGTGCCCTTTTATCCAATGAAATTCCACCTGGTGAATCTCCAATAACTGTAATAATTGTTGCCATAAATCCGGATTTAATGCTTTTTCTTTTTTATTTCTCATCCATCCGTTTGCCTTCCATTTTATCGCCCAGCCCTGCTGGATCGCATCAATAATATATTTGGAATCACTGTGTACTACCACCTGGCAAGGTTCCTTTAACAAAGACAATGCTTGAATAACAGCGGTCAGTTCCATCCGGTTATTCGTAGTTTGTGCCTCTCCACCAGACAGTTCCTTTTCATGAGCGCCATACCGTAAAATGGCTCCCCATCCGCCAGCACCAGGATTTCCACTACATGCTCCATCCGTATAGATGTCAACTTTTTTCATTCTGTCTCCTCCAGTAAATAACTTTTTGCGGCTTCATAAAGGCTTCGGTCTACCAAAGCGTCAACCAACGTTCCCTGTTCATTATATTCCTCTGAAAACACTTTGCCAGTAGCTCGGATTTTGGCGATAAAACTAGTGTCAGAATAAGGAATTAATAATTTCATCCGGTGAGATGTCTCTTCCAAACTCTGGGCAATCCGATTTAGCAGATGGTCAAACCCAAAGCCGGTTTTCGCGCTGATCATCACGCAATCTTTTTCCGCAAAATAAGGCTGATGGGCAATTTTATCACATTTGTTCAACACAGTTAAAACCGGAATATTACTGCATCCCAGTTCATCTAAAAGCTGTTGGGTAACCTGAATCTGTTCCGCAGCTTCATCACTGGAAACATCACATACATGTAGGATTAAATCCGCATTTGCCGCTTCTTCCAAAGTGGATTGAAAGGCTTCGATTAGATGGTGGGGCAAACGCCGTATCAACCCAACAGTATCCACCAGTAACACAGTTTTTCCATCGGGTAATTCCAGTGCCCTCGCTGTAGGGTCAAGAGTAGCAAAGAGTTTATTTTCCGCTAAAACACCAGCATTCGTCAGCGCGTTCAACAAAGTAGATTTTCCAACATTGGTATATCCTACAATGGCAACCGTAGTAACATTGTCTTTTTTCCGGCGGCTGCGCATCATGGCACGGCGTTTTTCCAACTGTTCCAGCTCTTTTTCCAAAAAAGCGATCCTTCGTCTGATATGGCGTTTATCACTTTCCAATTTGGTTTCCCCAGGGCCACGGGTTCCAATCCCAGCCCCCAAACGGGACAACGCAATCCCCATACCCGCTAAACGGGGCAAACGATACCGCTGTTGCGCCAATTCTACCTGTAGCTGTCCTTCTTTTGACCTGGCACGTTGGGCGAAGATATCCAAAATTAATGTTGTGCGGTCAATTACCCGGACGTTTGTTGCATTTTCAATATTCCTGATTTGCGTAGCAGTCAACTCATCGTCAAATATAATCAGGTCTACTTGGTTTTCTTTACAAAATTCTGCTATTTCTTCCAACCTTCCCGCTCCAATACAAGTTGCGCTATCATAGCTTTCCCTGCGCTGCGTAAAAATACCCACTACTTCTGCCTCAGCAGTCTTAGCCAGTTCCTCTAATTCCAACAAGGATTGCTCTATATCAAATATTCCAGTGTCAACACCAATCAATAACGCTTTCGTAATTTCGGTTGTATTATCGTACATAACATCCCTCCGATTTCAATTTCAGGCTGTAGAATCTATTATAGCATTTTCTATTGCAATATGATATAATTGATTTGTAAACAGGAACAAATTATTTTATGGAATTACCATTAGTCTATTTGTTCCCGGCTAATTTGCTTGGTAAACACGCCTTGTAATGAAAATTGTAATCTCTATTTTCGCTTGAAGATAGAGAAATTAGAACAAAAAGTTCAGGTGACTTTTGTGAAACTATATGACGTAATTATTGTAGGTAGTGGCGTAGCTGGGTTAAGTACCGCACTCCACCTAAACAAAGACCTTAATGTATTGTTGTTATGCAAACGGGAAATGACCCTGTGTAACTCCTCTTTAGCACAAGGCGGAATGGTAGCGGTATATGATACCGAACACGATAGCTGTGAAGAACATATTAAGGATACGATGATCGCCGGCCGATATGAAAACAACTTAGAGGCTGTTACAATTCTTTCCAAAGAGAGTAAAATGGTAGCGGATGAACTCCTCGATTTGGGAGTCGATTTTGACCGCACATCGGATGGAAAAATTGATTTAACCCTAGAGGGTGGACACAGTAAACACCGTATCCTGCATTATAAAGATTCCACAGGCAAAGAAATTGTGGATAAATTAATTATTGCCGTAAAACGCCGCAAAAATGTGACCGTTATGGAATATGCTCAGATGTGCAACCTAAAAAAAGTTCCTGGCGGCTTTAGTTTGGATATTTTACAGCATGAGCAACACCACTTTGTATCTGCTCCATACTGTGTGTTGGCAACTGGGGGAATTGGGCGTATCTATCAGTATACCACAAATTCCGCGATTGCTACTGGGGATGGTATTGCTATGGCATACCAGTTGGGAGCAAAAATCCAGCATTTAAGTTATATTCAATTCCATCCAACCGCTTTTTACAACGCCCAACAACGGGAATGTTTTTTAATTAGCGAGGCTGTCCGAGGAAATGGAGCTTACTTGCGGAACTGCCATATGGAACGTTTTATGCACAAATATGATGAACGTTTGGAATTAGCACCCCGTGATGTAGTATCCCAGGCTATTATGCAAGAGCAGAAAGCAACGGGAAGCAAGCATTTTTATCTGGATGTTTCCCATAAGGATCCAGAATTCATTAAAACCCGCTTTCCAATGATCTACCACAATTTACTACAATCGGAATATGACTTAACCAGGGAGCCTGTCCCGATCTATCCTTGCCAACATTATCTGATGGGAGGGATTCAGGTGGATTTAAATTCAGAATCCACCATTCCTGGATTGTTTGCTGTTGGAGAGTGTTCCCACACAGGGGTTCATGGCAGAAACCGTTTGGCAAGCAACTCCTTATTGGAAGGGATTGTATTTGGCCGGCGTTCCGCACTCCATATCAACCAGCTCTCGAAACAAACACAGGACAAAATACAGCCGTATCCATTCCAGCCAGATGTTTATACAGCGGATATTCCAAAAGGGACCCGTACTGAAATCCGTTCTATCATGCAAAAGGCGCATTTTGTCCTGCCAAATCGAAAGTTAGCAGAGGAAGGCTTCATTCGCATCAATGATATTAAATTTATGTTGGAACACGGGCAGTTTAAGGTAACACCGGATTATATTGAGGCAAAATCTCTAGCTACCTGTGCTTATATTATTTTAAAAGAAATTATGTAGGAGGATTAATCTATGTCTTTACCACAATTTTATATTGACGATATTATCAAGCGGGCAATTACAGAGGACATCAACTATGTAGATGTTACAACCGATTATCTAATCAGTGATGATGCTGTAACAACCGCCAAATATGTTGCGAAGGATACCGGCGTTGTGGCTGGTGTAGATATTGCTGTCCGGGTTTATCAATTACTGGATGATTCCATTCAATACGAAATCTTTAAAAAAGATGGGGATGCTGTAGAAAAAGGCGATATCATCCTTACCTTAACCGGAAAAACAAAAACCCTTTTAAAAGGGGAACGTACTTCTTTAAATCTGATCCAACACATGTCCGGTATTGCTACAATGACTAATAAATGCGTTCAGCTTACCAAAGGTACCAACTGTACCATCGCAGACACTCGTAAAACTCTGCCCGGGCTGCGTGCTCTACAAAAATACGCTGTAACCGTAGGAGGAGGGTTAAACCATCGTTTTAATCTTTCCGATGGGGCTATGTTAAAAGATAATCATATTGATGCCTATGGCTCTATGACAAACGCAGTAAAAGCATTGCGCGAAAAAATTGGCCATATGGTAAAAATCGAGGTGGAAACCCGTAATTTTGAAGAATTGGAAGAAGCCTTGAACTGTGGAGCAGATGTCATTATGTTGGATAACATGTCCCCTGCTGATATGGCGAAAGCGGTTGAAATCACCGCTGGCAGGGCAAAATTAGAGGCATCCGGTAATATTACTCTGGAAAACATTGCTGAAGTTGCCCAAACAGGGGTGGATATCATCTCTTTAGGTGCTTTAACCCATTCTGTGAGAGCATTTGATATCAGTATGAAAATCGCTTTATAACCTCTTATCAAAAGTTTAGTCTACCCCACATGGTATTTTCCTATGTGGGGATTTTATGATCTACCTTTCATATAAATAGAACTTTCCATTCTACTGGATAATCTCTCACAGAGTCATCAGTTCCTGCATTGTCAGTAAAACTTATTGTAAATTTTATTTTTACCTGTTTATACCTGTCATGTTTCAGCTAATAGCTCTCTCCACTTCTTTGCTTTATCTTGCTGAAAGTCATGACCTCCGTCTAAGCCGAAGGCTTGATTAAGCCCTAGAAGGGCATTTTACTGGCGGGCATCTAAAGACGCACTGAACATTCTTTCACTGCTCCGCCACCCGTAAACAGGCACTTATGCTTCTTTCCGAGCTTGTATGAACTTGCTAGATTGCTTGTTAGTAGCTCGCTTCGCTCGATACTTGAAGCGAAAGCTTTTTTACGGAGCACCTCCACCGGTATGGCCGCTGGTTTCCCTAATCAATGATAAAATACCCGATTGAGCTGTTAAGCCCAATCGGGTATTTTCGTATACGTCTATTATAGAGAACCATCCGGCCAAGACACCGAACCTGTATCCTGGAATAACGACATGACATTTACAATAATTGAGCAAAAAGCCAGCACTATAAATACAATACAAATGACCAAACTAATCTGTGCCATCAATTTACGGTTGGATTTCATCCCATATACAGAAGAATAAATCCCAATCGCGCCAAACACAAACGCTAAAATGGGAAAGAACAGCCCTAAAGAGGATAAAATCCCCATAGTAAAGCTTTGCAACGCTTTTTTCTCTAAAAATTCTGGAGAAGGGGCTGGTTTTACTGGTGGAATTTGTGGAGGCATGCCATTTGGTTGAAACCCATATGGATAATTATTATTTTGCCCCTGTGGAGGATATGGCGGCTGATTCCATGAATTTGGTTGCATAACTGATTCTCCTTTCATTTTTACTGCACATCTTGTGGGGTCGATGAGGTTTCTGGTGGTGGAGTAGATTCTGCTGGTGGTGCTGATGGGGTTGGAGTAGGAGTTGTTTGTGCGGGTTCCGTTGCCCCTGTTCCACGTTCTATTACTTTATCCATTGGTTTATAAGTACTTTTAATGACAGAGGTAGAAACAACAGCCCCATTATAGGTAACCGTTTTGGTTACTTCTACCGTACAGCCATTTTTTCCGTTACTAATGGTTTTTTGATAGGTAGATGGCATATCCGCCCTGTCTTTGTACTTTGTACCAAATGGGGTAGTGCTTGTAATCTTTCCGTTTTTGGTCATCTCTACTTTATAATTATCTTTATCCGATTTTGTCCCATAAATAGAAACGGTAATTGATGTATTGGTAGTAGTTGCTACAATTTTGATGGATTGGTCACGGGTATTTTTAAAACAGAAATCCTGTCCACCATCGCTGACAGCAGCATCCCACCCCAAAGGAACATATCCTACTGTATAGCTGTGATTGCTTCGGCGGGTAATATCCATATTAGCCAGTACTGCCGCTACATAAGTTGTTGTAGATACTTGGCAAACGCCACCACCATAGCCATCCTCTAAACCATTTGGTGTATATACTCCAGCTGGTTTATAGCCATGAGCTTTATCCGTATATCCAACCCTGCCGTTAAAAGAAAATACTTCTCCAGGAGCTACTACTGCCCCATTTAAAGTGGCTGCCGCTTTGGCAATATTAAAGTTTCGATTTTTATCTGTTGCCGTAAAATTAGTAGTATAGCTTTGTAATAAATCTGGACATGCTGCATTATCATGCTGCTGTTTTAACTGTTCTACCGTTACCTTTGGCGCAGTAATAGTTAAATCAATTGTGTACTCCCCAGAAGAAGGGTCCGTTACAATCTGTTTTGCAGTATCTAGATTGAAAGATACTCCTTCTTCCTCCTGGTTATAAATCATTTTACCAGAGCTGTTTACATTGCTAGTAGCATCTTTTGCTTCTTTACAGACTTCTTGATGGATTTGGTCTAAATTAATTGCAATAGTATCATCTGTAACAGCTATGCCTTCTGCAACAACGGGATCAAATACAAACTGTTTCACTTGGGTTATAATTTTTTCTTTTTCTTTCTCCACCTCAATAGAAGAACCTGCTGCACCTGCACGAACCACTAATTGGTTTCCTTTTCGTTCATAGGAATAAGGAGTTACTGCTACAGCGGAACTATCTTTAAATTCTGTAATAAGCTGGGTTAAGGTTTCATCATTATAATGGATATCTGGAGTAAAACCATCTGGGTTTTCTTTAAAATCGTATTCTTTTGCCTCAGCAAATACCTGGTCTGCTTGATAGGAAAAACCACAATCTTTTAATGAAATCTCAGCTGTCTTATCTTGAAAAGTAAGCTGTATTTTCTGTTCCTCTAATTTTGGATTAATCTCGTTTTGTAATACATCTTCCAGTTCCTCATGGTTTAATTTACTTAAAGAAATTCCATGTAGACTGGCATTTGTAGGTAAAATTTTATCCAAATGTTGTTTGTATAATACAACACCTATGATAATCCCCACAATCAATAAAACAATCACAATTCCTGTTATTATAACAGGAACCTTATGCTTTTTGATTGATTCAATGCTAAAGTTCATAAACAGGCACCTCTTAATTTAGAATTATATTGTATAAATAATACAAAATTTAGAAGTTAAAATAAAAAATTTATTTCGACACATTATATATCATATCTTTTTTTTAGGTAAATTTCAACCATATTTTTTGTTTGTAACCCTTTTGTAAAATAAATCCATATTAAAAACGAAAGTTTTTAATCACTAAATCCCAATATTTATTCTTTATTTTACTGATTATTTCGAATAATTAGTACTATTTTAATATTGATCCTGTCTATCGTAAAAATCAAGTCAACTGCCCAATTCAGCTGGTGGCTTTTACCGCCTCTAAAATAGTCTATTACTAGGTTAACCCCTATATAAGGTACTAAAAAATTATATTAGCATCAAACGCACTGCTTACCCATAAACGCTTCTAATTCATTAGCTATTTTTGGCATTACCTTCCACTTTTCGTCTCGCATAAAGCCCACCATTGTTGCGCTACTCTTTCTTTCCAATAAAACTAGAAGTTTTTTCCACATCGAAAGACTCCATAAAAAATGCCCCCTCTTAGATCTAAGAGGGGGATGATTGTCACAACGACTTGTTCGCAATTAATGTTTAATTAAGCTTTGCCCATCCATTTCAGCTGGTTGAGACAAACCAAGGATTTCCAGCATAGTTGGGGCAATATCTGCCAGTTTACCGCCTTCACGCAGTTCACAATCCATGCCTACTACCGCAAATGGAACTGGGAATGTGGTGTGAGCAGTAAATGGAGAGCCATCTTCTTCATACATTTTGTCAGCATTTCCATGGTCAGCAGTGATCAAAGCAACGCCGCCTTTTTCCAAGATAGCAGAAACGGTTCTGCCAACACAGGTGTCCACTGCTTCTACAGCTGCTTTTGCAGCGTCAAATACACCAGTGTGCCCTACCATATCACAGTTCGCATAGTTTAAAATGATAACATCATATTTGTCAGATTCAATGCGTTTTACCACTTCATCTGTTACCTCATAGGCACTCATTTCTGGTTTCATATCATAAGTTGCAACTGCTGGGGACTTAATCAATGCCCTGTCTTCGTTTTCAAATTCTTTCTCAACGCCACCGTTAAAGAAGAAAGTTACATGGGCGTATTTTTCGGTTTCCGCAATTCTCAGCTGGGTCAAGCCCTTTTTACTGATATATTCCCCAAAGGTATTTACCAAAGACTGTGGCTTAAATGCAACATCTACATTTGGCATAGTTGCATCATATTGAGTAAAGCAAACAAAGTGTACTGGAACCATTCCCTTTTTGCGTTCAAAACCGCTGAAATCTGGATCTACAAAAGTTCTAGTGATTTCACGGGCACGGTCAGGGCGGAAGTTAAAGAATACAATACTGTCGTGTTCCTTTACTGTTGCATTTTCAGCACATACCGTTGGCAGAACAAATTCATCCGTAGTATCAGCCGCATAGGAGTTTTCCATTGCCTGTGTTCCGGATTCTGCTTTTTCTCCTTCTCCGTAAACCATTGCAGCATAGGCTTTTTCCACACGGTCCCAACGGTTATCACGGTCCATGGCATAATATCTACCCATTACTGTAGCAATTTTGCCAACTCCGATTTCGTCCAGTTTGTTTTGTAGTTCAGCTACATAATCAATCCCAGAAGAAGGTGGAACGTCACGTCCATCCATAAAGCAATGAACATATACTTGTTCCAAACCAGCTTTTTTTGCCAGTTCCAGTAAACCATACAGATGGGTGTTGTGGCTGTGGACGCCACCATCGGACAACAAGCCCATCAAATGCAGGGAGGAATTATTTTCTTTACAATTTTCAATTGCTTTGTTTAAAGCCTCGTTCTGGAAGAACTCTCCATCCTGAATGGATTTTGTAATTCTGGTTAATTCCTGGTATACAATCCGTCCAGCGCCAATGTTGGTGTGGCCAACTTCAGAGTTCCCCATCTGACCATCTGGCAGGCCAACGAGCATACCGGATGCACCAATATCAACACGAGGGCACTCGTTTAAATAATGGTCTAAATTTGGTTTTTTTGCAGATTTAATCGCATTGCCGTAATCGGATGGGTTATCACCAAAACCGTCCATAATAATCAAGGCTAAAGGTTTTTTTGCCATAACTCATTACTTCCTTTCATCTGTGTTATTCCAATTGTGTTTGAGAGTGAAAACCGCTTATCATGTAAAGATGATAAGCGGTCTCTTTCATTGTCAACTATACGATAGAATTAACCTTTTGTAGCAGCTTCTACGATAGCAGCAAAATCTGGAGCTTTCAGGGAAGCGCCACCAATCAAACCGCCATCAATGTCTTCTTTGCCCAACAGCTCAGCAGCATTTTTTGGATTCATAGAACCACCGTATTGGATAGTCATAGCATCAGCAGCTTCTTTATCGTAGATGCTAGCAACTGTTTCACGGATTAAGCCACAAACTTCAGCAGCCTGGTCAGCAGTAGCAGTTTTTCCTGTACCGATTGCCCATACTGGTTCGTAAGCGATTACAATGTTTTTCAGTTGTTCTTTTGTGATGTCTTTTAGAGCCAGTTTTACCTGCATAGCAACCAGTTCAGCTGTAATGCCGTTTTCTCTGTCTTCCAGCATTTCACCAACGCAAACGATTGGTTTCAGGCCAGCTTCAACAGCAGCTTTTGTTCTCAGGTTTACAGTATGGTCTGTTTCACCAAAATATTGTCTTCTTTCGCTGTGACCGATTACAACGTATTCAACGCCCATTTCGGTCAGCATATCAGCGGAAATTTCACCAGTAAAAGCGCCGGATTTTTCAAAGTGAACGTTTTCAGCGCCAACTTTGATGTTGGTACCTTTGGTCAGTTCCATTGCGGTTTCCAGGTTGGTGAAAGGAACACAGATTACAACGCCACAGTTAGCATCTGCAACCAATGGTTTCATTGCTTCAATTAATTCTTTTGCTTCTGCACGATTTTTGTTCATTTTCCAGTTGCCAGCAATAATTGCTTGACGTAATGTTTTGTTCATGATAGAACCTCCATAAATTCAGTCAAAAAATTTTATTCCTATAGGTTAAAAACGGCGTAAGGCGAAAGGGTCTCGCCTCCGCCGTTGTATTTACTGTATCGTAAAAGCAGCAATTAATTATTTATCTTGGATTGCTGCGATACCTGGCAGTTCTTTTCCTTCCAGGAATTCCAGGGAAGCACCGCCACCAGTGGAGATATGGGTCATTTTATCACCAAAGCCCAGGGTGTTTACTGCTGCTGCGGAGTCACCACCACCGATTACTGTTACCGCATCGGTTTCAGCCATTGCTTTTGCAACCGCGATCGTACCTTTTGCCAGGATTGGGTTTTCAAATACGCCCATTGGTCCGTTCCAAACAACTGTTTTTGCAGATTTTACAGCTTCTGCAAACAGTTCCGCTGTTTTTGGACCGATATCCAGGCTCATTTTATCAGCAGGAATTGCATCCGCTGCAACAACTTCTACTGGAATTTCAGCATCAATTGGATTTGGGAATTCATCAGCAATGGTGCAGTCGATTGGCAGTAAAATTTGAACACCTTTTTCTTCTGCTTTTGCCAGCATATTTTTACAGTAGTCGATTTTTTCTTCATCCAACAGGGAAGTACCTGTACCATAGCCTTTTGCAGCCAGGAAAGTATATGCCATACCGCCGCCGATAATCAAAGTATCTGCTTTGTTCAACAGATTTTCAATAACATTCAATTTATCTGCAACTTTTGCGCCACCCAAAATGGTAACGAATGGTCTTGCTGGATCATTGACAGCATTGCCCAGGTACTGCAGTTCTTTCCCAATCAGATAACCAACAGCGGTTTCTTTTACATAATCAGTTACGCCAACAGTGGAACAATGTGCTCTGTGTGCGGTACCAAAAGCGTCGTTTACAAATACATCTGCCAAGCTAGCCAGTTCTTTGCTGAACTCTTCACCATTTTTGGTTTCTTCTTTGCGATATCTAGTGTTTTGCAGCAATACTACGTCGCCGTCTTTCATAGCAGCAACAGCAGCTTTTGCGTTTTCACCTACAACATTATCATCAGCAGCAAATACTACTTCTTTGCCCAAGTGTTCTGACAATCTTTTTGCTACAGGAGCCAGGGATAATTCTGGTTTTGGTTCGCCTTTTGGTTTGCCCATATGGGAGCAAAGGATTACTTTACCGCCATCTGCAATTAATTTTTTAATAGTTGGCAGAGCAGCAACGATTCTATTTTCGTCAGTGATCACACCATCTTTCAGTGGTACGTTAAAGTCGCAGCGAACAAGAACTCTTTTACCTGCGACATTGATGTCATCAACAGTCTTTTTGTTTAAAGAAGTCATATTAGCCATCCTTTCAATCTTAGAAAATCAAAAATATTTGTTCTTCCGTTTAGGAAGAATGTTAACAGAATAACAAACTAATTTATATTATATCCAATTAAGGCAGTTTTTTCAAGTGGTTTCCGGGAAATTTCCGCCTTTTTCCCATTAGGTTATCCAGTTTCACTATAATTCCGAAAAAAACAGTATTTTAGTTGGAATTTTGGCTGCCCTTTACAACAACCGCTACTACCTGAGGCCCAGCATTAATCGAGATAACAGCCCCAATTGGGTAAACGCCTTGCGGCTCCCCACCCAGTGCTTTTTTACATTCTTTCACCAGTTCTTCTGTCTTTTCCGGCTTATCCCCGGACAAAATATAATATGGAGTGTTTGGGGTCATCTCTGCTTTAGCACGTTTGATTAAATCTGGAATTACTGCTTTTTCCCCACGTACTTTACCCAATACTTTGGATTTGCCATGGTCAAACGTTAAAATTGGTTTTAGCCCCATTAACTCCCCAACAAAGGCTGCTACAGCACTAACACGTCCAGATTTTTTCGCAAATTTCAAATCATAGGTGGCAAAATAAACATGGGCAGAATGAACCCAGTCTTCTACAAACGCAATAATCTCGTTTACTGGAGCACCTTTTTTCGCTTTTTCTGCTGCTTCTATAACCGCATATCCATACACCATGGAATAGGTAGTAGAATCCACAATATGAATTTGAAAAGAATCTTTTGCCTCTGGATGTTCCTCAAAAAAAGTATTTTTTGCCATAATCGAATTCTGATACGTAGCAGAACCATTACTATTGATGGAAATATAAATTAGATCTGTATAACCTTCGTCATAGTATTTTTGGTAAGCTTCTTCAAATTCAATTGGTGTAATCTGCGCATGGGTAGGGATTTTCGTACAACTTTCTAGAACTTCATAAAACTCTTGGGTTTCAAAATCTTCCCGTTCCCGGTATCCTTTTTCCTCAATAGTAATGGGAAAATTCAATATACGGATATTTAGTTCGTGCTCTTTCTCTTTTGGAATATCACAAGCGGAATCCGTCATAATTTTAATTTTAGCCATAGTTTACCTCCATAAAAATTAATTCCAGGTGTATTTTGTCAGCTCGCCAGTGGTCTTTAATTTTGGAAATCCCCATTGGCGCAATACTTCATAGGTAGCGATTGCAACGGTATTGGATAAATTTAAACTGCGGATCATTCCTAGCATCGGCATCCGAACACAATCTTCTGGATGATGGTAGAGTAAATCCTCTGGAAGCCCCGCATCCTCCCGACCAAAAATCAAATAGGAGTTATCCGGATATTCCGCATCCGAATAAATATGCTGGCCCTTTGTTGTAAAGAAAAAGAAATTTCCATCCGCATTTTTCTCTAAAAATTCCGCCAGGTTTTCATAATAGGTAATGTCAAGGTATTGCCAATAGTCCAATCCAGCTCGTTTGAGCTTTTTGTCATCAATTGCAAAGCCCAATGGTTTTACCAGATGGAGCCGTGCGCCAGTAGCTGCGCAGGTACGGGCAATATTCCCTGTATTTTGTGGAATCTGTGGTTCCACCAACACAATATTTAACGTACTCATTTTATTTCCCCCAAATGTCGTCTTCTCTATCCATTAAACTATATTTTTCACTGGAATGCAAGAGGATATCAAAAAATAATCCAATTCAAATATTCTTTGCTCTTTGAAACGACGACAGATACATCAAACTTCTTATTGAATCCTAGTATCCAAAAACAGAACAAATCTGCTTTTCGTAATAAGATCAACGATACTATAATTTTTGATGTATTTTTCTACTTATAGTAATAAAATTAACTAAAAAACAAAAAGTTATAAATAGATTGAAACAGAACCGCTCCTATACATAATTTTTAAAAATACCATATTATTCAACAGTATTGCCAATAATAAAAACGATAATTTTGAAAACGCTTTGTAAAAATTACCGCAAAAGTATTTTGCCTACTCCTAATAAGTTTTATCTTGTTCAAGTTAAGCTATCCATTTATTTCACAATAGATTAATAAATGACTTTCAGACTTTATACACTTATTATTCCAAAAAAACAATAAACTAGCTTTGAAATAGACCATATACTTACATTGGTTTTGTTCCGTAAAAACCGCTTTTTCTTAAAAACTTTATCAAGATTTTTTCAAATCTCTGATAAAATTTGAGGTTTTCAAAAACAAACAAAAAAGCCGTTTCCCAATTAGATTGGGAAACGACCGTTCCTTCAAATGGTTATCTCTCTAAGTTCTGGTCTCTGGAAGGGCCTACACCAACCATTTTAATTGGGCATCCACACACTTTTTCCAGATAAGCAATATAATCCTTACATTCCTGTGGTAGTTCATCATATGTTTTACACTTGGAAAGGTCTCCGGAAAAACCAGGTACTTCCTCATAAACCGGTGTGCAATCTTCTAATTCTTGAATATCACATGGGTATTCTGTAAAAATAGTGCCATCCGGTTTTTTATAAGCAACACATACTTTTAAGGTTTCAATCCCACTTAAAGTATCAAATTTATTGATTGCCAAAGCGGTTAACCCATTGGCACGTACCGCATGACGGAGGATCACTGCATCAAACCATCCAGTTCTTCTTGGACGTCCAGTGGTTGTGCCGAACTCGTTGCCACGGTTACGGATCATATCGCCCATTTCATCGAATAACTCGGTTGGGAATGGGCCAGCCCCTACACGAGTGGTATATGCTTTTGCAACCCCAATTACTTCATCAATTACCGTTGGGCCAACACCGGAGCCAATACAGCATCCAGCAGACAATGGATGGGAAGAAGTAACATATGGATAGGTTCCAACATCCAAGTCCAACAAGGTTCCTTGAGCCCCTTCAAACAGAATTTCTTTGTCCTGTTTTACAGCTTCATAAGTCAACACAGATACATCCGCTAAATATGGAGCCAGACGTTTCGCATATCCTACATATTCTTCAATAATAGCATCAACGTCCAATGCCTCTCCACCATAAATCTGGGTGATAATTTTATTTTTTAACGCACCAACAGCAGCAGCTTTTTCACGGAAAATAGATTCATGTACCAGGTCGTACATACGAATCCCACTGCGTTCCGCTTTATCCATATAGCATGGACCAATCCCACGGCCTGTAGTACCAATCTGCTTGCCGCCCAAGGCAGCCTCACTTAATCCGTCCAATTTACGGTGCCATGGCATAATCACGTGGGCACGTGGGTCGATTTTTAAGTTGTTGCAATCAATCCCCCGTTGAATTAAACCGTCAATCTCCCTTAAAATATCTTGTGGGTCGATTACTACGCCACAACCAATCAGACAGGTGGTGTTGGGGTATAAGATGCCGGATGGTACCAGATGCAACTTATAGGTCTCTCCGTTGCTTTCCACTGTATGACCAGCGTTGTTACCGCCCTGTGAGCGCACAACAACATCTGCGCGGGAAGCCAAAATGTCAATGATTTTACCTTTACCTTCGTCGCCCCATTGAACGCCGACTACAATTTTTGCAGGCATAAGTCCATACCTCACTTTAACTTCAAAATTAATATTAACTCTTATTTACGAACCATGGATATAAATCCACAACAGTTTTTATTATAACAAACCGCTCACTACAATGCAAGTAAATCACTGCAATTTCTCAAGGTTCCCATCTGTTTTTTTCAACCCAAAAAAGAAAATTCTGTATATTACACAAAGATATAACATTATTTTATAAACCATTTTTCATTACTTGCAAGAAATCAATTTTCAACTGTCAAAAAATATTCGAAAAGTCTCGTCCTGTATAAAACGGAAGGATTTGCTAATAATAAAAATAATTTGGAACTAAAATTTGAAACAATCGTATGGAAAGGGATGGTCTTACATGAAATTAACTCCTACTGAGTACAGCCAAATGGTAGAACAATCCTCCCCCAAATCACCTTCCGCCAAAAATATTCCAATGGCGTTTTTCATTGGCGGCTTAATTTGTGGGATTGGGGAAGCACTCCGCCAGCTGTATATCGCTGCAGGATTGGGAAAACCCGAAGCCGCTGCTTGTGTTTCGGTTACCTTTATTGGCATTACCGCAATCCTAACAGGGCTAAAGGTGTTTGACAATATCGCCAAAGTTGCAGGCGCTGGCACCATTGTTCCAATCACCGGATTTGCCAACGCAATTGTTTCCCCAGCATTGGAATTCAAAGCAGAAGGTTATGTATTAGGATTAGGCGCAAAAATGTTTGTCATTGCTGGGCCTGTAATTGTATATGGAACAGTTGCCTCCGCAATTTATGGCGTAATTCTATATATCATTCAATTATTTTAAGGGGGAACATTTATGAGGATTGGAAGAAGTACCTTTCAACTGGACCATCTCCCAAGCATAGCTGGATTTGCCGCAGTTGCAGGTAAAAAAGAAGGCGAAGGCCCTTTTGGAAATAAATTTGACATGATATTTCAAGACGGCTTGTTCGGGGAAAAAACATTTGAAAAAGCCGAAAGTAAAATGCAAAAAGAAGCTGCTACTCTCGCAATCCAAAAAAGTGGATTGATCCCAGACCAAATACAGCTTGTTTTCGCTGGGGATTTGTTGAACCAATGTGTGGGTTCCAACTACGGAATACGGGATTTAAAAATTCCCTTTGTAGGATTGTATGGAGCTTGTTCTACCATGGCGGAAAGTTTGGCATTGGCAAGCCTTTCGGTGGATACTAACCTTGTCGATCACGCTTTGGCTGTTACCTCTTCTCATTTTTGTTCAGCGGAACGCCAGTTCCGTTATCCACTGGAATATGGTGGGCAACGTCCTCCAACAGCACAATGGACTGCCACAGCTTCCGGTGCTGTAATAGTGGGGAAATCAGATAAACCACCTTACGTCAAACATGTCTGCATAGGAACCATTGTTGACTTGGAGGTCACTGATATTAACAATATGGGGGCTGCGATGGCACCAGCAGCAGCGGATACCATTAAACGCTATTTGGAGGATACGAAAACAACCCCAGAACAATACGACCTGATCGTAACAGGTGATTTAGGTCAGGTGGGTTCTACCCTGTTAGTACAACTCTTACAGTTGGACAAGATTGATATCTCACAACGGCACAAGGATTGTGGCCTTTTACTATACGACCAAAAGACCCAGGATGTTCATGCAGGGGGCTCCGGCTGTGGATGCAGTGCCGCTGTATTGTGTTCCCATTTTTTAAAAGAATTGCAGCTGGGCAGATTGCAAGATATTCTATTTGTTGCAACGGGAGCTCTGATGTCCACCGTTACCAACCAACAAGGGGAAAGCATTCCAGGAATTGCCCACCTTGTCCATCTTTCCAGCCATAAAGGAAAGGAGAGAGAATAGATGTTATTGGATTGTATAAAAGCGTTTTTGGTAGGCGGTGGAATTTGTGTTATTGGGCAAATTTTAATTGATTACACGAAACTTACCCCTGCTCGAATTTTAGTTACCTTTGTAGTTACCGGCGTTATATTAGGAGCTCTGGGGATTTATGAACCAATTGTCCAATTCGCTGGTGCGGGGGCATTGGTCCCTTTAACAGGGTTTGGATACCTTTTATCCACCGGCGTTCAGGAAGCTGTCGCGAAAAGTGGGTTGATGGGTGCACTGTGTGGCGGATTCACTGCTTGTGCAACAGGGGTAACCGCCGCCATCCTGTTTGCCTTTTTAATTGCATTGATCTTTAAACCGGGTGATAAATCCTAATTTTTGTCTAATATTAAAATCATGAAACGGACTTTATCAAATACTTTATTCCACCAAATTGAACTAGCAAACTAATTTGTAATGAATATTGTTATTGTAAAGCAAAATAGCAGGCATTTTTGTGCCTGCTATTTTTTCATAACATAAGATTCTATCAATAATAAGAGTGATTCTCTTAAATTTAATACAGAAAAGATAAATGGAATAACGCTTGTTCTTATGATTTACTACTTACCGCCCTAAGATTTCAATTAGAAAATAAAATTAATATGAAGTTCTATAAACAGTTCATCTTTTGTCCAAATCAAGAATTATCTGTTTTTTCTTATGATTCTACAAGGGTTTCCATAGGCTATTGTATTACTTGGAATATCTTTAGTCACAACGCTTCCTGCTCCAATTACTACATTGTCTCCTATTGTAACACCTGGCAAAATAATTGCCCCTCCACCAATCCATACATTATCGCCGATGGTTACTGGAGCAGTTTGAGTTTTGCAAAATTGGAACGAATTATCCTCGTTGAGTTCGCCAAATCTATCAGCTGCATTTGTTGGATGAAAAGCAGTATATATTTGGACATTGGGTGCGATTAAGGCATTATCTCCAATCGTAATCTTATTATCATCTAAAAAGGTACAGTTCATATTTATTTCACAGTTGTTTCCAAGATAAATATTGTTTCCATAATCAACATAAAAAGGTGGGGTAATCCATAAATTTTTTCCCCTTCCTCCCAACAATTCATTTAGAATACATTCTTTTTCTTGTAAGTTCTCAGAATCTGTTTGATTGTAATCCCTTATTAAATTCTTGGCTTTGTGCCATTGAGTTAATAATTCAGAATCACTGCAATCATATACTTGCCCTGTCAACATTTTTTCTTTTTCCGTCATAAGATCCTCCAAAAATGTTTCATTTATTCTTATGATAATTATAACATAGCACTGAAAAAAGATCTATCTCCTTATTGGAGCAGTAAATCATCATTTACTTTCACAGCTACTATTGAGGCTCGCTATAGATAATGAAACTTCTATTATGATTTTACAAATAAAAGTAAACCTCCACCATCTAAATAATAACCACAGCAATAAGGCTTAAAGGCATAGCCATATTGTTGTGGTTTTCTATCATCAGTGTACATAAATTACCTGTTGGCACATTATCAGTAATTCTATGAATGTTTTTCTGGGTGATAACGCTTTAAACTGAGGGAATTTAAAACAACCGATACGGAACTGAATGCCATAGCAGCCCCTGCGATAATTGGACTTAAAAAGCCGAATGCTGCAAATGGGACCCCAATGGAATTATAGATAAACGCCCAGAATAGATTTTGGCGGATTTTGCGCATTGTTTTTCTAGACAAACGGATTGCTTGTGGGATAGAATTCAAATCCCCACGGATTAAGGTGATATCCGACGCCTCAATCGCTATGTCTGTTCCCGTACCGATGGCAATCCCCAAATCGGCTGTTACTAAAGCTGGAGCATCGTTAATGCCATCCCCAACCATAGCCACAATCTTACCAGATTTTTGAATCTGTTCCACCTGGGAAGCCTTATGTTCCGGTAAAACCTCAGCTAACACATTGGTAATCCCCACTTGTTGCGCAATGGCGTTAGCGGTTTTTTGATTGTCCCCCGTAATCATATAGATTTCCAATCCCATGTCCTTAAGCTGTTGGATCGCCTGTGCGGAACTTGGTTTTACCGTATCCGCAACCGCAACAACACCAATCAACTTACCATCCATTGCAGTAAACATCGCTGTCTTACCCTGTTGTTCATATTGGTCCACCGGTTGTTCTGCCATAGAGAAATCAATCTGATGCTGTTCCATTAATCTACGGTTTCCAACCAGTACAGTATGGCCCTCAATTTCCGCAGAAATTCCTTGGCCTGTAATGGATTGGAATTGTTCCGGTTTTGGAATGTTTGGAAGGTTTTGCATACCGTATTGATAAATCGCCTGCCCCAGTGGATGCTCGGAATTTCGTTCTGCCGCAGCGGTAATGCGCAATAATTCCTGCTGTTCCATATCAAATGGATGGATATCAGTTACATCAGGCTTTCCTTCTGTAATAGTGCCTGTTTTATCCAGTACAATCGCATTGATGGTTCCAGCAGTTTGTAGGTGTTCCCCACCTTTGATTAAGATACCATTTTCTGCCCCTTTTCCTGTCCCCACCATAATAGCAGTAGGTGTTGCCAGCCCCAGCGCACACGGGCAAGCTATTACAAGGACGGATACAGCGTTGATAATCGCTTTTTGGATATCCCCTGTGATAATACTCCAAAGATTAAACGTGAGGATAGCAATTCCAATAATGGCGGGAACAAAGACGCCAGCCACTTTGTCCGCAATCTTTTGGATTGGCGCTTTATGTCCCTGGGCATCTTCTACCAAACGGATAATTTGGGATAATGCGGTGTCTTTTCCGATTTTCTCTGCTTCCATTACAAAACTGCCCGCATGGTTCACGGTAGCACCGATCACAGAATCTCCAGTATGTTTTTCTACTGGTAAACTTTCCCCTGTCAACATGGACTCATCAATGGAAGAACTACCTTCTAATATCTTACCATCCACAGGAATCTTTTCTCCTGGACGGATGACAATATGGTCCCCTACTTTTACCCGTTCAATAGAGATTTCCACTTCCTGACCATCTTTTAAAATACGGGCTGTTTTTGCCTGTAGCCCCATTAATTTTTTGATAGCTTCGGAAGTTTTTCCCTTTGCGTTGGCCTCCAAGAATTTCCCCAATAAAATCAATGTAATAATAGTGGCAGAGGATTCAAAATAAATTGGTTTCATATGGCCGTGTGCCACATGCTGGCCAGCATTTAAGAAAAATCCATTGACAATACTCAAGATGTAGGCGGAAGATGTCCCTAACGCAACTAATACGTCCATGTTAGCGGTTCCACTGCGCAACGCTTTGAACGCGCTTTTATAAAAACGGGCACCTATATAGAATTGCACTGGTGTTGCCAAAATTAACTGGGTCCACTCGTTATGCAAAAAAGCGGTGAACGAATTGGCAATCCCAACAGCATTCAACACCATCCCCAAAATCAATGGCGCTGTTAAAATGATCGAAAGGATCAATTGGTTTCTGGCATGTTTTAACTCTTTTTGTTTGTTATCCTGCTGCTGGTCTATTTTGGTTTCTTCCCAAACAGACGCACCATATCCCGCTTTTTCCACTGCCGCAATCAAATCATCTGTAGTAATGCTATCCTCAAAAGTGACGGCGGCTTTTTCTGTAGCTAGATTCACATTCGCCTGTATGACTTCCGGCATTTTATTTAATGTTCGTTCCACAAAAGCAGAACAATTTGCGCAAGTCATTCCAGTAATCATCAAAGTGACTTTATGAGACTGGGGCTGTATAGTACCATAACCGATTTTACTGATGAATTCATGAATCTGCTGTAACGAGATCCTATCAGTATCAAACTCTATTGTTGCCTTTTCCGTGGCTAAATTCACAGTAGCAGACAGAATTCCTTCTGTTTTATTTAAACGTTTTTCGATAAACGAAGAACAATTGGCACAGGTCATTCCTGTAATTTGTATTGTAGCTTGTTGTTTCATTTGCACCCTCCTCTACCCCCCTAGGGGGTGTCTAAAATCAGTATATACCTTTTACTACAAAAAAACAAGAGGATTGCGAATAAAATTTTTCGCTGTATAGCACATTCATTTTTTGTATTTATGATAATAAAATGAGTAAAACGAAATATTCCATCTCTTTAAAAATATGCTATTATCCTTCCAGAAAAATAAATCTATTATAAATTATTATTTGTGTATTGTTCATAGAAAAACCCAGTTGTAAAAAGTTTTACAACTGGGTACTGTTATTATTTATGATATTTTGTATTTGCAGAAATCGAAAACGCACGATATATTTGTTCCAGCAACATCACACGTGCCAGCTGATGCGGAAAAGTCATACAAGACATAGAAAGGCGATAATCAGCCCGTTGTTTTATCTCATTAGAAAGCCCATAGGATCCGCCAATAATAAATGTAATCGAACTAATCCCATTTAACGCAA
This sequence comes from Massilioclostridium coli, assembly GCF_900095865.1. Taxonomy (GTDB): domain Bacteria; phylum Bacillota; class Clostridia; order Oscillospirales; family Ruminococcaceae; genus Massilioclostridium; species Massilioclostridium facile. The sequence continues at coordinate 256,567 of NZ_FMIZ01000005.1, read as the reverse complement.
CCTGCTCAAATTTTTGAGACAGCTGCTCCGAACTCATCTGTTTCCCTTCAATGCACATAGGGATTACATAACTCTGGGCTGGGATTTTATTTAAAATAGAAACACCTTCTGTTTCAATAACCCGCTCAATCTCTGCCTGATTGGGATTATTACTTATTTTGCATTCATTGATTTCCACAATCGATAATTTACAAAACGCCCCCAACCGTTTGCTGTATTCCGCGCAAGCATCCCTCAAATACTGCTCTTTTAATTTCCCAACACATAAAATCTGTACGTTCATCATACTTCAATCACCTTGCCAGGATTTCGTTCTGGCGCCACTTCCAACTGATAATCCTGTTCAATCATCATCTGGTTTTGCTGTAAATAGGAAACGGAATGCTCTAATGCAATTTGAGGAAGATTATTTTCCTTGCTCAAATGCCCTAATAAAAACCGGCTTGTCCCTTGTTGAATCAGCCATTTTAATTGTTCTGCACAATCCTCATTGGAAAGGTGCCCCTTTTTTGAAAAAATTCGTTCTTTTAAAAAGGGTGGGTAACCGCCGGTAAACAGCATATGTACATCATAATTGGATTCCAGCAACACAAAATCACTGCCCTGTAATTGTTGTTGTACCTCTTCTGATACATATCCTAGGTCAGTACATAAAGCAACCTTTTTTTGCTGGTTGGACACCGTATACCCTAAGCTTTCCGCGCTATCATGGGAAGTATGGTACGCCCGAATCTCCCAATCACCAATCTGGACTGCTCTGTGGTTGATTTCATATAGCTTTGTTGTGGGGGAAACCACTTCTTTTTTTAATAATTCGATCAGCGTACCTTTAGAGCCATAAACAGGTACCTGATATTTTTCCGTCAGTTTCCGCAAACCGCTGATATGGTCACTGTGTTCATGGGTAATAAAAATAGCTTGTATACCATCCGGATTTAACCCGGCCAACCGCATGGAGTTGGTATAATTACGAATACCAAAACCAGCGTCAATTAAAATACCGTGGTTTCCATCCCCTAAATAGGTACAATTTCCTTTGCTGGAACTACAAAGAGAATAAAATTTCATCGCTGCCCCCTGCTGTACTTCCGAAAAAACAACAGGTCGGGAATCAACCGGCCTGTTATTGTTACTTGTTGTATCATATTAATTACAGTGCTTGCTTCAATTCCGCACCATCTGGAATAATGACCTTTTTGATATCAGCACCTAAATGCTGCAATTTTTCGACGATATCACCATATCCCCGTTCAATGTGATGAATATTTTCAATCTCAGTTGTTCCTTCTGCAGAAAGCGCCGCAATTACCATAGCAGCACCGGCGCGTAGGTCGGTTGCTTTTACAGGAGCTGCGTGCAATGCCCCGCAGCCTTCAATCACAGCTACTTTTCCATCTACTGAAATATTCGCACCCATACGGCGTAATTCATCCACATATTGGAAACGATTATCCCATACACCTTCGGTTACAATACTAGTACCCTCTGCCATTGCCAGCAAAGTAGTAATTTGCGGCTGCATATCGGTTGGAAAACCTGGATGTGGTTGGGTTTTTACACTGGTACGCTGTAAATTCCCATGAGAAATCACACGGATACTGTCATCATATTCCTCAACAGTAACTCCCATTTTAACTAGTTTGGAAGTAATGGATTCCAAATGTTTTGGAATTACGTTTTTAATTAAAACATTCCCTTTGGTTGCGGCAGCCATCACCATATAGGTTCCAGCCTCAATCTGGTCAGGAATAATGCCATAGGTAGTGCTATTTAACTTTTCCACTCCACGCACTTTGATAACATCAGTACCTGCGCCCATAATATCGGCACCCATAGAGTTTAAAAAATTTGCTAAATCCACAATATGTGGTTCTTTGGCGGCGTTCTCAATGATGGTCAACCCTTTTGCTTTTACAGCAGCCAATAAGACATTAATCGTAGCTCCAACAGAAACCACGTCAAAATAAATTTGGGTTCCCAAAAGCCCTTGCTCCGCTTTTACGTCAATCATACCATGATCAATGGTATAATCCGCTCCTAGCGCATTAAATCCTTTTAAGTGCTGATCAATCGGGCGCACACCAAAATTACAGCCTCCAGGCATGGCAACACTAGCACGGTTAAATCGTGCAAGCAATGCTCCCAAAAAATAATAGGAAGCACGCATATATTTTGCCATTTCATATGGAACCACCGGCTCTGTCACATAGGTAGTATCAATTTCAAATGTATTGTTGTTGATGGTACGAATTTTGGCTCCCATTGCGCGTAAAATATTAAAGCCAATGGTAACATCACTAATATTAGGAAGGTTTTCCAGAATACATGGGCCTTCCGCCAACAGTGTTGCAGGGATAATTGCAACAGCCGCATTTTTTGCTCCGCTAATTTCTACTTCTCCAGTTAAGGGTTTTCCACCGTTTATCACAAATTTTTCCAAGCTTATACGCCTCCGCCTTGATCTGTTCCTGAGTGTATCGTTCCAATTACACCAATCCAAATCTTTATTCTATAATTTTAGTTTGCTCAGAAACACTATTTTTATTTCCAGTTGGTTTATTCCAAAATTTTTTTGTCTATTTTAACGAAATTTATGTTTGATTCTCGCCATTATGTCCACTCTATAATCTAATGATATTAAGCGCTGTTTTCTATATCAAAATGAAAATTCAATGGTATTATTATCCTTTTATTTTTGTCGTAATTATAAATATTTTATAACCTTATCAAGTATATCAAAATGGCCAGGAAAAGTCCAGTATTTTTTTCAAAAAGTCCAGTAAAATCGCCTATTGTAACAGTTTGTAAGTAAGCTGTAATCATTGCGTAAATAGATCATGAATTTTTAAAAACAACTATGTTATTAATATGAATTTTTTCTAAATTATGAGCTATAAAAATTGGCTTAGATGGATACATATTTTTGCTTTGATTTTTGCATACTATAAAATATGAATGCAAGGAGGACGCTATGCTAATTGAATTACAGGAAGCTACCAAAATATATCCAATGGGTGAAGAAACGATCTGCGCTATGGACCATATCTCTTTTGGCATCCAGAAAGGTGAATTTGTATCCATTATTGGATGTTCTGGTTCGGGAAAATCCACATTAATGAATATACTAGGTTGTTTGGACACCTTAAATTCGGGTAAATACTTCCTAGATGGGGAAGATGTCGCCTGCTTTACTCAAAATAGGTTAAGTAAAATCCGCAATGAAAAAATAGGTTTTGTGTTCCAAAGCTTTTACCTGATTCCTAACCTCACCGCCTTAGAAAATGTAGAGCTCCCCTTAAAATATCAAAATATACCAAAACACCGTCGCAAATTGTTAGCTGCTTCTGCACTACATCAGGTGGGTCTGAACACCCGTATGCACCACCGACCAAATCAATTATCTGGAGGACAGCAGCAACGGGTTGCTATCGCAAGGGCAATCGCTTCTTCCCCACCTATTATATTGGCGGATGAGCCCACTGGTAACCTGGATAGTAAATCTGGTAATGATATTATGGAAATTTTACAAATCCTTCACAACGAAGGAAAAACCATTTTATTGATTACACATGACCCAACAATTGCCAACCAAGCGCAACGCACTTTAAAAATTGCAGACGGGAAATTAGTCGATTTATCAGTTTAAACAAAGGAAACCCTCTTTTTAAAAATTTTTGGAAACTTTTTTACAAAAAAACTTGTGTATTCCATTCAAATGAAGTATAATAAGAAGCATGAAAAGATTTGATAGGAGGGTGTACAATATGCTTGATAAAACAGTAACTTTTTCTGTACATGATGATAAAGAGTTGGAAATGAAACAGATTTTAACCACCGTATACGATGCGTTAAAAGAAAAAGGATATAACCCTGCCAATCAAATTGTAGGCTATATTTTATCTGAAGACCCAACTTACATCACCACATATAATAACGCCCGCAGCCTTATTCGAAAAATCGACAGGGATGAACTGCTGCAATCTATGGTAAAGGCGTATTTGGCTGATTAATCATCTTGTATCAATAAATGAAGGCACAGGAAGCATAGCTGTTTCCTGTGCCTTTTTATATGTTATTGTTTGAACCTGTTAAATACGATGAGCGATATATTTATTCCAAAAGAATCCAAACCGTTTTTGTTCCAAACGAATCCTGGTTTCGAAAAGATGATAGCTGTTATACAACTTTCTAGCATCTTCTTCAGTTGTCTTTGTTTTACTGTAAATACATTGGGAATACAACTGCCCTGCCTGGCATAGCTCCTTTGCTAATGTAGGGTATTTGGCAGCCAAACGCCTGGTAAAGGAAACTGGTGTTTCGTCTTGCTGTATTTCCACACCAATATATTTTCCTAAACGAACCAAACAGGTAAAACTAAATTGCGCCAGTTGTTCTGGTGTACCTTGAACAGCCTTTTGCTCTTTGGAAATCCGTATTCGGTAACGAACCAGCAATAACAGTACAATCAATATTATCATACCAATAAAAATCCAAATTGGCAATGGTACCAATGCACTTGTATTATTTTGATTCTGCGTAGTAGATTGCTGTTGTTGCTGATCCTGATTTCCAGCCGGTGTGTCAGACGGAGCAACACCATCTTGCCAGATTGGAATTGTTGATTTTTCCGATTCCACTGGCTGAGTTTGGGCAATGCTTAAACCTAAATCAGCCAAATGGGATTCCATCTCTTCCCCACCATCCGATGTTATTGTAATATTTGGTTTTTCGGATGCAATCGCTTCCTGATAAGCGTAAGGAGGCGTTGCCTCAAATTTACACCAACCATATCCAGGCAGGTAGACTTCTGCCCAAGAATGATAGTTGCGCAACCGAATAATATGTTCTTCTTCCGAAGATGCCACTGGCATATGATACCCAGTTACATATCGAGCGGGTAAACCAACACTACGGGATAAGATCACCATTGCAGAAGCAAAAGAGTTGCTGTAACCCTGCTTTTCCTCAAATAAAAAATGGTCCACAAAATCCTGCCCTTCTTCGGGGTCGCTGGGGTGCAATGTATAAGTATAATGTTCAATCAAATAATCACAAATTGCCTCTGCTTTTTCCGAATCTTGTTTAATACCACTAGTAATCTGTTTTGCTAAATCCATAGTACGCTTTGTTACACTGGAGGATAGTTGGGTATATTGTTGCTGGATAGACGCTTCATAACCATTTAGGTTTTCTTGGTTCCAACTGTCATAATGAGTTAAGTCCTGATGATTAAACACCTGATTTACCGTAATTTGCTCGATCTGATAGCGGTCCAATGCGGAAGAAAGATTCCTCCTTCCATACATCTCCTGTAAATGCTCCTGGTAATAGGTTACCGCCATCGTATCATTGCGCTTTAATGGAGAACTGAGTAAAAACTCGCCCATCTGATTTTCGTAAATATCCCGACGTCCAACCTGATCAAAAGTTCCAGATAGTCTGGGAACAAAAAGCCGGTCACTTTCCAATAAATATTGAATTTTGATCGTGTCAGCATGGATGCTATCCGTATTAAAATCCGAAGCCTGGATACTTTTTAACGAAGCGATATCCACTGTTTGATCATCTTTTTCAAACTCACCTTGCTGTATGTTCGATTTTTGCCAGCTATGTCCAGTATACACATCTGAAATACCGCCATATAGATCCATATATTCTTGTTCTGTTGCTACTTTTAATAGCGGCTGCTCCTCACTAGGAAAGCTGCCCAACAAATTTTCCTCTTGTTCCTCAAATGGGATTTGTTCGGAAAATCCCCCCAAAATTTCTTGGTCAATCCAATCACGGATACTTTCATACTCAAACAATCCTCGGGCATTTCCCAATAAATCCGAAAATGGGGTAACAATCAATACAGTGCATATCACCGCTATAACCGCAACAGGAGCACCATGCAAAACGTAAGACCCAAATCCATCCTTAGAACCATGTTTTTTTACAAAATTGTTGCTGATTAATAAAACGGTTATCACAAATAAAAAGCCAAATAAAGCAACAGTATTGATATTCCCCTGAGTAACCGCTATCAGGTATAACACAATGCCCAAAATCGTAAGAAGATAAAAGTTTAGTTTATGTTTTAAACTAAGGATTGTAAATAGCGACAAAACAATCATAATAACAAATGTTAACATCCACATTTGATCATTTTGTAATGCCTGTCCAAATATTAGTCCAGAAAAACAACTTATTACCAGCTTTCCAATTGGAAAGAAAAGCAGCAAAATAATTACAATACCGCCACCAATCAGCTTGGTATAAAGGTTCCACAATGAAGCAAGTCCTATGAAACTAACCACAAAACTAATTTCGAATAGCTGAAGAGAAGATGCCGGCAATAACGCAAAGCTGGATACTGCGCATCCAACTGACCAACAATAAATTGTGCTGAGGATAAGATAAAAAAGTTGATCCTGCAATTTTATTTTTGTCATTGTATGGATTCCCTCCCGTATTCTGTTACCTGTTCTAATTGGGAGCGAATTCCCCGCCCATGTTTGATTTCAAAACAAGGGATGGCACGTTGAACCAATAATTCCTTCCATTTTTCTTTGGATTCATAATTTGGGTCGCTATAAACAGAACAATAAAAAACACCAAATGTTTTTTCCTCTACCTGCTGTTCAAAAATATAATCCACTAAGGGTTCGTCTAAAGCATTGGTGACAATTAAAACAGTTCCATTATTTTCCCGCTGCTGCATGGTTTTTAAGAGTGGTACAATTTCGATTTGAGATATGAAAGGAAGAAACGCCGCTAATTCCAATAAATCTACTACAGAACGTTCTTCTCCACAGGAACGGATCTGATCATCAGCATATACTAATTGCACTGGTACACTCGTATCTTTACTTAAATAATGTAATAGCGAGAGCCCCACCGAAACCATCCGATCTTCCAATTCCAAACGGGTATCCTCTATATATTCCATAGGGGTAAGATCAAACAATACCGTTGTTTTTTCCTGATTAAAATGCTCATAATGTTTTACCAGCAATTCGTTCCGTTTTGCGGATGCTTTCCAGTGGATATCCTTCATATGATCCTGTGGCTGGTACTGTTTTAATTCCGCAATGGAAGTATAGTCAACTTGGGTAAATAAATCCAACTTATGGCTGGTAGAAGTTCCAACAGGAATTTGTAACTCTTGTAGAGAAGTCAATTTTGGAAACACCTTACAGGTCAACAGCTCCCCGATCTGTTTTTTCCAAAAAAAGATGCCGAGGAAGTCATAAAATGTAATGGATTCTAATCCAACCTGATATCTACCGCGGTATTTTCCAGTTAAAAGGTAGTTCAATTGCTGTTTATGTTTTGCGCTGCAATAGCTTTCTTGTAAATCCCCCAATACTTTTGTGTCAGAGGAAAAATCTAATTTTAACAAGGGGCAAAAACTATTTTTACAAAATATTGTAATTTGATAAGTAATACGCTGCCTTTTTTGCAAGGAATCCTGTGATAAGGATTGCTGTATTTCTAGCCGACGAAATGTAAAATAACCTTGCAAAAAAGAAAACAGCAATAATGCCAACAGCAAAACAACAAAAGAAACCGTTGCCTTACCAGGAATACAAACAGCTAACCCAATGGTAAAACATAATAAAATACCATATGCAATCCGATTTTTTAACATATTAACTCCTTGGTACTGCTGTCTTTTTGATTAATTCCTGCAAAATCATTTCTACACTGATTTTTCTACTTTTGGCTTCCTGTTTTAACCGGATACGATGGCATAACACATAAGGGGCCATTTTTTGTACATCATCCGGTATCACATAATCCCTGTTATTATAGTACGCCCATGCTTGGGAGGCTCTCATTAACGCAATAGAACTTCTTGGGCTTGCACCCAACAAAACATCTTCCTGCCTTCTGGTCTGACTCACTAAATGAACAATATATCCAATCATATTATCATTGATATGAACCTGTTTTACCTCTTCCTGAATTTTTATCAGTTGTTCTGCTGTTACAACAGGGGTTAGGTCATCTAATGGATTTTTTTCATAAAAATTTGCCAACATCTCACATTCTTGTACCAAAGAAGGATACCCCAATTTAATTCTAATAAAAAACCGATCCAATTGCGCTTCTGGCAAAGGGAATGTCCCCAAATATTCGATGGGGTTCTGTGTAGCAATTACCATAAAAGGCTGAGGTAATTCCCTCGTTGTCCCATCTACAGTAACCTGGCGTTCCGCCATTACTTCCAATAAACTGGACTGGGTTTTTGGCGATGTACGGTTAATTTCATCCGCTAACACAATATTGCTCATTACCGCTCCATCTCGGTATTCGAATTGACCAGACTGCTGGTTATAAATAGAAAAACCTGTAATATCAGATGGTAAAATATCAGGTGTAAACTGGATACGATGGAAACTACAATCGATTGACTTTGCTAAAGCCCGAGCAAGGCTGGTTTTACCTACACCAGGAATATCCTCAATTAAAACATGGCTATCGCATAATAATGCCATTAAAACCATCTCTACGGATTCCCGTTTCCCTACAATCACTTGTTCGATGTTATCTAGGATGCGATGTAAAATAGTTGTTTGATTCTCCATAGTTTTCCTCCAACTTGATTGTTTTTCCTTTTCTTTAAACCGTTTAAACGAATGATTTTGCTCAGTAAGCATTGGCTTGTTTTGTTTTATCCACCAAATTAAAGCATACTTAATCGTTCTACAGAAAATAGGGTTAAAAATCTGTTTTTTGTGGATTTTTTGATATTCTTTATTAAGAACGATTAAGTATATTAAATCTGATGAAAAGATGTTTTTATATGCTGGTTTCAATAGCTGGAATCAAAATTAATATGCTGTGTCATTTTCAGAGAATTTATGTTTTATTTTCCCGAAGATCATAACTTTATTGATTCCAGTATGTTCTATCAACGTACACATAAATAAAACAAAATCCTACATTTATTTTAACATGTTATAAATGGAAAAGCAATCCTATTGGCATTTTAACCAAATTTTTCCTCTATTTAAATTTATTTACTTTTCGCCTATTTTTATTCGTTTTAAAAAACTTTATATTATGTATCTTGTCCAATAAATACTTTTATTTCTAAAAATTCTTTTTTCTTTTTCACCATTATTGTACTCTACATGCAAACCAAAAAGTTTATTTTTAAAATTTTGTTTAAATAAACTATTACAATCGCATAAAATAAAATTACGATAGATACTACATTTTTAAGGAGCAAATCGCTAATATGTAATTGTTGTGTTTTTCTCTTTCTATAATTTATTAGAAGGCATGATGTGCAATCCCGTTATAAAAATAACAACATTTTATTTCTGATATGACATCGTTAAAAAAACTATTTTTATTTCGATAAAACCAGATTTTATTTTAATCAAAGCAAACAAAAAGGCTTATACCACTTGCTGTAGTATAAGCCTTTTTATTACATTCTTATGGAATTATGCTTCCATACCTTTGTTATATACTTTTTTAGGTGTATATTTTTTAATCATGCTGTTATTTACTTGAATATCGCAGTTTTCATCTGCATATTTCAGCATTTCTTCTTCAAACTCTGGTAATTTCATACGGTTGATGGTGGAGGTATTTGCAGAAGTTACTTCCGCTTCATCCGCCATATGGTCGGAACGTTGAATGATATAGATACTCGATTCCAAATCCAACAATATAGCAGGACCGCCGATTTCCGCACCAAATACAGCATCCCGTAATTCTGTTAATACCTCATCAGTATCATACATATAGGAGAAAGCCAAAGTTGTATTTTGGTTATTCATGCTAGTTTGGTGTTCCGCATACACATCGTCAATACTTTCACCATTGTTGATGCGTTCCAGATATCCCTCTGCTTTTTCCATCAGATCCTGGTTATTCTTTTCAGCGGTCTCATCATCGCCGCTGTCTTTTTGCAATGGGATTGCTTTATATTTTGCAGCGTGCTCAGAATAATATTGTTTCATTTCCTCATTGGAAACTTCCTGTGTACCGCCTTCCCCATAAATGTTCTGGAACAGTTTACTTTGTTTGGATGCCAGCAACATCACTTCGCGGAAAGAATCCTCACTGATCCCTTTTAAATCATACGCATAATAAGTTTGGTACTGTGGATAGTAAGAGGCGATTTGAGCGTCCAAAGTTGACAACTCTTCCTCAGATAATTCCAAGCCCTCTTCTTCAAATTTCTGATTTACCGCCATATAAATTTTAGCCTGTTTTTCAACATCATCAAGAACCCAATCACTTATAGACTGATCCCCTATTTTTTGATCAAACAAATCTTCTGTGGATTTCATATCTATCTGGTTGGTAGCGTTTGTAATGGAAGTCATTACAATATCAAGATAGGACCCAGACCCCAAAGAATAATTATCGGTTTTCATCACCCATTCAGGGCTGCCGTTACACCCTGTTGCGGATACAGCTAACACAGCAGCTACGGCAAAAGCTGCAAATTTCTTTACTAAAGACATTTTATTTTTCCTCCAATATGGAATTTTCGTATTGTATTGCCCGTTTTTCCCCATATTTATTACTTCATCAAACAGAAGTTTGATTCATCACAGACAAACTATAGGATATTATACAATATATAGACAAAAAAGTCCAGTATTTTATCAGACGTTTACAAAGTGTTTTCTGAAAAATTTGAAATCTCCAATACTTCCTGAATCACTTCCAATGGCTTTTTTCCATTCATACGGACCGAGAGATATGGACGTTTCCCGGCGTTTACCAAAACTCTGCCTTTTAGCTTTCCAACCAAATAGGAGGCGACCTCCATATTCAATTGCTTTGGATAAAATAGCATATTGGTATTGCTCTGACTGATTTCTACAAATCCCAACCTAGCAGCTGACGCACGCAAAATAGCAATATCCAACAATCCTTGTACCGATTTTGGAGGTTCCCCAAAACGGTCAATTAATTCATCCATTAACTCCATACTTTCTTCCTGAGTCCCTACCGCTGCAATCTTACGGTAAACATCTAGCCTCTGGGAAAGGTTCTCAATATATTGCTCTGGAATATGGGCAGCAATTGGAACATCAATCAGACATTCTTCTACCCTTGCGGGAGGAGCGACCCCTTGTTTTTCGCTAACAGCATCCGAAAGCATTTTCAAATAGAGGTCATATCCTACTGCTTCCATATGCCCATGCTGACGTTCTCCAAGGATACTCCCTGCCCCACGGATTTCTAAATCCCGTAATGCAATCCGGAACCCGGAACCAAACTTGGTAAACTCCCGTATAGCAGAAAGCCGTTTGTTCGCCACTTCTGTCAACACTTTTCCACGGCGGAAGGTAAAATAAGCAAAGGCACGGCGTTTGGAACGTCCCACCCTTCCTCGCAACTGGTAAAGCTGGGAAAGCCCTAAATGGTCAGCATCTTCAATAATCAAGGTATTACAGTTGGGGACGTCCACTCCAGTTTCAATCAATGTAGTACAAACAAGAATATCCAGCTCATGATCCATCAACTGCTTCCAAATTTTTGAGAGCTGTAGCTCGTTCATCTTTCCATGGGCAACGCCAATCCTTGCGTCTGGCAAATATTGCTGCAATTGAGCCGCACAACTTTGGATGGATTCTACCCGGTTGTGAATATAATAAACCTGTCCATCCCTTCTCAGTTCCCGTTTAATCGCATCCACTAGCACTCCATTGTCGTGCTCCATTACATAGGTTTGAATTGGGTGACGGTCTTGTGGTGGTTGTTCAATCACCGACATATCCCGAATACCGGACATCGCCATATTTAAAGTACGGGGTATCGGGGTGGCGGATAGGGTCAATACATCTACTCCACGGAACATCTCTTTAAATCGTTCTTTGTGCGCTACTCCAAACCGCTGTTCTTCATCAATAATTGCCAAACCCAGGTCTTTAAATTCAATATCTTGTTGTACTAAGCGGTGGGTTCCAATTACAAAATCAATTTCGCCACTTTTTAATTTTTTGATGATTTCCTTTTGCTGTTTTGGGGAACGGAAACGGGAGAGCAATTCAATATTGACCGGAAAATTTCCAACTCTCGCTAAGGCAGTTTGGTAGTGCTGCCAGGCTAAAATGGTAGTTGGGCACAAAATAGCACATTGTTTTCCGTCTAAAATGCATTTAAACGCTGCCCGCAATGCCACTTCTGTTTTTCCAAACCCCACATCTCCACAAAGCAGACGATCCATAGGACGTTCACTTTCCATATCTTCTTTGATTTCCGCAATACATTGCAGCTGATCTTCGGTTTCTTCATATTCGAAATGTTCTTCAAACTCCCTCTGCCATTCATTGTCCTTAGAGAAAGCGTAGCCTTTGGTTTTTGCCCGTTCTGCATATAGGCGTATTAGTTCATCCGCCATCTCTGCCACAGCTTTTTTTACACGACTTCTGGTTTTATGCCACTCGTCATTATTCAATTTATTTAGCCGTACTCTTCCATTGTCACGGGGACCAATGTATTTAGAAACCATATCCAACTGGGTTACCGGTACATATAAAGCATCGCTTCCCGCATATTTAATCTTGATATAATCTTTGGAAATCCCCTGTAAATTTAAATTGGTAATTCCATCAAATACTCCTATCCCATGGGACGCATGAACGACGTAGTCTCCTATGCTGATATCGGATAAGCTTTTAATTTCTTCCCCTTTGCGTTTTTTCACCTTTTTCCTGGTACTCAAAGGTTGCGTTTTGGCATGAGTAACTAGGGCAACCCGACCATCAGGGTATTCAAACCCGGCAGACAAACTTCCCGCCATAACATAGAAACCGCCATCCTCTAATTGGGTATCCACTGTGGCAGGAACCGCAAGATATCCCTCTTTTTCTAAATCATGCGCTAAAACATCCGCAAATTTTTGTGTTCCAGCCATGACAACTACGGTGTATTTTTGCAGTTTGTATTCTGCCAAGTCATCACAAAGCAGTTTAATCTCTCCACTCCATCCGGAATTTTGCATTGCATTGATAGAAACCAGTTGTTTGAGCTGTAAATCGTGATGAGAATGGGCAAAAGTATCTAAAAAGACACTATTTCCTTCCGTAATCCACTGGGAAACAGAAGCAAATGGACGATGGAACTGATGGATACCATTACAAATCATCCCATCTTCCAATAATATTTTAAAATCTTCCTGCATTTGAATTTCAAATGCCCGGGCTGATTCTTTGATATCTGACCACTCACTGACAAAAATTAATTGTTTAGAAAAATAATCCAACAAGGTTCCTGGTTTTTGGTAAGCCAACGGCAAATATTTGTCTTTATCATTCAAATCCAAATTACCTTCCAGCCGCTTTAGTTCTTCCGATAGATGCAGACGTACCTTCTCCATTTGTGGAGACTCTTCCAAACCATCGATAAGCTGCTTAAGTCTTTCCTCAAATTCCTGTTCCGTTTCAAACAGTATTTCAGTAGCTGGTGTAATCTCTACCTGTTGCAAGTTTTCTGTCCTTCTTTGGCTGTCCAGGTCAAAATTACTGATCGTGTCAATTTCATCCCCCCAGAACTCAATGCGGACAGGCTCTAAATTTCCCGTAGGAAAAAAATCTACAATACCGCCACGGACAGAAAATTGGGCAGTACCATCTACCTGAGGGCGCCTGGTATATCCAGCTGCAATCAGCTTGTGTACAACAGCATCTAAGGAAATTTGATCCCCTGGATGGAAGGATACTGTTGCTTGCAGCAACCGATCTTTTGGAATGGTATACTGCATAGCGGCATTGATACCTGCAAATACTGCCTTTAATTCTCCTTTTGCTAAGCGAGATAATACATTTAAGCGGAGGTATTCATATTCCCGTGATACTGTCTCAATGGGACGCAAAATAAAATCTCGATAAGGATATACAGCAGAACATTCCTGCCCACACATTTGGTTAAAATCTTCACTGAGCCTACGGGCGGACTGGTCATCATCAGTCAATACCAATATGGGGGATTCCTGCTGTGCAATAGCCTGGATCAAATTTGCTTTATGTACAGAAGAAAGCCCTACCACCAAAATAGGCAGTGTTTTTCGTATAATATGCTGTTGTATCTGATTAAATTGTGGTACTGTTTGAATCAAATTTTGAAAAACGCCCATATTCATTCCCACCTTCTGCTTTATCATTACCAGAAATTTTTCTTACTTTTATTCTATTCTCAACTATTATATAAATTCATCGCTTTATCAATTTCTCCGGCTACAATCAGCTCGGTTGCTTTTACCGATTTTTGGATTGCCTCGGAAATTTCTTCCATCTCTTTGGATGTAAAACTGCTTAATACCCAATCTGCCAAATCATAGTTGGGATTTGGTTTTTTCCCCACTCCAATTTTGATTCTAGGAAAATCTTCTTCCCCAGTCATATCAATAATATTGCGGATCCCATTGTGTCCACCATGGCTACCTTTCCTACGGATACGCAAACGGGAAGGTTCCAGTGAAATATCATCAAATAATACCAGCACATGTTCCATAGGGATATTGTAATAGCTGGCAGCTGCCTCCACCGATTCCCCACTCAAATTCATAAAAGTAGTAGGCTTTAACAGCAGGCACTGTTTTCCAGAAATCGTACAAGTAGTAGTAAGTCCCTTAAATTTGGAGCGTTTGATTTCCACTCCAAACTGCTTGGCGATCGTATCAACCGCCATAAATCCTACATTATGCCTTGTGTGGGCATAACGTTCTCCCGGGTTTCCCAATCCTACAATTAGGTATTCCACCGCACCGGAGGAATGAGACCCTCCCGTTTTTATTTTATCAAACAATTCAAAAATATTTGCCATAATTTGTCCTCCTGAAACGGTAGTTTAGAAAAATGACAGCAAAGAGGGTAGTTGTTACAACCACCCTCTATACAAATATTTCGATATCTCGTATTCAAATTAACCAAACAATGGGGATACTGGTTTATCCTCATAAATTCTTTCAATAGCTTCCGCAAAAACAGGAGCCACTGGCAAAATAGTTAATTTGTCCATCATTTTTTCTTTTGGCTGTTCAATGGTATCCAAGATAACTAACTCTTTAATAACACTGTTTTCCAAGCGTTCAATCGCTGGACCGGACAAAACGCCATGGGTAGCGCAAGCATATACTTCAGTAGCACCACCAACATCAATAATTGCTTTGGCTGCATTGCACAAAGTACCAGCAGTATCAATCATATCGTCAACAATAACAACCTTTTTTCCCTGTACATTACCAATGATGTTCATTACTTCACATACATTTGCTCTCTGACGGCGTTTATCCACAATAGCAAGAGGAGCGTCCACACGGGCTGCAAAGTTGCGAGCACGGGTAACAGAACCTAAATCTGGAGAAACCACCATCAAATCATCTTTACAGGACTCAAATCTTTTTTCAAAATAAGGCGCTAAAATTGGAACGCCCAACAGGTGATCCACAGGAATATCAAAGAAACCTTGAATTTGAGGAGCATGTAAATCCATTGTTAAAATACGGTCAGCACCGGCAGTGGAAATCAAATCAGCTACTAGTTTAGCGGAAATTGGATCACGTGCCTTTGCTTTTCTATCTTGGCGAGCATACCCAAAATACGGAATTACTGCTGTAATTCTACCTGCAGAAGCGCGTTTTAACGCGTCAATCATAATCAACAGCTCCATAATATGGGTGTTAACTGGCTGGCAGGTAGACTGTACCACGAAACAGTCAGAACCCCTAACGGATTCTTTGATTGATACAGAAATCTCTCCATCGCTAAAGGTAGAAACTTCTGCGTCCCCTACTGGAAGGCCAAGTTCTTTGGCAATGTGGGCTGCCACATGCTTGCTGCCATTTCCAGCAAAAATTTTAATATCCTTACCATGTAAACTCATAGAAACATTCTCCTTTGGTTCCCTGTTTATTATTTTCCCCTTGTTATCAAGGGTTTGTTCCAAATAATTGTAAATAAAAACAATACTATCCCCGTAAGCTATGCTTTTTTCTTACGGCCTTTTAGTTTACGTGTTGCAAAACCTTCTTTGATTGTCTGCTGAGCGCGTTCAATCCCCAAAGCACCATCCGGTACATCTTTGGTAATCGTTGACCCTGCGGCTGTATAAGCGCCTTTTCCCACTCTTACCGGAGCTACTAAGTTGGTATTACATCCAATAAACGCATCGTCTTCAATCGTGGTGCGGTGCTTGTTCACGCCATCGTAATTTACTGTTACTACACCACAACCAAAATTGACATTGCTTCCTACATCGCTATCCCCAACATAGGTTAAATGGGCAACAGCGGTTCCCGCGCCAATCGTGGAGTTTTTCACTTCCACAAAATCGCCAATATGGGCTTTGTGATGGATTTCACAGTTTGGACGGATCTGCACAAATGGACCAATGGTAACATCTTCATGGATGATACTATCATAAGCCTGGGTAGCATTTAATACACAACGGTCACCAACAGTGGTATCTTTTACAAGGCTGTTTGGACCAATCACACATTGTGTGCCGATGGTAGTTTTCCCTTTTAAAATGGTTCCCGGTAGGATCTGGGTTTCCATCCCAATGACAACGTCAGGTCCAATGACAACTCCATCCGTACAAACAAATTCCACACCATTTTCCATATGCTGTTCTAAAATCTTTTCCCTGGCAATCGTGTTCAAACGATAGAGCGTTTTGCGGTCATTCGCCCCTAAAATAACATTAGCATCCTCTGCCTGATAGGCACCAGCTTTTTTCCCTTGCTGTAATAATAATTCCACCGCATCGGTCAAATAATATTCCCCTTGGGCGTTATTTGGTTTGATCTCTGTTAAAACCTGTAACAGGTCTGCCGCCTTAAACCAGTATGTACCTGAATTGACTTCCGTGATCTGTTTTTGTTCCTCAGTTGCATCTTTTTGCTCTACAATTCCAGTCACTTGTCCATTGTCCCGGATAATACGTCCATAGCCAAAGGGCTGTTCCAAATTTGCGGAAATCACTGTAACCGCGTTCCCCTGCTGTTGATGGTACTCATGTGCCCGCTGGATGGTTTGTCCATCCATAAACGGGGCGTCCCCACACAATACAACAACATCACCATCCAGGTGCTGTTTCAAAAACGTTTCCGCACATAGCACAGCATGACCTGTGCCTTTCTGTTCCTGTTGAACAGCTGTCTCATATTTGCCATCCAAATACGCTTCTACCTGTTCCCTTCCATGTCCGGTAACGACACAAACATGTGGGATCCCTGCCT
The DNA here is from genome assembly GCF_900095865.1 of Massilioclostridium coli. Taxonomy (GTDB): domain Bacteria; phylum Bacillota; class Clostridia; order Oscillospirales; family Ruminococcaceae; genus Massilioclostridium; species Massilioclostridium facile. The sequence goes on along the minus strand of NZ_FMIZ01000005.1, from coordinate 239,367 downwards.
GCTCACAGGAAGTTAAAACCCATCCCAACATGGGTTTTAGCAGTACTTCACACAGGACTTTTGGTTTGCTGGATTTCATCCGTTTTCCAGCGCCAGCCGCTAAAATAATCGCGCTGTTTTGTTCCAAAAAGAATCACTCCATATTCTATTTTGTTTTTTCAATCAATATAAACGCAGAGGCAGTTTTTTATTTCATCTGCCTTGTGTTGTAATGGTAAGTTTTTTTAACCGAATTTATCTCAATTTTATTATAACATAGTTTTACAAAAACACAACAATACAGTTCCATGACAAAATACCAAAATTTCTGTATTTTTCACTTTGATTCATGCAAAAAACGCTATTTTTCCACTTAAAATTAATCATTTTATATAAATATTTCAATAAGTGGAAACTGAAGTTTGTCACCTCGGTTAAAATTAAATAAAATGAAAAAATTTTTCTTTATTATGGTAGCAATTCGTCTACCTATCTGGTATAATAAAGGCAGTCAACACTAATTATTTTTAATTATTAGTGTAGTATAATCGGATGATTCTAAGGAAAATGCGGACAAGGAGGATCTTGTTGGCGTTTTTTCCTTGCATAAAATTCGGTTATTCATAAAGCCCGTACCCAATCGCCCTGTGCGGATGGAACTACTGCCAAACAGCGGCAGGCGGGTGCCAAGACTTTTATCTTATTATTTTATGGAGGTAGATCTCAGTGAGCTACAAATTTGTATACCTTTTCTCTGAAGGTAACGGAAACATGCGTGAACTGCTGGGCGGTAAAGGCGCAAACCTGGCTGAAATGACAAATCTGGGCATGCCAGTTCCTCAAGGCTTCACAGTAACTACAGAAGCTTGTACCCAATACTACAAAGATGGCCAGGAAATCAATGATGATATCAAAGCACAGATCTTTGACCACATGAAAAAAATGGAAGAAATCTCCGGTAAAAAATTCGGCGACCCAGAAAACCCACTGTTGGTTTCTGTTCGTTCCGGTGCGAGAGCTTCCATGCCTGGTATGATGGATACTATCCTGAACTTGGGCTTAAATGACGAAGTGGTAGAAGGTTTTGCGAAAAAAACCGGCAACCCTCGTTTTGCTTACGACTCCTACCGTCGTTTCATCCAAATGTACTCCGACGTTGTAATGGAAGTTGGTAAAAAATATTTCGAAGAATTAATCGACGAAATGAAAGAGAAAAAAGGCGTTACTCTGGATACCGAATTAGACGCTGACGACCTGAAAGAATTGGCAAACCAATTTAAAGCAGAATACAAAGCAAAATTGGGTGTTGATTTCCCAACAGACCCAGCTGAACAGCTGATGGGCGCAGTAAAAGCTGTATTCCGTTCTTGGGACAACCCTCGTGCTATCTACTACAGAAGAATGAACGATATCCCTTCCGACTGGGGTACTGCTGTTAACGTTCAGATGATGGTATTTGGTAACATGGGCGATACTTCCGGTACTGGTGTTGCGTTCTCCCGTAACCCATCCACTGGTGAAAAAGGCCTGTATGGTGAATACCTGATGAACGCACAAGGTGAGGACGTTGTTGCTGGTGTTCGTACTCCTCAACCAATTTCTCACCTGAAAGAAACCAACCCTGCTGTATATGAACAGTTCTGCAACATCGTAGATACTCTGGAAAAACACTACAGAGATATGCAGGATATGGAATTCACCATTGAAGAAGGCAAACTCTTCATGCTGCAAACCAGAAATGGTAAACGTACTCCAGCTGCTGCACTGCAGATTGCTTGCGACCTGGTTGACGAAGGCATGAGAACTCCTGAAGAAGCAGTAGCTATGATCGAACCAAGATCTCTGGATGCTCTGCTGCACCCAACATTTGATACCAAAGCTTTAAAAGCTGCTACTCCTGTTGGTAGCGCTCTGCCAGCTTCTCCTGGTGCTGCTTGCGGTAAAGTTGTATTTACAGCTGACGATGCTACAGAATGGACCACACAAAAAGGCGAAAAAGTTATCCTGGTTCGTCTGGAAACATCCCCAGAAGATATCGAAGGTATGAACTACGCTCAGGGTATCCTGACTGTTCGTGGCGGTATGACCTCCCACGCTGCTGTAGTTGCTCGTGGTATGGGTAGATGCTGTGTATCCGGTTGTGGCGATATCAAAATCAACGAAGCAGAAAAAGTATTCACTCTGGGTGGCAAAACATTCCACGAAGGTGACTACATCTCCTTGGATGGTTCTACCGGTAATATCTACGGCGAAGCAATCCCAACTGTAGAAGCTTCCATCTCTGGTAACTTCGATAGAATCATGAAATGGGCTGATGAATTCAGAACCCTGAACATCAGAACAAACGCTGATACTCCTCGTGACGCAAAACAAGCTCGTTCCTTTGGTGCTGAAGGTATTGGTTTGTGCCGTACAGAGCACATGTTCTTCGATTCCGACAGAATCAAAGCAATGAGAGAAATGATCGTTTCCGATACAGTGGAACAAAGAGAAGCTGCTCTGGCTAAATTGCTGCCAATGCAACAGGGTGACTTTGAAGCACTGTACGAAGCAATGGAAGGCTGCCCAGTAACTATCCGTTTCCTGGACCCACCACTGCACGAATTCGTTCCAACTGAAGAAGACGATATTGCTGAACTGGCAAAAGAAATGGGTAAAACAGTTGCTGATATCAAAGCTGTTATCTCTGGCTTACACGAATTTAACCCAATGATGGGTCACCGTGGATGCCGTCTGGCTGTAACTTACCCAGAAATCGCTGCTATGCAGACAAAAGCTGTTATTCAAGCTGCTTTGGCTGTAAACGCAAGACATGCTGACTGGAACATTGTTCCTGAAATCATGATCCCACTGGTAGGCGAAGTAAAAGAATTGGCTTACGTTAAATCCGTAGTTACTAAAACAGCTGATGAAGTAATCGCTGCTGCTGGCGCAGAACTGACCTACAAAGTTGGTACTATGATCGAAATTCCTCGTGCTGCTCTGACAGCTGACGAAATCGCAAAAGAAGCAGAATTCTTCAGCTTCGGTACTAACGACTTAACCCAGATGACATTCGGCTTCAGCCGTGACGACGCTGGTAAATTCTTGGGCGCATACTACGACAAGAAAATCTACGAATCCGATCCATTCGCTAAATTGGATCAGGTTGGCGTAGGCAAACTGGTTAAAATGGCTGCTGAACTGGGTAGAGCTACCCGTCCAGACATTAAACTGGGTATCTGTGGTGAACACGGTGGTGACCCATCTACAATCGAGTTCTGCCATAAAGTTGGCCTGAACTATGTATCCTGTTCTCCATTCCGTGTGCCAATCGCTAGACTGGCTGCTGCACAGGCTGCATTAAACAATAAATAATTTTTCTGGATAAAAGATACAGAGAATAAAAAAACAGGTTGCGAATTCGCAACCTGTTTTTTCACTTTGTAGGAAAATACTTCAAAATATAACTCTTATTCAAATAAACTAGAAAAAACTTTTTTGAAGTAATAAACTATGCTATCCATTAAAATATAATTTAATGATATATCAATAACAAAATTTCGTCAAACTGCCTTAAATGAAAAAAAGAATCTGTTATAAATCATGAAAACCTTTTCATTGCATTGACACTGTATTTTATTTATGCTATATTGCAATTAAACACTAAATCATATATTAATTTTAGATAAAGAAAGGGAAATTTTTATGAAAACAATCAAAGATAAACAAATATTAGTAGGAGCTGATTTTGCTGGTTTTCCATTAAAAGAAGCGGTTGTAGAACATTTAAAGAAAAAAGGATGGACAGTTACCGATATTGGCGTACAATCCGCTGATGAAGAAAGCCCAGAAATGTTCCATCGCATCGGTCTAAAAGTAGGCGCTAAAATCTCTGAAGGCGAATTTGAGCGGGCTTTACTTTTCTGCGGAACTGGAATGGGAATCCATATTGCGGCAAGCAAATGCCCTCATGTCCACGCGGCAGTAGTGGAAAGTGTCCCTGCTGCTCTGCGTTGCATTACCGGCAATAACTGCAACGTTCTTGCAATGGGTGCGTTTTATGTTGCTCCACAAATGGGTATTGAAATTGCAGAAGCATTTCTGAGCCACAATTTAGGAGACGGATATGAATGGTGGCATAATTTTTATGATTTCCATAAACTTGCTTATGATGAGTTGGAAGCTTTTGATTATGAAGAATTTAAGCAAAACGGCTTTGAATTAAAACACTTGGGTGAAGTGGAATTAGCATTGGAAGAAAAACCGGAATAATTTTATTTTTACATCCATAAAAATAGAATAAACTATTTTAATAGTCCTTTTTTATGTAAAAAATTTTTCATAATGGATAAATCAATACAATTTATTTGTGTAATTATTGTTTCTTTTATAGTGATTTTTCAAAAATATTGTAGACAAAATAAAAATTATCATATATACTTAATTTAGTATCATTTTTTTGATTTATCACATAAGAAAGGTGGTTATTGTCATGGTATGTAATAACTGTAAAAATGAAATTTCTGATACTGCATTATATTGTCCTATCTGTGGTACTGCGGTAAAAGCAGCGGAAATACCACAGCCGGCTTCCCAAGAACAGGGATATCAAGAACAAATTCCGTCACAGATTCCTGAACAACAGCAAGTTCAAGCAAATGTACAACAGGAAATCCCACAAGAAAATATTCCTCAATCAGAACAACCAATCCCTAACCAGCAAGGATACCAGCAGATTCCTCCTCAACAAGGCTATCAGCAAGGATATCAGCAGGTTCCTCCCCAACAGGGTTACCAGCAAGGATATCAGCAGGTTCCTCCTCAACAAGGTTACCAGCAAGGACAACAGCAGGTTCCTCCTCAACAGGGCTATCAGCAAGGATATCAACAGGTTCCACCATATGGTTATGGCCAGCCCCAACCAGCAAAACAAAGCAATGTAGTAAGTGCTCTGGCTTACATTCCAATTTTATTCTGGTTGCCACTAGTTGCCGAAAAAGGGAACCAATTGGGACGCCAAACATCAAACCAGGGCTTATTGCTCTTGATCTTTGGCGGTGGAATTAACCTTATTTTAGGTATTATTACTGGTATTCTAAGCAGCGTTCTTTATAATACATGGGATTATAGCCTATACCGCATCCTTCCTATTTTCATCACCATTATCGGACTTTTGAGTTGGGCAGTTAGTATCTTAGTATTGGTATGTATTATTATCGGTATTGTAAAAGCTGCCAAAGGCCAGGTATTCCGAATTCCTTTAATCGGAAAAATTAATATTATTAAATAATCAAATATGATACATAAAAAGAGCTGTACAAACGTTACAGCTCTTTCTTTATGGTCTATTTTAGATAATTTTCTATATCTAAATACAGAGATATCACAATAAACAAAAAAGGATTTTTAAAGATATTGGTCCTTATGGAAACACGATTCGTATGGATAAGTAAGATCTATAACTATTATCCCTTTAACAGCAATTCTACTTTTCAAGTGGTATACTTGCATATACATAATTTGTTGATCTATTCACAATAAACGATCTGCTAGAAAACGATCATAAATCTGTACTTTCTCATAACGCTACACGCTTTTATTTCTTTATTGTATTACGCTGTTAATATACATAAATAAAATGATACTATTCATTTCAACAGCCGATAGTTTTTTTATTTTAAGCCAAATTACTTAAAAAGGAATTCGTATGTAAATTGAAGTAACATATTACCCTTTGTAAAGCTATAATAAAAATATCCTTTTTGTTCAATGACAGAAGCTTTCATTGAACAGAAAGGATATTTTTAATTATCAATTGTTGTGATTTTCTGGAAAACGTTGAGATAAATCCATCAAACTTTTTTATCGTTTTCTTTCTAAAATAGTTCTGGATTTACCTGGACGATTTCATTTCCCCATAGGAGATATCAATTGCTAAGGAAGCAATAGCGTTTAAATCCATCCCCGCAAGATGCCCCGCCTGGTATTCGTGGTAAGCCTGAGCCCCTACCATGGCAGCGTTATCCCCACATAAGGACAATGGTGGGATAAACAGCCGATAGCCCCTCTGCCTGCACTCCTGTTCAAATCTCGCCCGGATACCGGAATTTGCGGATACGCCCCCCGCTATTACAATATCGGTATAACCAAATTCTTTAGCAGCTTTCATCGTTTTATCCGCTAAAATATCACAAACGGTTTGCTGGAATGCCGCTGCCATATCATTTTTTTGGATGGTTTCCCCTTTTTGGTTAGCATTGTGGATGGTATTGATCACCGCTGTTTTCAAACCGGAAAAGCTGAAATCATAAGGAGAACCTTCCACTTTTGGCTTTGGCAAATGATAGGTAGATGGATTTCCCTGTTGCGCTGCCTTATCCATAAAGACTCCCCCAGGATAAGGGAATCCTAAAGAACGGGCTGCTTTGTCATAAGCTTCTCCTGCCGCATCATCCCTTGTTCTACCAATAATATGAAAATCCGTATAATCTTTGACTTCAATCAAATGGGTATGCCCACCGGATACCACCAAACACAAAAAAGGTGGCTTTAAATCGGGATGGGCTAAGTAATTGGCCGCAATATGGGAGCGAAGATGATGGGTTGGGATTAACGGCTTGTTTGCAGCCAAAGCCAACCCCTTTGCGTAGTTTACACCTACTAACAAAGCACCAATTAACCCAGGTGCATAGGTAACTGCAATTCCATCTACCTGGTGAATCGTCATATCCGCCTGTTCCAGTGTCTGCTCTACTACTGCGCAGATGTTTTCACAATGCCTTCTAGAAGCGATTTCTGGAACAACCCCGCCATACAAACGATGTTCTTCTATTTGGGTGGATACTACAGAGGAAATTACCTTTTTTCCATCCTCCACAACAGCTGCCGCTGTTTCATCGCACGAACTTTCAATTGCTAAAATTCTCATATTGTCCTCCGTTCCTTTGGTGCTGTCAGAAATTTTGTCATTAGCAGTGCATTTTCTTGGGGATTTTCATAAAAATTTTTTCGTTCCCCAACAAGCTGATAGCCATGTTTTTGGTAACAGCGAATTGCCGGAAGATTGGATTTCCGCACTTCCAGTGTAATCAATTCCCCTTCCTGGGAAATAATTTCCTGTTCCAGCCCTTGTAATAGCTGGCTAGCTATCCCCTGGTTCCGATATGGGGCAGATACTGCTACATTGTTGATGAAACATTCTCCAAACAAATAGCGGACATTGACAAACCCCATGACTGCTTTATCAGAAGATTCTGCCACCAAAGTAATTGCCTGAGGATTTTTCAATTCTTCCTCAAATGCTTTTAAGCTCCATGGATCAGAAAAACATTCCACCTCAATCTGGTGCACCTGCTGAACATGCCGCTGCTCCATTGGCACAATCATAGCTGTTCTCCATCAAAATAAGAAATCATATAATCGCGGCAATATCGGTAAGCGTCTATATCCTGTCCGAATGGATCAGAAACACCAATTACTTTGATTTTATCTTCTATATTTGGTAAAGCATTAATTAAAAAATCCCGATGGCTTGTGGTCATTACATAAATTTTTTCCGCATCCTCCAATTGTTGCGCCTTGACATTTTGTGCTTGATGCTCGGAAATATCAATTCCAATTTCCTTCATAGCAAGGATGGCATTTTGTGCTGCTGGTTCCCCTTTTTCGGCGCTCAGCCCTCCACTTTCTGCACGGTATTCCTCCTGTTTTCCCAAATCCTCAATATGGCGTTGTAAAATAGCAGCCCCCATTGGGCTCCGGCAGGTATTTCCTGTACATACTACAATCAATTCTTTCATTCTTGGTTCTCCTTCTGTTTAATCTTTCGCATCATACCAGGTTTTTCCCTCCGCTACATCCACTTTCATTGGTACGGAAAGGGATACTGCCTGTTCCATCTGCTGTTTTAAGATTTCTTTCGCCCGTGGAGCATCCTGAATACTGGATTCAATCAACAACTCATCGTGTACCTGTAAAATCAGCCGGGCGTCTAGTTTTTCCTGTTTTAAGCTCTCATAAACACGTACCATTGCAATTTTAATAATATCAGCGGCCGTGCCCTGAATTGGTGTATTCAATGCGACACGTTCCCCAAAAGCGCGGATATTTTTATTAGAAGATTGAATCTCTGGCAACTCCCGGACACGTCCAAACATAGTAGTTACGTTCCCTGTTTTTGCGGATTGCTCCACAATCTGTTCCATATATTGTTTTACCCCTGGATAGGTATTTAAATAACTGTTGATATACTCTCTGGCTTCTGCCACTGAAACATGGATATCCTGAGACAAAGAAAATGCCCCAATCCCATAAACAATGCCAAAGTTAATTGCTTTAGCACGGCGGCGCATTTCTGATGTTACCATTTCAGGTGGCAAGTGGAATACCTGGGCCGCTGTCATAGTATGGATATCCGCATTGTGGAGGAATCCTTCAATCATCTTCTGGTCATTGGCAATATGGGCAAGCACGCGCAATTCAATCTGAGAGTAGTCCGCATCCAACAACACATAGCCTTCTTTGGCTGTAAAAAAACGCCTCATTTCCCGTCCCAGTTCGGTGCGGATTGGAATATTCTGCATGTTTGGTTCGGTAGAACTGATTCTGCCTGTCCTGGTTTCAGTCTGTTTGAACACCGAGTGGACCCGGTGGTCCGCTCCTGTTACCTTCAACAAACCAGCCACATAGGTGGAATTCAGCTTGGTGAGTTTACGGTATTCCAACACTGCATTGGCGATGGGATGGTAAGCCGACAGCTTTTCCAAAACATCTACATTGGTGGAATATCCTGTTTTGGTTTTTTTTCCAGTAGGCAGCTGCAATTTATCAAATAAAATGCGCCCCAATTCCTTCGGGGAATTAATGTTGAATTCTTCCCCAGCCATATCGTGGATCTCTGCTGTTAACTGGTCAATTTCTAGTTGCAGCATTTCTCCAAACTGGCGTACCCCTTGTACATCTACCTGGAACCCTTCAATTTCCATGCTTGCTAGCACTCGGCTCAAAGGCAACTCAATTTCTGCCAGTAGCTTTGCCATCCCCTTTTGCTCTAGCAATTCCTTCATGGTGTCGCACAACAATGGGAAAGCCGCTATTTCTTGATATTGTTCCTCTACGGAAATAGCCTTGGTCAAATATTTTTCCATTAGAATTGGTAAGTCGTAGCTTTTGGCAAGGGCGTCCAATAAATAGGCTGCCAAATCAGTAGAAAAAACAATGTTTTCCAATTCTTCCCCTATGGATGAAGCCACATGATAAATGGTTTTGACATCATGGGTACGTTTCGGCAAGGAGGATTGCAACACCAATTCGCTGAAGGCCTGTTCTGCCCCAAAAGTATATTCTAAAATCTTATCATTCACCGCGATCAACAATCTTGCCTGTCCATATAAAAAATCAATTTGTCCTGCCTTCTGAAGCAGTTCCTTTGCCGATTCCAAAGAAAGGTTTTGCAAAATTTCATATTGGATAGCCTGCTCGGTTGCTGCTGGTGTTTCAGTCCTTTGCTCCCCACTCAGGCCATATTTTTCAATGAATTTTTTTAGCTCCAACTCGGATAAAATCCGATATAACTCCTCTTTGTTCTGAGGCTGTACTAAATAAGCATTCAAATCTTCATCAATGGGGGCATTATCCACAATCTTGCCCAGTTCCCGGCTCATTTCCGCCATCTGACGGGCAGTATCCCCACCAAGAAGATTTTTTACCCGGGTGGTAGCATCCAATTCTGGAATATGCTCAAAAATACTATCAATCGTATGGTATTTGGAGATTAAACTAAGGGCAGTCTTTTCCCCAATCCCTTTCACCCCTGGAATATTGTCCGAACTGTCCCCCATCAAGGCTTTTACTTCTACTAATTCCGCTGGGGTCACCCCGTATTGTTCCTTTACTTTTTCCGCATCGTAAAAAATAGCTTCCTTATTGGTTGCCAGACGGACAATAACCCCATCCCCTGCCAACTGCAAATTGTCCCTATCTCCAGAGGAAATCACACAATCCACCTTTTGCTCCCTGCATAGGCGGGCAAACGTCCCCATGATGTCATCCGCCTCAAAACCAGGGCATTCCAACACATGGTATCCCAAAGCGTCCATTAATTGTTTTGCGATTGGAAGCTGTACCGCCAAATCTTCCGGCATGCCATGGCGGTTTGCCTTATAGCCGTCAAACTGCTGATGACGAAATGTAGGCTCACTGCGGTCAAATGCCACCGCTACCATATCCGGCTGGGTTTCTGCCATCATTTTATCCAACATATTTAAAAATCCAAAAATAGCATTGGTTGGCATCCCTTTTGAATTAGATAACCCACGTACCCCATAAAAGGATCGGTTTAAAATACTATTTCCGTCAATTGCCAGCAGTTTCATAGTTCCTCCTATATTGTAACCAGTTCTTTGGTTTTATTTTTTCCATAGTTGACTAATTATAATTTTACCTTTAAAATAAACAATAGTCAACCAAAGGGAGTTTATTTCATGAAAACAATTAAAATCGGCAATGTTTCAATTGAACAAACAGCAGCTTTGGCGCCTATGGCGTCGGTAGCAGATCGTGCTTACCGTACCATTTGTAAAGAATACAACGCCGCCTATGTGGTTGGGGAGATGGTCAGCTCCAAAGGGATGTACTATAGCGACCGGAAAACAGCCCAACTGCTTACGGTAACCGATATCGAGCGCCCTATGGCAGTACAGCTATTTGGAGATAATCCTGACTTTATGGCACAAGCTGCGGAAAAGGCATTGGATTACCAACCAGAAATCATTGATATTAATATGGGATGCCCTGTCCCGAAAGTAGCGGGAAACGGAAGTGGCAGTGCCCTGATGAAAAATCCGGAACTGGCAGCGGAAATTGTAACAGCTGTAGTACAAGCCTCTACTGTGCCGGTAACAGTAAAATTTCGTAAAGGCTGGGATGATAATTCAATCAACGCAGTGGAATTTGCCAAAAGGATGGAAGATGCAGGGGCATCCGCAGTAACAATCCATGGCAGGACAAGGATGCAGATGTATTCCGGAAAAGCAGATTGGGATATCATTCGTCAGGTGAAGCAAGCAGTTTCGATTCCTGTGATTGGAAATGGTGATATTACCAGCCCGGAACTGGCAAAACAAATGTATGAGGAAACTGGGGTAGATTTAGTGATGATTGCTCGGGGGAGCTATGGACGTCCCTGGCTATTCCGTCAAATTAAAGAATTCCTGGAAACAGGCAGCTATTCCCCCGAACCTTCTTTAGAAGAAAAAATGAAAATTATGATGAACCATGTCAGGATGATCTGTGAGTATAAAGGGGAATACATTGGCATGAAAGAGGCCAGAAAACACGCTGCTTGGTACTTAAAAGGGATTCATGGGGCAGCGCAGTTTCGAAATCGATGTGGAATGTTAAATTCTATCCAAGATTTAGAGTTATTATGTGAGGAAGTCTTAACCCTTGTATAGTATTCCTTTTCTTACTATTTGTTTTTATGCATCAAATATTACTTATTGTATGCTATAAAACAATGCTATTTTGCACTATTGATAAAATAAAACGGATTGTTACGAAATAATGCCTCATCATTCAATTATTTGTTGTAAAAAAAGCACATAACTTAACGTTTAAACTTGTATTGTTTGGATAGTTTGGGTTCTTGCAATTTGCTACAAAATCATATAAAATAATTGGTATAGGTAACAATATCTTTGTAATACCTGTTGACAAATAAAATCTTATAAGAAAAATAGAACGGGGTGGAACTGATGACTCAAAACTACAATTTTAGTTTTTGCCGTAAATATTTGGTTTGCACACCATCAGTGTACCTTTTCGTAAACTGGACTAAATAAAAAGGAAGCTGCGGCAGACACTGCCGCGGCTTTTTATGCTTTTCAGTCAAATCGTAGAAAAATATTTTCTGCATCAGGATAGATTTTTTATAATTAGAAAGGATGTTTTTTTATGGCAGAATGTAAAAAAGTTGCGGTGATTATGGGAAGTGACAGTGATCTTCCTGTTGTACAAAAGGCAATTGACAAATTAAAATCCTTTGGTATACCAACCGAAGTACATGTAATGAGTGCCCATAGAACCCCTACCCAGGCTGCTGAATTTTCCGCCAACGCAAAGAAAAACGGATTTGGCGTGATTATTTCCGCTGCTGGAAAGGCTGCACACCTAGGCGGTGTATTGGCTGCACATACCACCCTGCCAGTTATCGGCTTACCAATTAAGTCCTCTACTTTGGACGGTTTGGACGCTTTATTGGCTACCGTACAAATGCCAAGTGGTATCCCAGTTGCAACCGTTGCGATTGATGGCGCTGAAAACGCTGCTATTTTAGCGGTTCAAATGTTGGCGCTGGAAAATAAAGAGTTAGCAGACAAATTGGAAGCCATGAAAGCGGATATGGAAGCAAAAGTAATCGAAAAAGATAAAAAGTTGCAACAAACTTTAAATCAATAAAATATTTTTTGGAGGTAAATCACCATGAAAAAACTGGAACAATTGTATGAAGGAAAAGCAAAAAAGGTATTTAAAACAGAAGATCCGGAAAAATATATTGTAGATTACAAGGATGATGCTACTGCATTTAACGGAGAGAAAAAAGGCACTATTGCCGGAAAAGGCGTGATCAATAACCGTTTGACCAACCACTTTATGAAAATGCTGGAAGAAAACGGTGTGCCAACCCATTTAGTAGAAGAAATCTCCGACCGTGAAACCATCGTTAAAAAAGTTTCCATCATCCCATTGGAAGTAATCATCCGCAACATTGCCGCTGGTTCTTTCTCCAAACGCTTCGGGGTAGAAGAAGGCACCGCTTTAAAACAGCCATCTTTGGAATTCAGCTATAAAGACGATGACCTGGGCGACCCACTGATTAACACTTACCATGTACTTTCCCTTGGTATCGCTACCCAGGAAGAAATTGATACCATTGAAAAAATGGCTTTCAAAGTAAATGACCTGTTAAAAGCATATCTGTTAAAATTTGATGTTGAACTGGTTGACTTTAAACTGGAATTTGGTAAAACAAGTGATGGCACGATTGTACTGGCAGATGAAATCTCCCCTGACACCTGCCGTTTCTGGGATGTACACACCCACGAAAAACTGGACAAAGACCGTTTCCGCCGCGATATGGGTGGCGAGGAACACGCTTACCAGGAAATGTTGCGCCGTATCATTGGTGAATAATACAAATCCTAATCGGAGGGGATAGCAAAATCCAACCGCTACCGATTCACCTAGCAAATATGGATATTCTCTCTGGTTTCATCATCAATCATGCCCAAACAATTGGGCGAAAAATGAGGGGGTATCTCATGTTCAATCAAATCAAGGAAGAATGTGGCGTTTTTGGCATTTTCAGCCCAAACGCAGTAGATGTAGTCAATTCCTGTTACTACGGTTTGTATGCGCTCCAACATAGGGGGCAGGAAAGCTGTGGTATCGCGTTAAATGACCGTGGCGTCATCCGGCACTACCGGGACCTTGGACTAGTTCCAGACACACTGACCGCAGAACGTCTAGAAAAACTAGGGAAAGGTCATATGGCAGTAGGGCATGTACGCTATTCTACCACAGGCAACCTGAACCGCAGTAACGCCCAACCGTTAGTAATCAAACACGTAAAAGGGCCAATGGCTCTAGTCCATAATGGCAACGTCACAAACGCCTATGAACTACGCCGGGAGTTTGAACTGAAAGGGGCTATCTTCCACGGGACCAGCGACACCGAAGCAATTGCCTATTTGATTACCCTCAACCGTTTGGAAACAGGTTCTATTGAACAGGCAATTGAAAAATCAATGGAACGTTTACAAGGGGCTTATTCCATTTTAGTAATGTCAGCGCAAAAATTGATCGCTGCCAGGGATCCTCATGGATTCCGCCCGCTTTGTATGGGAAAAACCTCAGACGGCTCCATTGTATTTGCCTCTGAAAGCTGTGCCTTGGATAGCATTGGGGCGCAGTTTGTCCGGGATATTGAACCTGGGGAAATTGTAGTGGTAGGGAAAGATGGCTCCCTCCGCTCTATCAAAACTCACTGTGGTAACAAAAGCAGCATGTGCGTATTTGAGTTTGTCTACTTTGCCCGCCCTGACTCTGTCATCGAAGGGGCATGCGTCCATGAAGCAAGATTACGCGCGGGGGCGTTCCTTGCCCAAGAATATCCAGTCGATGCCGATGTTGTGATTGGGGTTCCAAACTCCGGTTTGGATGCCGCTTTGGGATATTCTAGGGAATCCGGTATCCCCTATGGAGTTGGTTTTGTAAAAAACAGCTATATTGGCAGAAGTTTTATTCAGCCAACCCAGGGACAGCGTGAAAATGCTGTAAAAATCAAACTAAATCCGATCAAATCTACGGTAGCAGGAAAACGGGTAGTTATGGTGGACGATTCCATTGTGCGGGGTACTACCAGTGGAAGGATTGTAAAACTCCTCCGAGAAGCAGGCGCAAAGGAAGTCCACATGAGGGTTTCTTCTCCCCCATTTGTCAGCCCATGCTATTTTGGGACGGATATTGACAGTAAGGAAAACTTAATTGCCTGTCAGATGGACTTGGAAGGAATCCGCCGGCATATTGGGGTGGACAGCCTTGGCTACTTGAGTGTGGAAAATGTAAAGAAAATCGCGAAAAACGCCCACTGCAATTTCTGTACTGGCTGTTTTACTGGGAAATACCCTGTAACCCCTCCAAAAGAAACCCCAAAAGATAAATTTGAAATGCCTTTGTTAGACCAAAAGAAAAAATAATCCTTGCTGGATTAAGATTGTACTTTGTGTTAGAACCCAACAGGCCACTAGTTCCAATAGTGGTCTGTCAAGTTCGTTTTAGAAGAAAAAATTTGTTGTGCTATTAAGCACCGAAATTGAGAGGTATCAATATGAAAAGTTTTAGCGATAGCTATAAACAGGCCGGCGTTGACGTAACCGCTGGTTATGAAGCTGTAAAATTAATGAAAAGCCATGTTGCTCGTACCATGACAGAAGGGGTTTTAGGTGATATTGGTGGATTTGGCGGATGTTTTGCCCCAAATATGGCTGGTATCAAACAGCCTGTTTTGGTTTCTGGCACAGATGGTGTTGGAACAAAACTGAAGCTGGCTTTCCTATTGGATAAACATAACACTGTCGGCATTGACTGTGTTGCAATGTGTGTCAACGATATTATCTGCTGCGGCGCCCAGCCATTACTGTTCCTGGATTATATTGCAGTAGGCAAAAATTATCCGGAAAAAATCGCTGATATTGTCAGCGGCGTTGCGGAAGGCTGTGTACAGGCTGGCTGTGCTTTAATCGGAGGCGAAACCGCTGAAATGCCAGGTTTCTATCCGGAAGATGAATATGATTTAGCCGGTTTTAGTGTAGGTATGGTGGACAAAGAAAAAATGGTGGACCCTACTTCTCAAAAAGCTGGGGATGTTTTGATTGCTCTTCCTTCTTCTGGCGTACATTCCAATGGCTTCTCCTTAGTCCGTAAAGTATTTGATGTAGAAAACGCTGATTTGAACAAAACATTTGACAGCTTGGAAAAACCATTGGGCGAAACCTTACTCACCCCAACTAAAATTTATGTAAAACCAATGTTGGAACTCTTTAAACAGGTTACAGTAAAATCTGTTTCCCATATTACTGGTGGCGGTTTCTATGAAAATATTCCTCGTTCCCTGCCAGACACATTATACGCTAAAATTGAAAAAAAAGCGGTACGTGTACTGCCAATCTTCCAGTTGATCCAACAAGTGGGGAATATTCCAGAACGGGATATGTTCAATACATATAATATGGGTGTTGGTATGTGTGTATCCGTTGATAAAAACGATGCGGACAAAGCGTTGGAAATCCTGAAAGCAAATGGCGAAGATGCTTATATCATTGGCGAACTGGCGAACGGGGAAAAAGGAATTGAAATCCTGGATTAAATAGTGGAATAAACAAAGGAGCAAAACATGAAAAAAATTGTTGTTCTTGTTTCTGGAGGCGGTACCAATTTGGGAGCGTTAATCCAGGCGCAAAAGGACGGCCTTATTGCAAATGGAACGATTAGCCTAGTCATTTCCTCTAAACCAGACGCCTACGCTTTAACCAGGGCAGAGGAAAACGGTATTCCAACGGTAGTTGTGGATCGGAAGGCAATCAATAATCCGGACGAGTTCGACCGCCGTATTTATGAGGAACTGGAAAAAGCCCAGGCGGATATTATCGTATTGGCTGGTTTTATGTACATCCTCAGCAGCAAGATTACATCCAAATACGCTTATAAAATCATCAATGTGCATCCTGCTCTGATTCCTTCCTTCTGTGGGGAAGGCTATTATGGGTTACGTGTCCACAAAGCCGCCCTGGATTACGGAGTAAAATTAACTGGCGCTACTGTACATTTTGTAAACGAAGTAGCGGACGGTGGACCAATCATCCTGCAAAAAAGTGTTCCAGTGGAAAACGGGGATACCCCTGAAACATTACAGCGCCGTGTAATGGAACAGGCGGAATGGATCATTCTTCCCAAAGCAGTAAGCCTGCTATGTGAAGATAAAATCGAAATTATAGACGGAAAAGTTATTGTAAAGGAGTAATTCCAGATGCAGATTAACCTTATAAAAGATTTACAGGAAAACAGCTATCCTGGCCGTGGTATTGTCATCGGGAAAACCCAGGATGGTACCCATGCGGCAATCGCTTACTTTATTATGGGCAGAAGCGAAAACAGCCGTAACCGTGTTTTTGTAACCGAAGGGAATGAGATGAAAACCCAGGCATTTGACCCTGCCAAATTGGTTGACCCTTCTTTGATTATTTATTATCCAATCCGTGTTCATGGAAACCAGACGATTGTCACCAATGGCGACCAGACCGATACAGTTGCGGAATTCTTAAAACAAGGTAAACCCTTTGAGGACGCCCTATGTACCCGTGAATTTGAACCAGACGCACCAAATTATACCCCTCGAATTTCCGGTATTGTTACAGTGGAAAATGGAGATATGTCCTATAAAATGTCCATTTTAAAAAGCGCTTATAATGATGGTAGCTCCTGCCAACGCTTTTTCTTTGAATACAGCCAGCCAATCAACGGCCAAGGGCATTTTATCCATACCTACCGCTGTGATGGAAATCCAATCCCATCTTTTGAAGGGGAACCTGACCAGGTGGAAATTCCAAATGATTTGGACACCTTTACCGAAACCATCTGGAACAATTTAAATCAGGATAATAAAGTTTCTTTATTCACCCGCTTTATTGATTTAAAAACCGGGGAAATCCAAACACGTATTGTCAATAAAAACAAATAGGAGGTAATGTTGTAATGGCAAAAGAATTGACCTTAAAATATGGTTGTAACCCCAACCAGGTACCTTCCCGTATCTTCATGGAAGAAGGAGAACTTCCTATCGAAGTATTAAACGGCCGTCCAGGCTACATCAACTTTTTGGACGCTTTAAACAGCTGGCAGCTGGTAAAAGAATTAAAAGAAGCAACCGGGCTTCCTTCTGCTGCTTCTTTTAAACACGTCAGCCCTGCTGGCGCTGCTGTTGGCACACCACTATCCGAAGTAGAAAAGAAAATCTATTTTGTGGATGATCTGGAACTCTCTCCTATCGCATCTGCTTACGCAAAAGCAAGAGGGGCTGATAGAATGTCCTCTTACGGTGACTTTGTGGCTTTATCCGATACCTGTGATAAAGAAACCGCTACCCTGTTAAAACGGGAAGTATCCGATGGTGTAATCGCTCCAGATTATACAGAAGAAGCGCTGGAAATCTTAAAATCCAAACGCAAAGGCAGCTACAATGTCATTAAAATCGACCCAAATTATGTGCCAAACCCAATTGAACGCAAACAAGTTTATGGCATCACCTTTGAACAGGGCAGAAACGAAATCAAGTTAAACGAAGAACTGCTGAAAAACTTCCCAACCCAAAATAAAGAACTGCCAGAGAGCGCAAAACGTGATTTGATTTTGGCGTTGATTACATTAAAATACACCCAATCCAACTCTGTCTGCTACGCAAAAGATGGCCAGGTAATCGGCGTTGGCGCTGGACAGCAATCCCGTATCCACTGTACCCGTCTGGCAGGAAACAAAGCGGATATCTGGTTCTTACGCCAGCACGAAAAAGTATTGAACCTGCCATTTAAAGCAGATATTCGCCGTCCAGATCGTGACAACACCATTGATGTTTACATCTCTGATGATTATGAAGACGTTCTGGCAGATGGAATTTGGGAACAGTTCTTTACCGAAAAACCAGAACCATTGTCCAGAGAAGAAAAACGCGCTTGGTTAGACCAGTTAACTGGTGTTTCCTTGGGCTCTGACGCTTTCTTCCCATTTGGTGATAACATCGAACGTGCTCACCGCAGCGGTGTCAGCTACATCGCTCAGCCAGGCGGTTCTATTCGTGACGACAATGTAATTGAAACCTGCGATAAATACGGTATTGCCATGGCATTTACCGGTGTCCGCCTGTTCCACCACTAATACCAAAGGAGAAAAGATCAATGAAAGTTTTAGTTGTTGGCAGCGGTGGACGTGAACATGCGATTATCCGCAAATTAAAAGAAAATAAAACAATCTCCCACATTTACTGTGCTCCTGGAAACGGCGGTATTTCCAAGGATGCGGAATGTGTTGACATCAAAGCAATGGATATCGAAGGGATGGTATCCTTTGCAAAACAAAACGGTGTTGAATTTGCCGTTGTAGCACCGGACGACCCTTTGGTTGCCGGTATGGTAGACGCTTTTGAAGCGGAAGGCATCCGTACTTTCGGACCAAATAAAGCCGCCGCTATTCTGGAAGGAAGCAAGGTTTTTTCCAAAGACCTGATGAAAAAATACCATATCCCAACCGCGAAATATGAGGTGTTTACCGATTCTGAACAGGCAATTGCCTATATTCAAGAGCAAAACACCTATCCAACCGTAGTAAAAGCGGATGGACTGGCATTGGGTAAAGGCGTTATTATTGCCGAAAATTTTGAACAAGCAAAAGAAGCCGTTGTTTCCATCATGGAAGATAAAATCTTTGGCGCCAGCGGAAGCCAGTTGGTGGTAGAAGAATTTTTAACCGGGCCAGAAGTTTCCGTATTATCCTTCACAGATGGACATGTGGTAAAACCAATGATTTCTTCCATGGACCACAAACGTGCCCTGGATGGGGATAAAGGGAAAAATACTGGTGGTATGGGTACTGTCGCACCAAATCCATACTACACTCCAGAAGTGGCACAACGTTGTATGGATGAAATCTTCCTGCCTACCATCCAGGCAATGAAACAGGAAGGACGACCATTTAAAGGATGCTTATACTTTGGCTTGATGATTACACCAAATGGTCCAAAAGTAATTGAATACAACTGCCGTTTTGGCGACCCTGAAACTCAGGTTGTACTGCCATTGTTAAAAACCGACCTGTTCGATATTTTCAATGCCATTTATGAAGAACGTTTGGCTGATCTGGATATTGAATTTTCAGAGGAATCCGCTGCCTGCGTCATCATGGCATCCGGTGGATACCCTCAAAAATATCCAACTGGATTGACCATCCACGGATTAGACGAAGATGGACAGGCTGACGACGCGATAATCTATCACGCTGGAACCAAATTCGATGGGGAATTTAAGACTGCTGGAGGACGTGTACTGGGCATCACTGCGCTGGGAAAAGACTTACAGCAAGCATTGGATCGTTCCTATCAAGTAGTAAATTCTATTTCATTTGAAGGGGCGCATTTCCGTAAGGATATTGGTCAAAGGGCATTAAAAGCGTTGGAAAAATAAAATAAAAAACCTACAGGAAATCTCCTGTAGGTTTTTTTCTTGCGTTGATAAATTGTTCTATAAGGAAAAATCTCTTAAAAGATTTTATCAGGGAATCTATGCTTTTCGCTATACAAAATTATTATATTCCCGTAAAAATATTTCTTTATGGAGGATTGTTGCTGTTGTTTTCAGATATTAAACTCGCATTATTATCATATTTTTACTGATAGTATCCCTAAAAACAAGATTAATCTATAACTGTATTTTAACATAATCCCCATTACAATCATCCACTTCTACCAATACCAGTTTTCCATACTGTTTTCTGGTCCTTTTTAACTCTAATGCCAACTGTTCCAGATCATTTCCATCAAAATAAGGCACCATGTTGTGGTGTTTCCCTACCTCTTTTAAAATCAAATTGGCAAGTTTATAGATTGCTTTTCCAGTTAGCAGGCGGTGGGGAATTCCAAAATAAAGTGGGATTTTTCCACGTTGTTTTATTACAATCTTCATACATTATTCCACTACTATCCGGACACGGTCGCCATCAGAAGAATCCACATCTACAATCTGACCGATTGCCCCGCTATCCACTAATTTTAAAATACTTTCTATGTCCAAATCACGCAACGCCTCATTTTGCGTGATTTGTGGCAATTTCATCCCAATGCTAATCCCCAAACGCACCAAAGGCATGGGCAGATTTACTCTAACACGGTCCCCTTTTTTCGAGTCCACTACCACTTTAAACATCATCTTGTCAATATCTACCCGCTGCTCTTCTGGTAAGATTACCGTTTTTGCTGTTGGTTGATCAGAAAACAATTCATCAATGGTCACATCAAATAGTTTTGCGATATCCGGCAGCAGCATAATATCCGGACAGGATAAATCGTTTTCCCATTTGGAAACCGCCTGGGGAGATACGCCGAGTTTTTCCGCCATCTCATCTTGTGTAAATCCATTTAATTTTCGTAATTCCGCAAATTTTTTACCTAGTGTTGTTTCCATGATTACTCACTCCTTTTTTGTTTATGCCTTTATTTTATCGGATTCCAGCTCAAAACAGAATGTACCATTGGTTGTATTTGCGGAAATCCTGTAAACCATCCGTTTGTTTTTTCCTCAACCAACAGTTGAGGAACTCTATAAAACCTATTATACCACGTTATCCGATGTTTTGATCCTCCAGAAATATTTTATTTTAAAAAATAAAATAATCCCTCATTTGCTAGATAGTCGCAAATGAGGGACCATTATTTTTATTTCCTTATTTGTTTAAGCCATTTACAATTTTTTCGGTATCCTGTGCAATTAAGAGTTCCTCGTTGGTTGGGATAACCCAAACCTGTACTTTGGAATTTTCTGCGGAAACTTTTGCTTCTTTCGCATTCATTTCCTCATTTTTAGCAGCGTCTATTGCAATGCCCATAAATTCCATATCAGAGCAAACATTGTAACGCAGTTCCGCATTGTGTTCCCCAATACCACCAGTAAATACAATGGCATCCACACCGCCCATCGCAGCCGCATAGGAACCAATATATTTTTTAATCTGGTAAGATTGGATTTCCCTTGTAATCTGGGCACGTTTATTTCCTTCTTCAGCAGCAGCTTTTAAGTCTCTGTCATCACTAGACACGCCGGAAACACCTAAATAACCGGATTTTTTATTCAGCAGGTCACTCATTTGTGCAGGTGTCAGGTTTTCCTTTTCCATAATATAAGTTACGACGGATGGATCAACCGCACCAGAACGTGTGCCCATTAACAAACCATCCAATGGAGTAAAGCCCATGGTGGTATCCACGGATTTTCCACCATCAATTGCAGTGATGGAAGAACCATTCCCTAAATGGCAAGTGATGATTTTCAGATCCTTGATATCTTTTCCCAACAAAGCAGCCAAACGGTTGCTGACAAAGCGGTGGGAAGTCCCATGGAAACCGTATTTTCTGATATTGTATTTTTCATAATATTCATATGGAACACCATATAAAAATGCTTTTGGAGGCATTGTTTGATGGAATGCGGTATCAAAAACAGCCACTTGTGGAGTGGATGGATCCAATACCTTTTCACATGCCTGGATTGCTAAAATATGTGCTGGATTATGTAATGGAGCTAAATCAGAAACTTTACGGATCACGTCAATTACCTCTGGAGTAATTAGAACAGATTCTGAAAAATATTCCGCTCCCTGTACAACACGGTGGCCAACAGCGGAAATTTCATCCATAGATTGGATCACACCATATTCTTTGCTTATTAACAGTTCCACAACTTTCTGGAACGCTTCGGTATGGGTTGGAAAATCACAATCAGATTCAAATTTTCTACCATCAAATGTTTTATGGGAAATTTCCCCACCAATTCCAATTCTACCGCATACCCCTTTTGCGATGACCTGTCCGTCATCCATATTGATCAACTGGTATTTCAGGGATGAGCTTCCTGCATTAGAAACCAAAATTTTCATATGTTATCCTCCTATTGTTCTGGTAAAAAACCAGTATATTTGCTATACTATATAATATTACAAACACCGGTAAATTTCAAGGCAAACCCTTAGATTCCACAAAAATTTCAAAGGAGAATCACAATGAAAGTAGCTGGCATTATTGCAGAATACAACCCTTTCCACAACGGTCATGCTTACCAAATCCAACAAACCAGAAAACAAGCTACCCATATCATTGCTGTCATGAGTGGCCATCTCACTCAACGTGGGTCTATTTCCTGTTATTCTAAATGGATTCGGGCAAAAGCTGCGATACAATCCGGCGTTGACCTGGTACTAGAACTTCCCACATCATTTGCATGTAGTTCAGCGGAACGTTTTGCTTTGGGGGGAATTGGACTTTTAGGAAGCCTGGGAATTGTGGATTGTATCAGTTTTGGAAGTGAATCCGGTGATATTTCCTCCTTAATGGAATGTGCAAACCAATGCCTTAATATCAACCAATCCCCAGAAATGCAACAATTATTAAAACAGGGGTTAAGCTATCCCGCTGCACGGAGAAGGGCACTTGGAAAAAAGGGATATTTACTGGATTTCCCTAACAACACATTGGGAGTTGAATATATTAAGGCCGCAAAACAGTTGGGTTTCCAGTTTGAATGGTTGACTATACAGCGCCAGGGAGCTAGCCATGACAGTGAGATACCAACCGGAGATTTCGCCAGTGCTTCCTATCTCAGAGGGCAAACTAGCTGGGAAAATTTTATCCCCCAAAACTGCCGAGATATTTATCAGCCCTCTCTGCGTTCCAATCCGGAACAGTTAGAGATGGTATTGCTTTATCTAATACGCACTACTACCAAGCAACAGTGGGCAGAGCTTCCTGATGTGTCCGAAGGCTTAGAAAACCGCCTTTACGAATCTGGAAAGATTGCCACATCTTCTGAGCAATTTTTATCTATTGTAAAAACAAAGCGTTACACGATGTCCCGTTTGAGGAGGATTTTATCTTACCGTTTCCTTGACATACAAAAAGCAAACCTAGAGTCCTCCCCTCTTTATGGCCGTGTACTGGGCATGAACCAAAAAGGAAAAGAATTGTTATCCAAAATCAGGACAGCCTCTACCATTCCAGTATCACCTGATTTTCCTAAATTAGCGCGACAGTTTCCCAAACAAGCAGCACTGGACAGCAAAGCGACCGATTTATTTTATATGACCACACCGCAAATCCAAAAAGCAGGGCAAGATTACCTTCAAAAACCAATAATACAATAAATCTACTTGATTTTTCCATCTCAAAACTATAGATAACGCAAAAGATGGAATGTGCTCCAATTTAATTTTTATGCTTTATCAAAAAGGAATTATTTTTGTTTAAACTGTAACTTTAGCAATTTATATTAGGAAGTATTCGTTTATACTGCCATGCTCAAAATACAAATGTTTGAGATAAATAAATACACTATTTTCGATGATAATACTTATTTAAATTTCTCAACTGTATATAATATCCTATTTAAGAAAAAGGGTTGGCATCTATCCAATGCCAACCCTTTTTCTTAACGAATAACAAACAACCATAACAATATAAAAGAAGGCAATACCAATAAAAATAGCAATCCTCCCATAATAAATAATGCGGTTTTCAGATTACCAGCATTAAAAATCGATTTTTCAGATAAACCATTGCGCATAGTATCCCCTCCTAGTTTTTTCCACTAAATTAAGTATACCATTTTATTTATAATTTCGCAATAGTTATTCATCATTTTATTAATAAAAAATTCTTATTTTATCGACAAATTCGCTGTCACTTTTCGTCTAAATACTGTGTTTTAACAATTCTTGCACTTCTGTTTGATTTAAATTCCGAATAATATGCCGTTTTGTACCTTCAGAATATGTGTAGATAACTACATCACAACAACCTGTACTTTTTTGCAATAAATTTTGGCGATATACAATTTTGGATACTTTTTCCCTTGGCATAGAAACACGGCAAAATAATAACCGTTTGGTATAGCTGGCTGTTAACATTCCCTGGCTATATCCAATCCCTGTATGGCTATAACTAATCATGCGGACAATCAAGTACAGCACCGGAATAATCTCAATCATAATTCCCACAAACAAAATTAATCCGCGGAACCCCGGAAAAAACAGATAAGATCCTGCAATAATAACCGCAAAAACAACAATAATAATAGTCGGGATAAAAATAAATCTTCTAAAATCCACTGGTTTTGGTTTAATATCCCGCTTTACAAATTGGATTTCGGGAAACAATAGATTAAGGTTTCGCATCGCTTCCCGCCGCTCTGCCGCTGGGATTAACACAGATGTCCCGTTTTTGAGTTTACCATATCCAGCACAATTGATATACACAGAATAATACCCCAATACTTTGGTAAACAAGGTTTGACGGATTTCTACCAAGTTAATCCTCCCAATATTAAAACAATAATATCTTGGGATTAGAATACCCGCACGGATTGTCATACTCTGATTTCGACGGTTGACTGAAAAATCTTTGTTGCGGATAATATTGAGCAAAAAAGCCAATCCCCATCCACCCAATAAAAGATATGCTAAAATAGCTGCCGCAGGTGGAATTCCAAACGCTAGTAGCTCCGCTATTTTTGTGAGATTCGTCACCAACATATCTTCAAACTCTTTCCCAAGCAGATTTCCGCTTTGGGAAATTAAAGTGGACGCAAACAAAACCCCTGTTAAACTATTCGAGGAAATCAAGGACAAAATAGCAATATACCACAATCGAGGGCTATAGATGCGTCCCATGTTTTTTGCATCTCCAACCAGTTTTTCCTGGGCATATTTTACTAAACGTTCGACATCCTTCCGTTTCATCACAAAAGATAAATCAGCTTGACGAACATTCCCTGCATCAGTATCCAACTTTACATAACTACCTCGTATTGGGGATAGATAAAAAGGATTTTCCACTGTGATGGAGGAAATCATTTCGTATGGGATAACATACTGTTGAATTAAAAATATTCCTTTATGGATATAAACGCCATCTTTTCCCACATAAAACGTATTAAAATACCAACTTAAATATCCAAAGAGTACAATGGCAACCAATACTAAAAGGTCCATCCAAGCGCCTTTCATCCAAACATATAAGTTTCCTCCAGAAAATAAAAAGCCACGCAACACTGGCAATAGTAATAAAAGCCAAAAACGAGAAGTATTGCGGATAATTTGGACAGGATGTGGGTGTTGAAATTCCATATTAGCCCCTTTCCGTCGTTAATTGCGCGACAATTGCTTCTGCTTGATTGAATGGTAGATAAGGAATATGCAAGTTTGCCCCCGTGGTTTTAACAGTAACAGAAGCAATCCCCAAAATCGGAGTCCAAGGGTTACAAATCAAAGCCACTGAAACAATCCTGTTGCGTTTTACAATATGTTGACGTTTTACAAAAACCCCAGTTTGATATGCCACATGGTTTTTTGTGAAACAGTATCCACTATTGCGGTATCGGGCTGGAAAATAAAAAACGGCAAAAAAAAGAAAAAGCACCAGTAAAGGGAGTAAAGTAACATACCACCAAATGGTATATTGCTGAATATATAAAAAAGGAAAAATAGATAATACAAACCAAATGATTATGCAAAATAAATCCTGTACAAAAATTGATTTTTTTGAAATAGGCCAAAATTTCATATTTCCACCCCCAAAATCAGTATATGGTATTTATTCCTATCACATACAGCTGATATACAAAGACACTCAGGAAATTTCTCCCGAGTGTCCCATTTCTGTTAGAAAGCAATCATGCAAATGAATATACCATAAAAATACTTTCTATCTGTATTTTTAACGAATACTATTTTGTTCCAAAAATACGGTCTCCCGCATCGCCAAGACCAGGAACAATATATTTGTGTTCATTCAAGCACTGATCCAAAGCAGCTGCATAAATCTGAACATCAGGGTGTTTTTCCTGCAATGCGTTCAAACCTTCTGGAGCAGCTACCAAACACATAAATTTAATGCTTTTACATCCACGCTTTTTAATTGCGTCAATCGCATCAATGGCGGAACCGCCGGTAGCCAACATTGGATCCAATACAATAACTTCCCTTTGGTCCATGTTTGGTGGCAATTTACAGTAATATTCATGTGGTACAAAAGTTTCTGGATCACGGTACATCCCAACATGCCCAACACGTGCAGCTGGAACCAATTTTAACATACCATCCACCATACCAAGTCCAGCACGTAAAATTGGTACAAACACAATCTTTCTACCAGCGATTACTTTGGTTTTTGCAATTGCCAAAGGGGTTTCAATATCCACTTCCGCCAAAGGTAAATCTCTGGTAGCCTCGTAGCACATTAACATTGCAATTTCGGACACCAATTCACGGAATTCCTTAAAACCAGTGCTTTTATCCCTTAAAATAGACATTTTGTGTTGGATCAATGGATGATCCATAATAACAGGTTTGTTCATTTGTATTTTCCTCCTTATTTGTTTTCCAACGCCGTAATTTTATTTACACGGAGCGCATGGCGCCCACCCTCAAATTCAGTATTTAAAAATAAATCCACCAGTTCACAAGCAGTACCAGGTCCAATTACTCTGCCGCCCAGGCAAAGTACATTGGCATCATTGTGTAAACGGGTATATTTTGCGGAAAAATGCTCGGAACATGCAGCAGCCCGGATTCCTTTTATTTTATTCGCAGCCATAGAAATACCAATGCCTGTTCCACAAATCAAAATTCCTTTTTCACATTCGCCAGCAACAATCGCATTACAGGCTAATTCCGCATAATCAGCATAATCGCAGGATTCTGTAGAATAAGTGCCATAATCTTTAAAGGGAATATTTTTCTCTTTTAAATAAGCCATAATTTCCTGTTTTAATTCAAAACCGCCATGGTCACTACCTAATGCTATCATTTTATTGATCCTCCTATTGATTCTGTTGTGCGGCTTGACGCATCCGTTCGGCCTGAGATAGCCGCAAATACGATGGCATCAATGCCTGAGCAGGTACTGCTTTTCCTTGTTGATATAAAACATGGGCACAAAGCCCTATACTGCTTGCGCGTTGTTTCCGCAAAGCAATGGGAGCCAGAACAAGCTGTTCCAGTTGCCCATCCATTTTATTATAACATAAATCCGCTCCATCACCAACTAAAATAATCTTTTGATGATATGTTTTCAGTTCTTCTGTTAGTTCCGCAATCGTAAGGGCACGGTCATCACAGAGCCGTTTTGGCTGTTCCCCTAGGGAATATAGACAATTGTATACTTGGTTACATCTAGCGTCCATAACTGCGCATCCAATTCCATCAAACCCCTGTAAATTCTGGATTAGCCCTTCTAAGGTAGAAACACCAATACATGGTTTGTCCAATACTTGGGCCATCCCTTTCACAGCGGAAATCCCGATCCGCAAGCCAGTAAAAGAGCCCGGACCAGAAGCAACCGCAAAAGCGTCAATTTGTTCCATGGAAATATTTGCGCAGGCCAACACCTGTTCTGCCATTGGCAAAAGGGTCTGGGAATGGGTCAGCCCTGTGTTGGTACTGAATTCCGCTAAAATTTCTGTTTCACTGCAAACTGCAACACTTGCCACTTTGGCGGAACTATCAAATGCCATGATATTCAAAAACGCTCATCTCCATCAATTGTAATTTCCCGGGTGGTTTCATCCAACCGTTTCAATTCTACAGTAATCGTGTTTTCTGGCAGATAATCGGCAATATTTTCGCTCCATTCAATCGCAAGGATACTGCCGTTTTCCAGATAATCAAAAAATCCTGTAAAGTATAGGTCATCCAATGTATTGATACGATACATATCAAAATGATACAGTGGAATTTTCCCTTGATACTCATTCACCAAACTAAAAGTAGGGCTAGATACTTCCCCTATTACTTGCAATCCCTCCGCAAGGCCTCTTGTAAATGCGGTTTTTCCTACTCCCAATCCGCCACGGTAGGCAATCACATCCCCCGGTTTTAGTTGCTGGGCAAACTGGCTCGCTACCTGTTCTGTTTCAGACGGGCTATGGGTAATAAACTGTTTCATATTAGAATAATCCTGTAATCTGGCCATCTACCACATCAATAGAGAGTGCTGCCGGCTTTTTTGGCAACCCTGGCATTGTCATGATATTGCCGGTATAAACAACAACAAATCCTGCCCCAGCGGATACTTTAACATCCCGGATGGTAATGGTAAAACCAGATGGACGTCCTAATTTCGAGGCATCGTCAGATAAAGAATACTGGGTTTTGGCCACGCAAATTGGAAGTTTACCAAAACCTAATGCTGTGATCTCGTCAATAGCTTTTTGTGCTTGTGGAGTAACGGCGACACCGTCAGCGCCATAAATTTCTCTTGCCACGGTTTCAATTTTTTCGTTGATTGTTAAATCTAAATCATACAAAGGTTTAAAATTTGCAGGTTTTTCACAGGCCTTGATTACTTTTTCCGCTAAATCTAAGCCGCCTTCTCCGCCTTTTGCGAATACTTCAGACAATGCGAATTCACAGCCAAGCTGTTCGCAGCAATCGCTGATTACTTTTAACTCCGCATCAGTGTCTGTACCAAACTGGTTGATTGCCACTACCACTGGAACACCATATTTGTGCATATTCTCAATATGTGCTTTTAAGTTGACAATACCAGCTTCAACAGCAGCTACATTTTCGGTAGTCAGCTCTGTTTTTGGAACACCACCGTTGTATTTTAACGCACGCACTGTAGCAACAACCACAACACAATCAGGAGATAATCCTGCATAACGGCATTTGATGTCAAAGAATTTTTCTGCCCCCAAGTCAGAGCCAAATCCTGCTTCTGTAATTGCGTAATCCCCTAATTTCATCGCCAATTTAGTCGCTTGTACCGAGTTGCACCCATGTGCAATATTTGCAAATGGACCTCCGTGCATAATGGCTGGGGTATTTTCCAATGTTTGTACCAGATTTGGTTTGATTGCATCTTTTAATAAAGCTGTCATGGCACCTTGTGCCTGTAAGTCTCTTGCATAAACTGGGGTATTGTCATAACGGTAAGCGACTAAAATATTGGAAAGGCGCTGTTTTAAATCCTCAATATCGTTTGCCAAGCAAAGAATCGCCATAATTTCACTAGCTACTGTAATCTGAAATCCATCTTCGCGGGGGATTCCATTTACTTTCCCACCTAATCCAACGTTTACATACCGCAAGGCACGGTCATTCATATCCAAACAACGTTTAAAAAGGATTCTCCTTTGGTCGATCCCCAATTCATTTCCCTGTTGCAGATGGTTGTCAATCAATGCGCAAAGCAGGTTATTCGCCGCAGTAATAGCGTGCATGTCCCCTGTAAAATGTAGGTTGATATCCTCCATTGGTACCACCTGGGCGTAGCCACCACCAGCTGCGCCACCTTTAATGCCAAATACAGGACCAAGGGAAGGTTCCCGCAGAGCTAAAACCGCTTTTTTCCCCATTTTACACATGGCTTCTCCCAAGCCAACACTGGTCGTTGTCTTTCCTTCGCCAGCAGGAGTTGGATTAATTGCAGTGACTAAAACCAGTTTACCATCCGGTTTTGTGCTAAAACGTTGTTCCGCTTCTGCTGAGATTTTCGCTTTGTACTTCCCGTACAATTCCAAATCATCTTCGGTTAACCCTAACTGTTCTCCAATTTTTGTGATTGGAAGCATCTTTGCCTGTTGAGCAATTTCAATATCCGTTAACATAGTATCTCTCCTCTGCTTTGCCTGAATAATCTTTACCTGTACCGCCTAAAATCATTTCAGGCATAATTATTTCTGACGATATTCGTTCCAGTCAGATAGAAAAATTAAAGTTGCATTTATTATATCACATTTTTGTGAATAGTGCTACTAAAAGGTTGAATTTTCTACTGGTTATCGATATAATAAAATAGAGTTCATATCGAAAAATCGAATAAAATTCAGGATCGATTAATTTGGGGAATTTTTGATGAAAAATTTTGTTTTTAAAATTGGAAGTGCCATACGAGACTATGTCCGGGAAACGGACAAGATGTTATTGGTGATGGCAATTATGTTATCTATTCTAAGTTGTACATTACAATATTCATTGGCAACCGCTGGTGCTATCCAATGGAGGCCGTTTTATATGCAAATAGCTTCTAGCTGTGTGGGAATTGTAGCAGCAATCATTATCTCTTTAATTGATTACCATACCCTAGCAAAATTATGGAAGCTTTATGTGCCCATTATTTTAATTTTAATTGGATTGACTTTGTTTACCCCATTGGGTTCTATGAGAAACGGAGATGGTATGGGATCTGATGACCGTATCCTTTTGAATATTGGTTTTATGGACATTCAACCATTTGAATTCTTAAAACTTGGATTTATCCTTACGTTCTCGCTTCACGCCTCGTCTGTGAGAGACCATATTAATCAGCCAAAAACCCTGTTGTTCTTAATTCTGCATGGATTGGTTCCCATTGGATTGGGCTTCCTATCTGGAGACTATGGAACAATGTTAGTGTTCATTTTGATTTTCCTTTGTATTTTATTCACCTCTGGATTAAGTTGGAAACTAATTCTTCCCGGTTTGGGGGCAGCGGTAATTGCTGGATTTGTCTTTTTTAATTTCGTCATGGATGATTACCTACAAAAGAGATTTTTGTTATCGGACGAATATCTATATGAAAATAGGCTTGGAGATACGTTACAACAGTACTGGGGTAAAATTACCTTGGGTTCCGGCCAATTGACCGGAAAAGGGCTTTTGTCAGATAAATTGATTACCACTACTCCAGAATTGTACAACGATTTTATCTTTGCCCATGTAGGCCAGGTATTCGGTTTTGTTGGTTGTATTGCCCTGGTAATCTGGATTATGGTAATGTGTATCAAACTCATTATCAACGCACGTTCGGCGGATGATCCATTGGGATCCTATATTTCTGTTGGTGTATTTGCTGTGCTGTTTTTCCAGTCAGTTATTAATATTGGAATGGTGCTTTGTGTTCTTCCGGTTATCGGTATTCCATTACCATTTGTCAGTGCGGGAGGGACATCCGCTTTAACCACCTATATGATACTAGGGCTTGCCCTAAGTGTCCGAATGAATACAACAAAAAAAGACCATTTATTTTAATTATAAAAGGAGATTATTATGCGAGTAATTACAGGCACCGCAAAAGGTCGTAAACTCATTACCTTAGAAGGAATGGATGTCCGTCCTACAACCGACCGTGTAAAGGAAGGGCTTTTTAGCATTATCCAATTTGACCTTCCTGGTGCGATGGTATTGGATTTATTTGCCGGATCTGGCCAATTAGGAATTGAAGCATTAAGCCGTGGGGCAAGCACCTGTGTATTTGTAGACCAGTCCAGAAAAGCGCAGGAGGTACAAAAACAAAATTTACAACACTGTAATCTAATGAGTAGGGCCAGAGTTGTATTAAATGACGCCCTTACATTTTTAGCTGGCACAAAGGACCAATATGATATTGTCCTAATGGATCCACCTTATCATAAAGAAATGATCCCGGCCGCACTACAAGCTTTAAGTGGAAAATTAACCGAAAATGGCGTTATTATTTGTGAAACCGGTATCCGCGATGAACTCCCTGAACAAGTTGGAGAGTTCCAGCAGTACCGTACTTACCAATATGGAAAAATCAAATTGACAACCTACCGTATGGTAGAAGCTTAAGTGTCCAAGACAAAGGGAGCGTGGAACAATGAGAAAAATTGCAGTATGTCCTGGCAGTTTTGACCCAATTACCAAAGGGCATTTGGATATTATTAGACGTGCCAGCCAGTTATTTGATCGTGTGATTGTTTTGGTGTCTGTTAACCCAGATAAAGACGCCACTTTTTCCGCTACGCAGCGGATGGAATTTATTGAACGGGCCACTGCGAACCTACCAAATGTAGTAACCGATTTTAGCGACGGCTTATTGGCAGACTATATGCGTGACTGTGGTGCGTGCGCAATTGTAAAAGGATTGCGCGCAGTTTCGGACTTCGAATATGAATTCCAGATGGCAATGGCAAATAAAAAATTAAATCCAGATGCGGAAACAGTATTCTTAACTACTCAGGGCGAAAATATGTACCTTAGTTCCAGCCTAGTTCGCCAAATTGGGCGTTTAGGTGGGGATATCAGTACCTTTGTACCGCCGGAAATTTTACATGATATTGAAACTGGATTGAGGAAAAAATAATAAAGAGCATTAAAAAAAGAGGGGGTTATTGTTGTGAATATCAACGAAATTTTGGATACCATGGAGGATATGTTGGAGCAAGCTTGGTCTTTGCCATTATCCGGTGGAAAATCTGTTGTAAATGTGGAGCGAATGCTGGATTTAATCAGTGAAATTCACCTGCAGCTGCCAAAAGAGATTAAACAATCTAAAATGATTGTTGCAGATCGACAAGATATTATCAACGATGCGAAAAAAGAAGCGGAACAGATTATCCGGGATGCGGAATTAAAAGCAAAACGACTGGTTTCGGATACCGAAATCCTAAAAGAAGCAAAAACCCGTGCAAACCAGATGTTGACTCAAGCACATAACCAATCCAATGAGATTAAGCAAATGACCAATGAATATGTGGAACGAGTTTTGACGAAATCAGAGGAAACTCTGTTAACCAATCTGCAAGAATTAAAAGGTGCCCATGCGGCAATCCGAAAAAGTTCAAAATAATAAAAGGCAGCCAATTGGCTGCCTTTTATTATTTCTTATTTTTTGCTTATTTCGAATCAACTATATCGAAATATTCATCTTGTTTTCCATCTAGGGTAAGAGTTCTACTCGTCTGTTATCTTGATAAATTACCTATATTGCGGATCTTGTAATAAAGACAAATGGATAAATCGTTCAAAATTGCCTAATTCATAATGGAAAGAGAGGATTTGGATATATCTACTACTTTAAGCTTTTTATTAATAAGTACCTAGAAGTTTATACATCCTTTGAACTACACATAATAGATTTTTTATGAACTGAAAGAGAAATCCTCTTATGTCGAATTGGAATTGCCACTAACATAACATCTCCTCACCGCTATAAAATAGCCGTATCAGATGGGAACAAGTTATGCTGCTATCATAACTTTTTAGCCATTATTATCGTTGTATTACTCTTTTTCCCCCGATTAAACTGAGGGATTTTCTTCACATCTAAAACACCATAAAAAATCCAGATGAAAAATTTCATCTGGACTTATATTTGTATAATTATAGCACTTTTGATAGGAAATCTTTTAAACGCGGATGTTGTGGATTTGAAAAGAATGCTTCTGGTTCATTTTGTTCCAATACCTTACCGCCATCCATAAACAGGACACGAGTTCCAACCTCACGGGCAAATCCCATTTCATGGGTTACTACCACCATTGTCATCCCAGCTTGGGCAAGTTCTTTCATAACTTCCAGTACTTCCCCAACCATTTCAGGGTCCAATGCAGAAGTTGGTTCATCAAACAGCATAACTTCCGGATTCATCGCCAACGCACGAACAATGGCAATCCTTTGTTTCTGCCCACCGGAAAGCATGTTTGGATATTCTTCCGCCTTATCGCGGAGCCCAATCCGTTCCAGTAGCTCATAAGCTTTTTGATCAGCTTCTTCTTGAGTCATCAATTTCAATTTTACAGGTGCCAGTGTAATATTCTTTAATACGGTTAAGTGTGGGAATAAATTAAAATGTTGGAATACCATCCCCATCTTTTGACGAACCTGATTGATATTACATTTTTTATCTGTAATTTCAGTTCCATCTACAAAGATTTGTCCACCAGTGGGCTGTTCCAACAAATTCAAACAGCGTAAAAAAGTACTTTTACCAGAACCAGATGGTCCGATAATAACAACTTTTTCCCCTTTTTCAATGTGCTCATTAATGCCACACAATACATGGTTGTCACCAAAAGATTTTTGAAGATTTTTAACGTCTATCACTTTTCGCCAACCTCTTTTCCAATTTTTTCATCAACAAGGATAACAGCATCACCATAACAAAATAAATCAATGCAGCAGCAATCAGTGGGAAAAACGCATCATAAGTTCTGCTACGCACAAAGTCGCTGGCTTTGGTTAAATCGGTTAGTGGAATAAAACCAACAACAGAGGTCTCTTTTAACAAAGCAATAAATTCATTTCCTAATGCAGGCAAGATATTCTTAATGGCCTGAGGCAAAATAATATACCGCATAGTAGACATCCTACTTAGTCCCAAAGAGCGACCAGCCTCCATTTGCCCTGGGTCAATAGAACTAATACCTGCACGCACAATTTCGGATACATATGCACTGGAGTTAATACCAAAAGCCATAACAGCTACAAATAATGTATTACTTACAGATACCAGAATGATATAATACATAATCATAACCTGTAGGACAACTGGTGTTCCTCGCACAATTGCGACATAAACACTAAGGATTTTATCCAATATTTTTAATTTTCCTGTTTGGGCAGTATATACTTTACATACAGCAATCAATACACCTAGAGCAACGCCAACCAATACAGCAAAAATAGAGATTGCTACAGTTGTTCCCCAACCTTTGAGGAATAATACCCAGCGGTCATCCGTTACAAACGTAGAGATAAACTTTTGAACCAATGAGTCCATAAAATCCACAAACCTCCTTTAAAATGCCACAAATACAGCAGGTGAAGCCGCCTGCTGTATTGTTTTTTATGATTTCCAATCTACAAAAATTATTGAACCTTTGCTGCACCAGTATGTTCCAAAATGAATTCGTCAATTTTACCTTCTTCATCTAATTTTTTCAATACATCGTTAATAACATCTAATAATTCTTGGTTCCCTTTTTGTACAGCAATTGCATATTCTTCCTGTGTGCTGCTACCATCTGCATAAACCAGTTCTGTACAGGTCATATTATCATTTACCGCAACAATATTTTCAGCTGGCAGTTTGTCAATTACTACAGCATCCAAGTTGCCATTGTTCATGTCCAAAGCTGCTTCTAATGCAGATTTGTATTGAATTACTTCAGCACCACTGCCTTGTAAAACACCTTCTACATTGTTACCATCATCATCTTGATAGCCATTGATCTCATCTGTTAAAATCAAATCTCCAGTGGTGCCCATCTGAACGCCCATCTTTTTGCCTTTTAAATCTTCAATGTTATTTACAGTTACACCTTTTTTAGTGATTACATACTGTACAGAAGTTGCATAAGTATCAGAGAAATCCATATTTTGTTTTCTTTCCTCTGTTACAGTAATACCAGCAGCGGCAATATCAGCTTTACCAGTAGAAATAGCGGTTAATGCACCATCAAATGTAACATTGTCAATTTGCAATTCCACACCCAATTCATCCGCGATTGCCTGTGCGATGTCAGCGTCAACGCCAACTACTTTATCTCCATCGCTTACATATTCAAATGGTGGGAATGCAGCATTGGTTGTCATAACCAGTTTACCAGATTTTTTAATAGATTCTACCGATGATTTTTCTCCGCCACAACCAGCGAAAGCTCCCAGAGCTAATACTCCAGCCAATAATACAGCGACTAATTTTTTCATTACATAATCCTCCTACAATTTAACATTAAAATTTATAAAAAGTTACTTTCTTTATTTTTGTATAAATATTCATATTATACATTTTATGAGTTTACCATACTCGATAGCATTTTGCAAGGTTAATCCATCAATTACGGTTAATTAAACGAAAAAAACAAAATAAAACCCAAAAAAACAATAAAAATGCCTATATTTTAAGGATGACTATTCTAGTTCCATTAAAATATAGGCATTAATTCATATGTATGATTAGTCTACTTTTTTTACCCAACCAAAGGTATCCTCGATTTTACCCCACTGGATGCCAGTTAATGTATCATACAGTTTTTGAGAAATAGGCCCAATTTGATTCTGATTAATTTCCATAACCAAATCGCCGTATTTTAACTCGCCAATTGGAGAGATAACAGCTGCGGTACCTGTACCCCACGCCTCTTCCAGTTTTCCATCTTTATATGCTTGTACCAATTCATCAATAGAAAGCATTCTTTCTTGAACATTCATGCCCCAGGATTTTAAAATGTCAACAACGGATTTTCTGGTAATACCGGATAAAATACTACCATCCAAAGCAGGGGTTACAATTTCATCCCCTAATTTAAAGAATACATTCATAGCGCCTACTTCTTCTACATATTTTCGTTCAACGCCATCCAGCCATAATACCTGGGAATATCCTTCTTCGGCCGCAACATCCTGTGCTTTCATAGAAGCAGCATAGTTGCCCGCTGTTTTCGCAAAACCTGTCCCACCGGTTACCGCTCGAACGTATTTGGTTTCCACATAAATTTTAACTGGAGCTAAGCCGGTTTCATAATAAGCGCCGGATGGTGACATAATAATTAAAAATTTAAAATGAGTAGAGCTATGCGCGCCCAAAGATGGCTCTGTACCAATGATAAACGGACGAATATATAAAGAGGCGCCTTCCTCTCTTGGAACCCATTCCTGGTCGATTTCTACTAATTTCATTAATGCATCCAGCAAAAACGCTTCATCAAATTTTGGGATACACATACGGTCATTGGAGACGTTCAAACGTTTAAAGTTTTCTTCTGGACGGAATAACTGAACACCACCTTCACTATTGCGGTATGCCTTCATCCCTTCAAATACTTCCTGGCCATAGTGCAAACACATACAAGCTGGGGAAACTTCAATCGGCCCAAAAGGGACAATGGCAGCATTATACCAGCCGTTTTCTGGACTATAATCCATAACAAACATATGGTCAGTAAAATACTTACCGAATCCTAAGTTTCCTTGTGGTTTTTCTTTTGGATTCTTCGTCAA
Source organism: Massilioclostridium coli (assembly GCF_900095865.1). Taxonomy (GTDB): domain Bacteria; phylum Bacillota; class Clostridia; order Oscillospirales; family Ruminococcaceae; genus Massilioclostridium; species Massilioclostridium facile. The sequence goes on along the minus strand of NZ_FMIZ01000005.1, from coordinate 202,314 downwards.
TTCAACCCTGAGATCCATCATAAAAGCCATCCTTCTTTCTTCTGTAAAAATATATAAAAGTAAAATAATAAAACAAATTTAAAATTTATATTTTTTATTATAACACAAGTTTTATGAGGATGCAATCATTTTCCCCTGGCAATTTCGACAAAATGCAATGAATCGACCAATGTATTTTTGCAGACCCAAATTAGCGCCTACAATTATCCCCCAATTCTATTTTCCAATCTTTTAATTGCTGGAGTGGAATTACGGTATTGCATTTCAGTTGCAATTTTAAATAAGTAACAGCCGCATAATCATTGCCTAATAAAAAGGATTTGTAAAAGCATTCAAAGGCATTCCGGTACTGTGGTAGGCTTTCATAACAAAGCCCTAAAGAAAAATAAATATCTTCCGCTTCGTTGATTCGAGTTACATGGTTCAAAGCTTCCCAGTATAAAGCGATTGCCTTTTGTTTATATTCTTCTTTTAAAACTCCTTCACAATGTACCCAGTTTTTCGAGTACCAGTTGGCAAGGCCAATAAGCCCTTTTGGATATTTTTGTTCAGCAGATGCTTTGTACCATCTATATTCCTGGTCATTATTTCCCTGGCAAGCATACCATAAACCAGCAGATGCTTGTGCTTCTGCATCCCCAGCGTTAGCAGCCCTTAAATACCATTGTAGCTCCTGCTCTGGATTTTCCCCAAAACCTCCATATTCCGTATATCCTAATGCGATGCTTTTCATCGCTTCTGTATCCCCTTGGTTTGCTAACTGCACTAATAGCTGAAATGCTTCTTGTGGCCGGGTAAACTGTATTGCCAGTGCGTACCGGTACATCGCTACAGGAACCCCTCTCATAGCGTCATTCCGATAAATTTGTTCCCTCGCCAGATTTATTTTTTCAAAAACAGCTTCTTCTGGCCCAATTTCCAGCATTTTTTGGATTTCCCTTTGCGCTGATTCTACACCATTTTCATAATCATACATCAAATGCAAAAATTCCTGCCAATCTGTGTTTGGCATTTGATAACTTCCTTCTACCATTGCCCAAAACCCCTTAATCTTTGATAAAATCCTTTTCTTCCAGTATATAATGATTTGATTTTGTTTGCAATAGCAAAACAATCTGCTTATTTAAAAATCGTGGCGAGTTCCGCCATCACTACCTAATTATTCAAAAATAGAAATGATTTTTTCAATCTTCCAAAAACATTCCCTATCCTCTAAAGTATCATCTTCAATCACCGATTTTATTTCAGCTAAAGTTTTGTAGCACTGCATTTCACAAATATCCTTGATATTGATACCATTTAAGTTTGGGAATATCACTTTAATGTCCTCTTTCTCTAAAATTCCTTTTAAAATATCAATGTAAAGCTTCATTCTATCGCCTCTATTAATTCGTTTTAAGGGTTATGCCCTTAAAAGTCAACCTCTTCCGATACTCTATTACATACTTGTATATGAGGTGATATCATGTTTGTACGGATACGAAATTTAAGGGAAGACCACGACCTTTCCCAAAAAGTAGTTGCGGAATATTTGCAGGTACATCAAACCACCTATTCTGATTATGAATTGGGAAATTTAAATATCCCTGCTGAATTATTAATGAAATTAGCCCTTTATTACCAAACTAGTACAGACTATTTACTGGGCTTAACAGATGAACAAAAACCCTATCCCAGGAGCAAAACGCTATAATAATTGGATATCATTTCAATAATTATTCACATACTTCAGTGCTAAACCACATTTGTTACGCATAGGATACACCATGAGGTGGTAACAATGGTAAAGAGATGGGCTGTCGTCGGATTGATTGGTATAATTGTAGTATTTTTAGTTGGTTGTATTGGCCGTACGGTAAACCAGGTAACAACCCCATTAAAAACAGATTTTTCATTAAAAACAACGATGTCCTATCAGGATTGGGAGACGGAAGGTATTCTATCAAAAACTGGCGGAACCTATCATATTATGTTAACCTCTCCAGAGTCGGTGGATGGAATGGAATTTATCTATGATGGTGATAAAGTAACGGTTTCTTATTTAGGGTTATCTGTTGATGTAACAAAAGATAGTACCTTATTAAATTCTGTTTCCAGTGGAATGATACAGGCGGTAAACCATGCCTTGTTAGGAGCCGATACTACCATAAAAGAAAAAGGGGAACAATATGTCATCCAAGGCAATACAGAAAATGGAGAATACAAATTGGTGGTAGAACAAAAAACAGGATTGCCTGTTTCCTTAGAATTAAAGGCAATGGATTTACAATGTACGTTTGAACCCATAGAGGATACAACTTCCCAATCTTTATTTTTATCCTCTGTTGCTTAATCCTATATCAAACTATAATAAGAGGTTTGTTCTTACTCCATCTTCCAAAAAAAGCTTGATCTATCATAATTGCTGATATGATCTCTACCTTCCATAAATTTTAGCTCTTTCCGATATCTTTCTGTGATAAAAATTCGGTTTCTCTAGGAACTCACAAATTTCCTTTATTCATTTCTGATTTTCAAAGTAATCATAAAAAACGGGCTAACAAATTGTTAGCCCGTTTTTCGCTAAGAAGCCTTCTTTTCTTGGTCCTGTTCCAGACTAAGTGCAGTAGACATCATATTTTCGGCAAAGATACCATATCCTTTGGTTGGATCATTGACAAAAACATGGGTCACTGCGCCCACTAATTTACCATCTTGTAAAATAGGGCTTCCACTCATACCTTGAACAATTCCTCCAGCTTTTTCCAATAGCGTTTTGTCAGTTACCCGAATTACCATATTCCTGGTTACTGACTTTTCGTTTAAATTTAGTTCTTCAATTTCAATTTCATATTCCTGTGGTGTTGTTCCATCCAAGGTAGATAAAATAGTCGCTTTCCCTGTGTGCACTTCCTGCTTTAACGCCAACGGGACTGATTCTCCCTGTGGCTGTTCATACATTTCTCCAAATACACCGCAATCTGTATTTAACAGAACGGACCCAATTGGAGAATTGGTGGTAAATGCACCAATTAATTCACCAGGTGTCCCAATTGTCCCTTTGTTGATTCCATTTATTGTGGCGGAAACCATTTCGCCATAGGAAATCGGCAATGTCATACCAGTATCCACATCGCAGACCGGATGTCCTAATCCGCCAAATAATTGGGTATTAGGGTCATAAAAAGTTACTGTGCCTATGCCGGCCGAGCTATCCCGTACCCATATTCCAGCTTTTGGATGTTTATCCACCCGGGAAATCACTGGCTGGATCGAAATCGTCTGGGATTCTGAACCTCTAGTATAAGTTACTGTAATTGCAGCACCATTACTTTGTTGTACCAGAGCCGAAATTTCTTTATTGGAAGAAACTGGTTGGCCGTTTACCGCTGTAATGACATCCCCAATTTTTAAACCTGCGTCTTTTGCTGGATTTTTCAATCCATCTTCACTGTCAATTGCGTTTAGCCCTACAACCATTACCCCTTGGGTTAACAATTTAATCCCAAACGGAGTACCGCCTGGAATTACCTCTGTTTGGTTTACCTCTGAGACCATCGTCTGCTTAATGGGGATAATTCCAAACAGATCTAATTGAACGGATTTACCAGAAGATTGGTTGGAAGACACCGTGCTAATGATTTGCTGAGGCTGGGACGAAGAGACCAAAGAATTAATCGTGAGCTGTTCTCCTTGGTGTACATAGTAATGGTCCGGTATGGTTGCCTGATAATAACCAGTTAATCCTAGTACCGAAAAAACCATTATCGCTGTCATACCTGCAAAAAAACGAATGATTTTTCTCATGAATGCTCCTTTGTTTGTAGATTGGCAAAATTGATTGCCGCAATTTCAAACGAAAAAAGGAGGCCGGGCATTTCGCCCAACATTACTATATGCGCAACCAATTGAAATACAAGCGTTATGATTTTCCAAACAAATAAAATAGCGAAAAGACGCTATTCTTTATTAATGGAAAAATTTTATAACACCTCTTTAATATACTAAATGTAATTATTTAAAAATACTTTTATTGAATTTAAAATTCAATATGTACGTAGAACTGATTTATATAAATTTTGCGGTTTGAAAATAGTATCTCTATAGCTTTAAACCAAAAGATAAGTTGAAAAATTTCTAAAGTTCATTCGCAATAATCTATATTCTCAGTGATTAGTGTAAAATATTAAATATTTTTCCAAATTAGATTGTATATATTCTATGTTGTGATGTCCTTCATATACATGGTTTTGTGATTCGATACCTTTTTCTTTTAATATTTTATGTAGATATTTACATCCTTCATAAAAACGGCCTTCATCATGATTGCCAGCATCAAGATATACTTTCAGCTCTTTTGTAATCATGTTATTTTTAGCGATTGTGATAGGGTCATATTTTTCCCACATTGCTCTATCCTGAAAATATGGTATATCTTCTGGTTCCAATGTTAATTCGATTGCTGGCATATGGCCGCCAACTTTACTGAACAATTCTTGGTGGCGGAATGAATTGTGCAATGCTGCATATCCGCCTGCGGAGATGCCACCAAGATACCTTCCATTTTTCGTTGGAATAGTATAGAATGTCTGGTCGATAAATGGGATTACCTCTTTAATAAAATAATCTTCATACCGTCCAACATTAATCATAATCCCACTATCTCCTGGACTTAAAATTTCTTTACAAGTAGGGGACGAATTGATTCCTCTGCTATTTTCAATTCTAGGGCAAACTATAATCAGAGGGGATATTTTATTTTGTTCAATTAGTTTATCTGCTATTTCATCGATTTTCAATTCAGTTAGAATTGTTTCATCACCGCTTCTTCCGTGTAGGAAATATAATACTGGCAAGGGATGCATGTTATCGTATTCTTTTGGTAAGTATACATTTATACCCATTGTTTTATTGAGTATTTTGCTGTAAAAGTTGATGTGTTTTACAGTGGATTTTTTCATTTTATTTCACTCCGTTTCTGTATTTATCATAATAGGTATCATTGGACAAATTTATCTATATAAAAATCCCACTTTATCGTAAATACAAGGTGGGATTTTTGATACTGTCAAACCTTCTATAAGTGTTTAGGTTTTATCTATTGGATCATCTTGATCTGACAGACCCGTATCTTTTTCAGATGAAGATACCTGCCGTATAAGGATATTTGGATGGTTAAGCTCATATTCCTGGTAAATTTCCGTACGGGTTGGCTGTAAAGAATCATTTTTCAGTTCTTCCAGATGTCCTTTAGGATTATAAGCAAATTCTTTTGGATTGCGTTTTTCTAGTTTTTTACACAATAGCAGGTACAATAGGAATAAAGCTACCCCAACAATGGTACCGATAAATCCAAGTTTTAGTCCAGGGGTAGAATAATGGAACTCAATTGTATTTTCCCCAGAGGCACATTTTACCGCCATAAAACCAACATTTACTTTCTCAATCTCAACGGGTTCTCCATTTACAGTGGCTGTCCATCCTTTATCATAAGGGACGGAGAAAAATACCAGATTTTCTTCCTTCAATGTAATGGTGGCGTCAAAACCGTTTCCACTGATTTCAAAGGTATCACAGGTATACCGTCGACGGTCCTCACAGATATCTGTGAGCTCCTCATCAGAAATATTGGTATCTCCAATATAGTGTTCCAATAAATCACTGTATTTTTGGATTTGTTCTTCATCTAATAGGATTGAATTTACCAATAGGCGGTCACGAGTATCTTCAAAAGAATCGTCAAACTGCTCTTGAGTAATATAAGAATCGTAAGTGAATCCCATGGGGATAAAGTTTTTATTTTCATAGATGTCAAAACCATTTTGGTTGTCATAGAGGACGCAGTTAGGAGGTAAATCTAGGTTGGTTTTTTTGTTGTCGGCATTATTTTCTGCGAAAATATATTTTACCGAGAGCAGTTCCCTTAACCCGTAATACTTTGGTTCTGGACGGGAAGCAACATCACGGTCTACTCCAACCGCTGGATAGAATTCCATAATGGATGCTGGTACAACGCTTTGGAATGCCTGTATAGTTGGCATCCTCCAATACATAGGCCAGTTATCCATTCCATCATAAACATCAATCCGGTAAAATTCACTGTCATCCAATTGAAATTCCGCGTTCAATCCACGGTCTACTACATTGCGGTAAACATAATCTACATTCTGCATTTTTCCCCAGGAAACCTGTACCACTCCATTTACTATAATAATGGCGCAAAGCGCTATCAAAGAAGAACGGTAAAGTCTTGTTTTGGATTTTCGGTATTTTTGTAGGATAAACGCTGCGATGACAATACAGAGGATTGCGATCAAAACATTAATCCAGAATATAGTTGGATATCCTGGCGCTGAAAAATAGGTGGTTTTTCCATCTTCTGTAGTAGGGATAATACCAATGACAGCAAATAGGCAGGTAATAATAAATGTCGTTTTAATACCAAAGCTAATATCCATTTTTTTATTTTCCAGTACAATGACGGTTGCAAGGGACATCATTAGCACCATCATGTAGAACCAGCGGGCATAATAGGAAGAGTTAAACGCAAAGAAAGCGCTGTTCAGGATTGGTACCAATGACATAATAACTAAAACAATAATCAATGTTTTTAGCCAATGTTTTCTTTTTTCCCTTAAAAACGTGAGGACACCCGCCATACTGAACAGTGGTAACCAAGCCGCAACTGAGCACCATTTGGCGTTGGAATCCGGAAAGAAGTTGGCGCGAGCTGGCATATCCGCAGGGAAGAACATACTTTGTAAAATCAATCCATAGCGCTGTGGATTATAATAAAACAGCATGTTAAACCCAGTTAACATATTATCTGTTCTGGGATTTCCCATCAAAGAACAGATACATGGTAGAAACAGGACAAGGGCGATTAAAACGCCAATAATGGATTCCGCTGCCAGTAAGCCGAATTTTTTCAGGTTTATGCGGAAATCTAAACATAAACAGCGCAAAAAGAAATACAGAACCAAAAAGGCAACTTGCCCCGCAAAGAAGAAATAGTTTGTAAATACATTCAATGCGACAGCCATAGCAAAAAGGCCTTTTCTGTTATTCATCACCAGTTCTTCCAAACCGATTAACAGTAATGGGAAAAATGCAATGACTTCATGAAAATGGTTAAAGAAAATATTGTAAATGGAAAAGCTGGAAAACGCGTACATCATGGCACCAATAATCGCCATATGCGGGGTTTTGGTAAACCTCCGGATAAACGCGTAGGATGTAGTAGCTGCAATAGAAAATTTTAAAATAAATAATGGTGCCATTAAATAGGGGACCCATGAGGATGGAAAGGGGATTGTCAGCCAAAAGAAAGGGCTACCCAGTAAATAAAACCCATAGGAACCTACAAAATTGGAGCCAAGGTCGGTGTACCAACTCCAACCTACTTCTCCAGAGCGAATTGCGTCATGGGCGTATTGATAAAATGGAATCTGCTGTACATTATAATCCCCATAAAAGATAAATAATCCTTTGTCACAAATGATAAAAGGCAGAAAAATAATAGTAGTTATCAAAGCAGCCAGCAAAAAAACTTTAATGCAGTTTTTTGACTCTGATCGGGTGGGGGAAAACCACCGCTGGACTTTTGTTAGCATGAAAAACCTCCTAATTAAAAAATAAAGTAAATAGATATTCTTGTTTTAATCATTTTTCTATCACAATCTTATGACATCCTTCTATTATGATTGGTGTACAATCCGTTTTTTCTATTTGTGTTGCTATAAAAATAAAAAACCTTACCGATGCTTTCCAGTGAAAATCCTGTAATTACCAAATTATTATACCATATTTGTTGTAAGATAGATACATAGATTTGTCTAAATTGAAATGCTTTTCTATTGTTTTTTTCGGGACATTTCCGAAAAATAAAGAAACAAGTTGAACAAACCAGGATACCATAGACTTTTTTGGAATAGTTTGCTATAATGATAAGATGTAATATCATGTCGAGAACGTTAAAACTATAAGATTTGATTGAGGTTATTACATGGGTAGATTTTTAAAGACCTTTGGATTGTATTTTATTGGAAATACAGCAAGCCGATTGATGTCGTTTTTGGTGATGCCTTTTATCACCCAACATGTAAGCAATGAAGATTCTGGCTATTTTGCAACAGTAGAGGCATTGGTCAATATTGTTGTTATTATGCTGTTTATCTCCGCTTGGTCCGGCATCCTCCGATATTTGTTGGATAAGGATTATGACAGCCGGAGGATGAAGCGTAAAGTCATTACCGCTGGTTATACTATTGAGATTATCTCACTTGTAATATTTACAGTTGGCTTTATTATAGTCAATTTCTTTGCGCCAATACGGGAAGCTGGTTTTGTTTATTTCTTTTGTGTTGCCTATATGCTGCATCAGAATGTTGCCTTTACGGTGCGTGGATTGGGGTACAACAAACTGTATGTTTGCTCCGGCATTTTAGGCAGTATCGTTTCCTTTTCTACTAACCTGATTTTAGTGTTAGTATTCCATTGGGGTTCTGCCGCACTGATTTTGGCAGCGGCACTTTCCTATTTTGTTCCAGCTTTATTTATGGAGTTCTTTGCGCGCACCTTGAAAAAAGTCCGTTTGCGCGATTTGGATTGGTCTGTCGTAAAAACAATGGCAAGATATTGTTTCCCCTATAGTTTGAACCAGGGCGCATATTGGATTACCAACCGTGCCAATACTCAGATTATTACGATTATGATGGGATTGGCAGCAACTGGTGTATTTTACTGGGCGAATAAATTTACATCTATTATACAATTGGTGGTAATGGTGTTCAATCTTGCTTGGCAGGAAATGACCTTCTCTATGAGCCATGATGCGGACAGAGCAAAAAAATATAACTTGATGTTGAAAAACTTTTTGCTATTTGTATCCTGTGGTTTGCTTTTCCTGGTACCAGTTACTAGGATTGTATTTCCCATCTTTGTTCGAAATGGTTCCCAGGCGGGGTTGGCGATTATCCCGTTAGCATATTTGGGAGCGTTTATGGATTCTCTTGCCAACTTCCTGGGTTCTGTGATGTGTGCGGAACAACGGATGAAATCTCAACTTACATCCACTGTAGTAGGTGCTATTATTACTGTAGTCGTGATGTTTGGGACGATTCCGATTATTGGGTTCCAAGCCGCACCTTTGGCCACTATCCTCTGCTTTTTAGCGGTTGTGATTATGCGTACAATCAACCTGCGGGATGTTGTAAAGTTAAACTATCAGATGGGTTATTTAGTCCACTATGGATTGATGTTTGCCCTTGCTTCGTTGGTTTTCTTTAAAGGTTCTATTTTAATGAATGTTATTTTTGCCGTAGTAGTTGCGGTTTATTGTATCATTGTATTACGTGGTATCATCAAAGATTTTGTAAAGATGATCTTGAAAAAAGTTCGTTCTTAAACTGGGAGGTGTAATTGAGTGAATCGCAAACTCAAATATATAATACGGCGCTGTGAAAATACCGTTTTATTTGCTATTAAGACAATTATGCTTGTCAGTTTATTTGTAGCTTTTTTTGGAGTATATTCTTATTTGATACCGGAATTACGTGTGTTTAACCGTACATCCATCATATCATATGGAACTTTTGTGGTAGCCATTCTGTTATTTATCCGTATTTATGGTGGATTTTCAGTTGGTGAGAAGAAAAGTAAAGAAATTGTCAACTCTATGCTGTTGGCAACTTTAATGGCAGATATCATTACCTTTCTGGAAATGTATATTATGGGATTGAGTACTACACAAATCCATAATTTTGCGGACAACCACTTGAATTTATCTGTTATTCCGCCTTTGCAGGATATTCCGATGAAATACTTCCTACAGTACTATTTTACCACCCGTGTATTGCCGGGATTGGGGTTATTGGTTATCGTATTTGTGCTACAGGTATTGTTGCTTTATATCTTTTCCTATTTTGGAAATTTTGTTTACTTCAAAATCAACCATCCTCAAAAATCTTTGATTGTATATCAGGATGAAAGTTTGCTGCCGACCGTGATTCCAAAAATCCAAAAGTATAAAAAACAGTGGAGGATTAACCGGCTGATCAAATACGATGATCCGGATATCAAAGGGGCACTGTTAGGGCATAGCACTATTTTCTTTTTAGATGTTCCCAAAAATGAACGCACCCGTCAGGTGGAATACTGTTATGCGCATAATAAGAATATCTATATATTGCCGGATGTTTCGGATATTATTTTAAATCATGCCAGCCATGTAGTAGTGGATGATACCGCTATGTTTGCTTCTACAAAACAAAGTATGAGTTTTGAGCAGATGATTATCAAGCGGATTTGCGATATTATTTTCGCTGTGATTATGATCCTCCTTAGCAGCCCGTTTATGATTATTTCCGCTTTGGCTATTAAAATTTATGACCGAGGTCCTGTCTTTTATAAACAAGCACGTTTGACCAAAGGCGGCAGAGAATTTAATGTACTTAAATTCCGTTCCATGATTGTAGATGCGGAGAAAAACACGGGTGCTATGTTATCGACTGAAAATGATGACCGCATCACTCCAGTAGGAAAAATATTGCGCCGATTCCGTTTAGATGAACTGCCACAGCTATTCAATATTCTAAAAGGAGATATGAGTGTTGTGGGGCCTCGTCCAGAACGTTTAGTAATTGCGAAAGAATATGAAAAAGAGCTGCCAGAGTTCCGGTACCGTTTGAAAGTAAAAGCCGGCTTAACTGGATTAGCTCAGATTATGAGTAAATACAATACAACGCCAAAAGATAAATTGGCGCTGGATTTGGAGTATATTGCCCAATATTCAATTTGGTTGGATATTAAGCTGATTTTACAAACCATGATAGTCTTTTTAAAGAAAGACAGCACAGAAGGCGTTACACAGCAGGATGATGATATCAATACTATTTTAGAGGAAATTGATAAGGGGGCAACCAAACCATCCGACAAACCAAAATAACTATTATCTATATGCTTATAAAGGTTGTACTCTCTATGAGATTCCCTTTTGTTTTGGTATTAACAGGTAAAACAATGTGATTTTAAAAGAATTATATTTAATCTGCAATTGTATTTGAACATAAAGATAGGTCATTCTTTGTTGTTCCAATATGATGATTTATCGATTTATATTCTCCTTTTTGGTGTTTTGTTGTTGTCAGATAGCAAACACACCAAAAAGGAATTTTTTATTATAAACCTTTCATGTTTCTCTTATCATAGAATATTTTGGATTTGTATCAAAAGCATTTTTTGTTGGCCTTTCGTAAAATTAGAGATTGTGCCATACAAAAATACGGTCAAAATCATTGGATAACAAATGGCATGGATAAAAACTTGGAAGAAAATAAAAAAGGTCTCACGAGAAATGCCAACAAATCACCACAGATTGATTATTTGATCGTTCGTAAACGCATAATTCCCCTTTTAATAAAGTTTTATTTATTTTAGATACTTTCATTCACAGTTTATTGCTCTAGTAACTGAAGTAAAAGCTATAGTTACGATCATCCCTAAAAGAGAAGAATGGAACAATCACCGTTATACCAGAAAAGATATTCCTTTGGTTAAGCTTGAATCTCACCCGCATAGCGGAGAGTTCCTCGCTAAAGCTACAATAAAAAAACAGGCATGGTAACTCACCATGCCTGTTTTTGCTATTTTGTATGCAATGCAGCAAAAAATTGTTCGTATGCGTCATCCCATCCGTCCGGTGTTTCTACTCCGCCACCATTGACGCTTTTCATCAGATTATCGTGATAATCTTGTCCCATAGCAAATAAATCGCCGATGTTAATGGGATACCCCAATTGTGTTGCCAGCTGACAAAAGGCATCCATTGGATCATCTGCCTGTTCCGTTTGCAGCAATTTCTGTTTTAATTCGGGATGGTGCAGAGCATCTTCTAACAGACGGCATAGTATTTCATCCATTTGTAGGCCTCCTTTACCCTTGCTTATCATTGATAACCGGACAATTGGAATTTTTCTGTTATTTTCTGGTGGTTTTTCAATATCCAACCGCAAATAGAGTCCGCCATCTATTTTTATGATTATCGATTCCAGGTATTATCCATTTTTTGCTGAAAATTTTTCCGGTTTTTGCGTACTTGGGCTTTTAATTTGAGGGTACGGATAAAATCCGGTCCAAAGAATAATAAATAGTTTAAGATTGCCATAATAATACTAATTTTTACTGGCCAAGGGTATACAATCAAAGAATACAGGAAAATTACAGCATCCGCAAATGCCAGGTATTTTACTTTGATTGGAATAAAAAAGAATAATAGCAATTTATGGTCTGGATACAGTGTGGCAAACGCAAAGAACAAAGAGAGATTTAAATAGGTAGCTGATATCGTTGACATGGATAAAACAGCCATAATATCGGAAATTCCTCCACCAACTGGAAGGAAATAAGAGATAAATCCTCCAATAATTGTGGCAACCATACCAGTTAAATAATAAACGGTAAACCGAAAACTACCCCATTCCCGTTCTAGGCTAACTCCAATAAAATAGTAAAAATATAGAGTAAACGCAATAAACACCAAAGAGGAATTAGGCGGAACAAAAACAAAGGTAATAATCCTCCAAATTTGCCCCTGCATAACCAGGGCAGGAGAAAAATAAAGGTATTGGCTAAAAGTAGTACCTGCCTTTAGAACAAAGAAAATATCAAAAATATATACCAATAAATTTCCAATGACAAGATACAACATAAGGTTTGGAATTCCAAACCTTCCAAACTTCCGTTCCATTTTATCTAATATTTTCATAAAGGTGGCCCCTCCCATCAAAATAATCGTAACGAGCAAGTTATGTTGTTTATTATATCACACCGTATAGTCGAAAACAACCATATTGGAACGGGTAAAATCGTGAAAAGCGCCAATATTTTATTTTTGTTTGGAAATAACTGTATACGATTGTACTATTTGCCCATACTATCTGCATAAATTGATGTTAACGGAGTTGATCATAATGGAGTTTATTCAATCTATCAGAGCGAAACTATACAAATTGGTCGGTAAAGATCAGGAAACTACCCCGCCATTGCTGGAGGAAATCAGGGATACCAAACTGCAATTGTTGGCTGCCCAAAACCATTTTGACTGCTTGGTAAATCTGGATTTAATTGATGCCTGTATTTTTCAGATTGAGTCATTAGAAGTAAAATATAACTATTTGGTCAAACAAGCCAAAGCACAAGGCCTCCGTTATAATGAGTATGTGGACGTAAAAGAGGAGGTTAAACAAAATGGTTGTTTGGATCGTACTCAGCCTGTTGGCAATCATTATGGTATTTTACTACAAACACAGGAAAAAACCTGTTAGGTCGTTTTTATTGGGAAGTATCTCTGGCATTGCCGCGCTATTTGTGGTAAATGGGGTTACCTCAGGAGTATTGGCAATTAATTATGCTACATTGGCAATCTCAGCGATATTAGGGATTCCGGGCGTGGCTACGGTGGCAATCTTTAACCAGATCTTTTAAACAATTTGACACTATCCTTTATTTCAGGTATACTGTTAAATGCGAGCAGACTGTGTGGCAGCGCTGTACAATTACGGTGAGGAAAGTCCGAGCATCACAGAGCAGGGTACCTGCTAACGGCAGGCGGAGGCGACTCTAGGGAAAGTGCAACAGAAAGATACCGCCGGAGCAATCCGGTAAGGATGGAAAGGCGAGGTAAGAGCTCACCGGAGCAGGGGGAACCCTGCTGCCATGTAAACCCTATCCGATGCAACATCGACTGGGAGGCTATCGTTGGCTCGACGCTCCCGACGGATGGCTGGAGTGCTATAGCAATATAGTACCAAGATAGATTGTCACAAAAACAGAACTCGGCTTATAGGTCTGGTCGCGTTTTCTAGAACCCCAAACCATGATATGGTGAAAAAAGAGGTATCCAGTTGGATACCTCTTTTTATATGTATTCTTTAAGGGGAGTATGTTGCTCCAATAGCTTCTGCCAATAGAATACATTGTTGTAAATCCACCTTTGTGTTTTGAAAATCAATCGAGAGCAATGAATTTTGATCAAGCCCAAGATGAGATGTCCTGATATCTGAATGACGAAAGCTTAGATTATGAGTAATGATATCTGTAAAATTACATTCTGATAGGATACACCGGATAAAACTCGTCCCTGTAAAATCTGAGCCAGTAAAATTAACCCTTTCTATCATTTGTTTATCAAACTCTAAAAAACGCATTTCAGTGTACGACCAATCTCCATCTGTAATAGATACTAAACTACAATCCGTATCCATTAAGCTGGACCCAATCATTTTACATCCATCAAAATTAACTGCAAAAAGGTTTGCAAAACGAAACCTGCAATTCAAAAAGATGCAATTTTTGAAATGGACACTACTCAATATTGCGGATGAAAAATTGCAATTATCAAATTCACAATGGTAACAAATAGAAACATCGGAAAAATCAGCTCCTATAAAACGACAATGAGTAAACTTTTTTCGACTTAATTCCATTTCTTCTATGACTTGATTGGAAAAATCCATATTTGTATAATGCTCTTCTGAAAACATGACTACCTCCTATTTTTTTGCAGATACCAGCAGCATCATTGGCCGCCTCATTTCCTCTTTCATGCCAGGCTGATCCATTCTATTTTCTGGTGCCTGTGGTTCTACAACCCGTTGGATTTGGAAGCCATGATCCCATAATGTATTCAGATATGTGGTGAGTGTGCGGTGGTATTTGGTTACTTTTTCCCCTAAAAAAACGGCTTCCCGTTTTCCCTCATAATAATAGTTATTAACTGGAAAATGGAGAATTTTTCCGCTTTTGTCATAGTACCAATCCTGTGTTCCATACGCAGTAAAGGTTGGATGTTCTACCGAAAAAACAAATACTCCTCCATTAGTTAAACTGCGGAAAACACTATTTACAATACCATCAAAATCTTCGATATAGTGGAATGCTAACGAGCTAATCACGACATCATATTCATTGGCTGGGAACTCAAAATCTTCCATTGCACAATTTTGATAGTGTACTTGTGGAAATTTATTTTTCTGTTTGGCTACTGCTAGCATTTTTTTCGATAGATCAATTCCAAGTACGAATTCCGCCCCATGTTGTGCAGCGTAAAGGCAATGCCAGCCGTATCCACATCCTAAATCCAAAACCCGTTTACCCTGAAAATCAGGCAGTAATTTTTGCAGTTCGCTCCATTCCCCAGCACCTTCTAAACCATAGATAGAGCGATTCATCTGACTATATTTTTGAAAAAAATTATTATCATCCTATTTGTTTTCTTTCATGATGTATCTCCTTTTTCGTAAAAATAGCCCTGTAGTTTCATACGTTACAGGGTTATTTTAATATAGTAATTGTTATATTTTTATGAAATGTTCTCCTTATTTCACTGTAAAGAATGGTGTCAGTTAGAACTAAGGATCACTATCATATTAATAAACAATCCGTATTAGAAAGATAAAAGGTTATAATTTATATCAATCACCATCGCGATTTATCAGTACATTTTTTATATAAAAAAATAAAATGAATCTACCAGATATCGTTTCTGTTCTTTTGTGGTGCAAAATTTATTCGTTTCCATACACCTCAAAACGGGAAAGTAAATTGATAACAGTTAATTTATTGGCAAACAATTGCTTGTAAGTAACTGTTTTGGTTTTGCCACTATCCGAAAGCTGTTTCATATCCCGTTCAATTTTTTGTTTTTCTTCGCAGAGTGCTTCATACATATCTTCCAGACGGCCTAATTTATTTACTGCCTGGATTGGGTCAGCAACAATATAGCCTGTTTCTGTTTTTTCTGTCAAACGTTCCATAAATCCTCCTATTTTGGAATGCAGTAAAAATTAGTCTCCCAGGCAGGTATGTAAGGATGATGCCTGAGGTAGATTTTATAATCTGGACAGAGATCCATAATCTGCAATGGTAACGCGAACAAATCCTCATTGCGGTGGTAAGCGCACACATATAGTTTTGGCCGGTATTGCTGAATAGTTTTTTTAGCTCCTTCCAATGCTTTGGACTCCGTTCCCTCAATATCCATTTTTAAAATAGATACCGGCTGCTGAATTAAGTGATCAACAGAATCTGCTGGAATTTCTACCCCTTTATTGGATAAACGAGAATTACGTCCAGCTTTTTTGCTAAAATACAGGGTATCTGTTTGGTTCCATGCCGCCATATTATAACGGGTAATCCGTTCTAAATGAGCGGTGTTCTTTTCCAGCTTTTTAAAATTTTTTGCATCGGGTTCTAGCGCATAAATATGCTGATAATCCGATACAAATTGTAGGAACTCCGCAATGGTATCCCCATCATAGGCGCCTAAATCTACAAAAATTTCTTGGTCATTTGGTTTTAATAGATTGGTGTAGACCTCTGGTTTCTCCGAACGACATTGATAGAGGTATTCTATTTTTCCACTAACCTTAAAATTCAGGATATCCAAATAGGTCTTTTTAGAGGTTTCGTCCGCCAACAAATCGTATACTTGATCGAATTCCGCTTCGTGTTCTGCTATGTATTCCCGTGTAAACAACCCATCCCCAGCTACTGGTACATCCGGTGCGACAATGGGATGCTCTTGATTCATCTGGAATAAACGTTTCAAAGTGGGGTCATCGTGGATAGCAAATGCCATTACAGTGTGAAACTCTGGATACTGACGGCAGATATCGCTGTATTTTTGTACTAGATATCCCTGAAAAGAATGACCACGTACAAATTCATCGCTGGCGAACATAGCTTCCACTTGGATACCATATTGCTCGAACACCTTGAATATTTTTAAAGCACCATCCCCCATGCCGTACATCACAACAGGAAGATTCGTTTGCTGTAAACAATCCCATACATTTTGTTCTTTTATTTTTTCTAACATAAAACCTCCACAACTATAAATGAAGCCTTTTTTTCAATTCCAGTTTTGTTTTTCTGTCCGCAAATACAAACGCACCAATGAGTACAATCAGGGAAAAAGCAGCGGATGACAAGCAAATCCATTTGATATCTACCCAATTAAGTAAGAAAAATATCAATGGTATCATTCCGTATAGGCAGGAAGCCAAAATATAGATAATAAAATCTTTTAAATCAAAATGGCGAATAATCATCATAATAATCATGGCGATATTTCCAACAATACAGATGGTAGGGATAGCAATGGACAATGACCACCGATGAAATCCAAGCAGCAAATCGACCAATAGAACGAAAACAGAAGAAACCAGCATTTGAATCCAGATATTCATACCGCTGTTATACCCTTTTTTGATGGAAATCATGGTAGCAGCCCAACAATAGATAATTCCTCCTACTACCAATAAAGACCAATAAGGAGAAGTGGGGAATTGCCAGTTTACCACTAGGCAGATTACTGAAGCAACAATTGAAAGAAAAATTAAAATCCGCAAAACAAGGTTGTATTTCCGAAAAAATGTAATTGTTTTTGGATAGCTCTGTACACAACCAGTATCATCTCCAGAGAGTAAAGAAGCACAAAGCGGGCAATAATCCAGGTTTTCCGCTATATTGATGTTACATTGTTTACACTGTTTCATCACGTTTCACCTCATTTGTTGTAATGGTAACCTCTACCCCTTGTTTGGATAAATAACGGAAAATATGCCGGGGGATATCTACCGGTTCCATTGCGGCGGAATAGGTAAAATTGAGGGTATCCCCATAAGAACAAACTCCAAATTTCACTGGCTGAAACGGAGAAGGGCTCATAATTAGATTAAAATTTTTAATGTATGGCTGCAGATATTCTGGCATAGAAACTTTACCCATATTGGATAGGGCTGTAGAATATGCAATTTCCCCTTGTTTGTAGGCGATTTTTAAACCAATATCTTTTAGCGCCAAGGGAAGGCAGCGCACAATAGGATTTTTTTCTGTTGCCACCGTAAAATTAATCCGTTGGGATAATTTATCCGAACTCAGTTGTCCTTTTACTTGTTGGTTTACTTGCTCCAGTACCTGTTCAAAAGTTGGCTGCTGCTGATCAAAGGTATAACCGGTTTCAATGCAAGCAAAAAAGTTACGGGAGGTGACAGAAGGAAAGTGATTGCGTAGGTTAACCGGAATATTTACCTTTACCGGGCGTTTTCTTTTCCTTGCCGGCATATTTTCATAAATGCTATAAATCACAACTGCTGTTAAGTAAGTAGTTAAGGTAGCCTGATGGGATTTTGCTAATTGTAATACCTGTTTTACTGGCATATGCCCTGTTATGATTTTTATTTCCCCTGGCATTAGTTTGCTTCCCGTAATACGGTAGGCTTTTTTCTCAAAAGGGGCGTCTTTTTTGCTTTTTTGGTAATATTTATGGAAAGCGTCTTCCGAACGGGAGCTGGGAGTTGCCAGACAGTTGTCTGGAATCGTACTTTCGGTTAATTCCCGCTCATGGGCAATCTGTAGATAATGGTAAACCAACATCCGCAAAAATTGCATTGCTCCGGTTCCGTCCGCTAATACATGGAATAAATCCAGGTTAATTTTATTTTTGTAATAACTTACTTCAAATAAGTATCCTCTTTGAGAAATCCCTTTAAAATAGGAGCAGGGAGGATGGATATCCCGATGAATTTTAAATGGATTTGGATTGTATTCTAAAAAATTCCAGAAGAGGCCACGGCGCAGCCTGACCCGGAAAGAAGGAAATACAGCTAAAGTTTTTTCCGCTGCTACCTGTAGAATAGCACGGTCAACTGGTTCGGTTAACTCACAGACCATACGGAATACATTGCTGTTTTCTGTATTGCTAATCGAGGGGAACAGTTTGGCTGCATTGTCCAGACGGTACCATCCGTGTTCTTTTTCTTGTTTACGTTGTTTCATAAAAAATCTCCCAAATAAAAAGCTTTTATTAAGTATATAACGTAAAAATAAATAATATTTATAGATGCTGTGCTAACCGTAATTTTAAACGTTATTTTTTCAATAAGAATAAGATATTTTCCTATTTTTATTGTAACCTTCTAGAAAGGAAGTTGCAAGCAAATTTCGTCTGATTTGATGAAAAATTTATGCTTATTTTTGAAAGAATCGTAAAATTTAAAATTAGCATCAGCATAATTACGTATTTTTCTTTGTATTTGGCTTTTCATTTTCACAAAATTGTGATAAAATTAAAACAATCACCATGATAGCATATGAAAAAATATGGTATATTGATATTGTTTTAGAAAGGTTGTTCAATATGAGTTATAAATTTTCCGAAAAAATGGATCATTTAAAGCCATCGGTGATCCGTGAAATTTTAAAATATTCCTCTGATCCAGCTGTTATTCCATTCTCTGCTGGAAACCCAGCTCCAGAAGCATTTCCAGTGGAAAAGGTTCAGGCAATTTCTGCGAATATCCTAGCAAAGGAACCAATTGCGGCATTGCAGTACAGCATTACCGAAGGTTATCCAAAATTAATTGAAGCGGTAACCAACGACTTGAAAAACAGGCTGCATATTGGAGCTGATACCGACCGTGTTATCATTACATCCGGCGCACAGCAAGGGATTGACCTAACTGTAAAATCCTTTTGCAGCAAAGGTGATGTTATCATCTGTGAAAGCCCAAGCTTTGTTGGTTCTCTAAATGCGTTTAAAGCAAGCGAAGCTACTTTGGTTGGCGTTCCAATGGATGAAGATGGTATGAATATGGAACAATTGGAAGATGCGTTGAAAGCGAACCCAACTGCTAAATTAATCTACACCATTCCAAATTTTCAGAATCCGTCTGGTATCACCATGAGTATGGAAAAACGCCGTAAAATGTACCAGCTGGCAAAGCAGTATGGGGTGTGTATTATTGAGGATAACCCATATGGCGATCTGCGCTTTGCAGGAGAAGATGTTCCAGCTATCAAAACATTAGATGAAGATGGTATCGTGATTTATTGTGGTAGCTTTTCTAAAGTGTTGTCCCCAGGATTGCGCGTTGGTTTTGTTTGCGCAAATGCGGATATTATCCAAAAAATTACCGTGTTAAAACAGACAAATGATGTACATACCAATATTCTGGCACAAATGGTAGCGTACCACTTTATGACCGAGTGTGATTTTGTTGGTCATTTGGAAAACCTCCGTAAAATTTATAAACACAAAGCGGAATTAATGCTTTCTGAAATGGATAAACACTTTAGTAAAAATGTTACCTGGACGATTCCACAGGGAGGATTGTTCTTATGGTGTACCCTGCCAGAAGATCAAGATATGTTGGCGTTCTGCCAGGATGCAGTGAAAAATCATAAGGTTGCGGTGGTACCAGGCAATGCATTTATGACTAGTGATGATGTTCCAACTACCTCATTCCGTATGAACTACTCTACACCTACTGACGAACAAATTATTGCCGGTGTAAAAATCCTTGGGGATTTGATGAAATAAGAAAATTAGGAGGAATTTAGTCCAATGGAAAATACAACTCCAAAACCAGAACGAAAAAAAGTAATGCTTAGTGGTATCCAGCCAACCGGTGTGTTTACCTTGGGCAACTATATTGGAGCTGTCCGTAACTGGGGAAATTTACAGGAAGAATACAACTGTATTTATTTTATTGCGGATTTGCATGCCATTACTGTACGACAGGACCCTGCTAAACTGAAAAAGCAGACAATGGAATGCTTTGCTTTATTGTTGGCTTGTGGAATTGACCCAGAAAAAAGCTTAACTTTTATCCAAAGCCATGTGCCAGCCCATGCAGAATTAGGCTGGGTACTCTCCTGCCATACCCAGTTTGGAGAGCTCTCTCGTATGACTCAATTTAAAGATAAAAGTGCCAAACATGCGGATAATGTAAACGCAGGGTTGTTTACCTATCCAGATCTGATGGCCGCAGATATTTTGCTATATAAGCCTGATTTTGTCCCGGTAGGGGCTGACCAGAAGCAGCATCTAGAGTTAACCAGGGATGTGGCAAACCGTTTTAATAATTTATATGGCAATACTTTTGTAGTGCCAGAACCATATATTCCAAAGGCTGGGGCAAAAATTATGTCTTTGGCGGACCCCACCAAAAAGATGTCAAAATCTGACGAAAATGTCAATGGATTTATCTCAATTTTGGATGACCCAGGTGTTATTGTGAAAAAATTTAAACGTGCTGTGACCGATTCGGAGATGGAAATCGCTTACCGGGAAGGTAAAGACGGCATTAATAACCTGATGACCATTTACTCTGTTATTACTGGTAAAAACTATGAGCAAATTGAACAAGAATTTGCCGGAAAAGGCTATGGAGATTTTAAAACAGCAGTCGGGGAAGTGGTTGCGGAAGAACTACGCCCAGTAAGGGAAAACTTTGAACGCTACTCCAAAGATAAAGCATATTTGCAGGAAATGTACCGCAAAGGAGCAGAACAAGCAGAGCGTTTTGCCCGCAGAACTTTGGAAAAAGTTTATAAAAAAGTTGGTTTCTTACCTCGATAATTCCGTAGGAGGAAAACAGAATGGAATCGTTTCAGCTTTGTTTACCTACCAAAGTCATTTTTGGAAAAGAGGAGTATCAAAACATAGGAGAATATCTAAAGCCTTATGCAACAAAAATATTGTTGCATTATGGTGGAGGAAGCATTAAAAGCAGCGGATTATATGACAAAGTGGTATCCAGCTTGAACCGGGCTGGTATCGAATTTGTGGAACTGGGCGGTGTCCAACCAAACCCCAGGGTAGAACTGACCCGTCAAGGAATTGAATTGGCAAGGAAGGAAAATGTCCAGCTTATTTTGGCAGTTGGAGGAGGTTCTGTCATTGATTCTTCGAAAGGGATTGCGATTGGCGTCCCTTATGAAGGGGATGTGTGGGATCTATATGACAAAGAAAATCCAGCCAAACCACAAAAAGCATTGCCAGTAGCTACTATTTTGACGATCCCAGCAGCAGGAAGTGAAACCAGTGCCAGTACTGTGCTGAGCAATATGGAAACTGGAAGGAAATATGGATGTAGTAGCGAACTTGTCCGCCCTGTTTTAAGTATTTTAAGCCCTGATTTGTGCTTAACCCTGCCAAAGAACCAGGCGGCAAATGGTATCTGTGATATGATGGCGCACATTATGGAACGGTATTTTTCCCCTTCTACCCATGTAGATGTTACCGACCGGATGTGTGAGGGCGTTCTGCGTTCCATTATGAACAATGGAAAAAAACTACTGGAAGATTATCAGAATTACGATTTATGGGCTGAGATTATGTGGGCAGGCAGTATTGCGCACAACGGTATTTTAGGCGTTGGGCGTAAGGAAAGCTGGGTGTCCCACGGATTGGAACATGAATTAAGTGCAATTTATGATATTCCACATGGTCAAGGGCTTGCGATTGTATTTCCTGCATGGATTAAAACCGTTTGGAAAGAAAATCCAACCAGGTTTGTCCAGTTTGCTATCCGAGTCATGGATGTTGATCTGGAATATTATGACCAGGAGGCGATTATTTTGGAAGGTGTCCGCCGTCTGGAAGACTTTTTCACCTCCATAGGATTGCCAACCCGCCTTCACCAAATTGGGATTGACAATAACGATTTTGAAAAGATGTCCAAAGCAGTGGAACGGATTAAAAAAACATCCTTTGAATTGGCAATGGAAGTTTATCAAACCGCATTATAAAAGAAACACCGCAATGATACCATCATTGCGGTGTTTTTGTATCCACAATTTTTTACTATTTGCATAATACGAAACCATTATTTGATGATTAAAATTTAAAATTTTGCCAATAAAAAGTTGTGGTAGTTCCATTATCAAATCAATGACAAAATTAGGTTTTATCACTGTTTATACTATAAATTTATATTAATTAAGTATAAAAAGGGCAGTCAGTAATAACTGACTGCCCTTTAATAATAAAAATTTTAAATATCTAAAACCAGATTCTTTCTATTATTGCTGTGGGTTTGTGGTAGTGGAATCCGATTTCTTTGTTACTGGTGTTTCCTCTGCAGTTTTAGGTGCTTCTTCTTTTGGAACATCAGGTAAAGCGAAAATCTCGGATTCGCTCTGTTTGGTATCACATACAATGATAACATGACCATTGATAACAGCACCATTTTGTGCACTAAAGTTTTTCGCAGAGATATTACCATGTACCAATGCGTTGTTCTGCAAAGTAACAGAACCATTCGCAGAAATCTGCCCTTTTACTTTACCATCAATGGTACAATCATTACCACTGATATTACCGATAATAACAGCTTTTCCATCAAAGGTAACGTTGCCGGAAGCTGTGATGTTTCCTTTGATAATACCGCCATTAATATGAATATCACGTCCAGTAATATCGCCATATGCCTGGCCGCTAATAGTCACATTGCCTTCACCGGAAATATCGCCGTATACTTGGCCACCTACTGTGATGTTCCCCTCACAGTTTAGATGTCCCCGGACAATACCATTAATTTTTACATCGGATTTTGATTTAATCGGACCTTCTACAACGGTATCCCGGTTAATCACGGTTGCTGGGGAAGAAAATGGAGAAGAAAGTGGACTGGCAGGTTTATGATCTACAGTAGTAGTATGCATGTTGTGTTCTGAAGTAGAAGTGTGTGTGTGATGGTCTTTCATCTCTTTCACTTCCTTGATTTTATCTTGAACGTCAAAAGCCTCTTCTGGCTCGTCTTCTATTTCCAGGGTTTCTTTTCCAAATTTGTTTTTAATCCATTTCCATAAAGTTGGAAGTTCTGGAATTGGTGGCTCTGTAGAAGAATCCATCATAGAATCCATGAAATCTTCTTCTGCATTTTCACCAAATTTAAGGTCTTTGTCATCTTTCATTATAGTTGCCTCCTACTTCAAAAGTTATACCAATTCGGATAATTCAGCCCATTCTTCAAAATAACTGGAATGGTTTTGTTTATACTCCTCTAATTTGGAGCAAGCTTCATTCATTGCCAAATAGTTCTCATAAACATCTGGCTTTGTCATCTCTTCCTCAAGCTGGGCGATATCCAGTTCAGTCTGTTCAATTAACCGTTCTAACTCCCGTAAACGGGTACGCATTTTTGCTTCTGCGGCTTTTTGCTGTTTTGTCTTATAGCCATTTGTGGCTTTTTTTATAACAACTGGCTGATCCTGTTCTTGCTGTTGGGCCGCCTGCTGTTCTTTTTGAGTTTGTTCCAGATAATCATCAAATTTCCCTGAATAAACATGGATACCATCTCGACGCATGTCTATAATTTTAGAAGGCACTTTGTTTAATAGATACCTATCATGGGATACCATTAAAATGGTACCGGAAAAAGAAACCAATGCCTGCTCCAACACCTCTTTGGTACGAAGATCCAAATGGTTAGTTGGTTCGTCCATAACCAATACATTAGGACGTTCCATCATAATAATGGCAAGGCTCAATTTTGCCTTTTCCCCGCCACTGATCACTTCTACTTTTTTATAAACATTTTCACCAGTCAGTAACACACCGCCCAAAGCCGAACGGATTTGCTGTTCATTCATATGTGGAAAACGGCTCCATAATTCTTCCAAAACAGTATTGTTTGGATTTAACTGGTCCATTTCCTGCCGGTAATAACTAATCCTTGTATTGGTACCCCAACGAATTTTTCCTTCTGGAATAGGGATAATATGCTGAACCGCTTTTAAAAAACTGGATTTTCCAATTCCATTTTCCCCAATAATCGCGAATTTCTCACCGCGGAACAGATGTAAATTAAGATGTTGCACTAATGTTTTTTGTGTTTCCCCTCGCCCAACCATCAAAGTCAAATCTTGGACATCCAAAATATCTTTAACCGGTTCCTTATCATAAAAGAACTGGATACGGGGAGGTTTTTCCAAACAGGCTGGACGCTCCACAATCTCCATCCGGTCTAAAGCATGCTGACGGCTTTTCGCCATCTTGGAAGTGGAAGCCCTTGCCATATTCCGGTCAATATAATCCTGCATAGAAGCAATCTGCTTTTGCTGGATTTCGTATTCTTTCATCTGGCGCTCCACATACTCCTGCTTTAATACAGTATATCTAGAATAGTTCCCTCGGAATGTAAGAAGCTTATGCTGCTCTACCTCCCAAATGGTCTGAACCGTCTGGTCTAAAAAATAGCGGTCATGGGATACTACCAAAAGTGCGCCTTTGTATTCTCTCAAATAATCTTCCAGCCACATCAGGGTTTTAAAATCCAAGTGGTTGGTTGGTTCGTCCAAAATCAACAAATCCGGCTGTTCCAATAACAATTTTGCCATAGCCAAACGGGTTTTTTCACCGCCGCTTAATGTTTGGATCAAGGTCTCCTTTGGCTTATCACCAAAGCCCATCCCGTTTAAAATAGTGTTGATTTTTACTTCCATTAAATACCCATCCCGTTGCTCAAAATAGGTTTGTTGATGGGCATATTCCTGCGTTAAACGTTGGTATTCCTCTGGATTGGATTTTAAGGATTCATCCGCCAATCTTACTTCTATCTGCTTCATTTGGCTTTGAATTTTTAACAAATCGGAAAATACCGATTTCATCTCTTCCAAAATGGTATTATTGGATTCCAACCCACTGTTTTGCTGCAAAAAACCAATTGTCACTTTTGCAGAACGGGCAATTTCTCCAGCATCAGGAGATTCCAGGTCACAAATCAGCCGAAGCAAAGTTGATTTACCGGCACCGTTGGCGCCAATCAGACCAATCCTGTCATGATCTTCAATTGTGGCGCTAACCTGTTGTAATACTGGATTGCCTAAATAAAATTTATCAATTGATTCAATTGAAACCAGCATGTTCTGTTTCCTTTAACATAAAATAGTTTGGATTACAAATAATACAAACATATCATCATTATAGCATACAGCGTCAAGCTTTTAACCGGAATAATTGTAAATTTTATTTTAATATGCTTATAGATTGACAAATAACATCGATTCGGATTATAATTTTAAAAGAGTATAAAAAGAACCATCCTATCATTGGATGGTGGATAAAATGAGGAGATGAAGTAATGAGCGAATGTACACATGATTGCAGTAGCTGTGGAAAAGACTGTAGCTCCAGAACCCAAGAAAGCCTGTTAAAAAAACCTCATGAAGGCAGCAGCATCCAAAAAGTAATTGGGGTTGTCAGCGGTAAAGGCGGAGTTGGAAAATCCCTGGTAACAGCAATGATGGCTTGCGCTTTTAATAGAAGGGGTTACCACACTGCTGTTTTAGATGCGGATATTACTGGCCCTTCCATTCCAAAATTATTTGGCTTAAACGAAAGAATCCAAGGAACCCAAGATACCCTTTACCCTGTTAAAACCGATACGGGGATCGACGTCGTTTCTGTTAATCTGCTATTAGATGATGAACGTATGCCGGTTGTATGGAGAGGACCTGTCATTGCTGGCACCGTACAACAGTTCTGGCAGAATGTGCTTTGGGAAAATGTAGACTATATGTTTGTGGACATGCCTCCAGGAACTGGTGATGTACCATTGACCGTGTTCCAGTCCATCCCATTGGACGGTATTATCGTTGTCACCTCACCACAAGAATTGGTTTCTATGATTGTTGCCAAAGCAGTAAATATGGCAAATATGATGAATATTCCAATTTTAGGTATCATCGAAAACTACAGCTATTTCCAATGCCCAGATTGTGGTAAGACAATCTCTATTTTTGGGGAAAGCCACATTGATGAAATTGCGAAGGATTTTGACCTAGATGTTTTAGCAAAACTGCCAATCAACCCAGAATTTGCGAAAGCATGTGACAATGGTGCTATTGAAGGATTTGACAGTAGTTATATTGAACCCGCTGTGGATAAACTGGAAGAAAAAACAAAATAATAATGTTACAATTACCTCTTGTTATTCTATTTTCTATAACAGGAGGTATTTTATATATTGTAAAACTTATACTCCATAAATTATAAATACCATTTGATTGAGTAGGGGAAGATAATATGAAACGGATCAGAATTGCTTTACTTTTATTCTGTTGTATGTTCTTTGTGTTTCCATCAATAGCATTTGCTTTTCCAAACAATATCAAAACAAGTACGATTCGTCCTGACAAACAACAAACTATCTGGAATAATACCGATTTACATATCACAACGGAACAGCCGGAAAAACATCCTATCCCTGATTGGTTTGCTGTTTCAGAAAATGGATGGGTAGCAATTAGCAGCTTTGGTGAGCCCAGCTCAATTTCTATTTACAACCCAAACTATGAATTTCAATCTATTATTTATATTGATAGTAATACAGATGTTCAAGTTGATTGGAAGGAAGATAATTTGATTTTAATTTTTGGTATATCTACCGTTATGGCTGAAATCACTCTGCAAGGGGAATTGGTTGATATGAATTATCTACTCACAGACGATGATAACACCCGCCGTTATTACTATGAGTACTTAGGGAACCACACGAAAATATCCAATGGAATAACCTACCGGCTCCAAAATTCCTCAAAAATTTTGGACCGCATGCTATTTGTAGATAAAAATCAATTGGTCAGGGTAAATTTGGACGGAACGGAAACAATAATCTACGATGCAACTGTCGAACAAAAATCTTTCTTTTATGTCAAAGTAGTAATTGCAATAGTCCTGATAGGAGTATGTGCCATGATATTCATCCCTAAATTGGTTCAATTATGTAGAAATTAATCGCGAAATAATGGAAAGTCATTGTTGGATTGGTGTTCTTTTTCTAACATTTAAACTAATCCACAGTAATTATTTTGAAATATAAAAACACCTGGATCTTATTTAAAAAATCCAGGTGTTTTTATATTATTCTGCCATTGGTTGGAAGCTGTACCCTTCCTGTTGAAGTTGGTCAATCATATTGCCTAAAATCTCAGTATTGGTCTTGCTCACTGCATGCAATAGGTAAACCGCTCCATTATGGGCACGGTCTACTGTTTTTTTCAAAGCTTCTGATGGGTCCGGCTGCTTATCCACATTCCAATCTGAATAGGCAAAACTCCAAAACACAGTTTCATATCCTAACTCTTTTGCCACTGCAAGGCTTTGTTCCGAAAATTCCCCTTTTGGAGGACGGAACAGCGTCATGGTATAGGAAAATTCCTGTTTAATATAATCATGGAGTTTTGTAATTTCTTCTTGCTGTTTTTCTACACTAATTTCTGGCATAGATGGGTGGCTATAACTATGGTTCCCCACAATATGCCCTTCGTCAATCATTCGTTGAATCAAATCCGGATTTTTGCTGGCATAATCATAGGTAACAAAAAATACTGCAGGAACCTGTTTTTCCTTTAAAACATCCAGGATTTTGGAGGTATATCCATTTTCATATCCTTCATCAAAGGTAAGGAAAATCTGATTTTCACAATTCTGTTTGACAAAAACAGCATTATATTTTCCGTATTTTTCTTGAAATGTTGTACAGGAAATGGGTATATTTTGTTCGTCAAACTGTACTCCCTGGCCCCAACCTTGTTTTTTCGTATCTAAATTACCGAAAGTAGGGGAAACTGCATTGATAACAGGGGAAGAACTGGTTGACGGCAATGGTACTTTAGAGGATGTTTGGGATGAGCTATCTTTTCCTTTTGTACCACAGCCAGTTAATATGGTACTAGCCAATCCAACTGCTACCAGTTGGATTGCTATTTTTTTATAATTTTTCATCATTTATCCTTTAGAACTTTCATTGGTACTACTATGGTCCATCATACTGCTAACAGCTTCTTTTCCATCACTTACTACTTTGCTTGTCGTGTCTTTTATATCGCTAGCAACATCAGAACCTTTGGATTCCAAATCGGAAACAGTACTGGATAAACTGCTGGACGCAGAAGAATTTTTGGATGAGTTATCTTTGTCCTTATCTCCAGAACATCCGGATAACATTACTAAACATAAGAAAGAAACCATCAATGTTACTAATATTTTTTTCATAAGATCTTCATCTCCATTTAAAAATCCCCCGCAATTGTGGGGTTCATTACTTTGATTTGCTTTACTAGTATGCCAAGGATTTTCCAAAAAACAATTGGAATATTCTGGATTTTTGAATACTCTATGATAAAAATTGCTTAAACAGCCCATACTAAAACTAAAATTAAGAAAAAAGGAGCCGTTTATTATGTCAACGATTAAATCGGTTTTTGGTAGAGAGATTATTGATTCCAGAGGAAATCCAACGGTAGAAGCAACTGTGGTTTTGGAAAATGGAAAAGTGGGAACCGCCAGTGTTCCCTCCGGTGCATCTACTGGTATTTATGAAGCCCATGAACTGCGGGACAATAATCCACAGCGGTATGGCGGAAAAGGTACACTACAGGCTGTGGAAAACATTAATCTACACATTGCAGCAACGTTAAAAGGGAAAAATTGCTTAAACCAAAAAAACATTGATGATGCCATGCGTGAATTAGATGGTACAGAAAACAAAAGCAGTTTAGGGGCAAACGCAATTTTGGCAGTTTCCCTTGCCAACGCAAAAGCAGCCGCTAATTTTTGTGAATTACCATTATACCGTTATTTAGGTGGGGTTCGTGCAATGGAACTCCCTGTACCCATGATGAATATTTTAAACGGTGGAGCTCATGCGGCAAACAATATTGATATTCAGGAATTTATGATTATGCCAGTAGGTGCGGATAGCTTTTCCCGCGGCTTACAAATGTGTGTGGAAATCTTCCACAAACTCGGCTCTATTTTAAAGGAAAAAGGACTTTCCACCTCCGTTGGAGATGAAGGAGGGTATGCCCCAAACCTAGAAGAAGATGAACAGGCAATCCAATTGATTTTACAGGCAACGGAACAATGTGGCTATAAACCAGGGTCAGATATTTGCATTGCTTTGGATGCGGCTTCCAGTGAATGGTATCAAGAAAATTGCTATGTATTGCCCAAAAAGAACCAGGTTCACACAACTGAGTCGTTAATTTCCTATTTTGAAAAATTGTGCCAGCAATATCCAATTGTTTCTATTGAGGACCCATTATCTGAAGTAGACTTTGATGGATTCACCCAAATTACCCGCAGTTTAAAAGGGGTACAGATTGTGGGGGATGACCTGTTTGTTACAAATCCAAAACGGTTGCAGCAAGGGATTTCCCAACAAGCAGGAAATGCAATCCTCATTAAGGTAAATCAAATTGGTACCCTAAGTGAAACATTGGACGCTATCCGTCTGGCACAGGAAAATGGATATCATGCTGTTATTTCCCATCGTAGCGGGGAAACAGAGGATACAACCATCGCGGATTTAGCAGTTGCCACCAACGCAGGCCAGATTAAAACAGGTGCCCCTTCCCGTACCGAACGGGTTGCGAAATACAATAGGCTGTTAAAAATTGAATCCTATCTTGGCTGCAATGCTTACTATCCTGGCTCCCAACTATTTAAAAAATAGTCCTTGTGTGACTTGGTTACAGAATAAATAACAAACATAGAGTATACTGAAACCAGATCAAACAGAAAGGAGTCCTGACAAATGTCAGTATTGCATATTACAAAAGAAAATTTTGAACAAGAGGTATTACAATCCGACCGCCCAGTATTATTGGATTTTTGGGCTGATTGGTGTATGCCATGTAAAATGCTTTCGCCAGTTATTGATGAAATTGCTGCAGAAAATCCACAAGTAAAAGTAGGTAAAATTAATATTGATGAACAAATGGAATTGGCACAATCTTTCCAGGTCATGAGTATCCCAACCCTCATGGTATTCAAAGATGGACAGAAACAATCCACTTCTGTCGGCGTCCAACCAAAAACCGCTATTTTAGAAATGTTAGGATAATACCTATACAATAAAATTTTTGACTTAATCATGGAGAATATCCAAAACAATATATGTAGTTTACCATATGGCGGTTGTTATCGTTCGGCACAAATCCGTTCAACAAAAAATCCAGGCAAATAATTTGCCTGGATTTTTTGTTTGTATACCGAAACCTCTTGTTGGTCTATAATTGGATGCTTTTCTGAGTAGAAGTCCAATAGGATTCTTCAAAAATTGGAGAAATCGAATCAGTTCAATAGTCCTTTTAATTTTTTCTTATCCAATACTTGAATTCCTCCTCGGGAAAGTGCCACAATTCCTTCCCCTTCAAAATATTTTAACATGCGGGAAACAACTTCCCGTGCGCTTCCCATGTACTTTGCAATCTGCTCATGGGTAATTTTTAAAGCATCTGAATGGTTTTTTGCCACCTCATCCAGTAAAAAAATAGCTAGGCGTTTATCAAAACTCATAAATAGAATTTGCTGCATCGTCCACATAACATCCGAAAAACTTGCTGCAATTAACTGATAGGTAAAATTTTCTACATAAATATTTTGTTCCATCAACTGGTGCATTAAATTAGAGGGAAGGATAACAACCTGGCTATCTTCTTCCGCATCAATCGAAACTTCAAAGGTAATCGCATCCAAAATACAAGAAGCGGATAAAACACAGATATCCCCTTGAAAAAGCCGCATCAATGTAATTTCTCTTCCATCTTCCGATAACAGATATGCCCTAATCTGTCCGCTTTTTACTAGTACCATTCCCAAACAACCTTCTGAACTATTATGTAAAACTTCCCCTTTACAAAAAGACTTTTCGATTGCATTTTGTTCCAACAGATGTTGTTCTGTCTTAGTTAGCCGGTTCCAAAAAGAAAGATTTTTTTGTAAAAATTCAAT
The DNA here is from genome assembly GCF_900095865.1 of Massilioclostridium coli. Classification (GTDB taxonomy): domain Bacteria; phylum Bacillota; class Clostridia; order Oscillospirales; family Ruminococcaceae; genus Massilioclostridium; species Massilioclostridium facile. The sequence goes on along the minus strand of NZ_FMIZ01000005.1, from coordinate 170,750 downwards.
TTTTTCCATCTATTTTCCCTCCCAACTTTTTGGTTGTATTGTACCACTAAATAGAGGAAAAAACAACCTAAAACAACAGTAAAAATAGGCTATCCTTTCAGGATAGCCTATTTTTTACTAGGACAAAGATTCCAATTCCGTTTGGATTTTTTTCACAGTTTCTTGAGAAATATTTGCTTTTCTAGCATACTGCATCAAATCTTTTAGTTTAAAATGTTTTACCATTCCAATCATAGGATGATGCACAAGTTGTGGAGTATACTTCTCAAAAACCGAACGGGATTTTGGATTTTCCAGTAATTGCCCTACTGTCATATCAAAGGTAAATTTCATCTTTCACACTCCTTCCCTTTATCCTATGCAGCCGCAAAAATACCAATTGTAACTTTTTTCTTGCTAATTTTGAACAAATGGCTGCTTAGTTTACTTTTTCCGCATAGCTGTTGTTGATAATTTCCTCAAATGGAACATATTCAGATAGTTCCCCTGCGGAAATCATAACATCTTGCAAACGTTGGAAAGCTTCTTTTTTCATAACAGGGGTAGCATTCCAAGCATCCGCATCAATATAGCTTTGTAAACCTCTTGATAAAGTTTCTACATCTGTATCTGGGAAGAAATCCACAATGGACTCCGCAATTTCTTCTGCGGTATGTTCCTTTACCCATTGCTGCCCTTTTGCCACTGCATTGGTAAATCCTTGAATAATCTCAGGGTTTTCTTCCATATAACTCTGTTTCGCACAGTAAGCGGTATAAGGGATTTCACCGCTCTCTGTACCAATAGAACATACAATATGTCCTTTACCTTCCTGTTCAATCATAGATGCAGTAGGCTCAAATAAAGTAACAAAGTCCGCTGTACCACTGGAGAACGCCCCAGCCATTAAATCAAACTGGATGCTGTCGTCTAAAGTAGTCTCAGTTGCTGGGTCAATTCCATTTTCTTTAATAATATATTCCAATGTCATGTAAGGCACTCCACCTTTTCTACCTGGAATCACTGTTTTTCCTTTAATATCATCCCATGTAAAATCCTGTATATCCTCTTTTGCTACCAAAAAAGAGCCATCCCGTTTGGTCAATTGGGCAAATACTTGTGGATGATCCTCTTTTCCTTCATTATATACATAAATACTTGCCTCTGGGCCTGCCAACCCAATATCCATATCCCCTGACAGAATCGCAGCCATAACTTTATCTGCTCCACCACCATTGCTCAATTCTAGCTCCAAGCCTTCTTCCGCAAAAAATCCTTCCGAAATAGCAACATATTGGGGAGCGTAAAACAACGAATGGGTTACTTCACAAACATTTAATTTTGTCAAACCTTCCTCTTTTTCACTAGAGCATCCTGCCGCTACCAGGCAACACATAATACCAGCCAATAGAACACTAAGTATTTTCTTCCAATAACGCATACTGTCCCTCCTGAAAAAATAAAATGAAACCCCGCTGGGGGAATTTCTTGCCGCATAATAGAATCCTAGATTCCTATTCTATTTTAGTGATGGCTTACAAAATGGTTCACCAATTTTTCACCTAACACAACAACTTCGTATAAAACTGCCGCTACTATCGCAAGAATAATGACACTTGCCATAACCAAATCCAATTTAAAGACCTGGCCGCCATATACAATTAAATAACCAAGCCCCGCTTTGGATACTAAAAATTCTCCTGCAATTACCCCAACTAGGGATAGCCCTATATTTACTTTTAATGAGTTAAACAAGGTATGCAGATTGGATGGAAATACAATTTTAGTAAAAATCTGCGCTTTACTAGCGGAAAAACTCTGCGCCATCCGTATCATCTCTGGGTTGGTACTGCGGAACCCATTGAGCATTTCCAGTACAGTAACAATTAACGAAATCGCTACTGCCATAAAAACAATTGCACCTGTTCCTGCCCCTACCCAAATGATAATAACTGGCCCCAACGCAATTTTGGGTAAACTATTTAATACCACCAAAAATGGCTCACTTACTTTGGATAAAAATTTAGACCACCATAGAATAATCGCAATGATGATCCCCAAAATAACCCCTAAAAAGAATCCCGTTAATGTCTCATATAAAGTAACCCCTAAATGAGTTAAAATTCCATTATTAGATAAGTTACCAAATGTTTTTAAAATACGGGAAGGGCTACTCATAATAAAGCTATCGATAACGCCAATATCCGCTAGAATCTCCCAAAGGGCAATTAATACAACCAAAATGCCCAGTTGTGTCACCCTAACCAGATTACGGTTCCGCTTTTTCCGTTTGAGATAGTTTTGGCGTTCAGCCGAAAGCTGATTTGATTCATTTTTCAACCAACTCACCCCAAATCTCATTGAAATATTCGCTGAACTTTGGCTGCTTCCGCCGTTCTAACGGTTTTAAATCCTCCCCAAAATCCAGAGTATGCACTGCTTTGACTTTACCAGGACGTGCAGATAATACTACTACCCGGTCAGACATACTGATTGCCTCTGGAATATCATGGGTAACCATTATTGTGGTTTTCCCTTCTTTCCGTAGGATCTGACGGACGTCATCTGTTACCTGCAACCTAGTTTGATAATCCAGTGCGGAAAAAGCTTCATCCAATAAAAGCAACTCCGGTTTAATTGCTAAAGTACGAATTAGAGCAGCCCTCTGCCTCATTCCGCCAGAAAGCTGTGATGGATATTTTTGCTTAAACTCCCCTAATCCATAATTATCAATTAGCTGGTTAACATAAGCAATATTTTCCGGTGTTTTCTTTTTTTGTATTTCAAGACCTAATAATATATTTTTATAGATCGACCGCCACTCTAACAGGTTATCATCTTGCAGCATATAAGCGATTTGGGAAGATACTCTTGTAATTTCCTTCCCATTTACCTCAATACTGCCGTGGGTTGGCTGTTCCAATCCTGCCACGATGGAAAGCAAGGTGGATTTTCCGCAGCCGCTAGGGCCGACAATACTGACCAACTCCCCTTGCGCTACCGAAAGGCTTACCCCATCCAGTGCCAGTACTTCGCCATTATCTGCTTGATATTGTTCTATTATATTTTTAATTTTCACAAATTCCTGCAATGGTCTCACCTCAATTCCTATCTTTTGTATCATATGAAAATTGTTTTTATCCTGTGCATTAATAGTGGAGATTAAACAAATAAATTGTAATAAATTTATGCAATCTTTGCATCATCACGCTTGTAATTTGAAATTGTCTATAGTATAATTTAAAAGAATAAACGACCTCATCATTGTAATCAATGTTTGGTCGTATATTGATTAAGATGGTAGTAGCGCTATACTGCTATTCCGATATTTTGGAGGTTGATTTCACTATGCTACGAAAAACAAAGATCATCTGCACTTTAGGCCCAGCAACCGATGACGATAAAGTATTGCGTCAATTAATGCTCTCTGGTATGAACGTAGCGCGTTTTAACTTTTCTCACCAGACTCACGAAGAACACAAACAGCGTTTTGACAAAATTGTGAATATGCGTGAGGAATTAGGGCTTCCCATTGCAACTTTATTGGATACCAAAGGTCCTGAAATCCGTATCCATACCTTAAAAGATGGCAAAGCTATTTTAAAAGAAGGAAACACTTTTACCCTTTACACCAAAGAGCGTATCGGAGATGAAACCGGTGTTTCCATTACCTACCAAGACCTTCCAAAAGATATTGCCTTAGGAACAAGAATTTTAATTGATGATGGTTTAATTGAACTAAAAGTAACTTCTTTTGATAATGAAAAGATTGTCTGTACTGTTGTAAATGGTGGAAAAATCTCTGATCGTAAGAGTATCAATGTCCCTGACATTAGCCTTTCACTTCCTTATGTAAGTGAGAAGGACGAATCCGACATTGTATTTGGGATTGAAACCGGGTTTGATTTTATTGCGGCTTCTTTTACCCGTTCTGCCCAGGATATTATGGATATCCGCAGCATTCTTAATAAGCACAACTGCCACTGGATGAAGATTATCGCAAAAATTGAAAACCGGGAAGGTGTGGAGAATATTGATGAAATTTTGCGCCTAGTAGACGGTATTATGGTTGCCCGTGGCGATATGGGAGTAGAAATTCCCTTTGAACAGCTTCCACCTATTCAGAAAATGTTAATTAAAAAAGCTTACCGAGCTGGGAAACAGGTGATTACAGCAACCCAAATGCTGGACAGCATGATGCAAAATCCACGCCCAACCAGAGCGGAAACCAGTGACGTGGCAAACGCTATCTATGATGGTACCAGTGCCATTATGCTTTCTGGTGAAACAGCTGCTGGTAAATATCCAGTCGAAGCCTTAAAAGCAATGACGAGAATCGCAGAAGAAACCGAAACAAATATCCACTATAAAAAACGGTTTGCAACAAGAGAAGCTACCAGCGAAGAAGAAACAACAAATGTTACAAACGCAATTTCCAAAGCTACCGTTACAACAGCCCACAACCTATTGGCGACTGCGATTATTACAGTGACAAAATCCGGTATGACCGCAAGAGAAATTAGCAAGTTCCGCCCTAATGTTCCAATTATTGGTGGATCTACAGATCCAAGAGTATACCGCCAGATGAACCTTTCCTGGGGTGTTTATCCTGTATTTTTACAGGAAAAAGATACAACGGACGAGCTGTTTGACCATGTAGTAGATGTTGCAACCGAGGCCGGCTATCTTTCCAGTGGAGATCTGGTTGTAATCACAGCTGGTATTCCTCTGGGTATTTCCGGTACTACTAATATGATTAAAGTCCATGTAGTGGGAAATGTATTGATTTCTGGTACAGGAATTTCCCACGGTAACATGTGTGGCAATCTTTGTGTATGCCGTAATGCGGAAGAAGCAAAGAAAAAATTTAAAAAGGGCGATATCTTGGTAATTCCTCAAACAGATAATACTTTAATTGATGTAATCCGAGATGCTTCTGGTATTATTGTAGAACAGGACGGATTGAACTCCCATGCGGCAATTGCTGGTTTAGCTTTGGATATTCCAGTTATCATTGGCGCACACGATGCTACGAAAGTGTTAAAACATGGTATTACCGTACAGATGGATGCGGAACGCGGTATTATCAGCAGCACTCATCAACACTAATTTTGATTTATTATTTAATAAAAAACGTGGAATCGATTATGATTCCACGTTTTTTTGTATAGATTTTCGGTATTGGGATAATGTCACATAATATTTTTTACTAAAAATTTTTCCAAAATAGCTCCTGTCCTGAAAACCGAAACAATCATTGATATCCCTATTAAGAAGAGAAGTTATTTTTCATAACAAATATTTTCTAATCATCTTTATAATAATACATCATCCGAATTTTTACTTATTTTATCTTTTAATATCTTACAGATATCGATATGCTAAAGAACACCGGAACAACTTCTTGAAAGTTACTATTGATTCTATTTTCTCTCTTATACAAAAGGCTGGTTCCTATAGGACCAGCCTTTTTGCAATATATCGTAATACAGTAATACAATTGGCAAAAAACAACAATAAAAAAGTAAATACACTATCTACGGAAAAGAAGTAAAAAATTTCTTTTACTACCTATAACAAGTAAAAATCCGTTTTTATTAACTTAGAGTCTCTAGATAAACCATCAAAATCTTGATGGTTATCATTGCAAAATTCAAAAAAATTATCTCAGAAACAAAGCCCTTTCCTAGTTGGCTACTAATTCTCATCAACAAATCGGATAATATTTAATCCCACTTCTGGACTGAATTCCCGGTCGATTTTTCCGTCAATGACGTTAACAAATAATTCGGCTGTGGCACCAACCACACCTTTGTTTAAATGCCCGCTGTAACACTCATGGTGGTTAATATTGCCGATAGTAATGTGCAGGTGAAAGTATGGTACCCCATTCATGGTAGAAATATTTCCGGTTAAATTTCCAATCTCGTAAACGCCAGTATAAGTATTGCTATGATATTGCTTTGTCGTGGTATCAAACACTCCAATTTCTGCCTGTTTTAATGCCCCAATCCCAGAAACCTGAGCTAAATCAATTTTTTCATCTTCACAAAGTCGCTGTAAGGATTCCACGATTTCATCCTCAACATCTAACCGCACTACATAAGTAGTTCCACATTTACGATACTCCATAACACTACCTCCTAATTATTTTTCAACAGTTACCTCTAAAAACCAAACTGTTTTTCCACAATTAATCAATTAATTGTTTATAAATCTCGGCTTTTTTGAACTGGGTCAGTTTTGCCGCCTCTTTTGCCGCATCACTTGGACGGTGCCCTTGCTCCATCAGTTCTTTTGCCAGTTGTACTGCCTGTTCTAATGTCATTTCTTCCTCATTGTTTTCCGCAATAACAGCCCCTTCCAGCACAAGCACAAATTCCCCTTTTGGCGTATTTTCCGTGTAATATTGCACCGCTTGTGCCAATGTTGTCCGGTTGACTGATTCATGTAGTTTGGTAATCTCTTTCACCAGAGAGATTTTTCGGTCCCCCAACGTTTCATAAAGATCTTTTAGGGTAGAAAGCAGTTTATGAGGCGCTTCATAAAAAATCAAGGTATGGGTATCCTTCCGGATGGAAGTGAGATGTTCCAGGCGACTCCGTTTGTTGGTGCTTAAAAACCCTTCAAAGGAAAAACGGGATGTCACCAGTCCGCTGACACATAAAGCAGAAATCACTGCGCTTGGCCCAGGTACTACCCTAGTCTCAATCTGATATTCTGCGCACAGCCTTACTAGATCCTCTCCAGGGTCAGAAATACAAGGCATTCCGGCATCCGAAACAATCGCGCAATTTTCTCCAGCTAAAATGCGCTGGATAATCTGCTCCCCACGCTGGCGAAGATTATGTTCATAATAGCTGACCATCGGTTTTTTAATGCCAAAATGGTTGAGTAACTTTAAAGTTACCCGGGTATCTTCCGCAGCGATAAAATCCACCTGCTGCAGTGTTTCCACTGCCCTAGGTGAAAAATCGGATAAATTCCCAATTGGCGTTCCAACAACATACAAGATACCTGCCACTACTCTGCCTCCCAATCATAAATTTTCTGCATTTCCTGGGAAAATTCTTCCCCTTCATAAATTCCTAATGTCGGCATGACTTGTAAAAACGGCTTGCTTCCTTTTTTGCCTTCCAACAAAAACAGCCATGGTGTAGAATCCGGATATTTTGCCACCATCCGTAGTCGTTTTGGCTCTAAACCAGCTTCCCGCATGCTGCAAATGGTATCCGCCAAGCGTTCCGGACGTTGACAAATACAGAGCTTCCCTCCATATTTTAACAGTTTTGCCGCCGATTGGCAAACATCCAGTATGGTACACCTTGTTTCATGGCGTGCCACCTGTTCCGCAGACATTTCGCTTAAGAATCCAGCCCCATTCGAAAAATAAGGTGGGTTACAGGTTACCAGGTCAAACTGTCCGAATGGCATACCAGATAGTTGCTTTAAATCCCCACAAACTGGATGGATTACTGGTTCCACAGTGGAATGATCCAGTCCAATTTGGAACTGCTCAATCCCCTGAGGCTGAATTTCCACCCCCCAAATTTCCTTTGGCTTATGGCGTTTACACCAAATGAATGGAATGATCCCACAGCCTGTCCCCAAATCACAGACCAAATCTTTCCGCCTTGGGGAAGCAAAGTTTGCCAACAAAAAAGCATCTGTACCGAATTTGTGCTCTGGGGTAACGCATACTACAATATTCTGATTTAACCGTTCTAGCTGATATTCAAACATCGTTTCCTCTAAATACAAAGGGCGCTGCGATTTGATTTGCATCAACATGGCAGCAGCCCAATTTTTTTATTATTTATTTCTTTGTTTTGCGCGTTGTACATTACTTAGAATGCGTTTTCTAATACGCAAAGATTCTGGTGTTACTTCCAAGAGCTCGTCTTCCGCCAAAAATTCCAAAGATTCTTCCAAACTCATCACACGTGGTGGAGTTAAGCGCAAAGCATCATCTGACCCGCTAGCACGGGTGTTGGTAAGCTGTTTTTTCTTACAAACATTTACTACCAGATCTTCCTGTTTTGGAGAACAACCAACAACCATCCCTTCATAAACAGGGGTCTGGGCACCAATAAACAGAGTTCCTCTTTCCTGGGCATTGTACAAACCATAGGTAACAGCGGTACCTGTTTCGTAGGAAACCAAACTTCCGGTGGAACGGGTTGGAATTTCTCCTTTAAAAGGCTGATAACTATCGAAAATGGTGTTCATAATCCCTTCGCCTTTGGTATCGGTAAGGAATTCATTTCGATAACCAAACAACCCACGAGATGGAATTAAAAACTCAACCCGCATACGACTACCTTGTGGAGCCATCTGAACCAGTTCTCCTTTTCTCTGGCCCATTTTTTCCATAACAGAACCCAGAGATTCTTCTGGAACATCAATTACTACCCGTTCAATTGGTTCGCATTTTTTGCCGTCAATTTCTTTAAACAGAACTCTAGGAGTACTTACCGAGAGTTCAAATCCTTCACGACGCATATTTTCAATTAAAATGGACAGGTGCATTTCTCCACGTCCACATACATTGAATTTTTCGGTGGAATCTGTGTCCGAAACACGCAAAGAAACATCTTTTAACAGTTCTTTTTGCAGCCGTTCCCGAATCTGGCGGGAGGTGACAAACTTACCTTCCTGCCCCGCAAATGGGCTATCGTTTACGCCAAAAGTCATTTCTACCGTAGGTTCGCTGATTTTTACAAATGGCAATGGGTCTACATTCCCCAATTTACAAATAGTATCCCCAATTGTAATTTTTTCGATACCGGAAAAACAAACAATATCCCCTACAGTTGCTTCTTTAATAGGAGTTCTACCAAATGCGTCAATCTGATATAAGTTTACAATCTTGCCACGGTATGGGTCTTTGCTTTCGTGATAATCGCAAACGGTAACATCTTCCCCTTGTTTTACAACACCGCTTTCCACTTTACCAATAGCAATACGACCTACATATTCATTGTAATCAATGGCAGAAACCAATACCTGGGTATCTTTGGTTTCATCTCCGGAAGGAGGGTCAATATGATTCAAAATTGTTTCAAATAATGGGGTTAAATCTTTTCCTTCCTCGTATTGGGAGAGGGAAGCAGTACCGGAACGTCCAGAGCAGAACAAAATTGGGCTTTCCAATTGTTCCTCAGAAGCATCTAAATCCAACAATAATTCCAATACTTCATCTGGGATTTCATCCAGGCGGGCGTCTGGACGGTCAATTTTATTTACTACTACTATAATTTTTAACCCCAGTTCCAAAGCTTTCTGGGTCACAAAACGTGTTTGCGGCATAGGGCCTTCCGCAGCGTCAACTAACAGAATAACCCCGTCTACCATCTTTAATACACGCTCTACTTCACCGCCAAAATCGGCATGTCCAGGGGTATCAATAATATTAATTTTGGTATCTTTATAATATACAGCAGTGTTTTTTGATAAAATGGTAATACCACGTTCCCGTTCCAGGTCGTTCGAGTCCATTACCCTTTCTTCCACTACCTGGTTTTCACGGTAAGCGCCGCCCTGCTTTAGCATTTCATCTACCAGGGTGGTTTTACCATGGTCTACGTGGGCAACAATCGCAATGTTTCTCAAATCATTTCTTATCACAAAAAAGCCTCCCGTCAGCTATTGAGAAGGAACCGCAATTTTCCTTCTATTCCAATGTTTTTCCAACAAAAAAAGAATTTTTTCTGTTAACATCCTATTTACTATCATTTTTCTAATAATCCTATAATATCTTATCATACCTCAAAACCAGAATCAAGATAGGGAAATACCCAAATAAGTGGTTCACAATGATTTAGAAATTGATCATATTGATAGTTTTTTTACCTTATTTTTGGGAGTTCCTACAAAAAATAAATTTGCTATTCAAATAACATATGGCATAAAATAAAAACACATATAAGCAATTTATCTAATAAATCATAATTATTTATACTTTATATACACAAATTATCTAATTTCACATATGTTCTCTATTTTTTCATAAAAACTTACTTGTATCTTTTTATTTATTCATTATACTAGATAAAATAGAGTTGAATTTTGCAATATACTTTAAAGTATAAAGCACATTTTATAAACTATGGTACCTATCTACTGATGAATCAAATACGAAGATGATAAAGCGAATATGAACGTTTGGCTAAAATCATCAAACTTTTTTAACTGTATCCGAACCGGAGAAAGGACGGTGCAAACCGTGAAGCAAGTAGTCAAAAGGTTCCGTTTACAACGAAAAGAAAACACAACAAAATACTACAAATTAAACCAGGTATTTCTTTGGACATCGCCTTTATTTCTAATCCTGCTGTGTGAATTTAATCATCTACAGGACTTTGGAGCATTAATTGGGTTTATTGTCCATGATTTTTCTGTTATTTTGTTTGATACTTTGTTATTAGGTGCTGTCATTTTAACAGTATTGTGCCTTGTCAAAAGTGGTTTTATTGCTACTTTTGTTCCGGGATTATTTTTGTTTATTATTTCGTTCGTGGAATATTATAAATACCAATCCAGTGGTTCTCATTTTGTACTAACCGATTTATTTATGGCGGGGAACACTTCTCAACTAATGAAGTTTGCCGGAGTACAATTAAACGCTTATTTTATCATAGATATTTTGATTTTTATCACATATTTTGCAGTCATCTTCTGGTTTAATCCCAGAATTCGTTTTGCCCAAAAACCGCTGAAACGTTTAGTTACAGCTGTAAGTTGTGTATTAACAGTCAGCATTATTGTAGCTACTCCCGTTTCCAATTTTGTATATTCCGCATTTGCACTGGATAATGAGGAAGCTTCCAACAACTATGAATGTGACGATAAATTTAAAAAGAATAATTTGATCGCATATTTAGCACAAACCTCTACGGAACAGATTCTCAACTCTCCGGAAGAACCAGAAAGCTATTCTGAAAATGAAATCCGAAAGGAACTACAGCCAGCTAAACCGGCAGTTTCCGACCAGAAGCCGAATGTTGTTATGATTATGTCAGAATCCTTTGCGGATTTCCGCAGATTAGATGGTATACCAAACTTGGATGAATATTATCAGAACTTTGACCAGTTTGCAAAAGAAGGTATTTGCGGAAACTGTGTTGTTCCTACCTTTGGTAACACTACCGTGAGAACCGAATTTGAATTGATGTTTGGGCTGCCAATGAAAAGTTTAAATGACAGTACTTCTCCACAAAAGATGCTGCCAGAACGGGAAACTTCCCAGCCTACCTTTGCGGATTATTATAAATCGCAAGGATATTCCACCACCTATATTCACCCATTCCTCAATAGCTTTTATGATAGGGATCAGATTTATAACAACTACAACTTTGATGAACTCCGTTTTCAAGATGATTTTAAGACAGATACAACAAAATTTCGCCAATACATTGATGATAAAAGCGATTTTAATGAAATTATTTCCTGCTTAAAACAGAGCGAACAGCCTGCCTATGTTTATACTTCTACGATGCAAAACCACCAGCCCTATAATTTGGATTCTGGTATGACAGAATTTGAATATTATATGGCGGGGATTCAGCAGACAGACCAGGCCTTGGCTATGCTAATGGAACAGTTAAAACAATTGGATGAGCCAACTATTGTGTTATTTGTGGGAGACCATTATCCTTATTTTACTGATAGCTCAGATTCCTATGATTTAGCGGATATTAGCACAGAAAATGCCTATGTCCTGTATCAACAGCCGTTTGTTATTTGGAATAATTATGGTGCATCTAGGAATGTAGAACAGACTGTTTCTGCCTTTTACCTGCCTCATTTAATTGTCCAGCTAACCGGTGGGGAACAAACGCCGTTTATCTCCACAATGTTGGACCAGATGCAGACAACACCGGTTTACTCTAGCAATTATTCAGTAGAAATAGAGAACAATAAGGTGTTGGACGATTTAACCTATGACCGTGTATTAGGAAAAATTTATTCTAGGGATTTTGTAAATAATCCTTAACCTTCTGACTAATACGGCACCTCTATATGAATTTTGTTTTCATTAGAATGCACTTCGTGGTCTTATTCGATAAAATGAGATAAAAGAAAAAGCTTGTAGAAAATTCTACAAGCTTTTTTCATTTTAGCTGCTTTTAAAGCCACTATTTTATGAAACGATTGTCTTTGTAAAGAAAGATCCTATTATTTTCTCCGAAACAAACCAATTAGCCATCGGAAAATATGGTATTGTCCTAACAAGAATCAGCCTCCCAACTATTTTGCTTAACATATTGTTATGTCAAACAAACAGAATATAGAACATCCCTTTTTCATTTTTATCACAGTTTTACCTTGTTTTTGCATGATTCCAAAAAAATAGCACATAGTAATAGTGTACTATAACTTTTACAGAAACGAGGATGCTGTATGAAAATCAGTACAAACATAGATCAAAACATCAAAACGTTTCAAGAACAGCTACACTGTGATAAAAATTTTGATATTGTGTATCGCACCATAAAGATTATGGATAAAACGGCTTGTTTCTTTTTTGTAGATGGATTTGCGAAAGATGAAATCATGACAAAAATGATGGACGCCTTTTTTAAAATACAAGATCAAAAATTACTGACAGATGCTTATACTTTTTCAAAATCCTGTATTTCCTATGGGGAAATTGGATTGGAAGATGACCTTGATAAACTATTTGTTGCACTACTTTCTGGACAAATTGTGATGATGTTGGATGGGTTTGACCGGGCAGTTTTAATTGATGCCAGAACCTACCCACAAAGGACTACTTCAGAGCCGGAAAAAGACAAGGTGTTCCGTGGCTCCCATGATGGTTTTGTAGAAACACTGGTGCTGAATGCCGCATTAATCCGGCGACGCATCCGTTCTCCAGAACTTTGTATGCAACATCTATCAATCGGTACAATTTCTCATACTGATGTTTCCATCTGTTATATGAACAATAAAGTATCCCAAACACTGCTAAATCAGATTGTACAAAAACTAAAATCAGCAGATGTGGAATCCTTGACCATGAATCAGGAAAGTTTAGTAGAAGTATTATTAAAAAGAAAATGGTATAACCCCTTCCCGAAAGTAAAATTTACCGAACGTCCTGATACCACAGCCGCCCAAATATTAGAAGGAGACATTGCTATTTTAGTGGACAACTCCCCTTCCGCCATCATTCTTCCCTCTACTATTTTTCATTTAATGGAGGAAGCTAACGACTATTATTTTCCCCCATTAACAGGCGCTTATCTAAGATTGAGCCGATTTGCCGTTTTATTTGTAGCTATTTTCTTAACACCTGTCTGGATTTTATTGACCCAATACCCAGATATTGTTCCGGAATGGTTAAAATTTATTTTAATTACCGAGGATATCTCCGTCCCTTTACTGCTACAGCTTTTAATGTTAGAAGTTGCCATTGACGGTTTACAGCTGGCATCTTTAAATACTCCAAATATGCTTGCAACTCCCCTTAGTATCATTGCGGCGATTATTGTTGGAGACTATGCAGTACAGTCTGGATGGTTCTCTCCTCAGGCGCTACTCTACCAAGCGTTTGTCACATTGGCAAATTTCTCCCAACCAGGATTTGAATTGGGATATGCGTTGAAGTTCTTCCGTATCCTTCTTTTAATTGTTACCGGAGCATTTGGAATATGGGGATTTGTCGCTGGGGTACTATTCCTATTAATTGTATTGGTGTGCAACAAAACTGTCACAGGAAAATGCTATTTATATCCTTTGGTTCCATTTAATTGGCAGGTGCTAAAACGCCATCTATTTCGTATGAACATCAAAAACCACTCCACCAAAAAAGGCCGTTGATTGTTAAAATCAGCGGTTTTTTTCTATTATTTTAAAATACGTTTGTATTATCTTTTATTTTCTATTAAATAAACTCCATTTTGATTTTCATCAAAATTCCTATTTTTATTTTTTAAAAATAGATATTTAGAAAACGAGAGATAATAAAAGAAAACAATCGAAAATAAGAGATAAAAAAATATAAATTAAAATTCTCAAAAAAAGGTGTTGACAAACCATTTTGATCTAGATATAATAGGTTAGGTGAGAAAAAGCTGATCGGGCTTTTTTAGTTTTGTATTTTAAATGGAGGTAACAACCATGTCAACTTATATGGCAAAGGCGAATGAAGTAAGCCGTAAATGGTATGTAATTGACGCAGCAGGCAAACCACTGGGTCGTGTGGCTGCTAAAGCTGCTGCTATTCTTCGTGGTAAACATAAACCAACTTTTACTCCTCATGTAGATTGTGGTGACCACGTTATTGTTATCAACTGCGCAGAAGCTGTTCTGACTGGTAACAAACTGCAAAATAAATATTATAGATGGCACACAGGCTGGATTGGTAATTTAAAAGAAATCAAATACGATACTTTAATGAAAACCAACCCAGAAAAAGCAATGACACTTGCTATCGAAGGTATGCTTCCTGACACTGTAATCGGAAGACAAGCTGCTCGTCGTTTAAGAACTTACAAAGGTGCTGACCATTCCCACGATGCTCAGAAACCAGAAAACCTCGAGTTTTAATGAAAGGAAGGAGGCACACTTATTATGTATGAATCTAAACCATATTTTTACGGTACAGGCAGAAGAAAAAGTTCTGTAGCTAGAGTTCGTGTATACCAGGGTACAGGTAAAATCACTATCAACAACCGTGATATTGATGAATACTTTGGTCTGGAAACATTAAAATTAATCGTTCGTCAACCATTGGAATTAACCAATACAAACGGTAAATTTGATATTGTTTGTAACGTGGCAGGCGGCGGTGTAACTGGCCAGGCTGGTGCAATCCGTCACGGCATCTCCCGTGCACTGTTGCTGTTTGATCCAGAATTGCGTCCAATTCTGAAAAAAGCAGGCTTCTTGACCCGTGACCCAAGAATGAAAGAACGTAAGAAATACGGTCTTAAAGCTGCTCGTAGAGCTCCACAGTTCTCGAAACGTTAGTTTTATTTTATTAAAAACTGATCAAACCTCCCAGAATACCCTGGGAGGTTTTTTGTAATATACAAATGGCTTATTAAAAGGAGGACTACCGTTGAAAGAAATTAAAATATCCGAGATTCCAGGCTTTCAAATTGGCCACGCACAGGATAAAGCCAACGCAACAGGCTGTACGGCTATTATTTGTGAAGATGGTGCATGGGCAGGAGTAGATGTTCGTGGTGGTAGCCCAGCTTCCAGGGAAACAGAGTTGCTGAAACCAATAAATACAGTGCAGCAAATCCACTGTGTAATGCTTTCAGGTGGAAGCGCATTTGGTCTGGAAGCAGGAGATGGAGCAATGCAATTTTTGGAGGAAAAAGGCGTTGGTTTTGATGTAGGAATCGGTCGTGTTCCCATTGTTTGTGGAGCTTCCCTATTTGATTTGGAACTGGTTAACTTTCATAGTAGACCGGATAAAAAAATGGGGTATGAAGCCTGCAAAAACGCATATATAAATCCTGAGCCAGAGCAAGGGAATGTTGGAGCAGGTACTGGAGCAACTGTAGGGAAGCTGCATAACACTGCAGATATGATGAAATGCGGGCTAGGAATCTATGCCGCACAAATTGGTAATGTAAAATGTGCGGCTATTGTCGCTGTTAATGCCTTAGGTGATGTAGTTGATTACGATACTGGAAGAATTCTGGCAGGGCTTTTGAATCAAGACCATACTGGTTTTGCGGATACTAAGAAGTGTCTCTACCAAGAAATAGAACAAAACAGAAACCTATGGAATGGCAATACAACAATTGGCTGTGTAATTACTAATGCGAAATTGGATAAATGCCAGTGTAATAAGGCGGCAAGCATTGTGCATAACGCCTTTGCACAAACCATCTGTCCAGCACACTCCACAGCGGATGGCGATACTATATTTGTTATGGCAAATGGAAAAATAGAAGTATCCCCTGATGCATTCAATACAATGGCTACTGAAATAATGGCACGCGCTGTTAACCGTGCCGCCCTTTCCGCGGAACCAGCGTATGGTCTAAAATCAGCACAAACTATGTTGTCAAAGTAACTATATTCCTATTATCACTGATATCAAGCTTATCTTATACCATAAGTGAATAAGCTACTATTTGTTTCGATACACTGACATACTTCATCACGACAAAAATATAAAATTGGCTATTCAATGAAAGGCATTTTGATATTTCTATAAAAAATTCTTCAATTCTTTTTTCTAAAAACATAAAAAATATTTTTGGAATCATAATAGCAGTTTTTGCACAAAAATGTTATAATAGTTGTATAAGCTGTTGTTGCTTAAAAAAACAGAAGTTTATTTAGGAGGTTGTGACGATGGACAAACAAAATTACACCAAAATAAATGAGACCATTTTAAAGCAGGAAGAAATGCTGGTATTTCCCCATTTCTCCAACAAAGACGCTTGGGATTTAGGCTGTTTTTTAGTGAACAAAGTATATGAAAGTAATGAGTCCCTTGCAGTAGCCATCCGCAAATTAAACGGTACTATGGTATTTTATCATGCTGTAGGGAATACCAACCAGAACAACCAAAACTGGATGAACCGAAAATTCAACACCGTATGTTTAATGGAAAGAAGCTCTTTAGGGGCATGGGCATCCTCCTTCCTCACTGGAGAAAAAATCAGTACCCATGGTTTAAGTGATTCTGATTATGTACTGTGTGGAGGCGGTTTTCCAATCCGCCTGAAAACAGGTGAAATCGTTGCAGTATTGACAGTATCCAATTTTCCACATCAATTAGACCATGACTTCATCGTAAAAGGTCTAAAAGAATGGCTCAAAATGGAAGATGTGCCTGATCTGGACTTAACATTATCTTATGAATAAAAAACCTCAGCCCGCATGGTCATGCGGGCTTTTTCTGATTTGATTCCAATTGACATCACTTTATAAAATACGATATAATAATGCTATCTTAATTGAGCAGATTTGCGAGGAGAAAAAGATGATATATTGTAAACGATGTGGTGCTGCCTGCGATGACAGTATGCAGTTTTGCCTAAATTGTGGAAATCCACTCCCAATGGTATCAACACACCAACCTCCACCACCTCCACAAGATCCTTCCATGCCATATAATCCATATACCACTACAAATAATGGTCCACACCGATGCTTTAAAGAAAGAAATATTGTAATGTGCATTATTCTTTCCATTATTACATGCGGTATTTATCCATTTTACTGGCTCGTTGTATTGAACAATGACCTTAATGATCTTACTGGGGATAGGAATGCCTTTTCCGGTGGAATGGTTTTATTATTGACTTTAGTAACCTGTAATATTTATTTTATTTACTGGTCTTATCGGGCTGGCGAAAAAGTGGATTGTATCAAAAGGCAGGCCCCTACATTTCATATTGTATTTTTGATACTATCCCTTTTTGGTTTGGGCATTGTCAACTTTATTCTAATCCAAGATACGATTAACAAAAGAATTCATGGACAGATATAAAATAAAACCAATGGTAGGCTTCATCTGTATTGGGTTCCTGTACTTGGTATGGATACAGCTTACTGGGACCGCAATCCCCTGTTTCTTCCACACCGTCACTGGACTTTTTTGTCCAGGTTGCGGTATTACCAGATTAATCCTACATCTGTCCCAAGGGGATTTGGTTGGTGCTTATCAAGCAAATCAGTTTTTATTTATCACTGGTCCTCTGCTTATAGTAGAACTGATTCTCTATTTTGTTCAATGCTGTAACAATAAGACTTTGCCAAAATGGAATCAGATTTTACTCTTATTGTATAGTATTGCGTTAATTGTTTTCGGAATACTACGCAATGTTCTATCCCCATAATTATACGATATAACTTCAATATGGAAAAGCACCACATTACAATATGTAATTATTGCGTTTCTTTTCCTGTATTTTAAACCTTTTTTTCTGATAAAGTTTAACAAAAAACTATAAAAAGCAGGCGTTGTAATGTCTTCGCCTGCTTTTATTTTATATAGAAATTTATGATTATAAATGAATTCAGTTTCTGTTTAATGCCCTGTCCATTCTTATCGATTCCAATAATAAAACAATAGGTACACTATTTTTTTCGGAACTCTGCCGGAGACATTCCTGTTTCCTCCCGAAAAATCCGATAAAAATAGCTTTTATTCGCATATCCTACCAAAGATACAATCTCATCAATGGACATCGTAGTATGTTCCAAATAATCCTTTGCCGCATTGATACGGAATTTTTGGATAATATCAGAAAATGTACTGCCTGTATATTTTTTTAATATTCTGGATAAAGAATTGGGGTGGTAGTTAAACTGCTTTGCGGTAGACTCTACTGTAACATCCTGATAATGCTCTCCAATATATTGGACAATTTGGGAAATATCGGGGCCATTTAATTCCCTAGCGCTTTCCCGTTCCTGATAGGAACGGTAGGCCCTTGTTAATTCTAAAAATAATAGTATTATCGTGAGTTCTGTTGCGGTTTGATAATTACTTTGTTTGGTAAAAGATTCTGCTATAATTTTTTGTAACATCTCCAAAGCGTCTGTATGTTGATACATCATAAGCGGAAACAGCATATAATTCTGCTCCTGATTCTTTTTATACAAGGAATTGGCAAAAAAATTAAAAATAAGTTCATTCCCATTTAGCACATAGAAAAAAGCATTTTCAAACAGGCTTTTTTCAATCAAAATATTTAATACAATTGTTTGTTCTTGCATTTTTCCAATTTGATGGATGGCATTGGCATTGAGCAGACAAATATCCCCTTGGTGCATCTCAATCAGTTTTCCATCTATCTTGTTGGTAATTTCTCCTTGGTATACATACACAATCTCAAAAAAATCATGTCGATGTGGGGCTAAAGCAATTGGTATATTGATATGGAAATTAACTGCAATATGTGCATGGCGAAACCAGTTTCCTTTTGTAAGGATATAGTATCCCTGTTTTTGGACTTCGTTATCCCATCCAGCTCTACTAGAATTCCCCGTATCATCGGAGGAGTTTAATTTATGATTAAAATTCCTTTGGACTAATTCAAAAAATTTTTTCTGTTCCATACCTATCCCCTCCCTTTTGTATATATTATACTAAATCATTTCCTATATTTCAACATTTTAATTAGTTGATGTTAGATTATGTTACGAATCCTGTAGCAACAGGTTATTGTTTATTGGATGGATTCCTTTTAAAATAAAAACTATCATCTATAAAATAATCTTACACTTTCAAGACAAGGAGAGATCATTTATGAAGTCGAAAAAAATGTTAGCTGCTGTCATTGCCGCAGCTATGGCTACTACTGTGGGGTTATCCTCCCTACCCGCATTTGCCCAAGATTCTTATACCTCAATCGGTGATTTAACGGTCAATTATCAGGTAAACCCTTTGGGAGTAGATTTCCAGGATGCAGTCCGATTCAGTTGGAATATGGATTCCAACCTAATTGGACAAGGGCAGCAATCCTATCAAATTAAATTGTATCAGGACAACACAACAGGAAATCCAATTTGGGATTCTGGTGTTGTATCCAGCAGCCAATCCAGTGGAATTGCCTATAACGGCAATCAACTAAAAAATGAAACCCATTACTGCTGGACTGTTACCGTAGTGGACAAACAAGGTAAATCCATCACTTCAGAGCCCGCCCATTTTGACACTGGATGTGATTTTGGCGATGCCAAATGGATTATGCCTACCAGCCAGGAAAACGGCGCTCCTATGCTACGCACCGAACAAAAATTAACTGGTAAAGAAGTAGCTTCCGCAAAACTTTATATTTCTTCCTTGGGAATTTACACCGCATATTTAAATGGACAGGAAGTAAAAGCGGAACAAAACGGAGAAACTGTAGACGATATCTTCAATCCAGGATGGACGGATTACAAATATTATACCAATTATCAAACCTATGATGTTACCAACTATATTTCTGGGGACAGCCTTGCAATGGGAGTTATGTTGGGCAAAGGCTGGTATGCTGGAAAAATTGGTAATGTTGGTGCTTATCAAGATGTGATTGGTGATTCTGGAGAAGGCGCAACCAACGAACTAGCATTGATTGCAAAACTAGCAATCACTTACACAGATGGCTCCACTCAGGTGATCAACACCAACCAAAACGATTGGAAATCCAGTGATCACAGTCCAGTTACCGAAAACGATTATTTTAACGGAGAAAGTTACGATGCAAATATCGCAAAAGAGGTAGATGGTTGGAACAATGTTGGATATGATACTTCCAACTGGTCCAATGTGATAGAAGGCAACTATGTCGGAGAATTACGTTCTAGCACAAAAGCGGTTGCAAGAGTAGCAGAAGAATATACCCAACATCCTTTGTCCGCCTTTACCTATAATGATAGTGAAACATTAACACCGGAACAAGCTGGAAACGATTTTGGCGCTGTTACCAAACACGATGTGGATATTTCCAAAGACATCACTTTAAAAGCTGGTGATAAATTAATTGTGGATATGGGTCAAAACATGGTAGGGGTTACAAGCCTATCCGTCAGTGGTCCACAAGGGGCAACGATGTCAATATGCCATGCGGAAATGCTCAATGATGGTAAAAAGAATCCTACTGTTGAAGCTGGTGGAAGCGATGGTCCAAAAGATACTCTATATATGAAGGCAATTACAAATGCTGTAGTTCCTTCTACAGTAACTGATATTTATACCTTCTCTAATGAGGAAACCCAAACTTTCCAACCTTCCTTTACCTACCATGGTTTCCGCTATGTAGAAATTACAGCTGACCAGGATATTACTATCCATAATCTTGAAGGAAAAGTAATTACCGCCGTTGGGGAACAAACCGGACATTTGGAAACCTCCAATGCGGATATTAATCAGCTTGTCAGCAACACACTTTGGAGCCAAAAGGGAAACTATCTCTCTATTCCAACCGACTGTCCACAACGTGGGGAACGCGCAGGTTGGACTGGGGATGCCCAATTGTTTGCACAAACCGGTGTTTACAACTATGATGTATTTTCCTTCCTAGAAAACTATAATGAAATCATGCAGGAACATGCTGCACAACATGATAATGCTTATAGTGCTATCATGCCTTCTAGTTTTGTAGCATTATTTGCGGGAAAAATCGCAAGTGGCTGGAGCGATGCGGGAATTATTATTCCATGGGTACTCTATCAGCAAACTGGTGATATTACCTTAATTCAAGAATACTATGACCAAATGGATGCTTATATGGATGTCATTGATGAACAAGGATATGCTACAGATAAGTTTGGTGATTGGTTATCCTTTAATGGAGCATCTATCCCATATATGAATGCTGTTTATCAGGTTTACACCACCCAACTGATGAGCAAAATGGCGGACGCCATTGGCAATACACAAGCAAAACAAAAATATGACGCTAAATATGATGCTTTAAAAATTGCTTTCCTAGAAAAATACGTGGATGAAAACAACAACGTTTTATCTTCTTCCGCAGATGGTGTTACTGTTTCTCAACACGGCTATCCTGTTGTGGATAATGCCCAAACAGCTTTATTGTGGGCTTTAAAATGTGGTTTATATGATTCTATTGAACAACGAGATACTATGATCGCTAATCTGATTACTAACATCAAAAATGAAGATGGTTCCATCCGAGAAGGCTACGATGAAAACACCTTAAATGTTGGTTTCCTGGGTGTTAATGTTATCCTCCCTGTTTTGACCGAAATCGGTGCCCAGGATGTTGCTTATGACCTTCTGTTACAAGACAGTATGCCTTCTTGGTTATACTCTGTGAAAAATGGTGCTACTACCATTTGGGAACGCTGGAACTCCTATTCTGTGGAAAACAGCTTTGGTGATTCTGGTATGAACTCCTTTAACCATTATTCTTATGGTGCTTGTCTGGAATGGATGTATGAATACATGTCCGGTATCAACGCAGATGAAGATAACCCTGGTTTCCAATCGATTATCTTACAACCTACTGTTGATGAGAGTGGTCGCATTACCTACGCAAACGGCAGCTATGACTCTGTTTACGGAAATATTGTTTCCAACTGGACAGCTAATGATGGAACTATGTCTTCCTATCATGCTGAAATCCCTGCTAACACTTCTGCTACTCTATATTTGCCAGTAACAGAAGAAATGGCAAAATCTATTAATGTAGAAGGAATCGCCTTTACTGGTATGGAAGAAAACAATGGTGAAACGGTAGCAGCCTTTACTGTACAAGCTGGTGGATATGACTTTACTATAGATGGTGATAAACTAAATGTTTCTGTGGCTGATGGATATGTAACAAATAATACAGAACCAACTCCATCTAACCCATCCGAGGAGCCTTCTGAAACACCATCTGAAACCCCTTCTACCCCTTCAGAAGAACCTAGCTCTAACCCTTCTGGCAACAGCTCACAAGACGCTCCACAAACAGGAGATGTTGCCCTTCCAATCGCTGGAGTAGCAGTACTTGCAATTGCCGGAGGTGCTGTTTATATCATGAAAAAAATCAAAAGATAAAGTGTTATTCTTCTTATCCTAACTAAACGAACTAAAAATTCCCATCTATGAATCTAAATTCATAGATGGGAATTTTTCAATTCTAAATGACCCTGTTTTTTAACATTTGTAAAAATTCTTTGTAACCAACACAATCGCAAGATACGGTACAAACCTTTTTAGTACGCACATAAAGTTTCACTCCAATTTTCGGTATTTCCTTAAAAGAAGTGAGATCGCTAAAACGAACCGTCCTTGATCTTCCGATCATAGGTGTTAAATGCAAAACATCACCTTCGATCACAACTTTATGCCTGCGGCACATCCATACACAAAATTCTGTTAACAAGACGCAAACAGCAAAAAAGATGATACAAACAAGATTACCTGTAAATATCGCTATAAGTTCTATAACAGCGAACGCCGCTGCACAAATATGGAAAACAATTGGATAATAACTCAATAGATATACCGTATTTGTAAATTTCTCTTCTTCTGTCATCTCCTTGAGCAACTCTGATACCCATACTGCAAACGAATTTTTCATCGCAATTATATCCTCCAGCAGTAACTTACTATATCATTGATTGTATCCGATCATGCTGTTAGTGTCAAACCTTTATGGCAGTAACGCCTTGACCTGGTAAAACAAAATAAAAACTGGTCATCTTAAAAAAGAAAACCAGTTTTTATTTTACCTTTCTACAGTTTATAATTCAATCTTCTTTATGGGAATAGAGGATGGTTCTTTTTTGGGAAGGGAAAGCCGTAATAGCCCTTGCCGATAATCCACTGTAATTTGATCCGTTTCCACATTGGAAACGTCAAAACTTCTTACAAATGCCCGGCTTTCATTTTTACTAGTATGGTAATCAGCCGTTTGCTCCTGTATTAATTTATGCTGCTTTGCTTCAATGACCATTTTATTCTGCTGAATTGTAATTGAAATATCCTCTTTTTCAAACCCTGGCAGTTCTATTTGTATTTCATAGGTTTTCTCAGTTTCCTGTATTTTTGTGTGGTAATGGGAAAGTCCAACTAAATCAAATAGATTTTGTTCTAAATATTGATAAAAACTTTGGCTTTCCTGTTCAAATGGAGTTAGTTCAAACATTGGTTGCCCCTCTTTTCGTTGGTTTTCATTTTATGGTATGAAATATTTTCCCATTGAGTGAAAAATCAACCACCATTTTCTATATTTTGAATTACACCATTCATAAATTCCTGTACCTATTTTGATATCCAAAAAGATGGAAATTATAATATATTACAAGTATCTAATATTTTCTATCTGGTTTCTATTTATAAAGATATTTTCAAATCTTTTTCATCTTTTATCCATTCTACTAAGAAATAAAAACACTTATGAATAGATAATTGATTCGAATTTGAAATAATAAATTTCCTCTCCAAAGGAAGTTTCTTACAGCCCTTTTCCTGTAATATAAACCTTTGTAATACAGTTGTGCTATACAATCCCGCTTTACCTTGGAAAACCTTATATTAAATATTTTTGTTGCGTATCTAATTTAAATCCAAAAATTAACATCACTTTAAATCAGAACAAAAAAACAGACATCTTATTGGATGCCTGTTTTTTCATAAAACGAAATTATTTTTTTACAAATTTATCTTTTCCCTGCTTACAAATTGGACAAACATAATCATCCGGTTCTTTTGTTAAATCCCCATGGTAAACATAACCGCAAACAGTACAGACATAAATTTCTTCTTCTGGCTGTTCTGCTGTTACTTCTTCCTTTACGTAAGTAGGCGCATTTTTAGGAGCTTTTCCTTTTACGACCTGATGGTAATAACGGTAAGACATTGGAGGGATATCATCGTTATAATTAAAGGTATCCACTACCCTGCCTAAAATAATCGTATGTGTTTCCACTTCATAACTGCCCACTACTTTGCAGAGGAATGCCCCGGAAATATGGTCCGTCAAAACAGGCATATCTTCTACCATACGATAAGCAACCTGTTCAAACTTATTGGTATCTCGCCCGGAGGAAAATCCCATATACGAAATGACAGTTGGGTCTGTTTGTTCTGATAAAATACTAACACTAAATTTTCCAGAATTGAGGATTACATCGTGGGTATAATTGTTTTTATTCATACTTAGCGCTACAATCGGGTTTTCGCTGGTAATTTGAGAAATTGTGTTGACGATACATCCCGCTGGTTTGCCATTGTCGTCTGCTCCAACAACATACATTCCATAAGAAAGTTGCATTAACGGTTTTAAATCCATAACAAGACCTCCCCCTTGTTCCAATATAGTTGATTGCTACAATATAGATATCAACTATCAAATTGATAATTATTCTTAATTTTATTATATCAAGCTAATTGGTATTGTCAAGAGATTCTATGGTAATTTCTTCTTTTTAGCAATATTGCTGATTATTTGTGCGGAACATTGGTGATTTTGAAATAGGTTTTTATTATATGAAAAGCTCCATTCCTGTTTATCAGATACAGGAATGGAGACAAAATCTAAGATAAATGGTCAATATAATCTTCTAGTTCACTTTTTATTACTGTAACACGTGGTCCATAAATCACCTGAACACCATCGCCTTTGTGAATGATCCCTGCTGCCCCACTCTGTTTTAATAAACTATCCTGTACTTTTCCGCTATCATTTACAGTAACACGTAAACGGGTAGCGCAACAATCCAAGTTTTTAATATTCTCCATACCACCAAGCCCTTCTAAAATAAGAGCGGATGTTTCAGAGCCGGATGACGTAGCTTGTTTACTATCTACATTCTTTTCCTGATTTTTTCTTGCGTCCACATCTTTACGGGTAAATAGTTTGGTTTCTTCCCCATCGTCTTCCCGTCCTGGAGTTTTTAAATTAAATTTCTTGATTAAGAACCGGAATAGGAAATAGTAAATGACAAAATAGGCAATACCAACAGGGATGACCAATAACCAATTGGTTTTTTCATTCCCCTGTAAAACGCCAAACAACAGGAAGTCAATTACACCACCAGAAAAAGTCATGCCAATGGTGACATTGAGGAGATGCATCAACATATAAGCCAACCCAGCAAATACACAATGGATTGCATATAAAGCTGGTGCAACAAACAGGAAGGTAAATTCCAACGGTTCGGTAATACCGGTTAAAAATGCTGTTAAAGCTGCGGATAACAACAAACCACCCACAATTTTTTTCTTGCTAGATTTTGCGCAGGAATACATCGCCAACGCCGCACCTGGTAGACCAAACATCATCAATGGGAATTTACCTGTCATAAAGCGGGTTGCTTCCACACTAAATTCTTGCGTAGTTGGGGAAGCCAATTGTGCGAAGAAAATATTTTGCGCACCCATAATGTTCACACCGTCGATCATCATGCTTCCGCCTAAGCCAGTCTGCCAGAATGGTAAATAGAACACATGGTGCAAACCAAATGGAATCAAAGCACGTTCCAACACACCATAAATAAAAGTTCCCGCATAGCCGGAGCTGAGTACTAATCCTCCTAATGCGTAAATCCCTTTTTGGATAAATGGCCACAGGAAGAACATCAAAGCACCTACTAAAACATAAACAACAGTGGAAATAATAGGGACAAAGCGGGTTCCTCCAAAGAAAGACAATACAGTTGGCAATTTTATTTTATAAAAACGGTTGTGTAATGCGGCAACACCAAGCCCAACAATAATACCACCAAAGACACCCATCTGTAAGGACATAATACCAGTAGCGGAGCCAATTGCGCCTTGCATAACATCAGGGGAAATACTTCCATCTGGTAGGATTTGCCCAGAAATTTTAAGCATTGCGTTTATGGTGGCGTTCATCGCAAAATAAGCGATTGCAGCGGATAATGTTGCAACTTCTTTTTCTTTTTCCGCCATTCCAAGGGCAACACCCATGGCAAATAAAATTGGCAAGTTATCAAATATAACCTGACCAGCGGAATTCATTACCTGTAAAATTGCATGCAATACGGTGCCATCGCCCAGGATATTTTCCAATCCATAAGCTTCGATCATGGTTGCATTCGTAAACGATGCGCCAATCCCCAACAGCAAGCCAGCTACAGGCAGCAGTGCAATTGGCAACATAAATGACCGTCCAATCCGCTGTAAGAGCGAAAAAACAGAGCGGTCTTTTTTCAGACTATGTTCAGCCATTATAATCCTTCTTTCTATTATTGTTTATCTACGCATGATGGTAAGTCATCACTACGGTTTCTCCAGCAATAGTATCCCCTTGCTCAAAGTGAAGATCTGTAATCTCATCCATATTGGTAATAATAATGGGCGTATGCAGCGGATAACCTTTTGACGCAACCAGTTCCAAATCCACCTGCGCCAAAGGGTCTCCAGCTTTTACATGGTCTCCTTCTTTGACCAAGGCCTGAAAACCCTCCCCTTTTAACTCTACGGTATTTACACCAATATGAACCAAAATATCCAGTCCATCATCAGAAGCAATCCCATAGGCATGAAGGGTATCAGTCACATTAGAGATTACGCCGTCTACTGGAGAAACTACCTTTCCATCTGTAGGTAGTACTGCAATGCCGTCTCCTAAAATTTTTTGTGCAAATACATCATCTGGTACTTGTTCCATGGGAACTAAACTCCCACTTTGTGTTGCTAGAATTTCCTTTGCTGTTTTTTTCTTACCAAAACCAAACATATTCATTTTCCTTTCATGATCATCCTGTCAATTTTTAATTACAAAGCACCGAAACGTGCCATAGTAAAATAAAATAGAACCATTTATAGCTTTTAATCAAAAATTTCTTTTTTATAGCAGATAAACTTTTGTTTTCACTAGCACTACTTATGATAAAACTAGGAATGAAAACATTACAGATAACACTAGTATGTCAATAGAGCAAAATAAAAATACACAAAAATTCAATTGTAACACTAATTACAAGGTAGTACATGTGTGAAAATAAGCGAAACATGGTATTTCACACTATTTTTTGTACTTCTACTGTCAAATATGCAATACAATCGTCATTTAAATGGATTCCAATTTTTGCTTCAATCAAAGTAGAAATTTCCTTTGCAATTTCATAGCTCTCTTTCATGGAAACAAAAACCTGACGTTTGCATGGCATCAAATACACTTCCCCATTGGAGCAGCGATGGAGCATATTATTTAATGAGAGAAGAAAAATCCTTAACTCCAATTCCCGTTCCTGACCGTATAATTCCAACTGTTCTTCTAAAATTGTGCTAATGGCATTAAAAAGATTAACACGTTCCATTGTCACACTCATCGTTCGACGTTTTCGAGCGGTATTAAAATGCAATGCCATCAAACCGACTTCGTTTTCCCCTAAATCTACTCCCAGCTCTTTTCTAATATGTTCTACTGCCAGTTTCGCAAAGGAATACTCCATTGAATATAGAACCGAAATTTCCGTACCATAAGGATTGTCCAGAGGAAGTCCAAAGTTAATACGGTCCAACGAAAAAGAAATATGATCCAACAAAGGTTGATAAAGCAAATCCGGTTCTACTCCCATACGTTGGTGGACCTGCTCTACAATTTGACGCACCACCTGTTCCAATTGATTGAAATCATAACTGGTATGGGAAATCATATTTGGCTTATTCCAAAATTTAAAGATTTCCTGGGAACCCATCTGATCAGAAATGGAATCCCCTGATTTTCGATGAAAACCAATGCCTTTTGACATCAGCATTACCTGCTCACTTGAACCAACTTCTTTGGCAAGTATGACATTATTGTTAATCGCCTTAACCACCTGGTATTCCATGGACTTCCTCCTTTTTTTGTTCTATAGATTTTGTTCAAAAAATTCTTTTATCTCTTTTTCAGCGGCAATTTCATCCCCACCGTTTACCTTTACTGTAATTTCATCCCCACATACTACACCAAGACTCATAAGTGCAAATAATTTGCGGGCATCCGCAGAACGTTCCCCTTTTTGGATTGTTACCATACAATCTTCCAAAACAGAAACTTTTTTTACCAACAATCCAGCTGGTCGTGCGTGAATACCATTTTCATCTTTGATTACATACTGAAACGCTCTCATAATAATAACCTCCTAATTCACATTGCATTATTTTTACTACTAACACAGCAAAAAAGGCATGAACATAAAACAAGCACAGGGGATAGCCGTGCATGTTTCAGTTCATGCCTGATCGAATCAGTAACACACTGAATTTTAATTATGCTTTTATTATGGGGCATACCATCTATAAAGTCAATAGCATTTTAATAATTTTGGAAGTTATTACAAATAGTAATCGCATTAATTGTTAAAATCTACGATTTGTTTTATTTTTTACAAATCAGCTCTCTTTCAAAAACTTTAAACCGATTTCCGGCTAACTCCAGTCCAATTCCTATAAAATTGAAAAAGCAACATATACTATTAGCAGATTCACCAATCTAAATTTAAATTTTGCAACAATTTAACAATGGACAAAAAAAGGCTTCTCTGCTATAATCTAGGTGAAAACCAAAATATTTTGGGCGTGTTATTATTTAGTTAAGCAATAACCCAAACAAAAAGGTAGGTGAACAGGCTGACCCTTTTTGTTTGGGTTTTTCTATTTTAGAACAGCCAACGGAAAGGAGTTTAATCAGACATGATTACCATCAAAGGAAAAGGCGTTGTAGAAGGAGTGGCATTTGGGAAATTGTCTTTTTTCCAAAAAACGCAACAGCAGGTAGAACGCCACAAGGTACAGGATACTTCCGCTGAACTAAAGCGATTTGAAGAAGCAAGAAAACAGGCAATGGAACAACTCCAAATTTTATATCAAAAAGCGTTATCAGAGGTAGGGGAAGAAAATGCCATGATTTTTGAAATCCATCAGATGATGCTGGAAGATTTGGATTATTGCGAATCCATTACCAATATGGTCTGTTCCCAGCAGGTAAACGCAGAGTATGCTGTCGCCAAAACAGCGGATAATTTTTCTGCCATGTTTTCCTCTATGGATGACCCTTATTTGCAGGCAAGGGCTGCTGATGTAAAGGACATCTCTGAAAAATTAATCCATATTTTAATGGGAAACACTGAGCAAAGTTACTCGTTTACAGAACCATGTATTATCGCGGCAGATGACCTAGCCCCCAGCGAAACTGTCCAGTTAGATAAGACAAAAGTGCTTGCGTTTGTCACTAGAAAGGGCTCTTCAAATTCCCATACCGCTATTTTAGCAAGAACAATGAATATCCCCGCAATTATTGGTGTAGGGGATCAACTAAAACCAGATTTTGAGGGAAAAGACATTATTGTAGATGGAGAAACAGGTAATGTTTATATCAATCCGGATACTGCTACTTTTGATACAATGCGCCTGAAAAAAATGGAGCTGGATCGGGAAAATTCTTTGTTGGCGGAATTAAAAGGTCAACCAAGCATTACCTTAGATGGACAAACTATCCATTTATATGCTAATATAGGAAGTGTCACCGATACCGTTGCCGCTTTAAACTACGATGCGGAAGGGATTGGCTTGTTCCGCAGTGAGTTCCTCTATTTAGAAAACCAGGATTATCCCACTGAGGAAGAACAGTTTCAAGCATATCGCACTGTAGCGGAAAACATGGCAGGGAAAAAAGTAATTATCCGTACCCTGGATATTGGGGCTGATAAAAACATTGATTATTTCCAACTGCCAAAAGAGGATAATCCCGCTATGGGCTATCGGGCAATCCGAATTTGTTTAACCAGGCCAGAACTGTTCCACACCCAATTACGCGCTTTATACCGCGCTTCCGCATTTGGAAAAATCGCAATAATGTTTCCAATGATAACTTCAGTAGAAGAAGTAAAACAGATAAAGGAAATTGCTGCACAAGTACGAAATGAATTGAAAGAGGCTGGTGTACCTTTTGACCCATCCGTTGAGCTTGGAATCATGATTGAAACTCCAGCAGCCGCAGTGATCAGTGACCAATTGGCAAAAGAAGTGGATTTCTTCAGTGTAGGAACCAATGATTTAACCCAATACACATTGGCGATTGACCGCCAAAATCCAAAACTGGACCGCTTTTACCAGCCACATCACCCAGCAATCCTACGCCTGATCCGTATGGCAGCGGATAATGCCCATAAAAATGGAATATGGATCGGTATTTGCGGTGAATTAGGGGCAGATTTGGACATGACAGAAACATTCTTAGCAATGGGCATTGACGAACTCTCTGTTTCCCCTTCTTCTGTGCTCAAACTACGCCAAAAAATAAGGCAAACAGATGTATCCAAAGTAATACCAAAAGGATAAAAGAATACGGAGGCTTACAATGAATATTTGGCATGATATTAATCCTAAACGGATTTCACCTTCCGATTTTATCGCGGTGATTGAAATCCCATCTGGCAGCAAGAAAAAATATGAACTGGATAAGGAAACCGGTTTGATTATTCTAGACCGTATCCTATATACCTCTACCCACTATCCTGCTAATTACGGTTTTATTCCCCGTACGTATGGGGATGATGGAGACCCATTGGATGTATTGGTACTTTGCACAGAACCAATTGAACCATTAACTCTGGTTCGCTGTTACCCGATTGGAGTAATCAGCATGATGGATGGTGGTAAAAGGGATGAAAAAATCATTGCCATCCCCTATAACGAACCCACTTACCGAGAATATACTGATATCAATCAGCTGCCAAAACATATCTTTAGTGAAATGTCCCATTTTTTCAGTGTATATAAAGCACTGGAACACAAAGAAACTGTTGTGGACGAAGTCCAAAACTGGCAGGTGGCAACTAAAATTATCTATGAGTGCATTCAACGTTATAATCAAAAATTTGGAGTCAAAAAAGAGGAACAATAGTAAGAACAAGCCTATCTATTAGGAGGATAGGCTCGTTTTTATGGTAAGAAACTAAAAATAGGGACATTTCTGTGGTTCTAAAAACCCAAAACAAATACACTGTTCCCCATGTAATTACCTTCTAAATTAGATATAAGCATAAAAACATAGTTTATATAGCGTTTTTTTATCAAGTAAATTACTGTATTATGAATAATATTTACTGTTTTCTGTTTTTTGTTAAGGATAGAGATGGGAACATCCTCTACATAAATCTTTTCGTTAGGGTTTTCATTTTTAAACGGCAAGTTAGATAAATATAATTTATTTTCTAGTAAACTGTAAACAAATCAAAAACCTATGGCAATCTCATGTAAAAACAGGTATAATGGTATTGATAAACATTCTAAAAGGTAAAGGAGAAATCATATGAAACTGAAAAACCATAAATATTTTTCCTTTGGTATTATGA
This sequence comes from Massilioclostridium coli, assembly GCF_900095865.1. Taxonomy (GTDB): domain Bacteria; phylum Bacillota; class Clostridia; order Oscillospirales; family Ruminococcaceae; genus Massilioclostridium; species Massilioclostridium facile. Next base: position 139,037 of record NZ_FMIZ01000005.1, on the reverse strand, counting down.
TTTTTCTTACATTTGCAGCCTGCGTGTTGTTTCAAAAATGTATTGATACATTTGAAATCGGCAATTTTCTGCAAATTATTATTGGAATATTAATGCCGTTCTTTGTTGGGTTTACGATTGCGTATTTACTCAACCCAATCGTAGATTTTTTTGAACAAAAGGTATTCCACCGACTTTTTGTAAAAAAAGATTTTAAACACAAAAAAACGCTGATTCGAGTATTGGCTCTTTCTATCTCAATGATTATTGCTATTGCGGCTTTCGCAGGACTGTTGACATTGTTGTTGCCACAATTGTTAATCAGTATTATTGGCCTATTCAACAATGCACCAAGTTATATCAGGGAAGCCAGCGACTATTTTACCAGCTTATTGCATGACAATCCTTCCATTGCCAATTTTATTGATGCACAATTGGAAGGAATTATGACCTATATACAGCAGCTATCCAATGCTATTCTGCCAAGTTTACAAAAATTATTAGGTAATTTAACTTCGGGTGTAATTGATTTTATCAGTGTATTAAAAAATATGTTGGTGGGAATTATCATTTCCATTTATGTTTTATACTCGAAAGAGCGTTTTATTGCACAGAGCAAAAAAGTAGTGGTAGCATTGTTTCCATCCTCTTTTGCCACTTCCTTTATCAATCTTATTAAAGAAACCAATACGGTATTTGGCGGATTTATCCGTGGGCAGATTATTGACGCAATTATTGTGGGAATTTTATGTACCATTGGAACCTCTTTTATCTACAAACCCTACGCCATTTTAATCGGCGCTATTGTGGGTACCACAAATGTCATTCCATTTTTCGGGCCATTTATTGGCGCAATTCCAAGTGCGTTTTTATTGCTACTGATAGACCCGAAAAAATGTTTGATTTTTATTATATTTATTATTGCCCTACAGCAATTTGACGGCAATATATTAGTTCCTAAAATTGTAGGAGACCGTACAGGGTTAAGCGCATTCTGGGTTGTTTTTGCTATCTTAGCGTTTGGCACTTTATTTGGTTTTGTTGGTATGTTTATTGGTGTGCCAGTATTTGCTGTTATCTATACCTTAGTCAGTCGTTTCATCAATAACCGGTTAAGCAAAAAAGGTTTCTCGATCAATACAGCGGATTACCTCTATATGAAGGGAGGGAAGCCACCAATAAAACCGGCGGAAAATTCTGAGGAATCAAACCCTACTAACAACGCAAAAGCGGACCAATAAATCAATTGTACATTTGGTGGTTAGGCAATGTGGTAGTAACTATGCGAAAAAACAAAAGAGCGGGATGCCTAACAGCGCAATCCCGCTCTTTTTGTTTTCTTCCAATTCTCTTTCCTATCTCTGACAGATAGACTTTTTGCATCTTGTTATTGCTCTACTTTTGAGGATAATGCTATAATATTACAGCATCTTGTAATATTATAGCACATTTACTTGTAATAGTAAAGCCATTTCAAACAATTGGATTCCAAATATCACTTGTTGTTTTTCGTATAAATTTAACAAATTTAACTAAAATGTGCATAATTTTTTAAATAGTTCCTTTCCTTTTATGCTACAATCTGTTATACTAAAATGGAAAAGGGAGACCCATTTTCACTACAAAAACAAACGAAAAAGGAGGGATTATTTTGAAGCAGGACAGACAAGAGTTTATTTTAAGAAAATTGCGCCAGCAAAACGAAATCAGAATCACAGAAATCCATGCAGCTCTTCCGGAAGTATCAGAAATGACCGTACGCAGAGATTTGGATGAAATGGCTGAACAAGGTTTACTGGTTCGTACCCATGGTGGGGCCCGGCGTGTGCCTGAAGTAGTACCACATAAATACGATTTTGAATCCCGTTCCCATCTTAATCTTTCTGCAAAAACTACTATTGCACAGTTGTCCCGGCATATGATCCCTGCAAACCAATCGGCCTATTTCGAGGCAGGCAGTACAATTATGGAGTTGGTAAAACAAATTGGAAAATATAAGCTACATGCGGTTACCAACGCCCCTAACATTGCACTTGAGCTCTGTAAACATCCAGAAATTCAAACAATTTCATTAGGGGGGCCAGTAAATCCCCGTACCCTTTCGGTTACAGGGCCAATGGCTCTGGAAAATTTAAAACAAATTAATCTTGATATTGCGTTTTTATCCGCTAGTGGTTTTTCTCCGGAAAGTGGTTTTACCAACGCTTATATTGAAGAATGTATTTTAAAACAAACCGTCATACAGATGGCACAGCATATTGTTGTTTTATTAGACCACTCCAAATTTGGACAAGTGTTGCCATTTACATTTGCGCAACCAAGACAGATTCATACAATTGTTACCGACCAAAAACCAGATGATAAAACAATTGCTTGTTTTGAAGAAAATCAAGTACAAATTGTATATCCAACCGTAGTATAAAACATCCAAAAGAGTGCTTATTGCTTTTACAGTAAGCACTCTTTTTAATCTATTTTAGATAATGAAAATGTAGAAACAGCTTAGGATCTCTGATGAATAATATTAAGAAATATTAGTAACTGATAACAACACCAATTATATATTTTATCAAATTGGATAGTAAAGCTTTCTTAAGAACTAAACTGGTAACAGTATCTTTCTTCACCAATTGTCTAATTTATCTTTTTATATATAATAGTTTTATTAGAACTCATATCTTTCATACTTATCCAGCTAAAGAAAAAATACTCTTAAAATCATACAACAAAATAAATAGGTTAGTTTTATACAAGTGATACTATTGTTTCTTTCAATCATAGTTTCTGAAAATTCAAATAAACTACTCCTGAATAAATTTAGATGGGCAAGATCTGCCACTCCACACTGGTTTATCACGTAATATTTACTTAAAATATAAATATAACTTATTTATGACAAAAATGGCAGGATTTCAATCAGTTTTTCTGCGGAAATTCCATCCAGTGAATAACCTTTTTCCACTAATTTTTCAGAAGCCAAACCATGTAGATAGACTGCGTTGGAAATTGCTTCTTGCGGATTTTGATACCGTGGCAGCAGTCCTGCTATCATTCCGCTCAATACATCGCCGGAACCACCTTTGGCAAGCCCTGCGTTTCCACTAGTATTGACATACTGATTCCCAGATGGTGTTGCGACAATTGTATATGGACCCTTCAATACCACGAAAATTCCATGTTGCATTGCTAATTTGCGGCTTACCGCAAAACGGTTTTTCTGGATCTCCTCGATTGGTACACCACAAAGTCGTGCCATTTCCCCCATATGCGGAGTAACTACAGTGACAGAAGAACGGTTGTCAACAATCCCCCATATTTCATTCAAATAAAATAAAGCATCCGCATCAATAATCGTAGGCTTATCTTGTACTAATATATTCTTTACCAATTGGCGAATTTGTTCTGTCCTGCCTAATCCCATTCCGATAGCAACCACCTGAATGGAATCCGGTATCTCTACCTGTACTAAATTTCCATCCTGTTCCCTACAAGGCAAAAAAGTAGCTTCGGTTGCTTTTTGTGCTGCTACTGGAAGAATATGGTTTGGGAATGCACAGCTGAGCAGCCCAATTCCAGAGGCAATACAAGCCTGTGCCGCCAAAATCGGTGCCCCTATCATATGGAAGCTTCCCCCAATGATAAGCCCTTTCCCATTACTTCCTTTATGGCTATTTGGACTGCGTTCTATCTTAGTAGATTGATACTCTTTTTCTCCCCAGGTATATTTATGGTATTCCAGGGAATCTGTCGTTTGTGGTGGGATTCCAATATCCACAACCTTCCATTCTCCATAATAACAAGCCGCAGGGTATAAAAAAGCGGATTGTTTTGGATACTGCACCATATAGGTGACATCCGCTCGTACTGCCTGGGATACTGTAGCCTGTTCCGCGTTTACCCCACTTGGAATATCCACTGAAACCACCTTTGCCTTGGATTGGTTAACCTCCTGTACAATTCTGTCATATGGAGGGCGCAGTTCCCCTGCCATGCCAATCCCCAAAAGGGCGTCTACAATGACGTCTGCCTGCTGAATCGCAGGATATAACTCTTCTCCATAATGGAATACAGGATACTGATGCCTGTGATAAAGCTCCAGATGTACCTTTGCAGCATCCCGCACCTTTTCCTCTGGAGGAATTAACCACAATTGAACTTGATACCCCAAGTTTAACAAACGGCGGGCAATCACAATTCCATCCCCACCATTGTTTCCTGTACCTGCCAATACCACTATTTGAGTTGAGATTCCCCAATTTTTTGCTATTTCGGACACAATTGCTTGGCCTGCATTTTCCATTAAAGTTTCCCCTGGAATACCAAGAGTCTCAATTGTCATTTGATCCGCCTGATACATTTGATTTTGATTCAATACTTCCACTAAAATATTCCCTCCCTAATGAACGATTGGCATTGCCATACTGTAATGGTAGATTCTCTATTGGACACATTCCTCTTACTCTTGTACATATTTGATTACTTTTGCTGGCACTCCAACTGCCACAGCGTTTTCCGGAATATCCTTTGTCACAACCGCACCTGCACCAATTACCGCATTATCTCCAATGGTTACGCCTGGTGCAATAGTAGCATTAGAGCCAATCCATACATTTTTTCCAATAATAATAGGAAATGGATAGGTTGTGTTTCGAGTTGCTTGGTCAAAACCATGGTTCAGTGTTGCCATGGTAACATTCATTCCAATTTGGGTACCATCTCCAATTACAATTCCTCCACGGTCTTGAAAGGAACAACCTGTATTCAAAAATACATTTTTACCAATTGTAATATTCTTTCCAAAGTCGGTATAAAAAGGCGGAAAGCACAGAAAACTTGAATCAATTTCTGTACCTGTTAGCTGGCAAAATAATTCTCGCACTTGTTCCGGTTCATGATAACTACCATTTAACTCAGCTGTAATTTTCATTGCCTCCTGGCTACATTGCGTTAATAATCCATGTAGTTCTTTGTCTTCCCCTGCAATTGGATTTCCTTCTTTACAAAAAGCAATAAATTCTTTCATTTCCATAGGTAGGACCCTCTCTTTCAGCATTCTTATGATTAGTATAACATATTTGACAAGGAATGTTCCAGCAAAAAAGGGCTGCCGAAGCAACCCTTTTTCTCTTTATTCTGTTTTTACTGGTTCTGGATATGTAACCCCAAAGGTATCCACAGTAATTGTCGCAATCACTGGAGGATTCGCTACAGTACCATTGTTATCTGTAACCTGTGCATTAGCAACAATCTGGTCTACTACTTCCATTCCTTCGGTTACTTTACCAAATGCGGCATATTCCCCATCTAAGTAGTTCGCATCTGCGTGCATAATAAAGAACTGGGAACCGGCAGAATCCGGCATGGAGCTTCTTGCCATGGATAAAACGCCCCTGGTATGGCTTAAATCGTTTTTCGCATAACCATTGCTGGAAAACTCTCCTGGAATTTCATACCCAGGTCCACCAGTACCGTTTCCTTTTGGATCTCCGCCCTGAATCATAAAGCCGTCCATGATACGGTGGAAGGTCAAACCATCATAGAATTTCTGGTTGATTAACGAGATAAAGTTGTTTACGGTATTTGGTGCGATATCTGGATATAATTCTGCTTTAATCACACCGCCATCCTGCATGGTGATGGTAACAACTGGATTTTGCGCGTCCGCTGGTTTTGCGCTTTGTACACTAAATTTATCTTCCTGTTTTGAACTAGTTGTTTTACTGGAAGATTGGGATGATGTTGTTTTGGAAGAACTGGATTCTTTGGTAGAAGCAGTTTTGTCGCCTCCGCTACAACCTACTAAGCCAAGGGTCATTACCATTGCCAAAGCAGCTGCAGCAACTTTGAGAAATTTTTTCATGGTTATTTTTTCCTTTCCTGGGTTCCATCCGCACGGGGATTCTATTAATCAGTTATTACGGCATGTAATATGGCCTATTTCCAGTAACACGCCACAAACATCCCATACAAACGGATACCTGTTTTGAATTTATATTTGATCGAATTGATCACAACGTGTTTGTGTAGCGGCTTTTTGCCACTGCTCTGGGGTGATTGTACCTGTACCATCCAGCTGGACTGAAGCTGTCCCTCCGGCGAATGCCCACAACGCAGCCTGTTCCGGACGTTTTCCTTGCAAAATCGCTGTCAGAAAACAGGCTAAGGAGGTGTCCCCTGCCCCAACAGTGGACTTGACTGGTACAGATGGGGTTGTTATTTTCCAAATTCCAGATTGGTTCGCATAATATCCCCCATCTGCCCCCATACTCAACAAAAGATGGTCTGTACAGTTCGCAACCCTTGCAATCTGACACAACAGCTCATCTCCCTCCAAACTGGAGTATCCTGTTAAATGTAAAAACTCAACATAGTTGGGTTTGATGACAAAAGGATGGATTTGGGCGACCATTTCCAAGGAAAACAAATCATTATCCAACGTAATCGGATTGGGTAAATCATGGAATGACCGGACCATTTGGAAATACTGCTCCACACTAAGGTTCGGCGGCTTTCCGCCAGAAAAAGCCAAAATATCCTGTGGAGATTTCAGGTTTTTACGAATCATCTGGCATACCTGATCCAACACTTCTGGGGCAATCTTTTCTCCGGTACGGTTTACCTTTAATACTTTACCATCTTCCAAACAAAGGGTCAAGTTTTCCCGGATACTTCCTGGCGGGGAAACAAATTGATAGGATACCCCTTTTTGCTGTAGTAGCTGTTCCATACTGGCCAAATTATTCCTACACGCAACCCCTAACAATTGGCATTCTGTTCCTAAAGAGTGCAGTACACAAGCGATGTTTACCGCTTTTCCACCAGGATAGACCGTTTCGGATATGGCTTTTACCGGCTCGTCAAAATCAAGCCTTTTTGCCCAAAGCGTAACATCCAAAGCCGGATTTAACGTAACAGCAATTACCTGGGGTTTTCCCATGTGTAACTCCCCCCTTTTACCAATTTACAATTGTTAGATTACCAGATATTTATTTTTTTGTCAATTTTGTTCCCTGACGAGTTTCTTCAATGAGGTATCCCATTTCGTTAATTTGGTCACGTAGGCTGTCCGCCAACGCAAAATCTTTTGCTTTTCTGGCTGCCGCGCGCTGTTCTACCAACGCCATTACTTCCGCTGGAACTTCATCCTCTTTTTTGGATTCGTATAATAACCCCAGCACGCCGGTTAATTGGTCAAAAATCTCTTTCGCGAATAACAAGTGCTGCTTACTTGCCAAGGAATCCCCGCTAATCAGTGGGTTGACATCGCGGATCAATTCAAAAATGGCGGAAATACCATCAGCGGTGTTAAAATCATCATCCATTACACGGATGAATTGTTCTTTCCTTGCCAAAATAGCGTTTTTCTGCTCTTCGGTAAATTCGCCATCCTGGGCTTTGGTCAAAGCAAAATCCAGATTTTCTTTAAATTTATACATACGGTCTAACGCCGCACGGCATTGTTCAATGACCTCAGTGTTGTAGTTGATTGGGCTGCGGTAATGCGCTTGCAACATCATAAACCGGATTGGCTCATAGCCGTATTTGTTGGCAACTTCCCTTACTGTAAAGAAGTTCCCCAATGATTTGGACATTTTTCGGTTATCCACATTGATATAGCCGTTGTGCATCCAGTAGTTGGCAAATGGGACACCGGTAGCGCATTCACTTTGTGCGATTTCATTTTCATGGTGTGGGAAAATCAAATCCTGACCACCGCAGTGCAGGTCGATGGTTTTGCCAAGATAGTTGGTTGCCATGGCGGAACATTCAATGTGCCAGCCTGGACGCCCTTTTCCCCATGGAGATTCCCAATATGGCTCTCCTGGTTTTGCCGCTTTCCAAACAGCAAAATCCATTGGATGCTGTTTGATGTCGCTTGCTTCAATGCGGGCGCCAGCTTCCAAATCTTCCAAAGGCATATGGGAGAGTTTTCCGTAATCCGCAAATTTTGTCGTACTAAAATATACATCCCCGTTCACTTCATACGCATATCCATTGTCTACCAGATGTTTGACAATATCAATAATCATATCCATACTCTGGGTTACTTTTGGGTGAATGGTTGCTGGACGAACATTCATCCCACGGGCATCGGTTTCGTATTCTTTAATATAACGTTCGGAAATAACCGAAGCGTCTACCCCTTCTTCATTTGCCTTGTTGATGATTTTATCATCCACATCAGTAAAATTTTGCACAAATTTTACTTCATAACCACGGAATTCAAAATAATTGCGCAGGCAGTCAAACAGGCAGATGGGACGGGCATTTCCAATATGGATAAAATTATAAACGGTTGGACCGCAGGCATACATGGTTACTTTACCTGGTTCAATCGTTTTAAACTCCTCTTTTTGTCTGGTTAAAGTATTATATATTTTCATTCTGTTTTCGCTCCTTTTTCCTTGATATCCTGTTTTGTAAACTTATTTAATTCCCGTTCCAAAGCGCAAATGCGTTTTACTAGATCCTGGATTTCCTGTTCCACTGGATTGGGCAGATGAACCTGATCCAGCTCTTTGTTGGCATTTTGCACTTTTTGGCCGTTAATCCGGACAATCTTGGCAGGTACGCCTACCGCCGTCGCATTAGGAGGAATCTCCTCCAGCACCACGGCATTTGCGCCCACTCGGGCATTATCTCCCACTTTAAATGGACCCAATACCCTTGCGCCACAGCTTACCAGTACATTGTTCCCTAAAGTTGGATGGCGTTTTCCGTTCTCTTTTCCAGTACCACCCAACGTGACGTTCTGATAAATGGTACAGTCATCCCCCACTTCAGTGGTTTCTCCAATCACAACGCCAGACCCATGGTCGATTACCAGCCCTTTTCCTATTTTAGCACCGGGATGGATTTCAATACCAGTGAAAAAACGGGAAAGCTGGGAGATAGCACGGGCGGTAAAAAAATGTTTGTGCCGGTAAAGAAAATGTGCTACCCGATGGTTGATGACAGCATGTAAACCAGGGTAGAGCAACAGCACTTCCAAACCAGAACGTGCCGCTGGGTCACGTTCTTTATACGCGTTGATATCATACCGTATACGTCGAAACATACGCAACTCCCTTTCCATTTTATTCAAAAAGTGAGGCAAAAATACGGAAATTTTTTAAACAAATAAAAAAACCTCTGTCAAACACATTTGACAGAGGCGAATAATCCGCGGTTCCACTCTTGTTTCTCACTCACATTGCCGGATAACGGTGGCATTCCGCAAAAGGATACTCCACAACCGTGTTTGTCCCTTTGTGCTGACAGGACGCACTTGGGTTGCTGCCAAAACCGCACCGCTCTCAGCCAATGGCAGGTGCTCTCTGGTTGCCTGGCTGGCAACTTACTCTTTCCTGTTCCAACGCATTTGATCTAATCAAGATTAGTATTATTATACACAAACCATTCTTTTTTTGCAACCATATTTTTGATCACAGGTTTCTGTTTTGGCTTTCTTTAGCATAAATTACCAGAAATAAAAACAGAAATCAATCTTAGTTGTGAATCACTCCAAAGGAGGCAGGAACTGTTTGAGCGCCACTGCCACCCCATCCGCATCGTTGCTGGCTGTAACCCAGTTGGCTATCTTTTTTAAATCCTCGCAGGCGTTTTCCATTGCCACCAGTGTTCCTACTGCTTCCCTCATGGAAAGGTCGTTATTATTGTCCCCAATTGCCAGCACCTGACTTTTGGATATCCCTAACCGTTGGGCAAGATGGGCTAAGCCCTTCCCTTTCTTTACACCAATCTGGTTGAATTCCAGATTGCTTTTGGTCTGGTATGCCATATCGTAAGGAAGTTGTTTTCCCCATTCCCTGGCTTTTAACAAGATTTCCTGCCCAGCAAAAAAGATGTTGATTTTCCCCACTGGGTCTGTTCGCTCTTTTAAATAATCCGCAAAATCAGGAACCCCTTTCCTTGTTTTACGGATATGTCCCTCTAACTCCCGCAACTGGAATTGCGCCAGATAATTCAAACAGTTCTGGTCGGTTAAAACCACACCGTCCGCAAACAGTTCAAACATCATGGGAAAGCCGGAAAAATGCTGATAAATCCTATTAACATCCTCCATGGAAAGCGTATTTTGATAAAGCTCTTTGCCCGACCATAAATCCACCGCATAGGCTCCATTACAAGAAATTGCATATTGTACTTCTGGTAAAATAGTAATGACATCCTGCAATTCATTGGATATCCTGCCTGTACAAAAAGCGAATATCACCCCGCTTTTTGCATAACGCCGGATAACAGCCTGGGTCATTAACCCAACCTGCCGTTTGCTATTAAAAAGGGTTCCATCTAAATCCATTGCCACAAGCCGAATCATTTTTATCTCCTAAATGCCACAAAATAGCCATTTTCATGGCTATTTCAAGCTGTTTTCAATTGGTAAATCGCACAACTATAACTGCTCCTGCAAAACTTATCAAAGATATTGCTTTCCAGGTAGGCTGCTGTTGTACCATCTTTGCTATTTATCGTTTAAAAATCCACGGTTGGAAATCATATACTCCGCACCGGAAATCAAAGTCAACAAGGTGGCAATCCACATGAGAATTTGACCAATCATTACGATGAGATCCATACTTGCAAATGGAGTGAACTGGTATACCGTCTGCAATAATAGGATCACTACAATCCCAACCATTTGGGAAACCGTTTTTACCTTTCCCCACATGCTGGCTGCAATCACTTTGCCTTTTCCGCTGGCAATCAGCCGCAAAGAGGTTACCATAAACTCCCGTGCCAGAATAATAACGACCATAATCGAGTTGACAAAACCCAGTTCAATAAAGCAAACCAAAGCGGAGGTAACTAGAATTTTATCCGCCAATGGATCCATAAATTTTCCAAAGTCGGTGACCAGATTGTATTTACGCGCCATTTTCCCGTCAATGGTATCGGTAATCGAGGCAATCGCGAAAATCAAAGTTGCCCACAGGTAATTGTACGGAATCTGTTTTATCAACAAAAACGCTACAAAAAATGGAACCAGCAAAATCCGCAGTACCGTCAATTTATTTGGTGTGTTCATTCTGTTTCCTCCTGTACTACCTGACCCATCAGGTCGTATTCTGTTGCGTCAATGATTTTAACAGTGACAAATTCCCCTACATCGTGTTCTTGCTCGGATACAAAAAGTACTGTTCCATCGATTTCTGGAGCGTCCGCCTCGCTGCGCCCATAATAGCAGCTATTATCATAATCAAAGCCTTCTACCAGCACCTCGATTGTTTTTCCCAGCAAAGCACGGTTGTGTTCCCCATTGATGGTTTGCTGTTCCAACATCACTAGTTCTGCACGGCGTTGTTTTACAGCATCTTCTAATTGTTCTGGCATCCTTCCCGCTGGAGTGCCCTCTTCCTGAGAGTAAGCGAAGCATCCCATCCGGTCAAACTTCACTTGTTTTACAAACTCCACTAATTCTTCAAACTGTTCTTCTGTTTCCCCTGGGAAACCAGCAATCAAGGAGGTACGCAATGTGATATTTGGTACCTTTGTGCGAATTTTTTGGATTACATCTAAAATTTCTTCCTTAGTACTACGGCGGTTCATCCGTTTTAACACAGATGTATTGATGTGCTGGATAGGAACATCCAAATATTTTGCGATTTTTGGCTGGGTTGCGATAACATCCAGCAGTTCGTCTGTAATCCGCTCTGGATAGCAGTATAACACACGGATCCAGTGGAATCCCTCGATTTCGCAGAGCTGCTCTAATAACTGCGGTAATTTGGAAGCTCCATATAGATCCTCCCCATAACGGGTGGTATCCTGCGCCACCACAACCAGTTCTTTCACACCGGTTTCTGCCAACCATCTCGCCTCTTTGAGGATATCCCCCATTTCGCGGCTGCGGTATGGCCCACGGATCGATGGGATAGCACAATACGTACAACAGTTATTACAGCCCTCTGCAATCTTTAAATAAGCCAGGTAAGGCGGTGTGGTCAACATGCGGTCCCCATTCAACGCAAGCTCGCATTTTGGTGCAAACGCCGCTACCTTTTTCCCTTCTAACGCCTGTTCAATGGCTTTTGCAATTTCACCATTTGCTCCAATCCCCAACACAACATCGGTTTCTGGAATCTCTTTTGCCAACTCCTGCTGATACCGTTCCGCCAAGCAACCTGTAACTACCACACATTTTAGATTGCCTTGCCCTTTCCGTTCACAAAAATCCAATATGGTATCAATGGATTCCTGTTTGGCACTTTCAATAAAGCCGCAGGTGTTAATTACAACAACATCCGCTTCTTCTGGATTGGATGTAATGGCGTAGCCATAGTTTGACATATTGCTGAGCAACATTTCCGCATCCACCTGGTTTTTGGGACATCCCAGAGATACCATTCCAACTTTTATTGTCATCCGTCTAAAACTCCTCATCATATTCCTGTTGGTCTTCAAATTGCTGCAATGCCTGCTTGATCTCATCATAAGGATGACCTAAACGCAACAAAGCGTTTACCACTTTACGTCTGCCTTTTTCATCCCCTAAATAACGGGCATATTTGCGTTCCAGCAAAGAAACCAACTGCTCTTGGGGGTCAATCTCGTATTCCTCCAACACTTGTTGTGCCAGATCACGGGAAACCCCTTTTTTCATCATTTCAAAACCGGCGCGCCGTTTTCCTAGACGTTTCCGTTCCAGGAAATCCCGCGCCAGTTTTTTTGCGTACCGCTCGTCATCTAAAAAACCGTATTCCTCCATTTTATCCGCTATTTCTTCCGCAATATGGAGATTATTTACCGAACGGAGCAGTTTATCAATTAATTCTTTTCGGGAATGGTCCCGGTATTCCAGCAAGTATAGGGCACGTTCCCTAGCTTTCCGATAATCCGCCTCATAACGGATTTCTTCCAGCTGTTCCTCTGTAACGGAAAGCCCTTCTTTTAGTTTATGATCCACTACCAATTCGGCATGCAGGATATACCAGTACTCCCCATCTACAAAAATTTTGTAGCTCCGGCCTTTTGCCTTTTCAATCCCTGTGATTCTCATCCTTCAAAATCAGCCTCATCCGGTTTGATATCCAGGTTGGGTTCCGCCACTGTATTAGCAGTGACCGGTTCCGCTTTTTCTTCCGCTTTGGAAACCGCTTTTTCTACCGCTGTCTTTTTCTTTTTTGGAGGTTCCAGCTGTTCTTGGTTCTGTTTAATCAAGCTAGCCAGTTCTTCTAATACTTCAGGGTGTTCTTTTAAATATTTTTTGGAATTATCACGTCCCTGGCCTAAATGTTCCCCATTGTAGTTGAACCAGGCACCGGAACGTTTTACAATATCCAAACTAACTGCCATATCCAGGACTTCCCCAACATAAGAAATCCCTTCCCCATACATAATATCAAACTCCGCCTCTTTAAATGGAGGAGCCACTTTATTTTTCACCACTTTACATTTTGTGCGGTTACCGATAATTGCACTACCATTTTTAATCGCTTCGGAACGTCGGATTTCCATCCGGACAGACGCATAGAATTTCAGGGCACGGCCACCTGGAGTAGTTTCTGGGTTCCCGTACATGACGCCAATTTTCTCACGCACCTGATTGATAAAGATCGCCACACAATTGGTTTTTCCTACAATTCCTGTGAGCTTCCTCATCGCCTGGGACATCAAACGGGCTTGCAGACCAACGTGGGTATCCCCCATTTCCCCTTCAATTTCCGCTTTTGTAGTCATCGCAGCAACAGAGTCGATAACAATGACATCTATCGCACCAGAACGCACCAATGCCTCCGCAATTTCCAATGCCTGTTCTCCAGAACTTGGCTGGGAAACCAGCAACGAATCAATGTCAACCCCCAAAGCTTCCGCATAAGTTGGGTCCAACGCATGTTCTACGTCGATAAAAGCAGCTTCACCGCCATCTTTCTGCGCCTGTGCAATAATGGAAAGGGCAACAGTGGTTTTACCAGAAGATTCCGGACCGTAAATTTCTACAATCCTTCCCCTTGGTACACCGCCAATTCCCAATGCCATATCCATGCCCAGGGAACCGGTGGAAATCGCTTCAATATTCATGGCGGCAGACTGCCCCAATTTCATCACAGCTCCCTGTCCAAACTGGCGTTCAATCTGTTCCAAAGCGGTTTCCAGCGCTTTTTTCTTATCCGCAATTAAGTCTTTTTTATTAAACTGTTTTTTTCCTACCTCTTTTTTAGCCATCTATCGAAAACCTCCTCAATCAGCTGGTTTCATTCCATACACCACACGGGTAATATGATTGAGGTCCTGACGGCACCCAATCTGTACAAAACCATGCTCCTGCAATATCTTTATTACATCCTGTTCCTGATCCATTCCAATTTCATAGGCGACCATTCCACCAGGATTTAATTTTTCTTTCCATAACCTTGTGATTTCCCAGTAAAAGTACAATCCATCCTGTTGGCCATATAAAGCCATTGCCGGCTCATATGTTACTTCCTTTTGCAATTCCTCCATATCCTGGGCGGTCAAATAAGGGGGATTGCTCACAATAAGATCAAATGTTCTTACCTGGTGAACCAGCTGCTCCTGCAACACATCCCCTTCTATCAGGGTGACATTCGCATGATGGCGGACGATATTCTTAGACAAATAGGGGATCGCCTGTGGAGAAAGTTCCACTGCGTCCACCATACAGCCAGGACACTCCAAGGCCAGGGTGATCCCAATACAGCCGGAACCCGCACAAAGGTCAACAATCTGCAATTGACGTCCATTGATCCATTCAATTGCCCAATCACAGATGGTTTCTGTGTCAGGGCGAGGGATCAATACCCCTTCCCCAACCGAATATTCCCGTCCATAAAATTCCCATTGTCCCAACAAATATTGAAGTGGGTAGCCCTTGGCGCGTTGTTGTGCCAGCTCCAGAGCCTTTTGTTGTTGCTCCTGTGGGACAGGCTCCCCTTTTCCCAACAGGATTTGTTGACGCTCTTTCCCTGTTGCCAGTTGCACCAAACAAAACGCCTCAAATCCAGCGGAATCCCCTGTATGTTCTAACAGAATATTTTTTACTGCCATTTGCAGTTGTCTTAAATCCATCTATTTCACCACCGGTCAACATCCCGATCTTCTGGAAGGACTTCTTTTAATGCGGCAATCGCAACCTCAATCTGGCTTGCATCCGGTTCACGGGTTGTCAGCCGTTGCAGCCATAATCCTGGTGCGGAAATAATTCGTGTTACAATATTATCATAACGCCCTGCAATACGAATAATCTCATAAGAAATCCCTACCACAACAGGAAGCAAAGCGATTTTTAATAAAATGCGGATTAACATGCTGTTCCAGGTCACTACAGAGAATACCAAAATACTAATGACCAGAACAATTAAAAGGAAACTTGTTCCACAACGAGGATGGAAACGACGGTATTTTTTGATGTTTTCCACCGTCAATTCTTCTCCTGCTTCATAGCAAGCAATGGATTTATGTTCCGCACCATGGTATTCAAAGGTACGCCGGATATCCTTTAAACGGGATACCCCCCATAAGTACAATATAAAAATAATAATTTTAATAATACCTTCTATTACGGTTTTCCATCCTCCCAGCGGTACCAAATAAGAAATACCTTTTACAATCAGCATTGGAACGTACATAAAAAGCAATAACGCCAATACTACGCCCAATATAGTACCAATTGTTCCAACAATTTTAAACAGTTTATCCCCAAAAATAGATTCTATTTTTTGTTCAAATTTGGAAGGTTCCTCCTCTTCCTCATCATCAGGAATGGACTTCTCCGCGGATTTCATCAAGCACTTATAGCCCACAATCAAAGATTCTACCATATTTACACAGCCCCGCACAAGTGGAATTTTCCGGTACCACTTTGGATGCACTAAATCTCCAGAATCCCATTTTTCTACATCAATTTCCCCATTTGGCAGCCGTACCGCCATAGAAGTTTTGTCAAGCCCGCGCATCATAATGCCCTCAATCAGCGCCTGACCTCCGATTTTGCTTTTAATTGGTTTGTTCAATTTTGTCACCCTTTTTCTGTTATCCCACCGGTTTCTGGTGGAAAATCTGTAATTGTTTGTTCATTAGTTCCCTGATCAATTGGCAAAGTGATTACCACTTTTGTTCCAACATTCTCCTGGCTTTCTATGGTAAGCGTACCATCGTGCATGGCTATAATTTCGCTGGCAACTGCTAACCCTATTCCAGAGCCACGGCGAGTGTTATTCGCTTTATAAAACTTTTCTTTTACCCGTGGCAAATCCTTTTCCGCAATGCCACAGCCGGTATCCTCCACTGTCACCACTATTTTATGTTCTACCGCCTGTGCGGTAACGGTAACGGTATCGCCAGCATCAGAATATTTCAACGCATTGTCAATGATATTGATAAACACCTGTCGAATTCGGTTTTTATCTCCATAAATAATGGGCAACATTTCCATATCCTCATAGACCAGCTGTTTCCCATCCCGTTTTGCCCGTTCGGTATAAATTAATACTGCTTCTTCCAGCTCTGCCAGGATATCCATTTTATCCTTTACCAATTTAAAACGTCCGTTTTGAATCCTAGAAAAATCCAGTAATTCTTCCACCATATCGGAAAGGCGTTCGGTTTCATTGCTGATCACACGCATGCCTTTTTTTACGGTTTCAGTGTCGTTTACCCCAATACTTAAAATAGTTTCACTCCATCCCTGGATGGCAGTCAATGGCGTCCTCAACTCATGAGAAACGCTAGAAATAAATTCATTTTTCAACTGTTCTGAATTGGATAACTCATCCGCCATATAATTAATCGTTTCGCAAAGTTCCCCCAGTTCATCCTGGGAATCCCACCGCATCCGTACTTTCATATCACCTGCTGCGATTTTTCGCATGGTAACCCCCATTTCTCGCACAGGGCGGACAATGGAGTTGATAAAAAAGGAACCGGATATAATCACAAATAAAACAATAATAATGCTAACCCCAATAAACAGCAGCACTAGCTTTAACAGCAGGGAGTCTACCTGCTCCAGGGAAACCATATAACGTAAGGCGGAAAACTGATTATTGGTTACGGTAATCAACGAGGTAACTGCCATGTATTTTTCCCCTGTCTCCAGTTTGCCTACATGGTACCCCTTCCCATCCGCCGAGTTCAATGCCTGCACATAATCCGGTGGATTGCTTTCCCCCATATAGGGGAATCCGCTGGAAGTATAGGTGATATTCCCATTAAAATCAATCGACATCAATTCAATGGTATCCTTTTCAGAATAGCTTTCCACCAGGTTTCTAATTTCACTGCTAATATTTTTGGTCGGATCATTCGAGTAGAGCTGGATCAGTTTGAAATTGGAATCCACGCTGGAAATAACCGCCTGCCGAACTCCGGAGTAGTAATAATTTTTGATACTGTACGCAAACCCGATGTTAAGGACGATCAACAATAATAAAATCAACCCTAATGTATTGACCATCCACCGTTGGGTGATGCTTTTTTTTACAGACAAAAATTACACCTCCTCATTTTTTCAGTTAAAATCAGTTTCCATTACTCCACTTATACCCAAAACCCCAGATAGTCTGGATATATTTGGGGGAAGATGGTTCATCCTCCACCTTCATTCTCAAACGGCGTATATTTACATCCACAATTTTTACATCGCCATAGTAGTTATCCCCCCAAATCTGGTTGAGGATTTGAGTGCGATCAAGAGCGATATTTTGATTTTTCAAAAACATCTCCATAATCTGGTATTCCACCTGGGTCAAGTCAATCGGCACCCCGTTTTTACTGAGAATCCGGCTTTTCGGATTCAATTCAAATGGACCAGATACAATGGTTTTAATCTGTTGAGGCTGATTTACCATCATGTTGACACGGCGGTAAATAGCATCCACCCTCGCAACCAGTTCAGAAGGGCTGAATGGTTTTGCCACATAATCATCTGCGCCCAACATTAAGCCACGTACCTTATCCATCTCTTGCGTTTTTGCGGTAAGCATAATAATCCCAATGGTGCTACTTTTTTCTCGGAGTTTTTTGCATACCTCAAAGCCATCAATTCCTGGCATCATAATATCCAATAAGGCAATGTCAAAATCGCCATGTTGCTCCTCAAATACCCGCAGGGCATCTTCCCCACAACTAACATCCACTACTGTATAGCCAGAACGCTCCAGATTAATCACCACAAAATCACGGATTGCGTCTTCGTCCTCACAGACTAAAATTCTTTTCATCCTTCTATTCCCCCATTAAATGTAAATCAATAAAATTTTCTTTTAATTGCTGTTCTGTCAAATTGTATTGTGGGTCAGAAGTTTGGTACAATTTCGCCAAAAATACAATCTGCCCCATTGTCATAATTTCAAAATACCCCGTTGGCATCCCGGTACTTCGGATGTTGGCAGAAGTATCCATTTTTAAAGTAAAAATCTTTTCCTGTTGTTCTGTATTATCCTGATAAATATAAAAATCGATCTCATCTTTTTCCACAACAGAGTTGGCGCTTACTGTTTGCTCCCAGGTTTGGGGCAAAATAATTCCAAATCCTTGTGCGTAGTTAATATAGGTGTTACTTACCAGTTGGAATACTCCATTTTCCAGTTGGTACCATTTTGTCAAATACACTGGATTTTCACTTTCCTCGTTATAACCAGGCATAAAGCTGGTATTCGGGATCTCGATTTTCCCATCCCTGTTAATATCATAACAGGAAGGCACTTGCGTCCTTACTGTTTGGCTAAAAATATCCGAACCATAGGTTAAATTCACCAGTTGTCCATCCGAAAAAGTTAAAATTTCGGTTGCATAAGTAGAGCTTCCAATCAGTTCATCCAAGAATAAGGCAGGCCGGCCAAACGAATCCTCATTTTTTGTAATTTTAATATAATCCGCAACAATTTGATTCATGGGCGTTTGGTATGTTTGATGGAATTGCCCTCCAAGATATTCTGTTACCACCGCCATGGTTTCAATTTGTGTTTTTTCTTTTACAGTGGCCTTGCTATCCTGTAAATCCCCTGATTGTACTACAGTAATGATCTCATCTCTACCATCTTGGTTTAAATCATATACTTCCAACACTTGGTAAGAGTTGGTGTATACTTCGTAAAAGCCCTGCTGTGTGTAGGAGAATACCTGATATTGCTTTTGCGTTTTTTTCTCATCAGATGTCCCTACAATCACAAATTTCTGGTTAGTATCCGGTTCCTTTAAAAAAGAAACTTGGTCAATCGAGGTCCCGCTGAGGGGAACGGTCCATTTTGCCTTCCAGTTTCCATCTATCTGGTCCAACAAACAAATTTTTAGCCCCATATCGCTGGATGTTGTTTTACTTACATTTTTATAAAATACCATTGCTTCCTCAGAAATCTCGGTATCAATATCCTGCATCACAATTGCGGAGCGGTTGGTCCCATTCTGTGGGTATTTTAGTACAACATCATCCTCGACTAGGGAAGACTTTTTCATTGCCTTGTAAATATCCGCTTGCTGTTCTGTCATTTTCGGTGGGGAGATCATGCTATCAATATCTGTTTGGACATAGTCGCATCCCGTTAAGGAAATACAACATAAACAAGCCAAGATAACCGCAATGATCCTTTTCAATCTTATCCCCCTCTCTGAAAAACCACATAATCATCCATGATAATCATTTTTATTTTATCATATTACTTTCCAATTTACAATCGGGCAGCCAAAAAAACCAGTGAATAATTTATTTCCAAACTGTAACAAACAAAACAAATAAAAAAACCTATCTGAATCTGTGAACTCAGATAGGCAATTTTTATTACATTATACCATTAAAATACTATTGATTCTAAAATCTGTTTCAATTGATATATTAAGGGAATCCAATCAAAAAACCGTTGTTTGAAAAATGTTCTAGTTATCTTTCTATTGGGATAGAATTTCTATTAAAGTAAGATAATTAATTTTATAAATTCAACTCTAACGTCTTGCCATGAAGATTATATTCATGGTAGGTGACTCCTGCCATATCAAACATTCTTTTAGAAGCAATAGTAGCATCAGTCTCTGCATATTTGTCCGATAAGTATACCACATGCCGAATTCCTGCCTGGATAATTGCCTTGGCACACTCGTTACAGGGGAACAAGGTGGTATAAATAGTAGAACCTTTTAAATCTTTCCCACTATTTAAAATAGCATTTAGTTCTGCATGGCACACAAACATATATTTTGTATTTAAAGCATCCCCTTGATTATTCCAAGGAAGCCGGTCATCACTACACCCTACTGGCATGCCGTTATAGCCCAATGATAAAATTTTATGATCCCCATCTACAATACACGCCCCTACTTGTGTATTAGGGTCTTTACTGCGTTGTGCGGAGAGCATTGCAATCCCAATAAAATATTCATCCCAAGAAAGGTAGTCCTTCCGTTTCAAACCGATTCGCCTCCTAAAATACAATTCTTTTTATTTTTTATTATATCACAACAAAGCCCATAACCGCAAGAAAAAAGGAAGGTTATTTTTGCTTTTTTATACAAATTTTATCCAGACTCTTCTTTACAAAACAACCGAAAAATATTTTTATAAATCGCTGTATTTTATCTTTTGGCTATGTTATAATTTGAATAAATAAAAGACGTGTCTTTTGTAAAGTAAGGAGGTTTTTATCATGGCAAAAGTTTTAATTAGCCCTGGAAAATATATACAGGGTTCTGGAGAAATGAAAAAAATTGGAGAATATGCTGCTGGATACGGAAAAAAAGCTTTAATCCTGATTAGCAGTGGTGGAAAAAAACGAATTGGCGCGGAAATTGAAGCGAGTTTCCAAAACCAGGATTGCACCTATCAATTTGACTTGTTCAACGGAGAATGTAGTAAAAACGAAATCAACCGTTTGGTAGCCGTAATGGAGCAGGAAAACTGTGATTTTGTAATTGGTATTGGTGGTGGAAAAATCTTTGATACTGCAAAAGCAGTTGCCTATTATAAAAACACACCTGTATTAATCTGTCCGACCATTGCTTCTACCGATGCTCCATGTAGTGCCCTTTCTGTTATCTATACCGATGAAGGGGTGTTTGAGGAATATTTATTCCTTCCTTCTAATCCAAACCTAGTATTAATGGACACTGATATTATTGTAAAATCCCCTGTCCGTTTAACAGTTGCAGGGATTGGGGATGCTTTGGCTACCTATTTTGAAGCAAGGGCATGCCAACGCTCCGATGCTGCTACATGTGCTGGCGGAAAGGCAACTGGAGCTGCTATGGCACTTGCAAAACTCTGTTTTGATACCTTGATGGAAGAAGGTGTGAAAGCAAAAATCGCGTTGGAAGCTGGTGCTTGTACAGAATCCGTTGAAAAGGTGATTGAAGCTAATACCTTACTTTCTGGTTTAGGCTTTGAAAGCGGTGGACTTGCTGGTGCCCATGCAATTCATAATGGATTTACTGTACTGGAAGAATGCCACCATATGTACCACGGGGAAAAAGTAGCGTTTGGTACGATTACACAATTGATTCTGGAAAACATTCCAATGGAAGAACTAGCGGATATTATTGACTTCTGTATTGAAGTCGGCCTTCCTGTCACCTTAAAACAGTTGGGTGTCCAAGAAGTAACCGATGAAAAAATCATGGCAGTAGCAACAGCCGCCTGTGCAGAAAATGATACGCTACATAATATGCCATTTGAAGTAACACCGGAAAAAGTAAAATCCGCTATTTTGGCAGCGGACGCATATGGCCATTATTTCTTAGGAGAATAATCCAAAAGGGTACAGATAACATTCTGTACCCTTTTATCACACTAAAATATAATCCTTACTCTATTTTACTATAATCTACAAAAATTCATACTTGTATCTATCCTATATTTTGATCATTCTGTTTTTCTATCTTCCATTCCTTCTATACTAGAATCTGATATTGTCGAAAAAATAGATTTGTCTTTTTTCTAAAATAACGGTATAATAATCTTATCAATCGTACCATTTCTATTTTGGATGAGGCAGATCTTCTAAGGAGGAATGATTGGATGCGTTTTACCCCTCAAACACTGGACTTTTTATTTGAAAACAAACTCAATAATAACAAAGAATGGTTCCATTCCCACAAGCAGGAATATCAGGAACTAGTATTAGACCCTCTGGTCGATTTGGTAGAAAAATTAACTCCAACTGTACTGAAAATTGACCCTCAATTTATTACAATTCCAAAGCCCACAAAAGCGATTTCACGTATTTATCGGGACACTCGTTTTTCCAAAGATAAATCTTTGTACCGAGATAATATGTGGATTTTGTTTATCCGAGATAAAAAACTGTACCATGGATTACCTGCATATTTTGCTGATATTTCCGCCAATGGTCTTGAATATGGAGTGGGATACTACAAAGTATCCAGTGAATCTATGCTGTGCTACCGGGATATGATTTTAAAGAAAGAACCTGCTTTTTTACAGGCAAAACAGGCAGTGGAAAAAGCAAAAATCTTCTCCTTATATGGGGAACCATTGAAACGGAGCAAAGCGCCAAATGAACCAGAGGATATCAAAAACTGGCTAGATCGGAAGCAGATTGGAGTTTCCAATACCATTACAGATTTCGACCTGGTTTTCTCGGAAGATTTATACCAAACAATTGCCAAAGGTTTTGAACAACTAAAACCTGTTTATGATTTTCTCATGGCAGTGGAAACGAGAAGAAGCCATAACAACCGGGAAGATTAACTTTATAGCTGAACCTTTAAAAACGCCCTATAAAAATAGGGCGTTTTTTCTTTAGATACTTACTAGGGTATTCATTTTGAAGATGCCATTGAAATCCAACTCTACGGATTTCTCTTTTTGTATATAAATTCAATAGTTGTTCTCATTAGTTTCTAAGATGAACATATCATAAAACATTATTTTTTTCCACGATGGTACTTTCGGTATTCCCCCATGCTCATTCCAAATTTTTTGCGAAAGACAGAGTTTAGATAACCGCTACTACTATATCCCACTTTTTCCGCAATAACCTCAAAAGTATCATCAGTATTCAAAATATACTCACAGGTCTTTCGCAACTTTAATTCTTTCATGATATCAGAAAAAGACTGGTTGGTATAACGGGAAATATACCCTGTCATAAACCGAGTAGTATAGTGGAAATGTTCCGCAGTAGATTGCAGGGTAGCGGTAGAAAAATGGTCTGTTAAGTAGGAAATTACCTGGGAAATAGACAAATCTTTTTGTTCCTGCTGGCTTTCCTGTTCCATTTTGTCCCCATAATTCCTCCCCAATTCCCGAAAAAAACATGCCAATAGCAGCCGTAAATAAACAGGGTCTTTTTGCTCTGGATGAGACAGATATTCTACCATCAATTTATGCAGGAAAAACTGCAGGGAACTTTCTGGCTGCAAATGAAAAACCATACAGCTGTTCTCATTATTTACATTCATGATGGAATTCATAAAAAACGATGTAAACAGATGGTTCCCTTCAATCATCTGCAAAAAGCTATCATCAAACATACTTGGCATAATCATGATATTAAATAGATAATCGTCTGTACCAAAAGTTTTACATTGATGGAGGGACTGTAAATTACAAATAAACAGATCCCCTGCGTTTAGTTCTGTTTCCACCCCATCACTGATACTGACAGCTTTTCCTCGAAATAGATACCCCATTTCAAAATAATTATGGTAGTGTTTTGGAGAAAGCCCATATAAAGGGGCGTTATAAGGATGGAGATAAATCCTCAAATGGTCTCCCCGAAAAATCCGTTGTGTCCCAAACACTGCTGTCCCATCCTGCTTATGAACACAATACCCATTATGAGAATTGGTAAATTGGGAAAACTCCTTGCTACCCGTCACATTGTCTTTGGCATAGGACATGATAAACTGCTCTAATGTTTGAATCTCTGACATCCTATTCCTCCCTTATCGTTCTAATCATTTTTTCTTTTCTGGCTATTTTCATTATATTCACTTTTTTTCAATATTTCAATATACCTGATTCAAGTTAGCTCCTAAAAAAACTGTAAAATATAATAGTTTTTTTCTTTTTCGATTATCATATTTCCACAAATTAACCTTTTGAATTTATTCAAAACAATCAAATTAAAAAGTAAATTTTTAGATGAAAACACTAATTTTTTCACTTCATTTTACACAAAACAATTGTATATCACACCATATTTTTTGTTCTACTTTTTAATATTTTTGAACGAATCTATTCTATTTTTTATATTTTTTATTTATTTTTGTTTTGCTATAATGAAATTGTTACAAAGAACACACAAATCATTACAGGGAGGAAAATTATGAGATATTCTTGGAAAAAAAGGATACTTGCAGTTGGTATGGCTGCGGCTTTAGCGGCTACTGCTACAATTGCGAGCTTTCCAGCTATGGCAACCGATAGCCAATCTTCCAGCTTGGCAGAAAATTTTAAAAACCCGAGCCGTGAAAACCGTCCAAAAGTACGTTGGTGGTGGCCTGGTGGAGATGTCCAGGTAGACGAACTGTTGCGGGAAATGCAGGTATTATACGACAATGGTTTTGGTGGGGTAGAAATCCAACCATTCGACTATTCCTTAAAACCAGAAGCTACTTCAGACCCAAACAGCCCTGTCAAAGACTTTGGTACAGAAGAATTTTTTGAAAAAGTGCGGGCTGTATTAGATTTTGCCCAGGAAAAAGGGATGGTAGTAGACCTGAATATGGGCAGCGGTTATTGTGCCGGTGCTGACTTTGTTCCTTTGGAGGACAATGAACAGACATTAATGTCCGCTGATGTCACAGTAAACAGCGATCAGGTAAACGCTACTATCCCTACATTAAGTGACAAAAACTATATGTATGAGTTGCTTGACCCTAATAACAACGAATCAACCGTTGGTCCAGGATGGCGCACCATGAACTATCATCCAGAAACTGCTGAACTGGTTACCTTATTGGCCGCCAAAGTAATGGATGGGGAACGGAATCCTGACTACAAGGTACTCAACGACACCGTAACAATCGACATGACCAGTGTAGAAAAAATCACTGATTTTGATAAGGAAAGCGGAACTTTTAACTGGACATGCCCAGACCCATCCGCACAATGGCAGATTATCGCAGTATACTCCATGTATGTTGGAAGCAATCCAATCGGCTCTGTAGAAGTAGGAGCTCCAGGGGAAGAATCCTACATGGTAAATGTATTGGACGCAGACGCTGTTGCACGCTATTACGACAACTGGCTGGAACAGATCAAAACATTGCTTCCTTATACAGAAGATGGAACTTTACGGGCAGCGTTTAACGACAGCTACGAGTTCTTTGCGCAGAGGATTTACAGTGATACCATTCTAGAAGATTTTGAGGAAATCAATGGATACGACATTACCGAATACATCCCTGCCCTTTTAACACCTGGAAAAGACCAGATCGCTTCCTGGGCTGCCGGTGCTACAGCACCAGAATTCGCCTTTGAAGATGCCGAAAACGCCGGCATCAATGACCGGTTGAATTACGACTACAACAGAGCCATTGCGAACGGCTTTTATGACGGATGGTATGCGGAAAGCCAAAAAGCACTGGAAGATACCGGCTTGCTGTTCCGTCAGCAGGGATACAATCCACCAATTGATATTATTAAAGCTACCAGTATGGAAGATATTCCAGAAACCGAACAAAGCAATGTCGCGAACAATAAAGTAGTTAGCTCTGGCGCCCATTTCTACGATAAAAACATGGTAAGCTGTGAGTCCATGGTATTCTATGTAGATGAAGATGGTGCTGGAAACTTTAAAATGACTCCGGAAGTATACCGCCAACAGGCTGACCAGATTTTATTATCCGGTGTAAACGAAATGATCTACCACGGTTTCCCTTATGTATACAACGATGAAAACAACAGTTACGGGATCCAAAACTGGTCCGCTTTCTGCTCCAATTACAGTGGATATGATATTTCCACTACGATTTCTGAAGTAGACCCATATTTCAATTATATTGATTCTTTAAATGACTATGTAGCACGGTTACAATACTTGTTCCGTGAAGGAAAATCCACCGCTGATGTCCTGGTATACCTGCCATTGTTCTCAGATGAGACCAGCGCCCAATTCGCCCCAGTAATTAATGCTCTGGATGACGCAGGTTTGGCATGGGATTGGATCAATGAAGAGCTGATTGAATCCGCTACCTATGATAATGGCATTGTAGTGAACGGAAAAACCTATGACGCATTGGTAATCCCTGATGTGTCCTCCATCCCGGTATCTACAATGACTGCAATCGACCAGTTATCTACAGCAGGTGCTCCTATCGCGGTATACGGGACAGTACCTTCTATGCAGCCTTCTTACTGCGCTGGCGATTACGCAGCACAGGATGCAATTGTTGCAAACCTGGCACAAACTATGATTACCCGTGAAAACAGCCCTAACATTACCGACGCAACTCAAATGGCTGCCTTTGTAAAAGAAAATTCCTGCCCAGAAATTTCTTTTGAAACCAACGAACACCTGGCTTCCATGCGCCGTGACTTAGGCGATAATGGGCAGATGATTTTTGTAACCAATGACAGCGATGAAACAACTCCTGTTACCTTCCAACTGGATTCCAGCTTAACTACAGCTTATGTACTGGATGCCCAAACAGGCGAAATTTACGAAGTTCCTGTTGTAAACGGCACTGTACAGGGTGAAGTAACCGCAAAAGGATCCATTGTATTGATCGGCGCTTCCTCCGAAGTATTTACCAAAGCAGATTTATCCGAAGGCAACCCTATTGCATCAGATGAGCCAGTTGCTACAACCAATCTTGACCAATGGACATTGACTGTTACTGGACAGGATGTAAATGGTACCTATACCGCAACAGGTGAACAAGCCCTCACCAATTGGAGGGACAACCCAACCTTAAAATACAACGCTGACCCAGGCGTTTATACGACAACATTTAATCTGGACAAAGTAGACCCAACCCAGGATTATATCCTACAGCTTGGCACACTATATGGCGTACCTGAAATTTCAGTAAATGGAAGCGAAGCAATCGCTGTACCAATGGCACCATATCAGCTAGATATTTCCCAATACTTAAAACCAGGTGAAAACACAATTTCCATTCAATTAGTAGTTGGCATCCGCAACCGTCTGATCAAGTACGGATTAGAAGGGGAAGACGGAAACGGACAGAACCAACAGGCATATTTGCAATTCGCTTCCGCAACACCAGTAAAACTGGGGATGGTAGAACCAGCCCAACTGATCCAGATACAAACAGACCGGGTAGTTGACGACACTTCCTCTGGATCCACCTCTGAACCATCCACACCATCCGATACTTCTAGCAATTCTTCTACTTCTTCCAATCCAGCAGATAACCTTCCTCAAACCGGTGATGTTGCCCCATTTATTGGTATCCTTACCTTATTCGGTACAACTGGTGCTGCTCTTGTAATCACCAAACGCAAAAAATAAATTTCTTTTCTCTTTCTTCTCATATAGAAAAAACTCCTGCGCTACATGCACAGGAGTTTTTTGCTATTTCTTTTATCTTCCATTAAAACAAAACTTTGCACAGGATTTTTCTATAGGACATCCTAAAGGATCAAAAAATGATAGTAAAGTGATTAGTATATATTTATTCCAATTGGTTTATTCAGCTTCTATTTCCATGATTGTTTAATCACTGACAAACCAACACAATAAAGGCAGAATAAACTTTAATGGAAATATAATTCTAGTCGGCAAACTTTAGTAGTTAATAATACCTGTTTTGTGTACGAGCTACTAAAGACGTAACACAGTGCTAAACCTAGAATAAATCTCTTGCCCGTGTTACACTTTATACTCGAGGATACTAATTCCTTAATTCTCACTGTTACTCGCCGTTTGTCTTACCAGATATTCTTTTGCGGTATCCAATAAAACCTGTTTTTGATTTGGGATTTTTTCTTGAATTACCAAATCCAATAAATATTCCAGCGTTTTTCCAACCATACGTCCCTGTTGGATACCAATCTGTTGCATATCATTGCCATTGACCGCAAGCTGTTTTATTTGAAAGCACTGACCTTCACGAATAATCTGTTCCAGTAATTGTTCTAACTGGTCAATCTCCCTGGCTTCATACCAATAATTCGGGTCTTTTCCCATCACATCCGCCCGCTGTACCTGGAACAGATAACGCAAAGTAGATTCCCCTAATTTATGAAGCCATTTTTTCACTGAACGGGCTGTTCCATCAAATTCCGCACTATGCCAACGAATTAAGGTGACAACAAGCTGGGAAAAATCGTTGCTATAATGCAGGCGCTTTAAAATCTGTTCTGCCAAATCCGCGCTTTTTCCTTGATGGCCGTAAAAATGCCCCACCCCATCGTAAACGCTAAAGCATAGGGGCTTTGCCAAATCATGCAACAACATGGTTAAACGCAAAGTTAAATCCGGTTTTGTGCTCGCCAAGGCATGGACAGTGTGTTCCCAAACATCGTACATATGGTACTTGGTATGCTGTCCAAAATTCTGGCAGGGGATGATCTCAGGGATAATTTCAGCGATAATATCTGTGTATTCCAGTAATACCTGTTTTACATTATCACCACACAACAGCTTATTCAGCTCATCACGTAATCGTTCCCGAGAAACATGTACCAGTAATCCGCGCTTTGCATATAATGCCTGTTTCGTCCGTTCTTCTAATTGGAACCCCAATGTGGAACAAAAACGCACCCCACGCATAATTCGTAAAGCATCCTCAGCAAAGCGTGTTTCGGGATCCCCCACACATCGGATACAATGGTTTTTTAAATCTTTCTGGCCATGGTAATAGTCGACAACTCCTTTGGCAGGATGGTACGCCATGGCATTGATAGTAAAATCACGGCGTGCCAAATCTTCCTCCAGATTTCTAGTAAACCTTACAGCATCAGGACGCCTGTTGTCGCTGTAATCCCCATCAATCCGATAAGTTGTAATTTCCAACGGCATATTATCGATCCACACGGTAATTGTCCCGTGTTTTTTCCCTGTTTCAATGACCCGCATCTGCTGGAACACCTGTTGAGTTTGTCCTGGCAATGCGTTGGTAGTAATATCATAATCGGTTGGCTGTAAACCCAACAGTAAATCCCGAACACAGCCCCCTACTACATAGGCTTCAAATCCATTTTGTTCTAATAATTGCAACGCGGTTTGTACCGGTTTTGGCAGCAGCATGCCTGCCCCTCCTTTTTATCTTAATGCTTTCATGGTAGAAATCCATTCCTTTGTTACCTGGTCTACCCGGTTAGATTCCATAATCTTTTGCAGTGTTTTATGATAGGTCCAATCGTCCAGCCGGCTGCTCTTTAACAGATTCACCGTTTTATCACGGTATTTTACAAAAGCAACCGATAACAGCCAGGCGTTCCCCATACGGACATAATAATGGTCATTTGTAACCGAAGCGCTGGCTTCCAAAACTTTATCAATATAATCATCCTGTAAATAGTGGGATAAAAACATAATCAATACAAAGCGGATGATCCAGGGGTTATCCTGTTGTAGCAGGTCCAGCAAATAGTGGAACCCCTCCGGCGCATCTTTTTGAAAACAGGTTAATGTATTACACACCATATCACAGATTGCCCAGTTGTCAATCAGGGGCAAATAGCTGGTTAAATACTCCAGACGTTCTGAAAACGGAACGTTCCAATAACCGATTACCAAACCTTGCAGTAACCGCTCCTCATGCCAATCTCGCTGGGCTACCTGTAAAAACCCGGGCACATTCCCTTTGGCAATTTCCTTGGCAATCGACCGCAACTCTGGCGTGCGGATACCTAAAATTGCTGTATCCGGTATTAAACGCTGCTGAAACTGCTGGAATTTTGATTCAGATGATTCTCGCAAATATTGCAGCAGTTCCGTATAATCCTGAGCTGTCCAGTTTTCTTTTTTCCAACCCATCCTATTCACCGCCTGTCCTATGGTTTTTGATAATATTTTCCCTGCCAGCTATCCCGCCGTACCAACTCTTTGTCAATCTCATTGAGCACGACAAATTTTTTCAGACTCCATAGCGGCCCAATCAAATCTTCTTTTGCGCCATCTCCCGTCAGACGTTGAATGATGAGTTCTGGTGGAAGCACCTCCAATTGATCACAGATAATCTGGACATATTCTTCCAAACGAAGCAAAGGGAATTCTCCATTTTGATATTGTTCCGCCATCACTGTATGCTTTAACACATGCAGCAAGTGAATTTTAATACAATGCAAATCTAATTGAGATAATGCCTGTGCTGTCTCCAGCATATCCTGATGGGATTCTCCAGGCAGCCCATCTATGATGTGGGCACAAACTGGAATCCCTTTTTGGTGTAGTTTTTCGTAGCCCTCCAAAAAGTCCTGATAGGTATGGTGCCGGTTGATCCGCTTGCCCGTCTCATCGTGGATGGTCTGCAATCCCAGTTCTACAATCAGGTAAGTGCGCTGGTTAATTTCTGCCAAGTAATCGACTACATCATCTGGCAGGACATCCGGGCGGGTCGAAATGCTCAGCCCAACTACTTTTGGAAGTTGGAGAATGGATTCGTATTTTTGTTTTAATTCCTCCAATGGGGCATATGTATTGGTATATGCCTGAAAATAGCCAATATAGCTGGCATCCGGCCATTTTTGGTGCATCTTTTGTTTGACCTGTTCAAACTGTTCCGGCAGGCTTTCCAGCGGATTTCCAGCAAAATCTCCACTGCCATAATGGGAACAGTAGGTACAGCCTCCTACCCCTTTTGTTCCATCAATGTTGGGGCAGGTAAATCCTCCATTTAACGAAACTTTAAATACCTTTTCGCCAAATTTATGGCGCAAGTGATAATTCCAAGTATGATAACGTTTGTTGTCGTCTGAATATGGAAATGAGTTTGTCATAATTCACCTCAGAAAAGCACCAAAAGTAATCCGCCTGATACCAAGGTTAATACAAACATGATCCCCCAGGTATACCAAATATACCGCAATTTCATGGTACGTTTTACCATGACCAGCATCGGCAGGGAGAAAAACGCCAAAGAAACCACCAGGGAAAAAATAATCCCATAAGTGACATTCAATTGCAATAAACTAGAAATTACTGGCAATAAAGAAACCACATCCGTATGAGGGATAATACCCAATACAGTTACCAAAAAGACTCCTAAAAATCCGGTATCAGAAATTTTTTGTGCCAACTCAAAATCCATAAACCCATTGATTAACGCGGAAATCAGAACACCCAGGACAATATAAGCCCATTGTTCCCCCATAGTGTGCTTTAACTCATGTACCGCATAGCCCCACCTTCTCCGCTGGGACCAGGCAGCGTCCTGGTTTGGCGGTGCCAGGGATAAACTATCCTGATACAAATATTTTTCCCCGCCTACAAAGGAAAGACAGAATCCTGTAACAACTGCTATTATCAGACAGCATACCAGATAAACCAAAGTAAATTTCCATCCCGCCATCGCAAACATTGGTAATAAAGACGCCGCATTAATCAGGGAAGCGGAAATCAAATAAGTCATCGCTAAATGCAACGGAATTCCAAACGCTATAAAGCCAAAAAATAATGGGATATTGGTACAGATACATGCAGAAGCTACAAATCCAGAGAGCGCCGCTAACATCAGCGCCGCAAAAGGATTCAGTTTTGCCATGGCACACCGCACCTTTTCAATTGGAATGTATGTTTTTAGCCAAGAAACAGCTACCAGCACCACCACAAAAATGAAAAAAGTCCGGATTAAGTCATAAGTAAAATGGGAAATTACCTCCAGTAGTTTGTCTCCTTCTGTAAGATGGAACAGCCAACTGTAAAACTGTTCAATCCACTCCTGGATGATCCCGTGTTCATGGTGATGAGCTTGTACTACATTCATTCCATAATTCCTTTCCAAATCAATTCAAGAAGATCTAAAATTATCCTCGTTTTAATATTTTAAGTAGTGGAGTAACAATTGCCGCTGTAAGGATTGCCGCCACAATCGCTTCTGGTACCCCATTCACTCCAACTGCGGTACCAATGACAGCTAATAAGGTACTGGATTTCGCACTGGCATATTCACTTCCAAAAAATAGAGCGATCCCCCCCATGACCAATATGGTATTGGTCATGGAACCAACCAAACCAGCTACGAAGCCAGAAAGATAAGTGCGGCATTTTTTGCTTGCCATCCATTGGAAAATCAGCCCTGCAAATACACCAACTAAAATACGCGGTACAAAACAGATGATTAAACTGCCAAAATTTCCGTGGTAATCCCCTAAGCTATAAAGAGGGGTAAACACAAAAGAAGTGACTATTGGTGCGACAAAACTGTTATTGATAAAACTGAGTAATCCAAACAAGAACCCCAGTATTCCACCTATCTTTGGTCCCAATAAACAAGCCCCTATAATTACCGGTATATGTAATGTGGTAACTTTTAGTGGAGAAAACGGGATGGGTATTAAACCTAAATTTGTAAAGTTTAACACAATCATTACCGCTACCAATAGGGCAATTTGTACCAAGGTTTTTGTTCGTTTGTTTGTTTCGCTTTCCATGATAATTCCTCCTGCTGCAATTCTGCTATATGCAGATATCGCGCAAATGTATCCGTTTTAGAATCGTTATAATCCGATTGCAGCAACTAGCTCTCTATTTAGATGAACCGTCCCTGTGTGATTGTAATATTCCAAAGCAGACCAAATTCATTATACACGAAAACAGTATAAAATACAATAAAACCTTGTTGTTAAATTGTATGACTAACTTATTCACAAATGAACATATTAGCATAAATCTTTTGCAAACAAAAACACAACACATCCAATATGTGTTGTGTTTTAAGATTACGATTTTTTTGGATTTAACGCCCTATTCAACCAAATATCCGCAATATCTAACGCATTGTATAGCCCAACTTTTTCACTTTTTTTGGTGATACAATCCTTCGGATTAATATTGGGATCAGTTGCCATTAACTGGACTAAAACATGGTTTGCTAGCTCTAAATCATTTTGTTTTGTGGTATCTTTAATCATCAACATGACGACAAAATCTTCCCACATATTTCCGTAATAAAGGGTGTTTCCGTTCCTTACCAGAGGACGCCCTTTATAGGTAAAAAATTTTTGTTTTTCCATAAAGTCTCCTTTCCCCGGCTCATGCCGGTAGTACCCATCTAAAAGCGAAAGCCCGCTTTTTTAAGCCCCTTGTTTTACATTATTAAAATTATACCATTTTATATACAAAGTGTAAATAACTAGAATGTGAATGATCTGAAAACTCCCTGTTGCTTTCTGTAAAAAAAGAGATGAATTAGCTTATGGGCCCAATTAAAATTTTTCCAGGAGATAACAAAAATTGCGCACCACTTTGGATGCGCAATTTTGGCTTCAAAAGCAATGATCACAACAGATTAATCGATTGTTACAATTTCCCCGAATACTTCGCCAGCACAACGTGCAGCATTCGCTTCGTCTGTATCAATGTGCATTGCCAAAGCAAATTTATCAGATACACGCACTACAGTATCGCCAAACACTACTTTTCTTTCAGGGGTATTTACTTTTACCCAAACAATCTGTTTGTCCTGTACGCCAAATTCAGCAGCATCAGCAGGAGTCATATGGATATGACGTTTTGCAATAATAATGCCTTTTGTCAGTTCGATCTCACCAGCTGGACCTACTACTTTGCAGCCTGGAGTTCCTTCAATATCACCAGATTCCCTTACTGGAGGGTTTACACCCAAAGTTCTTGCATCAGTAGCAGAAACTTCGATTTGAGTTTCCGCACGTTCTGGTCCTAAAATGGACATTCTCAATTTTCCCTTTGGTCCAATCACTTCTACTTTCTCTTCACAAGCGAATTGACCTGGTTGGGAAAGATCTTTTTTATTGGTTAAGGTTGCGTCTGGCCCAAATAAAACAGCCAGATCTTCTTTTGATACATGGATATGACGCGCGGAAGTTTCTACAATAAAATTTTTAGCCATAGTTGTTCCCTCTTTATCAAATTATAAATCCTGTGCAACTATCTGCACATATCCATTTTATTATAATACATCTTGTAAAAAAGGTCAATTGCTTCGCTTCACCTTTTTTCTTTGTTTCCCATAGAATAGGGTAACAATAAAAAAATGCCTGAAATTCTATCATAAGTTATTGTAAAAGTTCGTTTAAGCGGAAAAAGCTTTTCCTTTTGTATCTGCTCCCCCCTGGCAGAAAAATAAAAAACGACTTTTTCCCTTTAAACTCTCCCATTCCTACAAATTTTACAGGCAATTTTGATTTTTCCAAATGGAGGTTATACTATGGCTACTGTTGATTTTTTCCTAGGAAGTTCCACCCCCGCTGGATTCCTTTCTTTATTTGAGCCGGCTGTTCGTCCCCCAGCAACTAGTTTTTTACTAAAAGGTACTCCTGGTAGCGGAAAATCCACTATTTTAAACCGGATTTGTTCTACTTTTACAGACCATCGTCACATTGTAGAACGAATCCATTGTGCGGGAAATCCAGATTCATTGGATGGCGTAATCTACCAAAAAACAAAAACCGCTATTTTAGATGCCACCGCACCCCATGTCCTTTCTTCTATTTATCCAATAGCAGTTGAAACAGAAATCAGCCTGTATCCTTGTACCAGTTATGGAAAAATCAAGCCATACCGCAATGATATTGTACAACTGGTCAACCGAAATCAGCTCTTATCCATCCGCTGTTACAACTTCTTGCAGGCAGCTTGTTCCCTTTTGGCGGATAATCGCGCCCTAGTAGCAGAGCAGACAGATAGCATAAAAATAGAACGTCTGGTAAAGCGGATTTGTCCCAAAGAATTTCCACGTCAGAATACTTCCCACATAGAACATCTGCGATTTCTTTCCGCATTGACTCCAGAAGGCTACCTTACATATGGAGATACACCCAAACAGCTTTGTGAGAGGATTTATCTGCTTCGGGACGAATATGGGGTAGCGTCTGAAAAATTTTTGAAAGAGGTTCGGGAATACGCCCTGGAAAATGGTCATGAATGTTATACCTGTTTAAATCCTCTTTTCCCCGACCAGATAGAACATTTATTTTTCCCACAGTTAGGAGTGGGGTTTTTTACCGCAAACCGATATCATGAGGAATTTTTCACTCCTTGCAGGGTCATTACTTCAGCACGTTTTACCAATACAGAAGAATTGAAAAAACACCGTCAAACCATCTGCTTCCGAAAAAAAGCTGCCAATGAATTGCTCAAGCAAGGGGTTTCCCTGTTAGATGCTCAAAGGGAATGCCACAACCAACTGGAAAATATCTATACCCATGCAACCGACTTTAATCAAATTGACCTAATCACAGCTGGATTAATGAATCGGCTAGCACGCTTACTTTAAAATATATGTTTTATAAAAAAATCCGCTTAGCCTATTTTATGGGTTCGTTCTCATATAGAAAGAACACCAATAAAGCAAAAAGATTTCTGTTTTCATAAAGCCACAGAAATATGGATCGTTCGCTATTCCAATCCAAGAAAAAAGGAACAGACACTACACATCTTTTAGAATGGATGAATAATTATTTTGCCTTTTAAAGTACAGTAAATTTTATCTTGTTATTATCATACTGCAACCAAATGATTATAAACAGAAATAATACCATGCATTATATGTTGTGTAGTAAAACCCCATTTCCTTTTTGAAAATCTACACAAACATTTTTGCTAATCTCCAATAGAACCGAAAAATATCATCATGTGAAAACGGCACAAAAAATTACAGGCAGTTTAATCAAACTGCCTGTGATTATTATTCAAACATCTTTTTCAATTTATCAAAGAATCCACTGCGTTTTGCGTAGTTCTTTTCGGATAATTGGGATTCAAAGCTGCGCAGGGCATCCTTCTGTGATTTGCTCAGATTTCGTGGCACCTCAATATTCACAGTGACCAACTGGTCTCCACGTCCGCTACCACGCAGCTTGGTAACACCTTTTCCTCGCAAACGGAAAGTTGTACCTGGCTGTGTACCTTCCCCAATCTTATAGCGCACCTGTCCATCAATCGTAGGTACGGTAATCTCATCCCCCATTACTGCCTGAGTATAGGTAACAGGGATTTCACACAGAATATCAAACCCTCTGCGTTTAAATAATGGGTCCGGGCGCACGGTTACCGCTACGTTTAAATCGCCGCTTGGCCCACCATTCGCACCAGCGCTGCCAGAACCACGAAGCATCAACGTCTGACCATCATCAATTCCGGCTGGAATATTAATTTTGATCTTTTTGCTTACATTCTTCCGACCAGTTCCACGGCAGGATGGACAAGGGTTGCTAATAATTTTACCTTTCCCACCGCATCGGCTACAGGTACGGGTAGAAGACATAACACCAAACGGTGTGCGCTGCTGAACTTTTACCTGGCCAGCGCCGCCGCAGTCCGGACAAGTTTGTGGGGAAGAACCTGGAGCACATCCAGTACCGTGACAATGGTCGCATTGCTCCTGACGGGAGACGCTGATTTCTTTCTCCACCCCTTTACATGCTTCCATAAAAGAAATGGTCACGCTGGCAAAAGCGTCTTCTCCCTGTCTGGGGGCATTTGGGTTGGACCGCCTTCCTCCGCCAAATCCGCCAAAAAACCCTTCAAAAATATCGCCAATATCAAAGCCAAAGTCGCCTGCTCCAGCTCCACCGCCAGCGCCAAAGTTCGGGTCAACACCGGCATGGCCATACTGGTCATATTTCGCACGTTTTTGGCTGTTGGACAGTACTTCATAAGCCTCATTGACTTCTTTGAATTTTTCCTCTGCCTCTTTATCCCCTGGATGCAAGTCAGGATGATATTTTTTTGCCTGTTTGCGGTAGGCTTTTTTAATTTCGTCCTCGGATGCTCCTTTTTGGATGCCAAGAACCTCGTAATAATCTCGTTTTTCTGCCAAACCGAGAGCCACCTTTCCCTAATGTTGCTGAAAAAAGCATACCGATTGCACCGAATGATATTCGGCGCAATCCGGCATCTGCAATTTTTTATTTATTGTTATTGTCGTCTACTTCTGTGTAATCTACATCTACAACATCATCTTGAGGAGCGGAATTTGTATTGTTGTTTGCTGCTCCTGCTGCCGCATTTGGGTCAGCTGCTTGTTGTTGTGCCTGTGCCTGCTGATACATCTTAGCGGACATATCATATACCAGTTTTTGTAATTCTTCCTGTTTTGCTTTAATATCGTCGATATTGTCGCCTTTTAAAGCTTCTTTCAAAGCATCTACTTTTGCTTGGATAGAAGATTTTTCATCTGCAGAAACTTTATCTCCCATTTCATTCAATGTTTTTTCACTCTGATATACCAATTGGTCAGCTTGGTTGCGGATTTCAATTTCTTCTTTGCGTTTTTTGTCTTCAGCCGCAAATTTTTCCGCTTCTTTTACCGCTTTGTCAATTTCTTCACTGCTCATATTAGTAGAAGAAGTAATGGTGATGTTCTGCGCTTTCCCTGTACCCAGATCTTTCGCGGATACATGAACGATGCCGTTGGCATCAATATCAAAAGTAACTTCAATTTGTGGAACCCCTCTTGGAGCTGCTGGGATACCGTCCAAACGGAACATACCTAATTGTTTGTTGTCACGGCAGAAATCACGTTCTCCTTGGTAAATGCTAACGTCAACGGAAGTCTGGCCATCCGCAGCTGTGGTGAAGATTTGGGTTTTCTTCGTTGGAATTGTGGTGTTTCTTTCAATCATTCTAGCCATAATGCCGCCTTGGGTTTCCAAACCTAAGGTCAATGGGGTAACATCGAGCAATACCAAACCTTTTACATCACCAGACAAAACACCGCCCTGGATAGCAGCACCAATTGCCACACATTCATCTGGGTTAATACCTTTGAATGGCTCTTTGTTCAACTGTTTCTGAACTGCTTCCACAACGGCTGGAATACGGGTAGAACCACCAACCATCAGGATTTTATCCAGGTCATTTGCAGTCAAACCAGCATCGGACAACGCCTGGCGTACTGGACCCATAGTAGCTTCTACCAGGTCAGCAGTCAATTCATTAAATTTTGCTCTAGACAATGTCATATCCAGGTGTTTTGGGCCGTTTGCGTCAGCAGTGATAAATGGCTGGTTGATTTGAACCTGGCTCATGCTGGACAGTTCAATTTTTGCTTTTTCAGCAGCTTCTTTCAAACGCTGCATTGCCATTTTATCGCCGGAAAGGTCAATTCCTTCCGCTTTTTTAAATTCTTCAATAATCCATTTGATGATTCTTTCATCAAAGTCATCACCGCCCAAGCGGTTGTTACCAGCAGTTGCTAAAACTTCCTGTACGCCATCGCCCATTTCGATGATGGATACATCGAAAGTACCGCCGCCTAAGTCGTATACCATAATTTTCTGGTCGTCTTCTTTATCCGCACCATAAGCCAGAGCAGCTGCTGTTGGTTCGTTGATGATACGTTTTACATCCAAGCCAGCGATTTTACCAGCGTCTTTGGTTGCCTGACGTTGGGAGTCAGAGAAATATGCAGGTACAGTAATAACCGCCTCGGTTACTGGTTCGCCCAGGTAAGCTTCCGCATCTGCTTTTAATTTTTGTAAT
Organism: Massilioclostridium coli; assembly: GCF_900095865.1. GTDB lineage: Bacteria > Bacillota > Clostridia > Oscillospirales > Ruminococcaceae > Massilioclostridium > Massilioclostridium facile. The sequence goes on along the minus strand of NZ_FMIZ01000005.1, from coordinate 100,548 downwards.
GTCATTGCGGAAATTTCCTGTGGAGTGTAATTTTTGCCGTCAATGTTTACTTTATAATCACTACCCATATGACGTTTGATGGAAATGATCGTTCTTTCTGGGTTGGTAATTGCTTGGCGTTTTGCTACCTGCCCTACCATTCTTTCCCCTGTTTTGGAAAACGCAACCACAGAAGGTGTTGTTCTAGCGCCTTCCGCGTTGGCGATAACAACAGCTTCGCCGCCTTCCATAACAGCAACACAAGAGTTTGTAGTACCTAAGTCGATTCCAATGGTTTTTCCCATGATAAATTCCTCCTAAAATGAATTTCATTTCTATAGTAATATAAATTGGTTTGCTTTTATCTGAACTATTATGGATTTGCTACAACCACCATTGCGTGGCGGATCACTTTATCCCCCATCTGGTACCCTTTTTGGAATACTTGACAAATGGTGTTTTCTCCATAATTTTCATCTTGTACTTGGTTTACCGCATTGTGCAGTTCAGGGTCAAATGGCTGGTTCAACGCATTGATTTCGTGTACATCCATTTTTGCCATGACTTCTTTAAACTGTGTGGCGATCATCTCCACACCTTTTTTCATGCTGCTATCCTCTTTTTCTGCATCCAGCGCACGCTCCAGATTATCCAACACAGTAATAAATTGTAACACACAATCTGCAGTAGCATTTTTATAACTTTCTAATTTTTCACGTTGGGTACGTTTACGGAAATTATCAAATTCCGCATACTGCCGTAAATTCTGGTCTTTTAATTCCTGCACCTGCTGTTTTAGCTGCTCCATTTCCTGGTCCGCAGCATCCTGTTCTGTCTGGCTATCTTCCTGCTGAGTAGTTTCTTCCACTACTTCATCCAGGTTTTCCTTTTCATCGTTATTTTTTTTCGCCATCGGTCAATGCTCCTTTCTGCTCTTCCATCATATTGTCAATGATCCTTGATACACTCTCAGAAAAATACTCCATATAAGGGATAATCTTGGAATAATCCAACCGGATTGGCCCAATCACTCCAAATGACCCCATAGGATGGTCGCTTCCATATTTGGAAAGGATCAAGCTGGAATTGGTAATGGTAAAGGTATCAGTTTCTTTACCAAATACAACATTTATGCCATCAAAAGCCGAGGAAAGGATTTTTCCAATCTCATTTTTGGTATTGATAAAATGGATTAGTTCCCCTGCATCAAAATCCCTGCAACGCAACAGGTTTCGTTCCCCTTTCATTTCTACTTGCTGACGGGAAATTTCATCTGACAGTTCGTAGATTGCATATAACAATGGGGAAAGGGAAAGCATGTAACTGCCAAGGGCAACTGCCATGTTTTGCATTGTGACTGGGGTAAGCTGCTCCACATTTTTACCTAATAATTCGTGTTTTACTAGGTTCTCAAAAAAGCTAAGCTGTTCTTGATTTAAATCAAATTCCAAACGGCATATTTTATTTTTAATCTCTCCGGTAGATGTAATCATCAACAGGGCGTATAATTTTCTACCTGCAGGTACCACCTCTACCTTTGTGATGACTGAAAATTTAGGAAGGTTGCTGGTGTTGACCGCCGCGCATCCTGTAACTTCCGCCAGGGCTTCCAACGCGTTTTCCACCACTGCGTGAGGGGATGTTTTTTCCCGCTGCAACATGGTGTCAATCCGATGTTTTTCTTCCTCTGACAGGCCGCTGGGGCGCATCAATTTATTGATATAAATCCGGTAACCCAGATAAGTTGGAATCCTTCCAGCCGATGTGTGGGGCTGCTCTAAAAAGCCCAGCCGTTCCAGCATTGCCATGTCGTTCCGTATGGTGGCGGAGGAAACCTCATTGTTCATTAACGCAGCCACTGTTTTGGAACCAATCGGCTCACCGGTACGGATATAAGAATCCACAACAATTTGTAATATTTTCAGCCGTCTGTCATCACTTTTCATTGATTTCACCTCTGGGTGTGACAAATCTCGCTTTTAGCACTCCATCTATCTGAGTGCTAAATATAATATAGCACCCTCTTTTCGGAATGTCAAGGGCAAGGAGAAAAATTGAAGAATGATTTAAATTTCGTTCAAATTTACATAATAACTGCTTATGTGATCGTGCATGTTATACAAATGCTAACAATCAAAGCGTTCCCAAAGAATCCATCTATATACCAGTAAAAACATGAAAAATAGCTTGGTTTTTAGAAATGTTATTCGTAGAGTGCTAAAAATACAACAAGATAAAAGGCAGGTTTTTGAACCTGCCCTTAGATTACCTGAAATTTATGCTAAAATTATGATTTGATTGCAAACAAACCAAAAACCCAGATTGAATTTTTACCACAAACAAGCTGTTTTTCATCCAGAATCCCTGTTATAGAAAACGAGCCAATCGAATAAAAGATTTAAGTTAAATATATCGCCGTACTTTTTTCATATATTCCTGATAGGCTGTCCCAAATGTTTCAATGCACCATCTTTCTTCTGATAAGATAATCCAATGTGCAAAGATTTGAAAAAATAGAACTATCCCAAACAGTACGAGAGAACGCGTTAAAAAAGCCATGCCTATAAAGCAAATGAAATAAGCTAAATACATAGGATTCCGGGAGAAACGGTAAATTCCATTTTTGTTTAATCCTGTATCGCTGGGAAAAGCAAAACAGACCATTGTAACAGCACATAAGCATAAACCCAATACATAACAAAATAACCCCAGAAAAAGCTGCCACGATAAATCTATCTTTACCGTCAGGAACAGTGGATATAGTAAGATACCAGCCATGGATACCTGATAAATCAAATAGGCTATTTTCTCTTTTCCCTGTACTGGCACAAAATAAGCTGCTCGCCGCAAAGCTGTTTTATTTAAAACGGTAAGTAATATAAATCTTACCAGTAAAAATGGAACCAATAAAAGAAAACCATTCATTTTTCAACTCCGTATGAAAATAGTTTGATAAAAAGCCGGCTTTTCCTGTATTACATTTAGTTGTCCAATTGGCGATCATTTGGCGGATTCTCGGTGCAATCCACCACTCGCCAATTCCCAGCCCATTACAAAGCACCTTTTCAATTAGTTAAACAGCAAAAAAGGAGTATCTGGAATTTCTCTTTGAATAAAGCCATCGTAAAAATTCTCTACTACGCTCTACAACTTTCCGTTTTTTATTGTGTTACACCATTCGTACGCATAAACATATCCTGTTCCTACAAACTGTTCTATTTGTAGGAACCCTATTTTTTACAACTAATGGCTACCCAGCCATTTTCACGCTTAATCTCTAAAATTTGCAGGTTTGCCTGTTGTAGTGCCATAACTACATCATCTTCTCTCTGGTCAATGATACCGGAACACAGCAATACAGTATCCTGATGCATAAAGTCGGTTACAGTATCGCACAGTTTAATAATCACATCCGCAACGATGTTAGCACAGATAACATCATAGGTGCCGGAAATTTTATCGGTCAAATCTCCACATACAAAGGTAACTTGATCCTTTATTCCATTTAAGTCGGCATTTTCATAAGCTACTTTTACCGCTAATTCGTCAATATCAACCCCAACTGCGGATTTTGCCCCCAACAGCATTGCGGTAATTGCCAAAATACCGCTTCCACAACCGATATCCAACATTTTAGAATCTGGCGTTATATGCTGTTCCAACAGTTCCATACATAAACGGGTCGTTTCATGGGTCCCTGTCCCGAACGCCATACCAGGGTTTAAGGTGACCTTTACATCGCCTTGCTGTAAGTCACATTCTTCCCATTCCGGACATACCACAAGATGGTTACCAACCCGAATTGGATGGTAATATTTTTGCCAAGCTGTCGCCCAATCCTCTTCTTTTACCCCTTCGGTGTCAATTTGATAAGGAATGGCCTCACTTTCAAACCGTTCCCGTAAAAAGCTAACTGCTTCCATTGGATTCTGGGTTGGGTCGATATAAACGTGGATAATTGCTTTTGTTCGGTCTTTTTTTAATAAGTCCTCATCAATTAAATCAATATGGGCAATCTGCTCCACTTGTTCTTCCAAATTTGTATAATCTTCAATATAAATGCCATAAGGTACGACCATTTGAGTAATTGCTGCCGCCTGATCTACCAGTTCACAAGGAATTTGAATATGAATCGCTGTCCAGTTTTCCATTTATAAAATACCTCCGTCCGTTTTCTTTGATTATACCGTATCCAGAAAGGGATTGTCAATTTTTCTGCAACATCTGTTGGATTGCCTTTACTACCCCATCCTCATCATTGGATTTTGCTTGAAAATTGCTCACAGCCTTTAGATCAGGATGAGCATTTGCCATAGCATAGCTATAATAACAGGATTGCATCATTTCATAGTCATTCAAATAATCCCCAAACGCCATGGTTTCTTCAGGTGTTGCTTGGATTGCCGCCATCAATGCCTTTAATGCTTTGCCTTTGTTCACTTCTGGATTCATTACATCCACCCACTGTTCTCCAGAAAGCAGCACACGGAACTTTCTATTTAATTCCTGCAATGCAGGATAAGTGTTCTGTTCCGCCTTTGTTACATCAAAGATGGCAATTTTACAGATATGGTCCTGCTTTGCCGCCTCCAATATATCTGGAACCAGTTTCAGCCGTTCATAATACATTTTTGCATTCCGCAGCACCTCTGGGTCGCTGGCGTCTAGTTTGGAAAGATAAGCGGATTTTACTCCACATAAAATTGGTTTTGCGTTGGGTATTTTCTGGATTAGCTCCACAGGCCGTTTTAAATCCTCCCATGGAATTTCATCAGTAAAAATACAGTTTCCCTGATGGAATACCATCCCGCCATTTTCCGAAATATAGCTTAGTCCGTTTACCCCTGCAAACTCCTTGGTTAAATTATAGTATTGTCGTCCACTGGCTACCGCAAATAATATGCCCCTGTTTTTTAATTCCTCTAATAGTGGAAACAAATTAGGGGACAATTCTTTTTGACTATTTAATAAAGTTCCATCCATATCCGCCGCAATTAATTTAATCATAATGATACTGAAAACCTTTCCATTGTTTTATAAAATTTATTATATCACAAATAAAGATAATTCTGGTTACAATTATCCCAACAGGCTAAAAAAATCCGGCTGTATTACCAACCGGATTTTTTCTATAATCCATTTTACACATTAAAGCGGAATACAACAATATCGCCATCCTGCATAACGTATTCTTTTCCTTCTAGGCGTACTAGGCCTTTTTCTTTTGCCACTACCATTGTCCCACATTCCATCAAGTCGTCAAAGCTGATGACCTCCGCGCGAATAAACCCACGTTCAAAATCAGTGTGGATTTTTCCGGCAGCTTGTGGTGCTTTGGTGCCTTTTTTAATTGTCCAAGCCCGCACTTCCTGTTTTCCTGCTGTCAGGAAGGAAATCAACCCCAGCAGAGAATAACTTTCCTGAATAATACGGTCCAGCCCAGAACGTTCTAGCCCCAATTCCCCTAAGAACATTTTTTTATCTTCCAGTTCCATGTCGGAGATTTCTTCCTCAATTTTTGCGCAGATAGGAAGCACTGCTGCGTTTTCCCGTTTTGCGATTTCACAAACCTGCAAATAATAAGGGTTGGTTTCAATGTTATTGATAAAGTCATTTTCACTTAAATTTGCGGCGTAAATTACCGGCTTGTTGGAAAGGAAATCAATAGTATTGATGATTGCTTGCTGATCCTCATTACATTCAAAACTGCGGACTGGCAAGCCGGATTCCAAATGGGAACGGAGGGCTTCCAGTAAATCCACTTCGGATTGTAATTTTTTATCTCCTTTTAATGCACGTTTTGTTTTATCCAAGCGGCGGTCCAGCATCTCAATATCAGAAAAAATCAATTCCAGGTTAATGGTTTCAATATCCCGTTCTGGACCAATTTTTCCATCTACATGGATGATATTATCATCCTCAAAACACCGTACTACATGTACAATCGCATCCACTTCACGGATATTGGACAAAAATTTATTTCCCAAACCTTCCCCTTTGGAAGCGCCTTTTACCAGACCAGCAATATCCACGAATTCCAAAATAGCAGGTGTAAATTTATCCGGGTCATACATTTCGGCCAGTTTATCCAAACGGTCATCTGGAACGGATACAACGCCTACGTTTGGTTCAATCGTACAAAATGGATAGTTCGCGGATTCTGCACCTGCGTTTGTAAGCGCGTTAAACAATGTACTTTTGCCTACATTAGGCAAACCAACCATACCTAATTTCATAATTGTTTATACCTATCCGAAAAGCCTTGATTTATAAGGCTTTTCGCCTTTCCTTAAATTTCTTGTACGCCCTTTTTACGCCCTTTTTTTGAAATTGGCGGCGTAGCCTGTTGAAATTGGCGTATGGCGTTTACCAGTGATTCGTCCGTAACATGAACATATCTGTCCATTGTTGTTTTAATGCTTGCGTGTCCTAAAAGCTGTTGCAGCACTTTAGGCTGTACGCCGCGCTCAATGGCGCGTGTGGCATAAGTATGTCGCAAGGCGTGCATACAAAAGCGTTTAATACCTGCTTCATCACACAATTTGTATAAGTGTGTGTCATAGGAACTGTTTTTTGCGGGTTCTCCTGTTCTCCAGTTGACAAAAACCAAATCTCGCATAACAAGGCATTTATTTTCGCCTGTCCTGCTGTCGATATACTCTAAAACCTGTGACAATGTTTCAGACTGTTTTCGTTGGTCTTTTTCATCATAGCAGCTTTTGAGAATGGAATATGCCTTATCTGTGAGAGGAATGGTACGATAACTTTTTTGCGTCTTAGGTGGTCCCGCACGCCAATATCCCTGGCTGTGTCGATACTCTAAACTTTTGTTTACTGTCAATGTCCGCTTTTTCCAATCAATAGCGTCCCAAGTCAGACCAATCAATTCAGCCGTTCTCAATCCTGTTTCCAGTAACAAGGCGTATTGCCTGTAATTATGAGAGCGTTCCGCTGCTTCCAAGAACTTCTCCTGTTCCTCAACGGTTAAGTATTTAATATCATCTACCGCACGAACGGGTTTTGTGTAGCGGACACCATTCATCGGGTGCTTTGCGATAATATCATTCATAACTGCTGATTTCAGCATGGTTCCCATTGTGATATAAGCCTGTCGAATGGTCGAGCCTGCATAGGTAGTTTCCATTCGGTTCAGAACAGCTTTACAGTGCATGGGCTTTACATCAGCTATGCACATGGCTCCAATTACGGGTTGGATATTCCATTTGTAACGCTCTTTATAATTTCTTATGGTATTCGGAGCAAGGTCACAAACGATATTTTCAATCCAGTAAGTAAACCACTTGTCTACCGTCATATCGGGAGAAGTGACGATAAGGTTATGCCGTTCCTCATATCTTGCGTCAGCAAGCCAGTTTTTCGCTTCCGGCAATGTTTCAAAATACTTCTCTTTGCGTTTGCCGTCTTTTGCGTAGTATCTTGCGGAGAATAAACCGTCCTTTCTTTGGTAAATGCCTTTGCCGCACTCTTTACCTTTTAGATTTTTTCCCATATATCGGACTCCTTTCGTATCTCAAAAGAGAGTCCAATGCAAGCATATATTATAGCATAAAGACTCTGTTTTTTCAATCTCAATAACAAGAATTGTCGATTAGATATTCATATTGTCAGCTCACGCCGGATATATTCTTCAAATTCACGACGTTTGACTAATTTTCTTGTCCCCACATATAGTACAAATGGACAATTAGGTTGCTTTAGCATGGTGTCAATCTTGTTAATTCCAATATTGCTATATTCGGCAGCTTCTTTTATGGTCAATGTCAGTTTAAGATGTATCGGTACTCTTTGTTCGCTGCCAGTTGTAACTGCTCCTTTAGTGCCTATCGCACAAGGGGCGTTCATTTTTTCTTCATTCATAAGAACATTTCCCCTTTCAATGGTTGAAACAATTAAAAACATCAGTAAAGGGGCTTTAATCAGACGATCGATTCGCTTCTCAACCTCACGGGAATTGCACCCCTGCGCGGTTCTCGCGCAGCCCTACCCATTGCCTGCGACGCTTTGAACGCTCGGACTATGGCGATAAGGGAGTATCATTATGTATTTTGCGCTTCGTCGCCGACAGGCTGCTATGCCTGTTTTCCGGCGTCGGTGTTGGTCGCTCGGTTATCCCGGGCGGGAAAGTCCCGCCGGGATAACGTCATGGCGCACCCGCCGCATGGCTCGGCACAAAAGGAACGTATCTGATTTGCCCTATGCTGCGCCGCCGTTATCTTGCGTCGCTTTCTTTGTCAAGGTACAAAAGACAGGAATACGCAAAGCGGAAAGGGGTGGAACACTTCGCGTTTTTACTTATCTGTCTTAAAGGATAGGACAGCCCGCATGAGCTTTGCTTGCAGCCGTTCCCGCAAGTCCTCGTCTACGCCGTAATAGGTATTGCCGCTTTCGTCGCGGATTTTCTTCATAGACAAATGGGCTATGTAGCTTTGGTAGTGCTGCATTACAATTTTCATGGCGTCGGGGTCGCCCTTTGTCGCGGCTAAAATGACCGGGTAGGGTAACAAGCCGCGCTCATTTTCATTACAATTCGTTCCATTCATCAGCGCGTTCCTCCAAATATCGTTTTAGCAGTTCAAAAGAGCTTGTCCGTCTATACTGTACTGTGCTGCGGGGGACTTTCATAAGCTCCGCGATTTCAGTGTCGGTCATGCTGAAAAAGTAGTACAGTAAAACGGCTTGCCGCTTTTCTTCCGGCAGGGAGCGCATTGCTTCGGCAAGCAGCTTCGCCGTAATCTTCAAACCGCCTGCACAAAAAGCGTCCTCGTCCTCATTGACAAAATATCTGTCAACGGTATAAAGCTGCTTTTCCTCATGCGGGGCAAGGTCTGAAAAGTTGACTTCGTGCTTTTGCCGACTTCTGCTTTCCCGGCAGGCGTCAATCAGTTCGTTGCGTAGCGTGCGTTTGCAGTACGCATTAAACTCACATCTTGTCTGCCATTCCAACCGATTAGGGTAATCCATGTTCTCACCCCCTTTCGTCCCGGGGGCGGGTTATTTATCCCCTTTCGGCTGCCTTCCACGGACGCACCGCAGATTTGCCAAACGGAATAGAAAAGTTTTTCAAAAAAGTTTTGAAAAACACAAAATGCGCCCGTCCGCAAGACGCGGACGGGCGCAAAGGAAATGTATGCAGTATTTAGGTGATTTGACAGTTCATATTCGTAGCCGGAATACCCCGACGGCGGGTGATAGCTTTTTTTGACCGTAGATTATTCGGTGGGTTAGTGTAAATAAAAATGGACACGACGCTACCTCCATAGATACCGCCGTATCCTAAAAAAGGGCGACTTTAATACCCCCTCCGTAACTCAATTTTTCAAAAAAGGAAACGGCGGTCTTGTTTGTTATTTCAAAACCGCCGTACTGCTGCCCTTAATGTTCGGCAGTTTCGCTTTCGTTTTCAAAACGCATTTTCAATTTTTGATAATAGTTCTTAACACTTTTATCACCGTCATTATCGAGAAACAGGCAATAAGGCAAGCTGTCTGTTTCTCTATGCTTAATCACGCAAGCACAACATCGCCCATTATTCGGGCAAGTTTTTTTAGGACAAGCGCACTCTTTTACATTCGGACAACTCATGCCGGGAACCTCCCCTTTGTTTTGTTTGCAATCCTTACAAGCAAGAGCATAACGGGTACTTCCGTTAATACTCCTACCGTTGTTGCAAGGGCGGCGGGCGAAGTCGTACCAAATAGCGCGATTGCAACCGCTACGGCTAACTCAAAGAAGTTTGACGCACCTATCATTCCTGCGGGAGCCGCGATTTTATAGGGTAGCTTTAAGACCCGGCAAGCGACATAGGCGATTGCAAAAATCAAGAAAGTTTGTAGAATAAGCGGTATAGCTATCAAAACAATGTGCAAGGGATTTTCCAAAATGACATTGCCTTGAAAAGAGAAAATCATAACAAGTGTCAACAGCAACCCGATTGTCGTAATACTGTCAAACTTGTGAATAAAGACGTTTTCAAAATAGTCTTTTCCCTTAGATACTTTTGAAATACGTTTATTGCACTTTTCTCTTTGCTCATGAGAGCCACCCCCTTTAGAACCCCAATTTGTGCAGCAGCTTTTCAACATCAGCAGCTTTAAGTACCTTACCCATTGCAACTACTTTTTCATTAACGACGAGGGCGGGCATACTCATTGCACCGTACCCCACGACCTTTTGCAAATCAGTTATATACTCCACTTCTACATCAAGTCCCATGCTTTTAACCGCCGCCTTTGCCTGTTCGTATTGTTCATGGCAGGAAGCGCAACCCACGCCAAGAACTTTGACGCTCATTGCCCCATCCTCAATTTTTACCTTGTTTGCGTCCTCTTCTGTCGCTTCAAAAGTCGCACAATCACTTTGACAAGCGCAAGCGGGAATGTTTTTTTCTTCGTCTTTCTTCTTACCAAAACCAAATAATGCCATTTTCTTTACCTCCAAATATTATTTTTGTTAAAATGCAAGCCAAAACATATAAAATCCAATGAGTAAAATAGCCGTACCCATTATCACTTTTAAGACCGTCTCCCTCACACAATTAGATATTGTATTGCATTAAAGAAATATCCCACAATGATAATGCCAACGGTACATATTGCAATGAAGATACCGAGCAACTTCGGCTTAACTGCCTTTCGCAACATGATTACGGACGGGAGCGAAAGCGTGGTAACGCCCATCATAAAGGACAGGGCAACGCCAAGCTGTGCGCCCTTTGCAAGTAGGGCTTCTGCAATCGGAATTGTGCCGAAAATATCCGCATACATGGGAACGCCCGCAATCGTCGCAAGGATTACGCCAAAGGGATTACCCGTACCAAGCACTTTGACAATAAAATCTTCGGGTATCCAATCATGGATAAATGCACCGATACCTACGCCAATCAGTACATAGGGGGCAACCTTTTTTGCTGTTGCTAAAACCTGCTCCCATGCGTATTTGATACGGTCTTTGAAGTGTAGTTCTTCCTGCGGAACATCAAGGGTATTTGCATTGCGGATAAAACCCTCAACGTAGTTTTCAAGATGTAATTTCTCAATCAACGTGCCGCCCACAACGGCAATCACTAATCCAAGCACTACATAAAGGACAGCGACTTTCCAACCGAAAATGCTCATAAGAAGCACAAGAGAGCCGAAGTCTACCATAGGGGAAGAAATCAGAAATGAGAACGTAACCCCAAGCGGCAATCCCGCGCTTGTAAATCCGATAAATAGCGGAATGGAAGAACAGGAACAAAACGGCGTTACTGTTCCGAGCAGCGCGGCGATACAGTTTGCACCCACACCATGAAATCTACCAAGTATCTTTTTTGTTCTTTCCGGCGGGAAGTAGCTTTGTATGTAGGATATAATCAAAATCACCACGCCGAGCAGCACCATGATTTTGATTGTGTCGTAGATGAAAAACTGAACGCTGCCGCCGACTTTCCCGGCGGTATCTAATCCGCAAGCATTCAATAAATCACCTATCAAACGATTGAGCCAACTCATACCCAAAAGTTCGGTTTGGAAGAAATCCCAAATTGACTTTACAGTTTGCATAAACATAGACCTCCTTAAAATTGACACATTGCAATTTGTCGATATATTAGTTTTTGTATAAGCCGCTTGCTGCCTACAAGCGGCTTATTGTTTACAGGAACAATTATCCGAACAACCGGGAGAGAACTCCGTTATTTCGTCCAACAACTCTTTTGCTTTTTGTACTCCTTGCGGGTCAAAGGAATAATGCGTCCATTTGCCCTCTTTACGTCCCCGGACAATTCCTGCGTCGCAAAGTATTTTCATGTGATGTGATAGCGTCGGCTGCCCTATATGCAACTCGTCAAGCAATTCGCAAGCGCATTTTTCCCCGCCTTTGAGTAGCCCTAAAATCGTTAATCTATTCGCATCGCAAAAGGACTTGAAAATCCTTGCGCGTTTCTCATTCTCTGTCAAGCAATTCACCTCCTTGCTCTTGTATTATACCAATCATATCGAAGTTTGTCAATGCGTTTTTGGAAAGTTTACAACCGCTTTTGTATAATCGGCATTATTTAAGCTAACACTATGAACTGTGTAGACATATTCAAAAAGAAAGGGGAACAGTAAAATGTAAGAGGGTGAATGAAAATGGCTAAACGACCAGTACCACTATATGACTTTAAGGCGTTCGGGGCAGCCATAAAAGCCGCGAGAAAAGAATACGGAGAGAGCCGCAAAACGGTAAGCGACGCGCTCTATATATCCCCGCGCTATCTTGCGAATATCGAGAACAAGGGACAACAGCCGAGCCTGCAAGTTTTCTATGACCTTGTTACTCGTTATCATATTTCGGTAGACCAGTTTTTCTTTCCGAATGATAACGCCGAGAAGTCCACGCAGCGGCGGCAGCTTGATACTCTGCTTGACAGCATGAGCGATAACGGTTTGCGTATCGTTGCGGCTACGGCAAAGGAAATAACGGAAGTCGAAAAAGACAATGACTAAAACTGAATATGCACTAAGAACGCTATGGAAACGCTGTGTTTCTATGGCGTTTTTCTTTTCCTGCGGGTGTCTTTGGCAAAATCCCGTCTTTATCGTGGAAGAAAGCGAAAAGATGAATAGCAAGCATAGGAAGCGGGTACCCACTTCCGTATTTTGCCTGCCCTGCTCTGCGGCAGCGTCGGCAAAATTGCTTGTTGGGAAGTGTCCCAAACCCTCGGAATGGAAAGGAGCGTCAAAGCATGGACGGACGAAAAAGAACAGTACAAATCAAGTTCAGAGTAACGGAAGCAGAACGGGATTTAATAGAAGAAAAAATGAAGCTGATACCCACCCGGAACATGGCGGCGTATCTGCGGAAGATTGCCATTGACGGGTATATCCTGCAAGTAGACCACACCGACATAAAAGCTATGACAGCGGAGATACAGAAAATCGGTGTCAACGTCAATCAGATTGCAAAGCGTGTGAACAGTACAGGCAGCGTCTACCAAGAGGACATAGAAGAAATAAAGGGGGTGCTTGCGGAAATATGGCGGTTACAAAGATTAAGCCTATTAAAGGAACGCTGAACAAAGCCCTTGACTATATCCAAAATCCCGCAAAGACTGATGAAAAAATACTTGTGTCCTCGTTTGGCTGCGCCTATGAAACGGCAGACATTGAGTTTGGTTTTACCCTGTCGCAGGCGTTGGATAAAGGAAACAATTTAGCCCACCATCTGATACAATCCTTTGAGCCGGGAGAGGTCGATTATCAGACCGCCCATGAAATCGGACGGCAGCTTGCAGACGCAGTAACCAAAGGGCAGCACGAATATGTTTTGACTACTCACATTGACAAAGGACATATCCATAATCATGTGATTTTCTGCGCGGTCAATTTCGTAGACCACCACAAGTACAATTCCAACAAGCGCAGCTATTACGGCATACGGAACATGAGCGATAAGCTGTGCCGGGAACACGGCTTGTCTGTTATCACTCCGAGCAGAGGTAGCAAGGGAAAAAGCTATGCAGAGTATCAAGCGGAGAAAACGGGTACAAGCTATAAAGGCAAGCTAAAAATTGCCGTGGACGCGCTTATTCCCCAAGTATCAGATTTTGAGGAATTGCTTTCAAAATTACAGGCGGCGGGCTATGAGATAAAGCCGGGAAAATATATCTCCTGCCGCGCTCCCGGACAGGAACGGTTTACCCGATTGAAAACCCTCGGCGCAGATTATACAGAGGAAGCTATCAGTGAACGGATAAGCGGCAAACGCGCCCACGCTGCGAAAGCTCCCCGCGCAGATCGCGGCGGCGTTAGTCTGCTCATTGATATTCAGAACAGTATCAAGGCGCAGGAAAGCCGGGGCTATGAGCAATGGGCAAAAATCCATAATCTGAAACAGGCAGCTAAAACCATGAATTTCTTGACGGAACACAAGATTGAGCAGTACGCAGAGCTGACAGCGAAAATCGCGGAAGTTACCGCAGCAAGCGAACAGGCAGCGGACAGCTTAAAAGAGGTTGAAAAGCGACTTACCGATATGACGCTGCTTATCAAGCATATCACTACCTATCAAAAGACAAAGCCTGCCTATGCTGCATACCGCAAGGCAAAGGATAAGGATAAATACCGGGCAGCCCATGAGAGCGATATAATTCTCCATGAAGCAGCGGCAAAGACAATCAAGGCAGCGGGTATCTCCAAGCTCCCAAGCATTACCGCCCTGCAAGTAGAGTACGCAGCACTTCAAAAACAAAAAGAAGCCCTGTATGCCGACTATGGAAAACTGAAAAAGCAAGTCAAGGAATACGACGTTATCAAGCAGAACATCGACAGTATTTTGAAAGTGGAACGTCAGCCGGAACGGGCAAAAGAAACCGAGCGCGGATAAATAAGCATAAAAAAGAACGGACGCGGCAGCCGATATGTTGGCCACCGCGCCCGTTTTCTCATAGGTGCAGCTTTTGAAATGTTACGCAGTAGAACCGCGATTTTAGGGGTAAAGGTATCAATCCTTTACCTCTTTGTTTTTGTGTCCGAAAAACCCTGCAAGCAAAGGCTTTTTTCGCCCCTACTGCGTAACAAGAGTACGCTTTTTTCTCATGCGCTCGGCTGCCTGTCTGCGGGTAATGCGCTTGCGGCAATCCGGGCAGTATTTGACGCTGTTTGACTTCGACGCAAAGGACGCACCGCACACGATACACTTTCGCATATCGTCGGTATGGTAAAGCTCCGCAAAGAGCAGCTTATCAAGAGGAAGTACGGCAATCCGAAACCACTTACAGAGCAGCGAATAGGAAATGAGCTGCGGGCATACGCAAGTGTCCCCGTCGTCTAGTAAAATACAGTTGCCATTCTCGCAGTTGCAGCACTCCTTTTTCACAAGGGTGTTTACCTTGCGGCTTTGTCGCGGCGACAGCCGCTTAATCCCGGTCATACTTCATCAGCAGGATAAACGGCAAGCTCCCTGTACTCGGCTTCGGTCAGCGCGCCTACTTTGGAAAGGGTGCGCTTTGCAAGCTCCCGTAATCCCGCGTCCATGTAAGGCAGCGCAGCGGTCATGTCCTCTATAAGCTGCGCCTTGCTTCCCTCATGGTAAATGCTCAAAAGGTTTGTTTCCTCAACAGTAAATCTATTCATGCTCATACCTCCAAATCGTGATTTTTTCTTTTTGCCGCTGCCTTTTTCGGGGCGGCTGTTTTCTTGTCTGCGGTAAGCTGCGCCCGGACAGAGGGGCGCGCTTTTCGGATATTCCGGCTTCTGTCCTCGCTTTTGTCTAAAAATGCAAAAGTGCCATGTCTGCCCTCAATCTTAGAAAAAGAAAGTGTTTTGTATGGCAGCATAGCAAACAGACGGTCGGTGTCCTTTGTAGAGGCTAACTGCATAAAGTAAGGCGAAAGCTCCACCATGAAATGTGTTTTGTTGGGGCTGTTAGGGCTGTCCTGCCGCTTCATTTCCGCTACAATGCGCTGTGCTTCGGCTTCAATCCGGCTGTCATGCAATGCGGTAATATGCGCCTTGAAATCCCCCGGCTTTAAGCGGTCATAGCTGCGCTTTTCCTCCCGCATGAGAAAATGCAATGCTTCCGGGTCATTAGGCTGCGCTTCAAAGCGTTCAAACTTCCCAAGCTGCGGGTCGGGATTGCCGTCAAGATACTGTCCGGCGGGCTGCACCCGTTCTCCATGCTCATAGAGCAGCGTGTAATTATCTGCGGGTAATGCCTGTTCCTTAACGTGCCGGAAATGCTGCGGATAGTCAAGCTCATAGAGATTGCCTTTGATTTTTCCGTTTACAATCCCGGTCAGCTCCACCGCATAGGCAAGGACTTTATCGCGCGTCTGTTCCCCGTAAAACCGCCATGTGTTATGCTGTCTTGTGCCTTTTAGAAAAACGTCGCGCTCCCGGAAGCAGCTCGTCCCGGACGGGCGGGAAAACCATAAAAGCCGCCTGTCCTCGGCTGTGGGGCTTGCCGCCGCTTTCTGTAAAATGTTTCTATCAAGGTCAAAATCATTCTGATAAAAAGCGGTATTCTGTTTCATAATCGCTTCAAGGGAAGTGATAACGTCCACATCTTCAAACTTATTCATAGGTCAGCTCCTTTCCAAGTCCTGCGATTTTTGCTTCGTGGGTTTCTTCTTTCCCGCCCGTTCCTTATCCGCTTTGAGCTGCGCCCGGATAGAGGGCTTCTCTTTGCCGCGTTCTTTGTCTGCCTTAATCGCTTCCGCAAGGTCAACAAGGGAAATTTGTTCCCCGGCTTTTACCTTTGCTTCCAGTTCGTCAACAGTAGGGGTGTTGTTGATGATACCGTCAAAGCTGTTGTCATTCTGCTCGATTGTGTCCTCAACGTGCTTTAGCGGGTTTATCTTTTCCGGCTGTTGTGTCTGCTCCTGCAAAAACTCCGGCACTTCCTTGTAGCCGAAACTATCAACATAATGCGCCGCGTCCTGTCCGTTCTGATGAAGCACTACCACGTCGGAAACAGAAAGGCTGTGTCCCTTAAAATCTTTCGGGTGGTCGATATTGAAACGGGTGTAAATATCTTCAAGGGAAGTACCCGGCGTAAGCTCTGCGGAATAGACAAGCTCATAGTTTGCCTTATCAACCACATTTCCCGCCGCCTGCAGGCGGTCGTAAGGCTCAAAGCGGAAGTCCCGCGTTTCGTCCCCTTGCTTTAGCTGATAAATGGAAAAGGTGTCTTTGTCGGCTTCGGCTTCCTGCGCCTTTGCATATAGCTCCTTTACTTCTCCCTGCGTCAGCTCTCCGGCGTTCAGCCCGCCCATGAGTTCCCGGCATTTTGCAAGGCTGCCGATATACAGCACGTCCCCGATTTTTGCCCTGCCGTTTTCCTGCGGGAGATAGGCTTGCAGGAAAAAGCGGTCGTTGTCGCCCGTTGTGCGGGGGTTGGCTTCAATCTTATAAATGTACTCCGGCATGGCGGCTTTCTCCCTCGGCGCGTCCTGCGCCTGTTCCTGTGCCTTTTGCAGCTCTGCGATATGTCCGTCAATGGAATTGATAATCTCGGCGGCGGTGCTGCGGATTGTTTCAAGAGAGCTTTTCAGTTCGGCAAGCTCTCGTCCGGCACTCCACCCTGCAACGTACCCAAAGGAATAGTCAGAAGTATCAAGCCCGTAATGCTGGCACACGGTATAGGCGATACTTTCTGCCTGTACCTCGCGGGTGCGGCGGTCGGGTCTGTTCTCCAAGTCCTCCAAAGGGGCGTTAAGGTCAATGTCATGGAGCTTCGCATGGGCGATTTCATGGATAAGGGTTTTTAATGTTTGCAGCTCGCTCATGCCCTCATCAAGGGCAATACGTTTGTCCTCCAAATGGTAGTATCCGTGTGCGCCGCCCTCGATTTTCTCAAAAGCAACGGGAACAGGGGAAGTCTTTTCAAGGGCAGCGAAAACGTCCTTGTAATGCTCCACATCTCCAGTCAGCATATTTACGGCAATGTCGGGGATTTCCTTGCCCTCGGTCTGCGATACATCAAAGACAGATACCACCTTAAAGGCGGGGATTGTGATTTCCTTTTCTTCGGTTACGGGCTTTCCGTCCTTACCGATAATGACTTTCTGTGTCTGCGGGTCGATTTTCTCCATTTCTTTTTTAATCTTAAAGGGCGACGGTGCAAGGATTTTGATACCCTTTTGTCCTTTCATCACATTTCGCCCAAAGTTATTTTTCCATGCGGAAAATCCGGCGATAAGAGAAGCGTCGGGCTTCTGCATGGCGATCAGCAGCGTATTGTTAAAGCTGTAATTATGAAATTTTGACATAACGCGCAGATATTCCTTGTAACGCTCGCTGTCGAACAGCTCCGTAATACCCTGCTCCAAGCGGTCAGTTATTTCTTTGAGCTTTTCGGCGGGTTTCTCGGACGTTAAGACAATGGGGATAACCGGGCGTGGCTCCTGCGGCGTTGCTTCGGGAACAGCCGCCTGTAATGCCGGGGCTGCGTCCAGTTCGACGGTCGGCTGCGGGTAGCTCATAATGCGGTAGTCCTCCGGCACATCGCGCCCCTCAAAGTGTTTCTCCCATGCGTCGCCGCTTTCCACAAGGTAGCCGTATTCCGTAAAGCTGCCTTTTTCCTGTGCGGCGGCGTTTCGTCCAAAGGCGATAAGGTCAATGCTGTTTTTCCATTCAGCGGGCATTTGCACCATGCCGGATTTGTTAAGGTAATAATCGCCTAATTCGCGGGGATTATGTACTTCGGGAATATGCACGAAAAAGTCCGGGTTATAGGTTAGGTCGATTATCTGCCCGATATTCTCAAAACCGTTCTTTCGCTGTGTGGCGGCGTTCAGCGCGGCAATCCCGGAAGCGTCAAGGGTTTCCAGTCGTGCCGCAAGAAAATTCAGCTCGTCCACCTGTGCCGCGCATACCATGTCATAAGGCAGGGCAATGTGCCTGTCCTCCCGGTCAGAGTAGCCGTGAATGAAAAATTCCTGCGGGTTGTCTGCGGTAATGCCGACGCTTCGCATGGCTTCGTGAAGCTGCTCTTTGGTGGCGGGCATGGAAAGCCAGTAGCCACCCGGTTCTCCCGTTTCAAAACGGGTGCGGCTGTCAATCAGGATTGCAAACTGTTCCGTTTCCTGTCCCGGTTCGGTTCTCGGTGCAGCGGCGGGAATGTCGGCGGCGGGCTGCTTGATTTCCTCTCCCTCTACGGTGTAGCCCGGTAAGAGCTGCCCGTTTACCCTAAACTGTTCCGCGTATTCCGGCGGGATAACCGGGGATATTTCCGTAAAAAGTTTTTCATACGCCTTGATACGCCCATTCAGATATTTTTCCATAGCCGCCCGGTCAGCAAATACCTTTCTGTCCTGTCCGGCGATTTTCGCCTGTCCGTATCCGTGGGGGCTGTTGGTGTAGACGTTCCAAGACAGCGTATAGGAATACGGGATAGACTTCTGTGCTGCCTTGTCGTAACGGGTATTTTCGTAAACATGGTAGCTCATTTTATATACCCGATTGCTGATAGTGTGGCGGTCGTTGCCCTCGTCCTGCCATTTGTTCGCAGTGTGCTTCACTTCGGGTATTCTCGCATACTCAATCGCCTTGTCAAATAGCAGGGTCTTAGCTGCCTGTTCCTCCCATGCGGAAGCCTGTACTTTTAGATTTTCAAATACGGTCTGCTCCGCAGCCGCGCTTTCCTCTCGCAGCTTCATAAGCTCGGCAAGGGGTAAGGCGGTCAGCGGGGAAATATCCGCGTCTTTCGTTTCAAAATAGATACCGCGCTCAATCTTCATTTTGTCGGCGGCGTCCAGTCTGTCGCGGTCATATGAGGAATAACCTGTTTTCCATTCGTCCATTTGCTCGCTCCTTTCTTTTTCAATCATGCGGTGCATAAGCTCGTAGTCCTCAATGCTCATGCTCCCGTCAAATACATAAGGGTCAAAATCTTCCCCGTCCCGGTAGGGCTTTTCGGAAAAGGGAAGCCCCACTGCATGGGCGGCGGCTCTTGCTTCTTTGATAACCTCCGGGGGAAGTCTGTCGTCATGCGCCCCGATAAAACCGTCAAGGTCATTCATGCTGTTTTCATAGTGATAGCGCACTCCGGCGGTCAGCTCGTCAAGGCTCATATCCTCGCCTAAATGCCCGCAGTAGTAGCCGTTTAGGATTACAGCGGCGGGGTCAGCCGCTTTGATTTCCTCTAACCGGCTCCTGTCAAACGGTTCTAAAGTGCCGTCCACTTCGAGATGAAACAGCTCGGCGTTCCATGAACGCCCCTCTTTCCAAAACGCCACCCATGCGATACCGTCCCTAAGTTCCTCTTGATAGTCCTTTACGCTGTCGCGCAAACTTGCCATGTGTAAAACCTCCTTTCGCGTATGGCAGCGCGGACGCTGCGTTTGTGGTTACATAGTCCTACTACGGTGCGCCCGCATTTCTGCCAAAGATTTTTGAGGATTTTTAGAGGGTTTGGGAAACTTCCCAACAAGCAAAATCCCCGCCAAGCTCGGTAAGAGTGGCAGGGATTTTACGGAAGTGGGTACCCGCTTCCTATGCTTGCTATTCAAGTTGTTTGTCCTTTGAAATGGTTACTTTGTAATTCACATACTTGCCGCCCGTGTCGGCTAAAAGTACCGTTCCATCGTAGGTTTTGCCCGCTTTCGGAGAGTACAGCTTTTTGACTTTTACCTTGCCGGATTTTAAGAGTGCTGCGGCAATCTTCGGTGTAAAGGCGGTCTTTCGTTCCTCAAAGAAGCGGTCATTTTTCCACATGATAAAGCCACAATCTTTGTTGGAACAGTAGTAGTTTTTCTTTCCCTCATAAACCGGGGATTTGCAGCGGGGACACTTCCCAAGTTCTGTTTTCTCTGTCTTGAAAAGCTCCGGCTTTTCGCCCAATACGGAAGCATAGGTTTTTACAAGCTCCTGCGCCATAGCTTCGATATCCTGCATGAAAGCGGCAGGGTCGGCGTTGCCCTTTGCAATCTGCGTTAGATTGTTTTCCCATGCCGCCGTAAGCTGCGGAGAAGTTAAGCTGTCCGGCAGGACGCAGACAAGGTTTGTGCCGTCTTTGGTGGGAAATAGCTGCTTGCCCTTGCGCTCGATAAAGCCGCCTTTGACTAACTTCTCAATGACGGCGGCGCGGGTGGCAGGCGTACCAAGCCCCCGGCGTTCTGCGTCCGGGTCGGTGTCCTCATTCCCGGCGCGTTCCATAGCCGACAACAGGCTTGCTTCATTGTGAGGCTTCGGGGGCGTGGTGTCATGCTCCGTAACCGCTGCGGCAGGATTTTCAAAGGTCTGCCCCTCGGTATAATCCGGCACATCTAACGCAAGTTCGTTTTCCTCGTCGTCGCTGTCGGGCTTCTTTTTGATGGTCGCCCGAAAGCGACGGTCAATGTCTTTCCACCCGGCAGCGATTACCATTTTTCCCCTTGCCGTAAAGTCATGGTCGGCGCAGGAGAAAACCGACGTTACCGCTTCGTAAACGTGCGGCGCTGCGGTCGCCATAAGCAGCCGCGCCCCGGTAAGGGTAAGGATATTTCTTTCACTTTCCGGCAGCGCGGAAAGGTCAGCTTTTGCAAGCTCTATTGTGGGGATAATGGCGTGGTGGTCGGATACTTTTTTGCTGTTCAGTACCTTTACAAGCTCCGGCGTAAAGGAAACGCCCGCCATAAAGGGCAGCTTGCCGCAGAGAAGCGTTACCATGCTTTTTGCCGTGTCGCCCATGTCGTCGGTCAGATAGTTGCTGTCCGTTCTCGGATAAGTAAGCAGCTTCTTTTCATACAAGGTCTGTGCAAGGTCAAGGGTCTGCTTTGCCGTGTACCCGTAGATACGGTTTGCTTCCCGTTGCAGAGAGGTAAGGTCAAAGAGCTTCGGCGGGGCAACGGTTTTCTTTTCACGGGTCAAGGAAGTGCAGACAGCCGCCGACGCTTCGCAGGCCGCTTTCAGTTCGCTTGCTTCATCAGCGGCGCGGATCTTCGCGCTTGCCGCTTCCGCGCCGGAAAGCATAAGGCACACATGGTAATATTTTTCTTTCTTGAAGTTCATAATGGCAGCGTCCCGGTCTACAAGCATTTTTAAGGTCGGGGTCTGCACACGTCCCACGTTCAAGGTCTTTCCATACAGGCAGGAGAAAAGGCGGGTCGCATTGATACCGATAAGCCAGTCAGCCTTTGCCCTGCATAGTGCGGAATGGTAGAGGGCGTCGTATTCCCGCCCGTCCTTCAGATTGTCAAAGCCGCTTCGGATTGCTTCGTTTTCCATTGAGGAAATCCAAAGACGGGTAAAGGGCTTCTTGCAGCCCGCTTGATGATAGACAAAGCGGAAAATCAGCTCGCCCTCGCGCCCTGCGTCGCAGGCGTTGACAACCTCGGAAACGTCGGCGCGGTGCATGAGGTCTTTTAAGATTTTGAATTGCTTTCCCTTGTCGGCAGCTACGGTGTACTGCCATTCCTGCGGCAGAATGGGTAAGCTGTCATAGCTCCACTTTTTGTACTGTTCCCCATAGGCGGCAGCTTCCGCAAGTCCTACTAAATGCCCGATACACCAAGAGATAACATAACCGTTCCCCTCGATATATCCGTCTTTCTTTTCCCTTACGCCAAGGGCGGCGGCAACCGCCGCCCCGACGCTGGGTTTCTCACAAATCACAAGTTTCATTCTTCCTCGTCCTCCTGTTCGGTGTCTGCGATGTCAGTTTCTTCCTCCGGCTCGTCCTCGTCGTATTCGTCAAAATCGAACTCGTCAAGGTCGGTGCTGCCTTTTACGTTCTGCTTCGGTTTCATAAACTTAAAGTAGTAGAGGGCTGCACCGCCGCCAAGAAGTCCCACAACAAGGAAAATCAAAAGCCCGCCCATGCCGTTTTGGGGCTGCTCCTGCTCGGTAGGTTCCTCCGGCGCGGCTTCCTTGCCTGTGCAGCTATCCATGTTGACAGAGCAGACAGGACAGGCGGTGTTGACTTCGCCCGCCTTGCATTTCTCGGTACAGTTGCAGACAGCCGGGGGCTGCTCGGTCTGTTCCTCCCCGATAATCGCCATAAGGTCGCTTTCGTCTACTTGATTTAAGAAGTGGACGGAATTTTCCCCCTCGGCTGCCCGGTCAACGATAATGTAAAAATAGTTGCCGCCTTTGCTTTTCACGACGATAAACTGCTTATCCTCGGCAGCGTCCCCGTCAATGTCGTCCACAAGGGTCATGTTGCCCTCCGGGGTAAGGGGCTGCGGTTCGGTTTCCACGATTACGCCGCTGTCGTTGGTTTCTTCCGTCGGGGTCTGTGCATAGGCGGTAACGGAAAAGCCGCCCACAAGGACAAGGGCGGCGCAAAGTGCGGTAATGCTTGCAAGGATTTTATTCTTCATTCTCGGTTTCCTCCTGTTCCTCATAGTCTGCGGGGATAGGGGCAATGCCCGGAATACCGCCGCCCGCAAGCATGGCGGTAAGCTCCTGCGGGGTCAGACGCATGGAGCGCACGAGCTGAACGATTTGCAGATTTTCCGCTTCGGTTTTCTGTGCTTCCAGTCCGCGCAGCCTGTTCTGATACTCCGTGATTTTCTCACGGGTCTTTTGGATTTCCTTTTCAATTCTTTCGATTTTACTCATAGCCATAATGATTTTTCTCCTTTCGATTTTCAAATGTGTTGTTGTATGTCAGTTCCAGTTCATCAGCCCGTACCCTTTGATACAGGCATAGTCAAGGGGATAGCTCTTAATCTTGCAGGCGTCGCCGGAATTGCCCTCCACGGTATAAACGCGGCCCTCGTCCCTGCCGATAACAAGCCCAACATGGTCTGCGCTGCCGTCTAAGTCCCAGTCAAAAAAGATAGCGTCACCGGGGGCAATGTTTTCATAGCCCCGCGCTCCCCATTGTCCGTGAGAGGTAAACCACGGAATACCCTGCGACTGGCAGGCGGCAAAACGCGGCTCGGAAAGTCCCATTTGCCCGTAGCACCAGGACACAAAACAGGCGCACCATTCCACGCGGCTGTTAAAGCCGTACCAGCTCCAATACGGATAGCCGCCCACATTTCCGACTTGCCGTTTTGCAAGGTCAACGATAGCGGTATTGCCGGGGCGCGTTCCGTTCACAAAATCCACGCCACTTAAATCCTCGGACGCGGAAGTGTCGGGAGAGCCGCCACCAAAGATAAGGGGCTTGTTCCCGCTTGTCTGTAAGTACACCCGGTACATTTCCAGTTGTTCCGGGGTCAGGTTGTTTTCCGCAATCGCAGATAGCGGTGTGTTCGTCAGCTTGATATTGAGAATGTAATAGTTGTAAGGTACTTCCACCTCATATTCGTAGGTTTCAGTGGTCGTTTCTCCCGTTTCCGGGTCGGTAACGGTGGTTGTGCCTGTCCGCGTTTCCGTCCGATAGCGTACCTCGATTTCTTCGGTCAAGGTCAGCTTGTATTGCTGCTCAAAAATCCGCTGCAATTCTGCCTGTACGTCGGCGCGGGTGTAGCTTTGGTATTTTGCGGTCAGATAGGACGCTAATTCGTGGGGGTTATGCCCGATATTCGCAAGGTCATAGCGGTACTCGTCATAGCCCGGATTGTCGCGCTCGATATTGTCAATCCTGCTTTGCAGCTCGTTTTCCAATCCGGCGTAGCTGTTTTCTACTTCCACAAGGTCGCTGTCCTCGGAGGTATAGGACGTTCCAAGCACCCCGTTTAACGCGCCGGAAAACATAGCTCCGCAGGAGGACAGCCCGGACATAACCATGATAAAGAGCAGCAGCACTCCGACAGCGATTGCCACACCCGCCGGGTGCCTTGCCACAAATGCTGCGGTCTGTTTTGTTTTCTCGGCGGCTTTGGCTGCCGCCTTGCGGGTGCGTTCTGCCGCGCCCTTGATACCCTTTGCGGTATTGCGGGCTTCCTTTGCATACTGCCGCTTGATTTTCTGCTTCTGCCAAAACCGGGAAATGGGGTTAGAGGTAAGCTGCGGGTTCTCATGCAGGGTCTTGTGATACTGAAAATCCACGTTTGCCTTGAAAGCCGCTTTTTCTGCCTTTGCCGCTTCCCGGTAGGGTTTCAGCTTATGGCTGCGGTAGCCCTGTTTGATTTTCCGCGCCCCGTACTTCAATCCCCGTTCTGCGGCTTCCTCGCTCTTGTGTGCGCCCTCCACGCCGGAATTATCCTTTTCGACAGAATGGATTTTGTTATGTACCAAAATCCCGGCTTCCTGTGCGGGGCGGGATAAGGGGCTGTGTTTCTCCTTAAATCCGGGCGGCTTGTCCTTTTCCTCAAAGTGCAGGCGGGTCTTGCCTTTCCCGGCAGCTTCGTCAAAGGTGCGCTCTTTTACAAGTTTCTTTTCTTTGGGGATAGCTGCCTTTGCCTTATCCAAGCGGTCAGCGGCTTTGTTGGATTTCCTGATGTATTTTTCAAGTTCCGGGGTGTTAAGTTCTTCCTCAGTAAACTGCAAGCGGGAAGATTTCGTTTGTGCGGTGGCTTCCTCCTGCGCCCTACGTACTGCCTTTTTACTTGCCTTGCGGGTGTGGGCAGCGTCAAGATATTCCATGACGCGCTCCGTTTTGCCTGTGTCCGCTTTGGGGGCAGCTCCCGGCGCATGGGGAAGCGGGATTGTATCAGATACCGGGTTAAGCTGTGCCGCCGCGTCCT
Organism: Massilioclostridium coli; assembly: GCF_900095865.1. GTDB lineage: Bacteria > Bacillota > Clostridia > Oscillospirales > Ruminococcaceae > Massilioclostridium > Massilioclostridium facile. The sequence goes on along the minus strand of NZ_FMIZ01000005.1, from coordinate 75,527 downwards.
GTGCTGTCTGTTGCTCCGGGGATTTCTGAAAATCCGCGTCCTGCGTCCGCTTGCTGATACGTTCCGTGTCTCCCGTGGTCTGATTTTCTGCGATAGCCCCGTCGCGGGTCATTTTCTGCGTGATTTTATCGCGGGGCTTTAAGGGGTCTTTCAAGTGTTCCCACCTCCAATCCGCGCCCCTGCAAGGGCGCAATACTCGGCGTTCAGTTCAATGCCGATATAGCGTCGGTCAAGGCTTTTCGCTGCAAGCCCGGTGGTGCCGCTTCCAAAAAACGGGTCAAGGACAACGCCGCCTGCCGGACAGCCCGCCAGTATGCACGTTTCCGCGAGCTTCGGGGGATAGGCGGCAAAATGCCCGCCCTTATACGGTACGGTATTGATAAGCCAAACGTCCCTCTTGTTTCTTGTGGTCGGCATAAGGGCGTCGTCATAATAGCCGCCGCTGCGGGTTTTATTGATACCCTGTACCTTGCCCTGTCCCGGTACTTCCTCGGCGTATTTGTGTCCTGCGCCGCGCCCTTGTCGGTACCGCGCAGCCGTTCCCGGCGCGATCGGCTCTGCAATGGCGGCAGCGTCATAGTAATATTTCTTTGATTTCGTCAGTAAAAAGATATGCTCATAGCAGCGGCTCGGTCGGTCGCGGCAGCTCTCCGGCATAGGATTTTCTTTCAGCCAGATAATATCGCTGCGTAAATACCACCCGTCAGAGCGCAGGGCAAAAGCTAAAAGCCACGGAATACCGATTAAGTCCTTTTGCTTGCAGCCCGCTTTCATGCCTGTGCCGCAGTAGGTATCTGCGATATTCAGCCAAAACGTCCCGTCGTCTTTCAGTACCCGGCGCAGTTCCCGGAATACTTCTACAAGCCTGTCAATGTACTGCTCCGGCGTGTCCTCCCGTCCAATCTGCATATCAAGCCCGTAATCCCTAAGTCCATAGTAGGGCGGGCTTGTGACGCAGCAGTTCACGCTTTCGCTCGGCAGCTCCCGCAGGGCATAGAGGGCTTCACGGTTGATGATTACGTCCGTTTTCATGGCTTGCTCACTTCCTCCGGCTTTGTCGTAAGCAGACGGTAAAGCTCGGTGTCCGTCGGGAAGCGGTCAATGAATGGCAGCACCACGTTTCCGTAAAAGATAAGCCCCTCGCCCGCTTCGGTATGGGTCACATACTTCATCTGCTGCGGGGAGATATTGAGCTGCTTTGCAAGGATAGCCCGGTCGCCCTGTGCCTGATTGAGCATGAGGACAAAATCGGAGTTTTCAAAGATATTCTCGACTTCGCGGCTTGATAAAAGGTCTTTGACGTTCTGTGTGATTGCCGTCGGTATGCCGCCCCATTTACGAAAACGCTTCCAAATCTCCACGGAATAGGCTGCGGTCTGTTCCTCTTTCAAAAGCAAATGAAACTCGTCCATATAGTAACGGGTCGCCTTTTTCTCGGCGCGGTTTACGGTAACGCGGTTCCATACCTGGTCTTGCACAATGAGCATACCTAACTTTTTGAGCTGCTTTCCAAGCTGTTTAATATCAAAGCAGACAAGGCGGTTAGAAAGCTCCACGTTGGTACGGTGGTTAAAGACGTTCAGAGAGCCGGAAACATAAAGCTCCAATGCCGCCGCAATGCGGGCAGCTTCCGGCTCCGGCTGCTTCAAAAGCTCGTTGTAAAGGTCGCCCAAAATCGGCATTTTTTCCGGGTCGGGGTCTGCAAGGAAAGGTCGGTACACATTCCTAACGGCGCGGTCAATGACGGTCTTTTCCACGGGCTGCAAGCCCTCTTTGCCGCCGATAACAAGCTCACAAAGGGAAAGGATAAAGTCGGATTTCAAGGCAAGTGGGTTGTCGTCCTCGGAGTAGTTGAGGTTAATATCCATAGGGTTCACATACTGGGGCTTACCGTCCATGCCTTTTCCGGCAGGCGACAGGCGTATCACTTGCCCGCCCAAACGCTGCACAAGGGAAAAATATTCTGCTTCCGGGTCGCAGATAATAATATCGTCGTCGGTAATGAGAAAGGCGTTTGTCATTTCCCGTTTTGCCGCAAAGGATTTACCGCTTCCCGGTGTTCCAAGAATAAGCCCGTTTGGGTTTTTCAGTTGCTTGCGGTCGCAGAGTATCATGTTGTTTGACAGCGCATTTAAGCCGTAATACAGGGCTGCGCCCCGCTGAAAAAGCTCCTGCGTGATAAACGGGATAAAAATAGCGGTGCTTGATGTGGTAAGCCCTCTTTGAATGGGGATAAGGTTCTCCCCAAGTGGGATAGAGGACATAAAGCCCGCTTCCTGCAAATAGTCAAGGCGGGTCAGAGCGCAGTTGTTTTTCTGTGCAAAGCCCGCCGTAGCAAAGATGTCATTATCCAGTTTCCGCTTCGTGTCTGCCATGTTTACCACAAGGAACGTCAGCAGAAACATTCTTTCATTTCTGCTCTGTAAATCCTGCAACAGGTTCTTTGCTTCGCTGCCAAAGGTGGCAAGGTCGGACGGGATTATATCCATGTCGTACCCGCTGCGTACCGCTTTTTTCTGTTCCTCAATCTTCATCTTGTCGAGGTCGGTAATTTTGCGCTTGATAGTCTTGATTGCTTCGCTCTGGTCGATACTGCGGATATGCAGATTGACGATAATTCCGTTTTCAAGGTCGAGAATGTCCGAAAGCATACGGTCGTTCAGCTCCGGCGCAAGGATTTCAAGGAAGCTAACCGCGCCGAGCTTACGCCCCATGCGAAACGTCCTGCCGTCGCCAAAGCGGAACGAGGACGGGGCGATAAAGTCCTTTGTGGTAAGCCCGGACGGTACGAGCCAGTCCCAAGAGAAACGGAACGGCTCGCCCTCCGGGTGGAAAATCCCATGCAGCACGTTCAAGCGTTCCTGCCCGTTCATGGGGCGGGCAGCCGCGCCAAGCACCTTAAAATTATTGAGTACGTCGGTTTCGATACGGGAAAGGCGGGCTTTTGCGGCTGCGAGATTGTCCGCTTCAATGGAAAAGGTAATGTACTTGCACTTTTCCAGTCCGTTGTTGCCTTTTTCAAGCTGATTTTTCAGCATATCCGCGTACTCTTTGCGGATAGAGTTAAAAGCGTCGTCTTGCGCCGGAATTTCGATAGCTGCCTGTGCCTTTTCCTTTCTTGCGCCCTGATTGATGAAAGAGAGCTGCACCGAAACGGAAGCGCCAAAGTAGTTGAGAAAATCGCACCAGTTTTCAAAAATAGCGGTCTTATCATCTGCCTGTGCAAGCTGATAGTTAATATCTTCAAAGACAAGGCTTTTCGAGTATTTCTTTTCCGTTACCCTGCAAATCCCGTCCGGGTACATCTGCAAGTAGGGAATGGTCTGCTGCGCGGTGTGGGGCTTCCCGTCGCCCTTTGCTGCCTGTATCACGGCGGCGATTTCTTTCTTTTCTGCGCGGGTCAGCTTACGCTTCACGGGATTTTTTACCGCGCGGGTCATGATTTTTCGTTCTGCCATTGACAATAGCCGATACCTCCTTTTCCAGTTTTCGTTGTTTTTCTATGACGACATAAAAATTTTCCGTCTGATAGGGGCGTTCCTTTGGTCGGATAAACTTTGTCTGAATGACGTTCTTTATCACGACTTCAAGGGGCTGCCCGTGTTTTTCATACATTGCCAAGAGGAAGCAGGGAAGCATAACGATAATCATTGCAAATGCCGCCATGCTTGTTCCCGCGCTGTCTTTGAGTAAAAAGAAAAGCGGTAGTCCCATAGCGAGGGCTGCCGCAAAACATATAATCTGCCGCTTTGTCAGATTAAAAGCGACTTTCGTTTTGATTTTTGATAAGTCTTTGGGTACGGGTACATACGCCAAGTGAAAACCTCCTTTCGGTCTTTAATGTGCGTTAAAGATTGACTTCGCAAGTGCGCCTGTTTTGAATAGGGAGAAGCACAAAATCACGGTGTAGGCTGCAAGGGAGAAAATCGCGCTGTGCAGGTTGTCCGCTACAATCATGCTGCCAACCAAAACCGCATAAATGCCGACGCATATCATAATGAGGAAGCCTTGAAAACCGAGGGCGAACAGGGCTTTTAAGTAGTTGTTTCCTATCTGTCCCCACTCTCTGTTAGTCATAGTTGCAAACGGGATAGGCGATACCGAACAGTAAAGGTAAATCTCTATCATTCTGCCGTACAGGATAACCGTGATAAGCACCGACATGATTTTCATGCAAAGGCTCACAAGGCTTGTTTCCATAACGAGCAGTAACAGTTCGGGGATTTCCATAGCGTCAAGTCCGGCTTGCATGGACGAGAGGGCGGCGTCAACGTCGATATTCGTATCGCCGCCGATCACGCCCGCCGCGCCGGAAACAACGTGTTGCGCCATATCGAACACCGCCATAGTGATAGTAAAGGTGTGGGTAACGAGATACACCGCTACCCACGCCTTGAAAAACCACTTAAAGAACATGAACGTGTCAATATCGTGCATATTGTTCTTTTCCGTTACCATGCTGATAAGCTCCACGCATAGAACGTAGGTAATGACAAGCCCCGCAATGGGTACAATCACATTTTCCGACAAGCTCTGTATCATGGAAAATATGCCTGCGTTCCACCCCTGCGGGGTTTGTCCTACCTCTGCGGCGATAGTTCCGACTTTTTCGTTTACGTCCCCGAACATAGTTGACAGATTACCGTTAATGGCTCCAATGAGGATTTCCTTTATCCATTCGTTAATCGCGTCAAGTATGCTCTGCATAAGCTAACCCCGCCGCTTAACCGAACAGGCCGGAAAGCAGAGGTACAAGGGTGCCGCCGATAAGGGCAACGCCGCCGCCCGCCATGAGCTGTTTCATGCCCTGGCTTTTTGCTTATGTGTGATAAAGAAGTAATAGAAGCGTAAAAAATTTTGCCTTTCCTATCCGATACTTGCCTTTGATATCGGATAGGGCGGGCGGTCATTCGGGCAAGTCCACTTTGCCGACGAAAGAATAGTAAATCTCAATATCCTGTCTGCGTGTGCCGTTTTCATCGTAGCTGCACTCATGCACAACGATTTTCTCTACAAACTCACGCAAGAGGGTGTGGGTCAGTTCTTCAAAGTTCATGTGCTTGCGGACAATGTTCATAAACTTTTCTGCGTTTACGGTAGCTTCCTGTGCTTTGGAAAGCTCCGCCTGTATTCTGGCAACACGCTCTTTCAATTCCTGCTGTTCGGCTTCATAGTCTGCCGAAAGCTCCGTGAAACGCTCGTCAGAAATGCGACCGCTTACGCTGTCCTCATACAGCCGCTTGAAAATAGCGGAAAGTTCACCGATACGCTTTTCGGCAGCTTCCAGTTCCTTTTTCTTGGCGGCGTTCCGGCGTTTGCCGCCGTCCTCGTTCTGCTCGATCAGCAGCTTCATAAACCGGGCTTCATGCTTTGCCGCATAGCTCGTCACTTTCCGTAGATTGGAGAGAACGCCCGCAGTCAAAAGGTCGGTGCGGATAAAATGTGCGGTGCAGTCATGGGTGCGCTTCTTGTAGTTCCCGCAGATATAGCAGTCCTGTTTCCGCTTATCGGTCTGGTAACGCTGCTGATACATGACGCTGCCGCAGTCCGCGCAAAAGAGCATACCAGAGAACAAGCCCACTTCATCATAGCGGTTCGGACGCTTGCGCTGTTTGCGTAATTCCTGCACACGCTCCCATGTCTGGGTGTCGATGATAGGCTCATGGTGGTTCTCGAAAATTGCCTGTTTCTCAATGGGATTTTCTATGCTGTGCTTGGTCTTGTAGGACGGTTTCTCCGTCTTGAAGTTCACCAAACAGCCCATGTACTCCCGGTTTTCAAGGATATGCACCACGGTATTTGTCGCCCATTTGCACTCATAGCCGGGGTGATAGCGGCGTGTGCTGCCCGTCCTGCGGTATTCCAGCGTTCCCGGCGTTGGGATTTCCTGCTCGGTCAGCATACGGGCTATCTTGGTCGGACCGTTCCCGGCAAGGCACAGACGGTATATCTGCTTGACCACGGGTGCGGCTTCCTCGTCAATGATGAAGTTTTCGTCCTCGTCCATGAGGTAGCCGTACACGGGTTTGCTCGTAACAGGCTTGCCGCTCATGCCTTTTGACCGTTTTACAGCTTTGATTTTCTTACTCGTATCTCTCACCAGCCATTCGTTGAAAATGTTCCGCAGAGGGGCAAAATCATTGTCGCCCTGTGCGCTGTCTACTCCATCGTTGATGGCGATAAAGCGGACGCCTTTTTGTGGGAAAATCATCTCGGTATACATTCCCACCTGCAAGTAGTTTCGCCCTAACCGTGACATATCCTTTACGATAACAGTAGCCACTTTCCCGGCTTCAATATCCGCAAGCATGGATTGAAAGCCCGGTCTTTGGAAGTTCGCACCAGAATAACCATCGTCCGTGTACCAGCGCAGATTGGAAAAACCGTTCTGCTTTGCGTAGGTTTCAAGAATACGCTTCTGGTTGGAAATGGAATTGCTTTCGCCTTGCAGCTCGTCCTCATGGGATAGTCTTGGATAAAGGGCAGTGATTTTCTGGGTGGTCTGTCTTAACATAAAATCCTCCGTTTCCGACAGCCAGCCCCACTATTCCGTATTTCGATTATACCACATGGGGCGGCTGTCTGTATAGCGGCTTCTGCTTCTTTACCGCCCGGTAAAATGACGATTTTTCTGTGCGGCTTGTAGCGTTAGGGCGAAAGCTGGGCTTTGTGTCCTGCGGCGGCTTCCGCCTCCAGCACTTTCATCATCTTATCGGCTGCGGTGTCGGTGGTATCTTTTTTGAAAAAGCCGGAAACGACAAGGACGGTGTTGCCCATGCGGATCTCTGTCACGCAGTCCGGGCGGCGTTCCGGGGTGGTGTTCTGCTTGTTCTCTGCCATAGGCAACTCCTTTCATTTCATCAATTCTTTTAGTCTGTTCAGCTTGGCTTGCGCCGTTTCACGGCGGAAGTTCTCTCCCGTAAAGAGGATAGGGGCGCACATTTCCAAAAGGCGGTCATAAATCCGGGCATGGGCGGTGTCCAGCGGATTTTGCAGGCTGTCCAATGTCAGATTGGTGGTAACGATTAAGGGCTTGCGGCTACGGTAGCGGCTGTCAATCACATTGTAGACCTGTTCTAAACCGTACTCTGTGCCGCGCTCCATTCCAAAATCATCAATGATAAGCAGAGGAAAACGGCAAAGACGCTCGATATACTCGTTGCGCCCCTCAAAGCTGGCGGTCAGGTCATTCAAAATCGCAGAAAAGTTCGTCATGCGGACAGCGACTTCCTGCTCCATGAGGGCATTGGCGATACACCCGGCAAAATAGCTTTTTCCTGTGCCAACTTTGCCCCATAGCAGATAGCCGATATTTTCCTCGCGCATGGTTTCCCAATGCTCCACATAGAAGTGTGCAATCTCCATTTGCGGGCATTTCCCGTTGTCATTGGCAAAAGTCCATTCCTGCATGGTGGGATTGGTAAATCCCCGGCGTTTCAAGTCCTCCACGGTGTCAAGGTGCTTTCTGCGCTGTTCGGCGGCTTCACGCTCCAAACGCTGGGCTTTCTGGCAGTCACATTCTGCCGGGTGGCGGTCACGCCCAAACAAGGCGGCTTGCTTTTCCGGGAAGTAGGCTTCTTTCGGAGTGTGACACTTGCCGCAGTAAAGCAGTCCGTCCTCGCCCATGTAGTCCTCCGGCTGTGGGGTAACAGCCGTCATATTCAAAACTCGTTCTGTAAACAGATTACTCATAAGCTCTCGCCCTCCTTGCAGGTGTATTCGGGTATGCCCTGTTTCGGGGCAGCCTTTGCGGTATCGTCTGCCGCCCATCTGCGAATAGTGGCGGCGTGGTTTTTATATTTCTTGCCCGTGGACGCGATATAGCCGGAAAGCCGCTCAATATAGTACGCCCATTTTTCGGGCAGCTCCGCTTGCAGTTCGGAAAGCTCCGTATCAGTCAGAAATACATTCTCATATCTGCCATAGCTGCGGGCGAGGGCTTGTCCCTTTAACTCTTCCTCTTTTTCTAACTCTATATCTATCTCTTTCTTTATCTCTATCTCTGGTGGACGAATGTCGGACAAATGTCCGCCATTTGTCCGCGGCGGCAAAAGTGCCTTATTTTCAAGCCTTGCGGCGCGTTTCCGTTCCGCTTCGGTAGAGGATTGACCGATCATCAGCTCGATGTCGGTCATATAAAGCAGCCCGCAGTCAAGCTGCTCCACAAGCCCTAACTGCTGGAAGATGGCTAATGCCCGTTCCACCGTCCCGATTTGGTGACGGGTCAGCGTGGCTATCATCTGGGCGGTATAGGGGATATGCTCGTCAAGCTGCAATCTGCCGCCATTTTTCAGCGATTTTAAGTACAGCTTCAAGAGGATATTGGAATACAAAATCCCGTCTTTCATGTCCTCCAACAGCACAATGGAATCGCTGTCGAAGAAGTTTTCTTTCAGTTTGAGGTAGTAATATTTGCGGTTATCTGCCATTGGCGGTGTCCTCCCTGTGTTTCCATCTCTTAGAGAAATACCGGGGGCAGAGGACGATAATCGCCCGGAAGCTCTGCTTGCAGCCGTGTGTGCAGCCCCGGCAAAGGTCATTGTAGGTAATACGGTTTCGGTGGTTGAGGAAAAAGCTCCATTCCAACCGCCGCTTTTTGCTCATGCGTGGCATTTCTCGCTCCTTTCTGCCGTTTCCGCTGGTATAAGCGGATAGGTCGGTAAAAATGTAGTTTCTCGGTGTCATTTTCGGGGATTTCCTGCGCTGTATGCCCCGTTTCAAAGGTGGGTAGTATTGCGGATAGGGTGCAGGGCATATCCCCGTTTTGGTATCGTTTGGGGCGGTTTTTAACGCTCCTGTTCGTGCTTTTTCTGCCTGTCTTTCTCGCCTTGCAGGATTTGGGAAAGGTTGCTTTTCACGGTATGCAGCTCCTTGACACGGGCTTTTTTCTCCCGGTATTCGTTGTAGTGGGCGTTCTTTTCGGCGGTAAGCAGCTCGATTTCCGCTTGCAGGGCTTTATGGCTTGGCAGCTTGGAAACGCCATGCGCCCGGAAATAACGGGTGGCTGCGTCCGCTATGATAAAATCGCTTTCGTGCCGTTCCCGGTAGGTGCTGCGGGCTTTCTCCGTTTTCTGCGCTTTCAGACCGTCACGGGCAGGCTTGGTCTTGGCATAGGCAAGCACCTGTGTCTGAAGCTCCTTTTTCTCCCGGATAGCAGCGTCCAGGGCTTTCAGCTTGGCGGTGCTGTCCTGTAAATCCGCATTGGCGGATACAAGGGCTGCGTCCAGTTCCTCCGGCGAATAGCCGTACTGCCCGTAGGCGGCAACGGTAGCCGCCATTTGTTTCAGATTGTGGATTGCCGCCCAGCGGTCATAGCCCACGCCTTTTCCCTCGGCTCGCTTTGCCGCCCGGTCAACCATGCGCTGAATACCGTCCTTTTCCGGTGTGGTTTGGACAGCTTTTTTGCTCTCCAAACGCTCCTTTATGCTGCGGGGGTATTCGGGTATGGCTGCTGTCTGCTCGGTGGCTCTGTGGGTGTTCTGTTCCAAAAGGGCAAGAACGGCGGCGCGGTCAAAATCATCGCCCAGCTTGCGGGCGGTAATGGGCTTTGTCCTGTCCGGCGTGAGATAGGACAGCCGCCCCCGGCTCTCCTTGACGGTCACGCCCTGCTGTAAGAGAACGGCGGCAAACTCGTCATAGCTGGCGGCAGAGGACAGTGCGGCGCGTATGATCTGCCGCAATTTTTCCTTGTCCGTTTCAAACTTTGTGGGCTTGGCGGGCTGTTCTCCGGCTGGCAAGGCAGCGGCTTCCTTGTCCAGCTTTTCCTGTCCTTTCCGCTGCACCCAATACTCACGCTCGGTAATGCGGTTCTTGCTGCCATGCAAAAGGTCGATTTGATAGAGATTTTCCCGGTGGCACAGCTCCATGACTTCGGCTTTGAAGTATTCCATCGCTGCGTCTGTGCAGCGGTGCTTACACCCGGCGCGGGTGTCTGCTGGTCTGTCCATGTAGGGCAGGAACGGAACTTCCGCTATCCGCAGGGAATTGATAACGATATGCACATGGATATTGCCGCTGTGGTTGTGTCCGTCCGGGTGGGTGCAAACAATAGCTTGGTGTCCGGGAAACTGCTTCCGGCAAAATTCCTCGCCCAACACCTGCGCCTGGTCTACGGTCAAGCCGTTGTCTGCCGCGTCCCGTGGGTCAAAGCTGATAATGTAGTGGTGGCTTTTTACATCTTCCCGCTTCTGGTTCTTCCCATAGCGGAGATTGGAGCGCATACAGGCAACGGCAAAATCTTCGCCGCCGCAGTTCAGCGTTGCTATTCGGTAGTCCTCCCGGAGTATGAGCCGCCCGTTTTCATCAAGGGTGGGCTTCATGGTAAACTCGTCATGTTCAAAGGTGAGGTACTGCTCGGCAGCGCCATAGTCCGCATTTTTAGAGCTGATATGTTTGAATGTTGCCAACAGCGTCACCTACCTTTCGCAAGACTTCAAACTTCAAGGCGGCAAGGTCAGAAATGGCAGCGCGTATTTCAACGGACAGGGCATTGTATGGTGTGCCGTACTCGTTGAGGGCGCGGGCAATCTGATTGAGGTTGCTGCCGATTTTTCCGTATTCAGCGGTCAGCCTGCCAACGGCGGACAACAGTTCATCATTGACCGGGGAAACGGTAACGATGGGGCGAATAGTCGCCCGTGTAATGGATTGCCGGATAAATTCGGCTTGGCTCATGTCATAGTGTTTCAGCCGCTCGGTAAAGTCGGCGTATTCTTCCTCGGTCATGCGGGTTTTGACCACATGGCAGCGGTGGGGCGTGTTGTATTTTTTCTTCAAGCGTTGACCTCCTTTCTCGCCCGACAGGGCGCATGAGCAGGGTTTGGGGAAGGCACTCCCCAACAAGATTTACCAAAGGGGGCAAAACCGCAGATATGCGGATTTTGGCACCGTGGTAGAATCTTGCTCTAAAAAACTACCGCTTTCCTCGGCGGCTCTGGTTTGCGGATATACTGGCTTGCTCCACCAATATAGCGATTGCGGTGGCGTGTTCTGCCCGCTGTTCACCACTACAACGGTGAAAAGGGGTCGTTTTGGCAAACGCAGCGGAAATTTTTTTGTTTTTCCTGTCTGCTCCCTACAACAATCCGGCGGTGTGGTTTGCCAAAGATTTTTGAAAATGGGCGCAAAAAAAGCAGTAAACCTTTTCAAGATTTACTGCTTATCTGCCGCTGTGATGGGCGGCGGTATTAAATTGTCAGCCGTTTTCAAATGGAATTTATCTGCAATCGCTTTCTTTCCGCTTTCCAATTCCTTTTCTGTAATCTTCCATAATCCTAACGCAATGATCTGCTATCTTTTGCATTCCGAGTTCTTCAAAAAAGGCAATTTGTATTTTCATCAGTTCTTCACAAACAGTCAACTTCTGCTCATCCATATTGCTAATAGCAAGCCATGGGAACGCTTTATATTTCTTAGTGTCCCCAATGAGAAAATTGTACCCTATCAACTCATTTTCACGGAAAACGAAATAGAATTGTGGGCCTGAACCTGGAACTGACTTTTCCATAATTTGCTGCATTGTTCTCACGCCGCCGTATGCCGGAAAAAAACCTATTCGCTCAAGAGCATTTAATATGTCAATCCTTTTATCTGTGGGTATGTCTCTATAATTGATAATCTGTTCCATTTGCTCTACCCTCATTGAAGTTTAATTTGTCAGGCTCTAATTATACAACTTTTCTGTTTAGCGGTCAAAGCGGAACTTCAACAGGCTTTCTATCAGTTGCCTGACGATATGCTCCTGCATATCCGTGTTAATCTGTCCGTCCATTTTCGCACAAGAGCGGACATATCCCGCATAATGGGATAGGACGGCGGCAACAGCTTCCGGGTCGCCCTCGCTTGCCTTAACGATTGTCTCATAGGGAAGTAGCTGGCTCATAGGACAAACCCTCCAACTCTGCCCGTAGCCGCCGTAAAATCATCTGAATACGCCGCCCGGTTGTGTTGCCAGCCCGTCCATATCTCCGTCCAATCTCCCTATGCGTCAATCGTTGGAAGTAGTACAAGAAAATGATTTCCTGTTCCATCTGTGATAGTGCGGACAGGGCTGCGGCAAGCTCTGGACTTTCCAAAAGCACCATCTGACCACAGACGAAAAGCGGATAGCTGGTCATGCCGGATTGCTCCGCAAAGTATTTATCTGTGGTACTGAATGGATAGTGTTTTTCTTCTATCAGATATTCAAGCGAGATTTCCCGCTTGCGGCGGCTCCGTATGCTCCGGGCTGCGTCTATGGCAGCGTGGCGAATAACAGTCTTGCAAAAGGCATCGTGTGTATGCCGGATATGTTCTTGATACTTTTCGTGTTCGGTCATGGAAAATCCCCCTTTCTGAATAATGGCAGAGGGCGGCAGCATCTTGTGCTGTCGCCCTCTTGATTACCGAACAGCAAAGACGGGCGGGGCTGTCAACGGCGGCGCATTTGCGCCGTTCATCTTGACCGTTGACAGGCTCGGCTGGGTTTGCTATCTGCTCACGGCAATTCACTCTCATTGATAGGAATTGCCTCAAGTTCCGTATTCAAATTGTTCCAATAAGAGCCGATATCCGCACTTGTGAAATACTTAAAACCGCCTGCTGCTGACTTCAATTCGCCGTTTTTAACCCCATAGCAGGCGTAAATCAAATCGTAGCTTGTTCCATCTGAGAGGTTAAATCTAAAGCTGGTCACATCTGCTCCGGCAGTTTCCTCAGTCGTTTTGTCTTTTAGGGATAAGCCCTTGAACTTATCATACAGGGTCTTTATATCATTTTCAGCAACAACTACTTTCTTTTCTGCTGATGCAGGCACTCCGTCATAGTGGTACATTTCAACGTTTTCGACATCTTCAACCTCAAATGGGAAGTCGATTTTGACAGGCTCATAAGCAATGTTTATAGGTAACAGAAAGAGAGCTGTAAAAATTGCAATGATACAAAGAGCGATGGAAACGAGAACAGCAATCGTTATCTTTTTTCTGCCTCTCTGCTTTTCTTTTGCCTCATGGCGCATAATAACGCTTTCGCTTTCTTCGTGAAGAACATCTTCGCTCGTGTGAGAAAGCAATTTTTGATAAATTGCGTTACAGTCAGCACAGGCGTTCAAATGCTCTTTTACCATCTCTGCGCTTGCTTCGCTGCAAGCACCGTCAACATACAGCGGAAGAATATCTCGAACAATATCGCATTGTTTACTCATGCTTTTCATCCATCCTTTCTTGAATTTTTAGCTTTGCACGATGATAAGTAACTCTCGCCCATGATTCTGTTTTTCCAAAAATTGCAGCGATTTGTGAAAAAGATAGTTCCCCGAATACGCGAAGCTGAAAGACTTCTTTGTATGGTTCTTCCAAACGGTGAAGAACGAGGTGTATGCGGAACGCCATGTCAGAATCTGCAACTGAGTTCTCAACATTTTCATTTGATGGCAAGTCATTGATTTCACTCACATCAGCTACTCGCTGACGGCTTCGCATTTCATCATGGTAAAGGTTTTTTGCTATGGAGCAGAGCCATGTCAATTCATCTGACTTACCTTTGAATTGTGATGTTGTAGAAACAGCCTTATAGAATGTGTTCTGCGTGATTTCCTCTGCTATCTCACGATTTTTGGCAAGAGAAATAGTATACGAGTATACCTGTAAATAGTAGGCTTTATAGAGCTTTTCATAGTCCATACTTGTCATCACCTCCTTCAGCTTCATAGGTTAGACGGAGAAATCGGAATTTCGTTACAAAGAAGTTTGAAATTTTTATACCTTTACGCTACTCTTGCTTTGTGCGGACTATTGGTAGACGCGCATTAACGGCAAGTAAAGAGATTGCTGTGTCAGCTTGATATGTTCAAATGCTAATTAAGTATAGCATACAGCTATGAATTTTTCTATTGCGTTCCCCTGACTTCGGAATAGTGGCAGGGCTGGCTATCCTTGTTTTGCTTTGTGCTTCTCTACCGTACATGAGCATTCGCGCCCGGATTGTCGTTTCCGTAGCCCTCCAAGAGGTTGATAACGCCCCAAATGCCAAGACCTGCTCCGAGAGCGATAACAAGTGTCTGCAAAACGCCTACTGCGCTGTTGAAAAATGCCATAATAAAACTCCTTTCTGCCGCTTTGCGGCTGCCCGAAAAAGGGCATAAAAAACGGCGGTCAGTTTTCGATAACTGCCGCGGTCATAAGTCCCCGCGCTGCGTAATTTCTGCGGCGCGGCGGTATTCAGTTGTAAGGGTGCGGCTTCCTGCCGCGATACGCGCAAGGAGTAGGGGCGCGTACCATGTAGCCCGTGTTTATTGTTTTTACTTTAAGCTCCCTCCTTTTCAAAAAGTGGTGTGTAGACAGGCATAATGCCGTACTGCCGTTCCCGGACAGCTTCGATATACTTGATATAGGAAATACCTGCCTGTATTGTCCTGCGTTCCTGTTCCCGCTGCATTTCCTCGGCTGCTTCCACAAGCCCGCTGATAGCCCGGATTAGCTGCTGTTTTGCCTTTTTCTTTCTGATACGCTTATTCATTCTGTATCCTCCTGCAAATCTGCTTCGTCAACTTCGTAATAGTCAAATACCTCGTCCGGCTTTACGATTGCAGGACGGCGGCGCAAGTGCTTTTCCATGTCAAAGGCATTTTTCTTGTCAAAGTCGGAAAGGTACTTGTACTTCGGGTGTTTGGTAATATCGTATTTTTCGGAGAAGAACGGACGCACCCCGCGTAGCTGCAAGATACATTTCCCGCCGTCCATGACCGCAATTTCATCTTCGCTCATAAGCTGCTTGCCTAACTTCTGATAGTTCAGCCCGTGGGAAAGTTCCCGTCCTCGCGTTTCGGAAGTGTTAAAACTGTCAATCGTTTCTTTCCCCAAGATTTCCGACATTTCTTTAAGGGTCGTTTTCTCCTTGCCGCCCAAGAACAGGGTCGTATCGCAGTTGCCGACAATGGTATCGGCGTTGTCCTTGTAGATAGCCTTTAGCTGCGACTGGCTCTGCAAGATGATGGACGCGGAGATTTCGCGGCTCCTTATCGTGGCAATGAGTTTTTCAAACTTCGGTATCTGCCCGATATTTGCAAACTCGTCAAGCAGACAGCGCACATGAACAGGTAGCCGCCCGCCGTACACATCATCTGCCTTGTCACAAAGCAGATTGAAAAGCTGTGTGTAAAGGATTGATACAACAAAGTTAAAGGTGTCGTCGGTGTCGGAGATAATAACAAAAAGCGCGGTCTTTCGGTCGCCTAAGGTGTCAAGCTCCATTTCGTCGGTTTCCATCAGCTCGCGCAGTTCCCGAATGTCAAAGGGGGCAAGACGCGCACCGCAGGAAATGAGGATAGAGCTTCTTGTTTTTCCGGCAGACAGCAAAAACTTCTTGTACTGGCGCACCGCAAAATGTTCCGGGTCTTTTTCCTCCAAGCGTTCAAACATGAGGTCAACGGGGGATTGAAATTCCGGGTCGTCCTCGCGGGCTTCCGACGCATTTATCATTTCAAGCAGCGTCGTAAAGTTTTTCTCGTTCTCCGGGGCTTCGTACCAGATGTAGCCGATAAGGGCGCAGTAAAAAAGCCGTTCCGATTTCACCCAAAAATCCTCGCCGGATTTTTCCCCGTCGCCTTTGGTGTTGGCGATAATGGTATTTACCAGTTTCAAAATATCCTTTTCGCTGCGCAGATAGGCAAAGGGATTGTACCGCATGGATTTCTTGAAATTGATGGTGTTTAGCACCTTGATTTTGTACCCGCCCCGCTGCAAGAGCTTCCCGCACTCGATTAAAACCGTTCCTTTTGGGTCGGTTACAACATAGCTGCTGTGCATTTGCATTAAGTTGGGCTTTACAAAAAACCTCGTCTTGCCGCTGCCGGAGCCGCCGATTACAAGTACGTTTTTGTTTCGTGCATATTTCGGGTGCTTCGGGCGGCTACTCATCATCAGCCTTTCGGTCTGCGTCAGCAGCACGTTATTTTCAAACATGGGGTCGATATATGGCTTTATATCCTCGGCATTGCCCCAACGTGCAGAGCCGTACTCCATGCCCTTACGGTATTTCTTTGCGTTCTTGCCTTTCACATAGACCGCAAGCCGGATAACGACAGCCCCGACAATGCCGATAAGCAAATCCATAGGGGCAAAACTCGGCAGGGCATTTGAAAAGGCGGCAGAAAAGCCACTGCCAATGGAAAGCAGCTTGCCGGAGAGGTCAGCCCCCGGCGAGAGCCGCACCGCCTGTCCGACTTTATCAAAGAGATACACAAAGAGCAGATAGGGGGCGTTTAGGATAAGCAGCTTCTTGATATTCGGCTTCATAGCGATACCTCCCTGTCCTTGTGTTTTGTCTTTTGACGGTTCGCGTTAAGCTGCTTTGCTGCTTCCCGGAATGTGGCAAGTGCCTTTCGGATAGAGGGCTTTTGCTCCTTGTTCAGCTTCTTTGCGGAAAACTCCTTAAAGGCTGCGGTCAGAGCGTCCGCGTCCCGCCCCTTGAAAAAGACGAGATAACGGGGCGGCGTTTCGGTGCTGTCTTTCTTTAGGGCAAAGTCGATACCGTATTTTTTTGCCGTCTGCTCAAAAGCTTTGATATTGCCCTCGGTTATCTCAATGTTGGATAGCCCCGCGTTCTGTTTCGCAAGCTGCTTTAGGGTCTGCTTCCCGTGGGGCTGTTTTTCCTGCTGCTTTTTTGCCTGTGCAAGCATGGCTTTGATTGCCTTTTGCAGCATTTCAGCGGTCAGCTTTGCTCCCTTGACAGAGAGCGCAACCACTTTTTCGTTGATTTCGTCCTGCAATGTTTACCGTCCTCCTTTCCCGGTAGTGATAGTGTTAGGGTGGCACGCCGCTTTTGGGCGTGAAAAAGGGGCGTCCGTTCTTCACGCCGCCCCGTTAAATCCGTACCCGCAGCCCGTTCAAGTCCTCGGCGCGGATACCTACAAGATACCAGTTGTCCCCGTACTCAATCCGGGTCGGCTTCCATTTGCCGCCTGTGAATACGTCCATGCACTCGCCGCAATGCAAGCCGCCGTAATAGTCGGCAATATCAAAGCGAATATCGTAGCGGTCAGCGGTTTCGTCAAAAATCAAAGCTCCTGTTTTCTGTGCCATGTGGTAAATCCTCCTTTTTTCGTTTACAGGCTTTCGCCCTCGTTGTAGGTGTAGTAGTCCGGGTCGCCGTACTTCGGCTTCCTCGGTGCAAGTGCGCCGCTTGCCATATCGTGAGCGACAAGGGAAGTATAGTAGCTGTCAATGGTAGACGGGGCATTGAAAAGCACCGCCTTTAGGTACTGCTTGATGTTGCGGATCTTTGTTGTATTCTCCTGCATACAGTCAAGCACAAAGCGGATATGTTCGCTGTTCAGCTTCATAAACTTTGACTTCACAAGCTCGGCGGGGTAATCGTCCCCGGCAATACGGATTTTCTTTCGTGCCGTACAGACGGTTTCAAGCATAAGGTCAACAATCTCATTCAGACGGTCGCGGTCAAGGCTTCTGTCCTGCAAGAGAATGTCATAGGCGATATTGTCTTTGATAATTTCCTCATACACTCGGTAAGCGTCGTTCCTTTCCGTTCTTTTCCGTTCCGGCGGCTCTGCCGCTTCGTCCCCGTCATAAGGCAAGGGATTTAGGGAATGGATAGGAATGGAATGGGTAATTGATAAATCCGTATTTGATTTTTCTTTTTTTGGTAAGTTAGTTCTTGATATATCTTTATTTAATTGCGTTGGATTTTCCGACGTCGGATTATCCGTTGTCGGATTTTCCAATATCGGGTTATCCGCTGTTGGTTTTTCCAATACCGGGCAATCCAATTCCGGCGGCTGCGGCTGTTCGTAAATGGTGTACTCGATAGCGGTCATTTTGCCTTTCTCGTCGCGTCCCTGCCGCCTTGTGATATATCCGGCTTTTTCAAGCTCCCAAACGGCGGTACGGATAGCGTCGATACTTTCCCGGTTGATATAGGACAGCCCCGCAAGGGTGTAGTCCCAATCCTCCGGCAAAGACAACATTTGAGATAACAGCCCCTTTGCCTTTAAGGAAAGCTCCTTATTGCGTAAGTGGTGGTTGCTCATTACGGTGTAGCCTGTGTTGCGCTCCACGCGGAATACTGCCATAGCTTCATCACTCCTTTGCTTTGGATTTGTTACGCAGTAGAACGGCGATTTTGAGGGAAAAGGTATAAACCCCTTGCCCTGTCAAAATTGCTTCCGCAAAGCCGCTTGTAGCAAGGCTTTTTCTGCCCCTACTGCGTAACAAAGGGCATGAAAAAAGCGGCGTTCCTGTTCTTCCGTGTGGAAGTGGGAAACGCCGCTTGTGCGGTGCAATATAAAATTTTCGGTTTGTTCTGTTATGCCGTATGGTCTTATCCGTAGAAACTTATAAGCGTACTATTTATCAGTAAAAATTGCATTGGACTCCGATTTTGAACTATCAATCTACGCCCATTTCTACGCCCAAATGGCATTAAATTATGTGATTTTACATGGAGCTTTATGCTTTTGCTTTTTTAAGAAACCTTGCAACCATGCGGTTTTACGGACTTTTATGGAGGTACATGGATTTATGAAAAAAGGCTAATTTATTACGATACCAAGTTTCATAACAATACCCCTTTTTTATTATTTGAATTCATTATCTATTTTTATCGCAAGGCACCATTTCGCAGTGCAGTGGAATAAAATTGTTCCCGTTATTTTACTGATGGCTTATCTTTCAATTCTGTTTAAGTCTTATCATAACAAGGTATTATAGCAGCCCTAATAAAATAGAACTTATTGGTAAGCCATTATATTTTTATACGAAAACCTATTTTTCCTGTTTTTTTGGATATCATAAAAACAAGAAAAAACATCTATCGAAACAACCTATTATGACAGATTCCTTACCCATGTTATCACAATAAAAAAAATTCGTCAATAAAATCAAAAAAATTGTTGACAAACAAATTATGCTGTAGTATAATATGTTTACCGCAAGTTCGGGTGTGAAACTAGAAAACAAAGTTTTTCAATTTTTTTAAAAAAATGCTTGACAAATTGAAATGACTAGTGTATAATAATTAAGTGCTCAGCACCACGAAAGCAATATGGCGATATAGCTCAGTTGGCTAGAGCATGCGGTTCATACCCGCAGTGTCAGTGGTTCGAATCCACTTATCGCTACCATTATGGCCCGTTGGTCAAGAGGTTAAGACACCGCCCTTTCACGGCGGTATCGCGAGTTCGATTCTCGCACGGGTCACCAAAAAAGCTTGTTCATAGGAACAAGCTTTTTTTCTTATGAATATGGATATATTGTTGTTTACAATATTGATTGAACAAAGGCATAAATTTATGAAAACAGATTGACAGTTGTCCATCCAAGTGTTATGGTGACAATATGCTGAAGTTTAAAGCTAATGAAATGAATAATAGGGTTAGTGATAAAAGAATTATCGCTAGCCCTATTTTAATGCAGATGTATTAGACACAAACCCATTTGTTCATTCGATAAAGGCTTTCCTCGTTAGCATAAACAAAAACAAAATAGCAGTTGAAAAATTAGATCAAAATAGACAAAATGAAGGAAACTGTGGCAATCCATGTGATGTATCAGGAAACTTTTCCAATAAAATTCTCATAATTGGACGATAGGATACTTTTCAAAGGCGATATATACCTATGCGTTAACCTAATTAACTATTTTTGATAAATTCGAATCTTTGTTATATTTGATCTACCTTTTAGGAAAATGGCAGTATTCAGAATACTGCCATTTTCTCATTTTTATTCTATTGATATTATCAATCTTCTGTTTCCTGTAAAAATCCAATTCCCGATAACATAATCTTTTCTGCTATTTTTGCAATCTCTTCTATTGGGCTTACCATCCCATCCGCCAGCCATTTCCGCAATAGTCCAATACAGCCGGAACTAACAAATGCATAAAAGTATTCCATTTTTCTAGGGGATGTATTTTTAAAATAGTGGGAGTAAGATTCCAAACACTGTTCCCTGCCCAAATTCATCAATTTCATCATAAATTCTTTATCACCGTATTTCCCTAATGTAACCGTACAAAGATCTGAATTTTCCTTTAAACAGCGGAAAATTTCGGTAGTAATCTGTACAGGAGTTACCATGGCATCTTTATGGAGCATTGGTTCCATCGAATTTTTTAAATCTTGCAGCATATCCGCTTCAATCTGATCACATAAATCATAAATATCGGTATAATGGCTATAAAATGTTCCACGATTGATTCCTGCCAGTTCACAAAGTTCTTTTACAGAGATACTTTGGATCGGTTTTTGGTTCAATAAATTAGTAAACGCTTTTCTTATTAATAATTTTGTCACCCTAATCCGGTGATCATTTGTTACTTTTTTCAAAACAACCCTCACCTCTCAACAATCCATGGTTAATATGTTGAATTTTATTTCAAAATCTGGGAAAACTGATGATTGAATTCCATCTTAACTTAAATTATAATACAATTAGGAAAGAAAATCAACACATGTTAATTAAATGAAAAGGTGTATTATTATGGGTCAAAAATTATATTTAATTACAGGAGCGAATGGCCATTTAGGAAATACCATTATCCGCTTATTACAAAAGGAAAACTGCCAGATCCGAGGACTTATTTTGCCCAATGAGACACCAGCCAGCCAATTTCACAACACCACTTATTTTTATGGGGATGTTTGTAAAAAAGAAACGTTACTTCCTCTATTTCAAGATATCAATCCAGAGCAAACCATCCTGATTCATACAGCAGGTATCATTGATATTTCAGAAAAAGTTTCCTCCACTTTATATAATGTGAATGTAAACGGAACAAAAAATATTGCTGAATTGGCATTGCAATACAAATTAAAAAAGATGGTTTATGTCAGCTCCGTCCATGCAATCCCAGAAAATAGCACCTTACAAGTATTAAAAGAAATTTCCCATTTCTCTAAGGATAATGTGATTGGTGGGTATGCAAAAACAAAAGCGGAGGCTACCCAAGCTGTTCTAGATTTTGTTTCCGAAGGTCTCCCTGCTGTCATTGTACATCCTTCTGGCATCCTAGGACCTTATGATAGTTCTGGGAACCATTTAGTCCAGTTAGTACACGACTATATTCTTGGAAAACTACCAGCCTGTGTAAATGGAGGATACGATTTTGTAGATGTAAGGGATGTTGCACAAGGTTGCCTCCTAGCAGAACAAAAAGGTACAATTGGTGAATGCTATATCCTTTCCAATCGTCACTACGAAATTAAAGATGTACTCAAGATAGTGCAGAAAATATATGGCGGTAAACATCTTCCTATTCTACCAGTATGGATGGCAAAGCTATTCGTTCCTTTGATAGAGTGGCTTGCAAAACAGAAAAAACGCCGTCCGCTTTATACAAAATATTCTTTGTATACTTTAAAAAGCAACGATAAATTTTCCCATGACAAAGCCACTAGTGAACTGGGATATCGCCCTCGAGATTTATTTCAAACAATCTCAGATACAATTTCCTGGATGAAACAAAACGGCCAATTAAAAAAGAAAAAACATGTAACCGCTTAATTTGAAAGCCACAATCTCAGTTAAGATTGTGGCTTTTTACATTGGATTATTATTTATATTCCTTTTTATTTGGGATTATTTTTTATCTAGATAGTGGTCATAAAACAGATCAACAATATTTCATTTATAATATAAAATGAGGGTTATTCTATTTTTTCTTATATACAAAAAATAATAGAATAAAAAATTTATTTTTTTCTTGACATATCAGGTATATTGTATATAATAAATATATACAATATATTGGATGGTGAACTATGAAACTAATCATTAGTAACTCCAGCGGCCAGCCGATCTATGAACAGATTGTTTCCCAAATAAAGGCTTTGATTATTGCCGGGGAATTGAAAGAAGGGGACGCCCTTCCTTCTATGCGGCTGTTGGCAAAAGAATTACGCATCAGCGTAATAACAACAAAACGGGCTTACGAAGAGCTGGAACGGGAAGGCTTTCTGGTTTCTATGACAGGAAAAGGAAGCTTTGTTGCTGGTATCAACCAAGAATTTTTACGGGAACAGCAGCTTCGTTCTATTGAAGAGCACATGCAGGCAATTGTTTCTGCTGCAGCAAGTTGTAACATCAGTTTATCCGAGCTTGTGGAGATGTTATCGCTGATTTATAAAGGAGAATAAACATGGGATACGCATTAGAACTAAAGGGCCTTTGTAAACATTATGGAGATTTTTCCTTAAACCACATTGATTTTTCCCTTCCCACTGGTTGTATTATGGGGTTGATTGGTGAAAACGGTGCTGGAAAAAGCACTACAATTAAGCTTATCTTGGATTTGATTAAAAAGGATAGCGGAAAAATCCGTTTGTTTGGGCAAGATTCTACCAATGTGCCCCCTCATTTAAAGGAACAAATTGGCGTTGTGTTGGATCAAAGTTCTTTTCCTGAAACACTTTCCGCAAACCAAATCAACAAAGTGTTAAAAAAAGTATACCATACCTGGGAAGAAAAAAAGTTCCTTACTATGGTTCAAAAATTTCAGATTCCATTCAAAAAACAAGTAAAAGACTATTCCAAAGGGATGAAGATGAAACTTTCCATTGCCGTGGCGTTATCCCACAACACCAAACTCCTTATTTTGGATGAAGCTACCAGTGGGATTGACCCTGTGGTTCGGGATGAACTACTTGACCTTTTCCTGGAATTTATCCAGGATGACAGCCACTCCATTTTAATGTCTTCCCACATCATTGGGGACTTGGAAAAAGTATGCGATTATATCACTTTTATCCATCATGGAAAGATGATATTCAGCGAATCAAAGGATGATTTATTAGAACAATACCGAATTGTAAAATGTTCGGTAGCTGAATTAAAACAGATTGATGCCAATGCCATTTGCGGAAAAAGAGAAAACCAATTTGGGGTAGAAGCCTTGGTAAAGGCAAACAAAATACCACGTGGATTTTTGGCTGATCCTGCAAACATTGAAGATATTATGCTATTTACCATAAGGGGGGAACAATAATGGCTGGTTTATTGTTAAAGGATTACTACAATTTAAAATCCCAGTTAAAAATGTTGGGCTTATTTTTAATTTTATTTTTAGTTTTGGCAATTTCCATGAAAAACAGTGGGTTTTTTGCTGGAATTGCAATGATGTTGGCTGTTATGATGCCGGTAACCGCTTTGGCCTATGATGAACGGGCAAAATGGGACCAATTTGCGGTTACCATGCCAGTTACACGGACGCAGATTGTTGGCAGTAAATATTTATTGGGGATTCTGTTTATGGCAGGTTCCTGCATCCTATCCACTATAATTGCATATATTATAGAAAAATTCTCTTTTTCGGATACCTTCCAGTTCTTTTGCATCTTCTTTAGCATTGGAACGATAATACAGGCAATTTTACTGCCATTGATGTTTCAGTTTGGCACCGAAAAGGGTAGATTTATTTTAATTGGTGTCATTGGTATCCCCGTTATTATTGTCGCATTACTAATACAGCCTGGTTTCCAAATTGATTTTCATTTGATTTCCCTTCTGTTAAAGGTTGCACCTATCATCGCAATTTTTATTTATGTAGTTTCTCTCTTTGTTTCTATTACAATCTATCGCAAAAAAGAACTATAAATATAGCACAAAAAGGTTGGAACAAATTGTTCCAACCTTTTCTTTTAAAATAAAAACTGGCTAATCTGCAAATGCTTTTCAAATAATTGCGCTAAACGATCTAGTTCCTGGTCGAGTAACGAAACATATGAGGCACCATAACAGGCGAAACTCTCTTTTGTTTTGATATCTTCGTTGCCAAACACAATATCCTCATCCTCGATTTTGAGATCGAATGAAGGAAGAATCCCTAAAACAGGTATTTTGGTAAGGTTCTGTAGGATTTGAGTGCCATCGAAAAAAGACTGTGGATCCCCATGAAATTTATTGATAATAATCCCTTTTATCAGGTTACGTTCCTCTGAATTTAACAAAGCAACTGTACCATATAAAGAGGCAAAAACCCCACCTCTGTCAATATCGGAAACCAAAAGTACTGGAGCTTGAAGTTGGGTTGCCAGACCCATATTGACAAATTCATTCTGTTTCAGGTTTAGTTCAACTGGGCTTCCAGCACCTTCCACCAAAATATAATCATACTGCTTTTCCAATCGTTGAAACGCTTGCAATACCACTTGTTTTAACATTTGGTTCTGTTTTTTCACATCCACCTGAAATGCTGCCGGTTCCCCATTCACAATTAACACAGGATATTTATTTAGGACAGGTTTTATCATGATGGGATTCATGTCTGTAGACGGTTGTATTTTACACGCCTGTGCCTGGATCGCCTGAGAACAGGCGATTTGCTGACCGTTGGGAAACACATAGGAATTATCCGAAGTATTAAGCGCTTTAAATGGAGCGACTCGACATCCCTTTTGTACCAACAGCCGGCATAAGCCAGCTACAATCGTAGACTTCCCTACACCGGAAGCCGTTCCCTGTATCATAATTGTTTTTGCGATTACCAACCACTCCTATGGTAAAATTTAAGCGGAAAGGGTATTTTTTATCGAAAAAACACCCTCGTCGTCATCGACATCTGCGTTATAATAACGATCATCGGAATAATCTGAACCGGAAGGAGCAGTTTGGATCGTACTTTGATCCTCATATAATTTTACTTTAATCTCAAAAGTAGTCCCTTTGGAATTTCCAGACTCCCGATAAACTGTTAATTTTATACTATCATTTGGTTTTTTTCCATCCAAGGCATCTGCCAAATCACTGGTATCGCCAATGGATTTCCCATTGATTTTGGTGACAATATCACCCGCGCTTAGTCCTTGTGTTGCAGCATCCAAGGTGTCATCAACCGAAACGACATACAAGCCCTCTGGTATTCCATTGGCATTGGATAAAACAGAATCTATTTCACGGTAAGTAAATCCAATTTTTACCCTGTCTTTTACATAACCATATTTAATCAATTCATCTACAATCGGTTTTACACTATTTGTCGGCAGGGAAAAACCAATCCCTTCATAATTGGATTTTTTGATTTTAGCGGAGTTAATTCCAACAACTTGACCATAACGGTTCACCAAAGCCCCTCCAGAATTCCCTGGATTGATGGCAGCATCCGTTTGAATCAATGTCATATCTGTGCCATTACTGGTTTTTACTGTGCGATTTAACCCGCTGACAATTCCCTGTGTAACAGAGCCCATAAAGGTAACCCCGCCTGGATTGCCAATCGCAATGACACGGTCCCCCACTTGTACCTGATCAGAATTTCCAAATTCTGCATAGGTCAAATTTTCCGCGTCAATTTTAATCACCGCTAAATCCGTCTTAATATCACTGCCAATTACTTCAGCTTCATATTCGCTGCTGTTGTTCAATACCACTTTAATAGTAGGTGTAAGATATCCTTCACTATCCAACAATACATGGGCATTAGTGACAATATAGCCATCTGAACTCATAATCACTCCTGACCCTTCGCCAGCAGCTTCATAGCTTAAATCCTTATTATAGGTAACAATCCCTACCACAGAAGGAGTAACCTTTGTTGCAATTTCCGCTGTCGTCTGTCCATCATCCCCCGTATCTGAAGTTTCCGCTGGAGAATCATTTAAAATCAAACTGGGAAATTGCTGCTTTGATTGAGTAACACCCATGGAGGAAGGTTGTTTTTGTTCATATACAACATAGATTGTAAACATCATGATAACCGCAACCAGAGCAAAACCAAGTATAAAAGCTAGTAGCACAAGACCTCTACTTTTTTTAGTAGGTACAGCCCTTTCAGCCGCTATTTTTTCATAATCAGAAAAATTCCATTCGTAAACATCGTCCTGGTTCGATTCAATCTGGTCAATTAAAGTCAACTGCTCGTTTACAATGCCATCTTCTACAGCATCCTGTAAAACTTCTGTTGTTTTTTCTGGCTGTTCTGGATTATGCCGTTCCATCTTACCACCTCCTATTACCAATTGTATATTTTAATATAAAATTTATCAATCTAACTAGAAAACCAAAATACTATTAGAAGCTACACTACGTATATTATAAGTATTATATCAAAAAAACAAATCATGATTATCAACAGGGTGTTAAAATTCATCCTACTTGTTATGATGCCCCCATTTTTTTCATCCAAAAATTATTGTTGTTCCTTATCAGGGCTTCTTCTTGGCTTTACCGGGGGTTTCCCTGTTTTTAATGTAATACTAAACTCGGTATACTCCCCTTTTTTGCTACGAACCACAATATCGCCATCATGTAGGTTGATAATGGTCTTTACAATGTTGAGACCAAGACCTACCCCATTTTTATCTAAACCGCGGGATTTATCCGTTTTATAAAAGCGGTCAAACACCTTATTCATCTCATCTGGCGCTAAGCCTTCCCCACTGTTCCGGATGGTAATTTCAGTACGGGAAGCAATATTGCGGAATCCAAACTCAATATATCCATTTTGGTTGACAAACTTAATCGCATTATCCATCAAGTTATAAATTACCTGATGGATCAAATCCTCATCCGCTTCTACCCAAATATCATCCACATCTAGTCCACGAATTTCCAGATTCTTTTCGTTAATAGCATTCTCGAAATTGAATAACGTTTGTGCAATTACATTTAATGCGTTAAACGGTTTGCACTCCAGCTTCATTTCCCCTGCTTCAATTTTAGATAGGTTCAACATAGAACGAACCAGCCTGGATAAACGCGCTACCTCATCCGAAACTATACGCAAATATTTTTTATGCTGACTTTCTGGGATTGTCCCATCCAAAATTCCATCAATAAAGCCGCCAATCGAAGTCATTGGAGTCTTTAACTCATGGGAAACATTCGCGGTAAAGCTTCTCCTGGAGTTTTCAATCAAGGAGAGGTCGTATGCCATCGTATTAAGGGTTTGGGCCAACTGGCCAATCTCATCATCCCGTTCGATGGATATTCTTGGAGAAAAGTCTCCTTTTCCGTATTGCTGGGCCGCATAGGACATATCCTTTAATGGTTTTACCAGTTGGGAAGTAACTAAAAAGATAATGACAAACGCCAAAAATAAAACCACGCCAGAAGAAAGGATAAACATGTTAAAGATTTCTTTCAAAAAAACCTGCAAATTGGAGGAAGAAGAAGACGCAAACAAATAGCCAATGGTAACATCATCATTTTGTACTGGAATCCCCACTGTATAGTGATTACTGCTATACAGTCCTTGAAACGTCCCTGTTTCCTTATAAATCCCCTTTTGGTCAATCATACCCCGAATTTCGGACGGTACTGTATAAGGGGAAGTATGCTGACAGAGGGTATCCTCGGTACACATAATCGTTTTACCGGAAGTATCCGTCATAAAAAAGTCAGCGTCAATAATACCTGCCAGCATGTTGTAAATGCTTAAAGAAGAAGCAACATCAATCGTGTAGTGGGTTTGGTCGTTGTCATCTTCCACCGCGCTTATGTAATTTTGTTCTACTGCCATGGTAGCTCTTTGTAGGTTTACTTTTAAGGTATTGTACTGCTCCTCCTGAAAGTACTGGGAGGCGTAAATCAGCATCATCCCTCCTAAAAAGATAATGCTGACAATAATAATCGAAATACATACCGTAAAATATTTGGCAAAGAGGCTTTTTTTCATTGTATTCCTCCTTTAACCCCTTAAACAAAACAGGAAAAACAGGATCGCTGTAAACCATCCTCCGGAATACTCTTCTTCCGCCAGTTATGCAGCTATCCTGTTCTGATTGATTGGTATGGGAAAGTCATCCAATCAGATGGCTTTCCTTATTCATTTACTTCAAACTTGTAGCCAACGCCCCAGACAGTTTTTAACGCCCATTTATCAGATACGCCTTCCAGTTTTTCACGCAAACGTTTTACATGGACATCGATTGTTCTGGAATCGCCATAATACTCAAATCCCCATACTTCGTCCAGCAACTGGTCACGGGTAAATACACGGTTTGGGGAGGAAGCAAGGTGGAACAACAGTTCCAACTCTTTTGGAGGAGTATCTACCACTTTGCCGTCTACCTTCAACTCATAACGGGTCATGTTGACAACCAGTTTATCATATACTACTTCTTTTACTTCTGCCTGTTGAGTGTTTTGTCCCAATCTACGATGAATTGCCTTAATACGGGCGATAATTTCTTTTGCGTCAAACGGTTTTACCACATAGTCATCTGCGCCCAGTTCCAATCCCAACACTTTATCAAAAGTTTCGCCTTTCGCTGTTAACATAATCACTGGAACATTGGATTTTTTACGGATTTCCCGACATACCTGCCAGCCATCCAAACCTGGGAGCATAATATCCAACAGGACAAAGTCTGGTTTTAACGCATTAAATTTTACCAGTGCTTCTTCCCCATCATGGGAGAGAATAACACTGTAACCCTCTTTTTCTAAATAAAGGCGAAGTAACTCGCATATGTTTTTATCATCATCTACAACTAATATTTTTTCCGCAGCCATTTATAATGTCCTCCTTTTTATCCTGTATTTTCTCACAGGAAAAGAAAATTTGTTGGGGTTTTTGTAGGAGAATGGCAGATGAAACGCCTACAATTATGAATTTATAATATAAGTATAACATATTCACAATTACAAAGGTGAATAAATGATAAAAAAATAAAAAGGGATTATTGACTTTTTGTACTCTAAATTATGAACTTAATTAACAAAATTAACAAAATATATGTATCGGCGGAATACGCCGAATTTAAGGCATGGAAATTTCGGTTAATGCCCATGAAGTTTCTGCTGAACTCCGTATCCTTGCAATGTCCGATAAGCTGATTACTCCAGCCAATTTTCCCTGGTCTGTTACTGCCAAACGCTTTACTTGTCGCCCTGCCATCGCTTGTAACGCCATATCCAAAGGCTGGTCTGGGGATACAGAAACCATATTTTTACTCATAACCTCTTTCACTTTTGTTTGAGTAATATCCTTTCCTTTTGCCACACAACGGAGAACAATATCCCGGTCAGTAACCACACCTAGTAGCTGTTTTTGTTCCACTACAGGCACAACTCCAATATCGTACTCTTCCATTAAAACTGCTGTATCTGCAATGGTGGTTTCTTCCCCCACTGTAGCAATATGCCGGCTCATAACATCCTTAATTAACATCTTTACTACCTCCCCAATTATGATGTTGGTAGTATGGGAATGATTTCTTTATTTTATACAGCTTTCCGGATATAACAGCTGGTAATTCCGTAACAACGGCTTTGGTCCTCGGAATCCGAACGCCCTTGTTTGAACCAGTTTAGGAATTGTCTCCCATGATACAGAACAAACTGGAGGACGTAAAAATTCTGGTATTGTAGTGGTTTGGATATTCTGGTTATGAGGGCAAACTTTTTGACAAATATCGCATCCCCAAACCAGCCCACAATCCTTTACCAACTGCTGCTCCTGTTCTGTTAAGTCCCGTTTAAGTTGGTTAATATGGGAAGCACATTGTTCCAACCTGATTTTCCCGTGTTGGATTGCTTTCCCTGGACAGGCAGTTTCGCATCTGCCACAACCGCAACAGAAAGCTTTTGATGAAACATCGTATTCTAGCAGCTGGTCGGTTACTATTTCCCCAATAAACTGGTAAGTTCCATATTGTTTGGTAATCAACAAACCATTCTTGCCTTGTTTTCCAAGTCCGGCCTGTAATGCAATGGATACTTCTGGTATCGGAGAATTGTCCACAAAAGGAACAAACTTCCCTCCCACTTGAGAGAGCAGCTCACAGGCCCGACTCAGGTAACTACCAACCACTTTATGATAATCCTCCACCATGGCATACTGAGAAATATTCCCCTGTTCTAATTCAGGAGAATAATAAGGAAATAAACAGACAATTACTGATTTTGCCCCTTCCGGAATTTTAGATTTCGCCCTGCATTGCAACAAAAATTCTTCCGCTGGCATGGGAGCAACTCCAAAAAGGGAAATTCCCGCCTGGTTTAGCCGTTCCGCTAATTCTTTCCGTTGCATCCTACTCAATGATACCCCGTTCTAATAAAATAGAAAGTTTTAAAATCGCTGCCTGGCTTTTGGAATCCTTAATTTCACCCTTCAACACCAGGTCTACCGCTTGGGCTAAAGGCATTTTTTCTACCTCTAAAAATTCCCCTTCATCCAGCTGCTGCTGACGGAAATGCAGCCCTGTCGCCACATACATCGAGATAATTTCATCGCAATAGCCAGGAGAAGGATAGAGTTTTCCTAAATCATAATAATGGTCCGCTACAATTCCTGTTTCTTCCAGTAATTCCCGCTTTCCAGCTTCCAAAGAATTTTCATTGCCTTTGTCCAATTTCCCCGCAGGTAACTCTACAACAACTTCCTGGTAAGGATAACGAAACTGACGCACCAGGTAAATACAACGGTCATCGCTCAAGGCAGCTACACATACTCCACCGGGATGCCGCACTACCTCACGGGCACTTACTGTTCCATTCTCCAATTCTACTTTATCGTTAATTACGGTAATGATTCTTCCTTCGTAAATCGTTGTTCCATCCAAACGTTTTTCGGTCAATTTCATTTTGGGATTCTCCTTTCTGGCTTCATAATACCAGTAATTTCTATTTTATCTAATCTAAGAAAAAGCTGTTTCTTTTATTATCACATAAACAGAAAAATTTTTCAATATATATGGAATAACCTAAACACGAAGGAGTAATGATATGGACCAGTTTTATCAAAATCCGCCTACTTATGAGCTGCTTTGCGACAAAGTACAACAGATGAAAAATACCTATCCCCACATGCGAAATTTCTCAATTGGAAAATCCGTCCTTGGTAGAAAAATTTTTGCTTTAGGGATTGGTAATTTAAAAAACGCCACTTTATTTGTTGCCGCCATCCACGCACAGGAATGGCTAACCTGTATGTTAGTAACACACTTCCTGGAAGATTTGTGTTACCATGAACAAAATCAAAAACCCTTATTCGATACCAATTTAACGGATATGTTTGCCGAGAGAGGGCTAATTGTAGTACCAATGGCAAATCCAGATGGAGTAGAGATTGCATTGAATGGTGCAGCTTCCGCCAAACATCTTCGCCGTCAGGTAGACCGGATGTTAACAGCCAGTACACGTTCCTGGCAGGCTAATGCCCGAGGAATCGACCTAAATCATAATTTTAATGCTGGTTTCCAGGAATTAAAAGCTATGGAGCGCGCTGCTGGAATCACACGCCCCTGTGAACGTCAATTTGGGGGATATACTCCACAGTCGGAACCAGAAACAAGGGCATTAGTCCACCTATGTCTAGGGCTAAATATAAAAAAACTATTGGCATTCCATTCCCAAGGAGAAGAAATCTACTATAGTTATGGCCCGAACACCCCTAAAAACGCAAAAATGATTGCAGATGCCTTGAAAGCCAGTTCTGGATACCAAGTAATGAATCCAACTGGCCTTGCCTCTCACGGAGGGTTAAAGGATTGGTTTATCAACCACACCCATAGGAATGGGTTTACCATTGAAATTGGAAAAGGAGAAAACCCTCTTCCTATTTCAGACCTACCTGGAATCTATCACAAACTACGTGAAATGATGTTTATTAGCCTTTTAATTTGATTCATTTTACAAAATAGACTGAAAATAATTTTTGTTGTGTACTACCATGGGATGGTGGGATTTCAAGCGTTCTGTTACTTGATGATACTGGTAGGCGGTCTGATGTTCCCCTATCCTATCATAGCAAACACATAACTGGATATTGGGGATAAAGTCATAACAATCCGGTAGGATAAAACCACCTTTCGAGTCCCCTTTATCGCACTGCAATGCCGCTTGATACCAATAAATTGCCTGTTGATACCGCTCTTCTCGCAAAAAACAGGCTCCAATTTCACAACAAATTTCAGCCCTTGGCCGATCAAAAATAAAACTGTAAAATAAGGATTCCAATGCTTTTTGTTTCTGTCCCAATCGTTGATAACATTGGGATAAATCCAAACAAGCATTGATATTGTTTTCTACCCAGCCCTTTCCAGAATCTAAAAAGTTGCGGAATACCAATATAGCCTCCTTGTCACGATGATGGTTCATCAGTTCTCTGGCATAGTAAAATTGCTGTCTTGGGTCCAATTCAGTATTTTTCTTTATTTTTTCTAAAATGCGTAGATTGCGGTCAGGGTCACTGGGATGAA
Source organism: Massilioclostridium coli (assembly GCF_900095865.1). Taxonomy (GTDB): domain Bacteria; phylum Bacillota; class Clostridia; order Oscillospirales; family Ruminococcaceae; genus Massilioclostridium; species Massilioclostridium facile. Next base: position 43,397 of record NZ_FMIZ01000005.1, on the reverse strand, counting down.
GTTTTTGATGAGTGATTGCAATATCAGTATGGAGGATATTCCCTGATGGTGTGATTGCTTCATGGACGGCACCCTTCCATTGGTAACCCTTTTCCCGTTTTACAAGTCGTTCTCTCTCGTATGAGAAACTGGGATTCCCTTCCTTATCAAAGGCTACATGGTATTGCATCATAACCATATCAACTTCCGGGGAAAGGGTTTGTTTTAACTGGAGCAGTTTTTCTGCATCCTGTTCTAATACAACGTCATCCGCATCCAACCAGAATAAATAGTCTTTTGTCCCTTTGGAAAAGGCAAAATTCCTGGCTGCCGCAAAATCATCCTGCCATATATAATCATATACTTGGTCGGTATACCGCATCGCAATTTGCTTTGTATTGTCCGTAGATCCAGTGTCCACAATAACAATCTCATCTACAATATCTTTTATGTGGTCCAAACACCTAGCTAAAACATCCTGTTCATCCTTTACAATCATACATAAACTGATCTTGACCATATCATTTCCCCCATTTATTTCATTACTCTATATTACGTAATGAGGAAAAAACAGGTTCCTATCAAAAGAAGATTCTATCAGATTACCCAGATATTCTATCATACTTCTATACCGGAAAATATTATTCTAGAAACAATGCTTTCTTGTTTCTATGAGATGAGAAAAATAATGATGAAAAATACATTTATATGATATTTTCCTATTTTCGATGATTTAATTTTTCAGTAAAACCTCCAAAAAAGCAAAAAACTCCAGTTGGAAAACAACTGGAGTTTTTTCTGTTATAAGAAAAATTTACTGATATATCCTTGTACAAAAATAACCAGTACAATCAACGGGAGGACAAATGTAATATATTTTCTTGTCCATTTTGGGAATTTGATTCCTTTGCCAGTATTGGCTTCTTCGATAAAATTGTCCCATCCCCAACCATAGCGGGTAACACAAAACAAAAGGTATACCAAGGAACCCAATGGCAACAGGTTGCTGCTGACAATAAAATCTTCCAAATCCATAATCGTACTGCCAGCACCAAACGGTTGTATCCCACTTAGCACACTAAATCCTAAAACGCAAGGTAAAGAAAGGATAATCACCAACACAATATTGATTAAAACCGCTTTTTTACGGGACCATCCCCATTTATCCATGCAGGAGGAAATGATATTCTCAAATACTGCAATTACGGTAGACAACGCCGCAAATGCCATAAAGATAAAGAATAAACTCCCCCAAATGCGGCCTCCTTGCATTTCATTAAAAATATTTGGCAGGGTCTGGAAGATCAGTCCAGGTCCACTTCCTGGTTCCACACCAAAGGAGAAACAAGCAGGAAAAATGATCAAACCGGACATTACCGCTACAAAGGTATCCAATACTGTAATGCTAATAGCATCCCCAGTCAAGCGGCGTTCTTTTCCAATATAACTTCCAAAAATCGCTAGCGATCCAATTCCAATACTTAATGTGAAGAATGCTTGGCTCATCGCCGCAAAAATGGTATCCGCTAACCCTGCTTCCATCATCCTTCCAAAGTCAGGCAACAAATAAAATTTTAATCCCTCTGATGCATTTGGCAAAGTTAAAGAACGGATTACCAAAACAATAATAAGAAATAGCAGGCAAAGCATCATGACTTTTGTGATTTTTTCTACCCCATTTTTTAGCCCTAAAGAACAAATCCCAAAGCCAATGAACACTACCAATACCATACATATCAGCATTAGCCATGGCTGTGCTGTCACTTCTCCATAAACCCCTTCTATTTGTGAGGTCGTCATCCCTACAAAATCTCCTTTTGCTGTTTTGGCAAAATACAACAGCATTAGGCCTGCAATTGTAGTATAAAACATCATTAAAATATAGTTACCTGCCAAGGCGACATATCCAAATAAATGCCATTTTTGTCCTTTTCTCTCCAACACCTCAAAAGACCGAATAGGACTCTTTTGGCTGGCACGGCCAACCGAAAATTCCATTACTACAATAGGTAATCCCAATATAATTAAAAACACAATATAAAGCAGCACAAACGCTGCACCGCCATATTGCCCCGTAATATATGGGAACCTCCATACATTACCCAAACCAATTGCGCAGCCGGCTGAAATTAACAAAAATCCCAGCCTGGATGAAAATTTTTCTCTTTCCAACCATCTTCCACCTTTCCTGTTATTCTTTTGTCCATTCCTTGCAACCTTTTCGTCCCCATTTCATAGGATAATGGGATGGAAGAAAAAGGAGGAATGGCATGGAACAATTCTTTTCTATTATCGTTCTTTGTTTTTCCGCAAATATTGATACACTTATTTTATCTGCCACCACTGCCGCGGCAAACAAAAAATTTACCATACAGCATATTCTATGTATTGCAGTAATTTCTACTTTTGGAACATGGGCATCTCTTATAGTGGGAAGCTTATTTTCCGGCTTGCTCTCCACATGGCTTCCGGATAAAATTGGCGCAGCATTACTGGTACTGATTGGGATATGGATGCTGATGGACTCGATTTTGCATACCAACCAACCCCAACAAACAACAGAGATATCATTTCAATCCTCTATTTTTTTAGCAATTGCGTTAACTATAAATAATGCTGGCATTGGATTTGCAGCAGGGGTTGCCGGATTATCCATCGTTATAGCTACCACGGTAACCTTTATTATCACAATTCTATGCTTTATTCTGGGAAATTTCCTAGGAAAACACATTGCCCAAAAGTTACTTGGTAAATATTCTTCTATTTTGTCCGCCCTAGTTTTAATAGGGATTGGTTGCTATGAACTAATTGTTTCCTTTCTTTAAGGAAACATAGAAACCACAAAATAAGTGGACTCCCTATTTGCCAAAAACAAAAAATAAAATAGACATTTCCTAATACTTATGATGTTGCTTCAACTATCTTAACCCTAAAAAGGACAGTATCTTATCATTGGTTAAGATAAAGCCTTATCATTACAACTAATTCGTTCTGAATCAAACACAATTCATAAAGAAAAGCAAAATAAATCATTTTATCTTAATAAAATTATTATACCACATTTGCTAGGAAAGAAAAAGGGGTTATATTTTATAAATAATATAACGAAACCCTATAAAAATCACAAAATCCCACTGCGAATACAGTGGGATTTTGCCTATTTAAAATAATAGAAAATTAGCCGCCAATCTGGCACTCTAAAGCAGTATTATTTCTTACAGTATTTAAAAGTTCTTCTAACGCCTCATTGTTCTGAGGATCAATATTGCTTAACTCATACTTACGTCCAAGTCCTGCATATTTATCTTCCCCTAAGCGATGGTAAGGAAGTAGGTGGATTCGTTTTACTCCAGGCAGCTGCTCCGCAAATTTTGCAATTTGATAAATCTCACGAGGGGTGTGGTTGAACTCCGGAACAACTGGAACACGAATCACCAAATTAGCACCTGATTCCGCAATTTTTTTTGCGTTTTCCAAAATCAGCCGATTGGATTGTCCAGTAAATGCCTTGTGTTTTTCATCATCCACATGTTTGATGTCCATTAAAACCACATCCAGCCAGGGCAGCAGCTTTTGGATATTACTAAATGGCGCAAAACCCGTTGTTTCAATTGCAGTGTTAATACATTGTTCTTTGCAAGCACGCAGGATTGCCGCAGCAAAATCTGATTGGAACAGGCATTCTCCACCAGAAAGGGTTACCCCTCCGCCGGAACGCCAATAATAAGTTAAGTCTTTACGAACTTCATTTAATACTTCTTGAACGGTAACGTCCCGCCCCATTGTCTTTGGTACACCATTTACCACCATCTTTTGAATCTCATATTGCTGAGATTCTGGATTGCAACACCATTTGCAGCGCAATGGGCAACCCTTTAAAAAGATAATGGTACGGATACCCGGGCCATCATGTACAGAGAACCGCTGTACGTCAAAAATACGCCCTGTTTCTTCTAAATAACTGTGATCCATATTTCCTCCAACAGGCAAACTGCCCGGTTGTCTGATCAAATACGGGCCTACCTTTTGTTTTCTATTTTATTGGAAAACGTGTTCTGTACGTTTAATAATATCATCCTGCAAGGACTTGGATAATGTGGTAAACAACGCACTGTATCCTGCTACACGTACGACCAGACCTTTATAATTCTCTGGATGTTTCTGGGCGTCTATCAAAGTTTCCCTGCTGACAACATTAAACTGTACGTGCATACCTTTTTGGTCAAAGTAAGCACGGATTAAAGACGCAAAGTTCGCCAATCCCTGTGTACCAGACAATGCAGATGGATGGAACTTCTGGTTAAACAGTGTTCCGTTGGATGCAATAAAGTGATCCAAACGGGATACCGAGTTACAAGCAGCCGTTGGTCCATGTACATCTTTTCCGGATACTGGGGATACACCGTCTGCAACTGGAGTTCCAGCTAAACGGCCATCCGGTGTAGCACCTGTTTGCGCACCTAAAGGAACGTTAGCAGATACTGGATACAAACCAGCTTGGAAAATACCGCCGCGTGGGTTATGGTACTGCTCTAATGGTTTTGTATAAGTGTAAGCAACATCACGCGCAAACCGGTCTACTTCTTCAATATCGTTACCGAACTTCGGTAATTCATCAATCCAGTTTAATAACTGGTTGTATTTTGCTTGTTTTTCTGGGGAACAAGCTTGGGATTTTACCTGGTTATAAACAGCAGCAATCTGTTCATTGCTAACATTTTTTCCAACAGCAGCTAACTGTTTTACAATTTCAGCGGTAATCTGGGTTGCTTTTTCATCCGACATACCATGTCCAAAGTTGTCATCCAAAGCTTGTTTGTATTCTGCCATGGTCAATTTATGCTGTTCAAATACCAAAGTTTTGATTGCCCAAAGTGCGTCTGTCATGTTGGCAATCCCAAAGCCCTGCGGGCCGGTAAAGTTGTAGATTGCTCCACCTTCCTGCACACTCTTACCTCGTCCAATACAATCCTCAATCATAGAGGAAAGGAATGGTAATGGACAGCGTTCTGCATGGGCAACATCAATTGCATTATCTGCGTTTACTAACAAACTGATTAAATATTCTGTTTGTTTTTTATACGCATTGTAGAACTCGTCAAATGTTTTCATCTGTGTAACATCGCCAGTATCAATCCCAACCATTACGCCGTTATCCATACCACGGGAGAATACCAGTTCCAAAGGGCGGAGCATGTTATAGAACGCAGCATCATGCCATCCCTCAGTTTTTCCAGATTTTTGTGGTTCTACACAACCGATGATATTGTAATCACGGGCATCCTGTAATGTCAAACCACGGCTTTCCAGAGATGGAATAATCACTTCGTCGTTATAATAAGCTGGTAAGCCAATCCCTGTTCTGGTCAGTTCTGCACATTTAATCAGCAATTCGTTTGGGGTACCATTCCAAACACGGCAGGACAAGGATGGCTGTGGCAGAAATACGTGCATAGAAGCTTCCACACACATAAAGGACAGGTCGTTAGTAACGTCCATACCGTTTTCATCCTGACCGCCAACACAAAGGTTCTGGAACAAACTATATCCAGCAAACCCTTCTGCAGAGGCAGCATCTCTCGCTTTGTTCAGGTCATTTAATTTAATCCAGATACAATCCAACAGTTCCTGAGCGGATTCGTGGGTGATTTTACCTTCTTTTAAATCCTTTTCAAAATAAGGGTACATATATTGGTCAAAACGGCCTGGGGAAATTGAGTGGCCGCTGGATTCCAACTGTAGCAACTGCTGTACAAACCAGAAGGACTGGCAAGCTTCATAGAAATTGCGGGCAGGTTTACCTGGAACCTGGGCACAGTTGCGGGAAATTTTAAACAGCTCTGTTTTACGGGTTGGGTCCGTACATTCTTCTGCCTGTGCTGCCGCCAGTTCAGAATAACGGTGTGCATAACCAATGACTGCTTCACAGCTTTCAATGACTGCTTCTAAAAAGTGGCTGCGTCTTGCAAAATCCGCATCCCCTGGATTACATTTTGCCAAAGCAGCTTTTGCTTCTTCTATAATCCCTTCAAACCCAACTTGCAGGATTTTACCATAACATACGGTAACATGCCCTACCCCATTGTAGAAATAGTTTCCTGGAGTAAAAATATTATGCTCGATTGCTGTCAATGTTTCTGGAGTCATATAAGAAGTAGCCAAATCGCTGGTTGTTTTGCCTTCCCAATACTGGAACGCTTTTGCCAAACGTTGTTTGGTATCTTCGGAAATATAAAATGGATCCGCTTCACGGGTTTCCATGGTATCAAATTCATCCGCTACCCACTGGAAAGAGAACTCCGGAAAAGCCTGGCTACTACGTGGTGCAACCGTATTGCTTCCAACAATCAGTTCATGATCACGGATCACAATTGGAATATGCTTTAAAATATGGGCGAACGCTTTTGCGCGGCGTGTAATAATTGGTAAGCCTTCTGTCTGTTGGTAAGACTCGGTGAGCAGCTCCGCACGGTCCGCTTCCATTTGAGGCATCTTAGCAAACAGATCCTCTTTTAATTTTCCAATTCTAGGGCTAACTGGAATGGAACGGGTGTAATATTCTTTCATTTGTCATTCTCCTTGTCGGTGACACGATTCTTTTAGAATGAACGCTGGATTAAACTTTTTACCAGCAAAAACAAATTGAGAAAATTTTCTTTTTTCTCTTACAAAAAATCAAACAACATCAATATGATAAAACGAAAATAATTCTTGGTTACAGCCCTTATACGCTTTTGGTTGCGCCTCCAAAAGCGCATGAACAAGCTGTTTTCTCCGCTATACAGCAGATTTTCACCAGATTATAACGATCTTTTGCGACACTGGAATTCCAGTGCGCTAAGAATATACTGATACAGTATTTATTATAACTTTTTTACACATAAAAGTCAATGAAAGATGATGTTTCTATTCCGGTATAATAAATAGATGGTACAACGATATTCAGCAAAAAAACAGCGGATTGAAGTGACCGTGGTAAACTGTCCTCCCTTCATAAAACAGCAGAAAGAAATTTATTAAAAATAAAACAATATAGGCTATTCTAAATCATGCTGCAACCATAAATATGTTCCATTAAATTTCCTATATGACAAAAATTTCTTCCTACAAAATGAGAAAGCATTCTTACTGTTGCCATCACGCCAAATTCATCTTAAATATTGGGTTGTAAACGTCCAACTAAATTTGATCAAAACCTATAAACATAAATTTTATAAGGAAGATTTATTATCGTATATGAAACCCACTCTCTGTTTGCGTGGATATTTCATGAATTTCCATCTGCTCCACCACAATAAATTGGTTTCCTCGGCGGATTTCCTTTAATACAGCGTCTACATTGGATTCTTCCCCTTGCAGTTCACACAATACGCTTCCATCCCATTGATTTTGCACCCAGCCAGTACATTGATTCACTGCTGCTCTAGTATTGATGAACCATCTCAACCCAACTCCTTGAACCCAGCCTGTAAGGCGTATTTGATACCGTAACATTTTTTCACTCCTTTTTCTTGACAAGCCTGTAGATCCGCATTATAATGATTGCGACCGCAAACTACTAACTTTTTCATAGAAAGCGAGGTAACCCATGCGGGAACTCATTAAATGGCTCTCCATTGCCGACCGATTTACAAGGCTAAGCTTAGACAAAAATCTAGCCAATTTAAACATTAATAACAGCCAGTATTTCTACATTCTTAAAATATGTGAAAACCCAGGGATTACCCAAGATAAACTACAATCTTTTATCCATGTTAATCCAAGCAATATTACCCGTGCCCTGAACCAACTAGAAAAAACCGGGTTTTTATTGCGTTTCCCAAACGAGCAAGACAAACGGACATTCCACTTGTTTCCTACAGAACAGGCAAAAAAGGCGTATTCAGCTATTCTAGAAGCAATCCAACAAAGCTGTGAATCCCTTACTTATGGGTTTACAGAACAGGAAAAACAGCAATTCTTATTTCTCTTAAAAAAGTCTGCATCTAATATTTTAGCTTTAGAAAACGCAAAACGATTTCCATAACACATAACATAAAACCGGTGTATTCCAATACACCGGTTTTTCTTACCATATTAATCTGTTAATCCCGTAGTGGAATACCTTTGGCATCCGCTGGAATGGACCCTGTCAGAATCATAATTCCTTCTACCAGACCCCAAATCCACATACCAAAAATCATCAAGCCGCCAATCATTACACATGCCAGGAATATTCCCAAAATGCTTACTACTAACTGAATTACTGCTTTTCCAATAAAGCCTAAATAAAAATTATGGACTCCGAACAATCCCAGAAAAATCCCCAGCAAACCTGCTGTTAATTTGGATTTTGCTTGGCTTACACCACCATAGTTTCCACCTTGTTGGGCAGCTCCACAGTGGGTACAGATGGCAGCCATTGGATCAACCTGATTACCACAGTTGGCACAGAACTGGTTCCCTACCCCAACAGCTACACCACAGTTTACACAAACCGCTGCGCCAGGATTAAGTGGTCTACCACAGTTTTTACAATAAAGTGGACCTTGATAAGCCTGCTGTTGTGGCATTTGTTGGTTATAAGTAACTTGCGCTGTATATGTACCATAGCCTGCGTTTGGGCTGTATTGTTGTTGTGGCATTTGAGCAGTATCCTGTGGTTGTACTTGTGGCTGATTTGTTGGGTCGTTGGATGCCGCAGCCATCGGGGCACCACATTGTGGACAGTATGCAACATCATTTTCAGTTACAAAATTACAATTAGGACAAATCATGATAAAACCTCCATTTGCTTTTTTCAAGCAAAATAATCTGATATTCTTATCATACAATATTTTTATGCAATAGTCCACAAGAAAATTTCATTATTTTCAAAATATTCTTATCTTATTGTTGAAAAGCGATGGTAGTTTATAAACTTTTTATAAGGAATAGTTGTATTTCTCATTGCGTTGACAGGTTTTTTATTTTGCAGTATGATTAAGAAAAAGGAAGGATGTGTAAGCCATGCTTTGTACTTATGCGAAATGTTTGGTAAAGCCACAAAATATACAGGCTTTCCTCACACTAGCAAATACCTTAGTTGACGCCAGCCGTCTGGAACCGGGCAATGTTTCCTACGAGCTGTGCCAAGCCCCAGAGCCGGATAACTATTTTGCTTTTGTGGAAAAATGGAAGGACCAGCAGGCGGTTGCCCTGCATTTAAACAGTGAACATTTTAATGTGTTGATCCAGCGGATTTCACCATTGTTAGAAAGTGAAATGGAGATTACCACTATGGAAGTGATTCTGTAACCACTTTTCCCCCTTTGCAGTTGGAATAATGCCCATCCTATTTGAGATAGGATGGGCATTATTCTATGATATGGTCAAGATAAAGGAAAGATAATTGCTATTTTTTTCGTTTCCCTGCCAAAACAGCGGTTGCTACTGCCACTGCCAGTACCGCACCTACCGCAGCCACAGTGTTATCCCCTGTACGCGGAGTAGTGTATCCAGTTTGTGTAACTGCTTCGGAGGAAGATTCGGATAAATTCTGCCCTCCAGACTGTTCTTCGGTAGATCCATCGGTAGAAATTGTTGAGGTAGTGTCCTGACCGATTAAGACCAGGCTATCAAGAACGGTTTGGAGCGCTACTGCCTGTTGGTCTACAGCGGACTGGTCATCAATCGAAAGTGTAGTATCCTCTAAAACAGCTTTGGCCTCTGCTAGGCTGGCATTTAGCACTGCCACGCTTTCAGCTGTATACAGATTTGCGTCTATGCTATCCCCCTGCTGAACTAGGGATTCAAGAATGGATTTATCCGCTTTATACCGTAAATCCATAGTGGATTGAATCAAGGCGTCGTAAGCGGGTTCAACCGTATCCGCCATTGCATTTTCATCCGCAATAACATCTGCCGTGTTTTCCAATGCGGTTAAAAATGCCTGTTTTGCATCCCCATCCGCATAAAGATCTAAATCCAACCCGTTCGCATAGGTATAAAATGTTTTTAACAGCGTTTTATCCCCTTTTACAAATCCCAGTTTATGGATTTCTTCCAACAAAGTAACCCATGCTTGGTCAATTTCTTCCTGGCTTGCAAACTGGTCGGTCTGGACAGTTTTAGCGGCTTCCAGAGCCTGATGGAAGGACTGCTGCACCATTGGAATGACATCATCAAAAGAAGAAGATGTTTGTTGCGCTTCCGCATAAGTGATCACTTGATCTAGTACTGTTGTATTGGTGCTAAAAATCGACTGGTATCCAGGAATATTTTCTACTGCCAATTGGTCATACATTTTGGCGAACAACAATGGATTGAAGTTCGTAATTTGAAACCCACATCCACTAAGATCCATCTTGGCAATTTCAAGCCCCTCTGGGCTGGTGCCACGTTCATCAAACCCTTCGGATTCGGAACCAGTCCCGTTTAAATCGATAGCGGAACCTGTTTCCGGGTCAAATCCAGTGCGTCCATTTTCGTTATGGTATTTGGTAACAATCATACTGGTGCTTGCAAATTCCCCACCGGAATAGCTTCCGGTTTCTTCATTGTAGATGCCATCTGGACCTAACAGGTTACAAGTGATCGCCGCCATACCATCACGGTCGGTATAAGATCCAATCCTAGTTTCACGATACCATGGGTTTCCTGTAGTTGCGGTTGGATGGATTAACATTGTGCATCCCATAGCAGCATAATAGCGGCCTAATTCTGGGTAGAAATGTCCATCCCGGCAGATATCAACACCAATTTTACCCCATTGTGTATCCAACATATAAGGGGTATCCCCACAAACAGACCAATAAGACTCTACCCCTGCGCGATGCATTTTCTGATAGGAATCCACTGTGCCATCCGGTTTACAAATCGCAGCTGAGTTATAAACTTTTTCCACCATTTCACCTTTTAACGCTTCGTACATTGGGGTATCCATCTTTTGCGGCATACCAAAAACGATATACATATTATACTTTTTGGCATATTCCGCAATGATGTTGGTAGAAGGGCCCGGTATTGTTTCCGCCAGTGCGACCTGCATATATTGGTCGCCTTCAATGCCATCCGTTTCCGGATCTTCACAGCTATAGCCGGTAAGCACGGTTTCAGGGAATACGAGGATGTCAACATCATTTTGTGCCGCTTGTTCAATATAGCCGACCATCATCTGAATATTCGCATCCTTGTCCCCCCATGTTGCGGACACATTGGCCACAGCAGCTATAGGACCGTCAGTTACATCAGAAGAATACCGTAATGTCTCCCCGGAAGCCTGTTTGTCAGCAAGCTCTTTATACCATTTTGCATAATAATCGGGATGGAAATCCGAGCTGACTTTACAGGTAGAGCTTGGCATACCACTTAAATCAATCGCCTGGGAGTTGGAGAGCATCCCTTCGGTTGCAGTAATGATATCATCATCCCCAGTTGTCCCCGCATAATATACAGGTCCGCTAAACCGGCTTGCTAAAATAACACTGCCCCCTGGGAAATTGTACGTAGAAGACCCATCCTGTTTGATTGGACCATCCCCACCTACCAGGTTTGCGCTGGCAACCAGAATGCCTTCCCTAGATGTTATGCTTTCCAGGCGGTTTTTATAATACCATTCCCAGCCCTGGTCATCCCGAATATTATCACCATCTACATCGGTATAGGAACGGGAGGTAGCAGTCGGGTTTAACACAATACTACATCCTTGCGCAGCGTAATACCGTTCCAACTCCGGTGTAGCATAGGTATCATAGCAGATACTAATGCCTACTTTCCCCCACTGTGTGTTCACCATAACAGGAGTATCGCCCGGTGTACACCAGCTTCCTTCTACTGGGGTTATTTTCTGGTAGGCAGTTACTGTACCATCCGGAGAACAGGCAAACTCAGAGTTATAAGCGTGTTCCTTATCCCCCGATATTTGCTCAGATGTGCCGAAAAATACCCACATATCATATTGGTCTGCATAGGAGGCAATTTCCTGGGTAATCGGACTGGTTGTTGTTTCTGCCTCGTTTACTGCCATCTGATAAATTTCCGAATTTGGATCGCTAGAGGAAGCATAACCAGTCAAGCACATCTCAGGGAACAAAATCATTTGCACTCCTTGCTCGTCCGCCTGTTTCATATAAGAAAGTATGCTTTCCTTATTTGCCTCCTTGTCTCCCCACACAGGAGAAAAATTGACAACCGCCAGTTCCCCGGGCTGGATTGTTTTTGTAGCGCTTTGCCCGCTAGTAGCAGCTGTTGTAGTAACAAATGAGCTAACCGCAAGGGTAACAGCCACGGTGATTGCCAGAATACGAGAGCTTAATTTTGATTTCATAACTACACTCCTCTTTCATTTTTTAAACAAAACAAAAAAGGCAAAGACACCATCTGTAATGGCGCCTTTGCCTTTTCTCAATTGTTTCGTTGGCTTTATTATATACCCAGCATTTTTTTAAATCAACCCATCTAATTCAATTTCCTCAATTTAATTAAAATATATTATTAAAAAAGGATAATTTTTATAAAATATTTAACAAATAAAAACATCCTACTAAAAGTTGTATCAGATTTATAAAGGCTATTCCAAAAAAGCAAAACCAGAGCATAAACATGATTCATTTCCTTATAAAACAGATTAATTTGATTGTTGCATCCACGAATAATGGTTTTTACATATTATTGTAACTGCGCACCATAAAAAGCCCAATGTCAAAATCCAACGATCTACTAAATTAAACGGAAATACTATAAATAATGAAAAAATAATTACCCAGATCCAAACTATCATTCCAAGAATACACGCAACAGGAAAATACAAAAAAATATCATTCAACTGTTTTCCAAAGCACAAAAAACTCGCCATTCCATAACTAATTCCGAACAAAATAATAAATAGGATCATTTTTATCAGACCAGATTGGCTTTCCATTAGGGAAGTTGTTGCTATCAAAAAGCCAATAATGCTCAACAATACTCCAACCATTATTCGAGTAATTCCTTTTAGTACCTTCATTTTCCTCACCTTTTGTATCTGTCCAATATTATCACAATAATAGCATATACTATAGTTTATATAATTTAAAATAATTATATCACGTTGATGAAAGAAAATCAATCTTTCATAATAAACTTTGGTGATATGTATGAATAATAATTATAGTATAGGAATACGCCTTCGTGAATTAAGGCGCTCCAAAGGACTTTCCCAAGAACAGTTGGCCTTGAGGGCTGATATTACAACTGCTTATTTGGGCCAAGTGGAACGAAATGAAAAAAACCCTACTGTTGTTATCATGGAGAAGTTATGCAATGCTTTAGAAATTTCTCTTTCCGATTTTTTTAGCAATCAGCCATTGAAACAAAACGAAACCGACGTTGTAACTGGACAAATTTTGTATGAACTAAAAAACACCACAGAATTGGAAAAAATTGAGATACTTCACATTATTCAACATGCGTTAAAATTAAAGAGTATAAAATAAAATCCTGATAGATTTTTGTTCTATCAGGATTTTATTTTCTATAACATATTTTTTTTATGCAGGATAACCGCCACAATAATGACAAGTAAAATAGAGATACAAATGGGGAACCAGAATACCGGCAGCGGAAGGAACGATACATTCATTCCATAAAAACTACTAACCAGTGTTGGTATCGCCATTAAAATGGTAATAGAAGTAAGTACCTTCATCACAATATTCAGGTTGTTGGAAATGATGGACGCATAGGCATCCATGGTTCCACCCATAATGTCCCGGTAGATGGTACACATTTCAATTGCCTGCTTTACTTCCAGCAATACATCTTCCAACAGATCTTTATCATCGTCATATAATTTCAACAAACGACCACGGAAAATCTTTTGGAGCGTCACCTCATTCGCCTTTAAAGAAGTGGAAAAATAAACTAAGCTCTTTTCAATGGTCATCATGCGGAACAATTCTTTATTCTTCATGGATTTATGCAATTGCTGCTCCGCGAAATCGGTAATTTTGTCAATCTGTTTTAGGTAAGCCAGATAAGTTTGAGAAATCCGGTAAAAAATTTGAAAAATTAATCGAGTCCGATACTGAGTATAGGTATTGCGAATTAATCCATTGGTAAAATCTCGAATAATAGGAGAATCCTTAATACAAACCGTAATCAAGGTTTTTCCTTTCATAATAATCGCCAAAGGCAAGGTGCAAAATTCAATATTTCCCTTTTCATCACTGGTTCTATCGGGAATGTCGATGATAATGGCGGTCTGGTCATCCTCTGTATCAATATGAGGGGTTTCTTCCTCGTCCAACGCAGAACTAAAAAAAGTAGGTTCTACCCCTAATTCTTTAATAATAAAGTTGCGTTCCTCTGTAGTAGGAGCAACCATATTAATCCAAGTATAGTCTTCTAGCTGGCTAATGGGAGTAATGTGGCCATCCAGTGTTTTATAGAATTCCATCATCGTAGAACTCCTCCTTTCTTATTTAGCCACATGGTTCACATATGGCTATTATCGTATTTACAATTCGCTTTCGTCCGACATCGTCAGCCATATATGTACTCCTTTCTTTTATTTTACGCAAACTTATTTTTGGGCAATAAAAAAGCCGTTTTGCACACGACAAAACAGCTACACCCACTGTTCGCCGAGTTTTGGCTCTCCAGGGCATAGATAGAAAACACTATCAGCTGTGTTAGACAAAACCTTAACTCGGTAGTGCCAGCTGACCCGTTGGCGTCTCTCGACATTTCCGGGCAACAGCCATATCCGTGGAGTAACCTCACCTAACGGTGTATAATTTTATTATAAAACGATACCTATATTATGTCAAGAAAAAGAATACTTGAAACGGAGGAAATTAACGCATAATACGTTTATCCTCTTTTATAAGCAATGTTTTTATGAAATTTTTCTATTATCCGATAGACAGCTAATAAAACTTTTCGTAACTTATTACGGTATATATTTAAAAAATATATACCGTAATACTGCAAAAGTTATTTTCTCACGATTCTTGGTGCATCTGTTAATCTTTCTGCTCCATTCTCCGTAATTAAATATCCATCTTCCATTCTCATACCATTGATTTCCGCTTCATATAATGGAATATCAACTGATATCACCATATCTTTTTGAATAACTGTTTTACTGGATGGTCCTAGAATTGGAGCTTCAAATTCGATAACACCTACACTATGTAGGCCAGAATACATAAAATTCTTTTCATATCCTGCCTCTTTCATCACATAACGCCCCATTGCCTCTACTTCGCTGCCTATATTTCCAATCTTTAAATTCTCAGAACAAACTTGTTGCGCCTTTTCCATAGCTAATACAGCTTTCCATTCTTGTTCATTGGGAGTACCAAGAAATACCGGCCTACCACAAGCTCCATGATATCCTTCATATCTTGGTGCTAATGTAACTACTACTACATCATTTTTCTGGATTACTCTATCTGTTGTACGGGAAATAATATGGCGGGTGTTTGGTCCAGATGAAACCATAGTATCGATTCCAAACCCTTCCGCGCCATTTTTACGCATGATATATTCCGCTTCTGCTGCAACCTCACGTTCTGTAACTCCAGGCCTAATCGCATCAATTGCTGTTTTCATACCCAGGTTTACAATTTCGTAAGCTCTACGAATAACCGCAATTTCTGCTTGTGATTTAATACCACGTAATACATTGATCTGTTGGTCCACATCAACAAATTCAATTTCAGGGCAAGCTTTTACAATCGATTCATATAACTGGGCTCCCATGTATATCTTTCCTGCAATACCAATTTTTTTGACATCATATTGCACTCTATTCTTTAACATTTCTACAAACGGTTTAATTACAGAAAATGGATAATCCTCATCTTCTGCTGACATTTCTTGAAGGACGGTTACATCCTGAATGATTCCCACCTGTTGAGCGTATCCATCTGTTTCCGGTCCTGTTAAAACAATTGGATCCTTTCCTCGAACAAACATAAGAATTACTGGCTCAAAATGTGTTGGTAGGTTAGAATAATATCTTGCATAAGCATTTCCATAAGTAGCTCTATCATCGCTATAAGTCAAAACAACATCTAACTCATTTTCATTCATCATTTCTTGGACTTTTTGCCAACGGTCTTGATATTCTTCTTTTGGAATTTTTATTAAATTCATTATAATTCCCCTTATTATTTTATTATACAGTTTAATATGGTAAATTTGGATAAAAACTAATATATTTACCTGAATAAATCATATATTACCATCAAGCCTATAAATTTGTCAATTAAATTCTAAAACAGGCAAATAATATTCATAATAAGCTATACTACTAGATTATATTAAAAGAGATATACAGTTTCTTTTTTCCAATAACGACTAATGTTCTGTTCTTTTTGTATAATATGAATCCTCATTACACGTTTCTTTGATCAACCTTATTAGAACTCATCTATAGCCAAAAGTTTACTAATAAGAAAAACCCTTTTGCTAATAATGAAGCAAAAGGGTTTTTCAATTAAAGATGCCGATTATTTCGATTTTGGAAATTTCTCCGGTTCCGCTGGTTCGGTTTTACAGGATACAACGGTTTTTGGCGGTTATTCTTGGAATAGTTACCCTGTTTGGAAGACTCCTCTGTATATTTTTTAGCGGAAGTCATTCTACCACAAATCCGGCATTGCTGCATGGATTGGATCACCTGTTCTGAAATACTCTCTGGAATAGATACAATGGTTTGATAGTCTTGTACATCAATCTTTCCAATTTCACTCCCTGGAAAGCCGGTGTGTTCTGTCAATGCCCCTAGAATATGGTTGGCTGCTACATGATTAATCTTGCCTGCATTTAACACAATCTTGGTATATGGCTCTTTGGTAATCCTCACTTTTGGAGTACGGTTTATCTCTTTTATCTGGCTAGCTGGAACCAATTCTGTTTTGCCAAAATGTAGTTCCAGCGCAGCTGCTGCAAGCTGCATAGGGTCATATCCCTGGCGCACCAACTGCTCTACTGTGGAACGGCATGCTAAGTCAGGTTTATCCCCGTTTAAAACAGACAAAACTTCCTTGGTATACTTTTCTTCTGCCTGCTCCAATGTCCATCCACGGACAGGAAGTTTACACCGGTTTAGTTTCGATTTTGTCATACGGGCAATCTGGTATAAATCATCCACCTGGCTTTTGCCACAACAAAGAGTAACTGCAATCCCCTCTTTTCCAGCTCTGCCAGTACGGCCAATCCGATGGACATAGTATTCTGGATTTTGTGGGATATCATAGTTAAATACATAGTCCACATTATTTACATCAATTCCACGGGCTGCCACATCAGTTGCTACCAACAGGTTTAAGCGCCCTGTTTTAAAGCCATTCATAACACGGGTCCGCTGGGATTGGTCCATATCCCCATGTAATCCATCCACATAAAAACCTGCCATTGCCAAAGCATCTGCCAGCTGTTCCACCATTTTTTTGGTGTTACAGAAAATAATCGCCAAAGAAGGGTCATAAGTTTCCAGCAAAATCTCCAGTGCTTCCAATTTTTTGTCCTGTTGTACTTCATAATAACGTTGAGAAATGGCGTCTAGCGTTACTTTTTTGCTGTTGATCTGGATCATTTTAGGATTTTTTTGATATTGTTTGGTCAACGCCAAAATAGCTGGGGGCATAGTTGCGGAAAACAGCACTGTTTGGCGATTTTCTGGGGATTGTTTTAGAATAGTTTCGATGTCATCACGGAATCCCATGCTGAGCATCTCATCCGCTTCATCCAAAACAACCATTTTTAACTGGTCCAGCCTCAAAGTGCGGCGGCGAAGATGGTCCATAATTCTGCCCGGTGTCCCCACTACAATCGAAGCACGTTTTAATTTTAAAATTTGGCGTTCCATTGAGGAACCGCCATATACTTCCGCAATTTTTACCCCTTCTTTATAACGGGCAACTTTTCGCAGTTCATCCGCAGCCTGCATTGCCAATTCCCGGGTAGGGCATACCACCAACACCTGTACTTTACCCGCACGTTGAGAATCCAAATCTGTTTCAATCATTTCCACTGCTGGGATCCCAAACGCAACGGTTTTTCCCGTTCCAGTCTGGGAACGTCCAATTACATCTTTTCCCTGCAAAATAAGCGGAATCGTCTGCGCCTGGATATCCGTTGGCGTAGAAAACCCCATTGCGTAAGCAGCTCGTTCCAATGATGGCGAAAGGTTTAATTCTGAAAATGAGAGTTTTGGGTTCATTCTAGTCCTCTTTCTAATTCCAGTAATTGCTGGAACATAATTGTAATCGTCTTTATCAAAATACATCAAACACCCTATTTTAAATACAAAAGCTACGGCAAAAGTGCAAGAATGCTTTTGTCATGTTACGTGTTGTACATAGAAAAACAACGAGGAAGAGCCTTCCTCGTTGTCAGCAAATCATATAAATAAGTATAGCATATTTTGTGAAGATTGTCAAACAAGGATTTATTTTTCAAAAGTATATGCAAACCCCCATTGTTTACGGCAGGTATCCATAATTTCCATAACAGCCTGGGTATGTTCCAATGGAATCCAAGGGGATTCCTTTAATCCCGCCTGTAAGCATCGGGTTGCCTCCATGCCTTCATATTCGTAGCCGTTTTTCTCAAATGGATAGTGGACCTGTTGGATTATTTCATTGTTTAAATCCCGCAATTGGGCAGATTCCGCACATAAGAAGTTATGGTCAATGGTAATCTTCCCTTTTGTGCCTACAATAACGGCAGGATTTTGCTGATGCACATTAAATCCACTGGAAATTGCCGCGTAGCTTCCGTTTTCATATTTTAAAATAATGGAATTATTAATATCCACACCAGTATGGGCAAAATCCGCAGTGGATAAAATCTCTGTTGGATGATGTCCCAATAAGGAACAAGCATATGTAATGGGGTATACTCCTAAATCCAACAACGCACCTCCGCCAATTTCATAGTTATACAACCGGTGAGGTGGATTTGCTTTCCCCGGAGTAAAAAAGTCCGCTTTAAAGAAACGAACTTCCCCAATCCTTCCTTGGCCTACCCAATCCATGACAGTACGGTAAACCGGAGTACATTTGGTCCACATGGCTTCCATCAAAAATAAATTGTGTTCCCTGGCATAGGTAATTTGTTCTTTGGTGTCCTTGGCATTCATGGAAAACGGCTTTTCGCATACCACGTTTTTTCCAGCCCGCAGCGCCAACATAGTATATTCATGGTGCCACCTACTTGGAACGCCTACATAAATAACATCTATATCTGGGTCGTTCACTAACTCCTCGTAACTGCCATAACGCCGCTCGATTCCAAAACGGTCCCCAAATTGCTCCGCTTTTTCCTGGGAACGGGAACCAATTGCTAAAATATTCGCATTGCTAACTGTTTGCAGCCCAGTACAAAACCAGGAGGAAATCCTGCCTGCTGCTAAAATACCCCAATTAATTTTTTTCATTATTGATCAACCACCTTTTTCTGTTGCTTATTTTTTGTTTTAACTTCAGTTCCATATACTCTTTTGCGCCATAATAAAGGAAAACCACCAAAACTTCATTTCACACATGAACGGAAAAGGCAAGTTTCCATAATGGTAGATGAAACTTTTCCCACGCTTACACAAACAAAGTATCCTCTGATACAAAAACGGACATAGTAGATACCAGCATAAATGATAACAGCGATTCCCACAGATAATACCATCAATAAGATTACTCCCGCCACAATATTCATCCTAGTTTACCCCTGATTTCACTCGATTCCTTGTACAATTTTCACAATGTCCTACTGGCCTATTCCGATAGATAACATGCCATTTTTATGTATTCTGTTGCTACAAACCTCAACCATGTTAGAACTACTAGAATATTAATTTTATTATACTGGTAAAATTGGTATTTATCAACAAATATTTTGGAAAAATTTCTACAGCCCAAATTGTTAATAAATTAACAATTCTGCAAAATCCCCTTGATATTTCCAGCCATAGAGCATATAATAAAATTATCAAGCAGGATAGGAAGGCTCAAAAGCAATTCCTATTCAAATTATACGTCAAAATGACGAGTAGGAGGATTTTCTATGTTAGTATCCGCGAAAGAGATGCTGGAAAAAGCAAAAAAAGGCCATTATGCAGTTGGACAGTTTAATATCAACAATTTGGAATGGACACGTTCTATCCTGCAAACAGCAGAAGAGTTAAAATCACCTGTCATCTTAGGCGTTTCGGAAGGCGCTGGGAAATGGATGGTTGGTTACCATACCGTTGTAGGCATGGTAAACGGCATGTTAAAAGATATGAGCATCACCGTACCAGTTGCCCTTCACTTAGATCATGGTAGCTATGAAGGTGCCTTGGCTTGTATTGAGGCAGGTTTTTCATCCATTATGTTTGATGGTTCCCATTGCCCAATCGAAGAAAATATTGAAAAAACAAAAGAGCTAGTAAAACTCACAACAGAAAAAGGAATTTCCATCGAAGCTGAGGTTGGTTCTATTGGTGGGGAAGAAGACGGCGTTGTCGGCGCTGGTGAATGTGCTGACCCACAAGAATGTAAAATGATTGCGGACCTTGGAGTTACCATGCTAGCTGCTGGCATCGGCAACATTCACGGTAAATATCCCGCAAACTGGAAAGGTTTATCCTTTGAAACTTTAGACGCAATTCAAAAATTAACAGGAGATCTCCCTTTGGTATTACATGGTGGTACAGGGATTCCAGCCGATATGATTAAAAAAGCAATTGACCTGGGCGTTTCCAAAATCAATGTAAATACAGAATGTCAGCTTTCTTTTGCAGAAGCTACTAGAAAATACATTGAGGACGGGAAAGATTTACAAGGGAAAGGTTATGACCCAAGAAAACTGTTAAAACCAGGTGCAGAAGCCATCAAAGAAACTGTAAAAGAAAAAATGGAACTGTTTGGTTCGATTGGCAAGGCATAAAAAATAGAATTCTATATTATCTATATTAAGAGCAAAGCATAAAATGGCTTTGCTCTTTTTCCTGTGCACTTTTAGTATCTCTATTTTCAAAATATTCTGCTGGATCAAACGGTGCTACAAAAAACATATCGGAACATGAAATGGTCGAATCCAATCGAAGGTTATCAAAATAATGTTATAGTGTGTTTGTCCACTATTTTGGGAATGATAACGATATAGATTGGATAGATATTACTGAAACAATATCATTTTTTCAGATACATAGCTTACTATATTATCTAGGAGGTATTCATGAAACAAAAAACTTATTCAAAAGATATTATTTTAATATTGATAGCCAGCTTTTTCTATTTTTGTAGCCCCATGCTGATAACTCCCTTGATTACTGGTTTTTCGGGCAGTATTGGGGCTTCCGCTACCATGATGGGGATGATTGGCGGGTTCATGAATTTATGCTCCCTTGTTTGCCGCCCTTTTGTCGGGAATTTAGCGGACAAAATCAGCAAATATAAAGTTTCTTTTCTTGGCGCGGGATTGATGTGCCTTTCCTGTTTGGGATATATGGTTGCAACAAACCCAATGATTGTTTTTGTTGCCAGAATGATAAATGGCGTGGGGTTTGCCTGCTGCTCTGTTTGTATGGCTACCTGGATGTCCAACATGTTGCCCAACGAGAAAATTGGTTCCGGCATGGGGATTTATGGTATGATGAACGCCCTTGGCATGGCGGTTGCTCCTGCAATCGGTATTAGTATTTATCAAGTATTTGGTTATCGGCTCTCTTTTGGGATTGCTCTACTTACCTCTTTGATGACAATGATTATAATTCAATTTATTGGAAATAAAGGCGAGCCAGAACCCCAAACTCAAAAAGTAAAAACCAAATTGCAGATTGCGGAATGGAAAGCTGTCCCTGTTGCCATTATTATCATGCTGTTTTCCATTCCTTATTGTGCTACCCAATCCTTTCTTGTCAACTATGTACAAGCTCGAAACCTTTCTGTATCAGTAAGTCTGTTTTTTCCTCTTTACGCGGTTGTTCTATTGGTTCTTCGCCTTTGCCTGAAAAGCTTGTTTGACCGACTCCCTTTTCAATATTTTTTATTTGGCAGTTCTATCAGCGCTTTTGCTGGGATTTTGTGTTTGACGTTTCTGAAAAATAATATTATATTGTTTTTTGCTGCCTTATTTATGGCGGGTGGATATGGCATGATGTGCTCTATATGTCAATCCACCGCCATTTTATTGGCAGGGAAAGAAAAACGTGGGTTGGCAAACAGCACCTATTATATCGGGTTGGATTTAGGGATGGCTTTGGGCCCTGCGATTGGGGGATTTTTGTTTGGAAACTTAAATTTGTCCTTATTTTATCCCGCTTTATTGCTTACTGTTCCTTTAGCTATTATAGTATATTTCGTTGTAAAAATAAAAAATAGAGCCTCTTTTCAATAATAGACTTTTTATTTACAGAATACATTTTGTTTTTTACAATACCTTTTATACTCCCACATAATAATTATTGCTTTAAACGTAAGTTTGTCTTACACAGTCTCTAAAAGGGGATATTACCGGCTTAATCCCTATCAGGGGTAATGAATGATATTATCGCATCACACGCATTTTACCTGTAAACGGATCAAAAATGGTAATCTTTTCATTTACTATTTTTTGTACAGTCTTTCCTTTTTCAGCTTGCATAAAACTCGCTGTTACAATTGTTGCTATACTCTTTTTCTTTCCACGGTAAAACTGGGGGATTTTTTACATCTAAAGGTACCATATTAAAAACAATAACCTTATAATCAACTACAGAATTAGCATTTGAAACAAATTGTATAAACCGGAGTATTGCCTTGATGCCATCATTCACTGCTAGATAAAATCATTCCATACTTCAATTAACCGCTTTTTTATAATAACGAAAGTCATGACCTCTGGCAAAGCCGGAGGCTTGATTAAGCCCTAGAAGGGCATTTTACTGGCGGGCATCTAAAGACGCACTGAACATTCTTTCTCTTGCATCTACTGCTCCGCCACCCGTAAACGGGCACTTATGCTTCTTTCCGAGCTTGATGAACTTGCTAGATTGCTTGTTAGTAGCTCGCTTCGCTCGATACTTGAAGCGAAAGCTTTTTTACGAGGCACCTCCACCGGCATAGCCGGTGGTATCCCTAATCAATCAAAAAAGGAAGGTTCACTATGAACCTTCCTTTTTGGTTACAAGATATGAATTACTTTTTCCTGCTGAAGAGGAACAGTGCTGCACCTGCTACTGCTAATACTGCGATGCCTGCAATTGGGGCAATGTCCCCTGTTTTTGCTGCGTTCGCTTTGGTTGTTGTGCTTTCCTGTCCCGTTTGGGTAGCATTGTTGTCAGTAGTTGGTGTTTCAGTTTCTGTTCCTTCTACTGCTACTAAGCTATCCATTGCACTCTGTACATTGGTTACTGCTGCGTCTACTTCTTCCTGAGTTGCATTTTCATTTGCTAATACTGCATTCGCATCTTTTAATGCCGCTTCCAGTACTGCGTAGCTTTCTGCTGTGTATGCGTTCGCATCTATCTGATTTGCTTTTGCTACTACTTCTTCCAGGATAGATTTATCTGCTTTGTATCTCAGGTTCAACATTGCGTTTAACAGATTATCCGCTACTTCATTGATTTCCGTCTGCATTGCGTCTCCGTCTTTGTATACGCTCTGAGCTGCTTCCAATGCTGTGGTAAATTCCGCTTGACCTGCTTCTACATACTTACTCAGGTCGATTTCTTCTGCTGCTGCAATTAAGCTTGCTAATTCTGTTTTATCGCCTGCTACAAATCCTAATTTATGGATTTCGTTCAATAAGGTCTGCCATGCTGCATCCACTTCTTCTTGAGTTGCTGCATCATTTTCTGCAACTGCTTTCGCATTTGTCAACGCTTCATCAAAGGATTTTTGTACACTTTCGATGGCATTATCATATTCACCGCTTGCTTTTGCTGCATCTGCGTATTCGATAACAGAATTTAAGATACCTTTATCTGCTGTTTCTGTTTCATCTGCTACATAGCCATCTGCAATGCTTGCTACCAATTTACCATCTTGCAGTGAAAAGTTGTAGCCACCTGCTTCCAAGTTGAATTTTGCTGTCATTTGGCCATTGTGTTCTTCCATGCCTACATAAGTAATACCATCTATTGCTGTAAAGTCTGCTACTGCTTCTTCACTTACTGGCAAGTATAGGGTCGCGGTTGTATTTGCAGGTACTACCGCTTCATAAGAGGTCAATTCACCTTGATCCGCTGTCCAATTGGAAACGATAGTTCCATAATCTGATTCATAGCTACCATTGGTATAGGTAAAGCTTCCACCTGGTGTTGGCTGTAATTCAAAGCTCTGGAATCCTGCGGTATCATCCCTTTGGATACCAACCTGGTAACCCATCATCCATGCGCCTACCGCGCCTAAGGAATAATGATTGAAAGAGTTCATTCCGTTATTTCCACCATAGCCATTTTCTACGGTGTAGGAGTTCCAACGTTCCCAAATAGAGGTTGCGCCCTGGGTTACTGGATACAGCCAGGATGCATATTCGGTTTGTTCCAACATTTTGTAAGCATCTTCAATGTTACCACCTTCTGTCAAAGCTGGTAACAATGGGGCAGTCCCTACAAATCCTGTTGTAATCGTATAATTTTCTCTTGCGCATGCTTCTACCAAGTAATCTTCTGCGTATGGTTTGTTCGTTTCGTCAAATACATCATATGCCAATGGCAAAGAATAGGATGCCTGGGTATCCTGGACTTTTCCACTTGCAGTAGTTTTATGGGTTTCTGGGTCTACATAGGTGGCGTTCCATTCTGCTTTAATGCCTGCCGCGTAATCGCTATACAATTGGGCGTCTTCTGTTTCGCCAATTGCCGCTGCCATATCCGCCATTGCTTTTGTTACATAGTAGAAAGTTGCATTAGATAACATTGGGGTATCGGTAGAGGCAACGGACAGATGGTCTGCCAGGAAACCGGTGTTAGAAGTCAAATATTCCTTACCTGCTGCTTTTTTACTCATCATACCATCCATATGCAGCTTCATAGAATCGTAGTGCTCTGTGATGATGGAGGTATCTCCATACTGCAAATAGGTTTCATATGGTACAACAACACCTGCTGCCTGCCAGCAATATCCCAAATTCATGGCATTTCCTACAACAGCATTATAGCTAGGAGCGTATTTGTCGTAAGTACCATCTTGTTTACCCTGAGCATCTCTCATCAGGGATAGAAAGTTACCATAGAAAGAGTTCATATCCGCCATATAGGTTGCGGTTCTGGAGAATACCTGAGCATCTCCGGACCATCCCAGCCTTTCGTCACGCTGTGGGCAGTCTGTTGCGATGGACAGATGGTTCCCATAAGTGGATCGCATGATATTTTCAAACAACTGGTTTACCAGTTCGTTGGAAGAATCAAAGTTACTTGTCTGTTCTGTGATAGAGCTTAATACAATCCCTTTGATGTTTTCTTCTGGAATTTGTTCGTCTACGCCGGAGATTTCAATATACCGATATCCATGGAATGTGAATTCTGGTACAAAAGTTTCTCCGCCTTCTGCACCTTTCATCGTATAGCGGTCTGTACTCAATGCGGTTCTATAGTTTTCAGTTAAGATTAAGCCTGCCAAATCGCCATAGTTATATTCGTTGTTTTCTGGCAGATCTGGATAAATACTTTCACCAAATCTCAGTGTGATTTCTTGTCCCGCTTCACCTTCTGGCAAGGTAATCTGTGGGACACCTACCATGTTAGTACCCATATCATAGATATATACGGTGTGGTTATCATCCCCACGGGTTTCTTTGCTGACAAAAGTTGCATCCAGGGTTTCTACCTGTTTTACCCCTTCGTCTGTTTTTGCTACGATTTTTGGCTCATACCCACTTACTTTAGAATCCATTACGGTTGCCGCTCTCCATGCGGATGCGTCATAGTCTGGGGTATCCCAGCCTGCTACTGCTGCTTCCAGATTTGCGTCATAGGTTTCGCCATTAAAGTTTCCTGCGTATCTTACTGGTCCTTCCCCATAATACTGCCAGGTATCATCTGTTTTCACAATGGAGCTTGTCCCGTCCGTGTATTTGATTTCCATCATTGCTAGGAAGGACTGATGGTCACCATAGAAGTTATAGTCTGTTAAATTAAAGGATGCCTCGTCGCCATACCAGCCAGACGCCAATGTTGCGCCGATGGTGTTTTCCCCTTTCTGCAACAGCTTTGTTACATCATAGGATGTGTACTGAATTTGTTGGCGGTAATCAGAGTTACCAGGAGTAAAATATTCGTCTCCTACCCTCTGGCCGTTGATGCTCATTTCATAAATACCACGTGCAGTGGCGTACACAGTTGCACGCTCAATCTCTTTGTCCGCTGTAAAATCTTTTCTGAGCATTGGAATGGAACCATAGGATGGGTCCGCATAAGCAAGCATCCCTTTGTTCACCAAAATAGATCCATCTTCTTTTACGGTTACGCCTTTTATTCCTTCAAAGATATCATAGGTGGCGCCTGTATCTTTTCCAAACACTTCCGCCTGTGGTTCACGATAGTTTTTAATCGAGATATTAGAGAAATCAGTTGCTTTTTGATTATTTTCACTGGTGATAAAGCCAATGCTATTCAAACGTGGATATAACTCCGTACCACCTGGATTTAATGTTAATGCATCAGAAATTTTTTGACCATCAATGCTCATGCTTTCCATCTGGTTTCCGGAAATCACAATTTCATAATCATGGAAGCCATTTTTGTTTTTGTCATTGATGATTGTTTCTGGTACTTCGATTGTGGCGATTGGGGTTTCCACTGTATCTGTTGAACAATATCCTACACGGTACACTTCCACTGTTGCCGGCATTTGGCTAACATTCAGTTGGTATGCGATGTAGTTTTCCCCATGGATTAAATAGTTGTTGTAGATGGTTGCGCTAAACCTAGGATCATCCGCGCCAAATACAAATCCGGATTTTTCTCCGCCTTGTTTAATCCTCATGGTGTAGTTCATCCGGTATACTGGCATGGAAGCCGCATCCAAATACAGTTCATCCGCACCAATCCATTCAGCACCTTCCCATGTGCTTAAATCCTCGCTCATTAGCCCTGTAGTGAACTGTTCTGGTTCAGATACCACTGGAGTTCCATTTTTATCCCACACAGTTACCACCCATTCATATGCAGTTTTTGGCTGCAATGGAGTTGCTGTGCCCGGATATTCAACCCAAGTGGAATTGCTATCTTCTACTTTTCCGCTGTTCCAAACCTCTTCTCCTGTTTCTACATTGGTGACCCGGATTTGGTAAGCGGTTTGTTTTTGCCCGATTAGATTGGAATCCATTGCCCAACTAAACCTTGGGGTGGTATCATCCACTGTTGTTGCATCTTCCAGGGAATTGGTTTCCATAGAAGTAATTGTTGTACTGTATCCATTTGCTGCTGACGCAGGGATTACAGTAGCTGTCATACTTGCCAGCATAGCAACGGACAGCAATACAGACAATATTTTTGTTTTGAGATTTTTCATAGTTTCCTCCTCCTCAAAATTTTTGAAAATTCTCATGTAACTTACTGTATAACCCATTATAAAATGTTTTTGAAAAAATTCATGTAATTTGATGATTAATTTCAGGTATTCTGAAATCATTTGCAATTCATTTTCAGCAAATATCCTATACAATACATAAAAAATATGTTATAATTGCATATAATATTAAAAGTTAGGATGGCAGCAATATGGATAAATGGTTAGACCAAATAAAAGGGAGATGGCAGGGACGTACCAAGAATGGTGCTTCTTCTCAACCTTCAAAGCCGAATGACCTTGGAAAAAAACTGATGGATATCGTACGGGAAAAAGGGTATTATACGCTAAATATAGAAACATTTGGAGAAAATACAATAGTAGCCTTACCTCACCTTTATGACCCAGATTATAAGCAAAAACCCCTTTTTCATGTGCATAATTATTTTGAAATGGTGTATGTTTACCGTGGGAGTTGTGTACATGTCACCCACGATGAAACGATCCATCTCCACCAAGGGGATGTTTTACTGATGAACCCCCACATCCTACACTGGCTTTATCTCGAACATCCCACCGATATTGTGTTTAACATCTTGCTGTCCAAAGATTTTCTGGAACAGACGGTTTTCCCTTGGATGACGGACAACCGTTTAATGTTTAATTTCTTTTTGGATTACTTTTACCATTTAAACCAGGTGGAGGATTTTATTTTATTCCCCTATATCGAAAAATATCCGGTAGAGTCCCTTATTAAGCAATTAATTGAAGAATATGTAAATGATGATTTGTGTTGTGATTCCGCTTTAAAAGGGATTTGCCTGCAACTGTTTGCCCATTTGGCACGGATATGCAACGATTACTATGTCGCCAATGATACTGATATGAAAAATCATCAGGTAGCCATCCGAATTATCCAGTATATCCAGACTCACTTGGATACCATATCATTAGAGTCTGTTGCAAAGGAATTTAATTATTCTACTTCCCATATATCTCGGCTGTTCCGGAAAAGCTTAGGAAAAAGCTATTCCGAAGTTGTTTATAATATTAAATTACAAACCGCAAAAAAATTGCTGGAAACAACGTCGCTTTCCATGGGGGATATTGCTGACAATATTGGCGTAAACGATACCAGCTACCTTCATCGGATTTTCAAGAAAAAATATGGGCTATCCCCCTCGGAATATCGAAAACAAATGCAAAAATCCATAGATGAAGGATAGCTATTTTGTACAAAATTTTCTTTTATAAATTATCAATAACTGCTTAATTATAAAAATTTGTATTGACAATGTTTTTGTTTAATAGTATAATCAAAAAAAACGAAAACCAATGAACAAGAAGAGTAACCTAAAAGCAATATTCTCAGAGAGCTATGTGTTGCTGGAAGCATAGTAATATTATTTGGGTGAATGGGCTTGTGAGGGCAAACTGAAAGCAATGGTATTTGCAGATAGGGGCGACGGATTCCAACCGTTATTGTGGAGCATGTATGGTAGTACATGAAAAAGTGCGTTCATTATGAATGAATTTAGGTGGCACTGCAGGAGTTTTGATCTCTTGTCCTATGATTAGGGCAAGGGATTTTTTGTTTATAGAAAGGATGAGTTGTTATGAAAAAAATACCTTATAAGATTTATCTGGAAGAAAGCGAACTTCCAAAACAATGGTACAACGTACGTGCGGATATGAAAAACAAACCCGCTCCAATCTTAAACCCTCAAACATTAAAACCAATTACATTTGAAGAGTTGCGCCCTGTTTTTTGTGATGAACTGGTAAAACAGGAACTGGATGATACTACCCCTTATTTTGATATTCCCCAGGAAATTATTGACTTTTATAAAATGTACCGTCCATCCCCATTGGTGCGCGCTTACTGTTTGGAAAAAGCGTTGGACACCCCCGCTAAAATCTATTACAAATTTGAGGGGAACAACACTTCTGGCAGCCATAAATTAAATTCCGCCATTGCACAGGCATACTATGCAAAACAGCAAGGGCTAAAAGGGGTTACCACAGAAACCGGTGCGGGCCAATGGGGTACCGCCCTTTCTATGGCATGTGCTTATTTCGGGCTTGATTGCCAGGTGTACATGGTAAAATGCTCCTACGAGCAAAAACCCTTCCGTCGTGAAGTAATGCGCACTTATGGTGCCAGTGTCACCCCATCCCCTTCTGACACCACTGAAGTGGGAAGAAAAATTCTAAAAGAATTCCCGGGTACATCCGGAAGCTTGGGCTGCGCTATCTCTGAAGCGGTGGAAGCTGCTACTACACAGGAAGGTTACCGTTATGTATTGGGTTCGGTCCTCTCTCAGGTTCTACTACATCAGACTGTTATTGGTTTGGAGGCAAAAGCCGCTTTTGAAAAATACGATGAAAAACCGGATATTATCATTGGATGCGCTGGCGGTGGTTCCAACCTTGGCGGATTGATTTCACCATTTATGGGAGAAAAACTCAGAGGTGAAAAGGATTATCAATTTATCGCGGTAGAACCAGCCAGCTGTCCAAGCTTCACAAGGGGTAAATTCGCTTATGATTATTGTGATACCGGAATGGTTTGCCCGCTGGCAAAAATGTATACTCTGGGCAGCGGATTTATTCCATCCGCAAACCATGCTGGAGGTTTACGTTACCATGGTATGAGTTCCATCCTATCACAGCTCTATCATGACAACTTAATGGATGCGGTAGCGGTAGAACAGACTTCTGTATTTGAAGCAGCCGAAAAATTCGCACGGATTGAAGGGATTCTTCCTGCACCAGAAAGCAGCCATGCCATTAAGGTTGCCATAGACGAAGCAATAAAGTGCAAAGAAACTGGAGAAGAAAAGACAATCCTATTCGGTTTGACAGGCACAGGCTACTTTGATATGGTGGCTTACGAAAAATTCAATAATGGTGAAATGAGTGATTATGTTCCAACTGATGCGGATCTGGAAAAAGGATTTGCAGGGCTTCCAAAAGTAGATTTATCATAACATCAAAATAGTCAACTATGGATTGTATTCGGTACTGCCGTATTTTAATATTATCTTGAAAAATGATTGATTTTTTGAAACCAATCAATTCGTTTAGTAGTTAGTATATTATGTTGGACTTCTCCATGTTTTTATGGAGAAGTCCTTTTTATGATATTTAATCATATTGTGTTTATTGATAATATAATATTTTTTATCATAGAAGAGACAAAAAACATGCACCTTCAAAAAATGAAGGTGCATGTTTTAATATCGCCTTTATTTTGCTGCTGATAAATCTACATAGATTTGTTTTCGATATTCGGATGGAGACATATGAAACCTCGCTTTAAACACTTTATAAAAATAGTTGGCATCACTAAACCCAACCATTTGGGTTATCTCATTAATCGTTAAATTCTTATTTTCCAAATATTTTTTGGATTGGTTTAACCGCAAAAAATGGACAATGTCAGAAAAATTCTTACCGGTATAATTGGTTATAATCTTAGAAATATAGCTAGTAGAATACTGAAATTGTTCCGATAGTGATTTTAGTGAAACATTGGAGATATTTTGGTTAATATAAGCAATAATATCCACTACTAATTGGCTCTTTGGCGTATCATCTAAAATCTCTTGGTTTAATTTTCGGTAACTGCGGGAAAGCGTTGCAAATAACTTCACCAAAATAGCCTGCATCACGCTGGTACAGCAAATATCATGTGAAATATATTCCTTAATCAACATATCCACAATAAATTTTGTAGGATATTCGTCATCCTTCGGAAAATAGAGGTAGTTTGAAGTCATATTGATGTGATAGAGGTAGTTTACAAAAAAATTGGAAAACAACTTGTTATCCGCAATTAAAGACAACATAACATCCTCAAATACAGAAGGTTTGATGATAATATTGATAATGGTATTCTCATCACTTGGAGTAAACGGGGAATGTAACGCGTTAGGATTTAACAACATAAAATCCCCTTCTGATAATACCATTTCTTTTTCTGGAAGAATATTTAAACAGGAGCCTTTATAAACATAAAACAGCTCAAAAAAGTTATGGTTATGTAAATAAGGATCCCTTGTTTTTCCAAAATGGGGAAATAGAATAATGTTATCTGCCATTCCTTCAAAATGAAAATGCTCATAATAATCAATATATTGGGAAGCTTCCATTCCCTGTGTGGTATTTAAATCTCTTTTTAAACGGCATCCAGATGATTTAACTTTTTTTGCTAACTCTAATTTCAGATTAGACATTGGTTCTCTTCCCTCCTTTGTGTTTTATTATAACACAAACATTCAAAAAAATAATAGGTTTTTATGTAAAATTCAAATAAAAGCAGAATCCAGGAAAATTATCACAGTGGAAATATTTTCTCATCATGCTATAATTGGGATAAATCATAAATGTTTGGCCAATATTTGTGAATAAAGCAGTTTTAAACTGGAATTTAGGAAGGAGAAAATAATATGCGACATACTAAAATGTTAAAAATTTTCACCTCAGTGGTGGCTGCTGGTGTAGCAATCTCTGTGATGGTAGCTCCAATGTCATCCGCTGTTGACCAGATCATCAATGGTACGACGATTGTCAATGGAGTGGAAACAAAAATTTATGATTTGCAAACAAATTTCCAAGACAATCCAATCGGTATTGAGCAGGACAACATCCGTTTTAGTTGGAAAATGGATTCCAATTTAGTTGGGCAAGAACAGGTATCCTATCAGATCCAATTACATAAAGGCTCCGAAGATGGTGAGGTTGTTTGGGATAGTGGAGTTATAAACAGTTCCTTATCTTCTGCCATTCCATATGCAGGGGATCCGCTGGATTTGGAAACCAAATATTTTTGGACTGTAACTGTCATAGACAGCTTAGGTCAAGAAGAAACAGCTACAGCTCATTTCCAGACAGGTTGCGACTGGGGTGATACCCAATGGATTTATGCGGAAAACCAAAATCAACGTTCCCCATATTTCCGCACAGAACAAAAATTGGATTCCAGCAAAAAAGTAGCGAATGCTAGTTTATACATTACCTCTTTAGGGGTATATGATGCTTATATCAATGGGCAACAGGTAATGATGCAGGATGCAGAGGGAAATCCAATTGATGATACTCTGGCTCCAGGTTGGACAGATTACAACTCCTATATTTATTATCAGGGTTACGATGTTACTTCCTATGTACAAGACCAGAAAGATATTGCATTTGGCGTACAGTTGGGACGTGGCTGGTTTGCTGGCGGTATCCAAAGCTGGTGTGAATTTGAAAAACAGATTGGCGATAAATTGTCATTCCTGGCAAAAATGATTATTACATATGAAGATGGAACCAAACAAATTATTGATTCCAACACACAAGATTGGAAATCCTTTGATAATGGCCCATTGATTGATAACGACTTCTTCAATGGCGTTGAATATGATGCTAGAAAAGAAGCTTCTGTGGAAGGCTGGAACACCGTTGGATTTGACGATTCTTCCTGGGATGGCGTTACACAATTCACAGGCAAAGTTGGCCGTCTGGAAGCAAACAGCGGCGCAATTGCATATGTAGAAGACAACAAAATTCATCCAATCGCAAAAGACTCCTTTAAATACAGTGAAGTAATTGAATCCAAAGAAAATGGCGGTACATCTGAATATGCTACTGGAGAAGTCGTTCCAATTGCAGTAGATGTAAACCAGCCAATCGAAATTAAAAAGGGCGAAACCTTGATTTTGAATATTGGACAAAATATTGCCGGTTATAACACTATCACTGTTTCTGGTCCTGCTGGAACCCAGGTTGACGTACGTCAAGCTGAAATGTTAAACGATGGTAACTTAAACCCAACTGATAAACAAGGCGGAAGCTGCGGTCCAAAAGGCACTTTGTACTGGGCCGGTTTGACAGATGGCGGACAATTTAGGGAAACCTTAAACGATAAACCATTTGCCGACCGTTACTATCTGGATGGTGAAGGACAGGAAACCTTTACGCCAAATTTCACATGGCATGGTTACCAGTATGTTGAAATCACCGCAACAGAAGACATTACTCTATATGACTTGTATGCGGAAGATATTACCTCTGTAGGAGAAGAACGCGGATTTATCGAAACCTCCAATGCAGATGTGAACAAACTGTTTGAAAATACAAAATGGAGCCAAAAAGCGAACTACATTACATTGCCAACCGACTGCCCAAACCGTGCGGAACGCCTTGGATGGACAGGTGACGCTCAAATTTTTGCGCCAGCTGCTTTGTATCACTATGATGTAACAGCTTTCCTCTCCATTTACAATGATATGATGGATGACTTTGCGAAACGCAGCGACAATGCTTATGGTACCTTTGTACCAACAACACCTGGCAAAGGCTTTTTCGGTGGTACAATTGAAACTGGATGGAGCGATGCAGGGGTTATTATCCCATGGAATCTCTACCAGACTACTGGTGATACCAGCTACATTACCAAATATTATGACCAAATGGACGCTTATATGGATGCCTATTTTGCAAAAGGCTATAAATGTGCATTGGGTGACTGGGTAGGCTTCGAAAAGACGGATAATTCCTATATGAATGCAGTTTATAAAGTATACTGCTCTCAATTAATGAGCAAAATGGCTGCTGCAGTAGGCAACCAGGCAATGGTAGAAAAATATAATGGTTTGGAAGAGCAAGCAAGAGAATATGCCAAAACATACTTGGATACCATTGGAACCCATAAAGGCATGGATACACAAACCGGTATTATGTGGGCTTTAAGAGCAGGTATCTACAACAGTGAAGAACAAAAACAACAATTATACGATAGATTACAAGAAAATATCGCAAATGAAGACCAATCTTTCCGTCCAACTTCTTCTGAAAATACAATCTCTATTGGATTCCTTGGATTAAACGTAGTATTGTCCGCTATCACGGAAGTAGGCGGTGCGGAATCCGCTTATGACCTGTTATTACAAGACCAATATCCATCTTGGCTGAACCAGGTTAAATTAGGTTCCACCTCTATGTGGGAGCAATGGGATGGATATTCCGCTGAATACAGCTTTGGCTCTTCTGGAATGAACTCGTTCAACCACTATTCTTATGGTATTGTAAGTGAATGGCTGTACAAATACATGGCTGGTATCTCCGCAGATGAATCCAATCCTGGTTATAAATCAATTGTTCTACAACCAACAATGGATACTGGTACACAGTATAACAGCGAAGAACGTATCAATTATGTAAATGGTTCTTACGATTCTGCTTATGGAGAAATCGAATCCAACTGGACTTCTGACGAGGGCAATTTATCCACTTACGAAGCAGTTGTTCCAGCCAATACAACCGCAACCTTATATCTACCAGTATCCGAAGACGCTGTAGCAGAATTTGAAAATATTGACGGCGTTACTTACAAAGGTATGGAAGAACATAACGGTTTGATGACAGCGAAATTTAACTTGGAAGCTGGTGGATATAACTTCGCTATCACTGATGGTAAACTGACCGTATCTATGGCAGATGGTTATGTTGCTATGGCTGACAGAGGAATCATTAATAAAGTTATCGCATATGCGGAAAAAGAATTGGCTGACCCAGAATTCAACAATGTAATCCCATCCGTACAGGAATCCTTCAAAGCAGCATTGGAAAACGCCAAAGAAGTTGTCGCAAATGCAGCTTCTACCGAAGAAGACATTTACAGCGCATGGACTACATTGCTCAACGAAATCCATAAATTAGGTTTTGTAGCCGGAGATAAAGATAGTTTGTCACTGGTGATTCAAGCAGCGGATGAAATCAACGCAGATTTGGACCGCTATGTAGAAGCTGGAAAAGCAGAATTCACCACAGCATTGGACGCAGCTAAAACGGTTTACAATAATGGCGATGCAATGCAGGCAGAAATTGATGAAGCGGAAAACAACTTGTTAAACGCAATGCTGAATCTGAGATTTAAAGCAGATAAATCAATCTTGGAAGATGTAGTGACGGAAGCAATTGGAAAAGATGCAAATGCATACACAGCCGAAAGTTATGCGGTACTGACAGCTGCTGTAAATAACGCAAACGCAGTATTGGCAGACGAAAACGCAACCCAAGACGAAGTGGACACAGCAGTAGCAAACGTACAAACTGCAATAGATGGCTTAGTAGCAGTAGACGAAACAACTCCATCTACAGCACCAAACACCGATCCAGATCATCCAGTAGAACAAGGTACACAAACAGGCCAAGAATCTACAACCACAAAAGCAACCGCAGCAAAAACAGGGGACTTTGCTCCAATCGCAGGAATCGCAGTATTGGCAGCAGCAGGTGCAGCATTGGCAATCTCCCGTAAAAAGAAATAATCGTTTTTCCTTGTTTCACTTCTCTCTAAAAATAAAACAAAAAACTGAGGGTTTAGTTACCCTCAGTTTTTTTATTTCCTATTTATAGTCTGCTATTTCATCATACAATATGGAAGCCGTATATGGATATCTTACTGCCAACTGCAATATTTTTTCTCCATATGAAAGTGGTGCTTCTTCATCCACAAATAAGGAAAAAGAATAGTTTTTAAAGTAATGGAGCGGTGTATGATAAGGAAGAGATTGCTGTAATAAAATTTGTACCGCCAATCCATTTGCTTCTTCTAGTGTTAAAGATGAGTCAACTACCTTATTACAACTGGCTGAGATGATGTCAATTAAAGCAGCATGATCCGATTCTATTTCTAATAAGTTAATATAAAAAGAACGGGATATATGAGACCCCATAGCATAATTACACTGAAATATAACCGACACATGTTTCTCTTGATAATTATTTAGCATAAAATAAGCATCTTTATTCTCATCCTCATGAAAGATAGAATTCTTTTCATAAGTAAAATCAAACTTTTTTGGAATGATAGCATCGTTATCCATTGTATAGTGAAAATCTTGTTGTATCTTTTTATATGCTTTTGCAGTTTGCGGTACTTGATATTGGATCCATTCATTAAAGGAATTCCTATAACGGTAATCAACAATTATGTCACTTGTTATAATGATAATAGCGGATAGGAGTACACTAATAAAAACGGCAAACCTCTTTTCCATAGGCCTTCCACTCCTTTACCAGATTAAAAACAAATCATTGTTTTTAAAATCTCATATAAACATACATTCGAGCTGTGATATCAAAACCCACCATCCACTTATATCATTTTATTGGTTTATAGAAATTATCATTATCCAATATCTATACTGATTTTATCTTAAATCTGTAATCATTCTTATTTTTGCTTCTGTTGTTCTTTTAATTTATCACAATCAGTAAGTTTAATCTCAAATACCAATTTAGATACCTACGATATGATTTTAATAATGATGCCAAACAGTAAAATATAATTTTTTACACTATATTTATAAGTTACAGAGAAATAATCCATTTTCTATATACTATATTACCATATATTTTAAATTTTAAAAACGATTTTTAATAAAATATGTAACGAACCTATAGTTATTTTCTATGTAAATTATCATTTATCATAAATTCTAAGGAGCATTCCATAACTTTTTTCAAACCAAAATTAACAATTCTCTTTGTTATATGTGCACTATAAACTGCTATCCAATTGCTCTAAAAAGTGAGTTAGATATCTAGCCTTTCATCTTCAAAACGCTTTATGCTGTTCTACAGAAAACCCTATTACGACAACTTTTTCCACCTAAGTTTTATTCTATCAATAAACAATACAATCAAAACCATGAATTTATTAGTGGTTTCCTTAGATCCAAAAGGAGTCAGTACTTACCGACTCTTGGAAAAAATATTGAAGGACTACTATTGCATCGCTTGCCCCACTACTGATAAACCAGTCCGGATTTTCTTTCCCTACTCTTATGTAGCAAGAAAATCGTATAAAAAAATTCCTGAATTACTTTTGTGAAATCTTTCATTTCATTCTCAAACAAAATGTATTTTTCATCTGTTAGAATTTCTTATTTTTTTAAGAATTTTTTATTTATTCCTGATTCTGCCAGGGATTTTGTTAAACTTTTATAGGCAACAAAAAAAGCACGGGATAAATACCGTGCTTTTTGGAGCTGCTAACCAGATTCGAACTGGTGACCTCGTCCTTACCAAGGACGTGCTCTGCCTCCTGAGCCATAGCAGCATTGGCAGGGGTAAAAGGACTCGAACCTTTGGCACGCGGTTTTGGAGACCGCTGCTCTACCAACTGAGCTACACCCCTATAAAGTATAAAATTGAAATGGTGGGCCTTCGGGGACTCGAACCCGGGACCTACCGGTTATGAGCCGGTTGCTCTAACCAACTGAGCTAAAGGCCCACATATAAAATCCCAATTAAAAGAGAAACGGGTTTGGTGACCCGTACGAGAATCGAACTCGTGTTTCCGGCGTGAGAGGCCAGTGTCTTAACCGCTTGACCAACGGGCCATATTGGTGCGCCCTTAGGGACTCGAACCCTAGGCCCACTGATTAAGAGTCAGTTGCTCTACCAACTGAGCTAAGGGCGCATAAAAATGCAACCGCATATAATATGAAAACATGAGCGAGTATTCTCCTACTCGCTCTTGTTTTTAAGTGACGGCATTTTTCTATTTTCCCAGGCCGTCTCCAGCCAAGTATCTTCGACGTTGATGAGCTTAACTACTGTGTTCGGTATGGGAACAGGTGGATCCTCATCGCCATTAACACCGTCTATTTCTTTTGAAGGTTCAGTACCCTCAAAACTGAATAAGTATCACGATTTTAGAACATATCATTGGTCAAGCCCTCGACCGATTAGTACTCGCTAGCTTAACGCCTCACGACGCTTACACTTTGAGCCTATCAACCTCGTAGTCTACAAGGGGTCTTACCTGGTTAACCCAGTGGGATATCTTATCTTAAGGACGGCTTCACGCTTAGATGCCTTCAGCGTTTATCCGATCCGCACATAGCTGCCCTGCCGTGCCATTGGCATGACAACAGGTACACCAGAGGTGCGTCCATCCCGGTCCTCTCGTACTAGGGACAGCTCCTTTCAAATATCCTACGCCCACGACAGATAGGGACCGAACTGTCTCACGACGTTCTGAACCCAGCTCGCGTACCGCTTTAATTGGCGAACAGCCAAACCCTTGGGACCGAATCCAGCCCCAGGATGCGATGAGCCGACATCGAGGTGCCAAACCTCCCCGTCGATGTGGACTCTTGGGGGAGATCAGCCTGTTATCCCCAGGGTAGCTTTTATCCGTTGAGCGACGGCATTTCCACTCACATACCGCCGGATCACTAACTCCAACTTTCGTTACTGCTCGACTTGTCAGTCTCGCAGTTAGGCTCGCTTATGCGTTTACACTCTAATGCACGGTTTCCGTCCGTACTGAGCGAACCTTTGAGCGCCTCCGTTACCTTTTAGGAGGCGACCGCCCCAGTCAAACTGCCCACCTAACAATGTCCCCCGACCAGATTCATGGCCGCAGGTTAGAATTTCAGCACTCCAAGAGTGGTATCCCAACGATGGCTCCACAAAAGCTGACGCCTTTGCTTCCTAGCCTCCCACCTATCCTGTACATGAAATACCAAAATCCAATATTAGGCTACAGTAAAGCTCCATGGGGTCTTTCCGTCTAGTCGCGGGTAACCGGCATCTTCACCGGTACTACAATTTCGCCGGGTGGATTGTTGAGACAGTGCCCAGATCGTTACACCATTCGTGCGGGTCAGAACTTACCTGACAAGGAATTTCGCTACCTTAGGACCGTTATAGTTACGGCCGCCGTTCACTGGGGCTTCAATTCAGAGCTCTCACTCCTCCTCTTAACCTTCCAGCACTGGGCAGGTGTCAGCCCCTATACGTCATCTTTCGATTTAGCAGAGACCTGTGTTTTTGATAAACAGTCGCCCGGGCCTATTCTCTGCGGCTCTATTGCTAGAGCACCCCTTATCCCTAAGTTACGGGGTCAACTTGCCGAGTTCCTTAACAACCCTTCTCCCGTTGGCCTTAGAATCCTCTTCCTACCTACCTGTGTCGGTTTGCGGTACGGGCTCCGAAGATATCCACAAAGCTTTTCTCGCCTTCATCCAAGTGTACTTCCTTACTCTAATTTCAGTCCCTTACGACCGGGTCTACCAACGCCCGGCTTACACCCTTCTAAAGTGTCCCTTTGCTTAAATCTTTTGGAGGCTACGGAATATCAACCGTATGTGCATCGGCTACGCCTTTCGGCCTCACCTTAGCTCCCGGCTTACTAGGAGCGGACGAACCTTCCTCCTAAAACCTTAGGCTTTCGGCCATTATGATTCTCACATAATTCTCGCTACTCATTCCGGCATTCTCACTCGTATACAGTCCACCACCGCTTCCGCTATGACTTCTCTCCGTATACGACGCTCCCCTACCCCTGATACTTACGTATCAAGCCCAAGCTTCGGTGTACATTTTAGCCCCGTTAAATTTTCGGCGCAGGACCACTCGACCAGTGAGCTATTACGCACTCTTTAAATGTGTGGCTGCTTCTAAGCCAACATCCTGGTTGTTTTCGCAATCCTACATCCTTTTCCACTTAAATGTACTTTGGGACCTTAGCTGTGGGTCTGGGCTCTTTCCCTTTTGACTATGAGACTTATCTCACACAGTCTGACTGCTGCCCATGATTATCCGGCATTCAGAGTTTGATAAGTTTCGGTAGCCTCTCGGCCCCTAGACTATTCAGTGCTTTACCTCCGGTAATCTTTATGGCAACGCTAGCCCTAAAGCTATTTCGGGGAGAACCAGCTATATCCAAGTTCGATTGGAATTTCTCCGCTATCCACATCTCATCCCCTACCATTTCAACGGGAGTGGGTTCGGTCCTCCATGACGTGTTACCGTCACTTCAACCTGGACATGGATAGGTCACCTGGTTTCGGGTCATACGCATGAAACTAAACGCCCCATTCAGACTCGCTCTCGCTTCGGCTCCGAACCTGAAGTTCTTAACCTTGCTACATACGTATACTCGCCGGACCATTCTACAATAGGTACGATATCACACTTTGACGTGCTCTATCTGCTTGTAAGCACAGAGTTTCAGGTTCTATTTCACTCCCCTCCCGGGGTTCTTTTCACCTTTCCTTCACAGTACTTTTCGCTATCGGTCATTAGGTAGTATTTAGGCTTAGAGGGTGGTCCCCCTATCTTCCCACGGGGTTTCACGTGTCCCGCGGTACTCTGGATACTGCTAGCTCTGATCTGTTTTCGGATACAAGACTTTCACTTCCTTTGGTGTGCCTTCCCATGCACTTCTCCTAACTCGTCAGATACACATTGCAGTCCGAACCCCAAAGATATTGCTACCTTTGGTTTGGCCTCTTTCCCGTTCGCTCGCCACTACTAGGAAAATCTCGGTTGATTTCTCTTCCTCGCCCTACTTAGATGTTTCAGTTCAGGCGGTTCCCCTCATATACCTATGGATTCAGTATATGATGACAGTGCATAACCACTGCCGGATTCCTCCATTCGGAATTCTACGGATCGATGTCTGCTTGCGACTCCCCGTAGCATATCGTTGCTTACCACGTCCTTCATCGGCTCCTAATGCCAAGGCATTCTCTCTGCGCTCTTTGTAGCTTGACCATTTGAATTATGTTCTCCAACTTTTTCAAATTGTAGTAGTATTTTTACCCTTTTTTAAAAAAGATATTTGTCTTAACTACTTTTATCGCTTTACTTATTCAGTTTTCAAGGTACTTCTTCTTTGTTACTTTTTCAAGTAACTTGGTGGGCTCAAGTGGACTCGAACCACCGACCTCACGCTTATCAGGCGTGCGCTCTAACCACCTGAGCTATGAGCCCATGTTAGATTCGGCTGTCGGTCTCTCTTTTCCCTGTTCAACCTTTCGGTTGTGGTGGAGATGAGGAGGATCGAACTCCTGACCCCCTGCGTGCAAGGCAGGTGCTCTCCCAGCTGAGCTACACCCCCATTTTCCAGGGTTTCTAGGTTGCCGCTTTTCCCATCAATTATTTTTCTGAAGACTCAGGGCCTTCAAAATTAAACAATATAGCTCCTAACACTTACCATCCTGTCAGTTCTCCATAGAAAGGAGGTGATCCAGCCGCACCTTCCGATACGGCTACCTTGTTACGACTTCACCCTAATCATCAACCCCACCTTCGACAGCGCCCTCCTTGCGGTTAGGCTACTGGCTTCGGGTGTTGCCAACTCTCATGGTGTGACGGGCGGTGTGTACAAGGCCCGGGAACGTATTCACCGCGGCATGCTGATCCGCGATTACTAGCAATTCCGGCTTCATGCAGGCGGGTTGCAGCCTGCAATCCGAACTGAGACTATTTTTAGGGGTTTGCTCCTCCTCGCGGTATTGCTTCCCTCTGTTAATAGCCATTGTAGTACGTGTGTGGCCCAGGTCATAAGGGGCATGATGATTTGACGTCATCCCCACCTTCCTCCGTTTTGTCAACGGCAGTCCCATTAGAGTGCTCTTGCGTAGCAACTAATGGTAAGGGTTGCGCTCGTTGCGGGACTTAACCCAACATCTCACGACACGAGCTGACGACAACCATGCACCACCTGTCTCAACTTTCCCCGAAGGGCACCTAACATATCTCTATCTCGTTAGTTGGATGTCAAGACCTGGTAAGGTTCTTCGCGTTGCTTCGAATTAAACCACATACTCCACTGCTTGTGCGGGCCCCCGTCAATTCCTTTGAGTTTCAACCTTGCGGTCGTACTCCCCAGGTGGATTACTTATTGTGTTAACTCCGGCACGGAAGGTTGACCCCCCCACACCTAGTAATCATCGTTTACAGCGTGGACTACCAGGGTATCTAATCCTGTTTGCTACCCACGCTTTCGAGCCTCAGCGTCAGTTAAAGCCCAGTAGGCCGCCTTCGCCACTGGTGTTCCTCCTAATATCTACGCATTTCACCGCTACACTAGGAATTCCGCCTACCTCTACTTCACTCAAGAACAACAGTTTTGAACGCAGTTTATGGGTTGAGCCCATAGATTTCACATTCAACTTGCTGTCCCGCCTACGCTCCCTTTACACCCAGTAATTCCGGACAACGCTCGCTCCCTACGTATTACCGCGGCTGCTGGCACGTAGTTAGCCGGAGCTTCCTCCTCAGGTACCGTCACTATCGTCCCTGAAGACAGAGGTTTACAATCCGAAAACCTTCTTCCCTCACGCGGCGTCGCTGCATCAGGGTTTCCCCCATTGTGCAATATTCCCCACTGCTGCCTCCCGTAGGAGTCTGGGCCGTGTCTCAGTCCCAATGTGGCCG
The DNA here is from genome assembly GCF_900095865.1 of Massilioclostridium coli. Taxonomy (GTDB): domain Bacteria; phylum Bacillota; class Clostridia; order Oscillospirales; family Ruminococcaceae; genus Massilioclostridium; species Massilioclostridium facile. The sequence goes on along the minus strand of NZ_FMIZ01000005.1, from coordinate 762 downwards.
TTCAACCTCTCAGTCCGGCTACTGATCGTCGACTTGGTGAGCCGTTACCTCACCAACTATCTAATCAGACGCGAGCCCATCTTACAGCGAATTTCTTTGATTATCTTACCATGCGATAAGTTAATGTTATGCGGTATTAGCGTTCGTTTCCAAACGTTATCCCACTCTGTAAGGCAGGTTGCTCACGTGTTACTCACCCGTCCGCCACTAAGATAGTCCATCGTCACCCCGAAGGGATCTAACAGGTATCTCCGTTCGACTTGCATGTGTTAGGCGCGCCGCCAGCGTTCGTCCTGAGCCAGGATCAAACTCTTAATTTAATCATATCAAAACATCCTCTCGGATGATTTAATCTAGCTCGTATTACTCGAATACGCTAACGTCATTTTTTCTAAAATAACTAAAACTCTTGAATTAACAAGGATTGGTTCGTTTTCGTTACTTACTATATTGTTTAATTTTCAAGGTCCTGTTTTTGTCGTTTCTTGACCGCTGCCCTCAAGCAGCTTTACTATTTTATCACATCTCTGTGATTTTGTCAAGCTTTTTTGAAAGTTTTTTGTTTCTTTCGTTTCGCTTGCCTCAGAAGCGACTTATTTATTATATCATATCGCTTCCTCTTTGTCAAGATGTTTTTTCATCTTTTTTCGTTTCTTCCTTTTTGCTCAACGGCGCCTCTTGCCCTCCCGGCCGCTCTTCCGTTGCAGCTTTAATAATATATCACACCTTCTCCCTTTTGTCAACTACTTTTTCCTTTTTTCT
>NZ_FMIZ01000002.1 GCF_900095865.1 Massilioclostridium coli | reverse complement strand
CAACTAATGTATTAGCTGACGAAAACGCTACACAACAAGATGTTGACACAGCAGTTGAATCCGTACAAACCGCAATGGATGGTTTAGTTGCATTGTCTGGAACCTCTGTTGAAGCTCCAACAGAAAATAATGCTGTTGACCAAACAACTCAAACTGGACAGGAAACTACAACCACAAAAGCAAATGCTGCTAAAACTGGCGATGTTGCTCCAATCGCAATGATTGCCACTTTCGTAGCTGCTGCTGGCACTTTAATGTTCGTAAACAAAAAAAGAAAATAATATTTGATTTTAAACTATGGACTGAATCGTTTACAAAATTAGTATTCGTGCCATATAAAACAGACCTCGAAATAACGGGGTCTGTTTTTTTACCTAATAATGAACCTCTTTCTTCTTAACCAGAAGATAATTTAATGGATTTCTATGATAATATTTTAATACTATCTAACAAACTTACACCAATAGTGATTAAGCATATAAAATCCTCTCATGAAAAAATAAGGAAACTAAGAATGAAAACCTTTTTATTTGTTAATTTACTTTCCTATTTCTAAAAAGAAGTGTCCCATAATTATTTTGGATAATGTGAATTTATTTTTCCATTTTTAATAAAATATTACCATTTTATTGTTGATTTACCTATTTTTTTCTTTTAAAATTCATTACTTTTACCTCTTGATTTTCTTTTTTTATCGTGCAATAATTATATCTGCTCCAATATATCCCATAAGATATATTAAGCTAAGGTGTACTTTTTAGTTCTAGTCATTATTTTTATTTTTTGCTCAAAATTTACTAGAAAATTTTGAGTTTTTTTCTGCCTGAAAAAGTACACATTTTCGGGTGGAAGGGGGCTTGCTACTAACACAATGTTCGCTTGCCCAAATGGGTGAAACAAACCACAAAAGAGAAGGAGGAATTTTTTAAATGAAAAAATTCAAACGAGTAATTGGATTGATCCTGGCAGTATGTATGTTGCTCTCTGTTTTTTCAATCCAAACTGGCGCTTTGCAAGGCGCAAAACTTACATTAAGTAATTTAAAAACCGAAGAATTAACCAACCCTCTTGGGGTGGATACTACAAACCCAAACTTTAGCTGGGTAATCCAATCCAGCGAAAGAGGTACGCTGCAAACCGCTTACCAAATTAAAGTATATCAGGAAAGCCCAGATGGCACAGTTGTATGGGATACTGGAAAGGTGACATCCCCAAATAGTATCAATGTAAAATATGAAGGTGATGCTCTGGCTTCTTCCACAAAATATTATTGGCAAGTAAAAGTATGGGATAATCACGGCAATGAAAGTGCGTTCAGCGAACCTGCCTATTTTTCCACCGGTAAATTTGATCCTGAAACCGAATTGAAAGCGGATTGGATTACTTACAACGCAGATGCAGGAGAAGTGGATTATAATCCTATTAAAATCAAGTTTGACCAACCAATTACTGCTCAATACTTCCGTTTTGCAGTACAAAAAATGGGACTTCCTTCCACAGTAGGACAATATAGAACTAGAATTGCTGAAATCGAAGCTTACAATTCACAAACAGACCCAAATTATGAGAACAACCTGCTGTACAAAAAAAGTACTTCTACTCAAAACCAGGACAATGTATCCAAAATATGGAACAATTCCTATATCAATGATGGCGTTAGAGATTCTGTAAAAGTGCCAGCCGGATACCAATCCCGCTATGCCCTTGACCCAGACCTGCAAAATGAAAAATACATTGATGAAAATGGAGACTACATCAACAACTCCAACGGTAAAGTAAAAAGCTTTAATGACTGGGTTAACTTTAAACTGGGCTCTGATGTTACCATTGATGAAGTATGGATTTACCCTGCTTTAGGAAATGAAGCAATATCCGACCCATCAAAGGTTGCTGACTTCCCTTCCAGCTATACTGTATCTTTCACGAACAATGACTCACTCTATGCCGCAAAACCTTCCTTGACAGACAGTGGGGAAGATATTAATACCCAATGGGTTATCGATGAACAGGTTGTAGACGCTGAAGCGCCTGACAACGAGTTGCCAACAGGGAATTCCCTTCCTTTAATCGCTAAATCTTTTAATACTGACAGTGGTAAACAGATCAAATCCGCTACCCTCTATTCCAGCGGACTCGGCATCTATGAAATGCGGATTAATGGCAACAAGGTGACTGACAACGTTTTGGAACCTGGTTTGACCGAATATGAAAAATCTATTTTCTACAATACATACGATGTAACAGAACTGTTAAACAACGAAGGCGAAAACGTAATTGGTGCAATGCTTGGGAACGGCATCTATGACAACCCAAGGTATGCGTTGCGTTACAGTAAAGCTGACCGCACCAACGGAAAACTGAAACTGTACGCCCAATTGGAAATTACCTATGAAGACGGTTCTACTCAGACCATCCTTTCTGATGACAGCTGGAAATGGACCAACGGCCCAACCGTGCTTTCCCATTGGTATGGTGGTGAGGATTATGACGCACGTCTGGAACAGCCAGGATGGGATTCACCAGGGTTTGACTATTCCAATTGGCAGAACTGTGTGATTGAAAACACCATGCTCAGCTCCAGTGATGGCTCCGAAGTTCCTATGGGGGCATTTAAATCCAGAATGTACCCAGGTTCCAAAATCGTGGATACTCACGAAACAGTGAACTTCTATCACCCTGAAGAAAATGTATATGTATTTGATTTAGGCGTAAACTTCGCAGGATGGTTTGAACTGAATGCGACTTTGCCCGAAGGCACTAAATTGAAAATGCTTCCTGCGGAACAGTTCAATTCTTCTACCCAAAGGGTTAGCCAGGCTTCTTATGGGGAAACTCCATTATACGATACCTACATTTTTAAAGGGGACGAAAATGGGGAAACATGGCATCCAAACTTCATGTACCATGGATTTAGATGGCTGGAAGTTACCGTAATTGGGGATACTGATGTGGAACTTACCCCTGATATGATTCGCGGTTTGGAGATTATGGTTTCTAACGAACAAGTTGGTGAATTTGAAACTTCAGACCAAGATGTAAACGCAGTACATGATCTGATTTTACGTTCAGCTGAAAACAACATGTATGATACTTATACCGACTGCCCTCAAAGGGAAAAATTAGGCTGGATGGAACAAAGCCATCTGACCTATGAGCTTCTTTCTTACAATTATAATATTGCTGCTTACATGGAAAAAATCGCACAAGACCAAAGGGAAGGCCAATATGAAGACGGTTTAATGCCAAGTACCCTGCCTGGCTACTCTCCTCAAGGTGGTAACTATAATGACGATTTATCCTGGGGCGGAGCCGCTATTTTGGTTCCATGGTACACCTACGAAACCTATGGCGACAAACAGATTTTGGAAAAATCCTGGGATGCGATGCAGAAACTGATGCAGCATTATAACAACAGACGGGACAGCTATAAACAAGGACTTGATGAGGCGATTGCCGCTGATCCTAGCCTGAGTTACACTGACTTTGATTATGTACTTTACGATTACGGTCTGGGTGACTGGGGCGAATATCAGGGCGATCCATATGGAGTAAAAGTACAAACCCAAATTTCTCAATCAACTGTATTAATCACTACTCCAGTTTACGCCCAATTAGCAAAAACAATGTCCGAAATCGCTACCACTTTAGGTGATACAGAAAAAGCTGCAGAATACGCAACTTTATACGAAAACATTAAAGCAGAGTTTAACAAACTGTTCTTCAACTACGAAACAGGTATGTATAAAGGACCTGTAAAAGAGAATAACAAACAGCAGGAAGCATTCGCACCACTACAGGACTTTGACCTCCAATCTGTTTACTCATTGGCATTATTCAATGATTTGGTGCCAGACGGCTATGAAGAAATGGTATTACAAAACCTGGTAAACAACATTGTAGAAAATGACTACCATCTGAACACAGGGGAAGTTACCCTGAAATATATGATTAGTGTATTAAGGGAAAATGGCTACAATGACCTGGTTTATAAAATGGCAATGAACGATACCATGCCTAGCTATACCTACTTTATTGGCAGAAACACATCCCTTCCAGAACACTGGAACGGAAGCGGCTCCCAAAGCCATATTATGATGGGTCATATTGACCAATGGTTCTATGAGGGAATTGGTGGTATTAACAACGATGGAATCGCATTTGAAAACTTCACCCTCTCCCCTTATATTCCAGAAGGTATGACATCCGCCAATACTGCTACTACAACAAAATACGGCGAGATCCGTTCTAATTGGAATTACACAGACGGCAATTTCAATTGGGAAGTTGTTGTTCCTACTAACACAACCGCTACTATCGTTATCCCTGTAAAAGACGCTACTGCTGTTACCGAAAGCGGAAATGACATCCTTGGCAAAGATGGTAACGGATTGACTTTTGCAGGTATTGATGAAAACGGATATTGTACCTATACAGTAGGCAGCGGCAGTTATCACTTCACAGCAACCGACAAAGCGCAGCCTTCCAAGACCATCCTCAACACTGTGATTGCATACGCAGAAGAACAACAAGCTGACCCAGCATTTGATAATGTAATTGCAGATGTTCAAAAATCCTTTACTGCAGCACTGGAAAATGCCAAAGCAGTTGCAGCCAATACAGGGGCAACTCAGGAAGAAGTAAATGCAGCATGGCAGACTCTGTTGAACGAAATCCATAAACTGGGCTTTGTCAAAGGTGATATTACTTCCTTACAAAAATTAGTTAACACAGCGAGCAGTTATGACTTAACTAAGTATGTGGAAGCTGGGCAAGCAGAATTTAAAGAAGCATTAGCAGCAGCACAAGAATTGCTGGCAGACAAAGACAATGCTTTAGCAAACGAGATTGAAACAGCAGAAACGAACCTGTTAAACGCAATGCTAAACCTGCGATTCAAAGCAGATAAATCCGTATTGGAACAGGTTATTGCAGAAGCAAATAGCAAAGACGCAACCGCATACACAGCAGAAAGCTACGCAGTATTGACATCAGCAGTAGAAAAAGCAACTAATGTATTAGCTGACGAAA
>NZ_FMIZ01000003.1 GCF_900095865.1 Massilioclostridium coli | reverse complement strand
GACTTTCTCTTTAAGGCGGCGTAGCCGCCGCTCTTTTGCTCCCCCTTTTCCCCCTTCCCGCCCGCAGGCGATCCCCGCCGCAGCGGATTTTCTTTTTGGTACTTTTTCTTTTGTGAGGTGGTAATATGACCGAGAATTATCGAGGCTGCTACGAGTATTTGAGCGCACAATATCCGGAGGTCGGAGGCTATGAGTTTTATAAAGAGCTGTTTCCGGACAATGAGAACTCCGGAGAACGGCACACGGATTTTTCCCATCCGAACGCTGTGTATCTGTATCGGGACGAACAGAGCGAGGATAAGAAGCTCCGGCGCAGGAAGATGTATAGCGACACATGGGAACAGGATTACATGGAGTTTGTCGAGAGGAACAGCCTTACTTTGTGCAGCGGTCTTGCATATCGCAGAAAGGAGAACAGGCTGGAGAACGCCCAGCGGATGTATGCTCTGATCTTCGATCTGGATGGCGTAGGTCTTGCCGAGCTGCGCAACCTCTTTCTGCGCTTTGGCGGCGATCCGGAGCGAGTGCGCCGGTTGCCGATGCCGACTTTCCTTGTTCTGTCGGGGACAGGGCTGCATATCTACTATGTTTTCCAGCAGCCGATTGACCTATACCCGAATATAAAAATTCAGCTTAAAAGTCTGAAATATGACCTCACTTTCCGGCTATGGGAGTATGGCAGCACTTCGCAGGTCAAGGCGATCCAGTATCAATCCATCAATCAGAGCTTCCGCATGGTGGGCAGCATCAATGACAAGCATGGGACGGAGCTGGTCGCTTTCCGTACCGGAGAACGGGTAACGCTGGATTATCTGAACGCCTACGCAAAGCCAGAAAACAGGGTGGATGTCAATAAGCCTTTCAGCCCATCCAAAATGACACGAGCTGAGGCGAGGGAGGCATATCCGGAGTGGTATGAGCGTGTTGTTGTGAGAGGCGAGAAAGGACGCAAGAAGTGGGATATTGCCGGAAAGGTGCATGGTGATGATCCGTATGCGCTCTACCATTGGTGGCTGCGGCAGATCGGAGAGATAAAGGGCGGGCATCGGTATTTCTTTTTGATGTGCCTTGCTATCTATGCTTACAAATGCGGTGTGTCGAAGCAGCAGCTCCGGCAGGATATGAAAGAGGCTTTTGATGATCTGCAGATGGTGAAGCATGAGAACGCATTGACCGAGGAAGATATACGGAGTGCGCTGGAAGCCTACGACAAGGAGTATTACAATTTCACGATTTCCGATATTGAAGCTCTGACCGATGTTCGCATCGAGCGCAACAAGAGGAATGGTAGATCACAGAAAGAGCATTTGAAAAGAGCAAGGGCGGTGCAGGAAGTGGATTATCCTGGCGGCACATGGAGAAGAAAAGGGGCAGAAGAAAAGAAAGCGCAAGTCTATGCGTGGCGGCAGGAGCATCCAGAGGGACGCAAGGCCGATTGTCATAGGGACACCGGACTTGATCCGAAAACGATCCGCAAATGGTGGGACACCGTACCGGAGGGGCATATAACGGTCAAAATACGCCCATCACAGGCTTTGAGCGATCTGTTGGTGGAGGAATTTAAGAAAGGGCTGTAAACGCCCCAGAAACGCCCTACAAGGCGTTTTCGGGGCGGGTAAGGGTTTTTATATTACCCCACCGAAAACGAGGCTTGAAAACCGCGCGAAATAAGGCTTTTTCACCCCCTAAATGTACACGCTGCGGTGTTCCCATATAGAAAGCACTGTTCATAGAAAAGTTGCAAAAAAACATTTGCAATGCACTTGCAAATGTCACGAATATTGAATATAATATTAGTGCAAGCTAAAAATGACGAGGAAAGGAGTGCTATTATGGCTAAAGGAAATATGACGATAAGAATGGAGCCGGAGCTGAAAGCACAGGCGGCAGCTCTCTTTAAGTCCCTCGGAATGGATTTGAGTACGGCAACGGGTATTTTTTATCGACAGGCACTTAGGTGTCATGGACTTCCCTTTGAAGTCAAGGTTGACGAGCCGAATGCTGTTACCTATGCGGCGATGGAGGCGGCAGAAAAGGGAGAGGATATGTATGGTCCGTTTGATAGCGTTGCAGATCTGATGGAGGCGCTGAATGCTTAAGCCGGAGTTTTCGGGGCAGTTCAAACGAGATTACAAGCTTGCGATCAAGAGAGGCTGCGATCCGAAGAAGTTGGAGGAAGTGATCACGCTGTTGTGTAACGAGCAGCCGTTGCCGGAGGCGTATCGAGATCATGCTCTCACTAATTCCAGAAATTATAAGGACATGAGAGAATGTCACATCGAGCCGGACTGGCTGTTGGTCTATAAAGTTGTTCGGCAGACTTTGATTTTGAAATTGATAAGGACGGGATCTCATAGCGATTTGTTTTGAGATTAACTCTGGATGAAAGAGTGGTGATGATATTTGGCGGGTGTAATAACGGAAATTGCAATAGAATGTGGTGTGTCGGAACAGGCAGTTCGTGCATGGTGTAGGCGAAACCATGTTGCGAAAGATGCGAAAGGAAGTTTCGCAATCAGCGAAAGTCAAAAAACCGCCATATATCAGCATTATTTAGGTGTTGAACGAAAGCAAGTTTCGCAACCGGCGAAAGCAAGTTGCGAAACTTGCGAAACCACTTTGATCGCTATGCTGCAGGGAGAATTAGACCGGAAAAGCGAGCAACTTGCTGTAAAGGACAAGCAGATCGAGGAACTGAACGCAAGGTTGGCGGAGGTCAGCTCGGCGTTGGTGACGGCACAGCAGACTGCGGCAGCGGCCCAGGCTCTCCATGCTGGGACGATGCATCAGCAGCTTCTTTCCGGCAAGTCCGGAGCCGATCAGCCGGAGCGTGAGACAGAACCGGTTCAAAAGCGTAGCTGGTTTAGTAGGTTCTTTGGGGACTAAACAGAACGACAAATCGGAAGTTATAAAGGAGAAACACTATGGGATTATTTGGTAAAAGCAAAAAAGAGCGAGAAAAAGAGTATATGAACAGATTAGATGTTCCATTATGTTTAAAAGAAGACTTTGAATTGATTATTGATGATGTATTTACAATTATGGGGGTTGGAACAGTTGCCACAGGAAACATATCAACAGGAATGTGTAGAGAAGGAGAAAATGCGTGTGTTTATAAAACAAATGGAGGTGTATTAGAGACTATAATTACTACCATCGATATACATACAAAAGAACGAAAATCAAATGGTTGTGGATATAAAACAGAACATGTTGGACTTGGGTTAAGAGGAGTTTCTAAGGAACAATTAGAAAAAGGAGATAGAGTGATTGTAAAGAATGCCAATATGTATGGAATGTAATTACAAATTCCAGTTTATCGGTGGGATGAAGTTCGGGGAGCCGTCCGCAGACGGCAGGGGCAGCGCCCCTCCGGAGCTGGCAGAGCAGCAGGCACGAGCCGGCAGTGAAGCAGCTCCGGCAACCCCTCCCCTTTAGGGGCGCAAAGCACTTTCACACCGCTGCACCGATGGGGTGGCGGTGTGAAAGTGCTTTTGCGTTACTTTCTCACCAGAAAGTAACAAAGAGGTTGTTTTTAGCGGAAATTTATGATAAAATAGAGGACGGAAGAATAAGCGGAAAGGGGGCGATTTTATGGGAGTTACGATTTCGGGTATGACAGGTGCAGGGAGCATCCGGCACAACAACCGCAGCTTCTCAGCGGCGAATGTAGACCGGAGCCGGACGGAGCAGAACATTGTTTTCTGCAACGAGGATCTGAAGCAGGTCTATCATATGGTCTTTGATGAAGCTCTCGCAGCCTACAACGCAAAGAAAACCAAAACGAGAGATAAGATACCGGACTACTATGAGCATATCCGGCAGAGTAAACAGGAAAAGCTGTTCCATGAAGCGATCTTCCAGATCGGCAACATGAGCGACTGTGGGTGCGGTACGCCGGACGGAGAACGGGCGGCGGCAGCTCTGAAAGATTTTGCGGAGTCTTTTGCAGAACGCAACCCCCATCTGCGGGTGTTCAATATGGTGCTGCACATGGACGAGGCAACGCCCCATCTCCATGTCGATTTTATCCCTGTGGCAACGGAGCAGTCAAGAGGACTTTCTACAAGGGTATCTATGAAACAGGCATTGAAGCAGCAGGGGTTTGTCGGTGTCGGCAGAAAGCAGACCGAATGGGCGGCGTGGATGGAACGGGAGAAAGAAGCTCTGACGGAGATCGCCCAGCGGCACGATTTTGAAATTATCTCTCTCGGCACGAACAGACCGCACATGGACTTGCCGCAGTTCAAGGAAGCGGCTGCGAGGCTGGAAGCGGTGCAGCAGCAGACAGCGGCAGTAGAGCGGGAGGTTGCTGAGCTGGAACGGCAGCGGGACGCTCTGAAAGGCACCGTGCGGCTCTTAAAGGAGGCTGACAGGGTAAATGCACCCCTGCATGATATTCAGCCGGAAAAGACGCTCACAGGGGCAGTAAAGGGCGTGACGGTGGATCAGGTCGAGCAGCTAAAGAAAATGGCACTGCGCAGCGTGACGGATCGGCACAAGGTACAGGAGCTGACGGAGGAAAACACCCGTCTGCGGTCACAGGTGCCGTCCATGAAGAAGCGGCTGGAAGAAGCGCAGCGGCAGCAGAGGCTTGAACAGGAAAACCGGAGGCTGCGCGATGAAAACTATTATCTGCAATCCGAGCTGCAGGAGGAACGCAGCTTCACCGAGCGTCTGACGGACGGCATCGGTCGGATGCTGGACTTCTTGGAAGAACACTTGCCGGAGCGTCTGCGTCCTCTGCTTGAAAAGGCGAGGGAGCTGCTGCCCGATCCGGAGATTGGACAGCAGCAGGAGCAACAGCAGCACCAGCGAGGAATGGGCGGCATGGAGCTGTAAAAGAAGCCTGTCCGGAGGGCTTGAAAATCTCTTTCGGACAGGCTATAATAACAACTGAAAATAGGGAATTGCTGTATTGATAATCTAAGCCCCCTGTAAGGGTTCTCCCAACCTATATTTTCTCTCTCTGAAAGGGAGAAAGTCGGAGGGGAAAAAGGGGGTGAGCGGAGGGGTGTTGGAAGTGTGGTAAACCTCGTTAGAGGTTTTCCAAGCCACTGTGGTAAACCCATCGGGTTTTCCATAGTGGCGGCACTTTCAATGACCCGCAGCGAGGGGGAAAAGGGGGAGGTGACTTTCTCTTTAAGGCGGCGTAGCCGCCGCTCTTTTGCTCCCCCTTTTCCCCCTTCCCGCCCGCAGGCGATCCCCGCCGCAGCGGATTTTCTTTTTGGTACTTTTTCTTTTGTGAGGTGGTAATAT
>NZ_FMIZ01000004.1 GCF_900095865.1 Massilioclostridium coli | reverse complement strand
GTGACGGCATTTTTCTATTTTCCCAGGCCGTCTCCAGCCAAGTATCTTCGACGTTGATGAGCTTAACTACTGTGTTCGGTATGGGAACAGGTGGATCCTCATCGCCATTAACACCGTCTATTTCTTTTGAAGGTTCAGTACCCTCAAAACTGAATAAGTATCACGATTTTAGAACATATCATTGGTCAAGCCCTCGACCGATTAGTACTCGCTAGCTTAACGCCTCACGACGCTTACACTTTGAGCCTATCAACCTCGTAGTCTACAAGGGGTCTTACCTGGTTAACCCAGTGGGATATCTTATCTTAAGGACGGCTTCACGCTTAGATGCCTTCAGCGTTTATCCGATCCGCACATAGCTGCCCTGCCGTGCCATTGGCATGACAACAGGTACACCAGAGGTGCGTCCATCCCGGTCCTCTCGTACTAGGGACAGCTCCTTTCAAATATCCTACGCCCACGACAGATAGGGACCGAACTGTCTCACGACGTTCTGAACCCAGCTCGCGTACCGCTTTAATTGGCGAACAGCCAAACCCTTGGGACCGAATCCAGCCCCAGGATGCGATGAGCCGACATCGAGGTGCCAAACCTCCCCGTCGATGTGGACTCTTGGGGGAGATCAGCCTGTTATCCCCAGGGTAGCTTTTATCCGTTGAGCGACGGCATTTCCACTCACATACCGCCGGATCACTAACTCCAACTTTCGTTACTGCTCGACTTGTCAGTCTCGCAGTTAGGCTCGCTTATGCGTTTACACTCTAATGCACGGTTTCCGTCCGTACTGAGCGAACCTTTGAGCGCCTCCGTTACCTTTTAGGAGGCGACCGCCCCAGTCAAACTGCCCACCTAACAATGTCCCCCGACCAGATTCATGGCCGCAGGTTAGAATTTCAGCACTCCAAGAGTGGTATCCCAACGATGGCTCCACAAAAGCTGACGCCTTTGCTTCCTAGCCTCCCACCTATCCTGTACATGAAATACCAAAATCCAATATTAGGCTACAGTAAAGCTCCATGGGGTCTTTCCGTCTAGTCGCGGGTAACCGGCATCTTCACCGGTACTACAATTTCGCCGGGTGGATTGTTGAGACAGTGCCCAGATCGTTACACCATTCGTGCGGGTCAGAACTTACCTGACAAGGAATTTCGCTACCTTAGGACCGTTATAGTTACGGCCGCCGTTCACTGGGGCTTCAATTCAGAGCTCTCACTCCTCCTCTTAACCTTCCAGCACTGGGCAGGTGTCAGCCCCTATACGTCATCTTTCGATTTAGCAGAGACCTGTGTTTTTGATAAACAGTCGCCCGGGCCTATTCTCTGCGGCTCTATTGCTAGAGCACCCCTTATCCCTAAGTTACGGGGTCAACTTGCCGAGTTCCTTAACAACCCTTCTCCCGTTGGCCTTAGAATCCTCTTCCTACCTACCTGTGTCGGTTTGCGGTACGGGCTCCGAAGATATCCACAAAGCTTTTCTCGCCTTCATCCAAGTGTACTTCCTTACTCTAATTTCAGTCCCTTACGACCGGGTCTACCAACGCCCGGCTTACACCCTTCTAAAGTGTCCCTTTGCTTAAATCTTTTGGAGGCTACGGAATATCAACCGTATGTGCATCGGCTACGCCTTTCGGCCTCACCTTAGCTCCCGGCTTACTAGGAGCGGACGAACCTTCCTCCTAAAACCTTAGGCTTTCGGCCATTATGATTCTCACATAATTCTCGCTACTCATTCCGGCATTCTCACTCGTATACAGTCCACCACCGCTTCCGCTATGACTTCTCTCCGTATACGACGCTCCCCTACCCCTGATACTTACGTATCAAGCCCAAGCTTCGGTGTACATTTTAGCCCCGTTAAATTTTCGGCGCAGGACCACTCGACCAGTGAGCTATTACGCACTCTTTAAATGTGTGGCTGCTTCTAAGCCAACATCCTGGTTGTTTTCGCAATCCTACATCCTTTTCCACTTAAATGTACTTTGGGACCTTAGCTGTGGGTCTGGGCTCTTTCCCTTTTGACTATGAGACTTATCTCACACAGTCTGACTGCTGCCCATGATTATCCGGCATTCAGAGTTTGATAAGTTTCGGTAGCCTCTCGGCCCCTAGACTATTCAGTGCTTTACCTCCGGTAATCTTTATGGCAACGCTAGCCCTAAAGCTATTTCGGGGAGAACCAGCTATATCCAAGTTCGATTGGAATTTCTCCGCTATCCACATCTCATCCCCTACCATTTCAACGGGAGTGGGTTCGGTCCTCCATGACGTGTTACCGTCACTTCAACCTGGACATGGATAGGTCACCTGGTTTCGGGTCATACGCATGAAACTAAACGCCCCATTCAGACTCGCTCTCGCTTCGGCTCCGAACCTGAAGTTCTTAACCTTGCTACATACGTATACTCGCCGGACCATTCTACAATAGGTACGATATCACACTTTGACGTGCTCTATCTGCTTGTAAGCACAGAGTTTCAGGTTCTATTTCACTCCCCTCCCGGGGTTCTTTTCACCTTTCCTTCACAGTACTTTTCGCTATCGGTCATTAGGTAGTATTTAGGCTTAGAGGGTGGTCCCCCTATCTTCCCACGGGGTTTCACGTGTCCCGCGGTACTCTGGATACTGCTAGCTCTGATCTGTTTTCGGATACAAGACTTTCACTTCCTTTGGTGTGCCTTCCCATGCACTTCTCCTAACTCGTCAGATACACATTGCAGTCCGAACCCCAAAGATATTGCTACCTTTGGTTTGGCCTCTTTCCCGTTCGCTCGCCACTACTAGGAAAATCTCGGTTGATTTCTCTTCCTCGCCCTACTTAGATGTTTCAGTTCAGGCGGTTCCCCTCATATACCTATGGATTCAGTATATGATGACAGTGCATAACCACTGCCGGATTCCTCCATTCGGAATTCTACGGATCGATGTCTGCTTGCGACTCCCCGTAGCATATCGTTGCTTACCACGTCCTTCATCGGCTCCTAATGCCAAGGCATTCTCTCTGCGCTCTTTGTAGCTTGACCATTTGAATTATGTTCTCCAACTTTTTCAAATTGTAGTAGTATTTTTACCCTTTTTTAAAAAAGATATTTGTCTTAACTACTTTTATCGCTTTACTTATTCAGTTTTCAAGGTACTTCTTCTTTGTTACTTTTTCAAGTAACTTGGTGGGCTCAAGTGGACTCGAACCACCGACCTCACGCTTATCAGGCGTGCGCTCTAACCACCTGAGCTATGAGCCCATGTTAGATTCGGCTGTCGGTCTCTCTTTTCCCTGTTCAACCTTTCGGTTGTGGTGGAGATGAGGAGGATCGAACTCCTGACCCCCTGCGTGCAAGGCAGGTGCTCTCCCAGCTGAGCTACACCCCCATTTTCCAGGGTTTCTAGGTTGCCGCTTTTCCCATCAATTATTTTTCTGAAGACTCAGGGCCTTCAAAATTAAACAATATAGCTCCTAACACTTACCATCCTGTCAGTTCTCCATAGAAAGGAGGTGATCCAGCCGCACCTTCCGATACGGCTACCTTGTTACGACTTCACCCTAATCATCAACCCCACCTTCGACAGCGCCCTCCTTGCGGTTAGGCTACTGGCTTCGGGTGTTGCCAACTCTCATGGTGTGACGGGCGGTGTGTACAAGGCCCGGGAACGTATTCACCGCGGCATGCTGATCCGCGATTACTAGCAATTCCGGCTTCATGCAGGCGGGTTGCAGCCTGCAATCCGAACTGAGACTATTTTTAGGGGTTTGCTCCTCCTCGCGGTATTGCTTCCCTCTGTTAATAGCCATTGTAGTACGTGTGTGGCCCAGGTCATAAGGGGCATGATGATTTGACGTCATCCCCACCTTCCTCCGTTTTGTCAACGGCAGTCCCATTAGAGTGCTCTTGCGTAGCAACTAATGGTAAGGGTTGCGCTCGTTGCGGGACTTAACCCAACATCTCACGACACGAGCTGACGACAACCATGCACCACCTGTCTCAACTTTCCCCGAAGGGCACCTAACATATCTCTATCTCGTTAGTTGGATGTCAAGACCTGGTAAGGTTCTTCGCGTTGCTTCGAATTAAACCACATACTCCACTGCTTGTGCGGGCCCCCGTCAATTCCTTTGAGTTTCAACCTTGCGGTCGTACTCCCCAGGTGGATTACTTATTGTGTTAACTCCGGCACGGAAGGTTGACCCCCCCACACCTAGTAATCATCGTTTACAGCGTGGACTACCAGGGTATCTAATCCTGTTTGCTACCCACGCTTTCGAGCCTCAGCGTCAGTTAAAGCCCAGTAGGCCGCCTTCGCCACTGGTGTTCCTCCTAATATCTACGCATTTCACCGCTACACTAGGAATTCCGCCTACCTCTACTTCACTCAAGAACAACAGTTTTGAACGCAGTTTATGGGTTGAGCCCATAGATTTCACATTCAACTTGCTGTCCCGCCTACGCTCCCTTTACACCCAGTAATTCCGGACAACGCTCGCTCCCTACGTATTACCGCGGCTGCTGGCACGTAGTTAGCCGGAGCTTCCTCCTCAGGTACCGTCACTATCGTCCCTGAAGACAGAGGTTTACAATCCGAAAACCTTCTTCCCTCACGCGGCGTCGCTGCATCAGGGTTTCCCCCATTGTGCAATATTCCCCACTGCTGCCTCCCGTAGGAGTCTGGGCCGTGTCTCAGTCCCAATGTGGCCGTTCAACCTCTCAGTCCGGCTACTGATCGTCGACTTGGTGAGCCGTTACCTCACCAACTATCTAATCAGACGCGAGCCCATCTTACAGCGAATTTCTTTGATTATCTTACCATGCGATAAGTTAATGTTATGCGGTATTAGCGTTCGTTTCCAAACGTTATCCCACTCTGTAAGGCAGGTTGCTCACGTGTTACTCACCCGTCCGCCACTAAGATAGTCCATCGTCACCCCGAAGGGATCTAACAGGTATCTCCGTTCGACTTGCATGTGTTAGGCGCGCCGCCAGCGTTCGTCCTGAGCCAGGATCAAACTCTTAATTTAATCATATCAAAACATCCTCTCGAATGATTTAATCTAGCTCGTATTACTCGAATACGCTAACGTCATTTTTTCTAAAATAACTAAAACTCTTGAATTAACAAGGATTGGTTCGTTTTCGTTACTTACTATATTGTTTAATTTTCAAGGTCCTGTTTTTGTCGTTTCTTGACCGCTGCCCTCAAGCAGCTTTACTATTTTATCACATCTCTGTGATTTTGTCAAGCTTTTTTTGAAAGTTTTTTGTTTCTTTCGTTTCGCTTGCCTCAGAAGCGACTTATTTATTATATCATATCGCTTCCTCTTTGTCAAGATGTTTTTTCATCTTTTTTCGTTTCTTCCTTTTTGCTCAACGGCGCCTCTTGCCCTCCCGGCCGCTCTTCCGTTGCAGCTTTAATAATATATCACACCTTCTCCCTTTTGTCAACTACTTTTTCCTTTTTTCTATTATATTTTCCTTATTATGGATTGATTTACTAAAATTTACTTATTTATAACAGGTTTTTCTGATATTATAGCAACAACAATTCAGTAGAAATATTATCTAATAAGATAATAAATCCAAATAAATCAGCTATTTGTTTTATATTTTAATAGGAGACGCTCTATATTGCCATGGAAAATACATTCCTTTTCTTCTTCTGTCATTGGAATGTTTTCAAATCGTTTTAATTCATCTCCTGCGTTAAAGATAGGATAATCTGAACCAAAAATCACATGATGAATTCCAAAGATATCGATTAATTCCCGAATTTGATGCGGCTTTACTGCATATTGGGTACTGCTGGTGTCTACATAGACACGTTTTAATGCCAACTCTAATGCCGCATCTTCCCAATGGGACCAACCTCCAAAATGGGCTGCTATGATATCTAATTTCGGAAACAAGTCCAATATCTTCGCCAAGCGCTTTGGGCTGGATAAATCCGAATCTGTACTTCCCATATGCATTAAGATCGGACAACATCCTTCCGCCATTTCATAGATTTTCATTACTTTTGGGTCATCAATTGCTCTTCCTTGAAAATCAGGATGCAATTTGATTCCTTTTAACTTAAGTTCCCGTAATTGTTGAAAATCCTGTTCTAAATTTTCACTATCAGGATGCAATGAACCAAACCCAATTAACTGATTAGGATAATTTTTAACTTGTTCTGCCACAAATTGATTAATAGTTTGTACTTGATGAGGATTTGTCGCAACAGAATTTACAACACATTTGTCGATATGGTATTGTTGCATATTATCTAATAATTGATTTACTGTACCGTTAAATTGAATTGGTATTTGATAATAATTTCCAATATTGTTTGTTGCTTTTTCTGCAATATGTTCAGGAAAAATATGTGTATGCACATCAATAACCAAACTATCACCTTCCTTCCTAAAATTTTACCCCAGTTTCAATTCTTCTAACTCATCTAAATTCGCCTCAGATGAACTACGATGAAATATAGTTGGAGCAGTTTGATCCATTGATACCTTACATAAAGTAATCGTTCCTGTTAAATCGCTTCCACTTGTTACTTCACAATCTTCATTCAACACAATTGTCCATTGGGGAATCCCATTTTTACATAAAGCTATCGCAGTAGTTCCAAATTGGACGCAATCATCCAACGAATAATATTCTTTGGTTTCTCCATATTTTAGCATAACTCCGTCATCTACAAGAATATGCCATCCAACCGTATTGTTCGTATCATAAGTTGTCCAATCTCCGCCAATCACATTTGTAACATAATAATAGGATCCCAATGTTCTATCTCCATAAGTAGCAATATATTGGTGGATCTGACTGTCGTCCGGGGACATATACGTAAAAGCGCAAATATCATTGGTAAGCCATTGGATTTTTTTGTTTTTACTTACTGTGTACGGAAGCTGGCTGCCAGATGAAATAAAAAACAGTTTATGATGATGGTAATCATATGTTCTTCCTGTATCTGGATTTCGCTTCATTACCATGCTATTGCTTCCATCTGGTGATATAGACCAGATCGTCTCATTTTTATTTTGTGAAATAAATGAACCAAATAAATTGAGTACCAACAATAACATAGCTAAGATCGAACTTGTCAGTATCCATTTTCGTTTTGGCCAAACCAAACTGATAATCCCTATTCCAACCAAAGCGATTAAAATGCCATTGATCCAGTACAGCATACCATCCCAAAGATATTCTACTCCTTGAGAGTAATGCAATCCATAATAAACAATCTGTAATAATTGTAATAATGCTCCTATGATAATACAGCTAACTCCAACTATGTTCTTTATTTTTGACTGATTGCTAGGAATATATTTTTTGCAGAATGCTTGCGGGGCTTTTTGATGGAATAATTCCAATACTTCCATAACAGTATGGTCTTTTATTCCTCTTTTATCTAATAAAACTGTATTCGTTTCATAAGTCAAAAGAATAAGGCACTCTGTTTCTATTATTGTTTTAATTTTATGATATGGAAGCTGTATGTCTAAAAAAGAATCCATACAATGAATTTTTTCTTGTTGCAACAAAACTTTTAAAATTGGAATGCCACCATATAATTGATGGTTTTTCTTTAATTTCCTTTTCGCAGCCAATTTATATTGTTGCTGAACAAAACAAATGGTAATCGTTACTATTGCAATATATAAACATCCAACCAGAATCGTAACAATCCAGTTGGTATCCCAAACGACCATACCAATACTAATACCTAAAATAATTAATAGAAAATAAATAAGATATCTTCTTTTTCTTGTTTTTATTGGAAACATATTTTTATAATAATCCAACAAAATAGTTTCATCCATCTTTGTGGTTATTTCAACTGTATTTTCTTCTGGCATATCCTCTTTTTGTTCTTCTGGATGATTTGTAGTATTTTTTTGTTTCTCTCCTCTGATAATCTCATCAATACTAACACCTAATATCTGACTTAAAGATTCTAAAATACTAATATCTGGCATTCCCTGGCCCGTTTCCCATTTCGAAACAGCTTTATTGGTTACTCCTAAAGTATCTGCTAATTGTTGTTGGGTCATCTGTTTTTGTTTGCGGCAATAAGCAATAAACAGCCCCGTCCTTTTACTGTCCAAAAAGTTTTCCTCCTCATTTATTTGTATACCTTAGCATAACAAATTTATCTTTAAAAACAACTCACATGCTGTTCTATTTCTATCTACGTAAAGTAGATTTAAGTAATATTAACCAAAATTTTAGCATCAATTGTTTCTTTTTACATCAGCTTATTTATTAATGAAAGGATACACCTTTTTTCTACTACTGTCAAGAAATCAAAATGTTCCTATACAATTAGCCAAATAGATTCCTACCAATAATAATGATTGGAATCATATGTCCACCTTTACTGATGACCCTCTATAAAAACTTAGCCCGCCCAATCATAAATAGAATTTGAGCAGGCTAAGTTTCTTATTCTAGTTCTTTGTTTTCTTCTGGTTCCGAAGATGTTTCCGGTTCTGAAGAACTTTCCCCTTTTTGATCCACTTTCGATTCAGTTTCTTGTTGTATGGAACTGAATTCTGATACTTCTTGAGAAGATGTTTCATCCTGTTGTACTGTAGTAATTTGATATCCAAAATGGTTTAATATTGTTTGTAATCCATAATGGTGAATCAACAAAGCTCCAGCAATGACAATAGCGGCAATAGCAAGCAACAATAGTGCTAAAAATGCTGCCAAAAAACCTCCCCGTTTTTTCACTGTATGAACTTCTTTTACTTGCTTCCGAGGAGAACTCACTCGTTTTTGTTTCTTTTGTTTTACCCTTTTTGGAGATTTTGATCGTTTAGGACGTTTTGATTTTGCAGCTTTTGTTTTCTGCTGTTTTATTTTTTGTGGCTTTGATGTTGTATTTTTTAAATTCTCCTGTTCCTTTTTTTGCTGACTAACTGGAGATGATGTTTCAAACTGTAAATGTGGTTCTTCTTTCCATTGATTTAATTCTTGCTTGTTGTTTTGTTCAAGATCAATCGTTGGTCTTGTATCCACTCCATAAATTTTATTGGGGCGTGGTGTTAAAAGCTCATGACAAAAATAACATATTAAATATCCCTGTGGATTTTCCTTTCCGCAATTTGGACAACGCAAAACAATTCCCTCCTTTCAGTAGATCAGTCATTATTGTATTTATATTATATGGAATGAATATGAAGGAAGTAAATCGTTTTTTTTATCAAATTACGTCAAAATAGAAAATAAACTTACAGTCTTGTAATATTCTCTAATGTGAAGATTTCATCAAGCTTCTAATTTGTCCAAAAAACTGCTATCATTTTTTCATTACCTCAAATTCTACCTATTTTTATTAATATTTCCTATACTACTACCTTATATTTCTTTCATATAAAAAAGGCTACTATTGAAATTTCAATAGTAGCCTTTTATTAGGTTTTCTAGCAATTATTCTTCACTGCCAATCATACCAAGTTTTTCTGCAATGTCCAGGTTAACACCTAATACATTAACAGTCTCTTCACCAAAAATTCCAAGGAATTTACCGTTTGTATTATCCTTTACAATCTGTTTTAATTCATCTTCGGATAATTTTGTAGTTTCTACCAAACGTGGAATCTGTATTTCAGCAGATTCTGGAGAGATATGTGGATCCAAACCAGAACCGGAAGCCGTTAGCAAATCAGTTGGTATATCCTCTTTTTTCACATCTGGATTTTCTTCTAAAAATGCGTCAATATCCGCTTGTACACGTTCTGCCAATTCAGGGTTAGAAGGAGCATAGTTATTAGAGCCAGAAGATGGCGCACCCATAGTATGGTCACCGTTATCTACATCTTCCTGGGTATAAGTATTATAGTTTACAGAAGATGGACGGCACTTCATAAAGCGTTCATCAGTAAAATCCTGGCCAACCAATTCAGAACCAACTTGTTTTCCATCTACAGTAATTACACTACCATTTGCCTGTTTTGGAAATATCACTTGAGAAATACCCGTTAATACTAATGGATAAATCAAGCCACAAAGAATCAGCAATACTACTGTAACCAGAAAAGCCTTTTTCAGTCCACTCATTGCATTTTTTAATTTTGTTCCCATGATAGTATATCCTCCCTTAATTCAAACCCAACAACATTAATAATGGATGGATGATTAAGTCAATAATTTTGATTCCCACAAACGGAACAATAATACCGCCTAAACCATAAATTAACATGTTACGGCGTAACATTTTGCTGCTGTTCATTGGTCTATATTTAACACCTTTCATTGCCAAAGGAATCAAGCAAGGAATAATAATGGCGTTAAAGATTAATGCAGATAGAATCGCGCTCAATGGAGAAGCCAGATGCATGATATTCAATACACCTAACGCAGGGATATAACTCATGAACATAGCTGGAATAATTGCAAAGTATTTTGCAATATCGTTTGCAATACTGAATGTTGTTAAGCTTCCGCGAGTAATTAATAATTGTTTACCAATCTCTACAACTTCCAAAATTTTGGTTGGGTTAGAATCCAAGTCTACCATATTAGCAGCTTCTTTTGCAGCGGCAGTACCACTGTTCATCGCCAAACCAACATTTGCCTGTGCAAGGGCAGGGGCGTCATTGGTTCCATCACCTGTCATGGCAACAATTTTACCATGTGCCTGTTCTTCTTTAATAACACGGATTTTATCTTCTGGTTTACATTCCGCAATAAAATCGTCTACGCCTGCTTCTGAAGCAATGGTTGCTGCAGTTAATGGGTTATCTCCTGTACACATAATGGTTTTTATACCAATTGCACGCAAACGTTCAAAACGTTCCCTCATACCTGGTTTTACGGTATCTTTTAAATAGATAACACCAAGCACTACATTTCCTTTGCATACAGTTAATGGTGTACCCCCTAAACGTGCTACTTCATTCACACGTTCTTCCAAATCAGCTGGAATGGTACCTCCATTCGCTACTATATACTCTTGGATCGCTTCACTTGCACCTTTCCGGATCTTTGTTCCATCTGGCAAATCCACACCGCTCATACGGGTTTGTGCGGAGAATTCTATGTATTCTGCACCATCCATTTCCTGTATATCACAGCCTAATTTCCGTCCCAGTTCAACTGTAGATTTTCCTTCTGGAGTACTGTCATGTAAAGAACTTTGTACCGCACAATTGATTAAATCATTTTTATCAGCATTGCCAACTGGATAAAAATCAGCTGCTAGACGGTTACCGAATGTAATGGTACCTGTTTTATCCAAAATCATGGTATCTACGTCGCCACATGCTTCTACTGCTTTACCAGACATTGCAATAACATTAAAACGAGTTACACGGTCCATACCAGCAATACCAATTGCGGATAACAAACCACCAATGGTAGTTGGAATCAAACAAACAGCCAGAGCAATCAAAGTAGCAACAGGAAGTGTTACACCACTATAAATACCAATAGGGTATAAAGTGATAATTACAATCATAAAGATAATGGTCAAACTTACCAATAAAGTATTCAAAGCAATCTCGTTAGGTGTCTTTTTACGTGAAGCACCTTCGACCAGTGCAATCATACGATCCAGGAAACTATCACCAGGGGAAGATGTAATTTTAATACGCAGCCAGTCACTTACCACAGTGGTGCCACCAGTAACAGAGCAAAAGTCTCCACCGCTTTCACGAACAACCGGAGCGGATTCCCCAGTAATAGCAGATTCATCAACAGAAGCAACCCCTTCAATTACCTCGCCATCATTTGGAATAATTTCTCCTGTTTTTACCAGGACAATATCACTCTTTTTTAATTGGCTAGAACTAACAATTTCTTCTGTCCCATCTTCATGAATCAAACGTGCTTCTGTATCTTTTTGTGTCTTTTTCAAACTAGCAGCTTGTGCTTTACCACGACCTTCTGCCACAGCTTCCGCAAAGTTTGCGAACAAAACCGTGATAAACAGAATAATTGTAACAATAATATTATAAGTGCGAACATTTGGAATATCTGTAGTTCCAAATAAATTTGGAACAAAGCAAAGGATCAAAGTGATGATACATCCAACTTCTACTACAAACATAACTGGATTTTTCATCATATATCTTGGGTTTAACTTAATAAACGCATTTCCAATTGCACTTTTTAAAATATCGGCAGTAATAAATTTAGTTTTTTGTTTTTTACTCATCGTTCAACCCCTCCTTAACCCCATAGAGTTAGATGCTCAGCAATTGGGCCAAGTGACAATGCTGGGAAGAATGTCAATGCAGCAAAGATATATACAACCGCTATCAATGCAATAGTAAAGGTTGGTGTATCTGTACGCAAGGTACCAATTGATTCATTTACTGGAGCTTTTCTCATCAAGGAAGCTGCAACTGCAAGCTGAATAATAATCGAAATATATCGGCCAAAGAACATTGCTAACCCTGCGGTAACGTTCCAGAACAAGGTATTATCCGCTAATCCTTCAAAACCAGAACCATTGTTAGCAGCAGAGGAGGAAAATTCATATAACACCTGGCTCAGACCATGGAAACCTGGATTTGTAATTCCCTCTAAGCCAGCTGCTGTTCCAACTGCAATTGCAGAGAATGCTAAAATCAATAACGGATGAACAATAATGCAAAGAGCGGTTAACTTCATCTCTTTACCTTCAATTTTTTT
Organism: Massilioclostridium coli; assembly: GCF_900095865.1. Lineage (GTDB taxonomy): Bacteria > Bacillota > Clostridia > Oscillospirales > Ruminococcaceae > Massilioclostridium > Massilioclostridium facile. The sequence continues at coordinate 98,005 of NZ_FMIZ01000004.1, read as the reverse complement.
GCCTAAATATTCTGGTGTACGTCCGATCATTAAACCGCAAATAAATACAGCCAAAATAGCATACATAACCATGTTCATCAAGCCAACGCCTTTACCGCCAAATACCAAATTTAACATCATATGTAGTAATGGTATCATACCACCAAGTGGCGTCAAAGTATCATGCATATTATTTACAGTACCAGTTGTAAACGAAGTTGTTACAGTAGTAAACATAGCGGATTGTGCTATACCAAAACGAACTTCTTTTCCTTCCATACTGCCCATACTCTGGTTTAAACCAACCTTAGCCAATGCTGGGTTTCCTGCTAATTCTGCAAAATAGCAAACAGCTAAACCAATTAAGAAAATGACACCCATTGCACAGAAAATGGTGCGGCCTTCTGTTCCAAAAATAGGGGTACGGATCTGACCATTTTTCATTTTTCTTAGGTCTTTTTCTTTTTTACGGCTGCGGACCATTTTGCCAAACATCAGTACACAAGCACCTGGTAAAATCATCATGGACAGCATTTCAATCATATTGGTAAGAATGGTTGGGTTTTCCAATGGAGTTGTAGAGTTTGCCCCCAAGAAACCACCACCATTTGTTCCTAAGTGCTTGATAGATACAAGTGAGGCGATTGGACCCATCTGCATATCTTGGAAATTTCCTTCAATAGTCTGGAAAGTAGCATTTTGAGATAAGTTTTGTGGACATCCTTGCCATACCAGCAATAAACCAACAATGATAGATAATGGAATTAAAACACGAGTTGTAATGCGGATTAAATCAGCATAAAAGTTACCCATGTCTTTTCCTCTACCGGAGAGACCTCTCACAAAAGCTACACAAGCTGCATAGCCGCTTGCAGCTGAAGTAAACATCATAAAAATAATTACCAACATCTGACTTAAATAGGACAGTCCACTTTCACCAGAATAATGTTGCAAGTTTGTATTGGTCATAAATGATATAATGGTGTTAAAGGAAAGGTCAGCAGGCATCCCTTCAATTCCATTTGGATTGAAAATTGGAAGAAATTGAATCCGCAAAATCAAATACCCTACAAAAACCATTACGGCATTTGCCAGTACTAAAGAAAGCGCATATTTCTTCCAGTTCATTCCTTTATCAGGGTTTATACCACATACTTTATAGATAACACCATCTACACGGTCAAACACAGGATCAGCAAATGTGTGTTTTCTTTCTGCAATATGATATAAATAAGTACCTAAAGGAATGATCAAAGCAACGAAAACAGCTAGTATTACAATCATCTGTAACATAGTTTGATTATCCTCCTAAAAATTTCTTTTTGTATTTACTATAAGCAAGTATTAAAATTTTTCTGGATTTACTAAAGCATATAGTAAATAGCCTGACATAAAGATCAAAATTAAGATTAACAGAATCATTCTATATCGTCCTCCTATCCTTAATCTTTTCTGTCGATTTGATGGCCGCACCAGTCTGCTAGCAATTTAATTAATAGAAAGCAAACAGCCAATGTGCCTATCATCGCTAAATCCAACATTATAGTGCCCTCCTTTTTGAAGTCCATTAAGGCCTAAAAAGATAATATCACTTATTTCGTTAACATGATATTAATCTATCTTGTATATACATAAAGATTACATAAAGATTTGTAACCAAACTATACTTGTACTAAAAAACGATTACAATTTTTAAATTTTATAGGATATATACAAAATAAACTCCATATATTTTATCATCCTCATAGTTGATTTTTTTCCTTCACAAGTAAATATGGAGTATAATATAGGATAAAAACACCTTGCTATCGAAAAATCATTAACCTAAAATCACGGATTTTTAGTTGATTATAGTTCCAGAAAATCTTATAGCAATCTTTCTCATATAATATACTACTTATCATCGAAAAAACACCAAAAATGGCCTAGAAAAATCTAGGCCACTTGTTTTAAAAATGGATTTTCTGTATTACTTGTTCTAGCTGCTTTGCGGAAGCTGCTAATGCGTCATTTTCTTTTTTACTTAATGGGATTTCCAATATCGTCTCCAGCCCATTCTTTCCTACAATAGAGGGAATGCTTAAACTTAATCCTTTTAATCCATACTCTCCTTCCAGAACGACTGAAATTGGTAAAACAGAATGTTCATCTTTTACAATACTCTCAGAAATCCTTGCAACAGCCATCGCAATACCATAATAGGTAGCTCCTTTCCGTTTAATAATCTCATAAGCACTATCTCGAACTATTTCATATAGATTTTCCATAGAATTTTCATGGTTGGATTCTCCACGAATTTCGCAAAAATGATCTAAATCGATACCTGACACATTGGCGCTGCTCCATACCGCAAGTTCGCTGTCCCCATGTTCCCCGACGATAAAAGCGTGTACACTTCTGGCATCTACCCTTAAATATTCCCCTAATAATTGTTTTAGCCTAGCCGTATCTAATACAGTGCCGGAACCAATCACACGATGGGCAGGAAAACCAGAAATTTTATAAGCAGCATAGGTTAAAACGTCTACTGGATTAGAGACAATCATTAAAATACCTTCAAAATTACGTTTTTTTATTTCTGGAATAATAGTTTTTAAAATTGCTACATTTTTATCAATTAAGTCTAAACGGGTTTCCCCTGGTTTTTGATTTGCTCCAGCTGTGATAATCACTAAAGCGCAATCCGCAATATCATCATATCTCCCAGCATAGATATCCATAGAAGCAGTATAAGGTAGGCCATCCCCCAAGTCCATTGCTTCTCCTTCCGCTTTCTCTTGATTGGAATCAATTAAAACCATTTCAGAAAATAACCCTCGCTGCATTAAACTAAACGCAATCGAAGAACCAACAAATCCACAACCAATTATAGCAACTTTTCTAATATTTATCATATTGGCACACCTCTTTTCTATTTTAATATTATCTTTTATCATCATAGAATAATTATTCTATAAAATAATCCATCTAACTTGGAAAGAGTATACCAGATTTTACATATTAGAATTTTTCATATTCTATTAATTTCATTTTTTAAGTTCTCAAAAACTATCGTATTGTAAACTATCTTAATCATATCATCAACTTATCCGCTATAGTGTTCTTTAATGTAACATTTTTCTATTTACCAAATATTCTATGAATTTAAAGTCACAACTTTCGGCTAAACCAGAGGCTTGAATAGCTCGAAAATAGTACTAAAAAACATCGAAAAAGCACTGAAAATTTCCTTTACTTGTATTTATTATCCTATCACTCCAAAAAATGTTATTCACACAATTCAATTTATTTATATTTGTAGTACCTTTTCTAATAGCTTGCTTGGTTTATAACTTGAAATTAACATTTTTTGCAGAATATCTCTCCCTGTTAAACGGAACGTTTCCATGGCAATAAACAACCCCTCCAATTATAAATTGGAGGGGTTGTAAAACACCTATTTTTAATTTAGAGAAAAGATACTAAATTATTTATTATGTTTTTTACGGAGTACCATTGCAGAAACACCTGCAATACCCATCAGGGCTACTACACCAGCAATTGGAGCAAAGTCACCAGTCTTAGCTGCATTCGCTTTGGTTGTTGTAGATTCCTGTCCAGTTTGAGTAGCTACATCATCAGTGGATGGTGTTGTTTCTTCTGGAACGGTTCCATCTACTGCTACTAAACCATCGATTGCTGTCTGTACAGATTGTACAGCTGCATCTACTTCTTCCTGGGTTGCGTTTTCATTTTCCATTACTGTATTTGCTTCCGCTACTGCCGCTGTTAATACTGCGTAACTTTCTGCTGTGTAAGCAGATGCGTCTTTACCATTCGCTTCTGCCAATACAGATTCTAAGACGGATTTATCCGCTTTGTATCTCAGGTTCAACATTGCGTTCAGCAGATTGGTTTCTGCTGTTTCGATTTCTGCCTGCATTGCGTTGTCTTTATCTGCAAGGATTGCTTGTGCTGCTTCCAATGCTTCTTTAAATTCTGCTTGGCCTGCTTGCACAAAATCATTCATATCATAGCTTTCGCCTAATGTTACCAGTTGTTGTAAAGAGGTAATATCCCCTTTGACAAATCCTAATTTATGGATTTCTGTCAACAATGTCTGCCATGCTGCATCAATTTCTTCCTGAGTTGCATCATCGTTTGCAGCTATTGCCTTAGCATTGTCCAGAGCAGTTGTAAATGATTTCTGTACATCTGCAATTACATTTTCAAATTCTTCGCTTGCTTGTGCATTTTCTGCATATGCAATTACAGTATTCAAAATACCTTTATTTGTTGTAGGTTGACTATCTCTAGATACATAACCATCTTTAATAGATGCACTTACGCCATCTGCTGTAATAGTAAAGTCATAACCACCAGCTTCTACTGTAAATTTTGCTACAGTGGTTTCATTGTTAACTGCCATACCTTCGTAGGTAACACCATCAATATTTTCGAATGTTGCAGCTTGTTCTTCACTAATTGGTAAGTACAGAGTAGCTGTTGTATTTGCAGGTACTACTGTACTGTAAGAAGTGATAGTACCATTGTCTGCTGTCCAACCACTATAGATTTCACCATAGTTGGATTCAAAGGAACCGTTTGCATAAGTGAATGTCCCACCTACTGTTGGTTGAAGGATGAATTCTTGATAGCCTGGATTTGCATCATCGCCTGTGATACCTAATTGATAGCCCATCATCCATTCAGAGATAGCACCTAAGGAGAAGTGATTGAAGGAGTTCATTGAGTTGTTTCCACCAAAGCCGTTTTCTACGGTATAGGAGTTCCAACGTTCCCAAACAGAGGTTGCACCCTGGGTTACTGGATACAGCCAAGAAGCGTATTCTGTTTGTTCAAACAGTTTATAAGCATCTTCAATATAACCATTTTGGGTTAATGCTGGAACCAGGTTTGGTGTACCGGAGAAACCAGAAGTAATAGAATATGCTGGAATCTTACCATTATCATCTTCAAAAGTTGGATCTGGATTCTTCACAATATTTACATAGTTTTCTACTGCTTTTGCTTTATTTGCTTCGTTAAATACATTGTAAACCAATGCAGTTGCGTAGGAAGCTTCTGTATCCTGAATTGTTGGAGGTGTGTAAGAACCATCTCTACCAATACTTGGAGCAGATTGTGTTTTCCCAGTTTCTGGATCAACATAAATTCTATTCCAAGCTTCTTTTGCCGCATCATAACGGGTACGCAATTCGGTAGCCATATCAGTTCTGCCAACAACTTCTGCCATCTGAGAAGCAACATCCATCAAATAAATGTATACACCGTTGTTGATCAAAGAAGCATCTGTGGATACACGAGATAGCCAGTCTGCCAAAATACCCGTTTTGCTGGTTAAGGATGGTTCAGCTACTTTTGTTCCATCTGGCTGAGCCAGCTCCATATCATTTGCATCAAGGTAATTCAGATAGCTATAGATAGCGTCAATATTTTCTTCGATAATACCAGTATTACCATATTGACGGTATAACTGCCATGGAATCAATGTCAACGCAGCATCCCATGAAATACCCATAAAGCCACTACCTGGATGCCCTACTTGTACTTCACCATCCGTTACTTTACCATAAGAAGGAGCGGTTACTGGTAAAGAACCATTTTCCCCTTGGGAATCCCTCAAAGTTACTAACCATTGACGGTAGAAGTTATATACATCCGCATTATAGGTTGCCGCACGGGAGAACACTTGTGCGTCACCTGTCCAGCCCATTCTTTCGTTTCTCTGTGGACAGTCAGTTGGTAAAGACAAGAAGTTACTTGTCTGAGAATTTTGAACGTTTTTAAACAGTCTATTTGCCAAAGCATTGGAGCTATCATAAGTAGCTGTTGTTTCAATAGAAGAAAGTACTAATGTCTTAATATATTCAGCCGGCAATTCTTTTTTCAGACCTGTGATTTCCAGGTAACGATAGCCATGGAAGGTATAATGAGGCTCAATTACATTATCACCATCTTTTGCTGTATAGAAGTCGGTAGATAAAGCTGCACGGTAGTTTTCTGTCATCAACATACCATCGATATCAGCATCTGTATATTCCGCTAAATTATCTGGATAGAGGATTTCAGCAAAACGTACAGTTACTTCCTGACCTTCATCCACATATTCATCTGGAATTGTAATCTGTGGGACACCAATTACGTTTTCACCCATATCATAAATGTAAGAACCAGAACCTGGACGGGATTCTCCCAACGCTTCTTTTACAGGTATTTCGTTTACGATGCCCGCTGGTTCATCATAACGGGTAACTAATTCGTAATCATCAAACGCTTCACGGGTTTCAATGACTGTCGCATCTCTCCAAGCACTGTCATCATAACCTACTGTGGACCATCCATCTTGTTCTTTTAATGCGTTATAACGTTCGCCTTGATAGAAAGAACCATATTCTACTGGACCATCACCGTAGTAATCCCACGTAGCGTCATCGGTTACAACAGTATCGGTGGTACCATCTGTATAGGTGATTTCCAATTTAGCCATCAATGCTTGTTTATCACCATAATAGTTATAGTTGGAAGAAGTATAAGTTTGGTAACCACTCCACCAGCCTTCACTTAGCTGGGCGCCGATAGCGTTTTCACCCTGCTGTAACATATCGGTTACATCATAGGTGTGATAAGCAATTCTTTCGCGGTATTCTTCGTTTCCTGGGTTGAACCAGTCATCGCCCATCCTTTCACCGTTAATGTACATTTCATAAATACCTTGAGCGGTAACATACATTCTAGCGGAAGCGATTTCTTTATCTGCGTTAAATTCTGTACGTAACATTGGGGCAGAACCATAAGATGGGTCAGCATATGCTAAAACATCCGCATCAGCTTTTCCAACAGTAATCGTATTGTCATCATTTACAGTAACGCCATCTAAACCATTAAAAATGTCATAGGTTGCGCCAATTTCTGCCCCAAACAGTGTACCAGTACCATAGCCCATATTTTCTACTGTCATATTACTGTATGTAGCAGTTTCACCAGCTGGAACCGCAAAACCAATGGAATTTAAGTTCGGGAAGCTGTTATAGTTATGACCGCTACCCAATACATTTAATGTGCGTTTGCTATCTACTGTTATATCGTCAATAACACAATCAATGTTGTTAATATTATTTACAGTAGCAATACGAATATTATGGGGGGCATGAGCATTTTCAGCGTTAATTACATTAGAAATATCAATTGTATAATCAACTTCTGCTGCATCATTTTCTACTTCTTGTCCTTTAGCTGGCATACCAACTACATAAATATTCAATTTAGCTGCATTTGGATCAGTTACATCAATTTCATATTTAATATAGTTTTCCCCACCTTTACGCCAAATGTTCAGATATTCATCGTTTAGACGGAAATCATCTGCACCAAAAATAACAGATGCCTTTGTGCTTCCTTCAGGAATTGTTAAATCTGTTCTTAAATCAAACAGTGCTGCGGAAGTTGCATCCAAAGTCAGTTCATCCGCACCAATCCATTCTGCTCCATCCCAAGAAGTTCTTGTTGTATCCATCAAACCTGTTTCAAAAGTTTGTGGTTCAGAAGTATAGGTATCACCAGCATCATCTGTAACAGTTACCGTCCAAGTATACTGGGTTTTTGGTTGCAACTCTGTACCTTCGTATTGAATAAAGGTAGAAGTGCTATCCTTTACCACACCGGAATCCCAAACCACATTATTGTTATTGTCTTTTACAATAACCTGATAAGATTGCTGGTTAACTCCAATAATGTTGGAATCCATCTGCCAGCTAAATTCTGGCTGTGCATCATCAATACCCAATGGTTGTACTAAGCCATCCGTTTTGAGATTAACCAGTTCCAAACGTTCGGTTGATGTCGCAAATACATTGGTAGCTGCCAGCATAGAACCAAGCAACGCTGTAGCTGTTACAACGGCAACAATTCGTGTTTTTAAACTTTTTGCCATTTGTTTTCTCCTCTCTGCATAAATAAAAAAACAATTTTTTACTCCCCGCAATCCCTTGCGTTGATTAAATTATATCACGTGGGTCATTTCCTTTAATAGGACAGTTTTCACACTCTTGCAATATAAATTGTATCATTTTTATGGATATTATACTTTTTTTATTTACTCAATTTTAAGATTAAAAATGATATATTGACAATTTTTTTAACTATTGTTATGATAAACACAGGAAGGAAAGGGAAAATCATGGAAAATAAATTAATAAAAAAACTGGATGTTATTGTACGGGATATTAGAAAAAATCCTATACATATGGTAAAATTTAAAGAACGCATAATTAATAACTCTAAACAGAAACAATCTGTCCAACTGGATCCCAATAAACCCTCTATATCTATCCGAAAAGAAAACAACTTCTTTGATGATGATGAAAATATTACGATTTATTTAGACTTTTTAACGGAACAGTTTTTTCCCTGGAATACGACAAAAACTCCTTTAAAAGAACGCTGTAAAAAAGCAAAATTACACCAGCATACTCACGAATTTTTTGAGTTTTATTATCTGCATTCCGGAACCTGTCATATCTATGTAGATGAATCTGAATTTATTTTACAGCCAGGGGCAATCTGGATTTTAAATACACAACTTGCCCATAACGTTGTATTAGATGACGAAACAACAAATCTTGTTAATATTTTAGTGCGAAAGTCCACCTTTATGGATAGTTTGATTAACATGCTGGATACAGATGATCTGTTGTATCAGTTCTTTGTCAATTCTATCTATAGTCCAGTTGCTCAACCAAAATATATTTCATGCCAATTAGAAGAGGATTGCGATCTATTATTTTTCCTCTATAAGTTGTTATCTACCTATTTGACTCAAGAACCGAACTGGCAATCTATGATGAAGGCGGTTTTAAGCGGTTTTCTGTTAGAGCTATCTTCACTATACCAAAAAAATAAAGTAATACAGAGTAATACGAAAGTTTTAAATATTTTAGATTTATTAAGTTATATTAATTCTCATTTTATGACGGTTACATTAACTGAGTTATCTGATAAATTTCATTATTCTGCCAACTACATTTCCAGATTTATTTCCAAACAAACTGGACATGGGTTTGCGGAAACGGTAAATAAAATGAAATTAAATAAAGCAAAAGAAATGTTGGCAAATTCAGATTTTTCTACAGAGACCATTGCCGCTACCCTGGGTTATAGCGACCGACGTAGTTTTGAGCGTGCTTTTAAAAATGTTTTTCAAATTACACCAAAACAGTACCGTGATCAAATTGCTTAATGTATATCTAATAATGAACCAGGCCCTATCAATTAAGATAGGACCTGGTTCATTTATATGGTTTACTTTTGTTCTTGTTTTACTTCTTGGTACATTTTTACAAAAACCGGAATATATAAAATAAAAGATAAAGCTAAGAAAAATCCTGTGGTCCAAAATAGCCCCATAATAATACGATAATCTAAATCTGGGAAAATCAACAGTATTACAACTACAACATCAAATACCGCAGTAGATAATTTACCATACCATTTTGCACCGCCAAGTTTTTTTCCATACTGGATTAAAATCAATCCGTTAATTCCCATAAATAATTCTTTTACAACGAATAAAATTACCAGCCATATAATCTCTGGATATCGGAACACAAAACAAAAGATTACCGCAGCTTGAGTCAATTTATCTGCAATTGGATCCATTGCTTTTCCCAGTTCACTAATCTGATGGAATGTCCTTGCAATAAAGCCATCCAAAAAATCTGTAATCCCAGAAAGAATCAGTACACACCCAGCCCAACGTATTTGAGTAGAATTTTCTGCTGTCAAATACAATGCAACAAAAATTGGAATCATCAAAAACCGAGCAGCAGATAAAAAATTAGGAATTGTAATAATGTCTTCTTTTTTTAACTTCATATATCCTTGCCTTCCTTAAAATTCATTTCTATTTTATTCATTGTAACAAATTTCTCTATAAAATGCACCGATTCCATTTAAATAAAAGTAAACAATTCATGAACGACATAACTTTGTCTGCAGATCTAAAACTGTATTCATTAAGCCACATAATAAAAGAAAAGGGATATTATTGTAATATCCCTTTTCTTTTATGCTTCATTTCGTTAAGTCCGGCAACTCATTTAATTGAAAAAGATTGTAAAAACGTTCCATCGCTTCTATAGTATCCTCATAACTGGAAAAAGCAGAAAAACGAAAATACCCTGCTCCATTCTTTCCAAAACCTTCTCCAGGTGTTCCAACCACTTGAATTTTTTCTAAAAGATAGTCAAGAAATTCCCAAGAACTCATCTGATGCGGGCAACGAATCCATACATAAGGAGAATTTTTTCCTCCCGTATACCAAATATTTAAACGTTCCATTGTATCAGCCATAAGTTTAGCATTGCGTTTATAATACTCGATATTTTTCTTTGTCTGCCTTTGTCCTTCTGCGGAAAAAACAGCCTTTGCAGCCCGTTGCACCACATAAGACACCCCATTAAATTTAGTAGTCTGGCGCCTTAACCAAAGATGATTAATGGAAACATCTTGAAAATGCAAAGCCATCGGGACAATGGTATATCCACATCTGGTACCAGTAAACCCCGCGGTTTTAGAAAAGGAACAAAATTCGATAGCACATTGTTTTGCATCTTCAATTTCATAGATACTATGGGGGCTATCGTCCGAAATAAACGCCTCATAAGCGGCGTCAAAAAGAATCAAGCTATTGTGGGATAACGCAAAATCCACCCATTCTTTTAACTGTGCTTTGCTATAAGCCGCTCCTGTTGGATTATTTGGAGAACATAAATAAATAATATCTCCTTGTATATTTTCTTGAGGCATTGGCAAAAAATGATTATCCTGGTCTGCTTTTAAATAGATAATCTTTCGTCCATCCATAATATTGGTATCCACATATACTGGATAAACAGGGTCCGGTATTAAAACAGTATTCTCTTTTGAAAATAAGTCCAATATATTTCCCAGGTCACTTTTGGCACCATCAGAAACAAACACTTCATCTTCTTCCAAAAAAACACCAAATGTTTGATAGTATTCCATAATTGGCTTTTTCAGGAAACTATATCCCTGTTCTGGTCCATAGCCGTGAAATGTTTCCGCTGTTCCCATTTCCGCAACCGCTTCCTGCATTTCTGTAATAACAGCTGGACAAAGCGGCAAACTAACATCTCCAATTCCCATTCGTATTATTTTTTTACCTGGATGTTCATTTTCATAATTCTTTACCCTTTTTGCGATATCAGAGAATAAATAGCTCTCTTTTAAATTTAAGTAATTTTTATTTATCTGTGTCATGAAAAATCCTCCTCATTGATTTCCCCGTCAAATACAAAAGCTGCTGGCCCAGTCATAATTAAATCCTTACCATAAGAAATATGGAGAGGTCCACCTTTTAATAAAACAGTTACATCTTGGTCACAGAATCCGTTTTCTACTGCCGCGACAACACTAGCACAAGCTCCTGTTCCACAAGCCATGGTTTCGCCACTGCCCCGCTCCCAAACTCTCATTTTTATGAAATTACGGTTTATCAATTCCACAAATTCTACGTTGGTCCGCTCTGGAAATTTTTCATTTACTTCAATCTTTCTACCTGGCGTCTCTAGATCCATTTCGTCAATATTATGGGAAAAAATAACACAATGAGGATTTCCCACGGAAACATCTGTGTACTGGTATTCAACTCCATCAATAATCAATGTTGCGTTTACATCCCGCACTTTGGGTTCTCCCATATTTACGGATACAGAAGTTACTTTCTTATCTTGTACCTGCAACTGAAGCTGTTTTACACCGCTTAATGTTTCTAATGTAAGTTCGGTTTTATCTGTTAATCCACGTTCGTATACATATTTTCCTATGCATCGGCTTGCATTTCCGCACATTTTTCCTTCGCTGCCATCAGCATTGAACATACGCATCCTAAAATCCGCAATTTCAGAAGGCAATATTAAAACAATTCCATCTGCCCCTATACCAAAATGGTATTGGGATAATTGAATGGAGAGTTCCTCAGGATGTCCAATCTCCTTTTCCATACAGTTAAAATAGATATAGTCATTCCCTAATCCCTGCATTTTTGTAAATTTCATTCTAAACTAATTCCTTTCAAAAAGATATTTTACTTCACTGGTATCATCTAATTTTCATATGTTTTAATAATATCTTCCGCAACTTTTCTGCGCTTTACGCAGGTATCCATTGCCCTTTTTTCAATATAACGATGAGCTTCTGATTCACTCATTTTTAGCTGTTCGATTAACAATAATTTCGCCCGATTTACAAGGCGAATATCCTCCATTTTGCTTTGTAGACTAGATGCCTTTGTTTCTAAAGCTCTAATTTTTTGCTGCATTGCCACCAAAAGCTTTATGGATTGAAACACCATTTGCTTGCTAACCGGTTTTGGCAGTGTTAAAATTCCGTAATTTTCTACCTGTTGACAGATGGCGTCCTGTATTTCCGATTTTACAAAAATCAAAATACCACAATTTTGTTTTTCCGCTAATTCAATTGCAAAATGGATGCCAAAATCATCTGACAATGGTGTATTTACAATTACAATACGAAAACTACGATCTACCAATATACGCTTTGCTTCCCCTACAGTTGTAACAGAACATAATGGTGAAAATTCACTTTTTGGTAACAGCTCCATAAATTGCTGATAAAATTTTTTACTTGACGAAACAACCAATACACTGTTAAGGTCCTTGTTTTGCACCATATGGAGCGTCTCCTTTCTTCTTTTTTCTGAACAAAAATCTGTTGTGGCAATCCTAATCCAGGATATCAGGGATATATTGTTGGATTAAACTACTTTGATTTGCTTGTTCTATCGCTTCTTTTAAATTGGCAGGCAGTTTTTCGAGAGTATCTGTAACAGATTGGTCTGCTATAAATAAATTTTGATCCAATGGTTCACATAGTGGAATTTGTTTTCGGATGCCATCTAATCCAGCATAAATCAATAATGCATAAGCGATATATGGATTTGTAGTAGGATCTGGGGAACGCAATTCAAACCGTACATATTCCCCTTTTGCCGCTGGAATGCGAATTAATTGGGAACGATTTTCAGAAGACCAGGTAATGTATTTGGGTGCCTTTTTCTCTCCAAGGCGAAGATAAGATTCCTCTGTTGGATTTAAATAAGCTGATATTTCTCTTATATACTTTAAAACTCCTGCCATAAAAGCATCGGAATCTTTTTTTCCATTAGGGCTTTTAATCGAAATATTGATGTGCATTCCATTTCCGCTCTGGTTTTTTAGTGGTTTTGGGGAAAAAGAGGCATAAAGTCCATTTTGCATAGCAATGGTTTTTACTACAGATTTAAAAGTAACCGCATTATCCGCTGCTGATAGCGCATCACTATAGCGGAAATCAATTTCATTTTGTCCAGGCCCTTCCTCATGATGGGAACTCTCCGGCTGTATCCCCATGCTTTCCAGTGTCAAGCAAACTTCTCGACGGATATTTTCCCCTTTATCCTCTGGAGCAATGTCCATATAGCTAGCCTGGTCAAAAGGAATTTTGGTTGGATTTCCTTCCTCATCTGTGATAAACAAATAAAACTCAAATTCAACGCCAAAATAGCAGGAAATATTCCGTTTTTCCGCTTCCGCAATTGCCTGTTTTAGTAAATAGCGGCTGTCACGTCGGAAGGGTTTTCCGTCAGGATAACGGATATCACAGTACATCCTTACCACTCTTCCCTGTGCTGGACGCCATGGCAATACAGACAAAGTTGAGGGGTCAGGAAATAAAAATAAATCGGATTTTACTTCATTACCGAATCCATAGATGGCGGAAGCATCAAACGAGATCCCATATTCAAAGGCGCGTTTTAGCTCCGAAGGCATAATCGAAATATTCTTTTGGTTTCCTGCTAAATCACAAAATGCTAAACGGATAAATTTAACATCCTCTTCCTCGCAATATGTCATAACTTCATGGTAAGAATACATATTGTTTCATCCTTTCTATCAGTAATTTTTAAAATATAATATATCTAACCAGTTTCCTATTACAAATATTTATTAATAGTGCTGTAATATTGTGATTCTATATTTTTAAATACAAAAGGTAAGCGTAATCAATTACATAATCATACATTATTTTTTATATCTTTAAATCTATATATGATAAATTGCCTATGAATTATATTTTCAAAACTAAACCTGATTGCGATATTAAGTTCTTTTTGATAGTACACATTCTATTTTTGAAAAATATGTAAAAAGCGTCCATCAATATACAAAAAAGAAAAATTCATTTTTGTATATTATGAACGCCATTGCTCACTTCATGATTTAATTTATAGTTTTATTATATGGCTACCATTTTTATTTGTCAATAGAAAAAGATTAATTATTTAACAAGACTGTGAAATGGTATAATTTCCTTAATAGATGAACAAATAAAATACAGCAAAAAAGCCATAAATATGCCTGAGAAAAAGATTATCTCCGCAATTTCATGTCATACCAACCATATTTACTTTTAAAAAAAGGTTGACAAGTCTTAAAGTGGGGTGTATACTATATCACATACAAACGGCAATGGTGTCGCAGTAATTTTAAGCTACTGCTATACCATTGTTTTTTTATAGTAAATAATCTAGTTATCCCTAACCAACTAGATTATGATGAATTTTTACTGGCATCAATGGGGATACACAGTAAAATAATTCCAACATCGTTTTTTATTGATACAAAGCGGCAAAGACGTCGTAGAAAGTATTTTTCTACCGTTTTTGCCGCTTATTTTATTTTGAAAAGAGGTTGTTATAATGAACACAATCACAAACGTCTTTGGTACAGATGTATTCAATGATTCTGTCATGAAAGCACGGCTTCCAAAGGAAACATACCGGCAGCTACAACGCACAATGAAAGAAGGAAAACATCTGGACAATGCTGTTGCCAATGTTGTGGCAAATGCAATGAAAGACTGGGCAGTAGAAAAAGGCGCTACCCATTTTACCCATTGGTTTCAGCCAATGACCGGTATTACTGCGGAAAAACACGATAGCTTCATCACCCCTACAAATGATGGACGGGTTATTTTAGAGTTTTCCGGTAAAGAACTGATTCAAGGGGAACCAGACGCCTCTTCCTTCCCATCTGGCGGTTTACGCGCAACCTTTGAAGCTCGGGGATATACTGCCTGGGACCCTACCTCTTATGCGTTTATTAAAGATAAAACACTCTGTATCCCCACCGCATTCTGTTCTTATGGCGGCGAGGCTTTGGATAAAAAAACACCTCTTCTCCGTTCCATGGAAGCAATCAACCGTCAGGCAGTACGGATTTTAAAACTTTTTGGCGATCAAAATATCACTTCAGTAAAAACCACAGTTGGTCCAGAACAAGAATACTTTTTAGTGGATAAAGATTTATACGATAAACGTCCTGACCTGATTTATACAGGAAGAACCCTGTTTGGAGCAAAACCTCCAAAAGGCCAGGAATTGGATGACCATTATTTTGGCACCATCAAAAGCAAGGTCGCAGCATTTATGGATGATTTAAACCGGTCTTTGTGGAAACTGGGAGTACTAGCAAAAACAGAACACAACGAAGTGGCGCCAGCACAACATGAATTGGCACCAATTTTCACTACAACCAATATCGCTACTGACCATAATCAGTTGACAATGGAATTAATGCAACGCATCGCAAAAAAACACGGTATGATTTGCTTGCTCCATGAAAAACCATTCGCTGGGGTCAATGGTTCCGGAAAACACAATAACTGGTCCATTTCTACTAATACAGGAAAAAACCTGTTGGAACCAGGGGATACACCACATGAAAACGCACAATTTTTACTGTTTTTATGTGCTGTTATCAAAGCAGTAGATGATTATCAGGATTTGTTGCGTATTTCGGTTGCTTCCGCTGGAAATGATCACCGTTTGGGAGCCAATGAAGCGCCACCAGCAATCGTATCTATGTTCTTGGGTACTGAATTGACAGATATCCTCGATTCCATCGAAAAAGGGGAACAATATGGTACCAAAGAAAAAGAACTATGGAAAGTTGGTGTACATATTCTGCCACGTTTTCCAAAAGATACAACTGATAGAAACCGTACTTCCCCATTTGCATTTACCGGAAATAAATTTGAGTTTAGAATGTTAGGTTCCAGCGACTCCATCGCTTGTACCAATATGATGTTAAATACTGCTGTGGCGGAAAGTTTACGACAATTTGCAGATGTGTTGGAAAATGCTACAGATTTTAATGAAACACTACACGATTTAATCCAAGATACTATTAAAAAACATAAAAGGATTATTTTTAATGGAAACGGCTATGATGAATCTTGGGTACAAGAAGCTGAAAAAAGAGGCCTTCTCAATTTAAAAACAACTCCGGATTGTCTTCCCTATTATATCAACGAAAAAAACATTAAACTTTTAACAGAACATAAAGTGCTCACAGAAACAGAAATCCATGCAAGGTACGAAATTATTCTGGATAATTACAGTAAAACTTTAAATATCGAAGCGGTTACCATGTTGGATATGGCAAAAAAAGATTTGCTCCCTGCGTTTTCTGCTTATACCAAACAACTCAGCGATACACTGCTTGCTAAAAAAGAGGCTGCGCCAGGTGTGGATTGCAGTTATGAAGAAGAGCAGATTAAAAAAGTCTCCGGTTTATGTGGAAGTATGTATCAAAAAACAAAAGAATTGGAAGAAAGTTTAATGGCATTGGTTCATCGGGAATATGACGAATTGGAAAAGGCAAAATATTACCGTACTGAAGTATTTCAGGCCATGAACGACCTTCGTATCGTTGCAGATGAAATTGAAAATGTTATGGACCGAAAATTATATCCATATCCAAACTATGGTGATTTATTATTTGGTGTCCGGTAATAAAACAACGAAAAGCAATGGTGTTTTGAACTTTTTCAAACAATGATACTGTTATTTTAGTTTCCCCAACCACTGAAATAGCAGATTAAAAAGTACAAAATCCCCTCGTTTTTACGGGGGGAATCTGCTTATCCGTTATATTTACAAAGAAATGAGGTAAAACATATGTGTTCCATTATGGGGTATTGCGGTAAAAGCATGCCGGTTACAACATTCCAAAAAGGGTTTGATAAAACCATCTCCCGTGGTCCGGATGATACCAGGATTATCAATACAGGAAATGGCCTGTTGGGGTTCCATCGTTTAGCAATTATGGGGCTCCAGCCAGAAGGCATGCAGCCTTTTTTCAGGGATGGGAATTATCTGGTCTGTAACGGGGAAATCTATGGCTTTCGAAAATGGAAAAAACAATTGGAGGAAAAAGGATATCAATTTCAAAGTGAATCCGACTGTGAAATTCTCTTGCCCCTTTATCAAGAATATGGCGTGGAGATGTTCCAAAAGTTAGATGCGGAGTTCGCTCTTATCCTATATGATGGAAAACAAAGAAAATATCTTGCCGCAAGGGATCCAATCGGGATCCGTCCCCTTTTTTATGGAAAAGATGGAGACGGTGCCATGCTCTTTGCCAGTGAAGCCAAAAACCTGGTAGGGCTCTGTAATAAAATCACCCCATTTCCACCTGGATATTATTATGATGGAGAACAATTCGTCTGTTACCACGATATTACCAAAGTAGATAGTTTTTGTAACGATGATTTAGAAACAATCTGTAAGAATATCCGTGAAAAATTAATCACGGGGATTGAAAAACGTTTGGATTCAGATGCACCATTGGGATTTTTGCTAAGCGGTGGCTTAGATTCCTCCCTAGTTTGTTCGGTAGCGGCAAAACTTTTACAAAAACCAATCGAGACGTTCGCAATTGGAATGGATACCGATGCTATTGATTTAAAATATGCCAAAGAAGTAGCTGATTTTATCGGTTCTAACCATCATGAAGTAATCATTACAAAAGAGGATGTTATTAATGCACTACCAGAAGTAATAGCCTTACTTGGTACTTATGATATTACCACTATCCGAGCTAGTATTGGGATGTATCTGGTATGTAAAGCAATCCATGAACAAACAGACATCCGTGTATTGCTTACTGGGGAAATCTCAGATGAATTGTTTGGATATAAATATACAGATTTTGCACCAAATCCCCAGGAATTCCAAAAAGAATCAGAAAAGCGTATTCGGGAAATCTATTGTTATGATGTGCTGCGTGCGGATAGATGTATCTCTGTAAACTCTTTGGAAGCACGGGTTCCGTTTGGAGATTTGGATTTTGTACAATACGTGATGAGCATTGATCCTCAGAAAAAAATGAATACATACGGAAAAGGAAAATATTTGCTCCGCCATGCTTTTGAGGGTGATTTTTTACCAAACTCTATTTTAATGAGAGAAAAAGCAGCTTTTTCCGATGCTGTAGGACATTCTATGGTAGATGACCTAAAAGCATATGCAGAAGAACAATATAGTGATGAATGCTTTGAAAAAGGTTGTAAAAAATATACCTATGCAACGCCTTTTACAAAAGAATCCCTTCTATACCGGGATCTTTTTGAACAATATTATCCAGGGCAAGTGGAAATGATCCCAGGTTTTTGGATGCCAAACAAAAAATGGGAAGGCTGCGATGTTGCGGACCCTTCGGCCCGGGTACTCTCCAACTATGGGGATAGTGGCAAATAAATCAAGATGGAGGAATCATAATGGAACAAGTACAAAATAGCCTGTACCAGGAAAGTTTTGAACACGATGCCTGCGGCATTGGAGGAGTCATCCATATCAAAGGAAATAAAAGTCACCAAGTAGTAGACGATGCGTTAAAAATCGTAGAAAAATTAGAGCATCGTGCCGGAAAGGATGCTACTGGTGAAGTAGGAGATGGCGTTGGTATCATGTTGCAGATTTGCCATCCGTTTTTTGAGAAAATTGCCCAGGAAAAAGGATGTTTCTTAGGAAAAGAGCGTGAATACGCTGTTGGAATGTTCTTTTTTCCACAAGATCTGTTATTGCGAACCCAAGCCCAAAAAATGCTAGAGGTCATCGTAAAAAAAGAAGGCCTTACCTTTGGCTTTTGGCGGGAAGTACCTATCCATCCAGAAATTTTAGGAAAAAAGGCTTTGGATTGTATGCCAAAAATCTATCAGTGTTTTATTCTAAAGCCAAAAGATATCCCTACCGGAATCGACTTTGACCGAAAATTATATGTAGTACGCCGCACCTTTGAGCAGAGTGACAGCAATACCTATATCGCTTCTTTATCCAGCCGTACCATTGTATATAAAGGAATGTTTCTGGTTAATCAGCTGCGACAATTTTATACTGATTTACAAGATGAACAATACACTTCTGCAATCGCTCTAGTCCATTCCCGGTTTTCTACTAATACAAATCCAAGTTGGGAAAGGGCGCATCCAAACCGGTTTTTGCTGCACAATGGGGAAATCAACACCATCCGTGGGAATATTGACCGCATGCTTGCTAGAGAAGAAACCATGTTCTCCCCTGTTCTCCAAGCAGATATGGATAAAATTTTACCAGTTGTAGATGACAGTGGTTCGGATTCCGCAATTTTGGACAATACCATTGAATTTTTAGTTATGAGCGGCATGGAACTGCCCCTTGCTATGATGGTTACCATTCCAGAGCCATGGGATACAGAGGATATCAGCCGTGATAAGAAAGATTTTTACCGTTATTACGCTACCATGATGGAACCATGGGATGGTCCTGCTTCCATCCTATTCTCTGATGGGGATTTGGTAGGAGCCACCCTTGACCGAAACGGTCTTCGTCCTTCCCGGTATTATATTACAGATGATGATACTTTGATTCTGGCTTCCGAGGTTGGTGTGTTGGAACTCCCATCCGAAAAAATCATCAAAAAATCCCGCTTGGAACCTGGAAAAATGCTGGTAGTAGATACTGTACAAGGCATTGTCTTGACCGATGAGGAAGTCAAAAATAAATATGCTAGCCGCTACCCATATGGAGAATGGCTCGACCAAAATGTTGTGGAATTATCTGCTTTAAAAGTCCCCAACCACAAAGTAGAAATCCATCCACAAAAATTACGGGATAAACTGTATAAAGCATTTGGTTACACCTATGAGGACCTCAAAACCGCTATTCTTCCTATGGCTCGAAACGGAAACGAACAGACAGCTTCCATGGGAATTGATATTCCAATTGCCGTATTATCGGATAAACATCAACCTCTATTTAACTATTTCAAACAAAGCTTTGCCCAGGTAACCAATCCTCCAATTGATGCTATCCGTGAAAATATTGTTACCAGCACTACCGTATATGCTGGTTCGGACGGAAACCTTTTACAGGAAAAACCGGAAAACTGTATGGTATTACAGATCAACAACCCTATTTTGACCAGTGTCGATATGCTTAAAATTAAAAATCTAAACCAGCCAGGACTAAAAACAGATATAGTTTCCTTACTATATTATAAAAATACTCCAGTAAAAAAGGCATTGGATCGTTTGTTTGTGCAGATAGACAAATCTTATAAAAAAGGTGCTAATATCATTGTCCTCTCCGATCGCGGGGTAGATGAAAACCATGTGGCAATCCCTTCCCTGCTAGCAGTATCTGCAGTAGAACAATATCTGATTAAAACCAAAAAACGGACAGCTATTTCCATCATTTTAGAAAGTGGGGAACCACGAGATGTCCATCATTTTGCCACTTTATTAGGTTATGGTGCAATTGCTATTAATCCTTACCTTGCCCACGAAGCAATTGGTGAACTGATTGAAAATAATATGCTGGATAAAGACCTGTATGTTGCCATTGAAGATTACAATCAAGCAATCCTAAGCGGTGTACTAAAAATTGCCTCCAAAATGGGGATTTCCACTTTGCAATCCTACCAATCCGCTCAGATTTTTGAAGCAATCGGAATTAAAAAATCAGTGATTGATGAATACTTTACTAATACAGTTAGCCGGGTGGAAGGGATTGGCTTGGAAGAAATCGACCAGGACATCCACGTACGCCATGCTCATGCTTTTGACCCATTGGGATTAGGGGTAGATACCACCTTGGATTCCTCCGGCAGCTACAATCTAAGAAGCGGAAAAGATAAAGACGACCATCTGTATTCCTCGCAAATTATTGTAGCGCTTCAGCAGGCAACAAGAACAGGAGATTTCAAAAAATTTAAAGAATACACCGCTATGGTAGACGATGAAACAAGACCACATACCTTGCGGGGGCTCCTTGATTTTGTGTTTGATGAAAACGGAGGGATTCCTCTGGAAGAAGTAGAACCTGTGGACAGTATTGTGAAACGGTTTAAAACCGGTGCCATGTCTTATGGCTCCATTTCAGAAGAAGCGCACAAATGCCTGGCAGCAGCTATGAACCAATTAGGTGGTAAATCCAACTCCGGTGAAGGTGGGGAATTGCCAGAACGCCTTTCCTCTGAATATTGCAGCGCAATCAAACAGGTGGCTTCCGGACGCTTTGGGGTTACTAGTGAATACCTGGTTTCCGCAAAAGAGATTCAAATCAAGATGGCACAGGGCGCAAAGCCAGGAGAGGGCGGACATCTTCCAGGAAAAAAAGTATACCCCTGGATTGCAAAAACCAGATACTCCACCCCTGGTGTATCCTTGATTTCCCCTCCTCCACACCATGATATTTATTCCATTGAAGATTTAGCGCAGCTGATTTACGATTTAAAAAATGCAAACCACAATGCAGATATCTCAGTAAAACTGGTTTCGGAAGCCGGTGTTGGAACCATTGCCGCAGGGGTTGCCAAAGCTGGCGCAAGTGTTGTCCTTATTTCAGGATATGACGGCGGCACAGGAGCTGCCCCTCGAAATTCGATTCACAATGCTGGAATGCCATGGGAACTTGGACTTTCGGAAGCGCATCAAACTTTAATGAAAAATGGTTTGCGCTCCAGAGTGCGCATCGAAACGGATGGCAAGCTCATGAGCGGCAGGGATGTAGCAATCGCCTGTATGCTCGGTGCGGAAGAATTCGGTTTTGCCACTGCGCCACTGGTTACTATGGGATGTATGATGATGCGTGTTTGTAACCTGGATACCTGTCCATTCGGTATCGCTACCCAAAATCCAGAACTCAGGAAGCGTTTTTCTGGTAAACCAGAGTACGTTGTGAATTTCATGCGCTTTATCGCAGAAGAACTTCGGGAAATTATGGCCCATCTAGGTATCCGCTGTATTAATGACCTGGTTGGTAGAACAGATTTACTGAAAAAAAGGGAAAACTCCTCCGCACCCCGTGGAAAATTAGTAGACCTTTCCAACATATTAGCACATCCCTATCAGGGAACCTGCTGCTACCACAAACAAGACGCATACAATTTTGAGCTGGAAAAAACCGTGGATGAAAAAGTGATTCTTCCAAAACTACACCACAATCTGATCAGCGGGGAACCGGGTCAGGTAGAAATCAATGTTTCCAGTACCGACAGGACGGTTGGTACAAGATTTGGATCTGAAGTAACCCAACGGTTTGGCAATAGCCTTCAAGAAGATACCTTCCGCATCCTGTGTAATGGCGGTGGTGGCCAGTCATTTGGCGCTTTCCTGCCAAAAGGGGTTACCATGGTACTCTCCGGCGATAGTAACGACTATTTCGGAAAAGGGTTGTCCGGCGGTAAACTGGTTGTTTTTCCTCCAAAGGAAAGTCGTTTCCAACCAGAAGAGAATATTATCATCGGCAACGTTGCCCTCTATGGCGCTACCTCTGGCAAAGCATTTATCAACGGGATCGCAGGCGAACGGTTCTGTGTGCGGAATTCCGGTGCCCTTGCCGTAGTGGAAGGAGTAGGAGATCATGGTTGTGAATATATGACAGGTGGCATTGCTGTTATTTTAGGAAAAACCGGAAAAAACTTTGCAGCGGGTATGAGTGGTGGCGTTGCATATGTCCTAGACATCAATCATGATTTATACCGCAAAGTGAACAAAGGAATGGTCAGCATCGAAACACTCACAGAACCATATGACATCAAACAGTTAAAAGAGATTATCACAGAACATTATCAAGCAACATCCTCACCACTGGCTAAAAAAATACGAATGGATTTTGATGCCTTTGTTCCTCAATTTAAAAAGATTATGCCAAATGATTACCGAAAAATGTTGGACACCATTTCTTCCTTGGAGAAAAAAGGCATCAGTAAACAAGAAGCGCAAATTGAAGCTTTTTATCAAAATACAAAACGATAGGAGAATGAATCATGGGAAAAGCAACAGGTTTTTTAGAATATAACAGGCATGAAACACCCGTGCGAGACCCACTGGAGCGCATTCAGGATTTTGATGAGTTTCATGGCATGCTATCCGAGGAAGATCGGAAGGAACAAGGCGCCCGCTGTATGAATTGCGGCGTACCATTTTGCCAATCTGGTATGATGCTTCATGGAATGGCTACAGGTTGCCCTTTGCACAATTTAATTCCAGAATGGAACGATGAAGTTTATCATGGCAACATGTGGCATGCGTTATCTCGCCTTTTAAAAACAAATAATTTTCCTGAATTTACAGGCCGGGTTTGCCCTGCCCTATGTGAAGTAGCGTGTCTATGTGGGGTAAATAACGCTCCAGTTACCATTAAAGATAGTGAACTTGCAATTATTGAGGCTGGATTCGCCAAAGGGTATATGCAACCACACCCCCCCGAAATGCGAACTGATAAAAAGGTAGCAGTGGTGGGCTCCGGTCCATCAGGTCTCGCTTGCGCGGATATGTTGAACAAAAGAGGGCACCATGTTACCGTTTACGAAAAACACGACCGTGTTGGTGGCCTACTCATGTACGGGATTCCAAATATGAAATTAGATAAAAGGATTATTGACCGCCGTATCAATCTAATGAAAGAGGAAGGCGTCCGATTTATTACCAATGTAAATGTAGGAAAAGATATTCCATCCGATGTATTGCAGGAACAATTTGACGCAGTCATCCTATGTTGTGGTGCGGAACGACCCCGGGACATCCAAGCGGAAGGACGGGAGAATACCAAAGGAATCTATTTTGCGGTGGATTTTTTAACCCAAAACACAAAAAGCTACCTAGATTCCAATTTCAAAGACGGAAAATTCATTAATGCCAAAGACAAAAATGTAGTAATCGTAGGTGGTGGTGACACAGGAAATGACTGTGTAGGAACTGTCATACGCCATGGATGTAAATCGGTTGTCCAATTGGAACTGATGCCAAAAGCGCCTGACACACGAAGCGACGACAATCCTTGGCCTGAATACCCTAAAATATGTAAAGTGGATTATGGCCAAGAAGAAGCTATTGCCGTATTTGGAAAAGATCCCAGACGCTATAGTACTACCATTAATCGGGTATTTTATAATGAGGATAAAATGATTACTTCTATTGAAACCATTCGCATGGCTTTTGATAAACAACATCGTTATCTTCCCGTTCCTGGAACGGAAGAAATCATTGATTGTGATTTACTGATTATCGCAGCAGGATTTACCGGCTGTGACCAGTACATCGCTAAAGCATTTCAACTGGAATTATCCCCACGTAATACAGTAAAGACAGAGGATGGAAAATATGCTACCAATATTCCTGGTGTTTTTACTGCTGGAGATATGCGCCGTGGCCAGTCTTTAGTCGTATGGGCAATTGAGGAAGGGAGAGCATGCGCAAAAGAAGTGGATGATTTCCTGGACGGATACTCCAATATGTAGGAAGTGCGATATTATCATCAATCTATTTATTATATACACAGGAGGTACAGTTCTTGTACCTCCTTCTTTTAAATTCTCTAAACAATAACCCAATTATTTTATTATCTTAAAACTATTGATGTGGAATTGATGAATATCATTTTATTATAGTAGTAATCCATAAAAATAGTTGCATCCATTCCGGTTCCATGCTATAATAACTATTGCAATTAAATATAGGGTATTGGTACGATTGGAAACGACACATGTGGCCGCTTGGCATCACTGATTAACGAACAACACAGGCAACACCTGTGTTTTTTTGCGCCTATTTTTCAAAAAAGGAGCTTATTTATTATGCCAAAAACAAAATTTCAGTCAGTTATTTTTACCATCCTTATGGCATTCACTATGGTTTATGGAATGATCTGCTATAATATTGCGTTAAATATGGGTGGTATGAGTAATCAAGTCTTTTTAAAGGCATTCCATGAGTTAATTATCATGTGGCCAGTAGCATTTATCTTAGAATTCTTTGTTGTGGAAAAATTATCTCAAAAACTAGCGTTTCGTATTGTTACTCCAGGAAAAGACCGGCCAATTTTTATTATTTTGGCAATTTCCGCTATGATTGTTTGTCTGATGTGTCCTATGATGAGTTTAGTTGCCACTATTCTGTTTAAACATCCTGGAACAGAGCTGATTGCTGTATGGCTGGAAACCACAGTTTTTAATTTTCCAATGGCACTTTGCTTGCAAATCTTTTTTGTTGGGCCTTTTATCCGTTTGATATTCCGAACAATTTTTAAAAAACAGCTTGCACAACAACCTTGTATAGAACCATAAAACAATAGCGGTGAGAAAAATCTCACCGCTTATTTAGTACCATAAAAGTGTAGTTGTTAGAGAGTAATTAACTCTGACATCTGCACTTATTTTATAATAAGGGGAGTAATTGGTCTGACGTGGGCTTATTTGGGTCATTGCATCCGTCATAAAAACCGTTAACCAACCCCCTTATTATAAGCATTCGATTAAGCAGGTAGGGATTCGCTCCCGCGTAACCAACTAAACTGGATGGTAATAAGTGCGGCTGGAACAATTACGAAAAACAGTTATAGGAGGTTCAAGATGATAAGTGTAGGAATTGATATATCGAAAGGGAAAAGCACTATCTGCATACTTAAGCCATACGGAGAAATAGTGTGCCGACCTTTTGAAATGCAGCATGTAGAGAAGGATTTGGAAGCATTTCATGGTTTGCTTCAAAGATTGGATGGAGAGATACGAATTGTAATGGAGGCTACTGGAATTTACCATCTTCCTATTTTGACATTCCTTCATGACAAAGGATATTTCGTATCTGTTGTTAATCCATTTGCAATGAAAAAATATGCGAAAGACAACAGTATCAGAGGGGCAAAAACCGATAAGCTTGATTCCATGATGATTGCGAACTACGGAATCGAGAAATGGTTTAAGTTACAAAAATATGAGGGCGCTGAAGAAACCTATGCGGAACTTAAACTTCTGGGTCGCAGATACCGCTACTATATGGATCTTCATGTGAAAGCCTTGCAGGAGTTGACGCATCTCCTAGATTATGTGATGCCAGGTATCAAGAAGATGTTTAACAGTTGGAATGAAGCTAATGGAAAGGACAAACTCAGCGACTTTGTGGAAAGATTCTGGCACTTTGATCTAATTACATCTATGAGCCTTGAAAAATTCACAGAGGAATATATTGCCTGGGCAGAAGAAAAGAAATACCACCGAAGCAGATCCAAGGCTGAGGCAGTCTATGAATTATCTTCAAGTGGCATTCCCACACTGTCGTCCGGTACCCCATCGACCAAAATGTTAGTACAGGAAGCAGTATCAACATTGAGAACTGTAGATAGTTCTCTGTCTCTCATTTTAACACGAATGCAGACGCTTGCGAAGTCCCTTCCTGAATATTCAACGGTCAGGGAAATGGGCGGAGTTGGTGATGTCCTTGCAGTCAAATTGATTGCAGAGATTGGCGATGTGAGAAGGCTGCACAGTGCAAAGGCCCTCATAGCATGGGCTGGAATAGATCCACCACCGTATGAATCGGGGCAGTTTATTGGATCAAAACGCAAGATAACGAAACGAGGGTCTTCAACGCTGAGGAAGGTCGGATATGAGGTGATGCGAGTCCTAAAGAGTCATCCCGCGCCGAAAGATGATGCTGTGTATAACTACATTTTGAAAAAGGAAAGTGAGGGTAAAAGTAAGAAACATGCAAAGATTGCTGGTTTGAATAAATTTCTGCGGATTTATTATGCAAGGGTAACGGAAATTTACCAATAAGGCAAAAATCTTACGTGATTATACAGGCTGGAAACAACGCCAGCCTTTTTGTTGTACACAAAAATAGATTGATGAAGTAATTTTTAAAACCTGCCTAAAAGTACTTGACTTTTGTTAGCAGGTTTTTTTACCAAATAAACTTTCCAATTCTATCTAAAAAGATATCAACAAAAAATACCTTTTCCCTAATTTTAAAATACTAGCAAAATGATTGAAACAACTAGGAATAAACCCTTTCGTTTAAATTATTAGTCTCCTAACATTTTATCACACAAATAATTGTTCCATTGATTTACTGGTGTTGTTTTTATTTATCCGTTCACAGGTTGTTTGCTTTCTTTTCGATTGACGATGATGCTGGATACATGCAGCGCAATCTCCCCTCCGTTTACACTGTTTCCTTTTACAGGGACAGTCCTTATTTTTCATGGAATCACCTCTATTATAGAATTTTCTATTTTTATAACATTTTACTTCCAAAAATTTTCTTTCTCAAAAGAAAATTTCCACCATTTTATTCGTATTTCCAGGGCTTCATCCCTTCTAGCCACCCTTTTGAATCCCAGTATTGCCGGTCTAAAGAAAGCTGGTCAGCAGATAAAATTTTCTTTTTCATGATTTGGAAGAATAGTTGTTGATAAAGGTGAGGATGAATCTCATCCTTATTTAGCATAGTTTGATAAAATTTTTTTGCTGCTTTTACAACCCTTTTTCTGGTCTTTTCCTCCTCAATTTCCGATTTTAACACACCAAGATGATACCAACGCCGGAATCCTAAATATTCGAAACTGCGCTCCATAGTTTTATTTGTATAACTACAACCTCCATTGCTTGCTGTAGAGATTGCCATTCCAACCGCAAAGAAATTAGCGATTCGTGGACGATGCGCAATCCACATATAACCAAGATGGTCTAAAAAAGACTTCATCTGCCCGCTAACATCCATGCAATATACAGGGCTATCTAAAATCACCCCATCTGCAGAGAGGAAATCCTCTAAAATAGGCTGCAATTTTTGAAAATGGGGACAGGTTTGTTCTCCATGTAAAAAACAGTTATGACAACCTGTACAAAAATAAGGAAACTCAGAAGATAAATCATGCTCTTTAAATTCTATTTTTTGATATTTTGATAGTTGATACCGGAACATCTGGGTAATCTCCCATGTGTTCTCTTTTCTCCCGTTAGAATGAATAATGGTAACTTTCATCCTACCCCACCTCCTATATTTCAAATTGATTTATTACTAACTGTTCTAATTCTCTCTGAAAAATCTTATTTTGTTGCTCTGTCCGTTTAGAAGGCCCTTTTAACCTACCGCCGCTATTTCGGATTTTTCTTGCTGTATGCCGTGCTAACAATAAACTGTCAATGTTAAATTCATTGTATCGCATTCCATCCTGATTGATTACAACTGCCTGTTTTGCCAAGCACATGGCAGCTAGACCATAATCTTGGGTAATCACAATATCATTTTTACAGATACGGTTTACCAAAACGAAATCAGCGCTATCTCTCCCCTTAGACACTACCAGAGTTCTTGCACCTTCCCGATGGTATTCATGAGAAGTATCGCACACCAGCCAAACATCCAATTGATATTTTGAAGCAATCTGAATTGTTTGGTTTACAACCGGACATCCATCTGCATCCACCCAAATTGTCACCATTTAATCACCCCAATTTTCTTGTATCAAACGATAGGAAAGTTCTGCTAACTGTTGCTTTTGCTCTGAATAATCCGGAACAATCTGGGAAACTAACTTCCAAAAATTTGCTGAGTGGTTATGTTCTATCATATGGCAAAGTTCGTGTACCACCACATAATCCACAGCTGACAAAGGGGCCATTACCAACCTCCAGCTAAAGTTAATCCGATTTGTCCCAGAGCAGGAACCCCAGCGTTTCTTTGCGGAACTAATTTTCACTGAAGTAGGGGATAGCCCCATTTTTTTTGCATACCATTCTACACGTGGAAGAATGATTTGTTGTGCAAGTTCACGATAAAGCTGTATTAATCTTGGCTGCAATGCTGAAAATTCCATTTTGGGGACATAAAAATTATTTTCTCGAAAACATACTTGGTCCCCCAACTGAACTGGATACTCTTTTCCCAACAGCAACATGTTGTCCCCCGGTTGAATAGAAAACTGCTGTTTCTGTTCCATCCATTGTGACATCTGATAAACATGCTGCCGAATCCATCCTTGCTTTTCCCGAAGAAACTGTTCGATGTACCGCAAGGGAAGACGATTCGGTGCTTTAATTTGAATCGTCCCATCTTGTTTGATTTGAATCGCTACTGTTTTTCGTTTAGAACGTATCAATTGATAATTCATGATTTTTTCGCATTTTCTATTTGTTCCGCCAGCTCGTTCAAATAGACCCAGCGTTCTGTTTTTTCTTCCAGTTTTTCATTCAATTGTTCCTGTTCTTCCAGCAATTCCTGCAGCTTACTATAATCGCTGGACTGTTCTTCAATCAGGCGGGCAACTTCTGCCAACTTTTGTTCTAATGCTTCAATTTCACCGTCAATGTGGTCATAGTCATACTGTTCTTTATAACTAAATTTTGTTTTTGGCATATCCTGCTTTTTAGGCCGTATATTTTTTACATTTTTTCCGTTGGATTGAACTGGTTTAGAAGATAGTTCTTCCGAATTGATCTGCTGTTCATAATCAGTATAACCGCCTACATATTGTCGGATAATCCCACCAGGTTGATAAGCAAAAATAAAATCTGCCATTTTATCTAAAAAGTAACGGTCATGGGAAACCGCAATTACAGCACCATCAAAATGTTCCAGATAATCCTCCAACACTACCATCGTTTGGATGTCCAAATCATTGGTAGGCTCGTCCAATAAAAGCACATTAGGAACATTCATCAAAATGCGGCAAAGAAATAACCGCCGCCGTTCTCCTCCGGATAATCTTCCAATCGTATTCCATTGCAAATCCCCGGGAAACAAAAATTTCTCCAATAACTGGCTAGCAGTCAAAACACCATCTGGAGTTTGAATCCTTTCTGCCACTTCCTTGATATAATCAATCACCCGCATGGAAAGGTCCATTTCATCACATTCCTGAGAAAAATATCCAAATTTAACCGTTTCTCCGATATGTACTATTCCAGAATCCGGCTGGATTTTTCCACAAATAATCTTTAGCAATGTGGATTTTCCACATCCATTGGGGCCGACAATTCCTATCCTGCTATTGCGCAACAAATTGTAACTAAACTGGTTAATATAAAGCTGTCCATCATAGGATTTTGAAATATTCTCTAGTTCTACAATCTTTTTTCCTAAGCGAGATGCCAAGGAATTTAATTCTAACTGTTGTTCTGGTAGATTTCCTTGTTGGCTGCTTAATTCTTCATATCGCTCAATTCGGTATCTACTTTTGGTACCTCGTGCTTTTGGTCCCTGCTGCATCCAAGCTAACTCTTTCTTTAATAGAGAACGCCGTTTGCGTTCTGAAGCAGCTTCCATTTCTTCACGTTCTGCTTTTCGCTGTACAAAACCAGAATAATTGGTTTCATATTGGTAAATAGCGCCACGGTCAATTTCTAAAATTTGATTGGTAACACGGTCTAGAAAATAGCGGTCATGGGTTACCATCAACAATGCTCCACGATATTTTTTCAAATACTCTTCCAGCCAAGTTACCATTTTATGGTCTAAATGGTTAGTAGGTTCATCCATTACTAGGACTTCACAGGGATGGAGCAGTGCAGCCGCAATTGCTACTCGCTTTTTCTGCCCACCAGATAGTTCATCCACTAACTGGGTATCGTCTGCAATCCCTAATTTCTGCAGCATCGCCTTTGCTTCATATTCTTTGGTATCCAACTGGTTTGATATTCCATCTAATACCTGCTCTAAAACAGTGTTTCCAGGGGTGAACACAGGGTTTTGTGGCAGGTACCCAATCCGTACCGAATTGCTTTTTACCACTTTTCCCTGATCCGGCTGTTCAATCCCAGCAACTATTTTTAAC
Organism: Massilioclostridium coli; assembly: GCF_900095865.1. Lineage (GTDB taxonomy): Bacteria > Bacillota > Clostridia > Oscillospirales > Ruminococcaceae > Massilioclostridium > Massilioclostridium facile. The sequence continues at coordinate 67,068 of NZ_FMIZ01000004.1, read as the reverse complement.
AGGGTGGATTTTCCCGTACCATTAATTCCAATAACTCCTACTTTATCCCCTTCGTTTAAGGTAAAACTGATTTGATTCAATAGCTTTTTTTCTGTATAAGATTTTGTTATCTGATCTAATGTTAGCAATACCATACTGTACCTCCTGACAGAAAACAGCCTTGTCCTTTGAATGAGCACAAAGAAAGACTGATAAAACCGGGAACTATCTCCTGGTTTTATCAGTATCTCCTATCAAAATTAGATTTTATCTAATTGGATTTTGGTTGAACTATCTTGTATTATATCACAACAAAATCAAAACGCCAATACTCAAATATAATTCTAAATACTATCCTAATAGATAGCACAACGCTAAAATCAATAGTTTATCTCCACCTTCATTTAACAACAGTACAATTAAAGCTAAAATGATAATCCGGTCATGGTCCAGATTTAAATCTGTTAAAATTTTGGATAATGGAGATTCTTCGTTTGGCTTAGCGGGTACAATAGGCTGTTGGCTATTCTGTTTTTTGTCAGGAAATTCCTGATTTTTCTGCTGGGAGGATGGATGGGTATTATTACGGGAATGGTGGGATTGATTTTGAATTTTTTGCTGAGAACGCCGATGCATTTCTTGTACCCTGCGGATTGCATCCTGCTGCATCGCCATCATTTCGGAATGAGAATATTGTTGTGCCATTTTACTCCTCCTTCCCGTATTATTCCCCACCCAGCTTACCAAACAATCCACTGTCTTTTAGCAAAGGTAAAAGGGAGATTAACCGCATAATCTTAATAGCATCGTCTGCTTTGGACTGACGTTCTGGCTTTAAATGCGGCTTTAACGCCATGATTAAATCTGTATTTTTGTCATGGCTATTGAACTGTCCCATCATCTGTTGTAATTTCATAATCATATTCATATCCAACCCACCAAAATCCATTGCGGTGGGTTTTTGTTCTTCCTTTTTTGGTGATTCCCCTCCACCCAACAGCCCACTTAGCTGGGAAAGGTCAAAACCGCCCTCTCCCGAACCAAGCATTTCCGCTACTGACTGTAGCTGTTGCTGCCCTTCTTTCGTTCCCAAAAAATTTTGCAGCATTTGGGATAAATCTTCACTCATGTTTACCACCCATCAATTTTTTCATTAACGCCTGAGCTTGTGGGGAATTTAAAATTTTTTTTGTCATTTCAGGGTTATTCATAATATTACGCACTTTTTCAGCATCCTCTGGCTTTAAGGATTTTAAAATCTCTTCTGGCTGCTTGCCCTTCATATTTTTGTGTTTTTGTAAAAAATCATCCATATTGGTTTGAGAAGATTTGTTGTTCATAGGAGTCCCCTTTTCTTTCTAAATTTTTTATGATAAAATAAGTTTTACCATACAAATATCTTGCCGGAGGTAAAAAGTTATGAGAATAATCGTCATATCCGATTCTCACGGAAACTTTAAACGGTTACACTGGGTCATAAAGCGCCACCTGGATTCTACTGATTTATTCCTACATCTTGGAGATGGTTTGCAGGAGTTAGAGGATATCCGCTGCCTGTATCCGGAACAAAAATTTCTTGCGGTACATGGCAACTGTGACCGCTATTCCGATGAAAAACTAACCCGTACTATTGACTGTAATGGTAATCTTATATTTGCATGCCATGGGGATATTTATGGTGTAAAATCCAATTTGGACAAATTAAAAGCCAAAGCGCGGATGGAAAATGCCTCTATTGCATTATATGGCCATACCCATAAAAACTTTACAGACTATGAAGACGGCTTATATATTATGAACCCTGGCAGCATAACATTGCCACGGAACGGTTTACCCAGCTACGGCGTTATTGATATTACCAAAGCTGGTATCGCCATGCATACAGTGGAGGTGGAACGGTTTTGAAACCATTTTTTGTTGGGCACCGCACCATCTATTTAAAGCAAGTGGATTCTACGAATACCTATTGTAAACAGCGAATGGACCTACTAGAAAATGGCACTGTTGTTTATACTGATTGCCAGACTGGCGGAAAAGGTACCAAAGGAAGGTCTTGGGAGATTGCGCCTGGGGACGCAATTGCTTTTTCCTTTGTACTAAAAAATTGCCAACCGCAGGATTTAAGTTTTTTATCTTTGATTTGTGGCTTAGCTGAAATAGTATTATTTCAAAAATTATCTGTTTCAGATGCTGGAATTAAATGGCCAAATGATATTGTTGTTCACCAAAAAAAGGTCTCCGGTATTCTATGTGAAAGTACAATTGAAGGTTCCTCCATTCATGTGGTTTGTGGGATTGGGATTAACTTGCATCAAACGCAAAACAAATTTGAGCAACAACAGCTTACTTATGCTACTAGCTTATGGTTGGAAACCCAAAAAAACTATACCATGGAAGAAATCTTATCCGGTTATCTGGAGGAATTCAACCAATTGTGGAAACAATACCAAAAATTAGGTTTTGTAGAAGGCATCCTACCACAATATCAAAAGCATTGTATTACACTGGGAAAACAGGTCCGGGTATTATTTCACCAAGTAGAAAAACAAGGCAAAGCAGTTGCTATTTCAGATACTGGCCAATTAATTTGTGAAATTGACGGTAAGCAACAATATATCCATCACGGAGAAGCCTCAATTAGAGGGTTGTGGGGTTATATCTGAACCTTTACGAACATATTCTTCTACTGTTGGGTCAACAAATTCATATTTACGAATATAATCGGATTGCCCTTCTTGCTGCAAGAGGGGCGATTTGTGTTTTTCCAGTAATTTAATAATTTCATACACATCAATCCAAATCTCATGTTCTCCTTCTTCCTGGGATGGATCAAAAATCAACTGCATGCCAAAATGCAAATGTGGTACTTGCATCCCGTTCACATTCTCTTTCGTGCTATATCCAGTCATTCCAACATAACCAATCAAATCACCGGCTTCCACTAAGGTACCTTCTGTCAAGTCTTGCCGAAAGGGATGGTCTTTTCTCAAGTGAGCGTAGTAGTAATACCGCTTTCCATCTAAACTTCGGATGCCAATTCTCCATCCACCGTATTGGTTCCAACCTATATGGGTAATAATCCCACTTTCTACTGCGACAATTGGCGTTCCAATTGAAGCAAGCAGATCGTTTCCAAGATGCTTTCGTTTATATCCATAGTTTCGGGAATTTCCAAAATCATCATAATGGCTAAAAGAATATCCATATGCAATTGGGGAATATGCCTTTAATCCATATTTTGTTTCCATAATAGGGTTACCAGAAGCATCGGTTTCTCCATTTCCAATTTGATATTCCCCTACCATCCCGCCAAGTACAGCGGTATAAGCTTGTTGATAATAAGAAAAATATTGATAATCGGCTGCTAGTTCTTCTATTTTTACACCTGACTTTAACTTTTCTACTGCTTCCTCCATATCTTTTGCCTTATACTTTTTCCATTCCCCCCAATAACTGGCGGATAAATAGGCGAGCAGATCCACCCAGTCAATTTGGATTTCTTGAGACTGGCTCTCTATATCATAGTTCATTGCTTTTACTAATGCAGAATAAGGGGGATCAAATGTTACCCACTGGATTGGTTTTCCATCTGCTGCCTGCACCAACGACTGGGAAGATGTATATTTCTGAACAGCTCCAATAAAATTGCATCCGATTGCAGCTACTAAGAGAACACAAACCGAACCAAATAATTTCTGTTTCCAATTCACTGGCATCACCCCATATCCAAATTATATGGATGCTACCGAAAAAACAGAACAAAATCCCAGTTGTATTTATGATAAAATTTTATTATAATAAAAACCATACGGAACAAAATATGGTTTAACATGATGTAATAAAAATGATTTATCATACGAAACCTTTTTGGCTGTAAATATACTATTGACGAAAATGAATCATATTTTTCCTATTGGATAAGGTTTAATATTTTATGACCCAAAATAAGAATTGATAAAATAGTAAGTGCAAAATTTCTAAAATAGATATTATTTATTTACATATAATCCAAGTCATTTAACAATCTATTTATTTGTGTTATTATAGCAGCCATGATCTCCGGCTAAGCCGGAGGCTTGATTAAGCCCTAGAAGGGCATTTTACTGGCGGGCATCTAAAGATGCACTGAACATTCTTTCTCTTGCATCTACTGCTCCGCCGCCCGTAAACAGGCACTTATGCTTCTTTCCGAGCTTGATGAACTTGCTAGATTGCTTGTTAGTAGCTCGCTTCGCTCGATATTTGAAGCGAAAGCTTTTTTACGAGGCACCTCCACTGGCATAGCCGGTGGTTTCCCTAATCAATAAAAAACCCATTTACAGCAATGCTGTAAATGGGTAAAAAAATAAATTATTTTCTCTGAATATTCTTAATACAAAAGATTTCAAAGGTTCGCATAAAAAACTCTTTTTTTCCTTTTTGATAATAAAAATACATACAGATAGCCAAAAACAGTGCGCCAATCAAACACACAATCATATCCAGCATCGTATCATTTACACCAGTATTTAACACTTTTTGCGGGTCATTATGCAACACTAAATTAATTGCGTACTCAAAAATTTCCCATACTACCGCAATTAACATAGCAAACGAGACACTAAACACAATTGCTTGTGGTCCATCGGATTTTTGCATTGTTCGATCTGGCTTTAACAGATAATAAAGGCCTAACCCTACCAAGGCAAAAAATACCCCTGATAATGTGTGCACAAATTTATCAAAGCCGGGAAGGGTTGTATAACCATGAAATACCATCCCTATGGTAAAGGCTAAAATGCAAAATAAATCGGATAAAAAAGTTAACGAGTATACTGGTTTTAATCGGAATATCTTGTACACCACAGCAGGGATAAATGCGAACAAAATAGATGCCGCACTTAAAGCTATATAGTATGGTGTAGAATAAAATAGATTGTATATCGTCATCACTAGTCCGAAAAGGATAAAACCAATGGTGAGATATTTGGTCACATGCTGAAAAATTTTTTCTTGTCGTTCCATCATAACACCCCTATTTGAGATTTTTGAAAGGAAGGGATTTTCCATTGACACTTTCCCATAAAACAAAACGTATTTTATGTATCGGTATCTGGACCGTATTGTTCGTTGGCTGGTTTTTATTCCATCACTTCCAATGGTATCCCACCCAATGGATGGGACTATCAGAAGGTTGTATCATAAAAAACACCACTGGATTAGCTTGCTGGTCCTGTGGATTAACCCGTATGTTCGATTGTATCATACAGTTGGATTTATTACAAGCCTTTCGATACAATCCTTACTTTTTCCTGTGGATTGTTATAGGGTTATTATTTCTTATTTGGTTTACCATCCATTCTATTTTCTTTGCAGATAAACCGATTAAAATAAAATTTCACTGGTGGTATGCTGTACTGTTTATGATCAGTTTAATTGCTTTTTTTATTCTCCGAAATACCAGCTGGTATTTACAGTATTTTTACTTTTAGAGATTAAAACCATCCCTCTTTCCAACCAATAGTTTTTAACTGTCTTAAAAAGTCAGGGGATATGGTCGTTTTCATTAAACGGCGGAATGGAAATTTCCGGATTGGTTTTTTTCTTCTTTCCACTGTAATTTCAGTATCTAAAGAGGCTCCATATTGCAACAATAATTGCACCATATCCATATTTTGTGCATAAATAATGGCATCGGATAACATAGTATATTCATCTACTGTTCCATCTTCATTATGGCTTTGATACATAAAATTGGGGTTTGCGCCATGTTGTAGCAATAGCTGTACCATCTCTATATTATGTGCATTCCAAATGGCATCGGATAGTAAACTGTATACAGCATACTCATTGTCTTTTTGATATACTCTATATCCATTGGCATCCGCTCCATATTGCAATAGCAACCTTACAATCTCTACATTTGGTTCATTCCAAATAGCATCCCCTAACGGGCTAATATGTACTTCGGCATAATCTGTTGTACAAATTCTCTCTCCATTTGGATTTGCTCCATTTTCTAATAAGACGGCCACCATTTCCATATCTTTTTCTAAAATGGCCCAGGTCAACAACGGATAATGGGCTGTTGGTTCATATATTCTGGATTCTAAAATATCCGGTTGTATCTGTAGAATTGTTTTAATACGATCGTTGTCCTTCATATAAAGGTATGACTGTACAATTTTCAACTGCATTTCATCTTGAAACAGTTCTTTTTCAAATTCTGTCATTTGTGGAGCATACCGTTTCATTTTGGATGCATATGAGTTTAACTCTCCTTGCAAATTTTTATGCCCTTTGCTATGGGTTACAATATATAATCCCAAATATGCTTCAGCACATTTCATATCCATTTTCAATGCGTCTCGAAAAGTTTGTTCTGCGGACTCATTTTTCCCCTGTTCTAAATCCATGAAACCCAATGCCACAATATTTCGCAATTGGTCATTCACCGTATTCTGGACAGATACAGCCTGCTGTACTGTTGCTTGGACAGGTTCCTGTTTGTCGGATAATATCTTTTTTATCCCATGAATTAAATCTTGTATAAATCCTATTTTCCCCATATTCTGGCTTTGGAAATAAGATAGTTCCTCTGGCAAGTCATATGGATCCATATCTCGATAGCATGGAATTATTAACCGATTTTTATCTTTTTTCATCAATTGTAGGTATCTACCCCATTCATTTTTTACCCATACTGCATTATAATACTCTGGTTTTGTTCCCACTACCAGCATTGTTTTTGCACTGTTTAATGCTGCAAAAATATAGGGCTCATATTTTTGTCCCAATTTTCCTTCTAATGTAATCCGTGAGAAAAACACTTTATACCCTTCATTTACCAATTGGTAGTAGATATCCTGGGCTATCACACTGTCCTGCGTCCTTTCTCCTTTCTCATCCGTTTCTTTATAACAAATAAATACATCATATGGATCTTCCTGCTGTGATATCGCCAGCATCCCTTTCTGGATTTCCGCTATCCGATTCCCCTCTTTTTCATATAACGAACGGGTTATCCCTTCTGAATACTGTAATGCCGCCTGATAATCAGCATCATTCATGATCAGGTCATAGCTCATTCTGTGAAAAGTTGGTATTCTCTCATGGCTGGTTGGGTCTTCTACATATTCAATCCCATATCTGCTCAATGCTAAGCACCAATGAGCTTCCGCATTAGTAGGATTCTGCTCTATGATACGTTCATATACTTGGTAGGCACGATCGAATTCTCCATTCCTTCTAAAATGATTTCCGCGATTAAACTGGTTGGCCTGTTGTTCGCTATCTATTTTTGGTAAAGTCATGGTGGTTCCACAGTATTCACAGGTTCCAAATCCTTGGTTTCCTTCTACTTGGATATCTCCTCCACACATTTTACATTTTAAAATCTCCATTATTTTTCCTCCTGAGCTAAATAAAGTTTCAATTTATGCCATCATTATTATATTATTTTCCATTATTTAATATATCTATTTTTCTATCTATTGTCAATAATATGGCTTCAATTTCCGACATAATAAAAGACCTGTAGTAATTTACTACAGGTCTTTATCTAATTCCTCATTATTGAATAAATGGACTATAGAAAGAATAATTATAGTACCATCCAGAAGTATCCAAGATACCAATATAAACTAAAATAACCAAAAATACCATTGCAATAGATAAAACCAATGCAATAATATTGGTGATTAATCCGGCAATTGCAACTCCATTCGAATTTTCTTTTTTCCCTAACATCCCTAAAATAATACCAATAATAGAGCATATTAATGAAATCCAAGGGAAAACACAACAAGTAATTACCAATAATGCATCTGAAATGATTCCCAACACTAAAGAAGCGATTGATTTTCCACTGGATTTACGTGGCGGTTGAGGTGGATAGTATGGTGGCATATTGGGATTTGGGTAAGGTGGTTGTGAAAAACCGTTTTGCATATTTCATTCTCCTTTTATTACCAAATAATATGTTATTCTTCCGTTATATTTGGATTATTTTTTCTATTTTCTAATTATCTATCATTATATCGGAATATTTGTTAATTGTCAACAAATTATTATAAAAATCAATCTAATTAATCAAAAAACTGCTTAAATCCAAAAAAATTTCGGGATTTAAGCAGTTTTATACAATAGAAGTTACCCTACCATCACTTTTCCTTCTGGTAAAGTCATATTTTTACCTTTAGAACCATAGGTACTATTTAATGTTAAAATAAATGAAATGGGTCCTACCCTTCCAATATACATCAATAAAATTAAAACAATTTTAGACGGTGCCGAAAGATTTCCAGAACCAATTGCACTTAATCCAGTGGTAGAAAAGGCTGATGTAGTCTCAAATAATAAATTTAATCCACTTTGATCACTATCGAAAATCATCAATAATATTGTAGAAATAGTCAATAGCATAATAGAAAAAAACACCAAAGCAATCGCTTTATAAATGGTGGAACGCCCTACACGGCGCTTAAATGTCGTGGTGTCCTCAAACCCCCTCATCACACTGTATACTGTCATTAACAATACAAATAGAGTAGATGTTTTTACACCACCCCCTGTACCACCTGGGGACGCTCCAATAAACATCAATACACAGGTTAGCATTTTAGTTAAAGGGACAGCCTCGCCATAATTAATTACATTAAATCCTGCTGTACGGGCGGTTGTAGAACTGAAAAACGAATTCACAGCTTTTTCCCACAATGGTTTTCCACTTAAGGTATGATTATATTCTAAAATAAAAATTAATACAGTTCCTATCAATAATAATAGCCCTGTCGTAATTAACACTATCTTAGAATGTAACATTAAGTTATGCACTTTTTCATGGTGCCTTCTAGAAGTAAAAATATCATGGAAAACAATAAAACCTAAGCCACCCACGATAATTAAAGCCGCTAATACTAGCTGCACAAACCAATCGTCCGCTATTACTGTTAAATTAGCTCCAGGCTCTAATTGTCCTAACAAATCAAAACCAGCATTACAATAAGCTGAAACCGCCATAAAGACAGAAACAAAAATACCTTCTAATCCAAACATGGGAATAAAACGGAACATTAATAAAATAGCGCCAATGCCTTCACATAAAAGGGTTACACGAATAATGGTATTCATAACACTTTGAATCCCATCTAAGCTGCCAAAATTCATATGTTCCCCAGCTATCCGCAAATCACGTAGCCCTAATTTTCCACGGATAGAAAGAGTAAAAAATGTCGTAAAACTTACTAACCCTAATCCACCCAACTGGATGAGTACCAAAATAACCCCTTGCCCAAATGGTGTCCACTGGGTAAACGTATCATATACAACTAATCCTGTTACACAAGTAGCTGAAGTTGCAGTGAATAAGCAGTTTAAAGGAGAAGTAACCGTTCCCGCTTTTGAAGATATGGGAAGGGTTAATAAAATTGTTCCTACAAGAATAATTAATAAAAAACTAAAACAAATAATCCGTACTGGAGCAATTGTATGACGATTGCGCTTAGGCGTTAAATCCAGCAAAGTATTCATCTCCATTGTATTGATTCTATTCTCTTAGCAAGACTTTCAAAGAACGTCTAAAAGTATACCACAATCCAAACCGTTTCACAATATTATTTTAATGTTTTCTTGTCATATTTTTATATTTTTTTAATTATATAACAATAATACAAAAAAGTTAATATTATAGTATCCCCTACATCTTTAAATCAAACAACAAAAGATATTTTTATTCTGCTTTATTATTATGTATTATAATTTCATCTAATTGCTTCCGATATTGTTTTGGAGTAATATGAAATTCTTTTTTAAAAGTTGCATCAAAACTACTTCGGTATTCATATCCTACTGTCATAGCGATATGATCAATAGATAAATCAGTATTTGCAAGCATTTCTTTTGCCTTTTTCAAACATAACTCATTTTTAATTTTTAAAAAACGTTTTCCAGTATACTGTAATAATAACTCGGAAATATAATGGGAGGAATAATGAAAATGCTCTGATAAATCCTGTAATGTCACTGAAGTATAGTTTTCTTTCATATATCCAAGAATATCGCATAAACTCAATTTATCTTTTGCTTTTATTGTAATTTGCTGTTCATATAAGCGGGATAGTTCCACCAATAAACAGCAAAACAAATACAACATAATGGTTTGAGATGCTTTTTCTTGTTGCAGATATTCCTTTAAAATCTGACTTAAATAAATTTCTGACATAGAATCTGGTTCTAATTGAAACGACATATAATCGGCTGTTGTTTCTTCCCCAAAAACATCATTTACAAAAAAATGATAAAAACAATTATCCGGTTTCAATAACTCCATTAGTGTATGAGAAAAACTAGAGCTCCGCACTAATATATTAATTAAATTGGTACTATTATCATGTAATACGATGCTATGAGGTAGTTTTGTATTTAAAATCCAAATAGATCCTGGTTGAAGTTCTATCTCCCGATCTCCTAAACAACAGGTACATCCTCCTGAATATAGATAAAACATCTCAAAAAATTCATGGTTATGTTGATGTAATTTTGCACCCTGTATCCGTTTTTGTAGTGGTTTTTTAGCTGTATTTAAAGGAAAAATTTTTTCACATAAAAAATCTAAATAGACTGTAATATTTTCCTGTGGATCAAAACATACCTCTTCTAACATGGTATGCTCTTTATTTATCAACTGATTTTTATGTTTCTTTTTATATTGTTTCATCCGTTGGATATTTCGAATCATATGGATTGGATTTTCTCTCAGCTGATAAATTATTGGCTCCATAATTTTTATAATGTTGGATGCCATATTCTTTCTCTCCTTTTTTCTTCTCTTTGGATCAAAAGTAGTACTATTATCTTCTATATTGATCAAAATACCTTTATTTATTTTTCATAATAGCATTATTTCCCATATAAATCAATATCTTTTCTAAAATCACAAAATATTGTAACAACCATCATAAAAAATGATACATGATAATTTTTTTACCAGAGTTTCTTCATTTTTTCGTTTAATTGTTGAAAAATATAGTGTTGTAACTTTTCAATATAGGATAAGGCAATTTTACTCAATCCAATATTTTTATGTACAATATATCCTACTGTCATTCTTTCTTCAACATTAAGTGGTACAGATACAATATCCTTTCCATTTAAATCCTCGCTTAAAATACCAGTAGAAATGGTATAACCATTTAATCCAATCAATAAATTAAATAAAGTTGCTCGATCACTCACCATAATATTTTTAGGATGACATACATTACTAAGCAATTCTTCCGAATAATAAGCAGAATTATACTGTCCTTGTTCAAACGAAAGGCATGGATATTCTTGTAAATCTTTTAATGTCACCTGACGATTTTGTGCCAGTGGATTGTTTTTACTAATAAATACATGGGCTTTTGCCTCGAAAAGGGGATGAAATACCAAACCACTTTCCCGCAAGTTTTTTTTAATAACTTTTTGGTTAAAGCTGCTCAAGAAGAGTACTCCTATTTCACTGCGAAATTCTTTCACATCCTCAATAATTTCATGTGTTTTGGTTTCACGTAAAGTAAATTCATATTCATTGTGATTGTACTCTTTTACCAGATTGACAAAAGCGTTGACTGAAAAAGCATAGTGTTGGGTGGATACTGAAAAGATTCGGCGGGAAGGTTTTTTTGTATGATATCTACTTTCTAAAAGGTCAACTTGTTCTACAACTTGGCGGGCATATGCTAAAAATTCTACTCCGTCATTTGTCAATGAAATTCCTCGGTTTGTCCGTAAAAATATTTCAATCCCCAATTCTTGTTCCAATTCTTTTACTGTCATGGACAGGCTGGGCTGTGTAAGAAACAATTTTTCAGAGGCTGCACTCATCGAGCCACTATTTACAATTTCAATAATATACCGTAGTTGTTGCAATGTCATCGTTATTTCCTCTTGTACAATATACTTAAGTTATTCCAAAATTTTTGAGAAACCGTTCAAACTAACCTTTTTCCATTTTTTCTTGATCGATAATCATAATTGGTTAAAAATCATGATATTTCAATTTTGCATTTAGTATATATTCCTATACTAAAACAGTTGCAAAAAAACATAAAATTAAATAAAACCATGTTAGCAAACATGAACAATTAAAAATATAGCAATCTCCTTTGTTTTATCCGAAAAGCAGAGGCTTAATTCTATCAAAATTCACTGCCATTGGTAAAACATCTATATTTTAGGCAATATAATCTTTCGTTTTGCTATTGTCTCAATTTTTTAATACCAAAATTATTTTCCATCTGTTCTACAAACCAATTTCTTTTATAAAAGATAAATAAAATACCTATTGTATAATTTGTTACAATTACACAATAGGCGTTTTGTTATTTCATATTATAAATGATATATTTCATCTGTGCTTAACACAACCGCATTATTATTTTGTAGTACTTGAATCCCTTTTTCTAAATTATCCATTTTCATGATAACATAAGCCGTACCATTATGCGTTCCTGTAAATGCATACATATAGTCCACATTCACATCATTCTCAGAAAGCGACGCCAATACTTTGGTAAACGTACCTGGTTTATCCTGGATTCCCACTGCAAGCACGTTGGTAATTGCTACTGTATAACCGGCATCCCGAATCACCTTCTCGGCTTGATCAGGATTATCTACAATTACCCGTAAAATACCATAATCACTGGTATCTGCCAAGGAAACGGCTCTAATATCAATTCCTGCTTTTGCAATGGTATCCGTAATTTCTACCAGACGACCTACTTTATTTTCCAAAAAAACGGAAATCTGCTTAATATACATGGACAAACCTCCTTTTATTGTATTGAATTATTTTTCATAAGCAAGTTCAAAAGCTTTTAAGTTTAATTCACAAAATTTTTCTGGTACAGTTTCTTTAATAGCTTGTTCCCATTGTTCTTTTGTAAATTGAGAATTTTTTGCCAGTGTACCAATTAAAGCTACATTAACAGCTTTTGGATTACCCGCTTCCATCGCAGTAGAAAAAGCATCTACATCAATCACATTTGCCCCTGAGGCTTTTAGTTTATCCAATAAATTCTCCGGATAAACAGCAGCGCCAGTAATGACAGGCATTGGATCAATCTGCTGGGTGTTCACAATCAGTTTTCCACCTTTTTTTAAGTAAGGCAGATAACGTGCTGCTTCCAATAATTCAAATGCTAGGATATAGTCCGCTTCCCCTTTTTCAATCACCGGGGAATACACTTCTTTCCCATATTTTACATAAGTCACAACCGAACCACCACGCTGGCTCATCCCATGCACTTCGGATACCTTTACATCATATCCATTTTGTTGGATGACATTTCCCAATAAACGGCTAGCCAATAAAGTGCCTTGACCACCCACTCCAACAATCATAATACTTTTTACATCGCTTTTATTTTCATATTCCACACCCAAGTTGAACCTTGTACTCATATTAGTTCTCCTCCTTTGTTTGGATTGCACCAAATTTACACAGGCTAATGCATTCGCCACAACCTACACATTGGGTACCGTCAATTTGAACTTTGCCATTATGTAAACTCATAGCAGGGCATCCAATTCTCATACAGGATTTACATGCAATACATTTTTCTGTATCAATATGGAATGGAGGATTATGTTTTACATTTTTTAACAATGCACATGGACGGCGTGAAATAATTACGGTTGGTTCATCTAACGCAATATCTGTTTTAATTGCTTGATAGGTCGCTTCAATATCATATGGATCTACAACAGTAACCCGTTTAATTCCAATTGCTTTTACCAGAGCTTCCAGATCTACAGCAGAAGTTGGATCCCCTTTAATTGTATAGCCTGTTGTTGGATTTTGCTGGTGTCCTGTCATACCAGTAATCGAGTTATCCATAATAATCGTAACGGTATTCCCTTGGTTATAAGCCACATCAATTAAGCCGGTAATACCAGAATGAATAAAGGTGGAGTCGCCAATAACTGCAACTGTTGCCTTTCCTTTTTCTGGACCAACTCCCTTACAATAACCATGGGCACCTGAAACAGACGCACCCATACAGACACAAGCATCAATTGCCTGTAATGGAGCTGCTGCACCTAATGTATAACAGCCGATATCTCCGCTTACAAATACATTCAATCGTTTTAAAGCATAGAATACGCCCCTATGTGGACATCCAGCGCACATTACAGGTGGACGACCTGGTATTTCCGTATCAATATGATAACACTCTGGTTCAATGCCCAAAATCGCTTTTTTAATAGTAGCCTGGGAGTACTCCCCACAGAAAGAAAACGCTTCTTTTCCAATAACGGGAATACCATATTTTTTACAATGGCTTTCAATAAAGTCATCCAGTTCTTCCATAACAAAAACCTGATCGCACTTTGCCACAAAGTCTTTAATTAACTGTACTGGCATTGGATATGCCATACCCAGTTTCAAATAGTTTACCTTGTCTCCCAGCGCCTCTTTGGCATATGGATAGCAGGAACCTGCTGTAATTACACCAATTTTACTATTGTTGTCCTCTACACGGTTCATTTCCGCTGTTTCCGCATAAGCACGAAGGTCAGCAGTACGTTGTTCTACAATTGGGTGTTTCCGAATTGCCATTGCCGGCATCATTACATTCTTTTGGATATTTTTCTCATATGGTCTATCTGGTAATTCTACCCGATCGTTTAACTCACATAAACTTCTGGAATGGGATACCCTGGTAGATAACCGTAACAATACTGGTGTATCAAACTTTTCGGATAATTCAAAACCCAATTTGGTAAACAGCAAACATTCTGCGGAGTTGGAAGGCTCCAACATAGGAACTTTAGAGCCCTTTGCATGGTTGCGGCTGTCCTGTTCATTTTGAGAAGAGTGCATACCTGGGTCATCCGCTACCGCAATTACTACTCCGGCGTTTACGCCAATATAAGATAAAGTATATAATGGGTCAGCGGCAACATTTAAACCAACGTGTTTCATTGCTGTAAAAGAGCGTTTTCCGGCCAAAGAGGCACCAATGGCTACTTCTAAAGCAACTTTCTCGTTCGAAGCCCATTCACAGTACATTTCATCATAAGTAGCTGCAAATTCAGTAATCTCAGTACTAGGGGTACCAGGATAACTGGAAATTACAGATACGCCTGCTTCATATAAACCACGGGCAACCGCTTCATTTCCTAAAAGCAATTGTTTCATCCTTAGATTCCTCCAATTTATCAATATGGTTGTTTTATTCTACTTGATCTCTTAAATCAACAATACGTTTTGCTTTCCCTTCAAAGCGTTCCAAAGTTTTTGGTTGAACCAAAGAAACTTTTACATCCAAACGCAATACTTCACGCAATTTTGCGTTAATTCTTGCCTGTAAATCTTCCAAAGCCTTGAAATTTTCCAATAAGGAACCATCAATTAATTCTACTTTAATTTCCAAAGTATCACGATATTTTGCATCACGACGGATGATCAACTGATAATGGCCACCAATTTCAGCCATCCCCACAAGAACGCTTTCAATTTGAGATGGAAATACATTGACTCCTTTAATCACCATCATATCATCCGAACGGCCTTTTACTTTTTCCATACGTACATGGGTCCTACCACATGGGCACGCATCATAATGCAAACGAGTAATATCTTTGGTGCGATAACGGATCATTGGCATCCCTTCTTTGGTCAAAGTAGTTACTACCAATTCTCCTTCTTCGCCTCTATCCTTAACTTCCAATGTATCGCTGTTGATGATTTCAGGGAGGAAATGGTCTTCCGCAAAATGCATCCCAGTTTTTTCAATACAGTCACCGGCAACACCTGGACCATTTAATTCTGTTAAACCATAGTTGTCAGTCGCAAACAAATGGAAATTCTTTTCAATTTTATGTGCCATCTCTGGGGTGCATCCTTCGGAACCAAATAAACCAATTCTCAAGGCATCTAATTTTGCTCCGGTTTCTTTTGCAACCTCACTCATATACATCGCATAAGAAGGTGTTGCAACTAAACCAGTTACTCCTAAATCTTCCATTAACATCAGCTGACGTTTGGTATTTCCGGAAGAAGCTGGAATCACATCACATCCAATTTTTTCTAGACCATAATGCAATCCCAAGGCTCCAGTGAACAATCCATAACCAAAAGCGATTTGGATAATATCATCCGATGTTACTCCAACCGCTACCGCCAAACGAGCTACCTGGTTTGCCCAGTTTTCCAGGTCATTTCTGGTATACAAACCAACTGTTGGTTTTCCAGTTGTCCCACTAGATGCGTGGGTACGTACAATTTTATTTTTTGGCGCTGCGCAAAGTCCATACGGATAATTGTCACGTAAATCTGCTTTTGTGGTAAATGGCAGATATTTTACATCAGCTAGGCTTTTTATTTTTTCTGAAGTTACCCCCGCTGCTTCAAATTTTTTATGATAGAATTCTACATTTCTATCGGCATAGTCAACCACCCATTTTAGTCGTTCCAGTTGTAATTCTTCCAACTGGTTACGAGGCATGGTTTCAATATCTTTTTCCCAAAACATATTAAGTCTCCTCAAATATACAATATCTTTAATAATTTTAACATGTTTGTAGGCTAAAATCAACAAAATGATACATGTTTCTTTATTTTCACAAGTGGCAGAACTGCTATTTGTGAAAATTGTATAGAATTATAAAGTTAAAATAAGCAAAAATCATAACACACTTTTTAAAAAATGATTAAATATTGAAACCATATAAGAACAAAGCGTACTTATTAAGTTATTTTTGAACCAAAAATAATTTTTCCTTAAAACAATTATTATTTGTATTCTTTCATCTTTCTTTTTATATCAATAAAAATTCTTATAATAAAAGTAAAGCTATTTTCTCTATAAATCATCTTAAATATTCTTAGAAGAAATATGAATGCCTTTCTTGCATTTTCTCTCGGATCAACGGAAATACATTTGCTAATATTTACCTATCACTTTTTTAAATTCAAAAATATTATTCAATTAAGAAAACAAGTGTATTTTTTATCGACAATCATTATATAAACAAAAAACCGCTGAATCTTACTCTTAGTAGGATTCAACGGTTTATTTATTTCGGTCACGGAAAATCACCAGTTTACTTCCAATATAATTAATTAAAATAACTATGCCATTGGAAATCAGTTTCATCCATTTATCATTCCAGTGAAGTATCCCTACACTGATAAACATGGTCACTAACTCAATTCCTAAGGAAAACACACGGCAAACAAGAAATCCCCCAAATTCTTTTAACAGTAAAAGCCATTGGAAACTTTTACTTTGAAAAACAAACAGCTTATTTGTGATAAAAGCAAATAAAAAGCTAAGAAACCAAGCAGCTACAATGCTGATTAAATAATTAATTTGTAGGAAAGACTCACAAAAAAGATACGTAATATAATTGATTGCTACAGTACCGCAGCCAAATAAGGTATACCATAAAAATTCCCTGTGTTTTTGGAAGAACCCGGAAAATGAGTTCATAATCAATCCTCTCTTTTCCCACAAAACAAAATGGACGATGTGATCCTGCCACACCGTCCAAATCCTGTTATATTAGTCACTAATATAAGGTAATAAAGCCAAATGTCTAGCTCTTTTAATCGCAACTGTCAACTGACGTTGATGATGAGCACATGTTCCGGTAACACGTCTTGGAACAATTTTAGCTCTTTCACTCATGTATCTTTTCAGTTTAGCAACATCTTTGTAATCGATGTATTCTGCTTTATCAACACAGAATGCACAAACTTTTTTACGAGGTCTTCTACCGCGTACTGGTCTGTCCATAATCAAATCCTCCTTACACAATTAGAATGGCAGGTCACTGTCATCAGTACCTATTTCTTCAAATCCGTCAAAATCATCAAAATCGCCTACCGAGAAACTTTCTCCCGTTTTTGCTGGTTCCTCAAACTTTGGTGGAGCTGGATAGCTTGGCTGTTGTACCATAGGTCTTGCGCCTGTGGATTCATTTTTGCTACCGCAAAAATGAGCCTGATCTACCACAACTTCAAACGCTGTACGTTTGTTTCCTTGTCTATCTTCATAGCTGCGCGTTTGGATCGATCCTTCCAAAGCAATCATCTGCCCTTTCGTAAAATAACGGCTGATAAACTCTGCGGTCTGTCTCCATGCAACAATGTTGATAAAATCAGTTTGACGTTCTGTTCCTCTTGCCGCAAAAGAGCGGTCAACAGCGATGCTGAAAGATAATACTGGAATCCCGTTGGCTGTTTGTTTCAGCTCAGGGTCAGCGGTTAAGCGCCCCATTAAAACAACTTTGTTTAACATAGAATCACCAGCTTAGTCTTCTTTTGCAATGATCAGGGAACGTAAAATGCCGTCTGTGATCTTATAAATACGATCCAATTCAGCTGGGAAATCTGGTTTGCTTTCAAAGTTAAACAGAACATAGTAACCTTCTGTTTCATAGTTGATTGCATAAGCCAGTCTACGTTTGCCCCATTCATCAACAGATTCAAGAGTACCGTGTTTTGAAATCAAATTTTTGAATTTCTCAACAAGAGCCTGGATACCATCCTCACCGATTTTTGTGCTCAGGACGATAACGGTTTCATACTTTTGTGTTAATTTTGCCATTTCAGCACCTCCTTTTGGTCTTTGGCCCTACCTCACTCGGGTAGAGCAAGGATAACTCTGATATTATACCAAACAATAAAAAGATTGTCAACTATAATGTCTTAGAAATTTCTTTTAAATAGGAGCGAAAACTTTCCCCAACTTCTTTGTGTTCCAGCCCAACTTCTACAATTGCTTGTAATATGCCCAGTTTATTTCCCATATCATAACGTTTGCCAACAAAGTCAACCCCAATCATTCCTTTTACCTGCGCTAGCTTTTTCATTGCATCGGTTAACTGGATTTCTCCTCCAGTACCAGCAGGGGTTTTTTCCAAAATATTAAAAATTTCTGGTGGTAGGACGCAGCGGCCTAAAATAGAATACAGGGACATAATTTTATCCGGTGTTGGTTTTTCAATCATGTCGCTGATTTTAAACAGATTATCCCGTACTGGCTGTACTTTCATAGAAGAATATTTTTGGATTGCTTCTTCGGATACTTCTTTAATCCCTACAACACCCAAACCAAATTCTTCATAAGCGTCACAAAGTTGGCGGCAAACTGGATAATCCGCCCGAATAACATCATCTCCGTATAGAACAGCAAAAGGTTCATCTCCAACAAAAGCCTTTGCGCACAAAATAGCATGTCCTAACCCTTTGGTTTCTTTTTGGCGAATATAAGAGATGTTCGCTAAATTGGAAATAGAAACAATCTCATCATAAATATCCTGTTTTCCACGGGCCAATAGAGTAGCTTCCAACTCAGGAGCACGATCAAAATGGTCCTCTACTGTGGTTTTCCCTCGGCTGGTAATAATCAGGATTTCTTCAATGCCACTTTGTACTGCTTCTTCTACGATATACTGAATTGCCGGTTTATCTACAATCGCCAACATTTCTTTTGGCATCGCTTTGGAAGCTGGCAACACACGGGTCCCCAATCCCGCTGCTGGAATAACTGCTTTTCTAATTCTTTTCATATAATCACTCTCCTAAATCAAATTGACAATACAAGGCTAAATATAATCGAAAACAAAAAGATAAAAATTAATCCTATCCCTACAAACAATGGGCTGACAGAACCTTTTTTCACCAAAAGTTCTTGGTACTTTGCCAGATCTTCCCCTGCTTTCGCTTTACACTTTTTAATGGTACGCACCGACCATTTATAATAAATCCAGTTTGCGAACAATCCACTTAATAATCCAAAAATCGTAGAAAAAATACCAATAGCCTGCATGCCATAATATGCTATGTTTAACAATAATGAATTTTGGATTGGCACAATTGTATTTACCTGTACAATGGTGTAGCAAAAAGTAGCCAATAGATTGATGATTAAAAACAGGATACCCAACGGAATCATCTTACGAAACAAATAATAAACGGGAGATATAATAGCAGCTGAAAAATTAAAGGACAAAAATTTCTTTTCACTGAACCGCTTAAATTTTGGAAGATAGTAAGCTGTGTTGCTTCCAATAAAAGCAGCAAAATCTTTTACAGAAATTCCATCAATCGAATCTTCTGGATGCAATCCTCCCAACGACATCTCCATTAGCAATTGTTGTGGAACCGTATTCTGTGGTGTTTGAACTCCATCTTTTTGTTGTAAAGGAGCCCCGCAGAAAAGACAGAACAATCCATTCGGCGGATTATTCGCCCCACATTGGCTACAAACAATATTATGTTTCTGACCAGATTGTTGGGGCTGCTCCTGTTGAGATTCTCTATTAGGTGTTACGGGTTTTGTCTCATATTCCCATTCAGTTCCATGTTTACTTTGATTAGCGCAATGTTCAATTTCTTGATAACAACTGCGGTGGTGTGGTGTTCCACATTCTGGGCAAACCACAATATCATCTTGATCCTTAAATTTCTGTTGGCATACTGGGCAGACTTGTCCAACGAATTTTCCCATTTTTTCTACCCCCTTATAAATAACAAAATATTTCATTTATCATAATTTAAAGTTGATACCACTAACCTTGGTATAATAGTATAACATTTTTCCAAATGAATTACAACTTTAATTATAAATCCGTATTTTCCTCTAATTTCCCTTTTTATAGGACGATTTTGGAAGCGATTTTTTTCTGATATAAAAAGTATGGGCCAACGGTCGTTTTAATATGCTTGATTTTTTCTGTTCGATTCATTATAATAAGGAAGAAAACGTATTGAATGTAGTAAACTAGAACTGGGAGATTATGTGGAATGAATACCGTTGCATTTGAAGAATACCGCGGGCAACTTACAGCACTAAAGCCCCAAATAGAAGAATTGAAACAAGCCTTGGACATAGAAAGCAAAAATAAAGAGATTATCGAATTGGACCATCAAGCAGCACAACCAAATTTTTGGGATGATATTGAAAACTCCCAAAAGGTCTTAAAGCGCAGCACAAAATTAAAAAATACGGTACAGGCATTTGAGTCTTTATCTGCTATGTATGAAGACACTGCTATGATGGTAGAGTTTGCATTGGATGAACAGGATGATAGTTTTGAGGAGGATATTAAAACCAATCTTGCCAATATGCAACGTTCCGTATCGGAACAAACTCTCTCAACTTTGTTAACAGGGGAATACGATGATAAAAACGCTATTTTAACTTTTCATGCTGGTGCTGGTGGTACAGAGGCAATGGATTGGGTAGAAATGTTATTCCGTATGTATTCCCGGTGGGCAGAACGTCATGAATTTAAAGTGAAAACCCTGGATTTTGTGGAAGGAGAAGAAGCAGGGATTAAAAGTATTTCTGTTTTAGTAGAAGGAATAAACGCTTATGGTTATTTAAAATCTGAATCCGGCGTCCATCGTCTGGTAAGGGTTTCCCCGTTTGATTCCTCCGGAAGGCGGCATACTTCTTTTGCCTCTTTGGAAGTTATCCCAGAAATTGATGATGATACCGAAGTAGAAATCCGTCCGGAAGATATCAAAATGGATGTATACCGCGCAAGTGGTGCTGGTGGGCAGCATGTAAACAAAACATCCTCTGCTGTCCGGTTAACCCATATTCCAACTGGAATTGTAACTGCTTGCCAGAATGAACGCAGCCAATTACAAAACCGTGCTGTGGCGTTAAAAATGTTAAAGTCTAAATTGGTGGAAATTAAAGAACGGGAACAGTTAGAACGCATCGAGGATATCAAGGGGGAACAACGGGAAATTGCCTGGGGCTCTCAAATCCGTTCTTACGTATTTATGCCTTATACTTTAGTCAAAGACCACCGGACTAATTTTGAAAGCGGAAATATTAATGCCGTTATGGATGGCGATTTAGACGATTTTATTAACGCATATCTTGTTGCAAACAGCCAGGGAAAATTATAACAATAAGGATAAAAGCTCCCTTCTTCTACAAAAGGGAGCTTTTTGTATTCTATCATAATCATTTGATATCAAAAATAATCCATATTCATCATATCTATATTTTAATCTAGTTTTCCTGGCTTATACTTACTGAATCTATGAATAAAGGAGCTTTTTTATGGAAATAAAATTAAGAAAATGGAATAACCAAGATACACAACCATTAGCCCGCTTAGCCAATAATCCCAATATTGCAAACTATTTACGGGATGTATTCCCCTACCCATATCAAGCAAAAGATGCAGCTTTTTTCATCCAAATGTGCCAACAAGCAGATTCCAATATTGATCTTCCTTTTGCCATTACAGTAGATGGATCTCTTGTAGGAAGCATTGGACTTACAAGACAGTTAGACGTAAAAAGAAAATCAGCAGAACTAGGATATTGGATTGGAGAAGAATATTGGAATAAAGGAATTGCAACTCAAGCAGTAAAACAAATTTGTGAAATTGGATGGAACTATTGGGATATCAATCGAATTTATGCTGAAGTATTTTCTAATAATCTAGCATCGTGCCAAGTGTTAAAAAAATCAGGTTTTCAGCAGGAAGGGATTCTACAAAAAAGTATTTTTAAAAATGGCAATTTTTTTGATAGTATCCTATTTTCCAAAATACAATAAGTATAATTTATTTGAATTTAACATTTTTATTCCTTCCAAATTTAAATACGATTATTGTTTTCCCTTCATAGAGGAATTTATTTCCAATAGCAAAATCTGATGTAATCTTATTGAGAACACAAGTTTCTATCCATTATCTGTTAGCCATTTTTCCAAAAGTAAATTTTGGACCAATTTGTAATATTAAGTACTTAATTGACTTTCTAATTGTTTTGCTGTAAACCTTAGTAGCATCTTATACTGTTATGTACCATTTACATATTTTTTAACATAGGTCTTTCTAAAATAGGAAAGGAACCGGATGATAACTTTATCCGATTCCTTTCCTATTTGTCTATTTTATCTATTTCTAGAAGGAATAGATACCAATCTACTCGTATTCCTTAAAAGCGAAGAACATCTTCATACATTTCAATATATTGGGCAGCAGAATTCTTCCAGCTTAAATCACAGCTCATACCATACTTGACTAACGATTCCCACTCATCTTTTTTATAGTAGACTTCTTTTGCACGATACAAAGCGTTTTTCATCTGTTCCCCATCATAGCCACTAAAGGTAAAACCGTTGCCAGATCCCAAAGAACAATCCTGAATACTATCTTTTAATCCACCGGTTTCACGAACAATTGGTACTGTACCATAACGCAATGCTATCATCTGTGCTAATCCACAAGGTTCTGATTTAGATGGCATTAAAAACATATCCGCTCCTGCATAAATCTTTTTGGCCAATGCTGGAATAAACCCTAATGTAGTGGAAACCCTGTCTGGATATTTTTCTTTCATCGCCTGGAAAAAATTCTCATAACCGTAATCGCCGGATCCTAATACTACAAATTTAAAACCATTATTCACTAAATTTTCAAAAGCATATTGTACTAAATCCAACCCTTTATGGTCTACCATGCGGGTAACAATACCAACCAACGGTTCATCACTATAGGGTAGACCAACTTCTTCCATCAACGCTTTTTTGTTTTTGCGCTTTCCGGATAAATCTTTGGCTGAAAAATGTGCCGCAATATCAGGGTCGGTTTCTGGATTATTGGTTTCGTAATCAATTCCGTTCAATATACCACGCATTTTTCCTTGATGATGAATTAATTCGCGATCCATACCATGAGAATACCAAGGATCCAACAATTCCTGAGCATAAGTAGGGCTTACAGTAGTAACCTGGTTACTTACTTCTATTGCTGCTTTCATCATATTTAAGCAATCATCGTATTGCATCAACGGTTTTGCGTAATCAGGCACACCTAATACTTCCTGCATCAATTCAAAGCCGTATTTACCTTGATACTGGATATTGTGGATTGTAAATACCGTTTTAATATTGGAAAACTTATCGCAATACCGATAAAATAAATCCTGATAAACAGGAACCATCGCTGTTTGCCAATCATTACAATGGATAATATCCGGCATAAAATCGACATGCCATAACATTTGCAAAACAGCACGGGAGAAAAACGCAAACCGTTCCGCATCATCATAGTATCCATATAATCCAGGTCGTTTAAAATAATATTCATTATCAATAAAATAGAAAATCACACCATTATAGTTATATTCAAATAAACCACAATACTGTTTTCTCCAAGCAACATCTACCTGAAAATTACATAAATAGGTCATTTTAGAGCGCCATTCCTCGCTAATGTCCCCATATAAAGGCATTACGACACGGCAAGCAACCCCTTTTCCACGAATTGCTTTTGGCAAAGAGCCTGCTACATCAGCTAAACCACCAGAAGCAGCAAAGGGACGGGCTTCACTTGTTGCATATAAAACTTTCATTGGTTCACCTCATTCATTTTACAATTGGATGATTATTTGGTTGAAAAAATAAATTTACTATTATGATAAAATCCAGAGGGAACCAACATGGATCCCCTCTGTTTTTTACTAAATCGTAGTTCCTTTTGCTATATAGGCAGGATAAGTTGATGCACTAATCATAGTACGGAAATCGGAAATCGTAACATTTTTATCTGTTATTGTATATTGCACTTCCGCTTTTTCCCCAATCACAGTTCCCTGCATTAATACACAATTTTTAACAACTGCACCTTTTTTAATTTTACATCCACGGAAAACAATACTATTTTCTACTTCTCCTTCAATAATGCATCCATCTGCAATAAAACTATTTTTTACATGCGCCTGCAATCCATAACGTACAGGGGCTTCATCCCTGATTTTTGTATAAATCAACCTTTCCTTGGTAAATAACTGATCTCTTACACTTTCGTTCAACAAATCAATGTTGGCTTGGTAATAAGCTTTTATTGATGCAATTTTCCGAACTAGACCATCATATCTGTATCCACAGATTTTATAATTCTTATTCCTTTTTTGGAGAATATCACGGTCAAAGCTAAACTCTCCTTTGCTCACCGCTTCTGTCACAATATGCATTAGGAATTCCCGTTCCATAATCATGATATTTAAAGAATAGTTAAATTCCCCAGAAATATCTGGATTACACATTGTTTCAATTAAACGTCCTGTATCATCAAAGTTTAAAATAATAGAATCTTGTGCAGCCTGGCGATCTAAATAACCAGAAGAATACATAATCGTAATATCTGCATCGCTCTCCTGGTGCTGTTCGATAAATGGAGTTAAATCAATATTGGAAACAATTTCACAATCGCTTAATACTACATACTTTTCATGGCTTCCAGCTAGGTAATCCAAAGCAGAACCTAATGCTTCTAATTTTCCACGGTAAATACCATAGTTTTTGTTACCATATGGAGGTAAAATATGTAATCCGCTGGTTTTTCTACTCAAATCCCATTCACGTCCAGAACCTACATGATCCATCAACGATTGATAATTCGCTTTTGTAATTAAACCAATATTAAAAATATTTGCATTTACCAAGTTGGATAATGGAAAATCAATTAAACGATATCTGCCTCCAAATGGTACAGATGCCATTGTTCTATTTTTTGTAATATCTGAAAGCGCAATATCATGCATATTGGCAAAGATAATCCCCATTACTTTTTGTTCTCTTGCTAACATCAGTACCACCTCCTACATGTTCTTATCAATCATTGCTTTAGCAGGAATGATTGATCCATCTGAAATTGTCAAATTTGGACCTACTACAGCTACGCCCCAGCTCTCCGAGTCAATCGAAGCTTCTGGCCTTGCCCCAATATGAGCATTTTCACCCACTACTGCGTTTTCCCCAACAATTGCATAGTCAACCACAGCTCCACTCTTGATATGGGCGCCTGGCATAATAATGCTGTCGCGAATAATTGCCCCTTCTTCTATTGTAACAGAAGCAAACAAAATCGAAAAGTCTACTTTTCCATATACTTTACAGCCCTCTGTTACCATAGAATTTTGTACTACTGCACTACGGGAAACATAATGAGGTGGTGCTACTGGGTTTCTGGAATAGATTTTCCATCCTGGATCATACAAATCCATTGGTACATTCGGATTAATTAAATCCATGTTAGCTTCCCAAAGGCTATCAATTGTTCCAACATCCTTCCAATATCCATCAAAATGGTAGGTAGTCAATTTCTTCTGGTCATTTAACATATTTGGAATAATATTTTTCCCAAAATCTTTCGAGGAGTTTGGATCATTTTCATCAGCAATTAAATATTGCTTTAATACATCCCAATTAAAAATATAAATCCCCATAGATGCCAAATTACTTTTTGGATGCTCCGGTTTTTCTTCAAATTCGTATACATCCCCATTTTCATCCGTGTTCATAATTCCAAAACGGCTTGCTTCCTGCATTTCTACTTCCAAAACAGCAATAGTACAATCTGCCTGACGCTGTTTATGTACTTTTAACATATTATCATAATTCATTTTATAAATATGGTCACCAGATAAAATTAAAACGTATTCCGGATCATAACGTTCAATAAAGGAAATGTTCTGATAAATGGCATTTGCTGTTCCAGCGTACCAACTTGCACCGGATACACTTTGATAGGGGGGAAGAATATGTACGCCGCCATAAACACGGTCCAATCCCCAAGGTTGACCATTCCCAATATAATCATTTAAAATCAATGGTTGGTATTGTGTTAACACTCCAACAGTATCAATGCCAGAATTAACACAGTTAGAAAGCGGAAAATCAATAATACGGTATTTTCCCCCAAAAGGCACTGCTGGTTTTGCCACTTTTTCCGTGAGCACATGCAGCCGGCTCCCCTGACCGCCGGCTAAAAGCATCGCAACACATTCCTTCTTTACAAACATAAAAATCCTCCTATCTCAAATTACACCCCAAATAAAACCTGAAAATTTTTTCTCTTATTTCTTATTTTTTTCTTCTTTTGTTGTTTTCTTTACAGAAGGTTTTGGAGATGTTTCTTTTGCTGTTTTTGTCTTTGTTTTTGTAGAAACAGATTTTGTTGTTGCTTTTTTTGCTGTATCCTGTTTTACTGTTTTTTCTACCGTTGGTTTTTCTTTTTCCACCTGTTTTTTTACAGCAGGTTTTTTTGCTGTTTCTTTTACAACTTTTTCTGCTACATCTGATTTTTTAGTAGCAGCCGTTTTTTTGGTTGCTTTTTTAGCCGCTGGTTTTGTTTTGGAATCAGCTGTTTTCTTTCTTGGGATACTACGTGGTTTTAAATAGGTTACCCCCATTGGTGGAACAACTAGCTCAATGGATTGTTCATATCCATGCATTGCTACCTTTTCCGCTTTAATTGGAGTAGAGTTCAAATTCCCTTGCCCACCAAATTCAGTGGAATCAGAATTAAATACCTCTGTATAGCTGGTCTGGAATGGTACCCCAATCCGGTAATTATAATACGTAATTGGTGAGAAATTACAAACAACAATCAGTTCATGCCCCGTTGCGTCAATACGGCGGAACGCAATCACGTTTTGGGTATTGTCATCACTGGAAATCCAAGAAAATCCTTCCCAAGAATCATCCACTTCCCAGAACGGTTTATTTTTCAAATAGAATTTATTTAAAGTTTCAGTATAATGGGCAAGTTGTTGATGAGATTTATAATCAAATAACATCCAATCCAATTCCTGTTCAAAGTTCCATTCAATGAACTGTCCAAATTCCTGCCCCATAAACAGAAGTTTCTTACCAGGATGCGCCATCATATAGCCCAAGAAAACGCGCATACCAGCAAATTTCTGTTCATATTCCCCTGGCATTTTATTGATTAAAGAACATTTTCCATGTACCACTTCATCATGGGAAATTGGTAAAATAAAGTTTTCAGAAAACGCATAAAAGAATGAAAAGGTTACCTTATCATGGTTTCCTCCACGGAAATAAGGGTCCAATGAAATATAGCTGATCATATCATTCATCCAACCCATATTCCATTTAAAATTAAACCCTAATCCACCAACATCCCCCGGCTGGGTTACCATTGGCCATGCTGTAGACTCTTCCGCAATCATCAAACGGGAAGGATAAGCAGTTAAAATTTCTTTATTTAACTTGCGTAAAAATTCAATGGCTTCCAGATTTTCTTTTCCCCCATATTGGTTTGGAACCCATTTTCCTTCTTCACGATCATAATCCAAATATAGCATGGAAGCTACTGCGTCTACACGCAAACCATCAATATGGTATAACTCCATCCAGTACATAGCATTGGAAACCAAAAAGGAAACAACCTCTGGCTTGCTATAATCAAATACTTTTGTCCCCCAGTTCGCGTGTTCTCCTTTACGTGGATCTTCGTATTCATAACAAGGCTGTCCATCAAACTCATACAGTCCTTGCGCATCTTTTGGAAAATGGGCAGGAACCCAATCCAAAATTACGCCAATTCCACTTTTGTGGCACATATCCACAAATTTCATAAAATCATGCGGTGTGCCATAACGGGAAGTAGGAGCATAATATCCTGTAATCTGATATCCCCAAGAAGCATCAAAAGGATATTCTGCCAATGGCATTAACTCGATATGGGTATATCCCATCTGTTTGACATATGGAATTAATTCTTCTGCTAATTTTACATAGTTAAATGGGGAACCATCCTCATAAGTACGCCAAGAACCTGCGTGCACTTCATAAATATTCATTGGGGAACGGAAATTATTCTTATTTTGTTGGGCTGTCTGCCATCTTTGATCCCCCCATTTATAACCAGATAAATCGTATAATTTAGAAGCTGTACCCGGTCGGGTTTCCATATGGAAACCAAATGGATCCGCTTTCATGACTTGACGCCCATCAGCAGTAATAATACTGTATTTATACATCTCATACTGGTTTAAGCTTTTTATAAATATTTCCCAAATACCACCATCATGAATTTTTTTCATCCTGTGTGGCTCTGCATTCCATTCGTTAAAATCGCCTACAACAGAAACTGATTTTGCATGGGGAGCCCACACTCGGAACCAGTATCCTTCCTGATTTCCCTTTTTTCCCGGATGTGCCCCGAAGTATTCATAAGCATGTGTATTATTGCCAGTAAAAAAGTCAGTTATATATTTTGTTTTCATTGGAATCATCCCTTCCCGTCACAATCAGCCTGAAATTCCTTTTATTTCTATTACTTTTATTATAGCAAACTGAATCGATAAAATCAATTATTTATTGTGCAAAATTCCGCAATATATTCCGTGTAAAATATACAAAACTATTTAATCTGCATAATTATTAAAAATGGAACTTTTAACAATTTGCTATGTTTCTTTCAACTCTTTTGTTACATTTCCATGAAACCCCATTTCTTCAATTACAAAATATCCCATATATTATACCATAATAGCTTGTCGAATTCAAATAAATCATAGCAGAAAAATTCCACATATTGTTATGTTTAAAAAGTTTTTCCCGGCAAACCATAACATTAGATTATTTGGTAATGTGGAGGATACTATGAAACTACGGCATAAGATTATTTTGTTCCAATTTGGAGGAGCAGTTTATTATTTAATCGAGGTACTTTGGAAAGGGAGCTCCCATTGGAGCATGTTTTTAGCGGGAGGGGTTTGTTTCCGTTTAATTGGAATTATTCGCAATAAACTTTCTTCGAAATCAATCTGGATACAATGCTTAGCAGGATCTGGAATTATTACAGCCATTGAATTTATCACTGGATGTATTGTCAATAAAATATTGCACTTAAATGTATGGGATTATTCTGCACTTCCATTTCAAATATTAGGGCAAATCTGCCTTCCATTTTCTATTTTATGGTATGGATTAAGTTGGATTGCCCTCCATGTAGATAACTGGTTTTGCCGCTTAATGCTGCAAAGCCCGACCACAAACAATAAACCTTCCCTTTCTTAGCCGCTACTGGACAAAACCGATAGTTCAAATTATCCCGATACGGCTATCGAAAGTCGACTCAAGATGTGATGAATTTTATCCCGCTTACATCACGGTCGGATCGGTATCTTACTATCATTGGAAGATTGTTATTAGTAGCCCTATTCACTCAATGTTTGGAGAATTTTGATAGGCAGCCTCCACTAGCAGAGATGGCGTTTTCCCTAATCAGCAAAAACTACCGGCTTTTAATCAAAGCCGGTAGTTTTATTTTCACTGGAAATTTCTTCTCCATATCTATTATTAAAATCTAAAAAATCATCCTCAGCTGTGATAAGTTCACCATACTCGTTCACTGAAATATCATCGTAAATATCCTCTGTAACAGAGAACCATTTTTGTTCCCCATCGTCAAATTGGAATAATATTTTATAATCCAAGTAACGCTCTGGAATATGGTAGCTTCCTATAATGACATCTTCCATTGTTTTGTCCACAACAATAGCATTTTTCTTTTCAATAGGAGACTCCTCATTTGATGTCTTTTCTTCCTCTTTTACCTCGATTTCTTTTGAACTCAACATATCCTGGACGATCATCCAAAGGATTAACAAAAAAATCCCTACAGCAATTATCAAAACAATCCAAATCATTACTTTATTCTCTCCTTCTAAGAATTTATTTATGTTGATTTCGATATGCAATGGGGGAAATTCCAAAATTCTTCCGAAACATTTTAATAAAATACCCCACATCCTTATATCCTATTAAATCAACGATTTCATTTAAAGAATATTCTGTATACAGCAAATAGGTGATCGCATTTTGCATTTTAAATTTGGAAACGATTTCGTTAAATTTATAACCAGTATGTTTCTGAATATTCAAGGATAAATGATGGGTAGAATATCCAAATCTTTTTGATAAATCATTTAAAGTAACATCTGCGTAATGTTCCCGGATAAAATTAAGAATTTCCACCATATTCTCAGGATAATTGCTTTTATCCCCCTGCTGACGCTCCCTATTTTTTTGCCTTGCAAACATAGACCATAAATCAATAAATTTCGCGTATAAACGCTGCTGATAATATGGCTGCCTTTGATAATACTCCACAATCATCTGATGTAAAATCAATTGTATTTCCGGCTCATTTTGAAAAATCAAGTACGGCTGGATCGGACTCATGCCTAGGCTTGTATCCAAAAACAAATTAGCTACACTTAGATTATTTAAGGCGGGATTATTTAAAATAGTGGCGGAAAATCCCTGCTTGATTACAATATTAAATAATAAAGTATCCTCATCATCTGTTTGTACGGTATGCTGGGCATAGGGGTTCATCAGTAAAATTTGGCCCTCATCCTGATGAAAAACCGTATTTGGCAAATAATTGGTTACCCCACCCTTATAAATATAATTAACCTCATAAAAATCATGATGATGTAAAACCGGCCCACTATCCGGGTTCATTTTCCCATCACAATATTTCGTATCCAATATATGTAAAGATACAGCAATATTCTCTTCCTTTAAAAATAACGGTTTGGAGAAAACCTGTTTCGATTCAAAATAAGTTTTACCAATTAATTTGTTGTATTCAAACACCCGCTTTAAATATTCAATAGATTCAGTTACCGCAGTCTCCAAATAAGGTTCCAGTTGAATAGAATGTTTCAATATACAATCCAAATCATTTTTCATGTTCCCTTTTCCTTTCCTGCCATTTTCTTTTATTATAGCATATAAAACATATTTTTGTTAAATACAATAAAAAAATTATGGAATAATTCGTTTTCCTCCCATAATCCATCCGTTTGTTCCCTATCACACCTTAAAATTGGATGGTCAAGAACAACTCTGTGAAAAAGTAAGGAACGATTTATATCAAACCAATACAGAGTTGTACATGGAAGAATGTCTGGACGTATTAAGAGAATGGATGCACGGCTTTGATATGAAATTACGGGCAGAAAACTCCTATGGAGCTAGATTCGATATTTCCCAGCCTGTCAAATCATTGGATTTTGTAGAAACAGAATCTTATGAATTTAACTCAGAAATTGACAGTTTCCGTGGACAATCTAGCGCCGCCCATTTATATAACAAAGTATATTCCAGTGAAACCGGAGCTTATCATAGTGAAAACTACTATCGCAACAATAATTATTACCGCCAGTTATACTATACACAATTCGCTTCCGGAATTCAGAAAACTGTTTTACATGGATATTCCTCTTCTTATGGTCCAGAAGTGCATTGTTCCTGGCCTGGTTATGAAGGAATGACAGAAATTTTTTCCGAACGTTTTAATAAACGTCAACCATCATCCTAGGATTTCCCAACAATTAACCAACATCTTACCAGGATTCAAACCGCTTTGATGTCTGGCGTTCCTCAAATGGATTTAGGAATTTTAAGATCCGATTATTTTTATAATAATGCTATGTTTATCCATGCTCCTGTAGATTTTAGAGAAAATAATCTCCGCTCCAATAAAGCTTATTATTGGCAGGATATGACCCTACAAAACGCCGGTTATACCTACGATTATTTTTCACCATACTTGTTGCAGGACGAAGATATTACCTGTTCCAACCAACTAGTACAAGCCGATGGCGTTGGATATCAGGCTCTGATAGTTTACCAGGAAGAATTACCTTATGAAAGCGCTCAAATATTATACCAATGGGCAAAAGACGGTTTGCCAGTCGTACTTGTAGATGGGGCTACAGAAGAACATGTACGTCCATACGAAATGAAATACAACCAAGGTGCTGCTTTGAGTACACCAGGAAACGACGGTAAAGATGAAGAGCTCACTGTTTTAATGGAACAAATGAAGCAACTAGAGAGTTTTACAACTGTCCAAACGGAGGCAGAAGCATATGATGCATTAATCAATTTAGGGGTACATCCACGTGCTGAATATACAGAATCCAACCAAAACTTACTTTCTGTACTACGTAAAGATGACGGTGCTAGCTATTTGTATGTTTACAACTACATGTTTGAACAAACAGAAAATTATCAGGGGCAAATCTCTTTAGAAGGAGTTTATAAACCATATACGATTAATACTTGGACAGGTGAAGTGGAAGAGGTTACAGAATACTCTATCCAACAGAACCGTACCATCTTAAATATTGACCTTGCTCCTGGTGACATTATGGTATTTGCTTTAGACCCCAACAGTCAGGACGCTAAAACTGTTGTTTCTACGGAAAATGTGGATAAAGTAGTTACAGATCATGGATCAACTACCCTTTATGTATCCGACTCAGGAAAATCTACTGTAAACTACAGTGATGGTACTTCCATTGAGGCCAATGAAATCCAAGTACCAGAGAATATTGTATTAGATAAATGGAATTTATCTGTAGAAGATTGGCAGCCAGGAGAAAAACAATACCGTACCGAAGATAGAGGCCTTGGCTATACGACAACTGAAGTAAGCTATACGACCGAAAAAGTTTCTATTGACGTTGGAGAAACTGAATTAATTCCATGGAAAGATATCCCACAAGTTGGAGACAAAGTATCAGGGATTGGCTACTATACTACTACCTTTGACTTACCAGAAGATTGGTCTAATCAAACAAATGGCTTAATATTTAACGCAGAATCTTTCAGCGGTGGAACCGCTACCCTGTTTGTAAATGGGCAACCTGTACCGATGAATATGAACAGCCGGTCAACCGATATTTCAGAATATGTTATCCCAGGCTCGAACCAATTAGAAGTGCGTGTTTCCAGCAGTTTAAGAAACCGTATGATCGTCCAGGGATATGATATATATTGGAATTTCCTCGGTTATTCTCACGAAGCTACCCCGGACAACTATGGTATGGTAGGGGACGTTACATTAAATACTTACACCAAAGTAACAGTAAACGATGAAGAACAACCTACCCCATCCAATCCATCTGAAACTCCTGTTCCATCAGAGCCATCTACTGAAAATCCAAGCCAAACTCCATCCCAACCAGATGGAACAAAACCACCACAAACAGGCGATGCTGGTCCTATCCTAGGAATATTAGGATTATTCGGAATTACAGCAACTGCCATCGTCATCTCACGCAGAAAAAAACTGTAATATCACTTTAAAATTCTTTTTCTTATAAAAAATCCGTCAGAAAAACTCCTGACGGATTTTTATTTATATTGACTGCGGTACTTTCTAGATGAAATACCATAATATCTTTTCAATATCTATGCTTAAATTCCTTCCAACCCGTCCTTTTCTTATTTTAACATGTTAAGTTCCGAATTCCATCTAAACTCTATTAATTACTGTATCGTTTTATTGCCTTTTATGAAGTAATATGGGTTGTAAAATTAGATGAACTCATGAAAAAATGTAAAGAATCTTTAACGAATAATAACATGGTGGTTACAGAGGATGATACTGTTTTTTTCAAAAATTACAAAGCTTTTACAAATCATCTCAATCCAATAAATACTATTGTTTTTCTATAATAAGCTACTATAATTAAAATTAAATTGACATGTCAAGCAAAAATTCGACAGAAGGTGGCATAATGAAAAATAGAGCAGAAAAAAACAAAAAAAATTTTTTTATCCGTATTATAACCTTAATTTTGGCAATTATTTTATTTAGTATTGCCAGTTGTATGGCAGTTGTCTTGCATCAACGTACTAGGGAACAAAGCGATTTACAATTAAAAAATACTGCATATCACAAAGTAGATCCACAGCGAGATATTGGTGAAAAACAGGAAAAAACAGAATGTACCAGCCACTATGTATATGATATCCAGTATCCGCAATTAAATCAAGAGGAAATAGATCAGGATATTGCCACAATGGTAGATGACATTGTCAATCATTTTATTGAAAACCATAAGCAAAATAAGCCCAAAAATCTTGACGAACGTCCAGTGCTATCTATTGATTATGAAAGTTATCAAGCGACTGATCAATTAGCTTCTATTTTATTTACTACTACAGTGTCTGTAAAAGGGGAAGAAATCGCAAAACAATACACTGGCGTTTCCTATCAAATTTCTACAAAACAAAAAGTTGGATTAACAGATATTTTTCAGAATCAATTTGTGGATCCCCTCTCTACAAAATTGGAACGATATTTTACCCGAAAAAACCAATATCAAAATTACTTAAAAGATGTTCCTCTAAAACCCCAGCTTCAGAATTGGTTAACAGAATCCCCTCAATTTGTACTGACCAAAGAAAACTGTAAATTCATTTTTAATTATAATACCATTTTTCCGAATGAAATTGGGATTTGTACCGCTGTAATTCCTTGGAATGAACTACAGGATATTATGAAACCAGGGTTAACCACTCCAACACAACCAGATCAAAAAGAAGAAAATCCTAGTTCTGGTACTTCGCCTGAGCAGCCCCAACCGCCAACAGAAGCACCAAAACCGGATGATACACCACCTTCTCAGCCGCCATCTAATCAACCAACTAAAAATGGTAAACCACTATTAGCGTTAACCTTTGATGATGGTCCGAAAGCATCTTCTACCGAAAGAATTTTGACCTTATTAGAACAAAATAATGCAAAAGCCACTTTTTTTGTTGTGGGACCACAAGCAAAACAATATCCTGATACATTACGACGAGCTGTAAACATGGGATGTGAAATTGGAAACCATACAATGGATCATCTTACGCTTACCAAACAGACACCAGAAGTAATGATATCTCAAGTAGACCAGACAAACCAGATTGTAAAAGAAATAGCTGGAGTGTCACCCCGTTTGGTACGTCCACCAGGAGGTGCCGTAAACGATACTGTAAAATCCACCCTATCTCAGCCTTTAGTGCTATGGTCTGTAGATACAAGAGATTGGAAAACACGAAATGCACAGGCTACGATAGACCATATTAGAAAAAATGCTGCCCCAGGCCAAATTATTTTGATGCATGATATCTATAGCACAACAGCAGATGCATGTGATACAATAATACCAGAGTTAGCAAAACAATACCAGTTGGTTACAGTGAGCGAACTTTTTGAAGCGTATGGAATCTCAATGACAGGGGGAAAAACATATTCCCAAGCAGAATAATAGTTAAGAACAATGAGGTGGCGCTTATGATTTGTAAAAAGGACAAACTGTTGTCAGCGACTGCTTATAGTGGGGTTTTATTTTTTCTTCCTTTATTGTTTGGTGATCATCCCACCTTTTGCCGATATCATGCGAATCAAGGTTTTTTACTGTTAATATCAGGTATTGTAGTAGAAATATTCCTTTACTTTGTTTCGTGGATTTTTATTGTAGGATTTGTGTTGCAAGTTTGTTTGACTATTATTTGGGTTTGCCTTGCAGTTTGCGGAATCTGCCATGCCCTTTCTGGAAACGAAACGCCCATCCCTCTTATTGGTTCCCACATCAGGTTTTTTTCATGAAATCCAAAAAATTTATCGTTGTCAAGTATAAATAATGACATGCAGGCATGTCTTGTATCCATCTTTAAGATCATCTAAATTGGAGAAACATAAAGGCTACAATTTTTTAAGGTATTTTAATAATTAATAAATCAAAATAAATATCCCCCGGCATAGCCGGGGGTTTTCTTATACAATAAAAGCCACCAGCATTTTTCATGCTAGTGGCTCATTATGTGTTATTATTTGGATAATCCTTTTACATCACTTATAGGAAGGGTAAACATAATTCCTGTATTAGGTTTACTCAAATCACCAATTACTTCCTCTACTACTTTCACAAAAATAGCTTCCTGCTCATCATCCACCACGGTAAAGATCGTTTTATTATCTGGTAAATCTGGATCCAACAAAGCTTTCAAAGAGTTCATCAATTTACTTTCCTGATGATTATATAAAGAATGGGCCATACCAGTACTATTAATAATAGTAGCACCCTTCACTCCTTGGTTTGCTAACTCTACCATTAAATTATCCAATTTACTAACATTATTCAATACTAAAATCAAAAGTTTCATTACCAAATCCTCCCCACACTATCTTTTATTTTCATTTTAACATATTGCGCAAGCAAAAACAATATATTTTGATAAAGATTATAATTTTTAACAGATGCGTTAAAAATTATGAAAAAAATTTATTTTTTGTCAAAATAAAACCTTTCTATTGCATTTTTTAAAAATTTTTTCTTTCTATTTATAGTTTTAGTTAAAACAAACACTTTTTTCATTGACTTTAACAGAAAAATACGTTAAAATAAAATTAATAAGTAATTTTGTAAAAAAAAGGAGTTGATAAATATGGAACAGTCCGGTATTAGCAAGTTAGATCTAAAACGTTGTAACCGTATGCAAATTCTTAAATTACTCCGCCAGCACGGACCTACTTCCAGAATAGACATCTCTCGTTCATTAGAGCTTACACGGGCAGCTGTTACAATTATCACAAATGAAATGATGGAAAATGGCATTTTATATAAAAAAGGAGAGGCAAACCCAAACGGAAAAAAAGCAACCAGAGGGCGAAAAAAAGTTTTAATTGATATTGCGCCCAACTATAAATTTGTGTTTGGTGTAGTGGTAGACCGTGGTGTGATTAGTGTTGGTTTATCTAACCTTAATGGAGATGTTCT
This sequence comes from Massilioclostridium coli, assembly GCF_900095865.1. Taxonomy (GTDB): domain Bacteria; phylum Bacillota; class Clostridia; order Oscillospirales; family Ruminococcaceae; genus Massilioclostridium; species Massilioclostridium facile. The sequence goes on along the minus strand of NZ_FMIZ01000004.1, from coordinate 29,690 downwards.
CGGTAAACGTTCGGAACGTCTGCCTGATATGTTAAACGTACAACGGATGCTAGATTCTATTGCACGCCATGCAAAAGATATTAAAGCGGAAAGTTGTTTAACCAATGATCAAATCCTTGGAATGGGGCTTTGTATCCCAACTCAACACTTTACAGAACTTGGCGTGATTCCAAAAGGAGAAAAGATGGATTTTACTCCTTTGACAAAGCCGTTAGAAGAAATATTAGGATACCGTGTTGTGGCAGAAGAATTGGTAAACTCTCTTGCTTTAGCTGATATTGATTTTGGTTACGAAGAAGATAAAAAACCTCGTAATATGGTGTTTGTTCGCTACCGTAAGGATATTACATCATCTGTAATTATTGACAACTCCATTTATTTTGGGATCCATCATAACGCATGCCAATTTGGCCATTTAGTAGTGGATCCAAATGGCCAACACTGCAAATTCTGTGGATGTGACGGCTGTTTAAGTACCATTATTTCAGGGGAAGCAATGACTAAAAAAATAGATGCTATCTACTCTCCTGAAAACACCCCTAAACTATTTGCTGCTTTAGGGCCAGATTCAAAGGCACCAGGGCAACGTGTTTTAAATGAGGCAAATTTATTTGGTGACCCAAAAATTTGTGATATTATTGCGGATTGTGCTAAATATTTTGCAATGGCAATTATTAACACTGTTCGAATGTATGACCCAGAAAGAATTGTATTTTTTGGAAAAATGTTTGAAAATTCTGCTTTGGTAAACTTTCTACGGCAACAGCTTTCTTCTTATTTAGATTCTGAAATGCTCAGCCTAATTTCTATTAGTAAGATTAAAACAAAAGCAATCTATTTGGCAGGTTGCTCCACAGCGGTAAGAGAATTATTCATCAAACGCGGTGGATTGGACGATAATTCTTTCATAGAAACAGAGGATTAAATGAATTATGATACAGTATAGATTTCTATACTGTATTTCTATTTATTAAGCAAATCTATTTCAAATTGATTATATAACGTTCATATGGTATACTATTTATATCTTAATGAAAGCATTTTTATGAAAATATATGCTGTTAGGAATGAAAAAAATGGAAGATTGTAATCAACAAATATTACAGCAGTCATTTTTATTTCAAGGACTATCAAAGGAAGAGTTTCAAGAACTGCTGGTTTATTTTCCATCTCCTGAAGTATTTGCCAAAGGAGAAATTATCTATTCTCGGTCCCATTTTCGAAAGGCGATTGGTATTATTTTATGTGGAGCTGCCCAAGTAACTTGTGGGAATGGCACATCACAAATCCTAGTAAACCAAATTGTACCAGGTAATATATTTGGCGCTACTACTTTATTTGAAGAACAAAGCTATTATGTAAACGAAATTAAGGCGGAAAAAGCTACTACTATATTGTTTTTATCCCAACAAACATTAGCTTTGATTATGAAAAAATATTATATCATAGCAGAAAACTATATTCGGTTTCTATCTAATGGTGTTCGGTTTTTTAACCATAAAATAGCAGGATTTGCATTGGGTTCTTCTCACCAAAAAGTAGCTATGTACTGTGCGCAGCATTGTGATAGCCAAGGGCGAGTTCAATTTTCTCAAAGTATGGTATCCTTAGCAAAAATTCTTCATATTGCCCGCTCCAGTTTATACCGTTCTTTAAGCGAACTGGTAAAAACCGGCTTTCTTAGAAAAGAAGGAAACTATTATTATATGCAAAATGACTCTTTTCATCCATAAGGAGCTTTTTATGAAAGGCTTAGATCATCCATATCGTACCCATGTCCCAGGAAAAGTTATTATGTTGTACGAATGTTGCAAAAATAATATGGTTCCCACTGGTAGGATGCTTCATTGCAAACAAGGAGATTTTCCATTGCTTGTATGTTCTATCTGTAAAAAAGAATACATCTTTTTCCAGAGACAATATCGTTGGATTGAACAAAGGTTAAAATATAATATCACATAGTCAAAAACAATATTAAATTTAATTTTAAAATCTATTAAAATGGTAGGAGGTTTTTAATATGAGTAAAATGGACGAAGTAAGAAAAGCAATGATGCAAGCCTTAAAAAACAAGGAAATGGATCGAAAAGAAACGTTATCTTTATTGTTATCCGCTCTAAAAGCAAAATATATTGATAAACGGGAGGACTTAACCGAGGAAGAAGAAAACGCAATTATATTAAAGGAAATTAAACAAACTCAGGAAACTATGGAAAATGCTCCAGATGGACGGGATGATATCCTTACAGAATGCAAAAACCGTTTGGAAGTATTAAATGAGTTCGCTCCAAAAATGATGGATGAAACAGAGATCAAACAAGTAATTCAATCTGTATTAGATCAATTAGGAATTACCCAACCTACCGTAAAGGATAAAGGTATTATTATGAAAAACTTAATGCCTTTGGTAAAGGGAAAGGCAGATGGTGGTCTAGTTAATCGTTTGGTAGGAGAATACCTAAAATAATATATTTCTTTGATAAAATAGTTTTCTTATGTATCAATAATAGTAGTTTTCTTTTTTCTATTCTTTACAGATTAAATGTTAAATATCCTAAAATAAGCGTTCCATTTATTTTTTAACGGGGCGCTTATTTTAGTACTATTGTATTGCTCGTTATTTCATAACATCTAAACCTGTATTTTCAATATTATTTGATAAAGTATTGTTAGTCAAAAAACTTCTATGTTACAAACCAAAATTCTCATTTTTAAAAAACGTTTTTATCCACTAAACAATATAAATTAAATCCCGTTTGACGAACTAGAAAACTGATATTGTAGAACTAATTATTCTTTTTTACGAAAAAGTATTTTTACTTGTATTTGCATCGCAGCAGAGCGAGCAATAGCCAATGAATACCCTCGTAAATGTAGTTCCATTGGGTCCCCCAAAGGGGCATATTTATGAACTTTTATTTGTACTCCTGGAGTTATGCCCATTTCGATTAACCGTTTTCGCAAAGCTTTATTTCCCCATATGTGCAATACAACACATGTTTGTCCCGGCCGTAAATGGTTTAGTGTTAATTTCACTTTTTTCACCTACTTTATTGATTTCAGCTCCCTTTTATGTTACACTAGTACTAATTTTATAGGAATAAGGTTAATATTATGACTTTAGATAATAAAAAACAAATTATAACTGTGGATCTACACAATATGGTAAAAGAACAAGCGAAACGTTATTTAGAACAACTTTTAAACTCTATTAGTATAAATGTAAAAGAAGTTCATATTATCCATGGGTATCATTCTGGTACAACCCTACAAAATATGATTCAAAAATGTCTGAAACATCCTCGTATCAAGCAAAAGATAAAATCATTTAATCAAGGGGTTACAATACTTTATTTAAAATAAAAAAATTTTAAAAAAGATATTGACATAATTCGATCATCATGCTATAATAATTAAGCTGTCTGATGAAACAGCTTACAATTTTATAACTGGAGAGATGGCTGAGCTGGTCTAAGGCGCACGACTGGAAATCGTGTGTAGGGCAAACACCTTACCGAGGGTTCGAATCCCTCTCTCTCCGCCAGATTGAGTCCGGACGCATATTGTGTTTGGACTCGTTTCTTTTATCAAGGTAATTTTCTCACAACCAAATCGCATCTATTTTGTTTGACCTTTCTAAACTAAGTCCGAATGTATATCGCATTCGGACTTTTTTCTTTTTATAAATTACAAGTGTCATAACTCACATCAATCAAATAATCTATTTTGAGAATATAAAACAAATAAGTTTGAATGTAAACTATATTCGAATTCTTTTTTAGATTATGATGATAGATCGCAATAAATAACTTGTTATTTTGAACATGTGATATGGCGAACTGAATCTTAGATATAATTTATGCTTTAGACAATAAGATATAATTACATCTACGGAAAGAAAAATGTATAAAAAATATTGAATGATATATGGATACCAAAAAATAAAATGTTGATTATAGGATACTGGAAAATATAATTAGATACTGGTAATTTTTTCTTATTTTTGGCTTTATCTGCATTGTTTCTACCTTTGTATACATCTATAAAAAGTTTGTCATTTACTATACAAGAAACTTTCTGTTTTTGTTTTTTAAATCCGCAACCCTTTCCATTGACAACAATTTTAGCGTTTTATATAATATTTTTATCATAATTATTAATATTTATATCATTTTTACATATAGTTCCATTCATAGATCGAAACAATGAAAAATATCATTATCAATTTGCAAATCACAACTTTATATTTAGGGATAGCTACTATTTTTTATATTCACTAAAACAGATGCGAATATCTAACCTACTGCTAATCGGATCCATGTTGAAGTTTGAGTTTCAATTTTTCCAACAGTATGGATAGCTGCCATAAAGGAGGTGTATATGGCATATTACCGCATCTTTGTTTTATAAAATTTAAGGTAAAAAGTAAAGGGGGAATATATTTTTAAAGCAAATAGATTCTAACCAGAAATAATAATGAAGAGGAAACTAATTTTTTAAAAAAGAGCCGTTCGCAAAGGAAGGAAGAAAAAGATATGTCCAAAAAATTAAAATCAAGTCTAGCTGCATTACTAGCAGCCATTCTTGTTACCGCATCGCTTCAGCCAATTAGTACTGTTATTGCGGCAACAGGAAGCGGAAAAATTCCCACAACAAATGTGGAAGATTCTTTTACTCAAAAATTACATCAAATGTATGACGAACCAGAAGAAAATTTTTGGCCATGGGCACGTTGGTGGCTAAATGAAGGACATCATACCGATGCGACTTTGGAAGAAGAAATGGAAAAAATACATGATCAAGGTTTTTCTGGTGTCGAAGTTTTAGCTATGCCTGATAATGGTGGTGCTTACGATTCACAGCGTTCCTACTATGGCTGGGGTTCTGCCGAATGGGTCAATGATACAAAACTTCTCATAAAAAAAGCAACTGAACTGGATATGGGTATTGCTATGACAAGTGGTACTAACTGGGAATCTGCAAATCTCCCTGATACCTTTACCTATGATGGAGAAAGCTTTAATCCAGACAATAAAGCCGCTTTGAAACAATTAAATATAACAACCAATACAGTCGAAGCTGGACAAAGCTATTCTGGAGCTCTTACACTCCCTACAATCCCGGATGCAATCAAAGAAATATATGAGCCTGAGTTTGAGTTGCAAGGTGTTTATGCATATACACTGGAAAGCACTGAATCCAATGGTAGCAGGATCAATGATGTTAGTGTTGGAGAATATCAGGTTCATGATATTACACCTGTTGACCTAATGGCAGAAGGAGCAGTGGATACCAACACAAATACAGTAGAATATACTAATAACACAGGTTATCCTGTCCATATTGTGGCAATATGGCTTCATGGTACCTGTCAAACCGCTGAACCATCCGTGGCTACAAACTATACTGTCAATTATATGGACCCCTATGGAATCGAAGCTTTGAAAGAATATTGGGATGAATATATTCTTACACCGGATATGGAAGAATTAATCCGGGAAAACGGCAAGGTAGAACTGTATATGGACTCTCTTGAACTAAGCTGTTTTAACCGTAATAATCGGGAAATGATTTGGGGCTTAGAGATGAGAGAAGGATTTATGGAAGAATATGGATATGATCCTATTCCGTGGATTCCATTTGTCCGTGGTAACCACCGCTCCGGTGGAGCTACTAGCTTTTATGAAGCTTATTCTGACGCAGATAAAGGCAAAACTGCTCAGGTCAGAAACGATATCCTAGAATATGTAACTAAAATGTATTCAGAAAACACACTGGAACCTCTGCGTGAATGGCTGCATGAAAAAGGTATGACACTGCGTGCAGAAATTTCCTACAACCAGCCTTTTGAAATTTCGACTCCGGCTGAGTTTGTAGACGGTGTTGAGACGGAATCCCTTGACTTTGAATCACAAATTGACCGATACCGTGGTATGTCCGGAGGAGCCCATGTATTTAATAAACTATATTCTGTTGAGATGGGCGCTTTGGGTAACGCAACCTATAAAATGAATATTGACCAGCATACACAACATATTTATGCAGCATTTGCTGGCGGTGTCCAAAAAAATGTGTTACATGGTTATTCCAGTATTGTAGGTAGCGACCAAGTATTATGGCCTGGAAACGACGGAATGCTAAATACCTATCCAGAACGGTTTAGTGAAAGGCAACCATCCAGCATTCATTACAAAGAATGGACAACCATGATTTCCCGCTATCAAAAAATGTTGCAACAAGGCGTTTCAAAAATGGATTTTGCAATCCTACGTACCGACTATCACTTTGATAGTTTACACCGTAGAGCGGAGGCACTCCAAACACCTGCACAATATGAAGTAGGCCATTACTTCAGAGATTTGACTATGCAACAGATGGGTTATAACTATGAGTACTTTGCTCCATCAATTTTAGAAAATGAAGAATATATTGAATTTAAAGATGGACAGATTAATCCTGACACAATGGGATATAAAGCTGTCATCCTCTATCAGGAACAGATCTCACTTTCCAGCGCAAAAAAACTGCTTGAGTTTGCTCAGCAAGGTTTACCAGTTGTATTTGTAAATGGGTTGAGTGAAGTAATTGAATGCCAAAGCGATACTGTTTACAATACCTGGCAGCATGGAGAAGCAGCTAGCAAATCCATGTACAGTTATGATTCTGATGAAGAAGTACAGGCAGTTGTTGCACAAATCAAAGCTTTACCAAACTCAAGGACAGTGACTGCATCTGAAAATGGTATTGATAATGATGCTTACTTAGCATTGCAAGAACTTGGCGTTTATCCACGTGCAGCATTTGATGAAACCAATCACAATATTGTAACTACAATGCGTGAAACTAATGATGAAGTTTATCTGTACGCATATAACCACAGATGGGATCAGCAAGAAGCTTATGAAGTTGAAATCACACTCGATATACCTGGTAAACCTTATCAATACAATGCTTATACTGGTGAAATAGAACCATTGAACTATAGTTTACAAAATGGTAAAACAGTATTTTCCTTAACAGTTGAACCTGGTGACGCCACTATGGTAGTACTGGATAAAAATAGTGCCGATAGCCTACATGTTGTCAGTACAACTGCAGATAAAGCATATATTTCAGAGGGTTCCGTTTATATGCTCGCTTCTCAAACCGGTAACTATACGGCTACATTAAGTGATGGTTCCACTGTAACACAAGATATCACGGTTCCAAATGATATTGAGTTGCCAACCTGGAATTTGACTGTTGAAAAATGGTCTCCAGATTTGAACGGTATCCAAGAATATGCTACAGAATCCCGTCCAGAAGGTTGGGCTTCTGATATTATCGGTGAGGAAGCATCAGAACGTCTCTTTGGTGATCCTGTTTCTCCAGCTTATTCCTCTACAGAATATATTTGGCCTACTAGCAAAGAAAATATTAATGTTGGTCCAATCTCTGACCTTATATCCTGGAAAGACATTCCGGAATTAGGTGAATATGTATCCGGTATTGGATATTATGAGACAACATTTACCCTTCCAGATAACTGGAATAGTAGTAATGGTGCATATTTGGATATTGAATCCATTAGCGGACAGACAGGTGCTGTTTATGTTAATGGACAAAAGGTATCTGTATTAAATCCACGTGACACTGTAGCCGATATAACAGATTTCTTATCTCCTGGAGAAAATACAATTAAAGTTGAAGTTACCAGTATTTTAATGAATGCTTTAAGGGATTTATATCGTCCAGGTGGATTATATGAGGAACACACTACAAATGACCGGTATCCTGGATGGACAGGAAACGCTGATTCTGAAAACAATCAGTCCCGCGATTTTGGTATGACAGGTAATGTTGTTTTAAAAACTTATACCAAATCAGTAACTGTAGAAGTAAATAAAGATATCTTAAATTCTGTGATTACCTATGCAGAAAATGCAAAATCAAGTGGTGAATATGATAATGCCATTGAATCGGTACAAAAATCCTTTGATAAAGCATTGGAAAATGCGAAAGCAGTGGCAGACAATGCGGTAGCAACACAGAAAGAAGTGGATGTTGCATGGCAGACCTTGTTGAACGAAATCCATAAATTAGGATTTATCGCAGGGGATAAAGCAGAACTAGCAAGCTTAATCGAAGCAGCAAACGGAATTAATGCTGAACTAGACCGTTATATAGAAGCAGGCAAAGCGGATTTCACCGCAGCATTGGAAACAGCACAAGCAGTTTACCAAAATGGTGATGCAATGCAGTCAGAAATCAATGAAGCAGCAGATAATCTGCTAAACGCAATGCTGAACCTGAGATACAAAGCGGATAAAACCATCCTGGAAGAAGTGATAGCGGAAGCAGGAAAAGTAGATGCAAACGTATACACAGCAGAAAGCTACGCAGTACTGACAGCAGCAGTAAATGAAGCAAAAGCAGTACTGGAAAATGAAAACGCAACCCAGGAAGAAGTAGATACAGCAGTAGCAAGTGTACAAGAAGCAATGAAAGGTTTGGTAGCAGTAGAAAAAGATACTACGGAAACACCAGACACAGACAAAACAGAAGGTACACAAACAGGACAAGAATTTACAACAACCAAAACAAACGCAGCGAAAACAGGGGATATAACCCCAATCGCAGGAGCGATAACAATAGTAGTAGCAGGAACAGTACTGTTGATTTCCCACAAGAAAAAATAATATGATCAATCTTTATGTTCTTTTTCTCTATAAATAAATTAAAACAATCTCCTTATCAGCCACAGGTCACTTTAATAGTGACCTGTGGTTGTTTTTTACGGTAAAAAAATATTGACAAAAATATAAAAAGAATCTTCTAATCCATTTTTTAAAATTAATTTTACATCTAAATATTTTATCATTTTATTTGTATAAGATAACTTTTAGGGAAATAATGGATTGTCTATTTGTATAAATTATTGTTATGAATATTATGAGTATTTTTATTGCACTATAACCCATTTTACAAGTCATAAAACCCCATTCGTTTTCATGAATTTTTATTTAGCATATAAAATAACTTATCTGTTCAATTACACAAAATATGATCTATTTTTTAATCTCTAAATTTACATATTGAATTTATAGATTGTATTATACTATTTGTAACAATCAAAACAAAGATATTACGAAAAAAGCATAATTTTTATTTATCACTCAATAGATTCCAATTGTTGTTTTTACTATCTAAAAAATTTATTAGATACTAAAATCATGATATTTTTTAAAGCACTTCCCCTCAAAAAACTACCAAAGTTTATCTATTTTCATCTATAAAAAAGTTATATTCATTTAAAACCTACACCATAGGAAAAAATAGTTTCAGATTAGTGCTGAATTCAACTATATCGTCCGTCATAACAGATACCGTAAGAGTAACGCCTATAATATGATAATGTTGCTAATAACGACAGATAAAAAATAAATATCCCCCGGCATAGCCGAGGGTTTTACAGATGCGCCTGTAAGGCTCTGTTACTAGCAGCGCCCCCAGGCGCTTTTTACGTCCTCACACCTGCGAATGGATTGTTACTTGCTACCCGTAAACGGGTCCATGTATTCTTTCAATGTTAGTTGGTCATGTAATTGGTCTTCTTTCAGCTGATCTTGTATATACTCTGCTATCTTTTTCTTATTCTTCCCTACTGTATCTACATAGTATCCCCTGCACCAAAAGCTTCGGTTCCCATATTTATATTTTAAATTTCCATGTCTTTCGTGTATCAATATACTGCTTTTTCCTTTCAAATATCCCATGAATCCTGATACACTTTCTTTTGGTGGTATTTCTACCAGCATGTGTATGTGATTTGGGCACACTTCCGCCTCTATTATCGTTATCCCTTTCCATTCGCACAATTCCCTTAATATTTTCCCCACTTCTACTCTGTGCTCTCCATAGAAAATTTGCCTTCTGTATTTTGGCGCAAAGACTATGTGATATTTGCAATTCCATGTTGTGTGTGCTAAACTTTTATTGTCATTCATCTCGAATGCCCTCCTTTTGGTTTTTTGTGCAGTTGTCAGGCCGCACTTATATTTTACCAAAAGGAGTTTTTTTGCATACTCACCGCTAAAGCTTTTGGGAACCCCTGACACAGTCGGGGGTTTTCTTATACAAGTAAAATAATAAAAATCAGGGGTCCGATTTGGATCCCCTGATTTTTATTACTAAGAAAGAAAAAATGTCCCTAATTCAAGTTATTTTTTCTTACGGGAAATCAACAGTACCGCCCCTGCTACTACTGCCATTGCTGCCGCTCCTGCAATTGGAGCAAAATCTCCTGTTTTCGCTGCGTTTGCTTTTGGTGTGGTAGATTCTTGCCCTGTTTGTGTACTATCCGCTTTGTTGTCATCTGATGTTTCGGTAGATGGTTTTTCTACTGCTACCAGACCTTTCATTGCTTCTTGTACACTTGTTACTGCTGCGTTTACTTCTTCCTGGGTTGCATCTTCGTTCACCATCACTGTGTTCGCTTCTGCTACTGCTGCTTCCAATACTGCATAGCTTTCTGCTGTGTATGCATTGGAATCAACTTCATTCGCTTCTGCAATCACTTTTTCCAGGATAGAATTATCCGCTTTGTATCTCAGATTTAACATCGCGTTCAACAGATTACTTTCTGCTGTTTCGATTTCTTCCGCCATTGCATTGTCTTTATCCATTAATAAATCTTGTGCTGCCTTCAATGCTTCTAAGAATTCTGCCTGACCTGCTTCTACATAGTCATCCATATCGTAGCTTTCTGCCAATGCTACCAAATCTTCCAAAGAAGTAATATCGCCTTTCACAAAGCCTAGTTTATGAATTTCTGTCATTAATGCTTTCCATGCTGCATCTACTGTTTCCTGATTTGCTGCTGGATCTGCTGCTACTTCTTTCGCTGCATCCAATGCTGCATTAAAGGTTTCCTGTACATCTTTGATGACATTGTTAAAGTCATCAGATGCTTTCTGTTCTTCTGCGTAGGTAATCACTTTGTTCAAGATATCTTTATCTGATTCTTCTACTACGCTACCTTGTTCACTCGCTACAAAGTGGTAACTTCCACTGCCTACTGTGTATACATAGTCACCGTTTTCTTCCTGGCCTACATAGGTTATTCCATTTCCATCTTTCTGGAAAATATCATTGCCAGATTCGGTAATAGTTTTCGCGTCTTTCATTGGGATTTTAATCGTTGCGGTACTGTTTGCTGGAACAGTTACATCCCATATCAGGTCGCCGTCTACTATATCCCAATTGGATTCCGCCAACCCTCTAATGGTATCAATCGAACTATCTACATATTCTAATTCACTTTCGATACCTGGGCGATAGGTAATTTCCTCATAACCTGCTTCGGTTTCGGTAATTCCTCCCAGTCCTTTAAACATCCAGGTTGCTGGACCGCCTCCCATCATGGCATGGTTTTGGGAATCATAAGCACCTACATCATTTGGAGTTAAGTTAGAGTTAAAGGTTTCACCAAATTTATCCCAATATTCCCACAAGGTTGTCGCACCGTTATCAATCATATAGCCAAAAGAACATTTTTCTGGGGTTATAGTCATATCCAATAATGTTTTATGCTGGTTGGCTTCTCCCAGTGCGCTGTAAATGGATTTTGTTCCCAATACACCGGTTTTAATGGTGGTATTAGCGTTGGTAACAGCGTTCACCAATGTTTGTACTACCGCTTCTTTATTTTCAGGTGGTACAATTTCAAAATCCAATGCCATTGCATTTGCAGTTTGGGTTTCGGTACTGAAATAAGTCTCTTTATTATAGGTATTCTGCAATGCCTGATATACATTATCTAAATAAGCATCTAACTCTGTATGGTCTTCTCCGATAACATCCGCCATTTCAGCTAATAAGCAACCACAATAGTAAAAATATGGCGCAGTTAAAAATCCACGGTCAATTTTTCCTTCCTGGTTATCGTATCCCAGCCAGTCACCATAAACATTATCAGTTACAATATAATCCCCATCTTTATCCAAAGATTTATAGTAATCAAATACCCTTGTCAATGGTTCATATGCCATTTCTAGATAATATGGATCTCCTGTCTGCATATAGGTCTGATATGGGAAAACAAAATAAGCGGATGTCCAGGTAATATCAAATCCAGCATTAGTGGCAATATCAGTAGAAACCCAAGGTACCACTGTAAATGGCTGCCCTTCTTCAGTAATGTCCAAATACATAGTTTTCATAAATGCTTCCGCTGTAGTATAATCATCCAACATCATTGCCGCAGATTCTTTAATAACGGAAGCATCCCCAGTCCAACCATTCTTTTCACGTTGTGGACAATCGGTATAATTGCTCATCATATTAGAACGTTGGGATTGGTAGTACATATCAAATACCTGATCCAAACGGTCATTGGAAGAATCAAAATAACCTGTTTGTGTTACATCATCGCTGACAAAGCAAGCGGTGAAATCATTCGGGTCAAATTCTCCCTGAACCCCCTCTACCGCTACATAACGGAACCCAGTATAGAAAAATCTAGGTTCAAAGCTATCTTCCCCTCCGGAAAGGGTATAACTACAATATGGGTGGTGGAAGGTTGATGTCCCGTTAATCGAACCATCTTCATTTAGCAATTCCGCATATTTTACAGAGATCGTGGAACCTTTTGGTCCAGTGGTATCTACTTTTACATAACCCTGCATATTTTTTCCGTAATCCAAAACATAATTGGTAGTTGGTTCAATAAAACCAGCCCATTTGGAAGAGTCTATTTTATCAAAATTATCCTCAAATACCACCTGCCCGTTTTGAGTAACACGTACATAATCCACTGTACTGCTTTCATCTATGGTTGTACGGAATCCCAATGGTCCTGTCGTACTACCTTCTGGAAGATCTACTTCATCCACTAAAATATCACCAATATAGGTAGCCACATGGTTGCCTTTTACTTCAATTTTCATATGTACCCAATCATTGATTGGATCAACCCCTGGTGTCCCAAAAATGCCTTTAATATCAGTCCAATCTCCTGGTCGATGCAGATAAAGCGCACCGTTGTTATCTGGTTTAATCTGCCACATACATGGGTTTGGATTTCCACTACCAAACAAAAATCCGAATACACTGTTAGTTTTTGCTGCTACCTCAACGGTATAATCCCCACTAAAAGATTGGTTGGAATAGAATGTACCACAGTTGGTTGGCAGAACCAACGCCCCATCTTCCGCATAGGGACGAGTTTTATCCACAGATATACTTTCATGGACTGAAATTGGTTTAATTTCATCAATTACTTTTGTACCGCTGATAGAAGGGACTAAATCAGGAGAAGATGGAAAATTCCATTTTTCATAATCTACTGTATCGAAATTATCTTCAAAGATCACCTCTCCATTTTGTTCTACCCACATTTTGTCCAAATCAAAGGATTCATTTAAGGCCGCTCGCATTCCTATTGGACCAGTCGTTTCCCCTTCTCCTACAGTGGTGGTATGGATAGTGTTTCCATTGACAGAAGTTGTTACTGTTGTTCCTTGGATCGTAACGGCAACATCAATTGGAACGTCTTTTTTTATATCATCGCAAGGGATGGTATCTACTGTTGTCCACTGTCCTGGATGGTGGGCACGCAATACTCCTGCCCCTTCCACATTAAACTGCCACATGCCAGGGTTTGGATTTCCATGTCCAAATACTAACCCATACGCATTCTGTCTTGGAGTTACTGTTGCGTGAATGGTATAATCCCCACTAAAAGATTGTTTGCTGTAATAAATACCGCTATTGGAAGGGATACGTAATTGTCCATCCACAATAGTAGGTCCTGCTGGTAATGCGTTTGACCAGGTTTCATCCTCTACATAATCGTTAGTATCCCAACTGTCACGCAAATTGGCATTGACATCTTCCCCAGTAGATAAATTTTCTCGTGTAATTTCTGATTTTGCAGAAGCCCTCCAATTGGTATCAGTAGAGATCGTTTGGGTCGTACCATCTTTATAATAAATTTTTATCATACCAGCAGCACGATCACCCAGCGAATTGACACCGCTTACCATAACGCCAATTGTATTTTTTCCGTCCTGCAAATAAGGCAAAATATCATAAGTATTATAATAACATTCTAAATCAGCAACCGGTTTTTTAGGTGCCAACACCATATCCCCTACTTTATTACCATTCATTCGCAGCTCCATATAAGAAGTGCTACCTATATAAGAACGTGCCCGATCTATGTTTTCCAATGGCTGATCCAGCTCAAAGGTTTTTCTCAATAAACTATCGGAAGCAATCCATTGCCCATCCACTTTTGCCGGAGCGGTTTCGATCGTTTTAGGATCACTCCAACCGGATTCTGTTCCACTTTGGTCCTTAATATTGACTTGATAGGTGTACACTGTTTCCGGCTTTAGCCCTTGTGGCCGGATACCTGTTTGTTGGTCTGATGTAACCCATCCACTGTCCCATACAATGGTATCTTTGCTATCCTTTACGATTACATGGTATTCGGACTGTACCATACCACGGTTTTCCGCATCAATTTCCCAACCAATCCGCACATTATCAGCATCAATTCCCAGATCATAGCGGGAACTTGTTTGAAAAGCAGATACCTCCAAACCGTCATCTTCCAATGCAAATGCTGGAAGCACTGTACCAATAACGGATACTGCCATCGTTGCAGAAAGCACAACGCTCAAAAGTCGTTTTAACTTCATATTTTCTTTTCCTCCTTGAACATAAAAGATAAGTTTATTATACTCTGCTATAAATTACATCATAATAGAATAAATAAACAAAAATAGTTGATTTTTATTAGATATATTGAACTGTTTATTGTTAAAAGTACCTCTATAAATTTTTTTATTGAAAAAATCGCACTTTTATTTGGATATTCAGTACATTCTACTTTTGATAGGCACTTCAAAAAATATTGACTCGATATAGAAAATCCGGTAATTAATTCATTCTAAAAGGAATCATATGATAATGTGTCATATATATTTGCTGAAAAGCTATATCATGACATGCAAGATATTTATACATAAAAAATAAACGGAAGCAATAAAATCTTCCGTTTATTTTTTATGTATTATTTATGGTAATGAACATGTAATAAATCTTTGGTCCGGTTCTTCAAAATACCATTATACAATTCTTTTACCATTGGGTTTTCTCCAGAACGTTTAATTTGCGCAACTTTATCCACACGATAAATACCTCTTGCTCGCATTTTACGTCCTCCACGAAGATTAAATGGCTGCCCTGCTCCAGAAATACAACCTTCTGGGCAGGCCATTACTTCTACAAAATCGTAATGGCGTTCTCCGTTGGTAATTTGTTGGATAATTGTTTCCGCATTATTTAACCCGCTTACTACAGCAATTCGGATTGGATTTCCCTCCACTTCGATTTCACATTCTTTTATCTCGTCCGCGCCACGTACACCAATAAATTCTAGTTCCCGCAATGCGACGGAACTTTTGTCATCCATCACATGACGAATCACAGCTTCTGTAACACCACCAGTAACCCCAAAGATAGCACCACCACCAGAATACAAGGAAAACGGCATATCCGAAGCTTCTGGTTCCTGGTCGTTAAATTTAATACCAGTTTCTTTAATCATCTGGCATAATTCAGAAGTAGTTAAAACTAGGTCAATATCCGGCACACCTTCCCGGACAAATTCTTCCCGTGCGGCTTCTGCTTTTTTTGCGGTACATGGCATAATAGCAATCATAAAGGTCTGACGGTCATCCATTTCGTCCTGTTCCCGATAGTATTCTTTAATTACTGCCCCAAACATCTGCATTGGGGATTTACAGGAGGATACATATTGCATTAACTCTGGATGTTTGGTCTCCATATAACGTACCCATGCTGGACAACAGGATGTGAACAATGGGAATTCTTTTGTCTGCCCCTTTTTGATTCGTTTTACAAATTCCGCCGCTTCCTCTGTAACCGTTAGGTCAGCGGAAAGGTTGGTATCATAGATATGGTCAAATCCCATTTTCCTCAAGCTAGCCGCGATTTTACCCATTACGTTTTCTCCAGCAGGCAGACCGAACTCTTCCCCCAACGCAACACGGACAGCTGGAGCGATTTGGACGACAACTCGTTTAGTTGGGTCATAAATTGCGTCCCATGCCCGGTCAATTTCGTTTTTAATGGTAATTGCCCCTGTTGGACAGACAGCCGCACATTGGCCACAGTTGACACAGTCTGTTTCCGCAATACTCCGTTCAAACGCAGGGCTGACAATCATATTGGAACCACGGTATGCAAAATCAATTGCCCCAACGTTTTGTACCTCATTACACATACGTACACAGTCACCACAAAGGATACATTTTCCAGGATCACGTACAATCGCTTTCGAAGAAGTATCCATCGGTTTTTTGACGGTGGTATTTGCAAAGCGTACAGATTTAATGCCGAAACGGTATGCTAAATCCTGCAATTTACATTTTCCACTTTTTTCACAAACCGTACAATCCCTACAGTGAGCAGATAACAACAATTCCAGAATCATCTTCCGGTATTTCTGCAATTTTGGAGTATTGGTTTGGATTACCATTTTATTTTTTGGAGGAGTGGAACAGGAAGCCATAATCCTTCCACGTTCATCTTCCACTACACACATACGGCATGCGCCGTAAATGGACAGGTCAGAGTAATAACACAAGGTAGGCAATTCGATTCCTGCTTTCCGCACAACATCTAAAATATTTTTTTCCTGGTCGAATTCCACATGGATTCCATCTACAATCATATAATTTGGCATTGTTCTTATTCCTCCCGAATGGCATTGAATTTACAGCCTTCTTTACAGCTGCCACATTTGATACATTTGCTTGTATCAATAACAAAAGGCTTTTTGATTTCTCCGCTGATTGCGCCAACTGGACAGACCCTTGCGCATTTACTACAACCTTTACATTTTTCTGGGTCAATAACGTAGTTTAACAGTGCTTTACATTCCCCAGCTGGACATTTTTTATCCACTACATGGGCGATATACTCTTCACGGAAATATTTTAAAGTACTAATGACAGGATAAGCAGCTGTTTTACCTAATCCACACAATGCGGTTTCGGAAATCATCTGAGATAATTCTTCTAACATAGTGATATGCTCCATGGTACCACGTCCAGCAACAATATCTTCTAACAGTTCCAACATACGCTTTGTCCCTTCACGGCATGGAACACACTTTCCGCAAGACTCATTTTGGGTAAATTTCATAAAGAAGCGGGCAACTTCTACCATACAGCTTTTATCATTCATAACAACCATGCCGCCGCTTCCGATCATAGCGCCAACTTTTTTTAAGGAGTCATAATCCAAATGTAAATCCAGATGGTTATGGTTTAAGCATAAGCATCCGCCAGAAGGACCACCAATTTGTACTGCCTTGAATTCTCCGCCTTTTACACCGCCGCCAATGTCAAAAATAACTTCACGTAAAGTAGTTCCCATTGGCACTTCGATTAATCCGGTATTGTTTACGTTTCCAGTTAAAGCAAATGCTTTTGTACCATGGTTATTTTCTGGACCAATTGTTTTAAACCAATCTGCCCCTTTTAAAATGATAGAAGGAACATTGGCAAATGTTTCTACATTGTTCAATACAGTTGGCTTTCCAAATAAGCCCTGTTCTACAGTACGAGGAGGTTTTACACGTGGCATGCCACGGTTCCCTTCAATGGAGGCAGTAAGTGCGCTACCTTCTCCACAAACGAATGCGCCTGCACCCTGGTTAACATGTAAATCAAAATCAAAACCAGAATCCAGAATATTTTTTCCCAGCATCCCTTTTTCCTTCGCTTTTGCAATAGCAGTATTCAACCGTTTTACTGCCAGTGGGTATTCCGCACGCACATAAATATAGCCATGATGTGCTTTTGTAGCGATTCCGGCAATAATCATTCCTTCAATGACACGATGAGGGTCCCCTTCCATAATGCTCCGGTCCATAAATGCACCCGGGTCACCTTCATCCCCATTACAGACAATATATTTTTCCTCTTGTGGTTGAGCCAGTACCTGTGCCCATTTCACACCAGTGGGGAAGCCTCCGCCTCCGCGGCCACGCAGATTACTCTCAGAAATTTCATCAACAATTTGCTGGCTGTCCATTTCAAATAAAGCTTTTGCCATAGCGCTATAACCGCCAACAGCAATATATTCCTTAATGGATTCTGCGTTGATATGTCCACAGTGTTCTAAAGCAATACGGGTCTGTTTTTTATAGAAAGGAATTTCCTCTTGTTTACTATAAGAATGTTCTGCGTCTTTATAAATCAGGCGTTCTACAACTTCATCATGAAGGATACTTTTTTCGATGATTTCTTCACAATCTTCTACTTTTACCTTGATATATAAATATCCTTGTGGTTCAATGCGGAGTAGTGGGCCCATTTCACAAAAACCATGGCAACCACTTTTTTTGATACCAACGGAACCATGTTCATGTGGTTCTTTTTCTAATACTAATGAGGTATGCAGCCCTTTTTCATTGAGCAATTCCTGCATTCGTGCGTAAATATCCAGAGAACCACCTGCAACACACCCTGTACCTGCGCAAATCAGGATTTGTTTGTACTGGCTATCCAGGGAAGCCTTGTATTCTTTCCTCATCTGAACCAAATCATTATATGTATTAATTCTCATTGGATGCTTCCTCCTGTTTTAGAGTTTGTATCAATTCTTTTGCTTTTTCTGGAGTCATAGAAGGATGGACTTTGTCATTTACAGTACAGACTGGCGCTAGCCCACAAGCCCCCAGGCAGGATACTGTTTCTAAAGTAAACATCATGTCATCCGTCGTGTGTTTGGAATCGGACAATCCTAAGGATTTTCGGAATTCTTCTAAAATTGGCACCGATTTTCTTACATGGCATGCCGTGCCATCACAAATTTTGATAACATATTTTCCTTTTGGTTCTAAGGAAAAATTTTCATAAAAGGTGGCAACACTGTATACCTTTGCTTCTGGCAATTTTAGTTGGTCAGCTATATAGCATAAAGCCTCCTGTGGCAAATAATGATATTCTTGCTGGATATCCTGCATAATCGCAATAATTTCTGATTGCTGATAGGTATGATCTTTTAAAATGTGATCCAGGACCTTTTGTTCTTTTTGGGTCAACATATGCACACTCCCTATTTTAAAATTAATAATGTATTTTATTTTTATATAAATTATATACAAAACATAATCATTATACGATAAGGCTCAAATAAAATCAATAATTTTTTGTGTAATTTACATTTATTTTTGTATTATTAAACAAAAAACATTGTAAAAAACTATGTAATAACGCAAAAAATAAGTTGGATTTTATAAAAAATGAACCTTGACAAAAGATAAAAAAAGAGTTATTATAAGATTAACATATGAATATATGTGCATATATTAAAATAGGTGACTAAATTGAACGAATGTAATGTTCCAGTTTGTAGTGAAAACTGCCCTCATCAAAATTTGATTGATTTAGCAAAACAAAATTTTCCTACTTTAGAGGAAATTGAGGAGTTAGCAGAACTATATAAAATATTTTCAGATAATACAAGGCTAAAAATTATTTGTGCGTTAGGAAAAGATGAACTTTGTGTTTGTGATATTTGTGAACTATTGTCTTTAAATCAAAGTACGGTATCCCACCAGTTACGAATCTTAAAATCCTCCAAGTTAGTCAAATATCGCCGTCAAGGAAAACAAATTTTTTATTCCTTAGATGACGACCATGTAAAAGGGATTATCTTCCAATCATTAGACCACATTCGGGAAGATCGTTCTATTACAAAATAAAAAAGACATTTTTAGAAAGGCGGTTTTATTATGTCAAAATGTTCTTGTAAAGCATGTGCGGCAGCTGAACAGCTTACAAAACCTCAAAATTCCCATTGCCATCACCATGATCACAACCATGAGCAACATTGCCACTGCCAGCAAGTAGAAAGCCATGAACAGGATAGTTGTGGATGTGAAGGTCATGAGCATCACAACCATCATCATGATAGCCATGATCCACCAGATGAAGAAGAACATCATAGGTGCCATGATGCTTGTTGTGAACATGACCATGGAGAAGAACACTGTTCCTGTAAGGCTTGCGTAGAAGGAGAAGCTTTGATGAAACAGGAAACACACCAAGATGAACACAACCATGACCACGGGGAAATGAAAAAGATAGATTTCATTTTGTATGGAATTTCTGTTGCTTGTTTTGTTCTTGCGTTTTTACCGATTCCAGAAATTGTTTCTACCATCTTATTTGGTGCCTGTGTCCTACTAGCAGGATATGATTTACTGTGGAACGGCATTAAAGGGTTATTCCACTTAAAATTTGAAGAAGATACTTTAATGACCATTGCAGCAGTAGCAGCATTTGCTTTAGGGGAACATCCAGAAGCTTGTATGGTAGTGCTCTTATTTAAAATTGGTGAATTTTTGGAGCAGGTAGCAATCAAACGCTCCCGTAAAAATCTGAAAGCGTTAACCGAAATTCGTCCTGATACTGCCAACCGTTTATTAGAGGACGGAACTCCAGTTCCGGTAAAAGCGGAAGAAATA
Organism: Massilioclostridium coli; assembly: GCF_900095865.1. Lineage (GTDB taxonomy): Bacteria > Bacillota > Clostridia > Oscillospirales > Ruminococcaceae > Massilioclostridium > Massilioclostridium facile. Next base: position 9,139 of record NZ_FMIZ01000004.1, on the reverse strand, counting down.
CAGATAGGAGAGAAAATCTTAGTTCGTGCTGGAGATAAAGTCCCATTGGACTGTGTTGTCCTCTCTGGACATTCCGCAATTGATAGTTCAGCTTTAACAGGGGAAAGTATTCCAGTTCCAGCAGAAACAGGTAGCCAATTGTTATCCGGCAGTATTAATTTATCTGGTGCCCTTACCTGTCAGGTGAACAAGACATTTGAAAACTCTACCGCTTCCCAAATTTTAAATTTGGTTTATGCTTCTTCAGAAAAAAAGGGAAAAACCGAAAAATTCATCACAAGATTTTCCAAACTGTATACGCCCATTGTGATTATATGCGGTATCCTTCTGGCCGTAGTTCCTCCACTATTGGGAATTTTAGATTTTAAAACATGGATTTTGCGTTCTTTAATCTTTTTAGTAGCTTCCTGTCCATGTGCTTTGGTTATCTCTGTTCCCCTTTCTTTCTTTTCCTCTATTGGAGCAATTTCAAAACAAGGTATCCTCATTAAAGGAACAAAATATGTGGAAACCCTATCCAAAATTGACTGTGTTGCTATGGATAAAACAGGTACCATTACTTCTGGAAAAATAGAGGTAGAACGGATTGATGTAATGCCTGGATTTACCCAAGAACAGGTTTATACCTATGCGGCAGCAGTAGAACAATACTCAAATCATCCAATCTCTCAGGCAATATGTGATTATACTCAAAAAAATGAAAAACTGGAAGTATCCGATGTAAATGAAATTGCTGGTTTTGGCGTTTCCGCTATCATTGATGGGCAACAAATATTATGTGGAAACCAAAAATTGTTAGCTCGTTATCAAATGACCCCTAAAACTTATGCGGCTTCCTACCTTTGTATTGATGGTAAAATTGCTGGAATGATTTATTTAAAGGAAACGATCCCACAAGCCAGTAAAACAATTGTTCAGGAATTAGAACAAAATGGAGTACAAAAAGTAGTAATGTTAACAGGAGATAGTTCTCAAGCTGCCAAAACAGTGGCAGAACAATGTGGTATTAGCGAATACCATGCTTCTTTGTTGCCACAGGATAAAGTGGAACAATTACAACGGTTAAAAACAAACCACACAGTAGCCTTTGTTGGAGATGGCATTAATGACGCCCCTGTATTAGCTTCAGCAGATTTGGGAATTTCAATGGGATTAGGAAGTGAAATAGCAAACAACTCTTCTGATGTCGTAATTATGGGAAACCAACTACAAAACCTTCCAAAAGCAATCCACCTTGCAAAACGCAGTATGGGAGTTGTAAAATTTAATATTGCATTTGCACTATTGATAAAATTGATTGTTATTATCTTAGTAGCGATTGGATTGGCACCAATGTGGTTGGGCGTATTTGCCGATACTGGTGTTACCATTCTAGCAATGCTTAACTCTGTACGGATTTTCTCCTTTGTGCGCAAGAAAAAATATTCTTCATAAAAATCGCCAATCCCCCTCATTTAATGGAAATGAGGGGGATTAATATGCGTTTAAGTATTATATTTCCTTTGAAAATTAACTCTTAATATTTCAAAAATATCAAGAATGCTGTTTTATTAATTCAATAGTAGAGATAAATAAAACAGAAAATAGATTTTTTAAAGATACCGTCGTATATTCATTTTCTGCTTTAAAAAGTATATTGTCAAATTTTATATAAGGCTTTTCATATAGATTCCACTGAAAACTGTTACAAAGAAAGATGTTTTTCTAAATTATTTTGGAAAACTTGTTGACAAAATACAAGTTGTTTGATATAATAAATGTCGTTGCAAATCATTTTAATATTTGATTTGGAGAGGTGTCCGAGTGGTTTAAGGAGCTGGTCTTGAAAACCAGTGATCCCGCAAGGGACCGTGGGTTCGAATCCCACCCTCTCCGCCAACCGAAGATTAACGTGTTATAGTGGAATGTCTACCTTTAGCAAGTGGACACCCTGTAACCGCTTCTATAAAAGGAGCAAACGTAAACTTGGTAGGTGTCTTGTCATTTGGAGAAGTACTCAAGTTGGTGACGAGGCGCCCCTGCTAAGGGCGTAGGTCGGGTAACCGGCGCGAGGGTTCGAGTCCCTCCTTCTCCGCCAAAGCAAAAACCCCGTAATTACTGACAAATCCAGTAGTTACGGGGTTTTCTTATGTTTTTTAGTTCTAAGATTTTACATAAAATTCTTGATTTTTGACTAAAAATCTAATGATTTTCAAGATTATGCAACACGAAATGCAACACGGTTTTAATATAAAAATGAGGTCAGTAAAATGTATTTCAAGAACTCTACTAATAACACGTTAGTAACAAAATTTAATAGTATTTTTGATAAAAAATAAACCCAGTAGGAAATGAATCCTACTGGGTTTTATCATTATATCTTTCTAATACGTTTAAATCAATGTCATAAAGATTGTTGTAACTTTCTTTGGATATTTTCAAATAACCAGCTTCTTTAAATTTTTTGATGTATTTCCGAACAGTAGAAATACTAATATCAGATTCTTTAGCTAATTCATCCACACTAATTCCTCTATCATTAAATAAAGAGTTTAATAATAAATAAAATAATATTTTATATGCAGGCTCCTTTAATTCATCTGATGATTTTATCATGTTTTCTATTTGATTCAGATAAAAAGAAAACCGTTTATTATCATCTTCTAGCCGTTGCAACAAATCTTGTTGGGCATATAATATTATTGTCAAAAACTCAATAATAAAAGGTGTTAAATCACCAAAATTATGAGGATCGTTTCCATAAGTAAAACTATCATAATAGTTTTTAAGCCGATATTTTACCATATACGAAAGACGTAACGCTACTAAAGGCTCTATCTCTTTTGATAAAAAATAACTGCTAATAAAACGGTTCGTTCTACCATTTCCATCATAAAACGGATGAATATATCCAAATAAATAATGAAATACAGCAATGCGTATTAATGATGGAATTTTTTCATCATGTAAAATATTTAATGCTTGTTCCATTTCTGATATAATTTTTGCTTCGGGATAACTTCCTTGATGTATAGGTTTTTGGGTAGGTGATAAAACATTTACAATTTCTTTACGGAACAGCTTTCCGTCAGGAGCGTTATTTTTATCCTCTGCTATTACTTCCGGTAAGCAAAGCTCATTATATAAAGAACGGATATCTTCACAGGCGTTTAAAGGTATTTCTTCATTAATATCCAATAAAAGGAGATATTTTTTAACTAGCCCATATAACCGGCTATTCTTTTTGCGTGAAGGTAAGTGTTCAATAAGCGCATTTATTTCCTGCCTAGTACTTTGCACTCCTTCAATCTCATTTGTTAATTTTACCTCATCAATTAAACATGTTTTAGTAAAGTGATTTATAATATCACCTGGAATTTGGGATAGCATCTCATATAATTTACTTTTATATTCGTAAATATTACAGCATAAAGCATGTATTTCTTTTGATATAACGCAAAAAGCAGGATGCTCTTTTACATAAAAGTTAAAATGATATGTCGATTCACTTTCGTACCTTTTTTGATAGAGTGCTTTTTGTTTTTCTCTATCTTGATAAAAAAGTTTTGATAATAAAACATACTCCATTTTGTTCTCCTCTTTACTTATCATTATTTAGCTAATTGTTACTATTATAATACCAAAATTGCAAAAAGTAAATCGAATTAAGGTAATTTATTATTATATTTATTAATTTCTAATAACAAATTACTTGCAATATGCAAAACTTAAAGTTATTATTTCGTTTTTAATTAATAATATTCTTTGTTTATAGTATAATATATGTTATATGTATTTTCTATGGCACAAAAATAACCCAGCAGGATTTTGTCCCGCTGGGTTATTTTATGTCTATTATTCAATTGTCAACGTTGTTCTATTTAATTTTGATTTTTTGTCCAACATAGATTTTATCTGGATTGGAAATACCGTTGATGCTAGCTAAGTGCTGGTAGCTTGTCCCGTATTTAGCGGCGATGCCAGAAAGAGTATCGCCAGATTGTACCGTGTATGTAACAGATTGAGGAGTGGAACCACCTGTAATGCTCCCACGTCCTCTGATATCGCCGTCGTTGCACCATCCTAAATTACCGTTATTCAGTAAGTATGGATTGCGTGCGCCTTCTACAATACGGGTAATCGTGCCTGTTTTCCACTCGGACGGAATTACTGCCTTATTGCTGTCTGTTTCTGTGCTAGATGCGTAGTAGCTGGATACGGTTACTACATCGCCAACACTATATTGTGTCCCTGTTGGCTGGGGTGGGGTAGGGGAAGATCCAGCAACCCACCCGTTTAACCCTGCTGATTTGATCATTGCGGCATAATCTTTGTACGCAATATTGGTATCACATCCTCCTACAGCATTATTTTTTACACCTGGCCAATGCCCGCCAGTTTCACCAATTTCATTCTGCCAAATACCGCAAGATTTATCTGGCGCGGATTTATCAGGGCGGGCATACCAGAAATCATATGCGGTAAGCTGGCCTGGATATAATTTGTTTTCGTACCAGTCTTTATTTGCATACCACATTACATAATATCCGGCGGATTCAAGTTTTTGGCAAAAGTGTTTGATGATATCGGTAGCCATTTGGCGGGAAATACCACCCCTTTTAGCCTTATATCCATCCGCGTCCTCCATGTCAATAACAATTGGATAGGATGGTTTACGGCCTTGTAACAGCCGTAGCATGTGATTAGCTTCGCTGTCTGCTTCGTCCATATTCATAGCGTAGCTGTATAGATACGCTCCCCATTCAATACCGTTTGTCTCACAGCCTGTAATATATTCCACAAATTTTTTATCATCCTGGCTAGCGATATCACTGCCAACCCCAGCCCGTAGCATCGCAAACTGTGCGCCTGCTGCTTTCACTGCCGCAAAATCTACTGTACCATTGTGATAAGATAAGTCAATTCCTCTAATGCTCATATTATTTACCTCCTATTAATCTTGTTTTGGGCTGTCATATGTAAGTGCCTGTGTACTGTCGGATGTACCCTTAGTGGTAGGGTCTGTGATGGCGGTCCATACGGACGCAATGACGGATACTACAATTACAGGGTTACAGATAGCGTCATATAACGCTTGTCCTAGTGATTTCCAGGTTGTCATATCACTCCATTGCAGCCCCAACCCAACCAAAATAGGGGACACAATAGCAATGATGATCTGTGCCCACCATACAGGGTTTTTGATTCGTACTTTCCAGTTAATTTTCATTGTCATCAACTCCTTCCAAATCCAGGGGTAATTTTGTTACCCTTGTATATAGCTCTGTGCCTGTGCCGTTCCCGCCCAAACTGTGGTAGCTGCGGTATAGGTATTCTACGTTTTTAAGGGCATTTGGGGTGATTACCCCTTGCCCTAAATAGTATTGGCATAACTGATATAACCTATCGTGGAGTATTGCCAGTATGCCATCCTTAACATTTTCCTGTTCTTCCACTTTTTTGGCTAGCCTATGATATCCAGTAGATAGCACAGCGGTTAATCCTACGGCAAGTACCCCGAACAAAAATTCCACCCAATATTCGATTATAAAATCCACTTATTCTACCACCTCCCACGCTTGCGGGTATTCGCCGGGACTAAAATTTGTATCCTGTCTACATCTGTACACATTGCCGTCCTCCCAAATTGCGTATTCGCCACTATGATATATATCGTGAGAGCCCTGTACTGGCACAAATGGGCGGGCTGTTTCCGGACTTGTCCCGTGTAACGATCGCCAGAAGGTATACCATGCTGGGTTATCTGGCGTGATATCAGGATAGGTTGCTGTATCGTGGGATTGATAACACTCCCACGTCTGACCTCTAGCGTTGCATATATCACCGGATGGATGATTTCCTTCCACCCATACTGGGTACAACCCTGATAACTCTAATTTTTGGGTGTCGTTTTCTGGTTTTATGGTGTTAAGTAGTATTCCTGCTAACGCCTGTGCGGATTGCTCCGCACTTGGTATGTATTTGCTATTTAGCCAGGCATTTTCCCCAGCTTCATAAATTTTAATCGCATCATCCATTGGATGTGTTGTTTCTGGGATAGTAATACCATCTATCCATTCATCCGATGGATCAACCTCTATTGGTTGCACTGTCGCATCGTCATATCTATCACTGTATTGGTTTGCTTCCTGTTTGTCTACACAATAATACTGTTTATGTTGTTCGTCCTCTTGCCAAGCAACAACATACCGATATAACAATATTGTTAATCCTTGCACGCAAAATTTTTCTTCATATTTCAATCTGTTCCACCCCCAGAAGCTTGGTTTTTTATGACGACATTATTTTCTACGACAATTTCTTTTCCTCCGGTCACTATTCCTGTGACAAACACTAAATTCCCAGTGACGAATGATTTAACACTGGATGGCAACATTTTGATGGAATTTGCCATGGCATGGTCGCCGCCTATAGTATTTCCAGAAATATTTCCAAAACTTCCTCCAAAAGCAATACCACTTGATTCCGATTGCTTGGTTTCAATGATGTTATTTTCAATGTTATACCACGATCCAGATTGTACAAGCACCCCGTATCCCTTCACGTTGGAAATCACATTATTTGACACATTGAGGTGTTTGCACATATTGTTGATAATTGATATACCATCTTCTTCGTGATCAATAATATAATTGCCGGAAATTATCGAATTGGTACAACTATTTATCTTAATAGCAGACAAGTTGTTTGCTCCTCCTACAAGTACATTATTAATAATACTGATATTATTAATGGCTCCGGCTGTAAAAGAAGCGATTTCAATTGTATTTCCTATAAACCCCGAACAATGTACATTACGCACCTCGGTATTGCTCCCCGTAATTTTTATAGCAGTAGCCGTCCCACTCAGGTCTGTGGTTTCCAACAATAGCGATATATTTCGCAATGCACAATTTGACCCAGCGTACACCAACACTCCTTGAGGGCCAATGCTCGTGTCCGAATATATTTGTGTTGACAATCCATTACCAATAAGTTGTGTGTTATTTTTTAAATCAATTCCAGTAACAACATATCGTCCATCAAGCAGCACAATTTCTCCGCCATCTTCCGGTAGGGCATCAATAGCAGCCTGAATTTTCACTTCATCTGATGTTCCATCACATAAATAATCACAGTCATTTTCTGTCCATCCGGCTACTGCCGTGCCAACGACAACTCGGCAGGTACGGATGGACTTGCCGCCACCAGAGCCACTGGTCGATATTTGACTAATTAGAGTAGGATAGCCATCCAGTTTGGTTGATTCTGGCACTTGTACGCCTTTTGCTGCAATCGCCTCAGCTATAGCAGCTTTGGCGTTATTAAGCCTATCAATCTGTATTTTTTCGTTCCGCATTTAATCCCTCCAAATAGTCAGCCAATATTATTGGCAACTCATCAAGTCTTACTCCATCAGGTGTGGCGATACCGTATTTTTCAAAAACTTCCAAAAATCTTATTTTTGTCTCAATTGTTCGATAAAAAAATTTGTCGATTGTCCCTAATGGCTTGTTTTGAGATAGTGTCATAAGAAATCTTTCTTCCCGCTCATATTTCACCTTATCCCCCCTAGATAGCCGCTAGGGCGTTCGCAATATCGTCAGTAAGGGATATTGTCCCCTTGCCGTCATGATATCCCGCTGGAATGGTATAACTGCCTGTGGTTAGTCCGTCAATCGTAGCGGATACAGCCCCGTTGTTAACCATCGTACCTGCTGTTTTTGTGCCCGCCGCCGTCACAAATGTTTTGGTCGCTAGCACGTCCGCCTCGGTTGCTGTTACTCCTGTTACATCTGCATAGTTAGCAGGGATTGCCTCTACCGTTACTTTGGATAACCCATCATATCCTTCGTCAGGAGTAATATTCTGTTGGGCTTTTGTTGGGGTTACCGTCTTTTCCTGTAAGTCTACGCCTTCGCCAGCGTATGAGCCGGCTACCCCCAAAATGGTAACACCGCTCTTGATATTGCCGGCAATGATTTTAGCTTGTTCGACACTGGCAATCTGTACTTTCCCAGTGCCGTTGTGGTAGCCTGCTGGAACAGAGTATTGTTCCGCCACTGCACTGATATTACCGGACACTGCACCATTATCCGCAATCCCTTCCACAGCCGTTACACATGCCTCTAGATCATCACTAGATTTAGCAAGTCCCATTCCTACTAATTTTGTTCGCAATGCTTCTTTTTCTCCCTGCAAACGTTCGATTTGTATTTTTACATCTTCCATGTCTGCCCTCCTAAATTTCTGCCAGTAAGGCTGCTATATTACCAATTTGGGCATATACCGCAGCCGATGTAACTGGCTTAGTATTGTCCCGCTCTACTTCCGTGGCAGTGTCTACAGATAATTTGTTACCCTCCAGCTTAAGTCCATCGCCGATTTTATAAGACGTTCCACCGCCGGAGTGGTTATCAATATATAATTTTGTGTCCGCAACATACCGGACATCCATATGAGTATCACTATCGTTTTCGATATTGGTATCGGAATAATAGGTATGTACAGATTGGACATTCGGCGCCTCGCCCTTTTCCAGTTCTGATTCGGTAGGTGTGGCAATCTGATAGATTACTGTTAACGGAGTACCTGCGCTGTGTTGGGACGCAATCCACTTTTGGACACTGTCTTTTGTTTCACCAACCACTGCTTTTGGCATGCGGAACACAATATAGTTGGAACTTAAATAGAATCCAACCTCATCTCCACCCCAAATTTCTTTATATTTGGCGTGGCTACATAACGCTGGTGCAAGGGAACTTTTGATATCGGCAACACTAATGTAAAATCTGGTTGTATTGGTAGATGAAGCGTTGACCGAATAGGTTTCCGAACCATCCAGCACAATGGTTTTCACAGGGCTAACCCGTTTGCCGGTACCATCAGAATATAGTTGAATAGTCTCTGATATATATTGCTGACCCTCTATTGTCACGTTTCCGCCGGAGGCTACCGGAATACCAGGTAATCCCCCTGTAGTATCCACTACAAGCGGTTGGGTACTTGTACTGTCATCGTCAACAGTTATAGTAATACTGCCACTATCTCCAACGTGATGGATTTTCTGCGGATATTCCGGAGTAGGGGAGGGAATTTCGTTGAAATATTCTTCCCAAGGTTGAGCGGAAGAACCAGCGTTTAACATCAGCTTGATGGT
>NZ_FMIZ01000006.1 GCF_900095865.1 Massilioclostridium coli | reverse complement strand
GTGACGGCATTTTTCTATTTTCCCAGGCCGTCTCCAGCCAAGTATCTTCGACGTTGATGAGCTTAACTACTGTGTTCGGTATGGGAACAGGTGGATCCTCATCGCCATTAACACCGTCTATTTCTTTTGAAGGTTCAGTACCCTCAAAACTGAATAAGTATCACGATTTTAGAACATATCATTGGTCAAGCCCTCGACCGATTAGTACTCGCTAGCTTAACGCCTCACGACGCTTACACTTTGAGCCTATCAACCTCGTAGTCTACAAGGGGTCTTACCTGGTTAACCCAGTGGGATATCTTATCTTAAGGACGGCTTCACGCTTAGATGCCTTCAGCGTTTATCCGATCCGCACATAGCTGCCCTGCCGTGCCATTGGCATGACAACAGGTACACCAGAGGTGCGTCCATCCCGGTCCTCTCGTACTAGGGACAGCTCCTTTCAAATATCCTACGCCCACGACAGATAGGGACCGAACTGTCTCACGACGTTCTGAACCCAGCTCGCGTACCGCTTTAATTGGCGAACAGCCAAACCCTTGGGACCGAATCCAGCCCCAGGATGCGATGAGCCGACATCGAGGTGCCAAACCTCCCCGTCGATGTGGACTCTTGGGGGAGATCAGCCTGTTATCCCCAGGGTAGCTTTTATCCGTTGAGCGACGGCATTTCCACTCACATACCGCCGGATCACTAACTCCAACTTTCGTTACTGCTCGACTTGTCAGTCTCGCAGTTAGGCTCGCTTATGCGTTTACACTCTAATGCACGGTTTCCGTCCGTACTGAGCGAACCTTTGAGCGCCTCCGTTACCTTTTAGGAGGCGACCGCCCCAGTCAAACTGCCCACCTAACAATGTCCCCCGACCAGATTCATGGCCGCAGGTTAGAATTTCAGCACTCCAAGAGTGGTATCCCAACGATGGCTCCACAAAAGCTGACGCCTTTGCTTCCTAGCCTCCCACCTATCCTGTACATGAAATACCAAAATCCAATATTAGGCTACAGTAAAGCTCCATGGGGTCTTTCCGTCTAGTCGCGGGTAACCGGCATCTTCACCGGTACTACAATTTCGCCGGGTGGATTGTTGAGACAGTGCCCAGATCGTTACACCATTCGTGCGGGTCAGAACTTACCTGACAAGGAATTTCGCTACCTTAGGACCGTTATAGTTACGGCCGCCGTTCACTGGGGCTTCAATTCAGAGCTCTCACTCCTCCTCTTAACCTTCCAGCACTGGGCAGGTGTCAGCCCCTATACGTCATCTTTCGATTTAGCAGAGACCTGTGTTTTTGATAAACAGTCGCCCGGGCCTATTCTCTGCGGCTCTATTGCTAGAGCACCCCTTATCCCTAAGTTACGGGGTCAACTTGCCGAGTTCCTTAACAACCCTTCTCCCGTTGGCCTTAGAATCCTCTTCCTACCTACCTGTGTCGGTTTGCGGTACGGGCTCCGAAGATATCCACAAAGCTTTTCTCGCCTTCATCCAAGTGTACTTCCTTACTCTAATTTCAGTCCCTTACGACCGGGTCTACCAACGCCCGGCTTACACCCTTCTAAAGTGTCCCTTTGCTTAAATCTTTTGGAGGCTACGGAATATCAACCGTATGTGCATCGGCTACGCCTTTCGGCCTCACCTTAGCTCCCGGCTTACTAGGAGCGGACGAACCTTCCTCCTAAAACCTTAGGCTTTCGGCCATTATGATTCTCACATAATTCTCGCTACTCATTCCGGCATTCTCACTCGTATACAGTCCACCACCGCTTCCGCTATGACTTCTCTCCGTATACGACGCTCCCCTACCCCTGATACTTACGTATCAAGCCCAAGCTTCGGTGTACATTTTAGCCCCGTTAAATTTTCGGCGCAGGACCACTCGACCAGTGAGCTATTACGCACTCTTTAAATGTGTGGCTGCTTCTAAGCCAACATCCTGGTTGTTTTCGCAATCCTACATCCTTTTCCACTTAAATGTACTTTGGGACCTTAGCTGTGGGTCTGGGCTCTTTCCCTTTTGACTATGAGACTTATCTCACACAGTCTGACTGCTGCCCATGATTATCCGGCATTCAGAGTTTGATAAGTTTCGGTAGCCTCTCGGCCCCTAGACTATTCAGTGCTTTACCTCCGGTAATCTTTATGGCAACGCTAGCCCTAAAGCTATTTCGGGGAGAACCAGCTATATCCAAGTTCGATTGGAATTTCTCCGCTATCCACATCTCATCCCCTACCATTTCAACGGGAGTGGGTTCGGTCCTCCATGACGTGTTACCGTCACTTCAACCTGGACATGGATAGGTCACCTGGTTTCGGGTCATACGCATGAAACTAAACGCCCCATTCAGACTCGCTCTCGCTTCGGCTCCGAACCTGAAGTTCTTAACCTTGCTACATACGTATACTCGCCGGACCATTCTACAATAGGTACGATATCACACTTTGACGTGCTCTATCTGCTTGTAAGCACAGAGTTTCAGGTTCTATTTCACTCCCCTCCCGGGGTTCTTTTCACCTTTCCTTCACAGTACTTTTCGCTATCGGTCATTAGGTAGTATTTAGGCTTAGAGGGTGGTCCCCCTATCTTCCCACGGGGTTTCACGTGTCCCGCGGTACTCTGGATACTGCTAGCTCTGATCTGTTTTCGGATACAAGACTTTCACTTCCTTTGGTGTGCCTTCCCATGCACTTCTCCTAACTCGTCAGATACACATTGCAGTCCGAACCCCAAAGATATTGCTACCTTTGGTTTGGCCTCTTTCCCGTTCGCTCGCCACTACTAGGAAAATCTCGGTTGATTTCTCTTCCTCGCCCTACTTAGATGTTTCAGTTCAGGCGGTTCCCCTCATATACCTATGGATTCAGTATATGATGACAGTGCATAACCACTGCCGGATTCCTCCATTCGGAATTCTACGGATCGATGTCTGCTTGCGACTCCCCGTAGCATATCGTTGCTTACCACGTCCTTCATCGGCTCCTAATGCCAAGGCATTCTCTCTGCGCTCTTTGTAGCTTGACCATTTGAATTATGTTCTCCAACTTTTTCAAATTGTAGTAGTATTTTTACCCTTTTTTAAAAAAGATATTTGTCTTAACTACTTTTATCGCTTTACTTATTCAGTTTTCAAGGTACTTCTTCTTTGTTACTTTTTCAAGTAACTTGGTGGGCTCAAGTGGACTCGAACCACCGACCTCACGCTTATCAGGCGTGCGCTCTAACCACCTGAGCTATGAGCCCATGTTAGATTCGGCTGTCGGTCTCTCTTTTCCCTGTTCAACCTTTCGGTTGTGGTGGAGATGAGGAGGATCGAACTCCTGACCCCCTGCGTGCAAGGCAGGTGCTCTCCCAGCTGAGCTACACCCCCATTTTCCAGGGTTTCTAGGTTGCCGCTTTTCCCATCAATTATTTTTCTGAAGACTCAGGGCCTTCAAAATTAAACAATATAGCTCCTAACACTTACCATCCTGTCAGTTCTCCATAGAAAGGAGGTGATCCAGCCGCACCTTCCGATACGGCTACCTTGTTACGACTTCACCCTAATCATCAACCCCACCTTCGACAGCGCCCTCCTTGCGGTTAGGCTACTGGCTTCGGGTGTTGCCAACTCTCATGGTGTGACGGGCGGTGTGTACAAGGCCCGGGAACGTATTCACCGCGGCATGCTGATCCGCGATTACTAGCAATTCCGGCTTCATGCAGGCGGGTTGCAGCCTGCAATCCGAACTGAGACTATTTTTAGGGGTTTGCTCCTCCTCGCGGTATTGCTTCCCTCTGTTAATAGCCATTGTAGTACGTGTGTGGCCCAGGTCATAAGGGGCATGATGATTTGACGTCATCCCCACCTTCCTCCGTTTTGTCAACGGCAGTCCCATTAGAGTGCTCTTGCGTAGCAACTAATGGTAAGGGTTGCGCTCGTTGCGGGACTTAACCCAACATCTCACGACACGAGCTGACGACAACCATGCACCACCTGTCTCAACTTTCCCCGAAGGGCACCTAACATATCTCTATCTCGTTAGTTGGATGTCAAGACCTGGTAAGGTTCTTCGCGTTGCTTCGAATTAAACCACATACTCCACTGCTTGTGCGGGCCCCCGTCAATTCCTTTGAGTTTCAACCTTGCGGTCGTACTCCCCAGGTGGATTACTTATTGTGTTAACTCCGGCACGGAAGGTTGACCCCCCCACACCTAGTAATCATCGTTTACAGCGTGGACTACCAGGGTATCTAATCCTGTTTGCTACCCACGCTTTCGAGCCTCAGCGTCAGTTAAAGCCCAGTAGGCCGCCTTCGCCACTGGTGTTCCTCCTAATATCTACGCATTTCACCGCTACACTAGGAATTCCGCCTACCTCTACTTCACTCAAGAACAACAGTTTTGAACGCAGTTTATGGGTTGAGCCCATAGATTTCACATTCAACTTGCTGTCCCGCCTACGCTCCCTTTACACCCAGTAATTCCGGACAACGCTCGCTCCCTACGTATTACCGCGGCTGCTGGCACGTAGTTAGCCGGAGCTTCCTCCTCAGGTACCGTCACTATCGTCCCTGAAGACAGAGGTTTACAATCCGAAAACCTTCTTCCCTCACGCGGCGTCGCTGCATCAGGGTTTCCCCCATTGTGCAATATTCCCCACTGCTGCCTCCCGTAGGAGTCTGGGCCGTGTCTCAGTCCCAATGTGGCCGTTCAACCTCTCAGTCCGGCTACTGATCGTCGACTTGGTGAGCCGTTACCTCACCAACTATCTAATCAGACGCGAGCCCATCTTACAGCGAATTTCTTTGATTATCTTACCATGCGATAAGTTAATGTTATGCGGTATTAGCGTTCGTTTCCAAACGTTATCCCACTCTGTAAGGCAGGTTGCTCACGTGTTACTCACCCGTCCGCCACTAAGATAGTCCATCGTCACCCCGAAGGGATCTAACAGGTATCTCCGTTCGACTTGCATGTGTTAGGCGCGCCGCCAGCGTTCGTCCTGAGCCAGGATCAAACTCTTAATTTAATCATATCAAAACATCCTCTCGGATGATTTAATCTAGCTCGTATTACTCGAATACGCTAACGTCATTTTTTCTAAAATAACTAAAACTCTTGAATTAACAAGGATTGGTTCGTTTTCGTTACTTACTATATTGTTTAATTTTCAAGGTCCTGTTTTTGTCGTTTCTTGACCGCTGCCCTCAAGCAGCTTTACTATTTTATCACATCTCTGTGATTTTGTCAAGCTTTTTTGAAAGTTTTTTGTTTCTTTCGTTTCGCTTGCCTCAGAAGCGACTTATTTATTATATCATATCGCTTCCTCTTTGTCAAGATGTTTTTTCATCTTTTTTCGTTTCTTCCTTTTTGCTCAACGGCGCCTCTTGCCCTCCCGGCCGCTCTTCCGTTGCAGCTTTAATAATATATCACACCTTCTCCCTTTTGTCAACTACTTTTTCCTTTTTTCTTCGATTTATTTTATAAATTTCCATATTCACCTTAATATTGACCAAAAAAGAGCCTTTATTTACAAATAAAGGCTCTTAATAATCTATTTAGTGTTGATACTTATATAGTGTTTCACGGAATTTAGCAGCATGAACGCCTTCTTCTTCAGCATATTCGGCAAATAATCTAGCTACTTCCTTATCGTCTTTAATCTCCTGAGAATATTTTTCAAAATCTCTGACTAACTCCATTGAATTTTCCCAAGCCCTTAGCAACCTATCTTGTGTTGTGATTTTAATTTCATATTTATTTTCCATAGATAACATCTCCTTTTTCAGATTTATTATTACTGTAATATTAGTATAAAAACTTTTATGGCAAAATATACAGAGCATCTTCTATTTTCATTTTATATTTTACTGTTTCCGAATAAATAATTTTCTCATAGCAAAAACGATGTTGTTACAATATACAAGAAACAAAAATACATTTTTTATTGTATCTAGCAAGAATGAAATTTTCTCTTTTTTAAATTGGCTATAACCGATATTTTATTACAGTGTTACAGCATCGGAAATCAGTATCAGTGTTGTGTGAAATAAATCTGGCTTTAAAATTTCTTATATTACGCACTGCATTTGGCATCGGCTTTTACTCTTCCCGCTCCAAATTCATATTTTTGATATTTCATAGAGGTTATCTCCATTTTATTATTTTAGGTTGTTTTTATTATCTACAATATTATTTTCCCCATTCGATCTTTATAAATAAAAAATCCTACGGCTGCAAATTATCAACCGTAGGTATCAATTTATTTGATGATAAAAGTTATCTATTTTCTATATTTTTTTGCCAATATAAAAAACATATCCATAATACTGTTTATACTTTGTATATAGTTCCACTTCTCGTCTATCACCTTCGATATAAGCTTCAACCATTTGATTACCAGAGTACTTTTCCAAAAGTGATTTTTCCGCTGCTTCCCTTGGAGCGAAGTAATTTTGGATCCAACATTCTTCAGGAAGTGTAAATGAGGAAATAAAACGGTAACCAGTGTTTTGTAGGATAGATATATTGTTTTCTATACTATCCAAACCACTACCAGCATCCACCCAAAATTTTTCCACTTCAGAAGGACATTCATCAGTAAGCCAGGACGGACAAGTTACAGCTAGATAACCGCCCTTTTTCAGAAAACCATTCCAATAAGTTACGGCTTTTTCAAAACCAATCCCATCTATAACTCCTTCTGACCAAATTAGATCAAGCTCCTCTTTTTTAAAAGGAAGTTCTTCTACTGATCCAACAATACCAGTTACCCGGTTTTCAAGATGAAACTGCTTTACGTTCTGATTAAAAATATCAATAAAATTAGGGATCATATCTACACCGATAATATGCCCAATCGTATTTTGTGCAATAACCATTGTTTGTCCACCAGTTCCACAACCTAAATCTGCAATGTAGGACTCCTCATTGAGATTGTCCACAAAGCTTAAAGCACGCATCGTCATTTCTGGACTTCCCGGTCCCTGTCTTTTTAATCCTATATGTGTTTCAATTAACAAATCAAACATTGTCATATTTTTATTTTCCATCCTATTACTCCTTCTTAATATCATCTTATTTAATAGCTACTGTATCAACTTTTGTTCCCCGCTATTATTTCATATTTCTTCTGTAAATAATCTTGTTTTTTCTAATAAGTTCTAAACTTCTATTTTGATCTATGGATCTTCCTTTATCTGATATCTTGTATTCTCCCAAAAACGGATTTTTTATTATTTTTAGGTTTTTGTATATTCCATCTATTCGTCAGGTGCCTACAAAAAAGAAAAGGAGCTGCACGCCTTTCAATGCTATAAGGGCCTTAAAAATTTGCTATCAAGACATGTGAGATTTCATGAGAAATTGAAACAGTTTCTTTATTTCGCATCAATCTTTTCCCAATTTATTGGCTTATAAGCTATTTTGTTTGTATGGCCTAATAAGAGTAAATCACAAGTAAAAGAAAAACCTTGAAAACATTTTTTGTTAAAACCTCAAAAAATTTCAACGAAATAGATACACAGCTTTTAATACGTGTACCTCATTTCGAACAAAAAAGGACTTAGAACGCAAATTGTATCCAAGACCAATCTGGGTTGGGATGACAAACTATAAGCGCGAGAACAAATCTAGAAACAAAGCAAAAACCTCGAACGCGACTTGCGCGTCGAGGTTCTCGACTGGTACGCCTGATGCGATTCGAACGCACGACCTTCAGAGTCGGAGTCTGACACTCTATCCAGCTGAGCTACAGGCGCATACAATGTTAATTTATTATATCATAAAATAACAAAAAAGAAAAGGGGGAAAAGAAAGAAACCAAAAAATTTTCATTTTTTCCCCTATCTAACATCAAATCCATCTGAACTAAAGCAAAATAATATCTGTGGCTATTGAATATTTTTCATTGGAAACAATCCAAATGAATGATAAAACACAAAAACTGCTCCAATCTGTATTGATTGGAGCAGTAATTCTATTTACTTTATTTTTTCCGTTTAAAATAAATAGCAGTAGCGCCAGAAGCCACTAGAGTAGCAACAATTGCGATTGGTAAGAAATCGCCTGTTTGTGGCTGCCCTGCCTGCTCCGAACTGGAGCTGGAAGAATATGTGGACTCATTGTCCGAGCTTGTTTCAGAAGAATGATCTGAAGAAGACTCTGAGCTGGATGGATCAGTAATATCCTCTTTGATTGTAGTAATTTCTTCATAAGCATATGGTTTTAGCGTAACGCCGCCAATCATTCCATAATCCTCTGGAACTGCCTGTGCGGCCCATGTATCAGTAATAGAACCATAAGCAATTAATTGGTTGCCTAAACAACTTGCCAGTTCTACCTGAATTGTATTTTCCCCTGGCTGCAATAAATCTCCTAAATCTACCGAGTAGGTTACCTGGTCTAAACACAATACAGTTCCATTTACAATCACCTGTGCCAAACGGCAAGCTAACTGATCAAACTGCAGTTTAGCTCCATCTATATTACTCCATTCCTCTGGCAGTTCAAATGTAATGGAATAATGTCCTATACCAGAAACATCGTTGCCTAGCATCTCTATATCGCTCCAGGAAACCAGTTGATCCAGTTTTCCTACTTCAATATCAGTCTTCTTGGTATCATTTTTGGTTTCAGTTGTCGTATCATCTTCCCAACGTTCTACCGTTAGATTCCAGCCAGAACTTAAATCATATGCATCTGGCAAGCTATTTACAGTTACTGTACGGGAGCTACCATCCCCCATCGACAACTGATAATCCCCGTTTGTAGAAGCTTTTAAATCCACAGTATTGCCATTTACCTGCGCTATCCCCTGAGATGGAATAACAGTGTTTTCGCTGGTCAAATCAGTGGCTGTCCCTGTTACGCTTGGCAGTCCAGAATCTGTAACAGCAACCATAATTGCTTCATTATCCTGCAAGCTAAATTCTCTGGTAATCGAACCATTTCCAACCATATAATCTGCCAGTTGAGTCACGTCACCAGACCAAAGGTCGATGAGGTAAACGTTCCCCTCGCCCTGCAATGTAATTTGTTGTGTAGTATCCTCTACTCCATCATTGTAGATATAATAGAAATCTCCACCATCAATTTCCCGGTGCGCTGTTATGAGTTCACAATCTTCCCCATAAGCCGCACCTGGATGAACCCCTTGTTCTTGCATTGCGGCAACCAGTTCCTGTTGGGAGGCAACCGTTACTAAATTTTCGTGGTTTACAATTTCAGCTACGATTTTATCCAGTTTTGCCTGTTCTTGTTCCCAATGATAGAAGCTAGTGACTTGGGAAGGAAATTCCCCTATAACGAATACTGGCAGTCCTTGGTTCAAGTAATCCAGCACTTTTTCAGCAGTATCTACATTCATGTAAGTCTGGTTGCAGAACACCAACGCTTTATATCCCACACCTTCTGGGTCAATAATGCCGTTTTCACAGGTAGCGGAATCCAACTGCAATAGGTTTTCACTGACAAATTCATAGGAATACCCTGCGTTTGACATGGTCTGGTCTTCCCAGATAGGAGCATAGGTTCCATAATTATCGTTATATACGGCGACATCCACCTTTGCCGTACCAGACTGTAGAATATCCTGTGTCCTAGCAAGATAATCCGCGATTTCATCTTCAAATTCCCAACCAGGGTTCCTGCTGCCCCAGTTGTCCCCCAAACCATTGGTTCCAAATGTGGCATTTCCAGGCCAATATTTGGCTTCTCCACTGGTATGGGAATATCCATGGAAAATCATCCGGTTTGCGCCCAGCGCATACTGTAACTGGGTATATTCCAGCATTTCAGGCCAAGTAAGACGGTAGGATCTAGCGTTGACCGCACCACATTCTGAAGAAATAATATTGTTATCCCCCAAATGGGCACCTGCGCTTACTATGCGGGATTTATCATATCCATGGATATATTGGCGTTTATCCATATCAAAGAAACCAACCGTTTCCACATCTGGGTAATCCACCACAGAGGATAGATATGCAGTGTCAAAGTTAAAGCTATATGCCTGCATTCGATAGGTCATCCCATTTTCGTGCGCCCAATCCTGAATCATAGAAATATGGTTTTCATCAAACAATTCGGTTATTACCTGGGCGTAATCTTTACGGATCCTCTCCGCAGTATCATCGTATTCATAATCCCCTGTCTGTTCATTGTAGGTTCCAAACTCATAATCATAGTATTCCACATTGGTAGAGCCACCCATGCTTTGCCCGTTGAGCATGGATAGATATGGTGTCAAGTCATATCCAGCACGATTTTCAAACTCCTCTAAAAACGTGGTGCTCCATTCCAGGTTATCCGCGCCAAAATAGCTACCAAATTCCAATGAGTCCTCAAAAATACTCATGCCTACTTCCTGGATCAGATTTTTTAATTTTTCATTGGAAAGCAGTTCTTTTTCCCAAAAAGCAATATAGGACTCCGCACCTTCCTTGGTCATATAGTCCGCATAATATGCCGTTTCGGACATTCCGGTATTGCTGGTTGCACCGCTGAACCCCATCCAGTAAGAAAATACAGTGTATTCCCCTTCGTCTTCGGGTCTCCAATTGATGGTAACAGAACCAGTATCCTTGTTATAGGTATAATCTACCCCTTCCTGCAATGCCTGCAGGCTGTCAGGGTCTACCAGCGCGTTTTCAGAACCATTGGTCCTGCCTGGGATATTCGCGGAACCCCATACATAATATTGGTCCTCCCATTTTTCAACTGGAGCGCTCTCCCGTACTACTTTTGCCACTGTAACTCCTTGCAGGCTACGGTTCTGCAGAGGGTCTTCATCATTGTAATCTGTTTTTTGATTAGAATACAACACAGGGTTTTCTACAGTGTCTTTTGTTAATACAGCGGTATCTCCATCGTAAAGGTTCTTTTCACTTGCATCGTAATTGGTAAACGCATACTCTTTTGGTAAAGAAATCGGCCAGCTACAGGTTGCTGTTACATCAATGGTCAGATTGTGTTCTTTGGCAATCTCACAAAGCATGGTCAACATATCCACCCATGCTTTGCTTCCCCAACCGTAATCCTTTAAATCTTCCTGGTTATAAACATATTCCCCCATCAGGACGCTGACTTCAATTCCTTTAAATCCTTTAGCGGCAATATCTTCTACTTCCGCTTTTACAACATCACGGTCAGCCTTCATCGGTAAAGCCGCAGGTACCCACCAACGGAACATCGCTCCTGTAGACTGATTCACTTCCATATGAAGTGGTTCTGTAGGATTAGCTGCCGAAACTAGCTGCGATCCGGCTACTGTAGCGGCTACACATACCCCTAACAGAGCGCCCAGGCATCGTTTTATTGCCTTTTTCTTCATTAAAGATTTCCTCCTATTAAAATAAACTTCTCCTTGGGTAAAATAATACCCTAGAATTATTTTTATTTTAAAATGGAAACTAATTCAAAACAATGTTGTTCTATGACCTTTTTCCGTTAAAATTTTACCTAAACTTCAAAAAACAGCCACTATTTTATGGTATCTTGCTAAACCACTCTAATTACCTTCTGAAAATTATTCCAGTTTTTCTCTTTTATTGAAATAACGCTTGCTTATGAATTAATAGTAGTATTCTTATTTTCCATTTCGTTATCTCTTCATCCATTTTTAAAAAGGTTTATCGTTGTTCGTTTTTTCGTTTGAAAATACTTAAATTGAGACGTACATAATCCTGAAAAGAAGCATTACTGAATAAAACCAAAAATATTGTTTACATTGCTTGTATTTTCAATGATAAACAAAAAAGCAATATATTTTGTCTGTGTAAAAATTTTTAGTCCGTTTCATCCTTTTTTACTTATATAAAACGTTCCCCCTCTTGTTGCTATTACGCTCGTATTTCTTCTTAGATAAAAATAAAAGGAAGATAACAGCATATAAAAAAAGCCTCTGGCAAGACCAGAGGCTTTTTTGATGAGGAATTATTCCTCAGTTTTTTCTTCAATAAATTTAACGATATCCCCAACTGTTTTGATGTTTTCAACTTCTTCATCTGGGATTTCAATATTGAATTCTTCTTCTAAAGACATTACCAGGTCTACAACGTCCAAAGAGTCTGCACCCAGATCGTCAGCGATAGCTGCCTCCATGGTTACTTTTTCTTCTTCAACGTCCAGCTGGTCAGCAATAATGCTAACAACTTTTTCAAATACCATTCGTCTCGCCTCCCTATGTGTTTTTTATAATAGTTGATACTCTTTGTCTAAAAAGAGATACTGCCCTGTTGGAACAGAGAACAGTAACATATTATAAAACGAAAGTAGCTTTCGTTTATAATTAATTTTATAAAAGACGCTTATTCAGAATAAACACCAATTTTTCTGAACTTATTATAACGGCTTTCCATCAAATTTGCAAGGTCTTTTTGCGAAATTCTTTGCAATGCCTCAAAAATATAGGTAGCAATATTTTGGGACATCAAAGAAAGGCTGTTGTGGGCTCCACCAGCAGGTTCTGGAATCTCATAATCCGCAATCTCTAATTGGATCAAATCCTCTGCTGTGATACGCAAAAGATTCGCCGCTTCTTTTTCCCTGGAACCATCTTTCCAAAGAATGTTTGCGCACCCACGTGGGGACACTACAGAGTACACGGCATTTTCCAGCATCGCCAACTCATCGCATACCCCTAACGCCAGCGCACCGCCACTGCCACCTTCTCCGGTTACAATCGAGATAATTGGTGTTTTCAGGCTCATAAATTCCATCATATTGCGTGCAATTGCTTCCCCTTGGCCACGTTCTTCCGCGCCAATTCCACAATAAGCTCCTGGGGTATCAATAAAACAGATGACAGGACGATGGAACTTCTCCGCCTGCTTCGCTAAACGCAACGCCTTACGGTAGCCTTCTGGATGGGCCATAGCGAAATTATGCTCTTTGTTGGTTTCTAAATCTTTTCCTTTTACCTGGGCAATAATCGTTACGGGTATACTGTGGAATCTAGCTATACCACCAATAATCGCCCGGTCATCGCTGTATAAACGGTCGCCACGGCATTCATAAAAATCATCAAAAATCAATGGAATATAGTCCAATACAGTTGGCCGCTCTTTATTGCGCACAATTTGGAGATGTTCCCATGCAGTTAATTCACTCATTGTAACCCCTCCATTGTATGCAGTTTTAATAAAGTAGAAAGTGTTTTACGCATTTTTGTACGCTCTACAATCATATCTACAAATCCATGTTCCATTAAAAATTCTGCGGACTGGAACTCATCCGGTAACCGCTGCTTAATGGTATCCTCTATCACGCGCCTTCCAGCAAACCCCACCAGGACTTTAGGTTCTGCGATAATAATATCACCAAGAGAGGCAAAAGACGCTGTTACACCTCCAGTAGTAGGGTCAGTTAATACGGTAATATACAACAACCCTGCCTCGCTGTGTTTTCCAACAGCAGCAGAAGTTTTTGCCATTTGGATTAAGGAGATCATCCCTTCCTGCATCCTTGCGCCGCCACTTGCGGTAAATAGAATAACAGGCAATTGTTTTTCTATCGCGCGCTCAAACGCTCTGGTAATCTTTTCCCCTACTACAGAGCCCATGGATGCCATCATAAAATGGGAGTCCATAATACCAATCACGCATTTACGTCCCCGAATGGTACATTCCCCAGTAATAACAGCCTCTTTTAATCCAGTTTTTACCTGTAAACCTTTTACTTTTGCATCATAACCTGGAAAATCAATTGGGTTTTCACTGGTCATATCCGCATCATACTCTACAAAACTGCCTTTATCCGCTGTTATCTCCAGGCGTTCCCTTGCTGTCAGCCGTGCATGGTAACCGCATTTTGTACAGACACTGTTGTTATTTTTAAATTCGTCCATAAAAGTAACCTGTTGGCACCTTGGACATTTAAACAGTAAATCAGAAGGAATATTTACATGGTTCTTCTTGCCCTGCTTAGTATCCTCACTTACACGGGATTTTACTACTTTAAATAAATCCTCCAGCAAAAGTATCCACCGCCCTTTCTCATAATATTTTAAACTATTTTACAATTTTTCCATTTCATTAAAACATATCCATTTATACCATCGAAAAATGAACGGCACAATAACCTGTTATGAAATAAGCTATAATTGATTAAATATTTTACTTATATCCTTTGCGACCTAAATAGCCAAT
Source organism: Massilioclostridium coli (assembly GCF_900095865.1). Taxonomy (GTDB): domain Bacteria; phylum Bacillota; class Clostridia; order Oscillospirales; family Ruminococcaceae; genus Massilioclostridium; species Massilioclostridium facile. The sequence goes on along the minus strand of NZ_FMIZ01000006.1, from coordinate 760,330 downwards.
ATCTACGTTTCCTGTTTCAAAATCTTGGTCCCGCAATATATTCAACTGGAAATCAATATTGGTATCAATGCCTTCCACAATAAATTCAGCCAAAGCCCATTTCATTTTCTGGATTGCCTCATACCTGGTTGGAGCATATGCCATTACCTTCGCAATCATGCTATCGTAATAAGGGGAAATTTCATATCCGCTGTAAACAGCGCTGTCAATCCGGATTCCGTTTCCCCCCGGCATATGTAGGGATTCAATTTTTCCTGGAGAAGGACGAAAATTCGCCTCTGGAGTTTCCGCATTGATGCGGCACTCAATGGCGTGCCCGGAAAGATGGACATCTTCCTGGGTAAAGCCAAGCCTTTCACCAGCTGCGATTAAAATTTGATTTTTCACCAAATCAATCCCCGTAACCAGTTCTGTAATACCATGCTCTACCTGAATCCTGGTATTCATCTCCATAAAATAAAAGTTTTTATCCGCATCTACTAAAAACTCAACAGTACCTGCATTATAATAACCGCACGCCAATGCAGCTGATTTTGCTGCTTCCCCCATTTTCTCACGCAATTCTGGAGTCATAATCGGGCTTGGAGATTCCTCAATCATTTTCTGGTTCCGACGCTGTACAGAACAGTCGCGTTCCCCCAAGTGGACAACATTACCATACTGGTCCGCTAACACCTGAATTTCCACATGGCGAGGATCTACGATAAATTTTTCCAAATAAACCCCATCATCTCCAAAGAAACTCAATGCTTCTGTTTTTGCCGCCGTGATTGCGGCCTCCAGCTCATCCGGGGTATCTACTTTGCGGATTCCCCTACCGCCGCCACCAGCAGAAGCTTTTACCATGACTGGATAACCAATCCGTTCCGCAATCTCTTTGGCTTCTTCTACACTGTTCACTACACCGTCTGAACCTGGCACAACAGGCACGTTTGCATTTTTCATGGTCTGTTTTGCGTTTGCTTTATTCCCCATCATATCCATAGAAGTATAACTTGGGCCAATAAATGTCACACCACACAATTCACAGGTTTTTGCAAAAGAACTGTTTTCGGATAAAAATCCAAATCCTGGATGGATTGCGTCCGCACCGGTTACTTCACATGCCGCCAAAATAGCTTGTATATTCAAATAGCTGTCTTTTGTGGCAGCAGGGCCAATACAAATTGCCTCATCCGCAATCTGTGCATGCAAAGCGCCTCTGTCCGCTTCCGAAAACACCGCCACTGTGCCAATCCCCAGTTCACGGCAAGCGTGGATGATACGCACCGCAATCTCCCCACGGTTGGCAATCAAAACTTTGTTAAACAAAACAACTTCCCTCCGTCCGCATTTTCTTATTGCGTCCTTATTGTCAGTATAAAAACAATAGTGAGAAAAACCGGCTAGCCTGTTACAGCCTCCGGTCTTTCAGGCTTATTTCTCTGAAATCGCAAACATAATTTCAGCGGTTACCGCTTTTTTGCCATCTACCGTTGCCACTGCTTTTCCAATCCCCAACGGACCACGAATTTTGATAATTTCCACTTCCAGTTTCAAAGTATCCCCTGGCATTACTGGCTGTTTAAAGCGCGCCTTGTCAATCCCCGCAAATACCGCAATTTTGCCTTTGTTTTCCGGCAGGGAAAGAACGGATACCGCCCCAGTCTGTGCCAGCATTTCAATCATCAATACGCCTGGTTGAATTGGATGGCCTGGAAAATGGCCACGGAACCAATCCTCATCTTCTTTAATATGTTTTAACGCTACCGCTCGAACCCCTGGTTCCAATTCCAGCACTTCATCAATCAACAAAAACGGATCTCTATGTGGAATAATCTCTTTAATTTGTTCTTGGTTTAATAATGCCATACCAATCTCCTTATTCAATCACCATAATCGGTTGGTTATAATCAACGCTATCCCCGTTTTGCACCAAAATCTGAGCTACTTTTCCGCTGTACTCACTTTTGATTTCATTCATCAGCTTCATGGATTCTACGATGAACAGCACATCCCCTTTTTGGACAGTCTGTCCAACAGAGACATAAGGAGCCTTATCTGGGGATGGACTTGCATAGAAGGTGCCAATAATCGGTGATTTTACTACATTACCAGATAATTCTGGTGCTGCTTCTGTTGGTACAGCAGTGTTCGCAGCTGTAACTGGTGCTATTGGTGCCGCAGCAGATGGGGCAGCTACTGTCGTAACAACAGTTTCTTTTTCTTTCTGTGCTTCAATCTCAATTTCAAAATCATCGCTTTTCAATTTTAATTTTGTAATACCGGATTTCGCAACTTTATCAATTAAATAATCAATTGTTTCGGTTTCAAATGTAAAGTTTGCCATGCAGGACACCCTCCTTAATCTTCATATTTTTTAAAACAGATGGTTGCATTGTGTCCGCCAAATCCCAAAGAGTTGGACAGCGCATAATGGATATCTGCTTTGCGAGCCTGATTTGGAACACAATCCAGGTCACAATCCTCATCTGGAACCTGATACCCAACAGTTGGAGGGACAATCCCATCCCGCAATGCCAAGGCAGTTACAATCCCTTCTACAGCACCAGCAGCACCCAGCATATGGCCTGTCATAGATTTCGTAGAACTTACCATCAATTTACTTGCATGATCTCCAAATGCCTGTTTAATTGCAGAGGTCTCCACTCTTTCATTCAATGGTGTGGAGGTACCATGAGCGTTAATATAATCAATATCTGTCATCTGTAGTCCAGCGTCCTGTACCGCGAATTCCAAACATTTTGCGGCCGCCCCTGCTCCTGGATCTGGGCTAGTAATGTGATAAGCATCCCCAGTTGCGCCATAACCTACAATTTCAGCGTAGATTTTTGCGCCTCTAGCTTTTGCGTGTTCCAGTTCTTCCAGGATTAAAATACCAGCGCCTTCTCCCATGACAAACCCACTGCGTTCTTTGTCAAATGGGATAGATGCACGGTCAGGATCATCGCTTTTGGTCAATGCGGTCATATTGTTAAATCCGGCTGCGGAAAACTTTGTAATACAAGCTTCCGCACCACCAGCAACACAAGCGTCCAATAATCCATATCGGATTTTATGGAATGCTTCTCCCAATGCATGGTTGGAGGATGCACATGCGGTCACAGGACAGAAGTTCGCCCCTTTTAAGCCGGTACGGATCGAAATCATACCGGAAGCCATATTCGCAATCATGGAAGGGATAAAGAATACGGATACCCGTTTTGGCCCCTTTTCCAAGTATTTGTTGTGTTCTGCCTCCCAGGTATGTAACCCACCGATACCACTGCCTACAATTACACCAACGCGGTATGGGTCATATGCCTCTTTTAATTCGCAGCCACAATCCTTCATCGCGTCCAGTGCGGCAGCTACTGCCAGCTGGCAATAACGGTCGGTACGGCGCGCTTCTTTTTTATCCATATATTCTTCGCTGTTAAAATCATTATCCAAAGCAGCTACTTTAATGTCAAAATCAGATGTATCAAATGTGTCAATCAAACGGATTCCATGTTTGCCAGCACAAATATTTTCCCAAAAAACTTCCTTCGTGTTCCCAATGGCGCTTTTTACACCAATCCCAGTGATCACAACTCGTTTCATTGGTATCCTCCTCTATTTTCTATTCATTACATGCTCAAACAACCATCAATTAAGATGACCTGTCCACTTACATAACTAGCGTCTGGGCCAGCTAAGAAAGAAACAACGCTTGCCACTTCTTCTGGTTCCCCATAACGACGTAAAGAAATCTGCTTTTTAATCGCATCTTTAATATCGTCTCCTAATACTGCTGTCATCTGAGTATTGATAAATCCTGGTGCAATTGCATTTACATTGATGTTGCGGGCACCTAATTCTTTCGCAGCAGTTTTTGTCATACCAATAATGCCAGCTTTAGAAGCGGAATAGTTAAACTGCCCCGCATTGCCGTTTACCCCAGCAACTGAGGAAACATTGATGATACGGCCTCCTTTTTGTTTCATCATAATACCGCTGACATGGCGGATCATGTTAAATACACTTTTGTAGTTTACGTTGGTAACAGCATCAAACTGTGTTTCGCTCATACGTGCTACCAAACCATCTTTAGTAATCCCTGCATTGTTTACTAATACATCAATAGTACCAAAACGTTCTTTTACTGCTTTTACCATTCCAGCGCAAGCGTCAAACTGGGAAACGTCACAAATAAAGCATTCTGCTTCCACTCCAAATTCACGGCAAGCCTCTGCTGTCTGCACACCACCGTTTTGCACTTCATTTTCACTATAACAATTAATCGCAATGTTAAAACCGTCCTTTGCTAGGCGTTTTGCCATCGCCGCACCCAGTCCCTGGGATGCTCCTGTAATCAATGCTGTTTTAGCCAATAAAATCCCCTCCGTTTTCTGAAATTATTTTGCCAGTTGCAGAGATCCAAAGTTCCGCTTGGGAAAACATTTCCAAGATAATCTCCGCCGCCGGTTGAATTCTATCTATCATTCCCGCAATCTGTCCTGCCATAAAGCTTCCATGTTCGGTGTCCCCGTACATCACTGCTTTTTTTAGAGAACCTACGGTAAATTCTTCAAATTCTTTTGGGTCGGCATTTGCCTTTTCCAAAGCCAGTACATTTTTGGTAAATTTATTTCGGATTTGACGGACTGGATGACCAGTTTTCCGCCCGGTAACCGCTGTATCAGTGTCTTTCGCACGTAACACCATAGCCTTGTAATTGGGGTGAATATGGCATTCCTTCGCCACTAGAAAACGAGTTCCAACTTGAACTCCTTCTGCTCCTAACATCAGCGCGGCAGCAATTCCACGTCCATCCGCAATTCCTCCAGCCGCAATGACTGGAATAGATACCGCATCCACCACCTGTGGAACCAAAGTCATGGTAGTTAATTCTCCAATATGGCCTCCTGCTTCGCATCCTTCCGCGATCAGGGCATCCGCCCCTGCCCGCTCCAGGCGTTTTGCCAACGCAACTGTGGGCACCACAGGAATTACTTTAATTCCTGCTTCCTTCCACATAGGGATAAGTTTTCCCGGATTTCCCGCGCCTGTTGTCACAACGGGAACCCTCTCTTCCACCATGAGTTCTGCCAGTTCTTCGGCATATTCACTCATCATCATGATGTTTACCCCAAACGGCCGGCGAGTAAGCTGCCTTACCTTGCGGATTTCATCCCGAATAATCTCCGGCGGCGCATTGCCCCCGGCAATAATCCCGACGCCTCCGCCATTGGAAACTGCCGCCGCTAAACGTGCGTCAGCAACCCAAGCCATACCACCCTGCAAAATAGGGAATCGAATCCCCAATAACTCCGTTATTCTTGTTCTCATCCAACAATCCTCCGTCTTTCGGTGTAACGGAAATTATATTGTAAATACAGTTGCACCGTAAACCAGACCAGCTCCAAAGCCTACCAGGGCGATTTTATCCCCCTCTTTTAGACGGCCTGCACGTTTTAACTCATTTAAACAAACAGGGATACATGCGCTAGAAATATTACCATATCGATCAATATTCAAATAAAAATGGTCCATACTCAACCCCAAGTTTTTCGCCGCTGTTTCGATGATGCGGTAATTTGCCTGATGGGGTATAATCAATGCCAAGTCCTCTACTTTTATACCGGCTTTTTCGCATGCCTTGTGTAACCCTTCTGGCATAGCACGGGTGGCAAATTTATAAACATCCCGTCCATCCATGTGCATATAATGTTCCCTTCCCTGTGGGAATAAATCCAGATATTTTTCCCTGCCTTCCTGGGTGGTAAATGCATTGCCTGGACGGGCATTCTGGGCATAAATCTTGTTTGCGTCCTGGGCTTCACATTCCAAATAAGTGTAGCAGCGGTTTGGTCCTGCTGTTACTACTGCCGCGCCAGCACCATCCCCAAATAGTACACAGGTGGAACGATCTTCATAATCCACTAATTTGGTAATATTCTCAGAACTGATAATCAATACAGTTTTTACATCGTCATCCATGGCAATATATCGCTGTGCCATGTCAAAGCCATAAACAAACCCTGCACACGCACAGTTAATATCAATGCTAAACGCCTTGTGAATTCCCAGTTTTCCCTGCATGATATTCGCAGTAGAAGGCGTATAGTAATCCCCTGTTACACTAGTGGAAATTACCATATCAATCTCATCCGGTGTAACGCCAGCGTCCTCCATTGCCTGTTTCGCTGCCTGTACACCCATATACCAGGTTGGTTCCCCATTGGATGGATGGCGCTCTTTAATTCCTGTTCGTTTTGTGATCCATTCGTCTGATGTGTCTACAATTTTGGTAAAATCTTCATTGGTGGCCACTGTTTCTGGAATATACATACCAGTACCAATTAGCTTAATTCCTGTCAAAATTTTATCCTCCAATTCTAACAATCAAAATATTATCTATTATATAATCAATTTATATGAAAATCCACTTGCAATTTTTGCCCTATGTATGTTAAAATTTTATTCAACTGGATTACTTATAATAAATCTCAATTATAATCATATTAGCAACTTGCTGCTTTGTCAATAAAATTAGGGTACTTTTGGTAAAACGTGTTCTATCTTTAACACTGCGTTCACATCATAGCGGTGATTAGTTCATTGTTTTTTCATATTTTCGCTATATTGTCTATCTTATAACAGGATGATTGTAAAGCAGCTATAAGGGAGGAAACGCTTATGAAAAAAACTGTTTACCTGTTTTCCGGCCAAGGTTCCCAATACTCTGGCATGGGAAAAGAAATCTGTGAAATGAATCCCGCCAGCTTGCAGATTTATGAATGTGCAAGCGATATTTTAGGGTTTGATTTAGCAAAAATCTGCTTTGACGGGGAAGAAGCTGAACTGGCAAAAACCGGCGTGGCGCAGCCAGCTATCATGGCAACATCCCTTGCAGTATTGGAATTAATGGAAAACGAAGGTATCCCATTTGAAGCGGTTGCAGGCCATTCTTTGGGGGAATACGCCGCTATGGTAGCAAGCGGAATGCTGTCCTTGGAAGATGGATTCCGTGTCATCAAAGAACGTGCTGCCGCCATGCAAGAATGTGCGGAACATCAGGATGGCAGCATGTATGCAATCTTAGGATTGGACAGCGATACCATTGCGGAGATCTGTGCATCCATTGATGGCTACGTGGTACCAGTTAATTATAACAGCCCTGCTCAAACGGTCATTGCTGGAGAAACCCCAGCAGTAGAAGCTGCTGTAGCTGCTTTTGAGGGTAAAGCACGCCGTGCCGCAAAACTAAATGTTAATGCAGCGTTCCATTCCAAGCTCATGCAACCAGCTGCAGATCGTTTTAAACAGGCAATCTCCGGTATTTCTTTCCATACCCCCGCAATTGATTTTTACGCAAACCTAACAGGTGCTAAATTGGAAGACTTTTCTGATATGCCAAGCTATCTGGCTTCCCATCTGGTTTCCCCAGTACAGTTTGTGAAAGAATTAAACGCTCTCCAACAAGCTGGCTTTGAAAACTATGTAGAATTAGGTCCAAACAAAGTCCTGACAGGGCTTGTGAAAAAGACTTTAAAAGATGTCACTGCTGTGAATGTGGAAAACAAAAAAACGGTGGAAGCAGCTTTGGCAAAACTTCAATAAGGCGGCGATCAGTTTATGTCAACACAACATTACGCTTTAATAGGGCACCCTTTGGGACATACCATGTCCCCACCGATCCATAAGCGTTTATTTGAATTATCCGGTAACCTGAATGCGGATTATATTGCTCAGGATATCCCTCTAGAAAAATTTGACGATGTAGCGGACCAACTCTTCCAGCTCAATGGATTTAATATTACAATCCCATATAAAATTAAAATGTTACGCCATTTGGATCAGCTAGACCTTTCTGCCAAACGGTATGGGGCGGTTAATGTTGTAAAATGTGGTGAAAAAAATATTGGCTATAATACCGATGTAACCGGTTTTCTCCGTTCCATCGAAATGTTGGGCACTGATTTAACTGGAAAAGTCCTACTATTAGGTTGCGGTGGTGCTGGTAGGATGATGGCAATCGAAACCGCTTTGGCTGGGGGCGATTTGACGATTGCTGTCAGGGAATCTTCCTATGAAAAAGCGGAAAATACTTATAATAATATCAAATTACTTTCTCCAGAATCCTCTGTACACATCACTTCTTTGCAGGCGGTTACTGGAAAATACGACTTGATTTTGAATGCGACCCCCAGTGGTATGTATCCCCATAACGACGAATCTCCCGTTTCTCCAGAAGTTGCAGGAAATACAGCATTCCTATTTGATGCGATTTACAACCCACGGGAAACTCAATTGATGAAACTGGCAAAAGCCAATGGAGCAAAAGTCATGGGTGGCATGAACATGTTGGTGTGGCAGGCGGCTGTTTCCCACGAAATTTGGGAGGACGCCAGCTATTCCAAACAGGATATTCAGGCATTGGTTGCAGAGATGGAGGAAATGGTCACAGCCCAGTTTGGTGACTAAATGATATTATGGCAAAAACAATTTACTTATGTGGATTTATGGGATGCGGAAAAACTACTATTGGCGTGAAACTCTCCAAGATGATGGGGCGAAGCTTTGTGGATATGGATGATTATATCGAAAAAAAGCATCACCTCACTATACCACAGATTTTTGCCCAATTTGGGGAACAGACTTTCCGCCAATACGAAACAGAAGCTATTCGGGAGCTATCTCATCAAGGAAACTTAGTCGTTGCTACAGGTGGCGGCGCTATGACAATAGAACAGAATGGTACGCTGGCAAAACAAAATGGAATTGTCTTGTTTCTAGATGCGCCTTTTGAGGATTGTTATCATAGGATTGCAGGAGATTCCAATCGTCCTAACGCCCATTCCCGCACCAAGGAAGAACTATTGGAACTATATCAAACACGTTATCCACTCTATCAAAAAAATTCCAGTTATACGATTGATGCCTCTGATTCCCCTCTGATGATCGCCAACCGGATTCTCCAGTTATATAACCGGTAATACTGCTTTTCTTCCTATTATCAGGTATCCCTTATCTGATAATAGGTTTTTTGTTATTTTGGTGGGATCATGCTATATAGAAAGGATTCAATACTCCAAAGATATCCTATGGGTAATCCTCCCTCAACATATTACTTACCTCGCTTGTCGCGCAATCAATATAGAAATTTCCGTTTCTATAAAATTGTTCTATTTCCAGACGATTCCTATTAGCTCCTACTTTACTCCACGTTTAAAGTGAAAGATTTTATTCTCATCGACAGATAAAATTTTTTTGATAAGACCGTAACAATAAAAAAACGGATTCCAACTGCTTTCCTCGAAAGGAAATATTTCGGAACTATTTAGGGTTTTGGTAAGTGCTGAATGACATCATTTTTAAAATCATTTATCGCATGGGAGAGATTTATTTTTCCATTATTTTGTTATTGGATTAACACGAATCATACTTGTAACAAAATGCCCATAAAACCCCAGCGCCATATCTATTCGTTTTTATAAAAAAGTTTTTATCGCTTTCTCTACTTTAAATTTTCTTTCATAAAAAATCAACAAAACCCCTTCCACAGATAATCTTGTGTGAAAGGGGTTTTGTTGATTTAGTTTAGTTGCAATCCACGGGAGGTAAAAATCTCTTTTACCCACGTCATTTCTTCTTTGGTTGGTTCCTGTGTATCTCCCAAGGAATAAGGCTCCCTCAATTCTTTCCATTTATATTCCCCCATCTTGTGAAATGGCAGCAGCTCCACTTTTTCGATGCAGGAATAAGCTTTCGCAAAATCAGCCAATCGTTCCAGTTTATCACGATCCAATGTGTAACCTGGGACAACCACATGGCGCAGCCATACCTGTTTGCCATGCTCCTGGCAGTATTCCAAAATAGCTTTAGCGTTTTCATTTCCCATACCAGTCAGCTCTTTTGCGCCGTCGGTATCAATATCCTTCATGTCCAACAGCAGCATATCTGTCTGTTCCAATGCTGGCAGCGCTTTCTCCAGAGGGATTCCTCCAGAAGTATCAATGGCAGTGTGGAATCCTTTCTCTTTACATCGCTTTAATAGGTCAGCAACAAATTCAGTCTGTAATAAGGGTTCCCCACCGGATACCGTAACCCCACCTTTTTTAATAAAATTGCGGTAGGATTCTATTTGGTTTGCCAAGGTTTCTGTATCAATTTCCGTTCCGTCCTTTGGGTTCCAGGTATCCGGATTGTGGCAGAATTTACATCGCAATGGGCATCCCTGCATAAATACAATAAAACGGATGCCGGGACCATCTACTGCGCCAAAACTTTCTACCGAATGGATTCTTCCAATTTTACCAGCCATGTTTACCTCCCGATTATACTACACCAAATTGGTTGACTTTCCCTTACAAACGAATGATCCCACGCATCTTGCGCAGGATCATCACTACAATATCATCTTATTCTAAGCAGATTAGAAACGGTCATGGAATGTTCTGTTGATAACATCCAATTGCTGTTCCCTGGTCAGTTTAATAAAGTTTACTGCGTAGCCGGATACACGGATGGTCAGCTGAGGATATTTTTCTGGGTGATCCATAGCGTCCAACAGAACCTCACGGTTCATTACATTGACATTAATATGGTGCCCTTCATCCGCAAAATATCCATCCAACAGGGTTACTAGATTATTTTCCTGCTGATCTAATTCCTTACCCAAAGCACCTGGTACAATTGAGAAGGTATAAGAAATTCCATCTTCTGAATAGTCATATGGAAGTTTTGCAACGGATTTCATCGAAGCAACACAGCCGTTGGTGTCTCTGCCATGCATTGGATTTGCACCTGGGGCAAATGGTTCCCCTGCGATACGTCCATCTGGTGTGGAACCAGTTTTCTTACCATATACCACGTTGGAAGTAATGGTGAGGATGGACATGGTTGGAACAGATTCACGGTAGGTGCTGTGTTTTCTCAGTTTTGTCATGAAGCTTTTTACCACTTGAACCGCAATTTCATCTACACGTTCATCGTTGTTTCCGAATTTCGGATAATCGCCTTCAATTTTAAATTCGGTGATTAAACCGTCTTCATTGCGAACTGGGGTAACCTTTGCGTATTTAATAGCGGACAAGCTATCTGCTACTACGGATAAACCTGCGATACCGCCTGCCATTGTCCTCAGAATAGTTTCATCGTGCAATGCCATCTGCGCTTTTTCATAGCAATATTTATCATGCATGTAATGGATAACATTCAGGGTATTGATATACAATTTTGCCAGCCAGCTGGTGATAAAGTCAAATTTACGGATTACTTCATCGTAATTCAGTGGGCCGTCCCCAACTGGAGCGATTTCTGGAGCAACCTGCATGTTATAACGTTCATCTTTACCGCCGTTTAACGCGTACAGCAATGCTTTTGCCAGGTTACAACGGGCGCCGAAGAACTGCATCTGTTTTCCGATTCTCATAGCGGATACACAACACGCAATACCATAATCATCGCCGTATTTATCTCGCATGATGTCATCGTTTTCATATTGGATCGCGGAAGTTTCAATGGAAATTTTAGCCGCGTATTTTTTGAAGTTTTCTGGTAAACGTTCGGACCACAGGACAGTCAGGTTTGGTTCTGGAGCTGGGCCCAAGTTAATCAGAGTGTGTAAGAAACGGAAGGACATTTTTGTTACCATGTGGCGTCCATCATTGCACATACCGCCAATGGATTCTGTTACCCAGGTTGGATCTCCGCTGAACAGTTCATCGTATTCAGGGGTTCTCAGGAAGCGGACCATTCTCAGCTTCATAATAAAGTGGTCAACAAATTCCTGGATTTGTGCTTCGGTAAAGGTACCGTTTTTCAAATCTTCTTCCGCGTAAATATCCAAGAAGGTAGATACACGACCTAGGGACATTGCAGCGCCGTTCTGGTCTTTTACTGCTGCCAAGTAGCCAAAGTATACCGCCTGAATTGCTTCCTGTGTGTTGGTAGCAGGTTTGGAGATATCACAGCCATATCTTGCAGCCATGCTCTTCATTGCTTCCAAAGCACGGATTTGTTCAGAAAGTTCTTCCCTTTGACGGATGGTTGGGCTGTCCATATAGTCAAAAGCAAAGTTTTTCTTCGCGATTTTCTTTTCTTCGATTAACTTGTCAATCCCATACAAAGCAACACGGCGGTAGTCGCCAATAATTCTTCCACGGCCGTATGCGTCTGGTAAACCAGTAATAATCGCACAGTGGCGAGCTGCCCTCATTTCATCGGTATAAACATCGAATACACCGTCGTTATGGGTTTTTCTGTGTTTAAATACACGGGCAACCTTTGGATCCATCTCTTTGCCGTATGCTTTTAAGGAAGTTTCCACCATACGGATCCCACCGTAAGGCATAATCGCACGTTTTAAAGGCTCGTTAGTCTGCAAGCCAACAATTGTTTCCAGGTTTTTATCAATATAGCCTGGAGCATATGCGTCAATAGCGGAGATTGTTTTTTCGTCAATATCCAATACGCCGCCGGCTTCCCGCTCTTTTTTCATTAAATCGGTTACTTCTTGCCAGAGGTCTTTTGTTTTTTCGGTTGGTCCAACCAGAAAGCTATCATCACCATCATATGGTGTGTAGTTTCTTACAATAAAGTCACGTACATTGATTTCTTTGTTCCATTTTCCTGTTACAAAATCCATGTATTTTCCCTCCTGTTTTTGTATGACTGCCTTTGTTCACTTTCCTTCGATAAAGAACTATTCCGTCCATCCTTTATCTCGCATTAATATCTTAACAAACCAAGGGAATAATGTCAAACAATTGTACGCCAAACTTTCTGCAACAAACTATACTTATTTTGTATATATTATATAGGAATCATTCCTAACATTGCAATAAAACATTTTTTCATAAATAAACCAAGAATTTATTTCTTTATCAAATAAATTTTTCTCTTTTTCTCAAAAAAACAAAAATAATTTTTGTTTCCAAATCTTTGTTTCCATTTATTTTTTTTGGAAATAACAAGTCTATTATGATCAATTCCTATCAAAATAAGGGCGAATCAACATCGCCCTTCTATTATCGAACCCTATCTTTTACCTTCTGGTAAATCAATAACCCTCCTGTTGTGAGAACAAACGCCGCTATAATAACCAGTAACACAATTCCTTCCGGTTTAATGCCTTCTAAAAATTTCGGCCTGGTTGGGTTCGTAATTAATCCAGGTTCTCCTCCGTAAGGGAAAACGTGCTTATGTTCTTTTACGCGGTTTATCCGTTCCGCAAAGTCCTTATAGGTATAGCGCTGTCCATCTATAAAATCACCGGCTGATTTCATATCTCCTGATATTTTTTCTATACCGCTTACACTAAAATCTTTAATTGGAACCATATAAACAGGTTTTTTATCCTGTAAAACGAGGCTATACAATCCTCTCATCTTATTACAATCGCCAAAAAATATTTTATGTACCCTCTGATCGAAATTCGTATTGATCAAAGCGTCATCCAGTATTTCCGTTGGTAATTTGGAAGCGTTTGGATAATAATACGATAATGAGGTCTGCCAGCGGACTTCCTGATTGGCAATTATGCGGAGGGAGGAATCGGTCAACAGCCCTTTGCTATTTGTGTTTAATTTTCGGTTCAAACGACAGCTCACAATAAAATGCCCATTATCGGTGAGAACCGGAATATTCCAAGCATATTCCGCACGAGGCAACTCCTGCTCCAAATCCTCTAGTTTTAATGGATTTACCATATAAGATTTGTATGCCAATTTAAAATGAATATTTTCTTTTTCAACGGTGATATCTAAATTGCTGGAACGGATAATGGTACGGGTTTCACTTAAGATACTCCCTGAAAGCTTTTGTATTTTCTCAAATTCTTCTGCTTGAAGCAATGATTCATATCCATTTTCATTCCATACCAGTTCCCTTGTTTCCACATCGGATGAACACGCTGTTAGGATAGAAAACAGCAGTAGCATACAAGATAAGCAGGATAAAATCTTTTTCATACGACCACCTTCTTGTCCATAAAGGTCACTCACATGTTAATTTAAAACGGATGATACACACCGCTACCAAAACCGAAACAATCCCAACTAACACGAGCAAAAGGATTTGAACATACGAGATACTATTCAAATGGGGAAAATCCTGCTTCTCTGCTTTTACCTGTTGAAATCTTTTTGCCATCTCCGAAAAATCATAAAATTTTCCAATTTGATATTCCCTCACCGATCCTTGTCCAAACCTTACATACTCCGACCCGATAGGGTAAGAACCATCTAACAAAATTCCTTGGGATAATTGATTGTTTTCCACTGTCACACCCAATGTTCCAGTTCGTTTTTCTGCGCCATAAAATAATAATTTTGGCTGGTTTGGATCAACGCCATACCATCTGGAACGCATCTGAAATTCTTCCGCTACATCCATACCTGATGAATACCGCACATAGTTTAACGCGAATTCACCAACCACCCAGCTTCTCCCTGATTTCTCCATCTTTTCCTTTTCGCTATCCGCTAAAAAAGGATAATCCCTTGGAAAACACTGGATTGTAATCCGAAACCCCTTACAACAGATTGGAATCATCCAAATATGAGTGGTATAACGCAGTTCTCGTATCCAATCTTCTGTGGAAAACTCTCCTAAAAGAAATGGGTCAGACATAACAAAACAGCAATAGGCGTTTTCATAATCAATCAATTCCGGAACAATATCGGATTTTTCCACATCCTCCAGCCCCGGCAAATTATCACTGATTTCTTCCAAAATATCCTCTTCCAATGCAGAAATTTCCGCAAAGTCCTGAGATTTCATTAAGGATAAAAATCCGGATTCATTCCACTTTAATATTGGTTCTTCCGCAAATGCTGGTAATTCAAACAAAACGGCAAGCATAACACATATCCATACCAACATCCATCTTTTCACAACTGTTACCAGCTTAGAAAAATCAATTGTTATATCCCCAAAGTAGGAACATTATCGTCTGTTCCCTCTACCTCCTGATGCAAAATTTTTCCTTCCCAATACAAAATATTCTCATTTTGTTTTGAGCCAATTTCAAAATGCCAGGTTTCGGAATCAGAACTTAATTTGTCCGTCCATTCATAAACATGAGGCCCATCGTTTAAATTAAACACTAACAACCCATTTCCTGTTGATTCTGTCGTTTCTGGTACCACAGTATCATCTTCAATATAACAGGTAAAATCAGTATCCACAAAAAATCCGCCTCGATAGATTTCCTGGTCACCCGCAATCGTACATCCACGGTATTCGTCCAATTGTAAAACCAGATTTCCCTGTTCATCATACCAAGAACCATTATTCAGCAACAATGCGTATTCCCCGCCTAGAGTAAGGGTTTGATTAACATTGCCAAAAACACATCCAGTTAGACAAAGGGTCACCATAACACAACATAAAACAAATACTCCTACTTTTAAACTCTTTTTCATCATAAATGCCTCCTTTTCCTGCTTTTATTGTAGCATAAGGGATAACAAATAGCTATATAGTAAATCGACAAAAATCACCAAAATATTTTTGCGAAATCAACATACTACTAGATATTTCAAAAGAGATTCGTGCTACTATGGAGAGAATATCCTTTTATTTTTTGTGTGAACTATTGATTATCTGGTTTCTATTGTGATTTTTCTAATACATAAAATGAAATACTATTCCTTGTTTTGCGTCCTTCTTAAAATAACATTTCTCCTTTTACAGTAAAAACCCTAACATATCTTTACATTGATTGATATCATAAAAACCTTCTATGGTAGGATTGAATAGATCCAGCAAAAACGGATAATAGACAAAAGCCCCCTGATGTAGGAAAATAGATACATCAGGGAGCTTAACTGTACAAAAAGGAAATTACACGCACGTGCAGGAAATATTACCAGAAATCGAGGAAATAATTCAGGCAGGAAAAAGTCAGAGAGAAATAATTGACCAATATATCCATTTCTACAACCACGAACGCATCCAAATTAAAACAGGAGTAGTGCCGCTCACACTGTGCCATTCCTACTAAAACTTAATATTCCTACACCACGGGTCTTTTTTGTACTGTCTGCACAATATGGGGCAGTACGATCCTACCATAGAGGGTTTTTGCGCTTATTCGTTTTATTATTTTTTCAACATTGTAATCCCGTTTGCAAGCTGGATAAACTGTTCCATCGTCAATTCTTCCGCACGGGCAGTAGATTTTATTCCGGATTCCTCCATCAATTGTTTTAACCGGGGTTTGCCCACCCCTAAACTGCCGGATACTGGGTTCACCAAAGTTTTTCTTCGCTGGGAAAACGCCGCTTTTACCAAACGGAAAAACAGCTTTTCATCCAGTATATTCTGTGGCGTTTCTTTTTTAATATCCAGCCGGATAACGCAGCTATCTACATTAGGCGCAGGCATAAAACTTCCTCTGGATACCTGGAACAAAATACGGGGTTCGCTAAAATAACGCACTGCCAAGCTAACAGCACCTACATCCCTGGTTCCAGGCTGGGCACAAATACGGATGGCAGCCTCTTTTTGCACCATCACGGTAACAGCATCAATTGGCAACCTACTTTCCAACAAATACATAATAACAGGAGAGGTAATATAATAAGGAAGGTTAGCGCATACCACAACCTGCATCCCTGCGAATTCTTCCTGGATCAATTTGTGGAGGTCTACCTTTAAAATATCCTGGTTGATGATTTTGATATTATGATAATCAGATAAGGTTTCCTCTAAAACCGGTAACAGCCGCTGGTCAATTTCCACCGCAACCACTTTATCAGCCCGTTGCGCCAATTCACTGGTTAAGACACCGATCCCCGTTCCAACCTCAATTACGCCGACACCTTGTTTAGCGCCTCCTTGTTCCGCAATCCTAGGGCACACACTGGGGTTTACCAAAAAATTTTGCCCCAATGATTTGGAGAATGTAAAACCATGTTTGGTTAATATTGCTTTAATTGTTGAAATATTGGATAGATTTTCCATCTATTCCTCCTTATCCGAGCCACTCTATTTTTGGGAAAAAGGTAAATTCTGCTTTCCCAAGAATTTTATCCCGTTTCACAAATGTATTTTTCCAATAGCGGGAGTCTAAGGAGTCATTCCGATTGTCCCCCATCATAAAATAGGAATCCTCTGGTACTTCAAACGGTCCAAAATCCTCCTGTATGACGATATCCGTATAATCTGGATTGAGGGCTTCCCCATTGACATAAACAACGCCGTCAATCCCTTCCACAGTATCTCCTGGTGTACCAATAATCCGTTTAATAAACTTTTGCTTTTCATCATCTGGATATTTGAAAATCACAATATCCCCCTGTTGAGGGTCAGAAGTCAGGTATGCCAGCCGAAAGCCTATCAGACGATCCCCTTTTGAAATGGTAGGTTCCATAGATGAAGAAGGTATGGAAACATTTAAAATAATAAAACTATTTAAGATGATTGCGGCTAATACCGCTGCACCAATGGTAAT
Organism: Massilioclostridium coli; assembly: GCF_900095865.1. Classification (GTDB taxonomy): domain Bacteria; phylum Bacillota; class Clostridia; order Oscillospirales; family Ruminococcaceae; genus Massilioclostridium; species Massilioclostridium facile. Next base: position 742,905 of record NZ_FMIZ01000006.1, on the reverse strand, counting down.
CACCCAACTCAATATATTTTTTTTGGTTTCTTTTGTCAAAAGAATCCCTCTTTTCTGGATTATAAATCAACCTTTAAACTAGATCTTACAATTTCTCATTGGATAACTCTATCATACCAAATTTTTGATGTATTTTCAAATCCTTTTTCTATTAATGTCATACGGATACTTTACTCGTTAACCAAATATTAATTGTTTTTCATACACATTACTTTTTAAATCCTAATTTATCATTAGAAATTTTCTCTAATCTTATCTTTTAGTTTTATTTTGTATAAACATCAAAAATATTACTAATTGTTTAAATGTTAATTTCGCTTTATAGCAAAAAGTAAGCGTACCATAGTCCTGTAACAGTCCAACATTATTTTCAGTTCTGTATCGTTATCATTTTATCCGTTTATATGGTTTCGTTTTATTTCTTTTTTCATCTTCTCCAGTATAACTTTCTCAATATAGTCGAATCAGTGTCTTACACAGCCCCTAAAGGGCTATTCTAATTAACCCCTATAAGGGGATAGCTAAATAATATGATTGCATCACACGCACTGGCTTTTCATTCGCTATACTTTTTCATACAGCCTCTTTTCAACTCGCATAAAGCTGGTCATTATAATTCTTGCACTACTTTTATTTCTTCTCCACTCAAACTAGGGGATTTTCCCACGTCAAAAGACACCATTAAAAAAACTGCTGTAACGATTTACAGCAGTTTTTCTATACTATTTGTTATAAAATCAAATTAGATTTACTTAATCCATTTGATACTATTTTGCATAATCCACTGCACGGCTTTCACGGATCAGGTTTACTTTTACCTGCCCAGGATAATCCAGTTCATTTTCAATGCGCTGAACAATCTGACGTGCTACTAAAATCATGCCATCATCCTTAATCACTTCTGGTTTTACCATGATACGGATTTCACGGCCTGCCTGAATGGCGAAAGAGCGTTCTACCCCTTCAAAGGAGTCAGCAATTTCCTCCAGTTTTTCCAGACGTTTAATATAATTTTCTAAGTTCTCACGGCGAGCACCTGGACGTGCAGCGGAAATAGCATCCGCAGCCTGTACAATACAGGCGATTACTGTTCTTGGTTCTACATCGCCATGATGTGCCTCAATTGCGTGAATTACTTCTGGATTTTCTTTGTATTTTTTACATACATCCACGCCAATTTCCACATGGGACCCTTCAATTTCGTGGTTCAACGCTTTACCAATGTCATGCAACAAGCCGGCACGACGTGCAGTATTTGCGTCCACACCTAATTCGCTTGCCATCATACCAGCCAAATGAGCCACTTCAATCGAATGGTTTAATACATTCTGTCCATAGCTGGTACGGTATTTCAAACGACCAATTAATTTTACTAGTTCGTGGTGAATACCATGTACATTGGTTTCCATCACAGCCCGTTCCCCTTCCGAACGGATAGTTTGGTCAACATCCCTACGTGCTTTTTCCACCATTTCTTCAATGCGGGCAGGATGGATACGTCCATCTGCAATCAGGCGTTCCAAAGCCTGGCGAGCAATTTCCCTTCTTACTGGGTCAAAACAAGAAAGTGTGATTGCTTCAGGGGTATCATCAATAATCAGGTCAACTCCGGTAAAGGTTTCTAAGGTACGGATATTCCTACCTTCACGGCCGATAATTCGGCCTTTCATTTCATCATTTGGCAAGTTTACAACCGAAACGGTTGCTTCTGACACATGGTCAGCAGCACAACGGGATACCGCTAAAGAGATCAGCTGCCGCGCTTTATCCTCTGCTTCATCCCGGATTTGCTGTTCATAAGTAGATATTTTTAAAGCCTTTTCATGTACCAGTTCTTTATCCAAACTTTCCAGCAGCTGGTTTTTTGCCTGTTCTGCTGTTAAACCGGATATTTTCTCCAGCATTTCCATCTGGTGGGTTTTGATTACTTCGGCTTCTTCCAGTTTTTTATCCGCTGTTTTAATTTTGTTTTGCAAGATTTCTTCTTTCTTTTCAAAATTATCCAGCTTGCGGTCAAGTGTTTCTTCTTTTTGCTGCAAACGGCGTTCCATACGGTTTGCTTCATTACGGCGCTCTTTAATATCCCGGTCGGCTTCCAAGCGTAATTTATGGATTTCGTCTTTTGCTTCAATCAATGCTTCTTTCTTTTTGGAGGATGCATCCTTTTTTGCGTCTTCTAAAATACGTTTTGCCTGTTCTTCTGCATTTCCCAGTTCCCCTTCCGCAACCTGTTTGCGGTAAGCAATTCCTTTTTTAAAGGAGATAAAACCGGCAACAAAGCCACAAAGCGCGCCTGACACAACAAAGGTTAGCACACACCATAAAACTGTTTCCAAATCAAATAAACCTCCTTTTTGTTAGATTACCCTGTATTAGGATTGTAATAGTTTTCAAAATGTTTTAGCGGTGCGCACTACGCAATCGATCTATTTGATAAAGCAGTATTTTCCCAGAAAAAACACTACTCCCTGGGAAAACAACTATTTCTATTTTTTATAACAAGACACCCTCGTGTACGGACTTAAACAAAAGTGATACAGTTTACAATACGATTGTTATCTTTTATTGAAATTGAATCATCATTTTTTATTTAGGAACCCCGACGTCCCAAACCGTCGGTTTCAGTTATAAATATAAACACAAATCTATCGATAATAGGAACGATACGTCTTTCACACGCACCATATCTTTATTTTATTACGGAAACCATGTTATGTCAAGAGAAATTGTGTAATTTATACAGGTTTATTTGGATAGGAATCGACAAATACAACAAATTAGTTGAATTTATTTTACAGCTTTGCACATATTGCCAACAAACTCGCCAACAGATGTGATTTTTTCTTCTTTTGTTTTGCCATTGGCAATCCGGTTTACAATCGCACTGCCTACAATGACTCCATCACAGTACTGTTTTACTTCAGCAGCTAGTTCCGGTGTAGAAATTCCAAAGCCAATACAATTTGGAATCGTACTATAGGTTTGGATGTTATGGAAAAATTCGTTTAAGTCGGTGTTGATGTGGTCTCGCATCCCAGTAACCCCAAGGGAGGAAACACAGTACAAAAATCCTTTTGATTTAGCGATAATCCCTTTCATTCGTTCCAAGGAGGTTGGGGCTACCAAACTGATTTGATATACATTGTATTTGTTGGTATACTCCTCTATCTCGTCACTTTCTTCATAGGGCAGGTCGGGAACAATAATCCCATCTACACCCACTTTGGCACAGCCAGCAAAAAATGGCTCTGCCCCATAGTGAAGTAGACTGTTATAGTACATTAAAAATACAATGGGGATTTGGCTGGACTGGCGGAGTTTTTGTACCATTTCAAACAAACGGTCAATGCAAACATCGTGTTGTAATGCACGTAAATTTGCAGCTTGGATGACAGGACCTTCCGCCATAGGGTCAGTAAATGGAACCCCCAGTTCCACTAAATCAGCCCCCTGCTTCTCCATTTCCAACACCAGTTCAATAGTGGTGTCCAAATCTGGGTCCCCTGCGGTGATAAATGGGATAAACGCTTTTTTCCCCTCTTGCTTTAACTGTTCAAATTTTAAATCAATTCTATTCTTCATTGAGCTCAACCCCCATATATTTTGCTACAGAATACACATCTTTGTCTCCACGACCAGATAAACAGATGACCATAATCTGGTCTTTTGTCATTGTTTTTGCCAGCTTTATCGCCTGGGCTACTGCATGGGAACTTTCAATCGCTGGAATAATCCCCTCTACCCTGGTCAAATACCGGAAGGCATTAACCGCTTCATCATCAGTAATCGGATAGTATTCTGCCCTACCTGTTTTAAATAGATGGGCATGCTGAGGACCTACGCCCGGATAGTCCAAACCAGCAGAAATCGAGTAAACTGGCATAATACCGCCGTTGTCATCCTGCAAAAACAGGGATTTCATCCCGTGGAATACCCCCAACTGCCCTTTTGCAAAGGTAGCGGCATGTAATTCGGTGTCCACTCCTTTTCCAGCTGCTTCTGCACCAATCAGTTTCACAGATGGTTCATCAATAAATTCACTGAAGGTACCAATCGCATTGCTGCCTCCACCAACACAGGCAACGACACAGTCAGGCAGCCTTCCTTCTTTTTCCTTTAACTGCTGTTTGATTTCTTTACTGATCACACTTTGGAATCCCCGAACAATGGTTGGATATGGATGAGGACCTACCGCAGAACCCAATACATAAAAAGTATCGTCCGCATGGGCAGCCCAAGCTCGGATCGCCTCGCTAGTAGCATCCTTTAATGTGGCTGTTCCAGCGGTAACAGGGGTTACCTTTGCGCCTAGCAATTCCATCCGGAACACATTTAATGCCTGGCGTTCCGTATCTTCCTTCCCCATAAACACTTCACATTCCATATCAAACAATGCAGCAGCGGTGGCAGCCGCTACGCCATGCTGCCCTGCCCCGGTTTCCGCAATGATTTTCTTTTTGCCCATCCGCTTTGCCAGCAATGCCTGCCCCAGTACATTGTTGATTTTATGGGAACCAGTGTGGTTCAAATCTTCCCTTTTTAAATAAATTTTAGGACCTCCCAAATCCTTTGTCATCTTTTCTGCGTAATACAACAAGGAAGGTCTACCTGCATACTCTTTATAATAAAATTCCAGTTCTTTCAAAAACTCTGGATCTTTCATTGCTTCCGCATACACATTATCCAACTGCTGCAACGCATGCATCAGTGTTTCCGGCGCGAATACCCCACCGTACTCTCCAAATCTTCCTAAGTTACCCATTTTATGAAACTCCTTTCATCAACTCAATTAACTGTTTTACTTTACTTTCATCTTTATGGCCATCTGTTTCTGCCCCGCTGCTCAAATCCACTGCATAGGGGCGGACTGTTGTCACAGCCTCTATTAAATTTTTTCGGTTTAAGCCACCCGCCAATATCAGGCGCTCCTTTGGAAGATGTTGAATTAGCTCCCACTGAAACTGCTTTCCGCTTCCTCCATATTCACCAGGCTGGTAGGTATCCATCAAATACCGGTCAGCATGGTAACGCTCTATATTTTCTACAGATTGTTCATTTTTTACCCGGATGGCTTTCCAGACTTCACAACTGCTGTTTTGTTTTAATTGCTCTATCAGTTCTGGCGATTCTTCTCCATGCAACTGGATTACTTTTAACCGTGCTGTATGAGAAATTTCCAACAACTCTTCTAAGGGAGTGTTGACAAATACACCTACTGGTAAGATAGCAGGATTTAACTGTGTAATCAACTTTTTTGCCTGCTCTTTTGTGACCTGGCGTTTGCTTGGTGCAAACACAAACCCTACATAATCGGGATGGTACCGATTTGCAATCTCAATATCCTCTATGCTTCGTAAACCACATAATTTAAATTTTGTCATTGGGATCCTCTCAACTGTTCCACTGCTAACGTAACATTCGGATTTCTCATAAATGCTTCCCCGATTAAAACACCGTCCACCTGATATTCCGCAATCCTTCGGATATCCTCCGGCGTACGGATACCGCTTTCCGAAACCACCACCCGGTCAGAGGGGATACTATTTCTCAATTCTCCGGTAGTTTCCAGCTTTTCTTCAAATGTTTTCAGGTTGCGGTTGTTGATTCCTACAATCGGGAATCCCAACTTTAGAACCCGTTCCAGTTCCTGTTGGTCGTGTACTTCATTTAAGCAGTGCATCCCTAAAGTAGTAGCGATATTATAAAACCGTTTCATGGTAGTATTATCTAAAATAGCGGCAATTAGCAGGATTGCATCCGCTCCCATGCAATACGCCTCATAAATCTGATACTCATCTATGATAAAATCCTTACGCAACAACGGGATATTCGCAAAAGAACGGATTTGCTTAAAATACTCATCCGAGCCTTGAAAAAAATCTTCCTCGGTCAAAATAGACATAGCCTGGACACCAGCTTTTAAATACGCCCGCGCAATTGCCTGTGGATAGAAGTCTGGTCGGATTACCCCTTTGGAGGGAGATGCTTTTTTCACTTCCGCAATTATTGATAGCCCTTCCTGCCGCAAGGCATGTTGGAAATCCAATGGTTTCCGTTGCAGTTTTAGTGCCTGTTGTTTCAACTGTTCCAAAGGAAATTTTGCTTTTCTCTCTTGCAGTCGGATTTTCTTTTTCGCCACAATTTCATCTAAAATCATGATTTATTTCCTTTCAAACTATTGGTAAAGGTGATCAATTCCTGTAATTTTTGTTGTGCCGCTCCGGTTTCCACCAGTTCTTTCGCCATCAATACACCTTCTGCAATCGAGCTGGCTTTTCCTCCAATATAAATTCCAGCTCCAGCGTTGAGCAATACAGTATCTAGTTTCGCACCCTGTTCTTCCCCGCTGAGAATCCGTTTGGTAATCTCCGCGTTTTCTTCTGGAGTACTTCCTTTGATATCCTCTATTTCAGCACGCTGGAACCCGAATACTTCCGGTGTCACCATATAGTCGATCACCTTTCCGTCCTTAATTTCAGAAACTTTATTTTCTCCAATCGTGGTAAATTCATCAATGCCATTACAGCAAACCACAATCCCTTTCTGAACCCCCATGGTCAGCATAGCAGTTGCCAGGGTATTGGTCATATATGGATCGAACACCCCAATCAACTGTCCTTTTGCGTTGGAGGGGTTGGAAATTGGTCCTAAAATATTAAAAATTGTACGGAATCCCAACTCGTTCCTAACCACAGAAGCGTTTTTCATACAGGGGTTAAAGCTACGAGCAAACATAAAGCCCATACCTGTATGGTCCACACATTCCTCTACCTGTTTTGGGGTAACATCCATATTGATTCCCAGCTTTTCTAACAGGTCGATGCTGCCACTCTTACTGGTAACTGCTCGATTTCCGTGTTTGGCAATCGAAACCCCAGCCGCTGCTGTGATAAATACGGCGGTGGTCGTAATATTAAAGGTGTTGACGCCATCTCCACCAGTTCCTACAAAATCAATATAATCTGAAACTTTTGGATTGATGTGCATCGCCTTTTCCTTCATCATCATTGCGGAACCAGTGATTTCCTCCACTGTTTCCCCTTTTTGGCGGAGCAAGGAAAGGTATGCCCCAATCTGCGCATAAGTGGCTCCGTTATCTAACACTTTATCCATTGCGTACTTTGCTTCTTCCAGTGTTAAGCTCTCGCCCAATGATAATTTCTTTAAAATTTGTTTCATCGTTATCCCTCCAAAAAGTTTCTGATCATTTGCATGCCATCCGGTGTTAGTACCGATTCCGGATGGAACTGGATGCCGTAAACAGGCCTTGTTTTATGTTGAACTGCCATAATACATCCATCGGATGTTTGGGCGGTAATTTGTAATTCTTCTGGCAGAGTTTCCGGAGCAATCACAAGGGAATGGTATCTCCCTACCTGGACTTCCGACCGCAACCCATGGAACAGCTTACAGCTAGCGTCCACAGTAGCAACATCTGCCTTGCCGTGCATCACCTGTGGCGCATGGACAATCTTGCCGCCAAACGCTTCCCCAATCGCCTGATGTCCCAAGCAAACACCTAAAATGGGGATTTCCCCCGCCTGTTGAATTAATGGGATACAAATTCCCGCATCAGCAGGATAACCTGGTCCAGGTGAGATAATAATCCGCTCCGGCTTCATCTCCAATACCTGCTGCACGCTCACCGCATCGTTCCGCATTACCTTTACATCAGGCTGGATGGTTCCAACATATTGGAATAAATTATAGGTAAAAGAATCGTAATTATCAAGAATAAAAATCATAAGAACCCTCCTGCCTAAGCCATTTCAGCCGCTTCTTCTACTGCACGGAACACAGCAGTCGCTTTGTTGACGGACTCCTGATACTCTGTTTCTGGGTTGGAATCATATACAATCCCGCCGCCAGCGCCTACATAACAGGTGTTATTTTGAAACACGCCGGTGCGGATGGTGATACAGCTATCAAAATTACCATCAAAACCAATGTATCCAATCGCCCCACCATATAAACCACGACGTTTGGTTTCCAGCTCATCGATGATCTCCATTGCTCTCACCTTTGGCGCGCCGGATAACGTTCCTGCTGGTAGGACGGACGCTAGTGCGTCAAATGGGGTTTTATCCTTCCTCAGTTTCCCTTGTACATCGCTGGTCATATGCATTATATGGGAAAACCGTTGGATGTACTTGTACTTGCTGACATGGACCGAGCCAAATTCGGAGACTTTTCCAATATCATTCCGCCCCAAATCCACCAACATGGTATGTTCCGCATTTTCTTTTGGGTCGGCAACCAGGTCTTTTTCGTTTTCCAAATCCTCTTGCGCCGTCTTGCCCCGTGGTCGGCTTCCGGCAATGGGACAGGTGGTCACAATTCCATCCTGTACCCGGACGAGAAGTTCTGGGGAAGCGCCTGCCACCTGATAATCTCCAAAATCAAAGAAATACATATAGGGGGAGGGATTGATCACCCGCAAAGCCCGATAAGCGTTAAATGGATTGACCGAAGTTTGAATTTTAAACTGCTGGGCAAATACCACCTGGAAAATATCCCCGTTGCGGATGTATTCTTTTGCCTTTTCCACTTTGGTACAATACTCTTGTTTGGTCATGTTACTTTCCACCTGGCATTGTTCCCGATAGCGCACTGTCTGTTTTTTCCTTGGCAATACCGCCTGGTCCAGCTCCTGTTTAATCTCAATAATCCGGCGTTGTGCCATATCATAGCTGCGTTGTAGGTTTCCGCCAGTACGCATGTTAACGATAATCACCAGCTTTTGTTTTTGATGGTCAAATGCAATTACTTCATCCACAAACAAAAACTTTAAATCCGGTAAATGGAGGGAATCTTCCGGTGGATTTTCCAATCGCTCAAACAGCCGGATAGTGTCATATCCAAAGCATCCAACAGCGCCTCCACAAAACCCAGGGGATTTTTCCAGTTTTGGTGCCTTGTACTGTTCGGTCAGTTGCTGTAAATAGTCCATCGGGTTCCCAGATAAGTTCTGTTCCCCCTGCTCTGTTGTCAAAGCTATTTGATTTCCACGGCTTTCAAACACCAAAAATGGATTCCGCCCCAAAAAGGAATACCTTGCCCGTTCGCTGTGCTGTTCTACACTTTCCAGTAAAAAACAATTTGTTTCTGTCCTCAGCTTTTGGAACACACTAATTGGCGTTTCGGTATCTGCGTAATATTCCGCCATAATTGGGATCATTTGATAATCTTCTGCTAAATTTTTGACTTGTTCATAAGTTGGATAAAACATTCTGGTCACCTCTCATTGCCTGAAAAAAACAAAAACAGCCCATCCTTTTTCTGTTAAAAAGGACAAGCTGTTGTAATCTCATACAAAACCTGCGGTACCACCTTAATTGGTATAACTATACCCACTCTGCGGATGCAATCACATCCCGCTCCCTATAACGTAGGAGATACGTCGGGGGCTACTTACAGTAACTGTGTTCGGCCCGCCCTCCTCAGTCCAACGGCGTTTGTACTAATCCATACCGGCTTGCAGCAACCGCCGGCTCTCTGGGATGGCAAAAGTACAGCCAATCTGATTCATCGGTTTTGTTTTTATTTGTTATATTTGTTACCATTATAGCATGATTTTCAAATTTTGCAACCCCATTTTCAAAAAAATTTTGCAAAAAGCTATTTTTCATTACAGCAAAATTTCCTTGCAATACTGGTAAACTGTATCGTTTCTACTGAGTAATCATTTTTTATAAGAGTAATCCTATACCCATAACTCAAAAGTAATAAGTCCCAACATCCCCATTTCGATCTTTATATCATTTCCATAATGAGTAAATTCTATTCTGGAACTATCATAATTTTCCGCAAAAACAACTCTTCCAATAATCATAAACTAACTCTATCATGTTTATTGATGATACCTTTGGATTGTCAAACACCACTTTCTCTCAAAATTTTAAAAAGTTCTATCTAATTCGGAAATACTTCCAAGTTTCTTCATCAAAAGAAGAAAACTCCCGATTTTGTCAAAATCAGAAGCTTTCTATCCTACACTTATGCTATAAATATTTATCAACCAATTTCTTTTTCCAGCTCGTCAGCATCTCCTAAATGGTGCTTCTCCGCATAGCCGGTAAGAATTAAGGTCAATGCGCCATCCCCTGTGACATTGCACGCCGTACCAAAACTATCCTGCAATGCAAAGATCGTCATCATCAACGCTGTTCCGGTTTCGTCAAAACCAAGTACGCTGGTGATCAAACCCAGCGAAGCCATTACTGTACCGCCTGGTACCCCTGGCGCTCCAATCGCGAATACACCCAATAAGACAATAAACAATATCATGGATGGAATAGATGGCAACTTACCATATAAAATTTGGGATACGGTAATTACAAAAAATACTTCTGTTAAAACAGAACCACATAAATGGATATTTGCAAATAAAGGAACTCCAAAATTGATAATATCCGGACGGAGCACCTTAGATTTTTTTGCGCAAGTAAGGGCCACTGGAAGCGTTGCGGCGGATGACATAGTCCCTACTGCGGTCAAATAGGCTGGTCCATAATGTTTGAATACTTCTTTTGGATTTTTTCTAGTGACAAGCCCTGCAATACCATACAGCACTGTCATCCAGATAAAATGTCCAACAATCGCAATTACAATTACCCCTAAAAATACCGGCAACTGTTTGGTAATAGAACCCTCATAGGACAATGTTGCAAAGGTGGAGGCAATAAAGATTGGCAAGATTGGAATAATAATTTTACTGACAATCGCCAAAATTACCTTTTGAAACTCATTTAACACATCTTCGATTAAAGTTGCTTTGCTCCAGGAAGTCGCCAATCCCAACATAACAGAAAGCACCAAAGCGGACATCACCGACATAATAGGGTCAATCTGCAAATCAAACAGCAATTCTGGAAGTTCTCGCAGACCTTCCGCGGCAGAAGAAATGTGCATTTGGGGGATAATCAAATATCCTGCTACAGCAGAAAAAGCCGCGGCCCCTACAGAGGATAGATAGGCAATTCCAACAGCCAATGTCAGCAATTTGGATGCATTGTTCTTTAATTGAGCAATGGACGGGGCGATAAAGCCAATAATAATCAGTGGTACAGCAAACAACACCAACTGGCTGAAAATAGATTTTATAGTAACAACCACATTCATAACGGGTTCATTAGCAAGGATACCAATAACAATCCCTAGTACCACAGCTACTAACAGCTTGAATACCAGGCTATTTAATATTTTTTTCATAATACAACTCCTTTTTTAACGGAAATCAATCATCTTCTTTCCCTAATTGTTCCATATATGGTTCCGCAGAGGAATCCATATCGCTCATATCGGATTCTTTCTCATCCCATTTTTTCAATTTTTTCTGGAACTCTTTTTCCGCAATAAAATCATCGATTAATTCAATCATAATCGCCATCAATGGAGGGCCTAAGAACATTCCCACAACACCAAATAAACCACCAAATAGCGTTACTCCAAAGATAACATATAACGGTTTGATTCCAATAGAATTGCCAATAATTTTTGGATTAACAATGTTCCCATCAATCTGTTGTAATACAGTGATAAAGATAAATGCTATGATTAACTGCCCTAAACCACCGGATAAGAAGGTAAAAATAGAAACAGTAATAACACCAAATAACGCCCCAAAGTAAGGGATTAAACTAAATAATCCATAAATCAATCCTAAGATTGGCGCATTTTTTACCCCCAACAGTTGGAACCCTACTCCAGAGGCTACCCCTACAAATAGAGCATCCAATGCCTGACCATAAATAAAGCTATTGAGTACCGAACCAATCCGTATTAGTAAATCATTTACCCGCTCCGCACGACGTTCTTTAAAGATCAACTGCAATACACGGTTAAAATTTTTACGGATATTCGCACGGTCAATTAACAAATAAATCGCTAAAATCATTCCCAAACCAATATTGGTCAAGGTGCCTATCACGCTCTGAATTCCTGCAATATAACTACTCCAATCATTCATGCTTAAAAAATCCAAAATTTTAGACGGAGTTAGATATTGGTTCACTGTTTGGATCAAATGATCAATTTGTATTTCATCTCCAAAATGCTCCTTGATAAAGGTATATAACTCATTTAAATATCCAGGAATGGACCGGGCGAATTCATAAATATTCCGATACAGAGATGGTAAAAAGATCACCAATAATACAACTAGTATAATAAGAAACAGTAATAATGCTGCAATCGAACTAATACTCCTAGCCCGCTTTTGGAAAAACGGCTTTTTAATTTTGTAAAGCAATATCTCTATTTTTTTCGCTGGTAAAAATAGCAGGAATGCAATCACTCCACCATAAATAAATGGAGATAATACCCCTAGTATTTTTCCAATAGTAGAAGTTATCACACTAAAGTCATCAAACGTTTTGTAAACAGCAATCACTGCTACCGCAAAAATAAACAGCTCCAGCCATTTTCGTATACTACCTTTATTCTTGGTTGACATGCTCCAATACCCCGATCTTTCCCTATTTTCGCAAATTACCTCTTGGCGATAAAATACTAGTAATTACAGACACGATTTTATATAGGCGTTATAAAATAATCATAAAAAATAGAACGACATAACTTTTTGTCCTATTTTAATACTATCTTTATTATATCTGGTAACAGAAGGTTTGTCCAGCAAATGGCATAAGTCCTACGAAACGCCAAAATTTATGGGAAATCTTTGTGCAAAATAAGTAATTCCTACTAAATATAAAGGAATTAATAAAATAGACTTTTCTATTTTTTAATGGTATAATATAGCCACAAACTAAATAAATTATGGTTCCTTTACCCCATTCTTATACAACAATGGGGTTTCACTTTGCATAGAAAGGATGATACTTATGGAGATAAATCAGGTAATAGCGGCCTATTTTAGCCCCACTTACAGCACTAGGGATATTGTTTTAACTATTTCCTCAGAAATACAACACTCCCCAAAACAGATTGATTTAAGTATCTATGACAATAGAGAAACTTCCTATTCTTTTTCCTCCCATGAACTGGTGGTGCTAGGAGTTCCCGTTTATGGTGGAAGAGTTCCAGCTGACGCTACAAAGCGAATCCATAACCTGCACGGAAATAACACTCCGATTGTATTAGTAGCTGTTTATGGTAACCGGGAATTTGAAGATGCACTGATAGAGCTAAAAGATATTGTTGTATCAAACGGATTTATCCCAGTCGCTGCGGCTGCACCTGTTGCACAACATTCTATTATCCACTCCATTGCCGCAGGAAGGCCAAATGCGCAGGATATCCAGCAGGCACGGGATTTTTCCAAAAAGGTACAGGATAAACTGAAAAAAACTGTTGTACTAACTCAGCAGGATTGCATCCAATTGCCTGGAAACCAGCCCTATAAGAAGTATGGCGTTATCCCTTTACATCCCAAAGCTGGTCACAACTGCATCCAATGTGGTAAATGTGCGAGTAACTGCCCTGTCCACGCCATTCCTCAAGACCATCCAGATCAAACCAACACGGAACAATGTATTTCCTGTATGCGTTGTATCGTTGTTTGTCCAAAACACGCTCGTGGATTAAACCCGATTGTAAAAGCTGCTACTGCCAACAAACTGAAAAAAGTCTGTTCTCAGCCAAAAGAAAACCTTTGGATTTTATAACACTCTTATTCTATGCTTGCAGTTCTATTTACTCTATGATACAATAAAATACCAATATACAAAAGGGATGGGATAAAATGCAAAGAATTTTAGGATATATGCGCAAAGCGGTTACAGAATTTGATTTGATACAGGATGGGGATAAAATCGCAGTTGGCGTTTCCGGTGGAAAAGATAGTGTTGTATTGTTAACCGGGCTTGCCAGACTGCGCCGTTTTATTGGCATCCAATATGATATTGTGGGGATTACCCTAGATCCTCAGTTCAATAGCCAACCTACGGATTATTCCCCCATTGCAAAGCTGTGTGAAGAACTGGATGTGGAATACACAGTAAAGCCCACCCATATTGGCGAGATTGTGTTTGATGTGCGAAAAGAAGAGAATCCTTGTAGCTTATGCGCCCGGATGCGACGTGGTGCGCTTCACGATATGGCAAAAGAATACGACTGCAATAAAGTGGCGTTAGGCCATCACTACAATGACGCAGTGGAAACCTTTGTTATGAACTTGTTTAATGAAGGCAGGCTTGGATGTTTTTCCCCCAAAAGCTATCTATCCCGCAAAGAACTTACTTTGATTCGACCATTGGTGTTTGCACCAGAAAAGGAGATCAGAAGGGCTGCGGAACGGACAAACCTACCAATTGTTAAAAGCAAATGCCCGGTAGATGGTTATACCAACCGACAAAAGACAAAAGAATTTTTACGGGAGCGGGAACGAGAAGACAATGGATTCACTTACCGCTTATTTGGAGCTATGCGCCGCGCTGGATTGGATGGCTGGGGATTTCCAGAAAAATAACAGATAAAAAACCTCAAGGCAATGATGAACTGCCTTGAGGTTTTCCATTTTCTCTCCTCTTCTAGTACATGCTTAATAGAGGAAATAGATAAAATTTCAAAACCAACTATCTCCCACTACCTGCTAATCCAAGTAATTGTATGGTATTTCTGTATTCCTTTGCGGGATCAATATTGCCCCTGTAAAGAAAAACGAAACCATGGATTTGTCATTTCGATTTTTGAGAATTGCCCCATTTTATTTCAGAAAAAACAGCCACTATTGGGGAATCACTCTGTTGTTCTGTTTATTGGATATCCTGCTCTAATGAATTAAATTCTGGCGTATCAAAAAATTGGGATAATGTGATTCCTAAGCCACACAAATCATTTTAATGGTCGCGATTTTAGGATTCATGCTTTTCCCATATAAAATATTTTTCACAGAGGAAGGCGGTATACCACATAAATCTGCTAGTCCATTAATTGTTAAATCGTTTTGTCCGCATAATTGTAAAATTCTTGATTTAATTGCGTCTACTGTGTTCAAAGTTAACCCTCCACTCTTCTTCTCGCTAAGATTATATAACTGCGCTAATAACAGATGCCATTATTTTTAATATACATAGATTTTCCTTTTTTTCATCGATTTTTTATTCCAAAATTTTGTTAAACCGAAAAAGTGAAGAAATATGCCTTATGGTACTGTTATATGGATTCTATTTAAGAATAGGTTAACTCAATTAATCCAGTTTTATAGGCTATACATGCTACTATAGTCTACCTATAGCCTTGTAAATTTTGGTTATTATCTTTTTTTGCACTGTTTCGACAATATATTTGCGATTTTTGCCGATTGATAGTATGATTACTATACGGTTTATTGATACCACTCCAATCTTATATTACGAAAATCAAAATAGACTCCATTCTTCTTGTATTATTCATAAATAAAGGATCATTTTACATTATTTCCATAAAACACCTCCCCTGATAATTTGCTCAACCTCCAGCTTATCCACTCGACCCATCCCATATAATCACACATTATAGCTCTGAAAAAAGTTTCAACCTGATTTCCACGAAAATAAATCACACCACAAATTTACAATTGATTATATCAAATAATGATATTCTTCAAAATCTTATACTACATTTTTCTAACAATCCCAGTGGATAAGCGATATCTACTGACTCATTTTACTTGATTTACAGCTCATAAATAGGTAAAATCCCATTGGAACAAACGCTTTTGTGTAGTGATCTTTTACCAATAGGGCGAATATCCTCTATAAAACAAAAATAGCCCCTCCTAATTAGGAGAGGTTATTTTTATTTTACTGGGTAACGACAGAATCAAAATTCCAGCTATCCCCTCCATCGTGGGAGAGAAATTTTGCTCTGGAGCCTTCCCCACCAGTCATGAACAGCGTTCCTTCCTGCCCATCAAACTCTATATCATCCACAACTGTGTAAAATCCTTTTTGTTCTTCTGGTAATGTTAATGGTATTTCCGTCCAATTCTGTCCATCCATAGAGTAAAATAATGATCCGAGGCTACCATTCGTAATATTTCCATATGACACAAAAATTTTCCCTGCTTCTGAGATACCAACACAGGATATCGGTGGGGAGTAAATAGGGCTTGTACAACTGTTCCATGTGGTTCCCCCATCGTTGGTATAATAAACCAGATTGTTGTAATATCCCATTTGCCTATCTGCATTTGCCGCAAAAACGCCATGCTGGCTATCTGAAAAATTGACAAATACCGATTCTATGATATGGTCAAGCAATCCATCTACCTGATGTAGTTGCCATCCATTTCCAGCTGACCAGGTTCCCACTGCATTTTCCGTGCGGCACGCTCCCGCTACGGCAATCATCCCATTGATATCACTGGAACCATATACCGCCGCTTCTGGCAGTTCTTTTGGAAAATCGTCTTGTTTCCCTGTTAATAAATCCAGTACATAATACCGATTCTCTCCTGGATTCAACTGGTACCGCTTTTCCTGCTCCACGGTTCCAACTATCATTTCATAAAAAACGGTGTCCAATTCTGTTTGCTCAACCGCCCCCATTGCTATTACCTGATAATTTTCCTTGTCCTTTACCACTTCAATTGTTTCCTGGACATGATATCCCGTCCCATCATCCAGCCAGCCCAGGTATAATCCCTGTGCTACAAAATCCTGTGGACCGCCATTGGTAATGGTAATCTTCATTAACTGTTCCTCTCCATTTGTATTTTCCACCAAAGGGAACGCCTGATAAGCGGCCGCAAACATCTCTACTACATCTTCGGATTGTTTATGGTCTCCTTCTCCTTTATTTAAGGAAGAAATAAAATCTATATTTTGTTGCTCCAAGGTAAAGGCTTTTGTTTCTTTTGGCGCTATATGTCCTGTAGATTGACAAGCAGTACAGCCCATCAAGAGAAATACACATAAAAGTAAAATTCCAAGCCGTTTCATCTAATTTCACACCTTTCTTTGTTTCAGAGTATCACATTCATCACATAAACGCAATGGTATTCTATTTTCCGTGGAACGCAAGGATACCTTCCGTAGAATTTTAAGAAATTGCAATCTAAGATTGTTAGGTATCATGAAAATGTAAAAATCCTGCAAAATCGGGATTTATTCAGTGTGCTACATTATATCCAAAACAATTATGCCACTGTTACGTTGGAAGAAGTGGCGGATAAGTTTTACTTTTCTACCAGTTACCTTTCCAAGCTCATTAAAGCCAATACCAATTTAAACTTTACCGAACATATTACTCATCTTAAACTGCAAAGTGCCTGTAATTATTTAACCCATTCTGACTTACCCATTGATAAGATTACCGAAATTATTGGTTACAATGACTCCAGCTATTTTTCCAAGGTGTTCCGGAAACAGTATGGTATGACCCCCAAACAATACCGGCAAATCCAAATATCCTCCCTTTCAAGTGTTCATGATTAATATACTAGAAAAATGTATTTCTTTTAATTTCAATTCAACTGCTGACCATAGTTCTCCAAAAGTATAAGTTCCTATTTTATTACAAAATTGGCTTCAACACTAAATTGGTAAATTTATCAATCTCTACTTTCATTTTATCTTCCAAGCCTATATTAATTCCATTTCTGATTGATAAATAGTTCCTTAGGCCGCAAATTTTTTAGACCTGATACAGATAATCCCATAAAAGAAACCGGGACGATTTTTAAAGAATCGTCCCGGTTTCTACATTTATAATTTTTATGATAGGATACTTCTAAATCTAAATCATAAATTAATACTATTTTATGATAATAGTACTGTTATCATCTGACGCAGCTGTAATTTGGTCATAATTACCGCCGTTGCTAATTGTAGTTGTGTGTCCATTAAAGGCAGCAGCATAAATCTCAGTGAAATTTTCTGGTACATCAAAAGTAACACCGGACAGTGTTGCTGTTGCATCATATGGATAGGAGTTTGGGTTGGAACGGTTCCCTACAACAAGTGCTGCCATTGGAACTTCGTTTCCACTTCCCCAATTTGCATCATTATATTTGCCACCATCCTGATATTCTGCTGTACAAGTTAGAGTACTATTTGTGATATTTACGGTTCCGCAACGGTTAATAACTGCCTGACGGTCAGCGGTAATTTTAGAATTTTCGATATTCAATGTTCCAGGGATATTGAATAAGATTGCCGCAGTATCATGGTCACTTCTTTCCGCGACCAAGGTGGAGTTTTTAACGTTGATGGTTATATTGTGACCTGTTTGATTGTTGCTGGCATTAGTAGAAATACAATAGTTGTCATTGGTTTTAATCTCAGAATCAATGACATTGAGGGTCGCTTTATTGACGCCATTACTTACCAAAAGAGGGCTGGCCCCAGCTGGAGTTGTCATTGCAACGTTTTTAAGTGTTAATTCAGAATCTTCTTGCAAAGCAATTGCAACTTGGCTACCTTGTTCTGGAGTAGCTGTATAATTAAGGGTTCCATTTTCCATTGTTAAAGACTGACCTTGTTGCAGTATGGTTGACCCTCCCTCATTGATAGTAAGAGTTTGACCATTCAGATTGAGTTCAGGGGATTTTGTTGCTTCAATTGTATCTGCGGAAACCTCTACATCCCCAGTTAACACAACTGATTTTCCCGCTTGTAAAGCTGTTGTTAAATCTTCTGTTGAACTAACTGCTGAATACGCATTTTCAAAAGCTTCTTTTGCACTTGTAAAGCCATCTTTTTGGATCGCGTGTGCTGTAAATGTTAAATTGACACCATCTTTTAAACTACCATCTGGATTTAACATACCATCATTATCCAGTGCAGCATCATATGTAACTTTATTGTCCTTTAAAACAGGGAATGTTTTTGGGTCTGCATCTTTTGCTACCTCTCGGTAATAAACTTTGGTAGCTCCTACATTCCAACCTTCTAATTCTGTCCAACCTTCCGCAATAGTATAATCTACGAGACCATCCGTATTATCTGTTACGATAGCGTAAACATAGGAAGGCACGGTATTATTTACAGTAATGATTGGGTCTTTGGCTTGTTCGGTTCCAGGGATAATATTATAGTCGCTTCCAGTGGTTTCACTTAAGGTTACCAAAACCTTATTGGTGTTAAAGTTATTTATTACATCATCTGTGGTTCCTTGCAAATAAGCATAGGTTCCTCCACCCAGTACCATCGCTGCTGCCAATGCAACCGCCAGCCCAGTGGTTACTACTTTTTTCTTACTAATTTTCATAATTGCTATTCCTTTCAACATCTTCATTTTTTACTACAATACATGAAGTTTTATTATCATTTCTGACAATAAATAGTATAATAATTTATTTTGCTGTTACAGTCCATTTATCATTGGATTTCGTCACATTATAATGTTCTGTATCCACATAATCGGATGGATCTACATTAAAGGTTCCACCGGTAATCACCAGGATATCTGTTGCCGGAACATTTCCAGAAACTTCAACCAGTTTTCCACCTGGAGCAACATTAAAATTGCCTCCCTTTACCTCAATTTTTTGAGTGTAACCGCTTTGAGATTTGATATAAAAGAGACGACCATCCGCATTAAAAGTACCATCATTAATAGTAGTAATAGTAGGTACTCTCTGAGAACCCCAGGAAAGGTAAATACACTCTCCAGAACCATCGCCTTCCTTAGTTGCGTTAAAGGTTCCGCCATTAATCTCCACACTTCCAATGATATCTGCCACAACACTGGCATTTCCTTTGCCTTCAAAGGTACCACCGTTGATAACAACACCCACCGTTTCACTACTTCTCTGGAGCTGACAGTAAACTACCGCATTATCATGACGATATTTACCACTCTCGATAGTAATAGTTGGCTGCCATGCAGTAACAGCCCCTATTTGCCGCATACCACCACCAGGCAGTTTTACCAATTCACTATCAATACTATACCCACCATTATTATTAGGGTCTCTTAACACAAGGTTTACAGAAGGGCCTCCATTGGTGGTAGTACCATTTTCAAATGCACCACTAAAAGTTTTCCCATTAAAATCAATGCTAGAGTCTTTCAAAATTCCCAACTGAATACCATCTTCAACTGTAATGTTATCCTGTAAAATGATGTTTCCACCATTCTGCTGAAGCATCTCCTTCAAATCAGCAGCAGAGGAAACAAACGTTGGCATTTGCTTATAAGCATCCACTGCATTTGCAAACGGTTCGGATTGAATTGCACGTGCTTTGAAGGTCAACGCAACACCATCTTTCAATGCGTCTCCTTCCATCATATCACTATTTCCTAGTGCTGCGTCATAAGTAACGCTATCCCCTGCTAATACAGAAAATGTTTTAGTTTCTGCGTTTGCCGCTACCTCACGGTAATAAATATTGTCATACCCATCCAGTTTTGTCCAACCATCCGCAATGGCATAACTAACCAACCCTTCTGTGGCATCTGTAATTTCTACATATACATAAGAATCCACCGTATTGTCAACGGTTACTTTTGGGTCTTTTTCCTGTGTTGTACCAGGGATAATATTATAATCATTTCCGGTAGTTTCGTTCAGTTCTACCAGAACCTTATTGGTGTTAAAATTGTTTACTACATCCTTTGTGGTTCCTTGCAAATAAGCATAGGTTCCTCCACCCAGTACCATTGCCGCCGTCAGTGCAACCGCCAGCCCAGTGGCTACTACTTTTTTCTTATTAATTTTCATGTCGTTTTTATTCCTTTCTAATACTGCAATTAATGGATTGTAAATTGAAAAGAATCCAATGCTTCTTCATACACGGATACATATGGGGACAGCGCTTCTTGTGTAGCGGCAATCTGTTCGCCGTTTACAAAGAAAGTACAGTTTTCAACATCCACTGTTGTGTTAATCGCCCGGATTGACATAAAATATTGCTTGTTTCCTGTGGTTTGGTTTGCCTCAATTCGGCAGTCTTTAAAGGTAAATACACCGCCGCTAGCACCGGTTGCACTAGGATTTCCATCTGCGTTATCTACAACAACTGTCGCAAAATCGTTCCATCCATCCTCATTATATCCTTTGTCATTTAACCCAATTAAAGTACAATTCTCAAAGGTTGCTTTCATATTTGGTGTATGTATATTCATTGCCGCCCAACCCTGGATCGTTGTATTTTTACAGTTAATTTCCACATTTTCATTTCCAAATGCGAAATTAAATGCGTAATAGCTTGCTGACAGGGATGAATCCTCAATATTAATGGTTACATTTTTGGATTGACCAACGGATATTCCGCGGGTATAGGCTCCTGTAGTAGGCCCTACCAGATCCACGTCCTTAATATTAATCGTAGTTGGCTCTGTTTGATCGGTAATGCTAATAATGCGATTGTTGTCTTTTTGTGGAGAATTGGTTGGAGCAGTTAGTTTATGCCCATTCCCAATAATATTCACTTCACCAGAAGCATTCAAGTATGCGTTGTCTAAGGCAATATCCGTTGTTAAAACAGCTGTCTTGCCTTCTTGTAAAGCTGTTGTTAAATCCGTAGAGGTATCCACTGTTGTGTATGCGGTTTCAAAAGCAGCTTCTGGGCTAGCAAATCCATCTTTCTGGATTGCATGCGCTGTAAATGTCAGGTTTAAACCATCTTTTAAAGTTCCATCTGGATTGACCATATCGCTATTTTCCAATGCAGCATCATAGGCAACTTTATCTCCCGCCAGTACAGAAAATTCTTTTGCTGCTGCGTCTTTTGTTACTTCACGATAATACACTTTTGTATGTTCGCCATCCCAGCCGTTTAACAGAGTCCATCCATCTGCGATGTCATATTTTACTAGACCATTGGTGTTATCTGTTACAATCGCGTAAACATAGGAATCTACAGTATTGTCAACGGTTACTTTTGGGTCTTTCGCTTGTTCTGTTCCAGGAATAATATTATAATTACTTCCGGTCTTTTCTTCCAGAGTTACCAGAACCTTATTGGTGTTGAAGTTGTTGACTACATCCTTTGTAGTGCCCTGCAAATAAGCGTAGGTCCCTCCACCCAACGCCATCGCTGCTGCAAGCATAACAGCTGCTCCAGTAACGATTATGCTTTTCTTATTCCGTTTCATCTTTGGTACTCCTCTCAAAATATTAATCCGCTACTACAGTATACCAAGTTCCTTTGGTATCTGTGGATTTGTCTACATGATAGCCTTCTGCTACAAAATTTGTATTTTCTCCCTCTACTGTACAATTGGATGGATCAAATTCAAAAAATTTGCCGCCCTTTACAATGATATTGGCAATCCCATCTTTATAATTTGCATCTTTACAGTTTAATGTCCATTTTGGAGTTTTACAAATAAAGGTTCCGCCATTAATTTCAATGGTTCCTGTCTCACAATAGATTAAGTCATATTGTGCATCGTTACCATTTACTTGTTCATTTGTATAAGTACCGTTATTGATAATTAATTTGGCAAACTGGTTAGTAGTCGATACTGCCATATGGTATCCATCTGCGTCATTAGAAACACCACTAACAGTACCCTCCCCATCAAGGGTTAATGTTGTATTGGTTCCTACCTGGAATACACCCCAGTTTGATGTATTTTTGCTATTCCCCAATACTTTTCCATTCAAATCTACTGTAACATTGCCTTTGTTGGACATCTTTGTAACAGTGGCAAAATCAATATTATCTTGAACAATAAGATTATGCGCTCCGTTTTCAATAGCGGATTCAAAGCTCTCCTCACTATTTGGCATCTCTACTCGATAAGCATCTTCAGGATTATAAAATGGTGCCTTTTGGATAGCGCTTGCCTTAAAAGTAATGGTCTCACCTGTTTTTAATTTTCCAGTTGTCCACATCATATCGCTATTTTCAAGAGCTGCGTCATAGGAGACTTTGTTATCTTTTAACACATAAAATTCTTGTGGGCTATCCGATGCCTCGATTTCACGATAATACACTTTTGTAAATTGGGTTGTGTATTTTTCAAGTGGTAACCAGCCATCTACAATCTCATAGTCCACTAAGTCCGCTACCTCATTCGCCAATTTTACTTCTACATATACATAGGAGGGCACCGTAGCATTCACTGTCACTTTTGGGTCTTTTTCTTGTGTTGTACCAGGGATAATTTCATAATCATTCCCTGTGGTTTCTTCCAAATCTACCAGAACTTTATTAGTATGAAAGTTGTTTACTACATCGTTTGTGGTACCCTGTAAGTAAGCGAATGTTCCTCCGCCTATCAGAAGCGTTGCTGCCAGCGTTATCGCAAGGCCAGTAGTAATCACCTTTTTCTTGCTCGATTTCATCGTTTTACGCTCCTTTCAATGTCTTATTTTTGTTGTACCGTATACCAAGTAGCACCACCGTCTGGATTAGAAGTTATGGTATAGCCTTCTGGAACAAAGTTTGTATGTGCGCCTTCGGCCTCATTATCGGCAGGGTTAAAGTTTTTAAATGTACCACCTGTGACAGTAATTTTAGCAGTACCATTTAATCTGTTAGTATCATAACAGTTTAAAGTAAATCTCTCATCTTTGCTTGAACCTAATTGTTGTATAGAGAAAGTACCACCTTGTACTGTCAATTCTCCTTGATAGATATATGCTACCGAAATATTTCCAATAAAAGTACCGTTTTCAATGGTACATTTACTTCCATCTTGGACATCTACCACATAACAGTCGTTTTCTTTTGTTTTTACTGTTCCATTTCCTGTAATGGTAAGATTACCACCTTGTTTTACTGAGAAAATTGACCAGTTATTTCCTACGTAAATATCATCGGTATTTGTTATGGTTTTGCCGTTCAGGTTAATAGTAATATCTTTATTCTTCACTGCTATTGGCTTGGCAGAACTAGCTCCGCTGGCTTTTGCCAAAGTAATATCATTTGCCAGTACAACTACATCTCCGTCTTTCGCATTTTCAATCGCTGCTTCCAGCTCAGATGGTGTTGAGGCAATATAGTCAGCATCTATGCATAAATAGGCTGATGCAGCGTTTTCAAACGGTTTGGATTGGATTGCATGTGCTTTGAAAGTCAGTGCAACGTCATCTTTCGCCATATCACTATTTTCCAGTGCTGCATCATAGGTAACGCTATCCCCTGCCAATACAGAAAATGTTTTGGTTTCTGCGTTTGCCGCTACTTCACGATAATAAATATTGTCATATCCATCCAGTTTTGTCCAACCATCCGCAATGGTATAGTCAACCAATCCGTCTGTGGCATCTGTAATTTCTACATACACATAAGAGTCTACGGTATTGTCTACCGTCACTTTTGGGTCTTTGGATTGTGTTGTACCAGGAATAATTTCATAATCATTTCCTGTGGTTTCTTTCAACTCTACCAGAACTTTATTGGTATGAAAGTTGTTTACTACATCCTTTGTGGAACCCTGTAAATAAGCATAAGTTCCTCCACCCAATACCATAATCGCTGCAAGCATGATAGCTGCTCCAGTAACAACTATACTTTTCTTGCGATTTTTCATCGTTTACTCCTCCATTTTTGTCTGTTCATCACTTGAAACAATTGTGTGAATCTTTCTTGCGTGTCCACATTAGGCCACCCACTATCCCAGAAGCTCCAAGCAACATAGCAGCAAGGTACCATCCAATCTGGTTGCTATCTCCTGTTGGAGGTTTGGAAGGAACATTGGGCTCCGATTCGGATGGTTCTGTTGGTTGGGATGGCTCCGTTTGGCTCTCCCCTGTAAAGGTATTCACACAGGTTACCGAAAGTGAGGTCACATAAGCAGTAGTACCCTTTACCGTCTGTGTATATAGACCAATAGTGAGGCAAACACAGATTGCCAGTAGAAAAAACGATTTGAAAAGTAAAAGATGCTTTTCTTTTTTCGTCATTTATGTACCCCTCCTTCTTTCCAAATTATTTGCGACATCATGCAATTGGTGGAACCGTTATAGTAACATCGCCCAATCCAAACTGTTTTACAGCAAGATCTGTCGCGGTAGCTACATCAATGTTAGCAGTTTGTACAGCAAATGCTGTCACGCACAATTTTCTTTCGCCTAAGCTCTCAATATCTGCTTTTGTCAATTCTGGGGAAATAGTAACTGTCGTAAAAATCGGTTTTAATGCGATATCTTCTGTTGATTCCAGAGCGTTTACCTTTGTGCTATACGCGTAAACAGTATTACCGCCTGATTCTGCTACCTTCAACCATGCGTCTGTAGCGTAGTTCATGGTAAATTTATCGTTTAGGCCATTTTCTACTAACAGGAACACATAACATTCTTCACTACCTTTTAGCACCGTTGGAGTTGGATCTTTATCCAGCACAGCACCGGCAACATATTTGTAGTTATTAGCGTTTACCCGCTTTGCATCTTCCCCTGTTACTTTTTTGCCGTTCGTGTCAACAAATGCCTCATCTAATTTAATAGAAATCGCACCTCCCGCAAAGGTGTTTACCACCGGTTCACTGGTGGAAGACAGCCAGGATAGTGTTGGCATAACTGTGAGCATTACAATTACAGCAAGCAGTACACTGGTGAGCATGAACTTTTGACTTTTCCGCATTTTTTTATTCTCCTTTCGGTAAAATTTATTTTCATATGGCAAAATAGGAACTAGTTTACCATACTAAAACCAAATATTACGATTCTGAAACATTATGATCCGATGACAATACACTGTTATCTTTTTCCGAATCTATTTTTTTCTTTGTATTTTTTCTGGCGACAATATCCCAAACCAAAGAAAGGATAAACAGTATAGCAATTGCTCCAATCACAAAGGGACGATTTTCATCAGCGGTTAAAAAACGCATTGGCTTGCCAAGCCATGGAATGCCAAATGCAACCTTACCTACTGTGTTTCCCCATAATACAGGCGCCGCGTCTTCTGTGTTGTTCGCATCGCCTTTTGTGATAAAGGTTTTATCTGTATGATTGATATCAACTACACGGTGTGTTACAAGTATACCATCTTCATTGAGTACATAGGTGATTACATCGCCTACCTGTATTTTTTCTGGTTCGATTTTTTGTACAACAACTAATGTATCCACTGGATATTGAGGGGACATACTGGGGCTATCAACCGAAAACATATTCCAGCCCAGCAGTTTAATTACTACAAATAGGATTGCTATAATTACCACTATTGCTGTAATAAATGTGGATAAAAAATCACCTGTTATTTTTAAAGCATTTTTTATTTTAGGATTCATTTTTTGTACCGTTCTCCTTTAAATATAAAAAAACGTACAGCTATAAGGATAGCTATCCCTATAGCTGTACGTTATATAGCAATAAAAACCATTTGGGCAACACAAAATAGACAGAAGTTACCTCTGTCTGTCTGTCTGTCTGTCTGTCTGTCTGTCTGTCTGTCTGTCTGTCTGTCTGTCTGTCTGTCTGTCTGTCTGTCTGTCTGTCTGTCTGTCTGTTAAAATCATGCTCTTCATTTTCATAAAAATCAAGACCTTATATGTAAATTATTGAATTTTTATATACATAATTTTACACGTCTAGTATATCATACCTTGGTAACTTTTTCAATAAGATCTCAAGTATTTACAGATTATTACAGGAAAATATGACAATTTTCTTGTATTTCTCCATAAATGAGGACATAATACAATGAAACATAATTTATAATTGTAATTGAAATTATTTTACCAAAACAAAAAGACGCAGATATAATAATCCACGCCTTTTGCCAGCCTGTTTACCCTTATTCTTGTGGTAAGTTGGTTTTAATATAAAGTTCATCCAGCTGTTTCTGGTCTACTTCTGCTGGACATTGAGTCATCAATTCACTTGCGTTCTGTACTTTTGGGAACGCGATTACATCACGAATACTTGGTTTGTTCAACATCAACATGACCAGACGGTCCAGACCATATGCCATACCGCCATGTGGTGGAGCGCCATACTGGAACGCATTAATCAGGAAGCCAAACCGTTCTTGTGCTTCTTCTTCCGAGAAACCAAGTGCCTGGAACATCTTCTTCTGCAATTCAGGGTTGTTAATACGGATAGACCCTCCCCCAACTTCACAGCCATTCAATACCATATCATAAGCTTTCGCATGGCAATGAGCTGGATCGGTCAGTAGCTTGTCCACATCTTCGTCCGCAACTGCAGTAAATGGGTGATGTTTTGCCACGTAACGGTCCTCTTCTTCATCGTATTCAAACAGTGGGAAATCGGTTACCCACAGCAAGTCAAAGCTATTTTCTGGAATCAGTTCCAGTTTTTCCGCCAGATGACAACGTAAAGCTCCCAAAGAATCATATACAACACTGTTAGATGGGTCGGCTACAATCAGGATGATATCCCCTGTTTCTGCCCCCATTGCCTGACGGATGGCTGTTTTCTCTTCCGCACTCAGGAACTTCTCATAACTCGAACTCCCTTCCTCGGTATTCAAACGAGTATAGGCCAATCCTTTCGCACGGTAGGTTTTCACATATTCCACCAGTTTGTCGATTTCTTTACGGGAAAGCTTTTCCGCCCCGCCTTTCACATTGATACCACGTACACTACCAGTGGATAAAGCGCCAGCAAACACTTTAAACTCAGTATTCTGTAATAGGTTGGACAAGTCCACTAGTTCCATGCCAAAACGGGTATCCGGTTTATCGGAACCATAACGGTTCATAGCTTCCTCATATGGAATACGACGGAACGGGGTTTGGATATCAATATCCATAATACGTTTAAACACATATTTCATAAACCCTTCGTTTATAGCAATCACATCATCTACATCCACAAAGCTCATTTCCAGGTCAATCTGAGTAAACTCAGGCTGACGGTCCGCACGTAAGTCCTCATCACGGAAGCAGCGGGCAATCTGCATGTAACGGTCAAAACCGGCAAGCATAGTAAGCTGTTTGTAAAGCTGTGGGGACTGTGGCAGAGCATAAAATGCCCCTGGATGCACACGAGATGGCACCAAATAGTCACGGGCTCCCTCTGGGGTGGATTTGATTAAAATTGGGGTTTCAATCTCGATAAACCCGTTTTCATCATAGTAATCCCGGGCAGCTTTTACGATTTTATGGCGCATCATCAAGGTGTGCTGCATTGGCGCACGGCGCAAATCCAGGTAACGGTATTTTAACCGCAGTTCTTCATTTACCTTTGTTTCATCGGTAATTTCAAATGGTGGAACCTCTGCTTCGGACAGGACACGCAAATCCGAAACAAAAACCTCAATATCCCCAGTTGGAATCTCTTTGTTTTTGCTTTCCCTCTCCCGGATGTTCCCCTTTGCCATTACGACAAATTCTGAACGGCACCCAGCCGCTTTTTCAAATACTGCACGGTCTGTGGCATCATCAAAGGCCAACTGCACAATACCGGTGCGGTCACGTAGATCCAAAAAAATCAGATTTCCTAAATTGCGGCGTTTTTGTACAAAACCGCATACCACTACTTCATCGCCAACTGCTGCGTTAACTACTTCTACACAATAATGGGTCCGTTTTAACCCTTTCATCGTATCCATTGATTCCATTCTCCTTTTGTTCAACAATCTTTCCCCAGTATTCTACCGGTTATATTAAAATGAAATATCTTCATCGCCTATTTGGTCGCTTAAATCTTTCAACTGTTTTTCATACACCACATTTGGTAAATCCTTAAACTCTACCTGCTGTACGCTGCCATCTTCCATGTCTTTTACTTTAGCAGAACAACTTTGGATCTCATCATCCCCCAATACGCAGGAAAGTTTTGCACCAATTTTGTCCGCATATTTCATTTGGGCTTTTAGGCTTCTTCCCACAGTATCGGTTTCGGCATAAAATCCTTCTTTTCTCAACAAATAAACCAGCTGGGTTGCTTTTAGCTGGGCTGCCTGTCCAATGGTAGCAATAAAAAGATCGCAGGTATTTGGTTCCGGAATTTCAATTCCCTGTGCTTCCAATACCATCAGCAGACGTTCCAGACCCATACCAAATCCCAAAGCAGGAGTTGGTTTTCCACCCATGGTTTCCACCAAAGTATCATAGCGTCCGCCACCGCACACGGTGCTTTGTGCTCCCAAATCATTGGAAACAAATTCAAATACGGTACGGCTGTAATAATCCAAGCCACGTACAATATTTGGATTCACAGTAAACGGAATCCCCATTGCGGTCAAGCTCTGTTGTACCTGTTGAAAATGTTCTGCACAGTCCTCACAAATATAATCCAATACTTTTGGTGCGTTTTTCGTGATCTCTTTACAACTTTCTACTTTACAATCCAAAATACGCATTGGATTTTTTTCCAAACGCTCTTTACAAGTATCACACAACTGGTCAATATTCTCATAAAAATACTGCTTTAATGCTTCTTGATATTTTTTGCGGCATTCCGGGCATCCAATGGAATTGATCTGCAATTCCAGATTTTTGATCCCTAAAGTATCAAAAATTTCATACGCAACACTAATCACTTCCGCATCTGCGCTTGGTAAAGCGGAACCAAACATCTCAATCCCAAACTGATGGAATTCCTTAAAACGTCCTGCTTGTGGACGTTCGTTCCGAAAACAGCTCAGTATATAACAAAGCTTTAATGGAAGAGCATCGTTGATAATTCCTGTTTCCAATACAGAACGGACCGTACCAGCAGTACCTTCTGGACGAAGGGAAAGGGAACGCCCTCCCCTATCCTCAAAAGTAAACATCTCTTTTTGTACTACATCGGTGGTATCCCCAACCGAACGCTGGAACAACTCAGTATGTTCAAAGGTAGGTACTCTAATCTCACGGAAACCAAACATACCTGCCGCTTCCAAAACCAGATTTTCAATAAATTGCCATTTATAGCTATCCTTTGGAAGGATATCCTGGGTTCCCCTTGGTGCTTTGGTCAAAAGTTTCATTCCTGTCATCCTTTCACTTTACAATCTTAATATTTTCCATAAAACCAATGTTTTTAACGAAATTCTTTCTTTTTATCATAGCAGATTCCCCACAATAGTACAACTATTTTTGTTCTATTTGTAAACCTCCTTTGAATGAAACCGAACATTGGTATAACAGCACTAGCTACAATAATATATAATATTTTTTGATTCTTATAAGACAATTCAGTTTCTATTACGGTACTATTTGATTCATGTGTCCTTATGGTATACCGCAATAAAAAATAATATCCCCGTCCACCAAGGGACGAGGATAATTCCACGTGTTGCCACCCAAATTTATGCAGCACAAAAAATAGCTTTTTTGCTACACCTTCCATTTCTTTAACGCAGAAATTACGGTTTTGCTTTTTTTCACAAAACAGCTCTAGGGTGTCTTCTACAGGGCAGGAAAAATGGCTTTCAGCAACTGCCATTCTCTCTGGGCTTCCTGGGGAGCTGTATACTCTTCCCTTTCAGCGCATTATTATCATATCGAATTTTATTGTGGATTTACAATATTTCTCCAGTCTAAATCACCGCGTTCCAAACCGTGGATGAGCACCTCCGCAGTTGCGATATTAGTTGCTAACGGAATGTTGTGCACGTCACAAAGGCGGAGCATATCCATTTCGTTTACCTCTCTGGTTTTATCTGCTAAAGCATCGCGGAAAAACAACAGCAGGTCAATTTCATCATAAGCGATACGGGCAGAAATCTGTTGGTCTCCCCCTTGTTTACCACTTAAAAAACGTTGGATGCTTAGACCTGTCGCCTCAGAAACCAACTTTCCGGTTGTGCCAGTAGCGCACAGATTATGCCGGCTTAATACGCCGCAGTACGCAATACAAAACTGTACCATTAGTTCTTTTTTGGAGTCGTGCGCAATTAACGCGATATTCATATAACTCTCCCCTTATATTAAATTAATCGGATAAAACTTTATTGTACTACCAACGGTGTGTGTTCGCCTGTTAACCGCTTGGCTATTGCTTGAAACGTCCGTTCAGATAAACTGCCAGTGCTTAATGGAAGCCCTTTTGCTGTACTGTACCAAATATCCTGCTGGTCTTTTACCACACCTAGCAACTGGACACCTACACCATCGATCACCGCATCCAAATCCGGTACCATATCCTTTTTTAACGCTTCTTTGGAAACTTTGTTAATAATCAGTCGAAGTTCCGCCGCTTTATTTTTCCGCAATACAGCTGCTACAATAGCTGCGTCACGGACGCAAATTGGGTCAGGAGTAACTAAAAGTAAAATTGTATCAGATACTGTAGCCAATGCATCTGTTAAGCCATAGCCCGCTGTTGTATCAATAATTACAAAATCATATTTGGTTTTTAATGCGGAACAAATGGCAGAAACCTCTTCTTTAGTAGGGAATCGTTCAAATTGTGAAGGTGCATTGATTAATGAAAGATTTTTACAATCTGGTACATAGTTTACAGCGTCTTTTATACTACACCTGCCATGTAGGATATCATTAAAATCATAAACAGAATCTGAAACGCCTAACATGATATCCAAGCCACGGAGGCCACAATCCAGCTCTAAAATCACAGTGGCCTTCCCTTTCGCTGCTAATGCTCTACCTAACAAGCAGCTAAAGGAGGATTTTCCAACCCCACCTTTTCCAGATGTCACTGAGATTACCTTACTCATGGTTCCTCCTATTGCCTAGTTCTCCATTTTGCTATCTTACTATAATTCTACATGATTTCAGGATAAAAATCTATATTTTTATCACAACTTAATGTATTTTTGTTTGTTGTTACAAAAAGCAAATTTTTAACACTTAAATTACTGTTCAATTATAACATGTATGAATTCTGAAAATCAACGTTTTTTATTACAATAAACGGAATT
This sequence comes from Massilioclostridium coli, assembly GCF_900095865.1. GTDB lineage: Bacteria > Bacillota > Clostridia > Oscillospirales > Ruminococcaceae > Massilioclostridium > Massilioclostridium facile. Next base: position 711,280 of record NZ_FMIZ01000006.1, on the reverse strand, counting down.
TCGTACAGGTTACATAGAATTATTTTCTATTTTTTGTACTATTTATCCATTCGATTTTTCCATATTATCATGCAAATTATCCAATTTTTGTTAAATTAACTATTTTGATGTTCCTGTTGCCACTGCTGGGCGGACTGTTTACTTGCCTCATATGCTTGAATCACTGGTACCACCATATCTTTGGCATAAGATATTCCATCACCCCGTTCGATTACTACCGCAATCGCAATTTCGGGTTGTTCTGCTGGATAAAAAGCAACTGCTGCAGAGTCATATACTGTTTTTGTTCTTTGAGGAGTACCAGTTTTAATGGCAATATTCATTCCATTCATCTCTGGGTACTTGGTACTAACAGATTCCATCCCTTTGGTTGTTTCTTCAAAGGCGTTATTTTTATCCTCCAGCTGGTTCATGATCTGTTTTTCTGTTTGTTTTACTGTTTCAGAACCATCAAATTTATCCACTTGTTTGATAATATGGGTATTATAACGAATCCCTTTGTTTGCGATAGTCGCCATCTGGGTTGCCATCTGGACTGGGGTAACATAGGTTTCCATCTGTCCAATCGCACTCTGCATCGCGTCACCGATACCATTCCATGGAATACCCAATTTTTCTGCGGTTTCTTTGGAAGTAATCCTACCAGTGGCATTGCTCAGCTCCAGACCAATGTCAGTCCCCAGCCCCAAAGCATTGGAATATTCGGTAATTTTATGCTCATCGATTTCCTGTAATGATTTACCTACATTATAAAAATAAATATTACAAGATACCTTTAAAGCATCATATAAATTCAAATAGCCATGCCTGCTTAAACAGTTAAACGGTGTACGGCTGGTATCACCAGGTAAATACATTGTTTTGGTACAATTAAACGGCTTAGAAGTTCCCGTCATAATTCCTTCACTAACTCCTGCGACTGCCATAGCCGTTTTATAGGTGGAACCTGGACGATAAATCTCTTTAAAAGACCGGTTCAGCATTGGTTTTTTCGGATCGGCATTTAAGGTGTCATAATTTTCACTCATGGTATTCAGATCATAGCCTGGATAACTCACGGACGCCAATATACTGTTATCACTGGTATCCAGAACCACAACGGAACCTCCAGTGATTGCACTGTGTTGGGATAATCTTTGATAAAATTGGTCTTGAATTTGTTTCTGTAAGACAGAATCTATGGTTAATACGACGTTATTTCCAGGTTTTGCTTCTTCTTCCATGTATTGATTCACAACGGTTCCATCTGCGTCTTTTTCCAAAATCATGACGCCGTCAGTGCCTTTTAGGTCGGATTCCATCAAAGCTTCTATCCCCGTACGACCAATATCATCATCCATGTTATATCCTTCAATATCCTTATATCCGGTAACCCCTGATTCTTCGTCCCCTTCCCAGTCCTCTTTCAACATAGGACCAATGTTTCCTAAAATATGAGGTGCCAAAGTTCCATCTACATATCCTCTGGTATAGGTTTCGCTGATTTCTACACCTGGGATTTCATTCTGCATTTCAATCAGTTGTGCAGCAAATGTTTTATCCACATTTTCCGCAAAGGTATATGGATTGCGGTCAGAAAAATTTTCTACTTCCATCATACAACGGATTGCCACAATGGTTCTAGTATCCTGTTCGTTGTAACCAGTAATTTCAAATTTTTCTATGGCATTATCCATACATTGTTGGGCTGTACCGTAATCTTGCATTTTGAGCATTGATTTTAGTTTTTCAATCTCAGAGTCCATCCCATCTTTAAACTGATATTCTCCATTGACAGGTTGTTCTGTAATAGGGAACTCATCCCTCCAGGCTGCACCCTGTTTCTGGAACAGCTGGGTTAAACGGAGGATAACCTCGTTCTCCTTGCCCTCTGGCAAGCTTCCACGGTTTAACTGAATGTTTAACACCAGTGAATTGGTTACTAACGGTCTGCCGTAACGATCCAGGATTTCACCTCGAGCTGCCTCTACATTGGTACGAATCAAGTTATTACTGTCCGCTTTTACCGCGTTTTCTTCCCCATGTACTACCTGGATATTCATCAGCTTGATAGAAGCAAAAATAACCGCAACCATCAATATTGCGGATAATACAAGCAGACGCACTTTCTCTTTTCTTTTTGGTTTTTCTGAAGTTGCCATACTGGCTGACCTCCCTTCTTACCAAGAGCTATCCTCTTCTGCAACCGGATAAATTTTTCTTCTGATTTTTTGCATAATTAAGAAGAAAATCGGACTAAACAACAAGCTGTATCCAATTGTAGGAAGGATATTCCTTACCAATAATAGACCCATATGGGAATAACCCCAAATGAGATAACCGAAAACAAAATCAATCAAAAAATAAATTACCAATGTACCCAAACAAAACAAAATATTGTTAATTACATTGGATTTTACCAAATACATGACCAACAACGAGATGGTGACACAACAAACCATCAAGATAATGACAGAAGTACCAAACAGCCGGGATGTTGCACTATCCCATAAACATCCTGCCACAATACCAATAGCAGCTGCGGAACGCTCATGTTCCAACATGGCAATCGCCACAGCATAGGGCAAAACAAAAACCGGACGCACTCCCATAATCTCTAAAAACCCTGGTGTAGTCTGTAGAATAAACAGGAAAAACAGGATTACAATATAAATCACCCATTTTAATACCGACCGGGTGGATTTTTTCATGCTCAGCCCTCCCCAGACGATGTATTGGCAGAAGAATTGGTGCCATCCGGTGTGGACACACCCTGCCCTGTAAAGCTTTTGATGACAAGGACATCATTTACTTTTTCAATATCCACCATTGGTTCAATTTCAGCATAAGCGGAAATCCCATTTTCCTGAACGGAAATTTTCTGAACAGTACCAATTTGTAAACTTGCTGGGAACACCCCGCTGGATCCGGCAGTAGTAACAATGCTACCCTCTTCAATTTTGGTTTCTTTATCCAAATGGAGCATCTGGCACATTCCCTGTTCCGCTAAAGAAATCTCCCCATTTACAACCCCCGCACTTTGGGTTGTTACCTCATAAGCACTGATATATAACTCTGGGTTTAATATAGTAATGACATGGGAATAGGTCAACGCAACTGAATCCACCTGTCCTACTAAGCCTTGGGATGTCATAACAACATCCCCCACTTCAATTCCGTTCAACGAACCTTTGTTGATCTGGAAAGAACAGAATGGGTCGCTAGCATCCCGTGAAATTACATTAGCTGGTTCCAAATCATAATCCGGGTTTATCTCTTTAATATCCGCAATTTCTTTCAGCTGATCATTTTCTGCTTTAATTTTTTCATAATCAATCAGTTTTTCATTCAAATCTGTAATTTGCTGTTTCAGTTCTTCATTTTCTTTTTTGTATTCGTTCGCATTAACCAATGGGTCAGTTAAACTGCTAAACCCGTTAGAAATGGTAGACGCTAGACTTTTAAAAGGAGAAGCAATCACGCCAATCAGTTGGGATGGCGAGGATATGTTCCCAGTTGAGGCCTCATATAAAATAAATGCCAAAAAAACAGCAATAACCCCTAACAATATTTTAAAAATGGCACTTTTAAAAAATTCTCTCAATGGTTTTTACACCCCCAAAGTTGGATGTCCATACGGTTGTTGTCAATTCCACTAATAGCGGATAAGACCGAGCTCAACCTGTATGTTAAGCCCAGTCTTATCAGATTGTATTTGTTAAGTTCCACCCGTTGTATTAAAAACGGTCCTCTGTTAAAACATCAGCCAGTTTATCGATGTTTTCCAATACCTTACCTGTACCTTCCGCTACGCAGTCCAATGGGCTTTCCGCAATATGCACAGGCATGCCTGTTTCTTGGGAAATCAAACGATCCAGCCCTCTCAGCAAAGCGCCGCCACCAGTTAGCATAATCCCCTGGTCAATAATATCCGCAGCCAACTCTGGTGGGGTTTTTTCCAATGTTACTTTTACTGCATCAATCACACTGGATAACGCATCCCCCAGCGCTTCCCGAATTTCCACAGAAGAAATTTCGATATTTTCTGGCAGACCGTTCAATAAGTTTCTACCTTTGATCTCCATTGTTTCTTCTGTTTCCAGAGGGAAAGCGGAACCAATATTCATTTTGATATTTTCTGCTGTACGTTCCCCGATTAGCAGATTATATTTCTTTTTAATATACTGGATAATCGCATTGTCAAATGCGTCCCCGCCAACACGGACGGATTTTGCAGCTACAATACCACCTAAGGAAATTACTGCTACTTCACTGGTACCACCGCCAATATCTACTACCATATTACCGGTAGGTTCTTCTACTGGCAAGCCCGCACCAATTGCCGCTGCCATAGGTTCTTCAATAATCGCAACTTTTTTCGCGCCAGCCCGTTCTGTCGCTTCTTTTACTGCCCTTCTTTCTACAGCAGTAACGCCGGATGGGATGCAGATGATAACACGTGGCTTCGCCAAAAATGTTTTGTTCAACGCTTTTTTGATAAATTGTTCCAACATGCTGGTGGTGATGTCAAAATCAGCGATAACGCCGTCTTTTAATGGACGGACTGCTGTGATGGAACCAGGGGTTCTACCGATTACTTGTTTTGCTTCTAATCCCACAAATTTTACAATGTCTGTTCTGGTATCCACAGCAACAACGGAAGGCTCCCGGATAATAATCCCTTTGCCTTTCATAAATACCAGTGTGTTCGCGGTTCCCAAGTCAATACCAATGTCCTTTGAAAATGCTCCCATGTTACAAACTCCTCCTATATTGAAAAAAACTGAACGTTTTAATAGCAAAAATAACGCAATAGACTACAAGTTCTTTTAACTTTTTCATTATAACCCTAAATCGGCTTTTTCTCAACGTTTTTCGTAAAATTTCACTTTCTATTCACAAAAAGATTTAATTCCCGACTCAGTTTTGAAACAGGCAGGCCAACCACGTTATAATAATCCCCATTGATTTTCTTTACCAACAGGCATCCCTGGCCTTGGATGCCGTATCCGCCGGCTTTATCAAAGGGTTCGTTGGTGTCAATATAATCTTTGATTTCCTGCTCGGTCAGCTGGTAAAAGGTCACTTCGGTTATTTCAGAAAAACTGGCTGTTTTATCTCCCTGTATCATAGCTACTCCAGTGATTACTTTATGAGTATTCCCCGAAAGCCTACTTAGCATCTCAAAAGCATGTTGTTTATTTTCAGGTTTTCCCAGCACTTCCCCATCCAGGATGACAACGGTATCGCAACCAACAACCAGCTCATCCGGATGTTCTTGGGCAACCTGGTCCGCTTTTGCCCTTGCCAAGCGCTCTGCAAAGTATTCTACTGGTTTTTGTGCCACCAGGCTTTCGTCCACTCCAGATGGAATAATTTTCACATCTTTGCAAATTCTTTGAATTAATTCTTTTCTTCTTGGCGATTTTGAAGCTAAAATCATAATATGTCTTCCTTTTCTATGGTTTATCCATGATAATACATTTTATTTTTTCTATAAAACACCCCGGTAATACAATCCTTTTGTAATAGGCAGCTCTATTTTTTGTTTTTGTAAAAAGTTTTGAACCATTTCCCTACTCTGCTCCGGTGTTTCCAGCGTAATTTTTAATGTAAAAAACGAGATATTGGTAAAATCATCAATTCGGTCGGCTATCCACAAACAATCGCTGTTATAAATTTCACTATATCCATCCGAACACGCTACCCGGAACCGTTTTCCTTTTCGGTCGGTCAGCCAGGATTGTCGTTTACATTGCCTACAGGTTTTCTGGTTCTTAATTGGGCAGTTTCTGGTCAACATCAACGGCAGGTATCCTCCAGCAAGGATACCACATGGCAGGCTGCTTTTCAAAATTTTCATCTGTTTTGCCGTCAATTCCGGGGATACCACACAATCCTGGAACCCCCATTCTTCCAGCTGGGCAATACTCATGGAATTGGCAATATTCAAACCAAACCCGCCATGCAGCCGATACCCCAGTTGTTTTCCAATCTGAATCTGTGCTAGGTTTTGTACCAATAAATCTTCAATCCCTTGCTGTTTTAATATTTCCAGTTGCTGAATTACTTGTTGCTCTATTCCAAACATCGCTCTTGGAGGAATTACAACTAACTTTTGTTTCCATGGAGCAAGTTTAGTTATATACTTGGATAATTCCTCCAATTTTAAACCAATCCATTCAAATTGATCCATAAATTCCAGTGGAATTTGATCGAACCGTTCAAATTCTACCCTTAGACTAGTGATTTTAGGAGGGGTAAGAGGGATTTTGCTCTCTTTTATCGGAAAAAACGTTTTCGGATGGATAGCGGAACGTTTCTGCTCCAGTTGTTGTACTGCCTCACGCCGCATCCCGTTTAAAACAGAAACTGGTAAACTTAACCCATCCTCCAACTCTGCCTGAAACTGTTTTAAATAAAAAGCTGTCCCACCCAGTTTTCCCAAGCTGGACTGGAGCTTTTCCTCTGTTAGGGCAACATGTTTCGCTGTTTCCGGAACTACCCCAGAAACATGTGCTTGATTTCCATCTTGATCCCATAGGGTAAGTTGGGATGGACAATCTGATTTTAGTTGAAACTTCATCCAAACTGGAATCCTTGCAGTGGGCTTTTGATAGGTATTCTCCAGTTGTTTTAACAGCTTAGCCGAAGCTGCTGTCACATCTTCTTTGCTCCGCACACCAAACATTTGGGGAGAAAGTTTTTGATCTAAATAACCATCTGTAAACCCACTGCGAGAAAATACGGATTGTAACACTTCCATATTGGGTTGGTTTCCATCCACAACTGCTTTACAAGCGGATACCGCTGCTGCCACATATTCCGGCCGTTTCATTCTGCCTTCAATTTTTAAGGAATAAACCCCCGCATCCAGCAGTTCTGGAATCCGTTGCACTGCACTCAAATCTTTCAAAGAAAGGTCACACCTACCCGGCGCTCCTGCTGAAAAAGGCAGACGACAAGGCTGGGCACACATGCCACGGTTGGCACTGCGCCCTCCTAACATCCCGCTCATATAACATTGCCCAGAAACACACATACACAGTGCCCCATGGACAAACGCTTCCAATTCAATTCCGGCTTTCGCCACATTCCGGATTTCTTCCAGGCTCATTTCCCGAGATAATACCACACGGGAAAAGCCCTGTTCTTTTAAAAATTCCGCTCCTTTCCGGGTATGGATACTCATTTGGGTGGAACCATGCAGCCTCAACTCCGGGGCAACCTGTTTTACTAGGGAGGCAACGCCAATATCCTGTACAATCACCGCATCTAACCCCAATTCACAGGCTTGTTGTAGGGTTTCAATTACCTGCTTCCGTTCCTCATCAAACGCTATCGTATTTAACGTCAAATATACTTTTGCCCCATTCAAGTGGCAATATTCTACGGTTTCTTTTAATTGGGAATAATCAAAATTTTTCGCGTTTCTTCTTGCGTTTAACGCTTTCATCCCCAGATAAATGCTGTCGGCACCATTGTTCAAGGCGGCTCTCACACAGTCCGGCTGGCCTGCGGGAGCTAAGAGTTCATAACGGCTTGGTATGATTCTGGTCAATTTTATCCCTCAATGTATAAATTTCTAATTCTGTTTGCAACTTTTCAATAGTTTGCTGGTATTCATCCAGTTTCCTTTGGCAGTATTCCAGCTGGCGCTGGGATTCTGCTGCCTCATCCACATAGTTTTTGATCTGCATTCTGATATTATCAATATTGGAGCTGGATTTTACCCTCTCATCCAAAATATCCAATGCTACCAATATTGCCGCATCTGGAAGGGAAATTAAACGGTCTACACTGAACACGTCTTCCAACCGTTTATCCAACTTCCTTGCCAATTCTTTCATATATTCTGGATCGTCCTGGGTGCGTAATACATAACGTTTCCCGCCAATAAACACTTCCACACGATTATATTCCATTTTTGAGACTTCCTTTCCCATGGTTTTATCTGTATAAGGCTGGTATATTGCGGCTTATACTCCTACTTATGAGTGCTGCGCTCTATTTTATTGCCACAATCCAAAAATTTGACTGACTACCTCCGAAAAATACAGATTTCTGTTAATTTTATTATACAGCAATATACAAAATAAAAAAAGATATTTTGTTGGTTTTTTCAAAATAATCTACACATCTGATGAACATTTTAAATTTTTCTATGACAAACGTAAATTGTTTTCAACCCGCCGTAATTTCATTGATTTTTGGGCAATTTAGAGATATAATAATTATTATGTGAATACCTTTTAATATAAAATCATGAGGAGGACACGCATGAATACTTATTCTACCGATTATTTAAAAAATCAAATTGAAGAAAATATTGCGATGTTACATGAAACTACGGATACTGCCTCCAACCAGACTTTTTATAAAGCAGCAGCCAAAACAGTTAATGATATTTTAATAGAACGCTCAAAACACTTTCAGGCACAAGCTGCTTCTAAAGGAGTAAAACAGGTAAACTACCTGAGTATGGAATTTTTAATGGGGCGTTCCCTAAAAAATAGCTTATATAACCTTGGTTTAGTAGACCAGTTTGAAAAGATTATGAAAGACTATGATGTTAATCTAACCGACCTTTATGAATGTGAACCAGATGCAGGTTTAGGGAATGGTGGTCTGGGAAGATTGGCGGCATGTTATTTGGATGGCTTTGCCACCCAAGGGTACAACGCCTATGGTTATTCCATCCTATACGAATTTGGTATTTTCCAACAAAAAATCGTGGATGGATGGCAGACAGAACTCCCGGACAACTGGCTTCCAGGGGGACGGGTATGGCTTCACGCCAAACCAGAACTAGCTGTAGATGTTCATTTTGGCGGTTATATTGATGAATTCTGGGACAATGGCTACCACTTTACTAGTCATAAAAATTATACCACCGTAAAAGCAGTACCATATGATATGTATGTATCCGGTTACAACAGCCCAGCTGTAGCAATCCTTCGCTTATGGAAAGCGGAAAGCCCTGCTTTTGATATGGAATCCTTTAACCGTGGAGATTACACCCATGCCTTAAGCCAAAGTATGACCGCTGAGGCAATTTCTAAAGTCCTGTATCCAAATGACAACCACACTCAGGGAAAAATGCTCCGCTTACGCCAACAGTATTTCCTGTGTGCCGCTTCGGTAGCAGATATTACTAACCGCCACATGCGGGAATACGGTACTTTGGATAACTTTGCGGAAAAGAACACCATCCATATCAATGACACCCATCCAACCTTGGCAATTCCTGAGTTGATGCGGATTTTATTAGATGAATGTGGTTATGGTTGGGATCACGCCTGGAAGATTGTTACCAAAACCTTTAATTATACCAACCATACTGTGATGAAAGAAGCCTTGGAAGTATGGAATGAAGATATTTTTAAAGAAATCCTTCCACGCATTTACCAGATTGTCGCAGAAATTAACCGCCGATTTGTGGAAGAGATGAATCAGCAGTTTGCTTGGGACACCATGCGGATTGAACGGATGGCAATTGTTTCAAACCATCAAGTACGTATGGCAAACCTTTGCGTATACGCTTCTAACAAGGTAAATGGGGTTTCCAAACTGCACAGTGAAATCATCAAACAAAATGTATTCCACGAATTTTACGATTTGTATCCCGCTAAATTTACCAATGTCACCAACGGTATCGCATATCGCAGATGGCTGTTGCAATCCAATCCATGGCTGACCAATCTGTTAAAATCCACCATTGGGGATGGATTCTTACAGGATGCTTCCCAACTGAAAAAATTTGAAAAATACGCAACCGATAAAAAAGTGCATAAACAGTTGGCAGAAGCAAAACTCTCTGCAAAAAAAGCGTTGGCGTCCTATATGAAAAAGACACAGGGCATTGAAATGAATGTAAATTCTATGTTTGATGTACAAGTAAAACGAATGCACGAATACAAACGCCAACACCTGAACGCCTTAAATATTATTACCGACTACCTCTATCTGAAAGAGAATCCAAACGCTGATTTTGTCCCAAAAACTTATATTTTTGGCGCGAAAGCAGCTCCAGGTTACTATATGGCAAAACAGATTATTAAACTGCTTTGCTGCCTAGCGGAGGAGATTAAAAAGGACCCTGTGATCAGCAAAAAGTTGAGTGTGGTTTATCTGGAAAACTACAGCGTTACTTTATCCGAATATATTATGCCTGCCAGTGAAGTGAGCGAACAAATTTCCCTCGCCGGTACAGAAGCAAGCGGAACTGGTAACATGAAATTTATGTTAAACGGCGCTGTTACCCTAGGGACAATGGATGGGGCGAATGTAGAAATCTGTGAACGAGTTGGCAACGACAATATCGTTATCTTCGGTATGGATGCGGAACAGGTAGAAACAACCAAAGAAATGGGTTATGCTCCAATTGAGTATTACAACAACAACCCGGATATCAAACGTGCGATTGACTTTATTGAAAGTGGCGTAGCTGGTTCCACCTTCCCTGATATTGCGAACTCCTTAAAATGGAATGACCCTTATATGGTTTTGGCTGACTTTGACTCCTACCGCAAAGCGCAGGCAAAAATCAGTGAATTATACCAAAAACCTGATGTATGGTATACTATGGCTGCAATGAATATTGCGAACGCAGGCTACTTCTCAGCTGACCGCTCAGTAAAAGATTATGCAACCGGCATCTGGGAATTGGAATAGCAACAAATGATAACAATATCGACAGCCTGTATCCTTCGGATGCAGGTTGTTTTCTCATTCTATCAAATCGAGGTGACTCCCATTGGAAGATTGTATTTTTAATAGTATGGACCCCGCTTACCGCAATCCATTTGGAGCAGTATCCACTGGTACTACAGTAGATTTTACGATTCATATTCCATTGGATTTGGTGTATGCCACTGCTACACTGGTATTATACGATGATGGCATGGAACGCAGGATTCCTCTTGAATACCAACAAACAAAAAACAACTTGATTTTTTATCATACTTGTTTTACCTTTGACCAACCAGGTGTATTCTTTTATTATTTCCATATCAATCGGGGACAGGAAAACTATTGGGTAAAACGTGGTGAAACTGGAAAAGGCTATCTGTCTCAATCTGGGCAAGGCTCTGATTATCAGATTACTGTTTATCAAAAAGGGTTTCAAACCCCGGATGAAGTAAAAGGCGGTTTATTTTATCAGATTTTTCCTGACCGTTTTTATTCTAGTGGAGAAAATATTGAAAATGCTCCTGATGACCGAATCCTCCGCTCTGATTGGGGTGGCATGCCCTACTTTCTTCCCAATGAACAGGGGGAAATTTTAAATAATGATTATTTTTGTGGTGATTTAAAGGGAATTGAACAAAAATTAAATTATTTAGAAAGCCTGGGGGTTACAATCCTTTATTTGAACCCCATTTTTGAAGCCCATTCTAACCATCGGTATAATACGGCTAATTATTTAAAAATTGACCCCTTATTGGGAACGGAACAAGATTTTTCCCATCTATGCGCAGAGGCGAAAAAACATGGGATTAAAATTATTTTAGATGGTGTGTTTAGCCATACAGGGAGCGATAGTATCTATTTTAATAAAGAAAACCGTTATGATACCTTAGGAGCATTTAATAGCATGAACAGCCCTTATTTTAAATGGTTCCACTTTATTAAATACCCAGATGTTTACCAATCCTGGTGGGGATTCTCCACATTGCCAGAGTTAAATAAACATGACCCAGATTACATCGAATTTATTTGTGGTAAAAATGGCGTCCTACGTCATTGGCTCCGTTTGGGGGCATCTGGGTTCCGTCTAGATGTGGCAGATGAATTGCCGGATGAATTTATCCAAAAAGTACGGGAAGCGGTAAAAGCAGAAGGAGAAGAAAACCTGCTCATTGGAGAGGTATGGGAAGACGCTTCCAATAAAATCGCGTATGGCATCCGTCGGAAGTATTTCCAGGGAAAAGAACTAGATAGCGTAATGAACTATCCTTTTAAAAATGCAATTTTAGATTTTGTGAAAGACCAAGATAAGCAAAGTTTTTTCAACAAAATTTCAATAATTGTTGAAAATTATCCTCCTCAGTGTTTGCATACTGCCATGAATTCTATTTCCACCCATGATACAGAACGGGCGATTACGGTAATTGCAGGGGAAAGCTGCTGTGGAAAAGGGCGTGAATGGCAGTCCCATCATCAGCTCACCATCTCACAATACCGGGATGGTATCAATAAACTAAAAGTGGCTATGACGCTACAATATTTCCTGCCGGGTATCCCATGCTTATATTATGGGGATGAGGCTGGTTTACAGGGATATAAAGACCCTTTTAACCGAGGATGTTATCCATGGGGACAGGAAAATAAAGCTTTAATTTCTTATTGCCAACGTCTTGGAACCTTACGTAAAACCTGCCCTGGATTAAAGGATGGAAGCTTAACCTTTTTACCTTCTCCAGAAGGTATTATAATTTTAAAACGGGATGGATCTGATGGTTCTTGTATATTGGCATTAAATTATACCAATTGTAATCAAGTAATTGAACTAGCTTACCGTGGTTATCGTATTAACCAAAAAATTGTATTAAAAAAACAATCCTATACGATTCCACCGTTTGATTATATCTTATTCGAAAAGTAATTTATTTTTTAATATATACTATTTGTAATTTAATAATATTTTCTAATATCTATTTTTAAAGTAATAGGTCGATTTCTTGCAATTATTTTTTGTGTTATTCTAAAATATTATTGCATTTTATTTTGTATAAAAATAAAATGATAATGGATATGACAAAATCTATTTCAATATAAATATCTCTTTTAATAACACAATTTGTTTTACAAACAATAGTAGCTAATTGTTCCACTAAGAGTATGATAAAAATAAACACAAAAAATCCCATCTGAATCAGATGGGATTTTGTTATATTAATAAAAATATATACAATTCGTTATATTACTGGATTTTATCTTTTTCACCCATATACATACGCAGTGGTTCTGGGATATGAATGCTTCCATCTGCATTCAAGTTGTTTTCCAAAAACGCAATCAGCATACGTGGTGGTGCAACAACTGTATTATTTAATGTATGTGGTAAGTAATTGCCTTTTTCTTTATTTTTTACTCGAATACCTAAACGCCTTGCTTGTGCATCCCCTAAGTTGGAACAACTGCCCACTTCAAAGTATTTCTGTTGGCGTGGGGACCATGCTTCTACGTCAATGCTCTTTACTTTCAAATCCGCCAAATCACCAGAGCAGCACTCTAAAGTGCGAACTGGGATATCCAAAGAACGGAAAAATTCTACGGTATAAGAGTATAATTTTTCAAACCAAGCTGGGCTTTCTTCTGGCTTGCAAACCACAATCATTTCTTGTTTTTCAAATTGATGGATTCGATAAACTCCACGTTCTTCGATGCCGTGTGCCCCCACTTCTTTTCGGAAACATGGAGAATAGCTAGTCAATGTCTGAGGCAAATCCTGTTCATCCAACATGGTATCAATAAATTTACCAATCATAGAGTGTTCACTGGTACCTATTAAATACAGGTCTTCCCCTTCGATCTTATACATCATATTTTCCATTTCAGAAAAGCTCATAACACCATCCACAACATTGCTACGAATCATAAATGGTGGTACATAATAGGTAAACCCTTTGTCAATCATGAAATCACGGGCGTAGGATAAAATAGCAGAATGCAAACGAGCAATATCACCACGCAGATAATAAAAACCGTTTCCACTGGTTTTTCTGGCACTGTCTAAATCAATCCCATTCAGTTTTTCCATAATATCTACATGGTATGGCACTTCAAAATCTGGTACAACTGGTTCACCAAACCGTTCTACTTCAACATTTTCACTATCATCTTTTCCAATTGGAACAGATGGGTCAATGATATTTGGAATCACCAGCATACGTTCTCTGATTTGTTTGGAGAGTTCGTCCTCTTTTACTTCTAAGTCAGCTAGTTCCTGAGCCATAGCGGTTACTTGAGATTTCGCTTCTTCCGCTTTGTCCTTCTCCCCTTTTGCCATAAATCCGCCAATCTGTTTGCTAATTGCGTTTCTTTGGCTTCTCAAATAGTCACAACGGGTTTTTGCATCCCTGTATTGCTGATCTAGTTCGATTACTTCATCTACCAAAGGTAATTTTTGGTCCTGAAATTTCTTTTTGAGATTTTCTTTTACTACATCCGGATTTGCCCGTAAAAATTTAATATCTAACATGCTATTTCTCCTTTAATTTAATTTTGTAATCATTACATATTTTCTGCAAGCTTTTTTGCAAGTTCTTTTAATTCTTCTTTGCTATAAAAATCAATATGTAGAGTTCCATGGTCTTGTTTATTGACATCAATTTTGATTTTCCGGCTCAGCTCATTGCTCAAGGCAATTTCCACTTCATCAAAATAGCTGTCACGAATTTTTATTGCTTTTTGTTTTGGCTGCTGCTGTTCTTTTTTTGCCATTGCTTCTAATTGCCGGACCGTTAATCCTTTTTTTACAGTTAATTTTGCGATTTCCACCATTTTTTCTGGGTCTTCAAACGCTAAAATGGCTTTACCTTGTCCAAAACTCAAATCACCTTGTTGCAATAAAGCAATAACTTCCTCGGGTAAATTAAGTAAACGCAGGGAATTAGCGATTGCGGGGCGGGATTTCCCTACACTGTTCGCCACTTGATCTTGTGTAAAATGATATTCTTCTATGAGTTGACGATATCCCATTGCTTCTTCGATTGGATTCAGATCTTCCCTCTGTAAATTTTCAATCAGGGCTACTTCCATAACTTGCTGGTCATCCATTTCACGAATCACAACTGGTACTTCTGCCAACCCCAGCATTCTACTAGCTCTCCAGCGCCGTTCTCCTGCAATAATTTGGTAACTTCCATTTGCCATAGGACGCACAATTAACGGCTGAATTAAACCATGTTGCCGTATGGAATCTGCCAAGGAAGCCAAAGCTGCTTCGTCAAAATCTTTTCTTGGTTGGTTTCGATTTGGCTCAATTTCTGATAACCGTATGGTTGTTACTTCATCACTCGGTGTGCCATTATCCTGAAATAGGGCGTCCAAACCTTTTCCAAGCCCTTTTTTCCTTGCCATGCATCAACTCTCCTTTCTTTTTTTATTGATTTTAATAATTTCTTTTGCTAATTCATCGTAAGCTTTCGCACCTTTAGAGTTTTTATCATAATAAACCGCAGGTTCTCCAAAGCTCGGTGCTTCAGAAAGTCGGACTGTTCGAGGAATAACTGTTTTATATACCTTTTTCGGGAAGAATTTTTTAATTTCAGCTACAACCTGCATCGTCAAATTTAATCTTCCATCAAACATGGTTAGCAAAACGCCCTCGATATCAATCAATGGATTATACATTTTTTTTACTTGCCGCACCGTCCCTAGCAATTGGGAAAGGCCTTCCAAAGCATAGTATTCACACTGGATTGGCACCAACAAGGTATCACAAGCTGTTAATGCGTTTAGAGTAATTAATCCCAATGAAGGAGGACAGTCAAACAAGATAAAATCATAATTAGGTTTAATAGTTGCTAAAGATTTTTTTAATAGAAATGTCCTTTCTTCTAGATTAACCATTTCAATTTCCGCTCCAGCCAATTCCATGCCTGCGGGAATAATATCTAAATTTTTAAATTTAGTATGTTGAATAATTTGTTCTGCCGGAATCTCCCCCAACAATAAATCATAGGAAGTAAGGTCATTATCTTTTTTATTGATTCCACATCCACTAGTTGCATTTCCCTGCGGGTCAATATCAATTAATAATACTTTCTTATTGCGGCAGCCCATAGAAGCTGCCAAATTTACAGTAGTAGTAGTCTTTCCTACTCCACCTTTTTGGTTTACGATTGCAATAATCTTTCCCATTTGATCACTCCAAAAATAGATAAACAACAGTGTTGTATGTAAATATGTTAAGTTGAGTGCTTTTACTACCATTTTCTGTTGTGTTGTACTGCCTACATACAATATAAAATGGTTCTGGTTTTTGCAAATTATTCAATTTGCATTTAAAATCTAATTCTATTTTTTATTATATCACAAACAAAATACAAAGAAAAGTAATTTGACAAGAAAAACTGATAAAATGTTTCACGTGAAACATTATTTACTTATTACGATTATGTTCCACGTGGAACATAATCAATTTTCATCCATATCATGTATTTGTTTCACGTGAAACAAAAAGAAAAAGCAGTATTAGAATTACTGCTTTTTCTTTTTTTAAGATTATTGTTTGCTCCTTTGTTTCCAGTTTAACTTTGTTGTAAACAGCGCTGTCAAAATTGCCGTAATTGGTACTACTAATATAACAGCTACACTTCCTGTTATACTGTGCAATAATTCTATTGCAATATAATCCGAACTCAACAACTGTTGCAACTGCGTTCCATAAGAAATCAAAACAAGCAATGCGGTTACCGCACTTCCTACAAACGCTAAAATTAAAGTCTCACACATCGTTCCAATCATATCGCTTCCAATTTTCATACCAGAAACAAAAATCTGTTTTCCAGTTAATTGTGGATGAATTCGTTTCATTTCATATAAGGAAGATGCGATTGACATAGACATATCCATAGTAGCGCCTAAAGAGGCAATTAAAATTCCCACAAACAACAATTGGTTTACTTGTAACCCTGTATTTTGATGGATAATAATTAATTCTTCTGCCTGCTCCAAATTATATCCAGTTAAATGTAGAACATTAGAAAATAAATAATAAGCAATCGCTGCAATTAGCACTCCCCCCATAACAGATACAATTGCTGTCCAGGTTTTTGCTTGAAAGCCATTCAATAGCAACATTGAAAAAACAGTTGTTACTAATACAGTTAAAATTGCCATACCAATTGGAGAATACCCCTGATATATCATCGGCAAAAGGAATAATAGAATAAACAAGAGAGTAAATAAAAGCCCAATCAAACTTTTTAATCCTTTTAGGCCTCCAACAAGTATCATTAAAACAGCGAAAATACCAATAATACAATAGATACCCATACTCCTATCATAGTTAAAGACAGAATAATGAGGTTCTATCCCCTCTGGTGTATCTGATTTTACAATAATGTTGGTACCTTCAGTAGCTTTAATGTTATGGGTTGCTGTCAATTCATTATGGATAACAATTTGTAATCCTTTTTGCTCCCCAGTTTTTAAAGTAACTAGTAGTGTTTGTTCCCCACGATACCGATCTGTTTCCCCTTCTTCCAACTGTAAATCTTCTTCTATTATCTGGTCTACTTTTCCCTTTTCATAGGTAATGGAATCACTGGTATACATTTGATACGATATTGCAGAAAGATTCTGATAGCAAAATACTGCTACCAGAATCCCTGCCATTACGATAATCAATATCAGTTCTTCCAATCGTTTTTTATGATTGGTTTTCATAAACATCAATATCCTATCTTAATTTTTATTTTTTTAATTTTCTTTTCATCAAAATAGTTCCACCAATTGTAGCACCTACTGCTGCTAATATTGCTGGGAAGAACAAGATGTAATCCCCTGTATGAACTGGTTTTGTAGAATTCTGAGTGGAAGATGTATTTTGAGAATTTGTAGAACTGGAATTGCCATTAGATTGATTGTCACCAGATTCACTGGAAGATTTTACAACAACAATGTGACGTTCTACAGAAGTGCTATTGCCATTTTCATCTGTAACACTATAAGTTAAAGTATAACTGCCTGGAGTTTGTGTATCCACTTTACCTTCCACTTGAATGAGATTTGTAATATCATTGCTATTCGCGTCAGTAGCAGATACCCCATCCATTGGGTCAAAATGGCTTCCTTGTTGAATAATTTCCTGATCTCCTGTTGTTACTTCTGGTAAATGAATGGTTGGATTTTGTGTTTGGGATGTTTTGTAAATTGTGAAAGTATCTACCGGAGTTAATTGATCTGTATCTGTATAATAGGTAGTAACAGTAAAGGAATTGTCTGTGACCTCTACATTGGTAATATTTTCGCGGTTACTTTGATCTTGAACTGCTACATAATCTGGCATACCAGAAGCTAATTCGCTGTTTCTACTATAATATTTACTACCGGATGCGGAGTTTGCAGTTATATATAAAACCTGACCTTCTTCTGGATCGGTTACACTGGTTGGAGCTTGTTCCCCTTTGGAAACATCATTTCCTTCCGGAACAACCGGATTTCCACCCTCCATCATATAAGTTCTGGTATAATAATGGTCATGTCCCATTAATACAACATCAATTCCCAATTCAGAAAAAATTGGCGCTAACTCTGCCCTTCTTTGCTGGATATCTTTGTCGGTGTAGTGGTTCGCCACACTGTAAATGGAATGATGGAACGAAACTACTGTCCATCTTGCTTCTGATCCATGTTCTTTTAATACTTTTTCCATAAATGCTTTATGTTCAGCAGTTTGAACATTGTTAGAGTTTAAAGATAGGAACAAAACATTGTTATAGGTAAACCAATAATCCCCACTGCCATCACCAGTATTGTTTGATTGACCTAAACTATCCACATTTGGCATATTAAAATGCTCGGTATATTTTTGGCTACCGCTATCATGGTTACCTACATTGGTTGCCAAGGATAAAGAACGCATTGCGTCAGGGGTAAGGAAACCAACGTATTGGTCTTCTTCCTCAGAATTTTTATCATTAATTTGGTCACCAGCACTCAATAAAAAGCTAGTTTCTGGGAACTGTTGCAAGGAGCGGTTCATTGTATTAACCCATCCTTCGGTATCACTTGCTGTATTAGAAGCCCCAATTTGTGGGTCGCCAGCAAATAGGAAGTTAAAAGATGCATTTTCACCAAATGCCGCAGTAGTAAAGGAGTAGGTTTCCGACCATTTTTCATCATTTCCTACACGATAAAGATAAGTTGTGTTTTCTTTTAAATCATACATGGTCGCCTTATTATTTTGGAAACCTTGCATGCTGGTAGAGGATTGTACCGCTGGAACAGAAATAACATTTTCGGCTGGAAAACCAGCTTGTTCTGTCCAACCTTCTGGTTTTACTACAAATTGTACTTGTGTTGCCTGAGTAGAAGTGCCATACCAAGTAATATTTTTTTGTGTTTCATCTTCCCCAATATTTAAAGAAATATCTTTGATTTCAGGCTGATTACCTTTGGTATCTAAAACAAGTTCTTGAAAATCAAAATACAGGTCAGAACTACTTGGACGTCCTTGATGCAATTCTACAGCAAGTACATTTCCTGTTTCTTTTAACTGTAAGGATTCTATATTTTCAAAATTGATTTTTCCAGCTTTTGGTGCACTGGCATTAGAACCACCATAACCATTTTCATCGAAAGATTCATCATCAAATCCAGCGATTTTCTGTCCATTTACATAAACAACAATGGCATCGTCATATAAAACAGATCCTGTAATTTTTTGAATATCCGCAAGGTTGGTTGCATCAAAGGTTGTCCTAAAATAATAAACAGGAATATCTGGTTCATTTTTACCATCAATATACTGTTGCAATAAAGTATTTGGTAGATATCCGCCACTGAGTTCTTCCAATTTTCCATCTTTAGCACCAAAACTACCAGTTGCTGTTTTCCATTGTGTGGTGTCGTAATTGGAATCTGTTTTCCAATTATCTTCTGGTTTTGTATTGTTATCAAGATAATTCCAACTGGTTGTTTTTGTTGTGATTACAGGTGTTGCTTCTGTTTTTGCTTGTTGATTATTCCCTACAGCAAATACTGCTACTTGCTGGAAGGCAAACAACAATAGCAACACAAGAACCAGGCTAACAATTCTTTTTGCGTTTACTATTTTTTTCATAATAGCCTCCTGATGAATAATGATAGTAATTTTTTACCGTTGTCTATCTTACTAGGGAAAGATTAGCATCTGTTTATCAACAGGTTAAATCTGGGTTAAATAATGTCATTTGAAGAATTAAAATTAAAAATTTAAATAATGTGAACCTAAAAAATTCTTTTTTATATTTTTATTTTTTCTATATAAATGGTTTTCTTTTAGTTTTTAACAATTAATTGTATAAACAATTTATTTTCTACATATTATTTTCTACATATAGTATTTTATCTAGTACCATGAATAACAGAAAATGATACCCACTCAACTAGTAATTCATACAAATACCTTTCCTTCCAATAGTCTGTAATTATTTATTATATTTGAGTTTATAAAAAACAACATATTTTTTGTTTCTCAAAAGATTTTGCTATTCTAAAACAAAAAACAGAAAAGCGGCACAGCCTCCGAAGCTGTACCGCTTTCCTGCTAAAATAATTGTTACAGTATTATTTTATGGGGGATTTTTCATTTGGAAAGTGGAATTTTCACAATATACTCAATACAATCCGATTGCTCCCTTTTTTCTGTCGTCGCCGGGACACCTGCTTTTTGCATGGTTTCAATCGCTTTATTGATAGTATTTAAAAACAACCGTACATCTTTAATCACCGGAATATAATTACGGTGTGGTTTTTTCGTCTCCTGTAATAAATCTTGTATGTATTTTTCGGATTGTTGGACATTTAAGTGCCTTGCTGAAATATAATAAATGGCTTTATCCACCAACATGGGGTCCTCCAGCTTTAATAAAGCCCTCGCATGGCGTTCTGTCAATCCGGCATCTAAAATTTTTTGTTGCTGCTCTGGGTGAAACCGCAGCAAACGGATTTTATTTGCCACTGTAGATTGCGCCTTTCCCAGTCGTTTGGATGCTTCTTCCTGTGTAACATTCCACTCCACAATTAAATTGGAAATTGCAGCCGCCTCCTCAAAATAATTTAAATTTTGGCGTTGGATATTTTCGATTAAAGCGTATACTGCAGATTGTTTATCCGTACTTTCCATCACAATGCAGGGTACTTCTTTTAAATTTGCCAGTTTTGCCGCACGGAGCCGACGTTCCCCTGCAATTAGCTCATATTCTCCGTTGGCATTTGTGCGCACAGTAAGGGGTTGTAATATCCCATTTTCCCGGATGCTCTCCGCTAAAGCCTGCAATTCCTGTTCCACAAAAATTGCCCTGGGCTGTGCAGGGTTCGGCTTAATCTGTTCCACATCCAGTAAAACAACCCGGTTTACTACTTTTGTCTTTGAAAAGATGCCCAAAAAAATCACCTCTGTGCCATCAGCTTGTCCACTGCCATGTCCAATACTACTATACCACAAAGATGATTTAGTTTCCACATTTTTACATTTACAAAAAATCCAACCCAAACTGTTTTTTCGAGCTTTTATGCTGCATTATAACGGGGATTTTTTGATTTTTCCTGCATTTCTCGGGTATTTTGGCGGAGTTTGCGATATTTTTTTTACCACAATAATTGCCCTGCTGTTATCTTCTAACTGGAATTTTTCTACAGCCTCTGTCTTGCCGCCCAAGGTACGGATTGCTTTTTTTGCCTGTTCCAGTTCTTCCTCAATTTCATACCCCTTCATCGCCACGAAATATCCACCGGGTTTTACATAAGGAAGGCAATATTCGGATAATGTTTGCATATTTGCCACCGCTCGTGCTGTGGCAAAATCAAATTTTTCCCGTAAGACAGTATCTCTTCCCCCATCTTCTGCCCTTTGATGAATGGTTTGAATGCCAAGCCCTAACTGGTCGGATACTTCCTGTAAAAATAGCACCCGTTTATTCAGGCTATCCAGTTGGGTTACTTTTAAATCGGGACGCACAATCGCCAAAGGGGTGGAAGGAAACCCCGCCCCTGTTCCAATATCAATTAAAGAAGAACCTTCTGGCACAGAAACCGCCTTTAAAAAAGAGATACTATCCGCAAAATGTTTGATAACAATCTCTCTGGGGTCTACAATTGCGGTTAAATTGATTTTTTCATTCCATTCCACCAGCAGTTGGGCGTATCGGTCAAATTGATCCAATTGCTGTTGGGATAAAGTTACCCCTAACTGGTTAGCAAACTGTTGTAATAACGGCTGTTCAATCATAGCTTATCCTTTCCAATGGTCGTGTTTTACCTGTTCCATCCAAATCAATAAAACAGAAATATCCGCAGGGCTTACCCCGGAAATACGGGAAGCCTGTCCAATGCTCAACGGGCGGATTTTATTCAATTTTTCCCTTGCTTCCAAACGAAGCCCTTCAATGGTGTTATAATCCAAATCAACCGGCAATGACTTGTTTTCTAAACGTCGCATATCTTCAACCTGCATTAACTGGCGTTTGATATATCCTTCATATTTTAATGAGATTTCCACCTGTTCCGTCACCTCATATGGAAGTTCAGGACGTTCTTTATCAAATGGTTTTAAATCCTCGTAACTTACTTGGGGACGTCGGATTAGATCTTCCATTTTTACACCGGACTTTAATGGGGAAGTTCCACGTGAAACCAATAGTTCATTCAATTCTTTTGACGGCCCCATATGTACCGTGGAAACCCTTTTGGTTTCCTGTTCAATCATCTCCATTTTGTGTAGGAAGTCTTGATAACGTTGGTCGGAAATCAAACCAATTTCATGCCCCATCGGGGTTAAACGCTGGTCAGCGTTATCCTGCCGAAGTACCAAACGGTACTCACTTCGGGATGTCATCATCCGATAAGGGTCAGAACATCCTTTTGTCACCAAATCATCAATCAGGGTTCCAATATAAGAGCTGGCACGGTCTAAAATAACAGGTGTTTGTCCTTTTATTTTACGTGCTGCATTGATACCAGCTACTAATCCCTGAGCAGCAGCTTCCTCATAGCCAGAAGTCCCATTAAACTGCCCAGCACCATACAGCCCTTTGATTTTGATAAACTCCAAAGTAGGCTGCAATTGCAATGGGTCACAGCAATCATATTCGATGGCATAAGCATTACGCATTACTTCAACATGTTCCAGACCTTTGATGGTGCGTAAAAACTGCAACTGTACATTCTCTGGCAACGAAGAGGACATCCCCTGCAAGTAAATTTCATCAGTGTCCATTCCCATTGGTTCAATAAACAACTGATGGCGTGGCTTATCTGAAAAACGCACCACTTTATCCTCGATGGATGGGCAATACCTTGGTCCAACTCCATGAATTTTTCCAGAATATAATGGGGACAAATGGATATTATCCTGAATGACCTGATGGGTTTTTTCATTGGTATAGGCAATAT
Source organism: Massilioclostridium coli (assembly GCF_900095865.1). GTDB lineage: Bacteria > Bacillota > Clostridia > Oscillospirales > Ruminococcaceae > Massilioclostridium > Massilioclostridium facile. The sequence continues at coordinate 688,192 of NZ_FMIZ01000006.1, read as the reverse complement.
AACAATTTACTTGGTTTTTCAGTTTCCCTTTGGTTTCAAATGAGAATGGAACAATCCGCTCATCTCCAGACTGTTCTTCCAACTGGGAAAAATCAATGCTACGGCGATGGACACGGGAAGGGGTTCCCGTTTTAAAACGTCGTAGTTCCATTCCCAATTTTTCTAGGTTTCTGGTCAATAAAGTAGCGGCGTTTGCGCCGTCTGGCCCACTGGAGTAGGATGCTTCTCCCACATAAATAGTGCCATTCAAATAGGTTCCACAACATAAGATCGCCGCTTTTGTTTGATAAACAGCTCCCAATTTAGTGACAACCCCGGTTACCTGGTTTTTATCATCTACCTGAATATCTGCGATTTCATCCTGTTTAATCCATAGATTTTCCTGGTTTTCACAGACTTGTTTTACATGGCGATGGTATGCCATACGGTCTGCCTGCACCCTTAAGCTATGTACCGCAGGACCTTTTCCCCTGTTTAACATCCTGCTCTGTAAAAAGGTGGCGTCTGCCGCCTTTCCCATTTCTCCACCTAGGGCATCAATCTCCCTGACCAAATGCCCTTTTGCCGTCCCTCCAATGGAAGGGTTACATGGCATATTAGCGATCTGGTCCAAAGATATGGTAAACAGCACAGTTTTCATTCCCAACCGCGCGGACGCCAAAGCAGCTTCCACGCCAGCATGCCCAGCGCCTACCACCGCTATATCAAATTCACCCATTGGATAATTCATCTTTTTTCACCTCATGGTATGTTTATTTTCCACCGTGTTTCCATCTAATTTTTCTGTCTTTTTTTCCACTATCTTTCCATAACGGAATCGATCTATTTTTTCAACAAATTATTTTGGCGATGCAACTATTTTTATTTTAATACTTTTCGTATTATTTTCCAACACAAAAATGAGAAAACACTTCGTCTACTACTGCATCTGTCACCCGTTCCCCTGTCAATTCCAATAGGGACTCAATCGCAGATTCAATCGAAACCGTAACAGCATCCAAAGTAAATCCTGCCTGCAGAGTCGCAATGCTTTCCTGAATCATCTGGTATGCCTGCTGCGCACAATTCTTTTGCCGTTCATTTGCGATCATTGGGGATGACCCATCAATATGCTCCAATTCCAGCATAGAAAAAATAGTTTGCTTTAATTGGTCTATCCCATCTGTATTTTTAGCAGAAATAAATACAATACGTTGGAAATGCTGCTGCAAATAAGTGGTGTCCAGTTTTTGTTCCAAGTCGGTCTTATTGACTACCGCTATGACTGGCAAGCCTCTTAACTCCTCAATCAACTGTTTATCCTGATCAGACAGCTCTTCCGAACAATCAAACATGGCAAGGACTAAATCTGCATGAAGCATCCTCTTTTTTGCCATATCTACACCAATCTGCTCCACAACATCCTGAGTATCACGGATACCGGCGGTATCTGCCAAACGGAGGATTACCCCGCCAATATCTACAGTTTCTTCCACTACATCACGGGTTGTCCCCGCAATATCCGTGACAATACTTTTCTGTACACCGCTCATTAAGTTCATCAAGGTGGATTTTCCCACATTTGGTTTCCCTACAATTGCAGTTTCGATCCCTTCCCGAATAATTCTTCCTACGTCATAGTGTTCCAATAGCTCTTTCATCTGGGATTCTGCTTGCTGAAGGGATTCCAAAAGATGACTTGTTTCCACCTGTTCAATTTCTTCTTCCGGGTAGTCTACCCATGCGGATAAATGCCCAGCTACGGCAACTAACTGATCGCACACACTGCGGATGGACTGGTACAATGCCCCTTCCATTGCTGTTTTTGCCGATTTAACAGCCTGGTCGGATTGGGCATTGATAATATCCATCACTGCTTCTGCTTGGGTCAATCCCATTTTTCCGTTCAAAAAAGCCCGTTTGGTAAACTCACCATTCTGCGCCGGGGCAGCCCCTGCTTCCAGTGCTGCACGAAGCACATTACGGGAAACCAATAGCCCTCCGTGGCAGGATATTTCCACTACATTCTCCCCTGTATAACTTTTAGGAGCACGGTATACTAAGACAACTCCATCATCTATTTTATTTCCTTGGGAAATAATATCCCCATAAGCAGCGGTATAACCTTCCATCTGACTCAATTTTTTGCCGGATACTGGCTGAAAAATCTGTTCTGCAAGAGAAATTGCTTCTTCCCCGGATAAACGGATGACCGAAATCCCTCCCACTGCAAGAGGGGTTGCAATTGCCGCAATTGTTTTCATGGATATCCTCCTGTCTTTCTAATCATAATAGGCTATCGAAACCCATAAAAAAACAGGTAAAAGCCAAGGATTACACCTGGCTAATACCTGTTGGTTCCGATAAACAAAAGCATGTCACCGCAAGGTGCATATACGCTCTGTACAAATTTTAACAATTTATACTTTTACTTAGTCATCAAATTCGATTTTGGAATACAATTTTGTGTCACTGCTTTTTTTCAAAAACTCTTTTTCAAAATCATAAGTGGATGGCTGATTGGAAACATCTTTTGGGATAACATAATCCTTATCATCATAATTGCGGCGTTCCCGTGGTTTTTTATGGTAGTTGCCACCTTTTCCATTGCGGTTGCTTTTTCTTGGATGTTCACTAATTACCACAACTTTACGGTTTGGTTCTTCCCCAATAGATTTGGAATAAACACCTTCAATTTCGGATACCACAGAATGGATAATTCTTCTTTCATATGGGTTCATTGGTTCCAAGGTGGAATTTCTGCCTGTTTTTAAGGTTGTTTTTGCAATTTTAGCAGCCAGATGACGCAGGGTTTCTTCCCTTTTTTCACGGAAGTTACCACTGTCAATAATAAAGCGGACATAGTCCCCTTCTTCCCGGTTTGCCACTAAGCTTACAAGATATTGAAGTGCATCCAAGGTTTCCCCACGGCGGCCAATCGCAACCCCCATGTTATCCCCTTCTAACACAATTTTCACGTTGTCCTCTTCCCGGTCAATATCCATATGAACATCGTTTAATCCCATTGCAGAAAGGACATCTTTTAAATAAGTGGTAGCAATTTCAATTTTATGTTTTGTGGTATCTTCATCAACCAATGTAGTTGTGACGGTTTCAGCAACTTCTGGCTGTTCTACTACATCCTGTTCTTCATAATAGAATGTTACTTCCGCCTGTTCTTTAATCTTTCCAAACAAACTCTTTTTTACATCGCGGATTACATCCCATTTTAATTCTTCCTGCCCTTTTTGCAGCTGCTCACAAGCCATTGCAATAGCTTGTTCAATACTATCCGCATGTAAAGTTAATTCTTTTCTCATGGTTTATTACCTCCCGTATGCCAACTTAGGATAAAAGATCATCATCTGTTACATCGATATATTCTTCCCCGTATTTTTCTGCATCAGCTTTTCTTGCCGCTGCCAGACGTTGGCGGTTCCATTCTTTTTGGGAAACTTGTTTTTCTTTTACAACTGTTTCTCCATCTATTTTAATTTCTTCTTTAATTGTTGTCTTTTTTGATTTCCGTTTTGCTTCCATCTCCGCCTTGGCTTCTTCCCGCAAACGTTTTGGATTGTAAAAATTATTCAGCACAATTACCTGCACTAAGCCGATCAAATAAGAAATAATCCAGTAGCTGCCAACACCTGCTGGTACTGTACAGGTAATCCAGATGGAGAAGATTGGCATAATGTACATCATAACCTTCATGGAACAGCCAGCTCCACCAGCCGCCTCCATGCTCATTGGGTTCATCTTCATGGAAACAAACATCTGTAAGAAAGAGAACACCCCTGCTAAAACTGGCAACAAAATCAATGGAAAAATAATTCCCTGCTGAATTTGTTCCAATGGAACCGATCCAAGGTTAATTCCTAAAAAGTTCAAGTCCAAATTTTGTATTTTTTCAATCACATCAGGCCCTAATGCAGCGAATTTTTCTGCTCCACCCGATGCTTGAACCTGGGAAATAATGCTTAACTGCTGGGTCATCATATTTCCTGTATTTCCAATAATATCAGCTGCTTGCTGGATTACATCGGAAGATAGGTGTAAAATATGGGTTAATGGCTTGTACACAACGTCAATCATACCAAATAGGATGATAAACGGAATTGCCATTGGCAGACACCCACTCATTGGGTTATATCCGTATTCCTGTTGAAGTTTCATCAATTCTTCTTGACGCTTCTGCGGATTATTCGCATATTTTTTATTGATTTCCGCCATCTTTGGCTGGAGTGCGCCCATTCTTGCGCTGGATTTTTGTTGCTTAATCGCAAACGGTACCTGAACCAATCTCAAAATAATCGTAAAGATGATCAAGGACCAGCCATAACTATGGATTACTTGATAAATTGCCCAAATAATCCATCCCAACGGCGTACCGAGGATCGTATAAATTAGATTCATTGGAAACCTCCATTCCGGCCGAACCGGTAATTCTTTTGAAGTCTTTTTATCATTTTATTTTGGTTTTTTCTGTTTTTTTGGTGGGACAGGGTCCACACCTCCAGGATGCAAAGGGTTACATTTGAAAAAACGCTTTAAGGCAAGCCATCCTCCTTTGATCGCCCCGTGGACTTGGATCGCTTCTAGCGCATATTGGGAACAGGTCGGATAAAAGCGGCAGCATGGCGGAAATAACGGCGAAATAAATTTTTGATAAAACCGAATGATTGCCATGAAAATATGCTTCATTTTATCATCCCTTTTTAAAACCGGATTGTTTTTTTCCTTTTCCCGAATCTTTTGATAACACAAAAGATAATTGTTTTTTCATATCCTGATAAATATCAGTGGATTTTTGTTCTACCGAGGCTGTGCGGGCAACAAAAACAAAATCCCACCCCTTTAGGTTCTGTTCCTGCTCCAATTGGGCATACGCTGCGCGAATGATTCGCCGAACACGGTTACGTGTATGGGCTTTTCCTATTTTTTTGCTAACGGTAATCCCAATATGGCATTGTTTATCCCATCGTTTCATTCCATAGGTAACAAGGTTGGGGGATGCTTTAAAACTTCCCCGATAGTACAACCGTTTAAAATCCTTATTCAATTTTAATGGTGTGGTATAAATCATAGCGTTATCCTACCCGTATTCCAACCATCCTTTTAATAAAAAAGACCACATAAAATGAATTTATGTGGTCAGGCTCACTGGCTTCGGTGCTGTATACTGATTTTTTAGTTGAGTTTAAACTGGCCGTAAACATTGCAGAAACCAATACGCAACACCCGAATTATCCGTAAGTATCCTGCGAAAAAACTCATTCTTAGTGAGTAAGTCTTTTTCTGCCTTTCGCACGTCTGCGTGCTAAAACTTTGCGGCCATTAGTAGAAGCCATTCTTTTTCTAAAACCATGAACTTTGGATCTTTGGCGTTTTTTTGGCTGATAAGTTCTTTTCATCTGTCCGTCCTCCTTTTTGTATGTGCGGATGCACAGCGATTATATCAATAGGGAGAACCCCTATGTAGTACAAGTTCTATCCCTGCAAGTTATTAGTATAGCTTATCCAGATAGGAAATGTCAAGCTTTTTATTTAGAAATTTATATTTGTTTTAAAATAATAAAATCCTCCCCCCTCCTTTTTTGAAAATCTCTTTTTTCTATTTTAATAAATCCGCCTTATCTTGGGTTGATTTTTTACTTAGCCTGTTTAAAAACTGTGAATTATTTTGACCTATTTCTAACTATTCTTTTTTTAATTTTCCACGTTTAAAAAGAAAAAGATTCAACGACTTTTTTCTTTTTACAAAATAAATCCATAATCTTTCCTTATATAATAGGAATAAGAACGTTGAAAACTGCTTGTAAAATTGTTGAAAACATGTTATACTAGAACAGTATAAGTATGCCCAAAATGAGATCAGACCACAAAATTTGATAGGAGGTTACAATATGGAATCCTTTTCACAGGTATTTCAGGCTGTGAAACAATACTGTGAAACAGAGCTGTCCCCCACTGCGTATTCCCTTTGGATCCAGCCCATTGAACCAGTTGAATTCAAATCCGGTACCGCAGTATTAGCTCTAAAAAGCAATTTTCAAAAAAATATTGTTCTCACAAAATATATGAATATATTAACAGAAGCTTTTAAAGAGGTATTGGGGTTTGATGTTACCATTGATATCATCACCGAAGAAAACCATACTCCTGCTGCTGAACCCACTGCTTCTGTTCCACAGCAAACCAGTTTAATGCCACCTGCTGAAGAAAAAATTGATAATAAATACCTGGGGGAATATGAATATACTTTTGATACTTTTATTGTAGGCAGCTCCAACACGTTTGCCTATGCTGCTTGTAAGGCGGTTGCTCAAAAACAGAATGGTACTTATAACCCACTGTTTATTTATGGCCCAAGCGGGCTAGGAAAAACCCATCTGTTAATTTCCATTGCCCACGAAATTCGCAAAAACAATCCAAAAGCCAATATCGCCTATGTCAATGGTGAAACCTTCACCAACGAATTGATTACCGCAATTGAACGCCATACTACAGATGAGTTCCATGAAAAGTATCGTAATGTAGATATTCTTCTTATGGACGATATCCAATTCCTGGCTGGGAAAACCCAAACCCAAGAGGAATTTTTCCATACTTTTAATGAACTGCATCAGGTTGGTAAACAGATTGTATTGACATCCGACCGTCCTCCAAAAGATATTAAAACCCTGGAAGATCGTTTGAAAACTCGTTTTGAATGGGGTCTGTTAGCGGATATTTCCCCGCCAGATTTTGAAACCAGGGTTGCGATTGTCCGCCGTAAGGCAGAATTGATGAACCTGGAAATGTCCGATGATGTTGCGGAGTTTATTGCTTCCAATTTAAAACATAATATCCGGCAACTGGAAGGAGCGGTAAAACGGCTAAATGCGTTTAAGGACTTAAATGGGGCTACCCCATCTATCGGCATGGCGCAAACCGCAATCCGAGATATTCTAAATAATAACCAGCCTGCCCCTGTTACCGTAGAACGCATCATCAAAGAAGTAGCACGTACATTTAGTGTCACGGAAGAAGATATTCGTTCTTCCAAACGTTCTGCACAAATTTCAACATCCCGTCAAATTGCCATGTATATTGTACGGGAAATTACCCAAATGCCTCTGGCGGAAATCGGAAAAGAATTTAATGGTCGTGACCATGCAACAGTCGTTTATGCACTACAAAAAGTTGAAAACATGATAAAAAAAGATAGCCATCAAAAAGAGATTGTTGAGGACATTATTAAAAATATCCGGGATAAATAACCATTTTTCAACATTTTTAACTCAACCAAGTTCCAACTTATTCAACATCCAATATTCGGAAATTTATTTTGTTTTACTCTTCAACAAACTTACAAACAATCTTTTAACATTTTCAACCCAGTTTTCAACATAGCTGTTAAATAAAATTTATCTTTCAACTTTTTCAACTTATTTTTCTTTTTCAATCCGGAAAAGAAAAATCACTTCAACCCTAGTATTTTCCGAGGTTTTTCACATTTTCAACTTTTACACACTCCCTACTACTACTACTAAAATATTATAAAATAAAATACATTTATTTTATTCAAAAATCGAAATTTTTTTGATCGGATACAAAGAAGTTGTGAAAAACCCTTATTTCTAGTAAAAGAGGTACTAACTATGAAATTTTCATGTGATTTAAAACTACTCAATGAAGTTGTTTCTAATGTGTCTTTAGCAATTTCTTCGAAATCTACAATACCTGCGTTGGAAGGCGTCCTGTTACAATGTAACAATAGCGAACTGACAATTACCGGCTATAATTTAGAAATTGGTATTACCAAAACAATCCAGGTAAACCAACAAGAAGAAGGTAGCATTGTATTAAATGCCCGTCTGTTCAGCGATATTTTAAAAAAGATGCCAAATCAGGAAATTTTGATTGCATCTGATGAACGCTTTATGACCTTAATTCAAGGTGCAGACACGGAATTCCATATTTTAGGGATGGCAAAAGATGAATACCCAGACCTTCCTTCCATAGAGGATTGCATTTCCTTTGAACTGCCAGAATACCTATTAAAAAATATGATTAACCAAACATTGTTTGCAATTTCTGTCAACGAACAAACTCCAATTCTAACAGGTTCCCTTTTTGATATTTCCAATGGTACAATGCATGTGGTATCCGTAGATGGATACCGGGTCGCATTACGTAGGGAAAAAGTAAACGTGGACAAGGATATTTCCTTTATTGTCCCAGGAAAAACATTAGCGGAACTAACCAAACTGTTATCTGACCAACAGGATCAAATCGCAAAAATCAATGTTTGTGAAAAACATATCCTTTTTGAAGTTGATGGATATACCATGATTTCTCGCCTATTATTAGGGGAATATTTGGACTATAAATCCGCTATTCCAGATGGTTTTTCCACTCGTATCCATGTGGAAGATGCAATATTGGCACAGAGCATCGAAAGGACTTCTATTATCATCAACGATCGGAATAAAAGCCCTATTAAATTGGAAACAGAAGGCAATTCTCTAATTCTTTCTTGTGAAAGCGCCATTGGTAAAGTAAATGATCGCTGTGAAGCACAGGTAGAGGGAAACCAAATCCGGATTGCTTTTAACAATAAATATATGATTGATGCGTTACGCCATACGGATTGTGATGAAATTTATATTGATATGAATGGTCCGCTTTCTCCAATTAAAATCATTCCAGTGGAAGGGGATCAATTCCTATTCCTGGTATTGCCAGTGAGGTTAAAAAATGAAAACTGAGACAATCCCAATCCATACACCGTTTATTAAGTTGGATCAGCTTTTAAAATTTGCCGGCATTGCGGAGACAGGCGGACACGCGAAAGAGATGGTGGCGGATGGTGAAGTTATGCTCAACGGTGAAGTTTGTTATATTCGTGGTAAAAAAGTATTCCCCAATGATAAAATTGTCATCGGGAATGAATTGGAGCTACTGATTATCCATGAAGGTAACTGAATTTCGAGGGGATGGGTTTCGTAATCTCAAACAAATTGTGATCCAGCCAGGAGAAGGGATTAATGTCATTTATGGGCAGAATGCCCAGGGAAAAACCAATTTAATTGAAGCCATCTGGTTGTTTTCTGGCGCTAGGAGCTTTCGGAGCTCCAAAGAATCCAAATTGATTGGATTTGATTGCCAGCGGGCAGAATTATCATTGGAGTTTGATGATACCCAGCGCATCCAAAAAGCCAATATGGTATTTGGGGCAAAAAATAAATATTTTTTAAACCGGGTGGAATTAAAATCCCCCACTGAGTATGCGGGAAATTTCCTCTGTGTTGTGTTCTCTCCTGCCCATCTTTCGATTATCCAAGGTTCGCCATCTTTACGGCGGAAATTTTTGGACAGCGCGATCTGCCAAATCCGGCCGGATTACCACCATTACCTGCACCAATATGAAAAGGTACTATACCAGCGGAATAGCCTTTTAAAAGAACTTTACCGTCAGCCTTATTTAAAAGACACGATGGAGATTTGGGATTTACAGCTGGCAAAATTGGGGACGATTGTTTCCCTACTGCGCCAGGATTACACCGATAAGGTAGCAAAGTTTTCCCACCATATTTACCAGGGAATTTCATCCCAGAAAGAAAACCTGCGGGTAGAATACCAGTCCACTGTATTTGATAAACTTGGGGATCGGGAATATACCCAAGATAAAGTACAGCATTATCTGGAACAGCTGGAGCAGAACCTGGAACAAGATGTCAAACAGGGATTTACCGGCATTGGTGTGCATCGGGATGAGGTGGAATTGTTAATCAATGACGTATCCGTCAAAAACTATGGCTCCCAAGGGCAACAGCGGAGTAGTATTTTGGCGTTAAAACTGGCGGAAGCCAAGTTACTGAAATCCATTACTGGAAATAATCCGGTTATTTTGTTGGATGATGTGATGAGTGAATTAGATGTTTCCCGCCAGGATTATATTTTAAACCATGTAAAAGGGCATCAGGTATTTATTACCTGCTGCGATATTTCCAATACCCTACGCCTTCAGCATGGAGAGATATTCCATGTGGAGGATGGCAGGATTCAATCATAAACAAAGAGGTTTGCTATGTATATTCATTTAGGGGAAGATACCGTGGTAAAACAGGAGAATATTGTCGGGATTTTTGACCTGGATAATACTTCTATTTCCAAACATACCCGGTTTTTTCTGCGCAAAGCAGAAGAAACTGGAAAAGTGGTGAATGTTTCGTATGAGCTTCCCCGTTCTTTTGTGGTATGCTGTGAAAATGGAACTACCAAAGTTTACATTTCCCAAATCAGTCCAGCAACCTTGCGGCTGAGGGCAAAGCGCGGATTAAAATTAGAATAGCCCTTGGTATTGGCAGGGCAAGACGTGAAAGATCATTTCAGTAATTGGGAGGAATTTTTTTTGGAAAGAATCAATCAAAACTATGATGAAAATCAAATCCAGGTATTAGAAGGACTGGAAGCAGTTCGTAAGCGTCCCGGTATGTATATTGGGTCTACTGGCTCCAAAGGGCTGCACCACCTGGTGTATGAGATTGTGGATAACTCCATTGATGAGGCTTTGGCTGGTTTCTGTACCCAGATCGACGTGGAAATTCTTCCCGGCGATGTGATCAGAGTCTCGGATAACGGCCGTGGGATTCCAACTGGTATCCATCCAAAAGAAGGGATATCCGCAGCAACTGTGGTATATACCATGCTACATGCGGGAGGAAAATTTGGCGGTGGCGGTTATAAAGTAGCCGGTGGTTTACATGGGGTAGGTGCGTCGGTTGTAAATGCCCTGAGTGAATGGCTGGAACTGACGGTATATGATGGACAGCATATCAACTACCAAAAATTTGCCCGTGGAAACTATGATGAACAAATGAAGATTATTGGAGATACCACGAAAACAGGTACTTCTGTTATGTTCAAAGCCGACGGGACGATTTTTAGTGAAACCCACTATGATTACGATATTTTGCTGACCCGTTTGCGGGAACAGGCATTTTTGAACGCTGGAGTAAAAATTGTGCTCACCGACCGTCGTGGAGAGGAACCGGTTGGGGAAACCTTACACTACGAAGGTGGTATTGTAAGCTTTGTAGAATTTATCCACAAACGCAGGCAGTTGGAAACAATCAATGACCAGGTAATCTATTTAAAAGCAAAAGAGGGGGATTCTATTGCGGAAGTTGCCCTTCAGTACAACGATAGTTATAACGAATTAATCCTGTCTTTCGCCAATAATATTCATACACCGGATGGCGGTACCCATGAGACTGGTTTTAAAAACGCACTGACGAAAGTATTTAACGAATACGCGAAAAAGACCAATTTACTCAAAGATGCGGATAAAAAGCTGATTGGCGATGATGTGCGGGAGGGCTTGACCGCTATTATTAGCGTAAAGCTCACCAACTGTGAATTTGAGGGTCAAACTAAAACCAAGTTGGGCAATGTGGAAGTGCGCCAGTTGGTGGAAAAGATGGTTACTGAAAAACTAATGGATTATTTTGATGAAAATCCATCGGTTGCCCAGGAAATTATCTCGAAATCCTTAAATGCTCAAAAAGCAAGGGAAGCGGCAAGGAAAGCAAGGGAATTAACCAGACGGAAATCCGCCCTGGAAAGTGCTTCCCTGCCAGGAAAATTAGCGGATTGTTCCGAACGTGACCCAGAATTGACCGAATTGTACATTGTCGAAGGGGATTCCGCAGGTGGGTCCGCAAAAAGCGGGCGAGAACGAAAATATCAAGCAATCCTTCCTCTGTGGGGAAAAATGCTCAACGTAGAAAAGGCGCGCCTGGACAAAGTGTACGGCAATGAAAAATTGATGCCAGTAGTTACAGCATTGGGTACTTCCATTGGAGAAGATTTTGATATTACGAAACTCCGTTATAACAAGATTGTCATCATGGCGGATGCCGATGTGGATGGTAGCCATATCCGTACCCTATTGCTGACCTTCTTCTTCCGTTTCATGCGGCCTTTGATTGAAAATGGGAACGTTTATATTGCACAGCCTCCGTTGTACCGTTTAACCAGAGGAAAAGTGCATAAATATGCTTATAGTGACGAGGAACGTAACAGTTTATTGGTAACTATGCGGGGAGATAACCCAGATGCGAAAATTGATATCCAGCGTTACAAAGGTCTAGGTGAAATGGACCCAGAACAGCTTTGGGAAACTACCATGAATCCAGAAAACAGAGTAATGATTCAGGTTACTATGGAAGACGCAGCGGCAGCGGATGAAATCTTTACTATCCTCATGGGGGATAAAGTAGCGCCACGCCGTGAATTCATTGAACAGAACGCACGGTATGTGCAGAATTTGGATATTTAATTTTGGGCAACCAAACAATAGCAGGAGGCAGTATGGACGAAAAACAAAAGGAAACCCAGTTGGAACCAGATCAGGAAATACAGCAGGAGCCACAAGAGAAATCCCAGGCGGAACTGTATTACGAAGAGCATAAGCATGATTTTGATGGCTTGTTCCAATGGAAAAAAGATAAAAAAGATGGGGATGAGGAGCAGGAAGAAGAATACAAGGACGATCCAACCAAATCCCAAGCAGAAAATTATTACAACAAAAATATTGACCAATTGGAAAATGTATACCAAATCAAAAAGAAAAAATCAAAAAAAGAAGAGCAAAAACCAGCTACTTCCAATATTGATTTGCAGCAGTATGATGAAAAAGACCTTCCTCCTGTGAGAATGGGAGATAAAGAAGATACTTCCCTACCCCACATTCCAGTATCCTATAACCTGACGGAAGAGGAAGTGGAAACCGGGATGAAGGCATTCCAGAAAAAGCATCTGTTTAAGCGCAACCTTATTTTTACCATTTTGTTTGGGTTGGTGCTGGTATTTTATTTAATTGATTTGTTTTTACGTACCCCTTCCACGGTTACTTACCTGGGTACCATTGTTTGTATTGCCGTGGTTTTTATCATTTGGTACAATCCAGTACGCCACCGCAAACAGGTGGCAAAGGCAATGGCACAGATTGAAGAGCCTTTTACCATGGATATTTATGACGAATACATTTTTGTAAAAGAAGAAAACGGCGGTTTCCGTATTATGTACAACAATCCCAGCAATTTTATCCTTAACCAGAAGGATAAATACATTATCAGCGTTGGGAAAGAGCGGATTTATATCCTGCCAAAACGCTGCTTGGATGAGGAACAGCAGGCAGGGATAAATCAGAAATTCCAGGCTCTCGGGGAACGGTTGATTCAAACAGAAGCATAGAAATACTGACTTGTCGGATAGATTTGGAGGAACCTGAATGAGTAATGAAAACACTTTTGACCCAAGTATGGGTAAGGTGATTCCGGTAGATATTGAAAAAGAGATGCGGAAATCCTTTTTGGATTATTCCATGTCTGTTATTGTCAGCAGGGCGCTGCCGGATGTGCGGGACGGTTTAAAACCAGTCCATCGCCGTATCCTGTATACCCTGTATGAGAACGGTATTTTTCCGGACAAACCTTACCGTAAATCAGCCGATACAGTCGGTTCTGTATTGGGACGTTACCACCCCCACGGTGACGCCTCTGTTTACGATGCCCTGGTACGTATGGCGCAGGATTTTTCCTTGCGCTATCCATTGGTAGATGGGCATGGGAACTTCGGTTCTGTGGATGGCGACCCTCCGGCTGCTTACCGTTATACCGAAGCAAAAATGAGCAAAATCTCCATGGAGATGCTTACTAATATCAATAAAGATACCGTTGAATTCGGTATGAACTACGATGATCGTTTGAAGGAGCCTACTGTATTACCTTCCAGGTTCCCAAACCTGTTGGTAAATGGTTCTACTGGTATTGCTGTAGGGATGGCGACGAACATCCCTCCCCACAACTTGAATGAAATTGTGGATGGTATCTGCATGTTGATTGATAACCCGGATGCAGAGTTGCTGGATCTCATGGGCTGCATCAAAGGGCCGGATTTCCCTACTGCTGGTATTATTATGGGTCAGGCTGGAATTCGTGCCGCTTATGCCACAGGACGGGGTAAGATTACAGTACGTTCCCGTGCTGACGTAGAAGAAATGAAAAATGGACGGTTCCGCATTGTGGTGACCGAACTTCCTTATCAGGTCAACAAAGCACGGCTAATCGAGAGCATTGCCAACCATGTAAAAGATAAGAAAATTGAGGGAATTTCCGGATTGCGTGACGAATCCAGCCGGGAAGGAATGCGGATTGTCATTGAGTTAAAACGGGACGCGAACCCTCAGATTGTTTTAAACAAATTGTACAGTTATACCCAAATGCAGGAGACCTTTGGCGTCATTAACCTAGCATTGGTCAACGGCGAACCAAAAGTCATGTCCCTGAAAGAAATGCTCCAGCATTACATTGATTTCCAAGCGGAAGTTATCCGCAGAAGGACAGAATTTGACCTACGCAAAGCAAAAGAGCGGGAGCATGTGCTGGAAGGGTTAAAAATCGCTTTGGATTTCATCGAAGAAGTGATTAAAATCATCCGTTCTTCCAAAACAGTGGCAGAGTCCAAAGAGCGTTTGATGGAAAACTTTAACCTGGATGATATTCAGGCAACCGCTATTGTACAGATGCGTTTGGGGCAGTTATCCGGTCTGGAACGGATTAAAATTGAGCAGGAACTGGCTGATATCCTGGCAAAAGTAAAAGAATTGGAACATATTTTAAGCGATTACCAGATTATCCTAGGGATTGTACGGGATGAGTTGCTGGAAATCAAACAGAAATATGGAGATGAACGCCGCACAGAGATCAAAGCGGTTAGCGGTGAAGTGGATATTGAAGACCTGATTCCAGAAGAGGAATGTGTAGTTACACTCACCCATTACGGCTATATCAAACGCCAGCCAGTGGATGTTTACAAAACCCAGAAGCGTGGTGGCCGTGGTGTTTCCGGTATGAAACAGCGGGAAGAGGATTTTGTGGAAGAACTCTTTATCTCCTCTACCCACGACCATGTTGTGTTTATTACCAACCGTGGAAAAATGTACCGCTTAAAATGCTATGAAATTCCAGAAGGGGGCAAAACCTCCAAAGGGATGAATATTGTCAATCTATTGCCATTGGAACCAGAGGAAAAAGTTACTTCCATGTTGCGGGTAACCGAGTTTGATTCTGACCAGTATATTGTCATGGTAACCAAGCAGGGTATTGTGAAAAGAACCAAGTTGGATGCTTACCGCAATATCCGCAAAAACGGTTTGATTGCCATTACCCTATCCGAAGACGATGAATTGGCATGGGTACGTTTGACTTCTGGGCACTCTGAACTAATTGTTGCTACTAAAAACGGGATGGCAATCCGGTTTAAAGAAACGGATGCCCGTCCATTGTCCCGTTCCGCCAAAGGCGTGCGTGCCATTAAGCTGAAGGATGGCGACCAGGTTGTTGGTATGGCTCGTATCCGAGAAGGCGCGACTGTTATGACAGTTACCGACAAAGGGCAAGGCAGACGTACCGCTGTGGAAGAATACCGTTGCCAGACCAGAGGTGGTTTTGGTAAAATCAACTACAAAGTCAATGAAGAAAAAGGCCATGTAGTTGGGGTAAAAGTAGTGGATGAAGATGATGATCTGATTATGATTTCAGATGATGGTGTTATTATCCGTATCCGTGTAAGCGATGTCAGCGTGATGTCCCGGTATGCTGGTGGTGTGCGTGTCATGAGAGTACAAGGGGATACCAAGGTGGTAACCTTTGCCCGTGCGGAACATGAGGAGGAAGCGGAAGTTCAGGAAGTAGAACAAGCAGAAGAAACAGAACTTTCTCCAGAAGAAAAAGCAGCTTTAGAAGCGGAAGAAAATCAGCTAGAAACCCAGATGGATGGTTCTGACGCTGCCGATGAGCTGTTGGCACATGCGGAATCCATGGAAAGCCAAATGAATGAATTAGAAGAACAAAAAGACGAATAAAAAATTAAAAATTCCGGTAGTGTTCCTACCGGAATTTTTTGTTTTATATGAGTTTCTAGAAAAAATTGGAGAAAAATAAATTGTGGCAGTTGCTATTCCTTGCCTTATTTTGTTGGATAAATGAAATAAAAATTTCATAGTTATGTGATAACTCATAGGTGGTTTTCTGTTATGATAAAGTTAAACAGTTAAATTTTATTATGAGAAGAAAAAGTAGCAGAAAGGGGTTTTTAATATGAAAGTATGCCCACATTGTAATACACCCAATAATGACGAATTTACCTTCTGTAAGGCCTGTGGGGAACGGTTGGATGAGGATATTGAGATTTCCAGTTCCTACACAACGGAATATCAGCAACCAGTGGCGCCTCCACCAGTACCAAATGTAATGCCTCCTGTTGCTATCCCACAAAGGGAAGGTTACAACTGGTGTGATGTATGTGCCATTATCGGTTTTATCTGCTCTATTATTGGTCTGTTTACCTTCGCTATTATTTTATTGCCATTGGGGCTGATTACTTCATTAATTGGATGTTTTGGTAAGCATCTAAAAGGTTTAGCGGTTGCCGGAATTTCGATTTCCTTGGTTGCCACATTGGTTCGAGTTGGAATGATTTTATATGAAAATGCTATGATTCCAGATTGGATTATTTCTGGTTTGTTCTGGTAATAAACAAAAATCCCCTTGTTGTATAAAAAACAAGGGGTATTTTTGTATACAATTGTATATGATATTCATTTTTTGTATTTTAATATAAAAACGAAATTAAAAAAAAGATTTTATTTTTTTAGTTAAATGTATTGTCTATAAATATATATTGAATAATAATATTAAATGTTATTTGTTAAAACAATATTTAATCAATAAAATTGTTAAAAACCATTGGTGGATTCACTAAATTTTAGGATTATCTTCGTTTATTATGACCTTTGTGTTTATTAATGTTTTGTTGTATAATAAGGTTGTTGCTTACAAAAGGATTTATCACGTTGTTTTTGTAAGTAACGGAGAATAGAAAAAGAAAAAAGAGAATACTTTTTGTTTCGAAAAAAAGATAAAAAGTGTTCTATCAAAAGAGAAGAGAGAAACATGAAATTGACAAAATCGATGAATTGTTTCAAACAAAATACAGGTAACATTGCGGAGGCAACATTACCTAATATCTTCCGATCCGGAAGAAAGAAACATTGATCCTTAGCTCTGAGAGAATCAACTAAAGATGAACCATGGCATTGAGAATGTGAATGAGAGATTAGAGAAATAACCTTGACAAGGAATCGTCCATTCCTTGAAAACAGTACAAGATGTTAGCGGTTACTAGGGGCAGTAAAGGCGGTTACATCTTACATTGGGCAATAAAATACTGGAAGTTAGGTATCATTTCCTTACGAAATTCATAGGCACGAAGATAGCGAATATTCAATCTGGTTTATTTTGTAAAATGGTTGGAAAACCAACCAAATGCTGCATCACTACAACAAACAAATCAGTTTTTATTTTACGATTCGACTTTATAATTTTATTTTTATTGTATCCATCAACATAGTATCTCTCTAATGATTTCGAAATCAATGTACCAAAAAATGCTTTGAACCTGCTTGGGTTTAAAGCATTTTTTGTTGTTAAAAAGACAATTGGATGAATTACGCAAAATAATGCATATTTCTTACAAGCGTATACCAAGATAAAACTTTATCAAAGTGGTAATTTTCTGTTTGAATTTAAACGGGCAAACAATACAACTGTTTACGGTTTTTGTGAAAACTTTCTATTTTTTAAAAATTAAATTTGTTAATTATTGAGTTTGAAATCAAAAATTGATCGTGCTATAATAAAATTGCTTTATATGTAGCTGTGCATATATTGGGTATACTTTATCATTCAGTCAAAAAATAAGTTTTCTCCCCTGCTTTAGAGGGGTTTTTTTATCTAAGTTTAACCGAACGAAAAAGTATACATTTCGTTTGTTAAAGGGGGCGGAAAGAGAAAAGAGTAGTGTTGACTATAAAAAGTCTAATTTGAACGTGAGAGAAGGAGGAACTTGTTAAAATGTTTATGAAAAAAGGCGTAAAACGCATGTCAGCATTGCTGTTAAGCGCTGCAATGTTAAGTACTGTTTTGGTAGCGCCAGCAAATGCTCAAGATGGCGTCAACGCACCAATGCCATATGGCTTATTAACCAATGAATTGGAAAAGCCACTAAATGTGGAAGCACCTACTTTTAGCTGGTGGAACCAGGATGCTGACCTGGACGATGTACAAACTGCATACCAGATTATTGTAAAAGATGACCTAACAGATGAGGTTGTTTGGGATTCTAATAAAGTAGAATCTTCCGAACAATCCAATATTCCTTATGCAGGTCCAGAATTGGATCCAGCTCATCCATATAGCTGGACGGTAACTACTTGGGATTCTACCGGATTAAAAGGCACCAGTGAACCAGCATCTTTTGCTACTGGTTTATCGGATGAAGACTGGAATGCAAGCTGGATTCAAAAGCCAGGTACTCCTGTTACCATCGAATCTTCTGGCACTGCTGCCCATGTACAAGGTGGTGGGTTAACCATGTACAGTGCAGGGACAGGCTGGGCAAACTATAATTTGAATGTAGATGTGAACGCGGAGAAAGGTGCTGCAGGGGTAGCGTTCCGTGCAGCAGACAGCAATAACGCTTACATTTGGTCATTGGTACCAGGGAAAGGTTTAACAAAAACCGCTTTGGTAAATGGCGAGAAAAAAGACCTGGGCACTGTAGAAATGGATATTATGGAAAACGCTTATTATTCCATGAATATTGTTGCCAATGGCAATACCATTACTACCAGTATTGACGGTATACAGGTAGATGTTACCACAGATGATATTTTTGCCACAGGTAGTGTTGGTTTCTATGAAGAAGAAGGGCAAGTTGGTAATTTCCAAAAATTATCTGCTCAGTCTATATCCAAACAGATCGAAAGTATAAAAGTAGTTGGTGGAAAAAGTAGCGATAAACAGGTTATTTTAAATAATCAAGGCTATGACTGGACTGACTATACCCTAGATTTTGATATGCAGATCAACAACACAAGTGATGATGCTACAGCGGTTATGCTCCGTTCCAGCAGTGATTTTAAAACAGGATATATGTGGCAATTTACCCGTAAGAAAAAGGGACTTGCTCGCCATACCATGACGAATGGTAAATTCAATAAAATTGATGGAGATGGGGCAGTTTCCTACTCTTTCAAAGCAGATACTTATTATCATATTACCATTGAAGTAAAAGGCAATACCATTAAAACTTATATTGAAGGCGAACTGTTTGATACTTATGTGGATGAGAAAAATACTTCTACCAAAGGTACATTTGGTTTCCGTAATACCAATGCGGAAGGTGGTACCTTTAAAAATATTAAAGTAACGGGCGCAGATGGCAGCGAATTGATGGTAGAAGATTTTCAAAACTTAGATAATTATATTACAAGCGATGGAAAACCAGCTACTACAATCACCACAAATGATAATACGCAAACCTATCTCTCTACTGATTTCAGTAAAGGTTTTGACGGTTGGAGCAATACCACGGTGATGAGTCAGGTAGATGGCTACAACTGGGCGAACTGTAACACCAATGGGGTTATCCTAGCAAAAACTGGAACCGATTGGGATAACTATACCGTTTCCATGCGTGTGATTGCGGAAAAAACTGCTGCGGGTATCATGTTCCGCGCGACAGACAAAGATAGCGGGTACATGTGGCAGATTGTCCCTGGTACTGGATTAAAAGTTCATGTACAGGAAAATGGCAAATTTACTGCCTTAAAAGACCCAATTAAATACGATATTAAAGAAGGTCAAGCTTACCGTGTTACAATTGATGTAAATGGCGATACCTTTAAAACCTATATCAATGGAACACTGGTGGATACCACAACAGATTCCACCTATTCAAAAGGTACTATCGGTTTCCGAGAAAGCACCACTGGAACAGAAGTTGGTAAATTTAGTGAAGTAAAAGTAACAGGTGCGGATGGAACTATCCTGTTAGAAGATAAATTTGACAATGGAATGTCCCAATGGAATGGGGATACTGTTCCAGCAACTGGTTCCAACATGTATTGGTACGCCCGAAAAGAAGAAAAATTGGAAGAAGGCAAAGAACCTGTAAAAGCTCTTGCCTATATGGCTTCTGCTCATGATTATGAATTATCCATCAACGGAACAAGAATTGGCCGTGGACAATCCTTTGACTATTCTGATGAAACCCATTATCAAGGTTGGGATATTACCGAAGCATTAGGCGATGACGATACTATTTCCATTGGCGTTTTGGACCGCTGGTACAGTGGTGGCCAAGGACGCGCAGCAGGAAAACCAGGTTTGTTGGGTGAAATTGTTGTTTACTACAACGATGGAAGTTACCAAACTATCTCTACTGGAGAGGATTGGGTAGCGGAAGATGCTCCATTGTCCGGATCTACAAAACGTAATGGCGAAGGTGATTTTGTAGAAGAATACGATGCTAGAAAAGCAATTGATAATTACTCCGAAGTAGGATTTGACGATTCTTCTTGGCAGAATGTTTATGTATTAGGAGAACATCCAACTGATCCGTTTACTAATGTACAATCAGAATTAGGACATGTTACAGAAGAAACCGTACAACCGGAAACCATCACAACATTGGAAGACGGCACAACTATTGTAGACTTTGGACGGGTTATTCCAGCACGGTTCTCTGTTAATTTTGCGAATGGCAAAGCCGGACAAAAATTAACATTGATCACTGGCTATGAATTAAAAGATGATGGAAAAGTCAATACAAGTGGAAGTTCTTCCCAAAACACAAACATGAACTTTATCTATACACAAAAAGATGGAGCACAAACCTACAATACTTGGGATCATTTAGCATTCCGTTATCTACAGATTCCAAATGTAGGTCAGACATTTACCAAAGATGATATTACAGCAACGATTTTGTATCAGGAAGTACCAGAAGACCGTGATTCTACTCTGATAACATCGGATGAGATGCTCAATCAGGTTTACCAGTTAATGAAAGATTCCGCTCTGTACTCCGCACAAAACCAGTTTGTAGATACACCAACCCGTGAAAAAGGCCAGTTCTTACAAGACTCTGTTAATATCAGTGCAATTACTACCACAAGCTTGTATGAAAGAGCAACTTCCAGAAAAGCAATTATGCAGTTCTTTGATTCTGCGAACCGCTACTGGAATTCTGGCGATGATCTGGGACGTTATAACTCTGTATATCCAAACGTAGATAATAAAAGGGATATCCCTGATTTCAGTTTAAATGTGCCAATTTGGATTTGGAGATACTATATGCAAACCGGCGACCGCGAATTGTTAGAAGTTGCGTACCCGTATCTCCAAAATACAGCGGATTACGCGACAAGGGCAATTGCAACTGAGGGTGCAACAGCTGGTTTGGTAACCAATTTACCAGGAGGAAGCGGTCAATATAAATATGGTATTGTAGACTGGCCAGCTCCAGGTAGATTTAATTATGATATGAAGGCTGCTGCTAGAACAACAGTAAACGCACTTTCAGTACGTGTATTTGATGTTGTTGCGGATGTCGCTCAAGAATTAGGCAAAGATGCAGCAGAAGTTCAGGATTATACTACTCGTGCGGAAAACCTGAAAAAGACCATGAATGAAAAATTGATCACAGAAGACGGTGTTTACTGTGACGGTTTGATGTCCGATGGTACACAGAGTACCCATAATGGGCAACATTCTACTTCTTACGCATTGGCATTTGGTATTGCACCAGAAGATAAAATTGATAGCATGGTAGACTATGTAGCTTCCATGGGTATGAAACAAGGTCCAATGACAGCTGATATCTTAGTACAGGCATTGTTTGATAATGGACGTGCTGATGCAGCACTAAAACTGTTGACGAATACCGAAGATTATGGTTGGGCGCAATTGATTGACCAATATGACGCAACCTTTACTTGGGAACAATGGCAACATGGCGAGAGCCAGTCCCATGGTTGGGGTGCAGCTGCTGGTGCGGAAATGCTAGAAAACATTTTAGGTGTTACTGTAACAGAAGCTGGTGCAAAAACAGTTACTATTGACCCTGCAAGGGATATCCTTGACCATGCGGAAGGTCGCTTTGCAACGGAACGTGGTTTTGTAGAAGTAGCATATTCCGGTAGTGGTGAAGACTACACCTTAAAAGTAACGGTACCAACCAACGTTGAAGCTACCGTTGTACTGCCAAAAATCGAAGGTGGGCAATTTGTAGATAAAAACGGAAACTCTGGAACAAGTACTTTCACAGAAACTGAACAACTGGTAACAGTAGGCGGTGGAACACGTGAATTTGTATTCCAGAAAAATGTAGAAGCGAATAAAGGTATCTTAAATACTGTAATTGATTACGCTCAACAACAAAAAGATTCTGACGAATTTAACAATGTCATTGCAGACGTACAAGCATCCTTTACCGCAGCGCTAGATAACGCTATTGCAGTACGTGACAATACTACTGCAACACAGAAAGAAGTTGATGCAGCATGGCAGGCATTAATGACTGAAATCCATAAATTAGGCTTTGTAAAAGGCGACATTACTTCTTTGGAGACCCTGGTAAGTGTGGCAGAAGGCTTTGACTTGAGTAAATATGTAGAAGCAGGCCAGGCAGAATTTAAAGAAGCTTTGAAAGCAGCTCAGGATTTAATTGCAGATAAGGATAATGCGATGGAAGCAGAAATCCAAACAGCGGAAGATAACCTGCTCAATACAATGTTAAACTTACGTCTCAAAGCGGATAAATCCATCCTGGAAGAAATGATCGCAACAGCAAACGGCATGGATGCAAATGCGTATACATCAGAATCTTATAGTGTGTTGACAACAGCTTTGGCAAAAGCAAATGATGTGATGGCTGATGACAACGCAACCCAAGAAGATGTAGATGCGGCAGCAAATGCTGTAAAAGCAGCAATGGATGGCTTGGTAGCAATAGATGGAACAGAAGTTCAAACACCATCTACCGAAAACAATGCTACACAGGCAGGACAGGAAACAACTACTACAAAAGCAAATGCCGCAAAAACTGGAGATGTAGCAGTTCCAGCAGCAGTAATTGGCTTGTTGGCAGCATCCGCAGTAGCAGTTGGAATTACAAAAAAACGTAAAAAATAAGGTTAAGATTTTTTAACTACACAAAAAGGCTTCCGAATGATTCGGAAGCCTTTTTCTATATGGTATCTTTTGATGTAGAAATAATCAGCCAATTATATCAAAAAAAGAATGGACGGAACAGCAAGAAAAATATTAAATTTTAATTTGCAAAAAAATAAAATACATACAAAAAATTTTGATAATAAAATAATATTGAGTTGATTCGTTTCCTAGTGAAATGTTACAATTCCTTATTGAGAAAAGAACTGTGTAAGCCACTAGTGGTATTAACGAAAGAAACGATTAATAGAAAAAGCGGGATGGATCTATTTTGTTATGTAGGAATGATAGCAGCTGTTCTTTCTCCTCCTGGCTTGAAAAACAGGAATCTGTAAGGATACATGCCTCTGAACAATTGAAAAACAAATAAAGACCTTTGCT
This sequence comes from Massilioclostridium coli, assembly GCF_900095865.1. Lineage (GTDB taxonomy): Bacteria > Bacillota > Clostridia > Oscillospirales > Ruminococcaceae > Massilioclostridium > Massilioclostridium facile. Next base: position 664,706 of record NZ_FMIZ01000006.1, on the reverse strand, counting down.
GGTGACACAAACTTTCTCAATCTGTGAATAATTCTTTCTATTTTCCATATCCGTGGTGATTTCCGTGATTCCCTCTTCCCCAAAAATCACTTTTCCTGTTTCAGGATAAGGCAGCTTTCCATCTTTTTTATAATTTTTAACAGTTCCTTTGACCGAATTGAGCAGTATGCGTTTGGAAAATAAAATAAAAAGAAAAGAAAAAATAATAGATAATATAATTTGAACGAAAATAAACCATAGATCCTCATCCATCATAATAGAAAATAAAACCAGCAATAAAAAAATAGCTGGAAGACATAACCGATAAATTAATAATGAACGTTTTCCTGCTGTACTATTTAACAGAGAATATTGGTTAAATGCCAGATAATCTTCCTCGGTAATATAAAATTGAAAATCCATTTTATCCATCTCCTTTTTTATCATGGTTCCTTTCGCTTATGGTTTGATAAAGTAACAATAAATCCAGATAAACCCCTTAATTTAATATGATTATATCATATGGTGATAAAAATGAATATTCATATTTATGATAAAATAACAGGTTACAATTTGTAAGATAGGACAATAGGGCTTTATTAAAGTAAAATCAAATGGATATCACAGAGATTTCTATAAAAAGAAAGCCTTCCACGAATTTAGGAAGGCTTTCTTTTTGGATGTAAACTCATTATTTCTCGCTTTTATGGAATTCCTGTTGGCAGAAAATAAAATCATCAATATCCCCGGGTACGTTGCGCCATTGTTCCAAACTCATTTGTGGATTTTGCTTTTGTTCCACAGTTTTTGGTTGGTGAAATGGCGGTACGGGATATTGTCTTACCTGTTTGGTATTCACGACGCGTCACCTCCTATCTTTGCTTACAATCAATTGCACCTTACCCTTATACTATGAAAAATTGGATAAAAAAGAGTGCTAATTCGATATAACCGAATCTTTTCGTAGGGCAATAGGGATAGTTTACCACAATTCTTTTGCAATATTTGCTGAAAACACAAGGAAATATTTGTATATAACATATAAATATAAGGGATAAATATAGGACAAATCATCTATTTTGCTAAAAATATTTTGTTCATCATTTTTTGCTTGATTTTTCATAAATAATCAGTAAAATAAATAATAGATTTAGCACTCAAATAGAAAGAGTGCTAAAACAAAATCATTTCTTTAGGAGGAATTATCAATGAACATTAAACCTCTTGCAGATAGGGTTGTCATTAAAATGGTAGAAGCTGAAGAAACCACAAAAAGTGGTATTATCTTAACAGGTTCTGCAAAAGAAAAACCTCAGGTTGCTGAAATTGTAGCAGTTGGCCCAGGCGGCGTTGTAGATGGCAAAGAAATTAAAATGGAACTTAAAGTTGGCGATAAAGTTTTAATTAGCAAATATGCTGGCACAGAAGTAAAAATGGATGGCCAGGAATATACCATTCTCCGCCAGGAAGACGTTTTGGCAATTGTAGAATAATCAATTAGATTTGGAGGAATTTCATTATGGCGAAAAAAATTGTTTATGGTGAAGAAGCAAGAAAAGCTCTTCAAACTGGTATTGATAAATTAGCAGACACTGTAAAAATTACATTGGGACCAAAAGGTCGCAATGTGGTATTGGATAAAAAATTCGGTTCCCCATTGATTACAAACGATGGCGTTACCATCGCAAAAGAAATTGAACTGGAAGACGAATTTGAAAACATGGGCGCACAGCTGGTAAAAGAAGTTGCTGTGAAAACCAACGACGCTGCTGGCGATGGTACTACAACCGCTACTCTGTTGGCTCAAGCACTGGTTCACGAAGGTATGAAAAACGTAGCTGCTGGCGCTAACCCAATGGCAGTAAAACGTGGCATCCAAAAAGCGGTTGATGCTGCTGTAGCTTCCATCAAAGAAAACGCGAAACAAATCGAAGGCACAGATGATATTGCTCGTGTTGCGACTGTATCTGCTGACAATGAATTTGTTGGAAAATTGATTGCGGAAGCAATGGAAAAAGTAACTGCTGACGGGGTTATTACCATTGAAGAATCCAAAACTGCTGAAACCTACAGTGATGTTGTAGAAGGGATGCAGTTTGACAGAGGCTATATTACCCCTTACATGGTAACCGATACCGATAAAATGGAAGCTATTCTGGATGACGCTTATCTGTTGATTACAGATAAAAAAATCAGCGTAATCCAAGACCTGTTACCACTGTTGGAACAAATCGTACAATCCGGTAAAAAACTGGTGATTATTGCAGAAGATGTAGAGGGTGAAGCTCTTTCTACTCTGATTGTTAATAGATTAAGAGGTACTTTTACTGTTGTTGCTGTAAAAGCTCCAGGCTTTGGCGATAGAAGAAAAGAAATGCTGCAAGATATCGCAATCCTGACAGGTGGTACTGTAATCAGTGAAGAAGTTGGTTTGGAACTGAAAGATGCTACAATGGATATGCTGGGCCATGCTCATCAGGTAAAAGTAACAAAAGAAAATACTACTATTGTTGACGGCTTTGGCGACAGCGAAGCTATCAAAGCAAGAGTTGCACAGATTAGAGCACAGATTGAAGAAACTACTTCTGATTTTGACCGTGAAAAATTACAGGAAAGATTGGCAAAATTGGCTGGCGGCGTTGCTGTAATTAAAGTTGGTGCTGCAACAGAAGTAGAAATGAAAGAACAAAAACTGCGCATTGAAGACGCACTTTCCGCAACAAAAGCTGCTGTAGAAGAAGGTATTGTAGCTGGCGGTGGTACTGCGTTATTGGAAGTAATCCCAGCAGTAGCTGCACTGTTAGAAAATACCCATGGGGACGAAAAAACTGGTGTACAGATTGTACTGAAAGCATTGGAAGCTCCAGTTCGTCAGATCGCTACAAACGCTGGTGTAGAAGGCTCTGTTATTGTAGATAAAATCCTCAACGCAAATGAGAAAAACTACGGCTACAACGCAGCCAACGAAAGCTATGGCGATATGATCAAAGCTGGTATTGTTGACCCTGCGAAAGTAACCAGAAGCGCACTGCAAAACGCTGCTTCCGTTGCTTCCATGGTTCTGACAACCGAAAGCCTTGTAACTGATATCAAAGAAGAAACCCCAGCAGCTCCAGCTGCACCAATGGGTGGCGGAATGTATTAATTCCCTGATCAGAATATAATGGATGAAAATCCTCAGTATTGTAAAAGATACTGAGGATTTTTTTACTTGCAATAGAATTAAAAAAATTGGATTTTACTTCCAGATGATAACAGATTTTACAAACAAACTGTATTATAAAAACAATCAATCAAAATGGGGTGGCGTAAGTTGAGCAAAAATAAATGGAGATGGATTTTAATCATAATAATAGTTCTTCTCATCGTTGGTGTTTGTATTGCCGTCCCAATTTTGAGGCAAAGCCAATCAGGGTTACAGTTGGATTCCAACGCCTCTGCATGGGAACCAACTACCTCTATTCAGACAACAGAAGAACAAGGGATACAAATTCCTGGATATGGGACAATTTGTTTTGCCGCTGGGGAAAAAGATGTACCAATCACCTTATACAATCCTGAGGAGAATACCTGTAATTTTGTATTTGAACTGTCCATTGAAGGAGATGAGCCTTTTTATCAGACTGGACTGGTGGAACCAGGCAAAGCGGTAACTGAAATCAGTTTAAAAAATCCGTTTACCGCTGGGAATTATAAAATGCACATTTTAGTGAAAGCATATGACCAAGATGGAAATTCCCTGAATAGTGGGGATGTCAAAACTACTTTGGTAGTACAGTAAATTTTGAGTACACGCATAAGCGTTGCTATATATTTTACTTTACATTTAGGAGGAAATTAAAATGAAAAAAATGGTAGCTGTATTATTAACCTTTGCAATTTCTATCCCTATGGCAACAACAGCATTTGCTGCACCAGAGGAAAGAGAGGCTCCATCTACCGCAATCACATTTGAATACAAAAATGATCCAACTTATACGGTAACAATCCCTGAAACCTTGACAATGGAAGAACAGGGTACCGCTTTTGATATTATAGCGGAAGATGTTGCAAACCTGGATAACCAAAAAATTTCCGTAACTATTGCAGGGACTGATCAATTCCGCAATCAAATGACATTACAGGGTAAAACCGAAACCGGAAGTAACGCTACCCTTCGTTACACTTTTACAAAAGAAGATGGTACTGTCATTGAAACAACTGGGCAAAAAGATGAAGTGGTTGGAGTAGAAGTAGCTTCCTTTACACAAGATGGAACAGCAACCCTAACAGCAACCCCTATTTTAACTGGAAGTTCTTCCATTAAAAAAGGCGTTACTTACACTGGTAGTATTACTTATGGAATTGAGTTGGTAGACCTTGCTTAAGCGGATTTGTATCACGCTGCTTATCAGTCTTATGGTAAGTGTTTTTGCAGGTGCTGTGTCTATAAAAGCGGCTGAAGTTCCACAAACCAAGCTATATTTTTCTTTACCGCAAGAAAATGAGAATCTTCCGGTAGAGCCTTCCCCTAATACAAGGGATCAGGAGATTGCTGTTGCATTGGCCATCATGGCTATATCGGGGACAGTATCCCTATTGTTTTTCCAAAATTTAAAATTTAATGTCTAAATAAAATCAATTGCGGTATAATAATCCGCAATTGATTTTTGCTATATAGATGTTTTAATGGGAATAAGATATATTAAAATGGAATTTGAATAAGAAAACAAAACAGGTGAACCATAGAACAGAAAAAACGCTCCAATCTGATAGTATCCTTTTTTATATCTATTTTGATGATTACGGGTTATTCTAAATTTTATAAAAAGGAAAAATAAGAAAAGTAATCGATTTGTTTGAAAATTGGTTTTCAACGAAAGCAGAAATGTTTGTTGAAAATAAAACGGAAATTCAGATAGTTATGTAGAATAAAAACGAATCTTTTATTGTTGAAACAAGGTGGATAATATCAAAGAAATGGTTTTGTTGAAAAAATATTCCTATCAATAAAATTGATAATCTAAATCAAGAGAATACAAGTATTGTGTTAATACCTCATATAAAACATAATATGGGATGGTACCACTGTAAGGTCTATATTTTTCCTTACCATCTGATACAAATGTAGGGTAAATTTTATCCTATATTGAGTTTGAAAATCATATCATTTATCAACAGAAAACAACAATTCATCCATTTTTCATTAAGAAGATTTATTCTTAAAAGGATAACCTTACTAAGTAGAAGCAACTGCCATAATTAATACTACATAAATTTTTATCATTAACTACCACGGTACTAGCAGAAATTTTATATTATAAAAGACAGGTACAGTAATTTTACTGTACCTGTCTAACTATTTTAAATTTTATTGGAAGCGATTATTTTACATATTTTCCAGCTAATTGGCTATAGGTTTTCCAATAGCGGGAATATCCGTCCCCTTCTCCACGAGCACGCATATTGTCCTCTACTTGTGGATCAAAGATATATGGAGTTCCACCAATTATAACTTCTGCCCAAACGTGGTCGTCCATTGAACCATTGGCGTAATGGGTTTGTCCCATAATATAATTTGCTTGGTATCCTAAGCAGCGCATCATGGCAATAAATGCAGCGCTATAACGGTTACAGGAACCTTTTCCTGTTGTTAAACAACCATATGCGGCAGAAGCAACATAGTTATTGCTTCCTTCTACACTAGTATCGCCAAATCCACCTGGCATTGGTGTCCCTCTCGCATAATCAGTATGGTCGATTAAATAGTTATAGCAAGCTTTAATTTTATCGGCGTCGCTCATTCCTGGAGTAAAGATTTGAGCAAAAATTCCATTAATTAAGTTATCTAATTGGGTATAGCCAGTAGAACCAATTGCGCTGGAACTACCACTAGATGGCGTATTGCTGACTACAGGTGCTTGAGCTGTAAGATAATCAGCAGAAATAAAATTGCCATTTTCCAGTTTCATAAAGTTCAGGTCTGTTTTAGCTACTACCTGAACAGCAGTACCTTTTTTCAAAATACCATTCGAAGCGGAAGATACCCGTGGTTCCACCCTTTGGTTACAGTTTTCTGTTAAATACATCGTAGCGGAATAAGGGGATTCATTCCATTGGAATGCTGCTTGCTGTTGTTCAGCAGCTTGTTGAGCCGCTGCCTGTTGCGCGGCTGCTTCTGCCTCTGCTGCCGCTTGTGCCGCAGCCGCCTGCTCCGCTGCCTGCTGTTCTGCTGCTTCCTGTGCTGCCTGCTGTTTTATTTGTTCTATTTTTGTGGCCAACTCTTTATCCAGTTTTTTTGCAAGCTGTTTGGTTGGTTCTAAAATAGAAGCCACTTGAGTACTAGCCTGTTCAGTATCCAATGCTTGGGTGTTAATCATCCATAAACTACATGCCATTACCGAAAAGGCACTTACTAATAGGATACTCATAATCTGAAATTTTATTTTTTTATGTGCTTCAGAAGGTCTCATCGTAACATTTTATCTCCATCATCATTTTTTGTAACTTACTGGTGGAACAAAGAAAGATAGTGAATAAACAAAATAAAACTGGAACTAAACCACTACAGTAATTATTACAATTTGATTACAATTATACTTTGTTTTTAGCATTTTGTAAAGACGGAATGTCGATTTTTATAAGATATTCCATAATTTGTAGCAGAATATATAAATTGAAAGGGCTAATTTAGTGAATAGCAACATATACGAACGACTAGGATTAGTGATAGTATGCGCTATTTTGGCGGAAAAAGTGACAGCCTATAAATATTTTGTAACTTTTTTGAAATCATTTTTGGAATCAAAGCCCAATCAAAAACTGTGGATATGTAAAAGCAAACGGAAACCTAATTTCTGTTTTTACAAAAAGGATTCTATAAAATGTTGTTTAGACTGGTTCCAATATTTTTGATAAACTCTACTATTTTGCCCATCAAAATTGAGCTGGTACATACGGAATACCACTAACTTGTCTTTTGGCTGCCACTGTTCTTCATAGGAATACCGGTATGTCATACCGATTTTTTTCATTACTTCCCCACTGCGCGGATTGTTGCGGTCGTGTGTGGCAGTGATATAGGAAAATCCTATTTTGCGCAATTGTTCTATTATTGCAAGACAAGCTTCTGTTGTAATACCCATGCGCCAAAAATCATGCCGCAAACCGTAGCCAAGATCATAACTGTCGTTATAGCTAAGATGGACATATCCAATAGGCAGGTTGTCTTTTTTAAAACAAACCGCATATTGATGCCCTAGTGTCTGCTGATATTCTTCTTGATAATGCTGTAAAAAGCTTTGTGTTTCTTCTATTGTTTGAACAGGAAACCATGGAAGATAAGTGTTAGTTTGTCACTTAAGATAAGGAATAGGGGTTCCAGGTCGTTTTGCGTAAATTTCCGTAAGATAAGCCGTTCAGTTTCTATCTCTGGTAATAGCACATTCATTACTAATCGCCCTTTCTTTTATGATTGTTAGTATCATATAATAAATTACTGCATTTTGCAAAAATAAAAACGGCATCGTTTGAAACGATACCGTTTTTAATGTTCACTTTTTATTGCAAATCCATTGTCAACCAAGGGAGAGAATCTTTACTTACGATATAAACAACGTCCCTGCCTTCCATCATTACATAATAGGCTTTAATTGGAGTAATCGAGGAAGAGCTGGTATTGCTGCTGGAATGGGAATCTTCATCGGTTTCCTGTTCTGGCAACTCTGCTTCCGTTAAGCCATTTCCGATCGTAAAGGAATAAGTTGTTCCACTTACGGTATAGGAAACAGTTGCTTTCGGGTCGTCAAAACCATATTCAGATCGTTGGGCAGAGGTTGAGGACACTGCCACTGTACTGGAAGCGGTAATGCTGGAAATCGCGGATTCCAATTGACTGGAAAGGACGTCATCCACTGGTTCCCCATTTTGGACAAGCTGATTATCCTGGTTGGTAAATACAACAGGAGAAGCAAGGTCTTTCCTCTGGATTGTAATATTGGAAATATTAAGAGTAGAACTTGTTGTGGAAGAACTAGTATCCTCTGAAGAAGATGTAGTATAGGTGGTGGTTTCCACTGTACTGGTTAAACTTAAATCTACATAGTCTAAGGTGTTACGTAAAAATTTTTCTGCTGTAGTACCAGAAACTAAATAGATATCGTCCTGATCTTCCAGCTTACAATAGTAGTTTAAATCACCTGGTGCTGCATTCCCCACTAAAATTGTTTTCGTGGTACCATCTGTATAGTGTGCAGTCCCTTTGGTTGGCTGGTCTAAACCATAAACAGAGAGTTCTTCTACATTCTCTAGTTTTTGTACTGCTTCCAGTTCTTTCATTACTTCCACAAGGTCGTTGTATTTGGATTGGTATTGGGGTGCGTCCTGGAGGGAATCAATCTTCCATTTGGGGTCCTCCTCTGTGGTATCGTCTGCAGGAAGGATGGAATAACTGCCAGAAGGATTGGAAATATCTATCGAGGAAACATCTTGATCTGTTTGTAGCATCATCAAGGAAGTGTCAGTAGAACCGGTGGAAGAAGCCGACTGTTCTTTTGGGCTGGATAGAAGAAGCCAAGTCATTAATCCAGTTAAAACCAGCAGGATCGCAACTGCAATAAGTAAAAATTGGCGTTTGCTTCTCATAGGCTTAACGGTGCCTCCTACGCATCCATACAGCTAAGCCCGTTATTAGGACAGCAACAGGGACAATAATGACAAATAAAATCAACAGCAACCATCCCTGGAAAGAGGAGATCCCCAAGGTGCTGGCAGTTAGACTTTTTGGAGTAATCTGTATGGTATTTTCACGGTTTGCGGCAGCGTTAAAAGTAGCTAATACAAAATCGCCATTATTGACAACTGGTTCGGATAAGAACGCCAGCATATCCACAGAGGCATACGCAATGACTTGCGAACTATTTTCACCAGAAGTTTTCTTTGCAGCTAAGGCAACCGCATAGGATTGCAGCTCATCGTTGGTAGGCTGCCAATTCGCGTCTGCGTCAGCTGGCTGACGGACACAGGTTTCACTGGTTGTGGCCAAGGTGGTAACGGTGATACCGCTATCCGCTTTTCCTTCCTGCATTGGTTTTAGGTATGGGGTTAGGATGTTGGTGCTAGTATTTGGCATATTGGATGTGTAATCGTTGGCATTTACTGTAGTAAATGGAGTTAATGAGTTTTGGTAAATCATATTGGAATCCAGTTCATGGATAGCGCCGTCCTGTACCTGAATTCCCCATTTAGATAGGAAGGCTTCTAGGTTTGGAAGTGTCCCTTGAGATGCACTTCCAAAATAGGTTACGGTTTTTCCTAATTGACCGTTATTGTCTAAAAACGAAACTAATTTTGCAATTTCATCTGCCGTATAATCCACTGATGGGCATGCGATAAGCACCATATCAGTATCATCCGGAATGGTGCCTGTTAGCAGGCTAACCGAATTAAAATTGTAGTTACTTTTTTCAAATACATCCTGGATGGAGGATAAGTCAATTTCTTCATGACCGGAAATCATTGCCACATTCACTGGGTCTTCCCCTACAATATACGCCAGGGCGGAATCAATTGACTGTTCTGCCATAGAAAGAACCTCAGAGGTTTGGTAATCGTCGGAATAGGATTGGGTAAACAGGTCGTCTCCAGTCAATGCCTGGTACCGTCCGTTTTCCCCCACTAGAAGCAAATCCCCATTGACCAATTCCACATCCGGGTAATTAGTAGCAAAATCGGGGTGTTCTGTCAGGTTGATATATTCAGTAGTGATGTTGGAATTTAAGGAAGCAAATTTTTCAATAATATAGTATGCTTGAGTGTAAAGGTCAGAATAGGTTTTAAACGTTTCTTCCTCTTCTAATACATAAATGGTGACTTTTTCGTTATAATTTTTTAAGTATTCTTCCGTTTGGTCTGTTACCTGGTAAATCTGGTTAGCAGTTAAGTCGATTTTCCAATCAAAACGGTCGATTAACAGGGCTACCACAATATTCACTACCACAATAATGGCAATAAAAATGGCGGTAATCGCTGTTGCCAACGAGCCATGTTTGAATTTTTTATTTTGCAATAGTTTCTTTATCTTCATGGCAATCACCTCAGCTCCAGCGTTTTTTCTCCAGCGTGCGTGCGGTCAAAAAGTTAAATACCAAAACTACGCTGATGAAATACAAAATGTCCGAAATATTAATTAGCCCGCCTACAAAGTTGCGGTATTTCCCCATAAAGGAAAGCTGGGAAAGCAGACTGTTTAACCAGTCAATTGGAATCAAGCTCGCAAATGTATCCATGTACATAAATACCAGGATTAAGCCAAAGGAACCCACCGCGGCAATGACTTGGCTTTGGGTTAGGGAAGAAATGAACAACCCCATGGAGATTAAGGCTCCTCCCAACAAAAGCAGTCCTAGAATATTCCCCACCATACTGTTCCAATCCAGCGGGGCAAAAATCGCCATAATCAGGGCGTAGATAATTGTGATGGCGGAACCAATGGCAAATACCAGATAAGCAGCAAAAAATTTGCCATACACCATACTGTGGATTCCTACTGGGCTAGTGAGCAGCAACTGGTCGGTTTTTGCACGAAATTCCTCACTAAATAGACGCATGGTTAAGATTGGGACAAGCAGCATAATAATTAAAAACATGGATTCAAATACTGGGCTGATGTCCGCTGAGTTTGGATAAAGGACACCGGCAAAGAAATAAAAGCCGGAGAAAAAGAAAAATACCCCTAAAAAGACGTATGCTAAAGCAGAGGAAAAGTAACCTCTTATTTCTTTTTTAAAAATTGCCCCCATTACTGCTCACCCCCATCTTGTTTTTCTTCCATATTTTCCAGTTCAGGTTCTTCCACAGAGGTGTTTTGTTCTGTATCTTCCAAAACCATATCCCCTTCTTGTGGAACCTGGTCATCTTGCTGTTCTTCCACTGCGCTTTTATCCTCATCCTCTTCTGAAATCGGAGGCTGTTGGGCAATCAGTTTTAAGAAAACTTCTTCCAAGGTTAGGGCGTTATCCTTTAATTCCAACAATGGAAGGTTGTGTTCCGCTAATAGATGGAATAGAGCAAAACGGATTTCTGTTCCGGTTTCTGGATGGAGGATAAAGTCACAAGTCCCCTCTTCTTTGCTGCCACAGGAAAGGATTTCCCGCATATGGTCTAGGGATTGAAGTACCTGTAAAACCTGTTGTTCTTCACCAGCTACCCGGATAATATATTCTTTTTCTTCGTTTAATGCTTGGGTAAGATGGTCGGCGGTGTCATCCGCCACAATCGTTCCTTGGTTAATAATGATGATACGATTACAAACCGCTTGAATCTCGGATAAAATATGGGAAGAAAGAATAATCGTATGGGTTTCGCCTAACTGCTGGATTAAGCTGCGGATTTCAATAATCTGTTTTGGGTCCAATCCCACAGTAGGTTCATCCAGAATTAAAACTTCTGGATTCCCCAGCATTGCCTGCGCTAACCCAACCCTTTGCTTATACCCTTTAGAAAGGTTGGAAATCAACCGGTCCATTACCTGGTCAAGCTGTACTCTTTGGCAGACTTCCAGGATATGTTGGAATTTTTTTTCTTTTTTTTGCTTTCCTTTTCCACCTAAATTGATTTTTTTCAGGTTATATACAAACTCTAAATATTCCAGAACCGTCATATTTGGATAAAGTGGCGGCTGTTCTGGCAGGTATCCAATTGTTTTTTTGGCCTGGTTTGGCTGTTCCTGTATGTCCAATCCATTGATGGTTACTTTCCCCGACGTAGAGGAGAGGTAACCGGTCAATATATTCATTGTGGTAGATTTCCCTGCACCGTTTGGCCCAAGGAACCCCAAAATCTCACCCTGTTTTACTTCAAAGCTGATATCCCGTACAGCCTTACGGGAGCCGTAGCGTTTGGTGAGATGCTCTACTTGAATCATCGTGCGACCTCCTATTGTCCAAATCTTCCCCAGACCGTTTCCAGCCTGTTCTGCTGTTTTGTTGCAAAAGCAGGGGCGGGGAAACAATTTCTCCGCCCATTGTTTATTTTCAGTTTAGCATAGTTTCATGTTCGCCTGTTGTTTAAATGGTGAATATTCTTTGAACACTAAGCTGTAAAAATGCCGTATTTTCGGAGAATTACAGGATTTTATTCATAACAAGGCCTGTAATGAGTTTTGGATAAAAATAGGTACTTTTCTGAGGCATTTTTTCTCCAGCGGTTGCTACGTCCCGGATTTCTTCCACACGGGTTGGGTTTAACAGCACGCAGCAGTTTGCTTCCCCGCTATCCACCGCCTGGATTGCCTCCCGTTTGGAGCGGGTATAGGTCAGGTTAATTTGCTGCGCCATATTCTCCTTATCAATCCCTAAAATCTTTTCTAAAATCAAAGAATGGAGTACAGCAACATCCAGATTGCGGTAGGTTTTACTTTTCTCTGGAAATACCTGGTCCATGATAGCAGGATTCTTTAAGGTAAACAGGGTATACCGGTGGTTATGGTACAGCAAGAAAGTAGTACGGTATTTGACATATTCTTCCCGCATCTGATGTTCAGCTTTTTCTTTTTCCGCAAACCAGGCAATTTCAAAGTTTTCTTTTGCTTTATCAACAATCTGGTCGATGGAAAACTCGGTTAATCCACGGACAATCCGATGGGTTGGAAGCACTACTAAACCAGGATTTTCCATGTTTACCAACATCATCATAATTTTGTTGGCAGGATGGTCCTGTTCCAGTCCAATCCCTTGTTCATGTAGCCAGTTGCGGTAGTTTAAAGCGGTCTCGTAACGGTGGTGCCCATCTGCGATGTACAGTTTTTTATCCGCAAATAAACGGGAAATCTGCTGGATCAACTGGGGATCGTCACATTTCCACAAACTATGGGTTACTTCATAGGTTGCGGTGAACGAAACCAAAGGTTCCCCTTGGCTAGCTTGGTTTAGCAAGTGGGTGATTTCCCCTTCTTCATCATGGTATAAAGAATACACCTGGCTAAAGTTACAGCCAGTGGCTTTCATCAGGTTAAAGCGGTCTTCTTTTGCTTTGGAAAGGGTTTCTTCGTGGGGGAGGATAATTCCCTTTTCAAATTCCTCTAATGTGACCCGCCCGATGACTCCTTTTAGTTGGTAAGGAACGCCGTCAATCTGGAATGATTCCTGATAAATATAAAAACTATCAATTTCATCCTGTTTGAGGATTCCGGTGTTTAACCAATCTTTTAGGGTATCCGCTGCCTGTTGGTAACAGTTTTCCCCCTGTGGCAGTTCCAACCGAATAATATTGTTGGGATTTTCTTCTAAATAGTTACGGCGTTGCTGTTCGCTGATAATATCATAGGGTGGACAGGTTAGTTGTTCTGGCAGCCCTGCTTTTTCTGTAAACCGCAATGCTGGAAATGGTGTTACTTGTGCCATAAAAATCCTCCTGTTTTTTATTGTTTTGAATAAAGAGTTTTATAAAATTTATATACTGATATGTTGTATACTGCTTATGAAATCTATTTAAAATGGACAACTATATCAAGCGGTATCCTGTTTGATATACGGATACTGGTCAAACTGCTTTTGAGTCCCATAAAAAACATTACAATCAATATATGGGGTATCTCCCTGGTAGCCACTTAACCTTGCCCGGCTGGTGTATTGCCAAAAGGTCCATTGGCGTTCATCGTTTAAGTGAGGTCTGGTCATGATATCCCGTATCCAAATATCGTGTTGTAAAAAAGAGTCGGAAATATACTGTTTGTAACAAGAATATGTGGTATATATAATTGGTTTTATTCCATAATATTCTTCCAAGCGATTGGAACAGGAAGAAAGTTCACGCTGGACCACTTCCTTTGAAGGAGGATTGGACTGAAATTCCCCATAGAATTCTAAATCAATGACAGATGGAAGCATCTTTGCGAATTTTGGAACTTGTTGGATAAAATGTTCCGCTTGAGTAATTCCGCCGGATTCAAAGCTGAAAAAGTGGTATGCCCCAATCCTCAAACTGGTTTTGGTTGCCCTTTGAAAATTTTGGTGGAAGTTTGGGTCAATGGAGGAACTCCCCTCTGTTGCTTTGATAAACGCGAACTGTATCCCCTCTTGGCTGAGGACCTGCCAATCCACATCCCCTTGATAGTGGGAGAGGTCAACACCACGAACTGGATATTGTTCTGTAGAAGGGGTATTCCAAGGAATGATTCCAAAGCAAATGAGAATACCGAAAAGAATAGCGATAAAACCAAAAATAAATATGGTAAAAAACCATCTTCGTCTTTTCATATTAGACTCCTATATCTTAAATCGCTTGCAGACAATTTTCATTGTAGCACAGAACAGATGAGATTGCAAAATGATTATTTTTTGCCATATGGGCAATACTCCAAACGGATGTGATTAGCTTTATATTACCATATTGAAACGGCGTTTTTCATGGGTAATATTTCAGGAAGCTACAAAAATATATTGACAGAGTGCGGGTTTCAAGATACAATAAAATTAAGTATTTGTTCGGAATTTTATTTTTGGGCATCGGATATCCTAGCTTTCAACTCTCTATTTTTGTAAGATGCCTTGTAAAAACTGATCGGGCTTAAATGAAACAGATGGCTCTGTATGGCGAAAAATTGTTTTTAAAGGAGAAAAACAGCTTTCGCCTTGGTTTATTTTGCAGAAAATCTGTTTTTACAGGGGTTTTTTCTATGGAACCACCTGTTTTCTTGTTACATAAGTAAATGATATTGCTATCAAAAAAAGAATTAAGAGAGGTAATAATGTGATTACAGAAACTCAAAATAAACAAAAAAATACGACAAAATCCCCTACAAAACGCCGTACAACCAAACCATATGCCAACCGTACCAAAACAGCGGCGAAACCAAAAACCACTAAAACAGCGGAGCCAAAACAAGCGGCAAAAACAACCAAACGCGCACCACAGCAAAAACGTAAACCAGTGCGTAAGACCCCTGTACGGATTATCCCATTGGGCGGCTTAAATGAAATTGGAAAGAACATGACTTGCTTTGAATGCGGCCAGGATATGTTTATTGTAGACTGTGGTATGGCGTTCCCAGACGCGGATATGCTGGGGGTAGATTTAGTACTGCCAGATTACACCTATGTAGAAAAAAATATCGACCGTTTACGTGGTATTGTGATTACCCATGGACATGAGGATCATATTGGCGGGGTGCCATATTTTTTGAAACGGTTTAACGTACCAGTATACGGAACCCGTTTGACTATTGGATTAATTGAAGAGAAATTAAAGGAACATGGATTATTAAACAAAGCAAATTTAAACGTTATCCAGCCAAAACAGACAGTAAAAATGGGTTGTATGGCAGTGGAAGCAGTTCGTGTAAACCATTCTATCCCAGACGCTATTGCGTTTGCGATCCATACACCAGCGGGGATTATTGTCCATACCGGTGACTTTAAGGTGGATTATAATCCAATTGAAGGGGATATGATTGACCTAGCAAGATTCGCGGAACTGGGAAGCCGTGGTGTGCTGCTGCTAATGTCCGATTCTACCAATGCGGAACGTCCAGGCTATACCATGGCAGAACGGAAAATTGGCGAATCCTTTGAACGGCTGTTTAACAGCGCTGGAAATCGGCGTATTATCGTGGCTTCTTTTGCCTCCAATATCCACCGTATCCAACAGATTATTGATAACGCGGAAAAATATGGGCGTAAAGTAGCGATTTCTGGACGTAGTATGGAAAATGTTGTGAGCAAGGCAATTGAGCTGGGCTATCTAAAAGTTCCAAACAATATTTTAATCAATGTAGACGCGATTTCCCGCTACCCACATGAAAAATTAACGATTATCACCACTGGGAGCCAAGGGGAACCTATGTCCGCTTTGGCAAGGATGGCAACTGGAGACCACCGCAAAGTAACCGTGACCAGTGAGGATTTTATCATTATTTCCGCTTCCCCGATTCCAGGAAACGAGAAGCATGTTACCCGAGTTGTCAACGACTTGATGAAACTGGGGGCAAAGGTAATTTACGAATCCATGTATGAGGTGCATACCTCTGGGCACGCCTGCCAGGATGAATTGAAAATGATCCTCTCGTTGACACGGCCAAAATATTTTATGCCGGTACATGGGGAATATAAACATTTGAAAAAGCACTCTGAACTGGCGCAAACCATGGGGATTGATGCAAATAGAATCCATATTGGTACCATTGGCCAGGTATTGGAGATTGATAATATTGATATGCACGTAGCGGGAACCGTACCATCTGGACAGATTTTCGTGGATGGTTTGGGGATTGGTGATGTTGGTTCCATCGTGCTGCGTGACCGCAAAATTTTATCCGAAGATGGGTTGATTGTTGTAGTAACTACAATTGAAAGTGAGTCCGGCTGCGTTGTGGCAGGACCGGATCTGGTTTCCCGTGGTTTTGTGTATGTGCGGGAATCAGAAGCTTTGATGGACGAGGCGAAACATCTATTGGTACAGGTGCTGGATCAGTGCTATACCAATAATATCCGGGAATGGGGCGCGATGAAAACCGCTATCCGGGATGAATTGTCCAGCTATATTTACCGTAAAACAAAGCGTTCCCCTATGATTTTACCGATTATTATGGAAATTTAAAGGATAAAGCAACATGACCTAGGTAGATGAGGTATCGCATGAAGAACAAATCCATTTGGAAAATCCGCAATTATATTATCATTATTATGGCATTAAGCGTGCTGGTAACCGGAATTTTATTTTTCCAAAGCAAACAGGCGTTTTTTATTGTTGCGCCATTTGTGCTATTGCTGTTGGCGGCAGGCGTCGTTATTTTGGTCCAATTCCGCCGAGAGATACGTACATTGATGCTGCTACTTTCCAAAGAATTTGGTACCTCTCGGAGCAAAGTATTATATGAATTCCCAATGCCTGTTATGGTGTGCGATGTAGATGGGCGCATTTTATGGTACAACAATCAGTTCCAAACTTTTTTGGCAAAACAGGATGAAATGATTGGATGGGAATTCAACCGGATTTCGGAACGTCCAATGGAGGAATTTTTATCCCCCAGTGGTGTACAGGTGGACTTTCGTGGAAAAAGCTATTGTGTTTATGGTACTTCGGTGGAAGAACATGACTTGTATACCTTTTATTTCTCAGACATTACAACGTTAACCGCGATTGCGGAAGAATATGAACTTTCCCACCCTTCTGTTATGTTGGTGATGCTGGATAATTACGACGAAGTATTTGAAGGCAAAAAGGAAAGTGCGAAATCCACTATTTTAGGTGTGATTGACGAGAGCCTGGAGGCTTTTTTTGGAGAAACCAATGGGTTTTTCCGGCGGCTTTCCCACGACCGGTTTTTGGCGGTTGTGGAGCAACGGCATCTGGAGCAGATGATTGAATCAAGGTTCCATATTTTAGATACAGTACGGGAAAAAACCAAAGAAAAAGGCATTACTGTGACCTTATCCATTGGGGTGGGAGCTGGTGGAACTACCCTATATGAAAGTGAATCCTTTGCTAGCCAAGCGTTGGATATGGCTCTGGGGCGTGGCGGGGATCAGGCGGCTGTCAAAACAGTCAATGGTTTTGATTTTTACGGCGGGGTATCCCAAGGGATTGAAAAACGAACCAAAGTAAAAACCCGGGTTATCGCCACTGCTTTGCGGGAATTTATTGACCAGAGCGAGCGGGTACTTGTAATGGGTCACCGCTTTGGAGACTTGGATAGCATGGGTAGTTCAATTGCCATGGCGAAAATCGCCCGGCAGTTAGGAAAAAAATCTTATATCATTGTGGATTATAAAAAGAACCTTGCTACTGCGTTAATTGATAAAATGACTGCAAATGGCGAAGAAGGTATGTTTGTCCATCCTTCTGATGCCGGGGATTTGATTACACCAAACACCCTATTGGTCGTGGTGGATACCCACAGCCCGGATGTTGTGGAAGCTCCTGGTGTGTATGAACGCTGCAAGAATGTGGTTGTCATCGACCATCACCGGAAAATGGTCAACTATATCGACAACGCTGTTATCTTTTACCATGAACCATATGCTTCTTCCGCCTCAGAAATGATTACCGAATTGGCGCAATACATGAATGGAGTTGTTTTACAGGCGCCGGAAGCGGAAGGGCTTTTGGCGGGTATTATGTTAGATACCAAAAATTTTGTTCTGCGTGCTGGCGTCCGAACCTTTGAAGCTGCTGCCTATTTAAAGGGCAGAGGGGCTGACACAGTATCCGTCCGCAAACTGTTTTCCAATACGATTGATTCTTACCAGCAAAAAACAAGGATTGTCTCCAATGCAGAAACCTACCGCAACTGCGCCATCGCTATGGGAGATTTCCAATGTGACGATATGCGTGTGGTTGCGCCTCAGGCAGCGGACGAGCTGTTGGGGATTTCGGATGTTGACGCGTCGTTTGTTTTATA
This sequence comes from Massilioclostridium coli, assembly GCF_900095865.1. Taxonomy (GTDB): domain Bacteria; phylum Bacillota; class Clostridia; order Oscillospirales; family Ruminococcaceae; genus Massilioclostridium; species Massilioclostridium facile. The sequence goes on along the minus strand of NZ_FMIZ01000006.1, from coordinate 646,351 downwards.
TCAGACTGGGACAACCACTAACATTTCCGGGCGCAGTTTGGGAGCGGTGAATGTTCAGGTCATTATGGAAAAACTTGGTGGCGGCGGGCATCAAACCATGGCAGCCTGTCAATTGGAAAATACCAATCTAGAACAGGGGCGGCAGCATTTATTGGATGCCATTGACCAATACTTAAATTCCCGGACGGATAAAAAATCATAATATGAAATTGAATTTTCTGTTTTTCGAAAAACCTTGTTTTCATAAAATTTAAAAGAGTATCCATTTATTTCTGTTGTTTTAACAGAATAAATTTTTCCTTTGGATGGAAATAAAAACTTTGAGTATACAAAATAAAATACGGATAACAGGATGGCAAGGTATGTGATGAGGCAATACACGATGCAAGGGGTTAAATCCCCCTTTCCTAAATTCACATATACATTGCTTGAGAGAAGCTAGAACAAATCAATTGGATATTGATTTGATTAAATTTTCATTTTATGTTATCTTGTATTTGTAACGATCAATCTTCCGATCAAAAAAAGACATAATATAGAGGAGGAACCACCGATGAAAGTAATTTTACTACAAGATGTAAAAGGCTCCGGTAAAAAAGGGGACCTTGTCAATGTAAGCGACGGTTATGCCCGTAACTTTTTATTTCCAAAAAAGATGGCGATGGAAGCAACCGCACAGGCGATGACCGAAAAGAAAAATAAAGACCAGGCAAAAGAGTTCCACAAGCAGGAGGAAATCAAAGCAGCACAGCAGATTGCGGACAAGCTAAAAGACCAGACGGTTACCATCGCTGCAAAAGCAGGCACAGCTGGCAGATTATTTGGCTCTGTTACTGCGAAAGAAATTTCTGCGGCCATCAAAAAAGAGTTTGGTTTTGATATTGATAAACGAAAAATCTCTGTTGGCGAAGTAAAAAGCTTTGGTACTTTCCAGGTAGAAGTGAAAGTATTGACAGGGGTTACTACCAATATGAAACTAATGGTGGTAGAAGCATAGCAATGTTTTGAATGATGGATAAGCCGGGATGTTTTCCGGCTTATTTTCATCGTTTCCAAAAAATAGTTCTGCTAGTAAAACAGGAAAAATTAATTGCCAATTGGAACAAGATATGCTATAGTGGTAACATCTTTGAGGAGATCCATTTTTTGATGGAAGGAGCTGTCACATGGATTTAGAAAATCAAATAGAACTGGAGCAGCTTCCTTATAATTTGGAAGCGGAACAGTCGGTGCTGGGTGGTTTGATTTTAGACCCAAGCTATATGGCGGACGCATTAAAGTTTGTTGGGGTATCCAGCTTTTATCGGGAGCAGCATCAACGGATTTTTGCGGTCATTGCCCGCATGTATACTTCTGGGCAACCGATTGATTTTATTACAGTATATGATGCCGTAGTTTCGGAGAATATTTTTGATACACCGGAAAATGCCAAGGTATACCTGGGCAGATTGATGGAAATGGTTCCATCTGTGGCCAATATGGAAGTATATTGTAAGATTGTTCAGGATAAGTATTACATCCGTTCCTTGATTTTAGCAGCCCGGGAAATTATATCAGTAGCTACGGATAGTGGCGCGGATGCGGAAACCATATTGGATACCGCAGAACAAAAAATTTATGAAATCCGTCAGGGCAGAACTTCCTCCAGTTTAATCCCGATCAATGAAGTAATCGGCCGTGAATTTGACCATCTGGATAAATTGGCAACGGGGCAAAAAGAAGTGGGAATATCCTCTGGTTTTTCCGGGTTAGACCATGTATTGACCGGTCTAAATCCATCCGACCTGATTATTTTGGCAGCCCGGCCAGCAATGGGAAAAACCAGCTTTGCGTTAAATGTGGCAGCCAATGCGGCGAGAAAGAGCAAACGTCAGGTGGCAATCTTTTCTCTGGAAATGTCCAGCCAACAGCTGGTAGAGCGTATGCTTTCTTCCGAGTGCAGGATTCAAAGCACCAAGCTGCATACCGGAAATTTGGCTCAGGAGGAATGGGCACTATTGGCAGCAGGGGCGCAATCTCTGAGTGAATCCAAAATTTATTTGGATGATACTCCAAATATTACTATTGCAGAGATGAAATCCAAGTTGCGCCGCTTACCGGATTTGGGCTTGGTGGTAATCGACTATTTGCAGTTGATGAACAGCGGGCGACGGGATGGAAACCGTGTACAGGAGATTTCTGAAATTACCCGTAACTTAAAAATCATGGCAAAAGAGTTGAATGTAACGGTGATAGCCCTATCCCAGCTGGCACGTGGGCCGGAAGCTAGGCAGGATCATCGTCCCCTGCTTTCCGACTTGCGTGATTCCGGTTCTATTGAGCAGGATGCGGATATTGTATTGTTTTTGTATCGGGATGAATATTATAATCCGGAAGATGGAAAGCATGGCATTGCGGAGTGTATTGTGGGCAAAAACCGTCATGGTGAAGTGGGCACAGTAGAATTAGGCTGGGATGGGCAGTATACCCGGTTTACAGGATTGGATACGATTCACCATGAATAAAATACAGGATTCAGTTTCCAAATGGTTCCACGCAGGAGAGGTTGTGGTCATTGGAGTATCTGGAGGGGCGGACTCTATGGCGTTATTACATGCTGTATGCCATTGTGGAGTACCCTTACAAATTATGGTTGCCCATGTGAATCATTGTTTACGGGGAGAAGAAAGCGACCGAGATGAAAATTTTGTCCGGCAGTATTGTGAAAAACAGCAAATTTTATTTTATTCCAAACGGGTGGATGTTGCTTCGTTAGCGAAGGAAAACAGGCAGTCCGAAGAAGTTTGCGGCAGGGAGCAGCGATATGCCTTTTTTGAGGAATTGGCAGGGAAAGATGGCTGGATTCTAACAGCTCATACCCTATCTGACCGGATTGAAACCATGTTGTTCCATCTTACTAGGGGGAGCTCGTTATCAGGGCTTTGTTCCATCCCACAAAAAAGAGGAAAAATCCTTCGGCCTTTGTTGGATTTTACCCGGCAGGAAATTGAGGCGTATTGCCAAGAATTTTATCTTCCCTACGTTCAGGATAGTACCAATGATTTGGATCTTTATAATCGGAATAAAATACGTCATCATGTTGTACCAGTATTACAGGAGATCAACCCTAGATTTGCCCAAAATATGCTGCGGACATTCCAATTGTTAGAAGCTGACCGAGAGTTGTTGCAGAAACAGGCGGAACATCAATTTTATTTACTGTTTGACAAAGGGAAACTATGGGTAGAAAGAATGATAGGTGTACCAACTGCAATATCCAGCAGGATTATTTCGTTGTTTTTGGAACAGCATCAAATTCCGGCGGATACCAAATTAATTTTATCCATTTTGCAGATTTGCGAAAGAGGGTTTGGAAAATATAATGTTCCAGGAAATCGTTTTGTAGTTTGTCAAAACGGCTGGTTATCCGTACAAACTCCTGTCGAAGGACACCCTTATTTTGAGTATCAGGTTGAAAATTGTACCAATTGCCGGGTTTTTGGCTTTCATCTTCTAGTAGGAGGGCAAGAAATTTACGAACAATTCATAAATGTTGCAAAAAATTTCTTTCATTCTATTGTGGATTATGATAAAATATTTGGTAAAGTTAAAATAAGACAGCGTATGCCCGGGGATCGTATTTCCCTACCGAATCATCCAAATCGGAAAGTAAAAAAATATTGGAACGAGCAAAAAATTCCACTGGAACAGAGGGATTTGCTTGCTGTGTTTGAGGATGACAATGGTGTATTTGCGGTAGAGGGCCTTGGTATTGACCAGAGGGTACAGCCAGACGCCCATACAACCAGATATTTATGGATTCAAAAAGAAACTGTTGTAAAATAGCATCTATATTATGTAACAGGAATACACACAGTTATACCAAAAGATAGAAATATAACTTTGTTTTTACGAAAATAAACCTAATTGAAAAGGGAGATGAGAGTTTGGACAACCAAAACAAAAACAGTAAATCCTTTATTGTCCCGGTGATTATTATTTTGGTTTTAGCAGGTGTGGCTATTTACATGTTAATGAACATGAAAGGCCCTAGCAGCAACCTGAAATATTATGAGGTTGTAAGCCTGTTCCAAAACAACCAGGTAAAAGCTGGAGAATTGGACTTAGGAAGTGGTGAATTAAAGCTGGAACTGCGGGATGGCGTTGATATGAGCAAGTTCCAAAGCAATACGAATGACCGTTCCAACAATAATATTTTGTTTGGTGGCAATAGTCAGGATAACCAAAATAACAATGCAACCAGTAGTGCTGTTTCGGAATCCTCCAGCCAGACATCCAGTACAGAAGAATCTAGTACTGCAGAGAGCCAGGCTAGCTCGGAACAAGCTTCTTCTAGCGAATCATCCAGTAGTGTTGCCGCTGCGAATGGCAATCAAAATGGAAACCAGTCCAATAATAAAAATGGACAGAGCAGCAATCAGATCACCTATAAAGTGCCAAGTGTAAACTTGTTTGTCAATTCGATTGACCCATTGATTTTGGAATATAACAAAGCACATCCAGATGATATGATTGAAATGAACTATACTCCTGCAAGCGATAATTCTTGGCTGCTGCAGATGATTCCAACCGCGCTTTCCTTATTGTTGATTGTAGGCCTGTTGTTCTTTATGATGAAACAGGCAAATGCAGGTGCAGGTAAAATCGGTCAGTTTGGAAAAGCGAATTTAAAAAATTCTATGGAACGCGGACGTACGACTACCTTTGATGAGGTGGCAGGTGCGGAAGAGGAAAAGGAAGAACTTTCTGAAATCGTTGAGTTCCTGAAAAACCCGAAAAAGTTTAATGAATTGGGTGCCCGTGTACCAAAAGGTGTGTTGTTAGTAGGACCTCCTGGTACAGGTAAGACCTTGTTGGCCCGTGCGGTTGCAGGGGAAGCAGGTGTTCCTTTCTTCTCGATTTCTGGTTCTGATTTCGTGGAAATGTATGTTGGTGTTGGTGCATCCCGTGTGCGTGACCTGTTTGAGCAAGCAAAGAAAAACGCTCCAGCCATTATCTTTATCGATGAAATTGACGCAGTTGGACGCCAAAGAGGCGCTGGCCTTGGCGGCGGACACGATGAACGAGAACAAACATTGAACCAGTTGCTGGTAGAAATGGATGGTTTTGGCGCCAATGAAGGGGTTATTATCATTGCGGCTACCAACCGTAGGGATATTTTGGACCCAGCGTTGTTGCGTTCCGGACGTTTTGACCGCCAGGTTGTAGTAGGCTATCCAGATGTAAAAGGCCGTGAAGAAATCTTAAAAGTTCACTCCCGCAACAAGATTTTAGGCTTTGATGTAGATTTAAGTGTAATCGCGAAATCCACCGCAGGGTTTACTGGTGCGGATTTGGAAAGCCTGATGAACGAAGCGGCTCTGTTAGCTGCCCGTAAAAACCATAAAGCAATTACCGCTTCTGATATTGAAGAAGCCACCATTAAAGTAATTGCGGGACCAGAAAAGAAATCACGTATTATTAACGAAAAAGAAAAACGTTTAACCGCTTACCACGAGGCAGGGCATGCGGTTGCTACCTATTATAGTCCAACTCAGGACCCTGTACACCAGATTTCGATTATTCCACGTGGTATGGCAGGTGGCTATACCATGTCCTTGCCAGAACATGACAGAAGTTATGTATTAAAACAGAATATGCAGGAAGAACTGGTGGTATTGCTGGGTGGACGTATTGCCGAAAGTATCGTATTAGATGATATTTCCACAGGCGCATCCAATGATATTGAACGCGCAACTGACATTGCTCGGAACATGGTAACCCGTTATGGCTTTAGTGAAAAGCTCGGTCCTATTGTATATGGGGAAAGCGACCACGAAGTGTTCCTGGGGCGTGACTTTAATAACTCCCGAAACTACTCTGAAACTGTCGCAACCGAGATTGATGAGGAAATTCGTTCCATTATGGATCGCGCTTATAAAACCTGCCACGATATTTTGGTTACTCACCGTGACCAATTAGAAATAGTAGCACAGTACTTGATCCGCAAAGAAAAAGTGGATGCAGATACCTTTGTAAAATTGATGACAGGTGAAATTACCCTGGAAGATATTCATAAGATGGATGAACAGGAAGCGCAAGAAAAAGCACGAAAAGAAGCACAAGCAGAGCAGAATCCTTCATCTACAACAGAAAAATAGTGGATTGATAAAAAGCCGTTTGCAAAAAAGCAAACGGCTTTTTCTTGTTGTTATGGAAACTACCGGCTATGCCGGTGGAGGCTCTCGCTCAAAAGCTTTACTTTAAGCATCGAGCGAAGCGAGCTACTAACAGTAATCTTATCGTAACGAAAAAACTATCGTTGTAAAAATTACTCGTTTACGGGCGGCAGGGCAAGTGATGCAAAAGATAGATATTTCAGCACATGTTTAGATGCTTTCCGGTATTATGCCCTTCTAGGGTTTACTCAAGCCACTAGCTAACTGCATCTGTCAAGAAAAAATAGATACCAAAAACACCATAGTATTAGAAGCCCACGGCGTCTGCAGGCCGCCTGTTATTGAAGTAATATACATACCTATCCAAGAGTAAGTGAACATCATCCATGGTTGCCAACCTGAAGTCAAGGTAGAGTATTCATTCGTTTCGTGCTTCTATGATTGGATTATCTGTTGGAGTTCCCTCTCACGACATTGACCGAAGTATGTTATAGTGTTCATGGGCTCGGCAAAAAGCCCGGGAGGAGTAGATAGAACCCTGGTCGGTATGGAAAACTACTTGGGGAGTCTGTTCCTCTTTCTTTTCTGCAAACAGCTTCAGCTGCTCTAAGCCAATGGTAATATGGTTTGTTACTGCCGTGAACAGACGTTGCGTGATGTGCTATATCTCATTATTAAATGTATCCAATAAAAGTGTCCATTCCCGCCTGTTTTATCCCTTTTTCATGATTACCACCTCCAACTTCATTTTAACATAAACAAAAGGTAGACAACATGGTGGTTTTCCATGTGTCTACCTTTATCTTACAACTTCATTGAACTGGTGATCATGACTTTCCGGATATCATCTTTGTTGTTTTGGATAGAAAGGGTTGAATGTGGGAATTATTTTGAAAGACAAAAGAATCAACCTGTTATATCAACACATTAAGGCAAAAAATAAATCTTCCACAATGCTGTAAAAGATTTATTTTTTGCCTTATCCATTGGTTTTTACTGAAAATCAGAATCATTAAAAAATTCTTTTAATGTAATGTTAAGCCCATCACATAAACGTTTTACGGTAATGATAGAAACATCCTCCCCTTTACTATTCATAATACTGTATACGGTAGACGGAGTTACGCCAGAATGAACGGCCAACCAATGCAGCGTAATATGGCGTTCTTTGCACAATTGCTGTAGTCTATTTGATACAGCAGATTTCATGGTTATCTTCATCACCCTCATTTTTATCATTCCCTGTTCTATTAAAATGTGTATGGAACATTTGATATGACAGGTTCCATGTTAATTGTTTTTATACTTCTACTATATCATGAATCATCTGATTGTCAATTACATGGATACAATTTATTAGAAGAAACGAAAAATTTGTCGAATTATAGTAAAATAGAATGAAAAATCGAAGATTCTTGAGTGAATTCGTAGAACCTTCGATTTTTTAAATTCATATCATTCCATTTATTTTTTGTATGATGTTTTTTTCAACTTTTTCTTGCGTAATTGTTGAAAAAAATCCGATAACAACTGGCTACATTCCTGTTGAAGCAGTCCACCTTCCAAAATAGGTTTATGGTTATAAGGAAATTCGGTCAATGGGATAACAGATTCGCAGGAACCCGCTTTTGGGTCCAATGCGCCGTAAACCACCCGGTCAATACGGGAATTGATAATAGCCCCCGTGCACATAGGGCAAGGCTCCAGTGTGACGTACAAAGTACATCCAAACAGACGCCATCCACCAAGCCTTTTGCAAGCACGGTCGATTGCCAGTAGTTCCGCATGTGCCAATGCGTTTTTGTCCAATTCCCTTCTATTATAGGCTGTTGCAACAATGGAATCATTTTTTACAATAACAGCTCCCACTGGCACTTCCCCAAGAGATGCTGCGATTTTTGCCTGTTCTATGGCGAGTTCCATATAATCAAGATCGGTCAATTTGGTTCTCCTTATTGTTTAAATGATAGTAAATGTGCTGAATATTTGGAAACAGCAACAGATAATTACGCCAATCATAAAAATATTACCAAAGGCATACCGAATTTTTTCACTGTTGTTAAAATAAGTTTTTTTATCGTAAACAACAAATAAGTTTGGATCTCGGTTTACTAAAATAATTAGGCTTAAAGAACCAATCAGCAGGCAGATGATATAAATCATGTACACAATTGTTTGATTTCCATCCATAGAAAGCTGGATCCAGTTTAAAAATAGTACCATGCCATTATTAATAAAATGCAGTAACATCCCTGTTAACAAGCTGCCAGTACGGATGACAAAATATCCAATAACCAACCCCATAATAAATGCGTTCATTGCGGAAGGAAGGTTTCCGTGCATTATTGCGAACAACACAGAGGAAAGGATAAGCGCAAATGTATCTCCATGACGGCGGAGCGCATACAGCATAACCCCATGGAACAAAACTTCCTCAAAAAAGGCGGGCACAATGGTTAAAGAAAGACCATATAGTATCAGTGCCACAGGGTTATTTGGGTACACCGCAGCTGGTTGCAGCACGTAAATATGAAAGTGATTTAACAATGCAGTAAAATTGGATATTCCAATATTGGCCACCACAAATACACTTAACATCATTGGGATAGACGCAATTAAAATAGTGCGGTTTGGGATACGGCACATCTTTTTAATACGATACCGGTATCCCTGAAAACTATAATACAGCAATACGGTGGGAATTAAATAAACAATTGCAAAAGTGAGGATGGAAAGAGATTGTGTGATGATTTGACCATAATCTGTATAATTGGTTTTTACCCAGTGTTGGATAATCCAGTTTTGCAAAAGTGGAACGGTAGCGGATAATAAGAGGTATAACAATAGTACAATGCCAATATTGGAAACTGTATGCACAATTGCCCTTTTTTCCAGGATAGGAGCAGGGATATTGGATATGGGAGAGTACTGATTGATAGAATCCTGTTTCGGATATTCGTTCATTGTGACACCTCTTTTCTATTTTAAAATGGTTTATTCTATAGAGGAGGATGTTCCGATCTCAATCGTAGTCACCTGGCGGTAACGGAAGGCGTCTTCCTGGAATTCTAGCGTTACAGTATCCCCCTGTTTTAACATTGGCAAACCGTCGCTTAATTCAATGGAAGCAACATAGATTTCTTCCGGTTTTCCATCCAGAGTGAAATAGTAATAGGTATTCCCCTCTTTTACAGCACTGGTGATCTGCGCGATTGTACCGGACGCAGAAGTTGTTTCTGATTCGGGCGCCTGCCCAGAGGATTTTAACTGTTTAATATAGGAGTCCTGCGCACTGCTTAAGGTATCTCCAACCCCAACAGTCTGGTAATTTTCCACTGATACAAACGCGAATTCCTTTACCAGCCCTGCTGCGTCTTTTAAGCTGACAAAATAGGTCGGCCGTTCTGCCACATTAATTAAGATTGGGAAAGTAGCCACGTATTCTTTTTCCTGTACCTTACCTTCTGCTGAACCCATAGCGGAAGATTCATCCGCACCATTAATTTGATAGTAACGGGTTTCTTTGGTGCGTTTGTTTACCAGTAGGAAACCGATATTGGATTGGTCCGCAGTAACAGAACTTAGCCCAGTGTACATCCACAGGTCATCGTCCAATGCCAAATGGTTGTATCCGTCGGTGGTTTTAATTACATTTTTTTGCCCAATTACCGAGTTGATAAAGCCGTTGGTATATTTCCCCCAGTTGTTTGCCTGGGTATTCAATAGATCATCCGGATAAACCTGGTCGATCCATTGTGGCACATCGGCTACGGAGTAATGGGTCATTTCTCCAGATACCGCATCTACCAGAACAATACCTGTAATATCCTTACCACCAATTAAACCAATTTTATAATCATATACGGGAACCACCCAATATGGATTTCCATCGTCATCCACTTCAAAAGTAGGATCTTCAAACATCAATGTTGGGTATGCAAAACGTACATGACGTTCCAAGCGGCGGTTAAAGTACTCGCAAGGGCTGTATTTCATTGGCTTTTCTAATTCGACCAATTGGGTATCCTGGGTAGCCATATCAATTTTGATGTAGTAAGGGATCCCTTCGCTCTGATTTGTAAGCCATTTGATAGGGTCAGCGTATACCAATGGGGATACACGGGTTGGTGCATTATTCATATTAATTTGGGAGTATAATGGAGATACCTCAAATTGGGAGGTCAGTTCTACAACTTCTCCCAGTTTACGGTCTCCTAAACGGATTGCGGTATCCTTGTCCACAATTGGAATTTGAGAGATTGGAATTTCCGCTACGTCTTTCTGGAAATCACGGGTATTCACCGTTAATTGTTGCTGATATTTTTTGGCGTTGGTAATTTCGGAGGAGGTTAGCCAGATAATACCTGCGCCAACCAAAAGGATGCCAACAACCCAAGCAGCAATTTTTAGTTTTTTCTTGCTGGTAGGCTTCATATCCGCAAATACCTTTTCTCCACCATCTTGGTGCTGATCTTTAAAATCCGTTACTTTGTCGCGAATTCCACGAATGGAAAAGGTAATAATCAACCTTGTTACAATAAATACTACAATTAAAAACAGCAAAAAGCTGTAGAAGCTAGAGGATTTCAAGTTAATTGCAGGTATGGTAATATAAAACCAAACAAACCCCAATACAACTGAAACCAGCAAGGGGATTACAATTTTTTTAATCTTCTTTGACATAAGGACTCCTTTTCACGAAAGTTTCTTTTTGGTTTATGTTGATCAAAACCATAATAATTGGCATGGTTTTCCCTCCTATTATAACATACGGGATATAAAAAGAGGAATAAGACTTCAAAAAATTCAAGGTTTATTTTCAATTTTAACAATCTTCCTACTATTATATATAGCACAAATTTTTATAGCTTGTAAATAGAAAAATTTCCTGTAAAATTGCTAGCGATCCTTTGAAACAGGGATTGATTCCCTAAAAAAGGGATAATACAACGGATTTTATTACAAAACTCTTTCAGATATCCCGTTTACATTGACATATCTTTAAAAAGAGATATAATAAAGAGGTTAGAAAAAATAATAATAAATGGTGACAGTATGAAAGTATTGCTTTACTCAGAGGCGATGAATCTGATTAAAAAGTCAGGGGTGGGTAAAACTCTGAGCCATCAGATGAAGGCGCTGGAAAAAAACGGCGTCCCGTATACCTTGGACCCAAAAGATACCTATGATCTGGTACACATCAATACAATTGGCCCAAAATCTTATCAATTAGCACAGCGCGCTAAGAAACAGGGGATTAAAGTAGTTTATCATGCGCATAGCACAGAAGAAGATTTCCGTAACTCTTTTTTATTTTCCAATTTAATTTCCCCTTATTTTAAAAAATGGCTGATTAAATGCTATACTTCAGGGGATTGTATTATTACACCAACCCCTTATTCCAAACAATTGTTAGAACAATATGGTATTGACAAAAAAATATATGCAGTTTCCAATGGAATTGAAATTGAATTTTTTAAAAAGGACCCTGTTAAGTCCAGGGAATTCCGGGAACGGTTTCATTTTTCCCCTACGGATAAGATTGTGATGGCGGTAGGGTTATACATTGAACGAAAAGGAATTTTGGACTTTGTGGAGTTGGCAAAAAGGATGCCAGAGTACCAGTTTATTTGGTTTGGGCACACTCCCCTATATTCTGTCCCCAAAAAGATTGGAAAGGCAGTAAAGACGAAATTGCCCAATCTGTTCTTCCCAGGTTATGTGGAAAGTGATATCCTACGTACCGCCTATTCTGGTTCTGACCTTTTTATCTTCCCTACTTATGAGGAAACAGAAGGTATTGTGTTGTTGGAAGCACTAGCTTGTAAGCAGAATGTTCTTATTCGAGATATTCCCATTTATCAGGGATGGTTTGAGGATGGAAAAAATGTTTATAAGGCCAAAACATTGGACGAGTTTGAACAGAAAACCAGAAATATTTTAGAGCGGCGTTGCCCTGATTTAACAGAACAGGGATACCAGGTTGCAGCGGAGCGGAGTTTGGAATCCATTGGAAAGCAATTGGTTCAAATTTATCAAACAGTATTAGAACAATAAAAAGCCAGCAGGGAACGGACTGCTGGCTTTTCCTGTTTTTTCAAGGAATAGACTATGACAATTTTCGATTCTATGATATAATTTAATGGAGTAAATTGTTGAAGATAGAAGAATAACCAGATGAGGAGGTTTCTCAATTGACAGAACAAAAACCAGTAGAAAACAAAATGGGAACAATGCCTGTAAATAAGCTTTTAATTACAATGTCTTTGCCGATGATGGTGGCGATGCTGGTACAGGCAATGTATAACGTAGTGGATAGTGTTTTTGTGGCCCAAATTGATGCGGAAAGCCTAGGATTGGCAGCTGTTTCCATGGCATTTCCTGTCCAGTCATTGATGATTGCGTTTGCCACTGGAACCGGGGTTGGCGTAAATGCGTTATTATCCCGACGCCTTGGGGAAAAGAAATTGAAAGAGGCGAGCTTAACCGCTAAAAACGGTATTTTTGTAATTCTGATTACCTATATTGTGTTCGCTTTATTTGGAATTTTTGGCTCTAGACTCTTTTTCTCCCTGCAAACAACAGATACCCGTGTGATCGAAATGGGAGTACAATATCTTTCTGTGTGTTGTATTTTTTCTTTTGGATTGTTTTTGGAGATTATATTAGAACGCCTGCTGCAATCCACCGGTAAAACGATTTATACGATGTTTACCCAAGGGGCAGGTGCAATCATTAATATTATTTTTGACCCGTTACTGATTTTTGGAATTGGTCCCTTCCCAAAGATGGGTGTACAAGGGGCGGCAGTGGCAACCGTTGCTGGACAAATTGTAGCGGCAGCTTTGGCGTTTCTCTTTAATCACTGGAAAAACCATGAAATCAATATCAGTATGAGGAAATTTCGTCCCCATGGCAGGACAATCCGTCAAATTTATTCGGTAGGGATTCCGTCTATTATTATGCAATCCATTGTTTCTATTATGACCTTTGGGATGAATAAAATTTTAATGATCTTCCCTACCCAAGGAACGGTTGCGGTATCTGTTTTTGGGGTATATTTCAAATTACAAAGCTTTATTTTTATGCCAGTGTTTGGGCTGAACAATGGAATGGTACCAATTATTGCTTATAATTATGGTGCAAAGAATAAACAACGTATTACGCAGACGATTAAATTGAGCATTATCATTGCAGTTGGATTTATGGTTGTAGGGTTGCTAATCTTCCAGTTGCTACCAGACCAATTGTTGCTATTGTTTAACGCTTCAAAAGATATGTTGGAGATTGGTGGTTACGCATTGCGTATTATCAGCTTAAGTTTTATTTTTGCTGGATTTAGTATTATCATTATCTCTGTATTTCAGGCGTTGGGGAATGGTGTTTATAGTTTGGTGATTTCCGCAGCACGTCAGTTGGTGATTATATTGCCAGTAGCGTATTTGTTAGCAGTAACAGCAGGATTGCACTCTGTTTGGTTTGCGTTCCCTATTGCGGAGTTGTGCTGTGTAATATTGTGTTTTATCATGTTGCGCCATATTTATAACCAAAAAATAAAACAGCTTTAACTACAGTGGTTTTGTTAATGGGCAGGAAATTTGTTCCTGCCTATTTTTTTATTACGAAATACTAAAATGTACCGCGGTAAAAGAAAATATTGCCCCTATAGAAAAGAATCCACGATTATTTTGCGTTTATTTGGTGAGTTCTGATAGCAAAAAATTCCTGTGTGATTTTTTCAAACGGAGGTGATTCTTTGCAACGCACCAGTATAGGAATCTTGCAATTGGTCGTTACAAGAAGGGAATTTTGCCAGATTTATGATGGAAGCTTTCTTTTTATATGCTGTGAGTGTGGAAAATAGGAAAGCATCGCTGTTGTGATGAGATATTTTCTGTTTTTATGAGACGGTTTTTGTTTGGAACAATGGACAAAAAAGAAACATATTATGGAAGAAAAGTACAGTAGAATAGGTTGTTTGAAATAGAATTACAAAATAATCCTGTATTTGACAAATAAACAAATATTTCTGGGTAAATTGACAAAATGTTATATTTTTCATCTGATGGAAATCTATGAAATAGTAATTTATCCGACAAAATAATTGAAAAAAGAACAAATTATATAATTTCCAGGAAAGAACGAAATTGTAATTTTTAGTTAAAATAATTTTGTTTTAGGGGATATTTTATATAATATTTCTCAACAATTGTGGAAATTACATATTGAAATTAGAAAAATAATGATGTATACTAAAACCACAATCAAACAAATAGGAAAGTTATAACAAAAATAGACGGTATAGGGAAAATAGTAAAAAACAGTCGATAAAATAAAAATGAAGGCAAAAAAATAAATAAAAATGTAAAAAATAACAAAAAACGGTTATTCTTGTTTTGCTGGCGGTTGTGTGTGCAACGGGCAGGCAGCCAACAAAACTTGCAATAAAAAAGAAGACTGCAACAAGAAGAAAAAATGTTCAAAAGAAAGGACGTGAATTTTTATGTTAAAGAAGAAAATAGCGGCTGCTCTAGCGGCAGCAATGTTAGTGGGCGCAGTGATGACAACTGGCGCAATGGCAGGACCAAGAGACTTTGGATTTAATTTTGCGTATGGACCAACATCAACAGGTTATGTAATGAAATCTGGTACAGTTGGCTATGCAAATGTTAATATTCAATCTGCAACAGATACAATTTATTATCAAGTATATCGTCAAAGTATTTCCTCACCAGTAACTGCACGAACGGCTATTGCCAGTGGGCGATCTGTGAATTTAAGTTATAATGCTGGTCATGCAATTCAATTTAATAACTATGAATTGAGAGGATCAGGTGGAGGTTCCTCTACTTCAGTAGTAGGTGTGTTCACTCCTTGATGAACTTCACCAATGGAATTGATGAAAAAGGCATAAGGGAGGGAAGGTCGGCAGCCTGCACCGGCCTTCCCATTTTATTTGAGTATAAGGAGGGTGATTGGTATGAAAAAAAGATGGGCGGCAATCAGTTTGGCAGTGGCAATGGCTTTGCTATGTACGGGATGTTTTCCAACAGGGGTACAGGTGAAAGGGGATATTTCGATCACCGACCCAGCGGAGTTAAAAAATTTACCCGACCATTATCGGGAACAATTGAGCGATAGGCTGTTGGTGAATGCGGATATTATTGTACCCGAAGACGCCACCTATCATATTTATAAAGCTCAATTGAGGAAACCCGATGTGGAAACCTGGGTGGATTTGTGTTATGGTGACCGGTTGGATCAAATCAGGTTGGTAAATGATGACGCAGCAACCAATCCATCTCCTTATGCGCAAACTATTTATACCCACGATGGGGAGGGCAGTGTGCTCAACCTAGCTGCAACAAAGATAAATTATGCGAAACGGTTTCTAAATCGGGAATATATGCTTTGCAATAATTTTACCAATTATAAAGACGATAGTTACCTTCCCATGTCCTCTTTTTTCAAAAAAGAGACAATCCCCGATGTAGACAAACAGGAAGCCTTAACTACGGCAAAGAATTTTGTAGAACAATTGCAGCTCCCACTGGAATCAGAACCAAGTGTGTACGCGTTTGATGAAGAAGAGTTGAATCAACTTTCAGATCGTTATGCTGGCGATTTTACTCGATATAACGAGGAAGAACAGGGCTATTTTATCTCATACCGCGCTCTGGTGGACAACGTCCCTGTTTACGATTTTGATTATACTCCGCCAGACCAGGATATCGTATCCGGAAGTTATTTGGGGATTGCCTATACCAATTATGGGCTGGATGAAGTCTGGACAGGAGGATTTTATGAAACAACAGAATGTGTACAGGAAAATGTGGATTTAATCTCATTGGAGTCTGCTTTTTCATCGGTGCAAACGTATCTGGAAGAAATGGTGGATATGGGGCCAATTTTAATCAACAAGGCGGAGTTGTGTTACCTTCCCATTACCAATGACGTAGATGGCAATGATTTTACTTTGCAGCCCACCTGGGTAATCGGCACATATGTTTTTATGCAGGAAGTGGACTGGAGCAAGGTTCAGGATTTAGAGGATATTAAGATTGACCAGGATTCTATAGATGTTTTGGCGTTTAGCTATAAACCTTATTTTATTGATGCTACAACCGGAAAAATGGTGTTATCCTGACAAAGGGGGTAGGGAACATGAAAAAACTGTGTTTAGCAACCTGTGTATTGCTAGTATTTTGTTTGGTCTGTACCGGATGTTCTGGGGCAAATGGCGTAAAGGAAATCAATGCGGACGCCAGTTTGTCCTATACCAATCCGGCGGATTTTTCCCAATACCCGGACCATGTGCGGAAACAGTGCAGTGAGAACCTGTTTTATGATATGGATATCGTGGTTCCAACACCCCAGCAGTTCAACACCTATCTGGCAACCATGAAGATACCGGATGAGCAATTGTATATAAAAACGTTTTTTTCCAACTATCAAGAATCGGATATTGTAGAACGAGATATCGGTCAAGTCAATCCAAAAATAGAGGAATCATCATATACAGCAGAAAAAAATGGAGAAATAACAGACTTATATGTAAGCAGGGAGGAAGTCATCTATGCAGCCAGCAATTTAGATGGATATGGCGGTACCTATGCGTATCACAGTTTGGCTACCGGCTTGGACTATCCCCCGCTATATACAAAGTGTTCCGATCAAGATAAGGATTTACCTTCTATTAGCCAGCAGGATGCGTTGGATCAGGTGAATGAAATGATACAAATTCTAGGATTAAACGTAGATGAAAACCCAGAAATATATCCGTTCACCAAAAGCCAGATGCAGGAAGTTGCCAGTTTTCCATTCCATATGAATGGGGTACAGGAAGGGTATTTTATTTTATATCGCTGTTCTGTGGATGGCGTCCCGATGTTTACGGATTTCCATCAAGCGCCACATTCGGATGCGTACTATCAATCCCATGGAAGTTGTGTTAGTGCGATTGTCACAAAAAGCGGGATTCGGGCTTTTAATACAGAAAGTTTTTATGATACCCAGTTGGTGGAAGAAGATGTGCCGATTGTAGCGTTGGAAACAGTGCTGGAAGACGCGGCAACCAGGCTGCAAGGAAAATATAAAGGAAAAGATTGTTTAATCAACCGTGCGGAGCTGTGCTATTTGCCGCTGGCAGAAGAAGAATACGACAAAGAGGTTCCGTTAAAACCAGCATGGGTGATTGATGGATGTTCCACCAACGCAACCGCGAGCTTGGATAATCTGGATAAATTCAGCAATGGGGAGCATATGCGGTATTATTATGACGCAACAACTGGGGAGATCATTGTAACAGGCGATATTGCCATGGATGCCTTGGGATAATATAGCTTTTATTGAAAAGGGGGGATTATTTTGAGAAGAATTTTTTCCAGCTGGAAATCAGACTGTTGCCGTTTTCTATGGAATAAACGGTTTGTATTTAGTATCTTATGTGTTACTGCTGTTTGTCTGTTTAGTAGCTCTTATTATATTATATTTGAAGGCAGTATGGGGACATCAACAGTAGTAAATGTGTTATTTATGCTGTTTATGACATCAATGGACGTTATACTATTGTCGGTTTTCGCATCCTTTCCTGCGGTATCCAGTTTTTGCAGTGACTGGAACTGTCAGTATATTCGTTGCCACAGTTCCCGAAGCGGAACAAAGGCATATATTAGAGGACGTATTTTTAGCTGCTTTACCGTAACATTCCTCACTGTATTTCTGGGATTGTTATTGTTCGTAATAATATTGTTATTTCTTTTTCCTGTTGCTAACATGGAAAATGAATTGAATGTGACCAACTTCCCTATTACCCGAAAATTATTTATGGTTTCACCATGGCTTTATATTTTATACCATATATTTGTTATATCATTGGAAACAGCTGCTTGGGGAATGGTAGGGCTTAGCATTTCTGCCTTATTACCGAACCGTTTTATTGCATTGCTATCCCCTTTTATTTGCTGTTATATTGTAACCACTATCTCAAGAAGCTTTCCTGTTTATTTAAATTTTTACTCTATAAATACATTAGAAGACGTTTTCAAACAAGAAAATCCAATTTTAAATCTAGCCTATATCGTTGGGGTATATGCTGTTATCGTTTTGATATTTAGCTTGATATTCAGCAGGGTTGTAAAAAGGAGGATTGGCAATGAGATTACTTAAAAATTCCTGGTTTGTATGTTGCCAAAACTTCCGAAAATGGCGGCATGACTACCGTATTATACTGGCAGCAATTTTAATATTGATTGAAGTAAATTATTTTTCCGGTTCCTTAGGGACAGTATGTAGTTCTTTAGGTTTAAAAATGTCCCCATGGCTGTTTCCATTTTTATTCACTGCTCAATGGTCCAGTATTGTTTTGTTTTTACCATTGGTTTTTATCTTTTGTAACGCGCCGTTTATTGATGCCAATCAACCCTATTCCATTATCCGCACAGGCCGTACCGCATGGAGTGTAGGCCAGATTATATATGTTGCCTTGACAACGGCGATTTATATGCTATTTATTATTTTTTCCAGTATTATTTTACATATTGGTCATATGGAATTCACGACAGGATGGGGAAAACTTTTTACTAGTTTAGGCAATTTAACTTTTCATTCGGATATTCCACTTAATATTTTTGTATCAACCAAAATTATTAATTATTTTACTCCGTTACAAGCAATGTGGTTTACCTTTTTGTTCTTATGGTTTAGTGGAATGTTTGTTGGATTATTAATTTATTTTTTTAATTCTTTGACAAACACTCGTATTGTTGGCATGGGAATTGCAAGTGCGTTTTTGGTTTTTGACTCTTTTTTATCCCAAACTTTTATCACATTAGATCTTACTTATTTTCTATACCATTTTTCACCGGTCACCTGGAGCCATTTAAACCTGATTGAGATTGATTACGGCACCACACAGCCAACTTTTCCTTATGTGATGATAATGTATATTATACTAACTGTAATTTTGATAGTAGGCTGTATTTGGGCAAACCGCAAACAAACCATTGAAGTTTTACCACCTGTATAAAAGAGAGGAGTGTCTATTATGGCAGATTATGCGATACAAGTCAAACATCTAGTAAAATCATTTAAAACAGCAACTGTATTAAACGATATCTCCTTGAATTTTGAGCGTGGAAAGATTCATGGATTGATTGGTAGGAATGGATCTGGAAAAACCATGCTGCTAAAGTGTATGTGTGGTTTTGTAATACCCACCAGCGGAGAAATTACCATCAATGGAAAACGGATCGCAAAAGATATAGATGTTCCGGATGACATCGGTATTATCATAGAAGCGCCTGGATTTTTGCCTAATTATGACGCTTACCATAATCTAAAATTTTTGGCAATGATCAAAAATAAAATTGGAAAAGAAGAAATTTTAGCGGCAATCAAACGAGTCGGATTGGATCCCGATAGCAAGAAAAAAGTAGGAAAATTCTCTTTGGGGATGCGTCAGCGCTTGGGGATTGCCCAAGCTTTGATGGAAGACCCGGAGATTTTGTTGCTAGATGAACCGATGAATGGCTTGGATAACCATGGTGTGGATGAAATCCGTAAATTATTGTTGAACCTTCGGGAAGAAGGAAAAACCATTTTGATTGCCAGCCACGGCAAAGAGGACATTGAGATTTTATGCGATACAGTGCATGAAATGGATCATGGAAAAATTATTTCCGAAATCATCAAAGAAAAGGAACAAGCTGTTACTGTGGAACCATCAGGCGAATAATTTGTTTTTCTTCCAATAAGAAATAGCTCTACTTTTTATATAAAAGGTAGGGCTATTTCTTTGGTAAAATTACCAATTGATAGATGAAACTAAACATTAGATTTGAGATTGATTGTGATAAAAATCGACAAAAAACCACAATATAGATTGAAAACATCTACCCTGCGTTGTATACTAAAAGTAGAACATAGATGTGAATACTTTGATTACTCGCTAAAATAACAGTTCCATGGAGTAAAGGAAGTGGTATTATGAGGAAATTTTGGATAATTTGTATCGTTCTGACGGCTTGTTTGACCTTTACAGGATGTCCCAATACTAAAGAACAGGCACAGGATTTTAGTTACCTGGAAGTAAATGCAGATGTAGATTTATCCAACACAAATCCAGAAGAATTTTCCAATTACCCCAATTATATCCGGAAACAGTATGATGACCATACTTTTTGGGATGTGGAAATTGAGGTGCCATCCCCACAACAGTTTAATACCTATTATGCAACCATGAAGCTGCCGGACCACCAGTTATGGATTGATACCTTTTATCCAGGAAGGCAGCAGGATGTAACAGTACGTATCCCTCCGGAAGATGAAATGGTAGATTTACCTGATACGGACCAGCAGTATGTTGTAAAAAACGATACCATGATATTTACGGTAAGCAGGGAGAATTCTTCTTACCATGCCAGTGATAAAGATGGATGTACTGGAGCTTATGATTTTTTAATGCAAGCAAATGGCGTCTACTATCCCCCATTGTCCAGTTATGCTTCAGAGGGAGATTTGCAGTCTTTATCACGGCAGGATGCGGTAGAGCAGGTAAACAATATCATTAACCAATTGGGACTAACAGTGGACCTCAATCCAAAAGTATATCCCTTAACCTATGAAAATATGGTACGGGCAACAAAAATTGACCTTTCTTATGGAAAGAAAATAGAGGAAGGATATTTTATCCAATATCCTGTTTTGGTGGATGGCGTCCCCATTTTTTCGGACTTTCATTGCCGGTCCGAAATGACAGATTCGATTTATGGTTATGGAAGTACGGTAGCGGCGGTTGTTACGAAGGATGGAGTACGGGGATGGCAATCCTTCGCGTTTTATGATACTCGCTTAAAAGAGGAGAATGTGCCTGTCATTTCATTACAGGAATTGCTGGATAGTGTATCGCAACGACTGGCGAAAGCATTTAAAAACCAAAAATCCCTGGTAAACCGTGTAGAACTTTGTTATTTTCCAATGGTGGATACCCCGAATGCGACAGAAGTTATTTTACAGCCGGTTTGGGTAGTGGATACATTTACATTAACGTCGGATGAGATCAGTTTGGAGAGCCTGGATAAATTCCAAAGTGGGCAGCATGTCCGGTATTTTGTGGACGCGACTACGGGAGCATATCTTGTCATTGGGGATATGATTACCCATCAGTGCTAAATCTATGTGCTATAATTTGGGTGGAAATGATCACTGTATTTGGCATAATAAACGAGAAAAGAGGATTCCTCAATAAGTTAAGGAATCCTCTTTTTGTACGTTCTAGCTTGAAACACCCGGTTCCATTACTGATTGAAAAAATTTCCACAACAGGCTAATTAGTAGTTAAGTGGTAGCTTATCTATTTATATACAATAAAGTTGTTCCTAAAAATTTAGTAGAAAGTAAGCTGAAAGTAACTACTTCTAAAGTGTACGTACAACACCAGCTTATTGGCAGTTATCCTTTGCGGGTGGTTTTTCTGCTATAACGAAATACCAAATAGCCGGCAGGTGTTTTCTCTGGCGTGGTCAACCAATTCCTGCGGGGAAACCTGTTTGACTTCCGCCAGTTTTTCCACTGTGTAAGGCAGCATAGTGGAATCGCAGCGCTTTCCTCTGCATGGAACAGGCGCCATATAGGGGCAGTCGGTTTCAATCAACATCCGGTCCAATGGGACTACTTCCGCCGCGGAAACAGTTTTTTTGGCATTTTTAAAGGTAATCACTCCGGTAAATCCAATGTAGTACCCCATATTTAGCAGTTGTTTCGCGGTTTCCGCACTGCCGCTAAAACAATGAACAACACCGGTTACTTCGGGGAACTCGTTTAAAACTTCCAGAGTATCCTGGGTTGCTTCCCTGGAATGGATTACCACTGGAAGATGTAACTGTTTTGCCAATTCCATCTGTTGACGGAACACGTTTTTCTGGATATCCCTTGGACTGAGGTCATAATGATAATCCAATCCGATTTCCCCTATGGCAACTACCCTGTCATCCTGGGACATTTGCGTTAATTCTTCCAGATAGTTTTCCGCAACCCCTTCCGCTTCGTGGGGATGCACCCCAACAGCGCACCAGAAAAAAGGGTATCGGTGTGCTAGCTGAAAACTATTGCGGGAAGTTTCCATATCGCTGGAAGCATTAAGTACTGCCCGGATACCATTGGAGGAAAGGGACGAAATCAAATCCTCCCGGTCTTCCTCGAATTTTGGGTCATCATAATGGGCATGGGAATCAAAAATACCAGTTAATTGCATCTTATCACCTTCTTACGAGAATAAAAGGACCAGCCTGCGGAAGACACTTCATAAAGAAGATATTTCTATAGAGGTTGTGAACAAAAAGAACCTTTTTTCGGGTTGTATTTGTGGACATATATGAAATTTTCGTCATTACCCATTATTTGTTGAACAATTTTTTGAAATAGTTTTTGAGTTTTTCTGAAATTTTTTCTTTTGTTGTTGGAAAAGGGTCATCTGTTGTTGGGAAAGGTTCCTCTAACACCCATGGTAGTTTAATCCCCATCACCGAAATAACGAAGTACGCTTCAGTTTGCTCATTTGGTGGGGAAAAATCATCAGTGATCGCTATATTTAACAATGAATGATCATATAGATTGATTTCATGTTTTCCCATAGATTTGATGTTTCCGCAAACGGTATAGTATACGTTGATATAATCAATGTAGTTATCCATTTCGATACTGAATATTTCATCTGGCTTTGAGATATTCACACCGAATTCCTTTAAAAAAGCATCCAGTTTCGGTAATTTATCTTTTATTTGTCTATAGTAATTACGACAATAAGGGCAATCACAAAGAGGAAGGGTTTTATAATATTCTTTTGTTTTTTCAATATCAACGGAAAAGATGTATTTGTCCTTTTGGATTGTTGTCATCACTACACCTCATATTTCGGTATGATATCATACCCTTTCCCAAAGTAAATTATTGTCCATCCTTAAGTATATATCTAGAATAAAAGTTTCACGGGGCACCCTTCCTGGAGAGTGTCCCGTGGGCTAACCCTTTTTATTTTATCTAATTTTTGCGCCGCATGGGATGGATTCATCCACAAACAGTACTTTTACTTCTTTTTCGGAACAATCTGCTGCAAGGATCATCCCCTGGCTCTCCACACCACGCAGTTTTGCTGGCTTTAAATTGGAAACAATAATTACTTTTTTGCCAATTAAGTCTTCCGGTTTGTACCAAGTGGCAATACCAGAAACAACTTGGCGTCCTGCTGCTCCATCGTCCAATTGCAGTTTTAATAATTTATCGGATTTTTCTACTTTTACGCATTCCTTAATTTGTGCGACGCACAACTGTACCTTTGCGAAATCATCAATTGTAATGACGCCTGGAACTGTTTCTTTTTTCTCCTGTTTTTTCGGAGCTTCTTTTTTTGGTTTAGCGGCTTCGATTTCCGCTTGGATTTCCGCCAGTTTTTTTGCTTCGTCAATACGGGCAAACAGTGCTTTTGGTTGACCTACTTTGGAACCAACTTGAATGCCGTTGAATCCCTCTAGGGAATCCAAACTATCTAAGCTGCTGTTGATCTGGGCAAGTATTTCTTTAGAAGTATCCGGCATGAATGGGGATAGCATTACCGCAATCCAACGAATACCCTCTAACAGATTGTACAATACCGTACCCAAGCGAGGCATAGAGGATTCTTCTTTTGCCAAAGACCAAGGAGTGGTTTCATCAATATATTTGTTGCAACGGCGGGCAAAAGTCATAATGGCGTCAATGGCGTCGGAGGTTTTGAACGCTTCCATACAGGAAATAAACTTTTCTTTTGCTGTTTTGGCAGCGGAAACTAGTTCCTCATCCAATGGTTCTTTAGCGGTAGGCTCACAAACGCTTCCTTCAAAATATTTGTTTACCATGGTGACAGTACGGTTTACCAGATTGCCCAATGTGTTTGCCAATTCAGAGTTATATCTTGTAATGACATTTTCGTAGGTAATGCTACCATCCTGGGCGTAAGGCATTTCACTTAAGAGGTAAAAACGGACTGCTTCCATAGAGAACTGGCGGGAAAGGTCATCGGCATAAATAACATTGCCGATAGATTTACTCATTTTGTCCTGACCAGATAACAGCCATGGGTGGCCAAAAATCTGTTTTGGCAGTGGGAGGTCTAACGCCATTAACATGATTGGCCAGTAAATGGTATGGAACCGGAGAATATCCTTTCCAATAATATGGACATCGGCTGGCCAGTATTTCTTGAAAGTTTCACTGCTGCCATCTGGGTCATATCCTAAGGCGGTAATATAGTTGGTTAGAGCGTCAAGCCATACATAAACCACGTGTTTTGGATCAAAATCCACAGGGATACCCCATTTGAAGGAAGTTCTGGAAACACAGAGGTCTTGCAGCCCTGGTTTTAAGAAGTTGTTGACCATCTCATTTTCACGGGATTTTGGTTGAATAAATTCAGGGTGGTCCTGAATATACTGCATTAAGCGATCCTGATATTTGCTCATACGGAAGAAATAAGCTTCTTCTTTGGTTGGAACCACTTCCCTGCCACAGTCAGGACATTTTCCATCCACCAGCTGGGTTGGGGTCCAAAAGGATTCACAAGGGGTGCAGTACATCCCTTCATATTCACTTTTGTAAATATCCCCCTTATCGTATAATTTTTTAAAGATTTTTTGCACTACTTTTTCGTGATAAGGGTCGGTGGTACGGATAAAAGTATCATAACTGGAACCCATCAAATCCCAGATCTGTTTGATTTCCCCGGAAACCTGGTCTACATATTGCTGTGGAGAGATACCAGCGGATTTCGCTAACTCCTCTACTTTTTGACCATGCTCATCAGTACCGGTACAAAAATGCACATCATATCCTTGCATGCGTTTAAAGCGGGCGATTGCATCCGCCAATACAATTTCATATGTGTTGCCTATATGAGGCTTTCTAGAAGCGTAGGCAATTGCCGTTGTCAGATAGTATTTTTCTTTCATATTCTAAAACTCCTTCCGCCGAATGGGGCGTATGATATTCCCAAGGCTATGATCCTCAGGGGATAAAAAAGATATATTAAAATTATTATACCATATTTCTGGAAAAACCCAATGGTTTTTATAAAAATTCTGTTTTTGTTCAATACTTATACTCTATAAACTGCGGTCATGGCAGTGTCACCTGATAACAAATGGAACAGAACTTTATTTTACAACAAAAAATATCTTTTTCTTTCCAACTATTATACATTATCGCAACAGCTATCATCGCCGAAAAAGCGTAACAAAATCCCCTTGACTTTGCCAGAATCCCTATGCTATAATAAAACTTAATATCTGGGTGTAGCGCAGCTTGGTAGCGCGCCACCTTGGGGTGGTGGAGGCCGTGGGTTCAAGTCCCGTCACTCAGACCATGACGAGTGCTCTTCACAATGGGTGAAGAGCCTCTTTTTGTATTGCAAAATAGTGGACGATTACCGTAAAGGAGCTTAAAAAATGGATTGGTTTTTTGATATTCGGATTGATATTGTTCTTTTCATTGGTTGTTTCATCTTTGGTTTGTATGTCTTAATTGGAAAACCAGCATGGCTATTAAGGATGTATCGGAAACAGAATGAGAAATACCACCGTGACAGCAAGCCAGAAGAAGAAGCAAAGATGTACCGGAATACGGGGCTTATTTTTCTTGTGGCAGCAGTAATTGAAATTATTATCATTGTATTTCATTTTACCAAAGGTGCTTAAAACAGAAAACAGGCGCACCAGCGCCTGTTTTTCCTTATCCTATTGTAATCTGAAAAAAGGGGCGACCATTAATCCTGAAAAGGTTCGCCATATCGTCCAAACGAAACTTTTTGGTTAAATTCTTCTCTTGGGCGTTGTTTTGGCTGGTAAAGCGGAACACCGACAGGGGCAATACAATAGATGTGTTTTTCCATTGGTATTCCCAGTGCTTGTTTGAGTGGGTCCTCATCCATAATTTCGCCAGCGGCAACCGTACCGAGACCGGCATCATGGCATGCCAGCCAAAAGGCATAAAAGGAAGTGGCGGCATCCGCCATAAAATATTGTTTTCCCTGCGGAGTTTCTACTTTGGAAGGATCTGCGATACAAACTACTACATATGGTGCCGTAGAAAGGCATTTATAAGCGGGGTTGGTTTCTGGAATGGATTGTGCCATAAACTGCTTCGTAGCTGGGTCATCTACCACAAGGTATTCCCAGCACTGGCTGTTTTTCCAGGAAGGTGCTTGTAACGCAAGTTCTAACAGCTCATGGATCGTTTGTTTACTTACAGGGTCCTCTGTAAATTTACGGACGCTGCGGCGTTCTGTAATGGCTTGACGTAATTCCATAAAGTACATCTCCGTTTCCATAGTATTTAGTTCTATATTATAGATATGGTTTTATTATAGCACCTTGTCATGTTGTTGTAAATTCTGTTTTTGCGGGAATACATTCAAACAAAATACATATAACTTTATAAGAAGTTTCATTCCTTCAACACTTTTTCATCACATTGCAAGGGTACAATACAGACATAGACAAAAAAAGAAGTTACAAACAGGAGATCACAGAAAGGGTAGTGACAAATATGGATGAAAATAAAAACTTTATGACAGGTGAACCAAACGAACCTGATAGAGATAGAACAAATAATTCCCCTTATCATGAAGGGGCACAAAACACAGCAGAACAGGCGACACCTGTTACCCCAACCAACCAGGATGCGTCTACAGAACCTTCTGCTCAGGTGGTAGGTCAAGGCAGTACAATACCAAAACAGGAATCCCCAACCCCTGTTTCCCCTTCCTACCAAACCACTTACCATGACCATACCAATACAGGTTCCCAAACATATCAGGGTTATGGTTACAATTATAATCAATACATGGCACAGCAACAGGCGGCACAAACACAGCAGCCATCAGGAAACCCAACATCAAATCCACAACAGACAGAATTTTTGGATTCTATCTCCCCTATTGTAGCTCCAACCCCAGAATCGAAACAGAAGAAAAAACAAAAATCGCACTCTGGCTGGGGAGTTAAAATTGCGGCAATTGCTTTGATATGCGCTTTAGCTGGGGGGGCTGTTGGAGGTGGAACGACCTACTTGCTATTAGGAAATAATCCTACTAATAGCA
This sequence comes from Massilioclostridium coli, assembly GCF_900095865.1. Classification (GTDB taxonomy): domain Bacteria; phylum Bacillota; class Clostridia; order Oscillospirales; family Ruminococcaceae; genus Massilioclostridium; species Massilioclostridium facile. The sequence continues at coordinate 619,066 of NZ_FMIZ01000006.1, read as the reverse complement.
ATAGCTCCACACCGGCTACCAATGTGAATATTGATGAGAGCTATAATTCCTCTGTAGAGGCAATTGCGGATAAAGTATTGCCATCCGTGGTAGGAATCCGTGCTAGTTATCAGAGTGCTGGTGGATTTTTTGGACAATCAACCCAGAGTTCTTCTGAAGGCTCCGGTGTTATTTACCGGGAAGACGGTTATATCATCACCAACTACCATGTGGTAGAAGGTGCAAAGGATAGTGGTACAATCAATGTTTATATGGATGAAAACGACAGTGATGGTACAGAAGCTACGATTGTAGGATATGACGCAGGTGCGGACCTTGCAGTATTGAAAATTAATAAAACAGGGTTAACACCGATTGAAATCGCGGATTCTGACCAAATCAAAGTAGGTCAGGTTGCTGTAGCGGTTGGTAACCCAGGTGGCTTACAGTTTATGGGCTCTGTCAGCGAAGGAATTGTCAGTGGTTTGAATCGTACCTTGACTTTGGAAAGTGGTCAGAGTATGGGTTTAATCCAAACAGATGCGGCAATTAACCCTGGTAACTCTGGCGGTGCTTTAGTAGACGGTACCGGGAAACTGATTGGCATCAACAGCGCGAAATTAGCGAGCAGTTCTAGCTCCTCCACTAGTTTTGAAGGGATGGGTTTTGCGATTCCTTCCAACGAAGTAGTGGAAATTTGTGACCGATTAATCAATAACGAAGGCAAAAAAGCCGCTTACCTTGGCGTTACCATTGATATGAGATATACTACCGATGTACTGCAAAGTATGGGTTATCCACAAGGAATGGTTGTTTCCAGCGTGGTGGAGAATTCTCCTGCTGGTCAGGCTGGAATACAAGGTGGGGATATTATTACCGCTATGGATGGAACCGAACTGACCAGTTATGATATCCTTGCCAGTGAATTGGCAAAACATGCAGCTGGAGACCAGGTTACCCTGGAGGTGTTCCGTTTAGGCCAAACCTTAAATGTTACTGTAACATTGGGTGAAACCAGCGCAAGCTAATATAATTATTTTGCTATCTTCTTTTTCATATATAATCTTCTTTTTACCCTCGAAAACAGGCTGCCTTTTTGGTGGCCTGTTTTCCTTTTGTCATGAAAGAGCGTAACTGGTTCAATTTTGTCTTTTTTGTCTGATTTTATTGGAATTCTTGTTTGCAACCGTTGACTTTATAAGGATAAAGATTTATAATAAAAAATAATTATCCTAGGAGAGTATAACATTTTTTACTTTCTGCTGTACAGTCGGTTCTACCGGCATTGTCCACAAGGTTATATTTCAAGATAAGGAGAGTACGATTATGGCTTATTTTTACGAAGGAACATCCCATACCTTTAGTGAATACTTGTTGGTACCAGGTTATTCCTCTGCTGAGTGTATTCCTGACAACGTCAGCCTAAAAACACCAGTTACCAAATTTAAAAAAGGGGAAGAACCAGCGGTTACAATGAACATCCCAATGGTATCCGCAATTATGCAATCTGTTTCGGATGACAAAATGGCAATTGCCTTGGCAATTGAAGGCGGTATTTCCTTTATTTATGGCGCTCAAACCATTGAGGATCAAGCTGCAATGGTAAAACGTGTAAAAGATTATAAAGCTGGCTTTGTTGTAAGTTCTTCTAATATTCAGCCAGATAAAACATTGCAGGATATCTTGGATTTAAAAGAAAAGACAGGGCACTCCACTGTTGCGGTAACAGACGATGGTACTGCACATGGAAAACTGTTAGGGGTCGTTACTGGCAGGGATTACCGTGTGAGCCGTATGTCTTTGGATACTAAAGTGTCCGAATTTATGACGCCATTTGAAAAATTGATCTATGCTGACAAAGGCACTAGCCTAAAAGAGGCAAACAATATTATATGGGACCACAAATTAAACTCCCTCCCTATCGTTGATGAAAACCAAAAATTATTGTATTTTGTATTCCGCAAAGACTATGCTTCCCACAAAGAAAATCCACGTGAATTACTGGATGCCAAAAAACGCTATGTTGTGGGTGCCGGCGTCAATACCCGTGACTATGAAAAACGTATCCCTGCTTTGGTAGAAGCTGGTGCGGACGTTTTATGTATTGACTCCTCAGAAGGCTTCTCCGAATGGCAAAAACGCACCATTGATTTTGTGCGGGAAAAATATGGTGATACTGTTAAAATCGGTGCAGGTAACGTAGTAGACCGTGAAGGTTTCTTGTTCCTGGCGGAAGCAGGGGCAGACTTCGTTAAAGTTGGTATTGGTGGAGGCTCCATCTGTATTACCCGTGAAACCAAAGGAATTGGCCGTGGACAGGCTACTGCAGTCATTGAGGTTGCAAAAGCTCGTGATGAATATTATGAAAAAACCGGTATCTATGTGCCAATCTGTTCAGATGGCGGTATCGTATACGATTATCACATTACTTTGGCTTTGGCAATGGGTGCGGACTTCGTGATGTTGGGTCGTTACTTCTCCCGTTTTGACGAAAGCCCAACCAATAAAGTAAACATTAATGGCAACTACATGAAAGAGTATTGGGGCGAAGGTTCCAACCGTGCTAGAAACTGGCAGCGTTATGATTTAGGCGGAAAAGGTGGGCTTTCCTTTGAAGAAGGAGTGGACTGTTATGTTCCATATGCTGGTCCATTGAAGGATAATGTGAGCTTGACATTGAAAAAGGTTAGCTCTACGATGTGTAACTGCGGTGCGTTGACGATTCCAGAATTGCAGAAAAAAGCAAAATTGACACTGGTATCCTCTACCAGTATTGTAGAAGGTGGCGCGCATGACGTCCTATTAAAGGAAAAAACCGCAACTACTGTAAAATAATATTATTTTATCATAAAAAAGGATGTTACCAGCGGATTTTGCTGGTAGCATCCTTTTTTTCTACCTAAATGAAATCCCGAATTTTATGGAGGATAGGAAGAGGAAGCTTTACCTGAGCAAAGTAAATAGAACAGAAACCAATGGTTAATTGGACAGATTGCCGGTATCTAATGGAACCTGTTTATGGATAGTAGGGTGTATGATGTTCAGTGTCCATTGAGCTAAGTCAATAGCAGACCCATCCAGGATCTATGTATGCCACAATCTCAGCGGTTGTCTTGATGAATTATTTTTTGAATTTTAGGATTTCACAGATAAGATAAAAGCACACGGTTTACAATAAAACCTATTATTCCCTGTAAAAACTGTTTTTATCGTTGCGACAGTGAAAGGAATTATAAAATAAGGTAGGCGGATAAAAAATTATCGTCACTGCTTATCAAGATTCAATATTATCATGTAAATAAAAAACATCAGTTTCTCACTGATGTTTTTTCATTTAATATTCTATTACTTCAATTAATTTCCCATTTTGGTAGATTGCTCTTGGTACACGTTTGCTGATTTGACAAACCAGTTCATAACCAATGGTACCAATACTTTCCGCAACCTGATCTGCGGTTATTTCCAAATTGCCGTCTTTTCCAATTAGAGTGACAATATCCCCTTGCTTTGCGGGAATTCCTGTCACATCCAACATGAGCTGGTCCATACAGACATTGCCGATAATAGGAACTTTTTGTCCGTTTACCAATACATATCCTCGGTTCGATAATAGCCGTGGCCAGCCATCTGCATATCCAATACAGACTGTGGCGATTTTTGTTGCTTTTTTAGTGGTAAAGGTTCTAGAATATCCCACTGTAACATTCGCTTCAATTTCTTTTACCATCGAAATAACAGATTTTAGTTGCAATACTGGTTTTAATCCAGGGATTGTTACTTGGCCACTTGGGTGTAATCCATATAATACAATACCAGGGCGCGCTAAATCATAGTGGTTCCCTTGTAACATTTGGATACCTGCACTGTTTTGTATGTGGGAAACCCCTGTGTGATATCCTTTTTGCTGTAGCTGTCGTATCATTTGGTCAAAAAGCTGCTTTTGGTGTAAGGTGAAATTTCGTGGTCCCTCTTCTGTACTGTCAGCATGACATAAATGGGTAAAATAGCCCTCTATTTTTAGATGGGGGTAGTGATAAAGCCGTTCAATCTCCCCTATTTCCCAACAGGATTGGGTTGCCTGGAAACCAATTCGGGACATTCCTGTATCCAAAGCAACATGGACTCGGACTGTAATACCAGCTTTTTGTGCTGCCAGATTTAATTCTTGAGCAAACTCAGGTGAAAACACGGTTTGTATAATGTTGTATTTTACCAATTCTTCCGCTTGTTCCACAGGGGTATACCCTAAGATTAAAATATCGCCTTGAATTTGGTCATCTCGCAGTGCAGTAGCCTCATCGATATTGGAGACACTAAAAAAATGAACTCCTAACTCTTGCAAATGTCGTGCCACAGGTTCTGCACAGTGTCCATAGCCATCCGCTTTGACGGTGGCAATGATGTCAGTCTGGGGCAATAATGCTTTTATTTGATGATAATTGTGTTCCAAACAATCCAAGTTAATTTCCGTCCAGGTACGTTTTGTATAAGGCTGCATAGCCGTTCCTCCTCGGAGAAAAATTCTGTGTTATTTATGATACTACTTTTTATAAAAAAGTGCAAATGTTGAATATTCAGGCGGTTTTGCAAGAAAAATGTAATTTATTAGAAATAGAAGGAATTAAAAGGAAAATGAATGATTACATGTGGTAATATTTTATGGAAATAAACCTACTTTCAACTTTTTCAACACACTTTTCAACAAATGTGGAAAAGTCGATTTTTAAAATCAACCCATTGTATTATGGATAATTTGCTGAAAATACGGGAACTATTTTATTTACATTTCCCTTTTTTTAAAATATACAGAAAGTTTTCATCATTTTCCACAGAGTTTTCAACTAGTTAGTAAGTTGCTGGTTTTTTTCTGGATAATAATAGGAGTTGTGAATAATTTTCAACATAGAAAAGCGGTATTCTGGAAAAATAAGAAAAACAATCAAAACAAGACTTATTCTGTAAAAATAAAAGATAAAAGCGCCTGTTGCCCACAACAGACGCTAATCTCGATCACCTGTAAAAAAGGGAATCCTATGAATTGTAGGTTTATGCAACACCGCAATCGTCATAGTCTTTCCATTTATCTTCATAAGCACGTTTGCTGGATACCTTATAGAACCAGAGCGCTACGGTAGAAGCAATAGCAGCAATGCTTAACAGGATTGATATAATTGTTATTGATCTTTTATGCGCTTTTTTACGTTCAAGCTGTGTTGACATAAGACCACCTCCATTATTTATTTATATGATAATATAACTTGGGTATTCTGTCAAATGTTTTGTAGAATGTTTACAAAAGGGAAATAAAAATCATATGGGATACAAATGGAGTTTACAACAAAGAAAAAAGCAATCCCTGAGAGGTTAACGGGATTGCTCATATTTTTCTTATCTTTTAAAAAATTAGCCGTTCAGTTTTTTCATCAGCTGGGATTTTTTACGTGCAGCAACGTTTTTGTGGTAAACGCCTTTTGCAGCAGCCTGATCCATTTTTTTGATGGCAACTTTTACAACCTCAGCTTTATTGTCAGCGTTAGCAGCTACAGCAGCATCAGCAGCTTTTAAAGCGGTTTTTAACGCGGATTTTGTCATTTTGTTTTGCAGAGTTTTGGTTTTAATCACTTTAACTCTTTTTTTTGCGGATTTAATATTAGGCATGGTGACACCTCCTTAGTATTTTCTTCCACAGATCTCGAACTCATCTGATTCAGATAATTTCGCAGTAGGCACGAGACACTGACACCTACTGACAGCATTAATTATGATACCATGTTGTACAAAAAAAATCAATAGTAAAAAACATAAAATATTCCCTGTGTTTTCAAATAATCCTGTATGAATCTGCCCATACTAAAAGAAAAGCATCGAAAGGAATGAGGTTATGGGTATTCGGACAGATTTGATGATAGAACATACCGCTTTTGCAAAAGAGATTACTCCGGATGGCATTACCCGGAATGTGATTCAAAAAGGACATGTAACCGTCACCAGGATAGTGGTGGAAACAGAACAAGCTGCCCAACGGTTGGAAAAGCCCCAAGGGAGGTATCTTACGTTAGAGATGGACTCCTTAAAAGGATATTCCGGACAATTTGAACAGGAAGTAGAACTAATTGGAAAAGAAATTTCCCCTTTGTTACCCAAAGAAGGGTTGATTTTCGTAGTCGGTTTAGGTAACTCTGAAATTACTCCAGATGATATTGGGCCACATACCTGCCGTTACGTTTTGGCAACAAGGCATTTAATCAACGGGATTGCAGAACAGACGGGGCTCGACATGTTACGCCCCGTAGCGGTAGCTGCCCCTGGAGTATTGGGTCAAACAGGGATGGAAACAGTAGAAATAGTCGCCGGTATTTGCCAAAAAATCAAGCCCGCAGCTGTGGTAGTAGTAGATGCCTTAGCGGCTCGGGATATCAACCGTTTGGGTAGGACTATCCAAATTTCGGATACTGGTATTGTCCCAGGCTCAGGAGTGCAAAATCGGAGGAAAGAACTCTCTGTTCATACGTTAGGGGTACCGGTTATTGCAATTGGAGTTCCAACCGTAGTGGATATGGCAACAATTGCAAGTGATTTATTGCAAACTAATAATCAGATTCCAGACCGAGCGAAAACAATGATGGTGACACCTAGGGAAATTGACCAAATTGTAGCACAATCCTCGAAAATGCTCGCTATGGGGTTAAACTGTGCACTTCAGCCAGAATTGAGTGTATCCGAATTAATGGGATTAACAGCATAATTTTTTATTTCCATTCATATAATGTGTGGTAACCGAATGATATAATAAGGAGGAAACCACATATGGCAAGGCGGCATAAAACCATCCCCATAAAAAAAGCAGCATTGGCGGCCGGTATGGTGTTTGCGCTGCCGTTGTTGGGAAAAGGGTTTGTGATGAGTATCCCCTATGTCAGCGCTATGGCAGAACAAGCGGCGTTTGTTTCCGCAGGAATTACCCTGCCTGAAGGAACAATGTCGTTTTTTACCCAAGCAAAACAAGATAATGATGCTTCCCAGCCAACAGAACAGACAGAAGTTCAAACAGGAGGACAACAGGAGAATACTTCCCAACCGGAAACTAGTCCCTCGCCAGATTCTGTTTCTACCCCACAGGACGTTGGTATTACACAGGAAGAAATTGATACCTATAGCAACCATGACGGAACGATTGTTAGAAAACAATATACAGCGGGAAGTACTACTCAATATTTAAATATTGGGGGAAGCGCTTATATCTATAATACCACAAATGTGGATAATAACACAGTATTGCAGGCGGCTAACAGCTTACCAGACTTTAAAATAGCAGCGGATGGCTCCCCACAGGTATTAATTATGCATACCCATACGACAGAGAGTTATGACTTGGCACCAAGGGATTTTTATGATAACCGGGTCCCTTCCCGAAACCGGGATACCTCTCGGAATATGGTGAGGGTTGGGGATGAAATCGCCAAACAATTAGAGGCAGCAGGGATTGGAGTAATCCACAGTTCCGCAGAGCATGATTACCCTTCTTATAATGGAGCTTATGACCGTTCCCGGGAAACTGTCCAGACCATTTTAAAAGAAAACCCTTCGATTAAAATAGTATTGGACATCCATCGTGACGCGATTTCCACTAAGGATGGAACCCGTTATGCACCTATAGCAAACATCAATGGAAAAAACGCAGCTCAGGTCATGATTGTTTCCGGATGTGATGATGGCACAATGAATTATCCAAATTATTTAAAAAACCTTAGCTTTTCATCTTTATTACAAAAACAGATGGAAAGTGATTATCCAGGGTTAACCCGTCCCGTTGCTTTTAAATATAAATTTTATAATCAGGATTTAACAACAGGCTCCATTTTAATCGAAATGGGAGGCCATGCGAATAGTTTGAATGAAGCGGTATATTCTGGAGAACTAGTGGGAAAATCATTGGCAAAGGCTTTGTTAAGTATACAAGAATAGGATAGTATGAAACAGGAAAAAAAATATTTTTGGCAATTATTTTTTCAGGCGGCAGCAGCTACTGCTGCGGTAATCATTTTTTTTGGCTTGTTATTTGTGGTAATGAACCGCAGTCAACAAGCAATCGTGGGGATTGGTATTCAGATTTATCCTCATGCCAATGGTGTAGTAGTCGACTTATATGGCAATGGATATCTTCTGGATTTTACCCCTTGGCAGCAGTTCCAGGCATGGTGCCAGGAACACTGGATTTTGGTCCCGCGTTGGATTCGTGCAATTGGGTATCTGTTGGGGTTGAGTTAAAATTCCAACAGATATTTTTATGTTCCAAAAAAATTGTTACAAAGGAAAGATAATAGCTGAAAAAAATAAATTTTTTGCAAAAAAGTGTTGACAAAATAAAATGAATCAGTTATAATAATAAAGCTGTTTGATTTACAGCAATATACAACTTACGGGGTGTAACTCAGTTTGGTAGAGTGCTTGGTTTGGGACCAAGATGCCGCAGGTTCAAGTCCTGTCACCCCGACCACTTTTTTAAATTTAGTGTTGACAAGTTGTGTTTTATATGGTAAAATACCATACATCCTACTATGCTGGTGTAGCTCAGTTGGTAGAGCAGCTGATTTGTAATCAGCAGGTCGGGGGTTCGAGTCCGTCCACCAGCTCCATTTTTTGTAGGAGTATTTAATTGAATATGGGAGAATTCCCGAGTGGCCAAAGGGGGCAGACTGTAAATCTGTTGCTTTTCAGCTTCGGTGGTTCGAATCCACCTTCTCCCACCAGACTGAGTCTGGACGCAATTTGCGTTCGGACTCATTTCTTTTTCCGGGCAAAGTGCTCGCATTTAAAGTGTTTACCTCTTCCAAAAAGAGTCCAGATGTAATTTACATCTGGACTCTTTTTTTGATCAAGAAACTGCCGATGAAATTGGTATCTAAACCATATACCCTTTTTAGACCTGCGATCGCTTTTTCATTGTGTAGCTTGACTATAAGTAGAATCTACCGAACTATGTCTAAATTTAAGATAGAATTACACTTTAACCATATTAAATCTATAACGAATTTATTAGATTTGCTGTACTTTAACAGTTTTTCGAATTTATGGTAGCTTAGGAATCTTTATAGTCTGACAATAAAACTAAATTGATGGGTTGCTTTTAGAAAAGTAAAAGTTATTTTCAAATGGTATGGGACCTTTATCTAATTTTTCCAATTGGAGCTATCATGTGTGAAACATATAAACTTTGTTTTTGTTACAAAGAAATAAAGTTTTTTAATTGAGTATTGGTTTATTCAAAGAATTACTTTATAATAGTTTTAAGGAAAAATACTAACTAACTTTAATTTCCCAGTTTTAAGCCTTTTTGAAATGATAGTATAATTAGGTTTATTTGTTTCCTAAATCACAGTATTTATTGGATACCAATGTTAAAAAAGCTTTGCTAGATTAATACCCCATCATGTTAGTAATTTAAGTGGTAAATCCGTTGTTTCTCAAGAGGAATTATTAGTACACTTCTTCTAACATAGATAGTAAAAATAAGTAGATACAAGTTTGAAAGGTGGTTATTATGGTTTCTTATCTGGAATATGGACCTGTAATTTGTTTGGAGGGTTCTTTTAAGGGACAAATAGGGTATCTCGATGATTTTGATGAGGATAATGGTAAAATACTTGGAATAGTGTATTTTGGAAACCCATTATTATGTTCCTCTTACTTCCTTATCCCGGTTAATTATTTGTCAAATAGTATTACAATGCACGATATTATTCAATGTAAAGAAAAATTAGCGAGCCGAATATCCCGTCAAAAAGACAATAAAAATAAATCTCAATTATTACTGGAACTAGAATTTGTAAACACACTATTTTATGAGAGGCATATTACGACGCATACTTTATCAAAAAGTGGATTGAAATTATTTATTTCCCATTCATCCCAAGATAAAGGTTATGCCAATTTATTATATGCTGATTTAAAGGATGCAGGTTGTATCCCGTGGTTGGACCAATGGGATATCTTAGGCGGTCAGTCTATACCAACTGAGATTGAAAAGGGAATTGATAATAGCGATTTCTTGTTGATTTTATTATCCAAAAATTCCGTTGCATCTAGTTGGGTTAGGGCTGAATGGGAATCCTCTATTTGGGATGAAAATCAAGACAAACAGGTGCGAGTAATACCAATCTTGATTGAAGAGTGTACAATACCGAGATTTTTAAAAACAAAAAAATACATTGATTTTAGGCAAGACTATGGAAGTGCTTTCCGTGAGCTATTATATACAATTGATAAATTAAAATAAGTTTGGATCTATATTAGAACAAAATAAAGGGGCCAAAATCCTGTAAATTTAATCCTATACTAACATTAATGGAATGAAATACTTAGTCTCCTAATACGATTGATCAATAAGCCATAAGATACCTATTAAAAGAAGCAAAGCTGTGGGTATAGAAAAATTTTCAAATCTGTTTGAAGGATAGCAATCAGCAATTTTACATCGTATATCGAGCGCTTTCTGTCGTTATTTCCCAGAAAATATTTACTTGTTCTGTGACGTCGTTAGCCCTAAAACCTATCATAACTATATCGAAAACTAAATTTTAGATAAAATACCGCGTCCCTACCCTATGTGTTTACTGAAACAATATTGAAAACATCGTACCAGTTTTTTGAGTTCTCCTTTTTAAATGAAAATATACCATACAGGAACAGTTTGTAGAGATAGAGCATAGATATAATATATGATAATAGAGAGGAAAGGGGTAAAAATAATGGGGGAAATATGGGTAAAACGCCTTAGTAACCTTTTATGTGTAAAAAGCATTGTCACTTTAATTTTATCGGTGGCATTTGCCTATCTCGCTATTGTGGGTAAAGTTTCAAGCCAGGATTTTCTCACTGTTTTTTCAGTGGTAATCGCTTTTTATTTTGGAACACAAAGCCAACGATTAAACGATAAACTGGATACAGGTGAATCGAAAAAATCTTCCTTGCCAGAAGAAAAATAATAAGTAAATTTCATGGGAAGGATAGTTCGGAGAAAATCTATCTTATATAGGAATACCCCCATATTATAAATCGAAATAAAAAACCGGTAGGTGAAGTATTGCTCCATCTACCGGTTTTTATTATTTCTGATTGGAAGAGTTCTCTTGTTGTTCTTTCTTTTTCTTTTGGTCCATTTTGTGTAATTTGTAATGGAACCAAGGACACATCGCAATGATAGAACCTACCCAAGCGCATGGGCTGGCTAAACATACTGCAGAATATCCAAATTTCTTTACCAAAAAATACGAAACTAAAATTCTGGCTGTTAACTCGAATATGCCACCTGTCATAGAAGCTAGGCCGTTCCCTATCCCCTTTTGCGAATTTGTATAGATATGTACCAAACAAAGCAATGGAAAGAAAAATGAAATGGTGCTGATATACTGGAATGCATATGGAACAGATTGTTCCCCATTGGCATTGATAAACAGCTCACAAATTTGCCAACCAAATAATTGTACAATAGCAAAACAGGCAATACTGGCAACGAGTTCCCAACGGAAAATAATCCAAAACCCTTTTCTCAACCTGATAAAATTTTTGGCGCCGTAGTTTTGCCCAATATAAGTGCCAATTGTGCTTCCAAAAATGGCCATAGGGGAAACAATGATACTTTCCACTTTTGTTCCAATGGTGTAGCCACTGATTACCGCTGTACTCAAGGTATTAACACCACTTTGCAGAATAACAGAGCCTATGGAGATGCCCATACTCTGGAATCCAATTGGAACCCCTAATTTTAGAAGGTCTTTTGCGATCTGACTGTTCCATTGGAAATCTTTTTTTTCAAATACAAACCATTCGGATTTTTTTCTCATATATAAATAGAAGATAATTGACAAAACCACTTTTGAGATAACACTTGCAAAAACGATGCCAGCAACCCCAAAAGAAAATACTTTAATAAACAGGTAATCTAACCCCGAATTAAAAAACGTGTTAGCGATTAAGTAAACCAGCGATGTTGTACTATCCCCCATCGCATTCATAGCGCAAGACAATAGAGACGACAGCTGGGTAAAGATCATACTACCCAAAGAAAGACACATATAGAGATGGGCGCTGGGCATCAATTCTACCGGCGTGTTGATTGTTTCTAGCAGAGGGTATGAACAAATAATCCCCAAACCAGAAATAAAAATAACAAAAATCAACATAATATATGCTGCCATACAGATAGACTGGCGCATCTTATGTTGGTTATGCGTCCCAAAATACTTAGCAATTGTCATTGTAGTGGCGCCTACAATCCCACCGATAAACCCTGAGAATAAAAAGGTAACGGAATTTGTTGCGCCAATAGCGGCCAACTCACGCATCCCTAAAATCTGCCCTATAATAGCTGTATCAAAAACGCTCTGTAGTTGTACAAATGCGGTGCTGATAAAAATAGGGATCGCAAAGCTTATGAGTTTCCGGGACGGTATGCCGGTTGTCATATCTTTGATCATATATTTATCCTTTTCCTTTTCCTGATAAATTATAGTTTATCATTCTTATAAAAATTAGGTAGTTACCCCCTATTTTTTATAGGATTTTTTATCTCATTAACCAGAATGATAAAGTATACTTTTTATTCATTATATCATTTTTATAAAAACAAGTCAATTTAATGTAAATAATTATTATATTTGCCCTAAATTATAGTAAAAATTTTGGGATATCTGATAGAGGATTTTCTATAATCGGCAAGATTCGTCCGTTTTTATGTATAAAATCGAGTTTCTTTATATGGGGTGGTAAAAAATTATCAACCTTTTTTCTGTAAAAAAGGCGAAAAATAAAGTGAAATAATTTATAAAAACAAACAAATTTTTATCTATTTTGCACAAAAGAAAAAAAGATTACGATTTGGTAAAAACACCAATAGAAAAAAACAAATTTTTTCATAAAAAACCAGGAATATCAAAATATAGTTTCGGTTTTCCAAGTGTAAATTGATACAAATTGTGTGATTATATATATTTTATATAAATATCAACAGTATTTTAGCCTTGACAATTGCTATTTTACTGCATATAATAGCTACAAAACGGTTACAAACAGTAACAATCTGCAAAACATATATCCATAGTGATATGTTTTGTTCATTAAGGAGTTAAACACATGCAATCATTTTTACGTAAACTGAAAGAGATGTGTTCTGCTAAAACAAGAACCATTGTCATCAGTGGGGTGTGCGCTTTTGTTATGCTTTCTACACCAGTATTAACTGGTATTGCAAGTTTTAATTGCAGAGTAGAAATTTATGACAACGGACAATTCGTAAAATCGGTATTGACAAATAAGCAAACAGCAGATGAAATCCTAAGCGATTTAGGAGTAGAAACTTCTGCCAATGATGAAGTGCTATGGATGGATGTTGATAACAACCATGCAAACATCCGAATTAACAGGGCGTTTGATGTTTCTGTTACAGCGGATGGAAAAACAGTACAAGTACCTATGGTACGTGGAACTGTTCAGGATGCACTGGAGTTGGCAAATGTGGCGGTAGGTTCAACAGATACGGTGTCAGAGGATGTAAACAATGTAGTAAAAGAAGGAACATCCATTACCGTTGTCCGTGTTACCACCAATGAGGTAGCAGAACAAGTTGAGCTGCCATTTGAAACCATTTATCAAGAAACAGATGGTTTGTTAAAAGGGGTAACCCAAGAACAAACTGCAGGCTCTACTGGTACACGGGTAGATTATTATTCCTGCACTTATGAGGACGGCAACCTTGTTTCCCGTTCGGAACAGCCGGTTCGATCCGAAGTAACCGTTCAACCGGTAAATCGTGTCGTTTTAGTGGGGACAAAAACCCCAGTAGAACAAAAAAGTGTAGCAGGAAAATCTGTTATTTCTGAATTGGATACACCTGCGGGGATTAGCTTTGATGGAAATGGAATCCCTACCAATTATACAAAAGTAATTACAGGCCGTGGGGTAGCTTATACCGCTCCAGCAGGCGCCCGTACCTCAACAGGTAGAACGGTAAAACCTGGTTATGTTGCGGTAAATCCAAATGTGATCCCTTATGGGACAAAGATGTATATTGCCAGCGCAGATGGGCGTGTATATGGCTATGCGATTGCAGCTGATACTGGTGGATCCTGTATGAAAAACGAAATCTTAGTTGATTTATTTATGAACTCAGAAGGTGAATGCCGTAATTGGGGTTCTAGGACTGTAAATATTTATATTTTGCCATAACCAAAGAGTTAAAATACCGATGCAAAAGCTTTGATTGATATCAATCAAAGCTTTTTTGTTTTATCTAATATAGAAAAAATAGTATAACATAAACTTTGTCTTATAATGGATCGCTTAATAAAAGCTGGCTTACTATATTTCTTTATGGGAAGCAGGAATACTTTTGAGTTTTACTTCATATGCAATGGATATCCTCAATAAAAATATTGGTTATAACAATAAATCTGGACAGAAATCATGATTTGTGGTATACTCAAAATAAATAGAGATGTCCAGCCAGAAAGGTGGAATTGCAATGAGTGAATATAATGTGATGTTTACGATGTATATTATAGTATTACTGGTGAGCATATGTTTGGTCGTGATCCCGCAGTATGTATTAAATGGAATAGCTTATATGAAATTGGCAAAACGGAGGAATATGCCAAACCCTTGGCTTGCTTGGGTTCCATTTGCCAATTCTTACTTAATTGGCGCTGTTGCGGATAATATCAATGGGCAATATCAAAAACAAACCAATCGTCGCGTTCTTTTATTAGTACTTTCCATTATTTCTGTTGTGACAACCACAATTTCTTCCATATTTTCTGTCAATATTATCTTTGACCTTTTATACAATATTCAATGGATTGAGCAAGGTATGTATACCCCTGACCTTCCCACTTTTGGATGGATGATTATATTGATGAGTGTACTGATGATTATTGGGGTTACGGCATCTATTTGGGGAACTGTTTTGCAGTTTATGAGTTACTATACGGTATTTAAAGAGTATGCACCGGATAATAGCGGGCTTTTTATTGCTGTGAGTTTAGTAGCATATTTATTGCTCAGTATGACTTTTTTACCTGGGATCTTTATTTTAATTATCCAAAAAAATACCCCTCAATTTATTTTATTAAATACACGTAGTGCGTATCATTATGGGCCTTATGGGCAGCCACAACAGCCTTATCAGGGAGGACAGCAGCCTCCTTATGGAAATCCTCCATATCCACCACAACCACCTTACCAACAGCAACCACCACAAAACCAGAATCAAAATAACGATAATAATCCATATCAACAGTAATAAAATTTTTCTATAAAAAAGCCCAGATTTGGTTTTTTTATTTTAGTGGGAAAAATGTATTAGGGATTTTTGTAAGCATTCAAAGGGCGTAACAAACGTATAAACTGGCACTAATTTTTGTTTCATCTGTTTCTTCGTTCTATCTGCTTTTATGATGAAATTATGTGTGGATTATCGTATTTATGAATCGAATCCGTATTGGCTCCACGATCGTTCTATTGATGTTGTTTTCAGCATATTCCTTTTTGTGATGATATTTTTTTACATAACATACCCCCTGTTCTATTAGAGCAGGGGGTATGTTTGCTGTATATGATTAAAATTTTTTGGTTCTATTGGAGATTATAAAATAAAAAAGATGTTATGTACAAGGAAAGATAGTGATTTTTTATCACGAAAGTAGAGGCAGTAACTTATATTGTATTTTTATAAAATATTTTTCATATAGTTACAGGTTACATGATCTATATTGCTTTTATTTGATATAGATAAGAAGTATTTATATTCCTTTATCCGGGGTTCGAAATCTGTCTTATTGGAATTCATAAGGAAAATGTTCCAAATTGGTACTGGTGTGAATTCTTTTCCGATACTCAGATGGTGTCATTTGGTATTGTTTTTGGAACACACGGTAAAAGTAGCTTCGATTCGAGTATCCTACTTCTTCCACAATATCTGCAATAGAAAGGTCAGTCTGTTTTAAAAGCTGACAGGCATGACTTAGTTTAAACCCTTGTACAATATCAGAAAACCCTTTTCCCGTATATTTTTTCAGCAAGCTGGGTAAATACTTTGGATGATAATTAAAGTGTTCTGATACCGATTGTACGGTTACTGTTTTATAATTTTCCGCAAGGTAAGCAATAATATTGGAGAGGTTTGCTTTTGAAAATTCTTTACGGCTAGTATCCTCCAACTGTTTTTGATAACCTCGGGTCAATTCTACAAATAAACAGGATAATAAAGATTCTACTACGCTTTGTTGATATAAAGCAGTATGAAAATATTCGGTTAAAATTCGTTTTAAATATTCCTGTATTGTCGTTTGATTTAAATATTGTTGAGAAAACACCAAATAGTTTTTCTCCTGCTTTTTTTGGAACAATGAGTCTACAAAAAAATTGGCCAATAACTGGTTGTCCAAAATTAGGTTCATAAAAGATTTTTCAAACAAATCATTGGTCATCAAAATATTTAAGGCGAGGGCATTTTCCCCGATGGTAACAGGGGTGTGGATGGCATCTGGGTTCATCAGACAAAAATCTCCCTGTTCCAGATCTATTTTGATACGGTCCACCTGGTTCTTCATTCTTCCCCGATAGACATAGATCAACTCAAAAAAACTATGCTTGTGCGCAACCTGGATTTTATTAAATTCCGGAATATGGAGGTTGATCCCAATATCGTTTAGTTTGAAGTATTTTCCCATGGATTCTTTATTGATCCTCCATCTTGCATGGGGATTTTTCAATTCTTCCGGCTGAAATGGCTTCAGTTTTTCCCGGTCAGGGTTTCTTTGCTGGTGGAGCATTGTATCCATGATTTTATCCAATTCCATAAAAAATCCTCCTTCCCTCCATTCTTTATTATAATAAAAATTGTTGTAAAAATCAATCTATTAAATAAAATAACTGGATATAGTGTACAATTTATTGAGGTTTACCTTACATTACGATACTGACAATATTGTTCCATTCTATTATACTAAAAATATCATAAATACAATGATTTTTTATTAGTAATAGAAAAAGGAGGATCTATTATGAAAAAATCTCATAAACTGTTGGCAGCAGTTCTGTCGGCAACTATGCTGTTATCTGCAACAGCGACCGTTCTGCCAGCCAATGCGACACAAGCGGATTCCAATTCGGCTATCTCTTATTTTAAGAATCCGGATTACACCGCGAAACCAATGGCAAGGATGTGGTTCCCCGATGCGACCGCTGGAATTGATGACAACGATGTTATTGAAAAACAAATCAATTCTTTGGCAGAAGCAGGGTTTGGTGGCGTTGAAATCGCCATGCTTTCCGACTCTACTAGTTATACCAATGACCAGGCGGAATACTGTGGATGGGGTTCTGATTCCTGGGTAAAATTACTGAAAAAAGTTTACAAAGCGGCAAACGCTATTGAAGGTGGTTTTGTTGTTGACCTGACGATTACCGCACACTGGCCACCATGCGTGAACACCATTGACCCCAACGACCCTCAAACTTCCAAACAAACAGCAGTATCCTTTACCCCTGTTACCGCGGAAGATATCCAAAATGGTTCTGTTGAACTAAAATTACCGGAAACCAAAACAACAGACGGCAAGAACGCTCATTTTATTTTTACCGATACGTTGGTTTCTACCAACCTGGCAAAAGTGGTTTCCGTAACAGATAAAGAAGAAAAAGGAACTCCTTATACAGGATATAACCTGGATTTCTCCAGCTTAAAAGGGATGGATGCTTCCGAAATTGAAGGAAAAACAACACCAGCAGGTATTCCAGACAAAGCGTATGCGGAATCCCAAGGCTGGGACTATCAGGAGACCCTGGATGCTTTCGGCCCAGAACAGGCGGACCCAAATGAAACAGCAAAAGTGGACGCCGATGGAAACAGAAAACGTATGGCAGATGAACAGCACTACTATCAGGCAGATTTATCTGGACTCACTGCGGATGATGTAAGCGATGGGGATTATGTGCTGGTTTCTGTTTATTACCGTGGTACTGGACAGTTGTTTAACGGTGGTTCTTCTGTAGTAATGCACAACAGATGCTATGTAATGGATTTCTTTAATGACGATGGCATCAATGCGATTACAGACTATTGGGATAACTATATCTTAAATGATACCGAGCTGGCGGCAATGATCCGTGAAAACGGCGGCAGCATTTTTGAGGATTCCATTGAAGCAAATAAAACTACCAACCTGTGGGCACCTGACCTGAAAGAAGAAATTGCCGCTTACTATGGAGAGAATTACCAATATCAGGATGTTATAGCAGCGGTTGTCGCCAGTGAACGCACCTATGGTGGATTTGGTGCAAGTGCTGATCCAAAAGATTTGGTTTATACCTATGACAATGAGGAAGAAAAAGAGTTAGGTGCCAGAATTGTTGAAGACTATAACGATATTATGGGGCATCTCTACGAAACACAACACTGTATTCCAGCGAATAAATGGGCAGAAAGCATTGGATGCAACTACCGTGCGCAAACTTATGATTTAACAGGTTTGGATATTGCAGGCGCAGCTTCCACTGTTACAATCCCTGAAGGGGATAATATGACCAAGGGAGATGGCTTACGCCAGTTATCCGCTTCCGCTAACTTGTACAATAAAAAATATTTGTCTATGGAAGCCATTACTGGAGCTAGTATTTATCAATTTAACTGGGAGGATATCCTATTCGAATTGACCGCAAACTTCTCCTGGGGGGTAAACAGAGCGATCTTCCACGGAAGTGCTTATTCAAAATCCATCAACGGATTTCATGCGGACTGGCCAGGTTGGGATCCATTTGGTGGTTCCTTTGGTGAACCATATACCTACCGTCAAGCCTATTGGGACGAAATGGATATGGTAACCGATTATGTGTCCCGTAACCAGGCATTGTTACAATATGCGAACCAGAAAGTTGATGTTGCCGTTGTACGCGATGGAACATTGGCGTTTAAAAACCCAAGTGGAAACTCCATGCAGGCACTGCTAGATCATGGCTATTCCTATAACATTATGAGCGAAGCACTGATCAATGGCGAAAATGCCCATGATGTACAAAATCAGATGATCTATCCGGATGGTCCTGGCTATAAAGCGTTGGTATTAAGCGAAGTTTCCACCATCTCTGTAGAATCAATGGAAACTATTCTGGATTATGCAAAAGCTGGTATACCAATTATTTCTTACTCCAGCAATCCTTCCAAAGTATATGGGACAGAAAAATCAGACAATATGGATGCAAAAGTACAGGAATTATATCAAGAACTGTTAACTTTTGACAATGTAAAAGAAACTTCCAATAAAGATGAAATTCCCGAAATTTTAAAATCCTTGGGCGTTACCGGCTATGCCAACTATAGCATCCCAAAACTGGAAACCACCATGTATCAGGATACCACTGACGGAACCAACTACTACTACATGTTTAACGATGTTTCCACTTTCCAGGGTATGTTGACCGCAGGTTCTTCTAAAATATACAAAACTGGGGAATATGGGGAAGCTATTCAAGATGCTATTGTAACCTTAGAAGGTTCTGGTACCCCATATATGTTAGATGCTATGACCGGGGAAATCACACAAATTGGAGAATACACTGACAATGGCGATGGTACCATCACCCTCTGCCTGGATAATCTGGATCCAGGAGCATCTACCATCATCGCAATTACCAATAATACAACCGACTTCCCTGCTCCATCTGACTATGTAACAGATGTAAATGCGGACAATGGTGATTACGAAATCGCACGTGATGTGGATCATAATGCGGTATTCCGCTCCAACACAGCGGGCAGTTACCAAGTTAGCTTGTCCGATGGTACAACAAAGGATGTTACCATTGATAAATCCGGTGAGGTATTGGATTTAAGCGATGCGAAATGGAATTTGACCATCGACAGTTATGGCCCAAAATATAAGGACGCAAGTAGTATGGTAGACCCAGAAACTGGAATCCAAACCGTAGATCCTTCCGAAACAGAGATTATTACCGTTGATTTTGGAGAACAAAACCTAGTGAACTGGGCAGATATCCAGGCAACGGAAGAACAGCTGGCTACTTTAGGCGTTGCTTCTATGGATAATGTATCAGGACGTGGATACTATACCACTACATTTGATTGGGATGGTTCCAAAGCAAACCTGTGGATGTCCTATGGTAATGACCAGATTACTGGTATTACCATCAACGGCCAGGAAATTGATGTCATTAATAATCTGACAGATACGGTTGATTTAGGAAAATATTTAATAGAAGGCTCCAATACTTTAACCATCGAACTCACTACTACCTTGAACAAACGTGCACGGGTAGAAAGCGATGTTTTTGCTGGCGGCGGTGGTGGCCCTAGCTTTGGTGGCGAGCCAATTACCGATAATGGATTGGTAAGTGCAATATTGACCCCATATACCGAAGTTGTTTTGGCTGATCAGGAACAAGCGGACAAAGGTATCCTGAACGCAGTAATTGCATACGCAAATGCCGCAAAAGAAAGTGGCGAATATGATAATGCCATCGAAAGTGTACAAAAATCCTTTGATGAAGCGTTGACAAATGCAAAAGCAGTAGCAGAAAATGATGCAGCAACTCAAGAAGAAGTGGATGCAGCATGGAAAACCTTGCTAAATGAAATCCATAAATTAGGATTTGTAGCAGGCGATAAAACAGAATTAGCAAGCTTGATCGCAGCAGCAGAAGAAATCGACCTGAGCAAGTATGTAGAAGCAGGTCAAGCGGAATTCACCGCAGCATTGGAAGCAGCTCAGAGCGTATACAAAGACGGAGACGCAATGCAGGCAGAAATTAACGAAGTAGCAGATAAGCTGTTAAACGCGATGTTGAACCTGAGATACAAAGCAGATAAATCTATCCTGGAAGAAGTAGTAGCAAAAGCAAATCAGATAGATGCGAACGCATACACAGCAGAAAGCTACGCAGTACTGGAAGCGGCATTAAAAGATGCGAATGCGGTATTAGCAAATGAAAATGCAACCCAGGAAGAAGTAGACGTAGCAGTACAATCTGTGCAGGCTGCAATGGATAGTTTAGTAGCAGTAGAAGGAACAGAAACACCATCTGATAACAATGCTACTCAGACTGGACAGGAAAGCACAACAACAAAAGCAAACGCAGCGAAAACAGGGGACTTTGCCCCAATCGCAGGCATTGCAGTATTGGCAGTAGCAGGTGCAGCAATCCTGATTACTCGTAAGAAAAAATAATATTGTAAAACTTCTTTTTCTCTTTTCTATCATTCATGCGCATATAGTTCATGCGCTGCTATAAAAATATCCCGCGGAATCAAGTTCCGCGGGATATTTTTATACTATTAACTACTTTGACAAAACAGGTGTGAATGCTTTAATTGACTATTGGCAGCAACATGTTTTGGATGAAGAGATGCAAAGCTACATAAAACAGGTGGATGAAGCGGACTTCTACATGGATTCTCTAGAACTTCGCCCAAGGGGAACCAACACAACAGGCCAATTATGGTGTACGGATTACATTGAGCAATTTGAAACCAGAAGAGGCTATGATCCATCCCTCTACCTTCCATTTATGATTTTACGGGAAGGCTCCAAAGCTGGGAACGATAAAGGTAACCTACGCTACCAATACGAACTGGCTGGAGATGAAGATTGTGACTTTACTGACCGCATTCGTAACGATATGTATCAAACCGATACAGATTTGTACCGTGAAAACTGCTTACAGCCACTGGAACAATGGCTGGATTCTTTTGGAATGAACCTGCGTGCGGAGAACTCTTATGGTTCTATGTTGGAAATTTCCCAGCCAATTAAAGATTTGGATTTTGTTGAAACCGAATCCTTTGAAATGGGAGTAGAACCAGAATTGTTCCGTGGTATGTCTGGTGCAGCTCATCTTTATAATAAACGTTACTCCTCTGAAACCGGCGCAATGTATTATCAAAACTATTACAATAACAATAATTACCTGCGTCAAATTTACTATACTCAATATGCTTCCGGTATTCAAAAAGTTGTAACCCATGGATATTCCTCTGAATATGGACCAGAACAAAACTGCTCTTGGCCAGGATACGAAGGTATGATGCCAAGGTTCTCCGAACGTATTAACAAACGCCAACCATGGTCCATGGATTATAATGAACTAAATACCCATTTAAACCGTGTCCAAAAAGTGTTGGAACAAGGCGTTCCTCAAATGGATTTGGCTATTTTGAGAAATGACTACTTCTTTAACTGTGGCCTATTAAGAAATGATGGTTCCAAAGACTATATCAACAATGATTTCCATCAGCATAAAGGTATTTACTGGCAGGATACGACCTTACAAGATGCAGGTTATACCTATGATTACTTCTCCCCATACTTGCTGCAAGATCAAGATATCACATGTAGCGACGGCTTAATCCAAGCGGATGGAGTTGGTTACCAAGCAATTGTGGTATATCAAGAAGAAATGCCTTATGAAAGCGCCAAAGTTCTATTGCAATGGGCACAAAGTGGTTTACCTGTCATCCTGGTAGACGGCCCAAGCACCGAATTTGTACGGAACTCTGACCAAACAGGCAGAGTATATAAATACAATGATGGCGCAGCGATCACAACCGGTTCTAATGATGGATTAGATGAAGAAATGGTTGCTGTTATGGATCAGATCCGTCAATTGGACAATGTAAAATGTATTGGCTCTGTAGAAGAAGCTTACGATGCGTTGGCGGAATTAAACGTAAAACCTCGTTCCGAAAACGTGGAAATCAACCAGAATATCGTTCCAGTAATGAGAAAATCTGAAGATGCAACCTATTTATTCCTCTATAACTACATGTATGAAGATACTGAAAATTATGTTGGACAGGTTTCAGTAGATGGTATATATGCCCCTTATGTACTGGATACCTGGACAGGTGAAGTCAATGAAGTAGTGGACTACTCTTATGAAGATGGCAGAACAATCCTAAATGTGGATATCGCTCCAGGTGAAGTGATGATTTTCGCATTAAACCCTGATGTAGAAGACCCAACCGAAAAAACAATTGTAAACAAAGACAATGTTTATAAACTTTCCGTAGAAGACGGTCAAACTGTTATGAATGTCAGTGAAAGTGGACCAGCTACTATTACCTATAGTGATGGCTCGACTTTTGAAACAAATGTAGAAGCTTTGGATGACATTAATCTGGATAAATGGAATCTGACTGTAGAATCCTGGGAGCCAGGTGATAAATTAACCCGTACAGAAGATAGAGGTTTCGGTTATACCACAACTGAAGTTACTTATAGCACGAATAAAGTAGAAAAGAACGCAGGCGAATTAAGCGAACTGAAACCATGGAAAGATATTGAAGCAGTAGGGGAAGATGTATCCGGTGTTGGACACTACACTACAACCTTTACCTTACCAGAAAATTGGTCCAGTGAGAACCAGTCCATTGAATTCAACGCAGAGTCCTTTAATAAT
This sequence comes from Massilioclostridium coli, assembly GCF_900095865.1. GTDB lineage: Bacteria > Bacillota > Clostridia > Oscillospirales > Ruminococcaceae > Massilioclostridium > Massilioclostridium facile. The sequence goes on along the minus strand of NZ_FMIZ01000006.1, from coordinate 595,621 downwards.
GGAACAGCAGCACTATTTGTAAACGATCAACAAGTTGGATTAAATATGGATGGTCGTGATGCAAATATCAGTCAATACTGTGTTCCTGGAGAAAACAAAATTGAAGTACGAGTTACTTCCAGCTTAAGAAACATCATGCGCAAATTGGATTATGCTGGATGGAAAGATAAAGATTCCTGGTTAAATGATGTACAGCCAGATGACTATGGCTTAACAGGTGAAGTAAAATTGGTTACTATGACAAAAGTTCCAGTAACTGAAACACAAAGTAATAAATCCATTTTAAATTCTGTCATTACTTATGCGGAAAATGCAAAAGCCAGTGGAGAATATGATAACGCCATCGAAAGTGTGCAAAAATCCTTTGACGCGGCATTGGAAAATGCGAAGGCAGTAGCAAACAATGTAGGAGCAACCCAGGAAGAAGTGGATGCAGCATGGCAAACACTGCTGAATGAAATCCATAAATTAGGATTTATCGCAGGGGATAAGACAGAATTAACAAGCTTAATCGCAGCAGCGGAAGAAATTAACGGAGAATTAGACCGTTATGTAGAAGCTGGCAAATCGGAATTCATCGCAGCATTGAAAGCAGCCCAAGGGGTATGCCAAGATGGGGATGCCATGCAGGCAGAAATCAATGAAGTAGCGGATGACTTGTTAAACGCAATGTTAAACCTGAGATACAAAGCAGATAAATCTATCCTAGAAGAAGTAGTAGCAGAAGCAGACAAAGTAAATGCAAACGCATATACAGCGGAAAGCTATGCAGTACTGACAGCAGCAGTAAAAGACGCAAAAGCAGTATTGGAAAATGAAAATGCAACTCAGGAGGAAGTAGACGTAGCAGTAACAAACGTACAGAGTGCAATGAATGGTTTAGTAGCAGTAAATGGAACAGTTGAAACACCAAGCGAAAACAATCCTTCAACAGCTACCCAAACTGGGCACACAACTACAACAACCAAAGCGACCGCAGCAAAAACAGGAGATTTTGCTCCAATTGCAGGATTAGCCGCCATTGTTGTAGCTGGTGCAACCGTATATTGTACCCGTAGGAAAAAATAATAGCGTTCTTATCCTTTCCTATATTTTTAAAACAAGGCAATCTATTAAATAGATTGCCTTGTTTTTTAGTGTATTTAGACGTGAAAAAAACTTGGTTTTACCAGGGATGAAAAAGAGTAATGCAACAATTATAACGGCGAGCTTTATGCTAGTCGAAAAGTCAAAGAATATACAAAAAATAGCGAATTAAAAAGTACTATTTTTGCCCTATTTATGATGTAACGTAATAATGAGTTAAACCAGTAATAGCCAGTCTTTTAGGGGTCGTGCAAGTTACCAGTTCAACCGGTGGTTTTGAATTTTGTAAATGATTAGACCAATCCTATTTTATATCAAAATAGGATTTTATTTTAGATTTAAGTTTAGTAATTTTTTAGTAGAAACGATTTTATTTTACCTATACACTCTTATGACTGTAATATAGCCTCATAAGCACCTACATCAATATCCTATGGATGTACTAAATTTTTGTATTATTGTCCCTACAGTTTATAAACCTGTAACTATCATTCTAACAGAAGTTTTCTTTTCATATATTACATTCCTTGATACTTCAAGCGAAAGCTTTTTATGGGATTCCACTAGTAGGGCTGTTAATTTGTAGAACTGATAAAAATTTCTTCAAATAAGGTTCAAGGCGAACTGCCAATAAAACTCATACCCATATTTTTTCGCTCTGTTCTTCCTATCAATTTACTAATTTACTATCTGTAAATCACTTATCTTTCTCATTTCATATTTTATCAAAGTTTTCTTTTAAATATTCTTTTTTATAAAATATAGCATTAATAGTTTACTTTTCATAAACAAAGAAGCACCGGTTTTTTCAAGCAAAAACTGGTGCTTCTTTTATAATACAATATTGTTATCTCAAAACAACATTGATTTTTTCTAGATTTTTCAGTACCTTTTTGATAGCGTTGTCCGCTTCCTCATCATTTAATGTATGGTCATGGGAACGCATTACTAGAGAGAAGGAAACAGATTTTTTACCTTCTCCGATTTGTTCACCACGGAAAATATCAAACAGTTCCAATTGCTCCAAAATCTTGCCTACAGAGGATTTGATTACTTTTTCGATCTCAATCACTGGCAATTCTTCTTCGCAAACAAGGCTTAAATCACGGGTGCTTGCTGGGAATTTTGGCAATGGATGATAGGTAGCCTCCTCGGATTGTGCTGCAAACAAAGCCTGCATATCAAAGTTTGCCACATATGCTTTCGTTCCAATTCCATAATTGTTTAATACCGCTGGATGGATTTCTCCCAATACACCCAATTCCACACCATCTTTCAGGATGGTAGCGCAGCGTCCACTATGGAATGGAATTGCATCTTCTGTAACTGCAATGTCCCAATCTTTGATATTCAAACGATCCAACAACAATTCCACCATACCTTTTAAGGTGTAGAAATCACTGTTACCACCGTATAAGCCGATGACAATTTTATTCAACTCATCTGGCTGAACATCTTTTCCCTTTGGCAGATAAACAGTAGCAATTTCATACATCCAAGCCTGTGGGTTACGGTTGTTGTAGTTGCGAGACAAAACTTCCAACATGGAAGGGATTGCTGTGGTACGCATTACGCTGGTATCTTCCCCTAATGGATTGGAAATGGTAACAGATTCACGCAATTGACTATCTTTTGGAAGATTGATTTTATCGTAATATTTGGGGCTGATAAACGAATAGGTTGCAATTTCATTGCATCCCAAAGCGCGGATAATTTCCCCTGTTTTCTTTTCAAACTGCTGTTCAGGAGTCAGACTTGCTTCCGCAACTCCACGGATAACTGTAGTTGGAATATTGTTATAACCGTAAATCCGGGCAATTTCCTCCGCAATATCCGCTTTGTGTTCAATATCAATTCGGAAAGCAGGTACCTCAATTTGATCTCCATTCACTTTAAAGGAAAGGCTTTCCAAAATTTTTACCATTTCTTCTCTGGTCAATTGAATTCCCAAGAACTGGTTGGTCCACTCTGGCTCAAAAGTAACTGTTTTTGGAGTTGGGTCAAAGTAAGCTTTGTCAATGGTTCCATCTACAACTTCCCCGCAGCCCAGAATATTTACCAATTCGCATGCACGCATGATAGCATCCTCACAATTGCGGGCATCCAAACCTTTTTCAAACCGGGCGGAAGATTCTGTACGGATTCCTAACGCTTTGGCTGTGGTTCGAACAGAAGCCCCATCAAACATAGCGGATTCAAATACAACAGTTGTGGTGTCGTCCATAATACCACTGTATTCCCCTCCCATAACGCCTGCAACGCCAATTGGTTTTTTGCTATCGCAGATGACCAGCATTTCAGGAGTTAATCTGTGTTCTGCTCCTTCCAGTGTCGTGATGACCTCCCCTTCTCTTGCGGTGCGGATGTGGATGGAATGGTCTTCTACAAACCGTAGGTCAAATGCATGCATTGGCTGGCCATATTCCAGCATCACATAGTTGGTAATATCCACCAAGTTATTGATAGGACGCACGCCACTTGCACGTAAACGTTCCCTCATCCAACGTGGAGATGGCCCAATTTTTACGTTTTTCACCATTTTGGCCATATATCTGGTACAGAGGTCGGTATTTTCCACTGTTACATTCAATTCATCATTAATATCACCACCACAGGATTTTACTTCTGGTTTGTTCCAATGTAATGGTGTTTGAAATGTTGCTGCTGCTTCTCTTGCCAAACCTAAAACGGACAAACAGTCTGCACGGTTGGAGGTAATTTCAAATTCTACACAGGTGTCGTTTAATCCAATTGCTTCCCGGATATCCTGGCCAATCTGGCAATCTTCCTGCAATACAAAAATACCATCCTCAATGGCATAAGGGAAATCGTTCTTGGTTAGTTTTAATTCCCCTAAAGAACACATCATCCCCTGGCTCAATACGCCACGGAGTTTTCCTTTTTTAATTTTTTTACCCCCTGGCAGGATTGCACCATCCAAGCAAACTGGCACCAAATCTCCTACAGTTAAATTGGTGGCACCTGTTACAATCTGGATTGGTTCTGGCTGGCCAACTTCCATCTGACAAACCACCAGTTTATCCGCATCTGGGTGTTTTTCAATGGATAATACTTTTCCTACTACAACTTTGGAGATTTCTTCCCCTTCTATTTCATAGCCTTCTACTTTGGAGCCGGACATAGTCATCGCTTCGGAGAATTCCCTTGGGGTTACGTCTACATCCACATAGTCAGAAAGCCATTTCATGGACAAATTCATTACGATCTTCCTCCTATTTCGGAATTATTTTGATTTAAATTGGTTTCCATTAGAACTGAGTTAAAAAACGCATATCGTTTTCAAAGAACATACGCAGGTCGTCAATATTGTAGCGGCGCATTACCACACGTTCCAGGCCCATACCAAACGCAAATCCGCTGTATTCTTCTGGGTCAATCCCACAGTTCTGCAATACTTTTGGGTGAACCATACCACAACCAAGGATTTCAATCCAGCCTTCCCCTTTACACAAGCGGCAGCCTTCCCCCTTACAAGAGAAACACTGAACATCCAGTTCAGCGGATGGTTCTGTAAATGGAAAATGGTGTGGACGGAACCGGACAACCGATTCTTCCCCATATAATTTTTTCACGAAAATCTCCAGAGTCCCTTTCAAATCAGCCATGGTAACGTTTTTATCCACAACCAAGCCTTCAATTTGATGGAATAATGGGGAGTGGGTTGCATCCACCGCATCCGCACGGTATACACGACCTGGTGCAATCACACGAATTGGAGGCTTCTTGTTTTCCATCACACGAATTTGTACAGGGGATGTTTGGGTTCTCAACAGAATATTATCTGTAATGTAGAAAGTGTCCTGGGTATCCCGTGCTGGATGGTTTTTTGGCAGGTTCAATGCCTCAAAGTTATAGTAGTCGGTTTCTACCTCTGGACCTGCTGCAATATCAAACCCCATTCCTAAAAAGATATCTTTAATTTCATCCAAAACAGCGGTTAACGGATGCTTTTTCCCCATTTGAAATTTTTGTCCTGGCAGGGTAACATCAATTTTTTCTGCTTTTAACTGGCGTTCCATCTCCGCTTGTTTGATTTCAGCCATACGGGTTGTGATATCCTGCTCAATATCCCCACGAATCTGGTTTGCCAATTGTCCAATAACGGGGCGTTCTTCTGGGGAGAGTTTTCCCATTTGTTTTAAAATAGAAGTCAGCTCACCTTTTTTGCCTAGGAATTTTACTCTTATGGCATCCAATTCCTTCAGGTCTGTACAGGCATGCAGTGCTTGTTCCGCTGTAGCTTTAATCTGTTCCAGCGCTTGTTTCATCGTATTTGCCTCCTCGATTTATTTTGATTTACTTTCCTAAAATTGTGTTTCCACAAACTCATACAACAAAAAAGGCTCCATCCCTATAAGGGACGAAGCCATTGGTTCCGTGTTACCACCCTGATTCCCAGCTCAAAATAGCCAGGCACTCAACACCTTTAACGGGGGCAAACCGTCACTGCCTACTCAAGTTCAACAGAGCCACTCACGGGGGAAATTCGGAAATCAGGCATGTGGTTTGCTTACAGACGGTGGCAAACCTCTCTGATGCCATGCGGTTCTGATTCTTACTAAAACCCGGTCTATGTGTTTGTGAAAACAAAAACTTATTTTAATAGTACATTGATAGGTACCATTAATGAAAACAATATTATTAAAATTAATTCTATTTTTTTATTATAACAAGATTCTCCTGTAAAGGCAAGAGATTTCTATTGTACTAATAAAAAAATTATGCTAAAATATTGTATAAACTGCCATAATGTCAGAAAAAATCCTTTTTATAAGAATATCTATATGGAGGAATGAAAATGGACTATATCCACCAAACAGTAAAACGGGAAGTAACCAAAAAAGAGAAACGTCAGCAAACCCTTTTGGTTTTTATTTGTATTTTTATTTTTGGATGCATTTTCTTTTTTGCCTCTAAAATGGGGATATTCTCAATTATTGGATATATTGTAGCAATTGCCGTGGTTTACTATGCCTGCAAAGTAGTAGGTAAGACCAAACAGGTTTATGATTATACCTTGGACGAAGGCAGATTTACTGTTCTGTTAACAGCGCAGCGGAAACAAGACAGAATGTTTGTCCGTCCAGTACATGATTTTCTTTCTTATACAAATAAAGATGGAATTAATCTAGAAAAATCCAACTACGAACAGGTTTTATATGCTACAAAACATCCCGATTATAAGAACAATAAATATATCTGTTTCCGTTCCCGTAGCACTGGGAAACCCAGCTTATTGGTCATTTCCCCGGATGAAACAATGGACCGAGCAATATTGGACTGCCTACACCAACAAGACCAAACAGAGCAAATCGAAAAAATAGTAGAACAACATACAAAGACAGAAGAATCTACGGAACAAACCGAAAGATAGGAGGAACCTATTATGAAAAAAATTGCCAGCTTTACTGTTGATCACACCAAACTGGGGATTGGTATGTATATCTCTCGTATAGATGGTGACATTGTCACCTATGATGTCCGGATGGTAAAACCCAATGGAGGGGTTTACCTTTCTAATCCATCTATGCATACAATAGAACATCTTTTTGCCACCTATGCACGCAACACAGAACATGCTGACCATGTGGTTTATGTAGGGCCAATGGGGTGCCGTACTGGGTTCTATTTTATTACCCGTAATCTACCTCACGAAACCGCAATCGAAATTGTTCGTCAATCCATGGAGTTTGTCAAAGATTTTGAAGGGGAAATCCCAGGGGCAACAGAACCGGAATGTGGAAATTATCTGGAACATGATTTGCCTTCCGCCAAACGGGACGTTATCCAAATTTTAGAAAAATTAGAAAACTATTCCGTAGAACAACTGCAATATAACTGTTAATACGCACAAAATTATTTATTAAAACTAGTTAAGGCTACTAGAATACGCTGATATTTTGTAAACATTCTTTGTGTTGCAGTTGCATTTTTTCTAATTTATTGTATAATAGAAGTAAGCTTGTTACTAAATTGTAATAAGTTGTTACGGTTTAGAAATCTTTCTTTTGAAAACCGACAAATTTATTATGAGGAGAACTTATTATGGCACTTCACAACTGTAATGAGGCAGAAACGAAACTGCCGGCTGAAACAGATGAAGTTGAACAATTTAAAAAACAAATTACATTATCATCTATTTTTTCTTATATCGGAACTTATACCAGTTCTGCTGTAGTTCATTTTGGTCGTTTTATCAAGCGTCCTGTGTTTGCATGCGGCAGGTGGTTTAAAAGCTTTTTTATGGGATTTTGGCAAAGAGCAGGCCGTTTTGCGGAACGTGTGGCAAACGGTTTTGGTTCCCCATTCCGCAGTATCCACAACTTACATCAGGAATTGAAAGAAATTGAAGGTGTTGGCGCAAAAGGCCAGCGGACAAAACAAGTCCTAGCGCACCAAGTCCATTCCGGTCGAGTTACCTTTGGAAAATTTTTGAATGTGGTTGTCCCTGTTGTTGTTATTGTAGCATTTGGCTTTGTAGTGCATCACTTTACCAGCCAAGAATATGCAATTGCTGTTACCCACGATGGAGAAGTCGTTGCTTATATTGAAAAAGAAAGCGATTTTGATGAGGCGACAGATCTGATTGCCCAACAAATGGTATATGTAAATGACGAATCTGAATTTGACATCCAGCCAGAATTTTCTTTGACAAAAATTCACGAAAAAGAGGATTTAGTCAATTCGGCTGAATTAGCAAACAAACTGATTAGCTGTTCCTCTACGGATATTTCCACTGCAACAGGATTGTATATTGATAACCAGTTTTATGGTGCAACCACAAATTCCGCTAACTTGGAAACTACCCTGGAAAATATTTTGGTTGAATATCAGCAACAAACCGGTACAACCGATGCTTCCTTTGTAAGCCCGATTGTTTTAAAAACCGGATTATACTTACAGGATGCGATTGTACCAGAAGAAGATTTGTTAAATCTGGTTAATTCTGATGTTCAAAGCGAGCAAACCTACACTGTTGTCCCTGGTGATACTTTCACTACCATTGCACAAAAGACATCCGTCAGCATTGGAGAGATTAAGGCATTAAATCCAGAAATCCCAGAGGAAACCATCCAAATTGGACAACAAGTTAAAATCTCTAAGACCATTCCATTTTTAAGTGTAACCGCTACTAAACAGGTCGAATATGATGAAGAGGTACCATATCAATCCATCACTCAAGATGATGGGAATATGTATCAGGGTCAAACCTCTATTGCGCAGGCAGGTCAAAATGGAATTAACCATGTTACCGCATTGGTTCAGGTAGTAAACGGAGAAGAAGTGAGCAAAACTGTTACCAATACAGCGCAAGTATCCGCACCAGTAAATGAGATTAAATTGCAGGGGACAAAAGAACCAGTAAAAACTTCTGATAATAATAAAGTACTACCTGCTTCTACTGGTAGTGGAAGCTTATCTGGTGTAAATTTTGTACGTCCACTGAGTTCTGGTGTTGGTAAAGTAAGCCGTGGTGTTGGAAATGGTCACCATGGTATCGACTGGGCAGCTCCATCCGGTACTCCGATTTACGCGGCAGCCTCCGGTACTGTAATTTTAGCGAAATGGTATTCTGGTTATGGTTTGTGTGTCATTATTGACCATGGCAACGGTGTGCAAACATTGTATGGGCATCAATCCAGATTAGGGGTTAGTGCAGGTCAAACCGTAAGTGCCGGCCAACAAATTGGCTACGTTGGTACAACTGGTCAATCCACTGGTAACCATCTCCATTTTGAAATTCGTTCTAACGGAACAAAATTAGACCCATTTGATTATGTTCCTCGTTAATTAACTACAATAAACAATTCTAGATTCGATAACAGTATATTATTTTACCCTTTTGATGTTTCTTTTACATCAAAAGGGTTTTTCCTTTTTATAAAATTTTTCTTTTAAAATATTTGGAGCCGCCTTTTTGTATGTGTAAATTTCTATCATTTTTGATGATCACTCATATTCTTGGCAATAGGTTTTCCTATATTTTAAAATAGAAACGCCATAGACATTTCGGAAGAGCTTATCCAAATAATGCCGGTCGCTATACCCGACAATCTGGGGAATGCTCTCCAATGGAATATTGGGATCCTTTAATAAATTACATGCCTTTTGCAAACGGATTTCCTGTAAAATTTGAGAAAACTTCTTGTTGGTATACTTTTGCAGCAAATTGGATAAAGAACGAGGGGAGTAATAAAAATGTTCCGCCGTTTGCTGCAAACTAATATTGCGGTAATTCTGATCCAGATAGGTCAAAATCTCACTGATTGGAATTCCCTTTGATTCTTTACGGCTCTGCTCATCCGCCTGTTTTTGATACTGTTTCGCCAGCTCGTGGAACAGACAGACCATTAAAGAACGCATTAAACTATTATTGGTAATAGGAGCATTGTAATACGTAATAATCAATTTATAAAGATAAAATAACAGTTCTTCATTGGAACGGGTGGAAAATATCATACTGGTTTTACTGCTAACATTCCGCAAAGAGCCAAGAAAAAAGTTACTAAATATATTCTCGTCCGACATCATTTTAATCATAGTATCGTCAATCGCGGATTCCCGTATGATGATATTGAATACAATATCATGCTCGGAGGGCAGGGTACAAAAATGGGCTGCTTGCAGATTATATAAACAAAGTTCCCCAGCTTTAAATTCTCGTTCTACCCCATCAATGCTGGAAAAACAATGCCCCCGGTAAACATAAAACATTTCAAAATAATTATGGCTATGTAATGGTGCCCCTTTTTTCTTTTCCTGTTCTATGGATCTTAATGGTTTATATTTTTGAAAATCCATAAATACCCCAATCAAGGCATCTGATTTAATAAAACCGGTATCATTAAATTTTAAAAGCCCTGCTTGTTGCTCCTTGAAATACTTGTTCCACAGTTCTTCCTGTTTGGAGGGAGGCAATTTCAAAAATTTTTGCTTTGCCCTATTCCCTTTTTCCTGGGTCCATTTCATTTGTTCCCCTGTATCAAGTTGATATTGAACAATTTGCTCTACCTGCTGTTTGAGCAACTCCACCATAGAAAGCATCCCTATTTTCCTTCTTTCTGTTTACTTTAGTTTGATTATAACAAATCTCTCGGTTAGGCGCAATCCATAGTTTGCTGTTTATTGCCCAAAAACTTTCCGTTTATTGCCCAAATTGGTTGGACAAGCAAAGGATAAAATTGATAAAATAGAACTAAAGTGAAAAAACTTTTTATTTATTTTTATTGTAAAGGAGAAAAGTGTATGTCAAGAAAACTGAAGTACAAAGTGTTGGCATCGATTCTCGCTGTTTGTATGCTGACCTCTGCGATGGCAGTTACCACAACCGCGCAAACTGATTCGACATCCAGCACATCCATTGTTGATTTAACAACAGAATACCGTAACCAACCAATTGGGATTGATACTGATGCCCCACGGTTTAGCTGGAAGATGGATTCTAACTTAATTGGGCAAGAACAAACCGCTTACCAGGTAAACCTGTATCAAGGCGAGGCTTCTGGACAGCCTATTTGGACAACCGGAAAAGTAAAAGATGATTCTTCAGTTGCAATCCAATATGATGGGGAACCATTGCAACCAAAAACCGTATACTACTGGACGGTTACCATTTGGGATAGAAATGGAGAAACAACTACTTCCGAACCAACTAAATTTGAAACTGGTTTAGGGGAAGATGCCAACTGGGAAAAAGCAGCTTTCCTTTGTTTGGAAGAAAGTTCTTCTGCTCCGATCTTCCGTACAGAACAAACCTTAACCGGTAATAAAATTGCATCCGCACGGCTGTATATTACCTCTTTAGGCGCATATCAGGCATACATCAACGGAAAACAGGTGGGCAATGTCCAATCCGATGGTTCTATGACCTACAACCATATGAGCCCGGGTTATGGAAACACGGATGTTTCATTGACCTATCAAACCTATGATGTAACGGATTTAATTGACCAATCTAATGTTGCCCTTTCTGTATTAGCTGGTACTGGATGGTATGGCGGAATGGGTTCTACTACAGGAACACCTGCTGTAAAAGCAATGTTAGAAATCAGTTATCAAGATGGTTCTACCCAGGATATTCTGACCAATACCACTGATTGGAAAGCAACTCTGGATGGTGCGATTACTTTCAATAGTATTTGGGATGGAGAAACCTATGATGCCAACAAAGCGGTTGCCTTAGGGGATTATACGCAGGTTGGTTATGATGATTCCAATTGGTCTAGCTGCAATACCAGTAGTTATGACAAGCCAATTATCGCTTCCACTGGGGAACAGGGTAGTATCCTAGATGAACTGGAACAGCATCCAATTTCTGCTACCGTTTATACTGGAGCAAAAGAACAATCCTCCTATGAAGGTGGGGAAATCAACGTAAACAACTATTATGCTTATGAAAAATCCGACGATGCCCTCTACAATGATGGTGTAGATGTTACCATTGTAGAGAAAGACAAAGAAATCTTTGATGGTGGCATCTCCCTAAAAGCAGGGCAAACCATGGTGATTGACCTGGGCCAGAATATGGCAGCAATTCCAAATTTCGTATTCTCTGCTGACCAAGGTACTACCGTTACTATGCGCTTTGCGGAAATGTTAAACGATGGCAGCAAAGTATATAGTGGTGATTACAATACTGACTTGGAAATCGGTAACACAGACCCTGACGCCCTCTATTCTGGGGATGGTCCAAAAGGTTCTGTTTACCTAAAAAGTTTGCGTACTGCAAAAGCAGCCGCTACTTATACTTTTGCTGGACAAGGGAACGAAACCTATCAGCCAGCTATGACTTTCTTCGGTTACCGTTACATCTCTTTAACAGCAACTGATGATATTACGATTCAATCTGTCCGCAGCCGTGCAATTTCCTCTGTTTCCGACCAGACAGGTTTTATTGAAACCAATAATGCTGATGTAAACCAATTGATTAGCAACGCCAGATGGGGACAGTTGAGCAACTACTTTACCATCCCAACTGACTGCCCACAGCGTAACGAAAGGGAAGCTTGGACAGGAGATGCTCAAGTATTTAGCCAAACTGGATTATACAACTACGATTCTGTGGCGTTTTTGGAAACATTCCAAAATATGCTTTCTGATAATACCATGAAATCAGGGTTTCCTGGCGCAGTAGCTAGCAATAGCTTCTTCTCATATTTATGGGCAACTGGATGGAGCGATATCGAAATTATCCTTCCTTGGACATTATACTTACAAACTGGTGATGTTTCTATCCTAGAAGAAAACTGGGACGCTATGAGCAAGTATATGGATTATCTTATCTCCCATGAACGGGAACCATACGCTGGCCCAAAAGGCAGCTGGATGGCATTCGGAGATTGGTTGGCATTCCAAGGTACTAGTGTAGAACTTATGACAGATGCTTTCTATGGCTACGATACACAAATCATGGTTCAAGTAGCTGAAATTATGGGCGAAACTGAACTGGCAGCCAGCTATTCTGACCGTTTTGAAAACATCAAACAAACCTTTATTCAAAACCACGTGACTTTCAATGATGATGGCAGTATTACTGTAAATTCCGATGTTGGTACTGCTTCTTCTTCTGGTAAAGGTGGTGTGATGGAGCCAAACTCCCAGACTAGCTTGTTGTGGATGTTAAAACTTGGTTTCTACAATGATGACAATATGAAACAACAGTTAGAAAACTTATTAGTGGAAAACATTAAGAATGAAAACCCAGATCCAGACAGCGTTCGTGCTGGTTATACACAAAACACATTGGCGGTTGGTTTCTTAGGTTCCAATGTCATTACTCCAGTTTTAACTGATACAGGAAACGCAAATGTGGCTTACGACCTGTTATTACAAGACGAAATGCCATCCTGGTTGTTCCCAGTCAAACAGGGCGCAACTACCATTTGGGAAAGATGGAACTCCTATTCCAAAGAAGATGGATTTGGTCATCAGGAAATGAATTCCTTTAACCACTATTCTTATGGTTCCGTATTGGAATGGATGTACAAATACATGGTTGGTATTGCATCTGATACGAGCAATCCAGGATTCAAAAACGTGATCTTACAACCAACTCTTGACACTGGTGAACAATACAACGACCAATCCCGTATCAGCCAAGTATATGGCAGTTATGATTCTTATTATGGATTAATTGAAAGCAACTGGACTTCTGAACAAGGACAGCTGGCATCTTATGAAACCGTAGTACCAGCAAATACAACAGCAACCCTATACTTGCCAGTAAGTGGAGAAGCAGTAGCAGACTTTACAGCAATAGATGGTATTACTTATGTAGGCATGGAAGAACACAATGGCCAAATGACAGCAAAATTCAACTTGGAAGCAGGTGGCTACAACTTTTCACTGCAAGATGGTAAATTGGTAGCAAGCATTGCGGACGGTTATGTAATCCAAACCAATAAATCCATCTTAACTTCTGTTATCGAATATGCAGATGCAGCAAAAGCAAGCGGTGAATATGATAATGCCATCGAAAGTGTACAAAAATCCTTTGATGAAGCGTTGACAAATGCAAAATCAGTAGCAGAAAATGATGCAGCAACCCAGGAAGAAGTGGATGCAGCATGGAAAACCTTGCTAAACGAAATCCATAAGTTGGGATTTGTAGCAGGCGATAAAACAGAATTAGCAAGCTTAATTGCAGCAGCAGAAGAAATCGACCTGAGTAAGTATGTAGAAGCAGGTCAAGCGGAATTTACCACAGCATTGGAAGCAGCTCAGAGCGTATACAAAGACGGAGACGCAATGCAGGCAGAAATTAACGAAGTAGCGGATAAGCTGTTAAACGCAATGTTGAACCTGAGATACAAAGCAGATAAATCTATCCTGGAAGAAGTAGTAGCAAAAGCAAATCAGATAGATGCTAACGCATACACAGCGGAAAGCTATGCAGTACTGGAAGCGGCATTAAAAGATGCGAATGCAGTATTAGCAAATGAAAATGCAACTCAGGAAGAAGTAGATGCAGCAGTACAATCTGTGCAGGCTGCAATGGATAGTTTAGTAGCAGTAGAAGGAACAAAAACACCATCTGATAACAATGCTACTCAGACTGGACAGGAAAGCACAACAACAAAAGCAAATGCAGCGAAAACAGGGGATATTGCTCCAATTGCAGGCATCGCAGTATTGGCAGTAGCAGGTGCAGCAATCCTGATTACTCGCAAGAAAAAATAACCTCTTCTCTTTCTCTATTATAATACAATAGGCGGAACCAAATGGTTCCGCCTTATTTTATTCCATTTTCTAATGAGGTAGCTGTTGCTCTAAATACTGGATACAATCCCGCTTCATATTCCCAAACATCGCTTCGTTTGTAGCCATTTTTTCAATTTTCTCAATAATTTCGTCTGGAATTTCACCTTGATGACGTTTCAGTCCTTCCAAAATTTCTTTTGCACTTCCTAATGGTTGCACCTCATCTAAAATAGTATGGTAAAGGGAATATTTTTCGATTGTCTCTTGTGGGTCACCACAAATTGTTTCTCCTTTTTGGCGATGGCATAAACTACAATGATCCAATACCAGTGAATTTTGGTATCCACAAGCACAGGTCCATGTATCGTCTGTTTCAAATATCTCACTTACTGCGTCATCCCCGTATCTTTTCTTTAACTGGATCAAAGCTGTTACTGGGAATGATACTACTGTATTGGCATAAGCCGGTTTTCCAATTTCTTGTCCTTGCTTATATTTTTTTACATTGATATTTACTGATTCAATTGCTCTAAAATTGGAGATTGGAAGCTCAATGGGCATTCTTTCACTTTGATAAACCCCGATTGTTTTAGTAGATTGTTCTTGATCTATTTTAAAATCCGCTAAAATCATATCTGTCACTTTGTATTGGTCCCCTAATAAGGTATTAACCGATAGATCAAACTGCATGGCGGAAAGAAATTTAGGCGAATAGCTATATACCTGTAACTGCATGAGAGTGGGTTTCGAATCACTAATATAAAATCTTGCCTTACAAGGACGTATATCAATCGAAAAATTATAGTCCATTACCGGGCAATCCAATATTTTGGAGTATTCCTCTTTTATTTTGTCCTTTTCAATTTTTACCGCTGTACCATTTACAATAACGCTTATCAAATTATTCGCAAACATATTAAAGTCAATATCTACCCCAATAATTGCGTTAGCATGAGTATGTCTAGATACATTTTCCTTTAACGCTACAATTGCATCTCCTTCTACAATATCTAATTTATCACAAAACGCTTTATTATTAATACCAAGCACATCTGACCAATTCGCTTTTAATTCGCTAATAGGTCCTGTCCCTATTACAGCTTCCCCAGTAAATACACCATAATATTTTGTTATGTGATATCCTTCAAAATTAAATCCTGAAGTAAACATAATATCTTCCACAAGAAAATCCTCCTTTTATATTGATTCTTATAAATTATTATACCAATATTTTTGGTCATAAGATAGAATTGAATCCAACAAAACAATTTGTTGTTTTTTGTCGAGATTTAACAATTAACATAAATTCATTTTTATATCAAAAAAATTGTAAAAACAATTCTTGTATATAATATAGTTCAACTATCTGTGATAAAAATTTTCTCAGCTTTATACCACACTAAATATTATTTTTTCTCAATTTAAAAGTATGTTGACAAATTATTGAATGAAATATATAATAATTTTAGGCATTATTTAGAAAATGAGTTTTATGTTATGGGAAGTATTTTGGTGGAAAGGAGAAAACTAAATGGAAGATTTAAAGCAAAAAGTACAAACTTTTCAACAGACACGTCCTCCTGTTTGCACCTTAAAAAACACTCCTACTAGAATTAAGTCTCAACTAGAATCCAACGGATACATCACTATTTTACCAATGAAAAACCGTCCATTAGTGGATGTCTGCCTCCATTGGCCTCCTATCTTTGACCCAGATGGCTACTATTACCATCGCCATGATTTTTTTGAACTTGCGTATGTTTATCGGGGTTCCTGTATCAATTTAATGCCAGAATCAAGGCTTCATATGAAGCAGGGAGATCTAATATTATTTAATCCAAATATTACCCATGCGATAGGCACTTTATCCGAAAACGATTGTGTTATTAACATTATCATTCAAAAAGATATTTTTAAACAAACCATTTTATCTATGCAAAAAAGCAATGATATGATGTCTGGTTTTCTCATCAACTATATTTGCGATAACCAAAAAATGATGGACTATATCTATTTCCCCTGCTCTCCAGCTTACTCTGTTGACCCTTACATCAATAACCTTCTGGACGAATTAACCATACAAAGGCCTTATTATGAATCCATGGTACAGTCTTCATTAATCGCCTTAATCACAGTTTTAATGTGTATTTACGATACTACTCATCAACAAAAAGGACAACAGTTGATGAGCAATCTTATTACTTATATCAACAGTAATCTCACCACTGTTTCATTAGGAGAACTGTCGGAAAAATTCCATTATTCAGAAAGCTATATTTCCAGAAAAATTCATGAATATACTGGAAAAAGCTTTTCCAAAATCCTGCAAGAATCAAAACTTGAACTGGTGAAACGATATCTGGAAACAAGTTCTACCTCAATGGAAAACATCGCCCATTTAATTGGCTATACCGATGCGAGTTATTTGCACCATGTCTTTAAAAAACAATACGGCGTTTCTCCATCTGAATACCGAAAAATTGTTCAAGCAAACCATTCATTTCAAAATTTATCAGTATAATTTTTAACTGTCCTATTAGATCTATAATAACAATGATAAGCCAGTAAAACTGGTATGTATCAGACCTTTTCTCAAGAAATATAGAATTGAAACATAGCATTTACTAAAACTTGCTGTAAAATTGAACCATACTAATGGATTATCCATTTACTTATCCAGTCTGGTATTCCTTTAAGGATGGTTTTTACTCCATTTTGTTTAATGGAGAATTTTCTTACTCAAATATGAGTGTATAGTACAGTTTTCGTTAATCACCTGAATTACCGTTTTAAATAGCAACAAAAAATACCAACCTTTTAAAAAGGCTGGTATTTTTTTGTTTAATCAATGGAAAAGGAAAAATAAATACTATATCAATTTTATATTATTTATGGTTTTTGCGTTTTGCCAAGGCAATTCCTGCACCTGCAAGCAGTGCTAGGGCAGCTGCTGCAACGATTGGCATGCTTTCCCCTGTGCTAGGGAGATTCTCATCAGAGCTTCCTGAACCAGAAGAACTTTCTGAGCCAGTAGAAGAGGAACCTTCTGCTATAATATCCATAGTAAAGGTCACACCGGAATTGATGAAATACCCAACTTTTCCTTTTGCGGCAATGCTAAAAGTACGGTCGTTTCCGACAGTATCAACTGCCATGGTAATTGTCCAGGTTTTGGTTTCATCCTCATTTACAACCGATTTTATTGTATTAAGAGGCATCTCTTTGTTTGCTTCATCATAAATCTTAATGTCATCAACCGTTGCAGGTGTTACAACAGTAACATCGAAGTTTTCGTTTACAATAGCGGATTCCGGCGCAGATGCTGACATCACCAAATTTTCTTCTGGCAAAGCAATTTTTTCTTCCGCATATGGGATTAATGTGACAGATGATAAGCCGTTAGATTGGTAAGTACATCTGTAGCCATTAAATCCTACCAGCTTATCTACTCCATCATAGGTATTGCTTCCTTCAGAAACTTTACCCATAGCAAGCATACGGTTTTCCAATGTAGTGGTTACTGTAATTTTCAAACGATTCTCGCCATCTTTGAGCAGGTCAGCTATATCAATTACAGAGTCAACCACATCCACTGTTTCTGCACGTTGGCCGTTTACTTCCACAACTGCGTTCTGGAGGAATGTTCCAAGGTCAAGGTATGCACCATCCGCAGAATCAGCATCCCAATTAAAAGTGGTGGTGTAATAGCCAATACCGGAAACCTCTTTTCCGATTTCTGGAATGTTATCCCAGGTGGTAAGGGTATCCAAGTGAGTCGAAATAATATCCTTGTTGGTTTGGTAACGTACTTCTTCGGTTGTCAGATCGACTTCCTGGAAAGAATCGGTGTCTTTATCATATACGGTAGTTTTCCGAGTTTCGGAACGTTTATCTGTTACATCACTTGCTGTCCAGTTCTCAACAGACAAATCCCAATTGGTCAGTTCAGTTGCCTGTGGAACGTCCAACGTTGTTCTATAGGTATTGCCATTGCTCAAGGTCGTATTGTAAGTACCACTTTTTACTGCACGCACCGTAAAATCGCCATTGTGGTTACTTACATCAGCATCTGTATTGACAACATGCAATTCTTCTTCAGATACAGGTTCAAACGCAAATAAAGCAACATCATTATATTCCAGTGTTAAATTGAAAATCGTTCTGCCATCTTCATATCGATAGTTAGCGATTTTCTCCACTTCCCCAGTCCAAGGGTCAATGCAATATGGAACATACATTCCGTCTATAGACATATCAGTATTGGCAACTGTCCCATGGGATTGTGGGTTAGTAGTTTTATACTGCAAGAATTTGTGTTGGTCATCACAGTAGTTATAAGCGTAGAGATACCGATTATTGTCTTTATCTTCCCTCATCTGTGTGAGAATCTGCTCATTGGAGCCAACCAATTCCGCACGTGGTCTTACATCCATGTTCAACAATGCTGGATAAGCTTCTGCTTCAGAAGCAACAGTTACAACATTTTTCTGTTGTTTGATTTCATCGATAACCGTTTTCAAATCTTCATTAGATTCGCTGTAATATGGGGTTATTGTAGCAGCGTCATCTACAAAGATTACTTTTAAACCTTGTTTTGCTAATTCCAACAGCCGTTCTGCTGCATCCACTGGCATCCTCTGCTGTTGTACCAAAATTGCTTGATATCCAACTGTATCGCCTAAGGTTCCTGTCGTTGCATTGTATTCCATCTTATTGAGATAATCCGGTGAGAAATAGTCATAGGTATAACCGGCATTTTGTAAGGACATATCTGTCCAGTAAATTCCCTGATGGTTACCAATCCAGTCTGCATATTGGGTTGGCCATTCTGTGTTTTCACCATAGTTTAAGTGGAGGATACCAAGGTCGGTACGGGATACACCTTCACGAAGCAATTTCTGTACACGCCCATAGTAATCATTCATTTCAGAGTAATCTTTTGCATCAGGGTTACGGGAATCCAAACGGGTGGATAGACCTGCGCCCATTCCTTCATATCCTGGCCAGCTAGTATTACTTTCTGGGCCCCAAGAAGAGGCGTGTCCATGCCAGATAACACGGTTTACACCCGCTGCATATTCCAAATTGGCGATTTTAATGTAATCTTGTTCGGTCAGGCCATAGTTTAAGCCGGTTACACAAGCGGTTTCAGAGGAATATAACATATCCATAATGTGGGCTGCGCCACTCCACAAGCGGTAGGTATCTGTCTGATCCTTCATATTTAAGGTTTCCGTTTCCACATAGTCCATTGCCATACCCATTTCGGAGGTTTCCATATAAGTACCATATGGCATTTGGGAACGAAGAGTAATATTATAATTTTCTTTCAACCATTTTCTCAATGGTTCCATCATTTTTTCTTGAATCAGCTGGGTTTGCACATCGTATACGTCGTTTGTAATTCTCCACGTTGTCATCTCATCGATTGTAGCGCCATCCGAACCACTGAGTGCCACATTCCCAATACGTACGCCGTCTACACCATCAGGTTTGCCCGCACCAGTAAAGTTTGCACCAGTACTGATACCGTAAAGCAGCGGCAGATAAGGAACAACATCATAGCCTTTTTTATTGATAAATTCCTGCCGCATCTCATTGCTCCAGTATAAGCTTCGCTGCCCCTGGCTTGTGGAAATTTCTAGAGAATCCATAAAGAATTGGATATCTGCATTTTTAATTGCCTCTACTAATTCTGAGTCGGAGAAATAATAGTTTTTTAAAAATTCCTTTAATGCTTCTACACCTGCACTGCCGTAATAGTTAATTGCATAGGAATCTTCTTGTGCTGGTTCTTGAGACTGCCATGTACCCTGTTGCCACATGGAATAAATCACATAGTCTCCATCGTTTGGTGCTGTCCAATCCAGTGTCCATGTTTGATCATCTACCTGTTTTACTTGATCAGTCAGGTTAATAGCACCCACTTTGGTATCCAAAATTGTCTGTTGCCCATTTCCATTAGAACCAACACGATAAGCATAAGTTCCTACAAAAGTTTTTTTCACATCCTCTGTAGCAATCCCTCTTTTTACTGGAGGAAGTATAAGGGTTCCCTGATTTTTTTGTCCTGCTTTTACGTTTTCAACCGAAATACCAATTTCCTGCCCAGCTGCTTCTGAGTTTGGATCTAACCCAGGAATGTTGGCATGTGTCCAATGTGTACCGCTGGTAATGCCAACCCGCATGCCCAATTTAGCCGCTTCTGTAATGGCCACTTTCGCATCGTGTTGCCAGGATTCGGAACCATAACCATAAACATCAGCGCTAACGCCCGCTTCGTCTAACATACAAAGTTCAAATCCTGTAAATCCCTGTTCGTGCATGGTATTAATTTCTTCTATAATGGTCTTGTCAGTATGCCCACCTTCTGGAAGCCACCATCTTACCTCTGTAGCGTTGCTTTGTGCGGGTTTATTATAGTTTGCGTTTAACTGGTCAAGAAAACTGGTTCCCTGATTGGTAGCGGATACCGCTACACTGCCAGCTACTGTAGAAGAAACCAGTAAAGCCGCCAGTAAACCCGAAACCACCTTTTTCTTCCACGTTTTTTGTTTTTTCATTTTTACTTCATCCTCCTTTGATCTTTTGCCGACTCAAACGGCAATATCAAATGATAAACATCAATTGATCCTTATATTCCTATTTTAAACGTTTGGAAACCAAAAGAACATGTGATTTTACGAAGTATTTCTTGTAATAATATGCTTTTTTATTTTCAGAAATTAAACATGTTATAAGAAAAAATTTCTATTATGTAAACTACAACGCTCAAATATTATTTTTATAAGAGGGCTTAATAGTGGCAGCAGGACACAAAGACGCAATAAAAATATGGGTTCGATTTATCAAGGCTTTGTAAAGTAACGATTATAACTTAAAATCGTTCCTATCTAGCAACTTCGTTTATAGTTCAAATCAATAACTGTTTTTCATTGAACTTCCAGGAAAATATAACAAGAAAAATCGTTTATCTTAATACCTTGGTAAAAAAATAGACCCAACGGATCTTTACCCATTGGATCTATTCTGATTTCCTTATTGAATTGCTTTGGTACGAATTTCCTCGTTTGCTTTTTCAATAAACTCCTCTAAGCTCATAGCACCAATATCGCCATCTTTACGAGAACGGACGGATACTACATTGTTTTCGATATCCTTATCTCCTACCAATAGCATGTATGGTACTTTTTCTAGTTGTGCTTCCCTGATTTTATAACCAATCTTTTCACTGCGGTCATCTATTTCCACACGTTGGATGCCAGCAGCCTGTAGTTTTTTCTGAATTTCATAGACAGCATCTAGATGACGGTCTGCGATTGGCAACAGTTTTATCTGAGTTGGAGCCAACCACAATGGGAATGCGCCAGCATATTTTTCAATTAACAGGGCAAGGGTTCTTTCATAACAACCAATGGAGGTGCGGTGAATGATATATGGGTTTTTGGTCTGTCCATCCGCGTCTACATATTCCATACCAAATTTTTCGGCTAACATAAGGTCAATCTGGATGGTAATTAAAGTATCTTCCTTTCCATGCACATTCTTGATTTGAATATCCAGTTTAGGACCATAGAAAGCAGCCTCTCCAACACCAACTTTATATGGAATTTCCAAATGATTTAGAATTTTTTCCATTTTGCCTTCCGCTTCATTCCATTGTTCTGGCGTACCGATGTATTTTTCTCTGTCTTCTGGATCCCATTTAGAAAAACGGTAGGAGATATCTTCATATAGCCCCAGTGTTTTCAACATAAACATAACTAGTTCCAAACAACTTTTAAATTCATCTTCCAGCTGGTCTGGCCGACACATCAGATGTCCTTCCGAAATAGTAAACTGGCGTACACGAATTAAGCCGTGCATTTCTCCGCTTGCTTCGTTACGGAACAAAGTAGATGTTTCGTTATAACGCAAAGGAAGCTCACGGTAAGAACGTTTTTTGCTTAAATATGCCTGATATTGGAATGGACAGGTCATTGGACGTAACGCAAATACTTCATCGTCTTTTTCTGGATCGCCTAAAACAAACATGCCGTCCTGGTAGTGATCCCAGTGGCCTGATACTTTATATAAATCACTTTTCGCCATATATGGAGTTTTGGTCAGCAGCCAACCCCGTTTTTGTTCTTCATCCTCTACAAATCGTTGCAGTAGCTGGATTACACGGGCCCCTTTTGGCAATAAAATTGGCAATCCTTGACCAATCAAGTCAGAAGTAGTGAAAAATCCCAATTCACGGCCCAATTTGTTGTGGTCACGTTTTTTCGCTTCTTCTACTGCTGCAAGATGTGCTTCCAGCTCACTTGCTTTTGGAAATGCTGTCCCATAAATACGAACTAACTGGGTGTTGTTTGCATCCCCTCTCCAATAAGCACCAGTAGCAGAGGTCAATTTAAATGCTTTCACAGGAGAAACACTCATCAAATGGGGCCCAGCACACAAATCCACAAAATCACCTTGACGGTAAAAACTAATCGGTTCCCCTTTTCCAGCATGTTCCTGAATTAATTCTACTTTGTAAGGTTCCTGCTTTTCTTCCATCAATTTGATTGCTTCTTCTGGAGAAAGGGTGAAGCTTTCCAGTTCCAACCCAGATTTTACAATCTTCTTCATTTCAGCTTCCAATTTTGCCAAGTCATCTAATGTGATAGCTGGTGTACAGTCGATATCATAATAGAACCCATTATCCACAGCTGGCCCAATTGCCAATTTTGCTTGTGGGTACAGGTGTTTTACTGCCTGAGCTAAGATATGGGAAGCAGTATGCCAAAATGCCTTTTTCCCTTCCTCATCTTCAAACGTTAAAATCTCTACTTTTGCATCCTCCATCACAGGGGTACGCAAGTCGCAAATTTCACCGTTGATTTTTGCCACACATGCAGCTTTATACAAGCCCATGCCGATACTTTTCGCGATTTCCGCAACAGAAATACCGGATTCAAATTCTTTTACAACATCGCCTTTTAACGTTACCTGAATCATTTACTCAAGTCCTTTCTTATTGATTACCAAAACAAAAAAGCTCCATCCCAATTATGGGATGAAGCTAATTACTCCACGGTTCCACCCAAATTGCACCTAATAACAGATGCCACTTGTATGCCAAAATAACGGTTGGCTACCGATGTGGTTCACCACACGCTCCGAGGTGGTATGCTTTACTACTATCTGTTTACCGCTTTCAG
Organism: Massilioclostridium coli; assembly: GCF_900095865.1. Taxonomy (GTDB): domain Bacteria; phylum Bacillota; class Clostridia; order Oscillospirales; family Ruminococcaceae; genus Massilioclostridium; species Massilioclostridium facile. The sequence goes on along the minus strand of NZ_FMIZ01000006.1, from coordinate 572,126 downwards.
CCGGGTGGCGGTAATTCTCTTCTCCAAACGCCTGTAATAAAGCCGTCCTCATCAACGTTTTTGTTTTATTGATTTTATACTAGCACGAAATAAAATGGTTGTCAACCCCATATTTTTATCATCATACGGTTTTTACAGAACCTATTTTGTAAATAAATCTATCATTTTATATTCTTGAAAAAATTAATAAGCCTTTGTCATTTATCAAAAAATCTTGCGTTTTTTCGATTGTTAACCTTATATATTTCTCACCATCATCCAATCAAAATTTTTATAATGCGGTTTCTTTTTCTTGGAACAGCCGTTCAATTAGCCATTTTAAACCTTGGTGTTCCGGGGAATAAAACCCGAGATCATCCCGCACCAATTGTTGTGCTAAAGCCTGGGTAGTTTCCAATGTTTTCATATCTTCTACCATATTTGCCAGTTTAAAATTGACCATACCGTGCTGGCGTTTACCAAAAAAGTCTCCTGGTCCCCGCTGTTTTAAATCCTGTTCCGCAATCTGGAAGCCATTGGTAGTTTTACACATAGTATCCAGACGCTGTCGGTTTTCCGGTGTGTTTAAGCCAGAAACCAAAATACAGTAAGATTTCTCGGTACCACGTCCAACACGCCCACGTAATTGGTGCATTTGGGATAACCCAAACAGTTCGGCATTCTCGATCATCATCACCACCGCATTGGGGACATCCACCCCAACTTCTACTACAGTAGTAGAAATTAGTAATTGCAGTTCCCCTCGCTTAAATTGGTTCATAATATCGTCTTTTTCCTGGGCTGCCAATTTTCCATGTAAAATTCCAATGGTATGATCTTTTAAACAAGTCTTTTTTAGGTGTTCCCCATAAGCCACAACATTGGCAGCATCCCGGTCGGAATCCTCAATCATCGGACAAACAATATATGCCTGCCTACCCTGCTCCAATAAATTGTGGATAAACCCATAAGCCCGTTCCCGTTTGCTTGGAGGAATGGCAAAAGTATCAATAGTTTGCCTACCTTTTGGAAGTTGGTCAATCACAGATAAATCCAAGTCCCCATATAAAATCAACGCTAACGTACGGGGGATTGGGGTTGCTGACATGACCATAACATGAGGGTGATCCCCTTTACTGGCGAGTTTTTGCCGTTGTCCCACGCCAAAACGGTGTTGTTCATCGGTAATCACCAACCCTAATTTTTGGAACACAGTACTGTCCTGCACCAACGCATGAGTACCAACTACTAGTTGGTAGATTCCCAGTTCAACCCCCGATTTTACTGTATCTTTTTGTTTTTTGGTCATCGAACCAGTCAAAAGGCAGACATGGATACCCAATGGTTCCAATAAATTGGACAGGGTTTCATAATGCTGGGTTGCCAAAATTTCAGTTGGCGCCATCATAGCGGATTGAAAGCCGCTTTTCGCCATCAAGTAGCAACAGGCTGCCGCCACCATTGTTTTACCACATCCAACATCTCCCTGCACTAGTCGGTTCATTGGTGTTTCTTTCTGGAAATCCTCCACACATTGTTGAATTACCCGCAGTTGTGCATCTGTCAAAGTAAAAGGAAGCTGCTGTAAAAATGGGGATAAGTCTGTATCCTTTATTTGAACGGCTGTTTGTTCCAGCCCGTTTTGCCGAAGGAGCATCATACCAATTTGCCAAACCAACAGTTCCTCAAATACCAGCCGTTTTCGGGCAATAGCACACTCAAATTTATTTTTCGGGAAATGAATCTGCTGCATGGCGTAATTCCATCCACACAGATGATATTGTTCCAAAATCCATTTAGGGAACGGTTCCCATGCCTCTTTCGTCGCATAGGATAAAGCTTCTTTTTGGTTGGTAATAATCATTTTAGAGGTGAGCCCTTCAGTTAGAGGATAAATTGGTTGCATGGTCAACTGACCCTCCGGCGGCAGAACTAGCGGTGAGTTCATTTCCTTTCGCACAAAATTCCCCGAAATTTTTCCGTAAAACAGATAATCATGGTCCAATTCCAAGCCCATGTAGGCATATTTGTTGTTGTAAATGGTAATAACCATATCGGAGATTCCATCTGTTACAAATACCTTATACAGCACCATGCCTTTCCGTATCCTCTGTTCCGGCTGCTTTTTATATACTCTGGCAAAAATAGCACAGCTCTCTCCTATGATTGCGTCAGAAATCTGTTTGGGATGGGTAAAATCTATATAATCCCTTGGATAATAGGTTAAAAGGGAATAGACCGAAAGGACGCCCAGCTTTTCATACAGCTGGGCGCGCTTTACGCCTACTCCCTTTAAAGAATGGATCGGTTGCTCTAAAAATTTCATCTTATTCCACCGAAACAATATAATAATACACCGGCTGCCCGCCATTGATCATATTGACTTCCAAATGGTCCAATTTGGAAGAAACAGTTGCATATAGCTGTTCTGCCAACTGGTCAGTTACATCCGCACCATAGATAATGGTAGCAAACTGGCTGTTCTTCTTACTCAATGTTTTGATTAATTTATACGCCGCTTTATTGATTTCTTTTTCTGTAAAGCTCAATTTTCCATCGGCAATCGCCAAAATTTCGCCTTTTTTAATTTTATGGCCTTCAAAGTCAGAATCTCTTGCTGCAAACGTCACCTGACCAGTTGCCACATGGTCCAAAGCCTTTGTCATAGCAACACGGTTATCTGAGAAAGAGGCATCCGGGTCAAATGCCATCATGGCAGTAATCCCCTGTGGAATTGTCCTACTCTGTAATACACATACCTTCCTGTCTGCCAGTTTTACAGCCTGCTCTGCTGCCATAATAATATTTTTATTGTTTGGCAAGACAAAAACATGTTTTGCTGGAACAGAGTGGATCGCCTCTAAAATATCCTCTGTACTAGGATTCATGGTCTGACCGCCACTTACAACTTTATCCACCCCTAAATCGACAAATAAATTCTGTAACCCTTGTCCAGCAGCGACAGCAACAAATCCAAATTCCACATCTGAATCTACCGCAACATATTCTGCCATCTTTTTCGCCTGTTTTGCCTGATGGGCTTTGGTCGCATGCTGATGGCGCATATTATCAATCTTCATATTGGTTAAATAGCCATACTTCAACCCTTCTTGAATCGCATTTCCAGGATTGTCCGTATGTACGTGGACTTTGATGATCTCTTCGTCATCCACAACAACTACACAATCCCCAATAGATTCCAAATAAGCCCGCAAAGCAACTGGGTCTTGGGAAGATTGGCTATTACGGTTTACAATAAATTCAGTACAATAGGTAAAGGTAATTTCCCCTTCGTACTCCGCAGCAGGATTGTTCAGTTTCGTAGTGACAGCATCGGTTTCTCGCTCTATTTTTACACCGTCTTTGATCACGCTTAACATTCCCTGTAAAATCACCAGCAACCCCATCCCGCCAGCGTCTACTACACCAGCTTTCTTTAAAACAGGAAGCATTTCAGGGGTTTGATTTAAAGCATCCTCCGCGGCAGCAACCACACTATCCAATAAAACCACAGGGTCATTGGTAGAGTATTCCAATTCTTCCGCTTTTTCTTTCGCCATTCTGGCAACTGTTAAAATAGTCCCTTCTGTTGGTTTCATCACCGCTTTATAAGCTGCCTCTACACCAGACTGCAAAGCATCCACCAGATTATTGCTTGTCAATTCGTTCTGGTCTTTTAACCCCTTGGATATTCCACGGAACAGCAGGGACAAAATAACCCCGGAATTTCCACGGGCGCCCCGCAACATGGCAGATGCCGTTGTATCCGCTACCTGGGATACCGTTGGATTTTCCAACGCCAATAAAGCTTCCGCAGCAGCCAAAGCTGTCATGGACATATTGGTCCCTGTATCCCCATCCGGTACAGGAAACACATTTAATTCATCCACACGGTTTTTTTGGTTTGCAATATGGTAAGCGCCAGAAATTACAGCGTCCTTAAAAATCTGTCCATCAATCACTTTTCAATCATCCTCCATTATGCCTTCATCCCATCAATAAATACATTTACACTGGATACTGTAATGCCGGTAACTTCCTCCACAGCATAACGTACTTTATTGATAATACTTTTTACAACAGCTGAAATGTTCATACCATAAATAACAAGGATGTGCAAATCCACGATCAATTTTTCTTTTTTATACCGCACTAAAATTCCTTTATCCAAAGGCTCCTTGTGTAACAGTTTTGCTTTTAGTCCTTGGCGGTTATTGCAGTTGGACATTCCCGCAACCCCAAAACAGTTGGTAGCTGTATTGACAATTAAGTTGACTAAAAACTCGTGGGAGATATCAATCCATCCCAAATGGTTTTCCAATTTAATCATGAACATTCCCTCCTTATAATAGGTGTCCCATTGAATACCAATATCAACAAAAACCTTATGGTACATTGCAGTAATTTTCTGTTCCCTTTATGAGATAAAAACAAAATTATGATTCCTTACAAATGGTCGAAATACACCCGTTTTTAGAAATAACCAAGCTTTGATATAACTTCTATCTTGATAGAAAACTAGATGAAATAAAATAGCGACCGTATAAAGTTGCTTCGTATCGGGATCTTACATCTTCCTACGTACACTATAAAATTCATATCTAATAATACTCTCTGTACGAATACAATGCTGCTTTTATTGGGATGCGTCACAAATGTACCATAAGCAAAATAATTCCCGTTTGTAAACCACTTGATTTGCATTTCAATCATTTATTATTTTATATATTATACCATATGATCTATTCTTATTCAATCATTGCCTAAATAAAACCCCTAACTTTTCTGTTTACAGCAAAAAAGAGGAGGTACAATACCTCCCCTTTTATTTTTAAGCTGATTTATCTTGGCTCAACAATCATCTTAATTGCTGTTCTTTCTACCCCATCAATTTCGACATTACCAAATGCAGGAATACAAACCAAATCTACTCCTGTTGGAGCCAAATAGCCCCGAGCAATGGCAATTGATTTAACAGCCTGGTTGGTAGCCCCTGCACCAACAGCCTGAATTTCTACAGCCCCTTTTTCACGGATTACTCCAGCAATCGCTCCTGCTACTGAATTGGGAACTGATCTTGATGAAACTTTTAGAATATCCATTGCTAAAACCCTCCTTCATATAGTGTGCTAAGATTGTAAATTGTTTTAACCTATAGCGATGTTTTTTCTAATACTATAATATTATAATAATTTTATAAAAATTTCAATAGTTTGTTTATTGTTTTGTATCTTTACACTATTTTTAACCGTTGAATTAAGGCACAATGACCACTTTTTTCCTCAATTTGCAGAAAAACAGCATTGATCATACAAGGAGTGTCCCTCACTTCAAACCGAGTTGGCAGATGGGTCGTCATTTTCCTTACAATACAATCTGGTGCAACCCCTAAAATAGATTGGATTGGACCGGTCATCCCAACATCTGAGATAAAGCCGGTGCCTTGTGGTAAAATCTGTTCATCAGCGGTTTGTACATGGGTATGTGTCCCTAAAACTGCACTGACACGGCCGTCCAAATAATATCCCATCGCCCCTTTTTCACCAGTGGCTTCCCCATGAAAATCCACAATAATAATATTGGTATCCAGCTGTTTTAAGATTTCATCCACTGCTTGAAATGGGCAATTGTTAGCATCCAGATAAACCTGACCTATCAGATTAATCACCGCCACTGAAATACGCCCCATATCGTAAACGCAGTAACCCTTTCCTGGTACACTAGATGGATAGTTCGCAGGACGTATAATATGTTCATGTTCTTCTAAATAATCGTAGATTTCACGCCGTTTAAAGGTATGGTTCCCCAATGTGATAATATCCACACCAGAATCAAACAAAAAATCAGCTGACTTTGGCAGGATGCCATTTCCTACAGCAGAATTTTCACCATTGGCAATTACCAGATCTACTTGGTATTCCTTTTTTAGATTGGATAATTTTTGACGGATGATATTGCAGCCAGATTGGCTGACCACATCACCAATAAATAATAAATTCATTTTACTTTGAATCCTTTCCATTTCTAATTCTACTGTATGAGTGAATTGTTGTATGTTTACTTACTAACAAGGATACCATATCTGAAAAAATTCTTCAAGGGAACCTTTTACAATGGTGAATGAAACTTTGTCTCCCCTATTGACAAATTCTATTTTCAGTTGTATTATTGTATTATAAGTTTAATACAATAATACAAAGAGATCTCTTTTAGAGGTGAGCTTTCTGTGAAATAACTAGTAAATAAGGAGGCTGATCTTTTGAATCAAGTTGCATTTGATTCCAATATACCAATTTATCTTCAAATTATGCAGAAGATAAAACAATCCATTGTTGCTGGCGAATTAAAACCAGGGGAACGCATTCCATCTGTCCGCGACCTTTCCACCGTTTTTGGTGTAAACCCTAATACGATGCAGCGTGCGTTGACAGAATTAGAAAGAGAAGGTTTGCTGTACAGCGAACGTACCTCTGGTCGTTTTGTGACAGAACATACTGAGGTGATCCAAACGATGCAAAAAACCTATGCGGAAGAATTGATCCAAAAATTTTTAAACCAAATGTACTCTTTGGGTTATACCAAAGAGCAGGTTGCCAAAATTATTATGGAGGTGAAACAATGAATTCATTGGTACAAATCTCAAATCTAAATAAATCTTATGACCGTTTTCCTGTACTGCAAAATTTAAACCTCACAATCGAACAAGGGCAGATTGTTGGTCTATTAGGCCCAAATGGTTGCGGCAAAACTACATTGATGAAAATTATGGCTGGTTTAATTAACGATTATCAAGGTAATGTACTGATTGATGGGCATGCACCGGATCGGTACACCAAATCCATTGTTTCTTACCTTCCAGAAAAAACCTATTTATCTGATTCTATGAAAGCGGAATATGCCATTGATATGTTCCAAGATTTTTATCATGATTTTGATAAAAAGAAAGCCATGGAATTATTGGAACGATTCCATCTTCATCCAAAACAGAAAATTAAAGCGATGTCCAAAGGGATGCAAGAAAAATTGCAGCTAATTTTAGTAATGTCCCGTGCTGCCCGGCTTTATATTTTAGATGAACCTTTAAGTGGTGTGGATTCTGCTACCCGTGATAGCCTATTAAACCTAATTCTAAATAATTATAATGAAAATGCTTCGATTATTCTTTCCACCCACCTAATCAATGATGTGGAACGTATTTTCGATTCTGTAATCCTATTGGGATACGGCCAATTGATTATGCAGGACGAAGTGGACAATATTCGGTTGAAAACTGGAAAATCAGTAGATGAACTGTTCAGGGAGGTATTTCGATGTTAGGCAAATTATTAAAACATGAATTCCACGCAACTGGAAAAATACTCCCTATTAGCTATTTAGGGGTTGTCGTATTGTTTTTGGTAGGCTGGATGTTTAAGTTGATTTTTAAAGATATCCTTGCAGCCACGATTATTCCAATTATCCTATTGGTATTAGGTACTATCTTTTTGTTTATCTTCACATATGTTGTGATTATCATGCGGTTTTATCGCAGTATGTATGGGCGGGAAGGTTATCTTACACAGACTCTTCCAGTATCCAAAAGCGCATTACTTTCTAGCAGGATTATTGTATTTGTCACCTGGTTAATCGCAACCACAATCGTTGTACTATTCGCATGTGCTGGAATTGCATTTTTGGCATTGGATGCGGATCCGAAACAATTTTTTGAAATCATTCAAACATTATACGGCACAAGTCCAACCATGTTCCTCTATTTATTAATCGCTATGATAGCTTCTACTTTGCTATTTGCGTTTGAAGTATTCTTTTCCATCTCTTTGGCGAACACTTCAAAATTCCTAAAAAACAATATTGCTTTTTCTGTCGTATTTTTGTTGATTACCTATATTATCGTAGAATTGTTTGGTGTTGTCGCAATGCTGTTTATTCCCCTTACCATTGTCATTGACCCAATCACTGGAGGTGCCACATGGTCTACCCACACCATGTTTGAAGAAATGAAAAATGCTATTGTGGAGGGAATCAATAGCGCTACCGCTGACCCAGGTGCGACAACTACTATTTCTACTACTACAAATGCAATTGGTGTAGGAAGTATCTTCACCTCTATCCTCTTTATCATTGTGCTATTTTTCCTCACCAAGTATTTGATGAAACACAAAATCAACGTAAAATAAAGATAACCCATTCAATGGCATAAGTGCTGTAGATGATCTACAGCACTTATGTTTTTTGTTTTAAGCAATTATCTTTATTTTCACAATTATCCTGCCAAGATAGGATGTTTCTTACAATCAAATTATAAAACATTTATGAATTTTGACAAAATAAAACTTAATTCATTGATTCAGCTCTTTGTTTTTGTTATGATAGTAAATATGGCTTATTTCGCCAAAAATAAAGAATGCCCTAACAAACAAAAATTATAATAATTGTGAGGTATCAAGAATGAAACAAAATCAATGGGCCAGCCGGTTGGGCTTTGTGCTTGCAACAGCAGGCGCGGCAATCGGTTTAGGAAACCTATGGAAGTTTCCTTATTTAATGGGAAGTAATGGGGGATTTTTCTTCCTGATCGCTTATTTAGTGTTTATTGTTATTTTAGGCTTACCAGTGATGATGCTGGAAATGAGCCTTGGCCGTTATACTGGAAAAAACCCTGTAGCAAGCTATCGACAAATCCATCCAAAAGCAGGCATTGTAGGTGTATTCGGCGTGCTTTCTGCGATGATGATTCTAAGCTATTACAGCGTCATTGGTGGCTGGATTATCAAATATGTTATCAGTTATGTTACCACATTTCAGGCGCCAGCGGATTTTGCTGCTTTTACCAGCAATGGTCCAGAAACAACCCTGTGGCACTTTGTATTTATGGCAATTACAGTACTGATTTGTCTAAAAGGGGTTAGTGGCATTGAAAAAGCAAGTAAATTTATGATGCCCACCTTATTTATTCTATTATTAGTTGTAATTGTGAGAAATGTTACCCTGCCAAATGCTGGGGAAGGATTAAAATTTATTTTTACCCCATCTGAATCAAGTTTTTCCTTATCTTCTATCAGCACAGCACTGGGGCAGGTTTTTTATTCCCTTAGCCTTTGTATGGGGATTACCATTACCTACGGAAGTTACCTAAAAAAAGGAGAAAATATCCCAAGAAGCTGTGGTCATGTTGCCATTATGGATACTACTATTGCTGTATTGGCTGGTATTGCAATTTTCCCTGCGGTGTTCTCGTTTGGTCTAGAACCTGGCCAAGGTCCAAGTCTGATTTTTGGAACATTGCCAAAGGTATTCTCTGAAATTGCTGGTGGTTCCATCTTTGCGATCCTTTTCTTCGCACTAGTACTATTTGCTGCTGTAACCAGCGCAATCGCTCTGCTAGAAGTTGTTGTTTCTTTTGTAGTGGGAAGCATGGGCTGGAGCCGTAAAAAAGCTGTACTATTAGTAGGTGGGCTTATTTTCTTACTGGGTATCCCAAGTTGCCTCTCTTTTGGTCCTTTGGCTGATGTTACATTAGCTGGCTATACTTTCTTTGATTTGGTTGGGTTGTTAACGGATAACTTCCTGTTACCAATCGGCGGAATTTTAATGTGCTGGTTTGTAGGCTGGAAGTGGAATCCCAATATCCTGGTAGACGAAATCAAGGATGGTTGTCCTGAATTTAAACTGCAAAAAGTTTGGGTATTATGTATCCGGTTTTTAACCCCTATTTTAGTTTTAATTGTAACTATTAGTGGATTTATAAATATTTATCAAACAATTGTTGGATAAGAAAAAACTGTGGGTTTATTTTTCATTACCCACAGTTTTTTTGTACAATTAACAATTATATACGCCTTTTCTTCCTTGTTGTCACAAAATAGGCTCTAATCTTTTTTATTTTGACAAATCATCAATGTCAATTTACCCATATTATTACAAACTAATTCTTTTTGCTTCCCATATATATTTTGGGAAAATTGAAATTTTTCCAAAAATAATAGTACAAAAGCACTTGACAAACATCATAACAACTTCTTTGGATGGAGCGATTCTTTCTAATACGACATTTTCCGTCATTTCTGTAGAAATTTTTCCAGTTTATTTTTAGTAAATATGTCGAAAAAGAAAGCTATTCGTATTTTCTAGTTGTATCATAGATTGGGAACTGATATAATAATAGTATCCATAATATGGAATATTTATGGTTTCCCTCTTAATTCCTGAAAAAAAGATAAATTTACTATTTGATGATTCGGAAATAAAAAAACTAATTTGTTAAATATTGACAATTAAGTTTTGCCGAATCAAGATGATAATGATATAATCTACAAGTTTTTCTTTTTTTAGGAAATTTTTTCCAATAAGCTATTGCATCATATTACAAATTATGGTAATCTATGTTTGTAAGATTTTTCACCTTATAGGAGGATAGCATATGAATCAGCAGATAAAAGTTTTAATTGGTGACGATACAGCAAACTTTGGCATATTGTTTCGTAAAGTGTTAGAAGGTAGAGGTTTTCAAACTATCTTGACATCAAAAGATGGCGGAGAAATTATGTCAAAGATTGAACTGGAACATCCAGATGTTGTTGTAATGGATTCCTTTATGGCAAAAATGGATGCAATTAGCGTAATGAAAACGGTAAACCAACGTCAACTTCCAAAACCAATCTTTATTGTCATGACAGCTTACGACAACGAGTTTTTGGAAAAAGAGTTAATGAGGAACGGTGCAGCTTATTGTGTCTTAAAACCATTTGAGATGGATATGGTTGCATCTATTATTGAGGATTTTTGTTCTCATAAAAATGATACTCCTCACTCTATCCACTCTGACCCAACCGAAAAAGATATTGAAGTTATGGTAACACAGGTAATCCACCAGATTGGTGTACCTGCACATATTAAAGGATACCATTACTTAAGATCTTCTATCATGCACTGCATCGAAGATTCCGATATGATTAACGCGGTAACAAAAGTATTGTATCCAACCGTTGCAAAAGAATTTGATACCACTTCTTCCCGTGTAGAACGTGCAATCCGTCACGCAATCGAAGTTGCTTGGGACCGTGGAGATGTGGATACTTTAAATTCCTATTTTGGCTATACGATCCACAATGGCAGAGGGAAACCAACTAACTCTGAATTTATCGCAATGATTGCGGACAAGTTGCGTTTGCAAATGAAAAAAGAACACACCGCTTAAATGTAATGATTGCCTTTTTATTAAAATGATAATTGTCGAACAAACAGGGTACCCCTTGTAAGGGGTACCCTGTTATTGTGTTGAAAGCACTAGCAATACCTATTCGGTTAAGCCTCTAAACTTTCTTTATATTCCAAATATTCATCATAAGTGGATAAGCGGTCGATTAGCTTCCCTTCTGGCGTAACCTCGATAATGCGGTTCGCAATTGTCTGGATAAACTGATGGTCATAAGAAGCAAACAAAATGACCCCTTTAAAGTCAATCAACCCGTTATTGACAGCGGTAATAGATTCCAGATCTAAATGGTTCGTTGGCTGGTCTAATACCAACACATTGGAGTGAAACATCATCATACGGGAAAGCATACAGCGGACTTTCTCCCCACCGGATAAAACATTAACTGGTTTGTAAACGTCATCTCCAGAAAACAACATTTTCCCTAAAAAGCTACGCAAATAGGTTTCTGTATCATCGGTGGAATATTGTTTTAACCAATTTAATAGGCTATCCTCACAGCCATCAAAATAACTATTATTGTCCTTTGGAAAATAGGATTGGGTTGTTGTCCCACCCCATTTATATCTTCCCTGGTCTGCGTCCAATTCTCCCATTAGGATTTGAAACAGTGCTGTAATCGCCAGCTCATTTTCTCCAACAAATGCGACTTTGTCCCCTTTATTTAAGCGGAATGAAATATTGTCCAACAATAGCTGTCCATCCATGGTTTTGGATAATCCTTCTACTTCCAGGATTTCCTTCCCTGGTTCCCGCTCCATCTCAAACCCAACATAAGGGTATCGGCGGGAGGAAGCTGGCATTTCTTCCACGGCCAGTTTTTCCAGCAGTTTACGGCGGGAAGTCGCCTGCTTGGATTTGGACTTATTAGCGGAAAAGCGCTGGATAAAGTTTTGCAGTTCTTTGATTTTGTCCTCTTTTTTCTTATTCTGGTCTTTGATCATCCGCTGCATCAGTTGGCTGGATTCATACCAAAAGTCATAGTTCCCCACATAAATTTTAATTTGGGTATAATCTACATCCACAATATGAGTGCATACATTGTTTAAAAAATGACGGTCATGAGATACCACAATTACAGTGCCTTCATAATCCATCAAAAAGTCCTCCAGCCATTGGATGGATTCCACATCCAAGTGGTTGGTAGGCTCGTCCAGCAGGATAATATCCGGCTGGCCAAATAATGCCCGCGCCAACAGGATTTTTACTTTCTCCTTATCCCCCAAGCTTCCCATCTGTTCATAGAGCAGGTCAGTACTCAGACGCAATCCTTGCAGGATTTTTCCCGCATCCGTTTCCGCATCCCATCCGTTCAGTTCTGCAAATTCTGCTTCCAGTTCAGCAGCCAAATCCCCATCTTCTTCACTGAAATCCTCTTTGGCATACAAAGCATCTTTTTGCTGCATCACTTCGTATAAACGTGGATTCCCCTGAATAATCGTATCTAGCACAGAGAATTCATCATACGCAAAATGGTCCTGTTTTAACACAGACATTCTGGTATTCTTTTGAATGGAAACCTCACCGGTAGAAGGCTCCAAATCGCCGGATAAAATACGCAAAAAGGTAGATTTTCCGGCGCCATTCGCCCCAATTACCCCATAGCAGTTCTCTGCCGCGAACTTTAAATCCACATGGGAAAATAAATTTTGCCCATCAAAATTAATACTAACATTGGATACAGTAATCATATTGAATTCCTTTCTTTTTTCTATCGAAAACAGTATTAGAATAATCCATTGATAAACAGGGTCTATTGTAACATAAAATAAAATTGTTTTCCAGAGCAATACTGGAAAAAGAATAGAAACATTGTACAATCAGTTTTATTTCTATTTGTACAACTTAACTATTTTAATAGGATTATTAGATTTTTTGCCAATATACATTGACAGACGAGGTATTATATGATTTAATGTATGATAGAAAAAGGAGGTACGGTCATGTCAATCGCATCTGATTTAATCCGAGGCCATACAGATACTATCATTCTGGCCCACCTCTTAAAAGAAGATAGTTATGGTTATCGGATCAACAAAGAAATCCAACGTAAAACAGCAAACCAATATGAACTAAAAGAAGCTACATTGTATACTGCTTTCCGCCGTCTGGAGGATGCTGGTTACATCTGTTCCTATTGGGGGAATGAAACTACTGGAGCAAGGCGGAGATACTATACTATTACGCCAGAAGGTAAGCAGGCTTATTACAGGCTAAAAGAAGAGTGGAATCATTCTAAAAAACTAATTGACCTATTAATAGAAAACGAAGAAAGTGAGGGGAAGTCATCATGGAAAACAAATTAAGGGCATATATGGAAGAACTATTTTCTGAAGTAACTCCAACCAAACAAGCAGTTGAACTAAAAGAGGAAATCCTGCAAAATTTAATGGATAAATATCACGATTTGCTGGCAGAAGGCAAATCTCCAGAAGCCGCCTATAATATCGCGGTTGCCAGTATTGGGGATACAGATGAACTCCTTTCCACATTAAAACAGGGGACGCAAACTTTTTCCCAAGAGCAACTGGAAAATCGACGTAAAAAATCCGCTATTCTAATTTCCATATCCGTTATGTTATATATTCTCAGTGTAATCCCTGTTATTTTATTTGAACAATTTGGATATGAAATAATTGGTGTTAGCTTAATGTTTATCATGGTGGCAATTGCGACAGGTCTCATTATTTATAATGCCATGACAAAACCCAAATATCTCAAAAAAGATGATAGCATGGTAGAAGAATTCAAAGAGTGGAAAACCAACCAATATAGCCCAAACCGTTCTGCGATGAAGGCAATTAACAGCGCAATCTGGTCAATAACAGTAGTGATTTATATGATAATCAGCTTTACCACATTTGCCTGGCATATTACATGGGTTCTCTTTTTAATCGCTGCTGCTGTACAAGGAGTAGTAAAGGCTGTATTTGAATTAAGGGGGTAGGTCAATGAGAAAACACACTAACACCTCATCCATGATACGAATTATAACTTATTCCTGTACAGCAGTCATACTTATTGTAATTCTAATTCTTGGCTTGTTCGGAAGAATCCCATTTATTCCAGGCGTCAACTGGAATTTTGGTGGAAATTACGCCAATTCGGAACAGTATCAGATTGGTCCCAATGAATTAACAGTAACTGACATGACAGAATTAGAGGTAAACTGGATGGATGGTACCATTACCATTCTTCCTTATGATGGAACAACCGTACAGTTTTCCGAGACTAATGCCCATAATTTAGCCCCAAAAGATCAATTACACTATTTATACAAAGATGGAAAATTAACCATACAATATAAGGGGGCTAAACATTTCCCATTCCTGTTTGGCAGTATCAATGGAAAAGGAAAAAGCCTGGAAATTAAGCTACCCAAAAGCATTGCGGAACATCTAAATGAATGCAGTGTAGATAGTGTATCCTCCAAAATTGAGATTTCAGGGATCCGAACAGAAAAAATCTCGTTGAATACCACTTCTGGGGATTTAAAATTGAGAGAATGCATAACAGGTACCCTATCCGCAGATTCTGTCAGTGGAAGTATACAAGGGGAACAAGTGGTAGTAAATGAAAAAATGGATGTAGATACCACGAGCGGAAATGTTATCCTTTCTGGTTCTATACGGGGTGTTGAATTTGATAGTGTTTCAGGAGAGTTAAACATCACTTCCCAAGTGTGTCCTGATCAAATTACAACAGATACTGTCAGTGGGAAAGTTACTGTTTCCATTCCGGAAAATGATGGTTTCTGCTATTACAAAGATACATTGAGTGGAAAGTTACAATGTGATTTTTCTGTTACTCAGGAAGAGGATAAAGGCACCTATAAAAATGGAAAGTCTGAATTTTCATTTCATTCCTTAAGCGGAGATATTACAATTAAAAAAGCCAGATAGAAAGAGGAATTTTATATCTAGTATGTTTTCGCCTTGAATAAGGGATAATGTATAAACAAGTTCACATATCAACATGACGTACGATGGCGGTTCCACAATAGAAAAACTGGCTTTTTAGGGAACATCCTATGAAAGGATCAGTAATTTTTTCACTCAGCAATCTATTAAACAGCTAGCAAATATATTTTTTTGTGTTATATTCTCAATGATAAAGCTCTTCCTACCTTTTAAATATCTTATCAATTATTTCTCTCAGAAACTCTATGTCAAAAGTGAATCACAATGAAAACGGCAGATTCTCAATCAGAATCTGCCGTTTTATCATTATGCGCTTACTTCGGATGTTTTATCGAACTGAGAGTTATACAAGTTTTCATAGAAACCATGCTGTGCCATTAATTCTTCATGGTTCCCCTGTTCAATAATATCTCCGTCTTTCATGACCAAAATCATATCTGCATCCCGTATGGTAGACAAACGATGGGCAATGACAAAGCTGGTCCTGCCTTTCATCAGGTTATCCATTGCCTTTTGAATTTGTACCTCTGTACGGGTATCAACCGAGCTGGTCGCTTCGTCCAAAATCAAGATTTTTGGATCCGCTAATATGGCTCGGGCAATGGTCAACAACTGCTTCTGTCCTTGGGATACATTGCTTGCATCTTCATTTAACACCATATTGTATCCGTCTGGCAATGTGGATATAAAATGATGCACATGGGCTGCTTTCGCCGCTTCGATTACTTCTTCATCTGTAGCGTCCAAACGGCCATAACGAATGTTTTCCATAATGGTTCCATTAAATAACCAGGTATCCTGCAATACCATTCCAAACAATTTACGAAGGTCGCTGCGGTTAAAGTCCTTAATATCATATCCATCTACTAAAATTGCGCCTTGGTTAACATCATAAAACCGCATCAACAGTTTTACCATAGTGGTTTTTCCAGCACCAGTTGGCCCTACAATTGCCACTTTCTGTCCTGGTTCTACCATTGCGCAGAAATCATGGATAATAGTTTTATCTGGGCGGTATCCAAAATTAACATGAGCGAACTGGACACTTCCCTGTAATTCGGTAATTGGATTTGGATGTTCTGCGAACTGGTCTTCTTCCTCCTCTTCCAAGAATTCAAAGACACGTTCTGCAGCAGCACCGGTTGCCTGTAACAGGTTCGTTACCTGGGCAATCTGGTTGATTGGTTGAGTGAATGTTTTTACATATTGGATAAAGGATTGAATATTACCAACGGTAATGGTCTGGTTAATTGCTAGCCATCCTCCCAATACAGCAACCGCAACATAGCCTAAGTTTCCAATAAAAGTCATGATTGGCATCATCATACCAGATAAAAACTGGGATTTCCATGCGGAACTATAGAGTGTATCATTCATTTTGTTGAACTCGTCTGTAACACCTTTTTCATTGTTAAACGCTTTTACAATGTTCTGTCCGCCATATACTTCTTCTACCTGACCATTAACATGCCCTAAATATTCCTGTTGAGAACGGAAATATTTTTGGGAATGTTTTACGATGATTGAAATACATCCCATGGAGATTGGTAAAATCAACAATGCCACTACTGTCATCAACCAGCTAATAGAAAACATCATCACCAAAATACCAATGAGCAATGTAATCGAGGTAATCAACTGGGTCAAACTCTGGTTTAAGCTCTGACCCAAGGTATCAATATCATTCGTTACACGGGACAACACTTCACCATGTGTTTTGGTATCAAAATACTTCATT
Organism: Massilioclostridium coli; assembly: GCF_900095865.1. Lineage (GTDB taxonomy): Bacteria > Bacillota > Clostridia > Oscillospirales > Ruminococcaceae > Massilioclostridium > Massilioclostridium facile. The sequence goes on along the minus strand of NZ_FMIZ01000006.1, from coordinate 555,274 downwards.
GGTAGCCGGTTGATTTTTTCGGAAATCTCTTTCCGCATCCGGTAGGAAACAGTTTGAGAAACTTTTGTCATAATAAAGCCCTGTATAAAGGCAAACAGCATGCTGATAATATATAGCCCCAGCAAAAAAACCAAAATCTGACCAACTTTTCCAAAGTCAATCCCTGTTCCGCCGGAGAGTTTTCCAACAATACCGTTAAATACCTCGGTAGTCGCGTTCCCTAAAATTTTTGGTCCTACAATAGAAAAGACAGTACTACCAATCGCAAATACAAAAACAACTAAAATGGCAATTTTAAATTTTCCAAGGTACTTCATCAATTTTTTAATAGTACCCTTTAAGTCTTTTGCTTTTTCGCCGGAACCCATTCCGCCTGCGCCATGAGGCCCCATTGGACCAACTCTTCTTTTATTATTACTCATGATCCAACTCCTCCTCTGATAACTGGGATGAAGCAATTTGGCGGTATACCTCACAAGTTTGCATCAATTCCTTATGGGTGCCTTTTCCTACAATCTTTCCTTCATCCAGCACTAAAATTTGTTCTGCATTTAAAATGGTACTAATACGCTGTGCTACAATAATAACAGTGCTGTTACCGGTTTGTTTTTTCAGCGCTTTCCGCAAAGCAACATCTGTTTTAAAGTCCAACGCAGAAAAACTATCATCAAACAGATAAATTTTTGGATTTTTCGCAATCGCACGGGCGATGGAAAGACGCTGTTTTTGTCCGCCAGATACGTTGGTGCCTCCTTCGGCGATAGGGGCATCGTATTCTTTCGGCAGTTTGTCAATAAATTCTGTTGCCTGAGCAATTTCAGCCGCCTTTTTCGCATGTTCTGTATCTTCTTCTGGAACGCCATAATTAATATTAGATTGGATAGTTCCTGTAAATAAAACACCTTTTTGTGGTACGTATCCCAACTGATCCCTTAAAAAGTGCTGGGAAATCTCTTTTATGTCAACACCATCCAATAAAACTTGGCCCTCTGTTACGTCATAAAAACGCGGAATCAGATTTAACAGCGTGGATTTCCCACTTCCAGTACTACCAATAATAGCAGTAGTCTGCCCTGGTTTTGCAGTAAAGGAAATATGGGAAAGAGCGTCTTCCGAAGCATTTGGGTAACGGAAAGAAACATCCTGGAATGTCAGTTCCCCTTTTACCTGATCCAATTTTTCTGGAGCCTTAACGTCTTTGATACAGACATCAGTGTCCAATACTTCCTGGATACGGTTTGCTGCAACCGAAGCACGGGGTAACATAACCGAAATCATGGAAATCATCAAGAATGCCATAATAATCTGCATGGTATACTGGATATAAGCCATCATATCCCCTACCTGCATGGTACCGGCATCTACCCCTTGGCTGCCTACCCATACGACTAAAATAGCGATAGAGTTCATAATAAACATCATAGCTGGCATCATACAGGACATCACACGGTTTACAAACAGGTTCGTTCCTGTCAAATCCCTATTTGCTTTGTCAAACCGTTTCTCTTCATGCTTTTGAGTGCTAAACGCACGGATAACGGGCAAACCAGTTAAGATTTCCCGGGTAACTAGGTTCAAGCGGTCTACCAACTTTTGCATTTTCTTAAATTTTGGCATCGCTACCGCAAACATAATTCCTACAATTACCAAAATAGCAAGAACCGCAATTCCAATTACCCAAGTCATGGAGCCATTGGTTCCTGTTACCTTTAACACACCGCCAACACCAATAATCGGGGCATAGAATACAATACGCAGCAACATTACCATCACCAGCTGGATCTGCTGGATATCGTTGGTGCTTCTGGTAATTAAAGAAGCGGTAGAAAAATGGTCTAATTCAGTGTTGGAGAAGGATACTACCTTGGTGAATACTTGTTTCCTCAATTCTCTGGAAAGGGATGCGGCAACTCGTGCTGCCAAGAAAGTTACAATAACTGTGGCCAACATACTAACCAACGCAATACTCAACATCTGTAAACCAGAAAAAATAATATAGTGGATTTGCATCGTGCCTGTATCTAAACCGATGGCATCATATTCCGCTTTTATCCCTGGAATAGCGCTTTGGGCTAAAATGCTATCTGGCATATCATCGAATTGTTTTCCCATTTCCTCCAATATTGCTTGCATCTGCTGCTCAGGAACTAGTTCAAGAATATCCCATAAACTAGTGGCGTTTTGTAATGCTTGAGGCGGAATAGCTGCTGTTAGCTGGGAAAACATCTGCTGCATTTTTTCCGCGTTTTCACTGGTTTGGGAACTATCTTCCTGGTTTAAGGAAGCCTGGTTGACCGAATCATTAATCAGTACAGGTTTTGCCAACATTGTTTCCAAATCAGAAAGTTCCTGTTCGGAAAGTTTATTTCTTTTAAAAAAAGTTTCTGTGGCCAAATTTGGATTCTGTTCCAATTGCTCATCGAACAATTCCTGTTTATAATACTTTGTTTTTTGGAACTCTTCCTGAGATAATTCTGTATAACTATTATCTAATTGCTGCTTTTGGTCTTGGGTTAAAAACAAACCCAAATGGTCTTTAGTCGTTTTACTTAAATATTCTGGGGCAGCGGATTCAATCCCATTTTGTTGAATCCCTACATTAACGATAACTGATGTATAATCTGGCAGAGCTAGGTCACACATTGCCTGCACAACCAATAAAGCTAGTATTGCCAAGATTGGAATGATAGAGCGTTTTAGATACTTAATCAATTTTAGCATAGGCTAATGTTCCTTTCGTTTATTGTGATTTTGAAGCAAAGGAACAAAACGCATCTTTTCCAGAAACATCTTTCAAGTTTTTTCGGATACGAATTAAAAACTCGTTAAATTCTGTTAACTCTTCTTTCGAAAAACCCTGAAAAGCCTCATTTTCCAGATAAAAATGGCTTCGTTCTAATTTTTTTATTACATCTTTTCCTTGTTCGGTTAAAAATATCCTGGAAATACGTTGGTCATGTTCATCCTGTTTTTTGTAAATCAGGTTTAATTTTTCCATCCTTTGGATTGTAACCGTAACAGTAGGCGGTTTCACGCAAAGGTGCTCCGCAATCTCTTTTTGACTCAATCCTTGCTGATGAAACAGCAGTTTTAAAACAGGTACTTGGCCGGGATGTACCCCTAGCTCTTTTACAATGGTAAAAGAACGGCTAAAATAAAGGTGCATAATCTGCCCTACCATAAACCGTGGGTCTTCCAATCAAATTCACCTCCCAAAATTAATTCGTTGACTAAATATATAGTATGCTTATTGCACGAAATAGTCAACATACATTTATGCAGTTTAACAAATTATTCATGGAAAATTAATTCGTCAACGAACTAATTTTTGTTGAAATAAGTTTTTCTATTATATTACATATAATAAGCATACAAATATAATAATGCACAGTTTTGTTGGGATAAAAATAATATCGGAATTTTCCTTCATATCCGTCCCACTCATCTATGGAGTTCCCTATGGATTTAAATGATTAAAAAGGGCTATCCAATTATGGATAGCCCTTTTTAATCATATTATAGATGAAAACAAATCTATGATATATTTCCATGTATGTGGATATTTTTGCAAAATAGCAGATTGTACTTGCTGTGACGAGACAGATTGATGGATATCAAAGGTAATTTGCCCTACCGTTTTATCTCCGATAGCAATAGGAGCATTTGCGTATCCACCAGCAGCTATATGGGATGCAACTGCGCATCCCCCAATGGAATATATTCCAATCGAGCAGCCGCCAATTGCCAAAATACCAACCGCAAGCCCACCAATTGATATAATCCCCAATGAGATACTACCAACTGAAAACAACAACCCCAAAGAAATTGCGCCAAAGCAAAGCAATCCCAATGAAACAGCACCGAAAGAAAATAATCCCATGGAAATAACACCAATCGAAACCAATCCTCGTGCAATTGTACCGATAGCGACAATTCCTTTCGCGTGGTATAAACCTCTGCCTACATTAATATGGATAAGGGGGATGCCACGAAACTTCCGCTTGCTTTTATACTCATAATGCCAGGAACATCGGCAGCAAACATTTTTTCTAGTATCCTGTTGTTCTGAGACATGTCGCCCCACTAAGGTATCAATAGGAATATCAAAAAAATCGCTAAGCTGGATTAATTTTTCCATTTCTGGGGTTGTGCTGCCCAACTCCCATTTGGAAATAGTTTGCCGAGAAACACCAATTTTCTCCCCTAACTGTTCCTGCGATAACCCCTTTTGTTTTCGCAAAAAAATAAGCTGTTCTTGAAAAGTCATATTCTCTCCTCCTATTGGTCTACCAAAAGTATACCAATAGTTACCACTTTTTTCTACCAAAAGCGGTTGGAATCTTGTCAACCAAACTTAACATTCCCTAAAGTTCAGAATTTTTTGTTCTTTAAAAGTAACGGATGGATGCTTTTACTTTTCCTAGAATTTCTACATGGTCTACCAGGATCGGATCCATAGTAGAGTTTTGTGGTTGCAAACGGTAACCGCCGTTTTCCTTATAAAAAGTTTTAATTGTTGCCTCATCATCAATTAACGCTGCCACGATTTCACCATTTTCTGCTACAGGGGTTTTTTCAATAATCACAACATCTCCGTCAAAAATGCCAGCTTCAATCATACTTTCCCCTCTTACTTTCAGGGCAAAGTGTTCTTTGTTCCGGCTAAAAGAACTGGAAAACGGAATATAGGTCTCGATATTTTGGATGGCAGTAATGGGCTCCCCTGCAGTAATTGTACCTACCAATGGAATTAAAGTGGCATCAGAACCTGGTATACGCAAAGTACGGGTCAGGTTACTATCTTTTTCTACTAATCCCTGTTCCACCAAAATGGAAACATATTTGTGCGCGGTAGAGGTGGATTTGATCCCTAAATCTTTACAGATTTCTCGAATAGTTGGGGGAATCCCATCTTGGCAGCGTTGTTGTATATATTGGTAAATTTCTTCATTATAATTTCGTTTCAAAACAATCCCTCCAATCAATCCAGTTGTTTTGACATTGCGATATGGGGACAAAATTCATCAAGATAGGGCTCCCCTTCGGCATGGTATCCCATGGATTCATAAAACCCCTGAATCCTGAGCTGTGCGCTTAAATGGGAGGAATGTCCTCCTAGTACTTGGATTTGTTTTTCACACTCCTCTACGGCAATGCGACCAACACCGTGTTTTCGATAAGGAGGTATCACACAAACCCTTCCAATCATCCATTTATCATCTTGCTGAAAAATTCTTGCTGTTGCAATGGGATTCTCCCCTGCCTGAATTAACAGATGGTATGCGGTTTCATCTATTTCATCAAATTCGTTTTCGAAACCCTGTTCTTTTACAAATACTTGTTCCCTGATTTGAAAGCATTTGGTTTTGTCCTGTTGTGGATCAATCCATGTCACCAAAAATTGTTGTGTTTGCAACGGAATACCCCTTTATCGTGTTTTTTTCTATTAAATATAGGATACCATATCTATTCTTGAAAATCAAACAAATGTTTGTAAATATTCGTTCTTTGTTGGGGATCTACCGGATAATGGTGGGCAAGAAGATGCACTCGCTTGTAAAACCAAATTTATAAAAAATTTTTTAATCATTTATTGCAATATTGTTTTTTTAAAATTGCAAAAACCAAAAATAAAAGCTTTTCCGTTTTTACAGTTTGTCAAAAAAACTTTTTGTGATAATATGGTTTTTATGTGAAACTAACGTTTCTTTGCAAAATTTAAATAAGAATCTAAATTTTATTGATTTTCCTCTTGATTTTCGGAGGTTGAAAGGTTATAATCTAAATTGTAGATCAAATCATTTAACTAAAGAAAGGATGGCAAAACCCATGGCTTTTAAAAGTACATATTTGGCAAACGTATACGAAACCGTTTGCAAAAGAAATCCTAATGAACCAGAATTTTTGCAAGCTGTAAGAGAAGTTCTTGAATCTTTGGAATTGGTAGTAGAAAAAAACCCAGAAATCGAAAAAACTGGTGTAATCGATAGAATTGTAGAACCAGAACGTTTTATTCAGTTCCGTGTTTCTTGGGTTGACGATAACGGTAACGTTCAGGTAAACCGTGGCTTCCGTGTACAGTTCAACTCCGCAATTGGCCCTTACAAAGGCGGTTTGCGTTTCCATCCAACTGTTTGTGCTTCCGTTATCAAATTTTTGGGCTTTGAACAAATCTTTAAAAACAGCTTGACAACCCTGCCAATGGGCGGTGGTAAAGGTGGTTCTGATTTCGATCCAAAAGGAAAATCCGATGGGGAAATCATGCGTTTTTGCCAGAGCTTTATGACAGAATTGAGCAAACATATTGGTGCTGATACTGACGTTCCTGCTGGTGACATCGGCGTAGGTGCCCGTGAAATTGGCTTTATGTTTGGCCAATATAAACGTTTACGCAACGAATTTACTGGCGTATTAACCGGAAAAGGCTTGACTTATGGTGGTTCCTTGACAAGAACAGAAGCAACAGGTTATGGACTGTGCTACTTCACACAAGAAATGTTAACCCATATGGCGAACACTTCTTTTGAAGGTAAAACTGTTGTTATCTCCGGTTCTGGTAACGTTGCTATCTATGCAACCCAAAAAGCAACTGAACTAGGTGCAAAAGTAGTAGCTCTGTCTGACTCCCAGGGTTACGTATACGATCCAGAAGGAATCAAACTGGACGTTGTAAAACAAATTAAAGAAGTGGAAAGAGGAAGAATCTCCGAATACGCAAAACGCGTTCCTTCCGCTACTTATACAGAAGGCTGCCGTGGCATTTGGAGCATTAAATGTGATATTGCTCTGCCATGTGCTACCCAGAACGAATTAAATGGCGAAGAAGCAAAACAGCTGATTGCAAACGGTGTTATGGCTGTAGCAGAAGGTGCAAACATGCCTTCTACTCCAGAAGCTGTTGAAGCATTCCAGGCTGCTGGCGTTCTGTTCGGACCTGCTAAAGCTGCTAATGCTGGCGGTGTTGCTTGCTCTGGTTTGGAAATGAGCCAGAACTCCATGCGTTATGGCTGGACCTTTGAAGAAGTAGACGCAAAATTGCAAAGTATCATGAAAGATATCTTCAAAGCTTCTTATGAAGCTGCAAAAGAATACGGCGTAGATGGCAACCTGGTTGCTGGCGCTAACATTGCAGGATTTAACAAAGTTGCAAACGCTATGATTGCTCAAGGCGTTGCATATTAATGTAATCTCTCATAAATAGATTAGACCTTCAGGGAAATAACCTGAAGGTCTATTTTTGTATAACGGAACACCACAAATAAATGGACAGTATTTTTACAGAATAAAATTCAGTCCGTTTTAGGTGTCCGTATGATAACCACTTAACTTCCTGAAAGGACTACACCTGCTCACTGGTAATTTTAAAAACTAAAATAAAGAGTTATACACTGAAAAAATCATTGTCCTTAATATGGGTATGTTAATTTTTAGTATCATTTCTAGCAGGATAAAAGACCGTTTGTTGGCACAATTGAGGTAAATTAGCTTATCAACATTTTTATAGGGAATTGTTGATAAGCTTTTTGTTTTATCCAGTGTTGTTATGACAAATGTGAAAAACAATAGGATAAATTATAATACTGTAAAGCGTTTTCGATATTCCAAGGGAGAAATGTGGTATTTCTCATGGAAAATACGGAAAAAATATGCTGTTTCAAAGCCGGAACGGTCGATAATTTCCTGAATCGGACGATCAGTATGGGTCAGCAGGTAGGTTGCCCGTTCCATGCGGATCTGTCTCCTAAAACTAGAAAAACTTTGGTTAGTATATTGTTTGAGCAAGCGGCTTAAATATTGGGGATTATAATGGAATTGTTCCGCAGTTTTTTCTAAGGTGGCAGTAGAACAGTTTTCAATGATGTAGGAGAGGATCTCAGATATTTTAGGGTGGCATACTTGCTGGATACTGTTTTCATCCAGATAGTTCTGGTAAGCGGTTAACAAATCGGAAAAAAGGATCATCAAATATCCGTTGAGTTTTAAAAAGTATTGGTTTCCTGTTTCTGCGTACTCTTTTATCAGCTGTAAGACAGATTGATCAATGGTATTACATAACTGTTTGGAAAACAGCAAATAGCTTTCTTCCTGGTTTTTTTCAAATAAAGAATTGATTAGAAAGTGGTTAAAAGGGTTATCGTGGCTTAAAATTTCCTGTGCCAGCCGTTGGAATAACGTTTTTTTCACAAGAATATTAAAAATAATATTACAATCGCCTTCAACCTGCAATTGATGCGCTGCATTTGGGGTGAGTAAGCATAGATCCCCTTGCTTTAAATTTAATTCTTTTACCGTTTGACAGGAGTCAATATAGTTTGTTACTTTACCTTGGTAAACATAAATCATTTCGTAAAAATCGTGTTTATGGAAAGGTGTTTTTTTCTTATCTTGTGGTAAATTAGGTAATCTCTCCTTTACCTGGGAAAGGGAAAGATGCATATTGATAAAAATTTCTGCATCTGAATCAAAAAAAGAACTTTGCTGAAGAATATCAACTCCATTTTCCTGTAAAGAAAATTGATCCATGCGGGAAGCGTTAAACAAAAATCGGTCAATTGTGATATGATATATTTTTTCAATAAATGGTTCCATCATTTACTTCCCCCTTTAAAAATATACCAAAAAACAACCTAAAAGGTATGTTTTTTAAATATCTATTTATTTGCTAAAATGATATTATAAATATATCAACTTTTAGTAATATTAACTGTTTTTGATATTATAAAGCAATCATTTGGGTTTGTCAATGGCTGCTAAGTTGAAATTTATATTTCAGGAAGGAAAATAAAGATGAAGAAACAATGGAAGCAGGCAAAGAAACTACTTGCTGTTTTAACTGCATTGGCATTGGGCGCTAGTATTTTAACCGGTCCTGCACAGGCAACAGAAACCAAAGTATCGGATTTTGTAGCTGGCTTTACCAATGTAAGCAATGAAGCAAAACCGCAAATCCGTTACTGGTGGCCCAACGGGCTGGTGGACGAAACAGAAATCCGTTCCCAAATACAATCCATTGCAAATGCCGGATTTGGAGGTGCGGAAATCATTTGCAAAGGCAGTTCTTTTGACGGGGAAGATGGAACCAGCTGGGGCAGTGATAACTGGCTAGCCAGTATGGAGATTGCTTTGGACGAAGCAAAACATCTTGGGCTGCATTTAACGTTCACTATTTCATCTGGATGGCCAGCTGTCACACCTGCAATTCAAAGTTGTGATGACCCTCTGGCAATCAAACAGATTGGGTATGGAAAGACCGAAGCGATTGCATCTGGGCAACAATACAACGGGGCAATTCCTGCCCCGGAGGTTCAGACCAATACAGATAGCTTGCTGGCTGTGGTTGCTGTGCAGTTGGATGAATCAGTGCAAACCGCCGAGACACAGTATATAAAAGAGGATTCCTTTACTGTACTGACCAGCCAGGTTAACCAGCAGGATAATACCATCCAATGGACCGCTCCGGATCAGGGGAATTGGATTATCCTATCATTTTATATGCAGAGCGCCAGCGATGAAGAATATCCACCAATCGACCATTTTAGCAAAGAGGCCACAAAAGCTTTAACAGATTATTGGGATACCAGGATGATTACCTGGGGGGATGAGAAAAATCAAATTGTAGATGGAATCTTTGAGGATTCTTTGGAACTTTCCCCTGATTATCTTTGGACGCCAAAATTGTTGGAAGAGTTCAAAGACCGGCGTGGATATGATTTAACACCATATTTGCCGTTGATTTTTGTCCCCGGATTACATTTTGATACTAACAACCGTCCATCAACCGATGATCCCGCTGTTTTTGATACCCAAAGCACAATGGGAGAACGTGTACGGATGGATTACTACCAAACTCTAACTGATTTGTATACCGAAAACCATATTGAATCATTACAGCAATGGTGCGAAAGCCATGGATGGGATTATCGTGGCCAAGTAGCTTACGGTGCTCCAATGGAAATGACTCAATCTGCTGCACAGGCTGGGATTGCGGAAACAGAATCCTTATATTTTGCGAAATTGCCCGGGAATGGATCCCCTAAATTAATGGATTCTGGAACAAGGGATGGATACCGGATGCAGACAGGTATGGTAAACCTAACTGGAAAAGAAGTTTATTCTTCTGAACTTTCACCATTACGCAGCGGAGCATATGAACAAAGTACCTCTGATTTATTGAATATGATCAATTCCAATATGGCTGCTGGCGTAAACCTTTCTGTAGTCCATGGATATAGTAACAATGGCGTTTACCAAGGCAAATACGAAGGCAACTGGGGCGGCTATGATGGAATGAGTGGATTTTTCTCTAATTCATGGGACAAAACACCTGGTTTTACCCAGTTCGCGGATAGTATGGGGTATGTTGCCAGAAATCAGTATGTTTTGCGGCAGGGTCACCAGGATGTGGATATTGCCTATTACCGCTTTGAATACTTTGAGGTTCAGGTAATTGAGGATATGGTAACTCCTGATCTGGAAGAAAACGGCTATTCCTATGATTTTGTCAGCCCTTATTTGTTAAACCTGGATACAGCAAATGCCAAAGATGGTGTGATTGCGCCAGAGGGTCCATCCTATAAGGCATTAGTAGTTGATAACGAGGACTACATGCCTCTTGATACAGCGAAAAAAATGCTATCTTACCTTGACCAAGGTGTTAAATTATTCTTTATTGGGAAAACACCTTCTATGACACCGTCTTATGGGGATTCAATGGAGGATAGCCAACTGATAGCAGTAATGGAACAAATCAAGAACCATGCCAACACTACTTTGTTGGATACAGAAACCCAGTTGGTTTCCGCTTTAAAAGGCGCAGGCATTATGCCAGATACCCAGTACCAGTCCGCCAATGAATTGTCCAGCTACCACAATGTAGATGGAAACAATGATTATTACTATTTGTATAATCCATCCTCCCAGCCAATCACCCAAACCATTACATTTGATGCTGAAGGAACCCCATATGAACTGAATGCATGGGATGGTAGTATCCAGCCTGTTGCCCTTTACCAGCAGAAATCAGGCCAAACAACTATAACCGTGACAGTACCGGCTTACGGAACCTGTTTATACGCATTCACATCCGACCAATTGACAGAATATCCAATCCCTTCGGTGCATGCAGTTCAGAGCGATTGTGAAGTTGATTACAATGAGGATGGTGAACTAGTTGCAGTCTTAGAGGACAACGAAACACATACTGTTGTGCTCAGTGATGGGACCGTAAAAACAGTAACAGGGAAAGGGCAACACCAGCCTGTTTCGATCAATAGCTGGACACTTTCAGTAGAAAGTTGGCATCCTGGTGATGATCCATCCAACAACGCCATCATTGCAAAAACAATGTTGGAGCCGGTTTCGATGGAAACCCTCATCCCATGGCGTGATATCCAAGGGATGGAGAATGTATCCGGTATTGGTAGATACTCAACAACAGTGACAATGGAAACCGTTGCAGACCATGTTGTATTCGATTTAGGAAAAGTTGCAAACAGCAGTTTCCGCATTGCGGTAAATGGGATGGACTTACCACCAGCTAACCAATTTGATACCAAAGTAGACCTTGCCCCTTACTTACGGCAAGGCGAAAATACCATTACGGTTACTACAGCGAGTACATTGATTAACGCAGCATTGGTAAATGGTTTAATCAGCCCAATTTGGCAGTTTACTGGAGATGCAGAGCCAGTTCCACAGGATTATGGTATGCTGGGCAACCAAGGCAAGGTACAGTTGAACGACCTGGAAGAAATTGTTTTGGTGGAGAAAACAGGGGAAACAAATTATGGTGATCAAAATAAACCACAGGAACTAATCCCTCAAACGGGTGATTCCACTTTGAGTTTCCTGTTTGTAATTGGTACAGTGACAGCATTAGGATTGATTCTCGGACTTAAACGGAAAAAATATTAGCTAATAACGAACTTATACCTATCCCAGCGCAATGAAGCTATAAAACAGATAACTTACAAATTTTTTAGATTGTAATAAATAATACTCTATTATTCTATTATTAGATTTTCTTATATTGTACTAGTTAATATAAAACGTCACATTTTATGGTGAAATAAAATCATAAAATGCGACGTTTTTGTTTTAGTTGGTTTCTATTTCCATAGTGTCCATCTGCTCTTTGGTAACTCCATTTTTTGCCCCATAGCGGATCCAATATTTTGTGGATGCTTTTAAATAGGTTTCTTTAGAGATGGGCATAGTAACTTGAAATGATAAGCTTTGATGGGATGCCACCGACTTCACCAATTGTTTTATTTTCCTTTTAACCAAAAACCGAAATGGAGTATTTAAGATTGCCTCTCCGCCTCCTATACACAGCACAGACAAAAAAGGATACCCTTGCTGTTTACAAAACAGCTTAATCATTTCAACCGCAATTTGGTTCTGTTCTGGTTCCAGAAAACCGCAGTTGACAACCATACTGATCCTTGGTTTTTGTTTTGGCGGATGCTGCTCCAGTGTTTTTAAAAAGTTGTGGAGTGTGACAGGGATACTATCCACATATAGTGGAAACACCAACAAAACATCGGTATAATGGGCCATATCCTCACAAATCTCCGTATGGTTTTTTGGTGTAATATTGACTTTAGAGGATTCTCCGTTCCAGTATTTTTGGAATAGGGCCACATACTGCTTAGAATTGGATTTCGGTGCCCTGGGGCTTCCGTTTATAATCAAAAGTTTTCCCATTTTTCCACCTCTCGTATTATCGCTTGTTCCAGTTCTTCTTTGAAAACAAATAAAACTTTATGTGTTTGAAACCGCATATTATAAGCGTTTCTAGCAACCAGACGCTGAAACAAATCCTGTTCTTCCCTATTATCACAGCCATAGGCGATGATAACAGCATTTTTTTCCACAACATCCCTTTGCATATGGTGGGTTTCTCCATGATGTAATTGGATAAACGCCTTTTGAATAGGGATTGCCCGCTCCAACATGGTTTTCATGATGGCATCATATGTTCCAAATTTTACTCTACTCACATAAATAATATTTTCACTCTTCGCAATCAAGGGATAAACTTTTGTAGCGTCATCCCGGATGACACATTTTCCAGGTGTTTTGGTCCAGCATCCAAAACATCCAATACAGTTTTTTATATTTAATTGGGATAGGTCAAGATACCGATTGGTCTTGTTATCAACAAACGGCAGATTGACAGGACAGTCGGTTAACAATAGATTCATATTGACACCTCACTTTTTGCGTTTCCCTGATAGAAAAATTATCATATCAGACTGTTTTACATTGTACCGCTGTTTTGTATCGTAACAGGTACGTTGAACAATGGCTAATATTCCTTTAAAATAATAGGTTTATTTTAAAGTGTAACATGTCCAAAAGGAAAAATCATTTCCATTTCGTAAAACTGGTTAAAATAATGTATTTTTATGGAATAAAAATTTTACCTCTTATTATATTGACAAAACAATATTATATGATATATAATATTGTTAAACTAATAAAAAGGAGTGTGAAACATGGCTTTTCCAATTAGTGCATCCTTATTGGACGCCTGTGTATTAGCTGCCTTAAGCCGTGGGGACGCCTATGGCTACAGCTTAACACAGCAGATTAAACAAACAATTGATGTTTCGGAATCCACTTTGTACCCAGTACTTCGACGGCTACAAAAAGAAAAATTCCTCGCTACATACGATCAGCCTATGGATGGACGGAACCGAAGATATTACAAGATTACCGTAGAAGGACAGGAAAGGCTGACGCTGTATCTACAGGAATGGGACGATTATAAAAAAGCAATAGAATCTATTTTATTAGGGGAGGTTTTGGGTGATGATGAATAAAGAACAATTTTTAGCCCGCCTTGAAAAACGGTTGCGCCGTATTCCACAAGAGGAACGGGAAAATATAATGCTTTATTACCAAGAATATTTTGAGGAAGCTGGCCCAGAACAGGAACAGGAAGTTATCCAAGAGTTGGGCTCCCCAGACCAGATTGCTGCGGATATGATTGGTGAATTTGCGGTAAAAGAGTTGAATAAAGGTTCCAATAAGGGGCTCCATATTCTATGGATTGTCATTTTAGCTATTTTTGCTTCCCCGATCGCAATACCAATTGCGGTTGCGATGGTATCGATAATCCTCGCTTTAGCGGTATGCGCCTTTGCCATTGTTCTTTCTATCGGGATCACTGCAATTAGTATGGTGGCAATGGGGATTTTTACTTCGGTGGTCGCCTTAATGCTGATTGCTTCAGATCCGGCAACTTGTTTGTTTTTCTTGGGAATTGGATTGTTGTGCGGAACGATTGGTATGGCTCTTTGCGTTTTTACAATATGGCTGAGCAAACAGCTGGTACGTGGCCTTGTAACACTATCAAAAAAATTCTTATCCCACAGGAGAGGTAAATCATGTACAAAATAAAACAGATCATTGGTGCTTTCATAGGGATTGGATGCATTTCCATTTTATTATTTGGATGGTTTCTAAAACAAGGAATGCAATATATTAAAAAGCCAATCCATCATTTACAGAAAGGAGTTATGGAACGATGAAACGATCCATGAAAATAGTATGGACAGTAATTGGAGTTATATTTGGGGTAGGCCTCATTCTAACAGCTATCGGATATACCATGGGGGCAAGTAAACATATTGTATTAAATACCACAGGGGTCCATGCCATAAAAGGCGACACGAAGGTCATAAGCGATCAACAACAGTTAGAAAAGTTTACCAGTATTTCGATTGATACAAGATCCGCTTCTGTAAAATTAGAACCATCCGACCATTACGGAATTGAAACCCATTATCAAGACAATAACGAAACCATTACCTGGGAAATCAAGGATGGCTGCCTCACAGTACAGCAATCAGAAAACTACCTCGGTTTGAATTGGGATTTTTCCTTTATAAACGCAGGGGCACCCTATTATTGGGGTGAGGTTACAATTTATTATCCATCGGACGCCAATTTTCAAACAACTACTGTTGTATCCGGTGGAAATATTACCATTGCAGGGTTAAAAACAGATGGATTAACACTAGAAGGTGATTCAGCTACCTTTGATTTACAGGATGTAACTACAACACAATGGGAAAATAAATTGGATACCAGTGATATATCTGCCAATCATGTCACTACTACAAAACTAGTCCATATTACCAACAATGGGGATACTTCTTTTTCCAACTGCATGTTTGAAATGATAGAAGGTTCTATAGAAGATGGAAATCTTGATATGGTATCCTGCCAAACAAAAGGAATGCAGATCATCAATCACTATGGAGACATGGACTTAACAGGTGATTTTCAGGGTATAACCAGTTTAAATGCCGTTGAAGGCGATGTTACCCTCCATCCTACCATGGATTCCTCCTCTTATGGATATCAATTGGAATCCGCGGAAGGTTGTGTGGAAATCAACGGTATCGAGCAACCTCAAAGTATTTCTCAAAATATGTCCAGTCAAAATCAAATTCGAGCAACAGTGGAGTACGGCGATATTTCGATTGCTGTCTCCTCCCATTAGAAATCAGGTGAATCCCTATGGGAAAAAAACAAACAAAACGGCTTATCATTTTTGCAGGGTTTGCCCTTGCCTTTTTGGCAATATTCAGTACAGCTTACTTTTTCAGCCACAATGCTGTATTGTTAACCATTTTAATGATGACACCAGCAATTAGCGTAATATTAACTAGGCTCATTACGAAAGAAGGCTGGAAAGGATTATATTTAAGCCCTTGTTTTCGAGGAAATATTAAGTGGTATCTTGGCGCTTATCTTGTTGTCCCGTTGATTGCCTTGATTGGGGCTGCGGTTTATTTTTTCGTATTTCCAAATCAGTTTGACCCATTGGGTTCTAAATTTGCGGTTGAATCCGGTGTTACCACCCTGCCCGAATATCTAAAATTACTGGCAACCATGATCCCTATGGCAGTCCTCATCAACCCAATCATGGGATTGATACAATGCTTTGGGGAGGAATTTGCCTGGAGAGGATATTTGTTTCCAAAACTATGTAATACGTTTTCGGTCCCTATGGCGGCATTGATGTCCAGTATTATTTGGGGATTATGGCATGCCCCCATTATCGCCATGGGATATAATTATGGAACGGAACGCCCTGTCTTGGAAGTTTTCGCCATGGTATTATTCTGCTTAGTGATTGGCACTATACAATCCTATCTGTTTCTGAAAACAAAATCCGTATGGGTTCCTGTGGTTTTCCATGCAGCACTAAATGGTATGGATTTATGGGCTCCTTCCACCCTGTTAATGAGTCAACCCACAAATCCATTTTTGGGTCCTGATCTGATTGGTATCCTTGGAGGGATTGGATTTTTATTTACCGCAATTATCTGTTTTATTAAGCTCTGTAATATGCCAAATAAAACATCTTTGCAAAAATAATAGAGATACATTGGAAAAACAGAGGCTCTGGCTGAGCCTCTGTTTTTTGTTGTGATTAGATAGATCGTGTTGCAGTTTGGTGCTAGCTTTGGTCTGTTTGAAAAATAGGTTTTTTCGATAGATGGATGGCGTGGGATATTATGGCTGTGCTTTGATACTCCTTTCAGTGGCTATGCAGCCTATTAATTGGTAGACTATCCTATATTGTTTACTAATTATTATTGATTGCGTTATAACTATGTCATAAAAAATTAATATTTTTAACACCAGTCAATCACCTATCCCACACTAGTTGAACACATAACCCTATTATAATAATACCAGATTAAAATTTAAGGGAGAGAATGTCTATGTTGATGATAAAAAACGCTCTTATTAGTATTTCCAGGTCGAAAGCAAGGAATATTTTAATTGGCATTATTGTACTTGTAATTGCAGTTTCCAGCTGTATTGCCCTTTCCATTCGGGAAGCAGCGGAATCTGCCAGGAAAAGTGGGATTGAAAATTTAGAGGTAACAGCCCAAATTTCTGTCAACCGTCAGGCAATGATGGAGAATATGGAGCAAAATGGTGGGGATCTAAAAGAGATGTTCCAACAAACTCAAGAACTCCCATTAAGCGAACTGCAAAATTATGCGACTTCTAACTATGTAAAAGATTTTTATTATACCATTTCCTCCTCGCTAAACGGTAACGATAGCCTGGAGGCAGTAACGACCCAATCAGAAACAGATACGGGAACTACACAACAACAGCCAGAAGGTGGTATGGTGATGCCAGGTGGCAATATGAATGGTGAAATGATACCTCCAGGAGGGATGGGATCGCAGGGGGATTTTACTGTAATTGGATACAGCTCCTATTCCGCTATGACCTCTTTTGTGGATGGCAGCTGTAAAATATCCGATGGGGAAATATTTGATGAAACCACTTCGGACACTGTGTGTATTATCAGTGATGAACTTGCCGCTTATAACGAGGTTTCCGTTGGAGATACCATTACATTGGTAAATCCAAATAATGAGGAGGAAACCTACTCTTTTACCGTCACAGGGATCTATACTAACAGTGAATCCGCAGTAAATGGAACCGATATGAGGGGATTCCAAGCTGCATCCGATCCAGCAAACCAGATTTATACCACAGCATCCAGCTTACAGGCAATATTGGATCAATCCACTGCCAATGCAGAAACAAGCACGGATTCAACTACAGGAATGGAATTGACAACCGCTTTACGTAGCCAGACATCTGGAACCTACGTTTTCTCTAATGTGGAAAGCTACGAAAATTTCCAGCAGGATGTTACAGCAATGGGATTAAGCGATGATTATACGGTGGTATCCACAGATGTGGAACAATATGAACAAAGCTTAGTTCCCCTTCAAAACCTAAGTAAATTCGCAAGTTATTTTGTCATTGTTGTGTTAATTATAGGTGGTATTATCTTAGTGGTATTTAGCATTTTCCAAATTCGGGAACGCAAATACGAAATTGGAGTTTTAACTGCCATTGGCATGAAAAAATGGAAAGTAGCTATCCAATTTATTATGGAGATGTTTACCGTTACATTGGCAGCTATCCTAATCGGCACAGGAATTGGCGCTGTGTTATCCGTCCCAACAACAAACGCATTGCTGGAAACTCAAGTCACAGCCCAACAGGAACAGCAAACCCAGCAGCAAGAAAACTTTGGAATGATGGAAGGAATCCCAATGGAAGGCGGCCAGCCTGGTGGACAACAACCGGATAGTGGTGTACAGCCCGAAGAGGGAGGGTTTACAGGATTTGGACAAAAGGTGACCAACTATGTGGACGAGATTTCTTCCGCTACCAATATGACGGTAGTATTAGAATTGATGGGAATTTGTATTTTACTTACCATTGTTTCCAGCTGTGTTGCAGTAGGATTTGTCATGCGTTATGAACCACTTAAAATTTTAACTAACCGGGTATAAGGAGGAAATAAAAATGAGTGTATTAACATTAGACCATTTAGGATATTCTTATGGGGAACGATCTTCCTCAGTATTTCAAAATATTTGTTATCAATTTGAAAAAGGAAAGGTATATTCGATTGTTGGACGTTCTGGAGCAGGTAAAACAACATTACTCTCTTTATTGTCAGGATTGGCAAAGCCAACTTCAGGAAAAATCCTGTTTGAGGGAAATGATATAGCCGAAATGGATAAATACCGTTACCGTAGCCAGTATGTTGGGGTTGTGTTCCAAAGTTTTAACCTGCTTCCCCATTTGACAGCTTTGGAAAACGTTCGCCTATCCATGGATTTATCAGGGAAAAAATACGAAAACAAAAATGAGTATGCCCTTCGTATGCTGCAAAGTGTTGAATTAGATGAAACCAAAGCGAAAAGGCGGATTTTAAAATTATCCGGTGGAGAACAGCAACGAGTTGCTATAGCTCGAGCACTTTCCTACCATCCAGAAATTATTTTGGCAGATGAACCCACTGGGAATCTGGATGGGGAAACCCAAGACCAGATTATGGATATTTTCCAGCGGCTGGCGCATCAAGATGGAAAATGTGTCATTTTAGTTACCCACTCTCCAGCGGTTGCGAAAGCTTCGGATGAAGTATATCAATTGTCCAGTAAATAGGAGTCATGATCGCCAGCTAAGCTGGTGGCTTGAGTAAGCCCTAGAAGGGCATAGTACCAGAAAGCATTAAAGATGTACTGAAATATCTGTCTTTTGCATCACTTGTACTGCTGCCCGTAAATGAGCAATTCTTTCCAACGATAGTTTTTTCGTTACGATAAGATTGCTGTTAGTAGCTCGCTTCGCTCGATGCTTAAAGTAAAGCTTTTGGGCGAGAGCCTCCACCGGCATATCCAGTGGATTCTATAACAATAAAAAAACACAAACGAATTCGTTTGTGTGCTGGATGTGATTTCATTTTTGTATACTACATTATTTTATCAGATTGGCATCAGTTTATTTTCATAGTCAAATCAAAATACAAATGATTCTATTTGTTTATTCATGCAAAAGACACAACGCAAAAATAAATTTTGAGCTGAAACCAAGAAATTTAATGAAATGGAGCTATTTCAGTACTACCATATAACCCCTTTCCAAACCCTATATCACATTGTATATTATTGAGTGGAAAGATTTATCTTAAATAAAAATATCCTTCTAAAACAGTAACTAAAATAATCAATCAGTCTTTATAAAATCCACTCCCATAAAAACTTGCGTAACAGCACAACAACTCCTCCAAATTCTGTCTGTTACAAAAACGATATGGAAGGTATAGCTGTTTTCTATAATAGAAAACAGCCTGCCCTTTCCAAGATAGAAAGAGTATGTGCTTATTATCATAAAGCCCCTCAACTACAGGTTTACTATAGTTGAGGGGTAATTGCTTCTATGGTTACTCTTTGTCTTTCTTTTCTTTACAAATCATTGCTACTACACCAAGGGATAATAAAGTACCTGCAAGAATAATGGTAATTGACATAGGCGGTAAATCTCCTGTAGCTGGGGGATTGATAATACCGCTATCTTCATTACTGGGAACATCCTCTTTTACATACCAGTTCGCTGCCAACTCAATCTCGGATGAATTCTCTATTGAATTGACGGAATCATCTACTACCAGTTCTATACGGAAATCCTGAATCGTTACGTTCTGTTCATTCTTATTCACAGATATAGCAAGCTCCTGCCCACAAAAGGCAGATAGTTTCCCTTCATATAAAACAGAATTGTCCTCCATAGAGACGACACGAATCGTCAGGTGATCCGCTATCGCGTCAGTTTGAGCTGTAATCTCTGTTTTGTAATACAAATTTATTTTTTGGTTATGGTAAATTTTAATATGGATATTTTTTGTAATAGTTTCTCCTGGACGGAGATCTGTGATTTGAAACTGCCTATTTTCATTAGGGTGGTCTTTATATAATTCGATATCTGTATCATTGTTACTTTCTGTAGTGGCTTTTACATCCAATACAGCTTCTGGTCCTATGATATGGTGAGAATGGGATGTAGCCATCATGGGAACTGTCTGTAGGTTAGAAGGGACAGCTTTATAGGACAAATGGGTAGAATGAATACACAATATACAATATAATACGAAAGTAAAAAAAGAGAACCCCAACAAAACAGCCAAAATAACGCTAATCCATTTGAACCAACCGGCTTTATTTTGCTGTACCACTGTGGAAAACCTCCTTTGTATTTGATAAAATAATATCAGTCGTTCGCCCTATCTTTTCTAGTTCAACAATTCCCCATTTCATAATAACAAACAAATCAATTTCAGTCAACCTATTCGCTATAATTTTTATCAAAAACAATAATATTTTGTGCATTTTTTTGTTTTGTCCTTCCATTTGAACTGGAAAAACTGTAATTTTAACGATAATATTCTATCCTATTCCCCATCCTTCTTTTCTATTTTACGAATCAAATATGACAATTGCTTTTTCTCCCATTTCGAATAGTAGATCATCTAGTTCAAATACCGAAAGTTTTTTCGTTAATCCAAAATAATGATACTATCCTGTCGATTCCTTTGATATAGTTTGCTTACCTTGGCAATCCACCACACACGCTTTAGAACCTTTATATCTTATTTTACAAGATGGACGGAATGAATACACTATGATTGAAGTTCTATACTATTTTTATAAAGAGCCGCAAGATGCGGTTGAAGCGTTACAAAAAAGGCAACAAATCACAATTACCGGAAAAGGTGATGGAAAGGTAGTACATATTTCTATAAAAAATGCCATTATTTAATCGGATTGTTTGGTAACGGTATTTTCTTATCAACCTAAGCAAAATAAACGCTCTGTTTTTACCATGGGAAAACGTTTGCAAACTATTGGTAGAAACAACAAGTGTTTTTTATAGTATTATATTGCGGATCTATGTGAAAAAGCAACATAATATACTCCTTATTTTTATAAAGTGTTCTGGTTTTCTTTTTCATTAAACCTGATTTTTATCGTCATTTTTCACATATTTTCGCATTAGCATTGAAATACATAAAATTTTGTCATACAATAGAAGTAATGAAAAGGAGGGTCTCGCATGAAAAAATTAGTAGCTGTATTAGGAAGTTCCAGAGCACAATCCGCTTCCAAAAAAGTGGCAATGGAAATTATCCGTGGTGCAAAAGAAAATGGATATGAAGTTGTCATTTACGAAACATTCCAGATGGAATTAAAAGGATGTATTGGCTGCGGAAGTTGCCGCCGAAATGGTACGGACTGTATTATTCATGATGGGATGGAAGATTATTATAATGAATTGCATCACTGTGACGCACTATTGATTACTTCTCCAAATTACTACTCCCAGGTTTCCGGCCAGATGATTACATTTATGAACCGTCATTATTGTATGACAAACCAAGACCGTTCCTCAAGATTACAACCGGGTATCCAGT
Source organism: Massilioclostridium coli (assembly GCF_900095865.1). Taxonomy (GTDB): domain Bacteria; phylum Bacillota; class Clostridia; order Oscillospirales; family Ruminococcaceae; genus Massilioclostridium; species Massilioclostridium facile. Next base: position 533,457 of record NZ_FMIZ01000006.1, on the reverse strand, counting down.
TAATTGGTGTGTTTGCCCAAGGAGCCCCAGAAAATTATGAAAAATATCAAGCCAATTATGACTGGTACCTCAGTTTATTCACCGCTAAAGGGATGGAGCTGGCTGGAAAAATTGTGGTTGGTGGGGATTCGGACCTGAAAGAAAACGGAGCCATTATGAAAAAAGCGTACTCCATCGGAAAAAATTTAAAATAGCATACTCTCATTGTTAACTTGAAATAGCTCAAAATCAATTACAAAAGGATATCCAGATTTTTTTGGATATCCTTTTTCTTTACTTAAGTTTAAAATATTTTATTTTTTATTTTGAAAGGATTGATATACTGGTATTCCATCTTTGATGGTTTGTAATATTTGAATTTGGTTGAGCTCCAATTTTGGAGTCTTAAGCGGATTCCGATCTAAGATTACAAAATCGGCTCGTTTTCCCATCTTAATAGAACCTTTCTTCCGTTCCTCCCCATATTGGTATGCAGCATTTATGGTAATTCCCTTTAACGCATCTAACACTGAAATTTTTTCCTGTTGTCCGATTACCGTCCCCTGTCTACTAATGCGGTTTACCGCACACCAGACAGTTTCCATCATATTTGGTAAAAGTACGGGGGTATCTTGATGAAATGTATATACAACATGGTTTTCTATGGCAGATTGGACAGGACTGATTGACATTGCTCGTTGCCCTAAGTTTTTACAGTGGATATCCCCCCAGTAATAGGTATGGGCAATGAAAAAAGAGGCTATCATATCCAATTCAGCCATCTGTTTTAGTTGGTCTTTCCGTACAGTCTGAGCATGTATCATAACAGGACGGATATTTTGTGTGCTGCCAGTTTGTTCTTTTGCCAACCTATATTGGTCAATCAATTGCTGGGCAGCCGCATCCCCATTACAATGGACTAAAACTTGCAGTTTTTCTTCCAAAGCGGTAGACAGGCATTCTAATACTTCCTGATCTGTATGAGCCGGATAGCCACAATAGCTGGACTCCCCTTCATAAGGTTGGCTCATCCATGCGGTTTTTCCTTGTGGGGAACCATCCAAAATTAGCTTATATCCTCCAATTTTCAGGTGGTTTAAGTCGTTTTTTACATATAGTTTATTTTTCTGCACTAATTCCTTTGCCTGCATATAATCTGGATAGGCTACTATATCTACAGTGAGCTGTTTTTGCGCAGATGCTGTTTGCAACAGGCTCCATTCTGGCTGCTTGGTTAAGCCGTCCTGTACTGTCGTAATCCCATTTTTTAGATAAACCTCTTCTGCCTGTTTCAATTGATTTAATTGCTGCTCCATCGTTGGGGATGGAATTTTTGAACTTCCCATAAAAAAGGCGTTTTCTTCTAAGTACCCATTGAAACTGCCATCTTCATTTCTACCAATTTTTCCACCAACGGGATCGTCTGACTGTTGGGTGATCCCCATCTCTTTCAGCGCCATGGTATTCGCTACCCCCATATGTCCGGAAACATGGCTAATCAAGATAGGGATTTCAGTAGAAATCTGGTCCAATACAGTCCTATCAGGATGCTGTTTCTCCTGTAGATTATTGTGGTCATACCCAAATCCGATGAGCCACTGGCCTTCTTTTAACTGGTTACAGGACTTTTTCAGAATATCTACTATCTCTTGAAAACTGTTGGCATTGGAAAGGCAAGCCATACCCATAGTGGTAGCCAACGCGGTAATATGACTGTGACTGTCAATAAATGCAGGTAGCAATGCTTTTCCTTTCAAATCAACTAATCGAGCGCCTGCAATATCTGTATCCGCAATATCTTCTATTTTTCCTACAAAACGGATGATACCATTTTCGGTCAGGACTGCCTCTGCTATCTGGCTTCCTTCCATGGTAATTACTGGCCCTCCGTAATACAAGGTCTGTTCCATAACTTCATCCTCCATTGTTCGTAATAACATCTATTCATTCTATTATACCAATTTGTTTGGCTTACAACCATCTTTTTTGAAAAAAATATTGATTGTATATATATCTTTTTAGAAGATATTTTTCATGAAACAAATCCATTCTATATTTTGATAACAGGACAAAATATTCCTGATTTTTTCTATTATCCTTACTTCAATATATTTATTCTTATTTAAGGCTATCTATTTTTCTTAAGTACAAAAATAAAAATCATGTGATAATTCTATCTACTTGAGTGTTTCTCTTAAAATATAGAAATCCTCCTTTGAGATCATAATTACTAAACTTGTAACCATGATATCAAAAGGAGGATTTATTTTTTTACTTAAGATAGTAGGGATATTCATCTTTTCCTAATATCATTTATGAAATCAGCACCCCATATTTTTGTTTCATTCGCTCCATTTTCTTTGACATTGGGCGGTATAGCAACAATAAAAAGATGACATTCCCCACACTGTGGGAGATATTAAATAAAAATCCGGTTACAAATATCATCCAGGTGGAAGCCGCGGTAATGCTCATCCCCAAAGAGGCCACGGTCCAGATATCCGTAATCATACTGAACAGCATCCCTGATAAAGCACCATAACACAATACTGGAATCCACCGCTTACCCCAGGAAAATTTTCCGAATATACCAGCAATCCAGCCAATAATTCCCCATGCTAGCATCTGCCAAGGTGTCCAAGGTCCCTGCCCCATAATCATATTGGATACCAATGCACAAAGGGCTCCGGTTAAAAATCCTGTTTGCCTGCCATAGCAAATGCCTGTAATAATCACAATCGCCGTCACAGGCTGCACCTGCGGAAGGAATCCAAAAATAACCCTTCCTGCCGAAGCAAGCGTACAAATAATAATCACAGGCATAATGTCCCGTAGTGCCGGCCTTCTAGATTCAAATGACACAAAAAATAAACCGCAGATTCCTGCTGCCAGTAAAAAACTAAATAATATATAATTATGGGTCATTCCCGTAACCGTTGCGTATCCCAACAAGAAAATGGCAACCCCAAACAGCAAATAGGCAATTATTTTGGTTATTTTTTGCATTGTTCCACCACATCCTGACAAGTCACAGCCTGTTCCAACCTTCCTTTGCTGATTTTACTGGCTGCCGTAGTATAAAAATGGTTAGAAGAAAAAAACTCTTTTGGGGTTCCGGTTGATACAATTTCCCCGTTAAATAACAAGGCACACCGGTCAGAGTATTCCGCTGAAAATTCTATATCATGGGTTACCATTAAAATGGTGATACCATGTTGTTTTAGTTCCTTTAAAATAAAGGATAAATCATGTTTGGAAAACGCATCCAATCCTTTGGTGGGTTCATCCAATAAAATAACCTGGGGTTTTAACAGCAAAATTTTTAAAAATGCTGCTCGCTGCAGTTCACCACCACTTAAATCCATGGGATTACGCTCCATCAACGGCAGGATATCCTGGAAAAAAGAATATGACTGGATGGTCTGTTCAATTTGTTTTGGATCAATTTTTTGTGTTTCCGCTAAAAAGAGTAAATCCTGTTTTACCGTGTCTTTTACAAAAACCATTAAAGGATTCTGAGGTAAATACGCCAAATGGTTCTGACAAATTTCTTTTTGAGGTAGTTTTGCCAAATCCTTGCCATTGAGCTTGATTTTGCCTTGGTAAGGACGGTACATTTTACATAACAAATGCAATAAGGTGGTTTTTCCCGCACCATTTCCACCCAAAATAGAAAGCAATTCCCCAGGGAATACCTCCAACGAAAGGTTATGTAAAACATCAGACCCGTTTTTTTCGTAGCGAAAACAAACCTCTTTTACTTTCAATACCGGTTTTTGTTTTGGATGGGGACATTTCTCCAATGGGATAGTTTTAATAACCTCTAATTGCCCCAGCATCTCCCGTCCTTCTTTTACTGTCAAAGGAATTTCGCCAGGACAATCCAATTGCTGGTAAATCCTACTGGCAGTTGGTAGAGCATACCTCATGTTATGCTGGTGCTTCCCAATCCAGGACGCTACTGCTTTCGGTGTATCTTGTACCAAAAATTTTCCTTCTTCCATTAAAAAAACACGGTCTACCAATGGATAGATTTCCTCTAATTTATGTTCTGTTATAATAATGGTCAAACCCAGTTCTTGATTCAACCGGGATAAAACCGCAAAAAATTCCGAGGAGGAAATAGGGTCCAGTTGAGAAGTAGGCTCATCCAATATCAATACTTTAGGTTGCATAGCCATCACTGAAGCTAGATTTAAAATCTGCTTTTGTCCACCAGAAAGAGTCTCTATGGTTTGGGAAAAATAGTGTTCAATTCCAAAAAAACTCGCCATTTCCGCAACACGGCGTCGAATTTCATCCGAAGGTATCCCCAAATTCTCCAAACCAAATGCCATTTCCGCGAAAACACGGTCGCAAACAATCTGATCATCCGGTACTTGGAATACAAACCCTATATCCGAAACCAACCGGCGTTCTTTGATTGTTTGGATTGGTTCTCCTTCAAACAACAACTCTCCAGTCATCTTCCCTACCGGTGCAATTAAATGCTTTAAATGCCTCAAGAGGGTTGTTTTTCCGCAGCCAGATTGTCCACACAGCAAAATAAACTCCCCTGGTTGAATGGTAAAATTCACATCCTGTAAAACAGAATGTGTGCTGTTATGATAACAAAAACTCAAATTTTTTGCTTGAAATACTGGCATTATGCTGTTACCTGAATTCTGTGCCAACGCAATCCCTCCCATCCATTATAAAGCAGTGGTGAACAAAGTATGATGCAATGAAGAATACAAATCCCCAATTGGATAGGATTTAGCCGCCAATCCGTCATAGCAGGGAAAAAATAAAACTGAAATTGCTTTGCATAAAAAGCCCAGATGAGAAAAGCTGACGCGCCACACAATACTCCAAGGAAAAACCAATCCCGCGGTTTCATGCAAAAACTTTTGTAATGGGTTTTTCCCTTTAATCCATATCCTCTTGCCCGCATAGAATCCGATGTTCCTACCGTTCCTTCCATACTAATCGAAAATAGCACAGACAAAATACTACCACCCGCTTTTAGCCTGTTTTTGATACTTCCAGAACTGGTAGAAACTCCAAACATCCGTTGAGTAGCTGCGATCTGATCCAACTTCCTTTTAAAATAAGGGATAAACCGCAAAATCATCGTCACCATCAGTGCAATGGTAGGGATCACCTTACCAAACAAATAGAGTAGCTTATGGTTTTCCACCGTCTTTTGGAAACAGATAAACCACATGATCATAGAGATAATCATAACACCAGAACACAATCCATATAAGGTGGATTCCAATGTAATTGGTTGGTCATTCCAATAAAATAGTGGGGTAGTTCCTTGGTGGTTAAAAAAAGGATTCACCACCGCAAAAATCACAATGGTAGGTATCGTAAACAAAACACTAATCCCTAAAGTTTTCCACCCACTCATAGAACCTGCACAAAATAAAGCTGCTAAACAGCTGGTGGCCATCATTATAGGATGATTAAATAAAATACTAAATGTCACTGCATATAGAAAAAAACAGCAGCATACTCCAGGATGCAATTGTGAGAAATAGTTGGTACGCATCTGTTTTCCCCCTTAATCAATCAAAAACATGTTCCGCATAATACCACTCAATGGTTTCCCCTCCTTGCAGCGTATAGTCGCTACAGGACAAATTGGGAATAGATCCGTTTACTTTATATTTCCATCCGCTTTGGTCCCCGCAAGCTTTTTCAGGAATATGGTGGATAGATGTAATATAAATATCCTTTCGTTTTACAGAACCTGTATATGTTGGAGCAGGGTTTAGATTCAATGCCTGTAAAGCGTCAAATACTGTTCCGTTTTTTGAAATTGTCACTTGGGTCGTTCCTTGAATATACCCATTTGAAGGAACATATGGGCGGTATGGTTCCGCTAAATTGTTGTTCCCAACTAATGCCTTACACTGTACTGAAATAGTGACCTGGATGGTTTGTGGGGTTTCCGGTGCTTGGGAAGGTGTTGTTTCCGCAGGAGGTGCTGTTGGAGTCTGTCCAGATGGCTGTTGCGCGGAATTTGGCTGATCCTCAGATGGTTGGTTTGCCGCAGGCTGGTTTCCTCCTGATTTTGTGGAAGGAGTCTGTTTTGCGCTTCCTGATTTAGAAGATTCCCCTCCTGCTTCCTGACTGGAACCCGAACCTGGATTATCCTCTGTGGTCTCCTCTTCTTCATTGTGAGAAGAACTGGATTCTTGGGAAGAAGTTGATTCACTGGAACCATAGGAAGACTCCAGTTTTTTATTATGTTCTTCCACCGTTTCAAATCCTCCACATCCAGCAAAAGAAACCGCAATGATAAGACTTAATAAGAAACAAACAAAACGTTTCATGGTTATGCTCTCCTTTTTTAATGAATTCTGGTTTGTCCTATGAAAAAACAACTTACAACAAATTACTTTTTCATAAGATAAACAGGTTGGAGCCCCCAGTTAGGAGGCTCCAACAAGGTATCAGTTTATCTGTGTATATTAGGAATGTCCTTGTTTGGAGCAATCCTCATATTATTTCTGTTTTCTGCGTAAAGCAACTATAGAAACACCGGCTAAACCACAAAGGGCAACAACAGAAGCTACTCCCATATCCCCTGTGGCTGGAACAGGATGGGAAGATGTTGTGTCTTCTGGTTTGGATTCTGGTTTGCTGGAATCTGGTTTTGAACCTGCAACCTCTTTTAAGGTTTGGAGCACTTGTTCCGCTTTTTCCAAATCCGCAATATTGGTTACTTTTGCCTGGAACGCAGCAGGTAAACTATTATACAATTGGCGTAGCGCAACAATAGTCGCTTCGTCTTCCAAACGAATTACTTCTGGCAACTGGTCGATTTTTTCAATTAATTGTTTGTATTGTTGGATTGGAGTATCGGAAAGATCGTATAAACCAACTTTACCATCTACCATTCTCTGGTATGCTAACATCGCCTCTAACCCTTGTTGAGAAGCCATATAGTTATCTTTTCCATTATAAGTAAATGCACCTGGTGTGGTTTCGGATTGGAAACTCAATACAATATCCACAATATTTTTGCCAGTAGAATCATTTGCGGCTGCTACCGCTTCTGGTCCTACTAAACTCAAAGCAGTTAATACTTTTTCTGCAGTGTTGGAAACTGTCATTTTATCCGCTTTTACCTGCTCCTGCAACCATGCTACAGTTTCATCTACCATAGTTTTTACTTCTGGGTCTGTATCTGTATAATCCACCAAAGCAGCTACTACCATAGCTGGGCTATCTGCACCCCAATTGGCACCCCATTTACTGTTGTTATATTCTGTTTTCAACACATTGATAATATCTGTAGCAAAGGTTTTATCTGTAATTTCATCATCAAATTGGGTTGCCGCAATCAAAATAACTGGTAAGTTGGTATAGTATAATGAAGTAACAGTGCTACGGTCCATAGATACCAGTTTATCTACCAGGTTAAACCCATCAATATTGGTTGGATCTTCCCCAATTATCGCCAAAGCTAAAGCATTTGCTGCATAGTAAATGGCACTTTCAGATTTTGTTCCATCCCAATTTTCATATTCCAATTTTCCAGTTTCATGTAATTCAGTAGCAATATTGCTGCGATATAGTTCAAATAAAATATTATCGCGTTCTACTCCCGCACGAGCAAGATACAGCATGTCCCAATAACTGGTTTCATTTGGTTGTTCTGTTTCCACATCATACATTGTTTGCAAATAAGCTGCAGTATCCTGGATATCCTGGCTTAAATCCTTTTTTTCTGCTGCGCTGACTGGGAAAGCAAACATCCCAACCATAATTGCCATAGTAGTAAGCAAAGCAATTAATTTTTGTTTCATATCCATTTCCTCCATTTTTAGGCAATGCCTTAATTTATGGTGAGGAAGTTTAGAGTATGGAATCCATTCCAATCAAAAAGCCTTTCTGATAGACAGAAAGGCTGACATAACAAAATCAGGCAATACACCTGTTTTTTCTTGATTATGTATCCCCTATCTATTCTCACCAAAAGATAAATGATTCCTGTTATTTATGGATATCCTGACTTACAGTTTCAAACCTAATCCTTCCCCTTCCCGATGGCGCAATAATCAGTGGGATTTGAAGTTTCGTAACTGCTTACAGTAGGTGTGAGCTGTCATGGATTTTCACCATATTCCCGGAAGAAAATCTTCTTCCCAGTAAAACTGCATAAATAACTTACTTTTATTATAATGAAAACATCGGAAAAAAGTCAATAGCTTTCCCGACAAAAAATAATTTTGCCACTAATTTTGGTAAACCAACTAGCCTACCAAGTCATAGAGGCCCATTTTCCAGTTAAAATAACATTTTTTATCACTAATGAATTGCTCCTATCCTCTGAAATGGAAACACACGGAATACAACTTTTCCTAGTAAGGCATCGTTGGAAAAACAGCCAATTTCACGACTATCGCTGGAATGATTCCGGTTGTCCCCCATTAAAAACACCGAATTTTCTGGTACAACAATAGGTGGCATATCTCCATACCAGTTGCCTTCCTTGAGATAATCTTCCTGTTTTACTTTCCCATCTATGAACAATTTACCTTGCTGTATCTCTACTGTTTGTCCTTCTGTTGCAACTACCCTTTTTACCAAATTCACATCAAAATCATTTTCCTTATCTGTAACTACAACATCTCCTGCCTTTGGGGTATACCCTAACTGCCACACAATTACAAAATCACGATCCTGCAAGGTATTTTCCATGCTAGGACCATTTACCAACGAAAAACATGCGACAAAATGGCAAAAAACAAAGATAAAAAGCAATACTGCTAAATAGATCCAATTGTGCTTCCAAAAATCACGTAATTTTTGACCCATATATTCCCCTTCTTAATATGAATACGATCCTAGTATAAAGGATAATGAATTTATATGACAAATCTATTGATAGAACAAAAAAGTTTTATAAATTACATCATATCCTATGTTGAAACCAATTGGAATTCTGGCGGACATACAACATTCTGTTTTTCCTTTCATAAACTAATAGCAATGGAAAAGGATGTGATGACTTTGCTATTTGAATTTTTCGGAACCATCATCCGGCACTTATGCTATCTGGCATTGCATGTGGAGCGAAATCAGTCGTTTCCAAAACCGCTTTCTGCAAAAGAAGAAAAAGAATGCTTTATGAAAATGGAACAAGGAGATACCAATGCCCGTAACCGTTTAATTGAGCATAATCTCCGTCTCGTAGCCCATATTATTAAAAAATACTATGCCTCTACCGATGACCAGGATGACCTCATCTCGATTGGAACCATTGGCCTTATTAAGGCAGTAAATACTTTCCATTACTCGAAAGGCACCCGTTTCGCTACTTATGCCTCTAGATGTATAGAAAAACCAATCCCCTCATAACGGCTCTTTTGGGTTCGGAGCAGGAAAAAGAAGCTCCCTTTTCCCGGAATACTCCAAAATGGCGGTTGTTCCTCAAAATCAGCGATAGCCTGTATGTGTTCAGTAAACAAAGAAACGGACGGACGATTTACAGTCCCCTTGCAATCCACAACTTTCAGTTTCTACGTCCAAAAAAGCTCACCGACGCCGAAAAGTTCAATATCCAGTACCCCAATCCGGCAATGCTCACGACAACGGCGGACAAGCTGCGGTATTACCGATACAAAAAATCCCTGCTCCAGCGTCAAGTCGCTGACTACGCAGGGATTAACGAAAGCACTTATATTCATTATGAGAACCCGGAGCATGACTACTACCCGATAGACAAGCTCAGCCGGATTGCGGGGTTGCTGGAAGTGGACGTCACCGACCTGCTGGACGAATACAACCGTTTTCTCTATGACGGGCAGGGTTGGCAGATACAGAAGATTCGCAAAAGCATGGGATTGACACAGTACCAATTTGGAAAGCTGTATGGCGTGAGCGCCGGAGCAGTGAAACGGTGGGAAAGCGGAAAAGTGAGGGTGACAAAGGGGACATGGGAGAAGTTTTATTCTTAATAAAAATAGTGTATAATTTAGATTAAAAAGGAGGTTAGGGCGTGGACTCGGAAGAATTCAAAAAATTTTTAAACTGTACTACAGAACAAGAATTTGTTTATTATGCAGAAAATTATAGGAATAATATATACACATTTGAATCGCCAAAACATGAAATTTCATTTTTATATAATTTAGGATTGTTCTTTTCTGAAATCTATCAAACTGGCAACTGGCTTGAAATGATTTTTCGTAAAGAAGACAAATACTATTATCCTATTTATTTCTATTTAAAAGCTGTGCAAATTTATGAAAAGGACTATTCTCTTCAACAAGATTGGCTTTTAACACATGAAACCATGAAGCGTTGCTACACAAATTTAGGAAAAGAACTCAGCGATCAGTTTCGAACATTCGATGCTATGATATATTTTAGAAAAGCTCTAAAAATAGACCCCTTTTTTGACATGGCAATAGGAAATTATGCTTTGTGTATTGAAAAGCACTACCCATTTTTAGACTTCAATAGTCCAAATAAAATCTTTAATTTACTTTATTCTTTATATGACGAAATACATCTTGATAAACTTGAAAACGGGAAAGACTTTTTTAAAGATAAGAAACAACAATATAACTCTCTATGGATAAAAAATTTAGAGAATAAAAGAAAGACAACTCAATGGATATTTGACTTGAAAGATGAATTCAATCGCATTGATGACGACCGTGATTCTTATTCAAATTGGTGTGTAGAAAATGTATTATATCTAAATTCAATTAACGATATAAATAGTTTTCAGGAAGCAACTTTTGACGTGTCTTTGAAATACCTTGACGATAATCTACAGCTCGGTCCAGATTTAAATACCATGCTAAAAAATATGATGAAATTATATTTTAATCAAAGAAAGAAGTTGTATATCAATCGTAATAATGAAACTGAAACTTCAACTATTGAATTAATGTTAATCTTCAACTGTCTTTACTCATTTTTTGATAAAGTTGCATTTTGGATTTATAGATTTTTTTCCTTGGACTGTGAAGAACATAAAGTAAATTTCAATAGCGTATGGAATCAAAAAACAAAAGATGGAATTGAGCTGTTAGATATTAAGAATCAATATTTATATGGGATTTACTGGATAAGAAAAGAATATAGGGAAAACAGACAAGATAAATTGAAAATTAACCCTATACTCTCTCCTGATTCGCAATTATATAGCGATTTAAGGAATCATATTGAACATAAGGATTACTGTTTTAACCAGGTCGATAATTTATATTATATATCTCCTAAATTGTTGTACTCTAAGACTATAAAACTCATGAACATAATTCGCAATCTTATATTATCTTTAATTTTAATGGTTCGAATAGAAAATAAGTTGACCGACTCAATTACTCAAGTTAGAAATTACGATTTAATTTATTTTGAATATGAAGGATTCAAGTAAAAAAGACGGTCAAGCCTAACTAGCCTGACCGTCTCATTTTATGTACCTACTTACCATTCTTTAAATCGTCCTGAACGGCTTTCAGTAACGCCAGCTTCTGACCCTTAGGGCATGGTAGTTTTGTGAGATACTGCTCTACCGCTTCGGCATGAACAGAAGCTATTCTTTTTTGAAGTTCCCGCCAGCCCTGTTCCGTCTTAGGGTAGTGCATGATTACCTCCATACCTTACCAAGCCCCCTCCCTTCTAACAGGATATGCGTGAAGTATTGTCCAACATGATTCTACTTTTGGATAGTGCGCTTGTAACGTTCAAAATCCTCTAGAACCTCGTTTTGAATTTCGGAAAGCTCGGAGATATATTTTCCCATAAAGTTCCAGCGTTCCATTGACATGAATCCTGTGCATTCAAGAGTGCCGATCAAATTGTTTGTCGACTGAATTTCTCGAAACAGCATATCAACTAAATCTTCATGTGTCACATTATTCATGGTGTTTCTCCCCCCTTAAAATATATTGTTCGTAGGTAATGGAGTTCAAAACTTCTCCGCTACCTTGTTCATCTCGGATGGTCGTGGTATGGGAATAGCAAGGTGGTGTTTCCCCAACGATTTGCTTTAACTTCCCATATGTCATCGTGACAGGAACAGGCTTTTGAATCCCTCTGGAACAGCTATACAGTCTGAAATGTTCTGGATAGAAAGCAACGCGAGTTCCTTTTTCATACGCTTTTGAAACAGTATCAACAGGAGTGGTGCTCTCTTTCAAAAACTTCGGGCAAAAGTAAGCGCCGAAATTATCGACAAAGGGGAAATTTTCAATCCATGCACCACCGTGTTCCCACATTTGTTTGAGTTTCTCCATTGGAACAAATAAACCTTGTTTGTCCATACGTTTCATCAGTATATGAAGATGGTAGCTGCCGTTACCCTGCGGTTCTATGATACGGATATACTCGCAAGATGGATAGGAATACCGAAACCTGCTCCAAAATCTTTTAAAGTCCAGATTGACCTGCTTATAGTCTCTCATGATATTGGAATAGGTCAAAGTCAAAAACTTTTCAGAACAATGCCCTGTAAAGTTCAGATTGATAATCCTTCTTAACTCATGACAGGACTTTTTAAATCTTTTTTCCATATCAATCGGACTTGCACGAGCTTTGCTCTCAATGTACTCTCCGGTTTCCAAATTAACATAACCCTGTCTGCTCACCTTGCGATAACGTGCAATACCAGTACAACGTTTCTCAACCGTAATAGCTTCTACAATGTGATTGGTATGGTACACTTTTGTTAAATGTTCATTTTCAATTTGTTTCTTCTCTTCCATCAGATTACCTCCTGTATGTTCTAGTATTTAATAACGTTTTGGAAGAGAGAAAACATCAGGATTTTTTGAGCGTTAATAAAAAGTTCATGAATGTACTTCTTTGATGAAATTGTTTTGCTTGTTTGTAATAACGCAAAAAGTGTGTATATTACAGCAAAGAAACTATTGATTTTAGAAATTAGAACGGTAAAGATAAAATAAAGAGAGCACAGGGGCGTAATACATCTGGGCGGAATCTGCCTGAATTTCTGTGACAAAGCAGAGAGGAGGGAAAAAGATGATACGCATTGTTAAAGAAAGCGTTGATGTAACGGTAAGTTTGGAAAAGGCAAAACGTGAGATTCTTGCAATTCGTCGTCAACTGGTACAGGACGGAAAGGTAAGCAACCATCTTGGTATTAGCTTTACAGTGGTAGACGATACATTGGCGACCATGATTGAAGAACTCAAAACCTTTAAGCTTTAAGAACCTCTCTTTTTGTCTCAGAAGCGGCTAAGAAGCACATAGAACAAAAGAGATATGTTTTGCGGAAAGCTTGCCCCAAAAAAGAAAAAGCCCTCTATGAGCCTTATAGACTGCATAGAGAGCAAACGAAAAAGACGCCCTGATTTTGTTTCAGAGCGTCTTTTCTTTGCATTTTTCTTTATATAACGAATTAAGAATATTTTCAATTACCGTTGGATCTGTTTCCTGATAAAGAGTATGAGTAGAACCATATTTGTTGGGTGCAGGAATCTCAACGTAATCATCACCACTTAAATCTTTTACCCAGTAAACTTTAATTCCTTCTTTATCTTCATATCCATATTTTAGGCTCCAATCGGCATCTGTTACTATTCCGATTCCTTTAATTCGCAGAGGTTTAGAATAATCATGTCTTGACTTTATAAAAATTAAATCGCCAAGACGAATTTTCTTTCTAAGTTCTTTAAGGCGTGGGTGTTTTGACAGGTCGTGTCCTATGAATGCAACACCGTTATTAAGAAAAAACCTTACTACATCTTCTGGAGGTATGCTTGTTAAATATGCTCCAATTCCCCAAATTGTCATTTAGTCCTCTCCTATCTTGCAGAATATTATACTTTCATTCTAACAATTTAAGAGAGAAAAAACAAGGTAGAGCAATGATGTTGCCCTACCTTGTAATCATTTAAGCGTGTTTCTTCTTGCGAATGAAAAGAAATATCAAAGTTGTACCGGAAATTACGAATACCAAAACAGAAATCATGAGAGAACTATTATCCCCAGTCTTTGGATTATCTGTGGTTGGCTTTTGCTGTTCCGGTTGGGCAGGGGGATTTGTAGCTTCTTCTTTTTCCGCTACTAAAGCGTAAGTACTGAAATGGTCGGTTTCAAAAGTAATACAATTATTCTCAATTTTTGATTCCATTTTTTCCGCTTTCGCATTGCTGTCTATATAATAAATGCCAAGGTTATTAAGTCCTTTGTATTTTTCCGGTAGAGGAATGGATACTTCCACTTTTCCGTTTGGCTGAACGGTATCGCCATTATCATCAACCAATGTAATGTCAAAGGCAACAAACTCATTATAGCCTATATCAGCTAAAGCTGTTTCCGTATTTTTAACAGCCTGTTTGTCATTTGACTTAACCGCTAATGTAACATCATTGGGGAGATTGTTCCCGGAAATCACAATGCCTGAAACGGAATCTGTAATATTAGTTGCCTTTTCCGTTACCTGAATCGTAATGATTTTTTCAGGGCTGTAAAGCTTACTGTCGCTTTGAATGCAGTCTTTGCAGGTATTGAACTGTTTGTATGTCACTTTCAGTTTCACAGTACCGGAGCCAGTAAAGGTAAGCGTTTCGCTGGATTTTAATGTATTGGAATAATCTTGATTCGATTGGCTGACAATATCCTTACCCTCTAAAATTTCAACGGAAGGCTGGTAAGCGGCTTCGTGGGTTTTATGGGTTTCATCTTCAACCAGCATACCGCCGGAATAGTTGTTTTCGTTCAGATAGTAAGCAGTATCTTTATTCACAAGGGCGGTATTAGTTAGCTCCGTGGTGAGATTTAGAGTATCGCCAGATTGAACGGACGAGGGCGCATTTGTCTGAATAACAGGTTCTTCAACTGTAACGGTAAAAGGATCGCCTATTTTGGTATAGTCGCCATCAGTCGGCAAAACGTCATTACTATAACAATACTGTGCTTGGAAACGAATTGTTCCAGGCTTATAAAAAGACTCCGTTGTATGGAATGTGTCTGACGTAACCAGTTTACCGTTTTCATCGGTTGTCTCTGGACCGTTCCAACCCCCATGTTGGTCAAAACTGCCAACGCCTGTTTTCCAGTCTCCTAAAGACAAAAAGACATCAGTGCTGGGAGTTAAATTTTCCAAAGTGATGCTTTTGTTTTCGTCCGGAATATCTGGAATCCACTCTCCAATTTTGACCGAAGCAGGCATAGCATAAGACACTGTAACGTTTGAATCGGTTTCCTGTGCAAAAACAGGAACGGCAATTCC
The DNA here is from genome assembly GCF_900095865.1 of Massilioclostridium coli. Taxonomy (GTDB): domain Bacteria; phylum Bacillota; class Clostridia; order Oscillospirales; family Ruminococcaceae; genus Massilioclostridium; species Massilioclostridium facile. The sequence goes on along the minus strand of NZ_FMIZ01000006.1, from coordinate 518,267 downwards.
AACCGTTAAAGATAGAGAAAGTGCAACAGCACATATATTTTTGAACTTCACAATTTTTCCTCCTTGCAATACTTTTCTTTATTTTAATCCTAAAAAATCGTTTTGTCAATGATTATCTCGTTTTTAAGAGTGGAAAACTCGTTTCTCCTTTAAAATGAAAGGGGAGTTGATATTTATGCCTTTTTGCGATACATTACGCACTTTAATAGATGAACGTGGTCTTACACAAAAACAACTGGCGAAGGACTTGGAAATCCCTGTGTCTACCCTTGGCGGATATGTGCAGGGAATAAGTGAACCGGATTTTGAAACATTGAAACTGTTTGCAAAATACTTTAATGTGTCTGCCGATTATCTCTTAAATATCAAAATCGGAAATACTCAAACACATTTGGAAAATGAACTATTGCGTATCTTCCGGTCATTGAGTACAGAACAACAGGAGCTATATTTGGAGCAGGGAAAAGCTTTTATCAGAATCAATGCGAAAGAAGATGTAAAATCATCAAAGTCGACTTTACAAGGAAAAAATGAGGTTGGATAGAAAGAACCCTAGTTATCCTTTTAGATAACTAGGGTTTACTTACTTTTTAGGAGGTTTTGTCTGTGGCATTGGTGGTCCTGCCGTTGTGGGAGGAAGTGTAAAATTTCTATGGTCTGTCGATGAGCCGGGCTTTGATGGTGGATTTTTTGGGGTAGTAGATGGGTTGTTACTTGGCTTTTTATTTTCCATTTTTTCACCTTCTAACAATAATTTGATGTAAAATATTCATCTGTTTTTTGGTCAGCCATATCACGAAATTTTTTGTTTTCTACTAAACTATTTTGCTTTAAGTGTTTTTGTTCCAACTCAGCATATCTCTTCTTTAATGAAAATAACTCCTCATTTATTTCGTTTTCGGTGAGTTCCCCATTTGCAACCTTAAACCACATATAATCCGCTTTTGTAAAAAGCAGTTGCAAGTCCGCAATAAATGGTCGAATTATCTCAAGACGTTTACTGTAAGGAAGATACTGCTTTATTGCTGAAACAATCTGCGAAACTGCTATTATTGCACCCCATATAAAATTATACTTACTCCATATTGTCCAAGCTGCAATACTAGCGGAAGAAGTGATAGCAGTAAAAATGTTGATTCGCCTGTCCCATTTGTATGACGATTCCGCATAAACGTCAAGATAAAAAATCCATGCTTTAATTTGTACCAAAAAACGCCAATATCTTTTTTGAATATCCATAGCAACATATTCCCCGACCATTTTTTATATTGTAATTATCGCATTTTTACTTAGTAAATGCAAGCGAGAAAATGTTTTGCTTTTTTGGCGTATTCGGTTTATAATAAGGTTGTAAGGAAAAGCCATTGTGTGATAAATCAAAAAGTCACATAACTTAATATGGAGGGACAAATCAATGAAAGGACAGGATAACCGGAAATACGCCATCTATTCGAGAAAATCAAAATTTACCGGCAAGGGTGAAAGCATTGAAAACCAAATTGAGCTTTGCCGTCAACATATCAAGCTCCACCATGAAAATGTAACGGAAGAAGATGTTCTCATTTTTGAGGACGAGGGATTCTCCGGAGGAAATGTCAACCGTCCACAGTTTCAGGCTATGATGAAGCAAATCAGGGCAAATCAGATTCAGGCTGTGGTCTGCTACCGTTTAGACCGTATCAGCCGTAATGTGGGAGACTTCGCCAAGCTCAAAGACGAATTTGACTACTACAATGTGGAGTTCACTTCAATCCGGGACGATTTTGACACCACTTCCCCAAGCGGCAGAGCCATGATGATGATGGTTTCCGTTTTTGCACAGTTGGAACGGGAAACCACCGCAGAACGTATCCGGGACAATATGCACGAGCTCGCCAAGTCTGGACGTTGGTTAGGCGGTACGACGCCAACCGGATATAAAAGTACGCAGATTGTCGGGAGTGTTACGGTAGACGGAAAAGAGAGAAAAGCCTACAAGCTGGAACTCATTAAAGAAGAAGCGGAGATTATCAAGCTGATTTTCTCGAAATTTATTGAAACCAATTCCCTTACCAAGACGGATACTTACTTGTTGCAGAACAATGTCACCACAAAAAACGGGAAGAATTTTACCCGGTTTTCCATTCGTTCCATTCTGCAAAATCCGGTTTACATGATAGCCGACCAGAACGCATGGGAGTATTTTGACAGCTTAGGCGTGGAGATTTACGCCGAACAATCGGAATTTGACGGCAAGCATGGCATTATGGCCTACAATAAAACCATTCAGAAATCCGGCAAATCCAACCAAATGCGGGATATGGACGAATGGATTGTGGCTGTTGGAAAACACAAGGGCTTGGTTGCCGGAGCCGATTGGGTGAAAGTACAGGAACTGCTCAGTCAAAACCGTTCCAAGTCCTACCGCAAGCCCAAAAGCAATGTGGCGTTGCTCTCCGGTCTGCTGTACTGTGGGAACTGTGGCAGTTTCATGCGACCCAAACTCAGTCAGCGGACAAACGCACAGGGAGAGAAGATCTACAGCTATCTCTGTGAAACAAAAGAACGCAGTCGTTGTCAGCTCTGCAACAGCAAGAATCCCAACGGCAACGAGCTTGACAAAATGATATGCGAACAAATTAAGCTGATTTCGGAAGATAGCTCCTATTTCATGACAAACTTAGTGAATGTACAAAAGAAATTGGAAGGCAACCGGGAGGAATACAATCAACAGTTAGATGTTCTCAAAAAGGAATTGCAGGAGAATGAACAGCAGATTGCCAATCTGGTGGATACCCTTGCAAAGACGCCGAACACTCCGGCATTTGATTACATTACCGAACAGATTAACACCCTCCATGAGAAAAACGAGAAAATCAAGAATCGGATTAACGAACTGGAATCCCTCACGAAAAACCATCTCTATTCCAGCGAAGAATTTGACAGGACAAAAGAACTGTTAAAATCTTTCGGACAGTCCTTTGATACTATGAGTGTAGAACAAAAGCGGATGGCATTGCGTGCATTCATTCGCCGGATTGTCTGGGACGGGAAAAACGTCCATGTGGTGCTGTTTGGCGATACGGAATCGGAGATTGACTATACCGATTTGGCAGAGGAAAACCCAGAGCCAAACCGAGGGGATAGCGAATGAAATCCTAATGCATTTTCGGAATTTAAAAAAGACTGCTGGCGATGTTTACATAAGTGATGCGATTGATACTGATAAGGATGGAAACGCACTGTCACTGCTGGATATTATCGCAGATGAAACCGATATGGCTGATATGGTAGATTTAAAACTGCAATCGGAACAGCTTTATCAAAGTGTTCGAAAATTACTTTCTCCTAGGGAACAAAAGGTTATTTGTATGCGATATGGCCTTAATGGAAACCGCCCGATGACACAACGGGAAGTTGCCAGTTTTTTAAAGATTTCACGTTCCTATGTTTCCCGGATAGAAAAAAAAGCTCTGGAACTGCTACGGGACGGGGTAAAAAACGATTTTACAGATTAAATTAACTTAGAAATAAGGGTTGAATCTTTTAAATAAAAATATCCTTTTTTTTATGACAAATTTTTTACATCAAAAAATAGAATTTTCTTTGACAATGTTTTGACATTAGCTTGTATATGGAGTATAATATAGATTAGATTCTTATCTTTTTCGGAATTTTCTAAATAGTAAGGAGAGAAAATTATGAGTTCTTTTGCTGTAAAAACAAAAGTTTTTTCAGGCGTAGATGCGTTTGAATATCTAAAGGGCTATCCAATCCAAAATGTATATATTATTACTGACCCATTTGCAGCTTCTTCTGGCATGATTAAAAACCTGACCGATGTTCTGGATCAGATGGGAGCAAAATATACTGTTTTCAGCGATGTTGTTGCTGATCCACCAATGAATGTTATCATCGATGGTATTGCCCAGGCAATGGAAGTAAAACCAGATTCCATCATGGCGATGGGTGGCGGTTCTGCGATTGATACTGCAAAAGCAATCAGCTATTTTTACATGAAAATCGCTCAGGTTCCAAAACCATTCTGTGTTGCTATTCCTACTACATCTGGTACTGGTTCTGAAGTAACCGCATTTGCAGTTGTTTCTGATAAAGAAAAAAATGTAAAATATCCATTGGTTGATGATATTATGCTGCCAGATGTGGCAATCCTCAACCCTAAATTGACCTTAAGCGTTCCACCGACTGTTACTGCAGATACTGGTATGGACGTTCTAACCCATGCGATTGAAGCTTACGTTTCTACTGGTGCAACTGATTTTTCTGATACATTAGCAGAAAAAGCCGTACAGATTATTTTTAAATATCTGCCAATGGCGTATGATAATGGAAATGATATTCATGCGCGTGAAAAATTACACAATGCTTCCTGTATGGCTGGCATGGCATTTAATAATGCGAATTTGGGAATCAACCATTCCATCGCCCATGCAATCGGCGCTAAATTCCATGTTCCACATGGCCGTGCCAATGCAATTATTTTACCGTATATTATTGCATTTAATGCTGGTATGCGTGTAATTTCCAAAGAAGATTGTTCTTATGCTATGAGAAAATACGCAAAATTAGCCCATTTAATGGGTGTCGGTGCAGGAAGTAATCGCCAAAGTGTAAAGAACTTTATTCAATTAGTAGAAGGATTAATTGATGCTTTGGGTATTCCAGTAAGTTTGAGAGATCAGGATATTAATGAAGATGATTACAAAGGGTTCCGCAATATTATTGCAGAAAATGCAATGGCGGATGCTTGTACTCCTTCTAATCCACGTGTTCCAACCACTCATCAAATCCGTGAACTGTTGGATATGTGCTATTATCATACTGCATTATAATAAACAAAAAATAAAAGACCGTATCGGTTAGGTACGGTCTTTTTTATTAGTATAAACTTTATTTTCCTGTTTCAACTGCATGGTTTATTTAAGAAATAAGATAAAAAATCAATTTTTAAACCATATACATTGATTGTTAGTATCCGTATAGGCGATATAAACTCTTCATATTACATGTAATATGAAAATATTTGACTTGTACTGATATAATTTAACATTTAAATAATAGGAATTGTTTGTTAAGTATTTTTTTAACACTGCCTAAATTATTGTACTTAGATTCATTTTTTAACAATAATATATTTATTTCTTTTATTTTTTCAACTTTTAATTTGTTGAATGTTTAAAAGAAATGCTATTGAATAACATTATATTGGAAATTTTACAAACATAGAAACAAAACTGAAAGCCTTAATAAGGCTTTCAGTTTTATTATTATAACTATTTTTTCTTACGGGTAATCAGGATTGCTGCACCTGCTACTGCCAATACTGCCATACCTACGATTGGGGCATTGTCCCCTGTTTTTGCTGCATTCGCTTTGGTTGTTGTGCTTTCCTGTCCCGTTTGGGTAGCATTGTTGTTGGTAGTTGGTGTTTCAGTTTCTGTTCCTTCTACTGCTACTAAACTATCCATTGCAGCCTGCACAGATTGTACTGCTACGTCTACTTCTTCCTGGGTTGCGTTTTCATTTGCTAATACTGCATTCGCATCTTTTAATGCCGCTTCCAGTACTGCGTAGCTTTCTGCTGTGTATACATTCGCATCTATCTGATTTGCTTTTGCTACTACTTCTTCCAGGATAGATTTATCTGCTTTGTATCTCAGGTTCAACATTGCGTTTAACAGCTTATCCGCTACTTCGTTAATTTCTGCCTGCATTGCGTCTCCGTCTTTGTATACGCTCTGAGCTGCTTCCAATGCTGTGGTAAATTCCGCTTGACCTGCTTCTACATACTTACTCAGGTCGATTTCTTCTGCTGCTGCAATTAAGCTTGCTAATTCTGTTTTATCGCCTGCTACAAATCCCAACTTATGGATTTCGTTTAGCAAGGTTTTCCATGCTGCATCCACTTCTTCTTGAGTTGCCGCACCATTTTCTGCTACTGATTTTGCATTTGTCAATGCTTCATCAAAGGATTTTTGTACACTTTCGATGGCATTATCATATTCACCACTTGCTTTTGCTGCATCTGCGTATTCGATAATAGAATTTAAGATGCCTTTATCTGCTGTTTCCTGTGGTGTCGCAGAAATGACAACCTCTGTATATGGGCTTAATATAACCGAGGTCAATCCCAAAGAAATTGGATCAGTACCATTCATTTGAGGCATGCCACCTTCTGGTGTATACGCCATATTTTCTACCACTGCACGGTTAAACATGGAAGTCGCCAATTTAATAGTAATTTCGTTTTCACCGGCTTTTAGATAGCCGCCTAAATCGACAGTATCGGTGATGTTATCAATGTCTGGGATTGTCATACCATTAATAGAGATTTCTGTTACCTGGTCATGGTTATATGCAAACTTCATGGTTGCGCCATTTTCGCTGGTCCAGTTTTCTGGTAAGTTAAATTTTTTGGTGTAATATCCAATACCAATCACATTTTGCATAGAAGCTACACCTAATTGTTGTAATTGTTCTTTAGTCGCAGGAAGGTCTTTCCAATCACCCAAAGCAACATTATCAAAGTTTACTGTGGTAACAACGGATTTGCTTGGGTCTTTATACAATGGATAGGTTGGTTCTACACCTGGAATCATTTCATCCTGTATATTATCAGTAGACTTGTCTGGACCCCAACTTTGTAGTTCTAGGCTCCATCCTTCGCCGCTTAAATCGATATCTTCAAAATGGTTATTGATGGTTGTAGATTTTGTGGATCCATCTGATAGGGTAGTTTCATAGGTTCCAGTTTCGTTGGAACGCAGGGTGATCTCTCCATCTTTATTATATTGTACCGTACCGCCAGTTTTAGAAACCGCATGAACATCCTGCACTTCAGGGAAGTTTGTTGTATCATTTGTAATCGCAATCCAGGTGGATTCGCCGCCGGATAAGTTGATGTGGGTTGTGATGGTTCCATCCCCATTTACGGTATAATCCGCTATTGGAGTGATTTCTCCTGTCCAAGCATCCAACATATATGGGATACCATCTCCGGTTAAAGTAACATCTGTATCCACTTTTTTGCCGGATTTATATTTTTCATTTTCACCATCATCAATCATACCGGAGTTTTGCTGTACTGGATTATTGTAAAGGAAATAGTAGTTGCTTGCATCTGTAGCATCCACATAATGGGAGGTTTCCAACTGAGATTCAGTATAAGAAGCATAAGAAGAAACGGACATTTCCTCTAATATGCTTAAAATTTCTGCTTCAGTAGAAGCGATTTTTACATTGTTATAGGTTTTTAACTGGTCAAATAATGCGAGCATTGCCTTATCATTATTAGTAGCAGTACCGGTTCCATATACTTGGGTTGGCTGGGAATTATAGAGGATGATTGGTAAACCAGCTTGTGCGTATTCCAGGATGGTTTGCATCGCATCGGTGGAAATGGTAGAAACTTCGTTTAAGACCAGTGCTTTGTATCCTGGACCTTCTGGGTATATAACGCCATCTTTTACAGTTGCGTTGTCCAAATCCAACAGAGCTTCACTCATAATATTGTAAGAGTAGCCGTTGTCCAATAATTCTTGGAAATTGTTTCCGTGTACATTAGAGAAGGTTGTCAGCTTATCATTTAGAATAGCTAAATCTACTTTTGCTTCGCCTGTTTGCAGGATTGCTTGGTTGAGTGCCATATAGTTTGCTAAGGTATCCATATCCTCCCAATAAGGTTGGCGGTAAGAATAAGAACCACAGAAATTGTTACCAAACGCCATCCAGCCTGGCCAGCTTGCATTGTAGCCATTATAGGATTTGGAATAAGGTGTTCCATGAAGAATCAAGTGATTCACCCCACCCAAGAAGTTTTGGGTTACTTCTGTCGCAACGTCTGCCCAATTAATTTGTAGATTACCAAATCCAGTAACAGCTTCCATGGACAAATAGGTTTTGTCAGCCAGATTTACTGCTGCGGATAAGTTCCTTAAACCATCACCTTTGGTTCCATTATCCCCTTCTGGGATATCCAGTGTTGCGGAAGCACCAGCAATATCTAAACCCGGCAAGGAGTATGGCTGCGCGCGATAGGTGTAGTTAAAAGTAGAGGCCCATTCGCTAATTGGAGCGGCATGGACAGTTTCATATAATTCACCCAATAGGTTGTTATAATCCTGTGAGATTTTTTCGCTTAAAGCAGTATCATTAAAACTGCTTGTTCCCAACGCCATAACAATTGGAAATTCATCGGTATATTGGTAATTTTCCTGCTCCAATTCCTCCATTAGATTATAAGACCAAAAAGCACCGGTATGACTGGCTTCAATAGAATCTTCAAAAATACTGGAACCATTTTCTTTTAATAAAGAGACTAGTTCTTCATCATTTAAGATACTTTTATTCCAATAATCAAAGATCGCATCAACACCATCGCGATTAAAATAGTTTGTAACATAAGATCTTGCGTACATTGCATCACTGATTCCACCAAATGGAGCATCAGACATAATTTGTCCTGTACCACGGCGGTAGGTAGTAACAACAACATAATCGCCGGCTTGGATAGCGTCTCCTTCACTGGAAGTATAACCAGAAATATTTGTGGCACTTAAATCAGCTTGGTAATAGTTCTGCCAGTCAGCCATTCGTTTGCGGTTTCCATTTTCATCAATTTTTTTGTTAAAGCTTTGAGAAAAATCCGCGTCAGCTGCTGGTACTTCTCCAAATATACCAACTACATTAGTCTGATAATTCATATTTTCAGCAATACGGCCATCTTTCTGATATGTATTGAAAGTTGCTTCATCTGGTATACCAGCAGCATATCCTTCTCCGGTAGTAGAGGTATTCAAATCAATAATAGAGTTTAAATCATAAATAATGGTTCCATCCTTTTTTACAGAATCTACTTTTACCAAAGAAGAGGATACTAAAGTATCTGTAAAGAGAAATACTCCTGGTTTTAGCGCTTCTACTCTATCCTGTGTTTTTTGTTCCGGTAAAGCTAGTTTGTAAGAATTGGATTGTAAATCATCAGCGGTTACTTTTGTAACTGTACTTGTAATTTCTTGAGAAGCGGCATCATCATTAGGGTCAATATTATTAATGGTTGTTGGCCAATGTGCAGTAATCGTAATATCTACAATAAATCCACCCTCTACTTTTTTAGCGGCTTTTAATACCTTTTTTAAAGTATTATTCCATGCTTCAGTACCCCAGCCTACTACTTTTGCATCTTCACTAGCAATATTGCTAGAGCTTGACAGCATGGTAACTTCTACGCCACCAAAACCGGCTTCTGCCAATTCCATAATCTGTTTTTCCACAGTGTCATATTCATCAATACCAGCACCACCATCTGGGAACCACATTCTAGCCATTGGTTTTTGTGTATAACTTGGGTTCTGAAATGCGGAAATAACAGAACCGGATGCTGTTTGGTCAGTAGCGCCTGCTGGCAAAGCAGTGGTAACACTGGTTACTACCATAGCGGTTGCCAAGACGGCTGCCAATAATTTTGTTCGTTTCATTTTTTCCTCCCTAATAAAACATTATCTTGTGTGAAATGGTTTATGTTGCTATCATTTTATCACCTTATATCCTGTACAACAATGACTTTAGATGATGATAAGGCTTGCGAAACTTGACATCTATTTGCGTGAAGCAAAAAAATACCGATTTATTTTGTGCAATATATACAACGAACAAATAGGAACAATAAAAACAGCAAGGAAATCCAAGTGGATTTCCTTGCTGTTTTTATCGGGAAGCTCTATGCTGGCTTCGATATTCTTTTGGGGAACAATGGTATTTTTGTTTGAAGTTGCGAAAAAAATTGCTCACGTTTTGATATCCTACCATTTCCGCAATGGTTTCTACGCCTAAATCTGATTGGCAAAGATAATTTTCCGCAATCTGAAACCGTATATCGGATAAAATCTCGGAAAAAGTTTTTCCAGTCTGTTTTTTAATCATGCGGGATAGATGGGCCTCAGAATAATGGAATTGCTTCGCCATTGAAGCTAAATTTACGGTAGCGTAATTCAATTGGATATACTGTAAAATTTCCGGTAGCTTTCCCGATTGTATTAACTGATGATTTTGCTCCGCTACCTGGTTTTTGTGTATCCTGGCAATCTGCCCTAATACTAAGATTAAATTTGCTATCACCATCTGTTTATAGAATGGCTTCCAGTCAAAATGTTCTAGGATTAAGGCGTGAATATACTGTTCCATTTCAGGATCAATGGGAAACACCAGGTAATTTTTAATCATTTCATCATGATAGGTAGAATGAAAGAAAAAATGGAAAATCGTATAATCCTTATCAATAATATTTAAAAGCTGTTTTTCTACAAAATCCCGTTGGATCATAATATTGTAGATAACGGCGTTGGAATCGTTGCAATTCAAGACATGGCGGGTATCGGGATTCATCAAAAGCAGCTGTTTTGGATTTAGTAAAATATCTTCTTTTTGGTTTACAATGGTGTGCATTTCTCCTTTATAAACATAGATTAGTTCAAAAAAATCGTGATAATGGGGATATTTAATATGAGGTCCTGGAGTGACAGGATCATGAAGATTTATATCAACTGCCCAGCCATGTTCCATCAAACTGCTTTGTAAAATGCGGAACTCCCCTGTTTTTTCAATCTGCTGCATAATGGAATGCAATGGTTCTGTGTTAGGTAGAACAATGGGGGCAGGAATGTGTTCCCGAATAGTATAGTAATCCAGAGTTGCCATCTTCTTTATCCTTTCATTCAATCAATGATCTTTTTCTTTCATACTACCTGATATAAGGAGAAAAATCAAGGGAATATTTTTCTTTTAAAAGAAAGAACAGTCATAAAAAACCGTTGTAAGGTCATGGGAGACCGTTGTTTTTTATTGGAGTAAGCGTTAAAATAACTTCTGTTATTTATACAAACTGCCTATAAAATATTATGAATCATGCTGTTTTTTGATAAAAAGATAGCATAACGTTTTAATGGATTATTTTATAGGTAAAATTGACGTTCTTAAGGAGGAGAATGAACTATGAAAAAACGTACAAGAGTGCTTTCCGCCCTTTTGGCGGCGGCATTGGCTGGTTCTGTAGTAGGGGCAAACCTTCCGGTTTTCGCTACAGATGACAGTGTAACCGCAACGGTTGTGGATTCGTTTAAAGACCCATCTTCAGAAGCAAAACCAATGGCGCGTTTTTGGTTCCCGGATGCCGGTGCGGGTTTGCCAGATTCGGATTATAAGAACATGGTAGGAGATTTGATCCGCCAACTAGCTGATGGTGGATTTGGTGGTGTGGAAATTACCATGCTGGCTGACTCCAACAGTTATGACAACGACACAGCCGCAGAAATCGGATGGGGTTCCGACGCATGGGCTGAAGTGCTTTCCCAAGCAGTTTATGCTGCCAATCAAATTGAGGGCGGCTTCCGTGTGGATGTTACCATTACAGCACATTGGCCACCAGTTATTAACAGCATTGATCCAAATGATGACCAACAGCAACAGGAACTTACTTATGTGGTACAAAAACTGACCAATGCGGATTTAAGCGATACCACAATCGACCTGGACTTGCCAGAAATGAAAACACAGGATTTTTCTAATACCCAAAATTTAATTGCTACTTTCCTGTTCCAGGATAAAATTGTTTCTTCTGCAATTGCGAAAGTTGCCTCTGTAGATGAAAACGGCAATCCAGTAATTGATTATGATTCCCTTACAGAATTAAACACATCTGTAAAACCAGACGCAGGTTATGCGGTTGGTATTCCAGAACAAGGGGTATCCGCTTTAAAACAGGATAAATCCGGCGCTATGGTTGCGGTAACTCCTGGTGAAAATGGATATATGCTTTTAGACGAACAAACGGTTATTTGGAAAACTGGAGAAAATAAAGGTAAAATCATCGAAGGTGCTATTGTGGAAATAGAAAATGCCGGTATGCCATGGGCTTCTACAAAAGTAACATTAAATGGGGAAGATATCACATCTCAGGCAACAATATTTGATAAAGGGACTTTAGTACAATACGATGAAGCTACGGATACTTACTCTAACGAAGGGCTAGTAGCTGTAGTTAATAACGATACTTTTGGTGACCGGGAAAGGATGGCGGATTGGCAGGATATTTATCAGGTAAATGAAAGCGATCTCAGTGCAGAAGCAGTAGAAGCAATCCAAAATTCTTCTGATGACACCATCCAGGCTGGCGATTATGTTTTGGTTAATACATACCGCAGAGGTACCGGTCAGATTATGTCCGGGGGACAAACCATTACTATGCCAAACAGGACGTATGCTGTTGATTATTTCAACGAAGAGGGAATTCAGGAAGTCATTGATTACTGGAATGAAAACATGCTGCCACATGTTTCCCCAGACTGTGGCGGAAAAAGTTTGGCGGAACTGATGAAAATCAACGGTGGTAGTATTTTTGAGGACTCCATTGAAATCCATCGTACAGGTAGCATTTGGACTGCAAACATGTTGGAAGACTTTGAAGCCAGCCAAGGCTATGATGTTGGAAAATACGCTGGTGTTATCGCCGGAGTTTCCACTAATAAAGCAGATGAAGCGGAACGTGTTACCGAAGACTACAACTTGGTATTAGGAGAACTGTATTCCTCCGACCATGCTGATAAGATTATGGAATGGACAAAATCCTTTGGCTATACATACCGTGCTCAAGCTTACACACTATCTGGATTGGATGTTGCTGGTGCGGCAAATGCAATTGATATTCCAGAAGGGGATAACTCTACAGCTGGAGATGGTATCCGTAATTTGGCGTCCGCTGCAAATGTAGGTGACAAAGAATTCCTTTCGATGGAAGCCCTGACCTCCGCTAGTGACCATCCAGTGTGGTATGAAGCACTTCGTGAGATTAATATGAATTTATCCGATGGAATAAACCGCATTATCCTACATGGCATCCCATTTACAAAATCCTATACCGATGTAAACAACGAGTGGCCAGGCTGGACCTTTATGTCATACGGTTGTTGGGCTCCTCGCCAACCATTCTGGGAGGACATGGATCTTATGAGCAACTACTTTGCGAGAATCCAATCTGTTACCCAAGAGGGGACAGTAAAAATTCCAGTTGCTATTATGAATGATAAAACAAAATCATTCCAATGCTTGAACGGTACCATGTTCCCAACCTTGCTGAATAATGGCTATACTTACAATATCTTAAGTGAAGCTGTATTGGAAGATGAAGGGGCAATTGCTGAAAACGGAGTGCTTTGCCCAGATACAGCAGGATATCAGGTACTGGTGTTAAAAGAAGTAAATAGCATGTCCTGTGAAACACTGGAAAAAATCATTGGCTTCGCCAATGCCGGTGTGAAAATTGTTTCTTATAACAGCAATCCGACTAGCGTATATGGCACAGAAAAAGCGGATAATTCTGATGCTAAACTGCAAGAACTATATGCTAAACTGCAAACAAACGCAAACTTTAAAGCAGTAACTACAGAAGAAGAATTATTAGCATACCTGGATTCCTGTGATATCGAAACAGGAGCTAGCTATGACCAAGAAGGGCTGGAAGTTACCCATGTAAAAGATAGTGCCGATGATACAAACTATTATTTCTTCTTTAATGAACACAATATTGGGGAAGACCCTTCTGGTGGCATGGGAATTGGTTCGGACTTCAGCAAAGCTGATTATCAGCCAATCGAAACCACCGTTACTCTGGAAGGAGAAGGCACTCCTTATATGTTAGACCCGATTTCCGGTGAGATTACCCCAATCTCTGATTACTCTGTAACAGAAGATAGAAAAATTGAAATGACCCTTTCTCTCGAAGCACTTAACACAACTATTTTAGCAGTAACCAGTAATACGGAAGATTTTCCAGATCCATCTACTGCTCCAGCGGAAAAAACCTACACAGATAGCATTGATTTAAGCAACGAAAAATGGAATTTAGATATCCAAAGCTGGGGGCCAGACGCATCTGTAAATGATTATGACCCATCACAATCTACAAAAACAGAAATTACTGCTGGTGAGATCAACCTTGACTTATGGAAAAACTTGACCATCAACGAAGAAGAACTCGCGAAAGCTGGCGTTGAAAGCTCAGGGCAACTCTCCGGTATTGGTACTTATTCCATTGATGTAACCATGCCAGATGATTGGGATACTGACAATATGGGCGCAGAATTTACTTTTGAACACAAAGGTCTTGTACAATCCGGTGGCGGTTTCCCAGGCGGTCCTGGTAGCGGTTCCGGTGAAACCAAAGAAATTATGGAAACTAACCAGGATATGATTACAGCTGTAACAGTCACCAATGAAAATGGTACCTTTACTATACGGGATATCAACCCATTAAATGAATTTGTTGATTTAGGCAAGGTATTAACAGCTGGTAAAAACACAATCTCTGTTAAGTTGACCACAACGTTGGAAAATCGTGAAGATGGAAAAGCAACTGCTAACTACGGTTTGACGAAAGCTGGATTGAATTTATATGAACAAAAATCTACAGTGGATAAAGGTATCCTAAATTCTGTTATCGAATATGCAGATGCAGCAAAAGCAAGCGGTGAATATGATAATGCCATCGGAAGTGTACAAAAATCCTTTGATGAAGCGTTGACAAATGCAAAAGCAGTAGCAGAAAATGATGCAGCAACCCAGGAAGAAGTGGATGCAGCATGGAAAACCTTGCTAAACGAAATCCATAAGTTGGGATTTGTAGCAGGCGATAAAACAGAGTTAGCAAGCTTGATCGCAGCAGCAGAAGGAATCGATCTGAGCAAATATGTAGAAGCAGGTCAAGCAGAGTTCACCGCAGCATTGGAAGCAGCCAAAGGCGTATTTGAAGATGGCGACGCAATGCAGGCGGAAATTAATGAAGTAGCAGATAAGCTGTTAAACGCAATGTTGAACCTGAGATACAAAGCAGATAAATCTATCCTGGAAGAAGTAGTAGCAAAAGCAAATCAGATAGATGCGAACGCATACACAGCAGAAAGCTACGCAGTACTGGAAGCGACATTAAAAGATGCGGATGCAGTATTAGCAAATGAAAACGCAACCCAGGAAGAAGTAGACGTAGCAGTAGAAAATGTACAGAGTGCAATGGACGGTTTAGTAGCAGTAGAAGGAACAGAAACATCATCTGATAATAATGCTACTCAGACTGGACAGGAAAGCACAACAACAAAAGCAAACGCAGCGAAAACAGGGGACTTTACCCCAATCGCAGGTATGGCAGTATTGGCAGTAGCAGGTGCAGCGGTACTGATTACCCGTAAGAAAAAATAATATTGTAAAACTTCTTTTTCTCTTTTCTTTTATAAAAAATCCAGAGGTATATTGCCTCTGGATTTTTTAACATATTCCTATGATTAAAACATCTTTTTTAGGAAAAAACAGATTGTTATGTGATGCTATGGTAAAATTCCGTATATATTGAATTTAGATTCTCTAAATTTCAATCGCATATGCTATCCTTAATTTCCTATTTTAATATAATGAGCCTTTTAAATTTTATCAGAGTCAAGTAAAAAATTATTAGTTTCCGGGAAGAAGAACATATCATTACCGTAATTATCAATGAATAGCAAAAACTGTAAAAAATTGATATCTATCCTTGAAAGTAATTCGCATTTGTACATTTTTTAATGGATAAAATTTCTCCGCCAAAAAATTTGTATCACAATCAAAAGGTAATAGAAATACCAAAATAGGTACTAGAAGTACATTGTTAGAAGAAAAATGCAATGCTATAATAAACAAAATTATACTTTATACACAAAAGTATTTCGTTTAAGGAGGAAAAAATGAAAAAATCAATTCGTAAATTGTTGGCAGCAGTTACTACTACAGCTCTTGTCGCCAGTGTAACAGCTACCAGTATGGTTTCAGTAAGTGCTATTCCACAATACACAAAATCAGATATTATTTCTGCATTTCAAAATCCGGATTTAGATGCTAAACCGATGGCAAGAATGTGGTTTGTAGATGGGCAGGCTGGAGCGATTGAAAATGATATCATTGCCGAGCATTTGGCAGGTATGGCAAAATCCGGATTTGGTGGAGTGGAAATTGCCTTATTAGCAGATAATTCCAACATGACAAACGATCAAGCAGGAGAATATGGTTGGGGCACAGAAAACTGGAAAAAACAGTGAAAAAGATTTTAAAAGCCGCTAATACCATTGAAGGTGGATTTAAAGTAGATTTTACCATTACACCTCATTGGCCACCAATTTCCAATACAATAGATCCAAATGACGATGAAGCCGCGACAGAGCTTTCCTATGCTTATAAAAAAATTACAGCGGATGATTTGGCTGCTGGTACTGTTGATACTCCCCTTCCTATACAAGAAAAAACAGATTTGGCTAGAACACCCTTTTATAAAACTGACCGTTTTGTTGCAGCTACTGTAGCGCAGGTGATTGGATTTGAGGAAAAAACAAATAAACCGATCTTTCAATTTGAAACATTGCGAGACCTAACTGACGTAACTACCAAAAAAATTGCAGTGGAAGGGGAATGCTATAAAGAAGAAAACGGTATAAAATACGCTGGGTATGCGGCTGGTATTCCTTCCAGGGAAGTAGCCGAAGCGGATGGTATTGATTACGATACACAGATTTTAGCCAAATTTGGTCCAGAACCATCTACCAATGATTTTGAAGGAAAAATTGACAAAGACGGAAACCGCAAACGAATGGCGGATTGGCAATACCTTTACGAAACTGATTTGACAAAACTCAATTTACAGGATTACCATCCAAACAACGACGAAACCTTTGCTGTTGGAGATTATGTGCTATTTGGCAGCTACTGCCGTGGAACAGGGCAAGCCGTTTCCGGCGCAAATACAACGATGAAAAATCGCACTTATGTAACCAACTATTTTGAATCCGATGGTATCCAAAAAGCGTTGGATATTTGGAACGAATGTATTTTAGATGACGAAGTAAGGGCGTTGATGGAGAAAAACTGTGGTAGCATTTTTGAGGATTCCATCGAAACTACCCACGATGGTCCCTTCTGGTCCGCTGACTTAATGGAAGATATGACCAACTATTTAGGGTATGATACTACCCTATATGCTCCGGTTTATATGTCCGGAAGAACAAGCAAAACATTCGTGGATGTACCTGGACAAGCAGCGCCAGATATTATTGTTACACGTGACGCCGATTTTATTTTCCAATCGGAAAATGATGAATCCGAACGGATTATTGAGGATTATAATTTAGCATTGGCGCACCTGTTTGAGACAGAACATGTAAAGACGATTCAAGATTGGGCTGCTGGGTTTAACTATAATTACCGTGCGCAAGCATACTCTTTACCAGGATTAAGTATTGTAGGGGCGGCATTGATGACTGATGTAACAGAAGGGGACAACTCCACTTATAAGGATGCGTTGCGCCAACTTTCCAGTGCCGTCAATATGAAAGGGGAAAAATTCCTTTCTTTAGAATCCTGTACCTTTGCAAAGGCGGATTTTAATTGGCAGACCATTTTAAAAGAAATGAATCAAAACACTTCCCAGGGAGTAAACCGTGTCATTGTACATGGAAGCGCTTATCCTGTTACTTTAAATGATTACCAAGATTCTTGGCCAGGTTGGAACTGGGGTGGTGGGACAGGATTTCCAGCATGGGATAGCCGCCAAATTTTCTGGGATGATGCTGATGCACTCAATGGATATATTACTAGAACACAGGCAGTGATGCAGAATGGTACCGCAAAAGTTGACTTAGCAATCTTAAACGACACCGAGCAATCCTTTCATTTAATTACTAAAAATTCCAACCAGGAGTTATTAAATAACGGATATTCCTACAATATTTTGGATGAAAGCGTATTAAATTTGGATTCTGCTGTTGTTACCAATAGGGTATTAAATGAAAACGGGCCTGCTTACAAGGCCATTGTATTGGATAATGTTAATATGTTGTCTGCTCCTACCGCTTTCAAACTAATTGAATATGCAAAAGCAGGTTTACCAGTCATTTTGAAAAACAGTAATCCACAAAGAATTTATGGGACAGAAAAAGATGAAAATAATGTGGATAATTTGACTGCGTGGATTGCAGAATTGAAAAACATGGACAACGTAAAATCTGTTACCACAGAACAGGAATTAATGGATGTGTTGGCAGAGCTAAATATTTCTTCCAGTGCACAGTATACCGATGTCAATGGATTAGAAGCTTCCCATCGTCAAGATAATGTGGGGGATTATTACTACTTGTTTAACGATAATACAGAACAACCGGTGTCCACTACTGTACAATTGGAAGGGAATGGTGTACCTTACACTTTAGATCCATGGACAGGTGAGATAATACCAATTGCAACCTATACAGAACAGGAAGACGGGGTTTCTATCCACCTTGATTTAGGCGCAAAACAATCTGTAATCATTGCAGTTGCACCGGAAGGTGGAGATTTTCCAAAAGTAGAGGATACCCATGTGACAGCTGTTACAGGAGGTCAAGCTGTTTACGATGGGGAATCTCTCATACATCGGTCAACTGAAAACGGAAGTTACGGTGTGGTAATGTCAGATGGTTCCATCAAACAGATTGTAGATCAAGATGTGGAATCCCCAATTTCAATACAGGAATGGGATTTATCTCTGGAAAGCTGGGGCCCAGATGAATCTGTAAATGATGTTAACCCAACCATTAGTAAAAAAACAACTGTTTTATTCAACCATGTGGCAACAGGTACTACTTGGGATCAGCTGCCTGCAACAACAGAACAACTGAAACAGCTTGAAGTTAATTCAATGGCGGATGTATCCGGTATCGGGACTTACTCTGCAACCTTTACCTTGTCAGAGGATTGGAACATCAACAATGGCGCATACTTTAATTTTGCGAAAAATGAAAACGATGAAGTAGTGGAAGTAACTATAAATGGCAATGTGATACACAATATTGATACATTCGCAACCTCTGTAGACCTATCCCATTACCTTGTAGCAGGAGAAAATACCATCTCTGTCAAAGTAGACAGCACCATTACCAATCGCTTTAATGCAACCCATCAATCTGCGGATAGAACAACCCATGGATTGATGAGTACTGTGATAACTCCTTACCAGGATACTATGTTAATAACCCATGCGGAACAGCCAGAAGATCCATCTTCTACCCCTTCTCAAGGAGAGCAAGGTTCTTCGTCACAGGGAAGTGACTATACTGGCAACACTGATTCGGTAAAAACAGGGGATGTTGTTCCAATCGCTGGAATAGCTACTGTTTTAGCAGCTGCTGTTTCCACTGTTATAGTAACACGCAAAAAGAAATAGTTTTTCCACTATTTTTCCTTTTCCATAATAAAAACGTCCAGGGAAATTTTCCTGGGCGTTTTTACAATATCTTCTTTTGAAATTTAAGGATAACCAACTTATAATTGGCAATTATAGTTTGTCCTAAAAGTAAAATCTAAATTTGCTGTTAGAACTTCTTCCCATTTATAAAGATTTTAAAGACACTGGTTATCAAATTCGGTTTGAGCAAATAGAGTGTTCTCTTTTTAATGAAAAAAAGAAGGAATTTGACAATCTGCTCGGAACAAGGTATAATATTTTATTATGGAGAGTTGTCCGAGTGGTCGAAGGTGCAGCACTCGAAATGCTGTGTCCCCAAAAGGGACCCAGGGTTCGAATCCCTGACTCTCCGCCAAGTTGAGTCTGAATGTAAATGCGTTCAGACTCTTTTTTTGTCGTTTAACCATGATAACCTCTTAATTTTATCAGAAGTAGAGAAAAAGTTTTACACGAGAATTACTTTAGAACATTGCTAGTTTACATGGAAAAATCAAGCAATAGATTCGCCCTTTTATTATTTTTTATTTATTTTCATGTAATAGGAATGGTCTCAAAGCCACTAGTAAACTAGTGGTTTGCTCAGATCCCAGACAGGTTAGTACTTGCTGACCCCTGGAAAGGATATTGAAGGACTACCATCACAACGTTTGTCCCGCTACTGGTAACCAGTTTGGTCTATCTTTCCATGCCCTTATGTAAAAACAAAACTGTATGCAAAAATCCCCGAATTTTTTTCCGAAATCTTTCATTCCATTTTCAAACAGACGGCATTCTACATCTGCAAAAGTTTCTTACTCTGCCAATGCTTTTTTACCCCTGATTCTATCAGGGGTTTTGTTAAGCCTATGGGCAGCAATAAAGAATCCCCAGGAAAAATTTCCTGGGGATTCTTAATAGAGAAAGAGAAAAGGATGTCTTTAAAATAAAGTTAGATTTTATTTTTTCTTACGGGTAATCAGAATTGCTGCACCTGCTACTGCCAATACTGCCATACCTGCGATTGGGGCAATGTCCCCTGTTTTTGCTGCGTTCGCTTTTGTTGTTGTGCTTTCCTGTCCAGTTTGGGTAGCATTGTTGTCGGTAGTTGGTGTTTCAGTTTCTGTTCCTTCTGCTGCTACTAAACCGTCCATTGCACTCTGTACATTTTCTACTGCTGTGTCTACTTCTTCCTGAGTTGCGTTTTCATTTGCTAATACTGCATTCGCATCTTTTAATGCCGCTTCCAGTACTGCGTAGCTTTCTGCTGTGTATACATTCGCATCTATCTGATTTGCTTTTGCTACTACTTCTTCCAGAATAGATTTATCTGCTTTGTATCTCAGGTTCAACATTGCGTTTAACAGCTTATCTGCTACTTCATTGATTTCCGTCTGCATTGCGTCTCCGTCTTTGTATACGCTCTGAGCTGCTTCCAATGCTGTGGTAAATTCCGCTTGACCTGCTTCTACATACTTGCTCAGGTCGATTTCTTCTGCTGCTGCAATTAAGCTTGCTAATTCTTTTTTATCGCCTGCTACAAATCCCAACTTATGGATTTCGTTTAGCAAGGTTTTCCATGCTGCATCCACTTCTTCCTGGGTTGCTGCATCATTTTCTGCTACTGCTTTTGCATTTGTCAACGCTTCATCAAAGGATTTTTGTACACTTTCGATGGCATTATCATATTCACTACTTGCTTTTGCTGCATCTGCGTATTCGATAACAGAATTTAAGATGCCTTTATCTGCTGTTTCTGTTTCATCTGCTACATAGCCATCCGCAATGCTTGCTACCAATTTACCATCTTGCAGTGCAAAGTTGTAGCCGCCCGCTTCTACTGTAAATTTCGCTACAGTGGTTTCGTTGTTAATTGTCATACCTTCATAGGTAACGCCTGCAATATTTTCAAATTCTGCAACCGCCTCTTCACTTACTGGTAAATATAAGGTTGCTGTTGTATTTGCTGGTACTACTGCTTCATAAGAAGTCATTGTACCATTATCCGCTGTCCATCCACTGTAAATTTCACCATAGTTGGATTCAAAGGAACCGTTTGCATATGTAAAGCTTCCACCTACTGTTGGTTGTAAAATGAATTCCTGATAACCTGGATTTGCGTCATCACCTGTAATCCCCAATTGGTAACCCATCATCCATTCGGAGATTGCGCCTAAGGAGAAATGGTTAAAGGAGTTCATTGAGTTGTTTCCACCAAAACCGTTTTCTACGGTATAGGAGTTCCAGCGTTCCCATACAGAGGTTGCGCCCTGGGTTACTGGATACAACCAGGAAGCATAATCGGTGGATTCAAACAATTTATAAGCATCATCAATATAACCATTTTGGGTTAATGCTGGAACTAAATTTGGAGTACCAGAGAATCCAGAGGTAATTGTATAAGGCTTGATATTTCCATTATCATCTACAAAAGATTGGTCCGGATTTTTAACAGTATTAAGATAGTTTTCGGCCGCTTTTTCTTTATTTGCTTCATTAAATACATTGTAAACCAGTGCGGTTGCATAGGAAGCTTCTGTATCCTGAATTTTTCCATTTGGAGTTTTTGTTTTACCGGTTTCTGGATCAACATAAATTCTGTTCCAAGCCTCTTTTGCTGTATCGTAACGAGTACGCAGTTCGACAGCCATATCGGTTCTTCCAACAACTTCCGCCATTTGGGAAGCAACATCCATTAAATAAATGTATACGCCGTTATTAATTAACGCAGCATCTGTGGATACACGGGAGAGCCAGTCTGCCAAGAAACCAGTTTTGCTGGTTAAGGATGGTTCTGTTACTTGTTCGCCATCCTCATTGGTGTATGTCATATCATTATTGTCAAGATAATTCAAATATTTGTAGATTGCATCAATATTATCTTCAATAATGGATGGATTTCCATATTGACGATACATTTGCCATGGAACCAATGTTAAAGCCGCATCCCAGGAAACACCATTAAAGCCACCTGGATTTCCTGTACCAACTTCACTGGAAGTATCTTCTAAGTCATAGGAACCAAATGCTGGAGCATATACTGGCAGGTCACCAGCCTCGCCCTGTTCTGCACGTAAAGAATTTAACCATTGACGATAGAAGTTGTATACATCTGCATTATAGCTTGCCGCACGGGAGAATACCTGAGCGTCGCCAGTCCATCCCATTCTTTCATTTCTCTGTGGACAGTCGGTTGGTAGAGATAAGAAGTTACTTGTCTGGGAGTTTTGAACGTTTTTAAACAACCTATTGCTCAAAGCATTGGAGCTATCATAAGTGGCAGTGGTATCTACAGAGGAGATGATTAACGTTTTAATGCAGTCTGCTGGTAACTCTTTCTTTAACCCTGTAATTTCTAGATAGCGGTACCCATGGAAGGTAAAATGAGGTTCAATTACATTTTCGCCAGCTTTTGCAGTGTAGAAATCAGTAGACATTGCAGCACGGTAGTTTTCTGTCATCAGTAAGCCGTCAATATCCGCGCTTGTATATTCTTCTAAGTTATCTGGATAAAGGATTTCCGCGTAACGGATAGTTACTTCCTGTCCTTCTTCTACATATCCTTCTGGAATTGTAATTTGTGGAACACCAATTACGTTTTCACCCATATCATAGATGTAGGAACCTGAACCTGGACGGGACTCCCCTAAAGCTTCCTGCACAGGGATTTCGTTTACAATACCTGCTGGTTCGTCATAACGGGTAACCATATCAAAATCATCGAATTGCGCACGGAATGGAATCACTTCAGCATCTCTCCACTGAGAATCGTCATAGCCAGCTTCATCCCATCCTTCAATGGCGGCTTCTTTGGTAGCGTCATAGCGTTCCCCTTGGAAGAAGGAACCATATTCTACTGGACCATCCCCATAATAATCCCAAGTTGCATCATCAGTTACAATGGTCTCAGTGGAACCATCCGCATAGGTTACTTCCAGTTTTGCCATCAAAGCTTGTTTATCGCCATAGTAGTTGTAATTGCTGGCAGTAAAGGACATATAACCACTCCACCAGCCTTCCCCTAATTTTGCTCCGATTGCATTTTCGCCCTGTTTGAGCATATCGGTTACATCATAGGTATGGTAAGCCATTTCTTCTCGGTATTCGGTGTTTCCTGGATTAAACCAGTCATCGCCCATTCTTTCGCCATTGATATACATTTCATAAATACCAGCTGCGGTAACATACATTTTGGCAGAAGCAATTTCTTTGTCTGCGTTAAATTCTGTACGCAACATTGGGGCGGAACCATAGGATGGGTCAGCGTATGCTAGAACATCCGCATCCTTTTTTCCAACAGTAATGGTGTTGTCATCGTTAACCGTAACGCCATCCAACCCTTTAAAGATATCATAGGTTGCACCTGTTGTAGCGTCAAACAGCATACCAGTGCTATATGGACCTGGATTACGGATTTCAAAATTACTGTAAGTAGCGGTTTCACCAGCTGGAACCGCAAAGCCAACAGAATTTACATTTGGGAAACTGTTGTAGTTCCCGCCTGCTCCTAATGGGTTAAGTTGACGTCCATTATCCACTACAGTACCATTAATCGTACAGGTTACCTTACTGCTTTCCTGAGAAGCAGTATCCACAGAAATTGTGATTGGTTGGTGTGCGTTCTCCGCATTGATTACTTTACTGATATCAATTGTAATATCGGGGACAGAAGGATCATTTTCTACTTCCTGAGCTTCCATCTTCTGTGTTGGACCACCCCAGCCATCTTCCATGACAGGGTCTCCATTTTCGTCAAATACAGGAAGCATTGCTGGCATGCCAACCACATAAATATTTAATTTGGCTGCGTTTGGATCAGTGATATCAATTTCATATTTAAAGTAGTTTTCTCCACCATCCCGCCAGATATTAAAATATTCATTATTTAGACGAAAATCATTTGCGCCTAAAATTAAGGATGCTTTGGTATTTCCTTCTGGAATGGTAATGGTAGTACCTAAATCAAAATAACAGGCAGAAGTTGCATCAAATGTCAATTCATCTGCACCAATCCACTCTGCTCCTCCCCATGCATCCTGGGAAGTGCTCATCAGCCCTGTTTCAAAAATGGCAGGATCAGATGTATAGGTTTTTCCGTTTTCATCTGTTACAGTTACCGTCCAGGTATACGTAGATTTTGCATCCAGAGCATCACCAGCATATTTGATAAAGGTGGATTTCGAATCTTTTACAATACCAGAATCCCAAACTACAGCACCTTTTTTATCTTTTACTACAATATGATAGGATTCCTGTTTTGCCCCAATTACATTAGAATCCATCTGCCAGCTGAATTCTGGCACAGTATCATCAATCCCCAATGGGTTAACCAAACCATCGGTTTTCATGTTTACAATTGTGGTTGATACATCAGGTGCAGCAGAAGCAAATAAGGTTGCTGGAACCATAGTTGTTGCCATCGCTGCCGCTACCACAAAAGCAGCAATTTTCATTTTTGTTTTCTTCATAAATTTCCCTCCATTTTTATTTTTTGTGATTTCCGTTTCACAACACCTCTAGTTTACCATATATAAAAGTGGAAAATACAGGTTCATTTTCTCTACAAACAGGCTGTTTTTCGTAAAATTTCTATCACTTTAAAATATTTATTAGCAAGATTGACAAATCAGAACCAACTTGTTATGATAAAATTACCAAGAAAGGGAGAAGAGTATATGGAAAAAACAATCCGTCAACAGATTGATGCTATTATTCAAAATATACGGGAACATCCAGTACATATGACAAATATGATCCATCGTATGCAGCGGTTAAGGGAAAAAATCCAAGCTGGAGAACTTGCTCCTCCAGCCCAGTTTGGATTTGATGAACGGGCTTTTTTTGATGAAAATGAGGAAATTACCGTTTATCTTGATTTTATCTCCCCTATTTTTCCATCCAAAGAGGGGGATTCGTTTGAAAATCGGTATCAACTTGCAAAAAAATTTCTGCATCAGCACAATTTTTTTGAGCTGTACTATGTTTATTCCGGAGAATGCTGTTGCTTCATCAATCAGAAAGAGTACCGTCTAAAGCCTGGCTCCATCTGTGTTTTAAATACTCAGCAATCCCATAGCGTTCTATTGGTGGATGAAACCACTAATTTAATTAATATTTTAGTAAAACGCTCTACTTTTACCGATAAAATCTTATCCATGTTGGATAGCAACGATATGTTTTACCAGTTTTTTACCCGCTCCTTATATGATCCCAGTCCTATCCCTGATTTTATCAAGTTTGACGTAACAAATAACAGCCACATTGAGTTTTATTTATTGCGCCTATTACAGGAATATATGGAAAAACAAAGGCTGAACCAATCCATGATGTGTTATATGCTTTGTTCCATTATGGTAGAACTATCCCGCCAATATGAAAAACAGCTTAAATCCGCAAAACAAAAGGAAAGCCTACAAATTTTTGATGTACTAGCATATATCAACAGCCATTTTTTAACAGTTACCTTAAAAGAATTGTCGGAACAGTTCCATTATTCCCAAAATTATATTTCACAATTTATTTTAAAACAGACTGGAAAAAAATTTAGTGAAACCGTCAACCATTTAAAATTGAGGAAAGCGCAAGAACTTCTTTGCAACAGTGATTTGGATATCGAAACCATTGCCGCCAACCTGGGATACAGCGACCGAAATGGCTTTGAAAAAGCATTTAAAAAAGCTTTTCAAATTACCCCAAAGCAATATGCTTCTTGGAAAAAAGATAATATGGCTATTCCATCTATGAAACAAGAAAATGGAAAAATATCTTTACCTTAAAAAATAGGAGACATATTTATGTCTCCTATTTTTCATTTTTCTATTGTGCTAAAATTCCTAGTTAGTAATAGCTGGATTGCAGTTTTAATCTGGAAATATTTGATGATAGGTTTTCCAGTCAGCCCAGACAGATTCTTTTTTGTAATATCTTGCCATCGCTCGATTGGACCATGGATAATCAATCTTCTGTGTTAAATCTCCATAATAAAGCAAATAGGGGCGTTTAGTATAGGGGGTAAGTTTTGCCTGTCGGATAGCGGGGTCCTCTAACAATTCTAACCTATTTTGATATTCCTGGTCATAGCTGGCCGCTTCCCCACTTACCAGAGAATAGGTCGCTTCCAAGCTGATCAGCCCATGAAAATCCGCAGGGTCATCTTTCGCCATACGGATGCCGCATCCAGCAACTACTATTAAGGTGCAGAAAGCAATCATATAAGGTTTGGATTTTCGAAAACCCTTTCTCATTCCACATTGGTTTTCCCTATGTGTTGCGCAATAGTGGTTTATTTTTCTGCGGAGCCATCCACACCAATAAAACAATTGCGCAGCCCATAATAACCAAAACGAAAAATAGATAATATTGAGGATACGCCCTTCCCCATAGCTTCCCATACCGTATAGTGCTGGAGAAAATTGCGCGCAATACAGACAAAAAATTCCTACACTAACCAGCAACGGATAACGAAAATGGTAGGTCGTTTTTCCAGCCATCTTCCAAAACACCAGTGCCATTGCAATGGAAACTCCCCAAAAGAGGGGCTCACTCCATTCCCGAATAAAATAACTACCATAATAAAAGGAGTCCAAAATCGTCATTAAAATGGATTGTTTCTCATAGCTTTGAGCACGTACGAGATTCCCTGGAGCAATGATGCTAACGACAAAAGCCCCTGCTAACACTACAAGCGCAACAAAAATAAACCAGCGCCCAGGTAATTTGCGATAGATATGAACCGCAAGCCATATAAATAACAACAATACACTTAACAAAGCTGTTATATAATTTCCTCCTCCAATCAAAACGCAAAAGACAAGGATGATACCCTTTCGCAAGAAAGAAGGATGTTTCAAGTGTTCCTGTAAAATCCAGCCCCATAACAATAAACCCAAAGAATAAAAGAAGGTATAATAAACCGCACCGTTATACCAGTAAATTCCTTGAACCGGTGAAGGCATTGTCTGAATCGAAATCCCCATAATCAAGACTGACAACAAACACCACTGTGCTTTAGATGCCTTTAACAGATCCACACACAAAACCTTTCCAAAGAAAAAAGTACTTATCACATAAATACCCAGCATAATATACGGAGTGATCCAATAAAAAGATTCACCCCATACAGCAGGCTGGAAAGAAAATAGAAACACTGCGGCAAAGCTCCCCTGCCATTCCTGATAAACTTGGGCTGTCTGTTCTACCGCAACTCTTACTGTATCAAATATAGAGCCTCCTGCCTGGATTGTATGATGGATTTGTGCCCCAAACACAAAATCGTCAATTGCTGGATGGTCAAAAAATGCCAGTATCAACAATGGCGCTAAAGAAATAATAAAAATAACGGATAAAATCCGATTGACCTGTTTTAATGTAATCCGGTCCAAAACCGGATTCAGCTGTATTCCTTTTTTCATCTTCATTTCCTGTCTTTTATAAACGGATAAAGTAAATGTCCAATTTTTTAATAAAGCATTAGGATATGTATACTTTTTCAAGCTTAGCTTTAATATGCTGTTGAATATTAATTATGACCCGATATGGGTCTTTTTTTGTCTGTTTCCTTATGAATGAAAAAGTATGAAAAACCAGAATAAGATCGCAACATCCGTCTGGTTTTGGATAAAATGAAACGGTCTATTAAATTTACACCTGACGCCCCAACGCCTCTTAACACCACTCCGAGCAATTGCGTCATTGTGATATTAAGTCATTCAGATAAAATTTAATAGACCGTTTGTTATGGTGAGCCACCGGAGATTCGAACTCCGGACCCTTTGATTAAAAGTCAAATGCTCTGCCAACTGAGCTAGTGGCTCTCACTCTTATAAAAAGCACTTGGTGTTTGAAGTTGTCTCTCATCAAAGTGCTTATTTATTATAACAGCCCTACAACGTTTTGTCAACACTTTTTTCGAAAAAAATTCAAAAAAATTTTTTCTTCCTGTTTTATGGTTATTTTACCCCAATTTTATCCCAAAATTCTGCGGTTTCACAGCAGGGATTCTTATTGTCATCCTGTTTGTGGTTGTGGTATAATATCCTTACTATAAAAATGATTGTATATTCAGTATAACCAGATTTCTATTATTCTATGCGTTTTTGATTGGGATGGTGTGTTTACGCCGATAAAGCTACTATAATAGAAACAACCTGATAAAATTTTGAACCATTTAGAAGGAAGTGTTAATTTGTCAACCAAACGTGAGAACATTCGTAACTTTTCGATTATTGCACATATTGACCATGGAAAATCCACCCTGGCGGACCGTATTCTGGAAAAAACCAGCGCAGTAGCGTTGCGGGATATGGAATCTCAGCTATTGGATAACATGGAAATTGAACGAGAACGTGGAATTACCATCAAAGCGCGCGCGGTAAAGCTAAACTACCAGGCAAAAGACGGACAAACCTATGAATTTAACCTAATTGACACACCGGGACATGTGGACTTTAATTATGAGGTATCCCGTTCCTTAGCGGCATGTGAAGGCGCTGTATTGGTGGTGGACGCTTCACAAGGGATTGAAGCGCAAACATTGGCAAATACCTATTTGGCGATTGACCATGACCTGGAAATTTTGCCAGTCATCAATAAAATTGACCTTCCATCCGCTGACCCAGACCGTGTCTGTCACGAGGTGGAGGATATTATTGGAATCCCAGCGCTGGACGCACCACGTATTTCCGCCAAAAACGGCATTAATATTGAGGAAGTGCTGGAACGTATTGTAACCGATATCCCAGCGCCAACCGGAGATGAAACAAAACCACTACAGGCGTTGATTTTTGACTCTTATTATGATAGCTACCGTGGTGTTATTGTTTATGTCAGAATCAAGGAAGGGACGGTAAAACCGGGGCAGACCATCCGAATGATGGCAACCGGCGCGGAATTCACCGTAGTAGAAGTGGGTTATATGGGCGCTGTAAACCTTGTTCCAACCGAAGGGTTGGTTGCCGGGGAAGTTGGATATATTGCCGCTTCGATTAAAAGCATCCGGGATACCAAGGTGGGGGATACCGTCACCACGGTGGACAACCCTGCTACTGAACCATTGCCGGGCTACCGCCAGGTAAATTCCATGGTGTTCTCTGGGATTTATCCTGTGGATGGTGCAAAATATGAGGATTTGCGGGAAGCACTGGAAAAACTCCAATTAAACGATGCTTCTTTGACGTTTGAACCGGAAACTTCAATTGCGCTGGGGTTCGGGTTCCGTTGCGGCTTCCTTGGCTTGCTGCACATGGAAATTATTCAGGAACGGATTGAACGGGAATATAATTTGGATATCATTACTACGGCCCCATCCGTAATTTATCGAATTACTTTGACCAATGGGGAAGTACAGTACATTGACAACCCAACCAATTACCCTGACCCAGGAATTATTTCATTGGCAGAAGAACCAATGGTGAAGGCTTCTATTTTAACACCAACCGATTTTGTGGGCAATGTAATGGAATTGTGTCAGGATCGCCGTGGCGTCTTTAAGGATATGAAATATTTAGAGGAAACCCGTGCGGAATTGCATTATGAACTGCCATTGAATGAGATTGTTTACGACTTTTTTGACGCGCTGAAATCCAGAACCAGAGGTTACGCTTCTTTTGACTATGAGATGATGGGTTACGCCCCATCCCAGTTGGTAAAACTGGATATCCTATTAAATGGAGACATTGTGGATGCCCTTTCCTTTATTGTGCATAAGGATAAAGCCTATCCAAGGGCACGCAGAATTGCGGAAAAATTAAAGGAACAAATTCCACGCCAATTGTTTGAGGTGCCAATCCAGGCAGCGGTAGGCGGAAAAATTATTGCCCGGGAAACCGTAAAAGCGATGCGAAAAGACGTACTGGCAAAATGTTATGGCGGGGATATTACCCGTAAACGGAAACTGCTGGAGAAACAAAAAGAAGGCAAAAAACGTATGCGCCAGTTGGGCAGCGTAGAAGTCCCACAGGAAGCATTTATGGCAGTGCTCAAATTAGATGAATAAGATTGGCTTATATGTACATGTACCGTTTTGCAATGGAAAATGCCCTTACTGCGATTTTTATTCCATGGCAGCCTCTGAAACGTTAAAGCAGGAATATGTCCAAGCCATTTTGACCGAACTGGAACAGGCGGACCATACCAAGCAGGCGGATACCTTGTATTTTGGTGGGGGAACCCCAACATTACTGTATCCGGAACAACTGGTGCAGATTGTGGTACAGGCGAAACGCTTTTATCAATTGGAGGATTCCAGTGAAATTACTTTGGAAGCGAATCCGAATACTGTTTCTTTGTCCCAATTAACGCAATTGAGAAAAGGCGGGTTCAACCGGATTTCATTTGGGATGCAATCCGCAGTACCGAGGGAATTGGAAGCTTTGGGCCGGAAACATTCTCCAGAACAGGTGAAGCGGGCGGTGAAGATAGCAAAACAGGCAGGATTTGAAAATATCTCGGTTGATTTGATGTTGGGAGTTCCATACCAAACGGTTTCCAGCATAGAACAGTCATTCGATTTTATCAATCAGTTAAACATTCAACATGTTTCTGCTTATTTGTTGAAAATCGAGCCAGGAACTCGTTATTTTGGCGCAGAATGTTTAAAGTTTTGTCCAGATGAGGACCAAACAGCGGATATTTACTTGAAAACAGTGGAAAGTCTCTTTAATATGGGATTTGAACAATATGAGATTTCCAACTTTGCGAAACCAGGCAAGCAAAGCCGGCATAATCTGAAATACTGGGAATGTGGGGAATACATCGGATTTGGTCCTGCCGCCCATTCCTTTTATCAGAGAATCCGCTATGGACATAGTAGGGATATCCAGTCTTATTTGAAACTGGGGATTCAAGAACGGGAATTTTCCCAACCCGGTGGGGATTGGGAAGATTATATTATGTTGGGAATGCGCCTAAAAAAAGGGATTGACTTGGTACAGGCAAAAGAGAAATATCCAGTTGAATCCAGCCAACTAGCTAAAAAGATAGAGCCATTCCAAAAAGCAGGTTTTATCGTACAGGAGGATTCCCGTATTCATTTTACTCCAACAGGTTTTTTGGTATCCAACAGTATCCTTGCAACACTGATATAGTTTGTAAACTATAGTGATTAACGTAGTACAGGTGTATGTTAGCTTATCTAGAACCCGGATAAATGAAATCTGTTTTTATTGAATAGATGAATTGGTTATTATGGTTTTTCTATCTACCCTAGGCAAAACGGTTTATTTTGCCCTATAAACAGGAACCATAAAATAAATAGGGGGCTTCCTTGTAAGAAGCCTCCTATTTATTTTGCTCGTCTTTCTGTTTCTCTTTTTTGGGGTGCATAAAAAAGTTTTTGTAGCTTAAATAACCTAAACTAATAAAAAGAAATAACCCACAAAGTGCCGCAATTAATGCATAACCATATTTCCAATGTAATTCTGGCATATTTATAAAATTCATTCCATACCATCCAACAACTAAACTCAATGGCATAAAAATAGCCGATATAATGGTCAATACCAACATGGTACGGTTTTGTTTTTCGTTCTGTTTAGCCTGGTGTAACTGCCATAGTTCCATAGAATATTCCTGCAGCATCTTTGCTTCACTAGCTAGACGCTCTACACGCTCCACAAATAATTGAAAAATATATCGGTCCTGTTCCTCAAAATACTCATTTTCATCTTCCGCTAATTTTCTTCCTACATCAGCCAGTTGTTTGTAATATCGGTAAAGACAAAACGCTTTTTTTCGTATCTGTACCGAATATGGAATATCACCTGCTTTTTCCCCTTCCTCTTCTTCGATTTCTTCTTCCTGCTGTAAAAGTTTTGTTTCAAGTTGTTCCATAAAGATTAAGTCTCTATCAATTAACAAATTTAACAGGTCATATAGGAATTTTCCCATCTTAATGGGACGTCCATAATGTGTTAGTGGAATTTGTAATATCAGATGATCTATAAAATTTGTGTGGTCTAAAATAATAATCTGATCTTTTTGAATACAAAAAGAAGCTGAGTTATAGTGATCCTGATACATTTTTACTGGAATACCCAAGGTTCCAATAATGATTTCTGGGTACACCTCTGCTTTGCAAAATTTAACAATTTTTCGGCTATCCTGCAATTTCCAAAACAGTTTATCCAGTTCTGGGTAAGTAGGAGTACAGGTAGCTGGTATCCCTGTCCAAGTAACCATTTTATCGGTATTAGAAGGATATGTTTTAATGTTAAGCCCTTTTTCTCCTTTTGTAATTCTAAAATACATATAAGCCCTCCTTTTCTATCAAACACTCCATTTTTTACCATTATAACATAGATTTTAAGAAAAATCTCCAGATTTCATATATTTTACAAAAAATAGTCAAAATAGATGGATTTCGGAAACAATTTACAACTAGTTCTTGTATGAAAAAGCAAACAAGAACTAGTTTATCATTTTACATTTGGGTTTTTTCTGTTTTACTTATATTTTACATAACTGTGATTTTACACTTTACATAGCTTTTATATACTGTAAAACGTAATCTAATGATAAAGGAGAAACAAACAATGAAAACAATAAAGAAAATTCTTGCCGCTTTATTAGCTGGCGTTATGGCAGTAAGTTTAACCGCATGTGGAGGCAATGGAAATAGTAGTTCTAATGCATCTACAGGATCTTCTACATCAACTTCTGGTAATGTTGATTTAGGTGGAGCTAAAATTACAATGTCCGGTTCTACTTCTATGGAAAAATTCTGTTCCGCATTAACCGAATCTTTCAACGCAGATTGCAACGCAGCCGCAACCGCTGAGTATACAGGTTCCGGCGCTGGTATCGAAGCAGTAACCAATGGTACCGTTGATATCGGTAACGCTTCCAGAGCATTAAAAGACGATGAAAAATCTGCAGGAATTGTTGAAAATATTGTAGCGATTGATGGCATTGCAGTAGTAGTTGATACTGCGAACACAGTAACAAATTTAACAAAAGACCAATTGATTAGTATTTATAAAGGTGATGTTACGAACTGGAGTGAATTAGGCGGAAATGACCAAGCGATTGTTGTAATTGGACGTGAATCCGGCTCTGGTACCCGTAGCGCATTTGAAGAATTGCTTGAAATTGAAGACGCATGCAAATATGCACAAGAAGTTGATTCCACTGGTGGTGTTATGGCAAAAGTAGCTTCTACTCCAGGCGCAATTGGTTATGTTTCTTTAGACGTTTTGGACGATACCGTAACCTGTGTAAATTTGGAAGGTGTAGAAGCAACAGAAGAAAATATTAAATCCGGTGATTATTTCTTAAGCCGTCCATTTGTATTGGCAACAAAAGGTGAAATTTCTGAACAAAGCGAAGCTGTTCAAGAACTGTTTAAATATATTGAATCTGACAAAGGTCAGGAAATCATTCAAAAAGTTGGATTGGTTGTTCCAGATAAACAATAAAAAAGAAAAAATCTTACATACTATTCGATATCCTCAAGATTTTAAAATTCTTGGGGATATCGTCATGAAATTTATGTGTGGTCAAGAAAAAGGAGGCGTGTAATATCATGAAACCCCATGGTGGAGTAAAAAAACCTATTTCCATTATTGGAAGCCACAAAACAAAGTCCGCCATTGAGCTTACAGCTAATGTTATCTTTTTTATATGTGCAGTTGTTGCGATTCTTGCGGTTCTTGCAATTACAGTTTATATGATTTATTCAGGGGCTCCTGCATTATTTAAAGTTGGGATTTTAGATATTTTATTTGGAACAGAATGGGCTCCTACAGCTACAGATCCTAAGTTTGGTATATTGTATATTATTTTAACCTCTATTATAGCTACTACATTAGCTATTTTAATTGGTGTACCAATTGCGTTAATGACAGCTATATTCTTATCAGAGATTTCAAATAAAAAATTAGCGCATATTGTAAAGCCAGCAGTTGAGCTATTGGCGGGCATTCCTTCTGTTGTGTATGGCTTATTGGGTATTTTAATGGTAAACCCCGTTATATATAAATTGGAACAATTTATTTTTAAAAATGATCCAGACCATCAATTTACAGGTGGAGCTAATTTATTATCAGCTGTAATTGTGTTAGCTATTATGATTTTGCCTACTGTTATCAATATTAGCGAAAGCTCATTACGCGCAGTACCACAACAATACAGAAATTCTTCTTTAGCGCTAGGTGCAAGTAAAATTCAAACTATTTTTAAAGTAACAGTACCAGCAGCAAAATCCGGTATTATTACCGGTGTTGTTCTCGGTATTGGACGAGCTCTTGGGGAAGCAATGGCAATTGTTCTGGTATGTGGAAACTCAGTAAATCTTCCATTACCATTTAATTCAGTTCGAACATTAACAACCGCCATTGTCTCTGAGATGGGTTATGCTGGTGGTTTGCACCGTGAAGTATTGTTTACAATCGGTTTGGTATTATTTGCATTTATTATGATAATTAATATTATACTGAGTGCTATCCTGAAAAAGGGAGGCAGTAAAGATGACAACTAGCGTAAGTATTTATGATAAAAAACGGCGTCCAGGTGATATTATTTTACTTGTTTTAATCTACGCCTGTGCATTTTTAGCAGTATTATTATTGGTTGGGATTATTGGTTATGTGATATACCGTGGGCTTCCATCAATAAATTGGGATTTTATTTCTAAGGCACAAAGTGCATTAGAAGGTACATTTGGTATATTGCCTAATATTATTAATACGATATATATTATAGTAATTACCTTAGTCATTGCAACACCAATTGGTATTGGCTCTGCCATTTATTTAAACGAATATGCAAAGGGCGGAAAGTTAGTAAGACTAATTGAATTTACGACAGAGACATTATCTGGGATTCCCTCCATTATTTTTGGTTTATTCGGTATGGTGTTTTTCGGGAACGTGTTAGGGCTCGGTTTTTCTATTTTGTGCGGCGCCTTGACATTGACTATTATGATATTACCAATTATTACAAGAACAACACAGGAAGCCTTAAAAACCGTTCCAGAAAGCTATCGTAGTGGTGCTTTGGGGATTGGGGCGACAAAATGGTATATGATTCGCACTATTATCCTCCCCAGTGCGATTCCAGGTATTATAACCGGGGTTATTTTGTCTATTGGTAGAATTGTAGGGGAATCCGCAGCCCTTTTGTTTACAGCGGGAAGCGGTTATTTAATGGTACATAATTGGCTTACACATCCTCTTTCACCTGGTGGCACTTTAACGATCCAAATGTATTTGAGCATGACAAAGGCAAAATATGATGATGCATTTGGCATTGCGTTTGTACTGATTATTATCGTTCTAGCCATTAATCTATTGACAAAAGTTTTAAGCCGTAAACTTGATGTAAATAAAGAAAAATAACAAGTTGGAGGACAGTATGGAAAAACAACAAGTTACAATCCATGTGGAAAATTTAAATTTATATTATGGAACAAACCATGCGTTAAAAAATGTAAATATGGATATTTTTAAAAATAAGATTACCGCTTTTATCGGACCATCTGGATGTGGGAAATCCACTTTTTTAAAAACGTTAAATAGAATGAATGATTTGGTTCCAAACGTAAAAATAGAGGGAAAAGTGTTGCTGGATGGGGAAGATATTTATTCCCCAAAAGTAGACACTACCTTGTTGAGAAAAAAGGTTGGGATGGTTTTCCAGCAGCCAAATCCTTTTCCCATGAGCGTTTACGATAATATTGCATATGGACCGAGAATCCATGGAATTCGTTCTCGAGTTAAGCTAGATGAAATCGTAGAAAAAAGTTTACGGGATGCCGCAATTTTTGATGAAGTCAAGGATCGGCTAAAAAAATCCGCGTTGGGGCTTTCTGGTGGGCAACAACAGCGCCTCTGTATTGCTAGAGCGCTGGCTGTAGAACCAGAAGTTTTATTAATGGATGAACCTACCTCAGCATTGGATCCAATCTCTACCTCCAAGATTGAAGAGTTAATGGGCAGCTTAAAAGAGAAATATACAGTAGCTATTGTTACCCACAATATGCAGCAAGCAACCCGTATTTCTGATTATACAGCATTTTTCTTGGTAGGTGAAATGGTAGAATACAATGATACTGAGCAGATGTTCTCTATGCCACAGGATAAACGCACAGAAGACTATATTACAGGGAGGTTTGGATAATCATGCGGTCAAAGTTTGATAGCCAATTAGAAGAATTACATGTAAAACTAATTACAATGGGTAGTTTGTGTGAGGAGGCTATTTCCATCTCCGCAAAACTGCTTCAAAATAATGATGAGGAGCAAAAACAAAAGGTTTGCTCTTTGGAACGTGAAATCGACCATATGGAACGGGATATTGAATCCCTCTGTATGAGAATGATTTTACAACAGCAGCCAGTAGCAAGGGATTTACGCTCGGTATCCGCAGCGTTAAAAATGATATCGGATATGGAACGTATTGGCGACCAAGCTGCTGATATTTCCGAACTGGCTCCGTATATTGCGGATAATATGGTGCAAAGTAAAGTCCATATTGGAGAAATGGCTGTAGCTACTGTATCTATGGTGACCGATAGTGTAGAAGCTTTTGTAAAGCAGGATTTGGATTTGGCTCATCAGGTAGAAAAAAATGATGATAAAGTAGACCAAATGTTTGATAGTGTAAAAGAAGAACTGATTGGTTTAATCCGTCAGGATACAGTAGACGCAGGGGTTGCATTGGACCTTTTAATGGTAGCAAAATACTTTGAACGTATTGGTGACCATGCAGTAAATTTAGCTGAGTGTGTAGAATACTCTGTCTTGGGTTTTCATAAAAAGTAATTTATGTTACAATAAAAGGCGGAAAAGAGGCGATAACAATTGATTTACTGTTTAGAAGACGATGAAAGCATCCGCGAACTAGTTACCTATACCTTAAATACTCAGGGCCTAGAAGCCCAAGGGTTTTCCAAACCCAGTGAATTTTGGGAGGCGATGCAGAAAAGTGTTCCAGATTTAGTCTTGCTGGATATTATGTTGCCAGAGGAAGATGGGTTTAGCATCCTAAAAAAAATACGCACTTCATCTATGACAAAACGGCTTCCGGTTATTATGCTTACCGCGAAGGGAAGCGAATATGATACTGTCCGTGGATTAGATAGTGGTGCGGATGACTATATTCCAAAGCCATTCCGTATGATGGAACTGCTTTCCCGTATCCGCGCTACCCTACGTCGCGCTGGCGATGAAGAGGCTGCCATAGAGGAATATCAAATTGAGAATTTATATGTTTGCCCATCTCGCCATATTGTGACTGTGGATGGAAATAACATCACATTAACGCTAAAAGAGTTTGAGTTACTTTGCCTGTTATTGGCGGAACGAGGTACAGTGCTTACTCGATCCCAGCTGTTGGATCGCATTTGGGGTTATGAGTTTGACGGGGAGAGCCGTACGATTGACGTCCATATCCGTACGTTACGGCAAAAATTAGGCGAAGCTGGTAGCCTGATTAAAACAGTGCGGGGGATAGGCTATAAAATAGAGGATGTGGACAAATGACAAAACGGATTTTTCGCTCTATTTTATTGGTTTCCATTGCTTCCTGTTTTGTAGGCCTTGCCTTTGTTATTGGAATTTTATATCAATATTTTGACAACCAACTAATGCGGGAACTAGAAAATTCGGCCTATTATCTTTCCATTGCCGTAGAACATGAAGGGATTTCGGCTCTAGATGACCTTCCAGAGGGGAAAGAGCGGATTACAATTATAGATACGGATGGTACCGTACTATATGATACCTCTTCCAATCCAGCAACCATGGAAAACCACAATACCAGAGAAGAAGTGCAAGAAGCACGAGAAAATGGATCAGGAAAAGCTGTTCGGCAATCCAATACCTTAGGCCATAAAAATATCTATTATGCTTTAAAACTCTCCAACGGCCAGATTTTACGTGTATCCAGCACACAATATAATGTGGCTACCTTGCTGCTCAATCTAATCCAACCAATTTTATGGGTATTCGCCTTGATTGTATTACTGGCAACCATTTTCTCTTTCCGTGCATCTAAAAAAATTGTGGAACCATTAAATAAGCTGGACTTGAATAATCCAGACATCAATGAACCCTATGAAGAAATTGCCCCATTGTTAACGAAAATCAGCCGTCAAAAACGAACCATACGCAGCCAACTATCCAAAGCTAAACGTCAACAGGAAGAATTCTCCTTGATTACTAATCATATGGAAGAAGGGCTGCTGGTAATTGACAAACAGACAGAACTCCTTTCTTATAACAACAGCGCGTTGCAGTTGCTAGGGGCAAAAGAAACCAAACCACAGGGCAGCATCTTTATTTTAAACCGCAGTGAACCGTTCCGCCAAGTGGTGAACAAAGCACTGTCTGGGGAACGGACAGAAGCTGTTTTGCAGATAAACGATTTGTTTTATCGGTTGACTGGGAACCCTGTTTTCCATCATGACGAAATAGAGGGGGCTGTTCTTCTTCTAATTGATATTACCGAGAAAATGCAGAGGGAACAGCTGCGGAATGAGTTTACCGCAAATATTTCCCATGAATTAAAAACACCACTGACTTCTATTTCAGGGTTTGCGGAAATCATTCAAAATGGCCTTGTGTTACCAGAGGATATCCCAAAATTTGCAGAACGGATTTTTACAGAATCACAACGTTTAATCACATTGGTAAGTGATATTATAAAAATTTCTCAGTTGGATGAAAGTGTTCTACCATACGAAAAAGAAACGGTGGACCTTTACAAAACAGCAAAAGAAATTTTAGACCGTCTTACTCCAGCGGCAGAAAAAATGGATGTACGGCTCTGTATCGAACAAAGTTCCGCTACATTAGAGATTGTAAAGCCAATTTTTGAAGAAGTAATTTATAACCTTTGCGACAACGCTATTAAATATAATAATCGGGGTGGATCTGTACAGGTTATCATTCAACAAACAGATGAGATAACAAGTATTGCGGTAAAGGATACTGGTATTGGAATTCCGGTATCCGACCAGCAGCGTATTTTTGAACGGTTTTACCGTGTGGATAAAAGCCATTCCAAAGAAATTGGGGGAACGGGATTGGGCTTGTCCATTGTAAAACACGGCGCCGCCTATTTGGGCGCGGATGTTAAGGTGACCAGTACAATGGGAAAAGGAACCACATTTACCCTGATATGGACTCATATATAATATTTATATTACAATCAACCTTTATTTTTATATTTCATTGTTTCAATTCTCTAACTATTTTCCACAAAAAGGCCTGATGCATGCATCAGGCCTTTTTGCAATAAAAATAACTTTGGTTCTATAAACAATAAAATGGATCATGTAGGGAAATATAAAACAAACACAGAAAATTTCAAAATAATATAGTATGGTATGAGAATTATGTGGTATTTTATTGGTTTATTATAAGATATTCTTACAAACAGCGGGCAAGTTTGAGCTTGCTTTAGAAATGAACTTGCCCGTAGAATATCTGGCAGTATCCTCAACTCATCCTATTCTATGTAGCAAAAAAGACGCCGCTACAGTTCAGATGTAGCGGCTATCTTTTTCACCGATCAACAATGGGATCAATCGCCTATCCAATCATGCCCCACACAAACAGACCAACTGTGTTCCTTTGGAATCAATCTGTTTCCTGTATTGCATTGGCAGTAAAAATTTGTTATAATTTGTCGTAAGACATTACCTGTAAAACGGTAGGCGGTTGAATCTTGCCCCAGAAATGGGGTGTTGCCCATAGAATATCTGGTTATGTTCGCAATATTGTTATTGCTGATTGATCGTATTCTACATAGCAATAAAAAAAGATAACCGCCCACATTCCCCAGCGATTATCTTTTTAACTTAAAAATACTGGGGCAAACCGTCTATCCGGTAATGCCTTTTCTAACTTTATTATAACCAGTTTATTGGCAGTTGTCAATTATTTGTATGAAAAACAATAGAAAGAGAAAGAAGAAAATGGCGTCCAAAAAAATAAGAGAGAAAAAGTTAAAGCAAAAACAGAACTACCAGGCGTTGCGCCCAGTACACGACCAGAAAAAGAAATGCGATAGCCTTTTTTCTACACTGCGTTTTATCAAACGAATTGAATTAATCGGAATCATCGTTATCATTGTATGGTGTTGCTTTGTTCTATCCAATTCAATCTATTTTTCCCCTTACCAGACAGACACTATTACTGTAAAAGAACCCTATATATTTTCTCGCATTGGCTGGACTACAACCTATAATATTATTACAGAAAACGACTTTTATATGAGTGAAAGTCCAAAAAATATTACCCGTGAAATGTTTTTAAAAGAGATTACTCCTGGTTCAACGATCAAAGTTGAATATCAAAAACGCGGAATATTTCGGACAAAATATTGGAATAAAATACAAAAAGGAAACACTACTATCTTTCAATTAGAAAAAAAACAAAATGAAATTTCCTCTATTATGAAGCAAATCTTCATTGTTGATGGCGTGATTGGAAGCATTTTAATCCTGATACTGATTTTTCCCTATCGGAAAACCAAAATAAAATACAAACAAGAATATCAAAAATATATTGCCTTACAAAGGGAATATGAAAGCAGTTTATCCAACATTCAGATGGGACAACCTGAAAAATAACGCCTGTGGACAGCAGGCGTTTTCTTTTTTTGCCCAAAAAAATTAGAAAAAATATCCTTTTACCCATACGCTAATACCGATTCTTTGCAGGAGCGTATCTGTATTGCAACCCAGATTTTGTTTATACTAGTGATAAGCGAATGAGAATCAATAGATAAGGGTTAGGCAATATGATTGATAAACGGATTGGCAAGCGCATCAAAGAGCGCAGGGAACAACTTGGATTAACGCAAGAACAGTTTGCGGAAAAGGTGGGTTTAACTACAAACTATATTTCCACGGTGGAACGGGGCGCATCCTTTCCACGATGTGAAAACCTGATTAAAATTCTAAATGGACTGGAAACCTCTGCTGACGCTATTTTTTCTGATGTCCTTCTATATTCCAATAACTATCAATCCTCTAAACTTTCTGAAGAATTACATACTCTACCAATAGAAGAACAAAAACGCATTTTAAACCTTGTAGAACTGATGATAAAAGGGGATTGACATGGAACAAATCCTTACATGTTGTTTTACCGGGCATCGACCACAAAAATTTTCGTTTGGTTTTAACGAACAAGATGATAGATGTAAGAACCTAAAAAAGATATTGCGAGAACGCATTGAATATTTGATTACCCAACAAAACGTAACATACTTTATTACTGGAATGGCATTGGGGGTGGATTTGTTTGCCGCTGAAATTGTGCTGCAACTAAAACAAAACTACCCTCACATTCAACTGGAGTGTGCCATCCCCTGTGAATCCCAATCGAAACGCTGGTCAAAATCATTGCAAAATCGGTATGAAATGATTTTATCCCAATGCGATACACAAACTGTGTTGCAAAAATACTACACCTCCAATTGCATGCTAAAAAGAAACCAGTATATGGTTGACCACGCTGACATCATCCTAGCAATCTGGAATGGCACCCCAGGAGGGACAGAAAAAACCATCCAGTATGCCAAACAACAAAATAAACGGGTGTGGCTCACCCTTTTTTACGATTAATTTGTCAAAATTTGTTGAATTCATTTCTGAATTGGTTTATAATGTAAATATCTACTAAACTATTCCAAGGAGATGAAAAAATGGATCTAAATGGCGCAAAAGGGATTTTAAAAAGCTTAGCGGATGGTGTGGACCCCCTAACTGGCGAAGTATTACCAGAGGACCACATATGCAACCAACCAGAAATAATACGGGCAATTTATATGGTTTTAATGGAATTATCCCGTGGAAAACAGCATCGTGAAAAACCAGAAAATGATGGTGCTCCATGGTCAGAAGAAGAAGAGCAACTACTTTGCGATATGTTCGACCAAAACCGAACAACAAAAGAAATTTGCGACTATTTCAAACGGACAAATGGCGCAATAGCGGCGAGGTTAGTAAGGTTAGGAAAGATTTCTGATCGGACAGAATTCAGAAATAATAACAAACCATCCTTTTAGATGGCGCTTTGAAATCTGAAAATCTAGGATAATCATGTAAGTTAATAGCTTGAATAGAT
Organism: Massilioclostridium coli; assembly: GCF_900095865.1. Lineage (GTDB taxonomy): Bacteria > Bacillota > Clostridia > Oscillospirales > Ruminococcaceae > Massilioclostridium > Massilioclostridium facile. The sequence goes on along the minus strand of NZ_FMIZ01000006.1, from coordinate 475,934 downwards.
TCTATAGGGCTCTATAATTGACGGGTACGTGGAATATTTCTGTATCACTTTGTTGTGTTATCTATAAATACACAATATTTCCTTTTATATTTCGCTTCTACGATTCCCTTTGATAAGGATTTACTTCATTGGCTGCTTTCCCAACTAATCAATGATAAAAAATAAGGCTTGAATCAGAGCAATCTGGTTCAAGCCTTATTTTTTATACTGAATGTTTTATTCAATTGGTGTACCATCGCTTGTAAACAATGGGAGCTTTTCCAGGAAAATAATATCGTCACGGTCAGCGGAATCCCCTTCCGCCAACACGGTGGCTCTTCCTACAATTTTCCCTTCTGCGGAGTTCACCAAGTGTTCTAGTGTCCGCAAAGATTCTCCAGTACTAATCACGTCGTCCACAATCAAAACCCGTTTACCCTTCATCTTTTCGGCATCCTGTCCATCTAAGTACAAAGTCTGTTCATTCGCCGTTGTAATGGATTTTACCGTTTCATGAATGGGCGCCCGCATATATAGTTTCACCGATTTACGGGCAAGCAAATAAGGGATGCCGGACTGGCGGGACATTTCATATGCCAGTGGGATTCCTTTGGATTCCGCAGTCACAATGTAATCTGCTTCCGGACATTTTTTCAATAATTCTTCCGCACAGGCTATTGTCAGTTCCACATCAGAGAACATAATAAACCCTGCAATGGACAATTTATCATTTAACGGGCAAATAGGGAGCTGACGCTGTAAGCCCGCTACCGTTAAAGAATAATACTCGTTTGCCATATAAAATCCTCCAATTCAATGGAATCCCGACAAATAATGCTACTTGTCGGGAATTCAAACTTATTCTTATGCCAATCAGCCTGGAGGCCAAGACATATCCCTGCCACCAAGAACATGGAAATGCAGATGTGGAACAGACTGGCCGCCCTGTACGCCACAGTTGTTGACAATGCGGTAGCCATCCGCCAGTTTTAACGTGCTCACTAGATTCGCGATCACCTCAAAAATATGGGCGATAATCTGGGAATTTTCCGGTGTAATTTCACTTGCACAAGCAATATGTTCTTTTGGAATCACCAAAAAATGAACTGGAGCCTGGGGGTCAACATCATAAAACGCCAACACCTGGTCATCCTCATACAGCTTTTTGGATGGAATTTCACCTGCAACAATTTTACAGAATAAACAATCCATAAGACGCCTCCTATTTCACAAACTTCTGCACAACAGAAGGAAGCTGAGCCAAAGCTTCATCAATTTTAAATATTTCATTGACGCCAGCCATCGCACTATCTGGTCGTCCGCCACCTTTCCCGCCAGCTAGGGCAGAAACCTCACGGACAATGTTTCCGGCATGGGCGCCACGTTCTACCGCTTCTTTTCCACATACAGCAAGCATTGTTCCTTTTCCTTCCGCAATGCTAGCAAAGACAGCCACTACATTGGTCCGTTCTTTCACACGGTCCCCCAGAGCACGGAGGGACTGGGTATTTAACCCGTTAAAGCTTGCGGAGATTACCTGTATTCCGTTTACTTCCAAGGCGGAATCCAATACTTCCTCAAACCGATAAGAAGCCAGTTTTTGTGTCATCTCATCAATTTTATGGTCTTTTTCCTTTAGCTCGTCCATCAAGTTTTTACATCTGGATGGCAATTCATGAGGGTTGGTCAGTTTTAACACAGAACAGGTAGTAGCAATCATTAAGTGATTTTCGTGAATCATATTCAATACACCGGTACCAGTAGTAGCCTCAATACGGCGGATACCAGCAGCGGCAGAGCTTTCACTGATAATTTTAAACAGCCCTAATTTAGAAGTATTATCCACATGGGTACCACCACAGAACTCAATCGAATAGCCGGAAGCGTCCACAACACGCACAACATCGCCGTATTTTTCGCCGAACAGCGCCATTGCGCCCAGTTGTTTTGCTTCTTCAATTTTCATTTCCTGTACATTGACATCCAATGCATTCAAGATCTGTTCGTTTACTGCTGCTTCTACATCAGCGATTTCCTGTGGGGTCATTGGCTCAAAGTGGTTAAAGTCAAATCGAACCCGCTGGTCGTCTACTAGCTGGCCAGCTTGATGGACATGACTGCCTAAAACATCACGTAAAGCCTTTTGCAGCAAGTGTGCCGCAGTATGGTTGCGGGCAATCGCCTGACGGCGTTTTTCGTCAATTGCCAGATGGCCGTTCATCCCATGGGAGATGCTTCCAGCCATCACAACACCAGAATGGAGAAAATGCCCGGATTTCGCTTTTTTACAGTCGGTGACATTCACAATATTATCGCCATACACAAATACGCCACGGTCGCCAACCTGTCCACCACTTTCCGCATAGAATGGAGTCACGTCAAATACCAGTGTTACTTGCTGCCCTTCGGACGCAGTTTCCACTTCTTTACCATCCACAACAATGTGTTTTAGGGTAGCGTCACATTCGTACATGCTATATCCTAAAAATTCAGTAGCATCATCGGTGAACACCAGTTCATTTTCATCCCATGCCACATCATTTGCCGTTGCGTTCTTTCTAGCAGCTTCTTTTTGGGCGTTCATCAGTTCCATAAACCGTTCTTCATCAATAGCGATATTTTGTTCTTCAATTACTTCTTTGATTAAATCCAGAGGGAAACCATACGTATCATACAATTTAAACGCCTGATCCCCGGAAAGCATCCTCTGTTCCATGGAAGAATCAATATTATCAATCATATCATACAATAAATTCAAACCTTTATTAATAGTAGAAGCAAAGTTTTCTTCTTCTGCTTTTACAATCTTTTTGATATAATCCGCATTTTCCAACAGTTCTGGATAAGCTGGCTGGTTTTCTTTAATAACAGTGTCAACTACCTGATACAGGAATGGTTTTTGGATTCCAATCATTTTACCATTACGGGCAGCACGACGGAGCAAACGGCGAAGTACGTAGCCACGACCTTCATTGGAAGGGATTACCCCATCCGCAATCATAAAGGTAGTGCTACGGATATGGTCAGTAATAACACGGAGGGAAACATCCGTCTGTGGATTTTCCTTATAGGTTACGCCAGCAATCTGGCTGATATGTTTCATGATATTCTGAACAGTATCTACTTCAAACAGGTTGTCTACTTCCTGCATAATGCAAGCTAGACGTTCCAGCCCCATACCAGTATCAATGTTTGGATGTTCCATTGGTTCATAATTGCCTTCCCCATCGCTGTTGAACTGGGAGAATACCAGGTTCCAGAATTCTACAAATCGGTCGCATTCACAGCCAACTTTACAGTCTGGTTTGCCACATCCTTTTTCCACACCACGGTCAAAGTACAATTCAGAACATGGACCGCATGGACCGGAACCAATTTCCCAGAAATTATCCTCTTTCCCAAAGCGTACAATATGATCAGGGTTTACACCACGGTGTTTTGTCCAAATTTCAAACGCTTCATCATCGTCCTCATAAATAGAAACCCAGATGCGGTCAATGGGGAGTTCCAGTTCTTTGGTAACAAATTCCCACGCCCACTCGGTTGCTTCTTCTTTAAAGTAATCGCCAAAAGAGAAGTTGCCCAACATTTCAAAAAAGGTACCGTGACGGGCAGTTTTCCCTACATTTTCAATATCCGGGGTACGGATACATTTTTGGCAGGTTGTTACACGATTTTTTGGCGGGGTTTCCTGCCCTAAAAACCATTTTTTCATTGGCGCCATGCCGGAGTTAATCAATAGCAAACTGTTATCCCCTTGTGGTACCAGAGGGAAGCTTTTTAACCTTAAGTGGCCTTTTTTCTCAAAAAAGCTCAGGTATTTTTCCCTTAATTCATTTAAACCCATCCATTTCATTGGATTTGTTCCTCCTATCTATTTCTGTTTTTACTACAAAGGCCGTACCAAAAACAAATAAAAAAAGCTCTCGCCGCCTATGGGACGAGAACTTGCTGTTTCCGTGGTACCACCCAAATTGCTGCACATCCTTGTACAGCCACTTTGATTCTCCTTTAACGCAGGGAATACGATACGTTTTTTTGACGTATAGGCTCCGAGTTGGCCTCCAACTACAATCACCAGGGCACTTCCAGCAACGGCCCCTCTCTATTGGGATTGGCATGTTGGTTTTTCTCATCTCAGCCAGTTTTTTTATTGGGCTCCGCCCTTTTTGGTACAATGTACTTCGCAACGCAGCAAAAATATCATCCGATATTTCACTTCGTTTTATTACGATACTTTTCTTACCTTATTATATCGGAATATCTCCCCTTTGTCAACTTATTATCCGCGATAAAGCTGTTTTATCCTAATAGAAAAAGAAAAATATCAGAACCCCCCGCAACTGCAGAGGGTTCTGACCAAAGGATATTGGTATTGAGGATATCAAATTAGTTGGTTTCCTTTTTGCGGAGAGCTACTACTGCCGCAGATGCCAATGCTAATACTGCGATACCCACAGCTGGTACTACATCACCAGTTTTTACTGATTTTACAGCATTGTTGCTGGTTGTTACTTGACCGGTCTGGGTTCCCTGCACAGCATTATTCTGTTTGGTGGATTCTCCATTATCAACCGCTACCAAACCATTCATCGCTGCTTTTACCGCATCAACAGCCGCATCCACCTGTTTCTGTGTTGCGCTGTCATCCGCCAGCACCGCGTTTGCTGCTGCAACAGCTGTTTTTAATGCCTGATAGCTTTCCTGGGTATAGAGGTTTGCCTCTATATTGTTTGCCTGTGATACCGTAGATTCCAAAATGGATTTGTCCGCCTTTAACCTTAAATTTAACATTGCATTTAACAGGTTCTCCTCCACTGGTTGGATTTCCTGTTCCATCGCGTTGTCCTTATCCGCAAGCAAATCTTTCGCCGCAGCCAATGCTTCTTTTAATTCCGCCTGGCCTGCTTCTACGTATTTGCTTAAGTCAAACCCTTTTGCGGTTTCAACCAGTTTTTCTAAAGAGGTAACATCCCCTTTGACAAAGCCCAGTTTGTGGATTTCGTTTAACAACGCTTGCCAGGCTGTATCTACTTCCTTTTGGGTTGCAGCATTGTTATCCGCCACTGCTTTGGCTTGTTCCAATGCTGCGTTAAAGGTTTTTTGAACGTCTGCAATTACCTTGTTAAACTCTGGAGAAGCTTTTTGCGCTTCAGCATATTCAATGACTTGATTCAAAATAGATTTATTTGCAGTAACTGGTGTGATTTCAGCGGAACCCGCTGGATTCCCAGCACCACCTTTTAAAACATAATCCTCGGTAGTCACGATTACTTTGGAACCAATGGCATCGCCACCCTGTTTTGGATCATTAAAGAGGGATTTTGCATCACCGCCGATACTTTCCAGATGCGCTACAGAAATAGTGCCTACACCGGTAATACCATCTCCGCCATCTCCTTCATAGCCATGGCCGCCCAAAGCAACCAATTTGCCTTGTCCAGAAACTTCCCCATTATTCAATACAACACCATTTCCGCCAACACGTGCTGGAGCGTAATCTCCGCCGCCCTGTGCTGTCAACACAGAACCTTCTGGGATTACCAGTTCACCGTTTACAACCAATGCATCCTGTCCAGCCAGGACAGAATCACCAGGTTCCCCTGTAATCGTATTATTGCCTAAAGCGGTAACAGTCCCATTTACAATTACAACTGCCGGAGCATCCGGTTTATCAGAACCATCGGTCAGGTAACGGCCATGGGAATTTACTGTAGCGTTTTTCAGTACACTGCCATCATTTAAGGTCAAACTGTCAACCAATGCAGCGTAGTTGGACATTGAGAAAGTACCCCCATTCACCACTACACCACCATAAGCCACAGAATCTTTCAGGGTTAAGGAACCGCCTTTTTCTACAATGATCTGAATACTGCTATAGAATTTTATGTTTTCAAATACCACGTCACATCCTGCTGGAATGGTCAGGGTATCGGTTGCGTAACCCTGATTATTCCCTAAAGTGGCGTATAAACCGGATTCATGGGAGCCGTAAATTTCCTTTAAATTTATCGGAACAACAGCATTGCCGCTTTGGGAAATTTCATAAGGTTCAATATCCCAGGAAGTGATGGATGGATTCAGGGCATCAAAGCGTTCCTGTAAAGTTTTATCATCTTGGTAGATTCTCAAATCAACGGTATTACTGGTTGCTATCTGAACATCATTGGTCACTGTTACAGAAACCTGGTATATTCCCTGTTTTTCTGGTGTGCCGCTTACCACAACACTGTCAAACAGATAGCTGGCACGCATACCGCTTCCTTCTGGAGAAAGGGATACTGAGATTTTCGCATTTGGATTAGCCTGGCTGTAATCGTAGTAGTTGACTTGATCACCGTTTTCATCTGTTACAAAAACATCCAGATAGTTTTGATAACCACTTTGCCCCACTGTAACAGCATCCAATGTTCCTTCCAAAGAAACAGAAATGTTCTGTTTTGCTTCAAAAGAAACCGTTTTGGTTACAGGCTGGTCGCCATCCGCGGTTGCGATAACAGAAACAGTATAACTGCCTGGCTTTCCCGCTTTCCCGCTTACAACCACCTGGTTGTCCTGAACAGCCGCGGTAATGCCAGAACCTTCTGGTGTGACACTGGCTTGTACAGTGGCATTGTCTTTATTGGTACCATACAGTTCCACATTTAGTGTTTGGTTATATTCTGTCCCAACAATGGCGTTTTGTAGTGTTTCTGGGGCCAGGTTCATTCCCAAAGCAATGTGTGAAGGCTGTTCTGTCCCAATATTTTCAGGTTCTACTGTAGTTCCTGTATATACTGCGGAACCATTGTTTTCAATTTTACCAGTTTCAAAAGTACAATCTTTGCAGATGATTGTGCCATTGTTCACCGGTGTTTGTACAAAGGTACAGTTTTCAAAGGTAACATTTGCCCCTTGCTCTATTACAACTGGCTGTGTTGTATTAAAAATCAGGTCTTTTACCAATACATTGACGCCGGAAGCAAAACGGAGTGTCCCATCACTGCTATCCTTGATGGTACGCAGTTTGGCCTGATCCGCAAAAAAGTTCTTTTCCCAGCCAAGTAATTTTGATACTGGCTGCTGAATTACTGCTTCTCCTAAGCTGGTTAAATCAGCGCTGACTTTAACGGTTGTTGCTGTGCCAGCCCAAGCCAGATAATCGCTAAAATCATAGCTGTTGTCGTCAATGATATATTCGGTTTCCGCAATCGCCTGCAATGCTATTGTTTTAGAAACCGGGGAGTCCCCCTCTGCAGTCGCGGTAATGGTAACAGTGTATTCGCCGGATTGTTCCGGTGTGCCGGAGATTGCAACGGTGTTACCTGCCACATTCGCTGTCAAACCAGAACCTTCTGGCGTGATTTGCGCCTGTACAGTGGCGTTGTCTTTGTTTGTACCGGATAGTGTAACAGCCAGCTGCTGGTTATAAGCAGATCCTACCATTGCGTAAGGCAATGTATCCGGAGCAACCTCTATATCCAATGGGGTATGGGATGGCTGCGCGATATTTTCCGGTTCCTCTGTTGTACCGGTATAAGAAGCGGAACCATTGTTTTCAATTTTACCAGTTTCAAAAGTACAATCTTCGCAGATGATTGTGCCGTTGTTCACCGGTGTTTGTACAAAAGTACAGTTTTCAAAGGTAACATTTGCGCCTTTTTCTACTACCACTGGCTGTGCGGTATCAAATATCAAATCCCTTACCAACACATCAACGCCTTCGGCAAAACGGAGTGTTCCATCCTGTTTGTCTTTAATGGTGCGTACAGAGGGGACATCCTCAAAAAAGTTTTTGGTCCAGCCTAACAGTTGGGTGACTGGCTGTTGAATTACAGTTTCCCCTAAGCCTGTTAAGTTAGCGCTGATTTTGATGATATTGGCATCCCCTGCGCCTGCTAAATAATCGTCCATGTCAAAACTGCTATCATTGATAATATATTCTTTATCCGCATCGGCGGCGAAAGCAGTAGTGAATGGGATTGCACACAGTGCTAAAATGCACGCCAACAAAAAGCTAAGCACCCTAGCGCTGTTTTTTAAAGTTTTCTGGTTCATAGCTCCTCCTTCCATAAACCACAAAGAAATTAATTAAGTTAGGTTTAACTAACTTTTGTGAGAAAAACAAAGCGTTGTCAAACGCCTGTTAGTTAGTTTCAACTAACAATATAGCAGTATAGCAAACTGGAGTCAGTTTGTCAAGTAATATTTTCCAAAACAAGGGCTTATCTTCCCCATCTTTGGAAAATAAGCCCTTGTAATTAATGATATTGGTTTTCCACTGTCTGTTTCCGATATTCCTGAGGTGAGATACCCAACTGCTTTTTAAAAAATTTATAAAAATAGCTGGTGTCGCTATATCCAATTATTTCAGTAATTTTTTCAATGGGAAGCATAGAGTTTTGCAAATAACGTTTTGCCACCTCTAGGCGATACTGGGACACCAAGTCAGAAAAGCTGGAGCCTGTCTTCCGTTTGATCCACCGAGAAAGGTATCCAGTAGAATAATGGAACGCTTCCGCTACTTTGTCCAGAGTTACATCCGAATAGTTTAATTTAATATAAGAAATTACATCGGTTAATGTTCTATTTTGTACGTACTTTTGGATGTTATGTTCAATCTCCGTTTGGTGCAGCCGGGATAAAATCGCGAATAACGCCACAAAATAGGAATCTACAACCTGTTCATAATACAATTTTTGCTCACAGTTCTCTAAAATCAAACTAAATAGCAAATCTTGGATTTCCAGGTTATTGGCGAAAATCATATAATTATTTTCTTGATGGTGTCCATAAATACTATCCAAAAAGAAATTTAAAAATAACTTATTACCAGAAAGTAAATTAACTAAAATCTGTTCCACATAGGATTTCCGCAATAAAATATTAAATACAATATCCTCACGATGTACCGTGTAGGGAAGATGTGCCGCATATGGATTCATCAAAATCAAATGACCGTCTGTAGCAACTAGCTTGTTGCCATCTGGAAATTCGTTGATAAATTCCCCCTGGTACACATATGCTATCTCATAAAAGTCATGTTTGTGGGGCAGCATGTTTGGTGGTACATTCTGTGGTAAATCCTTTGGGGTACGGTGTACAGTGATCTCTACATTGCTTCCATCGCGAAAATGATTTGCCTCGGTAAATATCTGTACCCCATGTTCGATGGAAGGTTTCATGTGAAAAGCCTCCTTTGCCCGTGGAGACTGCGCCCTTTTTTGTTCCAATAAATCAATTAACATCTCAGCAGTAATCATGGTTTTATAAATTCTCCTCATCCAACCTTGCCCGAAATATGGTTTTACCATTGTTTTCCCCTTGGTAAAATCTATTATAGCACAAATAGCGGAATACAGACAATTTTTTATTTTTCTTTATATTGCTTTATCTATTATATTCAAAATAATTCTTTGTTTGGCTAAGGGCAGGATATAAAATTTTTCGGGGAACTGTAATGGCTGGCCGTTACGGGAATATAAGATAACATCTAAGACAATGGAATCAGCAGAAGTTTTTAGTCCATTGATGATTTTAATCAGGCTTTCACATCGTGGAAAGGATACGTCCCGTTCCTCCGTTGATATATAGTTTATGGATAAATCGACTTTTTCAGCAAACTGCTCCTATGTTAATCCAAGTTCTTGCCTGCGTTCTTTCATTCGTTTTCCAACTCTCTTATCAAGCATATGAAACATCTGCTTTCTATCATTTATTTAATAAAAAGTGCGTATGCACACTATTTTACTTCAAATTATGATAAAAATAATTTATCATAACCTTGTTTGAATATCGAAAACTTTCCCCTAAATTGTTTTACAATTGAAAATATCCGTTATTGTTATTTTTGTTCCAATTTTAACTGTTGTTTTTAAGGAATCCGGTTGCATAGGATTTGGACATTTTTAAAAATATCCATTTCCAGTACTACATGTTTTGTGCCTCGTTTATTTTAACATACCAGCCTTATCACCGATAAATTTTAATAAAAAATTTAGTGATTTTATAAGAAACAATTCCTGCAAACCTATTGTCTCGTTTTTCATGTTTTATATAGTAGACGCTTACCAATACGCCGAATTTTAAAAAAGATGATGTATTCTCACAATAATTCCTTAGCTATGTGACGTAGTTACAGAGCAAAAAGGAAAAATAGAATATAATTAGTACAACAACCTATAGAAAGGGCAAGGTAGAAAAATATGAAAATATGTATTGTTGGCGGCGTTGCAGGGGGAGCTGGGGCAGCTACCAAATTACGCCGTTTGGATGAGCAGGCGGAGATTATTTTATTTGAAAAAGGGGAAGATATTTCTTACGCAAACTGTGGGTTGCCATACTATATTGGCGGGGGAATTAAAAAAAAAAAGGCGGTATTTGTTACTCCTCCCGCGCTGTTGCGGAAGCGTTTCCACATTGACGTACGCATATCGAGCGAGGTAACCCAAATCCATCCACAAGAAAAGGTAATCCAGATAAGGAACCATCTAACTGGCGAAAGTTATACCGAAACCTATGATAAGCTGATTCTATCCCCAGGGGCGTCCCCTAAAAAATTCTCTATTGAAGGGATTGACTTACCAGGTATTTTTACTGTACGCAATGTACGGAACACTCTAGAAATTGATGAATATATCCAAAAAAATCAAGTAAATTCCTGCGTTGTGGCAGGTGGAGGATTCATCGGGGTAGAAATGGCGGAAAATCTCCGTTTACGTGGGATGGAGGTTACATTGGTGGAATTTACCAACCAGATTATGGCACCACTGGATCGGGAAATGGCAAATATCCTCCATCAGGAGATCATCTCAAAAGGAGTAAATTTAAAATTGGGTACCGGCGTCAGCAAATTAGAATCCCAATCCGATCATAGTTTGATAGTTTCTCTTACCGATCAGTCGCAAATCCATTGCGGTATGGTAGTTCTGGCTATGGGGGTAACACCAGAAAACGGTTTAGCCCAACAAGCTGGATTAAAGCTCTCTGTGGGCAATAGCATCCAAGTAAATGAGTTTTTCCAAACATCCAATCCGGATATTTATGCGGTTGGGGATGCCATTGCGGTTACTCATGGTGTCAGTGGGAAAGAGGCGTTGATCTCTTTGGCGGGACCGGCAAACCGACAGGGCAGAAGTGTTGCCGCCAATGTATTGGGCCAGCACCAAACCAACGGAAAAATCGCCTACGGCAGTTCTGTAGTAAAAGTATTCGACCTAATTGCAGCTTCTGTTGGTTTGAATGAAAAGCAGTTGGCTATATCCAATCAGAACTATCTTAAAACCTATGTGCATCCATTTTCCCACGCAACATATTATCCCGGTGCAACCCAGATCAGCATGAAAATGCTGTTTGCTCCAGATGGCAAAATCCTTGGGGCACAAGCTGTTGGGGCTGAAAATGTGGAAAAACAGATTGACGTCATCGCCACTGTGATGAAGTTTGGGGGAACCGTATACGATTTGGAGGAACTAGAACTTTGTTATGCACCACCATTTAACTCCGCTAAAAGCCCTGTAAATATGCTGGGATTCACCGCAGCTAATATTTTAAAAGGGGAAATGCCGGTATTCTATGCAGAACAGATCCCACAAATTGATCAGGAAAATTCTATTTTTGTAGATGTAAGCACTCCACCAGAAGTTTTGATGGGGACAATCCCAAATGCAATCAATATTCCACTGGATGAACTCCGGGAACGTCTCAGTGAACTGGATCCAAATAAAAAAATTTATGTCACCTGCCGTGTAGGTCTGCGGGGGAATATCGCAACCAGAATTTTGCTGCAACATGGCTTTGATGTTTATAACCTGAGCGGCGGATATAAAACTTATCGTCTGGTAAATACAACATTTTCCCAGGAAAATCCGTAAACAAAGACCGTTTCCATACAGACTCCTTCAATTACGATTGATACCTATGATTTAAATTATCCTGATCTAATCCAAAAATTTTCCAACAAATGAATCAATCGCATCCAAGAGTCTCGTTAATCGGAAAAACAAATGCTCCTTCATAACGAATCTACAGGTTTGGTACGAACAGACAAACAATACCTTTTTATCCGCATAAAATCAACATGGACTATAAAAAAGGCTATCAACCTGTTCTTTTCCAAATAAACTAGAATAAACATACCGCCAGAAGATACTGGCGGTATGTTGTGAATAAAACAAAAATAAATTCGATAAACTAAAATTTGTTTTTATTGCTGATTTTGTGGAAAAAGTAGAAATTATTTCTTATTAAACGGATTACTAAATGGTTAACAGCAAAAATTCTGTATGTTCTTACAAATTGAAAAATAATATCGAAAAAATAGTTACAGAATGGATAGTATAAATTTCTATATATTCCCTTTTTAAAAGAAAATATCGCAAACAGGTCATGAAATGTCACAATATTACCAGAAATATGTCAAATTGAAACATTGCATAAACCAAAAAAAGATGGTATGATATAGTCAACAAATCAATTAATTGATTTGTCTTATCTTCTTTTCTTTTTCTCTTTTTCTCTTTTTTTATTTCTGGCAGGGATTGAAAAATCTCTGCCGAATTTTTTTGCCCAAAACGCAATATACATCGCAATAACCAGACATGCTAGGTAAAATAGCAATTTTCCCTTGTAGATGGATTTGAGGTAGCACTATGAAAAAAGTAATTTTATTTATCGCAATTAGTTTAGATGGATATATTGCCGATGGTAACGGACAAGTCGATTGGTTAAATGGGCAAGACCCCACTTCCATACCGGATAGTAACTATGATGAATTTATGAAAACTATTGATACCGTTGTGTTAGGTTGGAATACTTATCATCAAATTGTAACAGAACTTTCTCCTAATCAATGGGTCTATAATGGAATATCTAGTTTTGTTGTAACCCATAAAAAATTAATATCTACCAGTGAAATCCAGTTTGTCAACGAAAATCCCTGTGAGTTAGTCACCAGGTTAAAACAGCAAAGAGGGAAAAATATCTGGATTTGTGGTGGTGCAAACCTGGCACAACAGTTGATTCGTGAAAATTTAATTGACCAATTTTATATCTCGGTTATTCCCATCCTTCTGGGAAAAGGAGTCCCTCTTTTTGGACAAATGGAACAGGCACTTCCGCTCAAATTAATCAAAACCCAAACCAGTAACGGCATTACAGGTCTCATTTACGAACGCCGTTGAAAACAACTGTTATTCCAAGTATCATTTCCAGTCAAACAGTAGTCTAATTTTATATTTTCTCTGTAAATTAATATTATTTCATTAAAAGCAGTCAAGACCACCAGTTCGATCAGTGGATTGCACAGCCTCTATAAGGGATACTAAATTATATTGTTGCATCACACGTACACTTGTAAATGAGCCTATTTTTATTCGTTATTTTTCGTACAATATTTCCCTTTTCGGCTCGTATAAAACTCGCTATTATGATTGTTGTACTATTCTTTTTTCCCTCACGAAAGCTAGGAAGCTTTTCTAGATCGAAAGATATCATATAAGATTTTCCGGTAGTTGCCGGTTTATAAGATTCACTAGTACCGTATTTCCAGAATGCGAAGATTACAGTACCGTCATCCGTTGCGGTATAGTTTAAGCATGGGTTTCCATTTTCATCGAATGAAACCTGGTCCGTTAAATCGGTTAAGGAATTTTCATCCAATGTAATGGCGTCATCCACACAGTTCCCAACCTGCATTTGCCTTGTGCCCACTTTTTTCGCGGAGATTACTTTTACTAAAGTTTGTTTGGTTGTTTCTCCTGGCAATTCACAGGTTGGTAATGCACCGTTAAAAGATTCGCCTGCTGCCAAATCAATTGTTTTATAGCCCAGCTCCTGAGAAGCTTTATCTTCATCTGGAGTGATATTAACTAGGTTAGAAGTAGCCCAATGGGTACCACCTGTCATACTAAAGCCCATCCCCAGTTCTGCACAGGTTTTGGCTACTAGATGGGAGTCATGGATCCATTCTTCAGAACCCCATGCGTATCGTTCATTGTCTAAATATTTGGACTCATCCAAAGTGACAAATTCAATTCCCCCAAATCCAGCGTCATATAACTCGTGGACAGATTCAATAATCGTCTGGTCAGTGTGACTACCTTCTGCCATCCACCAACGAGCATATAATTTGTGGGTCATTTCCGGATTTTCAAACCGGTTTTCCATTTTCTGAGCGAATTCATCTGTTTCTACAGCTGAAACAATTCCAGTGGAAGAAACAGTTGCGGCAGCTAACATGGATAAACAAATAGAAGCCGCGATAATCCGCTTTAAAGTACTTTTACTTTTCCTCATTGTGCTTTCTCCTTTGCAACAAATTTAGTTGGAATTTAAATCCTCTTACAGGATACCACAAGGAACTAGAGGAATATAGCATAATTTATGATTCAATCAGTACATTTTTTATGATATACCATGTCAATACAATAGATTGTTAATTGTGCAAAATAACTAAATAAATCGTTGACATAGGGAAAAATAGAATTTATAATGAGGTATAAAAGAAAGGGGAGAGGCTAGATGGAAACTTCTTTGCATAAAAAGTTTGGGGAACTGTTGGAAGAAATGCGGCAATCGCCAGATATTTGTGAGCATCGTACCAACCGGATTAGTGACCGAAAAAAGATCGATTTAGACCTTAGCCAGTTTGAAGTTCCACCAGAGGATATACAAGAGTTTTGCAAAGAAAGAAAGTGGAATCCGATTCCAACCAAACGGCGTTTTTTATCCGAACAAAAATATTTTTTGCCGAACCAAAACATAGGTGTGGTGTTGGATTGTGTTTCTAGATGGGAAGGGCTAGCGATTACATCGGAAAGCCAGCGGTTTTTAAATTCAAAAGATATATTTTACCATCCGACCCATTACCATGAGTTTTTTGAGCTAACCTATCTTTACTCTGGTACTTGTTATTGTTATATGGCTGGAAATGAATACCGAATGAAAGCCGGACAATTTTGGATTTATAATTCCCAAATCAAACATGGAATGTGCATTGTAGGGCGGGATACGAACCTAATTAATATCTTAATTCGAAAAACAATCTTTGAACAAACTGTTGTACCTATGTTGAAAGAAAATAAGATGTTTTTGGATTTCTTTTTAGAATCAATTTATAATTTTAAAGAAGGGCCCAGCTGCTTACAATTTGAGGTGCCACAGGAAAGCTCTGGCCAGTACTGTCTTTATAAATTGACTCAGGAATTTGTAAAAGATGATATGTATTCCCAACAAATCATGTTGTTTTCCCTTTGTTCTTTATTGATGGAGCTCAGCCGGCAATATGCTCAAGTTGTTGACCAGCAGCCAGAGAAAATTTCTAGGGAATTGACCATAGAACAGGTCATTAGTTACCTCAATGATAACTACGCTGCCGCTACTTTAAAATCTACTGCCACTTTTTTTAATTATTCTTCCGAATATATTTCCCGATTAATTTCCCGCAAAACAGGAAAGTCTTTTTCAGAATGGCGTCTGGAAATTCAAATGCAGCATGCGTCGGAACTGCTGTCAAAAAGCCATTTACCAATTGATTTGATTTCCCAGCAAATTGGCTACTCAGAACGTCGAGCATTTGACTACGCTTTTAAAAAATATTTCCAAGTTACTCCGGCTCAGTACCGGAAAGAATTTTTTTCATAATAGATAAATAACGCCTTCCATTGTAATATAAAGTTGCAATGGAAGGCGTTTTATGATGATGTAGAAAATTAGAGAAGATTGGGGAAAAAACAAATATAGAATTTATCTTTTCCACTATTATGGTTAGATGAAGCTGTACTTGTATCAAATAAGGCCATATCTGTTTTGTAAACGAATGATTTGATCCTTTTAATCGAAAATAAACAACCAAAGTATACGAAACAAAATGATATTTGGTGAAACGATTTGCTTTATGCTAACGCATAACCATGTTATATTGGCTTTGTATGACAAAGTTTTCTATCTAAAAATAGATAGAAAACTTTTACGCCAGTGTACCAAAAAAGCGGGGTTTTATGTGAAAAGCCCAATGTAAACTCCAGATTTATTGTATCGTTTATTCTGATAAGAAGTAAAATTGTGCTATGTCTATGAATTGTACAAATTACTAATTAATGCGTAATTTTGATATTTTTTACAATTGTTTCAATATCATTTCTAATAGGTTAAAGCATTATTTTTGCTCATATAGGGTAATCGCATCCGCTAGTTTTGCGAAAATTGGACCAGCAGTATCGTTTCCAGAGGCCCCTTCTTCTACCAAAACTGTTATCACATATTTGGGGTCTTCTGCTGGAAAAAATCCGGTATACCAAGTTTGGCAGATTTCTACCCCGTTTTCATCATAGGTTCCAGTCTGTGCTGTTGCGGATTTTCCTCCAGCTGTTGTCAATTTTGGTTTTAGTTCCTCGGTATCCTGCCCCTTTAATGCTAGGATTAAATCTTCTTTTAAAATCGATGCGGTTTCTTCACTCATTACATAGGTAGGAGGTTGCGCCTGTGTAGGTTCTGTTAAATCTGTTCCATTTTCTGTAGTCCCTAAAATTAGGCTGGGTTGAACTAGTTTTCCCTGGTTGAGTACACTTAAAAGCAGTCCGCTTACCTGAAAAGAATTTGCGGTGAGTTTTCCTTGCCCAAATCCAAAGTTTGCCAATTCTGCTGGGTTTTTTAAGTCATCCGTAGAGGGGAGAGTCCCTTTGGCAGCAACAATCCCACTTGCCAGTTCTAATTCTTTTCCAAACCCCATATCGGATGCGGTTTGTAAGATGGCATTTCCACCTGTTTGTAGTGCTAGATTGATATAGTAAGGATTACAGGATTTCTCTAAAGCTTGTTGCATATTTAAAGATCCGTGTCCAGCTAGGTGGTGGCATTTGAATACTTGACCTTTTACGTCAATTTTACCTGGGCAAAAAAAGGAATAGTTTGGAGAGATTCCCTGTTCCAATGCGGTGGCAGCGGTGGCGATTTTAAAGGTAGAACCAACATTGTAGGTGTACAGGCTGCGGTTAATTAAGGGTTTATTCTCATCGTTGATACTGGCTGCTACGTCATTTTGGGAATAGGTTGGAAAGCTGGCGCAGGCAACGATTTGGGACGTTTTTACATCAAATACGGTAATTGCTCCTTTTGGAATGGATTGTCTCCCTATTTTTTGCGCTAATTCCTGGATGCCACGATCCAACGTGAGTACAACGCCGCCATCGGAATTTCCCTGGATGGTCTGTTCCATTTCTTTTCCTTTGATTAAATTTCCCGTCCCGTCCAACTGAAATGTTATCTGATAGTTGGAGGTGAAATTTTGCAATAATTCGTTGTAGGATTGTTCAATCCCACATACCGCTTCACCATCCCCGTTTAAATATCCAATTAGATGAGGAGCAATACCGTTATCCTGGTAACGTTCTGAAACAGGAAATACCTGAATGCTGGAATGATTGCTGGAAGCCTTTTTGGATTCCACTAAGAATGGTTTGCCCTGTTGAATTTGTTCCGCGATTTCTTCTCGTTTTAATTCCGGATTTAAGTCTAATACTTGTTGAATGCAAGAAGGGTCAGGGAACACAACAGCAACATATTTTGTGGTTTGATTTACCATATTGTTAAAATTTCGGTCATAAATTCCTCCCCGTTGGCTATTTAAGGTTAGGGTATAACTACTTTGCCTTTGTGCTGCCTGTGTCAAATCGGTAGAACTTGCAAGGTAAACAATCCTTGTAGCTAGGATAGAGCATAATAAAATAAAAATAATAAATAATTTGGTTGCCCGTTTTAGCATATGTTTTCACCTGCTTTGTTTTTTGTCTGTCCATCCAAATTTTCCTGGAATCCTTTTTATTTTCTTCCCAATTTGCTGATTCATACAGAGGTAACGAAAAATAGCTTGAAATTTGTGAAATTTATTTGTACAATAATAAATGATAGGATGGGAAATAGCAGGGAACCTGTTATTTTTTCAATCACCCAAAAATTTAGTGAAGAAAGGTAATTGAATATGGCACATCAAAAAGTATTGGTCATTGACTTTGGTGGACAGTATAACCAACTGATTGCCCGGCGCGTTCGTGAATGCGGTGTGTATTGTGAAGTGGAACCCTATACCAAAGGGCTTGCTGTTGCAAAACAAGAAAAACCAGTTGGTATTATTTTTACTGGCGGTCCAAATAGTGTTTATGAGGAGAACGCCCCTAAAATTGATAAGGAAATTTTTGAACTGGGAATCCCTGTGTTGGGGATTTGTTATGGTGCTCAGGTGATGGCCCATTTGATGGGAGGTACTGTTTCCAGCGCTACCATGCGGGAATACGGCAAAACCGAAACAAACTTTGATACTTCTTCGTTAATGTTCCAGGGATTATCCGAAAATATGATTACCTGGATGAGCCATACGGACTATATTTCCGGCTTGCCAGAAGGGTTCCGTGCTTCGGCACATACCAAAGAATGTCCTGTGGCTGCGATGGAAAATCCGGAAGCGAAACTGTATGCAGTACAATTCCATCCAGAGGTAATGCACACCGAAAACGGCACAAAAATGCTGCATAACTTTTTGTATCACGTTTGTGGTTGTGTTGGTGACTGGACCATGGGGGATTATGCGAAAACCGCAATCGAGGATATCCGTGCAAAAGTTGGCGATGGGAAAGTATTGTTGGCACTATCCGGAGGGGTGGATTCCTCTGTTTTGGCTGCATTGCTTTCTAAAGCGATTGGCCATCAGCTGACCTGTGTATTTGTAGACCATGGTTTAATGCGGAAAAACGAAGGGGACGAAGTAGAACAGGCTTTTGCTGATTGGGATTTGAACTTTATCCGTGTCAATGCAGAAGAGCGTTTTCTCTCCAAACTGGCTGGCGTGAGCGACCCAGAAACAAAACGGAAAACCATTGGAGAAGAATTTATCCGTGTATTTGAAGAAGAAGCCAAAAAAATTGGTGCAGTTGATTTCTTAGCACAGGGAACAATTTACCCAGATGTGATTGAATCCGGTACAGGGGATGCTGCTGTCATCAAGAGCCACCATAATGTAGGCGGTTTGCCGGACTATGTTGATTTTAAGGAAATTATCGAGCCATTGCGTCTGCTGTTTAAAGATGAAGTTCGCCAATTGGGGATAGAGTTAGGTCTTTCCGATGTATTGGTATGGCGTCAGCCATTCCCAGGCCCAGGGCTTGCAATCCGTGTTATTGGAGAAATCACCAAAGAAAAACTGGATATTTTACGGGATGCTGACTGGATTTTCCGGGAGGAAATTGCAAAAGCAGGTCTTGACCGGGATATCCATCAATATTTCGCTGTGCTGACATCCATGCGTTCTGTTGGCGTAATGGGGGATGGCAGAACTTATGATTATACCTTGGCCCTGCGTGGCGTTACAACTACTGATTTTATGACAGCTGATTTCGCAAGAATCCCTTATGACCTTCTTGCCACAATTTCCAGCCGTATTGTCAATGAAGTAAAAAATATCAACCGCGTTGTGTATGATATCACCACGAAGCCACCATCTACAATTGAGTGGGAATAATGTTATGTTACAATTAGAACAAGGACAAACATTTACAAATAGAGCTGAAATCAGTAAACTGTTGGGAGGAAATCCACAAAGTGGAATTACCTTGGCGACAAAAGGAAAAGCAATTCTTCTATTTAAAAATGAAGAAGAACTTTATTCTGATTATTTCTATCCAAGAGGTACTCATGATTATTGTATGTATACTGGCATAGGAAGAGTGGGCCATCAAGACAGTTTATCCAACAAAATGTATGATTTAAATATTGCTGTTTTGTCGCATAAAAAACAAAATACGCCGCTACTAATTTTTGAAAAGAAAAAAGGAAATTATCATTTTGTTGGAGAATATGAGTTAACAGAAACACATCAAAATGTTCAACCAGACGATAATAATTTTTTGCGTAGAGTTTTTGTGTTTCATCTAAGAAAAGTTTCAGATTTTATCAAATTAGATTTATAGAATTAATAAATCTCGCTGACGAATCAGTAAATGGCAATAAGATGAATTGCTTCTGATTACCTAGCGAGATTTTTTCTTTACATTTAAACATCAAAGCAATATAATGAAACCAATGATAGGAGAAATAGAAAAAATGATTGAAACCATTTTGGCATATGCTCTTTTATGGAAAGTAAATTTTATTCAAAAGGCATCATACGATGAGGCAGTAGATAGGCTTTTTCTTCAGTATGAAAATGATCCGTTATTGTTGGAATTGGAATGGAATTCGTATGATTGTGAGGAAAATTTGCAGCTTATTTATCAGTATATGTATGATAATCAATTAAGCTGTCAATATAATGCGTTTGGGAAGATATTGTTTCAGCTTTTAGAAAATATTTATTATAGTGGAATAAACAGTATTGAAGAATTTGGAAGGAAATCCTTTCAGTTATCTCGTCTATTTCCTGAACAAATTTTTCAAACAGAACCATTTTGGACGTTATCCTATGCTGATGATTGTTTAGCCTATGACGATGAAGCTCAAACGAGAGAGCTTTATGAAAAAGCGTTTCAATTTTATCAATAGTTAGATAGGAGTGGTAATGGTGAAAATTTGCATTGTATTATCTGGAATAGGGAACGAATAATTGAAAATTAGGAGGATATCAAATGACTATTCCAGATAAACAAATTTATCCCCGTACAGGAGACCAACAAACAATTTATTTGAAAAATGTAATTACCAACCCCAATATTATAGTTGGAGATTACACGATTTACAATGATTTTGTCCATGATCCAGTTATGTTTGAGCAGAATAATGTACTATATCACTATCCAATCAACAAAGACAAACTGATTATTGGAAAATTTTGTTCCATTGCTTGTGGAGTACGATTTTTGTTTAATAGCGCAAATCATACCCTATCTTCTTTATCCACCTATACATTTCCTCTTTTTTATGAGGAATGGGATTTGAAACAGCAAGATGTTGTTAATTCCTGGGATAATAAGGGCGATATTATAATTGGAAATGACGTTTGGATTGGTTATGAAGCAGTTATTTTATCCGGTGTTACCGTTGGGGATGGCGCAATTATAGGAACTCGTGCAGTGGTAACAAAAGATGTTCCACCATATACTATTGTTGGCGGTGTTCCTGCAAAACCAATTAAAAAACGGTTTTCAGAGGATACGATTGTTTCTTTGTTGAAAATCAAGTGGTGGGATTGGCCAAAAGAAAAAATTACAAACAATCTTTCTGCAATACAATCCGGCGACATCAAACAATTGAGATGATAGAATTGTCGATGCAACAATAAGGAAAAATCTTGGCTGTGAGATGGATAGTCTATATTTAAAGATATTGAAATTACTTATGGTAATTGGTGAGAAATAGTTAGCAAAAAGGCTTATGGAAAGTTCCATAAGCCTTTTTGTATATTGGTGTAAATTGAAAATATTTTGATTGTAACACAATAGGATAATCAGATTTCGGTTGTAAGAGAAGTTTTAATATGATAAAATTGAATGATATAAAAAAATAGTATTTGAAGTAAAAATCTAGCATAATGTAAGTGAATCTCCATTTTTCTACCTTACAATGAAGCTTATACAAATCAGTGTTATTTTACTTGTGTATATTGACATTATGATATAACATTAGATTCAATAGAACAGTAATGATCTTATTCCATTAAGATATTGTTACATCATAATAAAATAACTTATTAAAAAGGAGTATTTGAGTGAAGCCACAAAAATTATTACAAAAGCCTATTATAGTGGGAATATTAGCACTTATTTGTTGTGGGTTATGGGGGAGTGCCTTCCCTTGCATTAAAATTGGCTATCAATTATTAGAGATTCCTTCTGACGCTGTGGGGGATCAAATTGTATTTGCAGGCTATCGATTTGCGTTGGCAGGAGTTTTAACTATTTTATTGGGCAGTATATTGCAAAGAAAGCTGTTATTGCCTCGAAAACAAGCAGCTGGCAAAATATTTCATCTTTCTTTGTTACAGACGGTCATCCAGTATCTGTTTTTTTACATGGGATTGGCCCATACCAGCGGAGTAAAAGGGGCTATCATTGTAGGTACGAACAGCCTGTTGGCAATTTTAATTGCCAGCTTGCTATTCCGGCAGGAGAAATTAACTTTGCCAAAATTGATAGGGTGTATGGTAGGATTGATTGGAGTAATACTAGCAAATTTGAGTAGTGGTGGAATTGATTTTGATTTGAGCTTTCAAGGGGAGGGATTTGTTTTTATCTCGGCTATTTCCTATGCTTTTTCTTCTGTTTATTTGAAAAAATATTCGAAGGATGAAGATCCAGTAATGCTTAGCGGATACCAATTCCTGTTAGGTGGAATTATTTTAACCGGAACTGGTCTATGTATGGGTGGGCGTATTACAAATTTTCATTGGGATTCCAGCCTCATGCTCATTTATCTTGCATTTTTGTCCGCAGTTGCTTATTCTCTATGGGGAATTTTGTTAAAATATAATCCAGTATCCAAAGTGACCATTTATGGCTTCATGAATCCGGTTATCGGGGTTTTATTATCAGCTATATTGCTAGGCGAAGGGGAACAGGCATTTAGTCTTAAAAATATTTTCGCTTTGGTTTTGGTAAGTCTGGGAATATTTATTGTAAACCGTTTTCAATCCAAAACAGAATAATTGAATCGTGATAAAAAGAGACGATATGGAGGTTATCATTGAAGCATCACATTGAAAAAGAATTTACCTTTAAAGAACTGTTGGAGTTTGCTTTTCCAACCATGATTATGATGATTTTTATGTCATTATACACTATTGTGGATGGTTTTTTTGTTTCCCGTTTTGTTGGGGCAGAAGCTTTGTCAGCAGTAAATATTGTATATCCTTTGATTAGTATCAATATTGCAGTTGGCGTTATGTTTGCAACAGGGGGAAGCGCGGTTGTTGCCTGGACAATGGGACAGGGCAAGGAACATCAGGCGAAACGGTATTTTACTGGGTTGGTGATTGTTGCTTTTGTCTTATCAGTAATTATTGCGGTTTTAGTATTGTGCAATATGGACCGTTTGATTGAGTGGCTGGGGGCTGAAGGGGAGTTAAAGCAATATTGTAAAGATTATTTGTGGATTATGATGCTATACTCCCCTGTTTCCACGTTACAGTTGATGTTCCAGGATTTTCTGGTAGTGGCAAGCCGTCCTCATCTGGGATTAGGGCTTTCCATTGGTTCTGGTATATTCAATATGGTATTTGACTATTTGTTAATTGCGGTATTCCATATGGGTGTTCAAGGTGCCGCCTATGCTACCGTGGGAGGATATTTTGTTTCAGCAATTGGGGGAATCCTGTTTTTCCTGTTCCATAAGAAAGGGTTGAAATTTACAAAACCAGCATTTCCTATCAAAATGATTTTGAAGAGCTGTGCCAACGGCTCCTCCGAGATGGTCACCAACCTTTCTACCAGTATTACAACGGCATTGTTTAATTTTTATATGTTGCAATTCGCCGGTGCAAACGGTGTGGCTTCGATTACAACTGTGTTGTACTGCCAATTTTTAATGACCTCTATTTTTATTGGCTTTTCCATTGGTGTAGCACCGGTCATTTCTTACCATTATGGGGCACAAAATCAGACTTTTTTAAGAAAAGTATTAAAATGGTGCGTCCAGTTTATTTTAGTTTGTTCAGTAGCGATGTGGTTGCTTTCTCTATTGGGGGCGGATTTTGTGGCAAAAGTATTCTTTACATCAGGTACAGAAGCATACTCCTTAGCCGCGCATGGGCTGCGTTTATTTGGTGTTTCGTTCCTGTTCGCAGGGATTAATATCTTTGGGTCGGCAATGTTTACCGCTTTGGGAAATGGACTTATTTCCGCAGGAATTTCCTTTTCCAGAACATTGGGCTTTACCGTTATTGGAATAGTAGGGATGTCTTATATTTGGGGGATGGATGGGTTATGGTTCGCAGTACCGTTTGCGGAGTTGGTGACTATATTTGTTGTAATAATATGTGCGAGAAAATTAAAAACACAATATCATATTTTCTAGAAAAATAAAAATGAATAAGAGGACTGCCCTATAAAACGAGGATAAAAAATTCTTTTGGATGTTGATCCAATTGAATGGAAGTAAATTGTTTGAAAAGGCAGCTTTTTATCATACAATGCAAAATAAAGTTTGTGATAACATAGGAATTGTATTACAAATTATGTTGATATCAATGCAATCATTTTTGTGCTTAAAAGGAAACTTTTGTGTGAGTTTGCTTTTTTGCCTATACGAACCTTACATCAATAGGTATTCATGGATTTTATGTGAAATGCCAAAAGTTTTTTCACAATTATTTGTTATACTTAATAAATCGATATAAATTAGGGGGGATACAGTTGCGTTTTTATACCAAAATAGATATATGGGTACATGTTGCATGTCTCTGTATTTGCTACCAGACAATTGTATTTACCTGGTTTTTAATAACACAGGATACTTCTAATTTATGGGTAGGACTTGGTACTGCAGTGGGATGGATTTTGAGCATTTTGCTTGTATTGCCTTTTTATGTATTGTCTTATAGTGAGATAAAGAAGGATACTTTAGTATTGCGTTTGGGCTTTTTAAAGCAAGCTGAAATTCCGTATGAGTGTATTTTAAAAGTGGCACCTACCACAAAGGCTTTTTTCTCTTTTGCGCTTTCTTATGACCGATTGGAGCTGGTGTGTTTAACACCAGAACATGGAAAACAGACTCTGCTAATTTCACCAAAAAACAAAGAGGAATTTATTCGACAATTACAAAAAAAGAACCCAAAAATTGACACAAATTGTCCAGGAAGTGGACTAACTGTGGAATCAAAAAGTTAAAAAATTTTCGTAAAATTCGCCAAGTTTTAAGGTTGTATTTTTAACTAAACGTCGAATTACGCAGCATATTAACCAAAATAGTGCGTTAATATATGTATTGTTGTGCCAAATGCTGATTTTACTAAAATACCGTTGACATTTGTCGATTATATGAGTATACTAAAGTTGTAATCAATCAAGATCTGAATCAACATAAAGTTCTTTTCGATTTGATTATTTGTTTTATACAGTACCTGATATGTATAGAATAAATTAAATTGAAAAAACAGTCTGCACCGTATCGGTTTTATTCCACATCCTCCTTGGTGGAAACGCAGAATGGTTGGTAACAAGATATTTTTCTCGATTTTGATTTTAAAATATATCAAATAATATTACTAAGGCAGCAGCCCAACTGCCAAGTACCCCAAAAACAGGAGAAAAATAGTTTAACGTTACACTTTATGTTGCGATTTTAGTTGATTTCAACACTTTTTCTTCTTCTCAGAAATCGCAGGAAAATGGATTTTTGGAGCATGCGCCCACATCGCTCCGCCTACGTACGTGGTAGGTTCCCCTTTTAATCCTTATAGTTTCACTGCAGATTTCGATTTTTTCCTCTCCAAATTTAAAACGTGAAAGAGAAAAGCCTACTTTATGCCCAAAAGTAGGCTTTTCTCTTTTTTGTTTTTCTTGTCAACTCATCCAAAAACATGTATAATAAAACGTAAATTCACAATATAAACATGTTACTACCATACGATTGGAAAACATGTAAATTGAAAATTCCAGAACAGGAGCTTTTATGGCAATTAATAAATTGATGAAAGCCGCATTAAAAGCGCTTTCTTATCCGGATATCAACCTAAAGAAGAATTATAAGCTGGAACGTACTTTTATGAACGTAAAAGGATACCATCCAATTAAACCCAGCTATAATGTATGGGACCACAGTGTTTTTTATCAGGATCATAAAATACCAGTGCGTATTTTTTCTCCCGTTTTGGGCAAGAATCCATCTGAGGAGATTGTGGATGAACACAATTGGAATAATACCAAGGAATACCCAATCCTTTTATTTTTCCATGGTGGGGGATGGGTTGCTGGAAATATTGACAGCTACAATCGGGTCTGTTTAAACCTGGCTACCAAAACCAAACATTTGGTTGTTTCAGTGGATTACCGTTTGGCACCGGAACACCCTTTTCCAGCAGGATTGGAAGATTGTTATGCAGTAGCGAAAGAAATTTTTCAAAAGACAGATTTACTCCACTCTAAACCGGAATATATCACCTTAATCGGGGATAGTGCTGGAGGAAACTTGGCAGCGTCAGTTTCCCTGATGGCTCGGGATCGTGGGGATTTTGAGCCTAAACGGCAGGTGCTAATTTATCCGGCTACGTATAATGATCATGGTGATACTTCCCCTTTTGCTTCCATTCAGGAAAACGGGAGTGATTATCTACTAACTTCTAAGATGTTGCAGGATTATATGGAACTGTATATGGGAAACCAGAATGATTGGGAAAACCCCTATTTTGCACCATTGTTGGCCAAGGATTTTTCCCGTCAACCAGATACGCTAATCCTTACCGCAGAATATGATCCTCTACGGGATGAAGGGGAAGCCTATGGTGAGAAACTGCGGCAGGCAGGAAACCAAGTGGAAATTATCCGGATTTCAGATGCGCTA
Source organism: Massilioclostridium coli (assembly GCF_900095865.1). Classification (GTDB taxonomy): domain Bacteria; phylum Bacillota; class Clostridia; order Oscillospirales; family Ruminococcaceae; genus Massilioclostridium; species Massilioclostridium facile. Next base: position 449,498 of record NZ_FMIZ01000006.1, on the reverse strand, counting down.
CATGGTTTTATTTCATTGCCGCTAAAATTTCAGCAAGTGAAAGAATCTATGGAATTGATCCAACAATTTATTCAAAAACATTCTGAGCCAAATTTACCAATTACATAACAGCGAATACGAAAGGGGAGAACCAGCTTTGAAAAATACATTGTATGTTGTAATTCCCTGCTATAATGAGCAGGAAGTTTTACCAGAAACAGCAAAACAGATGAAAGATAAAATGGAACAACTGATTCGCCAGAAAAAAATTTCTGATTTAAGCAGGGTTGTATTCATCAATGATGGTTCCAAAGATAATACATGGCAGATGATTTGTAAATTGCATCAAGATAACCCTCTTTTTAGTGGGATTAACCTAAGCAAAAATCGTGGGCATCAAAATGCGTTGCTAGCTGGATTAATGACCGTAAAGGAATATGCGGATATGGTAATTTCCATGGATGCGGATTTACAGGATGATATCAATGCAATAGATCAGATGGTGGATAAATATTTAGCAGGCTGTGATATTGTATATGGTGTGAGAAGCAAGCGGAAAACCGACAGCTTTTTTAAACGGTTTACAGCTGAAGCTTTTTATCGGATTATGAACCACTTAGGGGCAAATACAGTGTTTAATCATGCTGATTATCGCCTAATGAGCAAACGGGCATTGGAAGGGTTAGCTCAATTTAAAGAGGTAAATCTATTTCTGAGGGGAATAGTGCCTATGATAGGGTATCCTTCTGATATTGTCACTTATGAGAGAAAAGAACGGTTTGCTGGAGAAAGCAAATATCCGTTAAAAAAGATGTTGGCATTGGCATTGGAGGGTATTACTTCATTGAGTATTAAACCAATCCGTTTGATCACAGGATTAGGGTTTATGGTGTTTTTTGTTAGTATTGCCATGCTTATTTATATTTTAGTTCGTTTCTTTATGGGAGCCACTGTCGTTGGATGGGCTAGCGTAGCGGTTTCGGTATGGGCTATCGGAGGACTTTTGCTGTTATCCATTGGTGTAGTAGGAGAATATATTGGAAAAATCTATTTGGAGACCAAGGAGCGGCCTCGGTTTATCGTTGAAAGTTTTTTAGAGGAAGAACACAAACAAGGACATCAATAAAAAAGGAATACAAGGAGCAAAAGGGCGGATATGATAGTTCAGTTACAAGAATGGGTAAATCAGCAAGTAGAAGAAGTGGTACAGACACACCAAAAAGATTGCAGGGAACAGCGAAAAAAGGTAATACCAGTTTGTATTGTTGTGGGAATATTAATCCCAATTTTATTTGGGCTAGCACGGAAGGGACCCACGCAAAGGGTGTTTTTCATTTTTGGGATAATTGGAATTATCCTTGCTCTTTGTATGACAGTGGTGGTTTTTATTGGTTCAGCCAGCACGAAAGGAATAAAAAAATTTCAACAACGATACATACAACAAGTGGAAAAAAATTTGACCGAATCTGAACAACAGTTATTTTCAGATGAATTACAATCTAGTTCCTTTGAGGTGATTCCATTAAAATGTGGAAAAAATAAATTATTAAAACCTAAATTATTATTTGGGGATCCTTTTTGTGTCTATTGTGATGAATATGGTGGCTGTAGCTTTATTCAATTTGCTCATTTAAATTTTGTCGAATTTGAAGGAAATTTGTTTTCCCACAAGGAAAATGAATCTGCAGATACAGTGGTGATTCGTTTTCATTTGAAACAAGAGATAAACGAGAAGGATTGGGAAGATTTTTATATTTCAATGAGGGAAGCAGAATGGGCTTATCAAACGATAAGAAAAATATTTTCGGAGCTTACAATTAAGATTACTCCGGTTCAAAATTAACCCAAAGAAAAAAGTGATTAGGATATTTTTGGAAAAATGGTATAAAGCTGGTAAAGTTTTATCATTTAAGGCGGAATTATTCCATGAAAATAAAAAAGATAGTGGAATTAATAAAAACCCACTATTTTAAAATTTTAGTGTTATAAAAATACTTAGCTTTCAGTGTAGGTATCTTATTTTGGGCAAAAAAAGAGTCTGAACACAATTTGCGTTCAGACTCTTTTGGTGCCGCTGACCGGACTTGAACCGGTACGGTATTATCTACCGAGGGATTTTAAGTCCCTTGCGTCTGCCTATTCCGCCACAGCGGCTAATGAATTAACCTATATTATTCTACATGATAGTTTGAGATTTGTCAATAGGTTTTTGAAAAAAAGTTGCTTATTATTTTATAAAAAATGAAAGGAAAAAGAGAAGAAATTATTTTTTACGGAAAACCAAAGTGATTACTCTGTTATTGCTATCCTCGCAATAGCACAAAATTCCCGATCTTTGCAACAATTGATTTTGATAATGGTGGCTTTTTAGTCCTATCGAAGTAGCGATGTTTGTGATAGGAGTTTTATTCTCTCTTCCCACTATTGTGATTCGTTTATCCATTCTACTGGTATGTTTACTGCATTTATTTCGCTCTGGACTATGTTTTCGTTTGCTAATACTGGCTTTTACATTATTTCATATAATATATCGTTTTCCGCTGTATCGCAACAATTTGCGATGGAGAAAACTTAATTTATCCTCTTCAATTTTTCCGTTTAATACGTGTTTAACGGGTTGCTGAATACTGGATTGAATATTATCCATCTTATTTTAACAAACAAATGTGGAAAAGTGGAAAGTTTAAATTACATGAAGATATTTTTTTGGAATCTCCCCAATAAACCGGCTGATTTTTTTCGGCCTTCCGTCAATAGAGAGAGAACAGCTAAAATAGAGCTGCTTTTTTGCCCGGGTCATGGCCACATAAAAAGTTCGCCTTTCTTCTGCCAAATTGCCCTCTTTTTGAGAAAAATAAGAAGGAAACATATCATCCTGTAATCCAGCGAGAAATACGTAGTCAAACTCCGCTCCTTTTGCCTGATGTACGGTGATAATCGGAACCCTTGGTTTTAGTGCCAGCATACGGTCCAGGCTAGTAGCGGATAAGCTGGAAACCTCCAACAGGGCGTGGATATTGTCCCAACAACTTTTTTCGGGTTGGGATAATTCCCGTACCAGGTAACGGATTTCCTGGATATGATTTTGTTGCTGCTGTGTATTGTTAAGCTGTTCAATATGAGCGGATTGTATCACCTGTTCTACTAATTCCTGTAGCGGGGTTGTTTTGGCATCTTTTTGTAATTGCTGTAACATCTGTGCCAATTTAGCGAATTTTGGCTGGTATGCCAGATAAATTGGTTGACGCTGCAAGGCAAATTCCGGCAATTTTTTTGTCACCAAATGGATCAGGACATCCTTGGTTGCCAGAATATCATCCATTGCGTCATGGCTGGATTTTACCTGGGTATCCAATAACTGGCTTAGTGTTTCCAACTTATGGTTTGGAAGTTCTGGATAAAAACGCCTTGCCAAATCCAACGTGTCAAAATCATCGATGTAACCGGCCTGTGGCAAGCCGAGACGTGCCAATTGGCTGGAGAGTATTGTTAAATCATAGCTTACATTGTGGCCAACCACAACACGCCCATATAAAAACTGGTTGAATTCCTGTAAAACCTGTTTGGCATCTCTTCCATGTTTTTGTAAATAGGAATCACTGAAATGATGGACTGCTTCAGAGCTACCCACAGGTTTGGAGGGAATTAAAAGCTGCTCAAATTGTTCCAATACTCTACCTTCCGCATCAATCCTGACAGCGGCAATTTGAATAATTTCATCGCTGGAGGTGTCTGTCCCGGTGCTTTCTACATCAAAAACAACTACATTTTCGTTTAACAGTGCTTTTTGCAGTGGATCATACGGGTTTCCAGTCTGGATACCAGGGCGGAGCCAGTCGTTTAGGCGGATTCCAAGAGTACGATAATCTTTGCTTTCCAGCTTTTGGAGGGTTTTTATCCCCACCCCACGTACATATCCCAACATAATTCTGGCTAAACTGGTATCATCGTACCGATTAACAGCGAGGCGCAAGAAAGCCAGAATATCTTTGATTTCCTTTGTCCGGAAAAACTTATATTGGTCCGCCAACAGGAAATCAATCCATTTACCACCTTCCAGATTGATTTTTAATAGATCTTCACTCAAGCGATAGGCATGGATGTTATTCCGGCATAGTACCGCAACCCGGGATAGGTCCACATCTCCTAACTGTTGGATTTGTTGATGGATCCATGCAGCTTCATCCGCAGGATGGTCAGCGCAATGGAGTAAAATTGGATTTCCGGGGTCAGTGGCTTTTGCCTGCATCTGTTCCCCATAAATATCCTGTACTTGTTGGGGAAAGGATGTTTTTAAAAAGTCATAGGAGGCGTTTAACAACAGTTGGGTAGAACGGTAGTTTTGGTCGAATACAATGCGGGTAGGGTGATATTCCTTGGTAAACCTGCCGAAGATATCCCTTGGTTTGGACCCCCTCCATTGGTAGATGGTTTGAAAATAATCGCCGCAGAGCATTATCTTTGCGTTGCCAAATATTTTTTCTACAATTTGGTATTCAATTAGGCTGGTATCCTGTACTTCGTCAATGTGGATAAAATGGTATTGCTGTTTTATCCTGTCGCAATAGGTTTCATCACTTAACGCTTCCATCCCTTTTGCTAAAATATCGTTAAAATCTACACTATGCCGTTCTTCCAACAACCGATTATACCGTTTGACCAATCCAGCGCCGTATTTTAAGAGAAACCGATATTGTACTTGGTTTAAATTTCCACGGATACTGCATACCTGTTCCAACTTCATCCTGTCATGTTGGTAACAGTATTGAATAATCTGTTGAAAATTTAGGGTGGGAAAAATCATTTTTTGTTCTTTGATGTGGTTGATAAACTGCTGTACTGGCTGTAAATTATCGCAGCCCATGGCAGATAAATCCAGCTCTTTGAGCAGGTCAAGGCAATCATCCTCATCGCTAATCATCAAATCAGTTGAAATATCGCTTTGTTTGGCATAACCACGCACAACTTCAAAACAAAAGCTGTGGAAAGTGCGTACCGTAATATCCTTTGCGGATTCCATAGAAGAAATCCGCTCTTTCATCTCTTTACAGGCGCGGTTGGTAAAGGTAAGGCATAAAATCTGATTTCCTTCCGCTAGCCCTTGCCGCAGGATATTGGCAATCCGCAGTGCCAATGTATTGGTTTTTCCCGTTCCTGCGGCCGCCAACAATAGAATATTTTGGTCCAGCCCATCCACAACCCGTTTTTGCTGTTGGTTGAGCTGTTGATATTGTTGTTCAAATGTCATATGAATCCCTCAATTGCTCGAGAATTTTTCATTGCACCATCGGTGTATATCAATCGGATACAAAGTTGATATTCTAAATCAAATCAGATAGCCTCCGTTTATGGTACACTTTTATAGCTTATATTTTGGAATACAATTAAAAACCAATACGGTTTTTTTATTTTAGTATATCATATAAACTACGATACAAGCAACGAAATGCAGGGGATTCGACAGGTTAAAAGTTGACTTTCGGGATTTTTCCAGTTAAAATAAGAATTTAGAGCTTAATTTTTAGGATGAAAGAATAGAACAAGCATTTGTATGGACAAGGAAAAGCAGGAGAGTGCAAATGGTAAAAAAATCAAAAAACACATACGATAATGATAGTATTTCCTCCTTAAAGGGTGCGGACAGGGTCCGGAAGCGCCCAGGGGTTATTTTTGGTTCCGATGGCCTGGAAGGCTGTGAACATTCTGTATTTGAAATTTTATCCAACTCAATTGACGAAGCCCGGGAAGGGTTTGGGCATAAGATCGTGATTACCCGGTATCAAGACCATTCGGTAGAAGTAGAGGACTTTGGACGGGGTATCCCAGTGGACTACAATAACAATGAGCAACGATATAACTGGGAGCTGGTATTCTGTGAATTATACGCTGGTGGTAAGTACAATACCAATTCAGCGGAGAGTTATGAGTTCTCTTTAGGGCTGAATGGGCTTGGTCTGTGCGCTACCCAATATTCTTCGGAATATATGCAGGTGGAAATCCACCGTGACGGATTATGCTATGAGCTGGAATTTGAGCATGGCGAAAATATAGGAGGATTGAAAAAATCCGAGAGTTCCCGCAAACAGAGTGGGACCCGTATCCGTTGGAAACCGGATATTCAGGTGTTTACCGACATCGACATTCCAGCGGATTATTACCGGGATATTTTAAAACGGCAGGCGATTGTCAATAATGGGCTGCTTTTTGTGTTCCGCAACCAGACGGACAAGGGATTTGAAACCGAAGAATTCCTCTATGAAAATGGAATTGAGGATTATGTGAAAGAGATTGCTGGGGATACGGCGCTGACCTCAGTACAGTACTGGTCCACTGAGCGGGTAGGACGGGATAGGCCGGATAAGCCGGAATATAAGGTAAAATTATCCGTGGCGTTGACTTTTTCCAACCGGGTAAAATGCACAGAATATTACCATAACTCCAGCTGGCTGGAACATGGGGGTTCTCCAGAACGGGCGGCAAAACAAGCAACTGTTTCCCAAATTGACGCCTACCTCAAACAGAACGGGAAATATCTGAAAAACGAAAGCAAGATTTCGTTTTCTGATGTAGAAGACTGCTTGGTTTTGATTTCCTCTTCTTTTTCCACCCAGACTTCCTACGAAAACCAGACCAAAAAGTCGATTACCAATAAATTTATTTACGAGGCAATGACGGATTTCCTGAAACATCAATTGGAAATCTACTTTATTGAAAACCCAATGGAAGCGGGCAAAATCGCGGAACAGGTATTAATCAACAAACGCAGCCGCGAAAAGGCAGAAAAGACAAGGTTGAACTTGAAAAAGACCTTATCCGGAAATATGGATATTGCTAACCGTGTACAGAAATTTGTGGATTGCCGCAGCAAGGATATCTCCATCCGGGAACTGTACATTGTGGAAGGGGATTCCGCTTTGGGCGCTTGTAAATTGGGGCGTGACGCCAATTTCCAGGCAATTATTCCAGTGCGGGGGAAAATCCTCAACTGTTTAAAAGCAGATTATGATAAAATCTTTAAAAATGATATCATCAGTGATATTGTCAAAGTGTTGGGCTGTGGCGTAGAGGTCAAAAGCAAGGCGAACAAGGATTTATCCATGTTTGATTTGAATGGCTTGCGTTGGAATAAGGTAGTTATCTGTACCGATGCGGATGTGGATGGGTTCCAAATCCGTACTTTGATTTTAACTATGATTTACCGTTTGATGCCTACTTTAATTGAGGAAGGCTATGTGTATATCGCGCAGTCCCCTTTATTTGAGATCAATACCAAACAAAAAACCTATTTTGCCTATAGTGAATCCGAAAAGACCAAAATCCTTTCGGAGCTGAAAGGGCAGAAATTCACTTTACAGCGTTCCAAAGGACTGGGGGAAAACGAGCCAGATATGATGTGGCTGACCACCATGTGCCCGGATACTAGGCGGTTGATTAAAGTAACTCCAACCGATGCCCAGGCGACCTCTGAAATGTTTGACCTGATGTTGGGGGACAACTTACAGGGAAGAAAAGATTATATTGCTGAATTTGGCGCCGATTATATCGACCAAGCAGATGTTTCTTAAGGAAGGAGGACCAAATGGCTCGAAAAAAATCTGACACAACACCAAAAAAGGTAAACCATGAAGCTTATATTGAAGGGGCAGGGATTGTAGAAGAACAAGCAATTACTGAAACCTTGGAGAAAAACTACATGCCCTATGCCATGAGTGTTATCCTTTCCCGTGCTTTGCCGGAAATTGATGGGTTTAAACCATCCCACCGGAAATTATTATATACAATGTATAAAATGGGGCTGCTAACAGGGCAAAAAACCAAATCCGCCAACGTGGTGGGACAGACGATGAAACTGAATCCCCACGGGGACGCCACGATTTATGAAACCATGGTGAGGCTCTCCCGTGGCTATCAGGCGTTATTGCACCCTTATGTAGACAGTAAGGGGAACTTTGGCCGTGCCTATTCCAGGGATATGGCATATGCTGCTTCCCGTTATACCGAGGTAAAGCTTGACCCAATTTGTGGGGAGCTTTTCCGAGATATTGACAAGGATACTGTGGATTTTGTTCCAAACTACGATAATACCACAACAGAACCATTGTTGTTGCCTACTACCTTCCCTTCGATTTTGGTCAATGCCAACGTGGGGATTGCGGTATCCATGGCAAGCTCGATTTGTCCATTTAATTTGCAGGAAGTGTGCGAAACCGCCATTGCCTATTTAAAAAATCCGGATTGTGAGATTTCCGAAACTTTAAAAGGGCCTGATTTCCCAGGCGGCGGCTTTTTGGTGCAAAACCAGGAAGAACTGGAAAAAATTTACCGGACGGGTAGAGGTTCCGCTAAAGTCCGTTGCCGGTATGCTTATGATAAATCCCAGAATTGCATTGATATTACGGAAATTCCGCCAACCACTACCGTAGAAGCGATTATGGATAAAATTATTGATTTGATTAAATCCAATAAAATCCGTGAGATTTCCGATTTAAGGGATGAAACCGACCTTTCCGGCTTAAAACTGACATTGGACTTAAAGCGTGGGACAGATCCGGACAAATTGATGCGCCGTTTGTTTAAAATGACGCCGTTGGAGGATTCTTATTCTTGTAACTTCAATGTACTGGTTGGGGGGACGCCACAGGTATTAGGTGTCCGGGGCATTCTGGAAGAATGGTCTGCGTTCCGTATGGAATGTATCCGCCGCCGAGTATGTTTTGAGCTGAATAAGAAAAAGGACAAGCTCCATCTGTTGACTGGTTTGCAGAAAATTATTCTGGATATTGATAAAGCCATCCGGATTATCCGGGAAACCGAAGAAGACAGCGAAGTTGTGGCAAACTTAATGATCGGTTTTGGGATTGATGAAATCCAGGCGGAATTTATTGCAGAAATCAAGCTGCGTAACCTAAATAAGGAATACTTGTTAAAGCGCACCCAGGAAATCGAACAGTTAAAACAGGATATCCAGGAGATGGAAGAGATTCTGGCAGAAAAACGCAAAATCAAACAGATTATTATCAAAGAACTGAAGGATGTTATCAAAAAATATTCCCAACCAAGAAAGACGCTCTTTATTTATCCAGAGGAAGACTTGGAAGATCTGGAGGAAGAAACAGTTCCAGATTATCCAGTAAACTTGTTCCTGACAGCGGAGGGATATTTGAAAAAAATCACTCCCCAATCTTTGCGCATGAGTGGGGAACATAAACTAAAAGAAGATGACCAAATCATCACCCACATTGAAACAACCAATAATACCGATTTATTGTTTTTTACCAATCAAGCACAGGTGTACAAAACCAATTTAAGCCAGTTTGCAGATACCAAAGCCAGCGTAATGGGGGATTATGTACCTGCAAAATTAAACTTTGATGAGGAAGAAAGAATTGTGGGGATGGCGTATACCAAAGATTATTCTGAAACCATGTTATTTTTCTTTGATAATGGCAAAGTCTCAAAGGTACCATTAAGTTCCTACGCAACCAAAACCAACCGTAAAAAATTAGCAAAAGCTTACGGAACGAAGGCTCCTTTGGTGACTTGTTTCTGCCAGCAGGAAGATCAAGAATATTTGATGGTTTCCAATAACCAGCGGTATTTATTGTTCCATTCTGGTATGATTCAATCCAAAACGACCCGTGACAATCAAGGGGTTGCGGTGATGACCTTAAATAAGAACTGCTTGCTGGAGCAGGTAAAGCCTTATCAGGAGGATATGCTGGAAAATGCCCATCGTTTCCGTACCAAATCGGTACCCGCCAGAGGGGCTGTTTTGCGGGAAGAAGATAAAGGGGAACAGTTAAAACTTTCCTAACCACAATGTAAAAATTAAAAATTTTTTCAAACTGGGGTTACTCTTATCCTACAATTTTGTGGCATACTAATAGTAAACATTTTTACAAGATATACTCATGGTGTGCCTATGTAAAATTTTTTCTTTTACTCATAACAAAATAATTGTGTGGGAAAATATCAATTTTTAACATCTGATTTGATATGTGCCCTGGATCTGTAGTTGATTCACTTCAGTTAGTTTTTTGCTTCACATAAAAATACCGCCAGTTTTCTGGCGGTAACATCACAATTTAGAAAAGCAAACGCAATTTTTAGCAGATTAAAAAACAAATTTTATTATAAAATAAAATTACTTTCTAACATGCTGATTTCTTTTTTGTTGTGATGTACTTTTAGTATCAACAAAAAATTTTAATATATTCTTAGAAAATTGTTCCATTGTGTAAACAAAATACTTGCATTTTTATGGTTTGTATGTTATCATATGAAATGCACATAATTTTTTTAGATTATGATGGAGGTTACATTCATGAGCGTATTACAAATTGTCGGCGGGGCTCTGCTGTTACTGGCTAGTATTATAATTATCGTTTTGGTTATGCTGCAAGAAAGCAAAGACAGAGGTTTGTCTGGTCTGACAGGTGGCAGTACAGAATCTTATTTAGATACCAATGGTAACAGAACAAGAGATGCACAGCTTTCTAGATTTACAAAATTCGTTGCAATCGCATTTTTTGTATTATGCATTGCTATCAACGTTGTTGCGGTTTTTGTAAAATAAGAGCACATGAAACTCATAAATGCCCTGCGTTTTCTGCGCAGGGCATTTTACTAGTTACAAGGAGAGACTCATGAAAAAAAATATTGATGATAAATTATTGGCGGCAATTGTAAGATCAGGCAAAAAAGGGCTCTTATTTGGGGAATTAAAGAAAGTGGCAAGAGGAAAAAATATTACGCTGGATATGGTGCGGAATTCGATTCAGCGCCTTTGTGCCAATGGAAAAACCGTATATTTGAAAAATCGGTATTATACACCAAAGGCATTGGGGATTTATCCTGCAAAAATTGTCCGCAATAATCGGACGTTTTGTTTTGCACAGCGTTTATCGGATGATGCCCAGATTTTTATTCCTGGCAAACATAGCCAAGGGGCAATGCAGGATGACTTTGTTCTGGTAAAGCCACAAAAACAACTTGGTGAGAGTGAAGAAGGCGTTGTGGTTTCGATTACCCAATATGGCCCATCTACCTTTACTGGTATCTTACAAAAACAAGGAAAGCGTTATTTTGTTATGCCGGATTCCCTTTCCAAAGACCTAATCCCTGTTACGATACCAGAAGGGATAGAAGCTGCTATAGGAGATAAAGTGATAGCTAAGGCAATTTCCCGTGGAAACCGCCACAGTGAACACAGGTGCGAACTGGTAAGCAGTCATGGCAGCGCTGAAACTGCTTCGGCATGTGCGGCAGCTATTTTAGAGGCAAACGGAATTAGCACAGAATTTCCTTCTGAAGTACAAGATAATGCGGCTAGAATTGCACAGAAAGGGATTTCTGATGTGGAACGCCGCCACCGTTTGGATTTGACGGACTTACCCATTTTTACAATTGATAGCGCGGAATCCAAAGACTTAGATGATGCCATCTCGATTGAAAAAGGGGAACATTGCTATTATGTTGGGGTGCATATTGCGGATGTCTCCCACTATGTAAAATACCGTTCACCATTGGACTTGGAAGCATTTGAACGGGGAACTAGTATTTATTATGCTAACAAAGTAGTTCCTATGTTACCAAAGGAACTTTCCAATGGAATTTGCTCTTTAAATCCAGATGAGGAACGTTTGGCATTTTCCGCACTGTTAAATGTTGGATTTGATGGGAAATTAACCAATTTTACCTTTAAAAAGACGATTATCCGTTCCCGAATCAAAGGAATTTATAAAGAAATTAACAGCATTTTGGATGATACTGCTACAGAAGAAATCAAGCAAAAATATGAGATTGTAAAGCCAGAAATCCAATTGATGTATGAACTATACCAAATCCTGTTGAAAAATAAGATCAAACGAGGTGCCCCACAAATTGAAACAACCGAAAGTAAGATTTTAATTGATGACCGGGAACAGATTGTAGATATCCAGCCAAGGACGCAGGGAATATCAGAAGGGATTATTGAAGAATTTATGTTATTGGCAAATGAGGCAGCCGCTACTCTTGCCAGAAAACAGGATATTCCATTTGTTTACCGTGTTCATGAACGACCATCCCCTGAAAAGGTTTCCAGCTTGAAACAAATTTTAGACCGGTTAGGGTTACCATCCAACAAGGTAGAACCTAAAATGAAGCCTGGGGTGATGTCCAAGATATTGGAAAAATCCAGAGATACAGAATTGTTCCCCATTGTAAATACACAGGTTTTGCGCACCATGTCCAAAGCAAAATACAGCGAATTCCCCATTGGACATTATGGTTTGGCATTGGAAAATTATTCTCATTTTACTTCTCCAATTCGCCGTTATCCTGATTTAACGATCCATCGCATTTTAAGTGACCTGCTGTGTTATCATGATAGTATGGATGCCATTCAAAAACGTTACCAGAAATTTGTGGTACAAGCTGCTCGTCATTCCAGTGAAACTGAAATGCTTGCTATGCAGATTGAACGTGATTGTGAGGACTGTTATAAAGCGGAATATATGACCCACCATATTGGTGAAATATTTGAAGGGATTATTATTTCGGTATTGGGGAGGGGATTCTATGTAGAACTTCCTAATACAGTGGAGGGATATATCAAAATAGAAAGTTTGGATGGACCTTATGAATATGATGGATTTATCCGTTTGAATAATTCTGTGACAGGAAAATCCTATCAAGTAGGGCAGCATGTTATGGTGCAATGTGTTGCTGCGGATGTGAATGCGGGAAATATTGATTTTGAACTGGTCGAACCAGAAAAATAGAATATCCAAAAAGTAGCCTCTAATTTTAGAGGCTACTTTTTTACTCATATATGAAATTCAAGCAAAAAAAGTTGTAATAGGATTTGAAATTATTTTTTATTAGAAATATAGTATACAAGTTTTATTTTACTTATAGTAATTTATATTTCAATTTATACAAATATAATAAGATCTGTTATTGTATTAATAGATGATTTTGGATTAACGGTAGTTCATCATTTCTCCAGTAATCGCATCTACATAATCCTTAGTAACATAGTTTTGTTCTTCTTCCGGCAATTCTGGATTCACTTTTGTTTGTGAGGATATTACCCAGGCAGGGCGTAATTCAAAGTTAAAATCTTCTTCATATTTTGGAACATATAATAATTGGATTTTAACCGCTTTTCTCGCTTCTTCTTCAAAAGCGTTTTTATATTTTTCGGCGTATACCGAGATTGCCTGTTCCATGCTGATGCAAGACAGGTTTTTTTGTGTTGTTTTTACATTATAGATATCTCCGAAATAAAAATAGAAAATGCCATTTTGGTTGACAAATGCCTGTAGGCCGCTTCCGGTGGTCATGATGGGGTCATTGAGTACTTTGCCAGTCAGATTAGGGGTGCTGCTGTCTGTAAATTTGACACCGCCTAACATCATGTTGTAAGTAATATAATAGCACTCTTGATTTTGATTGGTCCATTCTGTTGGGACACCAGAAGCATATTGGATACTATCCGCATTCGGTTTTACTTCATTTTGAATCCATTTGTTTACGGATTCTATATCCAGGGCATACACATTAGGATTTCCTAAATTTTGAATTCCCAGGGCATTTATTTTTTCTTCCACCATTGCAAGGGCAGAATCTTTACTAAATCCAGCTAATTCCTCTTTTGGAAAGCGGTTTCTCAATACGATGTCCTTTGATTCGGATTGCCCTACACTAAGGATGGGGATTTTAGCTGGATTACTTAGGTCATCATAGATTGAAGTTATTTTACTAGAATTATCTGTGAACATATGGAAATTATTGCTAATCAATAAACTTTCTCCATCTATCGTTTGATCTTGATAATTATAGTTTGGAATTGTGTCATCGTTCAGCATCATATCCTGCATATGGTTTTGCGAGGCAAACTGCTTTCCAGGAATGAATGTATCGACCCATTTTTGATATACTTTTTCAGTATCTTGTAAGGTAGCTTGATATAGGTTATACGTACCTTCTGGATATACTTCAATATCAGCTTCTATGGTAAGGTATTGTTCCAATGACCCTTTTAAATAGTCCGGAAGTTTTGAAAGGTCGGTTACCCCTTTGATGTCTTTTAGGCTACCTGGACGTTGTCTGCTTGCGTTTGGCGTTGTGGCATCTGTATTGTTATCTCCCTCTGCGGTATTATTGTTATTGGCTGATTGGGAAGCAGATGGGCTATTACTAGAGCCATTGTTTAAAGCGGCTGAGTCTGTGTCTTCCCCTTTGTTCGAGCATCTGGAGCATCCGCTACAACAGAGTAAAAACAGCCCAACGGCTAGTAGGATACTGATTATTTTTTTTAACATACAAATCCACCTCCATCAATCTTTCTACTTTTTGTTACAACTTAATCAAGCAAAATGAACTTACTATCTACTTATATCGTACCGTAACTATAAGAAAAGCAGATAAAATATCAATATTTGTCGAAATTTAGTATAAAAATCAATTGATAATGATTCAATAGGTTATTTTTGTAAAAAATTCACTAATTGGTATGTGAAAAATTATAAAAGAAAAACAGGTGCTGTTCTTTTACAAAAAAGCTTTCTAATTTTTTAAAATTTTTTATATTTTAATGGAAGGTCATTAATTTTCCTGTGATGGCATCAACATATTCATATTGTTCAATATCATTTGACGTATCCATATCTGAAGTATTATGCCAAGCAATAATCCAGGTAGGATGTAGCTCAAACTCATTTTTGGATAGTGTGGTTTCTTTAGGGACGTATTGTAGACTAATATAGGTAACTGTTTTGGATTCTTCAGCAAAAGTGTTTTTATAATTTTCTAAAAATTGCTTCAAAGCATTTTCTAAGCTGATAATAGAAATATTTTGTTGAGTTGCATTTGCCTGGTAAAAATCGGTTGCTTCAAAAGAAATAATTCCATTTTGATTGATAAAGACTGTAAGCTTTGTACCATACGAATTGGTGACTATCGGTGGTTGTATCTGGTTATGGGTTATTTTTACACCATCTACACAGCAGTCGTATACAATATAATAACATTCTTGGGAACGATCCCAGCTAGCTGGAACACCGGTTTGACTCAAAACAGGGTCATTTTTAATAGAATTCACCCAGTTATTTACAGAATCCACATCCATTGCGTATACACGGGGTTGTGATAGATTGGATATCCCCAATGCTTGGATTTTTTCATTTACCTGTTGGATAGCGGATTCTTTAGGAAAGTTTTCTAGTTCTTGTTTAGGAAAACGTTCCCTTAAAGTTAATTCTCCCATATCATCTGCAAAAGCAATATAATGATAAGGCTGACTATTATCATCGTAAATGGATGTTACCTTACTGGAGAGGTTTCGGTATTGCTGTTTGTGGGTATCTAGAATCAAGTACTCATTGTCTATTGTTTGGTAATTATATTGGTAGTTGTAATCTCCGTTTTGAGGTTCAGATAGATTTTGTGTAGCCAGTTCTTTACCAGGAATAAAGGCAGAAATCCATTGTTGGCAAATATCCTTTGGTTCTAACAGGAACGCTTTATAAAGGGAATAGTTTTGTTCTGGATATATCTCAATATCTGCTTGTATGGTGATATATTTTTCTAAGGAACCTTCTAGATAATCTGGAAGTTTGGATAAATCTGTAACCCCTATGATATCCTTTAAACTGCCTGGATTTTGCCTAATTGTATTTTTTGTTGTGGAATCCGTTTCTGTATTCTTTTCTTCCCCGTTTCCGATATTTTCATTATCTACAGATTGGGAAGCATATGGGCTGTTATTTGTGTCGTTTTCCAAAATTGATGAATCTGATCCATCCTCTTTTTTGGAACAACCAGAGTACCCACTACAACATAGGATAAATAAACCAGCTACCAATAAGATGCTAATTGCTTTTTTTAACATGTCAATTCACCTCTTTTTGTTTTGACGCTTGGCTTAAAATAAATTGATTTCAAATAGATTACTATCTACTTATATTGTACCGTAATTATAAGAAAAGTAAATAAAAATATCAATATTTGTCGAAATTTAGTATAAAAATCAATTAATAATGATTCGATGGGTTATTTTTGTGCAAAATTAGGTATTTTTGTAAAAAGTTCACTAATTGGTATGTAAAAAATTACAATTAATGTATTTCAATAAATCATAGAACCGTTACCAAAATAAAGAGAAAAAATAGTTTTAAAAATTATCACTTAAAGTGTGCTATTTGAGACAGTTTTTGAAAAAATAAAAATGATAAAAGCAAATAAAGTAAAATATATGTTATATCTAGGTAAAAAATAAGTAAAAACAAGAGGAAACCTTGGCATAAATGACAGGACTAAATTTTAAAAAAACTCTGTACAACTGATTTCGGAAAATGGTATAATAAAAAAGTACATGGATTTTAACGGCATCAACAATACTTTTATTTTACCGGAGGACAACCATGAACTTTTTTACTGTTGTATCCCTTTTTGGTGGTTTGGCACTTTTCCTGTATGGTATGCACGAAATGAGTGCTGGACTAGAAAAATTTTCGGGGGGTGCATTGGAACGCACCTTACAAAAATTTACCAGCAATATTTTTAAGGGAGTTTTATTTGGTTTAGTAGTAACAGCGTTGATACAAAGTTCTTCTGCAACTACTGTATTGATTGTAGGCCTTGTAAACGCAGGTATTATTAAATTAAAACAAGCTGTAGGGATTTTGATGGGTGCTAATATTGGTACTACGGTTACTGGACAGATTACCCGTCTACTCGATTTGGATGCTACTGGCAACCCAATTTTGGAGTTTTTTAAACCCTCTACCTTAGCCCCTTTGGTTGCTGTAATTGGTATTATTTTGATTATGTTCTGCAAAGGCAAGAATCAAAAGATCATTGGACAGATTGCAATGGGATTTGGCGTCCTGTTTACCGGTTTGTTAAATATGTCGGCATCTGTAGAGCCATTGAAAGATAACCCGGTATTTTTGGGTATCTTGGAGAAGTTTTCTGCTTTTCCTATTTTAGGGCTATTAGCTGGTATTGTGATTACCGCAATTATTCAAAGTTCTTCCGCTTCGGTTGGTATGTTGCAGGCTCTTAGCTCAACTGGAGCATTGACATTTGGCTCCACTTACCCTATTATTTTGGGGCAAAATATTGGTACCTGTGTGACATCTTTGATTTCCAGCATCGGTGCGAATAAAAATGCGAAACGTACTGCTGCTGTCCATATTTATTTTAACGTAATTGGAACTCTTATTTTCCTGGTTGCCATGACAATCTTACATATGTTGGGCGTATTTGATGGAATTTGGAATCAGGCAATGTCTAGCGGGGATATTGCAAATTTCCATACTGTTTTTAATATCGTAACAACTTTACTATTGCTGCCATTTGCTAGCGCTTTAGAAAAGCTGGCAGTGGTTACTATTAAAGACAAGCCATCTGAAGAAGATGAAGATGAGGTAGCAACTGGTTTGGAAGGATTGGACGACCGTTTTCTCGTATCTCCAACTTTGGCGCTGAACCATTGTTCTACTATTGTAGGGAATATGGGGAAAAAGTCGTTAAAAAATTTCCATGCTTCTATCAAACAAATCCGTGAATATGACCCGAAAAAAATAGAACGGATTCAGGAACGGGAAAATACCATTGATATGATGGAGGATTCCCTTGGAAATTATATGGTAAAATTAGCAGATTGTGAGTTGTCCGACGACGACAATAAACAATTGACTTATTTACTGCATATTATTTCTGAATTTGAGCGGATTGGGGATTATTCAATCAACCTGGTTGAACAGGCAACAATATTAAATGATAAAAAGATTAAATTTTCTGAAAACGCGCAAACGGAACTAAAAGTGTTGGCTAGCGCAGTAGAGGAAATTATTACCTTATCCTTACAGACTTATGAACAAATGGATTTGGTTGCAGCAGTTCGTGTGGAACCCTTGGAAGAAACCATTGATAGTATTCAAGAAATATTGAAGAGCAGGCATATCGAACGCTTAAAAACAGGATTATGTACGGTGGATACTGGTGTTATCTATTTGGATTTATTGACTAATTTAGAACGTATCTCTGACCACTGTTCCAATATTGCGGTGTATACGATTGGGGCCCATTTAGGGAAAAGCGAAATCAATCGACATGAATATATTCAAAAAATCCACAATAGTAAAGAGGGCTCCTACGTTTCTGATATGCAGTATTTTTATCAGAAGTATACTGCTCTAATCGAACAGGAAGAATCCTTTTGACAAAAATAAATTTGAACAGGACCCTGGCTACTACTGGGGTTCTTTTTGTATTTTTTCAATGGAAAGGAGTAGGGAAAATTTGAATCAGCAAATAGGGGGAAAAAATAATAAGAAAAAACCAACCATGAAAGACGTGGCAAACCGATCTGGAGTTGCGCTGTCCACAGTATCCCATGTGATCAATGGAACTGCGCCAATTACAGAGGAAGTAAAGCGGAGGGTAAATCAATCCATCCAGGAATTGAATTATATTCCAAATGCGCTGGCACGCCGTTTGCGGCAGGATAGAACCCATATGATTGGGATTATTGTACCGGATATTTCTAACGAATTTTATTCCAAAACAGCTTCTACGATTATTCGCCATTTTAGCAATGATGGATATACTACTGTTATGGTGGATACAGGATATAGTTTAAAACGGATGCAAAAAAATGTAGATACCCTAATTGAACAACGGATAGATGGCTTAATTGTATTGGGCGGAGGGAACGATGAACATATTCTCAACCATGCTGCAGAAACAGGGGTTAAAGTGCTTTTGGCAGATCGGCATTATGAAGATTATCCTTCTGTGGAATTTCAATATCAAGAATATATGGATCAAACTATCTGTTACCTTCATGAAAAAAGATTTCGAAAAATAGGGTATATTAGTGAATCATTGGATATGGTCAATTTACAGGAACGATACGATGGGTTTATCCAGGCGATGAAAAAGTACCATGTCAGGATCAATCCAGACTGGATTATTACAGACCGCTGGCTACAGTTAGAAAAAATGGATAGTGGAAAAGTTGTGATGCAGGAGCTGATTCAAAAACTAGAGGGATATGACATGCCGGAGATTATAATTGCCTCCAGTGATATGATTGCCATTGGCATTATGGACGCCCTACAGGAAAATGGGTACCATGTTCCAGAAGATGTTGGAGTCATTGGCATTGATGATATTGCGTTGGCACGGTATTGCAGGCCTTCCTTAACTACGATCCGACAGGATTATGAGGTGTTTGGAAGAAAATGCTATGCAACATTAAAACGATATATGGAGCACAATTTGCGGCAAAAACATTATTATATTCCCGGAAAACTGGTAATCCGTAACTCCATTCGAAAATTATAGTGATGAACAAATTTTATAGCATATTTTTGTGTAAAATATACCTTGAAAATACCGCAAAAAAGAGATATAATGAAAACGATTTTGTTGTTTGATGGAGTGGAGGAATTGCAGTGTTAAAAGGAATCCCAAACATTTTATCTCCTGAATTATTAAAGGTTTTAGCTGAAATGGGCCACAGTGATACCATTATTTTGGCAGATGGAAATTTTCCGGCTGAGTCAAAAGGCAAAAATGCGAAGGTAATCCGTTGTGACGGACATGGTGTACCCGAATTGCTGGATGCGATTTTAAAGGTGTTTCCGTTGGATACTTATGTAGAAAAACCAGTAAAATTAATCCAAGTAGATCCAGGTTTCGAAGTAGAAACCCCTATTTGGGATACATTTTATGAAATTATTGGGAAATATGACGAGCGTGGCGCATCCGCTGTAGGTACAATGGAACGGTTTGACTTTTATCAAAAATCAGAACAAGCTTATGCCATTGTTGCTACCAGCGAAAAAGCATTGTATGCTTGTATGTCTTTACAAAAAGGTGTTATCCAGCCAGAGTAATCAAAGAGAGAAGAGAACAAAAATCCCCTGTGTAAACATGACACAGGGGATTTTTGTTGGTTACGGAAACCATCGGCTCTACCAGTGTATGTCCTGTAAAAAATTTTAGCTTCAAGTACTGAGTGAAATGAGCCGCTAACAGTAATAATTTTCCGATGAGATACAGATTGTTAGAAGGATGATTTGACCGTTTACAGGCTGTGGGACAAGCAATATAAGTAAAATAAATTTGGTGCATCTTGCGATGTTGCCTTATAGGGACAACTTATAACACTGGCTTAATCAGTAGTTGTAGCTGAAAAAACCTAAAAATATTGATAATATCCAATAAGGAACAAGAATTGCCATGATTCCAACGAGAAATTTTGGAACTTTTGAGAGAACCCCAGAATGAGTTGTGACAAACAAAGTGCAGATAGTAGTTTTTGCCGGTTAAAGTTCAAACAATTTAATCTCTGCAATTTAGTTTGGAGCGAAAAAAGTCCATTTTTTAACTGGCAAAGATAATATTTGTTTTGGGCGTTGATAAACGTATAATGAAAAGAAATACAGTATACTCAAAGGCAAATTGAAATAAAATACTTACTATTCTAGTAGTCTTTCATTATATCTTAAAAAAACAAGCTAGTAGACACTCAAAGAGGAAGTGTCTACCAGCTTTAATTATTTTTATGATGGTTAAAGTTTTATGAATCTATTTGAAAGAAATATAATGAAACTATAACTGGAAACATCGGGAAACCTGATTTAAACCATAGGACTAGTTTTTTGTTACATTAAATGGGTGTCCTCTAGCCGCTCGTCAAAGAACCGGTTAAACTTAATCAATGGTCTTCGCAGGACTAATCCCAGCAGTAGGGCAAATGGTAGGAATGCGAGAACCTGTAAAAGATAAATCAGGTATTGGTTGCCATAAAATCCTGCAATGGTTTCCCGCATAGCATTGATTGCATAGGTAAATGGCAGGAATGGATAGACGTTTTGGAAAAATTTTGGTGTTACTTCGATTGGAAAGGTACCACTGGAGCCAGCAATTTGAATGACCAGGATGATGACACTGAGTGCTTTTCCGATATCCCCAAACGAAACGGTCAAGGTATAAATAATATTGGTAAATACTAGGCTGGAAATCCAACCGGAAATCATAAACAGCATTGGGTGCAAGCATTGGATTTTTAAGAAGTATAAATCCCCTAAACAAATAATGGTTGCCTGCACTAAGCCTAATAGCATAAATAAAAGATAACGTCCTATATAGGCTTGATATGGTTTGATATTCCCCAACCGTTTATCTTCATCCACCGTTACTTTCATTATCGCTACTAGGACAATTCCACCTACCCAGATAGCCAATGTAGAATAGAATGGAGCCATAGCGGAACCATAATTTTCGATAGGATACAACTGGTTGGTTTCCAACTGTACAGGAGAGGCCATAAATCCGCCTAACATAGAAGGGTCCTGTTGTAATAATTCTAACAATTTTTCAATTTGTTCGTTATCGGATGTATTTTCTAAAGTAGTACGTAAGTTATGGATTTTTTCTTGGGTTGTTTTAATAATAGCAGAAGTGTTTTGCAATGCGCTATTTCCGGATGTAATTGCCTGGTTTACTCCGTCCAGTATACCATCTATATTTTGTATGCTGGAACCTGCCGTACCTAATAGAGAAGAAAGGCTTTGTAATGCACTATAGGTAGAACTCATAGTAGAATCTAGGGTTGGACGTACAGTAGTAGTGTATTCATTTTGTACGGATTGTAAATCTGATTTACCAGAAGCAATCCATTGTTTTAAATTGGTTTGCGCGTTTGCCAAGGCAGTTTGAAGGTCTTCCCCACTGGTAATAATTGTATTGATGTTATCCACAATCGATTGCAAGGATTGGTTTGTGTTATTTATTTTATTTACTAGTGGTTGAATTGCATCTGAAAGGATTGGCAACTTTTGCTGAATTTGAGTGAGTACACTGAGTACTTTTGAATTGATCTCCATAATAGAACTAGCCTGTTTTTGAATATGTTCTAACTCCGCTTTTGCCTGGGTTGTGTCCAGATTTGGCAGGCTATCAATACTTTGATCCACAGAATCCAGCATTTGGTTTACAGCTGTAAAAATATTGCCAATGGTCTCACTGGTCCCCTGGGAATTTTGTTGTGCCGCTGAAATTAAGGATTGGATATCGTTAGTTGCAGCCTGACCATCGGATGCCATAGAGGAAACATCTGGCAAGGTCAGTTTTGCAGAATCCACAATGCCTTGTACAGCAGTAGTAGTATCGGACAAGGCAGTAACTGTGTTGTCATACAAGGTTAAATCATTGTCCACTGTTTGGAGGATTGTTAAAAAATGGTCCATAACAGTTTGGCCATCCTCATCAATTACAGCAGAGGTAGTATTTAATACATTTCCGATTACTTCGGCAGCTGTTTGAATAAATGTCTGGTTGATTTGTTGCTGAACCGTACTGGCTCCGGCGTTTGTAATTTTAGGGGCAATGGCGTTTTTCTTTTCATTAATATAATATTCCAGTTTTGGAGTGGTGATATCGGTAGTTAAAAAGCTTACCATATCCTCACTAAAGTGAGAGGGGATAACAATAGCAGCATAATAATCCCCCTTTTTAACCCCTTCAATCGCTTGTTCAGAATCTACGAATTTCCAACCGATATCATCGTTGGATTTTAATTGTTCAATGATTTGGGAGCCAAGGTTGACCGAGATCGTTTCTACTGTACTGCCTGTGTCCTCACTTGCCACCGCAACCGAAATACCGTTGGTGCTGCCATATGGGTCCCAGTTGGCGGCAATATTAAACCAGGCGTATAAAGCAGGAATTACACAGACGCCAACTACTACAATCAATGCGATTACGTTATGGCGCAGGCGTTTTAAATCCCGTAGAAAAATATGTAGAATTGTTTTCATATCGAATCTCCTTCTTTCTTTGGCAGATGTAAACGTTTACGGTAACGGTAATCCATATATTCAAGGACAATTAAGTAACATGCGATGCCAATAATAGAAAGGATCCATAAACAGAGGGAAATTAACTTTGCCTCTACCGTAAACATTAAAATAAAGAATACTAGAGGGATTAAAATAATTGCGAGAAATCCACCTTTTACCCTGCGGGGATATTTTTTTTGGAACTGTTGGTATTGCTCCAGCTCTTTTTGATGCTGTGCTTCCCGTTTTAAACAGGAGTATAGCCCAAACATGACAAACAATTCCTGATAAATTTCCTTTTCTTCCATGCCTTCCTGCTGGCACATATCATGGGCTTGTTGTAACTGTTTTTCCAGTTCCTGTTGGGCAATTGCTGAGTACTGATCGTCGGGCAATAGTTTCATTGCTTCCTGAATCTCTTTTTGGAATTGCACCAGTATCATCTCCTTCTTAGCGGGTTTTATTTTAACACTTTTTTGAGATTGATTCAATAGTTCTACAAATAATAGTCATTATTTTAGAGATGCTTATAGCAAGGTTTACAAATACATTTATAAAAATTCATAAATTCATAAAATATCTATATTTTTGTTGAAGATAAATCTTTTTCTGTTTTTTAGCATACAGATCTTCCTTTTTCAAAAGAGCTTATTTCAGCAAAAAATCCAAGGTATACTGAAATTTCATTTATTCATATAGCCCACCATCTATAAACAAATAAGTATTATTATACCAATTAAAACATACAAATACATCATTTACTTATTTTATATTGCTCAATATTTACAATGAAAACTTTGCCCTCCTTAGTAGAGCAAAAATTTTATTTTACGGAACAGGGTAAAAATAAAAACCGCTCAAAAAAGAGCGGTTCTATTCTATGTTTGTTGGTGTCCATTTTCCTTGAACTAATTGATAAATGGTAGAAAATCCAGAGGATTTTAAAAGTTCTGCCATTTCTGTAAACATAAAATCCAAAGAATCCGGGTTGTGGGCATCGCTGGTGATGATGACTTTTGCGTTTTTTTCTGCCAAACGTTTTAGCAAAAAAGGGGCGGGGTAGGGTTTATCGCAATATCCCCGGTACATCCCACCAGTATTTACTTCAAACAGGCAGCCTGCTTCGATTGCCCTGTCTAGTCCCTGCAAAGCGATGTTTTGATATTCGGGAGAATCCTCATCAAAATAACGGTTCCCCCTGTTTAACTTGGTAATAATGTCAAAATGCCCAATGATATCCGGCTTCATCCAGTGGGGGAGTTCCCCCATTTGCTCATAAAAAGAACGGAGCATTGCCTTTACATCTCCATGGAATCCCTGATTGAGGCAGGCTTCCATCATTTCATGAGTATCCTCGAAGGTATATGGAATCCCAGTTTCAGGGCTACGCAAATAGTGCATAGAACCAATGATATAGTCAAACTGGGAGCGGTCCACCGTATCTGAATAAGCATCCCATTCTAATCCCAAAGAGATGGAAATTTGGGATTGATAAGCTTGCTTTAACCGGTTGATCTCCTGGCAGTATGCCTGGGTACCTTCCTCACTCATGGTCCAGCCGCTGTCAAATGACAGGTAGGAATGGCCGGAAAAGCCTAATGAGGTAAACCCTTTTTGAATCGCACCCAGAACCATTTCTTCCGCTGTGTTTTTGCCATCACAAAAATTGGTGTGGGTGTGAGCATTGGAGCAAAATTTCATTATTGCATCCTTTCTTGTTTTACCTTATGGTCAATCACATGACGTTTTGCCAGTTCATCCTTGATTTCGTTTAGGGAAATTCCCATTTCCACCATTAATACCATTACGTGGTAGGTTAAGTCAGCAATCTCAAAAATGGTTTCCTTTTTGTCCGCACCTTTTCCAGCAATGACTACTTCGGTGCATTCTTCCCCGACTTTCTTCAGGATTTTGTCAATTCCCTTTTCAAACAGATAGGTGGTATAAGAGCCTTCTTTTTTATCTGTTTTTCTTCCCTTAATCAATTCATAGAGGGAGTCCAGGGAGAATTCTTTAATTTCCGGGCTGATATACAGATAATTTTCGAAACAGGAATCCGTCCCTAAATGGCAGGCAGGACCGTCCTTTACTACTTCCACGACCAAAGCATCATTGTCACAGTCGGACTTGATGGTGACAATATGCTGGTAGTTTCCGGAGGTTTCCCCTTTCCGCCATAACTCTTGGCGGCTTCTGCTCCAAAAGCAGGTTTTGCCTTCTTCCATGCTGATTTTTAAACTTTCCTGGTTCATATAAGCAACGGTTAATACCGCTTTGGTGTAATAATCCTGTACAACAGCGGGGATTAGACCGTTGGCGTCAAACTTTAAGTCCTCAATTTTTGTCATAATGATTCTCCTTTATACCATACGCACTTCAACCCCGTTTTCACGGAGGTGCTGTTTTAAATCTTGAATCGCAATTTCTTTAAAATGGAAGATAGAAGCTGCCAAACCAGCGTCTACTTTGGGGATGGAGTGAAATAGTTTCGAGAAATCTTCCATTTTTCCAGCTCCGCCGGAAGCAATGATTGGGATGGAAACTCGGTCAGCCGCAGCTTGCAGCATTTCTAGGTCAAAGCCATCCTTTACTCCGTCGGTGTCAATGCTGTTGACAACCAATTCCCCAGCGCCGTTTTGTTCCCCCATCTGCGCCCATTCCAAAGCGTCAATACCGGTATCTTCCCGTCCTCCTTTGGCAAACAGGCGGAACTTTCCATCTACCCGTTTTACATCCATGGATAAGACTACACATTGGTCGCCGTATTTTTTTGCCGCCTGTGCGATCAGACTAGGGTTTTTGATCGCACCTGAATTGACGCTTACCTTATCCGCGCCGCATTTTAACACGCGGTCAAAATCCTCAATGGTATTGATGCCTCCCCCCACTGTCAGAGGGATAAAGATTTGGCTGGCAACCTGGGTGAGGATATCGGTAAATAATGAGCGTTCCTCCACCGAAGCGGTAATGTCGTAGAATACCAGCTCGTCAGCTCCGCTTTCATTGTAGAACTTTGCCAGTTCTACGGGAGAAGAAACATCCTGTATTCCTTCAAAATTAATCCCCTTTACGACGCGCCCATTGCGGACGTCCAAACAGGGGATGATTCGCTTGGTAATCATGTTATGCCCTCCTTTTCCGTTATTTTGCCAGCTGGATGACACGGTCCAACTGGAGGGTATCGGTATAAATCGCCTTGCCTACAATGGCGGCGTATAAATTCATTTTTTTTAATTGAACAATTTCTTTTTCATAGGAAATGCCGCCGGAAGCCACAATATCCAATCCTTTTATCTGGCTTAGTTCCTGGTAGATTTCCAGGTTTGTCCCAGAAAGCTGCCCATCTTTGGAGATGTCGGTGTAAATTACGGTTTTTACCCCAATATCAGCAAGCTTCTGACAAAAGTCAACCGATTTGGTATCAGTGATTTCTTTCCATCCGTTGATGGCAACATAGCCGTCCCGCGCATCTACTCCAACGGCAATTTTCTCTTTGTATTTTTCCACCATCTGTTGCAGAAAAGGAAAATTAGTAATGGCGACAGTGCCCAAGATAACCCGGTTGACCCCCAATGAAAGGTATTGCTGAATCCTTTGTTCGTCACGGATTCCACCGCCAACCTCTACAAATAATCCGCCTTGTTCCACAATCGAACGGATGGTATCAAAATTGACCAGTTTGCCATCCTTCGCACCATCCAAATCCACTACGTGTAGGTTGGTAGCCCCTTTTTGTTTGAATTGTTGGGCGATCTCCGCAGGATTGGAAGAATAAACATCCATCCTGTTGTAATCCCCTTGGGTAAGCCGTACCACCTGGCTGTTTCTCAAATCTATTGCAGGAAAAATTTCCATGGTAACCTCCGTTTTACAGTTCGGCGAATGCCCGTAATATTTTTAACCCAACCTCGCCGCTTTTTTCTGGATGGAACTGGGTTCCGTACACGCTGCCTTTGTTGACTGCCCCAGTGATGGTGATATCATATTCCGAGGTAGCAATGGTATCCTCCTGGCAGTTTTTGGCGTAAAAAGAGTGGACGTAATATACGTAATCCCCCTCTTTGTTATATTGGAACAGAGGATTTTCTTTTGGAAAATGCAGGCTGTTCCAACCAATATGGGGCACTTTCAAAGGCTGTGTTAAATCGTCTTGAATAGGGCAGACTTCCCCATGGATCAATCCCAACCCTTTGTGCTCCCCGTATTCGTAACTTTTATCAAATAAGAGCTGCATTCCCAGGCAGATACCAAGCAGTGGTTTCCCGTTGGAGGTTTGCTGCTTGATGGTATCAATCAGATTGGTCTGCTCCAATTTTTGATAGGCGTCCGCAAAAGCACCCACACCGGGGAGGATAATATGGTCTGCTTGTTCTATCTGCTGAGGGTCACGAGTAATCGTGTTCTCCAGCCCTAAATAGGAAAGGGAACTGCTTAAAGAAAATAGGTTTCCCACACCATAGTCGATGATTGCAATCATGGAAGTGGCTCCTTTCTATTTATTTTAGTAATCCTTTTGTAGAAGGGATTTCATCCGCATATTGTTGGTCAATTGCCACAGCCTGTTTTAAGGTACGGCCAAACGCTTTAAACATCGCTTCAATTATATGGTGGGAATTGCTTCCCGCCAGTTGCTTGAAATGCAGGGTTGCTCCAGCAGCACGGATAAATCCCAGCATAAATTCTTCTACCAGTTCCGTATCAAAATCCCCAACTTTTGCTGTTGGGATGGAAACATCGTAATTCAAATAGCTGCGTCCGCTGAAATCCAAGGCACACAACATAAGGGTTTCATCCATTGGAAGAAGAAAGCTGCCATACCGGTTGATTCCCCGCATATCACCCAGTGCTTTGGAAAAGGCCTGCCCTAAGGCAATGCCAATATCCTCTGTGGTGTGGTGGTAATCTATCCAAGTATCTCCTTTGCAGGTGAGCTGTAAATCGAACCGTCCATGCCGTGTGAATAAATCCAGCATATGATCTAAAAAGCCGCAGCCAGATTGATTCTGGTATTGTCCCGTTCCATCCAGATTTAGTTGGATGGTAATTTGGGTTTCGTTTGTATTCCGTTCTATGGTTACTTTTCTCATTGTGTTTCCTCCTCCATCAGCCTTTTGGTTACCTGAAGGAACTGCTCCATTTGTGCCGGTGTGCCAATGGTAATACGTACAAAATCTTGAATCCGTTCCTGGTCAAAATGCCGTACCAGGATGCCGTTCTGTTTCAGTTTGCTGTAATAGTCCTCACCGCTGATTTTCGGGCAGCGGGCAAACAGAAAATTGGTTTTGGAATCCAGGACAGTAAAACCTAATTGTTCTAAAGCGCATTTTGTCTTGTTACGTGTTTGGATTACTTCGTTAGTACAGTATTCCCAGTATAGACGATCCTGCATAGCAGCAGAACCTGCCAATATACTCAGGCGGTTGACATTATAAGGATTGTAAGAAAATTTTATTTTGTTTAAATCCTGGATAATCTCAGGGGAGGAGATGGCGAACCCAAGGCGGGCACCGGCCAGGCTCCTGGACTTGGAGAATGTCTGGATTACCATTAAATTGGAATACTGTTTTAACAATGGGATGCAGGTTGTCCCGCCAAAATCCACATATGCCTCGTCAATCATCACCAGATGGTCTGGATTGGTTTTCAAGATCTGTTCGATTTCCTCTAATGATAAGGACAAGCCGGTTGGGGCATTGGGATTGGCGATTACGATGTTTTTCCCACAATCGCAGTAGTCCTGATAATCCACGGTAAAATCCTGTTTTAAAGGGATGGGGTTTTGCTGCAATCCGAATAGCTGGCAGAATACCTGATAAAAGCCATAGGTAATATCGGGATAACAAATTTGCTGTTGCTGGTCGCAGAACGCCATAAAGCTAAATGCCAGCACCTCGTCCGAACCATTTCCTACAAATACCTGGTCGGTGGATACCTGGTAAAAATCAGCGATTTGCTGAATCAGTTGTTTTACTTCTGGATCAGAATACAGCCTTAATTTCTCCACCTCTTTCTGGTTAACTACCTGCAATACACGGGGAGAAGGAGGATAGGGGGACTCATTGGTGTTCAGTTTAATATATTCAGTATCTTGGGGTTGTTCCCCAGGGACATATGGTTTTATTTGAGAAAAACGCTGGCTTAAAAACCGGCTCATAACAATCACTCCAATCAGCTAGGATTCAAACCGGATGGATACAGATTTTGCATGGCCTGTAAGACCTTCCCTGGTGGCAAAATCCACAACTCGTTCCTGTACTTGGGAAAGGGCGTCTTTGGTGTAATAGATAAAAGAGGATTTTTTTACAAAATCATCTACTGACAATGGAGAGGAAAACCTGGCTGTACCACTGGTGGGGAGGGTGTGGTTTGGCCCTGCGAAATAGTCTCCCAACGCTTCTGGAACATTTTTCCCTAAGAAGATGGAGCCAGCATTTTGGATGGAATTTAGTACAGCAAATGGATCATCCACACAGATTTCCAGATGTTCTGGTGCAATACGGTTGCTGATTTCCACTGCTTGCTGGATAGAATCGGCCACAATAATTTTCCCGTTTTGGTCAATGGAAGTCCGTGCGATTTCACTGCGTAGCAGTTGCGGAATCTGTACTTCCAACTCCTGTTGTACCTTTTCCGCCAAAACTTTGCTGTCTGTAATCAGCACAGCGGTTGCCAGTTTATCGTGTTCCGCCTGAGAGAGCAAATCCGCCGCTACATAGGACGGGTTGCAGCTTCCGTCTGCGATTACTAGAATTTCACTTGGACCAGCAATCATGTCAATATCCACAATACCATATACTCGGCGTTTTGCAGTAGCTACAAAAATGTTGCCAGGTCCTACAATTTTATCCACTTTTGGCACGGTTTCAGTGCCGTATGCCAATGCAGCCACCGCCTGTGCTCCACCGGATTTGATAATGCGGGTAACACCGGCTACTTTTGCGGCGGCTAAAATCGCTTGTGGTAAACTGCCGTCTGGGTTGGGAGGAGTGGTCATGACAATCTCTTTCACCCCTGCGATTTTAGCGGGGACAGCATTCATCAATACGGAAGAAGGATAGCTTGCTGTTCCCCCTGGGACATACAAGCCAACCTTTTCGATTGGAGTTACCTTTTGTCCCAATACAATACCTTCTTTGTCGTTGATCACAAAGTTTTTACGCACCTGCTGGCGGTGGAACGCCTCAATATTGTCCCGCGCCATCTTCAGTGTTTGGATAAATTCAGGGTCAATGCTATTGTAGGCGTCATCGATTTCTTCCTGGGATGCTTCCAAGGAATCTAAATCAGCATGGTCAAATTTTTTGCAGTAATCCAATAGTGCCTGATCGCCATTGGCACGGACATCATTAATGATGTCCGCTACAATGTCTTCCACTTCGTCGTTATTTTGGATTTCCCGGTTTAAAATATCGGATTCTTTCATTTCATTGGAATAAAACAGTTTTATCATTGGTTCAATTCCTCCGTCAGTTTGGATAACATTTGCTCAATTGTGTCGTTTTTAAATTTAAAACTGGACTTGTTTGCGATAAAACGGGCACTGATAGGAACAATGTCGTTATATACCTTCAAATTGTTTTCCTTTAATGTGGTACCGGTTTCCACAATGTCCACGATTACATCGGACAGCCCTAAAATCGGAGCCAGTTCAATAGAACCATTTAGTTTGATGATTTCAATTTCTCGGTTCAGGGAAGCATAATACTGTTTGGCGATGTTAACAAATTTTGTTGCCACCCGCAGCGTCCTGTCGGTGTCTTCAATATAGTCTGTTTTCGCTGCAACAGCTACCCGGCATTTTCCCAGGTTCAAGTCCAATAATTCGTAGATATCCGGTTCGCTTTCCAGCAGGATATCCTTACCTACAACCCCTACATCGGCGGCGCCATGTTCGACATAAATGGCAACATCGCTGGGTTTTACCAGGAAATAGCGGACACCATTTTCCGGGTTTTCAAAAATAAGTTTCCGATTATCCTCATAGATGGATTTACAGTCGTATCCAATTTTGGAGAACAGTTCGTAAACTTTATCCCCCAAACGTCCTTTTGGCAATGCGATATTAAGCACGGCTATCCACCTCCTCCAAAATATCTCCATTTATTTTCATCAGTTTTTTATAACGCAGGTCAGCAGGAATCTGCTTTCCAGCCCGAACCCGTTCCCCAGAGGAAACCAGCTTGTTGATCTGCTGAGAGAGTATATTGCAATCGGCATCATTTTGGTACAAAACAAAGGTATCCACATCGTAATCCATAGCAACGGGGTAATACCTACTTAATTCATCTAGATAAAGCGCAAATCCGATGGCACCTGCATCACGGTTGAATTTTTTTAGCAGGTTATCATACCTGCCGCCAGAAAGCACTGCGCTTGGGGATTTTTGTACATATCCTTGGAAGATAATCCCGTTGTAGTAATCGATATCTTGGATGATGGAAAAGTCCAGCCGGATATGTTGAGCAAGTTGGTTTTGGGAAATGATTTGATAAATGGCTTTAAGCTCATTTACCGCATCCTGCATGTTGTCATTGATGACCAATTCCTGTGCCGCTTGTAGGGTGGATTCAAATTCCCCGTCCAAAGCAGCAATTTTTTCCAGCTTATCCCGGTAAAAATCAGAAATATGTTCCTGTTCCACGATTCGTTTCAGGTCGTGCAGATTTTTGGAGCGGAGGCAACCCAACAGTTGCATTTTTACACTGTGTTCGACCGAGAGACTATCAAATAGCCCGGAAACAAACCCCATATGGGAAATATCTAAAATACAGTTGGGATCAATCGCTGTTAAGCTATCCATTGCCAGTTGGATTACTTCCAACGTGGCATACAGGTCAACATCTCCTATGTATTCCAATCCCATCTGGTTAATCTCTTTATATTCATGATTTTGGCGGGACAAACGGTAAACGTTTTCGATATAATAAAGTTTTTCTGTCTGTTCACGGTTGGCGTTGGTGTTTTTAATAATGGACAGTGTCACATCAGGTTTTAATGCCAGCAACTTTCCATCTAGGTCATTAAAAGTAATGATCTGCTCACTTTTTAAAAAATTTTTGTTTTCTAGGTAAAGCTCATATGCTTCAAATTTGCTTACTTTATATTTTTTATAGCCAAACTGCTCATACAGTTTGCGTAAACTCAAAGACACCTGTTCGTCTTTTTTCAAGGTATCCAGTGTGAATTCCATTTTATACCACCTTCCAATATGTTTTTCCGTTACTTAACAATTACTATCATACAACGCTTTAGCGCTTTAGTCAAATAAATCAATAAAGTATTTACAAAATATTCATAAATTTTCAGTATAATAAAAACCGTCTTTCCTGGCATAATTTTCTGCCAAGTAACAAACGATAAAATAAAGATGAAATTCAATTTGTTTAATCATTTATATAAATATTATACCACGCAACTGTTTGATAGGACAGTGTCACAAGGGAGAAATATCATCGGAAAATTGGAGTGATTTCGTTTTGTTTCAACTAAAAAAATTTTTGCGCCCCTATTTAAAACAGACAATTATCGGGTCTGTTGCAAAACTGGTAGAAGCAATATTGGAACTATTGCTACCTTTGCTGATGGCGAGGATTATTGATGTGGGGATACACAATATGGATATTCCTTATATTTGGAAAACTGGGATACTGATGCTGGGTGTTATTATTGTAGGGCTTGGCTCGGCAACGTTATGCCAATATTTTGCGTCTGTTACCTGCCAGAACGTTGGTAATGATATCCGCCGGGAATTGATCCAGAAAATATCCCAACTTTCTTATCAGGAGCTGGACCAATTTGGAAACGCCACTTTGATTAATCGATTAACCAACGATGTCAATCAAGTTGTAATGGCAGTTGCCTATTTGATCCGTTTGGTGAGTAGGGCGCCTTTTTTGTGTATTGGTGCACTGGTGATGTCGATTTATATTGACCCACAGCTTTCATTGGTGTTTGTGGTGCTGATTCCTATCTTTGTATTGGTGTTGGTAGTTATCATGAAAAAGACGGTTCCACTTTATCAAAACGCCCAACGCAAATTGGACCGGTTAGGGCAGGTTCTGCGGGAAAATTTAAGCGGTGTAAGGGTAATCCGGGCTTTTGCCCGCCATGAAAAAGAACGGGAACGGATGGACGAAGCAACCGAACAGTTGGCTAGGGCGAATATCCATGTTACCAATCTTTCCGCTTTGATGAACCCGATTACCTCAGTGGTAATGAATGCTGGCATTATTGTGCTGCTTTATTTTGGGGGTATCAGCGTAAATGCGGGTAATTTAACCCAGGGAAGTATTGTGGCTTTGATCAACTATGTCACCCAAATTTTGATGGCACTGATTATCGTGGCAAACTTGGTAGTGTTGTTTACCAAAGCATCTGCTTCTGCCAACCGAATCAATGAAGTATTGACTTGTGATGTTTCGGTAAAAGACCAACAGGCGGAACGGGAACTAGATCCAACCGCTCCTTTCGTAGAGTTTGACCATGTTTCCTTTGGGTATAACCAAAAAGAAGTGTTGGAGGACATCTCATTTACCTTGCCAGTAGGAAATATCCTTGGGGTTGTGGGAACCACAGGAAGCGGGAAATCCACCTTGATTAATTTGATTCCACGGTTTTACGATGTAAACCAAGGGGAAGTAAGGTTTGGAGGCAAACCAGTGAAGCAGTTAGCACAGGATTATCTGCGCTCCAAAATCACAATTGTTCCCCAAAAGACAGTGCTATTCTCCGGTAGCATTGCGGACAATATTCGTTGGGGAAAAGAGGATGCAACAGAACAGGAGATCATAGAGGCGCTGAAGGCTGCGCAAGCATATGATTTTGTAAAGACATTGAATAAGGGAATCCATTCCCAAATTCATGAGGGTGGTAAGAATTTTTCCGGTGGACAACAGCAGCGGCTGTCCATTGCCCGAGCATTAGTTCGGAAGCCAGATTTGTTAATTTTAGACGACAGTTTGAGTGCGTTGGATTATCAGACAGATCTGAAGCTGCGCCGCTCTTTAAAGGAATATCTGAAAAATGGGACAATTATCATCGTTTCCCAGCGGATCAGTTCCGTCACTCTGGCAGACCATATTCTGGTGCTGGATGACGGAAAATTGGTTGGACACGGGAAGCATGAGGAATTGTTACAAACCTGTGAAACCTATCAAGAAATTTATCAATCCCAAAGCAAGTGAGGAGGGACAAGATGAAAAATTTTCGCCGTTTGCTTGGATACGCCAAAAAATACCGGTTTCAAATCCTGCTTGCGTTGGTTTGTGCCTTGGTTAGCAGCTTGGGCGTAGTGGCTGCTACCTATCTGAATGGGGTTGCCATTGATCACATCCACGGTCCAGGTGCAGTGGATTTTCCAGGTCTGATTCAAATTCTGATTGGATTGGGGGTCATCTATGTGATTTCCTCCTTGTTCCAGTGGTTTATTTCCCGCTATGCCAATAAAGTGTCCTACCTTGTGGTGCGGGATATGCGACGGGATACCTTCCACAATTTAAATTTGCAGCCACTTTCTTATTACGACAACCATCCCCATGGGGATATTATCAGCCGTTTTACCAATGATTTAGATAGTGTCAGCGACGCTATGGCGGTGTCCATCACCAACGCGTTTTCTGGAATTGTTACCCTGATTTCCGCAGTAGCGTTTATGTTTTATCTGAACGTGACAATTACTGTTACCATTTTGGTGTTGACGCCGATTTGCCTGATTGTGGCATATTTTATTACAAAGTTTAGCCAGAAAACCTTTACCAGACAGCAGCAGTCGGTTGGGGAATTATCTTCGTTTGCCGCTGAGATTGTAGGTAATCAGAAAATTGTCAAAGCATTTGGTAGGGAAGGACTGGAGTGCGAAGAATTTGACAATATTTCCGATCGTCTACGGAAAACAGCTACTCATGCTATGTTTGCTTCCGCAATGGTAAACCCAAGTACCCGATTTGTGAATAATATCTGTTATATTGCTGTAGGTATTGCAGGGGGGATAATCGCTGTTACGCAGGGGGTTTCTGTTGGAATTATCTCCAGTTTTTTGATTTATTCCGCCCAATTCGCCAAACCTTTTAACGAGATTTCCGGCATTACCGCTCAACTACAAACGGCTTTCGCTTCGTTGGAACGCATTTTTGCGGTGATTGATGCTCCACCGCAAACATCAGATATCCCAGATGCCATGGAGTTACATGACTGCAAGGGTCATGTTTGTTTTGACCATGTTTCTTTTTCTTATCGTTCAGACCAGAAATTAATTCAGGATTTTTGTTTTGAGGCAAAGCCGGGTCAGACAATCGCCATTGTTGGACCAACAGGTTGTGGAAAGACCACACTAGTTAATCTGTTAATGCGGTTCTATGAAGTGACGGATGGGGCGATTTTGATTGATGGAATTGATACCCGCCGAATTACTCGGGACAGCCTTCGCCAAAGTTTTGGCATGGTGTTACAGGATACCTGGCTGATGGGTGGAAGCATCCGGGAAAACTTGACTTATGGAAAACCGGATGCTACCCAAGAAGAAATAGAACAGGCGGCAAAGGCCGCTCATGCCCATGGATTTATCACCCGATTAAAAGATGGATATGATACGGTAGTTTCCCAAGAAGGGGGGCAGCTCTCACAAGGGCAGCGGCAGCTGCTCACCATTGCTAGGGCAATGTTGGCAGACCCAGAAATGCTGATTCTGGATGAGGCTACCAGTTCAATTGACACTTTAACGGAAATACGGATTCAGAAAGCCTTTTTAAAATTGATGGAGGGGCGGACCAGTTTTGTTATCGCCCATAGGTTATCCACGATTGTGAATGCAGACCAAATTCTTGTGATGAATCAGGGGAATATTGTGGAACAGGGAACCCATACCCAATTATTAGAGAAAAAAGGCTTTTATTATGAATTATATAATAGCCAGTATGCAAATTCATAAAGGAGGATATTGCGATGGTGGCAGAAATTTTATGTGTAGGAACAGAGCTTTTGCTGGGAAATATTTGTAATACGAATGCCCAGTATTTAGCTAAAAAATTGGCGCATCTAGGGATTGATGTCTATTACCAAACGGTGGTGGGGGATAACCGGCAGCGTTTACGTTCGGCTTTAGAGATTGCTTTTACCAGGGCTGACCTGGTGGTGATGTGCGGAGGGTTAGGGCCTACCAAAGATGATTTGACCAAAGAGGTTGCCGCAGAGTATTTCGGAAAAACTTTGGTAAAAGATCAAAAGGCTTACCATTGGATTGAGGAAAAGATTGGGCAGCTGCACATTGCAATGACGGATAGCATCGCCAAACAGGCTTATTTGCCAACTGGCTGTATTCCGTTGTATAATGATGTTGGGACCGCACCGGGCTGTATTATCGAACGAAATCGCAAGACAATTGTACTGCTTCCTGGACCTCCAAGTGAAATGCAGCCGATGTTTGAACTGTGTTGCCATCAATATTTAAATTCCCGTAGTAATCGGGTATTTGTTTCGGTCAATTTGAAATTAAAGAGTATGCAGGAAGCTCCACCAGAAATAGTAGGGGAAGCACCAGTGGCAGACTCCATTTCTGCTCTGTTGGATTTAACCAATCCTACTGTTGCTACATACGCAAAGGATGATGGTACTCTAATCCGCATTACCGCTTCTGCGGATAATAGAGAGCAGGGGATGCGTCTGATTATCCCCATTGAACAGGAGTTAACCAGAAGATATTCCGGATACATCAAACAAAGGTATGAAGAATAGGAGGGATTTTTATGTTAGAAGAAATTAAAAACCAGGCCCGTCAGGCGGTAGAAGAACTGCTGGAGATTGCAAAATTAAAACCACAGGAAATTTTGGTGGTTGGATGTTCTTCCAGCGAAATTGGAGGGCATAAAATTGGTTCTGATTCCAGTGTGGAACTGGCAAAAGCGGTATTTGAGGGGATTTATCCAGTGCTGCAAGTGCATGGTGTCTATTTAGCGGCACAATGCTGTGAACATTTAAACCGGTGTATTATTTTAGAGCAGGCGGCAGCTGAAAAATATGGGTATGAGCCGGTCAATGTGGTTCCCCAGCCAAAAGCAGGGGGAAGCTTTGCCACAACAGCATACCAGAATTTCCAGAACCCAGTTGCAGTAGAAACCATAAAAGCTCATGGTGGAATGGATATTGGGGATACTTTGATTGGGATGCATTTAAAACAGGTAGCGGTACCCGTACGCCTATCCCTTTCTTCGATTGGAGAAGCCCACCTGGTTTGCGCAAGGACACGCCCTAAATTTATTGGCGGAGAACGTGCCCATTATGATACTGCAAAAATCTAATTGGAATGGTATGAACGATATAAACATTTTTGTAGAGTAGATAACATTAAAGTGGATTGGATAAACTGGTTTCGTTTTTCGGACGGAATCAGTTTATTTTTTGTATATTGATTCGTTAATATAGGTGCATTTTTGAACTATAGGGAAACTTTTAGGCAATCAATTGGTTGGCTTTTGGAAAAATAATGAATCAATTGTTCCTTACCGTGCAGCTGAAACCACACATTTATTTAACATAAATTTTTCTTATATTTCTTTTTGTTTACTTTTATCTTTTATATTGTAAAACAGATTTTATTTTATCGCTATTTTTCCGAAATGATAATTTATACATTTAACTTGAATATGATTTGTTTATGATAGTAACAGAAATTTATATATGGTAGTGTATCAATTGGAGTAAATCAATGCTCCTACTATCATTTAGGAAGGAAAATGTAAATGAAAAAGCGATTTGGAAAAAGGCTTTTAGCGGCTTGCTTATCCGTTGCGGTAGCGTCTACCATGATTGCAGGGTCAGCACTTCCAGCATTTGCGGTACAAGATACTGCAAATAATTTGGATCAACCAGCGCAAAAAGGCTTGTGGATGACTGAAATTTATCAAAATGATGTATCTTATCGAAGCGATGTTTATGGAAATACTAGTGACCAGATGGAATTTGTTGAAATTACAAATACTTCTGACCAGACAATCAATTTTAACCAAGACTATGGTTTTTGGTACGAATATCCTTCTGAAGACAACTATGTGATGAAACAGTTGGCAGTTACCACTGTTGATGGTAGCAGTGACGTTAACATTGCCCCAGGACAGACTGTTATTTTTTGGAGCCAAAGAAAAGACCTAGGGGAAGGCGGTTATGCTTCTGAAGAGGAATTCCGTAAAGATATGAATGTACCGGATGATGTTCCAGTATTCATAGTAAGCGGACAAAACGGATTTGCAGAAAATGATCGTGGTTTTGCGATTAAAAAATCTACTGGGGAGACGGTTTCTTACTACCATTATAACAAAACAACGGATGAGGTAACATCCGATGGACTTTCTGTCCAATTGAGCATTCCAGACTTTGGCTCTACAATGAATGTATATGAAAGCAAAAAGCCAACCACTGCCGGTGTTGTATATACCGCTCAATTAAATGGACAACGTGAAATCCATATTCCAGAAAATCGGAAACCAGAAGGTTTATATTTAACAGAGATTAGAGCAAACGATAGTAATCGAGATGCGGTTTATGGGTCTGGATCCAATGATTTAATGGAATGTTTTGAGTTAACAAATACAACCAGCCAGGATATTGATTTAAACAAAGAATACCAAATTGATTATCGGATTAAAACGGATAATGTAAAAACATTGGAAATTACTACTATGGATAAAAGTAAGGAAGGCTGTATTATCCCAGCAGGAAGTACAGCAGTTATCTGGTGTTACCGTGCAGACTCTTTAGCAGGTTCCTATACAACCTATCCAACTGAAGAGGAATTCCGTGCGGCCTACAGTATTCCAGAAAATGTTCCAGTCTTTATTTTTGAAAATCAAAATGGATTAAATAATACACTCCGTGGTTTTGAAGTTTATAAAATGGCGGAAAACCAAGACAGGGAATTAGTTTCCTATTACTTCTGGGATGGAACTAATGATATGAAGGACAACAAAAGCGTTGACCTGAAGATTAATCCAGACGGACCAAAAATGGATGTTTATAAAGCGCAATCCACAACAAATATGGGTGCTATCAATGACGCCCAGGTAACCTATGCTGAAGATGATGGTTCCTCTCCAAATCTATCTTTGGCAGTTGATCCAGTAACCAGTGTAAACCAAGGGGATTTTATTCGAATCCCATATAACTACAGTGGGAGCGATGTGATGCCGGTAAAATCCATTGAATTGTACTATAAGACACCTGATATGGATTCTTATGTATGTGATAAGACAACATCATTTGCTATCTATAACAAATGGTATGCGTTTATTCCATCCGATGTAGTATTAAACGCGGATTATGTAGATTACTATGTAAAAGCATATAATACCTACCGCTATACCATGACAGATGTCCAAAGAGTTACCGTCAATAAACTGGATAATGTAACAGGATTACGTGTAAACTTTGGTGGAGATGGAAGTTTATCCGGAACACAATCTCTTTCTATCAAAGACTTTGACAATACAACTTCTTCCATTACCGCCACAGTAGATGGTGCTCCAGTGGAATTAACCCCATCTTTTGAAAATGGCGCATTTTTCACCTTTACCCACCGTGGTGTAGATAGCTATTTTAAAAATGCCTTGACCTGTGGGGATAAGATTATCAAAAATTTCTCCAAATGCAGTGAAATTCCGTCGGACTCTTCTATGGCAATTATGGTAGACCAATCCTATTTTACATACAATGAAGATGGTTCCGTTTCGATTGAACTGGCAATCCGTGCTGGTACCTATGGTTCCACCTGGGAATCTGATACTGATGCGAATAATGATGACTTTTATATCAGTAATATGGCACTTTCCTTGACAGATGGTACGGTAATCCAGCCAACTTCTGTAGTTGGAGTAAACGGCAATGATCTCAGCACAATGGGCGAAATTAAAATGGGGGATTCCGCTGATTGCGAAATCGCTGCGATTATGGATTTTGAAATCCCAGCGGGCAAAGTAGATGCCGTATCTGGTATGATTGATACCACAGCGCTTTCCGATGGTGGTCACCAGTTGGTTGTCAACAGCAGTTCTGGCAATTCCAAAACCATTGATTTTACAGTAGATAACAGTACCCCACAACAACCAGAAGAAACTCCAGTAGCAACCGATTTGGATTTCAGTATTGAATCCTCTACTTATCCAGCAGTAGCCACAGTAGGAAGTGTGGAAGGTGCAGCCAATACCACAATTTATCAAGCAAAAGCTTTAAATGACCTTAGTATTTATACAGGTGTTGGAGATAGTACCGCAGAGGCTGAAGCTGCCAATGGATTGGGTTCAGTAACTTCGGATAATGGTCAATACCCATATCAGATTTTTGAAATCACAACAGATGGCACACAACAAGAACAAATCAGAATAGATCTCTCTGCTCAAGCGGATTATGATCAACCAATCCAGTTATACGCTTTAAATACTACAGACAGTACCTGGGATATTCTTGAAACAACTGAACAGAATGGTAAAATTACCGCAGTATTCCCATTGGAAGATTATCGAGAAAACGGAAAAGTTACTGTTTTGGCGCAAGCAAGAGGAGAAGAATACACCCCTTATACAGAACCTCAAGCTACCCAGGATACCGTAAAAAATGATTACAACTGGGATGGTACAGGAATTCCAGAGCAGTATGATTTCTCAATTGCTTGGATTTCCGATACGCAATATTATTCGGAACAATATATGGAGAACTTCTCTAAAATGACCAATTGGATTGTAGATAATAAAGATGGTCTTGGTATCCAATACGTTGTCCATACGGGGGATATTGTTGACGAATTTAATGAAGAATACCAATATGTCAATGCTTCTAATGAGTTAAGTAAATTTGAACAGGCTGGTTTGCCTTATGGTTTATTAGGCGGAAACCATGATACTGGTCACGGAAATGAACGTTATGAACTATATGATAAATATTTTGGTGCAGAACGTTATGAAGGAAACAGCTGGTATGGTGGAACTTACGATGATAATAAAGGGCACTATGACCTGGTGAACGTAGATGGAGAAGAATTGCTGTTCATATATATGAGTTGGGATATCTACACTCCAGAGGTGGATTGGATTAACAGTGTATTGGAACAATATCCTGATAAAAAAGCGATTATCTGTACCCATCCAGGAATTAATGCAAATGCAGAACCGGATTATTTCAGTGATTTATTGTTAGAACAGGTTTGCAAAACACATACTAATGTCATTGCTATGTTAAATGGACATTACCATGGTGCTTCTATGAATAACGTAGGATTTGATGATAACGGCGATGGAGTCGAAGACCGCGTTGTTTATCGTATCTGTACTGACTATCAAAGCGCTCCAGGTGGCGGTGAAGGATACATTAAAATGATGTACTTTGACCTGGCAAATGGAAAAATTTATTTAAATTCTTACTCTCCAGTATTAGATGACTATAACTATTATGATACTCCTAAACTAGATAATTATGGAAGCGGAGTAGTTGCTAGTGATATTGATATTGCAGAATTGCCAGTCAACTTTGATCGCACTACACCAAAAACTTTAACAGTGGATAGCTTGAACGCTAATTTACTTACAAACAATATTTTAGGACAAGGAACAGAAGGTCAAACACAAATTGAACTTTCTACCGCAAAAGGGCAAACAGACATTGCTTATGCAGTGGCAAAAGATGCAGAGGGAAACATACTTGGTTATTCTAATGCACTTCAATATACAGTTGGAACGGTTCAATCCACGAATAAGGATATTTTAAAGAAAGTAGTAGCATATGCAGACAACGTAAAAGCGAGTGATGAGTTTGACAATGTAATTGCAGATGTACAGAAATCTTTCCTTGAGGCATTCGATCAGGCAAAAACAATTTTAGAGGACCCAACCGCTTCTCAGGAACAAGTGGATGCTGCGTGGAAAACATTGTTAAATGAGATTCACAAACTTGGATTTGTAAAAGGAGATATTACTTCCTTACAAATGTTGGTCGATATTGCAAAAGGCTACGATTTATCCCAGTATATTGAGGCTGGACAGGCAGAATTTGATACTGCTCTTACTGCGGCGGAAGAATTACTGGCAAATGCGGACAATGCAATGCAGCAGCAGATTACAGAGGCAGCAGATAATCTGTTAAACG
Source organism: Massilioclostridium coli (assembly GCF_900095865.1). Lineage (GTDB taxonomy): Bacteria > Bacillota > Clostridia > Oscillospirales > Ruminococcaceae > Massilioclostridium > Massilioclostridium facile. The sequence continues at coordinate 407,556 of NZ_FMIZ01000006.1, read as the reverse complement.
CAATGATGAACCTGAGGTTTAAAGCAGATAAATCTGTACTGGAACAGGTGGTAGCAGAAGCAAACGGAAAAGATGCGACAGCGTATACAGCAGAAAGCTACAATGCGTTAACAGCAGCCGTACAAACTGCAACAACAGTATTGGAAAATGATAATGCAACCCAAGATGAAGTTGATACGGCGGTAAATGTAGTACAACAGGCAATTGACAACTTGGTTCCGGTTACAACAGAAGATACTACTTCAAAACAACCTTCCCAGGATGAAACGAAAGAAGTAGTTTCTACCGGACAGGAAAGCCAAGAGACGAAATCTGCAAATACAACAACAAAAACAGTGCGGACTGGAGATACAGGAAGAAATATACTCTATCTCATGATTTCCGGTTTATCTGCAGCAACCGTTGGTGTTCTAGTAGGACATAAAAAACGTATGTCTAAATAATAGAAAATAATTAAAATAAAAAGGTCTAACAATATTGTTAGACCTTTTTTATGGTGTCTTTCGATGTAGAAAATTTTCTGGTTTTACCAAGGAAAGAAAAAGAATAGTGCAACCAATCCTAAGAGAGAGCTATACGTGGACAGAAAAGGGAAAGACTGTACTGAAAAAAGAGCAAAATAGTACTATTTTTGACCTGTTTATGGTTGGTAATGCAATAATATCATTCAGCACTTCTTATAGACGCTTTGTAAGCCGCTGATTGAACCAGTGGATTTGACTAGATTGTGATAAACTATTTTTTGTTTTTTCCCTTTGAAGAAATTTTTTTGATCATATTGAAAAAGAGGAAACGATACACTTTTTACAGTGATGTAAATAATAAATCGTATTTGAAGTAGATTTGTTTGTAATGAAAAAACATCTTTTTCAAAAAATAATTTTGTTTTTTGGTATGCAATAAAGTACAACTAGCTATTATAAAACAAAGTATAAACAGCTGGATTGGGCTCCAGTATTCCTTTATAGAGTAAATATTCCTAGCTTTTACTGTTTGTGATTTACTATAAAATGATATAGATGAGAGGTTAAAAGTGATCGAGATTAATTAATATTTTGTCTGGCTTTATACCGTTTATATTGTCTGATTATTAATATAATACCACATGGAACCACAAGCAGGCTAATCCACTGGGAGGTGGAGAAGATGAGCCAGGAACCCCGTTCCGCATCATAACGGAAAAATTCCGTAATAAATCGGATTACACCATAACAGATGAGATAAAAACCAAGTAGAGAAATCTTATTTTCGACTCTGCTGATTCCATAATACAGCACAAAAAATAAAATTAAATTCAAACCAGCTTCCAACAATTGTACTGGAAATAGAGTAATATCATGAGGTGCTACAGGGGATGCTTGAAACATCATGCCAATTGGTGGATCAAATGGAATACCATAACAACAGCCAGCGCAGAAACATCCTAGTCTACCAAACGCATGAATTAATGGAATTGCTGGAATCATCACTTGAATGAGAGGATAAAATGGAATACGGTATATTTTGGAGTATAAATATACACCGATGATTCCACCAAATAATCCACCATAAAAGACAAATCCCCCTCCTAAAAGTCCCAATATGTTCTCTGGAGACTGGATTAACTCAGAGAAATGTTCAATGAGTGGCTTTAGAATCGTGAGGATATATAAGATTTTTCCACCTATTACGACGCCAATAGCACCAAATAATATAGAATAGAAAACATCTTCTTTTGGTACACCGCATTTTGAAGAACGGAATACAGATACGAGACATCCAAGGGCGAATCCAATTAAAATAAGCAGCCCATACATCGCAATCGTAAAATCTCCAATTGTAATGGTTGGTAACATAATAAGCTCCTTTCGTATTGCAAAAGCGGGATAGAATTTAAGAAATAAATCGATATGGGAGATACAATAAAAATAAAGTATTTTATTTGATAATGAATATCATTGGAATTCATATCATTTGATATTTTATAGTAAAAGTTTTGTTTTCTGGTGCTTTTATAATAGCTAAATGGAATAAGTTGTATTTCCATTTTGTCTTACAATCAGAGGGGAATTCATTTTCGAATCATATGAAAAAAACGGGCAAACGTAATGGTTTGCCCGTTGTGTGCTTTTCTAATTATTAGTAAGATAACATACCAGCTGTACCGATACAGCCAACACAAGCAACACAAGCAATTAAACTAATTGCACACAGAGCTACAGCGATAATGGACAGAACCAAACCTGCTGTAGCCATACCGGATGGAGCCTCTTTTTTAGCAGAGATACCTAAGATGATACCTACAATACCTAAAATAAGACCAACCCAACCACCGTATGGAATAAACATCAGTACCAGGGAAATAATACCCAACACTAATGAAGCTACCGCTTTACCATTTTTTTGTTCCATAAATGAAACCCCCATTCAATTTATTAATTAATATATTATTATGTTAATATATAGGACGCATTTTGTCAATAAATAAATCGCAAAAATTTTCAGTTTAATTTTTATGTATTTTGTCATATTATAGGAGAAACACAAATCATTGAATAATTTGTGTTTTATAAAGTTATTTTGTTTTCCATTTGGTTATGCAAATATGTTTTTATTATATGCACTATGGGAACCTTTGTTTCCTAATTATATACGATATAAAAACCTTTTTTACCAATAAGGCAATGATGCCATTTTGCTAAAATTATATAAAAAGGAAGGCAAATTTAACTGCCTTCCCAATTCAAATTATTGATTTTCTTTGTGTTGTAAAGCGGCTCCGACAAAATCCACAAACAAAGGATGAGGACGGTTTGGACGAGATTTAAATTCTGGATGGAATTGTACCCCAACAAACCAAGGATGTTCTTTTACCTCTACAATTTCTACCAATTTTTCGTTTGGAGAAACACCTGCTAAGGTCAAACCAGCTTCCTCCAATTTTGCGCGATAAGCGTTGTTGAATTCATAGCGATGACGGTGACGTTCGTAAATCACTTCTTCTCCATATAGATTACGGCACTTGGTATCTGGACGAAGTTTACATGGATACAATCCCAAACGCATCGTACCACCTTTTTTGGTGATATCTTTTTGGTCATCCATAATATCAATTACTGGATCTTCTGCATCTTCTAAAAATTCTGCGGAATTTGCGTTTTCCAGTCCTGCTACATGGCGTGCGAATTCAATAACAGCCATCTGCATGCCCAAACAAATTCCGAAGAAAGGAAGGTTGTTTTCACGGCAATAGCGGATTGCTGTGATTTTTCCCTCAATACCACGGTCTCCAAAACCGCCAGGAACCAAGATGCCATCACAGTTCTTCAGTAAATCGGCACAATTATCTTCTGTGATATCTTCAGATTGGATATATTCAATTTTTACTTTTGTAGAGTGTGGCAAACCACCATGATATAAGCTTTCAGCTACTGAGATATATGCGTCAGGCAACTCTACATATTTTCCTACCAGACCAATGGTAACTTCTTTGTTTGCACTTTTCACCTGGTCGATCATTTGCAGCCATTGTACATGGTCTGGTTCTCGTTCCTCCAAATGTAAATGATGACATACAGATTTCACCAAACCGTTTTTTTCCAACATCATAGGAACTTCATACAAAGTACCAGCAGTTAGGTTCTGTATAACATCCTGTGGACGGATATTACAGAATAAAGCAATTTTGTTTACCATATCATCTGGCAGAGGGTAATCGCTGCGGCATACAATTACATTAGGCTGGATACCTAAACTCAACAATTCTTTAACAGAGTGCTGGGTTGGTTTGGATTTTAATTCAGTAGAACCTGGAACAGTTGGAACTAATGTAACATGAATATAGATTACGTTTTCTCGCCCTACTTCGGTGACAACCTGACGGATTGCCTCCAAAAATGGGGTGCTTTCAATATCCCCAACAGTACCGCCAATTTCCGTGATAACTACATCACAATTGCTGTTTTTGCCTACGGCATATACTTTATTTTTGATTTCATTTGTAATATGGGGGATTACTTGTACAGTACGGCCCAAATAGTCTCCACGACGCTCTTTGTTCAATACATTCCAGTATACTTTACCTGTAGTAATATTGGAATCAACAGATAAATTTTCATCAATAAAACGCTCATAATGGCCTAAATCCAAATCAGTTTCAGCGCCATCGTCTGTAACAAATACTTCACCATGCTGGTAAGGGCTCATTGTACCAGGATCCACGTTAATGTAGGGGTCAAATTTTTGGATGGTTACTTTATACCCTCTATTTTTTAGCAAACGCCCTAAAGATGCCGCTGTAATGCCTTTTCCAAGCCCGGAAACAACGCCACCTGTTACAAAAACATATTTTACAGCCATAAGTCGATAAACCTCCATATCTTTTATAGTTGCTGTCCCAAAAAGGGTGGTTTGGGTGTGTGATAAAACAAACCGCTTTTTTACCGTACTGGCGCTTGTTGTTTTTTCATAAACCATCAAAAGCTTAAAAATATGGACTTTTGGGACAGAAACAAAATAATAATCAAATTAATTGTACTATTTTTTTATGGCTGGGTCAACCGATTTTCCAATTATCTTGCTGAAAAAAAGTATTTTGTATCAATCACTAAATTTATTTGAATTAAAAGATAGGGATTTCACAGATATCTGAAAGGTAAATAGAAACGGGAGAGAATCTGCCAGTGCTATATTCAAACCGATTAGATTGAAATTGTACGGTATCTTTTACACTGTTTTTTATGGGAAGGCGTAGGACAACCTGTGTGCCTTGATGAGGCTGGCTAGTTAATAAACAGCTTCCTCCTAAACATTCCGCTAATTTTTTGGTGTAGGGCAGTCCAAGGCCAATTCCACTATGAGTTCCAGTATTAGGGTTATAGGAATAATAAGGAGTGAATACCCGTTCAAACTGTTCTGTGGAAATTCCTTCTCCATGGTCGGTTACCCGAATAATCAAATCTTCTTTTTGGGTACAAACCGAAATGGATACCAAATTATCAGACCCCCCATATAAATATCCATTGGAAATTAAGTTTAATAGAGCAATGTGGAGTTTTTCTACATCCGTTTGCATCAAAATAGGAGAATCTGGAAGATGATATTCAAACGTTTTGTTGGAACGAAGCAGGTTTGCCTGTACCAAAATAAAAAGTTGCTCTAACTCTTTTGTAATATCCACTGCAGTTAAGCGGAGGGAATTAGGACTAAGTTTACGGTATGCCAAACTGTTATTTACCATTTTTAACAGATGGTAAGCATTTTGTGAGATCTGTTTCAAATAATCTAAGGATTCATATTGTTCCTGCTGTTCCATTTCTTTATAGAGAAATGGCAGTACATTAAAAATATTTGTCAGGTATATTCTGGTTTCAACGCTAAATAAATCAGAAGATTGCATGGAAAATTCGTGAAATCTGGATAAACTGTTCGAATCGGTTTCTTCTAAAAGCCACTCCAAAAAACCACCATTTCCAACCGGGATATATCTAAGCCAAGCACAAGTATCCCCACAAATAAAATGGAACGATAGAGTAGTGGTAGGGTCTGACTGTTGGAGGGAAAAAAAGAATTCTTCCCAGATAACAGAAATATCTTTCGTATATTTTTGCTCTATTTTTCCGGCAGCGGGGTTGGACCATAAAATTTCTAATTGATTGGAACAATAAAATACTGGATTTTGAAAAGAAGAATAGTGTTCTTTTAAAATATCTAATTCTTCAGAAGTTACCATAATTGTGTAACTCTCCTTTGTCGTATTTTGTCGAAACAAGTCACTTTTAATTATAGCGAGAGTAAAATCAAAAGTAAAGGGAAGGATGAACAAAAAGTAAAAATAGCACTGTGAACAATTGTTATAGTAAGAAACTGTCATGTTTGTAGAACAGTATTGCAACTATAACAAAAAATAATTGCTGAAAATAATATGTTCCATTTTTCAAGCGGCATGTATGAAAAAGTGTTGGTAGATTCCGCCAGATGGTTCAAAATGATTGTGGGCCTAAAAAATGATAAATCATTTTGCGTTGTTTTTACAGAACTACTGGCATAAAATCAATAGAATAGAAAAAATTATTTTATGGCTTATTTTGTAGTGGTAATTGCAATAAGGCTGGTTTTTACCGCTATTTTTTTGTTAAAAAAGAAAAATTCGTGATTGTTCATATTTCTGACGTTATTCTGATAAAAAAATTTTCCAAAAAAATTCTGTTAAAATGTTGTCAAACTCTTGTATATTTTTGAATTTTGGTATATGATAAGTATATAAACTTATTTGGAGGTTATTTAATATGGCTATTAAAGTTGGTATTAATGGTTTTGGCCGTATCGGAAGACTGGTTTTCCGTGCTGCTATGGCTCAACCAGATGTATTTGAAATTGTTGGTGTAAACGATCCATTTATCGATTTGGATTACATGGTTTACATGACCAAATACGACACAATGCACGGTCAATTCAACGGTACAGTTGAAGCAAAAGACGGCAAACTGGTTGTAAACGGTCAAGCTGTAAACGTATACGCTTGCATGAACCCAGAAGAAATTCCTTGGGGCGAATGTGGCGCTGAATACGTTGTTGAATCTACTGGTGTATTTACAACAACAGAAAAAGCATCTGCTCACTTCAAAGGCGGCGCTAAAAAAGTTGTTATCTCCGCACCATCTAAAGATGCTCCAATGTTCGTAATGGGTGTAAACAACGACAAATACACAAGCGATATGAACGTTGTTTCCAACGCTTCTTGTACAACAAACTGTCTCGCTCCTTTAACCAAAGTTATCAACGATAAATTTGGTATGGTAGAAGGCTTGATGACTACTGTTCACTCCACAACAGCTACCCAAAAAACTGTTGATGGTCCTTCCAAAAAAGACTGGAGAGGTGGACGTGCTGCTGCTGGCAACATCATCCCATCTTCTACCGGTGCTGCTAAAGCAGTAGGTAAAGTTATCCCAGAATTAAACGGCAAATTAACAGGTATGTCCATGCGTGTTCCTACTTTGGATGTTTCTGTTGTTGACTTAACTTGCCGTCTGGCTACACCTGCTACCTATGAAGAAATCTGTGCAGCAGTAAAAGAAGCTTCTGAAACTACAATGAAAGGCATCCTGGGCTACACTGAAGATATGGTTGTTTCTTCTGACTTCCTGTCTGACCCAAGAACTTCTATCTTCGATGCAAAAGCTGGTATTGCTTTGACCGACAACTTCGTTAAACTGGTTGCTTGGTACGACAACGAATGGGGTTATTCCAACAAAGTGTTGATGCTCATCCAACACATGTATGGTGTAGACCACAAATAATTAGAACTTGTTCTTTAACAGCGGAGAGAAAATTCTCTCCGCTGTTTTTTTGCAAAAATTAAAATTAGAACGATTGAGATTTGTTTTTTATTTAAAAAAGTAGCATATTTGGATAGAGTGACTAAAATAGATATTTAGTAATTAAGACCACATTGGTTTACATTTACCAGTGATAAGCTTTTGCAAATAATGCTTTGTATCCTTTTCATAGAGAAATTTTATATTTAAAAAGTACTTGTAACACATAAAAGTAATACAGAAGAAATAAAGCATGATTCACAATTCCATTTAAAAATAAATTGCATCCTTAATTGGGATATTTACTGAATAAAGTGAACAACCTAAAAGAAAGGCAAAGTGGTATCTGATTTCGTTGAAAAATAGGGTTTCAAAAGGTATCTGGTGATTACTACATTTTTTTGTTCCCTGTTGTTCTACAATATAGGTAAAAAATGTAAGGATGTGAAATCATGAAACGGATTGTAAAATGGATGAGTTGTATTGTAAGCTGTTGTTTGTTAACAGGATGTACTGTTCAGCCTTATTCTTTACCAAGCAAACAGGCTGATCTGCCTGCCAATGATGTAACAGTTCAGATTGTATTGAAAGGGGAAGAAGGGGAATTTCTGCAAACCGCAGCAGAAGCTTATCAGAATCTTCATTCTAATGTTCAGATACAAATTGACCGGCTGCCAGATAATGCGGAATATAATACTGAGTTATTGTCCCGTATCCAAGAGGGGAATATTCCAACTGCTTTTTCGGTCAGTGGAAAAACAGATTTATCTTTTTGGCAGGATGATGTTGAAAATTTGTCCAATCAGGAATGGATATCCCCTGTAGAATCCAGTTTGATGAATCAGGTTACAATAGGGGAAAATTACTTTGCTTTGCCATTGGATTTGGTTGGGTATGGTATTTTATATAATCAGAAATTATTGGACAATATGCAGATCAATCACGATTCTATCGGAACATTAAAAGGATTGCAGGACATTGTGCGGGAATTAAAATCTAGAAAAGAGGAAACTTCTTTATCTAGCCCTATTTGTGGGGATGGGGACTTTGAGGACCTGTTTGCTACTTACACCCAGCTGGATGAAACAAATCACGAGTTCCATTTGCCAGAATCCTTTCAATGGTTTACCGAACTTGTGGGAAAAAACGATGTCGGAATGGATAGCGTTGCCATGTTATCCAACCAGAACGCAGCTATTTATCTAGGTGGAAGCGACATCATGCAAAAAATGAAAAAATCCGACGTAGGGCAACCAGATTTATTTTGCATGGCTCCTTTCGTGATTGATGATCAGGATAAATTAGTAATTGGGTGTGATTACCTCACCATTTATCAACCAGCAGAAGGAGCCAAGAAGGATTGTTTGTTGGATTTTTTGAATTGGATGTATTTTTCGGACGAAGGTCAGGATTTATTGCGAGAAAGCGGTGTACTCTCTCCCTATACCAATACTGCTTCCTGCCAGGTAGATTCGATGATTTACAGTAAATGCCGGTTAAAACAGATAATCCCCAGTGGGGCAGGATCTGCTCCGATAGGATGGTGTGGAGGAAAATTTGACCAAGCCATACAGAATTATTATTCCGGAACATGGAACTGGGAACAGTTATTTGCGGATTTAAAGTCCAGATGGTAAATAAAAAGAAATGATTTTGTTTTGTCTTATGGTTTATCGTAGAGTTTTATAGATGGAATCCAGTTAGGAGTTTTTGTCTTTTCAAAATAAATTGTTTCCAGCTTAACAATCGGCTTTATTTGAGCGCTATCCACATTTTGATGAAAAAAATTTCCTGTTTTTATAAACCGATAAGATATCTTTACACTTTTTTCACCACTTTACGCCCTTTTTAGAGTAGAATATAGAGAAGAAATCTGAAATGAAATTGGGGAATGTATTTGTTTGGTTATGTAAAGCCTTATAAACCTGAATTGAAAATTGCTGAATTTGAATGGTATAAAGGGATTTATTGTGGGCTTTGTAAGCAGATGGGGCGATTGTATGGACCCATTGCCAGAATGATGCTCAGTTATGACATGACCTTTTTAGCATTGGTTTCCCTTTCCTTAAAAGATCAGTGCCATGGTTTAAAACGGCAGGTTTGTATCGCGCATCCACTTACGAAAAAGAATTGTATGTGCGCTTGTGATGATTTGTCATTTGCTGCCCATACCGCCATGATTATGGCCTACTATAAAGTAAAGGATAATATTCGTGACAGTGGTTTTTGGGGAAAAATAAAATATGCTTTAGCTTTACCAGTTGTCAGCTTTACTCATCGGAAAGCAAAAAAATGCCAACCCGAGATGGAAGAGGTCGTAGCAGCGATGATGGAGCAACAATGGAAAGCGGAACAGGAAACGGTTACCAGTATTGACAGGGCGAGTGACCCAACCGCAACTGCACTTGGAAAGATTGCGGCAATGTTGGGGACAGATGAAAAACAAAAATACATCTTGCAAAAAGTTGGCTATATGCTGGGAAAATATATTTATCTAATAGACGCCTTGGATGATTTGGAAGATGATATCAAAACAGGTAATTACAATCCTTATCTTTTAAAATTTTACACAAAGCAGCCAACAGAAGAACAAAAAAAGGAAATTATTCAGTATGCCGTGGAGGTAACCAATTTAACAATTGCTCAATTAGCAGCTGCTTATGAATTGCTCGATATAAAGCGGTTTAAGCCGATTTTAGATAATATTATTTATTTAGGGTTAAAAGATACTCGAACGATAATTTTACAAAAAAGGGAGAAACAAAATGACAGATCCATATCAGATTCTTGGAATTAGTCAAAACGCTACAGATGAACAAGTAAAACAAGCCTATAATGTGATGCAACGGAAATACCATCCAGATAATTATGATGACTCTAACATGAAAAAATTTGCATCAGAGAAATTACAGGAAGCTACGGATGCGTTTGATTCTATTATGAATGAGCGTCGTAAAACGCAGGCAAAGAATAATAGTAACCCAACCATAACAATTGACAACCCAGAAACTGGTGGCAATAACTCTTCATATTCTTATGAACAGGCACAGTCTGGGGGCTATACAAACTATAATGCCAATTCCTCAGCTGGATTTACGGATATCCGTAATATGATCCAAAACAATCGTATGGTAGAGGCAGAAGAACTGTTAGATGGCATGGGACCGGAGAGTCGAACTGCTGAATGGTATTTTCTGAAAGGCACAGTGTTTTTTTCCAGAGGATGGATTGACGACGCTACCAACTATTTTTCCACTGCGAACCGAATGGATCCCAATAATGCGGAATACCGTGCAGCATTAAACCGTATGGCTTGGCAGCGCCAAGGGAATTTTGGCTCCGCACAAAATGGCCAATATCGTACTCCGCAAAATAATGTGGGGGGCTGCAGTGGCTGTGATTTGTGCAGCGGCTTAATCTGTGCAGACTGTTGTTGTGAATGTATGGGCGGCGACTTGATTTCGTGCTGTTAATCTATCTGTGAAAAAGAGAGGGAATCGAGTAATGAAATTAAGCCAAAAAGTTGCTTTAGGTGGTATGGTAACTGCTTTAAGCATAGTATTGATGTTTTTTACGGGGATTTTTCCATTTGCCATGTTTGCCTTGCCCGGAATTGCGGGGGTATTATTGGTACTCATTGTAATGGAACTGGGGCGCAAATATGCGTTGGTTGTTTATATCGGCGTATCCATCCTTTCCATTTTTATTTCACCGGATCGAGAGGCAGCACTGTTTTATATTATTTTATTAGGGTATTATCCAATTTTAAAATCAGTATTGGAGCAGATACCTTCTCGTATTGTAGAATACCTATGTAAGCTACTTTTAATTAGTATTGTAACAGTAGCGGGATACTTAGCCGTAGTATATCTGTTCGGAATGGAAGATATTGAGACTAACCCCTGGCTGTTGGCGGGCGGTTTTGTATTTGTGATTATTACATTTTTTATTTACGATTTAGCAATTACGCAGCTTGTACAATTGTATCAAGAGAAGTTCCGGAAACAGATTTTTAAACGCATTTTCAAATAATCAAAACATCGAAAGGGAGGCCTTTCGATGTTTTTTTACGATTGGTTTCCCATTTAAAAAATATATCCAAATTGTTGTTTATGCGTCTTATCAAAAAGTTTAATTTGTTTTATTCGTATAAGAGGATATCAACATCATTTTTGTCCTAAATTATAAGCAATTGTTTTGTTCTGTAATGATAAAACAGTAAATTTTTTTTGTTTAAATTTATGCAAATAGCTAAATATCATGTTTGTTTGAGCCCATCTATAGAAAAAATAAAAAAATATTGTATAATAAAAATAAGGAGAAAAATCGTTTTTATAACAGAAACATTGTAAAAATGAATGATAAATTGACATTTTCGCCGTACTGGTATGGTATTATGATGAATCAAAGGGGGGGGATGAAATGATAAAAAGATGTTTGGCATGCTGCCTAGTTTTTGCCTTATTCTTTTGTTTTGTTACTCCTGTTTTTGCGGAAACAGAGTCTTCTGAGTCCAGCTCCTCCATGGCTTCTTCCCAGCCAGAATCTACGATAGAATCCAACAGTTCTTCCGAGCAAACCAGTTCTTCTTTAGAATCTAGTTCTTCCCAGTTATCTTCCACAGTAGCTTCTTCTAGCCAACAATCTTTTCAGAATTCGACAACAACTTCTATTCTAGACCGTTCTTCTAGCCAGAAGGAGCCTGTTTCCAATAGTGGAGGTTTTGATGGGTTCGAGAATCAGGACGAAGCTGGTTTTCATTGGGATGACCAGATGACCGCTGCCTTGAATCGAGCAAGTACTTGGCTGGGCTTAAACGAGAAAGATGAAACTTATTTAATTGTGACTGGAGTTTGTGGAACCACAACGGATGTTGCTACCGCTACCAAAATGAAACAGAAAATTGTGGAACGCAATGGGGAATACCATCAGGCGTTCCTTTTAGAGCAGGATATTTTAAGCCTGGTATTTAGTGGATTAAATCCAAAAGACTTCCAAGGTCTTGACCTCATTCAAGTATTATACCAATACCCTGATTTGCCAACAGAAGGGGTTTATAGCATGGCGTTTGCTTTAATTGCATATGATAGCAATGATTATAGCTTGTCAAGGAACGCCAGAAATTCTCGAAAACGTCTAGTGAACTGGTTGTTGGAAAGCCAGAACGAAGATGGCTCTTTTGGAATGCCGGGTTCTGAAATTCGGGATACCGCTACAGTGTTAACGGCATTGTCCAATTATGTAGATCAAAAAGAAGTGAGTGACGCTGTCCGAAAAGGGCTTGTCTATCTACAGGATACTCAAAATAAAGATGGCGATTTTTTACAGGATGGAATAGCATATTCTGAGAACTTGAGCTATGTTATGATTGCGTTGAATTCCTTGGGAATATCAGTGAATGACTCCAGGTTTGCTCAGAATCATCAAAACTTGATGGATCGTTTGCTTGCGTATCAAGGGTCAGATGGAGGATTCTCGGTTCAAATAGGTGAGGAAAGTACGGTTCGTTCTACAGGACAGGCTATTTTAGCTATGGTGGCAACTCAGCATCAAATTAATCCGTATATCCAGCAAAATAACCTAAACTATCAATCATCAAGTGAAGGACAATCCGATGGAATGTCAATTCAATGGATTATAGCAGTTGTAGTTGCTGTTTTGATGATTGTCGGTATAGTGGTTGTTATTTATAACCGCAAAAAGAAACTGAGAAAACTGCAACAACTGGAAACGGAGAAAGAGGAAACAAAAAAATGACACGACCAATGTTAAAACTAGGTGGCGGTTTTGCAGCTGGTTTATTGGTTGCATCCTTTTTTAGTGGAAAGCTGATTTGGATATTGGCAGTTTTGCCAGCATCCATCAGCTTTTTATTTTACTTTAAGCGAAAATTTCGTCCGTTCTGTCTATTTTGTTTTTCTTTGGCAGTTGGAGTGGCATATTTGGGGTTTTATCAAGTATTTGTGTACCAGCCAGCTGTAGCGTGGGACGGAGAAACTGTTCCAGTAAAAGCGGTAATGTATGATTGTACAGAAGACACGAATGGAACGATGGAATATTTATTCCGTGTAAAAGAAATTGATCACAAAAAAGTTGCGGGCTACTATTATTTACGCAGTAATACCTCTACTCAATTGCCCTGTCAATATGGGGATATATGCCAGTTTACTGGAGAACTAGTACGGATATCAAAATCAAACCAGTTGACAATAGATGACCAAGCAAAAACGAAATATTTTTTCTTGTCCACAGATTTTGATGAAGTACAGGATTTTGAAGTAGTATCCCATAACCGTTTTTCCTTCCAAGCGATGTTATTCCAATTAAGGGACCGTATTATACAGGTATTTGAAGAACATTTGCAACCCGAACAGGCAGCAGTTTTATCCGGTATGCTATTGGGGCAGAAAGAAAAGATACCCTATTCTGTCACAGAATCCTTCCGACTAGCTGGATATTCCCACATGTTAGCGGTAAGTGGTTTGCATCTTTCGATTTTAATGGCATTGATAATAGGGACTTTAAGCAAAATCCGTGTGCCTAGAAAAGTTTCTTCTTTATTAGGAATTGTTTTTATCTTTTTATTTGCGCTGCTAACGGGTTGCTCCCCATCAGTTGTCCGTGCCGGTATTATGATGGGGGCAATTTTAATTGGAAAGTTAATGGATGCTAAAGCGGATTCGGTCAATTCACTGGGCTTAGCTGCTGGGTTAATTTTAATCATATCTCCTTTTTCTATTTTAAACCTCAGTTTTTTGCTCTCCTTTTCCGCAACATTTGGATTGGTGTTGTTGGCACGTCCGCTATCAAAACGGATATTTGAAAAAATAAAACTGAAATCCAGTTTGGTCCGATTTTTGGTGGAAGGGTTTAGTGTTGGGGTAAGCGCAACCATATTTACGATTCCAGTAATTGTTGCGTCTTTTTCTCAGTTCGTTTGGGTTTCCCCGATTTCCAATTTATTAGCAATTCCGTTGGCGACTGTTATTTTGTGTTTTGGCTTTTTTATCGCTATTTTAGGATTGCTTCTGCCACAGGTATCCTTTTTATTGGCCCCTATTTGTTATTTGGAAAATGCTTCTATTTGGGGGTTGGAACAGCTGGCAAAACTATTTTCCCATGTACCGCCTATTCCGTTGCATTATGATTTTGTCCAGCTCTGGTGTGTTTTGAGCTTGGTGCTAGTTCTTATTGCCGTAGGGATTCATAAAAATAAATTCCTTGCATTGGTCGCTTGCGCTTCGGTTACTTGTTTAGTAGCTGGAGCGGTATCCTATCAAATTACAGTTTCCAATCAAATGATAATGGCTATTGTGGATGGAAGTTATGGGTATAGTGTAATACTTCAAAAAGATGGTACCACTGTGTTGTTGAACTGTGGAGGATATCAGGGAGGATATCATACCCTTTCCTATTTACAAGGCAAGGGTACCCAAAAAGTAGATTTGTTGGTTTTAACAGATGCCAATAAGAAAGAAGCGGCAGGAGTTCCATTTTTATTGGAGAATCAACAGGTGGATTGGATATGTGTTCCGGAAGAAGGAACAATGCTCGGCGATATTATGCAATCTGACCTGAGTAATACTCGTGTAGTAGAGGATACTTCTATCCAAATCAATCGGGATGATTTTTGTTTGATTTTGGATAACCAGTCTGTTTTTTGTAAATGGGGAGAGGTGACGGTTGCCATGGGAAATTATCCTCCAGTACCGGAAGGTGAAATCGTAACATTTTATTTAAAAAATGGGAAAACTACCAGGAAACCCGTGGATTTTTCTGTGAAATATGATATAATTTTAGAGA
Source organism: Massilioclostridium coli (assembly GCF_900095865.1). GTDB lineage: Bacteria > Bacillota > Clostridia > Oscillospirales > Ruminococcaceae > Massilioclostridium > Massilioclostridium facile. Next base: position 392,455 of record NZ_FMIZ01000006.1, on the reverse strand, counting down.
ATAACCAAGTGTTATTGCAAAATGGTGAAACCGTATATCAAACGGAATCCAACTTAGTGGAATTGGTCTGTGATGAGAAGGGACAGGTGAAATAAAGGATGCCTTATATATCGGATAAAGAGCTGGTGAAGCAGGTTCGTCAAAATCAATTTTATTCTGTATACTTTTTGTATGGGCAGGAAAATTACCTGTTGGAAAAAACAGCGAATCTTCTGTTCCGAAAAGCGGTTACTGGTCAACCACTATTTAATTTTGTAAAGGTAGATGGGGCAAAAGCGACTTTGGAGCAATTGTCCAACGAAGTGGAAACACTGCCTATGATGTCAGAACACCGTTGTATCGCGGTGGAAGATATGGACTTAGAAAAATTAGGGAAATCACAACTGAAACAGCTAGAACAGATGATTCAGGATTTGCCAGAAACCACTATTTTGATTTTTTGGTATCCTGGACGGGAAGTTATATTAAAAAAATCCAGCACATACCGTAATTTTTCTAAACTGGTTGAGAAAATTGGTTGTGTAACTGAATTTGTGTTAAAAACCCGTTCTGATCTAGTAAAAATCCTTTGCAAACAGGCAGAAAAATTGGGGAGTGCTATCAGTACAAAAGCGGCATATGATTTGATTGACCTCTGTGGGACAGAGCTAAATTCGTTATTACATGAACTAGATAAGTTGGCCTTTTATGCTTTGGGGAGAGAAATTACTAGGGATGATATTTTCCAATTAGTGACCCCCAGTGTAGAAAGCTCTTCTTTTGACCTTGCGAAAGCGGTACTACAAGGACAATATCAAAAAGCATTTCAGATTTTGGATAGGCTGTTATCCCAGCAACAGGATGAGATATTGCTTTTATCTGCTATGAATACTTCTTTTTTGGATATTTATCGTGCCCGAGCAGCACAAAGCGCAGGGCAGAATGAAGATGCGATCTTACAGGCGTATTCTTATAAAGGCAGGGAGTTTCGGATGAGGAACGCTATGCGGGATTGTTCCCGCTTTTCTATGGGGCAGATAAAACGCTGTTTGGATTGCCTGATGGAAGCGGATATCAAGTTGAAATCTTCCAGGGTAGACCACCGTATTATCTTGGAAACAGCAGTTGGTAAAATGATTCTGGCTAGGCAAGAGGTGAAGGGATGATTCATGTAGACCAAGCAATCGTAGTGGAAGGAAAATACGATAAGATAAAATTAAAACATCTAGTGGATGGCTTGGTAATCCAAACAGATGGATTCCGCATATTTAAAGATCGGGAAAAATCCGCCTTGATTCGGAAACTGGCGCAAACGCAAGGGGTAGTTGTATTAACCGATAGCGATACCGCTGGACTGGTCATCCGCAATTATATCCAATCCATTGCCCATGGTGGACGGGTTACCAATGTATTTATTCCCGAAATTTTAGGGAAGGAAAAACGGAAAGAAAAGCCCTCTAAAGCAGGATTCCTGGGAGTGGAAGGAATATCGGATGAAATTTTGCGGAAACGGTTGCAACAGGCAGGGATAGGATGTGAACAGCCTATTCAACGGACGCCAGTGACAAAATACCATTTGTATGAAGATGGTCTAAGTGGTGGGGGAAACAGCAAAAATAGAAGAAAATGGCTGTTTAAACAACTAGGTTTGCCAGAATATCTTTCCACCAACCATTTGTTGGAATATTTAAATCATGCTGTGGGATATGAGGAATATCAAAGATTAATCCAGCTGTTAAAACAGGAGGAAAACCAATGATTTTTTCCACATTTAGCTTTCTATTCTGTTTTTTGCCAGTATTTTTTCTGATTTATTATCTACTCCCAGCTAAAGTGAAAAATTACTGGATTACCTTGGGCAGTATTCTATTTTACTCTTTCGGGGAACCTATTTATATTATTTTACTGGTAAATATCGCAATTGCCAATTATATCATTGGCCGGTTATATACCAAATTTCAAAAGGATAACAGGGCAAGGGTTGCATGGTTGGTAGTAGGGCTGGCGATTAATTTAGGAATTTTTATTTCCTGTAAAATTATGCCGGATTATATTAGCAGCTATGTAAAGGTAACTACGGTTTACCATATTCCATTGGGAATTTCTTTTTATATTTTATCCTGTATTTCTTATTTAGTAGATATTTATTGGGGAAAAGCAACCATACAAAAAAATTTTATCTCTTATTTTGTATATCTTGCTATGTTCCCAAAAGTGCTGGCGGGACCGGTAATTAGTTACCAAAATTTTTCTGGACAGCTTGAGAACAGGACAATCTCTTTTTTCAATATTTCAGAAGGGATTTTATTATTTGGTAAAGGGTTGGGGAAAAAGGTTTTATTGGCGGATAACCTGTATCCATTGTGCAGCCAGATTTTAGCGGCAGACGATAGTTCCCTCTCTATTTTAACAGCATGGTTGGGAATATTGGCAATTATTTTTCGTTTCTATTTCGATTTTTCCGGCTATACCGATATGGCAAGGGGATTGGCAAAGATGTTGGGATTTTACTTGCCACGTAACTTTCGGGCTCCCTTTTCCTCCAGGAGTGTGACAGAGTTTTGGCATAGATGGAATATATCCATAATCCGCTGGTTCAAACGGTATATTTTTTATCCACTCAATGGTATCCACAAAGGAAAACTGTGGTTGGTATTCAATCTTTTGATTGTAATCGCAGCTTATTGCTTTTGGCGTGGTTTTGGATGGAATGTGATAATAGCGGCAGTTTTTTATGTTACTATTTTATTGGGGGAACGGTTTGTTTGGGGCAATTTTTTAAAAAAGATTCCCCGGTTCTTAGGGCAGTTTTACACCTTTTTCATGACGGTATTTGTGTTTGTTATGTTATCCCACCCCAATGTAAGTTCTGCACTTTCCTATTTAGGGGTTATGTTTGGTTGGGGGCGTTATCCTTGGATCAATAACGAAACAATCTATTTTTTTGCATCCTATCTAGTTATCTTACTAATTTGTATCTTTATCAGTAGCCATTTTTTAAAACATTACAAAGAGAGCTTATACCTCTACTATCCAAAAATTTACCATCTTTTAAAGCCAATGGTCATTTTTATCATATGGATTTTTAGTATTGCTTTTTTAATGAATAGCAATACTATCCCCTTTTTATGTTTTACTTTGTAAGGAAGAAGTGAATTTTTATGAGGCACAAATTAATCGTGGGGCTCTTTACCATTTTAATTTTGTTTCCCACAGTTGGTTTTTTCATGAGGAATTTAAAAAATAGCCAATCAGCTGAGTTTCCTTTGCCTTCTGCGACAAAAGTTGTAAAAGGGAATTATGATGACCAGGTGGAAGAGTATTTAAAGCAAACAATTCCAGGGAAAGATTGGCTGTTGGGATTAAAAACAAAAGCGATGATTTTAATTGGGCAAAAAAAGATTAATGGGGTCTATTTGTCGGGAAACCGTTTATTAGAAGATCCACAATTGCCTTCTAACCAGGCCGTAAATTCGATGAAAGATTATATCAATGATTTTTCCAATCAGTTTAACGGGCAGTCCTACATTACCCTTTTACCCTCCGCAGCAGAATTATATAAAGAGCAGATACCATCCTATATTCCCAGAGAAAATGAAGTGACTTTTATCAATAGTATGTATGCGAAAATGGATCCCTCGATTACCTGTTTGGATTCTATTACCCCGTTAACCGCAGCAAAAACAGAACAGATCTATTATAATACTCAGGATAGTTTGACCAGTTTAGGGGCTTATACTTTGTATAGTTACATTGCAAAATCCCTTGGTTTAGTGACGACAGATTTATCGGATTATAGTATTGAACATGCCTCCGACTCGTTCCGAGGAGACTTATACGAAAAAACGCGGTATGAAGATGCCGCTTTCGATAATATTGATTTATACCACTATACTAAAAAAGAACTGCAAATACAAGTAACCGAAATAAATGGGGGCAGCGCTTCTACCCAAAACTCGATTTATTATCCAGAATATTTACATACATCAGACCAGACAGATGTTTTTTTAAAGGGAAGTTCTGCACCAGTAACCGATATTGTCACCAATAACACCGAAGGAAAGAAAATGCTGATTTTTGGAGATGAAAATGCAGGAACACTGGTACAGTTCTATCTGCCCCATTGTGAACAGATTACTGTAGTAAACCTGAATACCTGGAATACATCTTATCAGGATTGTATTGACCTTGATTCTTACCATACTGCGTTGTTCCTTTACTCTGTAAATTCGTTAAAGGAGAGCTCTCAGTTTGTAAAGCTAAAGCAGTTTTTTGAATAAATGGAATGGGGACAATCTAAAGCCGCATAAACTGGCATGGGAGTGATAGTTTATGCGTATTCTGTTAGGCGGAAATAAGAAGTTTTATTTTTCTTTGCTACTGATCATTTCATTGGCACTGGGAATGGTAGCAGGTATCTTTTTTTGTTTTTTTTATTCAGATGCGAAAGAAAACCGTTTGTTGCCAGTATATCAAGTGGAAACATCTGAAGCAAAGGTCGCTTTGACATTTGATGTGGCTTGGGAAGACTCTGATTTAGAAGAAATTTTGGATTTATTAGAGAAATACGGAGCAAAAGCAACCTTTTTTGTCACAGGTGATTGGCTAGACCGGTGTCCAGCGGGGGCGCAATTGATTGTGAACTCTGGAAATGGGTTACAAAACCATTCCAATACCCATCCCCATATCCAAAAACTATCTACGGAAGATTTGTTGCAGGATACCGTAAAATGTGCTGAAAAAATACAGGCTTTTACGGGAAAACAGCCCGTTTATTATCGTGGTCCGTATGGAGAATACAATAATACGGTCATACAGGCATTATCTGATTATCAAGTAATCCAATGGAATATTGACAGCAAGGATTGGAAACTGGATGCAACAGTGGAGAGCATTACTCAAAATGTCCTTCCGAAAATGACTAACGGTTCTATTTTGTTATTCCATGTGGATTCGAAAGCAAAACAAACAGTGCCTGCCTTACAAAAAATACTTCCGGAAATAACAAAGCAGTACCAGTGTGTCTTATTAGAAGATTTGGTATTAACGGACCATTACCGAATTGACCACACAGGAAAACAGATTGCCACTACTTAGGAGAATCAAAATGGAACAAGCTAATTTTGTTTATATCTTACAGTGCAGAGATGGAAGCTTGTATACTGGTTGGACCTGTAATCTAGAAAAAAGGGTTGCTGTCCATTCTGCCGGCATGGGGGCAAAGTATACCCGTTCCCGCCTTCCGGTAAAATTGGTCTATTGGGAAAAATGTAATAGCCGTTCCGCTGCTATGAAACGGGAATATGCAATCAAACAGCTTTCGCGCCAGAAAAAGCTAGAACTTATCCAGAAAAATTGTTCTTATGTAAACGTTAATAAATAGTACATAATTTTGGATAACTTGAAAACAAACTGTAACAGGGAGGAGAAATCCCCCTGTTTTTGTTGTATTTTGGAATTTTTCTTGTTATAATAAGTAATAACAAAAATGCCATTTGTGGGTTTATATGAAATGAGAAAGAGGTCTGTGTTATATGGTGAAACATTTCGTGATTTGGAAATTAAAAGATGCTTTTACTGTGGATCAAAATATTGACCATGCCCGTAAAATAAAACGCAGTTTAGAGGGGCTAAAAGGTCAGATTGACGGTTTGGTTGATATTAAAGTACAGGATGAGTTGCTGTCATCCAGCAGCGGTACTGTATTGTTGGATACGACTTTTGTGGATGAAGCCGCTTTAAAGGCATATCAGACCAATCCAAAGCATTTAGAGGTTGCTTCTTTTGTCCGCTCTGTTGCACAGGAACGGTTAAGTGCGGATTATGAGTGTTAATAGGTTATGAAAAAAGAACATAGAATCAAAAAGGCGTAGTATTTACTGCGCCTTTTTGCAACGTCAAAAACGATATCGATACCGTTAGTATCTATTTCATTTATTTGTAGGACGCATAAAATTGGTTTTTCTAGGTAAGCTGTTCCTCTAATATTCCGTTTATAGTAAAAAAGAATTTATCATGGGGAGGAATCATTTTTATGTATATGGATACAATAGAAATAATTGTGTAATGATAGATATTTAGAAAGAATATTTGCTCCATTATTAAATTTTTTTCAAAATTTTAAGACTTTTTCCTTGTGGTGTGTTATAATAATTATGATTTATCTTATAGGATTGGAGGAAGTTGTATGAATTACGAAAAATCTTGTGGCGCAATCGTTTTTCGTAAGTTCCATGGGAATATTGAGCTCCTTTTGATTAAACACGCCAATGGAGGACATTGGTCTTTTCCAAAAGGCCATGTGGAAGCTGGAGAAACTGAAGTGGAAACCGCTATCCGGGAAATAAGAGAGGAAACAGGGATTGAAGTAATGATTGATCCTACCTTTCGTGAAATTGTTTCTTATTATCCAAAGCGCGATATTAAAAAGGATGTTATTTATTTTATTGCAAAAGCAAAAACCTACGATTACACTCCACAAGAAGAAGAAATTTCCCAAATTAAGTGGGTGGAATTGGACCGCGTCCACCAGCTACTTACCTATGATAACGATAAACAGCTGGTAAACAAGGCCCGTCAGATTATGAAAGATAGCTTTTAAGAAAAAGGCAGGCGTTCCGCCTGCTTTTTTACTAATTGGTAGCCATTCTATTTTGGCTGGTAAAATCCAAAATGATTTTTAGAAAATATAGGAGTTTATTACATATGAAAGACTTAAACCTAAATCAGGATGCAGCTTCTATTGTAAAGGAGTATTGTAAAAAATCCAATTTGGTAACCATTTTGGTGGTATTTGTTGTATTGGCAGTAATACTTGGTTATATTTTTACCCTTCATTTTTCCAGTAGTTTAATTCTTATCTATCTGCTGTTGGCGATTGGAGCGATATATTATAAAGCATATCACCGCAACCAATTGCGGTTCCAGTTAAAAACTATTTTATATGAATATTGTGACCCTGAAAAACAGATGGCAGTTTTCCAAGCGGTTCGTCCCCATATTTTTGGTCAATATTTAAAAAGGGAATTGGATTTGGATAGAATCCAATGCCTTGTTGTCATGGAACGGTTTACCGAGGTGGAAGAAGAATTGAAAAAAATCCAGGAAAAGAAACTTTCTAGCGCCTCTAAAATTTTTTATTATAACTTATATTCCAACCTATACTTTCATCAAGGAAATGCGGAAGGAATTGAGGAGCTAAAACGGAAAATTAGAGAGTTAGAACAGAAACGAAAAAATAAAAGGGTATCTCAACAATTGGCGCCAACAGCATTATTATTGATGAATACTCATCTGGCGCATTTAGAGGGAGATATTGACACAGAAAAAAGAAATTTAGAACGTATTTTAAGGGATGCTTCTTATCCATTTCAAAAAGTAAAGTTCCATTATGAACTAGGCATGTTGGAAGTAAAATTAAGTGATAATTCAGAAGCAAAAAGGAATTTACAATATGTTGTAGACCATGGTAAGGCTATGGTACAGGCGCAAAAAGCGGAACAAATTCTGTCGATGTTATAAAAGGGAGAGAAGAGCAATGCAAAAATTATCTTTTGGGCGCAAGGTATTATCTGTTTTTCTGACAATATTGGTTCTTTTGGATGGTATTGTATTTTTGAATATTACAGCGGTTAGAAACTCTTTATCCAGGGATGCTGTACATACAGCAATAGAAGAAGTCAACCTTCCAGAGAGAATCCAGAACGCTCTTTCCAATGATCCTGTTTTTTCCCAGATTACACAGGAACAATGGGAAAATGTGTTGAATTCATCTGGAATCCAAACATTAGTTGACCAATATGGAGATTATATTTCTGATTATTTATTGTATCAGGATGAGAGCAATGCAATTACAGCGCAGAGTGTAAAAACAGCGTTGCAACCAATGCTAGAAGAATTATTGGACGGTGTTTCTTTTTTATCGGATAGTATGAAGCAAACGATTATAGACAGTATCCCTTATGAAAGCATTGCAGAAGTGTTTCCTTCTGCTTCCTCTCAACTTCCAGAAGAGGCAACCCAATTTATGAGTACTTTGGCAAGCCAAACTGCTTGGGTATTGTGTTTGGTTTTATTAGCAGTATTTGTGTTAGCCCTGGTTTTTTCGGCTGGACCAAAACGTATTTTAACTTACTTAGGTACAGGTGTGCTATTATGTGGAGGATTTTCTTTGGCAATCGGAAAATTCGCTATTTTATTTATGGATGGTATGTCCAGCAATCCGGTATTTCCAATTGTTTTAAACCTGTATGACCAACAGATTAGCCTATTAAGTTTTATTACCATGGTATCCGGTGTTGTAATGTTAATTGTGGGTATTATCCTATGGATGATTTTTGGAAGTAGAAAACAGTCTTATTATACATTCCGGTAGTGCATCACAAGAAAAAATCCCAGATGGTAGATCAATCTATCCTCTGGGATTATTTTTGATTCCAACACTTTAAATATTAGGTAAAAGGTGATTTTTGTTGGGTAATAAAATATTATGAAAAAATGGGAAGGAAACGAATATGGGAACAGTATTGCTAAAAGCGTTTGGACTAGTATTTATTATTGCTCTGGCTTATTTTTTAAAAAAGGTAGAATTCTTTAAGGCAGAAGATGTAAACCTGACATCAAAAATTATGTTTAACCTTACACTGCCAGCGGCGGTCATTACATCATTTGCCCATTATCAAAACGATTATTCCCTATTTTTACTTTGTTTTGTTGGATTTGGCTGTGGAGGAATATTACTAATAGTAGCTTGGATAATATCACGCCGCAAATCGGATGAAGAACGCATCTTTTATATGTTAAACCTGCCAGGTTATAATATCGGGTGTTTTACAATGCCGTTTGTCCAAAGTTTTATTGGACAGTTTGGAGTTGTGGCAACCTGTATGTTTGATATGGGAAACTCCATTATTTGTACTGGTGGCTCTTATGCGGCAACCTGTGCTGTAATCAATAATGGAGAAAAGACTACTGTAAAGAGTATATTGAAAAAGTTATTTTCCTCTATACCATTTGATGTATATTTGTTGTTGATGGTTACCGCCCTATTAGGATTTTCTATCCCTGATGGTATAGTACAGGTAACTTCGACTATAGGGTCTGCAAATAGTCTGATGGCGATGTTGACAATTGGACTGATGTTTGAGTTAAAATCTAACCGTCAGCACGCTAAAAAGGTAGTTCTTTCCCTATTAATCCGTTATGGGTTTGCAGTGGTTACAGCACTGATATTTTATCATTGTCTGCCATTTTCGTTGGAAGTGCGCCAGGTATTAGTAATTATATCTTTTGCTCCTATCCCAGCATTGGCACCTGTATTTACCGCAAAATGTGGTGGAGATACCGAAATTGCGGGGTTGGTAAATTCTATCAGCATTTTAATTAGCATTGTAGCAATTACTGCATTAGTCAGTGTAATGGGGCTTCAATAAGCTACATCATACTGTATTGTAAACAGGTCTTTAATTTATGGACAGCAGCCCTGCGGATACGGGAAATAGTCGATTTATTGTTATGAAATATCCGTGCGATCTGCACGGTGTTTTTATTTTGGAAGTAATATAGTTTAATTACCTGCTGTTGTTTTGGAGTTAATTCTTCCTCCATAGCTTTAAATAGAGCCTTTTTTAGCCGTAAAAGCAGTTCTTGATTTGTCTCATAATCTTGACTAAGTTGAAACTGTTCAGGCAATGATAGAATATCATAGGATAATTTTTGTGTCATATCGGTACCTCCTGGAATAAAATAAATCGTTAGGAAACCTGATTGAGATCGAATTGTCTTTATTAATTTACACAATATGTGTTTTTAATATCATAACACACGGTTTGTGGATTGTCAATAATTTCAAGAACAAATGTTCTAAAATAGATTGAAAAAATAATTTTATTATGTTATGCTAATAATTGAACTTATAAACTGGGGGAAATGTAATGCTAGGGGACCGAATCAAACAATTAAGAAAACAGCATAAATGGACACAGGGAAATTTGGCGGAACAATTGGGAATCTCAAAAAGTGCGGTGGGGATGTATGAACAAAACCGCCGACAGCCCGACCATAAAATTTTATTAAAATTAGCCGATGTTTTTGGGGTATCGACTGATTTTTTGTTAGATGGGAAAGAATCCAATAAAATGGAAAATATGGATGATTTAGCAAATCAAGTAAGAACAATGCTGTTGGAACATGACGGACTGATGTTTTGTGGGGTTCCATTAAATGCGGATGATATCAATAATATTGTGACAATTGTAACAGATGCTACAAAATCTGTTTTGGAAAAAAAAATGGGGGACCAATAGGAGAGATTTAATATGGAGCAAATTGAACAAACTGTGGTTAGTTTGCTTACTGAGTATAAAACCCGTAATCCGTTTGAATTGTGTAATGAACTAGGTATAACGGTAGTCTTTCCAGAAATGGCGACCCATATTAAGGGGTTTTATACGAATTTAAATGGGATTGAGATTATTTATTTAAACTGTAATTTACCAGAATGGGAACAACGTGTGGTGTGTGCCCATGAATTAGGGCATGCATTATTACATCAACACATGAATAGCATGTTTATTACCTACCATACGAATTTGAATTCTGGTAGATATGAAAATGAGGCGGATTATTTTTGTGCTTGCTTATTGTTGGAGGACGAATGGTTTCAACCAAATTCAGAGTTTTCAACTTTGAAACAGATATCCGCTTACTCAGGGGTAGAATTAAGATTAGTAGAAATGAGAGCAAAAGCCTTGATGGCGGAAAATTAGAGGAATAATAGCAATGATTGCTATTATTCCTTTTTCTTTTGCAAACAAGTTATATTAAAAATAGTAATTTTTCCTGTTTTTTCTTGTTTTTTTGTTTGTTAAGCCTTTTTAAAAAATAAGAAAAATTTTTAAATAAAATCCTTTTTTTGTACTATACAAATAGTAACATTTGGATTTTTCAGTTTTTTCAACAGCTATTAACAAAAATAAAAATAGCGTATTTTCAAGGTTATCAACCTTTTCAACTAAGTTTTCAACGAATAAATTTTTGAAGTTATCAACTTTTTCAACTGTGTTTTCAACATGGTATTGACATAAATTTAATTACAAATCGTATAACCTCTTTTATTTTGGTCCAAACTTTTGTTAGATACAACTAGGAGGGATACAATGATTAAAGGGGTTAATCGAAAAATTGTGGAAATTAACAGGACGGGAAACGATTATTTTGAAAAGGCGATTTTATTTATAAACCCACAAAAATCCTATTCTTCTACCCAGCAGATTTACCAATGGGCAGAAGAATATTTGGATAGTATGTTGGAATCCGGTAGTAAACAAAATCGGTTAAAAAAGTGGTGTCAAAAACACTCTGTATGGAAATGGGGAATTATTTTTTTGACAGGGCTTTTGCTCGGGTGTGGTATTATGCTTTTATTTTTTTAATGATGATAATAGAAAATTCCATAGTTTGGTTGTAAAAACTTTGACGAAATAGGTGCAAAAAATAAGACGATATGGTATAATAAATAAAATAAACTGAAATAATGGGGAAGTATTTTTCCCTTAACAATATTGGATAGATCATAATGACAATTGGAGAGGACTATGGAACAGACAAAACGGGAGCAACATGATGTTATTACAGGCAGAAATGCCGTATTAGAAAGTTTAAAATCCGAGCGGGAACTAGATACGATTTATGTGGCTAAAGGCGAACGAAATGGCAGTATTTCTCAGATTATTGCACTAGCGAAAAAAAAGAATATTGTGGTAAAAGAAGCGGATAGCCGTAAACTGGACTATTTAAGCGAAGGAAGTAATCATCAAGGGGTTGTGGCAATCCCTTGTGCAACCTCTTATGCTAGTGTAGAGGATATTTTAGCTGTCGCAGAACAAAAAGGGGAAGACCCTTTTCTAATTATTGCGGATGAAATAGAAGATCCCCATAACTTAGGAGCGTTAATCCGTACCGCAGAGGCTGCTGGCGCTCATGGGATGATTATTCCAAAACGGCGTTCTGCATCTCTGACTCCAATTGTGTATAAAACATCAGCAGGAGCTGTTAATTATTTGAAGGTGGCGCGTGTTACCAACCTAGCGTCAGAGATGGAACATTTAAAAGAGCGGGGAATCTGGATTTATGGCGCTGATATGGATGGGCAAAACTGGTGTGAGACCGATTTTTCCGGTGGGGTAGCTTTGGTAGTAGGCTCAGAAGGGAAGGGAATTGGTAGATTAGTCCGCTCCAAGTGTGACGCTGTTGTTTCCTTACCAATGGAAGGCCAAATTAATTCTTTAAACGCATCGGTTGCGGGCGGTATTTTAATGTATGAGATTACCCGCCAACGGCTAAAATTACAAGCAAAGAACGTGAAATAAAGGTTGTGATGCAAATGGGCTCTACCAAGAAAGAGGAATTGTCGTTTGAATCCATGCTTAGGGATATTGAAAAACAGACCAATAATCTTCCAGAGCAGAAAACAGCCATCCCAGAAAATAGGATGGAAGAGGAAAAGATGGATTCAAAATCAAAGGAAAAGGAGAAAACAATCTCCAAATCGGAAGTCGCGTATTCTGTGCGAGAGATTATGGGAGAGGAAACGCAAAACCTTCCTGGTCAGATTAAATTTGACCTGGAAAAAGAGGAGCAAAATTCTCATTCAGAACAACAGAATAAAAAATTGGATAGCAAACAAAAATTGCAAGAATTTTTGGAAAGTACTACGGATATTTACAGTGGTAAACACCGTACTATTGTGACTTCTCACACAGCTACCATCCATAAGATTACTCCAGAAGAAGTAAATCGATTCCGCAAATTTGATCTGGCAGAAAGCCAGGTGCTGCGATATAAAGAATTTAAAAAGCTGCGCAAAGCAAAAGCCGCCCAATTTGTATTGGATACCGAACCGGAACAAAAACGGGATCCAGAAGATAAGCCAAACCAGGAGGTTCAACTTCCCGAGCTGGATCTCTATGAAGATGAGCCAAAAGAAGAAGCGGAATTGGAATATAATCAGCCTTCCGATGCTGCTGAGGTGGAAAACCGTTTAAAACGAATGAAAAAGCACAGTTTGTTGCGTTTGCTTGGTACGGCAGTGTTGGGGCTGCTAAGCCTTTATCCACCAGTTGCCATGCAGTTTAACCTGCCTATTCCACCAGTATTTACAGTGAATTCTTCTATTACTTATTTATTAATCTATCTTTTATTTGGATTAGGTGCGATATTTATTAATGTTCCAACTTTTATTTCAGGGTTAAAATCATTTAAGTCTTTGGCTGTGAATCGGGATACCTTATATACTATTCCAATGCTGGTTACGATTTTACAGGATTTATTCTTGCTTATTGTGGGTAGCGATGTACTGGAATCGAACCCCAATGTATTTTTATTGATGCCACTGGCAATATGGGGACTTGCTTTTCGGCAATTAGGTCAGTTCATGACAACACAGTTGGCAATCAAAAATTTTCCGTTTGTTTCTTCCACCCAGTACCAACAGTATGCCAGTGGTACGATTGAAAATAATGACCTTGCAGCGGCGTTTACCAAAGGGACAGTAAACCGGAAACCTTATGTAGGATATAATCGAAAAACCGGCTTTTTATCGAATTTTATTTACTACTCGTTTTTAGAGGATATTACAGACCAATTTAGTTTTTATCTTGTTCCAGCAGGTGCGGGGCTTTCCCTTGTTCTGGGAGCCGTTTGTGGATATATGGCCAATAGTTTTCCAGTCGGAATTACTGCGTTTACAGTGGGGATTTGTATCAGTGCCCCGTTGTGTCATCTGTTTTCGGTTGGTATTCCAATGTTACTGGCACAGAAAAAGCTTTCCCGCCATTCCGCTGTTTTATTAGGATATGAAGCCGTACAACAGTTTGGAAACTTAAATGCGGTACTGACATCTGCCCACGATTTATTTCCAAAAGGGACCGTTGTGTTACAGGGAATGAAAAGTTTTTCCCATTACTCAATTGACCATGCAATTATTGACGCGGCTAGTGTATTAAATGCCTCCAACAGTATTTTACGAGATATGTTTATGGAGGTACTACTGGGAAGGGAAGACCTATTAAAGCCAGTAGATAGTGTCGTGTTTGAAGATACTATGGGAATTTCTGCTTGGGTAGATAACCGTCGAGTGATAATCGGAAACCGGGAAATGTTAATAAACCATAATATTGAGGTTTTATCAGAAGAAAAAGAACGGAAGTTATGTCCAGAAGGCTGTGAAATTGTTTATATTGCGGTGTCCGGTATTTTGTCAGCAGCATTTATCTTTAGTGTGCGTGCGAATAAAGAAGTCCGTAACAGCTTGGAACAGTTGATTTCCAATGGTATTTATTTGGTAGTGCAAACGGTAGATCCTATGGTAACCCAACAAAAACTTGCCCAGGTTTTTCAGGTGGATGAAGAGGTATTTAAAATATTGCCTGCCCGGTTTCATGAACCTTACCAGAAACAAACTGGAGAAGTGGAAAAGGACGATTCCCCAGTTGCAAATAATGGACGTTTTTCTTCTTATGTAAAAGCTGTTTTAACAGCAAAACGGCTGCGCCCTACTATTTACCTGCTTATGACTTTATCCGTTGCCAGTATCGTTTTTGGCTTGGTAATCCTATTTGTTTTGGGCTCACTAAATTCCCTTGGGGATTTTAACCTCTTAAACTTATTAGGGTATGAACTGGTTTGGGCAGTAATAGCAGCATTGATTGCGCTGATAAAGCGGGCATAATGGAAGTATAGTATATTCTAATTAGAAGAAAAAATCCCATATTAAAATATAAATGGAGTTTCTTATCATAACGGATGCTTTTCATCTGTATTGATTTAGAAAAAAGAAAAGATAATAAAAATCTCCTGTGGTAGAATGAAATTTCCACAGGAGATTTTGTTATGCCAATGAAAAATAGGTCAGTTTGCTGGATAAAAAAATAAATTTATATTTGTGTGAATTATTACTTTTAGTATATAATATAGTTTAGAATTATCTGATAGGGTTTCAATAAATCATGGACTTTATTTATTATTAAATTACAAAAATATCCAATTTTAATTTTGGGTTTTATATAGTGATTTTTATTTCAATAGAAATTTTTCATTAGTAGGGTATTATTGGAATACTATTGAACTTAAAAAGTATATCATTCGCTGTTCCTCATTCTACAATTGATGTTAAAGAAAATCTGGACAGTATACAATTCTATTCTAATCAATATTGTCAATTTGAGAATCAATCTGTTGTAGAGAGGTTTTTGTAGAATACCTTGATGAATTGTTTCCTATGGATTGCAGCTATTAAAACATTCGATTACATCAGCCGGATCATGGCAAAGATAGATTTGAAAAATTGTTTGCTGTATTAACTAGAAAATAAATTTTCTCTGGAATAAGTCAGATAAAATGGGGTTATTCCGAAAAACAGATTGTTCCTTCCTGGCAAGAAAGCGCATTAGGAACCAATTCGATTCCCAATACAAACTGGTCTGGGATTCCATTGGTATTATGGATGCCAAATTCGGTTGTTTGACGGAATCCAAATCTACAATAATAATCTGGGTTTCCCACCAAAAAAGCGGCGGTATATCCCATGAGTTTAGCCTTTTCCAGCCCTACTTTTAATAGTTTTTCTCCTATCCCCTGATTGCGGTGCTCTAATTCCACACATAATGGGGCTACTAGGATATGTTCTTGCCATTTTCCTGATTTTGTTTGTATTAATTGTTTCGTAAGCATAATATGACCAATTAGTTGTCCATCTTTTTCTGCTACTAGCTCCAATTCTGGCAAATAAGCACCTGAATCTCTTAGGCGCAAAACAAAGTCCTGTTCTTTGCCATCACTTACTTGAGCTGTTTGGAATGCTGTTTGCACCAATTGTGTGATCGTTGGGGCTTCAAATTGAGTTGCTTGTCGTATTACCATGGGTGAGGTTCCTCCAATTATGATGTTTATTTACAATAAATTTTATTTTACGATTTAGTAGTTATTATGGGAGAATAGATGAGATGGAAAAAGGAAGAAAAATAAGAAAAAATCTATTTTCGTTTGTCTAAGCCTATTTTATTGGTTTTGTGGTAAACTAGCTAATTTGTTATTTCTATACATTTTTGAAAAATTCCATTTTCATCCCGGTAAAATGCGGAACCATAAGCAGAATTTAATAGTGGGATAATATCCGGGTCATAGTTACAGATTGTGTTCAAATCGTAGCGGCTCATATATTGCTGGTTTGTCAGGTATTCTTCTGTTTCATCGCCGGCTAGAAAGCACCATCCACTATCTAATTGTTTGTCATTTGGAGCGATGCGATAACAATACCCCACCTCATAACCTTCAACAGTGATACGGTCAGATGCGATGCAAAGGTCTGGTCCTTCCCAGTTTTCCAACAAGGGCTGCAATTCCTCTGGTGAAAGCAATAATGTTTTTCCTTCATTGTCCCCATGAAGGTTAGGACGATTTAAATGGACATATTCCAGTTGTTCCCCTGTAAATTCTTTCAACAGTTCATCTGCGCTGTGTTCAATTTTAAACTGCATTTCTTCTTCATAAAGTGGAATAACTTGATAAAAGTTAATTTCATCACCATTTGGCAAAACACAGCAACTAGCATCTGGTGGGAAAGCCCCTGGATTTAACAGCATGATACCGGATAGTTGGGTATTCTCCGCAAATGGGCCTCCGTTTGGCACAGTATGGCCCCATCCCAGCCAAGTATCCTGTTCACCAGGGAGACGGGCTAAAATTTTAAGCCATCTTAAAGGCCAGTACCATTTTTCATCACTATTTTGAATCTCCCAGTCAGGAGGCAGGCAGATCATTAATTCAGCGCGTTCTAGCTTTTTTTCTGCCAGTTCTAAAGGGACATTCATCTGATGGGCGCCCATCCCTAAGGTAACTAACTTGTAATAATCCTGACTTGGAGTTGGAGGAATAATACAAATATCTACATGGATATCTGGAGAAATCAATTCGTGGAATACATGTTCATAACTACCAAAATAGTTGGAAATATGTCTCTCCACTGTTTCCATTTCTTCCTCTGTATAAAGTTCTGGATCATACTGTTGCTGTTCCATTTCCTGTTGACACCAGGTAAAAAAGAGTTTGGCATCCTGGTCATCTGGGTTATCTTTTAGCACCTGCTCAAATTCTTCCATAGCCAGTGGGATTTCATCTAAATAATAATAGGCATATCCCATCCGAAAATGCCATAAGGGGTCAGATAGCCCTTGTATTCGGATCGATTGCAACAAGGTAATTGCATCTTGGTATTTTTCTAAATTATTATAAGCTCTTGCCAAATGGCTTATCATATCATAATCCCATTTTTCTTTTGGAATCGCTTTAATAGCATCTACAATTTTTTGGTATTCATCTTGTTCATGCCATTCCTGTAATTGTTTTAATAATTTACTGCCCATTTTTGTTTCTCCTATCTAATTTCCTCGAAATACTGTTTTAATCATAACATAGATATCATGGGAAACAAATAGATAAACTGCTAAATAATTATGATGATATTTTGTAATATTAACCAAAGAAAAAGAGAAAATAATTCCATTGGCTGCATGATAGCGAGTGAGAAGATAAATGTAAGGAATGTTAGAGAATAAAATGAAAAAAATCATGAAATTATGAAAACCGGGTTTCTTTTCCTTTCCAGAATATGATACAATAGTAAGGACAGTTCCCTTTATAACAAGGTGGGTGATATTTTATGGAACGGATGGAACGGCTTCAGGAAAAAGCGAGGCAATTAACAGATAAACCAGGAGTTTATCTGATGAAAGATAATATGGGTGAAGTAATTTATGTTGGAAAAGCAAAGCGGCTAAAAAACCGTGTTTCCAGTTATTTTAGAAAAAACAGTTCCCATAATGAAAAAGTGCGGAAAATGGTCAGTAATGTACAAGATTTCGACTTTATTGTCACTGACAGTGAATTTGAAGCCCTGGTATTGGAATGTAGCTTGATAAAACAATACGACCCAAAATATAATATTTTATTAAAGGATGATAAAGGTTACCATTACATCAAAATATCTTCTGACCCTTATCCCAAAATTACTTCAGAAAAACAGCATACAGGGACAGGGACTTTTATTGGACCCTATACCAGCTCCATGGCAGTAAAACAGACAGTAAATGAGGTAAACAAAGTATTCCGGCTTCCTACCTGTACCCGAAAATTTAATTTTCAGCGCAATACTCGTCCTTGTTTAAACTATTATATCAAACAATGTGCAGGGATTTGTTTGGGCAAAATATCAGAGAAAGAGTACCAGGAAACCATTCGGCAGGCAGTTGACTATATTAAGGGGGGAAGCACCCAGTCGATTGAAAAACTGACCAAAGAAATGGAACAGGCGTCGGAACAATTGGATTTTGAGCGTGCAATCCGGATAAGGGACCGTATTCAGGCAATCCAGAAAATTTCTGAGGACCAAAAGGTAATTTTGGGAAACCAAAAACAGATTGATGTCATTGCGATGGCACAGAATGGCACTACAGTCTGTTTTTCCCTGTTAAAATTCCGGCATGGAAAAATGGTGGATAAAAGTGATTTTATTTTTGATGATGTTTATGACCCTATTGAGGTGAGAAATGATTTTATTTCCCGTTATTATACTTCACATCCAGATTTTCCTAAGATCGTTTTAACAGATGAGGTGAATATTGACCAATCCCTTTTAACTGATTATCTCACCAAATTGGCTGGATATAAAGTGGAAATTCAAGTACCACAGCGGGGGGAAAATCGAAAGCTGGTACAGATGGCAATGAGTAACGCAGCAGAACAGCTTTCCTATAAAGTAAAACGTTCTGGACGCGCTATCGCTGCCTTGGATGAGCTAAGCCGGCTATTGGGGCTTTCTTCTACACCCGAAATCATTGAAGCTTATGATATTTCCAATCTGGGGGATAGCGGCATTGTTGGAGGAATGGTTGTGTTTGAAAATGGCCAACCAAAAAAATCGGATTACCGGAAGTTTGCCATTCATTCTACCAATACCAGGGATGATTATGGTTCCATGCGGGAAATGTTAGAACGGCGGTTTTCCCGTTATCAGACGGAACAAGGGGAATCCTCTTTTGGTAGGCTGCCAGACCTTATCCTATTGGATGGGGGAAAAGGCCATGTAGCTGCGGTAAAAGAAATTTTCCAGAAATATGGGATTGACGTCCCTTATTTTGGAATGGTAAAAGACGATAAACACAGAACCCGAGCGATCGCCAAAGAGGGTGGGGAAATCTCCATTGCCGCCTATAAATCGGCGTTTCATCTGCTGACCCGGATACAGGACGAAGTCCATCGGTATACTATTTCTTATCAACGGAATGTGCGGAAAAAAACCATGTTGGAGATGGAGATTACCCGAGTAAAAGGGATTGGGGAGAAAAAAGCCCTGGCAATTTTAAGACATTTTAAAACAAAAACAGCATTATATAACGCAACAGTGGAAGAACTTTGCCAGGTGGCAAAAATCAAGCCGGAAACGGCAAGGGAACTTCAGTTATTTTTGGAGCAACTAAAGTAAAAGGAGAATAAAAAATGGAATGCAGCAACGTGACATTTGAACAAATCAAAAACAGCCCGGAAATTCAAACTTATATTAAAATGGAAGACCAATCTTTAAAAGCCCTTGGATTTACCGAACATGCCTTTGCCCATGTGACCAGAACAGCGGAAAACGCTGGAAATATTCTGAAAGAGATGGGATATTCTGAGAGAGAACAAGAACTGGGGAAAATAGCAGGGTATATCCATGATATTGGAAATATTGTCAACCGGATAGATCATGCGCAAAGTGGGGCGGTAATGGCATTTCGTATTTTGGATAAAATGGGGATGACACCAGAGGAAATTTCGATCATTATTTCCGCCATTGGAAACCACGATGAAGGAACAGCGGCTCCAGTAAACGCGATTGCGGCAGCGCTTATTTTAGCGGATAAAAGCGATGTGCGGCGTACTCGTGTCCGCAATCGGGATTTAGCCAGTTTTGATATCCATGACCGGGTCAACTATGCAGTAACTCAATCCAGCCTAAATTTTTCCGATGAAAGCGATAATATTATTTTGGAATTGACCATTGACACGGACATTTCCCCTGTTATGAGTTATTTTGAAATTTTTATGGACCGTATGTTGCTATGTAATAAAGCCGCTGCTTATTTCCATAAATCGTTTGGACTTGTCGTAAACAAACAGCGTTTGTTATAATATAAAATTTTGATTTGATCACCTCTGCTTACTTTTTATAGCAGAGGTGTTTTTTATAGTGGGATTGTTCCTTTTAAATGGTGCATAGTATAAGCTTGATATAGAGTCTTAGAAAACTATGAGTGTTGGCATAGTAAATATATTGGAAAAATGTAATAATATTGTGGGTTTATGGGGGAAAAGCCGATTTGTCATTGGCTGAGCATAAGGTTGTCGTAATGTAATATTTTAAGAAATGGAATTGGTGATGGCTTCACTTTATCACAACTTACAAAACAAGTCGAAAAAAGTCGTTTTCCTTCTGCTGTTTTGTAGAAAAATCTCCTAATAATTTACTTTTAGGAAATACTGGTGTATTATTATAATATAATTTGCCGTATTTCTCAGCGGCATAGGAGAGGAATGAAGATTATGAAAAAGCTTTTTGTATTGTTATTTGCTATAATCGTACCTTTATCATTGGCGGCCTGTGACACAGGGACAACAGCAACTGGAGAAGAATCATCTAATTACAGTACGGATTATGCGGATGTTTTCTCGATGCTTGAGGATACTGTAAGCAAAGCATCTCAACCAGAGGTTACCCAAAGCGAATCTGGGAGCCAATCGGCAAATCCTGCTGACCAAATGACGATTGGACAGAGAAATGCCCTCGAGTCGGCAAAATCCTACTTGTCTTTTTCCGAGTTTTCGTATACAGGACTGATTGAACAACTGGAGTATGAAAAGTATTCCCACGAGGACGCAGTATATGCTGCTGACCATTGTGGCGCAGATTGGAATGAACAAGCTTTAAAATCAGCGAAATCTTATCTGGAATACTCTGCGTTTTCCTATACAGGGCTGATTGAGCAGCTGGAATATGAGGGGTTTACAAACGACCAGGCAACCTATGGTGTGGACAATAGCGGTGCGAATTGGAATGAGCAGGCAGCAAAATCAGCAAAATCCTACCTGGAGTACTCTTCGTTCTCAAGGGAGGGGTTAATTGAACAGCTTGAGTATGAAGGTTTTACGCATGAACAGGCGGTTTATGGTGTGCAGCAAAACGGGTATTGATATTATAGTTAAAAATGCACGATAATATTTCCAATATTACAAAGATAACCTTCCATACAGAGATGAAACTGGATGGATTTTAAAGTATTGGTCACCAAGAAGTTTTCTAGTGGAATCGTTTCATCAAATAGATGTAATGGGCGGAGATACTAAAAAAGTATCTTCGCCCATTGATTTCTGCCTATAGGCTTAAAAGACCTTGACAAAATGAGAACCTTTTACAGATGGAGATTGCATTTTGCTTGAGAATGGAATAAAAAATTTAGGAAAATCAATTTAGGGATTTTTGTATACATTTTTCCCACATAAAGGTACGGAATGACTACCCAAACTGGTTTACCAGTAGCAGAGCAAGCAATGCGATGGTAGTCCTCCAAACCTCTTCCAGAGGTAAGCAAGTACTGAACCATCTGGGAATGGAGCAAATCACTAGTTTTGATTTAAAAAGAAAAAAGCTCCATATCACAAAAGTGATATGGAGCCAAATCCAAAACGCAACTTATTCAGCAAAACCGCTTTCTACTAAAGAAACCAAACCTTCCACAGCTTCTTGTTCGTCAGCGCCATCAGCAATAATTCTGATGTTGGTACCGCCTACAATACCCAGGGACAGAACACCCAGCAAACTTTTTGCGTTTACTCTGCGTTCTTCTTTTTCCACCCAGATGGAAGATTTGAATTCGTTTGCTTTCTGGATAAAAAATGTTGCTGGTCTAGCATGCAAACCAACCTGATTTTTTACTGATACTTCTTTTACGTACATAAAGACACTCCTATTAAAGCTAATTAAAAATTTTATCAAAGTGAATGGGTTCAATCAACAATCCTAATTATACGAATTATTATTCAAACCGTCAACGTCAATTATACAAAATCCGGCGGATTTTTGGAAAGATTTCATACTATGGTAATTTCTCAATCAAAACGGATGATCTGATTGTGCAACATGACTATATAGTTTTCAACCTACTATGCAAAGTAACTATATTATTTTCGCAAAAATCAAAATTAAACTTCCTTATTTTTACAATTTTTAAGAAATTTAAGGTCATTCTCCGTTAAATCTGCTGAATCCAGCATATCTGGACGTTTTTTTAATGTGCGAAGCAGCGACATCTCTCTGCGCCATTTTGCAATATTGGCATGGTGGCCGGAAAGTAGAACCTCAGGCACTTGTTTTTCATGCCAAACAGGGGGACGGGTATACTGAGGATATTCCAGCAAACCATTGAAATGACTTTCTTCCTCAAAACATTCACTGCTCGATAATACGCCTTCCTGTAGCCTTCCCACACAATCTACCAGCACTAATGCCGAAAGTTCGCCTCCAGTCAGTACATAATCGCCAATGGAAATCTCTTCATCTACAATTTCCTCAATAATACGTTCATCTACCCCTTCATAATGGCCACAGATTAGGAGCAAATGTTCCTGTTGGGAAAGCTGGATGGCTTTTTTCTGGGTTAATGGTTTCCCTTGCGGAGACATATAGATGACATGGGGGGTGTTTCCGCTCTTTTGTACAATATCCTGGTAACAGCAGTAAATCGGTTCTGCCTGCATCAACATCCCCATCCCTCCGCCATAAGGGGTATCGTCCACTCTTCGGTGCTTGTCCATGGTATAATCCCTGATATTATGGGTATAAAGCTCTAAAATTCCTTTTTTTCTGGCACGGCCAATAATACTTTCATTTAGCACCGTTTCACACATTTCCGGAAATAATGTAGCAATATCAATCCTCATCTTCAAACAATCCTTTCAAAGGTCGGATTTCCATAATGCCGTCTTTTAAATCGGTACGGATTACTACATCGGGGATTGCCGGAATTAACCGTTCTTTTTTCTGGTCGTCTGTAATATGGTAAACATCGTTTGCGCCTGGCTGGGAAACTTGTGTCAGTTTGCCATATACTTTACCAGTATCAACATTTTTTACTGTCAGCCCAATTAAATCCTGAATAAAATAGGTATCTTCTGGCAGCTCTAACTCTTCCCGGTCAATATATAATATGCAGTTGCGCATTTTTTGTGCCTGTTCCATAGTATCTATGCCTTGGAGTTTGGCAACCACTACATTTTTGTGGACACGGGCGGACTCCACCATAATACTATTTTTTCCTTGTTTATCAAGATAAAAGGAATCAAACTCCGTTAAAAATGCAGAATCGTCGCACCAGGGTTGAATGCGAACTTCCCCTTTGATGCCATGGGTGGACACAATCTGTCCTGTTTCTAAAAATCTCTGGTAAGCCATAGTTCACCTCATACTATTTTGTGTTTTTTTCATATAAAATCAACAATCCATCCATTAACAGACTGGGATCATAGGTAACGGGATATTTACATAAGCGGATAATTGGCTCCGCTTGTTTTCCTGTTACCACGACTGTCAAACCTTCTCCTAATATTTCCTGATGTCGTTGGATTAATCCATCTAACAGGCAAGCATTTCCATATAGAATTCCTGCCTGCATAGCGGATACTGTATTGGAACCAATAATCGAATCAGGGCATTCTTTCTTCAATGCTGATTTGCGGCAGTTGGGCTGCCGTTGTACACAGGGCTTCCAGTGAACTGGATACACCGGGGATAATACAGCCGCCAATAAACATCTTTTTTTCGTTGAGTACCGAAACCGTTGTAGTGGTATTCATGTCTACCACCATAATAGGAGCAGGATATTTCTTTAGGGCAGCAACTGCATTGCATACACGATCGGCTCCCAGTTGTGCTGGATTTTCAATCCTCAAATTCAAACCAGTTTTAATACCGGGGCCAACCACCAGTATGTTTGCTTTGGTGAGTTTCTTTACTGCCTGTTTTACGACACTTGCCAAAGGAGGGACTACCGAAGACAAAATAACTCCTTCTATGTTAGAGCCGCTTAATCCGTGTAAATCCAATATCGACCGGATTGAAATCGCGTATTCGTCTGCTGTTCCTTCTAATTCTGTACGCAGGTAAGACTGGAACAGTTTGCGGTGGTGAGATGTCCCACATAAAATAAGATTGGAATTTTCAATGCAGATTGCTAACACCATGGAAAGAATCCCCTCCTCTGGATTTGATTGTAAAAATAAAAAGTATTCCTGTCAACATTATAAAGCAAACCGGGGAAAAGTCAAATCACATTCATAAAATTAACATGTTATACAGTAGATTTTGAACAAATGATGTAGTATAATAATATACACTAATATTAGTGTATATTATTTGTATTCTCAGATATTTGGCAATATAAAGTAAAATATCAGAATAGTTTTGAAATGATAGTGTAAATTCATGTACAATATTGGTCAAAAGTTAGGGATAATTTATTAGAATAATAAGGAGTCGAGTTCATTACCTATGGTTTATTTGGACAATGCTGCCACCACAAAAGTGCGTCAGGAAGCAGTGGACGCTGCTGTAAATGCTATGGAAAAACAATATGGCAACCCATCTTCTTTACATAGATTTGGTTTGGAAGCGGAAAACATTGTTACCGCTGCGAGAAAAACCATTGCGAAAACGTTGGGATGTACACCGGCAGAACTATTTTTTACTTCTGGTGCGACCGAAAGCAGCAATTTGGCGATATTGGGTGGTACAAAGGCAATGCGCCGCCGTGGGAACCGAGTAGTTACTACCACAGTGGAACATCCGGCCACTGGACATCCATTTGATGAATTGGAAAAGCAGGGGTTAGAAGTAATACGGATATCCCCAAGGGAAAATGGGAAGTTCGCCCCGGAAGATTTTGTGGAAGCTGTCAATGATCAGACCATTTTGGTTTCCTGTATGTATGTGAATAATGAAACAGGGTTGATTTTACCTATTGATGAAATTGGAAAGAAAATAAAACGGAAAAGTCCTAATTTGTTGTTCCATGTAGATGCTGTACAGGCGTTTGGAAAACTGCCTTTCCAGGTTGGGAGAATGCCGGTAGACATGATGAGCATTAGTGGACATAAAATTTATGCGCCAAAGGGGATTGGTGCTCTTTATCTTAAAAAAGGGGTGCGAGTACTGCCTAGGAATTTAGGAGGAGGACAGGAAAAAGGTTTGCGTTCTGGTACGGAATCCGTTCCAATGATTGCCGGATTTGGCACGGCTATTCAAGCGATTGCCCCCTCCATTCGGCGTAATTTATCCTATTATCAAGAATTGAACCACTATTTGCGGGAACAGATGGAAGGAATACCAGGAATTGTTTGGAATTCCCAGCTAGATGATGCCCCGTATATTTGCAATTTTTCTGTGTTGGGAATCCGTTCTGAAATAATGCTACATTTTTTAGAGCAGAAAGAAATCTATGTATCCAGTGGTTCTGCCTGTTCCAAAGGGGCACACAGTGGTGTACTCAGCGAACTAGGATGCTCTGACCAGCAAGTGGATTCTGCATTGCGGATAAGTTTTAGTTATGAAACTACCAAACAGGATTTGGATTGTCTGATTGCAGGGCTTCAGGAAGGTATGGCTACCCTAGCAAGACAGAAATAATGTGAATCCATCATAAAAACGGAAAGGATTATGATATAGAAATGAAAGAAATTATTTTGTTGAAAGAAGGGGAGATTGCCCTGAAGGGATTAAACAGGGCAACCTTTGAAGATATTTTGGTGAAAAATGTAAGGTATCGCTTAAAGGATCTGGGAAAATTTAAATATACCCGTGCCCAGTCCACTATATATGTCCGTCCAGAAGAAGATACCTGTGATATGGATGAGGCTGTAGAACGGATCAAAAGCATTTTTGGGATTGCAGCTTTTTCCCGTGCCGCTATTGTGGAAAAAGACTTTGAGTATATTAAGACAAAAGCGGTAGAGTATGTAGCGGAGGAACTCGAAAATGCCAGAACCTTTAAGGTAGAGGCAAAACGTTCTGATAAAAGTTTCCCAATGAAAACGCCGGAAATCACACGGGAATTAGGTGGATATTTGCTCTCAAAATTCCATCATTTAAAGGTGGATGTTCACAATCCAGATGTCGTTGTGATGGTGGAAATCCGGGATTTTGCTGCTTATGTTTACGCAAAACGTTACCAGGGCGCAGGCGGTTTGCCTGTTGGCAGCGGTGGAAAAGCGATGCTGCTGTTGTCCGGTGGGATTGATAGCCCAGTAGCGGGGTATATGATGGCAAAACGTGGATTGAAAATCAGCGCGATCCACTTTATTAGCCCTCCTTATACCAGCGACCGTGCGAAACAAAAGGTAGAGGAATTGTGTGAACTCTTGACCCCTTACTGTGGGGATATCCAGTTTTACTGTGTTCCATTTACAAAAATCCAGGAAGAAATCCGGGAACACTGTCCAGAAGAATTTTTCACAATTATTATGCGTCGCCTGATGATGAAAATTGCCCAGAAAATTTGTGCAAAAAATGAATCCCAAGCATTGATTACCGGAGAAAGTGTGGGGCAGGTTGCCAGCCAAACATTACACGCCCTTGCTACAACCGATGCGGTTTGTGAGATACCGGTTTTACGTCCTCTTATTGGAATGGACAAAACAGAGATTATTGCGATTGCCAATCAAATTGGCACATTTGAAACTTCGATCCAGCCATATGAAGATTGCTGTACCGTCTTTACCCCAAAACATCCAAAAACACGGCCACAGTTAAAATTTGTAGAGTTGGCGGAATCCAAATTTGATTTTGAACCATTGTTGGACGAGGCAGTAGAAAATACTACCATGGAAGTTAAACGGATGGAATTATATTAATGGAAAAGAGAAGAAAACGATCTGTATTAGAAAGATAAAAACAGTCCACAGGGGGTGGAAGAATGAATGCCGAATTAATTGCCGTTGGTACAGAGATTTTGCTAGGGGATATTTTAAATATTCACGCAAAATTTTTATCCAATGAGCTGGCAGAATTGGGAATCAACCTGCTGTACCACACAACGGTTGGCGACAATAAACAGCGTTTACAGGGAATCGTCGCACAAGCGCTTCAGCGCAGCGATTTAATTGTAGTAACTGGAGGGCTTGGCCCAACAAAAGATGACTTGACCAAAGAAACCGTTTGTGAACAGATGGGGGTCCCGCTGGTACGGGATGAACAGACCGTCCATAGGATCAAAGATTATTTTCAAAGGCTTGGAAAAGAGATGCCGGAAAACAACCTGAAACAGGCATTGCTTCCTGAGGGTGGGACAGTATTCCAGAATCAACATGGAACTGCACCAGGGATGGCTGTACAAAAAAATGGAAAGACCGCAATTTTATTGCCAGGGCCTCCTTATGAGCTGGTTCCAATGTTTCAGGAACAGGTACGCCCTTATTTGATGCAGTTTACAGATTCTATGATTTTATCCCATAGCCTGAGGATTTTCGGCTTAGGGGAATCCCGTGTGGATGAACTTTTGGATGAATTGCTGGACAACCAAAACCCTACGGTAGCTCTTTATGCAAAGCGGGGAGAAGTACTGGCAAGGATTACTGCGAAAGCGGAAACAAAAGAGAAATGTGAAGAAATGGTTTCCCACATGGTGGAACAGGTGAAACAGCGTGTCGGAGAATATGTATATGGCATGGATGTCTCCAGTTTGGAGGAAGTGCTGGTAAAACAGTTGATCCAGCACAATAAATCCATCGCTTTAGCGGAAAGCTGCACAGGTGGAATGGTGGCAGAAAAAATCACCTCTATTCCAGGTTCCAGCCAGTGCTTTTCATATGGGATTGTGTCCTATGCCAACCGGGTCAAAGCGGAAGAACTGGGAGTAGACCCAACTACATTGAAAACCTATGGTGCTGTAAGCCACCAGGTAGCGGAACAGATGGCCAGTTGTGCCAAGCAGCGAGGGCAGGCTGATATTGGTATTGGAATTACTGGTATTGCTGGGCCAGATGGTGGAACAGCGGAAAAACCTGTGGGTTTGGTATATGTGGGGGTTGCGTTTCACAACCAGGTCCGTTCGATCGAATTACATCTGAGCAGAGGATTACCGGATGAACGGCAGGATATTCGGCAGCGTACTGCAATGCACGTCCTTAGTTTAGCACTAAACGTTTTAAATCAGGAATTAATCTAATTAAAGGAGAAAACCAATATGAGTGATACTACTGCAAAAAAACCATCATGGATCAAACGTTTTTTTAAGTATTTCCTTCCTTGGAAGGGTGACCGCCCAGGAGAAGTAATCCGTAAAATTGTATTATTGGTCGCTTTGATTGTATTTATTGGTTCAGCGATTTATATTGCGGATTATTACTGGACTCGCCACAAATCCGATGTACTTTATGACCAGGTAGCTACTCTATATGATAGAGATAAAGATACAACTGCAAATGCTGATCCAGAGGAGGAACCAGTTAACCTTCCACCAGGATATAATGCAAAATTTGCTGATTTATACCAGATTAATCCGGATATTAAAGGATATATTGAAATTCAGGGAACCAATCTTTCTTTCCCAGTTGTACAGGGAAAAGACAATGATGAATACTTATACCACAATATCTATAAAAAATACGATATTTATGGGGTACCATTCCTGGATTACCGTTGTACTTTGGAACAGGATAAAACCAGCAACAATCTGCTAATTTATGGCCATCATATGAACGGAAAAAGGGTGTTTGGACAGATTACAAACTATAAGGATTTGAGTTTTTACCAGCAGCACCCAATTGTAAATTTTGACAGTGTTTATGAAGAAGCGGATTGGAAGATTATTTCTGTCTTTTTGGCAGATCCGGAAGACCAATCCTTCCAATACCAGAACTTTTTAGATATGGATGAGCAAACATTTAACAGCTATGTACAACAGGTTCGTGACCGGTCTTACTTTGATGCAGATGTGGATGTACAATACGGAGACCAGCTTTTGACCCTTTCCACCTGTTCTTACGAATTTACAGATGCACGTACAGTATTGGTAGCTCGTAAAGTCCGTGAAGGGGAAACTTCGGATGTCAATGTAAAAAATGCGGCAGTGAATAGCGATGCTGTTTATCCTGCAAAATATAAAGGCTAGTTGATACATAATTACAGAAAGGGATTGCCATGAAACGATGGATTTTGAGCGGTATTTCCTGTTTGTGCGCAACAACGGTAGGAGTATTTGGTGTGTTAGTGGCATACCGTACTTCCCAACCAGTAGAACCTACCTCCGCGGAACTACAGAAAATTTCCGATTCCATTACATCACAATATGCTTCTGAACCCATCAAAGATCCAGATGATTTGGAGTATATTACAATGAGTACTGAAGAGCTGGTGGAATCTTTGCCACCAGAATCTTTTGAGAATGTTTCTTCTACGAAAAATCAATTTTCTTCCCAGGAATATATTCCTCCCAAAACTACAGAACAAAATGCTGCTCCGCAGTACAGTCAGGTTACTGTGGATGATACAAAAGATAATCCTTCCAGTATGCAAAGCGCAGCTTCTTCTACTGGAGGTACAGGTTCTATTATTGCCAGCAGCATTCCAGCTCAGAGCTCGCAACAGGAGATAAATTCCCAAGATTCTTCTAGTAGTGGAGATCCTTCAGTGGGATCATCTTCACAGGAAGAACCCTCCCAACCAAGTAGTAGTTCAGAACCAAGCTCTGTTTCCCCACCTCCTTCCTCAAGTTCCAGTGAACCACTTTCTTCTAATTCTTCATCAGAAGAATCGTCCCAAACTCCTGTTCCGCCAGGCGGTGGGGATTACGAAAATAATCCTCAATGGATGTTGGTAAGTTTTAAAGGAAAACAGGATTATTATTTATCAAGTGAAATTCTACCATTTTATGTGGAGACGGAAATGTCTTCTAGTTGGTCAACAGAAGCATTGAAGGCACAAGCAGTAGCTAGCCATACCTATGCGCAATATAAAGCAATGAATGGACAAGCAGATGTAGTGCCAACCAATAAAAAACCCAGTGAAAAAGTAAAACAGATTTGCAAAGAAGTTGCGGAAGAAATGGTCTACTACAATGGCAAGCCAATTAATGCCATGTATACTGCTGCGATGGCTTCTTACAGCAGAAACTCTAAAGATGTATTTGGTGGTAGCTTACCTTATTTAGTTAGTGTTCCCAGTGAATATGAATCGCTTGGAAGCAACTGGGACTACAAAAGGGAAGTATCCAAAGATAAATTCCGTCAGTATTTAGAAAACTGGTTTGGTACAACTGACCTTGGATTAGATGGAGATATTTCTGGATGGATTAAAATCATCAATTATACAGCGGATGGATATGTGAATCAGGTTCAGGTTGGAAACCGAATGATGACAGGATGGGAATTATATAAAGCAACTGGCTGGGGAAGCGGTGTAAGAAGTGCCTATTTTTCAGTAGAAACCTCTGGGGATACCTTTATTTTTACCACTCGAGGATATGGACATTGCGTCGGAATGAGCCAGTGGGGAGCACATTTATACGCCCGTGAGGCAGGATGGAACTATAAACAGATTTTAACCCATTACTATAGTGGCACACAAGTTTATTAATATGACAAAAGAGAGAGGCACCTACTATGTTTTGCCTCTCTCTTTTTGTAGTTTTTTGTTTTCTACTAAGAAAGTATAGACCATTTCATCTTATAAATGATATAAACAATATCAATAAATCATTGCAAAGAAGTTTTATTGATTGCTGAAGACTATATTGTCTCCAAATAATATTGGAACATTTTTTAGAAACAATAATTATTTGTAAAAGGACGGTCATTATTCCTATCTTTATGTGCAGTAAAACTATTGTAAAAGGGGGATTTATATGTTATATCATACAATCTTTTATAAAATTACTTTGAAGATTCTACTGTAAAGTACTTTATTGGATAAAACTAATTTTTGGTAAATTGGTTTGACATTTTAAAAATAAAAAACAAGGATTTTGTACAATTGGATTTGGTAAAATCAATTGTTATCGTTTTATTTTAGAAGGAATGACAAAATTACAATTGTTTTTTAATGAAAAATCCCGTTTTTTACGGAAAAAAGTAAAACATACTGTATTATCTGAAATAGTATGGTATAATAATCAACATAGTATGATTGATATTAATAAAAAGGAGATCCTATTGATATGAATGATGAAAATAAAAACAATCCAAACCGGTCGGATCATATGGAAGATATTTTTTCCAGTAATACCATTCCGCCAATAGAACCTGAAAAACCGGAACAAGGACAAATACCAACTCCGGATGTGGCACCTACTACAGCATTTATCCCACAGCAGACACAGCCAATACCGGATCAAATGCAACCAACCACTCAAATCCCTCCAGTGAATCCACCTTATCCTCCAATAAACCAGCCTTCTCAACCATATACGACCAATATGGTACCTCCAACAATGGGGTATTCCCCTGAGGGAATGCCTCTTCAAACTCCAGGGGCTATACCCCCACCTCCACCAAAAAAACCATTGAGTTCCAAAGCAAAAAAAGGAATTATATTTGGCTCTATTGGCGGCGGTGTATTAATTATTGTTGCCATTATTTTATGTATTGTCCTGCTTGGCGGTGGGAAAAAATTTGACCTTGGAAAATATTATATGATATCGGTACAAGGGATGAATGGTAACGCAACTGCAGAAGTAATTACTAATGATTCGATTACGGATACAGAATTGATGAAAGACCTGGGGTTAAAATCCAACCAATATAGTGAACTGGTGAATTACGCAGGGTTTTTCCAATCGGTATCCGCTGAGCTTTCAAAAACAGAAGGGATTAGCAATGGGGATACCATTGAAGCTACATTGACTTATGATGAAGATTTGGCAGAAGAACTACATATTAAAATTAAAAATAGCAAATTGAGCCTTCAAGTAAAAGGACTAAAAGATGGTACAAAAATAGATGTTTTTGAGGATTTACAGGTTACTTTTACCGGTATTGCACCAAAAGGAGAAGTTGAGATTGTCAATAACAGCACAGATGATTTTGTAAGTGACATCTACTTTTCAGCAGATAAAACCAGTGGTTTGAGCAATGGGGATGTTGTAACAATTACCGCAAATTACGATAAATATCAAGCACAAGATGAATTGTTGGTTGTCACCCAAGAAACAAAAGAATTTACGGTAGAAGGGTTGAGCGAATATCTAACCAGTGCAGAACAAATCACCGATGAGGTGCGGGCAGCCTTGGATAATAAAGCAAAAGAGGCTGTAAACGCATCTTTGGCAGAATCTTGGTCCACTTATTATGAAAAATTTTCCGATAAATATTACTACAGTACCAATAAAATTTCTGTCAGTGATCCTGTGATCTCTACCCAAAGCTTACTGGTTGGAAAAGATCCAGAAGGATATTATTGGGATGGATATAACCGTCTTATTTATATCTATCAAGTAACGATTGATATTAGTTCTGATTCTACCTTTGGGGATAAACCAGATGGACCAAAAACCGGTTATATCGCAGTTGCATTATCCGATATTTGTATTTTAAATGGTGAAGTTGTGGTGGATAATGTAGAGAAACCTTCTCCATATGGGGATTGTTCTACCAACAATGTTACTTTAATTGATGAACTGATTAACGCCAATAAAGTAGAATATAATGTGATTGATATAAAACCTGCGGCATAGTGTTGTCGGCCAAATAAAATTTTATAATAACAAATAAGCACCTAGTTAACTAGGTGCTTATTTGTTTAGTAAAATGGTTAATTGCTGGATATTAAAGGCTTTTTACTTAAAGTATCAATAAAAATAAGCAATGAAAAAATCATAAGACAAGAAAGTTCGTGGCGGAAACAGGAATGCCAGTAGTTTATTTCTTAAACTTTTAAGACGATTATTCACTACCTTCGAAATCAATCGAAAGCTATCAATTCATAATGGTATTGATTCCTTAAATAAATGTAAGCGATAAAAATAACAACATCAATGATAATAGAACAGAGTATGTAATGCTATGAGAAAAGGATATTTTGTTCATCTAGAAATAGGTTGCTTTAATCGCAATATATAATTACTAGATGCATGGTTAGAGTGGTAGAAATTTAACTTTAATAAGCGGACCAATATTTTCGATCAAGGCTACGGTACTGGATGGCCTCAAAAATGTGCTCCTGTTGGATAACATTTTGGTTTGCTAAATCCGCAATGGTTCGGGAAACTTTTAAAATACGGTCATAAGCTCTGGCGGATAAACTCATTTTTTCAAAAGCCTGTTTTAATGTTTGTTTCGCCTGATTAGTCATAACACAGAATTTTTCCAAGTCCGCAGTAGGAAGCATAGCATTACAATAATACCCCAATTCCTGATACCGGTTTTGTTGTATCTTTCTGGCTTTTTCTACTCTTGCACGAATATCACGGGATGGTTCCGCCTTTTCCTGGGAAGAAAGCTGATCGAATTCCACTGGAGCAACTTCAATATGTAAATCCAAACGGTCCAGTAACGGCCCGCTAATTTTATTGAGATAATGACGTACTTTGCTGGCGGAACAACTGCATTCCCTAGTTGGGTGGCCGTAATAACCGCATGGGCAGGGATTCATAGCGGCGATAATCATAGTGGAACATGGATAGGAAACCGTAATGTTTGCTCGGTTGATCTGAACAACACGGTCTTCTATCGGGGCACGTAAAACCTCTTTGGCGTCCCGGTGGAGTTCTGGCAGCTCGTCTAAAAAGAGCACTCCGTTGTGGGCAAGGCTGATTTCGCCTGGTTTTGGTGGGATTCCTCCTCCTGTTAAACCAGAAGCGGAAATGGTATGATGAGGGCTACGGAATGGTCTGACTGTGGTTAAAGCACAATTTTCTGGAAGGATTCCCGCAATGGAGTGGATTTTTGTGGTTTCAATTGCTTCCTCAAACGTCATTTTGGGCAAGATGGAGGGAAGGCGTTTTGCCAACATGCTTTTTCCAGAACCTGGTGGACCAATCAGTAAAGCATTGTGACCGCCCGCCGCGGCGATTTCCAAAGCTCGTTTTGCGATTTCCTGCCCTTTTACATCCGCAAAGTCGGGTAAATTCTGTTCTTGTTGGGAAAAGTCTATCGAGAATTGGGCTGGTTCCAGCGAAGTGGCTTGTGCTAAGAATGAGGTTAATTTGGTAACAGAGTCTACGCCATAGACTTGAACCCCTTGTACTACACTGGCTTCCTTGATATTCTCCAGTGGGACAAAAATTCTTTGGAACCCCAATTGTTTTGCGTGAAGTACCATTGGCAGAATACCATTGCAACGCCTGATTTCTCCACCTAAAGATAACTCTCCGATAAAGATATCGTTGGTATTATTGTAATTTAATTGCCCTGTTGCCTGTAATAATCCAATCAAGATAGGCAAATCGTAGATAGGACCAGTTTTTTTGGTGTTTGCAGGTGCCAAATTGACTGTAATCCTGCGGGCGGGAAGTTCATAGCCACAATTTTTCATGGCAGCCCGCACTCTGTCTTTGCTCTCTTTGACAGCGGCATCTGGTAGCCCGACAATTTCAAATGCTGGCATCCCATTGGCGATATCTACTTCAATTGTTACATGGTATGCGTCCAAACCAATTAATCCAATGCTATTGATGCTACATAACACTTGCCGTTTCCCCTTTATTTTGTTTTTGTGTGGATTGTTTAATCTCCTGATAGATAAAATCGTTCATATCCTGTGCCATTTTTAAAACGGATTCCATTTGTTTTTGATTAAATTCCAAGGGAAAATCCCCTGGATAACGGGTTTCAATATAATAATGGTTTAAGTTGGCGCTTTCGTCCAGCCATTCCACAAATTTTTGGTCGTGTTTTACAGCTTGTTTACACAGCCAGGTAAGGTTATGCCCATCTACCAAGCGATGGGTTTTAAAAATAACATACGCCTTTAATGCTTTTTCCGCACATTGTTGACAGTGGAAAGCACAACTATCATAAAGGCGGGGGTCAGTAAATAGGAGCTCGGCCGCCAGACGATCCTGGTAAGCTGCGTCAATCCAGTCTTCGTAATCTTTACTGTCCCGGGACCAGCTTCCTCGTCTAGCCATATAATACAACCCCCTTTTGAATTGCCCGTTCTGCCAGAGAGTTTTGGGTATGGCTCAGTTCTTCCCATTGTGTTGGGCTGTATACGACTAAATCAAAAGGAATCTCGCAGTCAATATTGAGGTACAGGTCATGGCTTAACCCTTCTGAATGGTCGGCGATGACAATTAGTTTAAAGCTGGATAACTCATCTTTTACATTGTGTTTCCAGCTAAACAAGATAATTTTATTTGGATGGCAGTACTCAATAATTTCCTTTGTAACTTGTTGGATATATTCATTATGAATCATAAAAACCGCATCCTTTCTGACTGGTACTCTTTTAGTATTATTATAAGCCGTGTTTTTACTGTTTGCAACAAATTTTTCCAAAAGCTTGTTAGATAACTGTTTTTGCAGCAGTATTCTACAAAATCATTTATTTTGCAGGAAATAAAATAGATTAGCCAAGGAAAAATACTTGAATTTCCTGCCATAAAATGATATCATAAATTTAACTCATCAAACAAAAGGGAGAATGGATTATGTTATTAAGCCAATTGTTAGGGGAACGGTATCGTGAAAAACCTTCTGATGCTAGTATTCCAAGCCATATATTTATGTTAAAAGGCGGTTATATTCGTCAAGTTGCCAACGGTATTTTTTCTTTATTGCCACCAACGAAACGAGTAACGAGAAAGATTGAGGAAATTATCCGCCAGGAAATGGACCGTATCGGCGGCCAGGAAGTATTGTTCCCAGTGGTGCTGCCACGTGATTTATGGGATGAATCCGGCCGTTATGACTCTGTTGGAAGTGAATTATTGCGGTTTACAGACCGTTCCGGTGCAGGATGCGTACTCGGTATGACCCACGAGGAAGCCGCTGTGCATTTGGCGCGTTCTGAAGCAAAGAGTTATCAAAAGTATCCCTTTATGATTTATCAGATCCAAACCAAATTCCGTGATGAACCACGGGCAAGGGGTGGATTAATCCGTGTACGTGAGTTCACCATGAAGGACGCGTATTCTTTCCATACTTCCCAGGAAGATTTGGAACGTTATTATAAAATCTGTTTTGAAGCATATGAACGTATTTTTGCCCGTTGTGGTGTGCCAGAAGTAATTTCTGTTACTTCGGATAGCGGCATGATGGGTGGCGCGGTAGCAGATGAATTTATGCTATTGTGCGACGCTGGGGAAGATACCATTGTAACCTGCCCTCATTGTGGTTATCGTTCTAATATGGAAGTAGCTGAATTTGAGCATGAAGCCATTGAACGTCCAGAGAGCGAAATTCAAAAAGTAGCGACTCCAGGAGTAAAAACAATTGATGAACTGGTTGCGTTTTTTGAAGGCAAAGTTCCACCACAACAGATGATTAAAGCTACAGTGTTTGCTGTGGAAAACAGTGATAGAGTGGTAATTGTATTTATCCGTGCTGATTATGAGGTAAACGAGGCAAAATTGCGCCGTATTGTTGGGGCGAATGTATTTCCATTAACGGATTATTCTGATGTTGATTTGGCGTTTGGTTCTTTGGGGCCTTATCAATTGAATCCAGGAAAATGCGAAGTTTACTATGATGAAACCATTGCCCATGCCAATGATATGTCCTGTGGTGCCAATGAGGATGGCTATCATTATACTGGCGTGTGTATGGACCGTGATATTAAACCAGAAAAATATATTGATGTGGCAAAAGTAATTACAGGCTCCAAATGTGCAAAATGCGGCCAGGAGTTAAAATTAAGCCGTGGTGTTGAAGTGGGGAACATCTTCCAATTGGGTACCAAATACACCGAAAGTATGGGAATGACCTATACGGACAAAGATGGTACACAGAAAACTCCAATTATGGGATGTTATGGTATTGGTGTTGGACGTTTGGCTGCTTGTATCATTGAAGCGCATCACGATGAAAATGGCCCAATTTGGCCTTACGCCGTTGCTCCTTGGCAGATTCACATTTGTGCGTTAAGCAATAAGAAAATGGATGTTATGCCAATTGCCAAAGACTTATATGATAAATTAGGCGGACAGTATGAAGTGGTATTGGATGACCGTGGAGCAAACGCAGGGGTTCAATTTGCGGACGCTGATTTGTTAGGGATTCCAATCCGGATTGTAGTAGGAGTAAAAAATGCCCAGAATGGACAAGTAGAAATTTCTACCCGCGATAAATCTATCCAGGAAGTTGTAGATATTGCGGATGTCCCTGTTAAGATTGCGGAAATTGTAGAAAAGATAAAATAGTATCTAAACAGAGGGGCAATATTACCTGCACAGGTTCGTACAAAACAAACATAGAAAGTAAAACCTCCTATGATAGAATAAAAACTATCATAGGAGGTTTTTTACGCCAAGAAGCTACAGAAACATAAGTATGTATCAAATTGAAATAATCAAATTAAGAACGCAGGGATTTAGAGGACAAGAAATTTACCAAAAATTAGGATCTAATAAAAAACAGTATGAAAATTTCATAACAAGATACAACAAAAAAGGATGCCAAGATAAAATAGCTTGAAATAGAGAATGAACTAATGATGGATTTTCTCTCACTTACAGAAAGGAAGTGAGATTACAGGTAAAATACAATGTAATCTATCGGCATAGAGAACAGTATCCAATCAGTTCAATGTGTCGTTTCTTTGATGTATCGCGCAGTGAATATTATGGATACGTACAAAGAATAGATATAGTTCAAAAGATAAAAGAATGTCAGGATAAATACGATAGAACTTATGGTTATCACAGAGTACATATATGGCTTGAAAGACAAGGAATACACCGCAATCCTAAGACAATATTGTGTACAATGCAAAAGTATACTCTGTTATCGTCAGTAAGAAGAAAGAAGTATCGTAATTATGGAAATGCACTTCATAAATATCCAAATCTATTAAATAGAGATTTCACCTCCACAAAACCGAATTAGAAATGGGTTACAGATATATCATATATACACCACGAGGAAACTTGTATCAGGGATTTGTTTGATAATAGTATCGAATCTTACAAAATTGGAACTAAATTAAATATTGATTTGTGCTGTCTACTATTCGTGCTGTAAAGAGGAAAGAAAAAATCACTGCAGACCTGCAACTCCACAGTGACCAGGGCATACACTTCTCAAAAGTATTTTAAGCCGACGAAATCTTACAGCATTGCGCCTTCAATGTCAAGACACGAGAACCCTTATGATAATTGCTTTGGCGGAAAATTTTTTTCGATACTCAAAATAGAGTGAATTAATCGCGTTAAACTCAAAACTTTTCAGCAGGTTCGCTTGCTGATTGATAATATATTTCTTTCTACAACAATCAATGTATTCAAACAAAAACAAAACTGACTCCCATAGAATTTAGAAGTCAGTTCGTTGCTTAATTATTCGATTTCTATCATTTGAGGCTCTTTTTTGTACTGTCCGCACAATTTGGGGCAGAATATATTTTTTCTACTACCCTTTTTTATTCTATTTATTTGCTGCGTTAATGGCATCATCGCCTTTTTGTAATTCATCGCAAGCTTCCATATATTTATTTAGTGCATCAACATATTGGGAATAAGCGTTTTCATCCCCGGAAAGGACGGCTTCTGGATCCAATGACTGGAATATTTCGTTGGCCTCTGTGATGCCTTTGCTGGCAGTGCGGTAACATTCTTGTGCTTCCTGAAATTTTTCTGGAGGATCTAAGTCAGCCAATTTATGGATTTGTTCATCGATTGAATCAATCATATCTAAAAATTCTTGAAACCCTTCTACTGTGGAAGTATCCAAATTGGAGATATTTCCGATTTCCTCATTGAGATCTGCTGTTATTTGGGTATATTGTTCCACATATGTTTTTTCTTTATTGTCAATACATCCTGCAAAAACAAAGACAACACATGTTACTAATAAAGCGGTAACGAATAATTGGACTGCTTTTTTCATAATCAATAGCTCCTTTTTAAATCAATGTCAACATTATAGCATGTTCTTTTAGATTTGTCGATAGAAGGGGAACAAAGGCTATTTTTTTGTGGTTTTATTTATTTCTTTTTTCCGAGGTATAGATTTCATGGAAGGAAAAGCCTTTTGCAGACGACGCTCAAAAATAGATTTGTGTTGAGTATGCCGATAGTTTGCTTTTAATTCCGCAATTCTTTTTTGAAAGTTTTCTCTGTTCTCAATTTTTTTCGTGTTTAAATAGGAAGCAACGTTGGCAAAAAGCTGATTTATGGTAAGGTTTTTCAATTTTTCCTGTGGATGTGGATTTAATTTTAAAGAGAGATTATGTAGGTCTGCTTTAATTTGATTAATAAGATGGATTTTCTTCGACAGATGTGCTGCAATAATAGTAGCATGAATGGCATCCGCAATAAAAATAATAGCAAAAACAATTAAAATAACCTTACCTATATTAACAGGAATCCAATTGACAAACTGGTTAACAAATGGTTGTACTACTTTAATAATCACCAGTGAAAGGACTCCCCACGCTAAGGAAATTTGCAAACAAATCCTGCCATGAAGATTAAATTTTTTGTCGCTGTAATCCCACCATTTTGTATGGAATAATTTCTCCATCAGCCATCCAGTAAAATATTCCAAAGTGCTGGCAACCAAAATTCCACCAAGGAATAGATCGGTTAATCGGTCTTGATAGGAGCTTAATGTTAAGATAATTAAGCACATACCAACTCCGTAAATTGGACAGTATGGGCCAGAGAGATAACCACGGTTTACAAATTTTTTCTCATTATAACTACACAGGATGGTTTCCATGATCCATCCCATTACGCTATAAATGATAAAGTAAAAGAATAACTGATAAAGGGTAAATCCTTGTAGCGTAAGAAACATATTAAAACCTTCTTCCTATCTTTTCTTTCATATTCATTATAACATTTCTGTCGGAAAAAACGATAAAATAAAAGCAAATAAAATAATTTTTAAGTTCATAAATAATTTACAAATTAATTTTTGCAATCCCTTGCAATCTGAAAAAGCTATGTTATAATATAGAGGTATGACTGTACAAGATATGCGATGAAGCAGAAGGTGGCCATCCTTGCGGTGGGGAATTTCTGTGGAGTATGTCCGATTTCAAACCGGGCGACAAAACTTAATCTTTTTAACATGCAGACCGCAGGACTAGAAAGCATTGCTTTCCAAGCTGTTTAATCTAGGGTGACTTGCGCACTTATAGGATTAACTGCGTTTATGTTAAAAATAGGTGTTTGCAACATGCTCCGGAAAAACAGAATTTGTTTTTTCGGTTTTTTCATGTCCAAGCACGAAACACACGGCAACGTGTAAGTTTGGTCCAGCCCCCCTTGAACAAAATTTTTAGGAGGCGATGACTGTGGCAGTCAAAGAAAAAATCAGAATCAGACTGAAAAGTTATGATCACAACCTGATCGACGCATCTTGCAAAAAGATCGTTGAAACCGCAAAACGCACCGGAGCTCAGGTGTCCGGACCAATCCCTCTGCCAACCAAAAAAGAGGTAGTAACCATTTTGCGTGCGGTACACAAGTACAAAGATAGCCGTGAGCAATTTGAAATGAGAACTCACAAAAGACTCATCGATATTCTCAGACCATCTAACAAAACTGTAGAAGCTCTTCAGAGCCTCGAACTTCCTGCTGGTGTAGAAATCGAAATCAAGCTTTAATTTAGATTCGAAAGCTAAGCAGGTCATGTTGGGAGGAACCTCTCAACCAATAACCTTATAGGAGGAAGAAACAATGAAAAAAGGTATTATCGGTAAAAAAATCGGTATGACCCAAATTTTCGATGAAGTCGGAAACGTAATTCCGGTTACAGTAATTGAAGCTGGTCCTTGCGTAGTTGTTCAAAAGAAAACAATCGAAAATGATGGCTACCAGGCAATTCAAATCGGCTTTGGCGATATGAAGCCACACAATGTGAACAAACCACAGGCTGGACATTTCGCAAAAGCAGACGCAGCTCCAAAAAGAACACTGAAAGAATACAGACTGGATGACACAGATGCTTACAATCTGGGAGATATCATCAAAGCTGATATCTTTGCAGAAGGTGACATCGTTGATGTTTGTGGAACCAGCAAAGGTAAAGGTTTTGCCGGCGCAATCAAACGTCACGGTAGCAGAAGCCTGAAAGCCAGCCATGGTACTGGTCCAGTTGCTAGACAAGCAGGATCCATGGGTGCCGCATCTTCTCCTTCGAGAATTTACAAAGGTAAAAAGATGGCAGGTCACTTAGGTGCTGAAACCGTTACCGTTCAAAACCTGGTTGTTGTAAAAGTTGACGCTGAAAACAACCTGATCGCAATTAAAGGTGCTATTCCAGGACCTAAAGGCGGTATCGTTTCCATCACTAACAGTGTGAAAAAGGCATAGGAAGGAGGAAGCATCATGCCAAATATTGCAGTATTTAATATGGCAGGTAAAGAGGTTGCTAAAATCGATCTCGCAGATGCCGTTTTTGGAATTGAGCCAAATAAAGCTGTTCTCCATATGGCTGTTGTCAACTACTTGGCAAACCAGCGCCAGGGTACACAATCCACTCTGACCCGTACAGAAGTTCGCGGTGGTGGTAAAAAACCTTGGAGACAAAAAGGAACAGGCCATGCTCGTCAGGGATCTACCCGTTCTCCACAATGGACACACGGCGGCGTAGCACTGGGACCAAAACCTCGTGACTATAGCTATTCTCTGAATAAAAAAGTGAAAAGATTAGCAGTGAAATCTGCTCTTTCCGCTAAAGTTTTAGAAGAAAACTTGATTGTTGTTGACGCTATCACAATGAACGAATACAAAACCAAAGATATGGTTGCAATGCTATCCGCACTGGGTGCTGACAAAAAAGCGTTAATCGTTCTTCCAGAAGTTGATGCGAAAGTAATTAAAAGCGCATCCAACATCAAAGGCGTGAAAACAGCACAAGTAAACGAATTAAACGTTTATGACATCCTCAACAATGATAAATTAATTATTGTTCAGGCTGCTGCTCAGAAAATCGAGGAGGTGTACGCATAATGAAAGTTACTGCACAGGATATCATTCTGCGCCCTATCGTGACTGAAAAATCCATGGAAGGTATGCAGGAAAAGAAATACACCTTTAAAGTAGCAAAATCTGCAAACAAAATTGAAATTGCTCGGGCAATTGAATCTTTGTTTGGCGTAAAAGTTGCCAAAGTTCACACCATGAACTGCAAAGGCAGATATGTACGTCAGGGTGCTACCGCTGGTTACAAACCAGACTGGAAAAAAGCAATTGTAACCCTGAAAGAAGATTCAAAAGGGATTGAATTCTTCGAGAATATGTTCTAATTTAGAACCTATTCAAGGTAATGTATGGCAGCCAAAGTTGCTGTCGCTAAACCATTAAGAAGGAGAGAACACTGTGGCTATTAAAACATATAAACCAACGACCGCTTCCAGACGTAATATGACAGTAACCGATTACTCTGAGCTTTCCAAAGTTGCTCCTGAAAAAAGCCTGTTGGAGTCTTTGAAAAAAAATTCCGGTCGTAACAACACAGGTAAAATTACCGTTCGTCACCGTGGCGGCGGAAACAGAAAAAAATATCGTGTAATCGATTTTAAACGTGATAAAGCGGATATGAACGCAACTGTTCTTACTTTAGAGTATGACCCAAACCGTTCCGCTCACATCGCTTTGATCCAATATGAAGATGGAGAAAAACGTTACATCGTTGCTCCAGTTGGTTTGAAAGTTGGCGACGTTGTTTGCAGCGGTGCTGAAGTTGATATTAAACCAGGTAACGCACTGCCATTAATCAACATCCCAGTTGGTACTTTCATCCACAACATTGAACTGTACCCAGGAAAAGGCGCTCAGTTGGTAAGAAGTGCTGGTAATACAGCACAGCTGATGGCAAAAGAAGGTGCTTACGCACTGGTTCGTTTACCATCCGGTGAGTTGAGAAATGTTCCTGTTAACTGTATGGCTACAATCGGCCAGGTTAGCAACATTGACCACGAAAACGTAAAAGTTGGTAAAGCTGGTAAAACCCGTCACTTAGGTTTCAGACCTACCGTTCGCGGTTCTGTTATGAACCCTAACGACCATCCACACGGTGGTGGTGAAGGTAAATCACCGATCGGACGTCCAGGACCAGTTACACCTTGGGGCAAACCTGCTCTTGGTTACAAAACCCGTAAAAAACATAATCGCTCCGACAAATTTATCGTAAAACGCAGAAATGCTAAGTAGTTGTTGAAAGGAGGCAGTTGTTATGGGTAGAAGTATTAAAAAAGGACCTTACGTACAACCGGTTCTTTTAAAAAGAGTTCAAGAAATGAACGAAAAAGGTGAAAAACAAGTTTTGAAGACCTGGTCCAGATCTTCCACAATTTTCCCTGATTTCGTTGGCCATACATTCGCAGTTCATGACGGACGTAAGCACGTTCCAGTATATGTAACAGAGGACATGGTAGGACACAAACTGGGTGAGTTTGCTCCAACCAGAA
This sequence comes from Massilioclostridium coli, assembly GCF_900095865.1. Classification (GTDB taxonomy): domain Bacteria; phylum Bacillota; class Clostridia; order Oscillospirales; family Ruminococcaceae; genus Massilioclostridium; species Massilioclostridium facile. Next base: position 348,825 of record NZ_FMIZ01000006.1, on the reverse strand, counting down.
CTTACAGAGGACATGCCGGTTCCAAAACATCAAATAACGGCAAGAAGTAGGCCGAAAGGAGGATTTTAAATGGAAGCAACGGCTAAATTAAAATTTACCCGTATTGCACCTCGTAAAGTGCAAATTGTGCTTGACCTGATCAGAGGGAAAGACACAACTGAAGCAATGGCAATTTTAAAGCACACACCTAAAGCTGCTTGTGAGGATCTTGAAAAACTTCTGAAGTCCGCTTGTGCCAATGCAGAAAACAATTTCGGCATGGATAAAGATAATCTTTATGTATCTGCTTGTTATGTAACTCCAGGTCCAATCCTGAAAAGAATTAGACCAAGAGCTCAGGGTAGAGCATATCGTGTATTCAAGAGAACATCACATGTTACTTTAACTGTGAAAGAAAAGGCATAAGGCTGAAAGAGGAGGTAAACTATGGGTCAAAAAGTAAACCCACACGGCTTAAGAGTGGGCGTTATTAAAGATTGGGATTCCCGCTGGTTTGCAGGTAAAGCCGCTTTCGGCGATACCCTTGTAGAAGATTACAAACTGCGTAATTTCATTAAAAAGAACCTGTATGTAGCTGGTATTTCTAAAATTGAAATTGAACGTGATGCAGTAAGAACTAAAATTCATATTCACTGCGCGAAACCAGGTATTGTAATCGGCCGCGGTGGTGCTGAAATTGAAAAATTAAAAGCACAGATCGAAAAATTAATTGGTAAACCAGTTAATATCAATATTGTTGAGGTTAGAACTCCTGACCTGAACTCTCAATTAACAGCTGAAAACATTGCTGCTCAGCTGGAACGCAGAATTTCCTTCCGTCGTGCTATGAAACAAGCTATCGGAAGAACCATGAAATTAGGCGCTAAAGGTATTAAAATTTGTGTATCTGGTCGTCTCGGCGGTGCAGAAATTGCTCGTTCTGAAACTTATCATGAAGGTACAATTCCTCTGCAAACTATCAGAGCTGACATCGATTACGGTTTCGCTGAAGCGGATACCACTTATGGTAAACTCGGTGTTAAAGTATGGATTTACAAAGGTGAAGTTCTGAAAGGCGAAATGGCTCGCACAGAAGAACCAAGAAGAAGACCTTCTAACCGCAGAAGACCCCGCAGGGAAGGGGGTAACAAGTAATGCTGTTGCCAAAAAGAGTGAAATATCGTCGCGTTCATCGTGGACGTTTAAAAGGAAAAGCCATGAGAGGTAACAAGGTTACCTATGGTGATTACGGTCTTGCAGCTCTCGAACCAGCTTGGATCACTTCCAACCAAATCGAAGCAGCACGTATTGCAATGACCCGTTACATCAAACGTGGTGGTCAAGTATGGATTAAAATTTTCCCAGATAAACCAATTACGGAAAAACCAGCGGAAACTCGAATGGGTTCCGGTAAAGGTTCTCCAGAATATTGGGTAGCTGTGGTAAAACCAGGCAGAGTTATGTTTGAAATTGCAGGTGTATCAGAAGAAGTTGCTCGTGAGGCGATGCGTCTTGCTATGCACAAACTTCCAATCAAATGCAAATTCGTAACTAAGGAAGAAACGGATGGTGAGCAATAATGAAAGCAGTTGAAATCAGAGATTTGACTACAAATGACCTCAATAAAAAATTGGGTGACCTTAAAGCCGAGCTCTTCAACTTACGCTTCCAGCTCGCTGTTAATCAGCTCGAGAACCCTATGCGCATCAAAGCGGTAAAAAAAGATATTGCGCGCATTAAAACTGTTCTTCGTGAGCGTGAATTAAAGGAAAGCGTTAACTAAGTGTGAAGGGAGAATAAAGCTGTGATCGAGAGAAATCTTAGAAAAACTCGTGTCGGTAAAGTTGTAAGCGACAAAATGGATAAAACAGTTGTTGTTGCTATCGTCGACAATGTGAGACACCCCCTTTATAAAAAGATTGTAAAACGTACTGTAAAACTGAAAGCACATGATGAACAAAATGCTTGCAAAATCGGCGATACTGTACAGGTAATGGAAACCCGTCCTCTGTCCAAAGACAAAAGATGGAGAGTTGTTACAATTTTGGAAAAGGCTAAATAGTTTTACTAATTGATAGGAATACCGAAAGGAGGAACGCGCTGTGATACAGATGCAAACTTACCTGAAAGTAGCCGACAACACTGGTGCGAAAACTTTAATGTGTATTCGCGTACTGGGCGGTTCACGTAAAAGGTATGCAAATATTGGTGACGTAGTGGTTGCTTCGGTTAAAAAAGCAACACCCGGCGGCGTTGTCAAGAAAGGCGACGTAGTAAAAGCAGTAATCGTTCGTTCAGCAAAAGGCGTTCGTAGAGAAGATGGAACATACATCCGTTTCGACGAAAACGCTGCTGTTATTATTAGAGAAGATAAAAACCCAAGAGGTACACGTATCTTTGGGCCAGTTGCAAGGGAACTTCGTGATAAAGACTACATGAAGATTTTGTCTCTTGCTCCTGAAGTACTTTAATGGGAGGTGCAATTTAACATGATTAAAAAGTTGCACGTTAAAACCGGCGATGAAGTAATGATCATCAGCGGTAAAGACAAAGGCAAAAAAGGTAAAGTACTGGAAGTCAGCAAAAAAGAAAATAAAGTTATTGTGGAAGGTGCAAACATTGCTACCAAACACATGAAACCAAGACGCCAGGGTGAAGCTGGCCAACTGTTAAAAGTAGAAGCTCCAATGTACGCTTCTAAAGTAATGTTGGTTTGCCCTAAATGTGGCAAAGCTACCCGTGTTGCTTTCAAAGTGGAAGCAGATGGCACTAAAAAACGTCGTTGTGTAAAATGCGACGCTACTTTTTAAGTGAGGAGGGTACGACATGGCTAGACTGAAAGAACAATACAAGAGCGAAATTGCTCCAGCAATGATGAAAAAATTTGGTTATAAAAGTGTCATGCAGATTCCAAAGCTTGAAAAAGTGGTAATCAACGTAGGTGCTGGCGAAGCACGCGATAACTCTAAAGTTATTGATGCTATCATGAATGACCTGGCTACTATTACAGGTCAAAAACCAGTTGTTTGTAAAGCTAGAAAATCTGTAGCGAACTTTAAACTTCGTGAAGGCATGAATATCGGCGTAAAAGTAACACTACGCGCTGAAAAAATGTATGACTTTGTTGATAGACTGTTCAACATTGCTCTTCCTCGTGTAAGAGACTTCAGAGGAATCAATCCGAACTCTTTTGACGGTAGAGGTAACTACAACATGGGTCTGAAAGAGCAATTGATTTTCCCTGAAATTGAATACGATAAAATCGATAAAACCCGCGGTATGGACATCTGCTTTGTTACAACCGCTACAACAGACGAAGAGTCCCGTGAATTATTAACATTGATGGGCGCTCCATTTGAAAAGTAAGGGAGGATACAGAACATGGCTAAAAGATCTATGATCGTAAAACAGCAAAGGGAGCCTAAATATTCCACCCGTGCTTATAACAGATGTAAAATCTGCGGTAGACCCCATGCGTATCTCCGCAAATACGGTATCTGCCGTATCTGTTTTAGAGAATTGGCTTATAAAGGCCAAATCCCTGGCGTAAAAAAATCCAGCTGGTAAAAAGCACGAGCAAAGGAGGTTGACGGTATGCAAATCACTGATACAATTGCTGATATGCTGACCCGAATCAGAAACGCAAATTCAGCAAAACACGATACAGTTGATGTGCCTGCATCCAACATGAAGAAAGCGATTGCTCAGATTCTTGTAGATGAAGGTTATATTAAAAATTACCAGATTATTGAAGATGGTAAACAAGGTATCATCCGTATCACTTTAAAATACGGTGAAAATAAATCTCAGATCATCACTGGTCTGCGCAGAGTTTCTAAGCCAGGTCTTAGAATCTATGCTAGCTGTGAAGATCTTCCAAAAGTTATGAAAGGCCTTGGAATCGCTATCGTTTCCACATCGAAAGGTATTATGACTGATAGAGCTGCACGTAAAGCAAACTGCGGCGGCGAAGTTCTGGCATTTATTTGGTAGTATAAGGAGGAATCAAGAATGTCTCGTATAGGTAGAGCTCCAATTCAGGTTCCTGCTGGCGTGGACGTTAAAATTGACGGCCACCACATTACAGTAAAAGGCCCTAAAGGAACTTTGGAAATGGATTTCCACAAAGATATGGCTGTTGCTTTAAACGATGGTGTCATCGAAGTAACTCGCCCAAGTGATAAAAAAGATCACAGAAGCCTGCACGGTTTAACCAGATCTTTGATCAACAATATGGTAATCGGTGTAAGCGAAGGCTTTAAAAAAGAATTAGAAATTAACGGTGTTGGTTACCGTGCTGCAAAACAGGGAAAAGATCTGGTTATGAACCTGGGTTATTCCCATCAGGTAACCATGAGTGAAATCGATGGCATTACCATCGAAGTTCCAAACCAGACTTCAATCATCATTTCCGGCCCTGACAAACAAAAAGTTGGTCAGTTCGCTGCGGAAGTTCGTGAAAAACGTCCACCAGAACCTTATAAAGGCAAGGGGATTAAATATGTTAACGAACATATCCAGCGTAAAGAAGGTAAAGCCGGTAAAGGTGCGAAAGGTTAGTTAAAGGAGTGACTGAACAATGGTGAACAAAGCTAGTAGCAATAAGGCTAGATTAAGAAGACATCGCAGAGTTCGCGGCAAAATCTCCGGAACACCTGCATGCCCACGCCTGAATGTATTCCGCTCCGCTAAGCATATCTATGCACAAGTGATAGATGACATTAACGGCGTTACACTGGTTTCCGCTTCCACAATGGATAAAGAATTTGAAGGATTCGGCGGAAACAAAGAAGCTGCACATAAAGTTGGTGAACTGGTAGGCAAAAGAGCTTTGGAAAAAGGGATTGAAACTGTTGTATTTGACAGAGGCGGTTACCTGTACCACGGCAGAATTGCTGAGTTAGCAGCTGGAGCCCGCGAAAGCGGCCTCAAGTTCTAAAGAGGAGGTATACTTTTGGCTAGAATAGATGGATCACAACTGGATCTGCAAGAAAAAGTTGTTGCGATTAATCGTGTTTCCAAAACTGTAAAAGGTGGTCGTATTTTTAAATTCGCTGCTTTGGTTGTAGTTGGAGACGGAAACGGAACCGTAGGTTTCGGTTTGGGTAAATCTGGTGAAGTTCCAGATGCAATCCGCAAAGGCATCGAAGATGCAAAGAAAAACCTGGTTAAGATTTCACTGAAAGGTACTTCTATCCCTCACGAAATCGTTGGTGAATTCGGTGCAGGTCGTGTTTTGATGAAACCAGCTCCAGAAGGTACTGGTGTTATCGCAGGCGGCCCAGTTCGTGCGGTTGTTGAAGTTGCTGGTATCAAAGATATCAGAACAAAAGCGCTGCGTTCTAACAACCCTTGCAATGTTGTAAAAGCAACTATCCAAGGTTTGTCTTCTTTACGCAATGCAGAAGAAGTTGCTGCATTACGTGGTAAGAGCGTAGTAGAAATTTTGAAATAAGGAGGCGCAGGCAAATGGCACTCAATATTACATTGAAAAAGAGCCTGATTGGTTCTAAAAAAGACCAGATTGCAACTGCTGCTTCTCTGGGTCTGAAAAAAATTGGCGACGTTACTACACAACCAGATAACGCTGCTACACAGGGTAAAATCCGTAAGATTTCCCATCTTATTGAGGTTACAGAAATCTAAACCTAAGGAGGTGTAAACCGATGAAATTACACGAATTATCTCCAGCAGCTGGTTCCACAAAAGCACCAAAACGTATTGGACGCGGTGCTGGTTCTGGTACAGGTAAAACAGCTGGTAAAGGACACAAAGGTCAAAACGCACGTTCCGGCGGTGGTGTAAGACCAGGTTTCGAAGGTGGACAGATGCCTTTGCAAAGACGTATCCCAAAAAGAGGGTTCAACAACATCTTTGCAACCAACTACGCTATTGTAAATGTGTCTGATTTAAATAAATTTGAAGATGGCGCTGTTGTTGACACAGCTGCTTTAAAAGAAGCTGGCTTGGTGAAAAAAGTAATGGACGGCGTTAAAGTTTTGGGCAATGGAGAACTGACCAAAAAACTGACTGTTTGTGCAGCTAAGTTCTCAGCTACTGCAAAAGAAAAAATTGAGAAAGCAGGCGGAAAGGCTGAGGTGAAGTAAGATGTTTCAGACGGTTCGTAATGCGTTTAAAGTAGCAGATTTAAGAAAGAAAATTCTTTATACCATTCTCATCATCATCATTTTTAGACTGGGCTCTGCTATTACGGTTCCGTTTTTGGATCCTTCAGTATTAAAAAGCATCGTTACTTCAGATAATAGTTTCCTTGGATATTTTAACGTATTAACCGGTGGTGGGTTGGAAAAAGCAACTATTTTTGCAATGTCCATCACTCCATACATCAACGCTTCGATTATTGTCCAGTTGTTAACTGTGGCAATTCCTTATCTGGAAAGGCTCCAGAAAGAAGGGGAAGTTGGGAGAAAGAAACTGGGTAAAATCACCCGTTTCCTCACATTCGTCCTTGCGCTGATTCAAGCAGTTGGTTTCTTCTTCTTACTGAAATCCAACAACGCTGTTGAATATTCCACAGGCTGGGAAGTTTGGTTTACAGGTATTATTATTGTAGCTGCATTTACAGCAGGTTCCTGCTTAATTGTATGGTTAGGTGAAAGAATTACACAAAAAGGGATTGGAAATGGTATTTCCGTCATCTTGTTTGCTGGTATTATCTCCCGTGCACCACAAGCATTTAGTACTTTAAAAAGCATGTGGGAATTGGGTGGTCAAGGCCAGTGGCAGAATTACATCTATGTTCCATTAATTGTGGTAATCTTTATTGCAATGATTATCTTTATTATTGTAATGACAAATGCGGAACGCCGTATTCCAGTAATGTACGCAAAACGTGTTGTAGGAAGAAAAATGTATGGTGGTCAAAATTCTCATATTCCTGTAAAAGTAAGTATGAGTGGTGTAATGCCAATTATCTTTGCTACCTCCATCCTTTCTATCCCAAGCTTGATTGCACAGTTTGTAAATGTTCAAGAAGGCTTCTGGCTGCATTTCTTCCAGGTCTTCCGTTATGATAGTTGGGGTTATGCAATCCTTTACTTTGTACTGATTATTGCATTTAACTTCTTCTATATCGCGATTCAGTATAACCCAATTGAAATTGCAAACAACTTACGTAAAAATAATGGTGCTATTCCAGGTATCCGTCCTGGTAAACCAACATCTGATTTCATCTCCAGAGTAATTTGGAAAATCGCTATGCTGGGAGCTGTGTTCCTAGGTATTATTGCGGTATTCCCAATCTTCTTCCAGATGGCAACAGGTGCTCAAATCGCTCTTGGTGGTACATCCATCATCATTATTGTAAGTGTTGCTTTGGATACAATGAGAGCATTGGAATCCCAATTGACCATGCGTAAACACAAAGGCTTCTTAGAATAATCAGGAGGGCAAGTATGAATTTAATTCTTTTAGGTGCTCCGGGTGCCGGAAAAGGTACACAAGCAGAAATTATTTGTGATACATTAAAAATTCCAGCTATTTCTACCGGTAATATCCTGCGCGAAGCGGTCAAAAATGGCACAGAGCTGGGATTGAAAGCCAAAGAATATATGGAATCTGGCAATTTGGTTCCGGATGAGGTTGTAATTGGCCTGTTAAAAGAACGGATTGCGCAGCCTGACTGTGAAAATGGTTATGTGCTGGATGGATTTCCACGTACAGTTCCTCAAGCGGAAGCTTTGGATGCAATGGGCGTAGTAATTGATCGAGTAATCGATATTGAAGTTCCTGATGAAAAAATTCAGGCTAGATTATCTGGACGCCGTGTTTGTGAATCTTGTGGCGCATCCTACCATGTGATGTATAAACCTTCTGCTGAAGAAGGAAAATGCGATAAATGTGGCGGGAATACGGTGCAGCGTAAAGACGACCATCCAGATACCATAAAAGAGCGTTTAACTGTTTACCATGAACAAACGGAGCCGCTCAAAGACTACTATACAAAAACAGGTAAACTGGTTATTGTAGAAGGGCAGGAAGATGTAAAAGATACAACCGCCCTTACTTTGAAAGCCTTGGAGGCATAATTGATGATTGCTTTGAGAACAGCAAGAGAACTGGAACTATTACGGGATGCGGGTAGGATTTCCGCCCAGGCATTACAGGTTGCAGGGGAACACTGCAAACCAGGTGTGAGTACAAAGGAAATTGATACCGCAATCCGCACGTTTATTCTCTCTACAGGTGCAACACCTAACTTTTACCACTACGGTGGTTTTCCTGGGAACGCCTGTATCTCTGTAAATGATACCGTTATCCATGGAATTCCTTCGAAACATGAGATTTTGAAGGAAGGGGATATTGTAAGCGTTGATGTTGGCGCTTTGTATAAAGGTTACCACGGAGACAATGCTTATACATTTACAGTAGGAGAAGTAAGCAAGGAAGCAAAACAGCTTTTGGAAGTTACAGAGAAAAGCTTGTATGAGGCAATTAAAGCGGCACAGCCAGGAAACCGTCTAGGGGATGTCGGCTATGCGGTAGAGAGTACAGTAACACCATATGGCTATGGTATTGTCCGTCAATATGTAGGCCATGGTGTTGGTACTGATCTACATGAGGAACCAGAAGTTCCGAATTTCGGGAAACCTGGGCATGGCATTCGCTTAGTGCCTGGTATGGTTATTGCAATTGAGCCGATGATCAATGGGAAAGGGGATGCAGTAAAACTGCTCTCTGATGGATGGACTGTGAAAACAGCCAGCGGCAGCTTGGCAGCCCATTTTGAACATACGATTGCAATTACAAAGGATGGCCCTATCATCCTTTCAGAGGCGTAAAGATGCAGATTATTGAAGGAATGATTGTAAAATCAAAATCGGGGCATGATAAAGATAGGTATTATTTGGTAGTTTCCTGTGACGATTCCGTTGCTTACATTTCAGATGGCAAACGAAGAAAACTGGATAAGCCAAAGGCTAAGAATTACAAACATTTGCAGCCAACAACCCATTTGGTTGATGTTACCCTTTATACGACCGATAAAAAAATTCGGAATCTGCTTTGGCAGTGGAACTATTCTGATCAAGCCGTTATCAACTAGGGAGGTAATCTGTTCATGGCAAAAGATGACGTAATTGAAATTGAAGGTAAGGTTGTAGAAGCCCTTCCAAATGCTGCTTTTAAAGTAGAATTGGAAAATGGCCATATTATCCTTGCTCATATTTCCGGCAAATTGCGTATGAATTTCATCCGTATTTTGGTGGGAGATAAAGTGACAGTGGAAATGTCACCATACGATTTAACAAAAGGGCGCATTACATGGCGTTCGAAATAAACAATAAGTTCAGTTCACGTTTTTTCGTGTAACAAGGAGGTATTTCAAGATGAAAGTAAGACCTTCGGTGAAGCCTATTTGTGAAAAATGTAAAGTTATCAAACGCAAAGGACGCGTTATGGTAATTTGTGAAAACAAAAAACACAAACAACGTCAAGGCTAAACTTTAAGCAGTATAAACTTTAGAATGAAACAAAGCTGTTTGTAAACCAATTGGGAAGAAGAACGTTAGCTTTGTACTGGAGGTGCAAACGAAATGGCGCGTATCGCTGGTGTCGACTTACCTAGAGATAAACGAGTAGAAATAGGTTTGACTTATATCTACGGAATCGGTAATAAAACCGCTAAAGATATCCTCGCAGCAACTGGTATCAACCCAGATACCCGTGTAAGAGACCTGACAGAAGACGAAGCTTCCATGCTCCGTGAATACATCGACAAACATTTAATGGTAGAAGGTGACCTTCGCCGTGATGTTGCAATGAACATCAAACGTTTGATCGAAATTAACTGCTATCGTGGCAGACGCCATAAAGCAGGTCTTCCTGTAAGAGGACAAAAAACAAAAACAAATGCTCGCACAAGAAAAGGTCCTAAAAAGACTATTGCGAATAAGAAGAAATAAGGAGGGATATCAGACATGGCTAAAAATGCTAAAAAGACAACGATTCGTAGACGTCGTGAACGCAAAAACATTGCTAGCGGTGCTGTGCATATCCAGTCCACTTTTAACAATACCATTGTTACAATCACTGACACACAGGGAAATGCAATTTCCTGGGCTAGTGCAGGTGGGTTAGGATTTAGAGGTTCTAGAAAATCCACTCCTTTTGCTGCTCAGACAGCTGCAGAAACCGCTGCAAAAGCAGCTATGGAACATGGCTTGAAAACAGTTGAAGTTTTTGTAAAAGGTCCTGGTTCCGGCCGTGAAGCAGCAATCAGAGCTTTGCAGTCCGCTGGTTTGGAAGTTAGCATGATTAAAGATGTTACCCCAATCCCACACAATGGCTGCCGTCCTCCAAAGAGAAGACGTGTTTAATTAGATGCAGGAGGTGTAACGATATGGCAAGATATACTGGTGCGGTATGCAGACTGTGCCGCCGTGAAGGCAAAAAATTATTCCTGAAAGGCGAACGCTGCTATTCCGACAAATGTGCGGTATCCCGCAGAGAATACGCTCCAGGTCAGCATGGACAAAGCAGAAAGAAAGTTTCTGAATACGGCCTGCAGTTAAGAGAAAAACAAATGGCAAGACGTTACTACGGCGTTTCTGAAAGCCAGTTCGCAAAATATTTTGAAATGGCTGTTAGAAAACCTGGTATGGCAGGTGAAAACCTGTTGAGAATCCTGGAATCCCGTTTGGATAACGTAGTATACAGAGCTGGTTTTGCATCTTCCAGAGCAGAAGCAAAACAGTTGATCCTTCATAACCACTTTAAATTAAATGGCAAAAAAGTAAACATTTCTTCTTTGCTGGTGAAACCAGGTGATGTGATCACTGTTGGCAATGATAGCAAATCCAGTGAAAAATTTAAAGCAGTTGTAGAAGCTTGGGCTTCCCGTCCAGTTCCAATGTGGATGACTGTTGACAAAGAAAATATGTCCATTAAAATTGAGCGCTTAACCAACCGCGATGAAATTGATTTGGAAATCGCAGAACATCTCATTGTCGAATTGTACTCCAAATAATAATATGATTGTTTGGACAAACAAAGTTGTACTTTGTTATTTATTGCAAATTAGGAGGGTTTTGAATGATTGAAATAGAAAAGCCAAGAATTGAGACGGCTGAACTTAAGTCAGACGGCACATACGGAAGATTTATCCTTGAGCCACTCGAACGCGGCTTCGGTACTACTCTTGGAAATTCCCTAAGACGCGTACTACTCTCCTCTCTTCCCGGTGTTGCAGTTACTTCCATTAAAATTGATGGTGTGCAGCATGAGTTCTCAACCATTCCAGGTGTAAAAGAAGATGTGACAGAAATCGTTCTCAACATCAAGGGGTTGATCGCTAAAGTACATGGCGATGTACCAAAAACAGTTTATATCGAAGCAGAAGGTGAATGTGAGGTTACCGCTGGCGATATCAAAGCTGACTCTGAAGTTGAGATACTTGATCCGGGGATGCATATTGCGACTTTGGATGAAGGTGCGAAACTGTATATGGAGCTTGTAATTGATAAAGGTAGAGGTTATGTTTCTGCTGAACGCAATAAGCAAAATATGCAGCCTGCTATTGGTGTAATCCCAATAGACAGCATCTATACACCGGTGTTAAAGGTAAACTACGCAGTGGAAAACACCCGTGTAGGTCAAATCACTGACTATGATAAGTTAACTTTGGAAATTTGGACTGACGGAACCATTTCCGCCAAAGAGGCAGTTTCCTTAGCAGCCAAGGTTCTCAATGAACATCTTAACCTTTTTGTTGATTTATCAGAAGAAGGGTATACCGAGCAGATTATGGTCGAAAAGGACGATAAGAGCAAAGAAAAAGTCCTGGAGATGACCATTGAGGAACTTGACTTGTCTGTCCGTTCTTTCAACTGCTTGAAACGCGCAGGCATTAACACGGTTGAAGACTTAACAAACAAAACCGAGGAAGATATGATGAAAGTTAGAAACCTCGGACGTAAATCATTGGATGAAGTTGTGCTCAAGTTAAAATCTTTGGGCTACGATCTTCAGGCTGATGAGGAATAAATCCCGTAAGGAGTGAATTTCAATGGCAGGTAGCAGAAAGCTCGGAAGAACTTCCGACCAAAGAAAAGCTATGTTACGTGCAATGGTTACTTTTTTGCTGGAAAATGGCAAAATTGAAACAACCGTAACAAGAGCAAAAGAAGTTCGTGCAATGGCTGAGAAAATGATTACTCTCGGTAAAACTAATACTCTCCACTCCAAACGTCAAGCTTTGGCTTATATCACAAAAGAAGATGTAACCAAAAAATTGTTTGACGAGATTGCACCGAAATATGCAGATAAAAACGGTGGTTACACCCGTATCGTAAAAATCGGTCCTCGTCGCGGCGATGCTGCAGAGATGGCGATTATTGAGTTGATCTAAAACGAATCAATAAATAGAAAGCTGGAGAAGAATCTCCAGCTTTTTTTGTTTGCTGCCTATAGGCTAAATAAAATCCCTGGTAGAACTAGGGGTAAAAAGTCTTGGCAAAATAAGAAACTCTAACAGATAGAGAATTCATTCTGCTTGATGATAGAATGGAAGATTTTAGAAAAGCAATTCGGGGATTTTTGCATACAGTTTTCTTTTCCCATAAGAGTACGGAAAGACAACCTGAACTGGTTTACTAGTAGCGGAGTAAGCGATGCGATGGTAGTCCTTCAATACCTTCTCCAGGAGTTTGAGCAAACCACTAATTCATTTTAGTGGTTTTGATTGATAATGAAGGTTTGTGGATATAACCATAAACAAGCTAAAGTATTGACTAAGCAGGCAATATCTTACTGGATTTACCTCATAAAATTATAGTATCTATTATATTAAAAATATGGTTTTTACTACTAAAACTGAATCAAGGAGAATGGTTGAATGGGATGTCAGGAAAAATACCTAAATGTCATTATTTTTATAACAAATAGTATTATATATTTATAGTATTCTATTTGTATTATAAAAATGTACAATTTTTCTTGCTTTTTTCGGTAACAAAAACAATTGAAAAGGCTTACTATTTATAGTATGCTATAAATAAATTGGTTTTGTTTATATATGAGAATCAAACTGTAGCTGTAAGAAGAAATGGAGACAATAAAATGAAATGGAAAACAATCGCTTACTACATCTTTTTTTGCCTTTGTATCGCTGGAGTTGGTTTTGGTTGGAACTATTTTGAAGAATTAAAAATCCACAATTATAGTGGGATTTATTCTTTCTATGAGAATTTGTTGTTTCTTCTATTGGGGATTGTTTTTATTTTACCACAATTGGTACATTATTTTACAAACCATCTGCGAATGAAGATAAATTGGATTTTGTTTGTTCTAAATATTCTTATTTTGCTTTTTGGATGTATAAGCTGGAGCCTTCCAATACCTAATTGGATTATTTCAATGTCTCCTATTATTATTTTTGCAACAATGGCGTATCTACCAAATTGTTGGAGTGAAACAAGAAATAAAAAATATTACCGTTCTATCTGGTAAATGTTTGATAAATGAAAAAATTCCTATGGCTGTAAATTGCCATAGGAATTTTTTCTATACTATTATTGCTATTTTAGCGTTGTGTCATCTAGAAATTTTATTTTGTTTGAATTGGGATGAGTCCGTCAAATACTGCGGTATAATAGGGAGGAATTTCTTTATCGACATGGAACTTTCCAAAATACCATTTTTTAAATTTACAATGGGTGCGGATCTGTTCCAACACATCGTGGATAGTAGTTCCATCCGCTTTGTTGATATCCATACAGCCCAAAATAGAATAAGGTGGTTCATGGCTGATAATAATATCTACAGCACCTTCCACTTGCTTGATGTGTTGAACCGCATTATCAATTTGAGCCTTTGTTGGCTCAACATTTTCCCAATTTTGGTCTAAATCGCCAGTCGTATTTTCCACAGATCCTCCACCAAAGGCAAGAATTTTTTTTCCTTCTATTTCGTACACTTCTCCCCGCATCAACTGGAAGATATTTGGCATAATCTGTCTTGCTTTTCCGCCATGAAACTCCACAATTGGATAACTCTCTAATAATTCAAAATTTTCATGGCAACCATCCACAAAAGCGATGGTATACTTGCGTTTATTTAAAGCTTTTAAAGTTTTTGTCTCTGCTCTTGAGTGATCCCAGATAAAGCCGAAATCACCGCAAATTAATAAAGTATCATTTTTTTTAATCTTTTTATAATCAGGCAGTTCCATAGCTGAAAGTTGGCCGTGTTTGTCACCTGTAACCCAAATCATGCTAGACCTCCTGGTATTTTTATTTTGTAGCGTTTGCAATTGCTTGATCCAAATCAGCGATAATATCCTGAATATCCTCTAAACCAATGGAGAGGCGGATGGTACCCTCTGTAATACCAGCAGCAACCAATTGTTCCGCAGATAACTGGGAATGAGTAGTGGTAGCTGGATGGATTACCAGACTTTTAGAGTCACCCACGTTTGCACAGTTAATCAAAAGTTTTAAGCTATCAATAAATTTAGCGCCTGTTTCACGGGTACCTTTTAAGCCAAAAGTGAAAACAGAACCAGTGCCCTTTGGCATATATTTTTGACCTAATTCATAATATTTGCTGCTTTTTAACATAGGGCAGTTTACGAACTCTACTTGTGGATGTTGTTCTAAGTATTCGGCCACTTTTAAAGCGTTTTCGCAATGGCGTTCCATCCGTAAAGAGAGTGTTTCAATTCCTTGAAGAAGCATAAACGCATTAAATGGAGAGATACATGCACCTAAATCTCTAGTAATTAAGCTGCGTAAGCGGGCAATAAAAGCGGATTCTCCCAAATCTGCGTATACCAAACCGTGATAGCTTTCATCGGGCTGATTATATAGTGGGAATCTTGGGTTATCTTTGTATTGGAATTTGCCCGAATCCACAACTAGACCGCCCATGACATTACTGTGGCCACCCAGGAATTTTGTTGCGGAGTGGATGACAATATCAGCGCCAAACTCAATTGGTCGGCAAAGGGCTGGTGTGGTAAAAGTAGAATCCACTACATAAGGGATACCATGTTTATGGGCGATTTTTCCGATTTGTTCTAAATTTGCTACATTTGCATTGGGGTTTCCCACTGTTTCAACAAAAAACATTCTAGTCTTATCGGTAACAGCATTTTCCCATGCTTCTAAATCATCTGGATTTACAAAGGTAACATGAATCCCTAACCGTTTTAAGGTTACACCCAACATATTAATAGCCCCACCATAAATCTGGATCGAAGCCACAATTTCATCTCCCTGGCTTGCCAGATTGACAACTGTATTAAAAATAGCAGCATGGCCGGAAGCAAACGCTAACGCCCCAATACCACCATCTAAAGCGGCAATACGCTGTTCTAGAACGTCTACAGTTGGATTAGCCAAACGAGTGTAGATGGAACCAGGCTTTTTTAAAGCAAATTGATCGCAGGCATCTTGTGTGTTTTCAAAAGCATATGCGTTGGTAAGATACAATGGCACTTCTACTGATTTTGTGGTGGGCTCAATTTCATATCCACTATGTAATGCCATGGTATCCAATTGGTATTTTTGTGGCTCCATGATAGATAGCCTCCTTGTAGGATAATTTTTCATGATTTTATCTGATAAAATTCATAAAATAATGATGGTTTCTATTTGAATTCCATCCTTATATTTGATATACTTATATTAAATAATAATACACTATTTGGAGGAGATTGTCCATATGAGAAAAGTAATTTCTCTGATACTGACTTGTGTCATTACAATTAGTGTTTTCTGCGCCCCTCTTACAGCAGAAGCGCTTACTTATACCCCGGATTTTGAAGTGGTTAGCCAGTCAGCTTATTTGGTAAATACAGACACAGGAAAAGTTTTATATGAAAAAGAAGCGCAAAAACAGCTGATACCAGCTTCTTTAACCAAAATGATTACCTGTATTGTGGCATTAGAACACTGTGAAGATATCGCGAATACTATGGTAACGGCACCAAACTATGTATTTGATAATTTATATGGAAAAGGTGCTTCTGATGCTGGAATTATGGCAGGGGAAACATTGAGTATGGAAGATCTCCTCTATGGATTAATGTTGCCATCTGGCTGTGAAGCAGCAGACATTATTGCGGATTATATTAGTGGTGGAAAACCAGAAGAATTCATCCAAATGATGAATGATAAGGCAAAAGAAATTGGATGTACCAACACGGTGTTTTATGACGCCAGTGGCCTGGATAATAGGAATCTTTCTACAGCTTATGATATGTACTTGATTGCCAACTATGGGATGAATATGGAAGATGGTCGGTTTGCCACGATTTCTACTACTGTCCGTCATACTATGAAAGCAACAAATAAACAAGGAGAACGTACTATTACCCACTCCAATTATCGAATGTTGGTAAAATCTTTAGGTGGAGATAAGTATTTTTATGAGTATGTAAAAGGGATTAAAACTGGTACAGGAGATGATTATAAAAACCTAGTAACAGCGGCTTCCCACGATGGATATAATTATATTTGTGTTGTGATGGGCGCACCAATCCGTGATGGCTATGGAAATGAATTGCCACAATATACCTGCTTGGATAGTAAAAATCTCTATAAATGGGCGTTTAATAATTTCAGCTTGAAAACAGTGGCGGAACCAAATTCCAAAACAATCCCAAATCAAATCAAGGTGGAGCTTGCGAAAGATACGGATACCATCCAATTAACGACAAAGGAAACGATTACTGAGTTATTGCCAAATGATATTGATGTTTCCTCTATTATGTGGGATACTTCCAATTTGCCAAAAACAATACAAGCTCCCATCAAACAAGGGCAAGAAATTGGCACAATAGATTTAAAATTACAAAATGAAGTTATACAGACGGTAACAGTGGTAGCTGCCAATGATATTGACCGAAGTATGTGGCTTTATATAGGAAATATTTTAAAAAAGATTTTGACCTCTTGGTGGTTTATCTTATTAGTAGTTATCATTGTGGTATTGCTCATTCTTTATTTTGTAATGGTAGTTGTATATAACAAGCGCCGTAGAAAAGGAAAAATACCTGTGCGTAGGAAAAAAGGACAAACGGTAAAAAGAAGGAGAAGGTAGTTTTGTAGAAAGGACGTAATTTTATGTTTGATGTAGTGGCTTTGGGTGAGATGTTGATTGATTTTACTCCGGTAAAATCGCAAGGGGATAATTACCTGTTCTCGCCAAATCCTGGAGGGGCTCCCGCAAATTTATTGTGTTCTTTGGCGAAATTCGGGAAAAGAGCTGCTTTTCTTGGAAAAGTAGGGGATGACCAGTTTGGACATTTATTGAGAAAGACACTGGAAGACAACCATGTAAGCACAGAAGGAATGGTAATGTCAAAGCAATACCAAACTACCCTGACTTTTGTACACTTAAACGAACATGGGGACCGTTCCTTTCGTTTTTATCGGAATCAAGGTGCGGATACGATGTTGGAACCAGAAGAAGTTTGTTATGAACTGATTGACCGGACAAAAATTTTTCATTTTGGCTCGTTAACATTGACCTGCAATCCTGCTAGAAAGGCTACATTATCCGCCCTAGAATACGCCAAAAAAGCAGGGAAAATCATTTCTTATGACCCTAATTTGCGCCTTAGTTTATGGGATAACAAACAATTGGCAAAAGAAATGATACAAAAAGGGCTGGACTACGCCAATATTTTAAAATTATCGGAAGAAGAAGCCATGTTTTTAACAAATTGCCAGGATTATATGAAAGCTGCTCAGACATTGATGGAGCGTTACCATAATTTACGGATCATTTTAGTGACCCTAGGGGCAAATGGTTCCCTTGCGTTAAACCGGCATAACTGTGTTTCTTTAACAGCATATCCGGTAAAGGCAGTGGATACGACAGCTGCGGGAGATTCCTTTTTTGGAGGATTTTTATATCAATTATTAGAATTGGGAAAGCCTTTGGATGCGTTACAGGAAGAAGATTTGATTTCCTGCCTTTCCTTTGGAAACGCAACTGGCTCCTTGACAACGACGAAAAAGGGTTCCATTTATGCGTTGCCTGATTTACAAGAAGTAAAAAAATTGATGAATGAATAGTATGGATAGAGGAAACCCCAACGGTTCTAATTTGGAACCATTGGGGTTTTTCTTATATGGAATTGATATGGTATCATCTTTATTTCGCTCCAAAACTAGGAGAAAAAACTTTGAAATAGTACCCTTCAAAGATGCAGTAAAACAACCTATAATATCATTCACTTACATTTAATATTATGAATCCATCTAGTATTTAAGATGAGATTAATCTTATACAGATTCCTAAAGAGAAAAAGAGAAACAATAACAATGGCTATTGTGATAGCTAAATTTTCATTTATATAGGATTTTTGTAGTATTGTGTTAATTTAAGGTGCATTTTAGAGGATTAGTTGGCAATATCAGCTTTTATAATTGTAATCATAAAATTAGGATTAATGTTGGTTATAATTGCTATAGTTATTAAAAATTATATTATTTTTATGTTGATAATTTATGTTGATTTTCATAGTTTTTATCTTTATAATATATAAATATAAGAATATTATGGAAAAATATTATGAAAATTAGAAAAAGGAGGTGAACAATTTTAAATCGTTTTAACCATAAATAATAAGGAGGAACAAGAGTATGAAGAAAAGATGGACTCGTTTTTTAAGCGGGTTATTGACAGCGGCAATGTTATCCACAGTTGTTGTATTTGCACCAACTAGCTTTGCTGCTGAGGCCACACTATCCGTTCAGGAAATGAAGGTAAATTCCTTAAGCGAACCGCTTGGAATTGACCAATTGCCAAAATTCAGTTGGGGATATTTCTCCAATATCAATGGAAAAGAACAAACTGCCTACCGTATTATTGTAGCTTCTTCTCAGGAAAAAGCAGAAGCGCATGAGGGGGATATCTGGGATTCGACCAAAATAGAGAGTAGCCAAAATTTTGATATTCCGTATGAGGGGACAGACCTAGCATCTAAAACAGAGTATTATTGGGCAGTAGAATGTTGGGACGAAAATGGCCAGTCGATTGGATGGAGTGAGGTTTCCAGATTTGAAACAGGAATGCTTCATCCAGAGGATTGGACAGCCGAGTGGATAGGGGACGATATCATTGGCAATACTCTGTCTACTACAGTGGATGGCTGCTACTGGATTTGGAGCCTAAATGGATCTCCTTTTGACCAAGCTCCAGCAGGACATCATTATTTCCGTAAAACTTTTTCAGTAAATCCAAATAAAACGGTAAAACAGGTTATTTTTGGTTTTACAGCGGATGACCAAGGTGTGTTTTACCTAAATGGAGAAAAAATTGGACAAACGCAGGCTTGGGAAAGCGGAGGAGTATATGATATTACCGATAAAATCCTCTCTGGTGAAAACTTAATTGCCTTGGACGGCAATAATACAAGCCAGGGTTATGGCGGTGTTATTGGAAAATTGACCATTGCTTATACCGATGATACGACAGATACTGTGATTACAGATAATACCTGGAAAGTAAATGGTATAGGGGATTCTGGTTGGGAACAGCCAGGGTTTGATGATAGTAATTGGGTTACCCCTGACCAAAATGTTTTATATGGTGGTGACCCTTGGGGAACCCGAGTTGTGATGGAAGTAACTAATACGGAACCAGTATCTGCCCCAATCTTCCGAAAAGAATTTGAGGTAAAGCAAGAAATTGAATCTGCAAGGGCCTATATTTGTGGATTAGGGTTATTTGATTTAAAAATCAATGGTGAGAATCCAGATGATACCGTATTAAATCCAGCCCATACTCAATATAATAAAACAGTAATGTACCGAGTGTTTGATGTTACAAACCAATTACAACAAGGTTCCAACGCCATTGGAGTAGAGCTGGGTAAAAGCTTCTACAATGAAACCGTAACTACCTGGAACTGGCAGAATGCTGTTTGGCGGGATAATCCAAAATTGTTAATGCAGTTGGAAATTACCTATCAGGATGGTAGCAAACAAATTGTAGATACTGGCACAGATTGGTCGGTTACCAGCAACGGCCCAACTGTATTTGACAGCATCTACTATGGAGAAACTTATGATGCCCGTTTAGAAAAAACAGGATTTGATCAGCCTGGTTATAAAGAGGATGACTCTTGGCATTCAGCAGTAAACGTGGATGCTCCAACCGGGAAACTGATTTTCCAACAGATGGAACCAATGCGCCGGGCGGAAACACTGGATACAACCGTGACTAAATTAGATAGCGATTCCTATATTATTCATCCTGAAAAAATGACAACAGGATGGATTAAGTTAAATATGGGAAATCTTCCAGAAGGTACTGAGGTTACCATTACTTATGGCGAGAAATTAAACGCGGATGGCACATTGGCTGCCCAGGGAAATGACAGCTGGTTTATCCGCACCATCCAACAGGATAAGTACATCGCCAAAGGGGAACCTGGAGAAAATTTTGAGCCACGCTTTAGTTATAAAGGTTATGAATATATTCAAGTAGATGGATATTTAGGAGAATTGACTTCCGACCAAATTGAAGCGTATGCCATCCATAACGATGTGGGAATTCCTTCTTCTTTTGAATCTTCAAATGAGATGATTAACTCCATGCATGATGTTATGGTGAATACTTTATTAAACAACTTCCAGGGAAAACCAACCGATACCCCTGTATGGGAGAAAAATGGTTGGACTGGGGATGCAAATGTTTCTACCGAGAGCATGGCATATAATTTTGATATGCGTCTGTTCCTCTCAAAATTCCTAAATGATATGGAGGATACCCAAACTGAAACAGCAATTGGA
Organism: Massilioclostridium coli; assembly: GCF_900095865.1. GTDB lineage: Bacteria > Bacillota > Clostridia > Oscillospirales > Ruminococcaceae > Massilioclostridium > Massilioclostridium facile. The sequence continues at coordinate 328,081 of NZ_FMIZ01000006.1, read as the reverse complement.
AATATTGCGCCTTCCGCTGACTGGAGCATTGAAAATACTCCAGTATGGAATGGAATTTATTTCCTAGGTACAGAACAGTTATATAACCAGTTTGGAATGAAATCCTTTGTAGAAGAACAATACGATGCTATGAGAAAGATGGCGTTGGTAGATATTAAGACAATCCAAAATAACGGATGGGTTTGGTTTGATACTCAAATGGGTGATTGGGTTAGTCCTTATGGAGGCACTGATCCTAACGCACCAGGTATTGCCATGTCTCCAGAAGGTTCTGCAATTTGTGGAACGGGATATGTATACCAAATTTTAAAAACAATGACCCATATGGCAGAGGTTTTAGGAAAAGAAGAGGATGCGGCAGAATATCGTGCTGCTATGGAACAGATTTATACTGCGTTTAACGAAAAGTTTTTTGATGAAGAAAAACAGATTTATGATACAAATTATTGGATTCCTGAAAACGCAGGGTTACGTACAAAATTCCGCCAAACATCCCAGCTGGTAGCATTGGCTTTTGGATTGGTTCCGGAAGAATACAAAGATGCTGTAGTGAAAAACCTGGTAAATGACATTGTGGAAAAAGGATATCATTTTGAAGTTGGTATGGTAGGAAATAAATTGTTGTTGCCAGTGCTAAGCGATAATGGTTATAACGATGTAGCTTATAAGGTGCTGACCCAAACCACCTATCCAAGTTGGGGATATTGGTTAGAACAAGGAGCTACTTCCGCTTGGGAAGGTTTTGAAAATACAACTCGGTCCCATAACCACTATTTCTTGGCAAACTATGAAGAATGGCTTTATAAAGGGCTGGCAGGTATCCGTGATTTTGCGGATGGTGGCAACACCTTTACAATTCAGCCACAGCTGGCAGGCTCTTTAGAGTACGTAGACGCTGTTACAAATACCGCCTATGGCAATATCCGTTCTTCCTGGAAGATAACAGAACAGAATACTGAATTTAGTTACCAAATTCCAGTTAGTACAACAGCGACTATTTATCTACCAACAGCAGATACAATTTATAATAAAGACCATCAAGAAATTTCGACATCGGATGTAGGTATTGTTTCGATTGAAAAACAAGGAGAAATCACAAAATTAGTAGTAAAATCCGGTAATTATCAATTTTTCTGTAACACAAACCAAACTGTTTATAAAGATGATCTGAGAGATGCGATTTCTTATGCAGATAGCTTACAGCAGGAGGATTATTTGCAGGAAGCATGGACTGAATTCCAGCAGGTTCTGGAACAAGCCAAATCCGTAGAATCACAACAGGATACCAATCAAATTGCGGTTAACCAGGCAACCAATAGCTTGGAACAGGCAATTGAAGTGTTAACAAACAAAGTTGACACTGTTCGTAAAAACTTAAAAGAACTACTGCAATCCATGTCTACGCTTTCTAAAGCAGACTTTACTGACCATTGGGAAGATTTTCAAGCTGTATACGAAAAAGCTTCTGCATTGTCAACAGATATCCAAGCAACTACAGAGCAGTTGCAAAAAGTGACGGATGAGTTAAATCAGGCTTATGAATTGTTGCGCTATTACCGTACTGGAAATATAGCGTTAAATAGTACTCCTACCGCTTCTAGTTCTGTGAATGGTTCTAATGGTTGGGATATTAGAAATTTAACGGATGGAGATTTGAAAAACTTAAGCTCTATCAATGAAATTTGTGGTTGGACTTCAAACAATGATATCAACAATAACCATACCGAATGGGTGGCAGTTGATTTAGGAACAATCAATCGAATTAGTGAAGTTGTATTGTATCCATCTGGAATTGATGCCAATAACAATGCTTATGGTATGCCAATTGACTTTACCATTGACATTTCTGACGATGGTATCAATTGGACAACAGTTCATACAGAACAGAACTATCCATTACCTACCAGTGATCCACAAAAATTTGTACTAGATCAATCTTACTTCGCAAGATATGTTCGGGTTCACGCAACTAGTTTACGTCCAAAACCAAGCGATAATAACCTATATAGAATGCAGTTAGTTGAAATGGAAGTTTATAACCATCCAGTAACCGATGCACAGTTAACAGGGATTACCCTCAGTGACGGAAACTTAGAACCAACGTTTGACCCATCTGTTCGAGAATACCGTGTAGAGGTTGCCAATGATGTGGAGTCCATTTTAGTGACGCCATCTATCTCCCAAGGTGGATCTGTAACATTTGATGACAGTGATATGTTGGGCAAAGACGAGGCAACAGGGAAATACCTATTGAGAGAAGGGGAAAACCAGTTAATCCTTCACGTGGTGACAGAAGAATCCCAAGCAGTTCAGTCAACATCGATTACGATTATCCGTGAAAAATCGGAAGTTGTGGATACAGACAAATCGATTTTGAATGCTATTATTAAATACGCCGAAGAAGCTAAAACTAGTGGGGAATATGACAATGCTATTGAAAGTGTACAAAAAACATTTGATGCAGCATTGGAAAATGCCAAGGCAGTAGCAAATAACGCAGCAGCAACCCAGGAAGAAGTAAATGCAGCATGGAAAACCTTAATGAACGAAATTCATAAACTGGGGTTTGTAGCTGGAGATAAAACAGCGCTAGCTTCTTTGATTGAAGCAGCCAATGAAATCAATGCGGAACTTGACCGTTATGTAGAAGCGGGAAAAGCGGAATTTACCGCAGCATTAGAAGCGGCGCAGAATACTTACAATAATGGAGACGCTATGCAGGCGGAAATCAATGAAGTAGCGGATAAACTGTTAAACGCAATGTTGAACCTGAGATACAAAGCGGATAAATCTATTTTGGAAGAAGTAGTAGCAGAGGCAGAGAAAGTGGATGCGAACGCATACACGGCAGAAAGCTACGCAGTACTGGAAGCAGCAATAAATGACGCAAAAGCAGTACTGGAAAATGAAAACGCAACCCAGGAAGAAGTAGACACAGCAGTAGCCAATGTACAGAGTGCAATGGATAGTTTAGTAGCAGTAGAAGGAACAGAAACACCATCTGATAATAGTGCTGCTCAAATTGGACAGGAAAGCACAACAAACGCAGCGAAAACAGGGGATACTACCCCAATAGCAGGTGCAGTTGTTGCAATGGTTGCAGGTGCAGTGCTGATGACAATCCGTAAGAAAAATAAATAATAAATATATTATGAAGAACAAGAGTTGAATAATCCCCCATCTAAACAGAATAGATGGGGGATTTTAATATGTGAAAAGAAATTATAACTATTTGGAAACAAACTTGTCCATATATTTATAAATTGTTTCAATGTGATAGTAACATATATAAAATTAAAATGAATTTTGTTAACATTGAGTTTTATTAATAAATAATTGACATTGCGATAAAAAAATTGTAAAATTATAGAGAACAAAGTACTTCTATTTTTATGAATAGACGCTAATTTTTCTATGACAGATAGAAAAAATTTTTTATTTGGGTAATGATACAGTGGGCAAATTTTATTTGGGCTGTATTTGCCTACTGTAAAAGGAGTGTAACATAATGGTAAAAAATCAGGTAACATCCTTAAAAAAGAGGGATGTATTTATTTCCAGGTGGGGCTATATTTTAGCCTGTATTGGATCTGCGGTTGGTATGGGAAATATCTGGATGTTTCCTAGTCGTGTTTCCAAATATGGCGGAGGCTCATTTTTAATCCCCTATTTTTTGTTTGTCATCATTATTGGATTTTCTGGAGTAATCGGAGAAATGGCTTTTGGTCGCGCAACCCGTTCCGGACCAATGGATGCATTCCAAAAAGCAGTAGAATCCAGAGGGAAAAATGGAAAAATTGGTAAAGTATTGGGTGCTATTCCAGTTTTGGGTTCTTTGGCTTTAGCGATTGGATATTCCGTTGTAATGGGCTGGATTTTGCGGTATACAGTGGGGGCGTTTACAGGAAAAACCTTGGAACCAAATAGTGTGGAAGGATTTAGCGCTGCTTTTGGCAGTATGGCTTCCAATTTTGGAAATAACCTATGGCAACTAGTGGGTATTGTATTGGTAGCAGTTATTTTGATTTTTGGCATCAGTTCCGGGATCGAAAAAGTTAATAAGGTAATGATGCCATTATTTTTCTGCATGTTTGTTGGATTGGCAATCTATATGTTGTTCCAGCCAGGTTCTTTGGCTGGTTACCGATACATGTTTTCGGTGGATGAGAATATTTTAAATCCAATGACATGGGTTTATGCTCTTGGGCAAGCATTTTTTTCCCTCTCTTTAGCGGGCAATGGAACGCTAATTTATGGTTCCTATTTAAGCGATAAAGAGAACATTATTGGAGCGGCATGGAAAGTTGCTTTATTTGATACTTTGGCTGCTATGCTGGCGGCTTTGGTAATAATTCCAGCAATGGCTACTGCTGGTACAAACCTGTTTGATGGTGGCCCTGGTTTAATGTTTATCCATCTTCCTAATCTTTTTAAATCTATGCCAGGTGGGCAGATATTAGTTATTATTTTCTTTATTGCCGTATTTTTAGCAGGGATTACCTCGCTGATTAACCTGTTTGAAGCACCTATCGCTACTTTACAGGAGATTTTAGGGTTTTCCAGAACAAAAGCAGTTTTATCCATTTTAGGGATTGGTGCAGTAGTTGGTGTGTGTATCCAGGCGATTGTAAGCCAATGGATGGATGCAGTTTCGATTTATATTTGTCCATTAGGTGCTGGAATGGCAGGCATCATGTTCTATTGGGTATTTGGTTCTAAATATGTCCGAAAAGAAATGCAAAAAGGGAGAAAACGCAAAATTGGAAGATGGTTAGAGCCAATGACAAAATTTGTGTTTTGCGGTTTAACGGCAGCGGTATTTATTTTAGGAGTAGTATTCCAGGGAATTGGATGATATAGCAATAAAAACAGATGGCTTATCGGATTTTGCAAGCCATCTGTTTTTTCTATAAAGAATTATCCTCGTGTGATGGGTTTGGCTGATAATAAAGTTTACGGTACTCTGCTGGTGTACAGTGAAAATGTTTTTGGAACAGTTTGAAGAAATGGGAACTATAGTTAAAACCTGTTAAATTAACGATATCAGCAATTGGCATATCAGAATTGCGCAAAAAATTGCAGCAATGTTCTAATTTATACTCTAAAACAATATCGGTAAACGTACGGTCGGTAAAGCGTTTAATATAAGAAGATAAATAACTGGGGTTATAAAAAAAATGGTCCGCTGCAGATGTTAAAGTAACTGTATTATAATTTTGAGAAATGTAATCTAATATTTCCGCGATATCAGTGGGAATAAAATTTTTTTCTTCTGTAGTTTGTTCATCCTCACTAAATTGTCGGATCAGGGAAGAGAAAAGTACGATTAAATATGCTTGGATGGTATTTTGATAGCAGATTTTTTTCTGGATAAATTCTACCAATATTTTTTCGATAATTTCAGAAACATCATTTTCTGGATGGTTGCGGAACAATAAGTATTCATTTTTATCTTTTTTATTGTAAAGTGAATTGATAAAAAATTGGACCATAATACTGTTATCTGGAATTAGGTTGATAAATGCTTTATCAAATAAAGAGGTTTTAAACATAATATTAAAAACAATCGAATTGGTGTTTTCTCCTATATCCAAACAGTGGACAGCGTTGGGGTTTAAAAGACAGATATCCCCTTGATTCATCTGTATGGTAATGTCCTGCTGTCGGTAGATATGATTGCTACAGCTTCCATGGTAAATATAAATTAATTCAAAAAAATCATGTTTATGTTTTGGGCCATGGTTAAAAGCAGGATGGTGAATACCAATCGCGATATCATTCTGTTTCAAACCAAAAATATGGTCTGAGATAATATCTATTTGATTGGTGTCTTTCAGGTTAGGGAACCTTCGATGGTTCTGTGTTTGGAAATTTTTTTGTTTCCAATTTTCAATATACTGTTCGATAATTTGGTTCATATTGTCACCTAGTTCTAAAAATATTACATATGTATTCTAAAAAAATAGCGATGATTTTTTTATTCAATTAGATTAAAATTATAACAGACCGTTAAATTAATTATAGATGTTTTGGCAGGATATTGTCAAGCATTAAGATTATCCTTGGAGGAGGAGAACGATGAAAAAGGCAAAAAAACTAATAGCGGCTGTTACATCGCTTGCTTTAGCAGCAAGCTGTTTTACAGGGGTACTTCCTGTCCAGGCTGCAGAAAGTGGAAATTCTACTTTCCAAACAGAATTTAAAAATGCAAGTAATCATGATTCAAAATTAAGGGTACGTTATTGGATTCCAGGTGGATGGGCAGCAAAAGACCTGGATGAAATTGACCGGGAGATTAAAGAACTTGCGGATGCGGGTTACGGCTGTGTTGAGGTTGCGGATGTAAGGGATAAGATGAGCCAATCCGAGCTGGATGCTTTAGCTCAAAAAGATGAAAATGGGGACACCTATTTATATGGCTCTAAAAACTGGGAGAAATCTGTAAAACAGATTTTAAAATCTGCGAAAAAATATGGCCTTACTGTGGATATGACATTTGGACAACGTTGGCCGGCATCTTCCAATGAAATTACGCCAAATGATGATGCCGCAGCGAAAGAACTGGTTTATGGCACAGTGGAATTGTCAAACGGGCAAAATTATCAAGGTAGTGTACCTGTTACTTCCAAAGTTACTACTACGAATGAAGAAAACCCTGTTATTGAAAATGATTTAATTGGTATTTACGCTGCAAAATACGATTCTACCAAAGAAGTGGAAACTGGAGGAGGCTGGATGCAGCCAGCAACAAAATATACCCAGTACTCCTTGGATCAATCCACAATGGTACAGTTAACTCCAAACGAAAATGGGGAAATTGATTTCACAGCACCAGATGACAATTATGTTGTAGTAGCGATTTACCAGCGTGGTACAGGACAGTTGGTAGGATACCAGCCTTCTATGGATAACCACACAGGCACAAATTACGATGCTTATGTAGTAGACCATTTTAGCGACGCTGGCGTCAATGTAATGCAGAAATACTATGAAAACAACCTGTTCTCTGACCCTGAAACCGCTGAATTGATAAAAGAAGTAGGTGGGAACTGGTTCGAGGATTCTTTGGAAATGACGACAGCAGGACTGTGGACATACGATATGTTGGAGGAATTCCAAGAAGAAACTGGGTATGATTTAACCAACTATCTTCCATTTGTATTAAAAGTAACAGGTATGGATAGTATTTCCAACAATTCACCTTTTATATTGACAGATGATACAGACAATTTAGTAACCAATGTCAGAAATGATTATGTGGAAACGTTAAGTAATTTATATAACTATGAACGTACCCAAGATATGGTGGATTGGGCAGAAACTTACGGTATGGGATACCGGGTACAAGCGTATGGTTCTACGATTGATTCTGCTTTAACTTCTGCTATTGCTACTACCCCAGAAGGAGAATCTCTTACCTTTGGAAATAAACACGATAGTTTCCGTGTAATGGCAGCAGGTCGTGATATGGGCGGAAACACCATTTTATCCGATGAGATTGGTGCCAACTTTGGATATGGCAGCGCATATGGCTTCCCATTTGACGATTTGATTGCAAACTTTAACAAGAACTATGCAGCAGGAGTTAACTCCATGTATCTCCACGGTTATTCTTATGCGTATTCACCAGAGGCACAATGGCCAGGTTTCCATGCGTTTGGCAGTGATATTCCAGGACCGTTTAGCTCTAGAATGCCAGAATGGGAACATATTAATGATATTACAGGATATATTGACCGCACTCAATATGTATTACAGCAAGGGGTACAAAAAACTGATGTGGCAATTTATCAACCAACTTATAACGCAAGCTATGGCGCTCCATATTATACCGATACAGGTTTGACTGAAGCGGGTTATTCCTATCAATTCTTTACTAGAAGTTTGTTTAACCTAGATAGCGCTGTTATAAAAGATGGCGTATTAAATCCAGATGGTCCAGGATATCGTGCAATGATAATCAACAATGTTTCTTCCATGGCGGTTGAAACCATTGACAAATTAATTGAATATGCAAATGCAGGGTTCCCAATTATTGTAGTGGGACAGACTCCAACTACATCTATTTCTTTAGTAGACAATGCCCAGGATGTTGTAAATAAATTTAATGAGTTGTTAGCGATAGATGGCGTTGTTCAAGTAGAAAATACTTCTGAAGTAGTATCCGCTCTAGAAGCGAAAGGTATTGAACCAGCAGTGGATAAACAGACTGCAAATGCAGATATCGTTACAATCCATCGTACTACAGAAGACGCTGATTTTTATTACTTATTTAATGATGCAGGGGAACAGGCACAATTGGAAATTGCATTGGAAGGTAATGGAACCCCATACTTGTTAGACGGATGGACTGGCGAAATCACTCCAATTGCAAATTACACAATTGAAGATGGACAAATCATCGTTCCAGTTGACCTCGCTACCAATGATGCAATGATGGTTGGTATTTCTTCCACAGGTATCTTTGGAGAACCAGCAGATAATCATGCTATTTCTTCCAATGCTAAAGTCAGCTATAAAGATGGCAATTTGACAGTACGTGCAACAGAAGATGGAACCTATACTGTAGTAGATGAAGAAGGAAAAGAATACAACTACAATGTAACTGGCCTTGCAGAACCAATTGATTTAAATGACTGGAATTTAACAGTGCAAAGTTGGAGCAAGGGTGATAACGCTGACAATGACGTATTGGATACCAAGAAAGAAGATATTGCAGTAGGCAAAACAGATTTGATTGCTTGGAAAGACATCCCACAATTGGGTTCAACAGTATCCGGTATTGGTACTTACAGTACAACATTTAATTTTGATACTAGCAATAACACCAGTGCATATTTGGATGTAACAGAAGTATTTGATACCTTCCGTGTATTTGTAAATGGACAGCAATTGCCTGCCATCAATCAGATTACCAAACAGATTGATTTAGGCGACTATTTGGTAGATGGAGAGAACACCTTGGTAATTGAAGTCGCTTCTACTTTAGCAAACGCAGTTGGTTCTAAAAAGATTCAAGAGTATGGCGTTATCGGGGATGTATGCGTGGTTCCTTACCAGGATATTACGGTAAAAGAAGCAGATAAAGGCGTTTTGAATTCTGTGATTGCTTATGCGGAACAAGCCAAAGCAAGCGGGGAATATGATAACGCCATCGCATCCGTACAAAAATCCTTTGATGAAGCTTTGACGAATGCCAAAGCAGTAGCAGGCAATGCAGCAGCAACCCAGGAAGAAGTAAATGCAGCATGGAAAACCTTAATGAACGAAATTCATAAACTGGGGTTTGTAGCTGGAGATAAAACAGCGTTAGCAAGCTTAATCGCAGCAGCAGAAGGAATTGACCTGAGCAAATATGTAGAAGCAGGTCAAGCAGAATTTACCGCAGCATTAGAAGCGGCGCAGAATACTTACAATAATGGAGACGCTATGCAGGCGGAAATCAATGAAGTAGCGGATAATCTGTTAAACGCAATGTTGAACCTGAGATACAAAGCAGATAAATCTATTTTGGAAGAAGTAGTAGCAGAGGCAGAGAAAGTGGATGCGAACGCATACACAGCAGAAAGCTACGCAGTACTGGAAGCAGCAGTAAATGAAGCAAAAGCAGTACTGGAAAATGAAAACGCAACCCAGAAAGAAGTAGACGCAGCAGTACAATCTGTGCAGGCTGCAATGGATAGTTTAGTAGCAGTAGAAGGAACAGAAACACCATCTGATAACAATGCTACTCAGACTGGACAGGAAAATACAACAACAAAAGCAAACGCAGCGAAAACAGGGGATTTTGCTCCAATCGCAGGTGTAGTAATGTTGGCAGTAGCAGGCACAGCAGTATTACTTTCCCGTAAGAAAAAATAATATCAAGGGAAAGATAAACGTTTATAAGCCCGATTTCGATTGAAATCGGGCTTGTATTATTGCTGCCTATAGGTTTAATAAAACCTTGGCAAAATGAGAAACTCTTATAGATGAAGATTGCCTTCTACTTGAGAATGGAATATTTTGAAAAAGTAATTCGGGGATTTTTGCATACAGTTTTGTTTTCATACAAGGGTACGGAAAGAAAACTCGAACTGCTTTGCCAGTAGCGAGGCAAGCGATGCGATTCAATATCTCCTACAGGAGTCTGGGCAAAGCCACTAGTAAACTAGTGGCTTTTTTGTCTTAAATTCATTTGAAAATGAGTATGTAAAAAAACAAAGGGTTAAAATAGAAGTTATTTTTTGATGCTAAGAAGTTGACAATAATGGTAGTTGACTGTTTACTAGCTGTAACGTAAGGTGCGCAAATGGACTTGACGGGTAATAGGCAGATAATCACAATTATTTCAATTTGGTATAGCTAAATTTACGTTATATAAGGCGAATAGATATTATAAATGGATAAACGATATACCCTAATATTCCTTATAATTTGTCTGTGATGAATATAGGAAAATGGACAATACAATAGGGAAATTTCATATTGTAGGAAAAATAAAATGTCTTACAGCTTTTGTCGTAGATACTGTGTTAACTGTATCTGTAATAGGGCGTAACGATAGTGCTGAATTAGTTATGAAAATCAATCGTTAATCTATAAAAAATCCCCCTAAAGGAAGGCAGAAGCGGCTCCTTTTAGGGGGATGTATTTTTTAAGGCGATGGAATTTCGATAGCGCAAATAAGCTGGTTAGAATAGCAATAGGGGTTATTTGTTTTAGGGAATAGATGTTTTGGTTCAATAAACGCTACTTTAATTTGAAATATAGTATTAGATTTACACAGAAGAAGCTGTTTTCCTCATAAATATCAGTTTCACCATTGTATTTTTTCACTAGCTTTTTGACTTTTGGGATACCAAAGCCATGAAGATTTTTATCTTTTTTTGTAGTAAATAATTTTTCGTTACTTTTTAAGACAGAACCGGAAATCGAATTTTTTACAATAATACGAATAGAACGGCTATTTTCAAAAAGTTCAAAGTAAACTTCTTTTTTGTCCGTTTTGGGATTGGATTTATAATAATCTAAAATATTTTCCAATAAATTATCCAGTATTAAGCAGAGATCCATCTCGTTTAAACTGCTTTCCGCAATTGTTTTAAGGGAAGAAACTGAAAATGTTGTTTTAATACGTTCATCTTGCAGCAATGCCATTTTGTTATTGATTACACCATCGACTAAAATATTATCGGTAAAAACAAATCTTCTGGTCTGATCAATATAGTCCAGGTTTTCTTCCAGAAGTTTAATAGCACCTTCGGGATGATTATTTCTTAGCAGCGACAACAGTGATGTATGGTATGATTTTAAATCATGCCGCAAAGCATGTAGTTGCTGGTTGGAAGCTTTTAATTCTTCCGCAAATTGTTTTTTGGTTTGTTCCTTTTCCAGTGATATTTTATATTCAATTTGCTTTTGATTATCTTTTTGGGATCGGATAAATATCCAGTATGTTACGATATTTAAAATTAAGATAGAAAAAGCTGAAATCAAAATATAAATTAAATTTTCTTGCAAACTGTAATGAGAGATTAATACAACGCAGTATAGTAATAAAACTGAAATCAACGGATTGATAATGAGCATAACCCACCAACTTACCGTTGTATTGGTACGAAATTTAAAACGTACACTTAAACGAGAAAGATAGAAATAAAGGACTTTTGATAAAATCAGTAGAAAAATACGTCGTACATTACGTTCTGTTGTACTAGTATACCAAGAAGAATCAAAAATGATACTACAAAATCCTCCGGCAATTACTGATGTTGCAGCATCCAGTATGACAGTAAACACTGAGGTAAAACATTTTTGCCATTTTTCTCCCTGCAAACATAGTAATGAAAAGATAAAACAAATGGTCATTGAAGCGAGAACAGAGAAAAACTCTACTTTTGAAGGCAATGTGAAAAAAGTAATCTCTACAAATAACATTCCCCAAAAAAGCCATTTAAAATATTTCCATTTTTTCTCCTTTGTCTTATACCCTAAATATTGTATGACAAAATCGAGCATAATATAGGATTCTATCGCATTGGTTATTAATTCTATCACTATCCATAAACCAGTTGACATTCTTATCTCCTTGAAAATTGCATGAAAGCATCCTTAACGGACGAGGTATATGTGCGGCTGAGTGGAACCGATACTTCACCAGTTAAGAATAGTTCATGTTTGGAAATTTCCTCAATGTGGGCATAGTTGACCAAAAAACCTTTGTGGCAACGGATTAACCCATAACGCCCCACTTCTTTTTCAAACTGGTTAATTGTTTTTCGAATTTTATAGATGTTTTTTGCTGTATGTACCATAATATAATTTTTGGCACTTTCCACATACAAAATTTGCGGAATGCTAACAGATACCTGCTTACCTTCTGCATCCAATAAAATTTTTTGATTACGCTTTTGGATCCACTGAAGGAAACGTTTTACCAGATCCTCTAAATCTTCATCCAAACAGGATTTTCGAATAAATCCAAATGGACGGCATCGGATCGCCTCAAAAACAAGTTCTTCATGGCTGGTAACAAATGCGATGGGTAGATGTGGCTTTTTCTGGTTGAGGATGTTTGCCATTTCCATTCCATTTTTTCCGGGCATTTCTACATCCAGTAGAACCAAATCCACGGTGTTTTTTAAACAGTAACGAATGGCTGTATTGCTATCTGAAAATATACGATGGTCAATATTCAGATGTTTTTTTGAAAAGTAATGTGTTAATTTTTCCTGGATCAGTTTTAAAAATGCCCAACTGTCATCGCAAGTAACAATTATTAACATGACAGAAACTCCTTTTTGTCTTGAAATTTCCTTCCATACTAAGTATAAAGGATTTATCATTGGTTTTCAAGGGATGGCTAAAAAATAACAACCCATCCTGATGAACTACTATTTTATAGAAAAAACCGGAGTAAAATTTTACTCCGGTTTTTTGGGTTATAGTTACAGAATCATTTAAATAGAAAAATGTTGTGTGTTCGACATTTACTATTTGATTTACTGAGGAATTTGCTATCTACAGTTTTTTCAGTAACCTATAACCTCTTTACGAAAATTCCTTTATTTTAATTAATAAAAGAAGATGTTATCAAAAAGTAATCTATTTTTTATTTGCCAATCGAGCTGATAAATTAACTGGTTCTTTTGGTTGATGAGTATCAAAAATAGATGCTGTACCATTGGACATTCTAACTGTCCCCAATACCACTTTAGCAGCTTTTTTTGCAATCGATTTTTTTAAATTTTTCATTTTAACCGTCGCTCCTTAAAGAATGGTTTTTTATTATCCCCACAATCATCAACATGGAAATCACCAATAAAGTGGCGGCGATACAAACACCAATCGAGATATGATATGTGGTAAGGATAACCGCAGAAATGGAAAGCAACACCATCATAGTTAAGCTTATCTTCCGGTATTTTCGCCCTTGTTTTTTAGTAAACGGTTTATTTGGGTGTTCTACCGGGGAAAGACAAAAAGCTATGATTAACGCTACAATACAAAATATGATTGTACCCCATAACCACATTGTAAGAGGCAGCCAAACTGTTACACCATAAACTAACAAAAAAGCACCCACAAATGTCAGATTACATACCACATAAGTATCTGCATGAAATCCACCACTGTAAAGACGAATCCCAATCATACAGATTAAATAAACTACAGCATACCATACTTGATGAAGAATAATACCTGCTAACAATACCAACATGATTCCAAGAATACTGGATAAAACCAACTCTGTACCATATTGGTAAATGTCTTGTTCATCCTCTGTGATGACATTGTTTCTTAAAAAATAAGCAACAACTTTTTGAGAAATATGTTCCACTTGTTTGGCATTCCTTTCTTATCTACGTGTATTATTTTACCAGTTTTGCTCTAATTTTCAAGATATTTGGGACGAATGGCTATATACAGGGATGAACAGACATTTTTCAATTATTTTTTACAAATAAAGAAAGTATTTTACAAAAAATTATGGTAAATTACCTTTTATCGACAATTAAATTTTCTTTTTTAGCCCAATTATAAAAACTGCCAGGAGATAAATTCCTGGCAGTTTTTTCGCTTTTATTCTTTTCCGTTCCAACAGTAAGTACACAACTTGCATGGTTCAATTCCAATGGATTCGATCAAATCATCCAAGCGGTGGTATTTTAAGGAGGTGAATTTTAATTGTTTTTCAATTTCTTTTACCATTTCTTTGTAATTTGTGCTATCGGGGTTTGCGTAATCTTCCAGCATCTTTTCTGCTTGGTCGCCTTCCCGTTCTAAAATAATGCGGCGGGTGATTAGATCCAATTCCGATTTGGAACGGGAGAAATTTAAATATTTACAACCATACAACAATGGTGGACATGCTGGACGAATATGCACTTCTTTCGCACCACTTTGATACAATAATTCTGTTGTTTCCCGCATCTGTGTCCCGCGTACAATGGAATCGTCAATTAACAGCAGCTTTTTATTTTTAATCAATACATCCACTGGAATCAGTTTCATCCGGGCAATCAGGTTCCTCTGGCTTTGTTTGGTTGGCATAAAGGAACGGGGCCAAGTTGGGGTATATTTAATAAATGGGCGCGCAAATGGAGTGCCGGATTCATTTGCGTAGCCAATAGCGTGGGCGATGCCGGAATCCGGTATACCAGCGACAATATCCGGATGAACTTCGTCAGAATCACGTTTTGCCAACATTTTACCGCAGCGGTAACGCATATCCTCAACATTTACCCCTTCGTAGGTAGAAGTTGGATAGCCGTAGTATACCCACAGGAACGAACAGATTTTCATTTCTTTGCCCGGTTTGCTGACTGTTTCTACCCCTTCTGGTGTGATATACACAATCTCGGCAGGACCTAATTCTTTATAATCCTGATATCCCAGGTTAATATAAGCAAAGCTTTCAAATGAAACACAGTAGCCAGTCTCTTTTTTACCAACAATTAAAGAGGTTCTTCCCAGGCGGTCCCTGGCTGCATAAATCCCCTCATGGGTCATTACCAGTACTGTCATAGAACCGTCAATTACCTCCTGTACATATTTCAGGCCTTCCACAATACTATCTTTTTGGTTGATTAACGCCGCCACTAACTCGGTAGCATTAATATTGCCGCCACTCATTTCAAGGAAATGGGTCCTACCTTTTTCGTATGCCTCTTTTACCAGCTCATCTACATTATTGATTTTTCCAACCGTAGTAATCGCAAAGCTGCCTAAATGGGATTGCACCAACAGTGGCTGTGGCTCGCTGTCAGAGATACAGCCGATCCCCATTGTACCTTCCAGCTCGTCTACATCTCGTTCAAACTTTGTACGGAAAGGGGAATTTTCGATATTATGGATTGCGCGGTCAAATCCTTTTGGACCATAAACAGCCATTCCACCTCTGCGGGTTCCCAAATGTGAATGATAGTCTATTCCAAAAAATAAATCCATCACACAACTTTCTTTTGATACAACGCCAAATACTCCACCCATGAAGATAACCTCGTTCCTTTCAATTTAAAATTCTATTTATGATAGCTAATTACTGACAAAAATTTATCCCACTTACTATCCTACTAGAAAGGGGAAAATAAACACTATCTTTTATTATATAGGAAAACATACAAAAAGAAAACCTATTTTTTTGTTTCAAAAAAAATTCTGATAAAATGTTAAATTTTTTCCCTGCTTCCTCCATGAAAAATTGTGATGATATCCAGTAAACAATAAAAACGCAGTCCTATTCTTTGTAATAGAACTGCATTTTTTGTTATTCTTCGCCAATATAACGGAACCGGGGCTGTTGGATGCCATCCCGTTCCACAATTTCGTAAAACATATCCGCTGGACGTATCCAGGTAGAGCCATCCCCGTATAGTTGTTGATAGACTACATACCACTCCTGGGTTTCGGAATGCCGCGCGAAATCAATGACCAGATAGTCGTTCCCTTTAAAATGACGGTATCTCCCTAGCCGCCATTTTTGCTCGTCAGATAGTTCTAATTTTTCTACTGGTGATTCCTTCGGACTATGCCATTGGAATATGTCCTGAGTCTCCAATAGAACCATTGCGGAGTTTGCTGGGATCGCAAGCTGGAATTTACCACCATCATTTTTAAAAGCTGTACCATCTCGCAACAGGTCCATCAGCATAGCGCAGTTCGCATATAGCTCCATTGTTTCTTCATGGTCTGCCAGATTTAACACAATATAAATTACTTGCCCGTCTGTATAACGTTTAAAAATCAGCTGTTCATTTTTGATTTGCACGTTTTCAAATTTACCGTATTGAATGGCAGGAAAATATTGACGGATTTGAGCTAATCTAGATAGGTGGGAAACCAATGCTGGGTTTTTCCCTTGCATTTCAGTGAGATCCAGACAAGGACGCAGGGGACTATCGTCATCTCTCGTCCTTTTTCCTTCAATTCCCCATTCGCTTCCGTAATAAAGGGAAGGTGCCCCAGGCATGGTATATAAAATTGTATATACATTTTGTAGATGTTTTTTATCATTTAAATGGGAAGCTAGGCGGTCTACATCATGGTTATCCACAAAATTATAGGTATAAATGTTTTGATAAATTCCTCCATTGCCAAATTGCCGGTTTAAGGAATGGGCAATTTCAAAATAGTTTTTATCATTATGGGAGGAATATAACCCTTTATAACACTCATAATTCGTAGTAGAATCCAACATTTCAGGGTTTGCCCAACGGTTGTAGTCCCCATGGATAATTTCCCCCATCAACCAGAAATCAGATTTTTTAGAGGTAGTAAAATGCTTTAGAGTACGGAAGAAATCCATATCTACACAATCAGCAGCATCCAATCGCAATCCATCAATGCCAAAATCATCGATCCATTTTCCAACCGCATTGAGTAAATGCTCTACTACCTCTGGATTGCGAAGGTTCAGTTTTACCAGATCAAAACAGCCGTTCCAAGCTTCATACCAAAATGGATCTCCCATTGGGCTGCCACCGCCAAAATTAAGGTTGTGGAACCAACTGCAATAATGGGAGTTTTCCCGTTTCTCCTGTACATCTTTAAACGCCCAGAACTCTCTTCCTACATGGTTAAACACTCCATCTAATACGATGCGAATACCATTTTGATGGAGTTGTCGGCAAATTTCTTGAAATGATTCATTGGTTCCCAGGCGTTTATCTATCGTATAATAGTCTTTTGTATCATATCCATGTCTGCTGGATTCAAATACTGGACCTAGATAAACAACATTGATGCCTAACATTTTTAAATGGGGAATCCATTCTATCAATTTTTCAAAACGGTTTACTGGTTCAATTTCCTCATTATATTTTGGCGCTCCACAAAATCCTAAAGGATAAATATGATAAAAAACTGCTTGGTGAATCCAGTGGCTCATTGTTCTCTTCCTTTCTTTCACACAGGCTATTTTAGTGATAACAAAAGACAACGATTTTATACAAATAAAATTTAATTTATTATAACATATTGCCGGAAAAACAACAATTGTAGGAACGACAAAAAATTTAATTTTTTTTCTAAAAATCCTTGACAGAATAAAACTGCCGTGATATAATAGCTAAGCAGTTCGAGTTTCGGACTTAAAATTAGATATGCGGATGTGGCGGAATCGGCAGACGCGCTAGATTCAGGTTCTAGTGAGAGCAATCTCATATGGGTTCAAGTCCCTTCATCCGCACCAGAGCGAGTCTGGACGCAAGTTGCGTTCAGGCTTTTTTGTTTTTATGAGTGATAATCTTGTTTTTATTGCGGCTCTCTTTTTTATAATACAACTGTAAATTATAAACCACATTTTAGGCAATAGAAATTAGGATGTAGTTTTTTCTTTATATCATTTTCAATAAATTATTTTCTATCAGAAGGATATTTTATCTCCAATTAAATGATGAATTTATATTACTTTGTGGTATCATGTTCAAAAACTATTTTTCAAATAGAACGATATATCATTTGATGATGTGATTTAAAATGAAGTAAAACGAGGATATTTTCAATGAGATTACTTGAAAAATTAGTGAAGTGGAAATGCTGTTTCACAACAAAAAATATAGCCATTATTTCTAGTACATTAGCCGTGTTGATTATTACCAGTATAGCGTTGTTTACTTACCAACTCTCTAATCTGACAACAACAGATAATAACAACAGTTTATCAAGTCCTTTGGAAAGTGCACAGGAGAGCAGCAGAAAAACTTTTTCTGTCGATAGTTCTATGCAACCTCAAGTTTCTGAAACCATTTCTGATATACCAATAACCTCAACTGATGCACAAACATTAACTGAGACAGAAACATCAAAGGTACAACCATGTCACCATAATTATAGGAATGAAGTGGTTCCACCTACTTGTTCTGAGCAAGGTTATACGATTCATACTTGCCAGAATTGTGGATATCAGTATATAGACTGTTATGCTGCACCACAACATGATTATGGAAAATACCTTTGTATTAATTGCGGAATGCCAGATCCATCTGCGGATCCCTTTTACGCCTTGAACGCATGGATGGCAAAAAATGTTCCATACAACGAAGAGATACAGGGATATGAATGGATATACCAAGTTGGGGATGAAAAATATATTATTTCTACTCTAGGCGGTGGAGATGCTATTGTATTACAATACTGTTTTGGTGACGAAGATTTGGATTTGTATTTTTCAGCATCTGATTTTCTGGATACTTATTATAGCAAAGGGGAAGAGGGCGGAAGATATTTAATGGATAAATCTGACTTGATTGTTCCATCTAAACCATTATTTGATAAAGATTTTGCTTATATGTCACAAGAATTTGTTGAGCAGTATAGTAAGAGAATTGATGATACAATCAATGTGGCGCAAAACCAAATGTTATCTACGATAGGGATGAATCTAAAATCCTTTGGTTTTCCTTCCTTATAACGATACCGATAAAGAATTTATATGCCTTGCAGAATTTTTCTGTAAGGTTTTTTGTTTGTAAAAAAATAGATTTATCATTTATAGCAAATAACAAGTAGTAAAAAAACAGTTTTAAATTGTTTAATTTTTACAAATAAGATAAAATGTATTTGGAAATTAATACAAAAATTTTAAATATCTATTTCTTTTTTATAGAAAGAAGAGTATAATTTACTATATAAATCATTGGGACCTTTTAATTGAAGAAAGGAGGTTTTCATTTTTCGTATTAACTATTTTACTTAAGGAGGAAAAAACATTGAAGAGAAAAAATCGTATACTTGCGTTGGTTTTAGCGTTGTGTCTAATGTTATCTGTTTTTACACCAATCAATATTTTTGCGGCAGACACAAACGAAACCACTATTACAAACTTAAGGGCAGAAGATGCGGTAAACCCTGTAGGGATTGATGTAACGAACCCTACTTTCAGTTGGCAGATGGAATCTTCTGTAATTGGACAACATCAAACGGCATATCAGGTTGTTGTAGCAAAAGACAAAGATTTGTCCCAAAAAGTTTGGGACTCTAAAAAGCAGGAAAGTAGTGTATCGATAGGAATCCAGTATGCTGGGGATGCTTTACAAGCATCTACTACCTATTTTTGGAAAGTAACTGTATGGGATAAAGACCAACAGGCAATTCAATCTGATATTGCTACTTTTGAAATGGGCTTATTGGGAGAGGATGCTTGGAACGATTCCCAATGGATTCAGATGGGAACTTCTACTGAAACTCCTGTAGACCCAGAACCTATTCATCTAGACTATACCCTGGAAGCTGATATTCAGATTGTTAACACAGGAGTTGCCTTAGTATTTGAAGCGGAAGATAAGGACAACTACTTAATGTGGCAGGTAAGAACAGCAAAAGAAGATGCAACAAAATTGCAGCTTCGTCCACATTTTAAAAAGAATGGTAATTTTAATGCATTAGAAGATGTGGATATTACAGAATATATGAAAGAAGATGTAAAGGCTGTTCAACATTTAAAAATAGAAGTTACCAATGATCAGATTGACACCTATATCAATGGAAATTTAGTAAATACTTGTCCAAAATCCAGTTTAGCTGGTGTTGGATTGAATGGTGAAATCGGAAATATTGGATTCCGTACCAGTTCTGCTGAACAAGAAGATGGCTGGTTGGACAACATTGTTTTAACAGATTATTCTACAAACGCTGATGGAATTGTCGTTAAAAATTATAATTTTGATGATGGAAAAAATCCATTTGGCGGTGGAACTATTGTTGACGGTAGATTAAGTACCCATTTTGTAGGTTCTGATGATACTTATGTGGAACCATTTGATCCTGAGACTGGAGAAAAAGAACCTGTACACTATGTAGTGGAAGCGGATGTTACTTGTTCAAATACTGCGGTTAGCCTGTTGTTTAATGCAATGGATAGCAATAATTTCTATATGGTACAACTAAACATCAAAGACCAACCGGGTAAAGTAATGTTTAAACCGCATACCTGGAAAAATGGAAGCTACGCAACCTATGCTTCCCATACGAAAGATGTAACTTCAGCAATTGGAAGTATTGAAGAGTTTAAAACAAAACCTGCACACATCAAATTAGATGTTACACAGGATGAAATTAATACTTATATTAATAACCAATTAGTAGATACTTTTACAATTGGCGAGATAAGTGACCAAAGCACTACAGGTATCCCAGTCCAAATTGGTATGTTAGGGTTCCGTGCTGATGGAAACGAATCTGGTACAGTAGATAACTTCACCTTAGTGGATTACACAGATTCTCAGGAAGGAGAAGTTGTTTATAACTATCATTTTGACGATGGACAAAATCCATTTTTACAGGGTTCTATCAATGAAAATGGAGAATTTGTAGCAAGTGGTGGATTTGGTATCTTACTTCCTCCACAAGGAATCCCTACTTTCCGTAAGGAAATTACACCAGAACAGAATTTGGCTTCTGCTAAATTATATGTAACAGGACTTGGTGTATTTGATGTATTTATTAATGGGGAACGAGTTGGTACCCGTCAAGAAGACGGCTCCATGGTATATGATGAATTAAAACCAGGGTATACCCAGCCATTAAAACGTGTATTTAGCTATACCTATGATGTTACTCAAATGATAAACGAAGGAGAAGCCAATACCGTTGTGGCAAATGTCAGCTCTGGTTGGTGGAATGGTGCTGTTGCAGGAAATCAAGGAAAAAACAATGCGTTCCGTGCCCAGATATTACTGACCTATACGGATGGCAGCCAAAAAGTAATTGGCACTGATAGGACATGGAAAACCTCTTTACAAGGTCCTATCGTTTTTGGAGATATTTTTAACGGTGAAACTTATGATGCGAATGCGGATACATCTTTCCGCTATAATGGGTATGATGACTCTACTTGGAACTATGCGGATATCAACCAGGAATTCAGTGGTGAGATTGTTTCGCAAATCGGACCTTCTGTTCGTGTACGGGAGGACCTGACAGTAAACACAAAAACAGTTACCGTATATGATGGTGCGATTGATGCAAATGAAAGCCAACATGGTAAAATTAATGTAACTGGAACTTATCAGGATGGGGAATCCTTTACGTTGCAGCCAAATGAAAAAGCGGTAATTGACCTGGGTCAAAACTTTGCTGGATGGGAAAAAATCCAAGTAGAAGGACCAAAAGGTGCTATGCTAACCATGAGACATGGTGAAATGCTGAACGATAATGATGGTTTAAAATCCCGCGGAAATGACGGCCCAGAAGGTAGCATTTATACTGCAAACCTGCGCTCTGCTCAAGCTACTGGACGTTATATTTTAAGTGGAAATGGAATCGAAACTTATCAGGCAAGCGCTACTTTCTATGGATTCCGTTACCTGGAAATCAGCACAACACAACCAGTGACAATCCATAATGTAAAAGGAATTGTGGTAACATCCGTTGCAGAAAATACAGGTACTTTATCTACTGGAAACACGGATGTAAACCAGCTAATCAGTAATATTTTCTGGGGACAATACAGCAACTATTTGTCCGTTCCAACAGACTGCCCACAACGTGACGAACGTCAAGGATGGTCTGCTGATACACAGGTGTTCTCTACCGCAGCTTCCTATAATGCAGATTCCAAAGGATTCTTACAAAAATGGATGCAAGATATGAAAGATTCTCAGGCAAGCAATGGCGCTTATCCAGATACAGCACCAGCTACTCGTTTTGGCGGTACAGGACAGCTTGGTTGGGCGGATGCAGGAATTATTGTTCCATATAACTTGTACAAGATGTATGGAGATAAATCTGTAATTGAAGAAAACTATGAATCCATGCAGAAATACATTGATGTATTCTTAGCTTCTACAGATAAAAAAGGCGCAGGCCATTCCTATGGTGACTGGCTGGCATACGAAAGCAATGACGATGATATGAAATCATTGCTGGGTATTGCTTATTATGCTTGGGATGCCCAGATGATGGCTGAAATGGCTGAAGTATTAGGTAAAACAGATGACGTTACCAAATATCAAGAAATTTATGAAATCGAAAAAGAATACTTCCAGCAGCAGTATGTCAATGAAGATGGTAGCTTAAAACGTGGAGAACAAACCGCATGTCTGTTTGCGTTATTCCTTGACTTATTACCAAATGAAGAATCTGAAGCAATCGTAGAACAAACCTTATTGGATAATATTTCTAGAAATGGAAATAAATTGCAAACAGGATTTTTAGGTACTTCCATTATTATGCAAACCTTAAGCAAAATTGGAGCAGATGATGTTGCGTACCAATTGTTGCTACAACACGGTAACCCATCTTGGCTGTACTCTGTGGATCAGGGTGCAACTACTATTTGGGAAAGATGGAATTCTTATACCAAAGAAACCGGTTTTGGCGATGTTGGAATGAACTCCTTTAACCATTATTCTTATGGTGCGGTAGCAGAATGGATGTATGGTTACATGGCTGGTATTATGTATGATTTTGATCAGCCTGGATTTAAACATATTGTATTACAACCAACACCAGATCAGTTAATTGGACATGTGGATTGTTCCTATACCTCTGAATATGGTACTATTGTAAGCAACTGGGATTATGAAGATGGACAGTTTATTTATGATGCAGTTATCCCAGCAAATACAACCGCTACTATTTATGTTCCAGTAGAAGATGGAAAATCCATTACAGTGAATGGAAAAGCACCAGAAGAAGTTACGACTGAAACAGATGGTTTAATTTATGTTAAAACCGAAGATGGTAAAGCAGTATTTGAAGCAGTATCTGGTTCTTATCAATTTAAAGCTGGAGTAACCGAGTATTGTTATATTGATGTAGAACAAGCAGATGAAACGGTCCCATACCAAATTAGTGTGAATGGTGGCGAATTGCAGAGTGTTCCAACTACCATTAAAACAGTAGCGAATGAGCCTATTACAATACAGGCAGTTGTTAAAAATGATGTGGATTACAGCTTCCAACAATGGAGCGGTGATGCAACATCCACAGACCAGACGATTACTATTACACCAACTGATAATATGACATTATCTGCTCAATTTAAATGGAGTGGATATGATGACTTAGCACTTGGTGCAAAAGTAACTGCAAATAGTGTTTATACTGCAGCTGGATGGAGTGCTGACTATTTAACAGATGGTATCTTAAACCATTTGGGAGGAAATAATGGATTTACCAGTGAGAGTTATGGAACAAATTCTCCAGATATCAGTAACAATCCATTTGAGTTGGTTGTTGATTTGGGAGAAGTAAAAGAATTTGACCGAATCCAATTGTATCCACGTACAGATGATTTCTCTCCAGAAGGAAAGACATTTAACTTCCCTGTAAAATATGAAATCAATATAAGTGAAAATGGTATAGACTACACTACTATCTATGAACAGGATGAAGATAATGCTCCTGTATGGAAACCTCTTGTAATTTCTTGCGAAACATTACAACAGGCTCGTTATATTCAAGTAAGAGCCTTTACATTGGGTACCCGTGATGTTCCAGGCAGTGATGGATATCGTTTCCAATTGGCAGAATTAGGTGTATACAATACTACTGAATCTCCAGAACCACCTGTAGAAACAGACAAAGATATCCTGAACAAAGTAATCGTATACGCAGAAGAACAAAAAGCATCTGATGACTTTAACAATGTTATCGCAGATGTACAGGAATCCTTCAACGCAGCATTGGATGCAGCAAAAGAAATTGCGGCTGATCCAGCAGCAACTCAGGATGCAGTAGATGCAGCATGGAAAGCATTGATGACCGAAATCCATAAACTGGGCTTTGTAAAAGGTGACATCACATCCTTAGAATCCCTGGTAGCATTGGCGGAAACCTACGACATGAATGACTTTGTAGAAGCAGGCCAAGCAGAATTCCAGGAAGCATTGAAAGCAGCACAAGATTTATTAGCGGATAAAGACAATGCAATGCAGGTAGAAATCGAAACAGCAGAAAGCAATCTGTTGAATGCGATGTTGAACCTGAGATACAAAGCAGATAAATCCATCCTGGAAAAAGTAATTGCGGAAGCCAACGGCAAGGATGCAAACGCATATACAGAGGAAAGCTATGCAGTACTGGAAGCAGCAGTAGCAGAAGCAAACGCAGTAATGGCGAACGAAGATGCAACTCAGGAAGAAGTAGACGCAGCAGTAGAAAGAGTACAAGAAGCAATGAAAGGTCTGGTAGCAGTAGAAAAACCATCTACCGAAACACCAGATGAGAACAAAGCGGATGGTACACAAACAGGGCAAGAATCTACCACAACAAAAGCAAACGCAGCGAAAACAGGCGACTTTGCGCCAATTGCTGGTATTATGGTTCTTGCATTAGCAGGTACTGCAGCCATCCTTAGCCGTAGAAAAAAATAATTCTATTGAAATAGTTTTATAGTTTAAAAAGATAGCAGGTTATAATAGCCTGCTATCTTTTTTGTTTATTGTTCGTCTAAGCAAAACCAAATCCCCAGTTTTACCCAGAATAGAAAGAGAAAGTTTTAGAGGAAATAATTTTCATTAAAAAACCTACTTTTGCA
Source organism: Massilioclostridium coli (assembly GCF_900095865.1). Classification (GTDB taxonomy): domain Bacteria; phylum Bacillota; class Clostridia; order Oscillospirales; family Ruminococcaceae; genus Massilioclostridium; species Massilioclostridium facile. The sequence continues at coordinate 303,117 of NZ_FMIZ01000006.1, read as the reverse complement.
GGGCAAAAGTATACAGAACAGAGATTGACGGTTAATCACATAGACTGTTGGTGTTTAATGGAACCAGATAGCAGGGTGATGCTAAGTACCTCTTGAGGGGTTATCCGGCAGTAGGCTTTCCCAGAGCCTACACAAGCCATCACTTTAATAGTAGTTTTAGCTTTTATAGTTGGATGTTATATACAAATAGATAATAGGATGTTGGTATAAAACAATAAATTTTTTTAAAAATATTGTCTTTTTATATAGTTATATTATAATATAAACTGACATTATATTACTTTTCACATAAATAACTATAAAATAAAATTGATACGAGATAACTTAATCCTATAAAAAAGGAGGGAGATAAAACAAATTAATTGTAGAAATTTTAAATTGAGATGAAAAGCAGAAAAATAAGAAAGTAGAGAGGAATTATTTATGAAACGATTTGCAAAAACAACAGCATTATTGCTGGTGTTGTCCTTGATGATGGCAATTATTTGTCCAACTATTTCGTATGGGAAAAACCTCGGAGAGAATGAAGGGTGGTTAGAGGTTACAGCAAGCACTTCTAGCAATGCAAATAGCTCGTTAACTGCACAAAATTTGGTGGATGGAAATGAAGATTCTTTTTGGTCTTCTAGTGGGTATCAGACAGATACTCCTCCTGAGGGGGATTATGCTGTACTCTCTTTCCAGGGAACTGCATCTGTTTCCAAAATTGTAATTACTCCAAGGAAAGGGTTTACTTCTACCTTCCCAAAAGATTTTAAATTACAATATACCATAAACAAAAAAGACTGGATTGATCTTGCAAGCTATGAGGATTATCAAGCAACAGAGGAAGAACAAGTATTTACTTTCGATCAACCAATAGAAGCAAAAAAAGTAAGAATTGTTGGTACACGATATGGGGTAGATGATTTTAATACTTATTATATGCAGATTGCTGAGATGAAAGTATATGGAAGTATTATTGCCCCTCCAAATCCTCCTATCTGGGGAAGCTCTCCAATTACAGAGCCTTATGAGTATGTTGCTGATGGAAGTTTTAGTGGAGAAGAACAGCCCTATTCTCCAGATCCACTAGTTAATTACCGTTGGGATAATCCAACAGCGGATGATGATTTAGAAATATTTTTAAGAAAACCAGTTTCTGCTACAACAGAACAGGAAGATGCATTTCAAAGATTAGATTCCGCTACTACAGACAATGTAGATATTGAAGTAACAGGAGAAGGAACTATTTTATTGGACTTTGGTGTAGAGTTTGCTGGATGGTTGGAAATTGACAGCCCCGATTTATCTGGAGAGCTTACCTTAGGAGTTAGTGAATATAATCAGCCAGCCTTTGTAAATTCTGGTCCACAATCTCCTTCTAAAACAGCGGCTCCAGTGAAATATGGTGATACATATCGGTTAGAGTTGAACTCTGAATTGTATGAAGGTGTTCGATTTGGATTTATTAATGTAACAAATTTTGATCAACCATTTCATATTTAAGATATCCGTCTAGTTTGCCAGACAAAACCTGTCAATTACGAGGGCAGCTTTGACAGTGATAACGAGATGTTAAATAAAATTTGGTATACCGCAGCTTATGATGTTCGTGCTAATCTGAAAAAAGATTACATGGCGGCTATTCTAATGGACCGTGGGGATCGTCATTCTTGGACAGGGGATGCTTATCCAACCCAGGCGGCCTCTTTAGTGGCTTTTTATAATACCGATTTTGTATTGGAAAATATGCGATATACTTCTACACGCTCCAATGGTATTGAAAGTTATGAGTTATATTGGGTATTAAGTTTAATTGATTATTATGAATATACTGGTGACCAACAGGGGGTCAAATCTTTATTAAGTGAAGCCACCAAACGGTTAGACCATGCCTATGATATTTATGGAACCAATCCAAATTTAGGATTTTATGGATGGGATGAACGACTAGGTGCTGGGTTTGAAAACCCAAATATTGAGGAAAACCAGAATGGATATCAACTTCTCTCCATCCAGGCATGGAAAGATTTTTCTGAGGTATTACGTGACCTTGGAGAAACTGAGTTAGCGGATAAATATCAAGGATATGCTGATGAAAAAACAGCGGAATTGCAGAGTGACCCTAAATGGTATCAAAAATATGGAATCCATGCTTTTTCCGATGCAGTAAATGCGGACGTTTTACCAGAAGAAGCGGAAGCGCAAATTGCTGAAACTTATTTTACAGATCGTATAAATCGTTTATCTTATTCTCCGTTTAACCAGTATTTTATTTTACAGGCTATGGGGGAAACAGGAAGATATGATGATGCAATTTCTTCTATTTTAGATTTGTGGGGTGGACAGATTGAATATGGTGGTACTACATTCTTTGAAACTTACCGTCCACAATGGAATGCTGAACTGGATCAAAATGGACCAGTACCAAATAACCAGGCAGGTTATACTAGTTTAGCTCATCCTTGGAGTGCAGGAGTACTACCTTGGATGAATGAAGAAATTCTTGGAATTCACGCGACACAGCCAGGATTTACTACTTTTGAGGTTACCCCTCATTTAGGTAGACAGTTAACCAGGGTTTCTGGAAGCACAATGACCCCTTATGGAAAGATAGAAGTTTCTTTTGATACCAATACAGGGGATTGTAGCGTTATCGTTCCAGAGGGGACGACAGCGAAAATTGGCATTCCAAAAGTAGAAAAAGAAATCACTTCAATTTCTATGAATGGAGCTCTCCAGGAAATTAAACAACAGGATGAAACTTTTGTTTACTTTGAAGTTTCTGGTGGTAATTATCAATTTAAAGTAAACTATGAAGGTACTACACCTACCTATACAGCACCAGTATATAAATATGACGCTGAAATTTTAGGAACAGATACAACAACCCAAGGAAACTGGGGTGGCGTATATGGTTCTGAAGGCTATGTTTTGTGCGCCTATAATGGCGGAGACGTACGTGTATTACCCGATTATGTAGAAGATATCCAGTACACCAAAGCAAATTCTACCCAATGGGCAGAAAACACCAATGATGTACGGGCATTGGCTAGCAACCGGTTGAATTTGGAAAACAGGAACATTGGTGCCCTATACACCAATGACCCAATCGCTTGCCAGCAAACCTTTACTGTGGATATTCAATTAAAGGAACAGAGAGAATACACAGTTGCCCTTTATTTTGTGGACTGGGACAGCGACAATACAAGGCAGCTGGCAATTGAAATGTTTGATGGCGATACTTTAAATATGGTAGCACCTGTAAAAGTGGTAAAAGATTATTCAGATGGTGCATATGTAATTTATCAATATGATAAATCTGCACGGTTCCGAATTGACCAAATGAGAGGGGCAAATGCTACCTTGAGTGGTATTTTCTTTGGAACAGGTATGGGGGATGATCCAATCATCACAACCACTACGGTGGATGACCAGGATCCACAAGTTTCTTATGAAGGTAACTGGACCCATGACCCTATACAGGGCGCTTGTAACGAAACCTTTAGCTATTCTAATATTGCAGGCAACAAGGCAAGCTTCCAATTTGAAGGAGATGGCATTGCTTTGTTAGCAAGCAGGGAATCCAACCGTGGAATTGCACAGGTGATTGTGGACGGAACACCATATGATAAGATTGATTTGTATTCCCCTACTATCATACGTCAATCTGAAGTATTTAGATTGGATAATTTATCAGAGGGTACGCACACCATAGAGGTTGTAGTAACAGGGGAACAAAATCCAGCAGCCTCTGGTTGTTATGTTGATGTAGATGCCTTTGTAGTTTCTAATATTGTGCAGACAGTAGAATCTGTTGCCAGTCAATTGGAAACTCCAATTATTGCACAAGATGATACTCAGTTAACAATGCCAGAAGTTCCAGAAGGCTTTATAGTAGAACTGACAAATACAAGTCATTCTGAAATTATTTCCTTAGATGGAAAAATTACAAATCCAGAAACAGATACAGAAGTAGAATTAACATTTACAGTTTCTAAAGATGGAAGATCTGCAACTGCAGTAAGGACAGTATCCGTTCCTGGTAAACCAGCAGAACCGGTAGAAACTAATAAGGATATTCTGAATAAAGTCATTGCCTATGCGGAAAACGCAGCAGATAGCGATGAGTTTGATAATGTAATTGCAGATGTACAGGAAACCTTTAAAGCAGCATTGGATGCAGCAAAATTAGTCGCAAAAGATGATATGGCAACCCAGGAAACTGTGGATACAGCATGGAAAGCATTACTGACAGAAATCCATAAACTAGGCTTTGTGAAAGGCGATATTACTTCCTTAGAAGATTTGGTAGCATTGGCAGAAACCTACGACATAAATGACTATGTAGAAGCAGGCCAGGCAGAATTTCAGGAAGCATTGAAGGCAGCACAAGATTTATTGGCTGATAAAGACAATGCAATGGCAGAAGAAATCGAAGTGGCAGAAAGTAATCTGTTGAACGCGATGTTGAACCTGAGATACAAAGCGGATAAATCCATCCTGGAAAAAGTGATTGCGGAAGCGAATGAAGTTGATTCCAATGCATACACAGCGGAAAGCTACGCAGTACTGGAAGCAGCAGTAGCAGAAGCAAACGCAGTGATGGCGAACGAAGATGCAACCCAGGAAGAAGTAGATGCAGCAGTAACAAGTGTACAGGAAGCAATGAAAGGGTTAGTAGCAGTAGAAATACCAACTAACGAAACACCAGCAGATAACAATGCGGACGGGACACAAACAGGACAAGAATCTACTACGACAAAAGCAAATGCAGCCAAAACAGGTGATACAACTCCAGTAGCGGGAGCGATTGCTGCAACGATTGCGGGAGTAGTACTGTTGGCAATCCGTAAGAAAAATAAATAACTTATCATAAAATTAAAAAAGAAAAAACAGACATTAAATAAGATGTATTGACAAAGTTTTTATAGGTGGTTGGATCGATTGTTTTCTGACCACCTATCGTTATATTGTATGTGGATACAATACGTACTAAATTGCGAGGAATAACGATGAAAATTATTAAATATTTTTGGGGACTAATTCCAATTACAATTTTCTTGTTATTGAAAATGTTTTTATTGATAATCGAAAAATCATTAAATTTAGTTTTAAGAGATACTCCTGATTGCATTTTATTTTGGTTTTTGATCTTTTCTGTTTTAATATTTATCATTTATGTAATTATAAAAATTTTTTCTTTTCCTATCATTCAAAAATTTAAATATTCATTAATAATAAAAAGCATTGTAATTTCCCTTTATTGTGTAAGTGTTATACCGATACTTGGATTTGGAATGTTATGTAGTGCTTTTACATACTGCTCAGATGATACGATGATAGAAAATGGGATGAAAATGGTTGTTCGTGATACTTCCTATTTAGATCTTAGTTTGGAGTATTACGAATATAAAAATGTGCTGTTCAGAGGAAAGCAAATATTAAAACAAGTAAGCAATAGAACATATTGGATTTACAATTCGGATGGAGAACTAATAGAAACCGGCATATATGATGATTGATATTATTCGTTGACATCCTTATAGATACCTTCTGTGCCTATAATAAACTACATACATTGTGAAAAGTAAAATGATAAAAGAGGATGCGATTCTGTTTGAACAACATCCTCTTTTTAAATTTTTGATACAATATCGTTTAAAATAATTATATTGATGGTAAATTACAAAATATAATAGCGTAATAAAATAACACTTAATTTTTTAGTATTGAATAAAAAGTAAAAATTCCCTTTTCGTATTGCCGAAAAGGGAATTTCGCTATTCTACTAAATAAGAAAAAGAGGGTTTTAAACCATACTGGAAATAATTTATCCATAATAGGATAAACTATTGGGCAATCTATTTTTGTTTCGCAATTTTTTTAACGTTTTTATTATGTTGTGCAATTAATTTTCGATCTGTTACTTGGTATTTTTTTAAAACATCATATACTCGTTCTACATTTACTCCTTTATCAGTGTAATACTGAAAATCCCCCAGATGTTTCCGGAAACGTTTTGCACTATAAACAGGCATGCCTTTTGGAATCCCTAATACTAGGCGTTTATCTGCGAATACCACTGCATTTTCAATGGAAACATTGTATACTTTTTCTTTTTGAAAAATATGGCGGATATTCTCAATGTGGGTTTTATTCTGCATAACTGGGTTATAAAATTTATGTTTATTGTCTCCTACAATATGGGTCCACTGAGTTTCATCCGGACTGCCATAAACTTCCCCTTTATAGTTTTTAGTTTCCACTACAATCATTCCAAATGGAGCGATTAAGATATGATCAATTTGTGTGGTTTGGTCATATAGAGGAAGATACAGGTCGTTAATGACTTTACCATGATAACGACGGGCATACCGCCTTAAAATTCCCGCTACAACACGTTCCCCTTTTACACCACGGCGACGGTTGGCCTTTATAAGCCATACGATACCCAATACAATGATTGCGCCAACAATTAAATATAAGATAATGAATTGTGCTTCACTCATTTTATTTCCTCCTATTTGTCGTTTTGTGCGTAAACTATAGTGTAACATAAAATTTTATTTTTGTAAATTGAATAATCTTGAAAAAGGCTGGTAATACTAGTATCGAACATTTGATAGTTAAAGGAGTTAATAACCATGTTAGATAAAATTGCATTGGCACTGGTAATTATCGGTGCTATTGTTTGGGGCGGGATTGGACTGTTTCAGTTTGATCTTGTAGCCTGGATATTTGGTGGACAGAGTGCCATCGTTAGTCGTATCATTTATTCTTTGGTAGGGCTAGCTGGATTATGGTGTATCTCATTGTTCTTCCGCAGAAACGATGTGGTAGAGTAAAACCTTGCAATATGTCATGTTCAATTTTACAAACGGCTCGGTGGAATACTGCTGGGCTGTTTTTTAATTTGTAGAATATTGGTATGGGTTTTTTAAAAAAGGGTATACTTATTTAGGGGGATGGAATGTGAAACAGAGTGTTAGATTATTTTTAAAGTCCTTTCTATTATCTTTTATTATTATAGGGGGGGTTGCGGCGGTTATTTTAATTGTCATGATCCAATCCCAGACAAAAGAAGAATCTCCAACAACGCAGTATGTATATCAGGCGTCAAAAGATGAAGATTTAACTACTCTTTTGATTTTTACCCCTTCTAGAGGAGGGGAGGCAGAACGATTTTTATTGTTGCACATTAGCGCCATGCAAAATAGAATCTCGATAGCGGAACTACCTATTACAATGAAAACTACTGTAAATGGAAAAACAGACACAATAAGTGGAATGTATGATTATGGTGGTGCTTCCTATGCGGTACGAGGAGTATCTGAAAAATTAGAGATTACAATCCATCGGTATATGAGGATTGATTATAACGGATTGATTCAAATTGTGGATTATTTGGGTGGAATGGCATACACACCTTCAGAAATGGTGGAAACTATCTGGGAGGATGGCAGCATGACTGTTATCCAGCCAGTAGAACAGATGATAGACGGCAGACGGTTTTTGGCTTTAGCAAAACAAGGGGATATTGCCCAACTATTGAGTATATTATGCCAACAACAGATAAATAAAGAATTTGAAGAAAAACTGGATGATTTTTATTCTACTTTAATGAACGAAACGGATAGTAATTGCAGCAGTTTGGATTATGAACTGAGAAAATTTGGGTGGAAACAGATGTTAAGGCAGGAAACAGCGGAGTTTACAATAATACCGATAGAATCGGATGAATCTGCTTGGATCGAGGAAATCAAAAATCATTTTTAGTGATATATGTTATCGATGTATATGGGTAAGTGGTATGTCGCCAAGTTGATATGGAATGTGAAAAAATAGTAGCATATAATTTGATGTATCAAATACATTATGATAAAAATTATATTTCGATTGAGCAACACGCCTAATTTTTGTATGGCAGGCTAAGTATGGGCATAAAGGCGAAATACAATAAAAGTAAGTATTGCTTTACTTGGGCTATAATAAAAACTTAGAGGATTTCCATAAAAATAGATATAATTTTGAAAAGTTGCATGTTTTCATGCAACTTTTTTGTTGTTTTTAGGGGTAAGTGAAAAGGAAAAGAAAGGAAAATTTTAAATGTTAAACCCAAAAGAACAGTTATTTTGTTATTATTTTAGCTGTTTTCAAAATTTAAAAGAAGCATCTATCAAAGCGGGGTATCCAGCTTTGTCCGCGGAAAAAACAGCCGCTAAATTGATGGGACGGGAAGAGATAAAACAACAAATTTGTGAATATTCCAAACAAAAGGATATGGAGTATTTGCAAGCAATGGTTTTATCTGGATTAGAACGGTTGGCGTTTGGAGAAATCAACGATATTATCCAATTAATGATGAAAGGAAACGAATTGGATGAAAAGCAGCTGCAAAATTTGAATTTATATATGGTATCGGAGATCAAACAGAAAGATGGCTGTTTGGAGGTAAAATTATTTGATCGATACCAGGCTTTAAAATTGATACAGGAATTGATCCAATTAAAGCAAAACCATGGAACAACAGAAGAATTTTTGCAGGCTTTTGTAGAAGGCACAAAACAATGGGGTGGAGATAAGGATGAATAAATTACAGGCTTTCTCCCCGAAACAGATGAAAGTATTGACCTGGTGGTGCCCGAACAGCCCTTATTGCCATTATGACGCCATTATTTGTGATGGCGCTGTGCGAAGTGGAAAAACGGTTTGTATGTCCCTATCATTTGTTTTTTGGGCAAGTATTTATTTTAACCAACAGAATTTTGCCTTGTGTGGCAAAACTTTGACCTCTTTAAAAAGAAATATTGTTACTCCATTAGTCCAGCTAGCCAATTCATTGGGATTTCAATGTAGTTTGGTATTGTCCCGCAATTATTTGGAAATCCAATACGGAGATCGGAGCAACCGGTTTTATTTGTTTGGAGGAAAAGATGAATCCTCTGCAGCGTTGATTCAAGGGGTGACATTAGCTGGTATTTTATTTGATGAAGTTGCCCTAATGCCCCGTTCGTTTGTGGAACAGGCTTTGGCACGTTGTTCTGTGGAAGGTTCTAAATTTTGGTTTAACTGTAATCCTGAACATCCTTTTCATTGGTTCTATTTAGAGTGGATTCAAAAAGCAGAAGAAAAACATGCGTTATATCTTCATTTTCAAATGGAAGATAACCCGTCTTTATCCCCTCAGATGCTGAAACGATATCAATCCCTGTACTCAGGTGCTTTTTATGACCGGTTTGTTTTGGGAAAATGGACTTCTCAATCCGGTATAGTTTACCCGATGTTTCAGTATGAAATTCATGTTGGGTTACAGGAACGGTCGTTTTCTTCTTACTATATTTCTTGTGATTATGGAATTACCAATCCAACCTCAATGGGGTTGTGGGGATGCTGTGAATACGCTTACCGTATCAAAGAATATTACTATGATTCTCGCAAAGAACAGTTTCGTAGGACGGATGAAGAACACTATCAACAATTGGAAAAACTGGCGGAAGGATACTCCATCCAAGCGGTTGTGGTTGACCCCTCTGCTAGCAGTTTTATTGAGTGCATCCGGCGGCACGGAAAATTCCAGGTGATTTCTGCAATCAACCAGGTGAATACTGGTATCAGTTTGGTATCCGATTGTCTATTAAAAAGGCAGCTTTTGTTTTCTCCTCAATGCAAGGATACCATACGAGAATTCTCTATCTATTGTTGGGAAGAAAATAGCAAGCAGGATCGGGTGAAAAAAGAGAATGACCATGCCATGGATGACATCCGCTATTTTGTATCCACCATCTGGAACCGGCAGCAAGACTCTTTTTTTGTGTATTCTGCTGCCAGAAATTGAATTTAGGAGGGATGAATTTGGGACGATTAAAACGCAAACAGCCAGAAGCCCCAGCAGAGGCCATTGTGCAGCTGAGGCCGGGAAATTACCCATTCCATATCCTTGACCGGTATGTTCCTCTGATGACACCTGAAACAAAGCTGTATGCCTGTATGAGGGAAGCGATTCCGGTCATTGATTCCGCTTTGTATAAAATTCAGCGGCTAATTGGTGGATTCCGTTTTGTATGTAACCAGAAATCAGCGGAACGAGAGTTAAACCAGTTTGCTCGGGAAGTAAAAGTGGGACCTACCCAAATGGGGCTGGAAAGTTTTATTTGTAGTTATTTAGATAGCTTGCTACTATTTGGAAACGCCATTGGAGAAATCGTATTGTCCGCCAATGGAAGACAGATTGCAGGGTTATATAATTCTTCTTTTGAAAATGTTTTGATCCAAAGAGGAGATAACCCATTGCAGGTTGAAATTTTCCGTAATGACCATGGAAATCCAGTGCCTTTGGAGATGCCACAGCTGATTTTATTTACAGCATTGAATCCACAGCCAGGAAAAGTTTGTGGAGATTCTATTTTGAAAAGCCTGCCGTTTGTCAGCTCTATTTTATTGAAGATTTACCATGCAATTGGAGAGAATTTTGACCGTGTTGGAAATGTAAGGTTTGCAGTGACCTATCGTCCATCTAACCAAGGGATGGATGCTGCATACGCAAAAGAGCGGGCACAGCAAATCGCGAAAGAATGGGCTGCTGGTATGGCTGCAGGAAAAACCGGAGACATCCGCGATTTTATTGCGGTCGGAGATGTAGATATCAAAGTAATTGGTGCAGATAACCAGATGATTGACTGTGAGGTACCAGCAAGGCAGATGTTGGAACAGATTATCGCAAAATTAGGGCTTCCACCTTTTATGCTGGGCTTGAGTTGGAGTACAACAGAACGTATGAGCCAACAGCAGGCAAGTACATTAAACAGTGAACTTTGTTATTACCGCAGATTATTAAATCCGGTATTAGAACGGATTGGAACCACATATTTGCGGTTAAATGGATTTTCCTGCCATCCTACTGTAGAGTGGGATACATTGAATTTTGAAGATGAAATCAATGCTGCCCAGGCAAGATTGTACAATGCACAAGCCGCAAAGCTGGAATTGGAAAACGGGGAAGAGCCAAAACAAATTCCTGTAGACTTAAGTACAGCAATAGAACCATGAGAAAGGAGGAAAATCAATGGACCAGACAATTAAAACCAACCAGTTAGAAAAAGAGGATCTACAAAAGATTAACCAATATACCAGGAGAAACTTCACCGAAAAAGAACTGTTTAGCTTTACAGTTGTGTTATGTGACAATGAGGTGGACCGGGATGGGGAAGCGTTTACCACCCAATCCTTACAAAAATTAAAGGCTCTTTATATAGGGACAACAGGGATTTTTGATCACAGCCAAAAAAGTGAGGATCAGGCGGCAAGGATTTTCCATACCTGGGTGGAAACAGATCCCCAACACAAAACCCAATATGGGGAACCCTACAGTTGTTTAAAAGCAAAAGCCTATATGGTGCGTACCGAAAAAGACAAAGACCTTTTATTGGAGATTGACGCGGGTATCAAAAAAGAAGTCAGTGTAGGCTGCCGAGTATTGCGGAAAACTTGTAGCATTTGTGGAGCGGATTTAAGCTATGGCTGCTGTGAACATAAAAATGGTGAATTTTATCAAGGAAAGCTATGTTACACCAAATTGGAGCAGCCAGTGGACGCATATGAATGGTCGTTTGTTGCTGTCCCTGCCCAGCCAGCAGCAGGTGTGACAAAACAATACCATCAAATCGAAACCCAACCAAAACGAAAAGCAAGGACCAATGAAGAAGTGGTAAAATCGCTAGGAACAGGTACTATTAGTGTGGAAGAACAGAAAAACCTGAAATTATACATAGACCGCTTAGAGGAAAAAGCTCTATTAGGGCGGGAGTATCTCCAGGACCTGAAATCTGATATTATTTCCCTAAGTTTTTTAAGCAATTCTCCGTTGGATGAACAGGCAATCCGTATTTTGTTGGAAAAAATGGATGCGAAAGAACTGAAACAATTAAAAGAAGCGTTCGCAAAATCTTGCCAGAAAACAGGCAAACCGCAACTAGGATACCAGAAACCAAAAAAAGATACATCAGAAAACCGTGAGTTTTATATTTAGGAGGAAGCGAAAATGAATTACGAAACATTACGATTAGAAAAAGGAATGTATTCCGTACCAGGAAAAAGTTTTACCCAGGTACTGGAAAGTTTAGACCCAAGTGAAAATTATAAAGGAAGTTCATTGGAAGGATTGGATGCTTACCAAAGACAGTTAAAACGGTTTGATATCAAAGTTGCTGGAAGAAATTCCGATGCATTGCAAAAATTCTTCCAGACTTCTGATTCTACTGCGTTGTTTCCAGAATATATTTCCCGTGCAGTTTACCAGGGCATGGAAGAAGTAGATGTGTTAAGCGATATTGTAGCGGCTACTACAAAAATTGATAGCCTAGATTACCGTGCTATTTGTTCAATTCCAAGTGACGATGACAAAGAGATGAAACAGGTTGATGAAGGGGGAGATATCCCATCCACTGCGGTAAAATTACAGGAAAACCTGGTAACACTGAAAAAACGTGGTAGATTATTGGAAGCCAGTTATGAGGCAATCCGATTCCAGAAACTGGATGTGTTTACTGTGACTTTGCGTCAGATTGGCGCTTATTTAGCAAAAACTTTATTGACAGATGCAGTTACCATTTTAAAAGATGGAGATGGGAATTCCAATCCAGCAACTGTAACCAATGTAGCTTCTGCTGGTAAGTTGACTTATACTGATTTGCTGACTTTGTGGAGCAAATTTGAATCTTATGAGATGAACACTATGCTGGTTGCTCCAGATGTAATGTTAAAAATGTTGGAAATTGAAGAATTTAAGAATCCGTTGACAGGTTTAAATTTCCAAGGCACAGGGCGTTTGACTACTCCTCTGGGTGCTACATTGATTAAAACATCTTCTGTTCCTACTGGTTACATAATCGGATTGGATAAACGCTGTGCTTTGGAGCGTGTAATTGCTGCGGATGTTTCTGTAGAATATGATAAATTAATTGATAAACAATTGGAACGTGCCGCTATTACCACGATTACTGGATTCACTAAAATCTTTAAAGATGCGTGCCAGGTGCTAAAAGTAAATGCGTAAAGTAAAATATCCAGGGAACCCCCCTGGATATTTTACTACAGTTCGAAAGGAGAGATTTCATTGGATGAAATGAAAATTGCCAAGATTGTGTCCGCAATGAGCGGGATACCAATGGAAGAACTTTTGCCTAGGATGCCATTAATTATACTATCCACGAAAGAAGTGCTTCGGATGGTAAAGGAAGAACAAGAGATAGAACAACACCAGGACTTGTTAGACTATATTTGTGCTGCGAACGCCTGGTACCGTTACTGTTTGACAGAAGATGCTGCAGTACCAAAAGGAAGTTTTTCTGCTGGAGGGATTTCTGTTAGTACTTCGGATGACAACCAGGCGATAAGGGCAAAAAATTTGCGAGATGAACTTTGGGCATCTGCCAATTTTCTATTAAAATATGAAGATGATTTTTATTTTTCAACTACAGGAGGGGAATCATGAAACCAAAGTTAGAGCAATGGTTCCGCTTTTACGCCCATCCTCTTACAATATCAGATGGAAACCAGAAGTATCCATGCTTGGGGATGGTGTTCTATCAGAATGAAGAAAATAATTTGTTTCAATATCCGGAACCTTACCCAGTAGGAAATGTAAACCATGGAAACTTATTGTCTTATTTTTTATACCAGGGGGATTCCCCGCAAACGAAGCCAATTATTTTAGTAGACCGTCAGCACCGTTATCAAGTAGAACAATTGGAATACATTGAACTATTTCAATGCTGGAAGGCTGCTTTAAGGGAGGGGACAGGATGGAACAATTGATAGAACAATTAATGGAGATATTACGACAGAATATGCCAGAGGTTGAGGTTGTCCCTGAATTTTCGAAGCAAGTTATTCCGTTGGAACGGATTCGGATTACAGTGGGGAACAAAACTCTGGAGCAGCAAAATGGTATCCAACAAACAGTGATTCATATTGGAGTTTATGTTCCATTTTATATGGAAAGCAACCAATGCAACCAGATGATAGACAAAATATTAGTTATGTTATCAGAATCTACACTCACTGGATATCAGGGAATTGCGGTGGGTGGAATTACCTACCATAGTAAAGCAGATGCTTTTTATACTGAAATGCAGTTAAAGTTCTCCCACTCTTCCAATACAATATCCTTTGGTAGTATCAAAATACCATGTGATCCAGAAACGGTTTCTTTGGTGTGCAAACGGCATCTGGTGTCTCGTTTTTCCGCTTTTCTTGGGGAAGTCATTCAAGATTTAGGGAAAAAAAGCCGTATCTTTTCGTTTGAAGGGGTATTGGACAAGGAGCAATATCAACAGGTGTATCAAGTGTATTCGGCAGGGGAAAAACAGACGGTAATCCTGCCGGATGAATCGGAGATGGATGCTGTTTTATCCAGTTTTTCCATCAAAAAGATATTACCCAATGGATGGAACTGCCGTTTTATTTTTACTGAGGTGACATTATGAATATCCTTGTATTAGCTTCTACAGTAAATAATGAAACAGCAACCCTATCCCATCTGGTGGAATTTGAGTATTCCGCTTGCATTTATACAGTAGGGAGTAAGTTTAAAGGTTTATTTATCGATAAAAACCAAGCATATGAGTTTGCCAGCATTAAAGTGTATTTGGAGAATGAGCTGTTATTCCACGGCTTTGTAGATAAACAGGTTACCCAGCTCACTTCTGTTGGAGAATTTTTGGAGATTGAGGCCTCAGGATATGAAACAAGGCTATTGCAAAATCAGGTTCGTCCTACTGTCTTGGAAAATTGCAGTTCGGAATATATTTACCAGAATTACGCTCTTCCTTATGGGATAAAAGCGAATGGATTACTTAGTTATACCCTGCCAAAATTAGAGATTACTGTGGGGATGAGCGCCTGGAATGTAATTGATATTTTTTGTAGAAGGGCATACTATTATTTTCCACTGGTAACAAAAGATGGAACATTAACCGCTCGATGGCTCAATCAAAAGATGTATATCATTGGAAATAAACCAGACTCTGAGCACTACTATACTAGTTTTCGGTACACCAATGACCGAAGCCAGTTATTATCTAGGATTTATTGGCAAAATCCTGACAATCCACAGGATTATTCCAATTATTTTGACGCCCCTTATGCGATTGATTATAAAATTCAACGAGAACGGTATTACCGTTTGCCAGCAGCTTGGAAAACCCAGCCAGATGATGCGGTAAAACAAGTTGCATTAAACTCCCGTGTAAAATCCATGGAAGTAGAGGTTATATTACCAGAACTTCTGGCAGCCTATCCTGGGGACAATATTCAGATAGAAGATGATTATTTTAATGCAAGGAGCTACTATGTTGGGGAAGTTATCATGACATCCAATGAGAATGGCAATCAGACATTGTTGCGTTTGTGGAATACATTGCGACTATAAGCTGTAGCTGTGTTATCAGTGGATAGAATATAATTGAAAAGGATAAAGTGAGAAATATTACAGTGTAGTTATTCCTTTTATACAATTCAAATCCTATAAATTTAGACAGTATTTTTATTCTGCGATATTGTGAAAATGCACAAAATATGATATAATATATATACTTTATCGTTCTTATTGAACAAATGCTAAAATCTGTTTTAAAATAGGTTTTTTAAGCCTATTTTTATAAAAATAGAGTAGAACGATAAAGTATTCATTATCTGATTCACAAGAAGAAAATAGAAAAAAGGAAGGAGTGCTACTTGTGAAATTTCAAAAATCTATGAAAAAGAAGATAGGGGCAATTCTTTTAGCTGGTGTAATGGCGCTGGCTGCATTTCCTCTAACCACTTTGGCAGCAGAAGGGAATCAATTCCTACCTCCGGATTTTACCAAAGCTGAGATGGAAGAAACCATAAAAGAATATGTAAATTACACACAATTTACAGAGTTTACAAGTGATGCGGAACGGGCAGACCATTTCTTTGAAGAGGTTCCACCTGCGGCGGATGCTTTTCAGGTTACAAAAATGAAAGGTAATGACCAGGTATATGACCAAAAATATTATCAGCCAGAGAATTACCAATATGTTATCCCATATGATGATTTTGCTGCTATTACAGCTCAATACTACAAAAGTGTTCCTGACATGACCGGAGTAGATTTAGGCATATTGGGCGAATATCATGCGGAACTGGATAGTTTCGTGATTCCTGAAGCTGGAATTGGAGATGCTCCTTATTTAACAGAGTTGGTTGGTATTCAGCCAGTCGTAGGCACTGAAACTTATGTTGAAATTTATGCTAAAGTTTCGAACAAAACTGCGGATCAAAATCCAAATATGGACAACGAATCTGAATATACCAAATGTGTCTTGACGGTAGCACAGAACGGTGAAGATTGGAAATACATTTTTTTCCAACCCGTAGATCAATTCCCAAGCTTAGACTATATGCCAACATCTATTGCGTATGATCCAGAAACTAATATTATTATTACAGCGGATGAATCTATTGTCCCAGAAGGCACTACGATGAATTCCCGTCAGATCACCGAAGGTAACGATTATGAAATGGTAAAAAGCGCTATTGATGCTGATCATTTTACGTTATATGATATTTCTTTGATGAATAATGGGGAGGAGATCCAGCCAAAAGGGGAAGTAGCAATCGCAGCTCCATTACCAGAAGGGTATGACCCAAGCCGAACCAAAGTATATCGTATTGATAGCCAAGGGGCTGCAACTGAGGTAGAATCCGTAATGATAGATGTGGTAGAGGATTTTCCTTTTATAGGATTTGACGCCAGCCATTTCAGCCTTTATGCTATTGCTGAAACTTCAGAAACCATTAAACCAAATCCAGATCCAGTTCCAGAAGCGAAACCAGAACAACCTACTGGAAAACCAGGTACCAATACTTCTAATATCCCTGCTACTGGTGACCATGCTCCATTTGTAGGAGTTGCTATGTTATTAGGAGGAGCTATTCTTTTAACAGTAGGAACAAGAGGAAAGAGGATTGGTAACAATACAAAATAGCTACAAGTTTTAAAAGAAAAAATAAACTGCCTCCAATATAAAAAGTTCATATTTGGATAAAAGTTTAAAAATTATTGATAAATCCCTCCGGGATAGCCGAGGATTTTAAAGATGCGCCTGTAAGGCTCTGTCACTAGCAGTGCCCACAGGCGCTTTTACATCCTGACACCTGTGAACGGGTCCATGTATTCTTTCAGTGTCAGTTGGTCATGTAGTTAGCCTGATTTTGTATATATTCAGCTATCTTTTTTTGTTTTTCCCACTGTATCCACAGGGTATCCCCTGCACTAAAAACTTCGGTTCCCATATCTATATTTCAAGTTCCCATGTCTTTTATATAGTGGTATTTGCAATTCCATCTTGTATGTGCTCAACTTTTGTTGCCATTCATTTCAGATATTCTTTTTTTAGTTGATTATTTGTGCAGTTGTCAGACCGCATTTTTATTTTCTAACCATTGTTAAAGTCTTTTTGAATCCTCGACACAGTGAGGGCTTTTTTATAACAATAAAATCGCTTGAGATTTACAATTGTAAATCTCAAGCGATTACTTATGTAATAAGATTTTGTACCAGTTTATTCTGTAATTTCTTTATTAGCAGTTACTTCATCAAAAGTATCCAGCATTGTTTTGGATGGAGCTTTTGTTAATAGGCTGACAACAACCATAACAACTGCGCAGATTGCAAAGCCTGGGATTAAGGAGTAAACACCTGTCATAGTAGCAAGAGTAGAACCACCAAATGGAATGTAATCCCATAGGATTACAGTTAAGCCTCCAGCAATCATACCAGAAGCCGCTCCAGCAACATTAGAGCGTCTCCAGAACAATGCTAACAATACAACTGGACCAAATGTAGATCCAAATCCAGACCAAGCATTGGATACCAGCCCCATAACACTGCTATTCGGATCCAGTGCAATAACAAACGCAATTGCGGACACGATTAAAACAGTAATACGGCTAATCATTAACATGCTTTTATCACTAGCATTTTTATTAATAACCCCTTTGTATACGTCTTCTGAGATAGAAGATGCAGTAACCAACAGTTGAGAATCCGCTGTGGACATAATGGCGGCCAGAATACCGCACAATAGAAGGCCACCAACAAAAGGAATACCAAGATGATCAGAAAAGATGGTATTAATCATCTGGATAAATACACTTTCGGAATTTTCTAATGGTTGGTTTGCAAAGAACGCCGCTCCAATTACCCCTAGTGTACAGGAGGCAGTTAATGAAATAACCACCCATATAATACCGATTTTACGAGATTTCCGCACTTCAGTTTCATTTTTAATCGCCATAAAACGGATTAAAATATGGGGCATACCAAAGTATCCCAATCCCCATGCAAGCTGTGAAATAATGCTAACAATAGAAAGTTGCTCTCCTCCACTGAACATTGGGTTTAAGAAATGGTGGCCAATTTCTTGATATACTTGACCAGCCCCATCAAATCCACCTAAAATTCCAATCGCGAATCCAGGAACGACAATTAGAGAAATCAACATCATAAATCCTTGTACAAAGTCTGTCCAGCATACAGCCAAAAATCCTCCTAAAAAGGTATAGACCAAAATAACAAAGACACCAATTAATAAGGCTATTTTGTAATCAATACCAAATACGGTGGAAAATAAGGTTGCCCCTGCCGAGAAGCCGGAAGCGGTATACACAAGGAAAAAGATCATAATAAACAAAGAAGATGCAACGCGCAATACTTTGAATTTATCTTCAAACCGGTTTTCGAAAAATTCTGGTAAAGTAAGGGCATTTCCTGCCTTAATAGTATAGCGGCGTAGTTTGGATGCTACAATACACCAGTTTAAAATAGTACCAATTGCAAGGCCAACCGCAATCCAAATTTGCCCTGTACCCAATGCATAAATAGCACCTGGCAGCCCCATTAATAGCCATCCACTCATGTCGGAAGCCTGTGCACTTAAAGCGGCTACCCAACCTCCAAGGCTTCTACCTCCTAAAAAATAATCTTCTGATGTTTTTGTTTTTTTGTAACAAATGAAGCCAATGAGCATCATAAATAATAAATATGCTCCAAAGGCTATAATAATCCAAATATTATTTGTCATATTATAAATCTCCTATACATATATTTATTAACTTATTTATTATAATATAAATTAAAAACATTGGCAACTAAAAAGAAAAAAATTTGTATTTTTTGGTGAAAAAGACGAAAAATAAAATTTTTTTGAATGATTATATTAAGATAAAATAAACAAATAAAGATAGGATATTTGTTAAAATTGACAAAATAGAAAAACCAGACTACCATTTTACTGATAGCCTGGTCTTTTTATATTTTACATCCTAATGGTCTTGGTTGAACCATATGATGACAAACAAGCCATTGAGCAGTATCCAGTAAAGTTTCCTCAATAGGGCGGGGGGTATAGTGTAACTGTTTTTTTGCTTTTTGATGAGAAAACGTAATTTTTTCTGGAATGGAATACAGTTCATAAGAAGTAGTTAATGGCGGTTGTAAAAAAGGATTCCGATAATTTTGATGGAAATAGACCATGAGTTTCGAAAACCACATAGGTACCATTGTTTTTGCCGGTTTCCTTCCTGTTATTTTCTGTAGCATTTGGAAAAGTTGTTGTACTTCATAATATTGATTGGTACAGAGATATGATTCACCGGAGATTCCATTGTTGATAGAGGAGATAACAGCATCGGCAACATCCCTTACATCTACAAAATCATATCCCCCTTTTACATCAATGGTCGTCTTATGGTTCATAAAATCCATAATCAATTGTGTTAAATGTCCAGTACCATAATCCCCAGGCCCTAACATACCAGAAGGTTGAAGAATACAGGCATCTAATCCTTTTGCGCCGTAATCCAGCACCAACCGGGAAGCGATTGCTTTTGTTTTGGCAAAAATGGTTTCTAATGCATCAGCATTAAACTGATTGGATTCTTTTATTATGGTGTTGGTAATTGGAATTGCATGGGAAGAGCTAACATAAATGAATTTTTTTGTGTGATGCATTATACACATGCGTAAAAGCTGTTCTGTTCCGTTTACGTTAATATCGTATACCAAATGTTCAAATTTAGGTGCAGCAGACAAAATAGCAGCAGTGTGAATCAAAACAGTATTTTCATCGGTATCTTTAAATAAAGCAATTAAACTTTGAATATCCCGTAAATCTCCCCGGATTAATTCCATATTAGGCGATTGGAAAGGCGGTGTCTGATCGGGCGGCAAAGCTAGGCCGCGCACATGGCACCCTTTCTGCAATAATTTTTGTATAATTGTATTTCCTAGATGACCAGTTGCCCCAGTAACCAAATATAAATTTGCCATAACTCTCTCCAATGGGAAATAATTCAAGATATATTTCATTATAAAAATAAATTGATAACAGGGAAAAGAAAAATTATAGTAATTTTGTAAAGAAAAACAGAATAGATTATGAGCAGACTATGATTCGCATGATGTATTAATTGTTACAAGATATGTGCGTGCTTTGTTTTAGGAGATTTTTTGTTTCATTGTAGAAAAAATTTAGAGAAACAGGGTGAAAGCTTCATTTTTACTTGATAAAATAATAATAATTACAGTATTTTATTGAAAAAAGGAGGGATTATATGGAACCATGTATACCGTTTCCAGTGTTTTCCGTCAGTTCCTTACAGCAAGTAGCAGATGCTTGTGATACTTTCCGCCAAACTGGTTGCGCCTATTTTAATTTTATCAATATGGAACCAGATTTATGTAGCAGAGCAATTGACTTTTTAACGGGTTTTGCAAAAGGGTATGATTGCTGTTTACTATCAATTTGTGATACTGAATATTGTATGTTATTAAAGGACAACACAGTGGACGATGTGGATTCTAACCTATGGGGGCAGATTGAGTTTACTCAGCACACCATACCATAAAAGGCAGCCTAGCTTTTGCTAGACTGCCTTTTATAAGAATTATTTTTTAATACCGCGTATTTTTTTATAAACACGGTACGCTTTGGTATTGCGGATTGCCTCTAATTGCTGTTTGTTGAAATCCCGGTCAACAGTCATCGCATATAATTGTTCTTTTAAATTATCTATCACTGCTTGCTGTTGTTCTTTTTCTTCATTTAACTTACCTATTTGCTGTTGATAGTTTGATTCAAATTTAGAGAGATATAATTTACTAACAGAAACTTGAGATAGCTGATTTTTTATATTAGATGTAATTGTTTGATGCAATGGCATTACACCCAAGACAATCTTTAATGTTCCACTGATTGGTTGTTCTAAAGTAAAACCAATTTGCGGATCATTATCAAAATACCAAATTCCTTCCTGTTGTGCATTAAATGGATCGGCGCGCAACGGAATTCCATTGATTTCAGCTGCTAAATACCAGACAACACAAGGGTGGTTTTCCAGTGGATCCAACCGTAAAATCGTAGTACCTTCTGGTAGCTGGAATTCTAACTGCTGTAGTCCAGTATCCGCTTGATATTGGGTAGTAAGGAATTCTGTACCATCAATGGAATCGCCGGTGCTATAAAAAAGCGTTGCAGTAGAGGAAACGATATCTTTTGTCAATCCTTTTGGAATATCATAATAGGAACTACTATAAAAGATGGGTTTGCTTTCGAAATCAATATAATCAAAGGTGTCAAAATGATATTTTGTTTGTAGTAAGGAACGGGTATCATCTTGGTTTAATAGTTGGGTTAACAATGTTAAGCCAGCAAGGCGGCCTGCTTCAGGAAGTAAACCTGCACTGTGATGATACAATAAAAAAGCTTTTTCACATGCTAACTCCTGTTCTGTCTGAGAATCTTTGCAGATAAATAAATCAGAGAAACTTTCTATAAATAGATCATCTGGTATATGATCAAACAGATGTAAATACAATTGAAAATACTCTTGATAAGTTCGAGAAATCCCTATTGGATTGGGTTTACTTGTGTTATTTTCAAACCAACGATATAAAAAAAGTGGCTTTTCTATAATATGGAATTCTACAAATTGGATTAACTGCATCCACATATCAAAGTCAGGTAACTGACGAAATGCATTATGATAGCCATTTATATGGTCAAATACTTCTTTGCGTATTACCGAAGTTGGATGACAAAGACAATTACCATGTGTAAAAAGATGGTGTAGCCATTGGGCTTGTGTTTTGTTTGTTTGAGAAAACAAAACGTCCATATTGTTTGCTTTCTCACCTGTAATTTCTAGTCCGTTTTCATCTATTATACTTACGTGAGTAAAGCAAACGCCACATTCTGGGTGGGAATCTAAGTACTCTACCTGCAGCATCAGTTTTTCTGGCTCCCATAAATCGTCCCCATCCATACGGGCTAAATATTTACCAACTGATTTTTCTACGGTAAAATTGCAGCCATAGGCAATCCCCATCTTTTGAGGAAATGAAAAGTAACGGATCCTATCATCCTTGGCAGCATACTCTTTAATAATTTCCAGCGTACGGTCTGTGGAACCATCATCTAATATAATAAATTCAAAATCAGTAAAAGTTTGTGTTAAAACACTTTCGATTGATTGAGAGATATATTTTTCTAGGTTTTGTACCCCCATTAAGACACTGACTTTTGGTACGCTCATGATATCCACCCCTTGTACAAATTTATTAGACTATTATTAGCTTAACATAGGAAAAGACTATTTTCAACCAATACTATAAGATAAATATAACTATATTTTAGATTATTTTGGATTAAAAATCATAATAAAAATTTTTTCCATAGCAAAAACACAAAAGTTCCTTTTGTTACACAAACAATGCCAATCAAAGAAAATCAACAAAAAATAAGGCGATGTAATAATCTAATAGAAACCGCCGTTTGTGTCCAAATTACAAAAAGATCCTCCATTATTTTTAGAAAGATGTTTTGAAAAATACTATTTTATATTTTTTTATAAAGTTATCACGTTTTTATCACAAAACCTGGGTATACTATAATTGCTCCTTAAAAAAGTATTGTTGCAACAGCAGATTTCAATTGAACATGCCCATTCAGTTTGAAATAGCTGTTTGCGCTTATCAAAAATAGTTGGCGGACTAACAGCGTGTTAATTTTTAACAGTGATGTAGGAGCATCTCCGTTCGGCTATTTTTAAAAACTTTCTTCATTTCTCTTTTTCTTCTTTTTGGCCACCCCATTGTGTGGGGTGGCTTTTTCCTTGTATTTATTTTATCATAAGTTAAATCAGCTAATTTGTCCATTTTCGTAGAACGAATAATATAATAATAGTTCTGTACCTTATAATTAGGAAGATTTTTAAAACATTATATATGTATTTTTCTACTATAGGACGAAGATAGAAAAATTTTTAAAACGCCTTATGTAAACATTCTCAAACTATGAGCATTAAAAATAGGATAAATTAAAAGCCTCGAACACGATTATGCGCGTCGAGGCTTTTAATTGGTCGGGATGACAAGATTTGAACTTGCGGCTTCTGCGTCCCGAACACAGCGCTCTACCAAACTGAGCTACATCCCGATATTATCCATTTTACACACGTAAAAAGAGTTTGTCAATATAGTACAGTAGAAAAGTATTGGGTTTTACTTGACATATTCCAGATAAACTCGTATGATTATAAAATGTGGTAATATAGTTCAAAAGAAGAAAAAATGAAATAATACAGGGATTAATTTTTCAAACGCCGAGCAGGATTGATTGTTGTAGGATTTTATTTTACTTTTGATTCTATAGATTACCTAGAAAAAGATCCCGCCGCCTAAGAGGCGGTAATAACAGGTTGCACAACCAGTGCATGCCCATTTAGGAGGAAGAAAGATGCTTTTAAACAGCGAAAAAACAATGGAAAAAATAGTTGCTCTATGCAAGGGTAGAGGTTTTGTGTATGCAGGCAGTGAAATTTATGGCGGCTTAGCAAACACATGGGATTACGGCCCATTAGGTGTAGAGTTCAAAAATAATGTGAAAGCCGCATGGCGTAAAAAATTTATTCAGGAATGTAAATACAATGTTGGGTTGGACAGTGCTATTTTAATGAATCCAGAAACTTGGGTAGCATCCGGTCACGTTGGTGGTTTTTCGGATCCCTTAATGGATTGTAAAGACTGTAAAACACGCCATCGTGCGGACCAGTTAATTGAAGAACAAAGCGATGTATCTCCAAATGGTTGGAGCAATGAACAAATGATGGAGTTTATCCAACAAAATGGAATTAAGTGTCCAAACTGTGGGGGTACTAATTTTACTGATATTCGTGCTTTTAACCTGATGTTTAAAACATTCCAGGGTGTTACAGAGGACGCAAAAAATGAAATTTATCTGCGTCCAGAAACCGCTCAAGGTATTTTCGTGAATTTTGCTAATATTCAACGGACAACTCGGAAAAAATTGCCATTTGGGGTGGCGCAGATTGGGAAATCATTCCGTAATGAAATTACTCCTGGAAATTTTACCTTCCGTACCAGAGAATTTGAACAGATGGAATTGGAATTTTTCTGTAAACCAGGTACTGATTTGGAATGGTTCCGTTATTGGAAAGATTATTGTAAGAATTTCCTGTTAAATTTGGGAATTAAACCAGAAAATATGCGTTTGCGTGATCATGATCCAGAAGAGCTTTCCCATTATTCCAACGCAACCACAGATATCGAATTCTTGTTCCCATTTGGATGGGGAGAATTATGGGGTATTGCAGACCGTACTGATTTTGATTTGACCCAACATCAAAACCACAGTGGAAAATCCTTAGAATATTTTGACCAACAAGATAACGAACATTATATACCATATGTAATCGAACCTTCCTTAGGTGCGGACCGTGTTGCTTTGGCATTTTTATGTGAAGCATATGATGAAGAAGAAATCGGTGAAAATGATACTCGTGTAGTAATGCATTTGCATCCAGCTCTTGCCCCTTATAAAGCATGTGTATTGCCATTATCGAAGAAATTAAATGAACAAGCTGGTGCTGTATATGAACAGCTAGCAAAACATTTCATGGTAGATTATGATGATACTGGTTCTATTGGAAAACGTTACCGTCGTCAGGATGAAATAGGAACCCCATTCTGTATTACCTATGACTTTGATTCTGAAACAGATGGATGCGTTACCGTACGTGACCGTGATACCATGCAACAGGAAAGAATTGCGATTGACCAATTGATTGCTTATATTGAGCAAAAAATTGAATTCTAATGGATGATAATTTGAAAAATAGGCCATACCAAATAGGAATGGCCTATTTTTTATGCAATGATATATCTTAATTTCTCATGGAAGGTTCGCAATTTTGTAAATATTGATTCCAATGGAGGAATAAAAATATTGTCCACCTGTTCCAACAATACGGAATGTTGTATTTGGATTAGCTGTGATAATCGTGGAAAAAGCAACATTGACATTTTCAGTAGAGGTATGGAACGTATGTTGTACTTCGCTTCCACTTACAATAGTGCCATCTTGTTGTAGATTTACTAAAATATTAATGGGAAAAGTAACTCCTGAAACAGGAGAAATAGTTCCATGGAAAGAAACATAATAAATACCAGATCCATTAATAGTGAATTCTGAAGTATTTTCTGCATGTTGTATTGAGGTTCCAAATAAAGTTCCATTCCGGTCAAATATGAGTTCAGTATTTTCAGTTCCCACTTGAGGTGGGGTAGAATAAGCAGTTAAAACATCTAGAGGAACCGTTCCGCCACCATCAAAACCACGTGGAATTGTAAAGTTAAATACAGCATTTTCATCTGTACCTGTGTTTGTAATAACAACGTCAGTTCCTGGTTCTCCTGTAGTTACGGTTCCCAAAGAGATTGTTGCTGCTGCTCCAGTAGGCCCAGTTTCACCAGTAACACCAGTTGCACCTGTTGGTCCAATGGCTCCTTCTGCCCCATCTGAACCTCGTGGCCCGGTAGGTCCAGTAGGCCCGGTAACTCCCGTTGGACCAGTAGGTCCAGTAACTCCTGTTGAACCAGTAGGCCCGGTAACACCTATTGGACCAGTAGCACCCGTAGCTCCGGTAGGACCGACAATACCTGTTGGGCCAGTTGCACCTGTAGCTCCAGTGGAGCCTTGTTCCCCAGGGATACCTTGGATTCCTTGAATCCCCTGTGGGCCTGTAGAGCCAGTAGCGCCCGTTGGACCAGTAGCCCCAGTCGGACCGGTGGCACCGGTAACACCAGTGGTTCCGGTAACACCTTGTATACCTTGTATACCCTGAATTCCTTGAATCCCCTGTGGGCCTGTCGGTCCAGTAGCACCAGTTGCACCTGTAGGGCCGGTTTCTCCTACACCAGGACCAGTTGCCCCAGTAGCTCCAGTGGCACCAGTAGCACCAGTAGGACCTGTTGGTCCTCGTAACCCGATAGGTCCACTTGGTCCCATAGGTCCAGTATTACCTTGTAGTCCCATGGGGCCAGTGGCGCCAGTCGCCCCGGTAGGTCCTGTGATTCCAATTCCTGCAGGTCCTGTAGGTCCTGTAGGCCCTGTAGGTCCAACTGGACCGGGACAAGGTACATAGCAAACTGGTGGACAAGGGGAAGGGCATGGAGGAACGCAAGGTTTTGGCGTACAACATCTATGATAATGTGCGATTGGTTGAAAATTATTCATTCTTTCACCTCCTATTTACCATATGAAAAATAACAAAAAGATGTGATAATAATTTAATAACTAAAAATATAGAGAAAGAAAAATGGCCACCAAAAAGGTGGCCAAAAAAGGAGAAAATTTAGAAAAAAGAAATTTCAAGGAGTACTTATAGTATAAAAAAAGAATATGATCAGAAAGTGTTGTTTTTTTAAAGAATAGAAGAAAAAACAGTAGAAAAATTATGACGAAAAAACTGGCAATTTTACTGATAAAATTTTGTTTTAAAAAACTTTACTTGTCAATTATAACATAATACAGTATAATATGGATAGAAATTAAGTTTGGTAGTTGATTTTACTTGTTTTTAAGACAAAACTAGTTCATAAATTATCTTAAATAGGAGATAAAAATGGAACAAAAATATAATTTTCAAATACACATCAATGAAAAAGTATGGCTTGGATGTATTGTTGTATTTGCGCTTGTGTTAAGGCTATTAATTGGCGGGTGTTATTATAATGGATTTGATACGGTAAGCTACAATATACCCTGGGCAGAGGGAGTGAGGCAGGGCTTGTTTAATGCCTATTCTCATGTGGAAAGTTTAAATTACCCGCCCCTATTTCCAACCCTTTTATTTTTTATCAGTGGGCCTATCCATCATGCGGTAGAAATACAAAGTGGTTTTTTACAGATGTTTTGGATTAAGTTGATCCCTATTTTGTTTGATATTGGGTTAGTAGTATTATTGTATGCTATCGGTAAAAAATATAACCAATTATGTGGGATATTTCTATCGACAATGTGGGCGTTAAATATTTCCACTATTTTCAACTGTTCCTTTTGGGGCCAAACGGATAGTATGTTGCTGTTTTGGATTGCGGCTATGTTTTTTGCATTCCAAAGGAAACGCCCAACCTTGGCTTGTATCTTTTTCGCATTAGGCTGTTTGACAAAGCTACAAATGGCCTATTTGGCTCCCATTTTATTGTTGGAGTTATTTCTTTATTACAAACCAAAGGTTGCTTTTTCTGCAATTGGAATAGGGGTAGGAGTAGGTGCATTAGGCTGGCTTCCATTTATCATTGGCTCTCATAATCTTTTGCTTCCTCTAAATATTTATTTAGGGGGATTTGATGAATATAATTATATTAATTTAAATGCCTTTAATTTATATGGAATTGGTTCAAACAACTGGAAACCAGATAGTTCTCCTTTCTTTGGAAGTTTTACTTATCAGGATTGGGGAACTCTTGTAAGTGTATTGCTGCTAATAGGGATTGTTTTTATTTATTTATATTTGCGTTGGCAAAAAAGACATATTCCAGCGGTGTTGCACGCAACGATGTTTATGAATGCTATTTTTTTATTCAGCACAAAAATGCATGAACGATATCAAATCCCAGTGGTGATTTTAAGTTTGCTTTGTTTTGTTTTTTGCCAGAACTGGAAGATGTTTTATGGATATTTAGGCGTTACAGCGATAACCTTTATCAATCAGGCAGCGTTTTTGTTAAAAGCGAATTTTCAAGGTGGGTTCTCTACGTATTTTGAATTCGTGCAAAGAGTAGGATCGATTTTCAATTTAATTTTATTTGTTTATCTACTTTATTTGTATGTTGATTTTATTTTTAGACCAATAGAGCCCAACTTGCCGCAACAAAATAAAATTTTATAGAGATAGAAAAGGAAAAACCGCCCTGTTGTAACAAACAGGGCGGAAAAAAGAAGAAATAAAAGAAAAATTATGAAAAAGAATTTTAAGGAGTAACTTAAGTATAGTTTTTATTTGTGATGGAAATGTGATAGTTATTTGAAAAAAAACTGATTTTTTTATGAAAAATATAATATAAAAGAGTTGATATTATTTTCAACCCATATTTTATGAAAAACTTAAAAAATAGGATTGCCTTTTTAAAATGGTTATGGTATAATAATAAAAGTTTAAAAAATTTCATATGCAGGTGTAGTTCAATGGTAGAATGTCAGCTTCCCAAGCTGAAGACGCGGGTTCGATTCCCGTCACCTGCTCCAGTGTCGAGAGCCTTAACACGCATTTTGCGTGCGGGGCTTTATTTTTTGTCTATGGTTTTGTGCTCGTGTTTATAGTGGCCATCTTTTTGGTAACTCAAACTCAATTAGATTGAGTCTGTGCGTAATTTACGTTCTGGATTTTTTTATATCTAGTTAAAGTGAATTCATTTTGTGGTGCAAACTTATATGACGTAGCAAGCAGATGTTATTCCTTTTTGTCTAATAGGGATTATAAGAAAAAAAGAAATAATAAAAGTTAAATCGAATAATTATAGACGTTTTTGATGAAAAGTTGCGTATCGTGTCAACTTTTGAAATTATATTCATATAGATGGTTTTCAGCGCTTGCGATACGTGACATTGTTATAACATGAACTTTTTCGTTTTGGAGGATATTTTAATGGATAGTTTGTTTGAAAATAACTATACAAGAACATTGGCAATTACAAAGGAGCTCTATCGATATTGGTATTTTAAAAGGCCATTTTTGGTAGTTTTTGATATTTTATTTGGATTGTTTTTTGTCTATCATATCATTGAATATGTTGTTTATCATTACAGTTACAATTTAATTATGTCAATCTATGCTCCATTATTTTTTCTTTTACAATTTTATCTTTATCATCGTGCAGCAAAAACGGTAATAAAACGTGATATGGAGATAATGAACGGAAGATTTATGAATATTAAGATAATCGCAACGGACCAATTGATACAAAATATTTCTTCCACTGGGTCTATTAGTGAAGTTCCATATTTTAAAATAAAAAAAGTGATACAAACCAAAAATTTAATTTTACTTCGTTCAGAAGCAAAATTAATTTATATGCTTCCAAAAAATTCTTTTACAAAAGGAACTCCAGAAGAATTTATTGCTTTTTTACGTCAAAAAGGATTAAAAGTATCATAGATTAAATAGTGTATAAATTGATAAAATTTGATATAGGCATAGGATATATAGATGTGTCCATGATATATAACAATAAAAAAGCCTAGATATTTTATCTAGGCTTTTACCATATTATTTTATTGAATGTCATTTAACTCAGAAAGCTTTTCATCAGCAATTGCATTAAGCATAATATCTGTCTCATTTTCTGAAACAGTAGCTCCTCCCAACTTTGCCAAATTTGCCACATTTAATGTATAATCTGTAATAGAGTCCGCTATAGATTCATTGGTAAGGCGATATTTATCATGAATAGGCTCTAATTTAAAGTAAAAAACAGTTTGGAGGGCAGCGCCCTTTTGGGTAGGGTCATAATGGAAAAGTACATTCGTATAGTTTTCATGAGAAAATGCAGGATAACACTGCAATGTAATTTCTTTTAGTGCTCGTAAATAGGCTGGAAATGCCTGTTCTAATGTTCCTTCCGATGGTTGTACATAAATTAAAAGATTTTTAAATCCTTTTGAGGGATTTTCTAACACTTTTAGCTCCACGGAAGGATAAATAGAAGCAACACTATCATATACTTCTCCTTCCATTAAATTTGTTTCAGAAATTCCATTTGATGTTACACTTGTCGTGTTGTCATTGGATGATGTTTTACTTGAAGAGCTATTTTCTGTACTGACCATACTAGATGGATTAGAACTTTCTTTTGCACTACAACCAACAAATAAACTAAGACTCAATAATACTGTAAGTAGTGTTATTATTTTTTTCATTATTTTTTTCCTCCTATAGGATATCATAATAACACAAAACAGAAAATTCGACAATATTTTATCAGAAAATATGAAATGATAAAAGATAAGGTTTTTATTGATTTAATGCTTCATGGTTATTATATGCGATTTGTTGCAAATATTGGTATAAAGGTTGTATGTTGTACTTTTTGGGGAATTCAAATGTCCGTTTTGCCACGCTAACACCACCGCTTACTTTATAGTAAGGGGAATCAATATATTCTATATCAACCTGGCTATCATCCATACCAAAACCAGCAGTTTCTGCGGATACATGAATAACTGCGCTTAAATAAATAGAGCTTACCCTCATCTTTTTTCCGGTAGTGCCTTGCTTGTCAAAAGTAACAATCCTTTTATTCGTGAAAATAACAACATCACGGATCAGTTGAAAACCTGTGTAAACAGTTTCACCCTCCATAAAGTAAGCTCCGTATTCTTGTTGTAAAGATTCTAGTGAAACTTCGTTTAGATTTCCGCTTAAGCCATTCACCATCTTATTCATAATGCCCATATTTATATCCTCCTGTCGTATTTTATTACTTGATTTTTTAGATTTAGAATACTACAACTTATTATATATCTAAAATTATTTTTTTCAAGAAAAGCAGCTTTATTTTTGTTGTGGATTATAAAATAACTTTGTGTGCTGTTCCATATAAAACAATAGAATAAGAAAATTGGATATATCATCTATTTGGGTAATACCAACACTTTGGAACATATGGAAGAGTTCCTTTTCAGATAAAATATAATTTCGTATCCATTTTCCAAAACTATAATGATAATTATATCAATGATCATAACTACATTTTAAAAAAGAGGAAAGAGAATCCTCTGTAAAATATGTTTCGATTTTTGTAAAAGTTTTTTTCATTTTTAAGAGAAAATCCATATTTAATCACCTATTTTATGATAGGTCAATTTACCCCTAATTTTAATAGGGGAAATTGCCATAATAAAATATGGTGATGATATGGAGCGGTTAAAACAGTTACGAAAAGAAAAAGGATATACTCAAATTAAAATGCAGTTGCTAACAGGAATAGACCAGAGTGATTATTCTAAAATAGAGAATGGAAAACGGTATTACACCTTTGAGCAATGCCGAAAGATAGCAATTGCATTGGAAACGAGTATGGACTATTTAGCAGGTTTAACAGATGAAAAAAAGCCCTATCCTCGTAAAAAATAGCAAAAAAGGCTTGTGTATACAAGCCTTTTTGTTTTAACCATATCTTTTGAAAAGAAAAACAGTAGTTTTTTTATTTTCTTGTATAACAAACTAAAATAATTGGAAAATAAAAGAGAAATTTTTAAAATTGATATATAGTTAAATCTTTTATAGGATAAATTATAAAAATTTTTTATGACTTTATCGTGAATAACTACAGAAAAACAATTAATATGCAAAATCACCTAGTCAAAAATCGAAAAATTTAGTATAATAGATACATTATGTGGTTCAAAAATAA
Source organism: Massilioclostridium coli (assembly GCF_900095865.1). Classification (GTDB taxonomy): domain Bacteria; phylum Bacillota; class Clostridia; order Oscillospirales; family Ruminococcaceae; genus Massilioclostridium; species Massilioclostridium facile. Next base: position 271,334 of record NZ_FMIZ01000006.1, on the reverse strand, counting down.
CGAAAAAGGAGTTTAAAATCTATGGATTTAATCAATTCATTATTGGGGAACGTAAGTGACTTTATGTATACCTACATCTTAATCATTATGTTGATTTTAGTAGGTTTGTATTTTAGTTTTCGTACCAAATTCGTTCAATTTCGTATGTTTCCAGAAGCAATCCGTGTTTTAGGGGAAAAGAAAAAAGATGGAAAAGATATTTCTTCTTTCCAGGCCTTAATGATATCAACTGCCAGCCGTGTAGGTACTGGCAATATTGCAGGAGTAGCCACAGCAGTAGCTGCTTCTACTGCGATTGGTGGATATGGCGCTATTTTTTGGATGTGGTTATTGGCTTTAATTGGTGCTGCTTCCGCTTTTATTGAAAGCACATTAGCACAGATGTACAAACAAAAAGAAGGGACAGAATTTATTGGCGGTCCAGCTTATTATATCCAAAAAGCATTGGGAAGCCGTAAGTGGGGAATTGTGTTCTCTATTTTATTAATTGCCTGTTTTGCCTATGGTTTTAATGCCTTGCAATCTTTTAATGCGGGCTCCTCTTTGGCACATTATATCCCGAACTACAATGAAACAATTTGGCCACTAGTAGTAGGTGGTGTTCTGGCTTTATTAACCGCTGCTGTTATTTTTGGCGGTGTACATCGTATCAGCTCTATTGTATCTGGCATTGTTCCTGTTATGGCAGTTATCTATATTGGACTGGGGCTATTTATTACGATTAAAAATATTAATGCGGTACCAGAGATGTTCGGAAAGATTTTTACTCAAGCGTTTAATATAAAAGCCATTTTTGGAGGTTTTACAGGCTCTTGTGTGATGCAGGGGATAAAGCGCGGATTGTACTCCAACGAAGCTGGTATGGGTTCCGCACCAAATGCTGCAGCCGCTGCAGATGTTTCCCATCCAGTAAAACAAGGATTGGTACAGATGTTATCCGTATTTATTGATACTATTTTAATTTGTACCACAACTGCATTCATGCTTTTATTATCCGGTATTGAAATTGATCCTAACCTGACTGGTATGAATTATGTCCAGGCAGCAGTACAAAATCAGGTTGGTAATTTTGGCCCTCTCTTTATTACTATTTCTATTTTCTTGTTTGCATTTAGTTCTTTAGTAGGAAATTATTATTATACAGAATCCAACTTTAAATTTATCCGCGATTCTAAAACAGGTTTATTGATTTTCCGCTGTACTTGTGTCGCCGCTATTTTTGTAGGTGCATTAATGGACTTTACTACTGTGTGGACTTTAGCAGATATTTTAATGGGCTTAATGGCGATGGTAAATTTAGTGGCAATTATGTTGTTGGGAAGAAAAGCGTTAATTGTGTTGAAAGACTATATTGCTCAGAAAAAAGCTGGAAAAAATCCTGTTTTCCGTGCCAGTGAAACCAATGTTGGTGATCCAGAGGTATGGAATGAAGCTCATGCAAAAAAATGGGAAGATTAATGGTTACATTTTATCAGTTGGTTGTTGTCAGCCAACTGATTTTTTGTTTGGTTCGGAAATGACAAGAAGAAATGTAAAAAGGGACAGATAAATCAATTTGTAAATAGAAAAACAGATGAGAAATATAGTATTTTTTTATTTTGTCATTTAGTGGACTTGTCAACTGGTTTTATGACACAACAAATTGGATTACATCTGTTGTGCTGTTTTTTCGTATTTTTCATTCCTTTTTAGCATGTAGTTTAGAAGGGGATAAATTAAGCTGTATTTTTTACCCAAAATAGAAGAGTTCCGCATAAAAAATGAAAGTAGCAACCTAATGGGTACGATTTTACATCTAACCTCCTTGATGTTATAATAAAAAAGTAATTATTTACCGTAAATGCAGTTAAAATAATAATTAGTGATTTTTATAAAAAATTCAAGCCAGTTTTCAATATATCTCACGGAGAATCATTATGGTTGGAAAGAGACGTTTTAAATGTTATAAACTATTCGATTATAGATAACAGGGATATTTTTTCTTGGGTATCTAGTACATGAAGAGAGAAAAAACATGAAGTATATTTGGTATATGGAGTTGAAAGATCCTTTTCAAAAAATGGCTATTGCGGAGGATGGCAGAGGCATTACAGATGTTTGTTTTTGTTTGGATCAGGAGAAAAAGCTAGAAAATACGATACGACAAAAAACTCCATTGCTGGAGCAGGCAATGGAGCAGTTAAAAGAATATTTTGCAGGGGAAAGGAAAGAATTTGATCTTCCACTCTCCTTACATGGAACAAAGTTCCAGATAGAGGATTGGAAAGCCCTTCAAACAATCCCTTATGGAGAAACTAGAAGTTACCAACAGATTGCGGAACAACTGGGAAATCCAAAAGCTAGTCGTGCTGTTGGTATGGCAAATCATCGGAATCCAATCGCTGTCATTATCCCATGCCATCGGGTGATTGGAAAAAATGGATCCCTGACAGGGTATGCGGAAGGAGTAGAGATCAAACAGGCATTATTAGAGTTAGAACATCAACATATTCAATCCCATTCTTCCTCAAAATAAATAAAAGCTGGGCTATTTTGGGAAGAAGTTTCCGACTGGGCACAGTCCGTTTGTTGAAAGATCGTATTTAAAAAACCAGTAGGGGATTGCCCAGTTACTGTTTTAAATACCCGGTTAAAATTTCGTACATTGTGGAAACCACATTCAAAAGCAATTTGGGTAATCGAATGATCCGTCCAATGGATTTTTTCGATTGCCTTTTTTATCCTCACATTATTTAAGTAAGATATAAAGTTCATACCAGTTAATTTTTTAAACATTTTAGAACAGTGGCAGGGTTCATATCCCATAAGTTCAGCAGCTTTTTTTAAAGTAATCTCTTGGGAATAGTTCTGTTCAATGTAATTCATCACCTTTTGTACCCGTATCAGGTTCGCATATTTTGGTGGCTCTACCTTTTGGGGTGGATCAATTAAAAAATAACGAGTATAATAGACCAAAAAAAGTTCTAATATGGATTGTATCGCTTCCTGATAACCAAACGGTTTTTCTTTTAGCTCTTTTTGAACAATAAAAAATACTTGGTTTGAAAATTCCTCCATCCCTTCCTTTTCAAGTTCTTCTAATGGAATATGTCTCTTTACCTGGTAATTTGCACGTGTAATGTAGCGAAAAACAGTTGGAGAAATCGCGATAAAATCTACGATACAATTTTGCCCTGGAATAGAGCAGACTGAGTGTGGTTCACTTCCCCTACAAAAAAGAATATCCCCCGCATGACAAAAATAAGTATCTTTATGAATGGTGATATTGGTACAACCTTCACGAATACGGATAATTTGAATTTCAGGATGATAATGTGGAAGGGAATAGAGGTTGCGGTAACTGTGGGTCCATACATGAAAATCAGAATCATATTTTCTCTGTTCAAAGATGGCGTTCATGGTTATCTCCTTTTTTATTTCATTTTATTGTCAAAACACAAAAAATGTCTAGTAACACACAATATAATACGAGCATAATCAATTTAAATTCGGTATACTAATATATGAAATTTTGTTGAATTTTGTTTGACTTTATCCTGTTTTGCAAAAACATTTTTATAGATCCCGTTTGGCGGGAAGATAATCATTGCTTTTCCCTATTCCTTTTCTTTTCTTAAAACCAACATATTCCTTATGTGAATGTGTTGGTTTTGTTTTTATATAAAAATAATAGACTTAAATTTAGTCTGATAATGATAGAATGAAAAATATATTGGAGATAATTCCATAAAAATGATATTTGCCTCATCTCAAATAATACGTGATCGGATTAAAATATTATATTATCATAACAAAAAATGTCTAATTGTTCTATTTATCAACATAATATCTATAATTTGTTGAATAATAAACGGGATATAACAGAAAGTCCGGAGATAGCACATCTCCGGACCAATCATGAATTATCTTATTTTGCTAAAAAGTCTTTCACTGCTTTGGTAATGCCATCTGCATATAAGTCAAAGTCTTTCAACAGGTCAACGGCAGGGCCAGAATAACCGAAACGATCATAAACACCAACACGTTTTACAGGAGTTGGACATTTTTCGGACAGGAGACTGCAAACAGCTTCCCCTAAACCGCCGATCACATTGTGTTCTTCTACGGTTAGGATTTTTCCTGTTTCTTTGGCAGCTTTTAAGATAATTTCCTCATCCAAAGGTTTAATGGTATGAATATTGATTAAGCGGGCATTGATACCAGCTTCTTTTAATTGTGCAACACTTTTCAGGGCTTCTCCAACCATCAAACCAGTCGCTACGATGGTTACATCGTCACCATCAGCTAGCTGAATTCCTTTTCCAAGCTCAAAAGTATAATCGTCATTGTTGTTAAAGCTTTCTACAGCAAGGCGACCTAAACGAAGGTAAACTGGACCATTGTATTCCGCAGCTGCTTTTACAGCTGCTTTCATTTCGTAATGGTCAGCTGGATTCAATACCACCATGCCTGGGATGGTCCTCATCAAAGCGATATCTTCCAAGCATTGATGGGTTGCACCATCTTCCCCAACGGAAATACCAGCATGGGAGCCTACAATTTTTACATTTAAGTGTGGATATCCAACCGAGTTGCGAACCTGTTCAAAGGCACGTCCAGCAGAGAACATAGCAAAACTTGCGGCAAATGGGATTTTTCCACAGGCAGCTAAACCAGCAGCGATACCGACCATGTTGCATTCTGCGATACCACAGTCAAAGAAACGGTCTGGATGGGCTTTTTTAAAAATCCCTGTTTTCGTAGCGGCAGCCAAGTCAGCGTCCAATACAACAATATCAGGGTTTGTATTTGCCAATTCGGCAATTGCTTCCCCAAAGCTTTCTCTGGTAGCTTTTTTTATCATTTCAGCCATGGTTATTTCTCCTCCAATCCAGCAAGAATTTTCTGTAAGTCAGCCATCGCAACATCATATTGCTCTTTGTTTGGAGCGGAGCCATGCCAGCCAACCTGGTTTTCCATAAAGGAAACCCCTTTTCCTTTTACCGTTTTCATAATAATAGCGGAAGGTTTTCCAGTAACTGTTTTTGCTTTTTGGAAAGCTTGTTCCAATTCTTCAAAGTCATGGCCGTTGATAGTTTGTACATCAAAGCCGAACGCTTCTAATTTACTATCTAATGGTTCTGGACCAACAACTTCAGCTACAGTACCGTCAATCTGCAAGCCGTTATTGTCTACAATGATGCACAGGTTATCCAGATTTTTGTGGGCGGCAAACATGCAAGCTTCCCAAACCTGACCTTCTTCGCATTCACCGTCCCCTAACAGGCAGTATACACGGTAATTTTTGTTGTCTAGTTTCCCAGCCAAAGCCATGCCGCAAGCTGCGGAAATTCCCTGGCCTAAAGAACCAGAACTCATATCCACACCTGGGGTATCTTCCATATTTGGATGCCCCTGTAACATGGAGCCGATATGGCGGAGGGATTTCAATTCTTCTTTTGAGAAGTAGCCTCTTTCCGCCAGAACAGAATACAATCCAGGGCAACAGTGGCCTTTGGAGAGGACAAAACGGTCCCGATCAGGATTGTGTGGATCTTTGGGATCAATATTCATCTCTTTAAAATAAAGGTATGTGTACAGATCAGAGGCGGATAACGAGCCACCTGGATGACCGGATTTTGCATTGAATACACCTTCAATAACGCCCATACGGACATGACAGGCGATTTTTTGCAGTTCAAGATTAGTCTGTTTATCCATCAAACGCAACCTACTTTCTTTTAGATTGTTTTCCCAGCCAGCATGCAATTAGCTGGGACTACTGTTATCCTAACATAAAAACAGGGTTTGGTCAAAATTTATTTTGACCAGTTTAAATTATTCACCAAAAACAGCTTTATAGTCTGCCTGGAATTTTTCAATTCCTTGGTCAGTCAAAGGATGTTTTGTCATTTGTTCGATAACACTGTATGGAACAGTTGCAATATCAGCGCCAGCCAAAGCACAGTCAGTTACATGGATTGGATTGCGGACACTGGCAGCGATAATCTGGGTATCAATTTCATGGATTGCGAAAATTTCTGCAATGGTACGGATCAAGTCAATCCCTGGTTGGGAAATATCATCCAGTCTACCCAGGAATGGAGAAACATAAGTAGCACCTGCTCTAGCAGCCAGCAAAGCTTGGTTTGCACTGAATACCAGAGTAACATTGGTTTTAATCCCTTCGGAGGATAAAACTTTAGTAGCTTTTAAACCTTCTGCTGTCATAGGAATTTTTACTACCATGTTTGGATGGATTTTAGCGATTTCGCGGCCTTCTTTGATCATGCCTTCCGCGTCTACAGTAGTTGCTTTTACTTCTCCGGAGATAGCGCCGTCTACGATGGAAGCGATTTCAGCGATTACTTCGTTAAAATCTCTGCCTTCTTTCGCAATCAGGGAAGGGTTGGTGGTAACGCCACAAATCACACCCATATCGTTTGCTTTTTTAATATGTTCTACATTTGCAGTATCAATAAAAAATCTCATAATAATAATCCTTTCTCAATATGTGTTTTTATCTCAATCCGATTATGGAATTAAATCTTTTACCTGTTCCAGATGTTGGATCAGGGTAGTACAGCAGGATAAATCCTGTTCCCCAGAGGTGGGGTTTTGGTATCCAATACAAGGAATTCCAGCACGGAACGCCGCTTTGCTTCCAGAATGGGAATCTTCAATTGCAATAGCCTGATTTGGAGTGATACCAGCCAGTTGCAGTACTTTTTGATAAGCATCAGGGTCAGGCTTTTTACGTGCGACTTCATCCCCGCATACAATCCAACGGAACCGATGCTTGATACCTAAAAATTCAGTAACCCGGTCTACAAAATACCGGTTGGAAGAAGAAGCGATGGCAACGGGAATCTTTTGTTCTTCCATCCAGTCCAAGAGGGGGATTAAACCTTGGCTGGGAGGGAGGTGGATTTCCGCCATCTCCTCTAAAATACCATCGTACTGCATTTGTTCACAGGTAGCAGCATCGGACTGGAAACCGTATTGGCTCATGAGCCGTTCCCAGATTTCTTTATTTGGAATACCAACAGTCCAGGAGAGATCGGGTTTTTCATGGACACCAAACCGCTCCAGGATTTTGTATTTGGAATTTCGATGGAGAGGTTCCGTATCAGCAAGAACCCCGTCCATATCGAAGATAATCAGCTTTGTTTCCATTATTTATTGTGTTTTCCTTGGCCGTAGTAAGCATTAGCGCCGTGTTTGCGCAAGAAGTGTTTGTCCAGCAGTTCCGGCTGCATTGGGGTTGTTTTGCCCAGACTTTCGGTGTAATAAGCCATTTTTGCGATTTCTTCTAATACAACAGCGTTGTGTACCGCATTTTTTGCATCTGTTCCCCATGTGAATGGACCATGGCTATTTACCAATACACCAGGCATATGGTCTGGGTTAGAACCGCCAAAAGTTTCCACAATTACTTTACCGGTGTTTAATTCATATTCGCTTTGGATTTCTTCCGGTGTCATTTTACGGGTACATGGAATTGGGCCATAGAAGTAGTCTGCGTGGGTGGTACCGTAAGCGTTGATGGACTTGCCAGACTGTGCCCAAATGGTAGCCCAAGGGGAATGAGTGTGTACAATCCCTTTGATGTTTTTGAACTGGCGATATAATTCCAAATGGGTTGGTGTGTCAGAAGAAGGGTTCAAGTCACCTTCCACAACATTGCCGTCTAAATCCAATACTACCATATCTACAGCTTTTAATTTGTTGTATTCCACACCGGATGGTTTGATAACAACAAGGTTGGTTTCACGGTCAATTGCGGATACATTACCCCAGGTAAAAGTAACTAGGCCGTATTCTGGCAACATCATGTTTGCTTCGTATACCTCTTGTTTTAATTTTTCTAACATCGTTCTACCTCCATTAATATAATTCACTCAGCAGTTTGATTAATTTTTTATACCGGGCGAATTTTTCAGCATAGATTTTGTGGCGTTCCATATTTGGATGAACCGTACGGCCCACCTGAACCATAGATTTCGCGGCTTCTTTATAATCTTTGTGTAAACCACAAGCAACCGCTCCAGCCATTGCGCACCCTAAAGTGCCCAATTCCTTGGTTTTGATCATTTCAATCGGCAAGCCAATGACATCTGCGAACATTTGCAGCCATACTTCGGATTTTGTTGCACCGCCAGCCATACGGATTGCAGTTGGGGTATCTCGTAGAGCTAACAACTTTTCAATATGGTACATATGGGAGAAAGTAACCCCTTCATAAATCGCGCGGAGCAGATGCCCTGTTGTATGGAAATTATTTAAACCAGTAAAAGCGGATAACTGGCATTTTGGATCATTAGTCCCATACAGGAATGGAAGGAAGATCACATTGCTGTCCTCCGGTTTGATAGCGTCCACCTGTTGGTCAATCCAATCGTATAAACGTCCACCGCTGGCGCCAACCTCCATTTTTTCTTTTCCGAGGAAGTTTTTAATATACCATTCCAGGTTTCCGGCGGAAGTTGGGCTGCTCTCTTCAATCAGGTAATACCCTGGAATACAGAAGATGGAGTTTTGAGTGGTACCTTCCGGTGGGATCGGTGTTTCAGAAATATATTCATTGATGCTCCATGTCCCGGTAATGGCGCAGAGTTTTTCTGGATCACTAACATCCATCGCAATGGCACAAGCGTCAATATCGAACATGCCTCCACATACTGGAGTACCAGCCGCTAAACCGGTCTGTTTGCTGATTTCTTCAGTCACAGTACCACATAATTCATAGGAATATTTCAAAGGCGGCAGTTTTTCATAACAATCTTCCAACCCAAATATTTTTAAAACCTCTTTGTCGAACGTCATGGTTTTTAAATTCATCAAGCTGGTGCTGGAAGAATCGGTGTATTCGGTATTTGCCACGCCGGTAAGCATAAACCGGATAAAGTCTTTTGCTTCAAAGATATACTGGGTATTTTCTACGACTTCTGGATGATTGTCCTTCAACCAAGCCAACAAAGGAACTCCTTGGGTTTCCCTCAGGTTTTGCAGGGTATATTCCCTTGCTTTTAGAGCGGTGCCGTCCGCGTTCCATTTGTCTACATAGGAAAGGGCGCGGCGGTCGGTGGATGTAATTGCGTTGTACGCAGGCTTTCCGTCTTTCCCCCAAAGGTATAAACCTTTTCCATGGCCCGTACACCCAATTGCGATAATATCTTTTGTGTCGATATTCGCTTTTGCAATTGCTGTTTTAATTGCGTTTACAGTGGCGTTCCACAGGTCGTTCATATCACGTTCGCAAAAACCGTCTTGTGGAACCAATAATGGGGTATCCTGGGAGCCGGTGGCAATTTCATTGCCAGCTGTATCAAAGATAGCAGCTTTGGTCATGGTACCGCCATTGTCAATACCCATTAAATATTTTGCCATAAGTTTCCCTCCTTTTTATTTTAAGTATGGACGGAGAAAATCATGGGTTTGCTGGAGAATTTCCTTCCAGTTATCCTTTCCGTCATACCAAAATTCTGCTGTATACATGGTAACACCCTGGGATTTTAGTAAATCGGTCACCAGTTTAAAGTCTACGTTTCCTTCTCCAAAGTGCATATCACGGAATACACCTGGAACCGTCTCTTTTAAGTGGGCAGCTGCAATATGGCCTTTCCCGCTGCGGATATCCTTCGCAACATGCTCAGTTGCGTTTGTAATGTTGCCCATGTCAGGATAAACCTGGAGGTAAGGGGAATTTACGGTAGAAACATAGTACATCGCTTTTTCGATGGTATTCATAAAGTCATTTTCCATGGTTTCTAGTGCCAGGATTACCCCACGGGATGCCGCCATTTCAGCGCTTTTAAACATGTTTTGCATAAAGCGTTCTTTGGTGGCAGGGGTGGAGGTTTCGTCATAATAAACATCGTATCCAGCTAGTTGGATAATATGGATTCCTAAATCATAAGCCAGTTCAATGGCGGATTCCATAATTTCCATTCCACGTTTTTCAATCTCAGGAATTCCACTGCCTAGTGGATATTTTCGGTGTCCACTCAAACACATGGTGTTGATGTAAAAATCGACCTCACGTTCGGTGTTTAACAGTTCTCTACGTTCCTGTTTACTCCAATTTAAGCGGGATAGACGAAAGTCGGATTCATCAATACTGATTTCCAGCTGGTCAAAGCCAGCCTGTTTTCCGGCAAGCAGTTTATCCTTCCATTCCAGATCGTTTGGCATTGATTTTTCGTACAAGCCCAGTTTGTATTTGTTCATATAATCCCTCCTCGAAAAGGTAACATCCATCTTTTCATATGGGGTAAAAAGATGGGAGAATATTGTAGAAACAGCGATGTTCCGGACTCTGTTTCAAATAAAGAATGATGATACCTACAGTATAACGGAAAACAATTTTAAAAAATAGTCATTTGAACGATATAAAGATGGACAATATAGATATTTTATGATAAAATGGAGTAAAAGATGGATAATATAGACTATATATTTTAAAAAAATAGAAAAGATGGATTATTTAGATGTCTATTTTTAAATAGATGGAGGATGAAATGCTAAAATTAAACTATATTAACCGCCATGAAAATCCTACTTATCATGTAGAACTGCATACCCACGATATGTGGGAAATCATTTACTATACCGAAGGCACTGGAATTGCAGAAATTAACAACCGCAAAGTTGCTTTTGAACCCCATGATATTTTTGTTATTCCCCCTGGAATTCCTCATCGGGATTATTCCAATGTAGGGTTTAAAAGCTACTATTATACTTTTTCTGATTTTGAGTTTAAACCAATTTCTTATTTTAAATTTCGAGATAGCGATAACTTGGATTTTTTGCATATTTTAGAACAGATTTATCGGGAATACCAGATGAAACGGAATAACTGGAGGAACATCGTCAACAGTCTGTATGAAGTTTTGTTCCACTATATTGTTTCATTTGCCCAAAGCCCAGCACAAAATAAATATGTTGCCCATGCTTTGCAGGAAATAGGGGATAATGTGGCAAATCCAAAATTTAGCATTGACCAACTGATTGATGAAATTCCACTTAATACGGATTACTTCCGAAAATTATTTTTACATCATACTGGAAGAACCCCTCTACAGTATTTAACCTTTAAGAGAATCAGTTATGCGCAACAGCTGCTCATTTCCAAAAAAGTATCTAAATTAAGTATTAAAGAGATTGCCTGGAAATGTGGATATGAAGATTATTATTATTTCTCCAGAGTATTTAAAAAAGAAGTAGGAGTGAGTCCACGGGAGTGGCTGGCACAATGGAATAGGGATAGCAATTTACCAGAGCACAGACCAAAACAGCCTTATTTGCAATCATCTAACAAAACAATAGCAAATTAAAAAAATTCCTATTGCAATATTATAAATTATGATATAATAAATAAGAATGATTAGATAATCACAAAATAGAAAAGGTGATGACGATGGACCATATTGATTTGGAAATTTTAAAATGTTTACAAGAAAATGCAAGACAAAAAGCTTCTAATATTAGCCAAACCATTAACCTGTCTGTTTCTGCTGTTACAGAACGGATTAAAAAACTGGAGCAATCTGGAATCATCGAAGGCTATACTGCCTCATTCAACCAAAAAAAATTAGGGAATGATATGTGTGCTTTTATGGAAGTAAGTTTGGAGCACCCCAAATACTATGATAATTTTACAAAGTGTATTGCGGAAAATAAAAATGTGACCTCTTGCTATTATATTACAGGAGATTTTGACTTTATGTTAAGGGTGTTGACCGATTCTTCGGAAGGGTTGGAGCAGTTACACCGCAGGATTAAAAGTATCGAAGGGGTTTGTTCCACGAAAACTCATTTTGTGCTATCCACTGTGAAACAGGAAGTCTCTGTATTGCCGGATGAAGATACTATCGAAGAACCTTAACCTACAGAGATAGGAGAGAAAAATAGAATGGAACGGTTTTATTCGTCTTGTATCCGATTGGCTGAGAAATCGCCATCTTATCGGTTCCTCCTTATTCTGCTTTGTAAATTTTCCCCCATTGGCATTGCGGTGATTTATTTAGGGCTAGGTATTTTGCTGGCATTTCAAAGGGATATTAGGATTTGGTGTTATCTAATAAGCCCAATGCTTTGTTTGTTGGTGGTAAAAGGACTTCGGGTATTTATCCAGAGAAAACGTCCATTTGAGAAATACCAGTTTGAACCAGTAATCGGACATGATACCGGATGTTCTTTTCCAAGTAAACATGCAGCCAGTGCAGCGGTGATTTGTGTGGCATGCTGGTATATTCATTTTCCCTTGGGAGTTTTTATTGCGGTATTGGCGTTTTTAGCTGGGGCAACCCGTATTTTAACAGGAATCCATTATATTTCTGATGTTGTTTCTGGCTGGGGACTTGGATGTAGTATAGGGCTGCTGGGATGCTGGTTATTATAAAATAGAAATCATGACATTTTATTTCTTTTTTAGCTGATTGACAGGATAGTGAATCTGTTGTAAAATGGAAAAAATGAAATAGAAATAAACAAAATTAGGATGATCGGGTTGGGTCAATGGAAGACAAAATTACCATTTGGCCGAACCATTTTTTTGAGAAAAACAGATTTTAAAATGAAATGGAATCATCAGGAGGAACGAACTTGTCAAGTTACGAAAATGAGATTAAACGACGTAGAACTTTTGCGATTATTTCCCACCCTGACGCTGGTAAAACGACTTTAACGGAAAAGTTCTTGTTGTACGGTGGAGCAATTGCCTTAGCTGGTTCTGTAAAAGGGAAAAAAACTGCGAAACATGCGGTTTCCGATTGGATGGAAATTGAAAAACAAAGGGGGATTTCGGTCACTTCCTCTGTAATGCAGTTTGAATATGAAGGCTATTGCATTAATATTTTGGATACCCCAGGGCATCAGGACTTCTCCGAAGATACTTTCCGCACCTTAATGGCAGCGGATTCTGCTGTTATGGTGATTGATGCCTCCAAGGGTGTTGAAAACCAAACCAGAAAGTTATTTAAGGTTTGTGTCATGCGGCACATCCCGATTTTTACTTTTATTAACAAAATGGACCGGGAAGCCAGGAATCCATTTGATTTGATGGAGGAAATTGAGGAAGAACTGGGAATTCAGACTTATCCAGTAAACTGGCCGATTGGTTCCGGTAAGGAGTTCAAAGGGGTATTTGACCGAAAAAAACGGGAAATTTTAGCGTTTACAGCCAACAATGGGCAACGGGAAGTAGACTCTATTGCAGCAGATTTGAATGATACCAATCTGGAAAAATTGATTGGTTCGGAACATTATCATACCTTGGTGGATGATGTAGAGTTGCTAGATGGTGCCGGATATGAATTTGACATGGAAAAGGTAAATACTGGTCAGCTTTCTCCTGTCTTTTTTGGTTCCGCATTGACCAATTTTGGCGTGGAACCATTCCTGGAAAATTTCTTACAGATGACAACACCACCATTATCCCGTAATTCGGACATTGGGCAGATAAGCCCGTTTGATGAGGATTTTTCAGGATTTGTCTTTAAAATTCAGGCAAATATGAACAAAGCTCACCGTGATAGGATTGCGTTTATGCGGATTTGTTCCGGTAAATTTGAAAAAGGGATGGAAGTACTCCATGTACAGGGTGGTAAAAAATTAAAACTTGCCCAGCCTCAGCAGATGATGGCGCAGGAACGTGAAATTGTGGAAGAAGCTTATGCTGGGGATATTTTGGGGATTTTCGACCCAGGTATTTTTTCTATTGGGGATACTTTGTGTTCCCCAAACCGGAAGATGGTGTTTGAAGGGATTCCAACCTTTGCGCCGGAGCATTTTAATCTGGTTACCCAGGTGGATACCTTAAAAAGAAAACAATTTGTAAAAGGGATGACTCAGATTGCCCAAGAAGGGGCAATCCAGATTTTCCAGGAGCTGGATTCTGGTATGGAAGAAGTGATTGTAGGTGCAGTAGGCGTCCTGCAATTTGAAGTGTTGGAATACCGTTTGAAGAACGAATACCATGTGGATATCCGGATGTCCGGGTTGCCATATCAGTATATCCGTTGGATTGAAAACAAAGATGTTGATGTAAACAGTTTGGATTTGATGTCTGGTACAAAGGTTGTACAGGATTTAAAAGGAAATAAATTGTTGCTATTTTCCAACAGTTGGAGTATTCAATGGGCACTAGAACACAACGAAGGTTTAGAATTAGCTGAATTTAGCAGATAACAAGAAAACCACTCAGATTTTTCTGGGTGGTTTTTTATGATATTATTGATGGTATTGTTTCCGGTATTCGTTGGGGGTTATACCATATTTATTTTTAAAAATTTTATATAAATAGTTTACATCGTTATAACCCATAATTTGAGAAATGTTTTCCACAGTAAAATCGGTATCGGAAAGGTAGCTTTTAATTTTTTCCAGCTTAAAATTTTGCATAATCTCAATAAACCCTTTACCAGTATGTTTTTTTAATAATCGGCTAATATGAGTTGTGGAATAATGAAAATGGTCAGCAACTTGCTCTAAACTGGTATCAATACAATGCTCCTGCATATATCCTAACAGGGATATAATAACAGAATCTTGTTCTTGGTTATCTGGGTTTAATCCAATCTGTTTACAATAGGATACTGTTAAACGGGAGAGAAGGATCATTAACAGGGACTGGCAGATATTTTCATAAAAAACAGATTTTTCAAAATACTCCATTACTAGGGAATCTAAAGTTTGGTAGATAGTAGGGTCATCGCTTGGATGGAAATGTAGATAATCACTGGATTTTCCAATCTGATAAGTATATTTTGCGAAAAAATTTAGCATTAAATGGTTATTGGAGAGCATTGGGAGCATAGCTGTTTCAAATAGTTCGGGATTAAATAGGATATTTACGATACAATCGTTAGGGGAAGTGGTGCAGATATCATGGTAAACCGTTGGATTTAATAGCAGGATTTCTCCCTCTTTCATCTCAAACTGGTTATTTTCAAAATAGTTGGTGCATCTTCCTTTGTAAACATATGCCATCTCATAGAAATTATGGTTATGTATGGTTATATTTTTTGCATTTGGAAACAGGCTTATATTAGGATGAAATAATATTACAAATGATTGTTGTCCCGAAATAAACAGTTTTTGATTTTGGTCCCATTGCAATACTGCGGTAGAATCATGAAAGGGTAGTTTGTGGTCCATATATTCATACATAAAATGATCAAAAATACTTTTATAATCATCAATTGTTTTCAATTTTTCTTCCCCCTTTATGAATTAGAGTAGCACAGTTTTACAAATTTTACAATAGATTATTTTTTGAAACATGTTGTTTTTTTATCATAGTAATGTACGAATAGCTGATTGAGTAACCGTCAAAACAACTATATAATATAAAACATAAGCATAATTTATGGTTATAAATTTTACTAAGGAGGAAATTATGAGAAGCAAAAAAACAAATTTATGGAAAAAATGTACTGCTTCCGCATTAGCGGTTGCCATGGCAGCTACATCCATTAGTGCGTTGAGTGTTCTAGGAGTATCTGCACAAGAGAATACCAACACAACTTTGGTGAGTGAATTTCAAAATCCGCCGCAGCAAAGCAAAACAATGATCCGTTACTGGGTTCCTGGTGCTGCGGTAGAAGAATCCGCTTTACGTCGTGATGTAAAACAAATCGCAGATTTAGGGTATGGTGGTTTAGAAGTTGTTTCATATATCCAGATGATTAAAGGGGTTCAGGATAACGATCAATGGGGGACAGAAAATTGGGACCGTGCAATGGAGATTATTGTAGATGAAGCACAAAAATATAATCTAACAGTTGATGTTACCAATGGTCCTGGATGGCCGATTTCTTCTCCAACATTAAAAAATGCGGATGATCCAGGCACTTCCTATGAAATGACCTATGGTACTGCGGATCTTGTTGCAGGAGATACCTACCAAGCCATTGTTCCAGAACGAAACACGATAAGAAGCGAAGGGACAACAAAACTGTTTGCAGTAGGAGCCTACCAGTTAACTGCAGAAAAAACCATTGACTTTAACAGCTATATTGACCTGATGGACTATGTAACAGTAAATCCAGATGATAACGCACAGAGTACGTTGAATTGGACTGCACCGGAAGGGGACCAAAACTGGGTTATTTTTAGTTTTTGGGAACAGCCAACAGCTCAAAAGGAAGCTAGCGGCTACTATGTTGTGGACCACTATGGCATTGATGGAGCGAATGCCTGTAAAGCCTACTGGGACAGTGTAATGGATGAAAAAGATTACTTACACTATGTTAATTCTTTATTTAATGATTCTTTGGAAAATCAGGTAGATAAAGAGTGGACAAGAGGATTCCAGGAAATTTTCAAACAGCAAAAAGGATATGACATCACTCCATATTTACCTGTTATTGGTGGCGGAAATTATTATCAGACCCAAGAAGGTCCAAATTATGATTTTACAGATGCTGATTTAACCGAACAAATTAACAATGATTATAACGAAGTTGTAACCTATTGCTATAATGAATATCATCTGAAACCACTGGAAACAATGGCAGAAGAATATGGTATGAATATCCGTTATCAGGTAGCTTATAACAAACCAATGGAAGTAGAAACTTCTGCTTTATCTGTAGCAATTCCGGAAGGAGAATCCTTAAACAGAGCATCTTTAGATAATTTGAGAATGATGGCTTCTGCTGTACATATGACGGACAAGCAGATTTATTCCTATGAAGCTGCAGCCGAATTTGGAAATGCTTATGGGCAGAGCTATGAAGATATCGCTTGGCATCTGAAACGGAGCTGGGCAGCAGGAATGAACCGTCAGGTATTGCATGGCGCAGCTTATAGTGGAGAATTACAAGAAGGTATCCATGGTATAATGGGAGATTTTTGGCCTGGATATGCACCTTTTATGGGATATATTTCGAATGAATGGAATAAAAATACTTCATATGAAAACGCAGCAGATTATATTGAATATTTCACCCGTTATAACTATATCATGCAGAAAGAATCCAAAATAGATATCGCTGTTTACCGCCATACCTATGAGGATAATTACATGAAGAGCGGTGGCGATGGGGAAGATTGGTTCCCAGATGACAGCATTTTAAACCGCAATGGCTACTCCTATGAATTTGTAAACCCAGATATTTTGAATCTGGAAACCGCCACTGTCACCAATGGGGTGTTAAATGAAAACGGTCCAGCCTATAAAGCGATTGTCATCCACAATGAAGATAGGATGTCACCGGATGTGGCACAGCGGATGATTGACCTTGCTAATGATGGTATGAAGATTGTGGTTGTAGGGGATGCTCCAAGCAAACTGATGTACCGCAGCGAAGTAAATGAAGGCTATACCGACCAGGATATTGTCAACGCCATGAATACGTTGCTGCAAAATCCAAATGTGAAACAAGTATCGGATTACGACCAGCTTCCAACAGCATTGACAGAATTAAATGTTCAGCCAGATGCTCAATACAGCACACCAACTGACTTGTTGGCAAAACATCAGGTAGATGACAATGGAGATTTCTATTATCTTTATAATTACAATAGAATCTGTGCAGAAGATGCCAATGCTACCTTAGCAAAAGCAGGAACCGCTTATCCGGGAATCAATAAAGATTTATTAACCGCAAAATCTCTGGATGTAACTTTAAAAGGAGAAGGGAAACCATACCTATTAGACGCATGGACAGGGGAAATCACCCCAATTGCGGAATATCAGCAAAACGATGAATCTGTGACATTGCACCTTGATTTTGACAAAGATGAAGCAAAATTGATTGCTCTGTTAACTGACCAGGAGGCAATTGAAAACGGTTTAACTCCACAATCGGTTTATGCAACTGATGTTACTGGGGATGCTGCAGTAAATTATCAAGATAATGGTATGGTATTAAAATCCACCCAGGAAGGAACCTACACTGTTACCGCAAATAACAATCAAATAGATAAAGTGGTAACAAAAAATATCCAGGATCCATTTACAGTAGAGGAATGGAACTTACAAATCAAGTCATTAGAGAAAAATGAAAATGGCAGCATTTATTTCTATGATTCCCAGTGGAAAGAATTAGATCCAGTTACCATTACCGAGTTAAAAGGATGGAAAGACATCAATCCAGAGTGGAAAAATGTGGCTGGGATTGGAACTTATACCACAACATTCCATTTGGATAAAGGTTATGATCAGGGATATGGCGCATATATTGACCTTGGAGAAGTAGAAGATACTTTTACCGTAACTGTAAATGGAACAAAACTTCCAATGGTAAATCAAATTAATACAATTGTAGATATTGGCCCATATGTACACGCAGGGGAAAATACGGTTATTATAGAAGTAGCTACAACGATTTATAATCAGGCAAAATCAAGCTTTATTATATCCAGCATGCCATTAAAAGAAAATGGTCTGTTAGGAAATGATGGTGTAGTAACGGTTACTCCATATCAAGAAATTCCAGTAGAATTAAGTGCAGATACTTCTATTTTGAATTCTGTGATTGCTTATGCGGAACAAGCCAAAGCAAGCGGGGAATATGACAATGCCATTGAAAGTGTACAAAAAACATTTGATGCAGCATTGGAAAATGCCAAGGCAGTAGCAAATAACGCAGCAGCAACCCAGGAAGAAGTAAATGCAGCATGGAAAACCTTAATGAACGAAATTCATAAACTGGGGTTTGTAGCTGGAGATAAAACAGCGTTAGCTTCTTTGATTGAAGCAGCCAATGAAATCAATGCGGAACTTGACCGTTATGTAGAAGCGGGAAAAGCGGAATTTACCGCAGCATTAGAAGCGGCGCAGAATACTTACAATAATGGAGACGCTATGCAGGCGGAAATCAATGAAGTAGCGGATAATCTGTTAAACGCAATGTTGAACCTGAGATACAAAGCAGATAAATCTATTTTGGAAGAAGTAGTAGCAGAGGCAGAGAAAGTGGATGCGAACGCATACACAGCGGAAAGCTACGCAGTACTGGAAGCAGCAATAAATGACGCAAAAGCAGTACTGGAAAATGAAAACGCAACCCAGGAAGAAGTAGACGCAGCAGTACAATCTGTGCAGTCTGCAATGGATAGTTTAGTAGCAGTAGAAGGGATGGAAACAGAAACACCGTCTGATAACAATGCTACTCAGACTGGACAGGAAAATACAACAACAAAAGCAAACGCAGCGAAAACAGGGGATTTTGCTCCAATCGCAGGTGTAGTAATGTTGGCAGTAGCAGGCACAGCAGTATTACTTTCCCGTAAGAAAAAATAATATTAAGGAAAGATAAACATTTATAAGCCCGATTCTAACTGAATCGGGCTTTTTTACTACAGTATATTATATAGCAATAAAAATAGTATCCATATACAATCTGACTACCTGATTTTTCTATTGATTAAATTTATACCTGGAGAATATTGTCTAGATTCAAATTGAAAATGTAACAGTTAACAAAACAGAAATTATCTTATAAATATAATAACTAATATCAAGGTTATTCTACTTAGATGGAAAGTATTTTGGATAAAAAATCAATGCTAGTCATAATCAAATAGGAAAAGTATTCATTTATGGCTGTGATTTCACTCTTTGTATTTGTTTTTTCATATAATAAATAAGTAGACCTTTTATTGGAAAAATAGTTTGCATTTAAAAAATTTTGTTATATAATAAATATTATTGGCTTATTATTGGGTAGGATATTCTCCATGAAAAATTTTACGTCAAAGGGGTTTTTGGATGATCTATAACAATGTGTTAGAAGCGATGGGAAATACACCTGTAATCCGTTTAAATCGGATGGTGGAACCAGATAGCGCTCAGATTTTGGTAAAATATGAAGGATTAAATGTAGGTGGTTCTATTAAAACAAGAACTGCTTTTAATATGTTAGCACAAGCGGAAAAAGAAGGAAAATTACATAAGGATACCATCATTGTGGAACCAACTAGCGGTAACCAAGGGATTGGGCTTGCGTTAATTGGTGCGGTACGTGGCTACCGTACGATTATTATCATGCCGGATTCTGTAAGCGAAGAAAGGCGGAAACTGGTTCAGCATTATGGTGCGGAAGTGATTTTAATCCATGATGATGGAAATATTGGAAAATGTATTGAGGAATGTTTAAATACCGCTATGCGAATGGAACAGGAAAATCCAAATGTATTTGTACCACAACAGTTCTCTAATTTAGCAAACCCGGCGGTTCATCGTTACCACACTGCTTTGGAAATTTTGGAACAGGTTGGGGAGCCAATCCATGGATTTTGTTCTGGCGTTGGAACAGGTGGTACGATTACAGGAATTGGGGAAGTGTTAAAAGCACAAAATCCTGATATTACAATCTGGGCAGTGGAACCAGAAAACGCAGCCATTTTAGCCGGAGGCAATGTTGGAACCCATTTGCAGATGGGGATTGGAGATGGATTGATTCCAGAAATATTAAACCGTGAGATTTACAGCGATATCTGCATTATTTCAGATGAGGAAGCAATCCAGACAGCGAAGGATTTGGCACGTTTGGAAGGCTTAATGTGTGGAATTTCCAGTGGAACCAATGTAGCAGCAGCAAAAAAACTTGCTAAGAAATTGGGCAAAGGGAAAACAGTAGTTACTGTCCTCCCTGATACTGCCGAACGTTATTTCAGTACCCCTTTATTTGATGAATAATGAAAAAATACCTTCTTGTTTTTTAGAAGGTATTTTTTTCATTGTTATAGAAACCATCGGCTATGCCGGTGGAGGCTCTCGCCGAAAAGCTTTCGCTTTAAACATCGAGCGAAGCGAGCTGCTAACAGCAATCTTATCGTAACGAAAAAACTATCGTTGGAAGAAAATTGCTTGTTTACGGGCGGCAGGGCAAGTGATGAAAAAGACAGATATTTCAGTACGTCTTTCGATGCTTGACGGTACTATGCTCTTCTAGAGCTTACTCAAGCCACCAGCTTAGCTGGTGGTCATGCTAGAGAGGAAACCATTGTCTTTAACAGTTGGCTTATAAAAAATTTTTACCCCATGTATGGAATGAATCGATATCAGAAAGAATGATAAGCTGCTTATTTATGGGTTGTAAGGTGGATGATGTAGACGTTAATCTCTCAAAAATTGTATTTACGTTATAAGTGGTTTCGATTCTCTGCATTGCCTGGATTTCATTTTTTGTAAGACCAAGGTAGATAGAAAAGCTTTTGTATAAGACTTTCTAACAAATATGAGAATCAAAAATGTGGATTTGGGGAAATCATATTGGATAAAAAAGTGAAAATTCCAGCATCTATTTTTCTTTTTATCGTGATATTATGTGGAATGTTACTGTTATTTTTTGGTATTAAAAATACTATACAGCTGAATCAAACATCAAATCATTATCATTCAATTGAAGGATATTTTGTGGATTATACTCTGTATTCGAAAGGTGGTTATGATGCGGTTAGACACAAGCACACCAATGATACATATCAGTTAATTTATCAGTATACAGTTAATGGGCAGGACTATACCGTTGCCACTGACTATGGTTCTGGTGTAATTCCAGAGATAGGCAGTACCAAACAAATAAAATATGACCCGAATGCCCCAGAAAATGCAATTATTGTTGGAACCAATAGTGATAATGCCATGATATTTATAGGATTTTTGTTTGTTGCTATTCCTCTCTTTATGTTCCTTGTGATGATAGGAGTTTCCGGGAGATTTATCCGTATTTGGGCGGGTATGATTCTTTTGATAGTAGGATATGGAGCACTTTCTATCATGGCAGGTAGCTTTTCTCCGGTTAAAATAATCGAGTTTTTCTTTTTTTCCTTTACATTATTTTTGTTCATTCCAATTCTATTGATTGTGGTTGGAGTTTTCATCCTGATCGTCAATTTATTTTTTGATAAAGTGGAAATTCAGGAAGAAAAATAATGGGTAATTCTATTAGAAATAATATAAAAACAGGCAACGAAATTAGTTGCCTGTTTTTTAATATAGAAATTAAAATTTCTGTTTTCAGGAAAATGATATGAATTTATCAGCTCATTCGTTGAGTACTGAGTAGAGATATTATAAAATACGATTCTATGATACCATACAAACATCAAAGTCCGAATAAATGGGTAGAGATGCTTTATTAAAATATCGTGATAATCTGTGTTAGATACCATTGGATATTATTTTAAAAAGCCCAGTTGCCATCTTTAAAAATCATAATTTCAGAACCATCTTGACAAATTCCTGTAATATCTAGGTCTTTCGTACCTAACATAAAATCTACATGGGTTGCGGAATCGTTCATACCTTGTTGTTTTAGTTCTTCCATAGTTTTTGACAAACCATCCTGGAAACACTCTGGGAATCCTTTTCCAATGGCAAAATGGCAGGCTGCGTTTTCATCATAAAGGGTATTGTAAAAAATTAACCCCATATTAGAGATTGGGGAGTTATAGGGGACAAGCGCCACTTCCCCTAAATGATGAGAGCCCTCATCAATGGCGATCAATTCTTGGAGGGATTCCAACCCTTCCTCCGCTGTTACGTTTGTAATCCTACCTTGTTCAAACTGGATGGAAAAATTGTTGATAACTGTCCCTTGATAATTCAGTGGCATTGAGCTGTAAACAATTCCATCTACCTGGTCTTTGTGAGGGGTGCAAAAGATTTCTTCGGTTGGCATATTGGGAAAGAAATAAATACCATCCTGGGTTTTATCCCCTCCGCCAGCCCAAACATGGTTATCAGGCAAACCAATGGTGATATCCGTCCCTAAAGAGTTGGAATAGTGCAGTGCTTTAAATTGTTTTTGGTTTAAAAATGCTATTTTTTGTTCAAAGCTCTCTTTATGTGTTTGCCACGAAGCAACAGGGTCAGGGGTATTGGCTCGTACTGCGGTAAAAATTGCGTCCCATAATTTTTGGATAGCTTGTTCCTCTGGTATGTCTGGAAATACCTTAACAGCCCATCCAGCCGTTGGAACCGAAACAATGCACCAACGGTTAATGCCCATATCCAGGTTATCGTAAAATTCCTTGCAGGCCTGGTGCATTGCTTTGACCCATGCTGCAGGTTTTTTTGGGTCAACCCCTGCAAGTGCATCAGGGGAACTTGCGGAGATAGAAAGATGTGCTGCGTGTTTACGGGAATATCCGTTTTGAAATTCAGACATCCAAGTTGGGACTTGTTGAAACTTTTCAATCGGACAATGATCATATTTTAGACGGGCTAATTTTTCATCGTTCCACTGTACAATGACTTCTTCCGCACCAGCCAAATAAGCCTGTTCTGCGACTAGGTGGACAAATGGAGCGCATTCCACAGGGGAAGAAATGACAAGCTCCTGCCCTTTTTGGAGGTTAACACCTGCTTTTACCACCAGTTTTGCATAATTTTTGAGTAATTGTTGAAATTCCATGATAAAAACACCTTCTTTATTGTTTTACTTTATTATGACCAGATATTGTTAGGGTCAACCCCATATAC
Source organism: Massilioclostridium coli (assembly GCF_900095865.1). Lineage (GTDB taxonomy): Bacteria > Bacillota > Clostridia > Oscillospirales > Ruminococcaceae > Massilioclostridium > Massilioclostridium facile. The sequence goes on along the minus strand of NZ_FMIZ01000006.1, from coordinate 247,915 downwards.
CTGGATGACTTCAAATAAATCGCTGTTAGCAAGGTCTTTTGGAGTAACCAAAAAACCGCCGTCACTGTCTAAATCGTAACCATACCATTGATAAGCTTGCCACACCAGATGGGAGCAGTTGGTACAGCTGATCGAGTCCTGAGGCTGATTTTTCCAATGCCATAACCCCATTCCTAGAGAATAGGGAAGGTCATTTAAATAAACTAAAGCGTTTTGTGCAATCATTGCCCGTGTTTCCTTATCTGTATCCTTTAGACGTAGCTGGATAAAGTTAGGGTAAGATTCCCATCTGCTCACTGTGCTTAACCGGGAATTAGTTCCTAATGTAATGGATTCCAATGTATTTTTATTCTCCTCATCTACCACAATGGCAGCGTGTCCATTCCTCCATCCAAAGGTATGGGAGGATTTTGTGATGAATACGTCCCCTTCCTGTACATTTGCGATGGAGGTTCCAATCGTGTATTTGCCATCCTGGTTTACAATGATTTCTTCATGGGAAATAACTGTATTGGAATAACATTGATAGATAGGAGTATCAAAAAATTTTTGCTGATAGTCTAGAATTGTTTTGGAAGGGTGAAATCTGGTATCTAAAATTTGATCAATCGCTGTTTTGGATAAACCAGTTTGTTCCCACAGTAGCTGATAGTCCTCTTGTGAAAAATGTTCTTTTTGTAGAATTGGTTGGAGGTCGACCTGCTCATAATCAGGGGTAATATGGGCTTCTGGTTCTGCCAGATACATCCAACAAAACAATCCGCCAACAATCATAAGAAAAAAGCTAAAAAAGGGGGTAAATCTTTTTAACTTCAGGGTGGACACCTCCTTATTCTATCAACTGTATTTTAATACGGAACTGTAACAAAATATTTGCGTTTTTATGACAAATTTCCCTTTATTCTTTACTTTATCCCGTTCCTGTTATAAGATAAAAGAGTATTTTAAAATAAGGGAAGGATTTATATGAAATTACGTCCAAAATGGAAAGGATACCTCATTGGAGTATTGGCAGTAGCCTTTTTGGTTTCGGGTGGTATTTGTATCCAACAGAATATTCAAGCGGCAATGTTGTCCCATCAATTCAACCAAACTTCAAAAGAGTTAGAGAATGACCAAAAAAATTTGGAACAGCTGGAACAGCAAACAGGACAGTATCAGCAGGAACACCAGGAAGAAATCCAAAAGGGAAAATCCAACCAGGAGGCATATAAAACATGGAAAGAAAAATTCGACCAGACACAGCAAAAATTATAGGGAAATCCAGCCGGTTTTGGATGATATGCGCCATTTTGATCATTGGTATTCTTTGTAGCACAGTTTTAGGAGCTTGGGCGCATGGGAAAATCCAAAAAACATCTGGACAGCTGGGAAAATTAAATCCACAACTGGAACAAATTAAAACGGATTACCAAATGGCGCAGCAAAACCTAGAAGAGTTAGAAAACGCTGTGAACAGTTCTCAAGAATATCAACAAAAAATGCAAGAGATACAACAACAGTTTTACCAGCTGATACCACAGATAGACCAGAAAGCACAGGAAAACCCAAATGTGAAAGTAGCATACCTTACTTTTGACGATGGTCCCAGCGGTACATATACTCCACAGTTTTTGGAAGTTTTAAAGGAACATCATATCCTAGCAACCTTTTTTGTGGTAGGCAACCAGGTAGAACAGCATCCGGAAATTGTGCAGCAAATTCAGCAACAAGGGCATACTATTGCAAACCACAGCTATTCTCATGATTTTAACAAGGTGTATTCTAATCCAACCGCTTTTATTAATGATATAGAACAGGCAAACAATGCAATTGAACAAGCTTGTGGACAACGTGCAAAAATAATCCGTTTTCCAGGAGGTTCTGCCACAGCCAAAGGGCAGTTCCCAGCAATCAAAGAACTCCTCAATCAAAAAGGGTATACCTATGTGGATTGGAATGCTTCCTGTGGAGATGGCAGATCAGGATATACAGGGGATCAACTTTACCAGAACACAGTGAATTCCATTCATGGAAACAATCGTGTTACGATTTTAATGCATGACCGCAGCCAGGCTACTTTGGATGCTTTACCGAAAATTATTTCCTACTTGGAAGAAAATCAATACTTGATTTTACCGTTAACACCGGATCAACAGATGGTTCAGCAGAAAAAATAATGGAAAAGCACAGTCCGGAACAATATTCCCTCATTCCGGATGTGCTTTTGTCGTAAAGTGGAGGCATTTTTCTTATTTTGCCCTGTTGATATCAAAAATCATGTTTACGCTCTGGATTATTTTCCCACAAAGTATCTAATTAAGGGGTTTTTATAAAACAGAAGCACTCCGTTTACTTTTTAAATCGTATTTTTATCAATGATTCATGATATATCTTAATATTCCGAATAAAACGACCCTAATTCCAATAGTGAAAGAATATCTAGAAGTATTTTTCATTAAATACAGGAATTATTTAACTATTTTATTGTTCTTTGATTTTTTTCTATAGATTTAGAAAATTATGATTCTTCTGTTTGCCAGCCTTTACAAACATCTATCCATGCTTTGCTATTGGAAGCTCGAAATAATTCCTCACAGGAGAGTCTTACTCCACTGTTATCATTTCCAGCAGCGGGATATACTGTTTCAAACCGCTGTAGGGAACAATCTGTGTACACTTTTATATTTGAATGGATTCCAAAAGGACAGACTCCGCCTACGTCATGACCGATTTTTTCTAAAACTTGTTCCCTTGGAAGCATTTTCGCCTTACAGCCGAAATATTCCCGATATTTTTTATTATCTATTTTGGCATCACCAGCTGTTACGATTAAAATAGTGTCCCCATTTAAGTCGAATGACAGGGTTTTTGCGATGTGTTCTGGCTTACATCCCAATGCTTGTGCCGCCAATTCTACAGTGGCGCTGGACTGTTCCGGTTCTATGATGCGGTCTTCCAAACCAAATGTTTGCAGATGTTTTCTTGCTGCTTCGATTGACATTTCAATTTACCTCTTTATTGATTAGATTTCCAAATTTAATTTAATCCTTGCCTCAATATGGTCTATGTATTGCCGCGCCAAACGTGGGGTCCTTCCACTGTTCGCTAAGGCAAAACGTTCTGCGCCAGCACAGAGTTTTTCATCTTCCATTTCAATGTGACGGTCAGCAGCCAGTTGGCGTACAATAGTTAGGAAATCGTCTTTGTTTGGTTTCATAAATGTCACAGTCAGCCCAAAGCGGTCGGAAAGAGATAGGCTTTCATCCATAGTATCCCCCCGATGAACTTCATTTCCTTCTCGGGCAGAGAAAGTTTCTTTGATTAGATGGCGGCGGTTGGTAGTTGCATAGATTGCCACATTATCTGGACGGACGCTGAGGGAGCCATCTAAAATCGCTTTTAGGATACCAAAATTGTCATCGTTTTCGTTAAAGGTCAAATCATCAATAAAGATAATAAATTTTAATGGAATATTTTGGATGGAGTTAATTAGCTTATCCAAGTCGGCGATGCTGCGTTTGCTAATTTCTATCATGCGCAGGTTACGGTTTTTGTACTCATTTAGAATTGCCTTTACAGTAGAGGATTTTCCAGTACCGCGGTCACCGTATAACAGTACATTATTGTATGGATGCCCCTCTATAAAAGCAAGGGTGTTTTCCAACACTTTATTCCGCTGTACTTCATATTTTTTCAGGTCGGTTAAGCGGATGGGGTCCAAGGTAATAACAGGCTGAATGCCTCTGCCCATTTCAAAGATAAATGCTTTATATTTAGCGTACATTCCAACCCCATTCGCAGCATAAAAATCGGAAATGGCGTTTACCTGTTTTCCCCAGTCATCCCGTACAGGATAGCGGTGTTGTTCGATGGTATAATCCGGTAGGCTTTCCTCTAAAAAAGAGCAGCCTTTACATTGTTCCTGGAAATTTGCCTTAAACATCTCAGAAGTAATATGGGATATTTTGAACAGTGCGTGTAGGTCATTGGAAGCAGCCTGTAGAATTTGTGGGCTGAGGGAATCCAAACGATGTTCTGCGGATGCTTTGGAAAAAATATTGATATCATATAACACCAAATCAAAAATATAATCGGACAAGCTTCCTTGATATTCGCTCTCATATAATGTGCTGCACATCGCAGTATAGGAGGAGATTGCCTGAAGCTGCCCTTCCGCACTTTGGCAAGTATTTAGTTTTACAACGCTATTGTGTAAATTGCTAATAACCTTATCATTGCGTAGATTTTTATAGATGGATAAACCATCGATTAGAAATGCAATTGGAAGTAAGTCCATATCCATTCCCCTTTCTTTTAAAATGAAAATAAGCAAAAATAATAATTTGTTTATTGTTTTTCTAAAATTAATTTTTATTGTACCCTTTTTTAAAGATGATTTCAACTGTTCCCCCCTGTTTTTTGAAAAAATGTTTTGGTCAAATTTTATTTTGGGGTATTGACGTATCCCCCATTTTAACAGTATAATGAAAACAATTACAAATTATAAAATTGTAATGTTGTTGCTTTTCGTAATGATTGCACAAAAATTGATTTTAGAAAGGGAGGAGTGCACGATGATTACAGCTGCAGAAGCAATGGTACGATGTTTAGAAGAAGAAGGTGTGAAAGTCGTCTTTGGGTATCCAGGTGCGGCAATCTGTCCATTTTATGATGCACTTGCCTCAACTGATATAAAGCATATCCTAGTACGGCAGGAACAGAATGGAGGACATGCAGCCAGCGGCTATTCCAGAATTTCGGGACGGCCAGGTGTCTGTATCGCAACTTCTGGTCCTGGAGCGACCAACCTGTTGACAGCGATAGCAACCGCCTATGCTGATTCGATTCCAATTGTAGCAATTACCGGTCAGGTATCTACCGATTTATTAGGGCGGGATGTGTTCCAGGAAGTGGATATTACCGGTGCGGCAGAGCCTTTTGTAAAGCATAGTTATCTAGTAAAAGACGCAACACAGATTCCACGTATTTTTAAGGAAGCGTTTCATATTGCGGCTACAGGACGTCCAGGGCCAGTTTTGATTGACGTACCAGTTGATATCCAAAATTCGAAATTGGAATTTGAATATCCGGAAGCAGTAGATATTCGCGGATATAAACCAAGTGTAAAAGGCCATGTAGGTCAAATTAAAAAAGTGGCGGAAGCCATTTCTCATGCAGAGCGCCCATTGATTTGTGCTGGTGGCGGCGTTATCAATGCGGGTGCCTGTAAACAACTGGCTTCTTTTGCGGAATGTTGTGATATTCCTGTTATTACAACAATGATGGGGTTGGGAATCCTCCCAACAGACCATCCTTTGAATTTTGGCATGTTGGGGATGCACGGGTGCAGAACAGCGAACGAGGCGGTTTTAAACTCTGATTTGCTGCTGCTGATTGGCGCCAGAGTTTCCGACCGGGCAATTGCTAGCCCAAGTGTATTGGAAGGACGGACAAAAATTATCCACATTGATGTTGACCCAGCTGAAATTGGAAAAAATGTTGGGGTTAGTATTCCTGTTGTAGGGGATGCAAAGGTAATTTTAGACCAGATTGCTGAAGTAGTGGGAAAAGAAGAGCACACTGATTGGGTTCGTAAATTGACAGAATCCAAAAAAAGCTGTATGCGTGATTTTGACATTCCAAAACAGGGCTGTGTCAATCCAAAACAGTTCCTATCTATGTTATCGGATAAGGCCCCATCTAATACCACAGTAGTTGCGGATGTAGGGCAAAACCAAATTTGGACCGCAAACTATTTTAAAATCCGTGATGGTAAGTTTATTACTACAGGCGGAATGGGAACAATGGGATATTCTGTTCCAGCAGCTATGGGAGCAAAGCTGGCGGATATGGGCCACAATGTAATTGCCATTTGTGGGGATGGTTCTTTTCAAATGCAGATGATGGAGTTAGCTACTTTATGCCAGTTCCATATTCCACTTAAAATTGTTGTGATGAAGAACAACCGTTTGGGGATGGTACGGGAACTGCAAACCAAAAACTGGGGAGACCGTCAGATGGCAGTCCACCTGGACGGAAGTCCGAATTTTGCTATATTGGCTTCCGCTTACGGGATTCCAGCAAAAACGATTACAGATATCTCCCAGGCGGGAGAGGCAATCAACGAGTTTTTACAGGCAGATACCTCTTTTCTGCTGGAAGTAATTGTAGATGAAAACGAATCAACACTGTAAAGGAAAGGAGAAAAAACCATGAAACGTACAATTTCTATTTTAGTGGAAAACCATCCTGGTGTTCTCTCCCGAATTTCAGGGTTGTTTGCCCGCCGTGGATTTAATATTGAAAGTTTGGCAGTAGGGGTTACTGAGGACCACTCCACTTCCCGCATTACTATTGTAGTGGACGGGGATCACAGAACAATTGAACAGGTAGAAAAGCAGCTCAATAAGCTGATTGATGTTATTAAAGTAAAAACCCAGGAAGCTTCTGAAATTATTAGCCGTGAATTGATGATTGTCAAAATTTCTACTACACCAGCACAGCGTGGAGAGATTATGAACATTGCGGATATTATGGGAGCAAAAATTTCTGATATTACCCGTACTACAATGACATTGGAAGTATCTGATACTTGTGAACGGTTAGAAACCATGATTGAACTGGTTCGTCCTTATGGGTTAAAGGAAGTGATCCGGACGGGGACTATAGCGATCCAAAAAGGTAAGGATGCTTTGAGATAAAATGTTGAAAAACTACAATTAAAGTAGTTTTTTAACTTAATCATAAAAACTTAACTTATTAATTAAGAAAAACATTTGACAAAATATAAAACTTGTTATATAGTGTAAATTAATCACTTCAGTAAGACCCCGCAAACAAGCGGAGCACTATAAAAAACATTTTTAGGAGGAAACTAAAATGGCACTAAAGATTTTTTATGAAAGCGATTGTAACCTTGGTTTATTGGATGGCAAAAAAGTTGCAATCATCGGTTATGGTTCCCAAGGACATGCTCACGCTTTGAACTTAAAGGAAAGTGGCGTAGATGTTGTAGTAGGCTTATATGAAGGCTCTAAATCCTGGGCAAAAGCAGAAGCTGCTGGTTTAACTGTTATGACAACAGAAGAAGCTGCAAAAGCTGCTGATTTTATTATGATTTTAATCCCAGATGAAAAACAAGCTGATTTGTATAAAAATAGCATTGCTCCATACTTAACAGAAGGTAAAGTATTGGCGTTTGCCCACGGCTTTAACATTCACTTCAAACAAATTGTTCCTCCTGCTGGTGTAGACGTTGTAATGATCGCTCCTAAAGGGCCAGGCCATACCGTACGTTCTGAATATGTTGCAGGCAAAGGTGTTCCTTGCTTGTATGCGGTAGAACAAGATGCTTCTGGTAGAGCTACCGATTTGGCTTTGGCTTATGCTGCTGGTATTGGTGGCGCAAGAGCGGCTGTTTTGGAAACAACCTTCCGTGTAGAAACAGAAACAGACCTGTTTGGAGAACAAGCTGTATTGTGCGGCGGTGTTTGCGCTCTGATGCAGGCTGGTTTTGAAACATTAGTAGAAGCTGGATATGACCCACGTAATGCTTACTTTGAATGTATCCACGAAATGAAATTGATCGTTGACCTGATTTATCATGGTGGTTTTGGCGAAATGAGAGCTTCTATCTCCGATACTGCTGAATTTGGCGATTACGAAATTGGTAAACGTATTATCACTGAAGATACTAAGAAAGAAATGAGAAAAGTTTTATCCGAAATCCAGGATGGTACTTTTGCTACCAATTGGATTGCTGAAAATAAGAACGGCCGTGCTCATTTCAATGCGACAAGAAGAATTAAAGCAGAACATGAATTAGAAAAAGTTGGAAAAGAACTGAGAAAAATGTATTCTTGGAGCGACGAAAAATAAGATCAATTATTTTGTTAAAAAACCCTGGGCATCTTGCCCAGGGTTTTTAGTTGTTATAGAGATAAGAAAGCGATATGGTTATGATAACAAGAAATAGTATGACAGAAAACTCATTGCACAACAATTAATTTTATATTATAATGGAAAACAGAACAATGGAAGGGATGTGTTATTATGTTAACAGATGATTTTATTATAGAACAATCCATGATGGTAATTCGTTTTTTAAAAACAGCTTTAATCTCTCCAGGTGGTGGATTTATTGAAGAGGTGGAGGATATTCCTTTCCAATCCCCACAATTAGAAATAAAAAAAGAACTGGAGAGACTTATAAAACAGAAAGAATATTGTCAGGCAGAAGATTTACTATATGAACAGTTGGAACAAGAAGAATCCGATGATAATTTATGTCTGGGACTTTGGTTTTACAATCGCCTGTTAGATGAGGATGAAGAAACTATGGAAGAACATAATTTTGGAAAAGATGAAATCTTAGCGGGGTTAAAAGAACTGGAAAGCAAAAAAATAGATTTTTAAAGATAGGAGGAAACTGTATGACAGAACAAACAATCCGAAATATGCTAGAAAAAGACCGGTTCGCAAAATATTGCGGCATGGTATTAAAAGAGGTTGGATTGGGTTACGCAACAGTAACTTTGGATTTAAAGGAACATCATTTAAATGGCGCTGATCTGGTACAAGGTGGAGTGGTATATACTTTGGCAGATTTTGCTTTTGCGGCAGCTGCTAATTTTTCCAGAAGAGTTACCGTTACCATCAATGTACAAGCCAATTATATCAAACCAGCCAATGGAGATTATATTGTAGCAAAGGCAAAAGTAATTCATGAAACAAAATCCCTTTCCCATGTAAGGACAGAGGTATTCAATGATAAAGAGGAATTGGTTGCTACCTTTGTTTTAACAGGCTTCCGTACAAAACAAGAAATTAAAGATGAACTATAATAAAAACCATCAGCCATTTTCGCTGATGGTTTTTTGATAATGCAGTAAAACTGGTATTAAATAATGTGGTACCGTCATTTTTAGCAATCTCTTTGAGATACAACATTATGAGAAAGGGATATGAAAACCATTTACAAGGAGAAAATAATAATATATGTTGGGACAATGCTAATAAATTAACGATTAAAAATTTTTCGCTAATTTAAAAATTTATCTGGAAAAATTATCCATTATATGATATACTAAAGGAAAACAAGCATTATTGATAAAATGAAGGGACTGAAAATAATTCAGTTCTTACTTTTTTAATTATAATTGTCGAATTTTATCGAAAAAGGAAAAATGAAATGGAAAAACGTCCAAAGTTTATGCGAGCCTTACAGTATCTATTGCCCACTTTAATGCTGATATTTATTGGAATTATGATTGGATTTTCGATGACCGGAAACCATAGCACTCCAGATTGGGAACTCCATTCTATCGAAGAATTCAATACTAGTAACAACGGAAAAAATACCTCTAGCAGGGACAAAAATACAAAAAGTTCCACAAAATCGAAAACAACTAGTTCCTCTAAATCCTCCAAATCAGCTTCCACTAAATCAACCAGTAAAACAAAATCTTCTAAAAATTCTATAGAGGAAGGTGTAGAAGGTGGTGAAATAAATGATGGTATAGCATCGTTTCCAGATACATCTGCTCCTGATACCTCCTTGCAGCCTTATAACACAATTGGAAATACAAGCTCTAACTGTTTAAATGGTGGTATGGCAGCTGTTCAAGGAGAATGGATTTTTTATAGTGAAGCATCTGACCAAAACTGTTTATATAAAATGAGGACAAATGGTTCAGACATGCAAAAAATTTCGAATGAACCAGTTGGATATATCAATGTGGTAGGCGAAAAAGTGTATGCCCAAGCAAGGAACAATACTTTCAATGTGCTTTGTTACAGTGCAGTAACAGGGGAATTGATTCAAAATTATTTTTCTTTTTCTTATTATTTATCGGTAACAGACCAATACATGGTTTCAGCTGACAATACGGAGCATGCCAATCTATATTTGTACCGTTTTTCAGATGGATATCAAAAGGTTTTACTATCAGACAATAGTGCTAGCCAAATTTCTATGGTAGGGGATCGGATTTATTATCGTAACAGCAATGACAATAACTGCTTATATTCTATGGATACAAACGGCGGTCAAATCCGAAAAGAAATTAGCCAGAGCATTTTATCTTATAATATTAGTAATTCGGTGATTTATTATGTGGCGGAAGATGGTTTGCTCTACTCCAACCAGCAGGAAGCACCGATTTTATCCGATTCTGTTTCCTGTTTTAACTGCTCAGGAAATTGGATTTATTATGGAAACCAATCTGATAGAAATTGCTTGTATGTGGTAGACCTTTCACAGGGCTCAAAACAAAAATTAACAGAGTCACCAATAGAACAAGTTTGTGTTACAGGAGATTGGGTATTTTACCAGAGCAATGGGAATATTTTTGTGATCTAAAAGATAGATGTTTACAAAAATAGTGATTGGAATGATAATAAGATCATATGGTTAGTTTTTCATTGATTATGGAATTTGAGTACATATGATAACTACAAAATCAGGGAATCAATATTTTCAGCCAGATATACTTTACCGTAGAATTAGTTTTAACTATCTTTCTGTCAAAATATTGTATATTATTTTCCCAGAAAAGAGAAGCGACTTATAAATGTGGATAGCAGAAAATATTTATCTGCTGCAAGATTGAATGAATAGAATCAATAAAAGTCCCTGATGTAGGAAAGTAGAATACTACATCAGGGACTTTTTGCTATTTATTTTTCTCCTAGGGATTGCTAAAAAAGTACCATTACAGATGAAATCGGTTGCGACATTTCAATGAAAGGGATTAAAATGCGATTCTAAAAAGTTTTATTCTTATTTAAAGAATAACATATCGATATGGTTTGATTTTTAGAAAATATTCCACTGTTGCAGGGATATAAATAGAAAAATAAAAAGCGGGAAATTGGATGATATTTTTTGGCCCTTTCCAATTAATCCATTTGATCAAAATCTTGCATCCAAAGGGCAGCGCAAGCATCACTTGGCATCCTCCAATCGGCGCGAGGGGAAAGGGTAACCGAACCAATTTTGGGGCCATCTGGCAGACAGGAACGTTTAAACTGTTGTGCGAAAAAGCGTTTTCCAAAAGTAGTTAGGCATTTTACGATCTGCTCTTTTGGATAAGTATCCCCAAAAGCGTGTTTCGCTAAATAATAGATTTTGTCAAAGGTAAATCCAAACCGAACAAAATAATATAAAAAGAAATCATGTAAAATATAATCCCCAATAATTTCTTCTGTTTTCTGTGCGATTTTTCCGTCTTTATCCGCTGGAAGAAGTTCAGGTGAAACAGGGGTATCCAAAATATCCTCCAATATTTTTTGGATTTCCCCACCCATTTGTTCTCCAGTCCATGCTACGATATGGCGTACTAATGTTTTTGGAACCCCTGCATTGACACCATACATAGAAATATGGTCGCCTGCATAGGTCGCCCATCCTAAGGCTAGTTCAGAAAGGTCACCGGTTCCTACTACAAGGCCACCATGTTTATTGGCGATATCCAGTAGAATCTGAGTCCGTTCTCTTGCCTGTACGTTTTCGTAAGTGACATCATGGATGGATGGATCATGGCCGATATCCTCAAAATGCTTCCTACATGCTTGGGTAATATCAATCTCTTTGGAGGTAATCCCTAATGCGTCCATCAATTTTTTGGAATTGGAGTTGGTACGTCCTGTTGTACCAAAGCCTGGCATGGTAATACCAAGAATGTTTTTCCGATCCCACCCCAGTTTATCCATAGCACGCACCGTTACCAGCAAAGCCAAGGTAGAATCCAATCCTCCAGAAATTCCAATAACAGGGTGTTTTAATCCAGTATGACGCAGGCGTTTTGCAAGGCTTAGTGCCTGAATATGATAGATTTCTTCCATACGTTCGGATTTGTTTTGTTTGGAAGCAGGAATAAATGGGGTTTGGCTAATATGACGTTGTAGTTGGTCAATCGAGCAAATTTTATGATTCAATGGAATGGAACGATAGGATTTTGACAGATGGAAGGTGGTGCTTTTTAATCTGTCACAGGATAAACGTTCCAAATCCACATCTGCAGTGAGGAGTAAGTTTTCAAATTCCATCTGGGAAGCATCCGCTAAAATGTTGCCATTTTCCCCAATTAACAAGTGTCCGCTATATAAGGTATCTGTGGTACTCTCACAGATACCGGCAGAAGAGAACACATAAGCGCAGTGAGAACTGAAAGAGCGCTGTTTTACCAGCATACGGCGGTAATTTTGCTTACCAATCACGGCGTTGCTGGCAGATAGATTGCAGATAATATTCGCCCCAGCTTTTACGTGGTCAATGGATGGAGGGGCGTCTACCCACATATCCTCACAAATTTCAGCTGCGATGACGGCTTCCTCCATGGTAAACAGTAAATCCGTACCCATAGGAATGATTTCCCCACAAAGCATAGTACTGTCACCACAAAACTCTTTGGCGGAATCGAACCAACGCTGTTCATAAAATTCACCATGGTTGGGAAGGTGGGTTTTTGGGATAACCCCTTTGATTTCACCGGAGGAAATAACAACAGCACAGTTGTATAATTTGGCACTTTCATAGATGGGGGCTCCAACAAAAACGGTAATTGGTTTTTCCAGAGTATGTTGTTGAATCGTGGAGATTGCTTGTTCCACACCGTTTTTCATGGCAGAGGTCAATAATAAATCTCCGCAGGTATAGGAAGAAATGGAGAGCTCTGGAAAAACCAGCAAGCTTACTTGTTGGTTTACTGCTTGATCAATTAAATTGCAAATTTCGGTTGTATTATACATGACATCTCCGACCCTTCCTAATGGACAGGCGGAGGCAATGCGGATAAATCCATAGTTTTTCATAAGGTATTGCTCCTTTTATCTTATTACATCCAATGATACTTTGTATTATACCATATTTTAGGGTATCTATGTAGTAGGATAGAAGAAAAAACTAGATAATGTATCCTCCATTGGAAGCTAATACTTGTCCAGTAATAAAATCCGCCTGGTCGGATGCCAGAAAATAAACGGCGTTTGCAATGTCATCCGGGGTTCCCAATTTATTTAAAGGGGTTTCTTCTTTTAATTCTTCCAGAACATCTACGCCCAGCATATGGTTCATTTCTGTTTCAATTACACCAGGAGAAACACAGTTTACTTGGATACCCGATAGCCCAAGTTCTTTTGCGAGTGCCTTTGTCATACCAATTAACGCAGCTTTAGCAGCAGAATAGTGAACCTCGCATGAGGCGCCAACTTGCCCCCACATGGAAGAAATATTGATAATTTTTCCTTTTTTGTTGTGAATCATCCAGGGAAGTACTGCCTGGATACAATAAAAAGCACCATTTACGTGGACATCAAACATCTTTTTCCACTCATCTGAGGTGATATCAGTAAAAAGTTTTTGTTGCGCAAATCCTGCATTGTTGATAAGAATATCGATTCCACCCAGTTGTTGTGTAACTTCCTCCATCATATTTTTTACTTGTTGTTCGTTAGAGATATCCGCCTGTACAGCAATTACCAATGGATTCTGATTCCGTAATTTTTGTACCAATTGTTCTGCTTTTTCCCTATGATGATTGTAATGAATGGCAACTCGATATCCCTCTCGGGCAAATCTTGTGGCAATAGCAGAACCAATTCCACCAGATGCTCCGGTAACCAAAACTGTTGGATTCATAAAGCCCCTTCTTTCTCTAAATTTTTACTTCTATTATCCTAACGCAAAACAGTTGGCGTGTCAATTCAGTTATATCACGAGGTAAAACTTATTTATCATCTGTACTTGATATCAGCTATTTTTCTATTTATGGAAAAGAATATTTCCGAAGTACGGATTTCCTATTATATTATACTTAAAATGTGACGATAAAAAACACCCATCTAAATTTTAGACGGGTATTTTTAAAACATCAATCATCAATATCTTGTTCCCATTTGATAATTGCACCATCGGATTTACGGATTTCACAATCATACTCTATATTTCCTTCCCGTAGTTCGATTTCATAAATTTCCTGTCCATCATCACGGTCCGGCTGAAAGGAAACAATCTGTGCATTTGGTGCTTTATTTTGTGCGATTCTTCTTGCTTCTTCTTCACTTATACTAGAGCCATGATTGCTACTTCCTCCTTGATTAAATTGTTCTTGGTCATAGGAAAGGACAGCACCGGAAGAAGCATCAATTTTATAATCATATTCTGCATCTGAGGTGTAGAATTCTAGTTCGTATACCAGTTTATTATCATCATTCTCTAATTCTACCTTTTTAAAAGATGCAGCATTGGCGGAAACACCAGCATGGGAAAGAGCCGCCTGTTTGGCCTGTTCTAAGGTAATTGTTGCTCCTTGCCCTTGTGGGGAGGTATTATTTGCATGGAATGGTTCAATTTCGTTAGAAACTACATCACCAGTTTGTGCATTGATGTTATAATCATATTCTTGGGTAGCAGTAAAAAACTCTACGTCGTATTCCACCATACCATCATCGTAATCCAGTTTTATTTTTTGAATTGTAACATCGTTTTCAGATAATCCAGCGTGGGATAGGGCAATTTCCTTTGCTTTTTCCTCCCCAATGTAAGCCTTATCACTGGCGGAACCAGTTGATTGGATCTTATTGTTCTGCTGGGAGTTCCCCTGGGATTCCAACAACAGGTTTAATTCATGAATCGAAAGTTTAGACATTTCTTCTATGGAATATAGTGGATTAATTTGGGTTAAGGTTTGAACTAACGCAGCTTTCCCCAATGAAATTTGATATTGATTGGCAAGTTCTTGAAGCTGTGTGTTTTTACTAATATTTTGCCCCAAAACAGCTCCTTGGATTGATTGGCCAGATAAGATACGGTTAATTTCCGCGACTAAATCCTGCTGTAACTGTGCGCCTTTATTGGCATTATCATTTTCTACAGTGACTAGAATAGAATTTGCCAGCTCATCGATATATCCATGTTTTACAAGGGAGCCTAGTAAGGCATTGACAGCAACGTTTAAATCTGTTCCTTTTAAGTCCATGCCATCCAATATAGCAATGGCATCCTCGTTTTGTGCCGTTACATCAACCACTTTTTCTTTTGCGTTGATGCTCATTTCAATACTTGGATTGACATCTAAAATAATTTCAGAATCTACAGATATATTTTGTGTGTAATAAACTGCGCCGAATGTGCTAATGATTCCAACGCATACCACCGCAGCGGCTACGGAAACCCAACGCACCCATTTAGGCGTTTTTTTCTTTGCGATATTCTGCTGCATATATTCTTCTCCTTTTGACAAATCACATTCAGAAAGAATCTTTTGTAGACGATCTGAATCGTTGGAAAAGGAGTGTTGAATCGTCATTTTAATTTTCTGTTCCATTTCACGGTTCTTCATCGTTGGATTCTTCCTTCCATGATTGTTTTAATTTTTTCATTGCTCTACGATATTTGGAAAGGGTAGTAGATAAAGGCAGATTGAAAAGTTCGCTAATTTCCCGGAATTTTAGTCCAGAAACTGCGTGTAACAAAATAATACGGTATTCTTCTGCTGATAAACGGAGCAGTAAATTGCGCAATAGATCTTTTTCCTCAAAATTGATGGCGGGAAGTTCCTCTTCAATCAACTTCCAGTTTTCCTCCGGCAGGGTAGTTTCCCTTTGACTGGAACGAATTTTCATGAATGCGGTGTATTTTGCGATTCCAAAAATCCATGCCATAGGCTTTCCTTGAGGCTGATAGTTCTTTGCGGAACGGTAAATGCCAATATAAGTATCCTGCATTGCGTCCTCCGCATCGTAATAGCTTAAATAGGAAAGTAAAAAAGCGTGTACTGCTGCTTTGGTTTGCTGATACAAAAAAGCCAACGCTTCTTTTTTGCCTTCCGCAATCAATTGGATTTGGTATTCCAACCGCTGTTGATCATCAGCGGGGATGTTGTTTTGAATATTCATAATAATCTTTCTGCCCCTATCACTTACTAATTGCATGAGAAAGCGATTTTATTGCAATGAATCAAAAAATTTTTTTCAAAAAGAGAAATTTGTTAAAACGATTGGGTCAATAGCTCAGGTCACGGCACTGCATTACCAACAATAAGCCGTTTTGGAGGGAGATACTTCCCGTATCCGATAAAAACACATTGCTTACCCCTCTCGTTGTTCCTAAAGGGAGATCTTCCTGAATCAAAGGGTATTCAAAACCTTTGTTGGTAACACCGATACAATCTGTAATGGGGATTAAAGAGAGCAAATCTCCTGGATGTCCTTGTAATGTAATATTCTCTTGGGAACCCATTAACCGAATCTCATTGTTCTCATTTACGATTTTTGCAGAGATTTTTTGATCATGTAGCTGTTTTAAGAATAAGATATTCGCCAATGTATGGTCCATTCGGCTCCCAATACCACCCAATATCAAAATATCGTCACATCCCTGTTTTAGAGCTGCGGAAATGGCTATTTCTGTATCGGTATCGTCTTTTTTTGCAGGAAAAATCCGTATATTTTCAGTTGGCAAATCCGCATGGATGGAGTCCATATCCCCCACCAAAAGGTTTGGGGTGATTTCCATCTTAACAGCATGGTCATAGCCACTGTCCGCACAGATAATATAGTCGTTTGGTTGAATGTATTGTTTGATAGCAGGATAATTCTGAATAGAACCTCCTGTAATAATAACTGCCCTCATTGGTTTCACCTTCTATCTTGGTTGTTGATGTTCTTTACAGGTCATCTCGGTTACCGTCAGTTTTAAAATGGTAATAGCAGTAAGGGATTGGTCAGAAAATTCCCAATTGGATGTTTTAGTATAATGTTGCATAATCACCTGTAACGCCTTTTTCTTTTGTTGGATTTCTTCTACAATAGAGATTTTACCTGCACCAATGATACTTTGATAGTAAAAAGAATAGTTGCAGGCAGTATTTCCTACAGAAAGCTGATGTTTTGTGTCCAATTCAAAACCCACTAATGGGTTTTGACGGATTAGATCTAGCTTTTTACCAAAGTTTGCGCTGTGAAAGTAAAAGATTGGAGTATCTTTCTCACGAAGATAGCCAAAATTCAATGGAACAATATAGGGTTTATCCTCATCTATCAATCCCAGGTGGCAACAGTCACAGGTTTGGATGATTTCCTCTATTTTTTGTATATTGTTTACTTCCCGATCTGCTCTGCGCATCAATAGGCCTCCAATAAATGGTTTTCTTTTATTATAACATGATTGATTTTGTGTTTTCAAGCAGATGTGCTATAATAGCAACATAGATTTTACATAGGATAGGTGGTTTTTTATGAGATATTGTGGTGTGATTTTTGATTTAGATGGAACCTTGTTGGATTCCAACTGGGTATGGGACAAAATAGATGAAGAATTTCCTAAAAAATTAGGATTGGATGTAAAAAAGAATTTTTATGATGAGATTGCCCATATGACAACAGATCAGGCAGCGGAATATATGATAAAGGAATACCATGTTTCACTAACCAATAAGGAATTACAACAGTTGTGGTTGGACATGGCACTGGATTTATACGAACACCAGGTAGAATTGAAGCCAGGGGCTATGGAATTATTACAAAAATTAAAACAGCAGGGGATTCCATTTAGTTTGGCAACATCTAGTTTTCCAAACTTATGTAAACGCTCACTGACCAGGATTGGAATTTATCAAGATTTCCACACCATTTTATATAGTAATGATTTTGGAAAAAATAAAGAAAATCCAGATATTTATATGGCGGCAGCGGATGCCATGGGGATTCCGTATCATCAATGCTTAGTGTTTGAGGATATCATAGCCCCATTGCAGGCACTGCACCGCATTGGAATGGGGTTTGCAGCCGTGTATGAGCCACACCATGAACGGACAGCGGCATTACTACAACAGCAGGCGGATTATTATATCCAAGATTTTAATGAGTTTTTAGAGAAATATTATTCTCAGACATTTGAAATTTAATAGAGAAATAGAGTGGTGCTATAGTAAAATTCATATTAATAATATTGAATTAGAAAAAACAGCGCTTCATATTGCAGTACTCATAAAAAGGTAAATCCTCCGAATGATTTTATCATTCGGAGGATTTTCTATCAAACCTAGCTGGTAAGGAACAACAAGTGTAGAGGAATCTGCTTTGATTCAACTTCCTAGTAATAGAGATATGTGAATTACTCGTTTGAGTCCTTCCAATAATTTAATTTTGGTAACATATCTGTTATATATGCCCGAATTTGTTCGGAAGATAATTGTTCATTTGCCATGTGTTCTGCACAAAAATCAATTAAATCGTTGATGTTATTGTATTTGAACGTTCCATTGGAGTAGCACCATTTGCAATATTCTTCATTTCATTTGTTCTCTATTTTCATTTGTCGGAAATATTTAAAATTAGTTTGGGGTGACGATAACAGCTTGCTGCTGCATTTCCTGATAGCGCTGTTGTACCAGTTCTTTTGGATATTGGACCACCCCATGGTTTTGATAAGGATCATTAAAATAATAGGATTCCTCATCGTATCCGATGAAAACCATACAGTGTTCCGGCGCAATCCACTGAAAGGTAGAACCGTCTTGCTGGTAGATTTTTGTCCCCTCATAAGAGGACTTCATATCAATAGTTACCCAAACTAAAACGGGTTGCCCTTTGGAGATATAATCGTTTGCCAACTTTTCCAGGCTAATATTGTTAAGCGTTTTTGCGGTATGGTTTGTAAGTACCTGGTTTAACATATTGGTAATAACAGGTGCATAACATCCATAACTATTACTGTTTCTTGGATCGCCTACAAATACTTCATTTGGGTTTCCACCATATAGTTTACCCCCACTGCTCCAGATTTCCTGTTTGTCCAAATAACAATCAATCAGCTGATTTACAGGAATATCGTATTGGTAATATTGTAATACCATGGCCGCGCTGACAATTTCGCATCCAGTAGGATATTCATCTGACTGATTCATATAGGGGACGGATAGACATTTTTCTGTTTTATGGTTTGTATTTTGTAAAAAATATTCATTGTTTTTGCTGGAAACCCAACCTGTATTGAAAACTACGACAGCTATGGTTATTATTACAAATAAAACAGATAAAACTGCTGTTAAATAATATTTGGTTGACCCTTTCTTCATAAGATCTCCACCTCCTGTCTTTAGCTTAACAGAACAGTAGGCATGGAGTATCCAAGAAAATGCAAAAAAGTTGTAAGAAATAGAGAAATTGCAAATACAAAACTTTTATCAAAAAAATGATGCCTTATGAAATGCTAAGATTGCAATCCATAAGGCAAAGATTTTCCGATACGGCGGTAACTGTTCAAATGGTTGTATTGGAACCGGATATTTATGCAGTGAATGTAGGCCTTACCTAGTTGTTATAGATGATGGAAGAAAAATTTTCATCAATCAGGCTTAAAGTAGGAGATTCAAAAGAATATTTTTTCGAGTCTAAATACACAAAATCGTATCCAATAAAACGACAGGTATATGGGTCAAACCACAAAAAATAAAGGAAATTGGTAAGATAGGAAAAACAGACCAACTGGTCGGAGGTTTTTATCAGCTTTGTTGAGATATCCATGGAATAGTCATAAATTTCATCGCTATATTGGTAAGGACTGTAGAATTTTATTTGATTGTTTTGATCAGCTGCCATATAAGTATAAAGCAAGTGGGACTGAATATTCTCTATAGGCTTTTGCTTTAAATTTTGGTAGGATGTTTGTAAAATAGTCTGAAAATCTTTCGTATTAGAATGGTCAACGATTGGTGTAATGTGTACGGAATACAAAATTTCCTTTGTAATTGCTGCTTGTAGACGGTATTTTGTGTTGGAATCATCGTTGAAAGAAATGATTTGATCAATTATTAGGTTATAAGATCCTTTATCTTGTTCTGTTTGTTCCGTGATATAGGTGAACTCATAAATACATGGAATCTTAGCAAAATCTTCTCCGCAAGAAACAGAAAGATCGTTTTGTGAAAAATATATGTAATTTAATGAAATTTCAAGAACGTTTTTAGAATAAATTTCTAAATAATTCCATAGAATCGAAAATATATGGTTATAGCCGTTTCCTGGCCAATGATTGTCATAGGAAGGTTGGAATGCTTTGTATTGTTCAGTATCCCAGGGGAAAACCTGTAATTGTTGGTTGATGTTTGCACTGTTAATAGAGTTGGAAACAGAAAGAGGTGCGATACTGGAATCGCTCCGAAATAAAAAATAATCCATAACCGAAAAAGAAGAAAAAGAAAGCACTAAAATTAAAATAGAGCAGATAATTGTAATCAAAATAGAACGGAAACGTCTCAATTCATTTTCCCCCTTTCAAGATGAATGGTAACAGTAGTCCCTTCTCCTAACTGGCTTTCAATTTGGATATTGCCATGGTGGAGCTGGGCAATTTTTTCACATAGTGCCAGACCAAGTCCGGCCCCTCCTGCTTTTCGGGAACGGGATTTATCCACCATGTAAAACGGCTCGGTAACCTTTTTTAAATCTTCTTTGGAAATCCCCATTCCTTGGTCCTTTATAGAAATTGTAATCTCACCGTTGTCCAAATTATTTTGGAAAATCCAGATAGTACTTCCAGCTGGAGAAGCTTTGATGGCGTTTTCTAAAATATTGTATACCATAGAGCGGAATAATTCCGGTTCCATTTGCATTCTGCCACCTTCCAGCTGTTGTTGGATTTGAATTTTATGGTTTTGTAAAATAGGCTGAAAGGATTCCACGACTTCCTGTAACAATTGATTCAATTCGGTTTCCTGCATTTGTAATTTTTCCTGTCCAACCAAAATCAATTCCATTAGTTTTCCAGATAATCCACTGAGCCGCTTGGTTTCTTTTACAATGATTCCTGCATATTCTTGACGTTCTTGCTCGGATAAATCCTTTTTAATCCGTATAATATCCGCAAACCCTAAAATGGAGGTAAGCGGGGTTTTCATCTCATGGGCAAGATTGGCGATAAACTGCTGCCGATTTTCTGCTACCTGCTCCAAATCATCTATTTTTTCCTGGATAGAATCTGCCATTTGGTTCATGTTGGAGGCTAGTTCCGAGATCTCGGTGGAGCCCTTGCAGCTTAACCGTTTTTGGTAGTTCCCTTGGGCGATCTCTTTGGTCCCTTGGTTAATCCGTTGTAGTGGTCGGAGCAGGATTTGGACAAAAATCATCAAAACTCCAGCAATAAAAATAGAGCACAACATACTGAGCCATTGGGTAGAACGAATTTGCTGTTGATAACTCTGCTCGAGGTTGGTAATATCAAACGCGCTGGACAGATAGTATGTTTCATAATTTAATATAACCTTGGATGTGATAAGTAGGTGGGACTTAGAATCTGTCCGGACTAGCTGTGTTTGATAATCATCGGATTGTTCCGCTTGTTGTAACAATGGCTGGAAACTCCAAGGACAGTCACCAGAAGAAATCTGGTTTTGATTTTGGTCATAAATCCAAAAGGAAACAGCATCGTTATTATTTTTCGAAAGAATTTCCAGAACCGTATTTTTGACATATTCCTGATCTAAAATGAGCAGGGAAATTTTTAATTTCTCATAGTTGATGGCATTTTGTATGGAGTTAATCATAGAAATATGCTGTGTAAATGCCACCTGTTTTTGCTGTTGTATCGTCTGACGATAGTTGTTAGTCAAAAGCAGAAAAATAATTAAATTAACCGAACACACCGTTAAAAGCAGTGTACAAAGGAATATTTTTTGCCATAAACGCATTATTGTTTCCTCATTGATCTAACCGGTACCCCAATTTTGGGATGGTTACCAGTTTATCTTTTAAACCTAATTTTTTCCGGATTTGTTGGATATGGATGTCCACTGTTCTAGTTTCCCCTTCGTATTCATAGCCCCAAATAGAGGATAAGAGCCGTTCCCTGGTGATGGCGATATTGGGATGTTTCAGGAAAAACACCAATACTTCAAACTCTTTTGGGGTTAGGTTGATAGGGATATCGTTTCGGTACACCATATGCTGTTCGGTGTTCACTAAAATATTCTGGTAGGATAGCTGGGTGTTTTCCCGATGGGTACGGCGTAGGACAACTTCAATCCTTGCCAGCAGTTCCATTGCCTCAAACGGTTTGACAATATAATCTTCTGCTCCCAGACGCAACCCTTTTACTTTGTCGGTTACTTCCTGTAAGGCGGTTAAAAAAATCACTGGAATATCCAGATGGCGGATTTGTTCCAAAATAGAAAAACCATCCATATCCGGCAGCATGACATCTAACAGGATAAGGTCAAATGGCTGGGATAAAATTTGTTCTACTGCCTGTTTCCCGTTTTCACAAGTGCTGCTTTGGTATCCACCAATTTCCAACGTAGTTTGGATCATTTTTGTAATGGAAGAGTCATCTTCTACAATAAAAATATGGTACATAGCATTCCTCTCTATCTTCTTACGCTATTATTAGTATGGCAGAAAAGGATTTTTAAGTATGCAATAAAATGTAAGGGAAATGTAAAAACCTCTTATGTATCATACAATATTTTTGTGAATAGGACAAGAAGATGACAATACAACTTGTTTGGTGGCAACATGTTCCAGAAAAGATTGGTCGTGTTCCACAAACAGGAGGGTGGGCTGGTATTGCAGCAGCAATTCTTCTATCTGGATGCGGGAGTACAAATCAATATAATTAAGGGGTTCGTCCCAAAGATATAAATGGGCAGGTTTGCATAAGCTGGCAGCAAGGTATATTTTTTTCTTTTGCCCATTGCTATAACCCTCCATTGGCAGATCAAAAAGGGAGCGGGAGAAATCCAGTTTCCTTAAAATTGCTTTGAACAGGCTTTCTTCTAAGTTGTGCTGTTGGATAAATTCTTTTAAATCTCCGTTTAACTGAGAACAGTCCTGAGGGAGATAGGAGATTTGTAAATTAGGATGAATTGAGATTTCACCCTGATAAGGAATGGAATAGCCCTGGAATAATTTTAAAATACTGGATTTTCCACATCCATTTTTTCCACATAATGCAATCCGATCCCCACGCTGGATGGTAAAGGCGACATCCTGGCAAACAGAAATATCATCATATGTAATAGAGAGATTAGAGCAGGATGCTACTGTATTCGTATGCCAAGTAAGGGGAGACAATTTTAGGGTAGCAGTTGTTTCGATATTTTTAAGCAAAGAAGATTTTTGCTCAACTGCCTTTTGGCGGCGTTGTTGTATGGATTTAGAGCGCTGCATCATCTTAGCGGATTTGTGCCCAATATACCCTCTATCCGGTTTTAAGCCTGAAACTCGAGTTCCAATTTTGGTTTTTTCCAATTTGTCCGACCAATTGGCGGTCTGCTGGGCTGATTTTTGTAAGCGGCTAATCTCTTTTTGCAGTTTTTCGTTTTCTGCTTGTTCAAACTGGTCTTGGCGCTGTTTGTTCTCCAGACAGCTGGAACAATTTCCTTGTTGTACCTCTATATTGTTTCGGTTTATGGAAAGGATATGGTCTACACACTGGTCTAGAAAAGTTCTATCATGGGAAACCAGCAGAAACCCCTGTTTCTTTTGATTGAGATAGCGGGCAACCGTTTGGCGCCCATGCCAATCCAGATGGTTGGTGGGTTCATCAATCAATAAAAAGCTGTTTTCTTGTAAAAATAGGGACGCCAGTTGTATTTTTGTCTGTTCTCCATTACTTAATGTAGAATAAGGTCGATATAATACAGATTCATCCAATTTCAACAGGGAAAATTCCCGTTGAAACATCCATAAATCACAGTTGGGGTTGAATATCGAAAGCAAATCCACTACCATTTCATCCTGGTCAGGAATTCGCATTGGAAAATAATAAAGTGGTACTGCACAGGAGATAGTGCCAGTATAAGAGAATTCTTTTTGCAATAGGCGCAGGAAAGTGGTCTTTCCTCGTCCATTCCTACCAATAAATCCTAGTTTCCAATGGGTATCAAACTGGAAAGAGACATGGTCAAAGATGGTTTGATCATTTCCATCATAAGAAAAGGTTAAATTTTGAATTGAAATCAAAGACATTTAAAATTCCCCCTTATATTATTTTATGACATCAAAAAAGGCCGCAGAAAAGTAATTCTGTGGCCTGGTTCAAACAAAGGGGAAGAAAGAGAATTCTCCCTAGGAACAACGGGACAAAACCATGAGTTACTTTCCTGCAAGGGGTACAACAAACAAAACGGGCTTGCCGTTGGTTTAATTTGTTTCCCCAATCTAATTAGCAGGAAGTATTTCTCATGTTTTCATCTCCAAACTGATTTTATTTTTCGGGTTTAGTATAGCAAGGAGTAAGTCCCTTGTCAAGTATAACGCAAAAACAAATAATACAAATTGTTGAGTTGTGTTATTTTAATACGAAATATTAGTTAAAGGTTTTTATATTTGTACATCCCTTTCGTTAATAAAAACACCATCCAAATGGTTTAAGTGGAACCGGTTTACAAATAGCTGGCATTTACATAAAAAAAGGTAGTAGATATTTAAACCGCAGCCGTGCAAACTCTCAAAATTCCCTTGCCCTTTGGAAATGATAATATCCGCTTGTTGAATTGCTTGTTTTGCCTCATCGGAAATTAACTCCAATTCAGTGCCGGCGATATCTGTCCCATTTTCTAATATCCGGAACTGCTGGTCCATTTTGCACTGTTTAGCATCCTGTAAGGTGGCATCGTTTAAAATAGGGGCTCCTCGGACAATAACAGTGATATCCAGGTTAAATTTTTTTAATTGCTGCAACAATAGCATATCCAATACAATTTCGCCGCAGTTGTCGGTTAAGTACACCAATTTTTTTGCGGAATTTAACTGTTCGAAAAACTGCTGATAGGTTTTTTGATCAATGGTTTGTTCTAATGCAGTTTCCAACAGATGGTCTAAATCCTCTGTATTGACCTGGTTCATTGCTCCAAAATCAATGTAATTGCCTGCCCGAGCATACTGGATTCCTGCCAACAATGGGTCAGCCGCATGGTTGATTTTATTCTGGATTTGTTCCATACGCTCTAATAGATATGCATTATATTGCTGTTTTAATTCTGCGTAATCATCCTGTTTTCCAAAATAGTTTTGATAAACTCGATTGATCGTCGAAGTTAAATAAGGAGCGGATGCCTGTTCCTGAGAGTTGGCGATTGCTCCTAACACATCTTTTAAATAATGCAGCTGTTTTTCAGTATCCTCATGGGCTACTCGTTTTTGCTGTTTTTGGACTAAGCAGGGGATACAGGAAGGATTTAACTTCATTTCAGTTCACCTTTTTCTATATTATTTAAGATATTTTTATTATACTTTAGTTTCTCAACCATGTCAAAAAATTGATTCTAGTTTATTGTTTGTGGTACAATAGTAAAAATAATGAAAGGGGAAGAATGAATGGAACCGGTTTTGTTGCTTTGCTCAATTGCAGGTAAGAAAATAGAACAACAGAAGATAATTCAACAATTGCCAGAACATCGGTTGAAAAAAATTAGACTGATGAAGTGTGAGAAGGATAAGCTGCGCTGTTTTTATTCCTGGAAGCTGTTGGAGTATGGAATACAACATTATTTTGGTTTGAATTGCGCTGATTTACAATGGAATGTTGACCAACACGGAAAACCTTATTTTCAGGATGCCCCTCAAATCCAGTTTAATATAAGCCATTCTGGGGATTGGATTGGGATTGCACTCCATCAGAAACCCATTGGAGTTGATTTGCAACAAATTCGACCGGAAAAATCTAGGGTGGCAAAACGAGTTATGGTTCCAGAGGAATGGAATTATTATTCTTTTAGTGGTAACCCAGTTGACTTTTTCTTCACCTTATGGACATTAAAAGAAAGTTATTGTAAATACCAAGGGGAGGGGATTTCCTTGGGATTATCCCAATTTATGTGTTATGAGGATCATGGTAAAATCATAACCGATTGTACCGGATGCCAGTTTTATTCTTATGATGACTTGCCTGGGTATCAGGTGGCAGTTTGCTGTGAATCTATCCAGAAACCCAATATTTTAGTCATAAATCCGAAAAACCTGGAAAGAACAGGGAAAAACGGTTGACATCCTTTTTGTTTTGTGTTACCATAGTAGTGGTAAATATGGTAATTGGAAAGACTGGGTTGCGACCCGGTCTTTCGTTTATATTAAAGCAAATTTTTTGGAGGTTAACAGCCTGGGTACAAAGGAGGATATTATGGCCAAAAGCAACACAGTTACTCTGGTAACAGAGATAGCAAAGCCAATTGCGGAGCAATTTGGTTTGATGTTATGGGATGTAGTATTTGAAAAAGAAGGCGCATCCTGGTTTTTACGTGTCTTTTTAGACCGTCCAGATGGAATTATGGAAGTGAGCGACTGTGAAAATGTGAGCCGTTTACTAAGTGATAAATTGGATGAATTAGATCCAATTGACCAAAGCTATTACCTGGAAGTATCTTCTGCCGGATTGGGCCGCAAACTAAAAAAGCAGCAGCATTTTGATGCTTTTTTAGGGCAGCAGGTGACGATTAAATTAATTCGTCCAATAGAAAAGCAAAGGGAGTTTACAGGAATTTTAGAATCCTTTGAAAATCAGATTGTTACCATCCAAACCGATAAAGGTGAATTTTCTGTGCCATTTTCGGATTGTTCCTATGTAAAACTGGATGATGATTTAGATTTGTTTTAGCAAAATCAAAATATGAATATTGGATCGTAAATGTGGAAGGATGAATGAGCAAAATGAATAACGAATTTTTTGACGCCCTAGAATTAATCGCAAGGGAAAAAGGGATTTCTATTGATTACTTAATCGAAAAAATCACGAATGCAATTACTATTGCGGTAAAAAAAGATTTTGGCGGAGTAGAAGCGGTAAATGTAGTTTTAGACCCATTGACCCGTCAATACAAAGTCAGCATCATTAAAGATGTAGTACGTGAAGTGGAAGACCCAGTAAATCAAATTACTTTGGAAGAAGCACAGCGCTATTCTAAACGCGCTATGATTGGCGAACCTGTGGAAATTAAACTGGAAACCAAACAGTTTGGAAGAATTGCGGCGCAAACCGCGAAACATGTTATTCGTCAGGGGATCCGTGAAGCAGAACGGGAACAGATGATGAACCAGATGGGTGGAAAGGTTGGAGAAGTTGTCACTGCTACTGTGAACAAGATTGACCCAGCTAACGGAAACGCATTTGTTCAGATGGATAAAAATGAAGTGCTGTTGTTTAAAAATGAACAGTTACCAAATGATAATTTACAGCCTGGAGATAAAATTAAGGTATATGTTGTGGATGTTACTTCTAGTGAAAAACGTTGTTCCTTAAAAATTTCCAGAACCCATAAAGACTTGGTAAAACGTCTCTTTGAAATGGAAGTTCCAGAAATTTTTGATGGTACTGTGCAGGTAAAATCCATTTCCCGTGAAGCAGGTTCCAGAACAAAGATTGCGGTTTACTCCAAAGATGAAAATGTTGACCCAATTGGTGCATGTATTGGCCCAAAAGGGATGCGTGTCTCCAATATTATTGAGGAACTGGGCGGTGAAAAAATCGATGTTATACAGTACAGCGAAGATCCAGCGCAGTTTATTGCGGCTGCTTTGTCGCCAGCGGATGTTACCGAAGTGATTTTGAGTGATGATGGAGAAAAAATCGCGTTTGTCAGCGTTCCAGATTCCCAGCTCTCTTTGGCAATCGGAAACAAAGGACAAAATGCAAAATTGGCAGCCCGTTTAACAGGATATAAAATTGATATTAGTCCAGATAGTGCCTTTACTCCTGTAGCACCTGCAAAACCTCAGAAAGAAGAGGAAGAAACTGTTGACTCAAAAACAGATGAATTGTTAGAAGAACAGCAAGAGGCAACAGAAGAAATCCAGCAGGAAGCAAAACAGGAATTAGAATAAAAAACCATTTCAGGGAGGTGCGACCATGCAAGCAAAAAAGGTTCCATTGAGAATGTGCACTGGATGTGGAGAGATGAAACCAAAAAAAGAGTTGGTGCGTGTAGTTAAAAATAAAGAAGGGGAAATATCGTTGGATTTAACTGGGAAAGCCCCTGGAAGAGGAGCCTATGTTTGCAATAGCATCGACTGTTTAAAAAAGGCCAGAAAATCCCGTAGGATTGAAAGGAGTTTTCAGTGCAAAATTCCGGATGAGGTCTATGATAAAATGGAAAGTGAGATGATTGCGGGTGAGTAATTTGCTGAGTAACCTTGGACTTTGCAGAAGAGCTGGAAAGCTAGAAGCAGGGTTTGACAGTGTAAAACAAGCAGTTATAAACCGTTTGGCATTGTTGATTTTATATACCGAGGATCTCTCTGATAAAACCAAAAAGGAAATCCTGTTTTTAACAGAAAAATATCAAATAGAAGCAGTTTTGGTTCCACTCACCATGGATCAAGTTGCTCAAATATTACGGAAAAAAATAGGCGTGTTTGCTGTTACAGACCAAGGTTTTGTAACAATGCTAAAAAAGAGCCTGGCAAGTTTATCGGATGATCAGACGCAATCAGAACAATCTAATTAGGAGGTATGACAGTATAATGACGATTAAATATAAAGTAAACGAAGTGGCCAAAGATTTGAACCAGCCAGTAAAAGATGTGCTGGAATTATTACAGAAGGAGTTTGGGGAGGTCAAAAAAAATACATCTGTGTTAACAGAGCAGGAGTTAAATTATATTTTTGATTATTACACCCAGAAAAACCAGGTGGATAGTTTTGACGCATATTTTCAATCTGCCTCTCAGCCTGAAAAACAGGAAAAACACGAGCCTAAAAAAGCAGAGAAAAAGCCTGTAAAAAAAGCAGAAAAAGCAGCAAAACCACAAAAACAAGAGGAAAAACAACCGGTAAAAAAACAACAAAACACCAATAAAAAACAAGAGAAACCGGCTGCCCAACCAAAACAACAAAAACAGAAAAAACATACCAAATACACCGAAACATTAAAGCAATCAATCAAAGCGGAAGAGCAGAATATCCGTGATATCCAACCACAACAAGAAAAAGATGATGTACGCCGCATTGATACCAGAACAGTACATGTGGATTTGGATAAATACAATGAGCGTTACTCCCAGTTGGCACCTCAGAATAAATTGACCCGTGATAACTATGTGAAAAAACAGAAATTAAACCAGCGTTCCGCCCAAAGAGGAAAACAACAATATGGGAAACAAAAAGAGACTGAAGCACAAAAATTACAGCGTCTTGCTTTAGAACGTGCTCGGAAACAGCAATTAAAGGTATTAATCCCAGATGAAATAGTTGTTTCTGAACTGGCTTCCCGTTTAAAAGTAACAGCAAGTGAAGTAATTAAAAAACTCATCCCATTGGGTGTTATGGTCAGTTTAAACGAAACCATTGATTTTGATACTGCTTCCCTGGTAGCAGAAGAACTGGGCGCAAAAGTGGAAAAAGAGGTTATTGTTACCATTGAGGAACGTCTTTTTGAAGAAGAAAAAGATGCCGAGGAAGATTTGGAACCACGTTGCCCAGTTGTAGTGGTAATGGGACATGTTGACCATGGTAAAACATCTTTGTTGGATAATATCCGTAATGCTCATGTAACTTCTGGAGAAGCGGGTGGTATTACCCAACATATTGGTGCGTATAAAGTGCGTCTGGATGATGGAAAAGAAATCACCTTCTTAGATACTCCAGGACATGAAGCGTTTACCGCCATGAGGATGCGTGGTGCCAATATGACTGATATTGCCATTTTAGTTGTTGCAGCTGATGATGGTATCATGCCACAAACTGTAGAAGCAATCAACCACGCAAAAGCAGCTGAAGTATCCATCATTGTGGCAATCAATAAAATTGATAAGCCAGAAGCAAACCCAGAACGTGTCAAACAGGAATTAACAGAATATGGCTTGGTTCCAGAAGAATGGGGTGGGGATATTATTTGTGTACCTGTTTCCGCTCACACAGGAGAAGGGATTCCTGAATTATTGGAAATGGTAAACTTGGTTGCAGAAGTCAAAGAATTAAAAGCAAACCCAAATCGCCTTGCAAAAGGTGCGGTTGTGGAAGCCTACTTGGATAAAGGACGTGGACCAGTTGCCACTTTGTTGGTACAGAACGGTACTTTACATGTAGGGGATAGTTTAATTGCGGGAACCACTGTTGGTAGAGTTCGTGCAATGTTGAACGACAAAGGAAAATCCGTAAAAGAAGCAGGGCCTTCCACTCCAGTGGAAATTACCGGTTTGGATGAAGTTCCAGCTGCTGGTGAAACCTTTAATGCGGTAGAAAATGAACGCCTGGCACGTGAACTGAGTGAACAGAGAAAACATGACCAGAAAGAAGAACAGTTCAAATCCTTCCAGAAGGTTACTTTAGATAATCTGTTTAGTCAGATTGCGGAAGGGGAAATGAAAGAGCTGGACATTGTGGTAAAAGCGGATGTACAAGGCTCTGTGGAAGCGGTAAGACAATCCTTGGAAAAACTTTCTAATGATGAAGTGCGTGTAAAAGTAATCCACGGCGCTGTTGGTGCAATTTCTAAATCCGATGTTATGCTTGCAAATGCTTCCAATGCGATTATTATCGGGTTTAATGTTCGTCCAGATCCAATCGCTGCAGCGGATGCGGAAGAACAAAACGTTGAAATGAGAATGTACCGTGTTATTTACGATGCAATCGAAGACGTTGAGCAGGCGATGAAGGGGATGTTGGAACCAAAAACCAGGGAAGTACAACTTGGTCGTGCGGAAGTGCGCCAGGTATACCGTATTAGCAATGTTGGTACTGTTGCTGGCTGTTATGTATTGGAAGGCAAGGTAGCCCGTTCCGCACAAATCCGTTTGGTACGTGACGGCATCGTCATTGCGGAAGACCAGATTTCATCTTTAAAACGGTTTAAAGACGACCAAAAAGAAGTGAACAAAGGGTATGAATGTGGTATCGGTCTGGAGAAATTCAACGATATCAAAGAAGGGGACATTTTTGAATCCTTCATTTTAGAAGAATATAGAGATTAATACAAAAACCGCGTGGAAGCTTCCAAAGGGGGATACGTTCCTTCCTTTGGAAAATAGTACGGTGGAGGGATTCACTGGGATTGTTTGTTTTCCATTGCGGTTTTCATCATAGGAGGAACCAGATGAACAGTTATAAATCTGCACGGGTTTCTGAGGATATCAAACGCCAATTGAGTTTAATTGCAAGGGAATTAAAAGATCCTCGTGTAAAAGATAAAATGCTGAGCTTTGTCCGCGTAGAAGTGACCAATGACCTTTCTTTTGCGAAAATTTACGTTAGCGCAATGGAAGGGATTGAGATTGCAAAAGAGGCTGTAAAAGGACTGACCAGTGCGACTGGTTTTATTAAACGGGAGCTTTCTAACAATTTGCATTTGAGGAAAAGCCCAGAGTTAAAGTTTGTGCCGGATGATTCCATCGAATACAGTGCTCACTTAAATCAGATTTTTTTAGAGATGGAGAAAAAGGAACACCATGAAGACTAATCTTTTGGAATTGTGTGAATTGTTGTGTCAGCAGGATAATATTGTGATTTTAACCCATAAAAATCCTGATGGGGATACTTTAGGCTCTGGATTTGGCTTGTATTATACATTAAAGCATCTTGGAAAACATGCTTGTGTATTAAATTCCGATGGGTTTCCAGAACGGTATCAGTTTTTAGTTCCAGACCATATGGAACTGGATTTTGAACCAGAGTTTGTAATAAGTGTGGATATTGCGGATACTACTTTGTTGGGCAATCAATTAGAAAGGTATGCAAATCAAATTGATTTGTGTATTGACCACCACATTTCCAATCAGATTTCTGCAAATTATGCCTATGTGATTCCAGAAGCCTCCTCCGCTGCCGAACTTGTTTATCGGATTGCAGAGAAACTGGTGGATAAAATAGAAGGACCGATAGCTACCGCTCTGTATACAGGGATAGTGACCGATACCGGATGCTTTAAATATTCCAACACTACAGTGGAATGCCATCTCTATGCGGCTGAGTTGATGAAAAATGGGGTGGAGTTTGAAAAGATCAACCGTGCTATGTTTGAAACAAAAAGCCGTGCCCGTTTGGGGTTGGAACGCCTAATCCTGGATGGTATGGAGTTTTATTGTGATGGGAAATGCGCGATGACAGCGGTTTCCCGTAAGGAAATGGAAGAACTAGGAGCGGATAACACCACCTTTGATGGGGTTTCTGCGATTGCTAGGCAGATTGAAGGGGTAGAACTTGGCTTTACCATCCGGGAAGATGGGGCCAACTTTTATAAAATTTCTATCCGTACCTCCGAAAAAGTAGATGCTTCCCAGTTGGGGCGTTTGTTTGGCGGAGGTGGACATAAACGGGCTGCGGGCTGTAATATTTCAGGAACTCTTACTGAAGTTAAAGAAAAACTGATACAAGCAGCGCAAAGGAGTTTGACAAATTAATGGACGGAATTATCTGTATCAATAAACCGGAAGGATTTACTTCTTTTGATGTGGTGGCAAAGTTGAGGGGAATGACCAAAATAAAAAAAATTGGACATTCTGGCACATTGGACCCCATGGCCACAGGGGTATTGCCCGTTTTTATTGGGCGTGCTACCAGAGCAATTGATTTGATGCCAGACCATAGAAAACGGTATACGGCTTCTTTTCAATTGGGTCAAACAACCGATACGTTAGACCGTACAGGGACTATTCTGTCATCCTGTCCATCTCAGATATCCCTGGAAGGATTAAAGGAAACACTATCCCAATTTCAAGGGGTTATATCCCAATTTCCACCCATGTATTCCGCTGTAAAAGTGAATGGACAACGGCTTTATGATTTGGCAAGGCAAGGAAAAGAGATAGAGCGGAAACCACGGCAAGTAGAAATTTACGGGTTGAATTTGCTAGAATTTTCCCCAGAAGAACAGATAGGAAAAATAGATGTATTCTGCTCAAAAGGTACTTATATCCGCAGCTTATGCGATGATATTGGGAAAAAGCTGGGGGTTGGCGCTGTGTTGACTGATTTGGTTCGTACACAAGCGGGATGTTTTTGTTTGGAAGATTGTTTTACACTGGAACAAATCCAGAAAATGAAAGACCAGGAAACATTGGAAAAAGCCCTTATATCAGTAGAACGGTTGTTTTCTAAATTTCCAAAAATTCAATTGAACCCGATTCAAACCAGAATGTTTTCCAATGGAGTTAAGTTGGATTTGAAGCGAATTCATTGGCAGCAATCCATAGAAGAACAGGCAGTATATGGCGCACAGGGTGAATTTTTGGGTATTGCTATTCCAAATATGGAAACAAGCGAATTAGTAATACGAAAATTATTGATTTAATGGAAGGGGAGGCTGTTTTGAAATATTTCCAGCATATCAAACCAATTCAACAGCCTACAGCCATTGCGTTGGGGTTGTTTGATGGAGTACACCGTGGGCATCAAGCTGTCATTCGACAAGCGGTTGAGGGGAACCAAGGTTTGATGCCGGTTGTGCTTTCTTTTCATACTAGGCATGCGATACCAGCCAATAAATCCAATTTTTCGATGATTATTACAGACCGGATTAAACAGGATTTACTGGAAAAACTAGGTGTTCGTATTTTAATAGAACCAGATTTTGTTGAAATACGAGATTTGAAAGCAGAACAATTTATCCAATTGTTAGCGGATCAGTTACAGGTAAAAGTAATTGCATGTGGATATAACTACCACTTTGGAAAAGGTGGAAAAGGGGATGTTGATTTACTGCGTAAATTGGCGGAGCCTTATGGAATTCAGGTAAAATCTATGCCTCCGTTACTGGATGATGGAGAACCTATTAGTTCCACAAGGATACGCCAGGCGATTGCGGAAGGTAATATCCAGCAAGCGAACTGTTTGCTGGGTTATGAATATTGCTTTGATTTTCCAGTTGTTACTGGTGCACAGTTGGGTAGGACAATTGGACTGCCAACAATCAACCAAGTATTCCGTTCCGAATTTTTAATCCCTAAGTTTGGTGTGTATGCCTCTTATCTGTATATTGGACATAAAAAATATTATGGAGTTACGAATGTAGGAGTAAAACCCACAGTGCATAACACCTCATTTCCATTGGCAGAGACCCATATTATTGGATTTGAAGGGGATTTGTATGGAAAAAATATCAAAGTGCATCTTTTAGAATACTTACGTCCGGAGCAAAAATTTTCTGGAATTCCAGAGTTAAAAGCGGCAATTCAAGAAAATGTGAATCAAATCCAACAACGTTATGCAAAAAAATCTTGACATTAAAAAAAAAAGTTGCTATACTATATAAGTATCTTTGATACAGAGAGAAAAGCGGGCGTGGTGGAATGGCAGACACGCTGGTCTTAGGAGCCAGTGCTTCGGCGTGTGGGTTCAAGTCCCACCGCCCGCACCAATCTTTAAAATCTCAGTTTTACAATTTTTTGTTAGGCATTTTTTGATAGGTTTTATGGAAAATAGGCTTGCTTAATACAATATTGTAAAACCGTAGTTTTCTATTTTGATAAATATGTTGTACGGGGGCGTAGCTCAGCTGGGAGAGCGTACGGTTCGCATCCGTAAGGTCGAGAGTTCGATCCTCTTCGTCTCCACCATGTATGGCGAACAAAATAGATATCGTCTAAAAAAGTCCGAGATTTCGGGCTTTTTTATTTTTTAAGAAGATTTTTAGGTAACACGCTTCATAGATATTTTTTTCTAAAAAATTTGGGATAGAATAAAAAGGTGATAGTAAGCAGATAAATAGCGATTTTTATATGAGCATCTTTAGGCAGTTGAGTGAAGCAAAATAGAAAACCATCTGCTATGTGAGTGGAAGAAAAGAAGTTATATAAAAAATCAGCAAATCAAACACAATAAGAATGTTCAAGCCTATTGTAACAACGATAAGGTGATTTTAATGGTAAAACAGCAAATAGCTTATTACATACAAAGTGGATGTGTAAATATCATATCGTAATAGTACTAAAATATAAAAGAGAAAAAATAAAAATTAATGAGGTAGAACTAAAAACAGCAGTTATTACACTATCTTTAATGGATTTACATTACATGCTATCATATTTCGAAACGGAAAGAGAATAAGTTTTTCTCCATTGTAGAAGAAAACATTATGGCAACAATCATTTTTAAAATATATATCTGGTAATGTTATTCAAGTAAATACGATATTTGCAGCATAAAATATGACAAGTTCAATGTCAAAAATACATGGCACACCAAAATAACCGTTATTATAATTTATTTGCGAATCAAAACTTAACATTGTGTATCAGCAATAGTTTATCAAATTAAAAACCAATATTATTTCAAAATGAAATAAATTTATTTTTATACATACAAAAAGCATTATTGTATTTAAACAAAATTAAAATTTGATATTTGTAAAAAAGAGAGAAAATATTGTTTTTTTATTGCTGTTTTTGTGAATTTGTTTTATACTATTTAAGTAAACGTTTCCATTCTTATGATAAAATTATAAAAACTTACCTTATTGCCCTTTCAAGGGCTTTTTTAATATCTTTTTGTATGAACGAAAAAGCTTATTCGTTAGGGCAATTTAACATTTACTCCATTAAATATTTATAAAACTATTTTTAGAGTGGAATTTTCTTACGGATGGTAATCATTTTTACTATAAATTTACAAAAAAAGGAGGCTAGTATTTCTAAACAAAATTTAAATTGCTCACTCCATTAATTTTTCAGTAAAACTAAAATACTTGAAAAATTGGAATACAAATTAATTTGTATGAACAAGAGATGAGAAGAAAGGAAAGAGTATGAAAATTAAAAAATTTTTATCTGTGGTATTATCGGCTACCATGGCTGCTTCCTGTATAATGAATATGGGGATTTTAAATGTATCAGCAATGAATGGTGATAATACAGCGCCCATGGCACCGGATAACATGAAAATTGAGTTGTTGGAACAAGCTTATGGAATTGGAACAAAGAACCCATCTTTTTCATGGGCAGTGAATGATACAGACCAAAATGAAGTGCAAACTGCATACCGTATTGTTATTTCCGATACATTGGAACAGGCCAAATCATCTAATTATTTACATGATACAGGATGGATTTCCTCCGACCAAAATACCTATGTAAAATTAGACGGCCTGGAAGAAAAGTTGACCGATAATGAGCTTTATTATTGGCAGGTACAAACAAAAGATAAAGCTGGAGCGGAAAGTCCGTTATCAGAGCCAATTGCTTTTACTACTGCTGTAGGAGACCAATGGACTAGTATCAATGGTATATGGAAAAAGCCTTATACAGCCCCTGATATTTATACGGAAAAAGGCTGGACAAACTATACGGTGGAACAAGAAGTAACCATCACTTCTGAAATGATGGGCCTTGTTTTTCGTTCTCCGGACCCTAACAACTGTTATGCATGGTGTTTCCATGTGGGGGACAATGCGCTGCGTGTTCGTTATGCAAAAAATAGCAGTAGTAATTTAACCCAAATAGAAGCAGTTGGCTTATCTGATAAAGGGATTACACTGAAAGAAAATCAAGCATTTAAAGTAAAAATTACTGTAAAAGACAACACCGTCACAACCTGGTTAGATATGACCAATACTGGAGATAATTATATCCAAGTAGATGAACGAGACATGTCTCAACAAGGTTATTTAGGAGGTGCGATTGGTTACCGTACAGGAGCTGGTGACGCAGGTCTGATTGATGATGTGAAAGTAACTGCTGAGGACGGAACAATCCTTTATCAAAGTAACTTTGAAGGGGAAAATGCAGTTAGTTATTTTAAGAATTGTACCGTAGAAAATGGAAAATTAGTAGTACCTAGAAATATCAATGTTTGTAGGATGTCTGGACTCTATGGAGAATCGCTTGCTGACGGTTCAGAACGTGGAACATTTTTGTTTTTCCGTAGTCCAAAATTAAATTTGGATAGAGATCAAGTAGAAAAAGTCGTTTTAAATGCTACTGTTCGTGGAACAGAATCCACAAAATCACAATCAGTTGATTTATATGTGAATGGGGAATCTGTAGGTGTAGGGCCAGCCAGGGAATTCAATAATGCCCGTAAAGAAGATGGCTCTAAATATACCCAGGCATTTTATAATACTTATGATATTACTGACAATATTAAAAATGGCGATAATGTAATTAGCGCAGTAGCCTATAACCGTGACACCAATAATCGCGCCTTTTTAGCACAGGCAACTGTATTTTATAAAGATGGAACAAAAGAGGTATTGACAAACTCTGCTACTGATGGCTGGAAAGTCTTAGATGGTACCGCTGCTTTTGGAGATACCGGCAGAGAGATTGGTACTGGTGAATTCAAAATGCCTACCGAAGATATTAATGCAAATTATTATCCATATGGATGGCAAGAGATTAACTATGACGATAGTAATTGGAGTACAACTTTGGATAAAGGTCCCATTACTGATGAAAATAGCCGTATATTAACCCCTTATTCTGCGGAGAATACGTTGCGGTTTGTCACAGATGAGCCTACGAAGAAAATAGAGCGTCGGGAAGATGGTACCTGGTTTATTGACCTTGGTAAGGAAATTATTGGCGGGTTAAAAGTAAATTTAACTAGCCCAAAAGAACAACAAGTAACGGTTTATGCAGGAGAACAGTTGAATGATGATGGAACTGTCCGCCATAAATTAGCAGCTGGCCCCGATTATACAGATCATTGGACTCTGAAAGAAGGGGAGCAGAGCTTTGAAACAATTACTATGAAAAATTTTCGGTATGTAGAAATTGTTGGCTTTGAAGGAACAATTGAGGAAGATGACATTATGGGCTGGGCAATGCATCAGGAATTTGATGAAGAAGATTCTGATTTTGTTTCGAGCAATGACCTGCTCAATCGGGAATATGATATGTCCAAATATACCATGAAAATGACCAATCAGGACCTTTATACTGATTCACAGGCTCGTGAGCGTAAAGCATATGAAGGGGACTTGTTGGTAAACTCCAATACAAGCTATGCTGTACAGGATAACTATTCCTTGGCACGTTATTCCAATGAATATTTGTTTTATAACCAAACATGGCCAGAAGATTATAAACTATTTTCTGTAGAAATGGCGTGGCAGGATTACCTTTATACAGGTAATGCGGATTCCTTAAAAGAAAACTATGAAACATTAAAAACCAAATTACTCCGTGGAAGTGGAGGAAAAGACAATTATGTAGAAGAAGTAGGGCTTGTTACTGGTTGTGGTTTGATCGACTGGCCAACTGGTGAACGGGACGGCTATAAAGAATCTACTTACAATACACCATTTAATGCAGAATATGTGGGCATTTATGAATTAATGGCAAAGATTGCCCATGTAATAGGTAACACAGAAGACGAAAATTTATATCGGCAACGTTCTGAGACGATAAAAAAATCTATGATTGAAAAGCTTTATGACCGTGAAAACGGTAAGTTCTATGACTCTATGAACTCTGCTGGTGTTGTAAATGAACATAGTGCACTCCATTCTTCTGCCTATGCACTTGCTTATGGTGTATATGATTCTCCAGAAATGGCAAAACGATTAGCGGAATTTGTGGGGAATAACGGAGAATTTAAAGGTAGTATCTATGCTACTTACTTTATTTTACGTGGATTGTTCCAGAGCGGCAATGGAGAGGAAGCAATTTCACTGCTAACCAACCCAGATACTACAAAGGACGCGAAAACATTTGCCGCTGTTATGGATACCTTAAAAGCGACTATTTCTCCAGAAGCATGGAGTAATAAACATAAGAGTAACCTTACCTTATCCCATCCATGGGGCGCTTCTCCTGGATGTTCTATTGTACAAGGTATGTTTGGTATTTTGCCAACCACACCAGGGTTTGAAACATTTAACATTACCTTCCAGCCTGGAGGGATTGACTCTGCAAGTGTAAAAACTCCAAGTATCCGTGGAGAAATCCAAGCTTCTTATCAAAATGGCGATACTGACGATATGACGGCTTCGGTAACAATTCCGGTTAATACAACTGCCAAAGTTTCTATGCCAGTTAACAATAAATCTTATGGCAAATTGATTGTAGATGGTAAAACAGTAGATGCTACTCGTGAAGGTAAATTCTTATCAGTACAGCTGGGCTCTGGTACCCATTCTATTGCAATATCTACTGAAGAAGTACCATCCGTTCCAGTCGTTTATGTTTCCGCTTATGTCCCAGGTGGAAACTCGATTGATTTAAATGAGACAGATAAATACGTGACAGCAACTATTTCTGATCAGTTTGGTGATATTATCCCAAGCAGTGATGTACAACTTTCTTTCCAAAGCAGTGATGAATCTGTCGCTACGATTGCACAAGATGGAACTTTAAATTTGTTAAGGCCGGGGAATACCACAATTACGGTAACTGCTACCTATCAAGGACAAACAGGTACAACATCTATTGTCATTACCGTTATTGGAGAGGAACCTGTTCCAGCAGACCAAATCAAAGATATTGTAATTGAGCTGGATATTGACCAATATGGCAAACAGCTTGAGGTAGGTGAGTCTACACAAGCAAATCTGGTTGCAATTTATGGTGATAACAGCAGAAAACAACTGGATAATATTATTTATACTGTAAAAGAGGGAGATGCTATTACAGTAGATCAAAATGGGATTGTTACAGGGGCAAAAGCATTAGAACAATCGGTATTAAATGCGTTAGTAAGTGGAGTATATGGAGAACTTTCCACTAGATTTGATGCAAATCGAATTCAGATTTTAGACCCATATTATAACAATTCATTTGATGATCCAAATGACCAAACTATGCCAGGTCTAATTGTATCCAATGGTGGCGTACAGATGGCAAAAAATCAGAAGATTATTTCACCGGTTGGATTTGACTGGGCAGAAAATGATTCCATTGTTTACAAAGGGGAATTCATCATCCAAAGCAAAGCAGCAAGTTTTGCCTTTAATGCAAAAGACGATAAAAATTTTTATTTCTGGCAATTCCGTTCTGATGATAGCACTCTGAAAAAACATACAAACATTAATGGACAGTTTGATAATTTTGAAACAGTTCCACTAACCAATTTAAAACCAGATGGTGAACCAAATAGCTTTATGATTGTCAGCTCAAACAATGAAATTCGTACTTATTTAAATGGAGAATTGATTGATGTAACAGAAGCAAATACTAGTTTACCAATGGCTGGTTCCTTTGGATGCCGAAATGGTAGCAGTGAGGCATGGATTTTGAATGATATTTCTGTTGGTAATGATGTTGCTGTTTCAACAGACCGTATGATTCAGGTTATGGAAGAAGTTCAAGTTGATGATACTGATATTGTAGATGTATCGATTGAATTAGCATTAGATGGACAAGATAAACAGCTCGTACCAGGAGAGGCTACAACGGCAAAATTAATAGGTACCCGTAAAAATGGAGAAAAAGTGGAACTCTCAAATGTTACTTATACAGTAAAAGAAGGGGATGCCATTACCGTAGATGAAAATGGTACTGTTACAGGTGTAAAACCATTAGAGCAGGCTGTACTTAATGCAACATCTTCTGATAAATTGGCAGAATTAGCACCTAATTTTGACTTAAGTAACATGACGGTTACACCAGTTTATACCAACACATTTGATGATAAAAACGATCAGACCCTTCCTGGATTAAAAATTTCCAATGGAAGTGCTTATGCAGGAAAGAGCCAAGTTGTAATCTCAAATGTAGGTTCCGATTGGATTTCCAACTCCAACACCGTTTACAGTGGTAAATTTACTATTGAAAACAATGCGGGGAATATTGCATTCTGCGCAGCGGACTCCAAAAATTTCTATTTCTGGCAGTTCCGTTCCGACAAAAACACATTGAAAAAACACACTAGTATTGATGGAAAAGTATCCAATTTCAATACAATACAATTATCTAACCTAAAACCAGCAGGACAACAAAATACATTCCAAATCGCAATTGTTGATGGGCAAATATTAACCTATTTAAATGGCGTTTTAGTAGATATTACTCCAATTAATAATAATCTTCCAACTGGAGGCGGATTTGGTGTACGAAATGGCCAAAGTGAATCCTTCTACTTAGATGAAATTTCTGTAGGTAAAGATTTCGCTTTATCGATTGATCGCACGATTACAGTTGGTGAGTCAGCTGTAGTAGATTCTGACAAAACTATTTTAAATAAAGTAATTACCTATGCAGAAGAACAGAAAGCATCTGATGACTTTAACAATGTTATCGCATATGTACAGGAATCCTTCAACGCAGCATTGGATGCAGCAAAAGAAATTGCGGCTGACCCAGCAGCAACTCAGGATGCAGTAGATGCAGCATGGAAAGCATTAATGACCGAAATTCATAAACTAGGCTTTGTCAAAGGAGATATTACTTCCTTAGAAGCTCTGGTATCCTTGGCAGAAGGCTATGACATGAATGACTATGTAGAAGCAGGTCAGGCAGAATTCTTAGAATCATTGAAAGCAGCGCAAGATTTATTAGCGGATAAAGACAATGCAATGCAAGCAGAAATCGAAACAGCAGAAAGTAATCTGTTGAACGCGATGCTGAACCTAAGATACAAAGCGGATAAATCCATCCTGGAAAAAGTAATTGCGGAAGCCAACGGCAAAGATGCGAACGCATATACAGAGGAAAGCTATGCAGTACTGGAAGCAGCAGTAGCAGAAGCGAACGCAGTAATGGCGAACGAAAACGCAACTCAAGAAGAAGTAGACGCAGCAGTAACAAGTGTACAAGAAGCAATGAAAGGTCTGGTAGCAGTAGAAAAACCATCTACCGAAACACCAGATGACAACAAAGCGGATAGTACACAAACAGGGCAAGAATCTACCACAACAAAAGCAAACGCAGCCAAAACAGGTGACGTTACTCCAATTGCAGGATTAGCAACTATTGCCTTGGCAGGTGTAGCAATATTACTCACCCAAAAGAAAAAATAGTAAATAATCATTTTCTTTTTCTCTTAATATAAAATATCTCCAACTTTTCTGATAGAAAGGTTGGAGATATATTTTTAATGGTGTCTTTTGACGCGGAAAAATCTCCTGATTTTACCAGGAAAAGAATAATATAATAATTCTAAAGCAAGTTTTATATGAGTCGAAAAATGGCAGGATATACGAAAAAATAGTGAATTAAAATAGTATTATTTTTGACCTGTTTAGGGATAACAGTGCGCGTGATGCAATAATATTATTCCATCACCTCTTATAGGGGTTCAGCTGTTGAATAGCCCCTTTTAAGAGCTGTGCAGTCCACCCGTTGAACTGGTGGCCTCGGCTTTTTCAATTTATGGCTTGTGTCAAATAAAAATCTATTTTGAACGTGTAAAATAAATTGAGTGTGAACAATAAATAACATTTGAACGCATTTTTAAGTATAATATATGCTGAAAGGAATGTTCTAATTTAACTATTTAAATAATTACCATAAAATACAATTTTTCCGTAGTATATCATATCATTTTTCTATTATCCATTTTTCGACAAAAATTGACTTTTCAAACGATATCTGTTATGCTAAAAATAATTAGAAGAAAAAGGAAGGATATAAAATGAAGAAGTTATATTTGTTATTGTGGACAATTGTATTACTATTTATGTTAGGAGGCTGTTCTTCTACCTATACTGTAACCAAGGGTGATTCTATATTTACAGTAGATGTAAACAATAGTACTATCTCAGAGGGCACTAATATCTATCAATATACCATTTCCGGAAATTCTTATGGTTATTATGATATCAAGATTATATATCCAAATGGTTCTTCTTACTGGTGGGAGGGTTCAAGCAGTAGTGGAGCTTCTGGATGGAGCGAAGGTTATGATCAAAACCGTTATGTTGACGGTAGTACGTTGTGTGATATTTTAGTTGAAAGGGAGGAGAAAATAGATGGATCTCATTATGGATGGATTATTTTACCATTCTTAGTTGGGGGTATTTTTCTTACATTTTTTCCTAAAAAGGTTTGGTATTTACGATATGGATGGCACTTTAAAGAGGTTCAACCCTCCCAGCTATCTTTGGAGATAAGCCGTGCCATTGGTATTTTTTTAATGTTTATCGCCTTTATTCTGCTTATCATACGAATTTTTCAAATAATAAAATATCTGTAAAATTTCATGATCGAAAAACAAAATGTTTCTTTAGTTTCACTGAAAATAGCCAAATGGACAATGGAAATCTATAATAACTATATGATGAAAAAGAGCTAGGTATTTTAATACCATGCTCTTTTTTGTTATAAGCGGTTGAAAGACATCTATTGAAGATTTTTCGTGTAGATGAATCGATAATATAAAAATTATCGTGTTAAACTCTGTTGTATCAGGATAGAAAGATTCAATATACAGGGATTACCGATTAGCAGGCTTTTTTGATTCAGCTCCTCCATCTTTTTTATTTTCCTTTTTCGGAAAAAAGAGTTCCTTGATTCCTAAAATAAGGATGAACCCTGCAAATAATTTGGAAAGCCATTCTACAGGAATATGAAACGCAATAAAACTTCCTACTAATACTCCTATAACTCCCCATAAGATAGCCGGTAGTAATGGCTTTTTTTCAATAAATCCGTTTTTTGCGTGGATAATAAGGGATAACGCAGCAATTGGTAGGAAAAAAACCAAATTAACCCCTTGTGCTTGCATTTGCCCAGCGTTGGCAACTGCAGTCAGGTATAATAGCAATACAAAACCGCCCCCCAGCCCTAAGGAAGCAGCTACACCGGATAAAAAACCGACAATAATTGTTAGGATCATTTTAAAAATAACCGGATGGCTGATATTACCATTACAGCACCAAAACAACGTTTCAAGATTGCTGTTGGAATTTTTTTCATAAATAGGGAACCAGCCAAAGCTCCGGCAAATCCATAGGGCAGATAGGACCAAGCCAGAGAAAAATCAATACTACCATTTTGAAAATACAATAAACTGCTTATCAGTGACAGAGGAGCGATAATGGCAATGGAGGTTGCGTGGGATTTCTTAGTGTCAATCCCAGCGTGTTCTAGCAAAGGAACAACTGCAACCCCTCCTCCAGCGCCAAATAGCCCATTCAGCAAACCTGCTATGGCCCCTGTCAGACAAAAGAAATGTTTTTTCATAAAATCCCTCAATCATTTATGCAACAAAATAAAAAGCCTGCTGCGAATAGTATTTCACAACAGGCTTTTTTTATGTATACTGTAATTCAACAAATAACAGGGATAAACGAAACACTTCTTAT
Organism: Massilioclostridium coli; assembly: GCF_900095865.1. GTDB lineage: Bacteria > Bacillota > Clostridia > Oscillospirales > Ruminococcaceae > Massilioclostridium > Massilioclostridium facile. Next base: position 203,828 of record NZ_FMIZ01000006.1, on the reverse strand, counting down.
AAAAAGATAAAAATGATGATTAGTACGCTGTACTAGTAGATAAAACAAAAGAGGAATTTTGGCTTTTTGTAATCTAAAACTTCGTAATAAATAATCCTAAGAAAGAGAAATTTGGCATAATAGAAACTTTAATAGCTATATAGTAAAAATTATATTTTGATTAGATATTGCACTACATAGGAGGCTAAACAGTAACCAGCTACTGGAGGACAAAAAGAGATGCTGCCGGGGGAATGTTTCCCATGAGAAGAATCTACCACAATGGTTTGGGGAAATTCTGTGGAATAGACAACAGCTTGGTGTAAAATACCACGTTTTTTTAGCTCTCTCCGCATTACACGTGCCAAAGCACAACCGCATCCAGCTGTATCAGATATATCTCCAATCTGAAATTTAGATGGATCTATACGATTTCCTGTTCCCATAGACATCACTAGGTTTACATTGCGCTTTTGGCATTCCACTGCTAAATCCAATTTAGATGTGACGGTATCAATGGCATCTATTACAAAATTTGGTTGGAACTGAAACAGAAGTTCCCGCGTATCTGCTTGGTAAAAGGTTTGATGTACCGTTAATTTGCAATCTGGATTAATATTTTGTAGTCTTTGGGCAGCAGCAAGGCATTTTTCTTGACCTACTGTTTTTGTTGTAGCAAATAACTGACGGTTGATATTTGTAATATCCACAATATCATGGTCCATTAACAGAATATTTCCAACTCCAGCACGGCAAATTGCCTCTGCAGCGGCTCCTCCGACTCCTCCTAGCCCCAGGATAGCTACTTTTGCTTGTTGCAACCTTTGGGTTTGTTCTGTCCCGATTAACGCTTCAGTTCTGGATAACCAGTGTTCCATACAATTATCCCTTTCTGTTTTTTGGTATAAAAAATAACCACCTTGCCGTCGTACAGGATGAAAAACCCGTGCCATAGCAACAGGTGGGTGTCCTCCTTCTTGTTTCGCGCTCCCTTCTTCCGCCAAAGCGGGAGGTCTGCAATCCACAAGAAGAGCCTAGACTCCCAATTCATAAGTGTTGGATTAATAAAACTGTACAAACGTGACAAGGCAGTCACTAATAGTATTATAACATTTTATTTAAAAAATTCAAGAAGAATTTTTTGTTTATTCTTCCTCATCGTCTTCAAACATTTCTGTAATTCGTTTCATAAAAATTTCGCCAATGCGGTCATATTCCTCATCATCGTCGATGGTTGCCATCATTTCCTCACCGTCTACTACTTCATTGCGCAGAACGATTAACTGGCCGTCATCGTTGAGCATATCCTCTGGATTTTCATAGTATGGCATCATTGCATAATATTTTTGCCCATCTAATTCGATACTATCAATCATTTCAAATACAACTTCATTGCCTTCTTCATCTTCTAGCGTATAAATATCTGGTGTATATTCCTGTTGTTCCATATTAGAACACCCCTTTCAAAATCGCTATAGTTATTTTACCCTGAGTGAAAGGGAAAGTCAATGTATTTTTTAGGTGAAGGAATACAAATATGATAAATTTACAATATAGCTTAAATTTGTGAAAAGAATGACAATTAAAATAAAAACAATAAAGTTTTTTTAAAAAACCTATTGACATTGCACGAACATGGTGCTATACTATAGACATAGAGAATAACCCAATACCAAAAAGAAAGAAGGGTGATACCAATGAATGGTGAAGAAATTCCAGGCTCACAATTGAATAGGTATTCCCATATGAGAAAGAGGCTAAGCTGAAAGAAGCGGGAGTTGTAGAAAAACGCCAAAGCGCAATAAGATTTTTCCAACCCGAAGTGAATGAACTACAAAAAAGAAGCATAGCTGTTATTGAGAATCAGATTGATTTGCTGAGGGGTTATTTTATTAGTATTTCATAAGGAAACTTGAGAGATACGGCTTTTAAAGAGTTAAAAGCAATTTAAAAAAATTCAGCAAACAAGAAATTTAAATATATATCATTGTATATAGATATGGTGAGTGCCTATAGAAACTGAACATTTTAATTGTAAAGCAATTAGGGTGGGAGGTACACAGAGGAGATTTTCCTCAACTATCTTGTTATTTACAGTAAAATAGAAGATTCAAGAAAAAGTGCAGAAATTAAAGATTGATGTACTGTAATTGAAAAAGCTGTAAAAGGATAGAATATATTATAAATTAACGAGGTTAGGCCAATGTGCTAACAAGACGAGATAAGATATTGTAACAGTAAGTATGATCTACTGAAAAGAACAATATCGTTCATGAAGGATCGGCAAGTAATACGCTCAATAGAATTATGAGGGTTATGCCAATGTACTAGTTATCTTTAAACGCAGTATCATAAGATATAGTTTGAACTGTTATTTGAGTGTTCGATTAAAGTAATTACAAGTTTATTGAAGATAGAATAATTTGTTTTAATTGGTTACATTTAGAAGTAAAGGAAAAGGTACAGTCCCATGAAATAAGAACTTATGTATAAAACAGCGTTTGTTTTATACTCCCCATAAAAACTAACTGAAGATATAACAGTTGGTTTATTACAAAGTAGTGATACATTGTAATACAAATTAATATTTAGGGGATAGTCCAATGTAATAGGTAAGCCTGTTAAAAAGGTTAAAACAGACAGAAACCTAATTATCTGAACTTATGATAAATTATTAGGGAATCAGGTGTAATGATTTTTTAATAAAACTTATAATTGTTAAAAAATGGTTATAAGTAAATCATATCTGGAAGATAATAACTGGTATTAGAGAGAAAGAGATAGGAACAAAAACTATAATCAATTCTTAATAATAAAAAAGTTATTTGGAGTGAGACCACCAGACTAAATTAGAATAGATAACGAGGTTTTAAAAATTGAATATTGAAATTATACATTAAAAGCACCACGGAAACTGTCTGTGGTGCTTTTAAATTTTCATATATTTTTTTGAAAACTGATAGTTGTACTTTAAAAACAAACCGATTTTTATTTATTGAAAATTACTAATTTCTATGCTATAATTTTGGTAAAAGATAAAAAATTCGGCGGTAGATAGGAGAACCAATATGGTAAAAGCTGTATTTTTTGATGTAGATGGAACCTTAGTAAGTTTTCAAACGCATAAAATGTCAGATTCCACTTTATATGCGTTACATGCTATGAGGGAGCAGGGAATTAAATTAATTGTTTCCACTGGAAGGCATAAATCCCAATTATTTAGTATTCAAGAATTTGAGTTTGACGGTTATATTACCTTAAATGGCCAGTATTGCTTTGTTGATGATCAAATCATTTATAAAAATTGTATTCCAAAAAAGGATATTCAAACCATTGTACAGATGTTAAAAAGAAAACCTTTTCCTTGTATCTTTGGAGCACAGAAAGACCTTTTCTTAAATTATGAAGATGATGAGGTGCGTTTCATTCATCAATCTGTGAATATTTCACCTCCACCAATCTGTCCCGTGGAAAGGGCTTTACAGGAAGATATTTTTCAAATTGTTCCATATATTCATCCAGAACAGGAAAAAGAATTTATGTCCCATCTACCTCATTGTAATGCTACGCGCTGGAATCCATTGTTTATTGATGTTGTTCCAAAAGGAGGAAGTAAAGCTTTAGGAATTCAAAAAATGTTAGAGTATTTTAATCTTACTGGAGCGGAAACAGTCTCCTTTGGTGATGGAGGAAATGACGTGGAAATGGTGCGGATGACTACCATTGGTGTTGCTATGGGCAATGGCGGTGAAGACGTAAAACAGGCTGCTGATTATATAACAACTTCGGTAGATGAAGATGGTATTTATAATGCTTTGGTACATTATAATGTGATTCCACCAAAAAAATAATATTTTTAAATTATTGGAACCAATGAATTTTATTGGTTCCTTTTTATATTTTCAAAATTATTTTTATCCTATAACCAAATATTTTAGAAAATTGTGATTTTAATATATCGATAAATTAGAATGTCAAAATTTTAATATTATTTTATAATGATAAAAAACAATATTAAAGGGATAGGAAGGATTAAAATTAAAAAACAAGCAAATGATGAATTGATGAATGAGAATCTACTTTAAGAAAATAAATAAGAACAAAAAGCTGTCCTAAAAAGGACAGCTTTTTGTTCTTTATCTGATGTCATTGTGGTTTATCTATCTCTGGTTGGTCTTTGTCTGTCATTACCTCTTTAAAGGTTGTGGCCAAACCTGCCAATGATTGCAATTCACTTGGAATAATAATTTTAGTTGCTTTTCCATCAGCAGCTTTTGTAAAGGCTTCTAATGCCTTTAAGGTTAAAACTTGGTCAGAAGGATTGGATTCAGACAATACACGTAAACTTTGTGCCAGTGCGTTTTGTACCATTTCAATTGCTTGTGCCTGACCTTCTGCTTCACGGATGCTTTGTTCTTTTACAGCTTCCGCATGTAAAATTAAAGCTTGTTTTTCAGCCTGCGCACGCAATACCTCAGATTCTTTTTGAGCTTCTGCTCGTAAAATCTGGGATTGTTTTTCCCCTTCTGCTACAAGGATCTCACTTTTTTTACGTCCTTCTGCCTGTAAGATAGATTCACGGCGTTCCCGTTCCGCTTTCATCTGTTTTTCCATTGCGTCTTGAATCTCGCGTGGTGGAATAATATTCTTTAATTCCACACGGTTTACCTTGATTCCCCATTTATCCGAAGCAACATCCAAAATAGAAGTAATTTTGCTGTTGATGATATCACGGGAGGTTAATGTATGGTCTAATTCCATTTCACCAATAATATTACGTAAAGTAGTCGCTGTCAAATTTTCAATTGCAGAAATTGGATGCTCTACGCCGTAAGTATAAAGTTTTGCATCGGTAATTTGAAAAAATACCACAGTGTCAATCTGCATTGTAACATTATCTTTTGTGATAACAGGCTGTGGTGGAAAATCAATTACATGTTCTTTCATGGAGACTTTGGCTCGCACTTTATCCAAAAATGGAATTTTAAAATGCAAACCAGTGACCCATGTAGAATGGTATGCGCCTAAACGTTCCATTACAAATACTTTTGCTTGCGGAACAATTTTAATACAGGAAACTAAAATAATCAATAAAATAATAACAATTGCTAATACAATCAATACACTCATAGGAATTGGCATAATATCATTCTCCTTTTTATTATTGTGTTATATTCTCAATATCTACAATGAAAAGCTCACTCTATCCAAACCATCAGGATCCATTAACTTTTATTGGTTTTCTGGCTGTTGGTTTTCATAATCTTCTGGCATCGCTACATGTACAATTAGTTTTACTCCTTCAATACGCCGTACTACTACGTTTGTTCCAACTTCCAGATGGGTGCCATCTATACTGCGGGCACTCCAATCCTGTCCATCTATTTGAACTCGTCCTTGTTCCTTAAAATTATCGACAGGTTCTAAAATATAACCAATTTTTCCAATTAAACGGTCGGCATTGGTAGGCTCTATTTTTTTGTTTAACAGTCGTTTTGCCAATGGCCTTGTTGCCAACAACGCTAAAATGGAAATTAAAATAAAAATGACAATTTGTAACCATAGTGGTAAGCCAAAAATAGCGGCAACAAAAGCAACTAAGCTACCTAAGGCAAACCAGATGGATACAAGTTGTGGGGTTAATGCTTCAATAATTGCGAATACAACAAAAGCGATACCCCATACGATTAAATATGTAACCATAAAAAAACCTCTTTAAAATTTACAAAATCAATCAATTCTATTTTTACCAAATTGTATCATAATACTCCTCTATAAATGAATTAAGATTAGCATAGAGAATCAATACTCTTTTTCATTTGTAAGATAGTAAATGAAATAGAATAGAATTTGTTTTATAAACCATTGTATTGTTAATGGACATAAACAAAATAGTGTTTCATTTATTTTTTATATTAGTTATTATAACAAATTTAAAGCAAAATAACAATTACAAAACTATAACAAATTATTGAGATTCATGACAACAATAGTAACTATCCATCGAATCTTACGAATCAACAATATTTTCCAATAAAAGTTTTTATAATAGGGGGTAATAGTAACATACTCCTTGATAAAACAGGCAATCTACTCCTTGTATACTCTATTTTATGTGTCAACTATCTTTAAAATTCCTGTTATTTATCTAGGGGAAGTAAAAAATAATGGAGGTTATTATGAAAAGCAGTTCAATCATCAAAACCCGCTCCCTTGATTTGCTGCAAGGCTGCGCTGTTGGATTTTTATCGGCGCTATTATCCAACGCGAGGGTATTAGGGTCGTTTTCCCCCTTTGGGATATCTTTTGCAGCAGCTACCCCAAAAGAGTACAGCCTTTTTGCTTTAGCTGGTAGTGCTTGTGGCTATGTGATCTTCGGTGGGATTACCGATAATAGCAGCTATATTGCAGCGCTATTGTTGGTAACTATTTTTAAATTTTTTATTCATTTAAAAGGACATACAGCAGAAACGGATTCGGTTATCCAAGGTGCCATTGCTTCCGTTTCTTTGTTGACGACAACTGTTATTTCCATTGTATTACATCCTGTTTCTACCATTACCATTTTGCTAAAAGGATCTGAAGTCTTATTATGTGGCAGTATGGCCTTTATGGTGAGTATGGTTGTGCATTCGTTATCATCACCTTCCCACGAATACAGATTTGTGGAAAAAGCCAGTTTCGCTATTTTATGTACGATTACCTTCCTTTCTCTTGCCCCTTTGGAACTATGGAACTTTCGGATAGCCAGAATTATAGGGATTATCTGTATCTGTATTGGCATGTACTGGATTGGCTATGCTGGTGGTGTGTTAGTAGCCATTTTATTTACGATTGCAATGACACTTTATGATACTAACTTAGCGGTTAGTTCTGGCTGTTTAATTGTAGCGGCATTTATTGGAGGAGTATTCCGTCCATTAGGAAAGATTGCTCAGGTTACGATGTTCATTGCTTCTGCTACGTTTTCTGCGGTAGTGTTGGGGGTAGAACAGGTTACAACATTGGATATGGTAGAGGTTTTATTGGGTTCCGCAGTGTTTTTCTTTTTTCCTGACAACATTTTGGACCGTTTATTCACGAAAGAAAAAATTCCAAAAGTACATCGTACCCATACGGATGGTATGACCTCAAAGTTGGAGTTTGTTGCGGACAGCTTAACAGACCTACAACATTCTATCGAAAAAGTTTCTAATCATATGGAAGCAGCAGCGGAAAATGATATTTTTCATATTTATACGAAAACGTCTGAAAGGGTTTGTAAAAACTGCGGGTTAAATACGTTTTGTTGGGGAGCGGCTTATGGGGATATGACACATGCTTTAAATAATCTAACAAAATTATTGCGTACCAAAGGTAAGGTAGAGAAGGATACAGCCCCCTTTTTCTTTCAGCAAAAGTGCTGCCAACCAGAAGAATTTTTGCAAGAGATCAATTTGGACTATAAAGAATTTTTGGCAAAGGAGGCAGCTACACGCCGGGTAGTAGAAGCACGTTTAATGGCGATTAACCAGTTAGAAGGGATATCCGGTATGCTTTGTGAAATGAGCAAGGAACTATCCGATATAATTGCCAACGACCCAAAAGCTAATTTAGTAGTACAGGAGGCATTTCAGGAAATTGGCTGTCAGCCAAAAGAAATCCATTGTTATTATGATAAATATGACCGACTGTACTGTGATATTTATTTGGCACAACGTCCAGATGATTTCCATTTAGAACAGATTAGTGAACAATTAACGGAACATCTAAACCGTGAAATGGAACTCCCCAGTGTAGTATCTTCCGATTTATCCACAAAAGTATCTTATTTTGAGCGGGCAAACTTTCGGGTGGATTTTCATGCTTCTCAAATTTCAAACAACAATAATCGCTATTGTGGGGATAGCTTTGAGTATTTTATGGACAGTAAAGGATTTGCCCATATTATTTTAAGCGATGGAATGGGAAGTGGAGCCAGGGCCGCTGTGGACAGTACTATGACCTGTTCCATCGCGCGCAAATTGCTGCAAACAGGGTTTGGATTTGATGCCACGTTCCAATTGGTTAATCTGGCTTTTCTGGTAAAATCTAGGGAAGAATCTTTGGCAACCTTGGATGTATGCACCATCGATTTATATACAGGGATGGCGGAATTTGCAAAATCCGGTGCGGCAAGTTCTTTTGTGATGAGGAATGGGAAGGTAGTACGGATCGAGTGTTCCAGTTTACCAATTGGGATTTTGCAGGGGATCCAATATGACAAAGAGGAAATGAAGCTCAATCGTGGTGACTTGGTTGTTATGGTTTCGGATGGGGCATTAGCATCCGGTGAAGATTGGATTTCCTCTGAATTAGAACTGTATTCTCAATTATCCTCCAGGGAAATTTCCCAAAAACTATGCGCGGAGGCACAACGCCGTAGGATTGATGGCCATTCTGACGATATTACTGTAGTTGCAATCCGATTAAAAAAATAGGGAAGAAGATGAAAAAACACCCCTTCCTGGTTCTAGGGAGGGGAGAAGTCAGTTAAATTTGATCCAGTAATTCCTGTAGTTCTAAAATAGTTTCAACTTGATAAGTAGCGCCTGCTTGGGATAACTCGCCAGGTTGCGCATAACCGTATCCAACTCCAATCGAGTTTAAGCCGCATTTCTGTGCCCCCAGGATATCATAGCAACGGTCGCCAACCATAATAGCTTGTTTGAATTGCTCTGGGTTTAATTGTAGCTGTTTTAATGTTTCCTGAATAACATCCTCTTTTTTACTGAGAGTTCCATCCAATGTACTTCCCACAATAACAGAAAAATATTTTGTCAAATCAAAATGGTCTAAAATCTGCTCCGTAAAAATTTGTGGTTTGGAAGTTGCGATCGCTAAAGTTTTGCCTTGATTTAACAAATGCTGTAACAACTCTGGAATTCCATCATACAGTTTATTTTCAAAAATACCCTGATTTTTAAAACGCTCTCGGTATTTCTGGGTAGCAATGGATGCCTGTTCTTCGGTAAAATGGTAATATTGTTGGAACCCATCCATCAAAGGAGGTCCAATAAAAACAGTCAGCTGTTCTAAATCCGGCTGATCAATACCAAAATGCTGCAACCCATATTGGACGCATTTAGTAATCCCTTCTTTGGGGTCTGTTAAAGTGCCGTCCAAATCAAATAAAATGGTTTGATACATGTAAAAACCTCCTTATATCAATTATCAACAGTATAGCATACTTCCTATCGAGAAACAATATTTTTACTAGAGGGCTCAGAAGAAAATTTTAATCCATAGAAAAAAACAGGATTGATATCAATCCTGTTTTTTTTCATAGAATAATACTACGAATTCCCAAAGGAACAAAAAAGAGTTATTGTATTTAGGAACAATAACTCTTTTTAGGGGAATTATGTAGCATTCCCCAAACCAAAACTAACGGATAATGCGTTGTTTACATTGTTCATACTGCTGGCATCCAGTTCCCCTGTTTTTTCTTTTAAACGGCGTTTATCAATGGTGCGGATTTGTTCCAGCAATACAATGGAATCTTTTGCTAAGCCGCATTTTGACGCATTTAGTTCAATATGGGTGGGCAGATTTGTTTTATCTTTTTGGCTGGTAATGGCGGCTGCAATTACAGTAGGGCTATATCGGTTCCCAACATCATTTTGCACAATCAAAACCGGACGAATCCCGCCTTGTTCTGAGCCAACGACAGGGCTTAGGTCAGCGTAATAAATTTCTCCCCTTTTTACAGACATTGATGTTCACTCCTATTAAAAAATTCTTGCATAAATAGTTTTGCCAATTTGCTGTGAAATAATCAATCCAACGAAAAAAGGGGAGTGTTTTTCGCATTAGCATCTGTCTTATTTTATGAATTCATATTGGAAAAGGTGACGGAAGAATTTGATCGATTCCATTCAAATAAAAGCAGTCCATTTAATGGTAAATTCTTTTTCTAATTTGATAATATTGGAATCATCTTTCATTTGTTCAGTACTTTGCGTTTTAGGTAAAAGTAGTTCTTAGGCAAGGATAATAAATTTTTTGGCTGATACAAACCTTTTTAATTTTTTTGAAAAGACACAAAATAATGTTACAGTTATTGAAATTCTTTTCTTAGTATTTCATGAGGAGGTTCAATTTCATTTGCAATGGTATGTTCTGTTAACTCAGATAGCAATTTTAGTTTTTTATTAATAATAGGGCGCATACAATTTGGGACATGTTCCTGGTGTGCCCGATGGATCGCTACACATTCCTTACAGTTTCCATGATAACGGCATGCCTTTTTACAGGGGCAATGATCTTTATTTTGATATTCTTCCCGAAACGCAGCGGCAAATTCTTCTTGAAGCTGAAGCCCTTGTTGCCGGTTTCCTCGGTGGAATTGTTCCATAGCGTCTATTTCTTTCTGATTTCCTTCAATTTTCATATCATAGCTCCTTTATTTTAAATGATATTTCAGGATAAAGTTAATACACATATGCTCAAAAAAGAAGAAAGAGGGATAGTTACTATCCCTCTTTCTTGCATTAATCTAAGTGTTTTAATTTATGTGCGTATTTGCTATCCAAAGCATTTTGTTGTTCTGCTTGAGATTTGTATTTTGCTACAGCAGCAGTGGATTTTGCTACTGGTTGAAGGGTTCCCGCACCAGCAACACATCCGCCTGGGCAACCCATTCCTTCTAACAGGAATCCATTGCGTTTTCCTGCTTTTGCTAAGGTAAGCATTTTCTTACAGTTTTCCAAACCTTCTGCGTAGTCTACCTGTACTTCCCGATCAGGATCTATTTTTTTGATTGCTTCTACAACAGCGTTTGCAACACCACCACTTACAGCGAAGCCACGACCTGCACCTGTACCTTCATTCAATGGTTCATTGCCTTCCAGCAGGTTGAAATCAATATTCTTCGCTTCAAACATCCCCATAATTTCTTCAAAAGTCAATACAAAGTCAACATCACTGCGGATACTTCTTCTGGATGCTTCTAGTTTTTTTGCGGAACATGGGCCAACAAATACCACTTTACAATCTGGATGTTCTTTTTTGATTAAACGTGCGGTCAGTACCATTGGAGTTAATGCCATGGAGATATAAGGCGCAAATTCTGGGAAGAGTTTTTTTGCCATAACAGACCAGGAAGGACAACAGGAAGTTGCCATAAATGGCTGTTCTTCTGGAACTTTCTTCAAGAAATCTTCTGCTTCTTCAATCGTACAAAGGTCAGCGCCAACAGCTACTTCTACTACATCGGCAAATCCCAGGTGGCGCATTGCGTCTTTGATTTTTTCAGGAGTTGCTTTTGGACCAAATTGTCCTAAAAATGCTGGGGCAACAGCGGCAATCACCTGGTCACCTTTTTTGATAGATTGGATTAACTGGAAGATTTGGCCTTTATCCGAGATAGCACCAAATGGACAGTTTACAATACACATACCGCAGGATACACACAAATCATAATTAATTTGTGCACGGCCGTGTTCATCTGAGCCAATTGCGTTCATTCCACACGCTTTTGCGCAAGGACGTTCCATTTTTTGAATAGCACCATAAGGACAGACGGTTCTACAACGTCCACATTTAATACATTTTTCTTGGTCAATTACGGATTTTCCATGTGCGTCAAAGCTAATTGCCCCTTTTGGACAGACTTCGGAACATGGATGTGCTAAACATCCCTGGCATAAATTTGTCACTTCAAATTTCTTTTCCGGGCATTTGTTGCATGCAAAAGAGATAATATTTACCAGTGGAGGGTCATAATATTTTTCCGCAATTGCACTTTCAAAGATACCATCAGAGATTGGTTTGTTTTCATCTACTGGACGCAGTGGTAAACCAATACATAAACGCAGACGTTCCCCTACAATCGCACGTTCCAGGAAGATACTTTCACGGTAAGTAGCAATTTCGCCTGGAATAATTTTGTATGGCAGTTCTTCAATTTTTTTTGCGTAGTCTCCGCCTTCATAAGCCATACGGGCTACTTCGGTAAATACTTTACGGCGGATATCAGTTACAGATGTATAAATACCTCTCATGAAACAATTCTCCTTTTGCCTGTTAGTTTGTTTTTCATCGGCCAAAAATTGAGGACAATTTGCGCACAACAAGACCATTATCTATTATAGATAATACCATTTTTCTACCTTATTTTTCAATTGATTATCTTCCTAAAGATTGTCCTGTATCCATAGAAAATAATAAGAAAAATACACAAAAAATTTGCTGATTTTTCTTGTGTTATCACAAAATAAAATGCAATAAGCCAAAATATTCAATATTTTTTTGTGATAATTGCAGAATTTAGAATAATTTTTTTGGTGTTTTATCAATTTAGCATTTTTATTGACAAATAAAAAAACCAGTGCTACAATAAATTTAAAAATAAATAGAATATAAGCCGGGGAGCTTGTGATAGCAGGCTGAGAGGAAGTCATCAACTTCGACCCATAACCTGATTTGGATAATGCCAACGTAGGGATGTTGCGGAATGATAAAATTGCGGAATATGCTGGTGGCATATTCCGTTTTTTGTTTGTCTGGATCGGATCGGCTGTGTTCAAAAGGAGTGTTTTTATGAATTATCAAATTAAAAAACTAACAACTGCGGCTGTATTGATTGCGTTAGGGGTAGTCTGTTCCGCATTTTACATCCCGGTAGGCGCGTCAAAATGCTTTCCAGTACAGCATGTTGTCAATGTAATTGCAGGGGTAACACTGGGACCTGCCTATGGATTTGGCATGGCATTTGCCACTTCGTTAATCCGTGTTTTATTAGGAACAGGAAGTTTACTTGCTTTTCCAGGTAGCATGGTAGGTGCCTTGCTTTGTGGGATATTGTATCAGTATTTTGGTAAAAAGCTTTATTTGGCCTATATTGGGGAAGTATTTGGCACTGGTATTTTAGGTGCTTTGGTAGCTTATCCAGTAGCTACCCTAATCATGGGGCAAGAAGCAGCGGTATTTGCTTATGTAGTACCATTTTTGGTAAGCACAGCGGGAGGAGCTACCATGGCTTTTGTATTATTATGTGCTTTAAAAAGGGCAAAAGTGTTAGAACGTGTGCAAGTTTCCCTTGGTACAGCAAAACAATAAATAGAGTAGGAAGGTGCGAAATATGCTAGAAGGAATCATCCAAAACGTACGGGAACGGATTCCCTTAATCCACTGTATTACCAATTATGTAACAGTAAATGATGTAGCCAATATATTACTGGCATGTGGAGGCTCCCCGATTATGGCGGATGACCAGCAGGAGGTAGAAGAGATTACTTCTATTTGCGCTGGATTGGATATTAATATCGGAACATTGAATTCCAGAACAATTTCCTCCATGCTTTTGGCAGGAAAACAGGCAAATCGGTTGGGACACATTACTGTATTGGACCCAGTAGGAGCCGGTGCTTCCCAATTGAGGACGAACACAGCAAAATCTTTATTAGAAGAAGTAAAATTTACTGTTATCCGTGGAAATAGTTCTGAAATCAAGACGATTGCGGCGGGAAAAGGCAATACCCAAGGGGTAGACGCCAATGAATTAGACGCTATTACCGAACAAAATCTCCCGCAAGCGGTTGAATTTGCCACGAAGCTGAGTGAAAGTACAGGGTCTACCATCGCCATTACTGGGGCGATTGATTTGGTATGTGATACCACCCAGGCCTATGTCATCCGGAATGGACATCCTGTGATGTCTAAAATTACTGGTACAGGATGTATGTTAACAGGGATGATCGCGGCTTATTGTGCGGCGAATTCAGATAGGGTTACCGAGGCAACTGTTGCTGCGATTGCGGCAATGGGGTTGTGTGGAGAATTGGCTTATCAAAAAATATGTGAAACCAATGGTGGGACTTCTAGTTTCCGCACCTATCTAATCGACGCCATGAGTAAAATGGAAGATGATATCCTGAAAGGAGGGGCGAAAATTGAAGTTTACACCAGATGATTTATTATTATATGCGGTTACTGACCGAAGTTGGTTAGGGGACCATGATTTGGTGGACCAGGTAGAAGAAACTATTTTAGCGGGGACGACAATCGTCCAATTGCGGGAGAAAGAATTGTCGGATAAAGATTTCCTAGCAGAAGCAGTCAAGATTCAATCCGTTTGCCAGAAACATAATATCCCGTTTATCATCAATGATAATCTGGAAGTTGCGATTGCTTGTGGCGCTGACGGCATCCATGTAGGGCAATCTGACCTGGCGGCAAACCAGGTACGGGAACGCCTTGGGAAAGATAAAATTATTGGTGTATCAGCCCAAACAGTGGAGCAGGCTATACTTGCAGAACAAATGGGGGCGAATTATTTAGGGGTTGGAGCTGTGTTTTCTACCTCTACCAAATTGGATGCCAGTGATGTTTCGTTTGATACCTTAAAGCAAATCTGCAAGGCGGTATCCATCCCGGTTGTTGCCATTGGAGGAATCAATGCCCATAATCTGTTGCAATTATCTGGAAGCGGAGTCAATGGAGTTGCAGTTGTTTCCGCTATTTTCGCCCAAAACGATATTTCGAAAGCCACAAGAGAACTGCGTCAATTGGCGGAAAAAATGGTAAAAGCATAATCTTTGTATGCAAGGAGGGCGTGATGAAAAAAATATTAACAATTGCTGGGTCCGATTGTAGTGGAGGCGCGGGGATACAGGCGGATTTAAAGACGATTACAGTACATAAACAATACGGAATGAGTGTAATCACTGCAGTTACAGCGCAAAACACATTAGGCGTTGTTTCTGTGTGGGAATGTCCTGTGGAAATAGTATCTCAACAGTTGGACTGTATTTTCCAGGATATCACACCGGACGCAGTGAAAATTGGGATGATTCCAAATCATGAAATCGCCCATGTTGTAGCCAAAAAATTAGTACAATACCATACAAGAAACCTAGTAATAGACCCTGTTATGGTTTCTACCAGCGGGAAAGCTTTGATGACCCAGCAGACAATACAGGTTTGTAAACAGGAATTATTTCCATTGGCAAAGCTGGTTACTCCTAACCTTCCGGAGGCGGAATACTTACTGGATACCGAAATCACAACCAGGAAGGAGATGGAAGAAGCAGCAGAAAGATTACATCATCAATTTGGTTCCGCAATCCTGTTAAAAGGAGGACACCTAGATGGGGACGCAGATGATCTGCTATACGATAGGGGGTACCATTGGTTTCATACCAATAGAATAAATAATCCAAATAATCACGGTACAGGCTGCACCTTATCTTCCGCTATTGCCTGCGGGCTGTCAGAAGGGATTGATTTGCAAAATAGCATTAAAAAGGCAAAACAATACTTGACCGGCACACTGTCCTCCAAGTTAAATTTAGGGCATGGAAACGGGCCATTAGACCATATGTATCCAATAAAATAGCAAAACAGGCAGAGAAATCCCTCTGCCTGTTTCTATTATGATAAGAACACCGTCTAGATTTTAAGATTATTCCCATATAATTGTATCTACTATTGTTTGGAATTCTTCTACTCCAATTTGGTCTTGGTATTTTGTTACAAAACCATTTTGTTCTTGGCAGGTAAGCGCTAATCCATTTGGAGAATTCCACAATACAAAACATGGCTGGCAGCTATTGCAATCTAATAATTCAGGGGGAACAGTATAATCATTGTGTGGATTGTACTGTTTTTCTTTTGAGATTTTAATCACCTGAGAAAACTCAATATTTTCTGGCAATTTTTCTTCCATTGTTCCACGTTCTGTTTGTACCATTTTACTGTTCATTACTTCAACCTCCCTGTGTGATTTTATCTAATTTTATTATCTTCCAAATTGGAAAAAAGATCAAGCAAAAAAAGAAAAAATATTTAACAATAATTCGTGAAGAAAATATAGCAAATTGACAAATAAATTTAAATAATAGTATATTCAACCATAATAGTACAGAATGTATTTTTATGGTTGTTTACACGCCCTTTAATTTTGTAGGATCACAAAAAATAATTTTTTATATTTGTACAAATAATATAAATTATATAATAAATGATTGAAAAATATAGAAAGGAATGATATAATAAATAAAATAAATTTTTTCTTTATTACATGATTAAGGAGGCTTTGACTATGAATAAACAGGCAATTGAAATTAAATCTAGTATCCATGGAGATGTCATTATTTCCGCCATACCAGGACATTTTGTAACCAGCCATTCCCACATCAATTATTATATTGATATTACTAGGGTAAAGCACGACCATAATATGGCTAGAAATGCAGCCTTAAACTTTGCTGATTACTATTCCAGTACAACTTTAGTGGATACGATTATTTGTATGGATGGCAGTGAAGTAATTGGTAGCTTTTTGGCACGTGAACTGACCAAAACCTCC
Organism: Massilioclostridium coli; assembly: GCF_900095865.1. Classification (GTDB taxonomy): domain Bacteria; phylum Bacillota; class Clostridia; order Oscillospirales; family Ruminococcaceae; genus Massilioclostridium; species Massilioclostridium facile. The sequence continues at coordinate 187,519 of NZ_FMIZ01000006.1, read as the reverse complement.
TATATGCAGATGAATTCCAGTAGTACAATTTATGTAGTAACACCAGAATTTAATACCAATGGTCAGATGATCTTCCGCGATAATATCCAAGATATGATTGCGGGAAAGAGAATATTGCTGCTAATCGCTTCGATTACAACTGGTAAAACAGCAAAACGTTCTTTGGAATGTTTGGATTATTATGGCGGTAATGTGATTGGAATTTCTGCTATTTTTAGCACAATGGATGAAGTACAAGATATTCCAGTAAAAAGTATTTTTCAAAAAGAAGATATTCCAGATTATCAAACCTACTCCTTCCGGGATTGCCCATTCTGTAAGGAAAACCATAAAATTGATGCTTTGGCTAATAGCTATGGTTACTCCAAAATTTAAAATTGAAAAATCCGTTTTATGGATTTATTAGCTGTATTCCTTGGTCGGTTTTACCTTTATGCAGTAAAATATCACTAGTTTTTTCATAAAATGGAGTATGTTGTTCGTTTTCAGTAAGGTATATCTTTTTGGATTTTGTCCATACTAAAGATACCATTCTGAAAAGGAGGCGCAACAAATGGATTGTCAAGCAAACCACAGCATCGGGTGTACAGTAGACCAATGTAAACACCATTGTTCCACTGAACCATATTGTAGTTTAAACAAAATTACAGTTGGTACCCACGAAACAAATCCAACGATGGTAGAATGTACTGACTGCCAGTCTTTTGAAAAAAAATAAAAATTCACGAAAAATATCCCGGTATTTTAGAATACCGGGATATTTTTTGTTTTCTTTTCGATTTTATTCCATCTAAAATAAATGATATACAAGTCTCTTAATTTTAAAGAAGCAAATCAATTACGGAAAGAAGATCATGGCTAGAGTATTTATTGTAAGATATGTTTTTAGAATAATCTTTTATTTCCCTTTTTATTAAAAAAGGTTTATTTTCTATGATTTTATTTATTCTTTCTTCAACTAGATTTTTAGTTGAAAAAACTGTTTTAGTATTTTATAATAGTTACATCAATGATACTACATAATAACAAAAATCGAATTGGGGAAAAGATTTATGATAAAAATACCAAACCAAGTGATTACCCACGCAGGAAAATTCCATGCAGATGATGTTTTTTCTACTGCGTTATTGCAAATAATAAATCCCAATATTACAGTAACACGGGTATTTTCTGTTCCAGAAGATACAGATGCACTGATTTATGATATTGGATGGGGTAAATTTGACCATCATCAAAAAGATGCTGAAATTCGGGAAAATGGGGTTCCATTTGCAGCTTTTGGACTATTATGGCGCGAATTTGGAAAACAAGTATTAGAACAGGGTTGTACACCAGAGCAGGCAGAACAGGAACAACAACGTTTTGACGAGAATTTTATACAGCCATTGGATTTAGAGGATAATACAGGTTGTGGTCATCCTTTAGCGGACGCAATAGGTTTGTTTAACCCATCTTGGGATTCAAGTGAAAATCCAGATGATTGCTTTGTAGAAGCAGTACAGTTTGCTAAGACGATTTTACAGCATAAAATAGATTCGATTTTTAGTATATATCGAGCCAAATTATTGGTGGAATCCGCATTGAAAGAGGCACAAAACCATATTGTGATTTTATCAAGGTTTGCTCCTTGGAGATTGTATTTGGTAGGAAGTGATGCGGAGTTTGTGGTGTACCCTTCCCAACGAGGTGGATATAATGCGCAAACAGTACCGATATCAAATGATTCCAATATCAGTAAATTCGATTTTCCGGAGGAATGGGCTGGAAAGCCGGATCAAGAATTAAAACAGCTTAGCGGAATTTCTACCTTGCGTTTTTGCCATAATAACCGTTTTTTAGTAGCGACGGAAACATTAGAAGACGCGGTAAAAGCCTGTTTATGGACACAAAAGCATGAGCAGCCAAATTCGATAGAACAAGATTCTATCTAATAAAATGAAAAAAGGGAGCTTTTTGCTCCCTTTTTCCATTTTAACGATACTATTTACTCTAAAATTAAACGGTGGATATCTAATTTTTTAAAGATTTATCAGACTGCTGCGCTTTGAGTTGTGCAATCTGTTTGGAAGAAAACCGATGCAACAGAATAACTGCGATGATTAAAAGGAGAAGTGAACTTCCTAAGGAAAGAAATACATTTGCTTTACTAAATCCAGCGATTAAATATCCAATTAGACAACAACATGCTACAGTAATAGCGTATGGAAGCTGAGTAGAAACATGTTGGATATGTTTACAGCCGGCCCCTGTGGAGGAAAGGATCGTGGTATCCGAAATAGGGGAGCAGTGATCACCAAAAACACTTCCAGCCAGTGTTGCAGATAATGAAACTACCATTAAATCTGGAGCAATCGAACTACAAATTGGTACTATAATAGGAATCAAGATTCCAAATGTACCCCACGCAGTTCCCATAGCAAAAGATAAAAAAGCTGCAACAAGAAATACTACTGCTGGTATTAATGCAGATGGTATGGAACTAGCTGCTACCAAATCCTTTACAAAATCCCCTGTCATCAATAAATCCTGGCAGACCCCACTAATGGTCCAAGCTAAAATTAATACAATAAAAGCGGGTACCATGGATTTTACACCTTTTGTAATCCCTTCCATAAAATTTTGGAAAGAAATAATTTTTCTGGGAATAAATAAAAGAAAAGCTACAATTAACGCACCAAACGCACCGATTACTAATGCTTCTGATGCATTACAATTCCCGAATGCCGCAGGAATAGAATGTAACGCAGAATCTCCACTCCAATAACCACCATTATATAGCATTGCGAAAACAGAAAAAATAATTAAAGCCAATACTGGAATTAACATGTCCCAAACGCGCCCTTTTGTAGAAACAGGGTATTCTTCTTCCAAATTATTGTCTACCACACCTGTATCTTCCTGCTGCGCAGCAAATTCAGCTTTTGCCATAGAACCAAAATCTAGATTAAACAGACATACCATTACAATCATAATTAAACTAAGAATTGCGTATAAATTATAAGGAATTGTCGCTACAAAAGCGGCCAAGTCACTTTCAAATTCTCCTGTAATGCGCAGATTGGAACCAACAGCTACTGCCCAGCTGGAAATGGGTGCGATAATACAAATTGGACCGGCAGTAGCATCAATAATATAAGCTAACTTAGCGCGAGAAATGCCGTGTTTGTCAGTTAATGGTCGCATTACAGTACCAACAGTTAAGCAGTTAAAATAATCGTCAATAAAGATACAAGCACCCAGTAGCGCAGTAGCTAGTAAAGAGGAACGTTTGGATTTTAATTTTTTACTAGCCCATTGCCCATAAGCACGGCTACCTCCTGCCATACCAATAACTACCACCAATGCACCTAACAACCCTAAAAATAACAGGATTTGTACATCCATGCGGTTAGCCATAAGCTTAAAAGTTGTTTCCACAGTTCCTACTACAGGATTTCCTCCACTGTGGAGTACATAGATAAAACTTCCAGAAAGGATGCCAATTAGTAAAGAAGAAATAACCTCTTTGGTGATAAGCGCCAGAATAATTGCGATAATTGGAGGTAAGATAGAGAGCCATCCTACAGAAATCGCTTGAAATTCCATGAAATCCTCCTCAATTAAGTCTTTATATTTCTTAATACATCAATACGTTACAAATTATTCATATTATACCAGAACTATAAAGTAGATTCAATTCTATTTGAGCAATTTTTCTTGTTTTTACTGTTATTATTTATATTAATATCAAATTAATTTTAAAATCAAGAAAATTTATACTATTTTGTAATAAATTTGTAGCAAACTTGTTATTATAAATTAGTGATTTTGACGTGACAAACGAAAATAAATATGCTATAATAAAAAAGCGGTAAATATAATTATAAAACAAGCCCTTTTCTGTTAAGTAAGAAAAGAGCTTGAGTGATTAAAAGTTTTCCCTATATTCGCTCGGGGTCATCTGTGTGGAACGTTTAAAACAACGGATGTAAGTTAACGGGTTTTGAAACCCAACCGCTGCCGCTACTGCATTAATGGGAAGTTTAGAATAAGAGAGTAGTTCCTTAGATTTATTGACTCGGAATTCGTTTACATATTGATGAATTGTGATACCGGTGTGTTCTTTAAATAATTTGCAAAAATAGTATTTAGAAAACGCCATTTTGTTACAGATAGTATCAACAGATAAATCTTCATGATAATGTTTTGCAATATAATTCATTGCATTATTGATACTTGTTTCCTGGACAGGGATAATATTTTTGCTTTTTACAATATCGAATGAAATCTCATATAGTTCCATCATAATATTTTGGATAATAGTATTTACTTGAATGTTGGAAAGGTTAGAGTCATCAAAAGAAATTTTGGATAAATCAATAAAGTAATCCAGCACATGGTTCATAGGATTCATTCGGATAATATTGGATTTATCTCGGATAATATTATAGTAGAATTTTGCGTGGGATCCATTAATTACTATATAAAAATATTCCCATTTTTCTGCGCTTATGCCTTTGATGTCAAAAGGAGAGCTACAAGCGTTTATTAACAAATCATCAGCTGCAAGATATTTTGAATCTGTGTTAATATATAGCCCAGCTACGCCAGAGATGGTATACAGTAATAAAATATCCGAGTGGGAATATTCTACATCAACAGAGAACCGTTTCGCATTACTATATCCATATTTTTTGATATAAAAAGGAAATCTTTTTGTATGAGGAGTAATTGTATTTTCTACTGTTATATGCTCTGTTGGAAATTTTCGTTTTTGACTTACCATAAGAATCCCTTTCCTTTTCAGAGATGGTATTGTATTTTAAAAATCTGTGTATAAAAATAGATAAATTTGTATTTTGTTTCTAATAAGGAATTATTACATATTCCAAATAAAAAATCAAGTTGTTTTTAAAAATTCAAAAGTTCAATATTAGCATTATATACAAAATTCAGATAACAAATTAGTATAACAATATTAAAAGACAATGAAAAAGCAATTTTTGAATATAGAAAAGCAATATTTGATATTGAATTTAAGGCCATAACATTGTATTATTCAAACATGTTATTCAATTGAAAACAAACATTAAACAAAAAATTCATACTTGAGGGGGATTTTTCATGAACGATTACATACTCGAGTTGAAAGATGTTGTGAAAACCTTTGGCGGTGTTACAGCGCTGAAAGGGGTTCATTTCCAGTTGAAGAAAGGTGAAGTACATGCACTGATGGGTGAAAACGGTGCTGGTAAATCTACTTTTATTAAAGTAATTACTGGTGTTCATCAACCTGATAGTGGTACTATGCTGTTAGAAGGAGAGAAAATTACCCTCCGTTCTACTGCCGATTCTCAAAAACTGGGTATTGCTGCGATTTACCAGCATGTAACGTCTTTCCCAGATCTGTCCGTAACAGAAAACATTTTTATGGGACAGGAAATCATGACCAAACTCCATACTTATGACTGGAGAGCCATGAGAAAACGTGCAAGAGAGTTAATGGCACCTTTGAACCCAGATATTGATGTTACTAAACCAATGGGTACATTGAGTGTTGCTCAACAGCAGTTAGTTGAAATTGCAAAGGCTTTGTCCCGTGATGCTCGTATCTTGATCATGGACGAACCTACTGCTTCTTTGACAAAAAATGAATGTGAAGAGCTGTACAAAATCGTTGACAGATTACGTGACGAAGGCGTATCTATTATTTTTATTACCCATAAATTTGAAGATATGTATCGTTTGGCAACAACTGTTACAGTATTCCGTGACTCCCAATATATTGGTACTTGGGATGTTGATAAAATTTCCAATTCTAAACTGATTGCAGAAATGGTTGGACGTGAACTGGATCAGATGTATCCAACAAAAACTTCTAAACCAGGCGAAGTTGTATTGGAAGTTGATAACATTTCGAAAGAAGGATATTTCAAAAATGTATCCTTTAATGTAAAAAAAGGTGAAATTCTTGCATTGACAGGTCTGGTAGGTGCTGGTCGTACCGAAGTATGTCAATCAATTTTTGGCGTTATGCCTCCTGACAAAGGTTCTATTAAACTGAATGGTCAAGAAGTAAAAATTAACAGCCCTAAAAAAGCATTAAAATTAGGCGTTGGTTTGTTGCCAGAAGACAGACAGATTCAAGGTTTGGTAAATGAAATTCCAATCTATGAAAACGTGTCTTCTGCAAATATGAATAAATTTGCTTCCATGGGTCTTTTAAATAATGATAAAGAAATGGATGCGGCAATTGAACTTTGTAACAAAATTCAATTAAAAGCAAAAGATATTGCAGATCCTCCATCTTCTCTGTCCGGTGGTAACCAACAGAAAGTAGTATTTGCAAAATTACTGAATGTAGACCTGAAAGTATTAATTTTGGATGAACCTACCAAAGGTATCGACGTTGGTGCAAAATACTCTATTTATGAAATTATGAATGAATTGGCCTCTAATGGTTACGCCATTATCATGGTTTCTTCCGAAATGCCTGAAGTTTTAGGTATGGCAGACCGTATTGTTGTAATGAATAGTGGTCGTGTAATTAAAACATTTGATGCTAAAGATGCAACCCAAGAAAAAATCTTGGAAGCTTCTTTAACAAAATCCCCAGACGCTGGAAAGGAGGCTTAAAACATGGCAACAAATAGTGTAAGCGCTCCTAAGAAAACGAGCGTATTCCAGAAAATTGCTAGATACCCATATTTAGGCTTAATTATCGGTTTGATTTTAATATTGGTAGTAGCATGGTTTTTAACTCCAAAGATGTTTACTTATGACGGCATTATTTCCATGTTTCGTAATAACTCAATTTATGCGATTTTAACCGCTGGTATGATGCTGGTTCTGATTACAGGTGGTATCGATTTGTCCGTTGCTTCTATTTTGGCAATGACAGGTATTTTTACCTCTAAACTGACCGCAACATTCCCTGATGTGCCAGGATTTGTATGGTTGATTGTTGGTTTACTAATTGGTGCGATTGCCGGATTGATTAATGGTCTTATGATTGGTAAATTGCGTATTATTCCATTTATCGCAACATTGGGTACGATGTATATCTATCGTGGCTTGGCCTTTGTAGTCAGTGGTGGTAAATGGTTCTTCCCACAGGTTTATGGTGAAAGCTATACTTGGTGGGCTACTGGTACCTTAATCCCAACCATTCCAAACTTAGTTTTAATTGTTGTAGTTGTATTGGTATTAGTTGGATTATTCTTAGGTTATACAAAATCCGGTAGACGTGTATATGCAATTGGTACTAGCAGAGAATCTTCTCATGTAGCAGGTATCAAAGATGGTAACGTTGAATTGATGGTATACACAATCAATGGTGCTTTATGTGGTATGGCTGGTATGCTGTACACAGCAAACTATGTTCTTGGCTACTATGGTATGGCTGATAGCTTTGAAATGACAGCAATTGCTATTTGTATTTTAGGTGGTGTAAGTATCACAGGTGGTAGAGGCCGTATGGATGGTGTTGTTATCTCTATCTTAATCATGAGTGTTATTTACAACTTTACAAGTATGTTGCCTGGCTTGAGTGTATGGCAGAAAGCAATTCAGGGTGCAATTATTATTGTGGCTGTATTTGTTAACGTTGCATCTGGAAAACTCTCCGATAAACGTGCATTGAAAGAGAGGGGGGCTTTAATATGAGTAACACAAACGTTACGCCATCAAGTAACTATAACAGAGACTTAAAGGTAAAAGAAGGATTTAAGCTTTCTAAATTTTTAGTAAAATGGGAAATGATCCTGGTTTACATTTTAATTGCAGTTAATATAGTTCTTTTAATCTCTAGACCAAGTTTATATAACTTAGAAACTTTACAATCTATTGTTACTTCTGGTATGGACTTATCCTTTATGGTATTAGGGATGGTACTCATTTTGATGTTAGGTGACATCGACGTATCCATTTCCTCTATCATGATTCTTTCCGGTATGACAATGGGATTGTTGTACCAGAGTGGTATGCCAGCAATAGTTGCTATTTTGGCTGGTGTTGTAGTAGGTGGATTGTGTGGTTTGTTTAATGGTTTCTTAGTTGGTAAGATTGGTATGCCAGCTGTAATCGTTACAATCGCAGGTCAATCTTTGTACCGTGGTATCGCTCAGATTATTTTGGGTGAAAACACATTAAAACAATTCCCAAAACTATTTACAGATTTGTATTGGAAAAATTTAGGTAATTTAATTCCATGGTCTTTAATCTGTTTCTTAATTGTAGGTGTTCTTTTCTGTATTCTCTTACATAAATCCACTTTTGGACGTAAACTGTACATGATGGGTAACAGCATGACAGCTTCCCATTATTCTGGCGTTAATGTTGCTGGCACTAGAATGGCAGTATTCACCATTATGGGTGTTATGACAGCGATTTCTGCAATGTTCTTCGTTGGGCACATGGGTGGCGGTTTAAGTTCCTCCATGGGTACAGGTTATGAATTGGATGTAATCGCTATCTGTGTATTAGGTGGTGTATCTACTGCTGGTGGTAAGGGTAAAATGTATGGTCCAATTATCGCGACTGTATTGATGGCATTCTTAAACTACACAACTGGTTTGATGGGTGCAGACTCTAACATCAAAAAAATCATTTCTGGTTCTATTATGATTATCGCAGTATTAATTCCAATGATCAATAGACGTTCTATTGCAAATGCAAAATTGAAATTAGTTTACCATAGCAATAAAAATATTGAAGCATTGAATATTAAAACTGCTGCTGAAATCAAAGAATTAAAAGCACAAGTTAAATCTGGTGCAATTACTTCCGCTGCAGCTCAACAACAGATTGCTACTTTGAAAGCAGAATGTAAAGCTACTTGTGACAAACTGTGGGCTGAACAGAAAGAAGATGCTGCAAAAGCCAAAGAAAGATTTAAATAGTTTAAAGTTTTGATTGGAAAGGTAACTGTTGAATCCAATAGTTACCTTGACAATAAACATCATATATAAGTAGCGACGACTACTAATATAAAACAATTAAATTTTATTGGAGGAAAAAACAATGAAAAAAGCATTAGCTCTTTTATTAGCAGCTACAATGACAGCTGGCGTATTAGCTGGTTGTGGTGGCAGTAACAATGATACTACCTCTGGTGGTGGCGGTTCTTCTACTACTGGCGGCGGTATGGAAGGCGCTCACGTATTTATGTTTAAATCTGCTGGTAACCACTTCGGTGAATTGATGTATGATGGTTTTGAAGCATATATCAAAGCACAGGGCGGTACAGCTCAAGAAAAATCTCCTGCACAACCAACTGTTGCTGATCAGGTTAAATTGATTGAAGAATGTGTTACTCAGAAAATCGCTTCTTTGACTATTTCCGCTAACAGTGATACTGGTTACGATGAAGTATTCAAAAAATGTGAAGAAGCTGGAATCAAAGTAGTATCTGTTGACTCCGAAATCGCTCCAGAATTCCGTATTACTCATATCAACCAAGCATCTTCCGCTGACGTTGGTGCATACCTGGTTAGATCTGCTACATTGATCGCTTTGGGTAAAGAATATTCTGAAGATATGGAAGAAGACGGTATGGAAGCTGCTGTTACAGAAGCTCTGTCTTCCTACTCTGGCGATGAACTGAAATTTGGTGTTCTCTCCGCTGCAGTTGATACTCCAGTACAGAACGGCTGGATCGCAGATATGGAAAAAGAATTGTCCAAAGATATGTACAAAGGTAAAGTAAGTGCTGAGTTGGATAAAAAATATGGTAACGATGACCCAACAATTTCTACTACACAAGCAAACGCTTTTGTATCTGAAAATAAAGTTGACGTTATCATTTCACCTACAACTGTAGGTATCTCCGCTGCTGGTGCTACATTGAGCACAGCTAACGTAGACATCAAATTGACAGGTTTAGGTCTGCCATCTGAAATGTCCAAATACTGCCCACAATCTAAAGATGACAATGCAAGCGAATTCGTTTGCCCATGGATGATGCTGTGGGATGTAGTTGATCAGGGCGCAATGGCTGCTGCTGCTGCATATGCTGCTGTTAAAGATGGTTACACCGGTGAAGAAGGTTCTACTTTTGTTAAAGCTGCATACTCTGTAGATATCAATGGTACAAAACTGGATTACGATGAAGTAACTTACACAACAGAAGCTGCTCCTTCTGGTGATGGAACAATTGCTACCTTGGGTGCACCAACAGTTTGGTGGAAAGGTAACATGGAAACATACAGCTTCCTGTAATAGATAAGTAATTTACACGACAGTTTGAACTTTGTATTTTTAAAGTTCGCTAAACTTATACAGTGTCGTCGCAGTATATTTGATTGAGGGGACTTGGTTTATAAACCAAGTCCCTTTCTTTTATCTAAAAAACTTCTAGTAAAGTGTCCGTAGCAGTATAGCTCTGTTAATGGATATATCATAAGAATAACTTAGATATTAGGATATAAAAACTGTAATTAATCTACTCAATAATTAAATAAATATGGTATGGTGTATTTATCACTCTTAAATTGACAGATTCCCTATTATTTTATATAATCAAAACAATTAGATTTTTTATTGGGGGATTTTTGATGGGAGCGAAAAAACGAGCTTTCAAAGCAGCAATACCATATACGTTGCCGATATGTGCGGGATTTGCTTTTTTAGGTATTTCTTATGGTGTTTTTATGTATACAAAAGGTTTTTCTTTTCTTTATCCTATGATAATGAGTATGACTATCTTTGCGGGATCTATGGAGTTTTTAACCGTTAATTTATTGACTACTGCTTTTGATCCACTTGCGGCTTTTTTACTAGCTTTGATGGTAAATGCTCGCCATTTGTTTTATGGAATTTCCATGTTAGATAAATACAAGGGGACTGGAAAAAAGAAGGTATATTTGATTTTTGGAATGTGTGATGAATCTTTTTCCATTAATTGTACTGCAAACCATCCAAAGGAGATCGACAAAGGATGGTTTATATTTTTTGTTACTTTATTAAACCATATTTATTGGGTAGTTGGTGCCACAATAGGAGGCTTAATCGGACCTTTTATTCATTTTAATACCCAGGGGTTAGATTTTGTTATGACAGCACTATTTATTGTTATATTTTTAGAACAATGGTTTTCGAAAAAAGGACATCTTCCTTCTTTGATTGGTGTCGGTCTATCTATTATTTGTTTGTTAATATTTGGAAAGGATAATTTTATTATCCCAGCAATGGTGTTGATCTTTTTGGTGTTAACTTTACTGCGTAGACCGTTAGAAAAAAAGGAGGAATTCATATGATCCTATCCCAACAAATTATTACAATAGCTGCAGTAGTTTTGGGTACTATGGTGACAAGATTTCTCCCTTTTATTCTTTTTCCAGCAAATAAACCTACCCCAAAATATATTCAATATTTAGGTAAAGTATTACCATATGCAGTAATTGGTCTATTAGTTGTCTACTGCTTTAAGTCACTTTCTATTACTACATATCCTTTTGGATTGCCTGAAGTAATTGGTGTTATTACTATTATTTTATTGCATTGGTGGAAAAGAAATATGTTGATCTCAATTGCTGGTGGAACGATTGTTTACATGTTAGCTGTACAGGGAATTTTTTAATAATATTTATATTTGAATAAATAAGATGCTTGCTCTATTATTTGTATTTTAATTACTATTTGAGCGAAATTATATTAGCAATATTTTATCTTTTTTAATGGTATATCCTGTCTGTATGGCAATTGATAACTGTCATATACTAATCAAGATAGGAGGTGATATTTTGTACCAGAATTTAAATGACCTTTTAATGAATGATAAAGAAGCAAAAGAATTTTATATGGGATTATCGGAGCCAGCACAAGGAGCCTTAGAAACCCATACTCACGAAATTCATTCGAAACAGGACCTTGTTAATTTTATCCAAAATATGTAATATAATAAAAGAATCTTCCTTATTTTATAGGAAGATTCTTTTTTATTTTATCTATAAAAAACCGTATAATACATATTTTTAAATGATAGGCTCTTACCAAAATTACAAAAAAGACATAGCATATTTACATAAAAAAGATAGTATTGTATTTTTATCTATAAAATCATCTAGTTGTTTATGCAGTTATACTAAATATTATCATAAAATATAGAATGATATTGCATTTTTTATTACACTGCGTTATACTATTGTTGTATTAAAATGTTTTTTAATATATGATAGATTGCAATGGGGTTTGTTGTCTATCATCTAAATTTTGATAAGGAGGAAAAGAACCCATGAAGAAGAGACAAAGAATACTCTCTCTTGTCCTAACACTTGCTATGGCTTCCTCGATGGTTGTGCCAAGCAATGTGTTTGCAAAAGATGCGGAAGAACATGTTAGCAATTGGGACGCTCAATGGATTTGGGATAGTGAAATGCCAACAACACTTCCTGAAGCTGGTGATGTCTGGATGAACTTCCGTAAAGAAGTCACTTTGGATAAAGTACCGGATTCTGTAATAGCAAAAATTGCAGTAGAATCCCGTTATTGGTTGTACATTAACGGTGAAATGGTTGTATTCGAAGGTGGCTTAAAACGTGGTCCAAATAGGGAAGACAGCTACTATGACAAAGTGGATATTACAAAATATCTGCATGAAGGTGAAAATACCATTGCTGTTGCAGTTTGGTACTTAGGTAAGGGAAACCAAAGTTTCTCTAGTAACCCTGCTGGTGTAGGAGGCTTCTTGTTTGAGGCTGATTTTGGTGACCAACAGGTTCTCAGTGATGATACTTGGAAAGTAAAAAGAGACCCTGCTTATTTGCATTCAAAAGACCATGAATCAGCAGCTGAACAACCAAACTACCGTTTACCAGAATCTAATATTTATTATGATGCTCAGTTAGAATTAGGAGATTGGCAGGACCCAAGTTATAATGATGATAATTGGGCCAATGCTGTAGAAAGAGGACAAGCTCCATGTGCTCCTTGGAATGAGCTGTATGAACGTCCAATTCCATTATTAAAAGATTATGGTTTAAAAGATTATAATAACTCTGCACAATATGTTGGTTATACGACCACAGAAGAAACTACTTTAGATATGGTACTGGACTATAATGCTCAGCTTACTCCATATTTAGAAATTGATGCTCCTGCTGGTTTGAAAATCGACATGAGAACGGATAACTATTCCGACCCTGCTGGCAATGGTAATACAACTAAGAGTGCTTATATTACTAAAGATGGAGAACAGAGCTTTGAAGCGTTAGGCTGGTTTAACGGTCAGCATGTATACTATACCATTCCTGCTGGTGTTACCATCAAAGCTTTAAAATTCCGTGAAACCGGTTATGATACTGAGTTTACAGGTTCCTTTACCAGTGATGATGATTTCATGAACACCTTGTGGGAAAAATCCCTTCGTACTCTTTATGTTACTATGAGGGATAATTACATGGATTGTCCTGACCGTGAACGTTGTCAATGGTGGGGAGATGTTACCAGCGAAATGCTGATGACATTCTACGCATTAGATGAAGAAGCCTATAAACTATATGAAAAAGGCTTACAGACTAAATTAGGTTTTATTCAAAATGATGTCCTTTATACCACAGTTCCAAATAGTGGATATGAAACTGAATTACCAATGCAGGAATTAGCTGGTATTTGTGGCGTATGGGAATACTATCTATATACAGGTAGAACTGAAGTTCTGGAACAAATGTATACTCCAATCCAAAATTATTTGACAAAAAAATGGAGTTTACAAGGTAATGGTTTAGTTACCCATTATGGCGGAACCTGGGACTGGATGGACTGGGGTAGTAATGCTGATGTTGCCGGAATTGAAAATGCTTGGTACTACAAAGCTACAAACTGTTTGAAACAGATGGCTGAGGTATTAGGTAAAGAGGAAGATATTGCAGAATACCAAAATACAATGGCACGTATTGAAATGGGATATAAGAGTCTGTGGACAGAAAATGGCTATAAATCTGCTGCTCAAGCAAAACCAGATGACCGTGCTAATGCACTTGCAGTGTTAGCTGGTTTGGCAACTCCTGATCAATACCCAACTATTTTGAATGTATTAACAACTACCTACAATTCTAGCCCATACATGGAAAAATATGTACTGGACGCTATGGTAGATATGGGATACATGGAAGAAGCTCAGGAAAGAATTAAATTCCGTTACGCTGACATGGTAGAAGGCGATTTAGCTTACTCTACTTTGTGGGAATTCTGGGATAAAAACGCTGGTACCAAAAACCATGCTTGGACAGGTGGACCATTGATTACAATGTCCAAAGATATGGCCGGTGTAGCTCCAATTACTCCAGGTTATACAACATATCAAGTAAAACCTGATATGGGTAGTTTAACCCATATTGAAACAAGCGTTCCTGCTGTAATTGGTGATATTAAAGTAACATTAGACCGCGATGATGCGGCTAAAACATTTCATATGAATGTTACTGCTCCAGAAGGCGGACAGGCAAATATTGCAATCCCTCGTTTTGCAGGGGAAAACGTTGCGATTACTGCAAACGGAAAAACTGTATTCGCGAATGGTGCACCAGTTGAATCTGTAGAAGGTTTAACTTATGTATCCAACGATAGCAAGTATGTTTATTTCACTGCTACCCCAGGAACATGGGATTTCAACGAGACTGTTGTAGCAGCAGGGGAAGATGCGGAATATACTTTAACAGTGAATGGTACCGAAGGTGGTATTGTAAAAGTAAATGGTACAGAACAAGCTTTGCCATATACAGCTACTGTTGCAAATGGTACTACTGTAGAATTGGAAGCTGTACCAAATAGTGACTATAATTTTGATGGCTGGAATGGAAGCGTTGGTTCTGTTGATAATACAGTATCCGTTGTTGTAAACAACAATATGGATGTTACAGCAAACTTTAGCTTAAAACCAGTTAGTGTTTATAGCGTAGTAAAAGTAGAAGATCCAATGGGTGCTGGAATTAGCATCGAATGTGATGGTGTTACCTATACAACACCTGCAAACGTTGTAGTAAAAACAGGGTCTGCTGCTACCATTAAAGTGGCTGATGAACAAAATGGCAGCTTTGATTTCTCCAACTGGAGTGGTCAACTGTATTCTGCTAGCAAAGAAGTTACCTTTAATGTAGAACAAGATATGGCTGTTACTGTTAATGGTATCTACAAAGGTGTCGCTAATATAGCTAGCAATGCAAAAGTAACAGCTGACAATGGCCTTGGTGGCACATGGGCAGCAGAAAATTTAGTAGATGGTAATACTAAAGTTGGGTTTAGTACCAATACCTATAGTGATCGTGACCTTTCCAAAACAACAGCGAAAGAACATAATATTACCTTGGATTTGAATTCTCCTGAAACTTTTGACACCATTACATTGTATCCAAGAGCGGATGCCAAAGATAAAGACGGTGGATCTCCAAACTTCCCAGAAGAATTCTATATTCAAACCAGCAATGATGGAAAAATATTTACCGATGTAAAACATGTTGTTATGACAGAAAATCCAAACGGTGCACCACAAAAATTCGCATTGGATGAACCTGTTACCGCACAATATGTTCGTATTAAAACTCTAAAACTGGGAACTCCAGCTGCAGATGAAGGAATTGCTAATGCATATCGTGTTCAGATTATGGAAATTGAAATTTTCAATAACTCTGCAACAGGTGATTATTCTGTAAATATTTCCAATGCAGGTGATGGAGCAGGTAAAGTTTTAGTCAATGGAAAAGAAGCTACATTGCCACTAACGGAATCTTATCCAGTAGGCACCAAACTTGCAGTTGAAGCTGTACCAGAAAACGGCAGCCAGTTTGCAGGTTGGAATGGAAGCTTTACCACAAATAACCGTGTAGCTTATGTTGAAGTAAAAAAAGACCTCAACTTAACCGCTAACTTTAAGAATTTGGATATTACCGTAGATCCAGATGAAAATTTGGCTTCTGGCAAAACTGTTACAGCAGAAAATTCTGAAGGTAACAGCGCTCAATGGAATCCAAACTTCTTAACAGATGGAAAAACACAATCTGAAGGTAAAAATGAACCAAATACTGGAGTAAAAGGTTATACTTCTAAAGTATATCCATTCTCTCAATATGCAGGCGGAGATATTTCTGCTAACCCACATCATATCACGATTGATTTAGGTAAAAATGTAACATTCAGCAATGTTGCTCTTTATGCTAGAAGTGATACTGATGCAAAACCAGAAGGATCTGGTTTATGTGCGAACTTCCCACAAAACTTTAATATTAATGTTAAAGCAGATGGAGAAAAAGAATTTACAACTGTAAAAACAGTTACAGGTCAAACAGATATCCCACAGGATAACAACAAGCGCAGCTATGATTTGGATACCGCTGTAACAGCACGTTATATCCAAATTGAAACTACTTTATTGGGCACTCCAAGTTTTGATGAAGGTGACCAACAAAGTGGTGGCGCACGTGTACAATTAGCTGAAATTGAAGTTTACAACCTCAATGATCGTATGAATTTCTCCAATGGTAAAACTGTTGATGTAGATAATACCGATGGTGGTGCTGGAATGTGGTCCCCAACTTACTTAACAGATGGTAAGACCCAATCCGAAGGTAGAAATGATGCACAAAATGGTATTAAAGGCTATACTTCTACCAGCTATCCAAATGCAGATATTTCTGCTAATCCACATCATATTACCATTGACTTAGGCGAAGATAGAATGATTGATCAAGTTGCTTTGTATGCACGAAATGACACTGATGCAATCGAAGAAGGTTCAAATCTTTGCTCTAACTTCCCTGTTGATTTCAACATCAAAGTAAAAGCGGAAGATGAAGATGAATTTACTACAGTAAAAACTGTAACTGGTCAAACCAATATTCCAATTGATCAAAATGAAAAAGTATATCAATTAGATAATATTGTAAAAGCGCGTTATGTACAAATTGAAACTACTCGTTTGGGTGAACTGAGTTTTGATGATAAGAGTAATGCTCCACGTATGCAGTTAGCTGAAATTATCGTAAGTGGTAAATTATCAGAACAAACTCCTTATGAACCTGGTTCAATTAAAGTATCTGCTGATCAGACCACTGACTTGACAATTGGTGAAAGCTATACCATCAATGCTGAAGTTCAAAATTCTAGCTTAGCAGATAACAGCTTAGTATGGTCTGTAGAGGATGAACAAGGTTTTGCATCTACAGTAGCAGATCTTCATCTGGAAGATAATCTGAACCCTGTATTGGTAGCAAAAGAAAAAGGTACTGCTTATGTAGTAGCTCGTTTTGCAAATGGTACAGGTGAAGCTGTAAGACTGGAAATTGCAGTTGAAAAAGATGGTGAACCAGAACCACCTGTAGAAGAAGCAGATAAACATATCTTAAATGCGGTAATTAAATACGCAGAAGAACAAAAAGCATCTGATGACTTTAACAATGTCATCGCAGATGTACAGGAATCCTTCAACGCAGCATTGGATGCAGCAAAAGAAATTGCGGCAGATCCAGCAGCAAGTCAGGATGCAGTAGATGCAGCATGGAAAGCATTGATGACCGAAATCCATAAACTGGGCTTTGTAAAAGGTGACATCACATCCTTAGAAGCTCTGGTAGCATTGGCGGAAACCTACGACATGAATGACTATGTAGAAGCAGGCCAAGCAGAATTCCAGGAAGCATTGAAAGCAGCCCAAGAATTGTTAGCAGATAAAGACAATGCAATGCAAGCAGAAATCGAAACAGCAGAAAGCAATCTGTTGAACGCGATGCTGAACCTGAGATACAAAGCGGATAAATCCATCCTGGAAAAAGTAATTGCGGAAGCCAACGGCAAAGATGCGAACGCATATACAGCGGAAAGCTATGCAGTACTGGAAGCAGCAGTAGCAGAAGCGAATGCAGTAATGGCGAATGAAAACGCAACTCAGGAAGAAGTAGATGCAGCAGTAACAAGTGTACAAGAAGCAATGAAAGGTCTGGTAGCAGTAGAAAAACCATCTACCGAAACACCAGATGAGAACAAAGCAGACGGTACACAAACAGGGCAAGAATCTACCACAACAAAAGCAAACGCAGCGAAAACAGGCGACGTTGCTCCAATCGCGGGAGTAATGGCACTGGCATTAGCAGGCGCAGCAGTAGTAGTCCTGAAAAAGAAAAGATAATGAGTAAATTATCATAATAAAAAACGCTCTGAGAAATCAGAGCGTTTTTTATTATTTATCATGTATTATAAAAATCTATTTTAGCCTTCTATATTAATAGTTTTTATAAAATACTAATATAGAATATCTTAGTAACTGATAAAAAGTATATGATTAAACTTTTCTTTTAAAGAGCCATTTTTTTAAATAATATATCAATTTGGATTTGTTTAAAATCCTATTTGCTAATTTTTATTATAGGCCACCTAATGTTATTGCATTATATTCGTTTGCAATAGCGTTCCATGTGGGAGGGCCAACAACACCGGATACAGGAATTCCAAAAAGTTCTTGGAATTTACGTACTGCATCTGCTGTTTGTGATCCAAAATATCCTGTTACAGGAATTTCGGGTATTTCGGTATAGGTTCTTCCAATTAAAGAGAGATAGGTCTGTAAATCAGTAATATCATCTCCACGCATACCTTCTTGTAATAATCTGCCTGGATAGATTTTTGCCCTTGCTCCATAATATTCATCTGGTAAAGACCGCACAATACCCAAATAGGCATCCTCCAGTTTGTTCCATGTCTGTCTTCCTACAATGCCATCTGCTGTTAAACCATACAGAGATTGAAATTGTTTTACCGCATCTTCTGTGGCTGGACCAAATATTCCATCAATTTGAATAAATGGAATAAATTCGTTAAAGTATCCTATAACGGAGAGATAGTATTGTAGTGCTTGCACATAGTTTCCGGTATCTCCCCGGCGCAATACTGTTGGCAGCACGTTGGCAATTTCATCGTACTTGATGCCTTCAGAAGAAAGTTCTCCTAGCCGTTTTACAGAGTTATAAATATATTTAATTTTGTACCAGGTCGATTTACCCACTGCGCCATCTTGGGTTAAGTTAAAGATTTTTTGAAACTGCCGGACAGCGTTCTCTGTGTTTTGATCAAACCTTCCACTGATATTAGGTATTTTAGGAATAGAAGGGTAGTTGTCGGCAATACGGTTTAATTGGATTTGAATATCCTGTACTTCATTTCCAGCAGAGCCTAACCGTAAAACAGTTCCAGGATAGGATGGAATATTGCTTCGGATAGGAGCATTGCGGACAATCTCAATATCATCCCCATAATAATATTGTAATATTTCATAAGGAGTGTATCCTTGTTCTGCTAAAGTAACTGTCCCCCATTGGGAAAGTCCAGGGCAGGTTACAGTAGTACCATTACAAAACTGAGTGAAGTATGGTTCTACACTATCCTGTTTTCTTACATAGTTATTAAATATTTCATCTACTATTCTACTGATATTATCATAAATATCACGTCCATAGACAAATGCCTGATCGTATTGAGTAGAATTGGTAATATCAAAATCATAACCTTTACTGCGGTACCATTCTGTGTAGATTCTGTTTAAAGCAAAACTAATTTGAGCGTAAATATTCGCACGGATAGCACTTTCTGGCCAGGTTGGGTAAATTTCACTGGATGCTACATTTTTTATGTAATCAGGAAAGGAAACTTGCACATTTTGGGCTTCTTGATCTGGTTTTCCCAAATGGACGGTAATTAAATTCGGAATATAAGGAAGATCTCCATTGGCCATGTGAGTTACCTCCTTTCATCACTAGGATAGGATTCATCAATGATAATTGGATCGGGATTTTGGTTAGAATTAGTATCTGGAATTAAATTGACTGATTGTATTGATAGAATGCCATCAAAAATAGGAACATTTAGATCTGTTACTGGAACAAAGCCTGGTTTTGTCACCTCAATATCATAGGAAGCAGATACTCTATGGTCGCTTTCTGGTTGTTCTGAAAAACTTTTGTCCGGTGCAGGAAGTGGAAGTTTTTCAGTGCTTCCATCTTCATCTGTGTAAACATCATAGAAGATGCGCCGTTCCCCACCAATATCCTTGCTGACAATGCAACGTGCCCCCTCAATCGGGATTGCTCTTCTTGCGATTGTAGTAGTAATTTTTAAATAACCGACCTTTAAATTATTATCTTGGAATTCTGTTCCAGAATAATAGGAACCTTCATCTTTAGAAGGGGACACGATGGTAGGTACAACTGGCTGTTCTTTCTCCAGTGATTTTGGACGTCTTTGATACATCTGCATCAATTGTTGTTTGTATGATTCAATTTGACGTTGTAATGCATCATCTTGAGATAAACTCATAATAAACACCCCTTTATCCATATCGTTTCATTTCTATCATATGCGTTTAAATTGGAAAATGGAACGGGAAAAAGGGGAAAAATTTTATTGATACAATGATTTTTATGTATCAAGGTTTTATTTTTTCATTGGTAGTTGAAACTAGTTGTTTGTTTAATTTTTTATAATAAATAGAAAGACCTGCTGCAATGATAGCAGCTCCAAGAAATAATAATCCTTCAAAGTGCTTCATACTTTCAAATAATACTCCATAAAGTGCTTGACCTATTGGTTGGAAGCAGCCTGAAATAGAGAGGATCCAGGCAATTACTTTTCCAATTAAATATTCTGGAGTAATTGTTTGAATATATGCCATTAACTGTACAGTTGTAAGGGTAAAAATGAGCATCATCGCAAAACAGCAAACGCTGAAAATACCATATTGCAGGATACCCTGTAGCGGTAAAAATAGTATAATCCCCATTGGCAATAACAAAAAGCTGCCTATTAATAATAATTTCCAAACGGATTGTACCTTTAATTTTTTACTAGCTGTGCTGGCAAAAAGTCCGCCTGATAATCCTCCCAGTGCCATAATCCCCTGAATATATCCTAACATTTCATCGGTATTAAAACCTTTCAATGGAAGAACCTGTTTGACGATTACAGGAATACCGATAATTAAAATAGCGGATAAAAATAAATTAAATAAGGCAATTATTACAACAATTTTTCCAATAATAGGGCGAGTTTTTATGATAAAAGTAAGGCTTTGCTTTAAGTCTCCGGTTAAAATATGTACAATAGAGTTTTTTTGTGGCATGGGACGAAATGGTATGTGAATAAATAACTCCATAACAGCAGAAAAAATAAAACAAATTGTACTAATTACCAGTATGGTACGTAAACCAGCCATACTATATAGGATTCCGCCCAATACGGGTCCAATTAAATTTGCTAAAGAGGAAACCATATTAATAATAGCATTGGCGGGAACTAATTTTTTTTCAGATACTAAGAATGGGAGGCTGGCTTGTACAGAAGGCTGATAAGCTCCAGAAATCCCATATAATAAAACCAATACGATTAAAATGAGAACGACCAAGTTAAACTGCTGGTATACCAAAAAGAAGATGGCAATAATTCCTCCAGTAAAAAAGTCCAAACCTACCATGATGTTGCGTTTATTGATGCGGTCAGCGACAACACCGCCAATAGGGGACATTACCAGCATAGGAATAAAGGAAAAAGCGGACACCAATCCATATAAAGCAGCGGAACCTGTAATATTTAATAGATGGAGCGGTAAGACAAAACGAAGGACGCTGTTGCCAAATAGGGAGATAATCTGGCCAATTACTACTAAAATAAAATCTTTGGAAAAATGTTTTGTACTGGACATAGGTAATTCCTCCTTAATACCAACCGTTGGTATGTATTTTGGTAAAAAATAAATCATCATTGGCATCTTGACAAATAAAATGCCAATGGTATAGCTTTAACTAAAATAAAAATAATAAATAAGCAGCTTATCATTTTTATTGATTTTTTTGGTATGCTGTGCAAAATTCTAATAATTTATCCAACATTTCATCTTCTAGCATATCTACTCCAAGTGATTGGAACATATGTTTTAAAAAATAAAATTTGTTGGTCAGATTTTCTGCGTTGTCCTGGAAAATCAATGGATTTAACCAAATATTTGTAAGCAGCATAGAAACTTCCGCAAATTGCTGTGGGTATTTGGTCTGGATAGAACCATCCTGTACACCAGCTTCAATAACAGGCTGGATAAACTTTGGTGCAATTTCTTGCATTACATCCTGTATCATCAAAATAAATAATCTGGAATTGTCCATAAAATTTGGTGCTGTTCGAAAAATTTTTTCTTGACCAGGACGGTTAATAGAAGCCCAAAACATCTGGCGAAGTTTTTCTTTTCCTGTTAAATTTGGGTTTTCACAGATTTCAGCCATCATTTCTTCAATTCCCGCACACATTTGATCTACGACTGCGATTAAAATTTCTTCTTTGGATTTAAAATGATGGTAAATTGCCCCTTTGCTTAGCCCACCAAGATGGTTAATGATATCTTGGATAGAAGTATGCTCATACCCTTTTTCCACAAACAATCGTGCTGCGGTAGACAAAATCAATTGTACTGTTTCTTCTGGATATTTATTTCGTGCCATAAATGCCACCTCAATACATACTAATAGTATGTATCTAATATAACATACCAACAGTATGTTTGTCAACAAAAAATAATCCAATAGCTTATTCATTACCATTGGATGTTTTTTTCTCCAGTTCAGAATGATTTTGTTCTGGAATATGATGCTGTTCCTCTGTTTTAATTTCCCAATGGATAAACAGGGAGAGGGAAGCACGCAGAAGGATAATTGCACCTACTGTGATGATTTCGTTCCAGTCCCGTACAACAACGGTACGGAGTATTTCACTGCCCAGTTTAAATTCCAGGCCCATTGCCAATCCCTTTGCTAAGTTTAAACGAGTAAAGGGATTGTGTTTGATATATTGAAAAAATCCGGAAATTCCCGATAAAATAATCACAATGACGCCAATAAACTCAAGTAGTAAAATAGATGCGTTTACAATTTGTAACAATAACTCGTGTAAAAATTCCAAGATAGCCCCTCCTTAACCATCTAAATTTGGTAAGGAATCCTGCAGTTTATCGGTTTTTTTGGGGGTAAAATAGCAACAGCCATCTACTGCGCTCCCAGTAACAGGAACAGGATGATTTAACTGGCAATATCCGTCTTTTTGATGGATACATGGACTGGCACATGGAACCAGGTTCACGTACAAAACCTCCCTTGTTTTTGGTTACCATTATTGTGTAGTGTTTTCATGGAAATATACATTCTATTTTACTGCATATTCTCCATAATCAAGTAAACAATAAATCTGGCTAAAGCACCATTGGAATCTACAGAATAACATATAGGGAGCGGAGTGAAACAGATGAAAAAATACATTCGACTAACGATTCTAACAGGAATACTAATTATGGCGGCAATTTGGATTCCAAACTGGATTGTTGCAGGGATTCCAGTAGTAGAGGTCACTAAAGTAAAAGAACAATCCTATTCCGAAACCGTTAAAGCAACTGGAGAAATCCGACCCATTCATCAAAAAGATTATATTTTGGATTATCCCGTCGTCCCAAGTCAGGTGAATGTATCGGTAGGGGATTGGGTAGAGGTTGGCCAGGTATTGGCTTTAGTGGATACCGAACAAACAGTATCCGCTATGGCAAGTATTCAAAAAAACATTGGCAATACTGATTTTTCTGCTTTGTTAGCTGGAAGCAGCTTTGATGAAAAGATTTCTGATTTTCCAGAACAGATTATCGCTAACGCTACCGGAACCATTACTTCGCTTTCCTTACAGGAAGGCATGTTATCCAGTATGGGAAACGCGGTGGTTACAATTGCAGATTCCAGCCAATTACAAGTAAAAGCATTTGTAAATGAGGACGATGTTAGCCAGGTTCAGATTGGGCAGCAGGTGAAAATTTCGGGTAAGTCTCTCGGAAAACAATCTTATTCTGGAACCGTACAAAAAATTTATCCCGCAACTACCACAAAAACAGAGGGGCTAAGTACACAAACTGGGGTACAAGTAGAAATCTCTATCGATAATGCCCCAGAAGATATTACATTAGGTAGCCATGTTACGGCAACCATTACTACCCAACCAGAACGCACAGGAATGATGCTCCCATATGAATCTGTCAACCAACTGGATGATGGAACAGAATATGTATTTTGCTACCAGGACGGCAGGGCAGTAATGAGGCCGGTAAAAACGGGGCAAGAAACCAAAAATGGAATCGAAATTTTAAGTGGAGTTTCCAAGGAAGATTGGATTATCCGTTCCGCTTCTTCCCTCCAAACAAATAATTGCTATGTAAAACTAAAGGAGGAATGAATGTGGGGGTATTGGCTGACAGTTTAAAAAGTATTTTCCGCAAAAAAGCCCGTTCTGTATTGACAATGTTAGGAGTAGCCATTGGAGTGTTTTCAGTTGTAATTATTTCTTCTATTGGAGATGTAGGAAAAGATGTCATTAACCAGGAACTCAACAGTATAGGAATAGATGGTGTTATGATTGGAGTGGACAGCAGCAAAACTAGTAAAACTATAGGGGAAGAACAGCTCCAGCTTGTCCAGAAAAATCCTGTGGTCAAACAATCTATGCCTCTGATGATGAAATACTCCACTGTATCCGCACACGGAAATAGTGATCAGTGTGTGGTGTTTGGAGTGGACAAAACGGTAGAATCTATGGTTTCTTTAGATTTATTACATGGCAGAATGTTAAACCAGGCAGATATAAACGGTCAAGAAACAAACTGTATTGTAGATGAAAGCTATGCGAAAAATATGTATGGCAGAAGTAATATTGTTGGAAAAGAAATTTCGATTCAATTAAATGGAGTAGAACAGGATTTTACAGTGGTAGGGGTAGTGGCTTCTGGTGGAAATATGTTACAGGGGATGATGGGAGAATATATCCCTTGTTTTCTTTATGCCCCCATTACCACGATACAAAAAGGATATAATGCCAAGGGATATGATCAGATTATGATTAAGCTGGTGGATGATAGCAACGATATTACCCAGTTGCAAACAGAATTGGAACAGCAGTTGGGTGAAGGAAATGTTTCCGTACAAAACTTGGTGCAGCAAAAGGATAAACTCAACGGAATATTGAATACAGTAACTGGTGTACTTGCGTTAATTGGTGGGATTTCTCTGTTGGTATCCGGTATTTCGATTATGACTGTGATGATGACATCAGTACAGGAGCGGAAAAAAGAGATTGGTATCAAAAAAGCTATTGGTGCTTCCAAAGGAAGAATTTTATGTGAATTTTTATCCGAATCCTTTTTTATTTGTCTATTTGGCAGTATAATAGGAATTGTAATTGGGACAGCCTGTGTGATTGCTGGATGCCGATTGTTTGGATTTTCATTTTTTTGGAATTGGAAACTACTTTTTACCTGCTTGGGCTTTTCCTGTGGAATAGGGATGCTGTTTGGCGTCTATCCAGCGAGAAGGGCAGCCGACTTAAATCCAGTAGAAGCACTCCGTTCCGAATAACCCCCTTTAACAAGGGGATACATAATAGGTGAGACGATGAAATGGATTGAAACTCCCCATTTGCCCCAGTCGAAAGTAAGTTTGACAGCAGTATCAAGTTTAGCGGATTGGGTGATACAGGATTTACAGGAAAAAGGGATTACGGTGATTCCTATCCCTCCCTGTGATGATTTGGCAAAACCAGTATGTTCCCATGCTGATTTGTTATTACAACATATCCAGCGGGAACAAGTAGCGGTTTACCAATCAGAGGTAGGGGAATTATTGAAACAGTATGGAGCTTCTATTATTCCACCAAAAATCCGTTTAACAGCAAAATACCCAGGTGATATCCTGTATGATAGCTGCCGTGTTGGAGGTTATTTATTCGGCAGGTTTCATCAGGATTCACCTGGGTTGGAAATTGGCTTACAAAATTGTACGAAAATTTCGGTCAAACAAGGATATACCAAGTGTTCAGTAGCTATTGTGCAACAGAATGCGGTGATTACCGCGGATGTTGGGTTGTTCCGGAAATTTCAACAGTTTGGATTTGATGTGTTAAAAATACAAAGCGGATGGATTGAATTACCAGGTTATGATACTGGGTTTATTGGTGGCTGCTGTGGAAAAATAGCGGAAAATCTGCTTTATCTGACGGGAAAACTGTGTTCCCATCCAGATGGGGAAACCATCCGCAGATTTTGTGAAAAACATGGCGTATCTATTGTAGAAGGAAGTGCTAGCCGGCTTTATGATATTGGTGGTATTATTCCTCTAATGGAAACTGGAAATTTGTCTCAATCATCCTACTGCAACAGTCGGGGGAATAGCACCAATGGTCGATATGCCCCTCATCAATAAAATATTGTACTTCCGGTTTGGTAGGAGGAGCATCAAATGCATCTACAATAATTAACTTAATTTTCATTTTTTCCGGGATAAGGCTTTTAATATAAATGCTGGCATTTTGCCCTGCCTGTACCCCTTCTTTGTATTCCGCTAAACCAGCCAGGTTTGGTGTAAGTTCCACAAAGATACCATAGCTCTCTATGGAACGGACAATACCGCCCACAGTTTCACCAGCATGGAATTGGGAAACATTTTGCTCCCAGGTTCCAAGCAGCTCTTTGTGAGATAGGAATACCCTCCCATTTTCGTCCAAGGAACGGACAATGGTGCGAATTTCCTGTCCAACCCAAAAACGGTCTTTTGGATGGGAGATTCGGGAAACAGAAATCGCATCAATGGGAATTAATGAGGGAATGCCACAACCAATATCCACAAAACAACCAAAAGGTTCCAAGTGAGTAACAACAGCGGGGATGATATCCCCTGGAGCTAGTTGATTTATGTATTCCCTATAACAAATCTGTTGCGCTTTCCTGCGGGATAGTAAAGCTATGGTTTCCCCATTTTGTTCTTGAAAACCGGTTACTACAAAACATACTGGCTTGTTTACTTTGGAAATTAACGCAATATCCTTTGTGGTGCCCTCCCCGATACCAATTGCCCCTTCTTCCCGGGGGATGAACCCTTTCATACAGCCCAGTTGTACCACAAGGTTGTGCTGGCTGTCGCAGAGGATCGCTTTGCTTTCCAATATTTTTTGGGATGCCATACTTTCTTTCAGCTGGAATGGAGTAGAAATCCCCAGTTTGTTTTCCGGCTGATGGTAAAGCAATCCTTCTGGATAAAATCGCATTGTTATAAAACCTCCTTGATTTTTTCAGATATTCCATTGTATTCGGAGGTTTTATAACTTATGCGTATTTGGCTATCGGATTTTTACATTTTGTCCGCCTCTTGCTTGTAAAAACAAAGCAACTGTTTTAGATTCCTGTTCATCCGCTGTTAGCGCAACGGTATAGTCGCCGCTCTGATCCAGGGTGACAGAAGCTTTGGTGTTTGGTCCAGTCATATACACCGGTGCGGAAATTCCACCCACCGTTTGGTCGGCAAATTTTTCGGGGGGCACATCCATGGTAACCGTTGCAGAAACGTTGGAACTTCCAGAACAATCTGCCTGTTGTATGGCAAAGTGCTGTTTGGCATCCCGCAAAGCCTGCATAGCGGTCTGATGGTCAGTAAAATGTGCGTATACCGTTTGGTTCATAAAGCATCCTTCTTTCCAAAATTTTTTAGTAGAGATAACTCTCTTTCTTATTTTGATCTTTTTTTTGAATCCTATGATAGAAAATCTTGCCTATTTACTGGGTTTAATGGTATAATAAACTAGTATTAGAATGTGAATAACAAGAAAGGCGGTGGATTCGTGGATATACAAGTAGGAGATACTTTGGTGATGAAAAAGCAGCATCCTTGTGGGGAAAAGGAATTTACCGTATTGCGTACCGGAATGGATATTAAAATCCGCTGTAAAACCTGTGGTCGTGAAGTGATGTTACCTCGAGCAAAAGTGGAAAAAAATATAAAAAAAATTCTTCGTCC
Organism: Massilioclostridium coli; assembly: GCF_900095865.1. Lineage (GTDB taxonomy): Bacteria > Bacillota > Clostridia > Oscillospirales > Ruminococcaceae > Massilioclostridium > Massilioclostridium facile. Next base: position 159,704 of record NZ_FMIZ01000006.1, on the reverse strand, counting down.
CGACCCTGATTTGTAGCGGGGCTGGCTTTTATTTGTAACACATCAATCATTTTGTAGAAGAATAAAGGAGAACATTTTTATGGCAGATATTTTAGATAAACTTGGCGCGATTGAAAAACACTACCAAGATATTAATAACCAGTTGATGGACCCAGATGTGGTGAATAATCAGGCGGTTTACCGTGATTTGATGAAAGAATTGAAAAATTTGACCCCAATTGTAGAAAAATACCAGGAACGTCAAAAAGTACAGCAGGATGTAGACGACGCACAATCCATGTTGCACGATCCAGAAATTGATAAAGAATTCAAAGAAATGGTGCAGGAAGAATATAATGAAGGAATAAAGAAACTGGAAGAACTAGGGGAAGAATTGAAAATCCTGTTGTTGCCAAAAGATCCGAATGATGATAAAAACGTTATTGTAGAAATTCGTGGCGGTGCAGGCGGTGATGAAGCAGCCCTGTTTGCCTACGACTTATACCGCATGTACACCATGTATGCGGAATCCAAACACTGGAAAACAGAGATTTTAAGCGCCAATGAGACCGAAATCGGCGGCTTTAAAGAAGTTTGCTTTGAAGTGGAAGGGGAAGGCGCCTATTCCCGTTTGAAATTTGAAAGCGGGGTACATCGTGTACAGCGTGTACCAGAAACAGAAACTCAGGGACGCATCCATACTTCTACCGTAACTGTGGCGGTGCTTCCAGAAGCAGAAGAAGTGGAATTTGATATTAACCCAACTGATATTAAGGTGGATACCTTCCGTGCCAGCGGTGCCGGCGGGCAGCATGTCAACAAAACGGAATCCGCTATCCGTCTGACCTACCTTCCAACAGGGCTGGTAGTAGAATGCCAGGATGAACGAAGCCAGCACAAAAACAGAGAAAAAGCGATGAAAATCCTCCGTACCCGTTTATATGAACAGGCGATGCAGGAAGCAAATGACAAAATTGCTTCGGAACGAAAAGCGCAAGTGGGAACCGGTGACCGTTCTGAACGGATTCGAACTTATAACTTCCCACAGGGTCGTGTAACCGACCATAGAATTGGTTTAACCCTCTACCATTTGGAACAAAATTTAAACGGGGATATTGACGAGATCATTGATGCTCTGGTAACAGCGGACCAGGCAGCAAAATTAGCGGCAGAATCTGAAGCATAATAGGAACAAGGTGAGGACTTATTCAAACAAAAATTGTACAACCAACCAAAGAAGGGATTCAACAGGCAGCCCAGTTGTTAAAACAGGGAGAACTGGTTGGAATGCCAACCGAAACTGTTTATGGCCTGGCCGCCAGTGCATATGACCCAGCTGCTATTAAAAAAATTTTTCAAGCCAAAGGAAGGCCGCAGGATAATCCTTTAATTGTGCATATCAGTAATTTGGAAATGTTGCAGCCTTTGGTTACTGCGGTTCCAGAACCAGCAAAGAAATTGGCAGAGCAGTTTTGGCCAGGGCCGTTGACGATGATTTTCCCTAAGTCAGAAAAAGTACCGATGGAAGTTACTGCTGGGATGGAAACGGTTGCAATTCGTTTTCCATCTCATCCGGTAGCACAGGCAATTATCCGGGAGTCCAGTTTGCCTTTAGCAGCCCCTTCCGCCAACCTTTCTGGAAAACCAAGTCCCACTACAGCTCAACATGTTTGGGAAGATATGGACGGAAAAATTCCGCTGATTGTAGATGGTGGGGAATGCCAGGTAGGAGTAGAGTCCACTGTCGTACTGGTCAAAGAGGATTGTCTCCATCTGCTGCGGCCAGGTGCTGTTACTCCAGAAATGCTGAAAACCTGTTGTGATCAGGTGGAGATTGATCCAGCAGTATTACATCAGCTAAAAGAAGGGGCTCAAGCGGCATCTCCAGGGATGAAATATAAACACTATTCCCCAAAGGCGGATGTTACGATTTTAAGCGGAAATCTTGCGCAATTTAAAGAGTATGTCAACTCCCATTGGGATTCCGCAACTTATGCATTGGTATTTGATGGAGAACAACAAGGAATTGCATGTCCATGCTTAACATATGGGGCGGATGCTGCAGAACAGGCAAAAGAACTGTTTGCTGTGTTGCGTCGATTGGATGAGTTGGGGGCAAAAAAAGTATATGCCCGTTGCCCGGAGAAACAGGGGATGGGATTAGCGGTGTACAACCGATTAATCCGTGCGGCAGGATTTCAGGTAATTCCATTAGAGGATGCAAGGATGTGATACAATGGTGGTAGGATTGACTGGCCAGACTGGGGCAGGAAAAACAACGGTAAGTGAGATTTTTGCCCGGAATGGTTTTGATGTGATTAATGCTGATTTAGTGGCAAGGGAAATTGTAGAACCTGGCACACCCTGTTTAAATGAAATTGCAGACCAGTTTTCCAATGTGATACAGTCAGATGGCAGTTTGAATCGAAAGGCACTGGGGCAGATTGTTTTTACAGATAAAAAACAGCTGGAACATTTAAATCGGATTACCCATCCTTATTTGATGGAATCCATTACAGCAAAAATAAAAAACAGTGCAAGCCAGTGGATTTTGTTAGACGCTCCCACTTTGTTTGAAAGCGGTGCAGATAGCCTTTGTAACTGTACAGTTGCGGTGCTTGCGGAGCAACAGACCAGAAAACAACGTATCATGCTTCGGGATGACTTAACAGAACAGCAGGCAATGGATCGGATTTCTTCCCAACATGGGGATGATTTTTATAAAAATCGGTCAAACTATACAATAGACGCAAATGGTTCCTTAGCGGAATTAAAGTTGCGTAGTTTGGAATTAATCAATCAAATCAAATATGGATAGGTGGAATATATGAAACACAGCCGGTTGGTAAAACATCTATTTGGAGTATTGGCTGTGGTATTGGCTGCTATTGTGATACTGGGTTTTGTGTTACATGCAGTTTATACAGTTGCATATCCAAAAAAATATACCGAATATGTAGAAAAATATGCAGAGGAATATCATGTGGACCAAAATCTAGTCTATGCGGTAATCCGCTGTGAAAGTGGTTTTAATCCCAATGCAGTTTCCAATGTAGGGGCAAAAGGATTGATGCAGTTGATGGAGGATACCTTTGATTGGGCACAGAGTAGGATGCCAGATTCGCCAGATGTTACCTATGACCAGGTATTTGACCCAGAAGTTAATATTCAGCATGGCGTTTATGTTCTACATCTGTTACTAGAGGAATTTCAGTCAGAACCAACTGCGATCGCTGCCTATCATGCAGGATGGGGCAGTGTAAAGGAATGGTTGGAATCCCCGGAGCATTCCCCAACGGAATTGAACATTGAGAGTATCCCTTTTGACGATACCAAAACCTATGTTAAACGGGTATTAAAAACAAAATTAATTTATGAAAAAATATATAAGGAGTGAGCATCATGGAACAAGAAAAATCTCAAGCAGAACTGCTAAAAGAACAGTTATTTATGCAGCGCAAAAATGGTGGCCTGATTTTAGATGAAAGCCAGTTAAAACAGGCAGATGATTTTTGTGAGGAATACAAAAACTTTTTAAACCGAGCTAAGACAGAACGGGAAGCAGTGGATTACGCAATCGAAAAAGCGGAACAGAATGGATTTGTCCCATTTGATCCATCCGTTACTTATACGGCCGGACAAAAGGTATACTACAACAACCGCAATAAAAGTATTGTTCTAGCGGTAATGGGGACAGAACCACTGGAAAATGGAGTCCGTTTAATTGCAGCCCATATTGATTCTCCCCGTTTGGATTTAAAACCAAATCCATTGTATGAAGATCATGAGGTGGCTTTGTTCAAAACCCATTATTATGGCGGAATTAAAAAATACCAGTGGACAACAATACCACTATCTTTACACGGCGTTATCTTGAAGCAGGATGGTAGTAAAATTAAGGTGAATATTGGGGAAGACCCAGGAGATCCAGTATTCTGTGTTAGTGATTTATTGCCACATCTGGCAGTAGACCAGATGAAACGTACTTCCCCGGAACTGATTAAAGGGGAAGAACTGAATATCTTGGTTGGCCTTCATCCTTTCCGAGATGATAAGGTAAGCGAGAAGGTAAAACTGAATATCCTGCGTATCTTAAACGAAAAATATGGCATGGTAGAACGGGATTTTATCTCCGCTGAACTGGAAATGGTTCCAGCATTCCATGCGTCCGACGTTGGCTTGGACCGCAGCATGGTAGGGAGCTATGGACAGGATGACAGGGTTTGTGCCTACACTGCGTTAATGGCAACCTTGGATTGCAAAGCACCATCGAAAACAATGGTAACTGTTTTAGCGGATAAAGAAGAAATTGGAAGCGAAGGAAACACTGGTTTGCAGTCCTCTTTCTTTGCGTATTTTATTGCGGATTTGGCAAAACCACATGGGGTAGAAGGAAGGACAGTATTGTCCCATACCCAATGCTTATCCGCTGATGTAAACGCCGGATTTGATCCAACCTTCCCTGATGTAATGGAACAGCGCAACGCTGCTTTTTGCAACCGTGGGGTGGTAATTTCTAAATATACAGGAGCTAGAGGAAAAAGCGGTACCTCGGATGCTTCCGCGGAATTTGTAGATTGTATCAGCCGTTTACTGGACCGTTCTGGCATTGTATGGCAGATTGCGGAATTGGGAAAAGTCGATGGTGGCGGCGGCGGTACCGTTGCAGCTTTCCTTGCCAATTTGAATATGGATGTTGTGGACGTTGGCGTACCAGTACTGTCCATGCACGCACCATTTGAGGTTACTTCAAAACTGGATGTTTATATGACATACCGGACTTTCTATGAATTTTATTGCCAATAAACTGGAGAGCCTGCCCTGTTGCGGGGCAGGTTTTGTTGTAGTTATGATGTAAAAGGAGAGGTAATTATGGCAGAATTGACAATACGCGATTTTAGAAAATCCGATTATCAGGTATTTTCTGAGATGATAAATGATTTTTATAATAAAGGAATTGCCACATTACATGGGATTGACCAGAAAAAAATTGATACCATTTTTAAGATATCCACCAGTATGACCCCATATGCCCGTGCCTTGATGATTGAGCAGGACGGGAAAATCGCAGGATATCTGCATCTTTCATTTACTCACTCCAATGAAGTTGCTGGAATGGTAGTATTGATTGAAGAATTGTATATCCGTCCAGAATATCAAGGAAAAGGGATTGGAAACTTTGTACTGGATTGGTTATTCCAGGAATATCAGGATAAAGTAAAACGGTTCCGCTTGGAGGTTACTAGAGAAAATGATGGAGCAACTCGGTTGTACCGGAAAAAAGGGTTCCAGCCTTTGGAATATGATCAAATGGTGTATGATTTGGAGGAAGAATCATGAAAGCAATTATTACAGGGGCAAGCAATGGGATTGGAAAGGACATGGCAGAGCTCTTAAGCAGTAGGGGATATGAGGTCGTTTTGGTCGCCAGAAGTGAGGATAAGCTAAAACAGCTACAAAACAGCCTTCCTACTCCTGCTGAAGTTGTGGTAGCGGATTTATCTCGTCCAGAATCTTGTTTTGCCTTATACGAACGGTATCAAAATGAACCCATTGATTTATTGGTGAATAATGCGGGATATGGTATTTTTGGGCGTTTTGATGAAACAGAACTATCTGATGAATTAAATATGCTTGACTTGAACATTAAAGCGGTTCACATCCTGACAAAACTATTTGTGAAAAAAATGGAGGAGCAAAACCATGGGTTTATTTTAAACGTGGCTTCTTCCGCTGCATTTTTTGTGGGGCCATTGTTGTCCTCTTATTATGCCAGTAAAGCCTATGTGCTGCGCTTGACCCAGGCTGTACAAGCGGAAGTGGATAAAAGCAATAAAAAAGTACATTTGAGCGTTCTATGTCCTGGCCCGGTAGATACTGGATTTAACCAAAGGGCAGGGGTGCAGTTTGGATTAAAAGGATTGGATAGTAGGGGCGTGGCGGAATATGCCTTGCAACAGATGTTTCAGCGTAAACAGGTAATTATTCCTGGCATCACCATGAAGATTGCAAAATTTGGAAGCCGATTTTTACCTGACCGCTTGATTACTGAAGTAGCTTACCATTTCCAACGTAAAAAACAATAATTTATAAAAATTAATTTATTTAACTTATTGACATGCTGTCATATTTAAGATATAATAAAATCAATAAACAAATAAGGGCAAGGTATTTCTTTTACAAAGAAGTTTCCTGCCCTTATCAATTACAAAAATAGAATGGAGATTGAGCAAATGGGTATGACAATGAGCCAGAAAATTCTGGCAGCACATGCTGGCTTGGATCATGTGGTTCCTGGACAGCTGATTAAAGCAAAACTGGATTTGGTACATGGCAATGATGTTACTACTCCAGTTGCAATCAACGAATTTGAAAAAAACGGTTTTGATACCGTATTTGACCAAAATAAAGTTGCAATGATTATGGATCACTTTACCCCAAATAAAGATATTAAATCCGCTACTATGGTAAAACAATGCCGTGATTTTGCGTTAGATAAAGGGGTTGTACATTATTATGATGTTGGGGATATGGGAATTGAGCACGCCCTGATCCCTGAAAAAGGATTAGTAGTAGCAGGGGATTTAACTATTGGTGCTGATTCTCATACCTGTACTTATGGCGCACTAGGCGCATTTTCCACCGGTGTGGGTTCCACCGATATGGCCGCTGGAATGGCTACCGGGGAAGCTTGGTTTAAAGTGCCTTCCGCAATTCGTTTTAATTTAACGGGAAAACTCAACAAATGGGTGAGCGGGAAAGATGTTATTTTACATATTATTGGAATGATTGGTGTAGATGGCGCACTCTATCAGTCCATGGAATTTGGTGGGGAAGGTCTGCACAGCTTGAGCATGGATGACCGCCTTTGCATGGCAAATATGGCAATTGAAGCGGGTGCGAAAAACGGTATCTTTGAAGTGGATGATATTACAGAAGCTTATCTGAAAGAACATTCCACCAAATCCTATACGGTATACGCTCCTGATCCAGATGCGGAGTATACCAAAGTATACGATATCAACCTCTCTGAAATTAAATCCACTGTCGCTTTTCCACATTTGCCAGAGAACACAAAAACCATTGATGAAGTTGGCGATGTAAAGATTGACCAGGTTGTAATTGGTTCTTGTACCAATGGACGTTTGTCCGATATTGCGGCAGCTGCTAAAATTATGGAGGGCAAACACATCGCGAAAAATGTACGTGCCATTATTATTCCAGCAACCCAAAAGATCTATCTGGAAGCAATGAAATTGGGATATTTAGAAATTTTCATTAACGCTGGATGCAGCGTATCCACACCAACCTGTGGCCCTTGCCTTGGTGGACATATGGGTATTTTGGCAGCAGGTGAACGTGCTGTTGCGACAACAAACCGCAACTTTGTTGGGCGTATGGGGCACATTGAAAGTGAAGTTTATCTAGCAAGCCCAGAAGTAGCAGCAGCGAGTGCGATTACCGGAAAAATCAGTTCTCCGGAAGAAATTATGTAAGGAGGAAACCTAACAATGAAAGCACATGGTTTGGTACATCAGTATGGGGATAATGTGGATACCGATGTTATTATCCCAGCAAGATATTTAAATATTATGGACCGCAAAGAATTGGCTTCCCACTGTATGGAAGATATTGACGCGGATTTTGTAAAGAAAGTGAAACCAGGGGATATTATGGTGGCACACAGCAATTTCGGCTGTGGTTCTTCCCGTGAGCACGCCCCACTGGTCATCAAAGAAAGTGGCATTTCGGTGGTTATTGCTTCTACTTTTGCGCGTATTTTCTACCGCAACGCAATCAATATTGGCTTGCCAATTATGGAATGTCCAGAGGCTGCTGAAAAAATTCAGGATGGCGATGAAGTGGAAGTGGATTTTGATACAGGTGTTATCACCAACCTGACCAAAAATGAAACTTATCAGGCGCAACCATTCCCAGAGTTTATTAAAGAAATTATTAATGCCAACGGGCTGTTAAATTCGATTAAACAGAAACAAGGAAAATAAAATGAATGTAACCACAGGCATTTACCTGTGGTTACTGTCAGATAAAGGAGTTTTTGAACCATGGAAAAAAAGATTGCTGTTATTAAGGGGGATGGCATTGGTCCTGAAATTGTGGATCAGGCGCTCCGTGTATTGAACAAAATTGCCGAAAAATACGGCCATACTTTCCATTATACTGATGTCTTAATGGGCGGTGTATCCATTGATGCTACTGGCGTGCCTTTAACAGACGAAGCTTTGGAAACCGCAAAACAAAGTGATGCAGTATTACTGGGTGCTGTTGGAGGACCAAAATGGGATAACCAGCCAGCCAATTTACGTCCGGAAAAAGGCTTGCTGGCAATCAGAAAAGGGTTAAATCTGTTTGCAAACCTTCGTCCAGCTGTATTGTATGAGGAGCTAAATGCAGCGTGTCCATTGCGGGAAGATATCATTGGCGATGGATTTGACATGATGATTATGCGTGAATTAACTGGCGGCTTGTACTTTGGGGAACGCAAAACCATTGAGGAAAATGGGGTGCAAAAGGCCATTGATACCTTAACTTATGATGAAAATGAAATTAGAAGGATTGCCATCAAAGGGTTTGACATTGCCCGGAAACGCCGCAATAAAGTGACCAGCGTGGATAAAGCCAATGTACTGGATTCTTCCCGTTTATGGAGAAAAGTGGTACATGAAGTTGCAAAAGACTATCCAGATGTAGAATTAGAGGATATGTTGGTGGATAACTGCGCAATGCAATTGGTACGTGACCCAAAACAATTTGACGTTATTTTGACAGAAAATATGTTTGGGGATATTTTGTCTGATGAAGCAAGTATGGTTACTGGTTCCATTGGCATGTTGGCTTCCGCCAGCTTAAACGAAACAAAGTTTGGTATGTATGAACCAAGCCATGGTTCCGCACCGGATATTGCGGGACAGAATAAAGCCAACCCAATTGCGACCATTCTTTCTGCTTCGATGATGCTGCGTTATTCTTTTGATATGGATAAAGAAGCCGATGATGTTGATCAGGCTATTAAGAAAGTACTACAAAAGGGATATCGTACAGGTGATATCATGAGTGAAGGCAATACTTTAGTAACCTGTTCCGAAATGGGTGACGCTATTTTACAAGAGTTATAATAGAATTTTTTAAGAATATTGAAAGTAAAAATTTTAGAATAGCGTTAGTATGTCATCAGAATAATGATGACATACTAATTTTATAGTTTGTGCCTATAGTTTAAATACAGATTTGTATAGCAAGTGCTGAATTGGAAGCTTTTGTTTTAACATGACATTGTATCTTATTGATTACTTTTCGTTCCGAAAAATTATAGTTTCCCCTTATCAAGATTAATGCTTTGGATAAAAGCACCATATAATCTATCTTGATTGTTGGCGAAAATGGAAGCGAGCTTATTGAATCATAGAAAAACCACCAGTTTTTTAAGACTGGTGGTTTTTTGATAGGTTAAATGTTGTACCTTTTACCGTACAACTTAAAATTAATGTTTTTTCCGTTTTGCAATAACCAGAGCAGTAGCGCCAGCAGCCCCTAATGCAACGATCAATGCTGGGAATGCCATATCCCCTGTGGTTGGAGTGGAAGTAGATGGGGTAGAAGGATTGGAAGGAGTTTCTGATGGAGTTTCAGAAGGAGTGGATGGATTGGAAGGTTCGCTTGGGGTTGGTTGTTCTGGTTCAGGAATTTCTAGGGTAGTTTGTACATATGGAGTAACTGTTACATTACCGATGATACCAAATTCCTGGGTGCGTTCTGTTTTAATGTTTGCCAGGTTGGAGGTAACCTCTACCGTAATGTTGTTTGTACCTTTTACCAGATATTTTCCAATATCAACAGTATTGGAAAGCTGGTTGACTGGTACTTCAGTACCGTTTACCTTTAATTTCATGGTATCAGATACTCTGGTAAAGGAAATCATAGCGCCTTGCCCTTGTTCCCAGCCGTTTTCTAGCTCAAAGGAAGTATTGTAGGTAGCAACGCCTGCTACATCCTCTAAACCTTCAATTTCGTTCCAAGGTACTAATTCATCCAATTCATATGGGCCTAAATTTTCTTTTTTGGTTTCCAAAGCAGTATCACCAGCAGACCAGGATTCCAAATTCATTGTCCAGTGGTTCAAAGTAATAGGTTGTTGAGCAGCATTTATTTCAACGGTACTAGAGGTGCCATTGCTGAAGTCAAATGTGTAGTTTCCTTGTTTGGATGTTCTAGCAACAAGAGTACCATCTTGGTATCCCACAGAATCAGCATTGGTTTTGGTAATATGGTTTCCATTTGCGGAAGCGCCAGTCCAAGTATCTTTTGCCAGAGCAATAAGCATGTTCTCATTTGCTTTTAAGTCAACAGAGATTGTAGTTTTGCCATCTTCCTGCGTATATTCTGCGATTTGGGTGATTTCACCGGACCATGGATCCAAGAGGTAAGGAGTGCCTTCTCCCTGTAAAGAAATAGTTTGGGAAATTTCTTCATTCAAATCAGAATTATAGAGATAATAATAATCAGCATCTGCATCGGTACGATGGAAGTTTAATAAGGCGGAATCATTATCTTTCTGTACATCAGACGATATCCCTAGTTCAGATAATGCAGCAGGGACATTATCTTTTGTAGCAACAATTTTTGTTGTTGACAGTGCTTCAATTTCAGCCATAATTTCAGCAAGTTTAGCGTTTTCATCATTCATTGCTTCATCAGAGCCACAGAAGGAGCCCACTTTGCTTGGAGCTTCTCCAACAATAACAATTGGCAAGCCAGCTTTTGCGTAACTCAAGATTTTTTCTGCTGTAGCAACTGGCATGCTGGATGCAGTAAGCCCATCTTTTTCTTGACCTTCTGTTACCAAATATCGTTGGTCTAATACCAGCGCCTTATAAGAAGGACCATCAGCAGCCAGAACTGTTTTTCCGTTTACAGTAGATGTAACGGCGTTATCTAAATCCAATAAAGCTGGTGCAGCAAAATCATAGGTATATCCGGCTTTTTCAAGTTCGTTTAAAGCCCAGTCAAACCCTTCGCTGCGTTCGTAATTTGATTTACGGTAAATAGCCAAATCAATATCAGCTTGACCTTTTTGCATCACATATTGGGTGCGTGCCAAATAATCTGTCATTTGGTCAATATGGTTCCACATTGGTGTTTTGTCATCCCATTCATTTGGGAATCCAGCCATGGACATAAAGGAATCTCCAGGCCATTGCTGCATAAGAGAGGACTTATATGAAAATCCGTGCATAACAATACGGTTAACACCAGTTGCAAGTTCACGGTTATAATGATACAGTAAACCTGCATCTTCATTGATCACATCTGCACCTGCCAGATTGTCGTCTCCGCCTGGATAAACGTAGTTTGTACCATCGGTTGGCCAATAATATCCGTTTTCATCTAGTTCTTTGTCGGAACGGTGAGAGCCCGTCCAAGTTTGTGCCCAACCTAGATTTTTAACAGCAGAGGACTCTGTGGAGTAGATATTGCTGCCGGTCATATGTACTACACCACTTTGGGTACGGTACATATCTTTATTATCAAAATGTCCCCAGGATTCAGTTTCTACAATATCACTTGCCAGGGAAGCTTCCGTTACTTCCATACAGTTCCCATATACTTGATAGCGAAGTTTCATGTTATGAGTATTTGCCCAATCACGAATGACAGCAACGTGGTTTTCGGTAAATAATTCTGTTAATGTCTGGTAAAAATCTTCTCTAATTTGGGTGCCCTGTGTACCAAAATTAAAATCGGAAGCTGCATCAGCGCCTTTGGTATGGGAATAGTAAGGATAAAATCCTTCCATAAAGATTGCTGGAAGATATGGGGTTAAATCATAACCACGACGCATTTTAAATTCTTCTAACAGATTTGCCGTCCAAAATGCGGACTGGTCTTTAGTAGCTTGCCCTAATTCTAGGGAATCACAGAAGATATTGCCGCCATTTTGTTCATATAACCCTTTTAAGTCGCCAGCCATTACAGTGTTTTCCCAATAATCTAGAACAGCTTGGGTAGCGTCTTTGCTAAAATGGTCGATTACAGGGTCAGAAGAACCCCAGCTAGAAGCAGTAGAAATTGCTTGACGGTATAAATAAAAAATTGTCCAATTTCCTTCTTCCGGAGCAGTCCAGTTTAAACTGGCATTGGAAACATCTGTATTATCGGACATTCCGGTAATAGATGATGTAATATCAATAGCACTATTAGGGTCATAAATACCATCTACCTGCTTGGCAGCAGTAACAGCGACCAGTTCATAAGGACGTTCTGTTTCAAATTGCTCATCTGGAAATGGAATTTGATCTGCTGTATATGCCATATTTCCAGTAGTAGCAATAAAATCTACATTTTTATAGAATAATCCTTGTTCTGTCCGAATATCATTTTTGTCAGTAATTGCTGGGGTTTTTATTGGCCAACCTTGCCCGATTGTAAAATCTAACTGAATTCCACAGTCTAAAGCTTCTTCTAATGCCCATTGCATACATTGATTCCAACCTTCTGAACCAAATGACGCAACTGTAGACAGTGCTACTAGTTCAATTCCTCCAAAGCCGGCTTCAGCCATTTGGCGGATTTCTCGTTTCGTTTCCTGTTCAGTCATTGCACCTGGCATAACCCACCAACGGATAAATGGTTTTGCAGTGCCAGATGGATCCTTAAATTCTGTAGCAAACGTAGGATTTCCACTTTCAGCAGCAGAAACACTGGGAATTGCTGCTGTAACCGAAACAGCTGCAATTAAACCAGCTAAACCAGCTGCGGATATTTTTTTTAATACTTTTTGCTTCATAGTTTCTTTTTCCTTTCATTTATAGTATGATATATAGTATAAAAAGAAAAGAGAAGTGATTCTACGCTATTTTTGGTAAAATAACTGGTAAAAAAACGTTCTTTTTGGTAAAATATAAAATAAGTGTGGTGATTTTTTGTGAATCTTGATATGTACATTCAAAAAGAAATACAACGTACCCAACAATATAATAGTAAAAACTCATTGAAAACGTGGATTCATAATCAGGTAAGTCAGTCTGGATTTTATGTAGTTCCCATTGAAGGAATGTTAAAAGAAGGGGAAACGATTTCTGTGTTGATACATAGTCAGGATGAAGTTCCTCCAAAACAACTTCCTTATTTCCATAATCATACCTATTTTGAGTTAATTTATGTCTACCATGGAACCTGTATCAACCGTTTTCAAGATCATGAAATAGAACTTCACCAAGGGGATATTCTATTATTAAATCCTAATGTACTACATGCACCGTATATCATGGAACCTACTGATTGTGTCTTTAATGTAATGTTAAGCAAAAAGCTGTTTGAGACCTCGATGATGTCACTGCTTTCGGACAATAAATTTTTAAGCGAATTCTTTTTCAATTATTTATATCAGATGAATCAGACAAGAGATTATATTTATTTTCCAACCCACCATAATCCTTCGATTGATGAAACAGTAACTGGAATTATTTATGAGTATATCAATAAACAACCGTTTTATATTAAAATTATGGAATCAGGATTATCCATGTTATTTGGGCTGCTCACCCGCCAATATGCTTTTGACCACCATATTGAGGAGCACATCCGTTCAAAAACAGCGGTACTTCCAGATATGATCGCTTATATCAATGAACATTGTAAAGATATTACATTAAATGAATTAGAACAGCAGTTTTCTTATTCTTCCAGTTATATATCTAAATTATTAAAAAAACATACTGGTCAGAGTTTTTCTGATTTGGTGTGTAAATTTCGATTGGATCATGCTTGTGAGTTACTACAAAACACAAATTTGAGTATGTCAGAATTATCGGAATTGGTAGGTTTTAGCGACAGCCATTATTTCAATAAAGTATTTAAAAAACGGTTTGGCATTGCGCCTTCCCAATATCGGAAAGGAATGCAAGGACAAAATGAAAATTGAAATGGGTGATTTTTCTACTAAGTAATCGTAATGAAAGAGGACTCTGAATTTTTCAGAGTCCTTTTTCATTAAACTTTCAATTGTTGCCCTGGATAAATTAAATTTGGATTAGAGATTCCATTAATTTGTGCCAGATGTTGATAGGTGGTTCCAAATTGTGCCGCAATCCCACTTAAAGTATCTCCTGATTTTACGGTATAAATAGTTTGGTTAGTATTGTTTTGATTAACACTGCGAATGTCTCCATCGTTTACCCAGCACTTACCGTTGTCAATTAAATAAGGGTTACGGGCAGTCGGAATAATACGGGTAATTGTACCACTGCCATTGACATAGATGGCTTCCGAAATTGGATCCGTAGAAGCGCGATAACAACTGGAATAAGTGACAAAATCCCCAATTTTATATTTGGTTTGTGGCAGGGTTTCCGTATAAAATCCATTTAATTTTAATTCCCGAATAATCGAAGGAAAATCTTTATAACATTCATTCATATCCACATCGCCAGTAATTCCAGGGACAGAACCTTGGCTGGTATACTGCCATATATCAAATGGTTCTGGATAACTTGGGGAAGAAGCATACTGTGCCAGCCAGATAGTGAACCGTTTGATACGATTATAATCCAGTTTGTTTACTAACCAGTTCTTATTGGAGTATATCCCTACATAATATCCGGCTCGTTCCACTTTTTCGCAAAATGCCACGGTAATATCCGTTAATAATTCTCTGCTTAAAGATGCCTGGCTTTCATCTTCAATATCAAAATAAACAGGGTATTCAAATTGTTTGTTTTGGATCCATTCTAAAAATACGTCGGCTTCTTTTTCCGCATCGGCTACAGAAGTCGCATAACTGTAAAGATAACTTCCAACAGGAATTCCAGCAATTTTTGCATTGGAATAGTTTTCCTCAAATTTGGGATCTTTTTGGTTGAGCTCCTTCCCATACCCAGCGCGGATAATCGCAAATTGGATTCCAGCGGATTTCACCTGATTGAAATCAATTGTTCCTTGCCATTTGGAAACATCAATTCCGTTTAATTGCATGGATCATCCTCCTTATCATTTCAAAAAATGGAAAAATAATTTTCCCCCTTCATTATATGCTGGAATCGGATTTAAATTGAAACAAAACGCATGATTTTTTATTTTCCGAAAATACTAATTTTAAAATGAATGAAAGGAGAGTTGTTTTTATGCAGCAATTTCGTTATAAAATTCAGGACCCTGTAGGAATCCACGCGCGTCCAGCTGGCTTGTTGGCAAAACAGGCAGTCCAATACCAATCGGATGTCACGATTTCTGTTGATGGAAAATGTGGGGATGTAAAACGCATCTTTTCCTTAATGGGGGTTGCGGCTAAACATGGGGATACCGTCACAATTGAAGTGAAAGGTACGGACGAAGAAAAAGCGGCTAAAGAATTGGAAACGTTTTTTAAAGATAATCTTTAAAAATAGCAATAGCCTGTTGGAGATGTTCCAACAGGTTTTTTTGTCTGTATCATATAGTTTAATAAATTAAAAAATTATAGAATTAGTTATTTTAAATCCTGTTCCTATAGAATTGATTTGTGTACTATCAACATAGTATTGCAGTAAATTTTGTATAGAAATTGATTGGATTTTATCGTGCAGATTTGATATACTGTAAAAGAAAGGTTGTGACTATATTATGAAATCAAAATTAATCAAACAAAATATGTTCGTATTACTCTATCAAATAGATTCCTCTCAAGCAGATGCAATGATTCAGGAATTAGAAAACCTTAGTATAAAGTACCAGTTGGTTTCTGCAAATGACTTAAACCAGTCTGTTGGATATTTAGCGGGAATTCCAGGGTTTCAGCCAGCAGAAGGTTCCTATGAAGGAGAAGTACTGGACACCCCTTTGATGATTTTTTGCGGGATGCAAATGAAAGAAATGCATCCTATTTTACAGACTTTAAAGAAAAAAGAAGTTGGCCAGGAATATCGTAAAGTAATGTTGACTCCAAATAACCAGTTTTGGAGCTTGGAAGCATTGATTCATGAAATTACCAGGGAACATAATTATTTTCAAAAAATGGAACAGTTGAGTCGGCTGTTGCGAAAGGTTCAGGAAACTGGGGATGTTAACGCCAAGCAGGTAGCGGAACAGTATGTTCCATTATTACAAGCAAAACAACCAAACCATGAACAAATGGATAGGGCGATTGATATTCTTACAAAATTAGTATAATTGTTTACGAAATATATCTTGTAATTTTTTATCATTCGTACTATGCTCTTTAGTAAGAATTTATATAAATGAGGTGAATGATTTGGACTTTAATCCACAAACTCCAATGGGCCATCATCCCTCGGATGACCAACAATTATCAAATCAACAAACAACTATCCCAATAAATCAGCAGAATAAAATTCCGCAAGGAACCCCTCCTAATCAAAACCAACAAGTTTTTTCAGGGTATCCTCCTTATGGAAACCAGTATCAAGCACCACAACAGGGGTATCCTTATCCAGGACAGCAGGTGCCACCACCATATTATGGGCAGCCCATACCAGCTCCGCCAAAACCTAGTAATCCTCAAAAGGTGTTTTTGAAAAAAGTGGCAAACCGTGTCGGATTAGGTTGCTTAATTTGTGTAGCAGGGTATGCTTTATTTTCTTATTTGTTTTTATTTTTGGCTCCACTTATTACATTACTCGTTACAGGGCAAACCCAATTAATTGATCAAATGGGATTATTTCGGGCAATCTTATATATCTACCAGAGTTCAACAGAATTACAATGGGCAATGCAATTGTTCGTATCTGTGTTTGGATGTGGCGTTGCTATTTTGTCCTTACGAAAGATGCTGAACATTAAAATAAAAAGCTTTTTCCATAAGCCGGAACATGGCCTGCGGTATATTGCGCAGGGTTCTATTGTACAATTAGGTATAAGTATGGCGGCAAGCATGGCGCTGACTATCCTTACTTCACTCTGTTTAGGGCTGATGGGAGATGTGGGAGGGAGTATTTCTTCTCCAGATTTTAGTTTAAGGGAATTAAATCCTATTACGGTTACCCTGTATTTACTTTCTTTATTAGTCGTGGCTCCAATATTTGAAGAGATTTTGTTCCGAGGCTTTGTGCTGCGCGCTTTACAACGGTATGGTAATATCTTTGCGATAGCAGTATCTTCTATTTGTTTTGGATTATACCATGGAAATTTATCGCAGTTTGTACCAACTGCAATTGGAGCTTGTATTATGGGATATATTGCAGTAAAATCCAATTCTTTAATTCCAGGAATGGTGATCCATCTCATTAATAATTTGATTTCCACAGTACAGGTATTGGCTATTGATTATCTACCAGATACATGGTCTACTGCTATCAATGTTTCCCTTAACCTATTGATTTTTGGTGGCGCTATTTTAATTTTAATCCTTAACGCAAAACGGATTAGCCTCAAAAATAATAATATGAGTAATTTATCCAATGGAGAATGTGTTGCAGCCACCATTGCCACACCAGGAATGATCCTCTTTTTAGTGTATTCTTTGTGGCAGATTATTACATACTTCTTTTAATTGAAACAGATTGGTGGAAGAGTTGATTGAAAACGGATGGATACTTTTTCATCATTTCCTAATAGAGCATGAATTAGCTCAACAATCGCAAATTTCTTATGGAAGCCTTCGAATTAGGAGGCTTCTTTTTTTATAAAAAGTATACTGTATCTATCATAAAACACCAATCTTTTTCATATCAAGTCAATTGGTATTTTTACTCCACATCCATTTCGTACAATCAGAGATGGATAATAATTTGAAAAAAGAATTTGATAGGATGGAAAAGTATGCTATACTGTGGCGTTTTCAAAAATATAAAACAATAAAAATAAGGTGAGTTTTTAAAAATAGGGCTAAATGATGTAAGCACTCATACATAATATTTTTAATTCGGTTCAAGGTGAATGGAAAAAATAGAATAGAGGAATTTGTACAAATTGGAATATGTTGAGGATTATCGATGATAATCAGGGTCTTGTTCCATTTTTTTTACTAACAGTTTTAAGTTGTTTAAGGTATCTGGATGAATAAAATGTTCGATTTTTTCTACCTGTTCCAATTGGTCCTGATTTTTATTTAACAAACAAAAAAATTCATAAAGTAATTGATGGCGTTGAAGTAGTTCAGCGCCTTTTTTCCTGCCCTGTTCCGTCAATTGTACAATTCCATATGGTTCAAACTCAACCATTCCAGCTAGTTTGAGGTGGCCAGCCATCTTAGAGGCAGAAGAGGGACGTACATTTAATTTTTCCGCTAATGTATGAATCCTTATTGGTTGGTTTTTTTCGGAACACCGGCAGATCATTTCTAAATAATCTTCCATAGAGGCGGTCAGCCCTTCTGGTTCCTGACGCTGATATCCTGCGAGGGTATAAAAATCACTGGGCATTTTGTTCTCCTTTGGTTGTCACTAAATAAAATTTATAGAATATGATAGTGGTAGGAAACAAAGTTTCCTTTGGGTACAGAATAATACATTTGAAATAGATTTTGCTGGCATTGTACTACTGTTGATACCAGCATATGATAGGGAGGCACAGATCATGTCTGTTACAACATTAAATCAATTAAAAGAGGGGCAAACAGCTACCATTTCTGGATTATTGGCAAAAGGTTCGATGAGAAGACGACTACAGGATATTGGTTTGATTGAAGGGGCTAAGGTAGAATGTTTGCAAAAGAGCCCATTTGGCGATCCGGTGGCGTATTTGATTTGTGGGGCAGCGATTGCGTTGCGAACTGAAGATTCCGACCATGTTATGATTAAAAGCTAAAGAAAGAGGTGGGATTATGGGGTTGACGGCAAATTCAACTGGCTCAGGAGCCATTGATACGGGTCTGCATATCCAGCGAGGTTCTGTCCAAGATAGAGTGATTGGGTTAGCTGGTAATCCAAATGTAGGGAAAAGTACAGTGTTTAATGCCCTTACAGGGTTAAATCAACACACTGGCAACTGGCCAGGGAAAACTGTCACCAATGCCCAAGGAAATTATCAACGGGAAGGCAGGAACTATATTTTAGTTGACCTGCCGGGTACTTATTCTTTGTTAGCGCATTCTGCGGAGGAAGAAGTTGCTAGGGACTTTATCTGTTTTGGCGATGCGGATGCCACTGTAGTAGTATGTGACGCGACTTGCTTAGAAAGAAACTTAAATTTGGTTTTGCAAACAATCGAAATCACACCAAATGTAGTAGTATGTGTTAATTTGCTGGATGAAGCAGAGAAAAAGGGGATTCAACTGGATTTAAAAGAACTGTCAAACCGTCTTGGCGTCCCCGTTGTTGGTACCAGCGCAAGGAAAGGGAAAGGACTGGAACAACTGACACAAACTATAGAAACCTGTGTAATGAACCAGCCAAAACCAATGAAAGTGGTTTATACAACCCCGATCGAACAGGCAGTAGCAAAACTGGAACCTGTGGTTTCTCCCCTTACACAGGGAAAAATCAATGCCAGATGGTTATCTTTAAAACTGTTGGAACAAGATGAAATATTGATTCAAACAGCGTCAGAATATTTACAGATCGATTTACAGAAAGAATTAGAACTGCCATTACGGGAAGTATGGGAACAACTGAAATTGGAACACATAGGCTCTGAAAAGCTGAGGGATGACATGGTATCCTGTTTGGTAACCGCAGCGGGATTGGTTTCGTCCGGTGTAGTTCACTCACAACAAACAGTAAAAACCAGAAGAGACCGAAAAATAGACCGCATTTTAACCAACCGTTGGACGGGAATTCCCCTTATGATTTTACTGCTATTGGGGATTTTCTGGATTACTATTACAGGAGCAAATTATCCATCGCAGTTACTTTCCACAGGATTGTTCTGGATACAAGACCGGCTAACTGATTTTTTTATGTGGATTGGTGCTCCAGATTGGCTACATGGTATTTTAGTTTTAGGTGTTTACCGTGTACTGGCATGGGTTGTTTCGGTTATGCTCCCACCAATGGCGATTTTTTTCCCGTTATTTACTTTGTTAGAAGATTTAGGATATCTGCCACGTGTCGCCTTTAATTTAGACCATTTCTTCAAAAAAGCATGTACCTGTGGCAAGCAGGCCTTAACAATGTGTATGGGATTTGGGTGTAACGCAGCGGGGATTGTGGGATGTCGTATTATTGATTCCCCAAGAGAACGGCTGATTGCTATGATTACCAATTCTTTTGTTCCGTGCAATGGACGGTTCCCTATTTTAATTTCGATAATCACTATGTTTTTTGTTGGCTCCCAGTTTCAATCATTTACCGCCACATTACTGTTAACTGGAATGATTGTTTTAGGCATTGCCATGACATTTTGGGTATCCCGTTTGTTATCTAAAACAATTTTAAAAGGGATTCCATCTTCTTTTACCCTAGAATTGCCTCCTTACCGTCGTCCTCAGATTGGTAAAGTAATTGTTAGGTCTTTATTAGACCGTACTATTTTCGTGTTAGGAAGGGCGGTAGCAGTAGCTGCTCCAGCAGGAGCTATCCTATGGATTATGGCAAATGTTACGGTTGGAGATGCTACTCTATTAGCACATTGTTCTAATTTTTTAGACCCATTTGGACACCTGCTTGGTATGGATGGCACCATTCTGTTGGCGTTTATTCTTGGATGGCCAGCTAACGAGATTGTGGTTCCCATTATTATTATGGCATATATGTGCAGCAACAGCATCATGGAGTTTGAAAGCCTGTTGGAGCTAAAAACTTTATTGGTTGACCATGGTTGGACCTGGTTAACCGCTATCTGTACCATGTTATTCTGTTTGATGCACTGGCCTTGTTCCACCACCTGTTTTACCATTAAAAAAGAAAGTAAAAGTTGGAAATGGACTATCATTTCTTTTCTTACCCCTACTTTAATTGGGATGGCTTGTTGCTTTGTAGTGGCAAATATATCGCGTATTTTTGTTCCAGGAATCTAAAGAAATGGTGGATAAAAATAAAATGATTGTACAAAATATCTGATTTATGATATAATATACACCAGTTAACATAAGATAGACAAATATGAGTTGTATCATAAATTTGAAATAAATTAGAAGGAGAAAAAAATGGGTTTTGAATTGTGGACTTTTAAAAAAATTACAGATTATTGGGACAATACAAAAGAAAATAGTATTTATCATTTCTCTCAGATAATCGGAAATTATTCAGAACAGCAAAAAGAGGCTACTTATCGTGAAATTAGCCAGCTACTTCGGGATTATACTAAATTAATTGATGATTTTCAGTTGGCACGTCTCGCATTTTACATTTTAGATGAAATCTATATATCTGTGAACCATATGCCAGAATACAATGAAAAAGTAGTAGAATACCTGCAAAAAACGGCTGGAACCATCTTTGAGCAGATGGAAGAACGCAATATTGCAGTACATTATTTGTGTAACAATAAATTTCATTCTTACCATTTACCGATGTTTGTGTTTAAGCATTGTTTTATGCCGGCAAGGGTCCGCTATATCTGTGCTCATGAGGTGGCAAAAACCTTAATGAGAAAAGATGGATTACAAAATCATGAGATGGAAGCCCATTTGGAAGAATATCTACCAAAAGCGCGGCCACTAGTCGAGGAAATGATTGAAATCTGCCACAATGAGAATGTAAGTTATGTTTATCTAGAAATTGGTGGTGTAGAGCAAGATTTTATGCGTTCTATGTCATTTGTACACGCTCCGGGGACAATGACAGTCGTGCGCAGTTTAGCGCCTGAAGTGGGTAGTAAATGTCAACTATGGTGGGCTCCAATGGAAGCGGAGGCAAATAAATGAGGAAGCTGGTAAAACCGCTTGCCC
This sequence comes from Massilioclostridium coli, assembly GCF_900095865.1. GTDB lineage: Bacteria > Bacillota > Clostridia > Oscillospirales > Ruminococcaceae > Massilioclostridium > Massilioclostridium facile. The sequence goes on along the minus strand of NZ_FMIZ01000006.1, from coordinate 137,944 downwards.
TATGGAGGGAAAGCGGTTTTTTTGCGGCTGAGAGAGGGAAGTCTTTTGGATAATTTACTTTATAGTTTAAACGCATCTATACCTGTTTTTATTGTTATCGTAGCGGGATGGTTTTTCCGTCAAAAAGGAATGTTAACAGAACAGTTTGTTACGGTAGCAAATAAATTTAATTTTAAGGTAACCTTGCCTATTTTACTGTTTATGGATATTTCCTCCATGAATTTACGGGAAGTATTCCATTGGCAATTTGTATTGTTTTGTATGGTAGCAACCACAATTTGTTTTTTTGTTACTTGGATTTTCGCAAAAAGGTTTTTATCCTCAGAAATGGTAGGAAGTTTTGTGCAAGGGTCTTTCCGTGGGAGTGCCGCTGTATTGGGGGTCGCTTTTATGACCAATATTTACGGCGATGCTGGACTGGCTCCTTTAATGATTATTGGATGCGTGCCATTGTATAATATTTATTCTGTGATTGTGCTAACCATAGAATCGAATGAGGACAAGCCAAAACAGGGTCAGATCAAAACCGCATTGGTGAATATCTGTAAGAACCCTTTGATTATTGGGATTTTGTTAGGGGTTATTGTTGCGTTGTTACCATTCCAACTGCCGGATATGGTGAATAAAACGTTATCCAGTTTTTCGGATATGGCAACACCTTTGGCGCTAATCGCAATTGGTGCTGCGTTTGAAGGAAAAAAAGCATTGGCGAAGATACGCCCTACTTTGGTGGCAAGCCTTATTAAATTAGTTGTCCAGCCACTGGTCTTTTTGTCCATAGCGGTTTGGCTTGGTTTTCGGAACCAGGAATTAATTGCGTTTTTGATTATGTTGGGGGCACCTTCTACAGCAAGTTCTTATATTATGGCAAAAAATATGGGGAATGATGATGTTTTGTCAGCGAGTATTATCGTTGTTACTACACTATTATCCGCGATTACGATTACAGGATGGCTGTTTCTTTTAAAAAGCTTATCCCTTATCGCATAACTTTGTGGAATAGTAATAAAGAACCTAAGTATATTTTGAGGAAAAAATAGTTTTTTTCCAGAAACCTTGTCCAAAACCTTGTTTTTTATTATAATTGGGAAGGAACTTTCTCAAATATAAAATTGATTATAAGGAGAACACAACCATGGAATCTAAAATTTGTCCAAAATGCGGGAAACAGCTTTCCGAGGATGCGATATTGTGCACAAGCTGTGGCTATGTTTTGGCGGAACGGGAAGATAAAACAGAAATGATAAAAACGGACCCTAAACAATTGGAAAAAGAGGATGTTTTTTTGGAACAACAAACACAAGAGAACAATTGGAAAGAAGAAAAACCAAAAAAGAAAAAACGGATTCCACTATGGCCTTTTTTCTTAATTTTTGTTGCGGCTATTTTATTGGTAGCGGTCAATTTATTTATGGCAGATGCAGAAGGAAATACTTGGTTGAAATCCATGTGGTATGAAATCACTGGGCAAAAATCCTCTGCCACTGTCAACACAAACGATGTTGCGGAAATGCAGCTGGATGTATATGATTACTATGGTAAACCTATCTCAAACCTGACTGATAAAATAGGACAGCCATTAAAAATGAGTGAAAAACTGGATGCGGAAACAGGCCAGGTAACAGAATATGATTTTGGCCTATTTATTGCCGAGGTGGACCAATCTGATATAATTCAGCGGATTACAATTTATTTTTATGCTTTAAATGACCCTTCTGTGATTCGGCTTTACCATATTAATGGAACACACAATTATCGTGATCTTGTCAATATTAATGGAAATCCTTTTTTGGGAAATGAAAACACCACTGAAGTATACTATTATCCTGCTGATAAGGTAGCAGTGGAATATGAAATGGAAAATGGAGTGCCAGCAGTGGCCTCCGTTTATACGGATGAGACCAACGGACAGGATTTACAGCAGCCTACCGATGAAACCACAGTAGAAAAAGTTGAAGTGACTGATTGGCTTGGACGCTACAATGCGGCAATTGAAGCGTTTATCGGAGCGCAGGGCATTGAAATGGAAGATGAAGATGGAGGCCATAGTTACACCTATTCTTATGGGCTTACCGTAAAAACAAATGCGGATAAATTAATTAGCCGTATTGAGGTAGACTTTACCAAATTAGAGAACAAAGATATGTTCCTGTTTAATGGCTTAGATGGAAATAATAATAAACAGACCGTCATGAACGCAACACGGGATTATGCTACATTAGAAGGGGACAGTTTGATTCTTACCAAAAACAATATACGGTATACTTATACATTTGATGAAGAAAACCAATTGATAAAAGCAGTAGCGGAAACAATTTAAGGAGAATAATATGGAACAATTTAAATTATCCAATGGCATCTCCATTCCCAAGATAGGCTTGGGTGTGTGGCAATCAGGGGAACAAACAGAACAGGCCGTCTCTTGGGCATTACAAGAAGGATATCGACATATTGATACCGCTAGTTTTTATCAAAACGAGCGGCAAGTGGGCATGGCAATCCAATCCAGTGGCATTCCAAGAAATCAAATTTTTATTACTACTAAATTGTGGGTGGACGATATTCAATTAGTTCGTTTAGATTCCGCTTTACAGGATAGTATGGAACGGTTAGGCGTGGATTATTTGGACTTGTACCTGATTCATTGGCCTATGGGAAATTATATTGATTGCTGGAAAAGGTTAGAGGAATATTATCATATGGGAAAATTAAAGGCGATCGGAGTTAGCAATTTTGAACCAAAGCATCTGGAAAAACTATTATCTGTTGCGGAAGTTATGCCTATGGTGAACCAGATAGAGATTCATCCCTATTTTATTCCAACCGAAACGATTACCTTCTGCCAAAAGGAAAATATCGCATTGGAAGCTTGGGGACCATTGGGAAAAGGAACTGATATCAACGACCCTGTTATGATACGGTTGGCGGAAAAATATCACAAAACGCCAGCGCAAATTATTTTACGTTGGCATTATCAAAATGGGGTTATTACTATCCCTAAAACAGTACACAGACAGAGGATGGCTGAAAACCTCTCTATTTTCGATTTTGCCTTGGACCAACAGGACATGGAATTGATACAACAATTAAACACAGGGGTATCCAATCGAAAAAAACCAGATGGATACCAATAAATTGAACAGAAAAAAGGAAAGCTGATGCTATTTTTCGATGATAGCATCAGTTTTTTATAGTCTGTTCTTTAAAATGCCAACGCTATGAAATGGCTATATTTGGACGTTTATTTTTAGTAACACCCTATTGTTTCGATTGCATTTGGAAATTTTGTATATTTATGGAAATTATGAGTATACTATATGTTGATTTTAAAGATATAAAAGGGGAATGCAGATGAACCAGGTTGTTCTACTTACAGGAAAACAAGATCACGATTTTTTTCAATGGTTGTTCCATCAATTAAAACAAAGGTTTTCCTTTTATTATTATGGAAATGGAATGTTACAGCAAATCGGAAATAATCCAGCGTTTTGTATATACCATACCGAACAATTGCGTTCAGTAGTTTCTCAAAACAGTCTTTTGGTAGTGGCAAATCATGGGGATTTATCCAAATTGGAACAGCTAGAAACTTCTGTTTTGATACATTCAGAAAATACACGTCAGTTAAAGGCGGTATCCTGTTTTCAAATTCCTACTATTACCTGTGGAATGTCCCAAAAAGATTTTTTCACTTTTTCCAGCGTTGGTGTTGAAAAATCTGTGGTATCATTACAGCGCGAGTTAAATTTGTTAGGGAATGAAATTGAGCCAATGGAAATACCTGTTTACCATTCCAGCCAAGTAGAGCAGTATGGAGTTTTGTGTTATGCCGCAATTGTATTAGGGATTTATGGCCCACAGGATAGGATGGAGCTATCTTAGTTATCTTTTTCGGTACAAAAAGGGCGGTTCCAATTTGGAACCGCCCTAGAAGGAGGTTGAAAGTTATTTCATAGAGTTTTCGTAAGCTTCGATCATTTTTTTAACCATTTGTCCGCCGATAGAACCAGCTTCTCTAGAGGTTAAGTCACCGTTATAACCCTGTTTTAAGTTAACGCCTACCTGAGAAGCAGCTTCCATTTTAAATTTTTCCATTGCAGCTTTTGCTTCTGGAACCATAATCTTATTGTTATTATTGTTACTAGCCATAATTGTTTAAACTCCTTTTGTAATTTGATTTTGAAATTTTTCATTTGTTTTGCGTTTGCAATAGTATTATTATCCGTAATAAAAAAGATATCCTTGGAAGTTGATGGATAATATATGGGAATTTTTGTCTAAAATTGACCTATAAATAATGCCAATTTTATAAAAAAATAGATTAGAATAATTGATAAATGGAATTTTTTAAAAATAATACTTTTTATAAAGAAGTACTGGTAGTATTGACAATAGAACAATTAAATTTTATATTAATTGTGAAATTAGAAAAGAAAGGAAGTAAAATAGAATTTAAGGAAGAAGGTGTCTATATGGAAGACGGAAAACCAAAGAAAATTACAATCCGGGAAGTGGCTAATTTATCCGGGGTTGCCATAGGGACAGTTTCTCATGTTATGAATGGAACAGCTGCTATTTCTGAGTTGACCTCTCAAAAGGTATGGGATGCTGTAGAAGAGTTACAGTATACGCCCAATTATATTGCCCAACTGTTGAGGAAAAAACATTCCAAAATAATTGGATGTTTGGTGCCAGAACTAAACAATCCATTTTATAGTGGCATCTTATCCATTTTTATTGGGTGTGCGGCAACAGAAGGCTATAAAGTATTGTTATTGGATTATCAAAACAATTCTAAAAAAGAATTAGAAGAATTACAACAGATGGTGGACCAAAAAGTTGATGCGGTTGTGTTATTCCATGGGTTCGATGATGTTGAAATGCTGAAAAAACTAAAGGAGCAAATACCAGTAATCTTAATTGGAAGGGAAGAACCGCTATTACAAATTCCATCCATTCGTTTTGAACACAAAGATGTAATGGAGCAGCTTATTCGCCAACTGCATTGCATGGGATACCAAAAAATAGCCTTTTTAACGGAATCGCTACAGTTTCAGGACTTAAAAGATAGATATCATTGTTTTTTGGAGGCGATGTATCATTGTGGGCACCATCATCCAGAAAAATATTTGCTGGAGCTGGATACTACAACAAAAAATACGTTTGAGACCTCCTATCAATTCTGTAAAAATTTGTTGATTAGCCATTTAAAAAAGGAATTGCCTGACGCTTTTATTACGTCGTCCGATATAGTTGCGGTTGGTGCGATGCATGCTATCCAACAGGCTGGATATCAGATTCCAGATGACTTTGGCATAGTTGGGTGTGAAAATCTTTCCATGTGTAGTTATATTTCTCCTACATTGACTACAATCGAACAGAATAAGGCGGAATTAGGTGTTCAGGCTTGGAATATGGTACTTCATGCGTTAAACAATGAGCACATTCCCCCTGTTGTATTACAATCCAAATTAATTTTTCGGGAATCTTGTTAATAATGGTGCAGGTTTGGTGGTCCAACCTGCATTTTTATTTGTTATAAAATATTATAGCAGTATTTTACGGAATATTTTAAACGATTATAGATATTTTGTTTTATTAATTTCGTGTATTTTTTGTGAAAAATATATTGATTTTTTGGGATGAAAGCAGTACAATAAATATGTATTCGTTATAGGCAATTATTCCAAAAAACAAAATCAATTGGAAAAGATTTTGTGATGGAGAGGCGAGTTTTAAGAAAGGGGGATCCAGTTTTATTTTTCATTCGCTATTAACCAAAGGAGGAATTGAAACATGAAGAAACGAATTAGTAAGGCTGCTTTGGCATTGGTGCTTGCTATTTGTATGATGCTTCAAGGGATGTCAATTATTTCAGTAAGTGCGGCAGAACCGCCTTCTACTGAAATTAACAACCTTCAAGTAGAGTATACTACCAATCCAATCGGTCTGGACACCGACTCTATTCATTTTGGCTGGCAAATGGATAATTTGACACAGCGTGGGCAATCACAAACAGCATATCAAATTATGGTAGCCTCTTCCAAAGAAAACTTAGATGCAGGCAACTATGATATGTGGGATAGTCGAAAAATAGATTCTACGATTTCCGTAGCAATCCCATATGAAGGTAAAACATTGGAAGCAACCCACCGTTATTTCTGGAAAGTAACGGTATGGGATGAAAATGATCAACCAATCACTTCTACCGAAGAAGCTTATTTTGAAACCAGCTTGCTGGATTCTGGTTGGGACAATGCGCAGTGGATTGGAAAAACAAATGAAGATCCAAACGCTGCAATTACAAAGTTCACAGTTGATTTTGACTTTATCATTGACAGCGATAATGCGGGCATCGCATTTGGCGCAAAAGATTCCAGTAACTTGTTTATGTGGCAAGTAAACACCTATGATTTTAAAGCAGATAATGCTGTTTATTTACGGCCACATATTAAACAGAATGGTGCATGGACGGTATTGCCACCATCTTCGAATGGTTCTGGTCCAGAAGAAAACATTTCCGATAAAATTGGATATACCGCTGAAAGTATTATTGGCCAGAAAGTCCATATGCAGATTGCAGTGGATAACGGAGTTGTCAATACCTATTTTAATGGTAGCAAAGAATCTGTAATGACATATAATTACGGATCTGCAATTCCAGTTGGAAAAATTGCGTTCCGTCATAATACTGATAATAATGCTACTGAAATCGCGCGTTATGATAATTTTGTTGTAAAAGATGGGGAAGGAAATGTATTGTTTGAAGATGACTTCTCTGATGCTTCCAATCCTAATTTTACAGGCGGAACAATTGAAGACGGTATGTTAAAAGTTGGCAGTGAAACCAAAGGAGAAACCATTGTCCTGCAAAAAGATGCGGTAGAAGGCAATAGTGCTCCTATGTTGCGGAAAGATTTTAGCACAACAGAAGGAAAAGAAATCGCATCTGCAAGGGTTTACGCTACATCTGCCGGTATCTATGAATTGTATCTGAATGGCGAAAAAGTTGGTAAAGATTATTTCAATCCAGGCTGGACAGACTATACCAAACACACCATGTATCAGACATTTGATGTTACTGATATGATGAACCAGGGCGAGAATACCTTTGCCGCAATGTTAGGTAAAGGCTGGTATTGTGGTAACATTACACATGTTGGTCCAAACCGTTATGGAACGGAACCTGCATTGATGGCTAAGTTAGTTGTAGAATACGCTGATGGCACTGAAAAAACCACAATAGTTACCGATGACACCTGGAGCTTTAACGGAAATGGTCCAATCGTAGACAACAACTTCCTAGATGGCGAAAAATATGATGCTACCAAAGAAATTGACGGCTGGGATAACGTAGGATTCCAAGAAGATGATACTTGGAGTAAAGCTGGCGTTTATGATGTAAATAAATTGGGCATTGGGCCATTGGATGCTCAAATTGGCGAAACCGTTCAACAGGTAGATACTTTAACGGTTAAAGAAGTAACAGAACCAAAAGAAAACGCCTTTATTTATGACCTTGGACAGAACTTTGCAGGTGTTATTCAACTGAACTTACCAGGTGAATTTACGAAAGCAAATAAAGGGTTAAAAATCACATTACGTCATGGTGAAATGCTAAACGATGATTCTGGCACAGGCGATGACGTAGAAGGTTCCTTGTACGATGCGAACTTACGTACTTTTAAAGCGATTGATACTTATACCATTAAAGGGGATGAAAACGGAGAAATTTATACCCCAAGATTTACTTTCCACGGTTTCCGTTATGTAGAAATCACTGGTATTGAGGAAGCTCTTCCAGCGGAATGGGTAACCGGTATTGTATTGAGCAATGCTTTGGAAGTAACAGGCGATATTGAAACTTCTAACGCTTTAGTAAACCAGTTGTATAGCAACGTTCTTTGGGGACAACGCAGTAACTTTATTTCTATTCCAACTGACTGTCCACAAAGAAATGAACGTATGGGTTGGACCGGTGATGCTCAGATCTTTACCCGTACTGCAACTTATTTGAAAAATTCAGACCAATTCTATAACAAGTATATGTATGATGTTCGTACATCTCAACGTTCTGATGGAGCGTACCCAAATGTTGCACCAGCATTAAAAGTATATGAATCTTACTATAACAATGGTTGGGGCGACGCTGGGTTGATTATTCCATGGCAGATGTACCAACAATATGGCGATACACAGATCATCAAAGATAACTATGATGGTATGAAAGCATGGGTAGATTTACTGTATAATACAACAAACGGAACCTATCTCCGTCCAGCAGAAGGTTTGGGAGACTGGCTGAATGTACAGGGTACTGACACTGGTTTAACCAATAGTGCATTCTTTGTATATTCTTCTGAATTAATGTCCAAAATGGCTGCTGTGGTAGACAATGAAAAAGACAGCACATACTATGGTGATATGGCACAAAAAGCAAAAGAAGCTTGGAAAAACAAATATCAAAACGAAGATGGTACCTTGAAAGAAAATACGCAAACAGCTTGCCTGGTAGCGTTAGAATTTGATATTGTGGAAGATGAAGCAGACCGTGCCGTTATCGCAAAACAGTTGGTAGACAATATCAGGGCAAATGACAACCATTTAACCGTTGGTTTCGTTGGCGTAAGCTATCTATGCCCAGTATTATCCGAAATGGGATATGACGATGTTGCGTATACTCTTTTACAACAAGAAACCTATCCATCCTGGTTATATTCTGTAAACCAGGGCGCTACAACCATTTGGGAAAGATGGAACTCTTACACCAAAGAAAATGGTTTTGGTGATGTTAGCATGAACTCTTTCAACCACTATTCCTTCGGTTCCATCGCAGAATGGATGTACCGTTATATGTTGGGGATTGAAAGAGACGAAACTGCACCAAGTTACAAACACTTTATTTTACAGCCAGCATTTGGCGGAACCATCACCAGTGCAAACGGTTATTTTGATACCGTTTATGGTAGAATTAACAGTAGTTGGACTTTAGAAGATAATGCTTTCCATTATCAAGCAACTGTACCAGCTAACACATCAGCAACTTTATACCTGCCAGCTGAAAAAGCAACAGCTATTTATGAAAGTGGTAAGGATATTACAAAAGAAGCAGTAGATGGTATCACATATTTGGGTACAGAAAATGGCGAAGCTATTTTTGAATTAGAATCCGGCTCTTATAACTTCTCCAGTTCTGTAGTAAATAAATCCGGCTTGGAAGAAGCGATCAGCAAAGGTTCTACTTTTGGTGAATTTTTCTATACACCAGATTCCTTTAAACCATTGCAGGATGCTTTAGCGAAAGCAGAAGAAGTACAAGCAAATAAAGACGCTACTGCAACAGAAGTTCAAGTTGCAATTAATGCAATTGAAACTGCAATTGCAGGATTGGTTCCAATTGGACAGGATGGCACAGCATCCAATCCATATCAAATTAATGATATAGATGACATTACCTTATTTGCAAATACTGTTAATTCCGGTAGTAGCTTTGAAGGCAAATATGTTGAACTGACAACAGACCTTGATCTGTCCGGTATTGATTGGATGCCAATTGGTACAGAAAGTTCTATGACTACTGGAGATGGATTTGCAGGTGTCTTTAATGGAAATGGACATGTTATTTCCAATGTAAATATTACGGATTCTTCTGAATATGCGACGTTTGGTTTATTCGGTACCATTAGCGGCACAGTACGTAACTTAGGTGTTGAAAATGTTACTGTTAATAGCGGTAGCGTTGATTGCCGTTCTGGTGGTTTTGCTGGTACCGTTACTACTGGCGGTTTGATTGATAACTGCTATGTGGTAAATGCAAATGTAACAGCAACTTCACGTGTAGCCGCTGGTTTTGTAGGACAAAGCTACAATGGAACAATTCAAAATTCTTATGTGAAAGATGTTGTAACGTCTGGTGGACGTACTGGTGGATTTGTTGGTGATAACTCCTACAGTGGAGCAAATAAAGGCACTATCCGAAACTGTTATGCGAATGCTAGTTTGACTTCTTCTACCGAAACTGGTATTGTTGAAAACAGTAAAGTTGTAACCGATGAACAATTTACCAATGGTGAAGTTGTAGAATGGCTGAACCAGGGTAATACCGAAACAGTTTGGGAACAAGGTGAAACACATCCAACATTGGTTGTAACGGAAACCCCAGATCCAGACCCAGAACCAGGTGATCCATTGAAAGAACTCTTAGGTAAAACAATTGATAAAGCAGAAGCTCTAAAGGGTACTGATGAATATGAAAATGCAATTCCAATGGTAAAAGAAAGTTTTGATGCAGCATTGGAAACAGCAAAAGAAGTTTATGCAGATGTAGATGCAACCAGACAGGAAGTATTGGATGCGTTTAATACTCTGATGCAAGAAATCCATAAATTAGGATGGTATACGCCGGATAAATCTGCATTACAAAAATTATATGAAGAATTGAAAGATACAAACTTAGATCAATATGTAGACGGGGCAGCAAAGGATAACTTTAAAACAGCTCTGGAACAGGCTAAGAAAGTATTGGACGATGAAAACGCTTTGCAGGGAGAAGTAGATAAAGCAGCACAAGACTTGCAAAATGCATATGATGCGTTGGTAAAACTGGGGGATAAAACTCAGTTGAAGAAACTGTTAGATATCTGCGAAACCTATGAAGAAAAAGATTATATAGCAGAAACTTGGAAAGTATTTGTACCAGTATGGGAAAGTGCAAAAGCAGTATACGATAATGCAAATGCAAGCCAAGAAGAAGTGGACAAAGCAGTAGATGAATTGACAGCAGCAATGCTGCAGTTAAGATTACAACGTGGAGACAAAACAGCATTACAGGAATTGTACAATGCAGTAAAAGATACGAATTTAGATGAATATGTGGATGGAGCGGCAAAAGACAATTTTGTAGCAGCTCTAGAACAAGCTAAGAACGTATTGGATGACGATAATGCAGTACAGAGCGTAATAGATAAAGCATATAACGACCTGTACAATGCATACAGTGCATTGGAAAAACTGCCAGATGCAGATAAGAGTCAATTAGAAAAACTGCTCAATGAATGTGAAACCTATGAAGAAAGCAACTACACTCCAGAAACATGGGAAGTATTTGCACCAGAATGGGAAGCAGCAAAACAAGTATTTGCAAATGAAAAAGCAAGCCAGGAACAAATTAATGAAGCAATTGATAACTTAATAGCGGCAATGCTGCAATTAAGATACAAAGCAGATAAGAGCCTCCTGGAAACAGCAGTAGCAATAGCAAGTGCAAAAGAAGAAGCAGCATACACAGCGGAAAGTTATAGCGTATTAAAAGCAGCAGTAGCGGAAGCGAATGCGGTAATAGAGGATGAAAATGCAGACCAAGAAGAAGTGGATGCAGCGACAAAATCAGTAAAAGCAGCAATAGAAGGGCTTGTAACTGTAGGTGACGAAACCACAGGTACAGAGACAGGGCAAACAACCACAACAACTAAGAATCCAGCTAAAACAGGGGACTTTGCACCAATTGCAGGTGTGGTTGTATTAGCATTAGCCGGTGTTGCAACAATTGCACTGAAAAAAAGAAAATAAACCGCTTTTTCATAAGCATATGAAAAAAACGCTCTGAGAAATCAGAGCGTTTTTTATTGTTATATAAAGGAAATAGAGCATTATCATTTCTAAAATAACTTCTCTTTTATTTATATTGATTGATAATATTTTTCTGAACGCATGAGAATCAATACAGATAAAAGATAGAAACCAGTGATATCCAATTGAATGGTAAAATAGTGGTTAAGAGTTAAACAAATTTATTGGATTCCGGATCATAGTCATATCCTATTTTACCTAGTTTAGAACAAATTTCTTGTTGATCCAAACAAAGTGTTTGGCAAAGTTCTTCTAACGATGGAAATTCATCCCTCAATTTTGTGTTAATATAACTTAATAAAATTATCGGGTCATTTGGAATGCTCATGATACAACCTCCTTATTATTGAGTTCCATATAAAGCAAAGGGAAAGGATCTCCTTGTTCGTCTTTCTCTGTGCGTTTATAAACCTGAAAACCCATATGTTCATAGAAATCTTTAGCATTAGGGTTTTGTTCGTTTACATAAAGTTTTGTGGCATGGTATTGATGGATGGCGTAGTTCAGCAATTGTTTTCCAAATCCTTTTCCTTGTTCTTCTGGTAACAAGAAAAGCATTTCTATTCTATTGTTCTCTACACCAACAAAACCAATCGTTTTTTGTTCTAATTTCGCGATTGCTAAATGGGAAACGGAACGGAATGCATCTGGTAAATAGCTTGAAATTTTTTGGATATCTGCTTCTGTTAAAAAGAGATGGGTCGCCCTTACGGATTTTTCCCAAATTTGAGATAGTTCTTGTATTAGAGATTCGTTTACATGGGAGACTTCTTGAATTTCCATTTTTTCACCTTCTTATTATGATTGTATTTTTTAGTATAAAATAAAAATTTAAGGGAGTCAAACTAAAAATTGTTCTATTAGATTATTCTTTGAAATCAATTAGAGAAACAAAAATTATAAAGTGAATTTGACACATATTCTGGAAGGAAATCAGGCTGCCAGAAAAATAGAGGTTTTGATTTCCTTTACAAAACTGGAATTTGCATCATTTATTATGTGCTACTTAGTTTTTGAATGGCTTCTTCCTTTGTCCCTACAAAAAAGAAATCCTTACCATGGTTTGATTCATAAATAAAATCATGGAGAGGTTTGCTGGAATAATGGGAATAGTCCCCATAAATCGCAACCTTTACCTGATAATTTATTAATTTTTGCAAAATTTCTCCTGCAATTTCGGTACTGAGAATAAATAAATCATTACAAATTACCCTTTTATCTATCACAATTTTAGTTTCTCCTGTTTCATATTGGATTGTCATTACCAGATCTAAAGCAGATTGGGCATCAACAATTATTTTTTCATCATTGGAAATAACTGCAATATCAATTTCATTCTTTTTTAAATGTTCGGTTTTCATTGTATCCTGCTGAATTAATTTATATTACAAATTCCAGTTAAGGAGTAATTCTAACACTTAAAATTGTATTTTGTCAAATTATCTTTATTTTTTATATGCTTCCTTATCAAAGGGTCACTATTCTCAATATTTTTAGGATAAAAAGATAGTAGACAATATAAAATTCAGATGTTTCAATAAGTTTATATCACCTAATACAGGTAGTGCTAAATTACTGGTAAAATACTTGTGGAGAACAAGAGCTTGTGCTATAATAAAAATAAAAAAGATAGTTTTATATAAGGACAATAATCATAAGGAGAGTCATCCATGACGACAAAGGTAATCTGTTTTGCAAATAACAAGGGGGGCAGTGGAAAGTCCACCACTTGTTCTAACATTGCGTATGCGCTATCGTTAGAAGGGAAAAAAGTGTTGATGATTGATGGTGATATGCAGCTGAATTTATCCTTGGCATTTTTTCCAGAAGATCAGGTGTTAGAGATGGCGAAAAGTGAAAAAAATTTATATTATGCTATCAAAAAACAGGATGATTTGCAAGGGTATATTGTTCATACAGAATATGAAAATTTGGATTTGATTCCTTCTTCTACCCTGATGAGCTCGATTGAGTATGAGTTGTTTACCAAATGGCAAAGGGAATTGATTTTAAAAAATTGCTTAAAAACCATTCGGGAATCCAATACTTACGATTATATTTTTATTGACGCTCCACCTACTTTAGGCGGATGGGTAATGAATATTATGTGTGCGTCGGATCAATTGATTATTCCGGTGGAAGCCAGCCCTTGGGGATTGTTTGGTTTAGCGAATATGTTTGAGTTTTTAAATGATGTCAAGAAAATATCCCCTGATTTATCTTTAATGGGAATTGCTATCACCAAAGTGGACGAGCGGAAAAATTACTTTAAACAAACACTGGCAACATTGCGTGAATTGGAAGATGTTTATACCTTCCAATCGTATATCCGGGTGGATAGCTCGATTGAATGGGCACAGGATAACAGCAGGCCAGTGATTGCATATAAAAAAAGCAGCAGAAGCGCCAAAGAATATATGGCGCTAGCACAGGAGGTTGATTTCATTGGCAGTAGGTAAAGAAAGCATTATGCGTGCAACAAATGCAAACAAAGCAGCAGAAGCAACAACTGCGGTAGTAGGCAATCCTGCTCCGGAAACGGTAGAAGCGGCAGCTCCAAAAGCGACAGAAAGCAAAGCGACGCCAAAAAAGACAACTACTACTCGCAAAAAAAGAACATCTGCTTCAAAAACAAAAACAGAAAAGAAAACAACACAGAAAAAAACTGAAACAAAACCAGCAGAAAAATCCACCTCTGCAATTAAAAGTGATTTGCCAGTTTATCTGTTATAAAGAACAAAGCAGGGAAATTAGTTTTCCCTGCTTTTTCTTGTCTAATTTAAGAAATCATCTTTATCAGTATTACTAGTAAGAATAAAAAGTTTTTCTTTGTTTGGAGTAAAGCAAAATGATAATAGAAAATTAGAATGGTGATTGTAAAACAAATATTGTGCAAATAGTTAATTTTACAATTATATCTAGTATGTTAATTATTGTATCTTTATGATATAAACTACTATCATATCCACATTACTAATTTAAATTGGATGGAAATGGAATCGAATTGAAAGATCTACGGTTACAACGTTCATTCCAGCTATTTTATTATTGGTCTTCTCATAAAATATTCATGAAAAATCATGTGTTTTCCAATGGTAGGTCATTGATATTAATTAAAGAGACATTGGAATAATAATGGTTAATAATATCCTGCCACGTCTTTCCTTGTTTCGCCAGCTCATTTGCTCCATATTGGCTCATACCAACTCCATGTCCATGCCCTTTTGTGGTGAAATGGAATACTCCATCTTGATACGAAATTTCAAAATTAGAAGATTTTAAACCAAATATACTCCGTATTTCCAGTCCTGTTGTTTCTACATTCCCCACTTTTACTTTGTCTACTGAACCTGATGATGTTTTGGATAGAATGGAAAACCAGTGGTTTGGATCTTCTGGCATCTCTGCTTTTAAATGTTCTTTTAAGGTTTGTTTTACTTTCTTTTCTTCTATCATAACAGTATTTTCGTAGTTAGGCTGTTGTGCGTCAGTGCTGCTATCTACTGGCTGTAAGTAAGGTACATCCTGTCCCCAAACCGATTTGGCTGCTTCAGTAGTCCCTCCTGATAAGGAATGGTAAGCAGCAACAATGGGCTGGTTATCATATGTAATAATTTGTTCGATTACCTCATCTACAGCTTGAGAGATTTTATTCCAATTTGTTTCATAAGCATCTCCCCAGCGCTGTTTCAGTTCTTCCTGAGAGACAAATGCTTGGCAGATAGAAGGATCTGTGGAGAGCTGGGCGCCTTTTAAATCCGGGCTTGGCGTTTTTCGTTGTTGGTAGTATCGTCGCAATGCGTAAGTATGTGCGGCTACTGCCTGTGCTTTTAATGCTTCTGGTTCAAAAGAGATTGGCATTTCAGCCGCGACTACCCCTTTTACATAATCGGATTGGGAGATTTCGGAGACTTTTCCTGTTTTATGGTTCAGTAATTGGAAAGTAGGAATCGTGTTTTTTACTTGCTGTGTCGCTGATTGGGTCTCTGAAGCAACAGCAGAGGAATCATCCTGTTTTGGAATCAGAATAGCTAGGGTAGGGATTCCTAATATTAATGCGGTTAACCCTAAAATTTTAACAATTTTGCGCATATTTTTCCTCTTTTCCGTCATTTATTTTTGTAAATTTAATGTCGCATAATTATGAACAAATATTTGTGCAACTTGACATTAAAGCTGTTGTAGGATAAAATGTTATTATGCAGGATTTCATACTTAATCTTGCAATGTATGGTTAGATGCAATGAATATTGTATGATAGATAAAGAAGAACAAGGAGGTATTTGTCTGTGAGCAACATGAATAAAGCTGGGTATAGCACAAAACAACAAGCTATCAATATCCTATGCGAGGAATTTACAAAATATAATCATATAGATAGTAAATTGTATAAGCACTTTGATGTAAAGCGCGGACTGCGTAATGCAGATGGAACAGGTGTTTTAGCGGGATTAACCCAAATTTGTAATGTACATGGTTACGTAGTAAATGAAGGCGAACGGGAACCAATTGAAGGGGAATTAATTTACCGTGGCAATAATATCAAAGATATTGTAAACGATTGTGTTAACAATAACCGCTTTGGATATGAAGAAACCATTTATTTGCTGTTATTTGGTGTTTTGCCAGATAAACAGGAACTGGATTATTTTAAGCAGGTATTGGCAATGTACCGTGAGCTTCCAGATGGATTTGTAGAGGATGTTATTTTAAAAATACCTTCTAAAAATATTATGAATAAAATGGCTAGCTCTATTTTAGCCCTATATACATATGATGATTATGCTGATTCTACCACGATTGAACAGGAATTGAGAAAAGCCATTGAAATTATTGCAAAAATGCCTACTATTATGATTAGTGCTTATCAGGCAAAACGGAAGAATTTCGATAATCAGAGTTTGATTTTACATCCTTTACGCAAAGAAGAAAGTATTGCAGAAAGTATCCTTTCTACATTGCGTTTGGATCGAAGCTATACTCCGGAAGAAGCACATCTGCTGGATATTATGTTAATCCTCCATGCAGAGCATGGCGGTGGTAATAACTCTACATTTACTTGCCGCACTTTAACCTCTTCTGGTACAGATGCTTATTCCGCTTATGCGGGCGCGATTGGTTCCTTGAAAGGCCCTCGTCATGGTGGTGCAAATGCGAAAGTGTCCGAGATGGTTCATTGTATTGAAAATGGCGTAAAAGACTGGAATGATGATGAAGAAATAGCGGCATTCCTAGAAAAGATTATCCGCAAGGAAGAAGGGGATGGCTCAGGCTTGATTTATGGTATGGGTCATGCTGTTTATACCAAATCTGACCCAAGGGCAGTTATTTTAAAAGCCAATGCGATGAAATTGGCAAAAGGGACTGAATTTGAGGCACAATTTAATTTATTGGAACGTGTTGAAAAGCTAACCCCTGGCGTATTTGCTAAAGTAAAACAAGTGGATAAAGTAATGTCTGCAAATGTTGATTTATACTCTGGTTTGGTATATCGGATGTTGGGTATTCCGGATGAATTATTTACACCATTATTTGCAACTGCCCGTATTACCGGATGGGCTGCTCATCGTATGGAAGAGCTGTTAACTGGTGGAAAAATTATCCGTCCAGCTTATAAAGCAATTACAAAAAGAAAAGAATATGTTCCGCTGGAACAACGGTAGAGGGTTGAATCTAAATGAAAAAACAGAAATCAAAAACTGCGTTTCCTGCTTTGTTTTTTATTATGATAGCCTTAGTATTTGGTGTTATAGCTGGAATTTTAAGAACAGTACAATTGCTGCATTTTATTGATTTTAATACCGGCTTTTATCAAGGACCACAAAGTTGGATGATTGCGTTAAACGTTGTGTTAGTAATTGCACTTATTGTCTGTCTGGTTGTAACCATGGTGGATAGAAACAAATACTACTATTCCATCAGTAAAGGAAAAAATTTATTAATTGGCCTTGCGGCCCTGGTTATGGGTATGGCGTTTATCTGTTATGGTGTAACGGATATACTCAATCAGATAACTGGACTAGAATCCCATAGCTTTTTGGCGATTTTACAGTTGATTTTAAAAATTGCTAGTGGTTTTAGCATGTTCTATTTGGCACTTACCCCAGCACGGCCAAACCGTACTACTGACTTAATCCATTTAATACCTTGTATTTGGGCAGCAGTTACATTGGTAGCAATGTTCTTAAAACATACTATGGTAATTACCGTATCAGAAAACCTATATAACCTGTTACGGATGATGGCAATTTTAATGTTTTTCTTATGTAGCGCGAAATACTATTGTGGCTGTAATGACAATAGAACTGGAAGATGGATGATTTTTTCAGGGATGTTGACGTTTATTTTAAGCAGTATTACAACAATCCCATTGCTGATTGCCCATTTTACTGGTCATGGATATCTGATTGGTCATGTAATTGAATCCTCTTTCTTGGATTTAGTGTTAATGATTTACATCGCCATTGTGACAATTATTTTTATTGTTAGCAGGAGAAATATAGCAGAAATTGAACAACAGCCTGTAGAACAAAACACAACAGAAGAACAGCTATCAAACGCTGAATAACCAGAGTGGGGAGAAAGTTTCCCCACTCTATTTTTTACTTTTTCATAAAAAGGACAGTATTGTCATAAACTATTATTTTTAGAATGGTTAGGAGGAATTAAAATGGGTTTAACCTGTATGTTAGGGGATATTACAAACGTAAAAGCTGACGCTATTGTAAACGCAGCCAATACCAGCCTGTTAGGTGGAGGTGGCGTAGATGGGGCAATTCATCGTGCTGCTGGTCCAGAATTATTGGAGGAATGCCGTGCTTTACATGGATGCCGAACAGGAGAGGCGAAAATTACAAAAGGGTATCGTTTGCTAGCTCATTATGTAATTCATACGCCAGGGCCCATTTGGCATGGGGGAAATCAAAATGAAGCTGATTTATTAAAAAACAGTTATTATAATTCTTTGCAGTTGGCGGAACAATATCAATGTAAGACGGTGGCATTCCCTTCTATTAGCACAGGAGTGTATCGATATCCATTGGGGTTGGCAGCACCAATTGCCGTAAACACTATTACAGAGTTTTTAAAAACTTCCCATTATGTACAAGATGTTATTATGGTATGTTTTGACCCTGTTACAAAACAGGCATATGAGGATGCGATGATGGTATAGATGAAATGATTAAAATAGTAGGGATACATGATATAAATAGTTTTTCTCATAAAATAATACAATAAGGGATTGTAAAAATTTGTGTTATTATGATTTGAAAATGTTGGTATAGCAAAAGCATTTAAGAAGAAATTTTACGTTTCATAAAAAAAGTATGTGTTAGAGCAAAAAATGATATAAAAAGAACAGGTTAGAAGGAAAGGTCTATATTATCAAATTAAAAGTGTATTTCTCTGGTAATGCTTAGTGACTCAATGATTTTATTAGATAGGAAAGAAAATGATTCCACTATCTTTAATGTGATGGCAGTCATTCAGTTACATCTGCCAAGCTATTGATACACACTGATAAATTACATTGAATTTGCTATAATATTCATATAAATGACATTATATTAGTTGCTAATGATATTCCATGGAATATGTTGTGTTAACTTGTTCTGGATTTTATTTTGCATATAAAAAAGATGGTAGATATTTTTATCTACCATCTTTTTTATCATATTTTTATTGTTACAGTGTTTATTTCTTTTTTCGAGAGAATAAAACGGCTGTACCAGCTAATGCTAGTACCATTACTCCTGTGATTGGAGTAACATCGCCAGTCTTCACTGCATTTGCTTTTGTTGTAGTATTTTCTTGCCCAGTTTGTATACCTTCTGCTTTGTCTGTATCTGTAGTTTCTTTATCTACAGCTACCAAACCTTTCATCGCTTCTTGTACACTTTCTACTGCTGCGTTTACTTCTTCCTGAGTGGCGTTTTCATTTTCCATTACTTCGTTTGCTTCTGCTACTGCTGCTTGTAGTGCTGTATAGCTCTCTGCTGTGTATGCACTAGAATCAACATCATTTGCTTCCACAATTACTTTTTCCAAGATGGATTTATCTGCTTTATATCTCAGGTTCAACATTGCGTTTAGCAGATTCGTTTCTGCTGTTTCAATTTCTGTTTGCATTGCATTTTCTTTATCTGCCAGCAGATCTTGCGCTGCTTTCAATGCTTCCTGGAATTCTGCTTGGCCTGCTTCTACATAGTCATTTAGATCCAGTTTTTCAGCATATGCTACCAAGGATTCTAAGGAACTGATATCCCCTTTGACAAAGCCTAGTTTATGGATTTCTTTTAATAAAGTCATCCATGCCTGGTCTACTTTTTCTTGGGTTGCGGTTGGATCAGCAAAAATTTCTTTTGCTGCTTCCAATGCTGCATTAAAGGATTCCTGTACATCTACAATGACATTGTTGAATTCATCAGAAGCTTTCTGTTCTTCTGCGTATGCGATTACTTTATTTAAGATGGATTTATCCGAATCTACAGCAATGTCTTTTTGACGGTAAACTTCAAACTCTGCCAGCTGAACCCGATAAGTATCTGTTGCTTCTCCTACAATAGCATTCAATTTAGTAGTATCCAAACGGATATATCTTGCATCCACAGAATCAAAATTGAATGTTTGTGGGGTATCTCCAACAAATGGGTAATCAGTTTCATCTACTACCGTGGTCCATGTTTCACCGTCTTGGGAAACTTTAATTGTAAAGTCTTTTGGAAATCCCCAACCCGTACCACGTTCATCAATACGTGGATAAATCACAAATTGGTCAAATGTGAGGGCGCTTCCTAAATCGATTTGTGCCCATTCTTTGTGGTCTTTTGATACATTACTGGACCAGCAGTTTGAAGTGATAGGTGCTCCTGATACAATACCATCTGTTAATTTGTCAGCACTAAACTGGGACATTCCAGGTACAACACTGGAAACTGTTACATTGCTATATAATGCTAAGTTAACTCCCTTGGCGGATTGTAATTGTTCTTTGGCATTTCGTAAAGATTCTAAAGCTTGATTGATTTGTTCTTCTGTTACAGGAACAGTATCCATAATGATTTCTGCTTGCTCTATTGCCGCTTTAAAAGGACTCCAGCTTTCTGGTGTATATTTTGATTCTTCTAATTTTTTACATGCATTTAATTCTAGTTTTAGTTCGGATTTTATTTCATCCCAATCAATCATTTTATCGCAAAAAGATGCTTGTAAATTTAAATCAGACTGTAACTGAATGGTTAATGGTAGATTTGTAGTAGCAAAACTTCCAGTAAATCCTTCAAACTGTTTTCCTTCTTCTGGTTCTGCACTAAAAGTAAGCTCAGTTCCAGCTGGGAAACTATTTTGATAATTGGATGGGATTGGCTCCCCATTTAGAAGTAATGTTCCGCCCTCATTTGTTTGAATATTCACTTGATAGTTTTCTTTTTGTTCAGTTTTAATAGATGAACAAATTTGATAATTACCTGGTTCTAAGTCAAAGTAAATATAGTTCTCATCATTACCTTGGTAGGAATCCAGTTTTCCAGCACCATCTTCAAAAGCAATTTCTCCATTAATAGTAACCAAAGTATTTTCCATATTAAATCGTGGAACTGCAACTTGCGCTACAGTATTTTCAGGAGAAGTTAAATCCATAGTAATTTGATTATTATCTCGATTTATATTTAAGTCTATGTTCCCTTTTATAGATGGAACAGTTACCTTCACACTATTTAAGCTTGTTAAATTTGGCTGAACACGATAAGTTTCATACCCAGGAGTAGTAGGATAAATACCCGCTACATATTTATTTAACATCGTGAGAGGTCCACCAGACCAGGCATGGTTTTTTGTACCTAAATAATAAAAATCTTCCCACAAGGTAGAGTTTTCATTGGCTACTAAATCTGTATAACGGAGTTTCATCCGTTCCATAGCCTCATTTGGATAACCCATCATAAACATAGATTCCAGTACATAGCCTTCCATATAAGGAGTAGAATTTCTTACCGTCTGCAATACATCTAGAATAATTGGATAATAATCTGGATCAGCTAAGCCGGATAACACTGCCATAGCATTGGCGCGGTCATCGTTAGGCATATCACTGTGGTAACCATCGCCTTTCCAGAACTTTTCTTGGAAAGTAGAACGGATGCCTTCCATTCTCTCTTCAAACCAAGGGATATCCTGTTCGTTTCCAGTTAATTTTGCCATTTCAATTGCCGATTCACAGGCCATATAATACCAACATGGACCAATTACAGCACCATCGATTCCAGAACCATGGTCATACCATTCCCAGTTGCCTGCACGGTTGATTAAAGAACCATCCGGATTGGTTTCCCACAATTTTAAATAATTCTTTACTGGTTCATAAGAAAGTTCAATCACAGAAAGGTCACCAGTAAATTGGTAATATTGCATGATCATACCTTCCGTACTAATTGCATTTAAAGATTGGGAAGGAAGTTCACTTGAATTTGCACCTGGAACATTTCCGATGAGTACATCTCCGTTACGGTTGCGAATAAAGTTGTCGATTGCTTTTTTTAGATGTACTGCTCCATTTTGGTCTAATGCATAGAATACTTGAGGAGCCTGGGAACTTACGTCCCCAATCCACTGGCCGCGTTCACGGTCTGGACAATCCATAAAGTTATCACGCATACATACATATAAAGTACGTTGTGCCTTTTCCGCTAAGGAATTATAGAATTCATCATCTGTTTGAATAGTTGGTACTAATTCAGTATCACAGCCAGACTCACGATATTTTAATTCAATAATTTCTACATCTTCTGGAATGGTATAAATGACTTGTTCGCCAAAGATCCAGTCTAAAGATTCAAATTCTTGTACGCCTTCTTTGGTAGTATATTCGGTTCGATGACAATTGTATTTGTTGCCATCACCAGGGCCACCAGGTGTTTGATAGCGGTCTGTTTGAATACTAATGATTTCTCCAGAAGGGGCTTTTACTTTAAAATACGGAGTAATTTGTGCTGCATAAGGTAAGTTCATGATTACTTGATTGCCGTTACGAACAATTTCATTGGTATAATCTTTTAGTTCTGAATATTTCCATTGTGGAATAGGACGTTTTTCTAATTCTCCCCATGGTTTTGTGCCAACAACCCCTTTTTCAATGGCATTTTTCCAAGAGGAAGTATCAAATCCAGGTTGGGTCCAATCGGTTTCAAAATCATTTTGTGCATTAAAACCAATGTTATATCCACCATATAAATAAGATGGTTGAGAGCCAGTGGTATCTCCATAAGCTGGATGCACCTTCATTTTCCAGCTAGCATCACTTTTTAATCTGGTTTCTCCTAAATCAGCAGAGAATATCATACCACCAGCACCACTATTCACATTATTTCTACCTTGATTTCCCCAGAACCACATTAAAATAGAAATATCGTTTTCTCCCTCTTTTAGATATGGTGCAATATCCACAGCATCATAATAACCTTTTCCAGGAGCGGGGCCACGGTTTAATCCGCCTTCAAATACGGCCAGTTCACCGTTGATCCACATATAATATTTGGAATCCACCGCGATATTAGCGATTGCAGTTTCTGGTACAGTATCTAAGTGGAATTCCTTTTTGAAACACATCCAGGTATTATTAGGACCTGCTTCTGGCTGCCAGAGCCATTGAGCATCCTGGAATGCTTGGTTTTGTTCTGGTGGTTCTGGTTCCCCATCTGGGCTTTCTTTATAAGTCCATGCTTCTAATTCACTAATTCTTGTGCTGCCATCAATTGCTCCTGTTACCCATAAACGAATGGCAGTTGTAGTAATAGGTTCAAAATAGAATTGTTTCCATACTTTATTATTTCCAGTAACTTGTGTTCCGGGAATAGTTTTCCATTCTCCGTTGTCTAGATACTGTAATTCAAAATCGGTAACACCATAATTATGGAATACAGTATCTAAATCAGGCATAGATGCTCCGATATCGTCCGAAACGGTAAACACATCCAAACGGTTGATAATTTCCCTTCGCCCAAAGGTAATTTGAAGCCAGTCTGGATAGTCATTGGCTGTATTATCATTCCAAAATAAACCTAAATTTCGGATACCATCATTGGTATTACACGGTTGAAAGCTTAATGGGTTGCTGTCAGCTGGATGAGTAGAGGAGGCATCAGCTATTGCCCCACAAATTGACAATGCGGCATTTCGTGGCTCATATTCTTCTTCTGCAAATACAGAGAAGTTTACAAACATAGAAAGAGTTATGAATGCCGCTAAGATTCCTGCGGTTATTTTTTTAAACATAAAAAACCTCCATTTCTTTTTGTTCTCTTTGTTTTCCTCTAACTATAAAATAATAACTTCTATCCTCCTTTTTTATGATTTTATTACATTGCGTGATTTTCACGCAAAAGTAACGTAGTTGTACCTGCTCTATCTTTATGTAGTAAAAAATGAATAGTTTGCCTTACCCGTTAAAGATGGTTAGAAGAACCGTAAGTAGAAAATAAATAGAATATAATTGGATATAAAAACTATAATTTTTTTATTAATATGATAATTATTGTATCAAATTTTAAATAAATTGAAAACTATGATTTTCTACAAAAATATTGTAGGGGATTTGTGTAAAGATTTTTTAAAACACGGATGCTTATAAAAAATAAAAATTATAGAACGTAGTAGTGAAGATATCTAAGTTAATATTGAAAATTTGTTGATTTGTTCTATTGATATCACAATCAAATCAGGATATAATTAAAATTATTATTGGGTCTATTTGCCTAATATTATTATTTATTATGGATAATTTTTAGACAGGAGGAAAAGAATATGAAGATGAAACGGCTTCTCAGCGTTGCGTTATCCGCAACCATGGCGGCATCTGTTATTGGTACTGCGCTTCCAGCGTTTGCATTGGAGGATGATGGCCTGGATGTAAAAGCGTATCAGACAACATCCCGTTATGATATGGGGTTGGATGTAGACGATGTACGCCTTGGATGGGAAATTGACGCGGAACAACGTGGTATGGAACAAACAGCTTACTATGTTGTTGTAAAAGACCAGTCAGGGAATACCGCATGGGACAGTGGCTGGGTGGAATCTGACCAACAGGTAGGGATTCGTCCAGAAGGATTAAAACCAGAAACTATTTACAACTATCAGGTTAATATCAAAGATCAATATGGCAATGAATCTGGGTTTAGTGAGATAAAAACCTTTGAAACCGCACCAGAAACCATACAGGGCGAATGGATTTCTTCTCCACGGTTATTGAGAAAAACATTTGAGCTGGATCAACCTTTGGAGAATGTAGATCGGGCGCGTTCTTATTTAAGCAGTTCTTCTGTTATGGAAATCAGGATGAATGGTTCTAAAGTAGGGGATTTGGTCTGGGGACCAAAAAAACCAGTAGGGGATGTCCTTACTTATTATAATACATATGATATCACTTCCATGCTTCGGGAAGGGAAGAATACAGTTGGTATCATGGTAAGCGCCGCATATTCTCCTGGCAACCAGGCAGCTGGAATGATTAAAATCTATTATAAAGATGGAAGTTCTCAAATCATTTCTACCGATACCAGTTGGAAAGCTTGTGCGACATCTGAGATTACACGGGAAACGATCAGTGCAGGAGAAGATATTGACGCAAACTTAATAACCAATTGGGATACCCCTGAATTTGTGGAAGATGAAACATGGACCAATGCAACTACAGCAGGCTTAGCCGCTTCCAATGGGGAATTACGTGTTCCAGCCAATTCGGGGACATTTACAACTTATCAGTCTTTTAGTGGGGATTATTCCATTGAATTAACAGCGACGGTACAGTCCAATGTATGTGGATTTGTATTTGGGTCTGGTACACCAAACCCTTGTATGTGGCAGCTGGCAGAAGGCAGTTTGCGTGTCCATTATCCAGGGGACTGGAGTCAGGTAGAAGTGGTTCCTGTAGAAGGTTTACATTTAGGGCAGAAAGCTACGATGCGGCTGGATATCCAGGGAAATACTATCACAGCATTTATTGATGGAAAACAGGTTCATCAGGCAACTGTGGCGGATGGACAAACTGCTGGACCTTTAGCGATCCGTTCTATGCCGGATGAGATTGTTGACTATGACCGAATTGCTGTTACCCAAAATGGTAAGGTGATTTGGGAAGATAATTTTGATACCGTAGACCGTGAAAAATGGAATTTCCCATCCCAGGCTGAACTGGCCCCAGCGATTTCCGGAACCAAGGTAATTGACGAAATCAAGCCAGTCTCCATGCGAGAAGTGAATTACACAGATGCGAACTCTCCATACGCTATTGATGGAAAATTGGTATTGCCAACAAACTGTGGTACTTTTACCACGAAACAATCTTTTAGTGGCGATTATACCATCGAATTAGCGGCAAAAACCGAGAATGTATTTGGCTTTTTATTTGGTTCTGGTACTCCATATCCAGCAATGTGGCAGTTGGCAACTAGTGGTAATGGATCTTTGCGTGTCCACCAACCTGGAGATTGGGCATCCAATATAGATGTAATTAATGATTGCCCTGGTGTTGATTTGAACGATTTTGTCCCAATGAAAATTGAGGTAAAAGGCAACCATATTACAACCTATATCAACGACCAAAAAGTACATGAAACGGATTTGGTTAGTGGTTCTACCGAAGGTCCATTGGGATTTCGGGCAACAATAGATGAAAGCAGCCAGATTGACTATCTTCGTGTTATTCAGGATGGAAATGTGATTTTTGAAGATAATTTTGATACAACAGATCCTGAAAAATGGAATGGTTTTACCAATTCAACCAAAAAATATATTTTAGACTTTGGAAAGAATATGCAAGGTTATGTCCGTTTGGATACCAAAGGGGAAAAGGGAAAACAATACCTGTTAAAATATTCTGAACTATTGGATGAAAACGGTATGATATTTGCAAATACTACCTTCCATTATCCAAAATCCACCTATACCTTATCAGGAAATCAGGATCGTTTTGAACCAAGATTTTTCTACACTGGGTTCCGTTATGTAGAAGTTTCCACCTCAGACGGTTCCGAAATCAATCCAGACGATTTTACTGCTTGCTTTGTCAGCGATGATTTGGATCAGACTGGTTTCTTCGACTCTTCCAATGATAGATTAAATCAGGTATTTGATATGTACCTACAATCCCAACGTTCTAATTTGATTGGTAATTATACCGATTGTCCACAGCGTGAAAAGAATGGTTGGACTGGGGATGCATCCGTTGTAAAAGAATCTTCCGCAATACTATTAAATGACTATACTTCTGCGGAAGCGTTTATGGAAACCATGATGTTGAATACCCATGAGGACGGCAGGCCTGAAATTATTGTGGGAGTTCCAACAACAACTAATACAGGGGCACAGTTTGATATTCCTTGGTCATCCGCATATTTTGTATTCCCTTATCAGCTTTATATGAATACGGGAGACACCTATTATATCGAAAAATCTTATGATTCTTTAGTAAAAGTTTTTGATTACTATAAATCTTTGGATAAAGATGGAGATTATATTGTAACTGATAATGTTTATGGTGACTGGCTGGGATATGATAACCAGGAAGGAAAAATTGACCGTGGATTTTTAACCGCACCATATTTCTACTATTGTGGAATTTTGTTATCTGAAATGTCAGAAGCAATTGATAAAGACCATACAGAGCTGGATGCTTATCTAGAAAATATGTATCAAGCATTGCAAAATACCTATAATAAAGAGACTTATTTTAGTACCGAAACCCAAACCGCAAATGCAATGGCATTGGATTTTGAAATTGTACCACCTGAAAATAAAGAAGCGGTAGTACAAACATTGGTGAATGCTGTTACCAACGCCAATACTACTATTAAAACGGGTGTGCTGGGGACAAAATCCATTTATAGTGCATTGGGAGAAGCCAACCAGCATAAAACATTGTTGGATATGACTATAACCCCAGAAAAATGTTCCTTTGGCTATATGATTGATAACGGTGCGACAACCTTGTGGGAATATTGGGATAAAGCAGGCGAAACCTTTAATTCCAACTTGACTCCTGGGAATGCTGTTTGGGATTCTCAGAACCATGCCATGATGGGAGGCGGTCCAGCAACCTGGATGTTCAAAGGACTGGGAGGCATTACAGCAACAGGCGCTGGCTATGATGAGATTACCTACCGCCCAGGTGTGGAAAGTGAACTGGAATATGTAGATACCTCGATAGACACTTTAAAAGGTTTAGCAGAATCCAATTGGGATATAGTAGACGGCGATCTAGTATGGGATGTAACTGTTCCAGCAAACAGTACCGCAACGATTAAAATCCCAATGAAAGACGCGAAAACTATTACCGAATCTGGCAATGATATTTTCCAGAAAGATGGAAATGGAATAACCTATGTAGGCCAGGAAGAAAACGGTGACTATGTATACACAGTAGGCAGTGGAAGTTACCACTTTGTAGCGAGTGAACAAGGTAGCGTAGTAGAAGAATCAGATAAAGATATCTTGAACAAAGTGATTACCTACGCAGAAGAACAGAAAGCATCTGATGACTTTAACAATGTCATCAAAGATGTACAGGAAACCTTTAATGCAGCATTGGATGCAGCGAAAGAAGTAGCAGCAGATCCAGCAGCAACTCAGGATGTAGTAGATGCAGCATGGAAAGCACTGATGACCGAAATCCATAAACTGGGCTTTGTGAAAGGCGATATTGCTTCCTTAGAATCTTTGGTAGTATTGGCGGAAACTTACGACATGAATGACTATGTAGAAGCAGGCCAAGCAGAATTTAAAGAAGCATTGAAGGCAGCACAGGAATTACTTGCGAATAAAGACAATGCAATGGCGGAAGAAATCGAAACAGCAGAAAGTAACCTGTTGAACGCGATGCTGAACCTGAGATACAAAGCGGATAAATCCATCCTGGAAAAAGTAATTGCAGAAGCGAATAGTAAAGATGCAAGTGCATACACAGAGGAAAGCTATGCAGCACTGCAAGCGGCAGTAAAAGATGCAAATGACGTAATGGCAGATGAAAATGCGACTCAGAAAGAAGTAGATACAGCAGTAACAAATGTACAAACTGCAATGGATCAGTTAGTAGCAGTAGATGGAAGTATTCCAGAAGAAACAACACCATCCACTAATGATACAACTACTCAAACTGGACAGGAATCTACCACACCAAAAGCAAATGCAGCAAAAACAGGAGATGTTGCTCCAATTGCAGGGTTAATAGTATTGGCAGCAGCGGGTGCAACAGCCATTGGAGCAAAGAAACGGAAAAAATAAAATTTAGTTGTAATAGCGAAATAAGCTATTGGAATGAATAAGAAAAAGCCATCAAGTTCTAATATTAGAACTTGATGGCTTTCTGGTTTATGATAGTATGTTGGTATTTAGATGAATTATTTATAATCGAAACTACTTAAAAAAATATCAATAATAAAGGGTGTATAATATGATACATTAAATTACTTATTGAAGTATTTTTGGTACATATAAGCAGAATATTTTCCGTTTCTAAGATTATATTTTAAATCCATTTTTTTGTTTTGATTTTGAATCAATAATAATATTATAGTTCTATATTCCACTGTTTGAGAGAATACAAAACAGGCAATGCAAATAGAACATTTTATGAATAGAAACTATCATAATTAGTTTCGGTTTGTATAACGAAAAGATATTGTTGTTGCAAATAAACTTTCACAATTTGATAATCTCCCATGCCTCTAATATAATTTATTGGAGTATCTTTCTTTTTTATCCGAATTATGTTACAATAAAAATAATATTTGTGATGGAAACAAGATAATTGGATTGTAAAGGAGATAATAAAATGGTAGTAGAACCAAAAGTTAGAGATTTTATTTGTACTACAGCGCATCCGATAGGATGCCGTGAAAATGTGAAACAGCAAATTGCATATACAAAAAAATTAGGTACAGTGGATGGTCCAAAAAAAGTATTGGTGATCGGCAGCTCTACCGGATATGGGCTTGCATCCCGTATCACAGCGGCGTATGGATGTCAGGCAGCTACATTGGGTGTCATGTTTGAACGTGCAGCTTCTGGCAAAAGGACAGCAACAGCAGGATGGTATAATAATCTGGCGTTTGAACAGCAGGCACAGCAAGATGGGCTATATGCAAAAACAATTAATGGTGATGCTTTTTCCCAGGAAGTGAAAGATCAAATCATACAAATCATCCGTCAGGACTTGGGACAGGTAGATATGGTTGTTTATAGTTTAGCAGCCCCACGCCGTACAATGGCAGATGGTACTGTTTACCGTTCCGTATTAAAAACAGTTGGAGAAGAATTTAAAAATAAAAACTTGGATTTAAAAAACCGTCAGGTTACAGAAGCTTGTATTCCACCAGCAAGCGAAGAAGAAATAGAAGCAACTGTTAAGGTAATGGGCGGGGAAGACTGGATGGATTGGATGAAAGCTTTAGCAGAAGCAGGCGTTTTGGCTTCCAATTCTATTACAGTGGCATATTCCTATATTGGTCCAGCATTAACCCATCCAATCTATTATAATGGGACAATTGGAATGGCAAAAAAACATTTGTATCAAACCTCTATTGATATTACAGAACAGTTAAGAGATTTAGGGGTAAAAGCATATATTTCTGTCAATAAAGCTTTGGTAACTCAAGCAAGTGCGGCAATCCCAGTAGTTCCGCTGTACATTACAATTTTATATAAAGTAATGAAGGAAAAAGGATTGCATGAAGGATGTATTGAACAGATGAACCGTTTGTTCCGTGAAAAACTTGGTAAAGGAAATGCGGTTGTGGATAGTGATAACCAAATACGACTAGATGATTACGAAATGAAACCAGAAATTCAACAGGAAGTAATGAAATACTGGGATGAAATTTCCTCTGAAACTATTGACCAAATGGCAGATGTAGATGGTTATTGGGAAGATTTTTACCATATGTTTGGATTCCAGATAGATGGTGTAGATTATACTCAGGACGTTGAACTGTAGTAATAAACAATAAAAACTGGAACAATCTAATTGTTCCAGTTTTTTTATCTGTTTCAGTAGAATAAATTTTAGTTTAAAAGGAAACATCGTTAGAAAATAAAGTTTGAAATGACAAACTTAAAATTCATTTTTACAAGGATACCTACTAAAATAAAAATTTTTGGATGTACCAACTTTACCCTGTGATAAAGGTTACTTATTGACTTTTTTATGTGGATTTATTTTGTTTTGCAATTTCATCCGCAATTTGGTGGATTGACATACTATCATTTTGTAGGATCCCTAACATACCACGGTAAAGTATTACAGCGTCCTGGTTAAACCGTTCTGCCATTTGTTGTGCAGCCTGTTTATCTGGGGCAAATAAAGTCATCTCTAGTAAATCACTGCCAATATCGTGGATAACCAAGTGAACCATATATCCATCCTCTACTTTGGTCACAGATACTTGATGGTCCCGTTCCTGCTGTTCCGATGCCAAAACTTGCTTTGCGGTAGATATAATTTTATCTCTAGTAGATTTTTGTAAAATTCCTGACAAGGTAGAGGCAGTATTTTTCCCCATAGGCATTAACTGTAGAATTTTTTTGCCATCCTCAACAGAAAAGATTTCTTCAATATGGTGTGTATCAATCAACTCTTTGAGGGCCTGGCAAAAACTAAAATAATTGACAATGCTGTTAAACTGGAATACATAGTTTACCTGTTCTTTGCTTAAAGGCTGTTCAATACAGCTTAGTAGATAACAAATCAAAATTTTAATTTCATAAATATCCGATAAACTGCCAGGTTCATCATTTTTTAAAAAGGTGGACGCCATATAATCCCTCCTTGTAATGATTCAAAAAGCTATTTATATTTATTTTAACATAAATTGAAATAAAAGGAAAGAGGCTTGTGTTTTTTTTCATGGTTTGATACAATAATACAATAGGGGATTGTATCAAATGATAATCTCAGTAGTGTTGTTCCCTAAATGATAAAAAGATATTTATTAGAAAGATTGGTTTGATTACCATGTAGACAAATTATAAAATCAATACATCCACAATAGGATTGATAAAAATAAAAGGAGAGTGACTTTTTCGTGGATAGCACTGATGTGTTATGGCTTGTTGTGTTAATTTTAATTGTTTTTTCCGCTATTTTTTCTTCTTCCGAGACAGCGTTTTCCAGTTTTAATAGAATCCGTATTAAAAGCTATGCTGCCGAAGGAAATAAACAAGCAAAACGTGTATTAAGATTATCTAAGGATTTTAACCGTATTTTAACAGCAATTTTAATTGGAAATAATATTGTTAATATTGCTACAGCCTCTATTGGTACGGTGCTGTTTACCAAATATTTTGGTGCAGCAGGCCCTGGGATATCCACCATTGTAATTACTATTTTAGTATTAATTGGAGGAGAAATCTTGCCAAAAAGTTTTGCAAAAGACCATGCGGAATCTACAGCGCTAAAATCATCTGGTTTTATTTTATTTATCACAGTAATTTTCCGTCCATTTATTTTCTTGTTTGGAAAATTGAAAGATTTAATGGCTAAGTTTACAAAATCGAACCAGGCACCATCGGTAACCGAGCAGGAGCTTAAGGTAATCATAGAGGAAATTGAGGACGAAGGCGTTTTAGAAGACCATGAAAGCAAGTTGGTACGGTCTGCTTTGGATTTTGATGAAACCACAGCGGAGCAGGTATTAACACCACGTGTAGATTTAGTTTCTGCTGAACTCAATACAGATAACGAGACTCTGTGTAGCCTATTTTTGGAAAAAGGTTTTTCCAGAATTCCGATTTATAAAAAGGATATCGATAATATTATTGGTATTTTATACGAACGGGACTTTTTCCGCGAATATATTAAAAGCCATGATTTTTCTATTTTGCCAATTTTGCAAAAACCTCTGTTTGTCCCACCTCAAACGAAAATATCCGATTTATTTAAGCAAATCCAACAAAGACAAGAGCATATGGCGGTTGTTACCGACCAATATGGTGGAGTAGAGGGGATTATTACCGTAGAGGATATGTTGGAAGAACTAGTTGGAGATATTTACGATAAAAATGAAACGGTTGTCCAAGATGTCCAAAAGCTATCAGATACGGCATATTTGATCAACCCAGATATGGGAATTGATGATTTATTTGAAGAAATTGATTATCATCCATTCCAATTTGAAACAGAAAGTAATACAGTAGGCGGCTGGGTATTAGAACAATTTCAGAAGCTTCCACAACAAGGGGAAAGTTTTACGCAGGCGGGTTTAAAAGTAACGGTACAGCAATTAAACCAACAGCGGATTACTTCTTTATTAATTGAAAAATTACAGGTTGTAAAAGAGGAAGACTACTAACCGTCAAAATCCTCGATAAGCCGATTCAATTCCTGTTTACTTTGTAGTTCAATGCCTTGCCGCAAAGCGATTTGATCAAACTCAGGTAAAACGGAGATATCGGTTGGCAAAATTTCATAAGGTTCAGATTCTGTTGGAAGAAAGATTCCAATTTTTCCTTGATATTCTTTCATAATATAAGCACATGTTGTGGTAGAAGCAGTATTAATTGGTTTTGAAACAGATTGGTTGCGTTGGGTACTAACAGCAATTACAATGGTTGCTGTTAATAAAATGAAAGCACCTGTTAAAATAGCGAGCAAATAATTGGTTTTGTTCATCCAATCCACTCCTTTCTGGATATCTTTAATCTTCCCATAAACTGGAATATTATACGTCAAAACAGCGAAAATTGTGTTTGGATCATCCAGTAAAAATAAAATCAGTTTGAATGAATTTTTATGAATATTTGGAAATTTTAAAGTGAAAATGACAGAAAAAATTTATTTTTTCATTAAAAACATTGATGGAAATTATGAAAACTACACAAACTACTTAACAAAAAAAATAATCTATGCTATAATCATTTTGTATTGTAACTTTTTTAAAATAGAGAAAAATAAAAGTTCCAGTGTTTTTGAAAGAGGTTTTTGCAGCATAAACTTATTATTGACCAACGATAGAAAATGCACCTGGAGGGATGCATTGCCGACAGTTTAACCTGAGAAAAGGAGGCGTTATACTCGATGAGCTCAAAAGATATCTATAGTTCAGATGTCCAGAAAAAACAATCGAGCAAAAAGCCAAAAAAACAAAAACATCAGCGTAGTAAAGGAAAACGCATTGCCGCTTTTATTGGAAAGGCTGTTGTTTGTTTGTTTTTGATTTGTATTATTACAGGCAGTATTGTAGTTACTGCATTGACTGTTTACGTTATGAAAGCAACCGAAACAGATTCTACCATTAGTTTAGCAAAAGAGGATATTCAAACAGCTGGAATTACAACCATTATGGCGCCAGATCCCGCAAACCCGGATGGTGAGATAGAAGTCTCTAAACTTTCTACTGGCACCAAACGTATTTGGGTGGATATTCAGGATTGCCCGGAAGATCTGAAAAATGCTTTTATCGCAATTGAAGACAAGCGTTTTTATGAACACGAAGGAGTGGACTTTAAACGTACATTTTTGGCATTCGCCAATATGATTTTGCATTTCTGGGATACCGAACAGGGTGGTTCTACAATTACCCAACAGCTTGTAAAAAATATTACCAATGACAATGCTCATAGTGCGGGGAGAAAAGTCCGGGAAATTTTTAATGCTATGAGTTTGGAGCGTACCTATTCCAAAGATGAAATTCTACAGGCATATTTAAATATTATTACGATTGGTGGAAAGAATGGTGACTACGAAGGCGTAGGTGCCGCAGCAAAGTTATATTTTAATAAAGATGTTTCAGAGTTAACTCTGCCAGAATGTGCTTCCATTGCAGCAATTACCAGAAGCCCTTCTACCTATGAACCAATTCATAATCCAGAAAAAAACAAGGAGCGCCGCGATTGGATTTTGAAAAATATGTATGATCAAGGTCTGATTGAAGAGGCGGATTACCAGAATGCTATTGCTACTCCTGTGGAAGTAAACCAAGGACAAGTAACTGGAAATATGGATGGTTCCAATTATCAAAGCTATTTTGTAGATGCTGTAATTAATGAGGTGCGCAATGACCTTATGGAAGAATACGGTTATGATAAGGAAACAGCAGAAGCAAAGATAAAAACTAGCGGTTATATTATCCATACAACAATGGATGTAAATGCTCAGAAAAAATTGGAACAGCATTATCAGGAAAGTTCTACTTTTGCGAACTATGATATTATAAAGGAATCAACGGACCGCGCTGAAAATGGAGGGAATCCGTTCCAATCCGCTATGGTACTATATGATTATAATGGTGCCATGAAAGCAGTAGTTGGGGGAATTGGAGAAAAGCCTCCTGGAGATAGAAGCGTTATTAACCGTGCAGTACAAGGGCAACGGTCTCCAGGTTCCGCTATAAAGCCATTGAGTATTTATTCTTTGGCAATTGAGGAAGATTTGTGCCATTACTCCAGTATCATGCAGGATGAGCCAATTTCGATTGAACAGCCAGATGGAACCATGTGGGAGCCACAGAACTTTGGTGGAAAAAGTTATGGCAGTGTAACAATCCAAAAAGCAGTTGAGATGTCATTAAACCGTATTCCAATTAAATTAGATCAAACATTAACTCCTAAAAAAAGTTATGACTTTTTGACAAAAAGTTTAGGTTTTACCGATTTAACTGAATCTGCTGATGCTAACTTAGCACCAATGAGTTTGGGTTCTTTGAGCAATGGTGTCCATTTAGACGAGTTGACAAATGCTTACCAAATTTTCGGGAATGGCGGCTACTTTACGGAATCCCATACCTATACCAGTGTAACAAATGCTGCTGGAGATGAGGTTCTGAAAAAAGATTTGAGCACCAATCAGGTGATCAGTGAGGATACTGCTACGATTATGAATCGCTTATTGCGCCAGGTTGTAGTAGGTTCCAGTGGTACAGCCCGTGCGATTGGTGATATTAATGGAATTGAAATCCTAGGTAAAACTGGTACTACCAATGACGATTTTGACTCTACTTTTGTGGGATTAACACCGGATTATATTGCTGGTATTTGGTTTGGCTATGAGCAAAACTATGATATTACAAAGAATAAAGGGTTAAAGAAGCAAGTTGCTGCCTGGAAAACAATTATGAGTGATATTTTATCTGATAGTCAAAATAAGAGTTTTCAACTAAGCAGTGATGTAGTGGAAGCAACTTATTGTACAGAGACAGGGATGATAGCTACTTCGGGCTGTCCATCTACAGCAACAGGTTACTACAAAAAGGATAATAAGCCTGGAACGTGTAGTGTACATGGTTAATGGTTACCTTTGATTTTTTCGATCCTGCCGTGAATTTTTAGGATTCACGGCAGGATTTTGTATTGTAATTAAAAGAAATATCCGTTATACTGAAAAAAGGCTTAAAATACATTGTTTTATGATATAAGAGCTTAGTTTTAAATAAATCGAGTTGTAATCAAGATAAAGGAAGGCATAAATGGAAAAATTAAAAAAGAATATGGTTTTACCTATGGAAATTATTGATTTAAATAGCGATGGTAATGGTGTAGGAAAAATTGATGATTTTGTTATTTTTGTCCCTATGACAGCAAAAGGGGATAAAATCAATGTAAGGATAGTAAAAGTATTAAAAAATTATGGTTTTGGGATTGTGGATTCTTTTATTACAGCTTCTCCTGACCGAATTGAAGTGGATTGCCCTTATTTTCGTCAATGCGGGGGATGTGCTTTACGCCATATTTCCTATGAATCGGAATGCCAGTTAAAGCATAAGATGGTTTCTGATTGTTTTGAAAGAATTGGAGGAATTTCTTGTCAGGTATCTCCGTTAGTAGAAAATCTACAGGTAAACCATTACCGGAATAAAGCACAGTTTCCAGTTACACGAAAAGATGGTAAGGCTGTAGCAGGCTTTTTCGCAAACCGAAGCCATCGAGTTGTATCCTGTGATAATTGTTTACTACAACCGGAAGAATTTCAACCAATTGTAGATTGTGTGTTGAATTTTATCAATGAATTTCAAATTCCTGTTTATGATGAGTTAAAACATCAGGGAATTGTACGGAATATTTACTTGCGCCGAGGGGAAGTATCAGGTGAAATTATGGTCTGTTTGGTGTTAACCAAGCATTTTCTCCATCATCAGGATATCTTAATTCAACGTTTATTAGATTGTAACCCTCAGATTACCAGCATTATCATTAACTGCAATAAGGATAAAACCAATGTTATTTTGGGAAAACACTGTACCACAATTTATGGAAAGGATACGATTTTAGACCAACTTTGTGGGGTTCCAGTAGAACTATCTCCGCTGTCCTTTTATCAAGTTAACCATAATCAGGCAGAGCGGCTTTATGGTATTGCAAAAGAATATGCAGGTTTATCTGGAGGGGAAACTGTAATTGATTTATACTGTGGTGCAGGAACCATTGGATTATCTATGGCGGATCAAATTGGAACTCTCATTGGAGTAGAAGTTGTTCCAGAGGCAGTGGAAAATGCGAAAAAGAATGCAGAATCTATGGAATTATCGAACACAAGATTTTTGTGTGGGGACGCTTCTCAAGCAGTGCAGGTTTTAGAGCAGGAAAAAATTCACCCCGATGTGGTTTTGCTGGATCCACCAAGAAAAGGATGTAGCCAACAGGTGCTGGATAGTGTTTGCCATATGGCTCCAGAGCGGATTGTTATGATTTCTTGCAATCCCGCTACAGCAGCACGAGATTGTAAAATGTTGGATGAGAAAGGTTATCAGGTACAAAAAATTACTCCTGTTGACTTATTTTCCCGCACGTTACATATAGAAACCGTAATCCTTCTCAACAAAGAATGTTAAAAGTTGTAGTTGGATAAGAAATCTAGGTGATAAAAATGATTTTGAATACTTTAAGTAAAGACGATTTGTATCAATCAATTGCATATATCTTCAACATGGATATAGAACAAATTCAACATTATATTAAAGAGAATATAAATAATCCAAGGCAAATAAATTTACAAAACTTAAAGAAATTTTGTAACTGTCATGAATTAAAAACTGTTGATAGCATTATCATTCATCATATAGAACCAAAGAAGGGATGTAGAATCTATTAAAAAAGAGGGAATTTCTACTTTACCACAAGTTTTAACTACTGAAAATAATCTTTCTAAATATTTAAAGGGGTTAGGGTTTAAATTTACATTTAAAAACAATCAAATTTTTATGGAACGGTATAATAAAAAAGTGTATATTAATAAATTGTCCTGGGATTGTTGCGATCGTATGATATTAAAGAGATTTGGAATAGGAAAAGTATCTACTTATAATTTTAACCTAAATGGATATTTACTTGTTAGTTAATTTTTAAAAGATTATTGTAGAGGTTAGTTCGGTTCACCAGAAATATTAAAAACTTTATTAAATTGTTATAGGGACCATGATATAGCAGATAGTTTTGTGAAAAAATTGTGAAAATAATTTTTTAATATCATTCAAAGTACCAATAACAAAGATTGATATTGCAAATTATGACTCTAAAATAAGGGATAGTCAGAAATTAGAGATACTTATTGACTATACCTTACAAGCCTTAGTTTATTTTGAATCGAAAGAGAAAGATAAATTAGACAATCCTATAATAATGTTAAAAAGAGATTATAATGTTCCAGGAACAGATATAAAAAAGATATGGCAGTTAAAAGAAGAGTGTGGGTATATGATCCCAATATCCATAGATAATAAATAAAGAAAACGGATGTCCAAAATGGACATCCGTTTTCTTTATTTATATTAAAAAATTCTAGGAATTACGTTCTGTAGTAGTGTAATCCAATACTTTTTCATATCCTTTTGCTAACTGGCTTTCTTCACGGCTATCATCATCTCCAGATTTGGAGCGGAATACTAGTTTTAATAGAATTGGGGAAATAATTGTTGTAACCACAACAGTAATAATAACAGGCCCCAATAAAGTGTTGGACAACAATCCTAAAGCAGCTCCTTTGGTTGCTACAATCAACGCAACCTCACCACGTGAAATCATACCCATACCAATTTGA
This sequence comes from Massilioclostridium coli, assembly GCF_900095865.1. GTDB lineage: Bacteria > Bacillota > Clostridia > Oscillospirales > Ruminococcaceae > Massilioclostridium > Massilioclostridium facile. The sequence goes on along the minus strand of NZ_FMIZ01000006.1, from coordinate 99,300 downwards.
ATGGATTCGCGGTTGGTATATTTACAAATTTTCGCTCCTAATCCACAACCAATAATTTTGGTAATGGTTGCAATAATTGCGAGTAAAATGGAGAAAATAATAATTGTACTTGACATTGCAGGAAGTACTACTTTAATCCCAATACTTGCAAAGAAAATTGGGGATAATAAGGTATAAGATAAAGTTTCAAAGCGGGAAGCAATATATTTTGATCGTGGAGTATTAGAAATAGCTACACCTGCGATAAACGCTCCAGTAATATCTGCTACACCAAAGAATTCTTCTGCACAATAGGATAATAACAGGCAGAATACAAACGAGATAATAACAAAACGTCGTAAGTCTTTTTGATAGTGTTCCATGTATTTTTTGAACAAGAAATAACATAGAATTCCTGCAACCACAACAAATACAAAAAACAATAGGATTTTTAACAATACGATTCCAATATTGATAGAGGAATCTGCCATACTTGTAATAATTGTTAATGCAATAATACCTAAAATATCATCAATTACAGCAGCCCCTAAGATCGCATTACCAGCACGGGTATTTAATTTGCCCATTTCCTTTAATGTCTCTACAGAAATACTTACCGATGTTGCTGTTAAGATAATGCCAATAAAGATGTTTTGCAATAACGTACTAGCTGTTGCTCCTTCAGAAAATTCTGGGGAATTGAAGAAATGTGCCACGAGGAATCCACCTGCCAAAGGAACGATAACCCCTAATAACGCAATTACAAAAGAGGCTTTCCCCGATTTTTTCAGCTCTTTGATGTCTGTTTCCATACCAGCGGTAAACATCAATACGATAACGCCTAATTCGGAAACTTGGGTGATAAAAATGTCTTCATGTAAAATATTTAATACAGCAGGGCCTAAAATCAAACCAGCCAGCAATGCACCCACTACTTGAGGCATTTTAAATCTTCTGGTAATAAGGCCAAGAACTTTGGTACTGAGCAGGATAATAGCTACATATAACAGAAAACTATAGTCCATGAAATACCATCTCCTTTTTTGTGAAATTTTCGACAACCTATATTATAGTCTTTTTTAAACGATTTTTCAATATCATATTGCATTTTAGTTTAAAAAAAATACATTATTTATTTAGCATTTTAACGAATAATTTAAATTGATTTTTAATACCTCATATGGTATGATAAAAACAATCATAAAAGAGACATAACTTTCGTGATTGTAATAAGAAAAATAAGTTTTATTTCGCAGTTGTTCTGATTGGTTACAAAATAATTGGGATAAAGAAAAAAACATAGAAAAATAAGGAGTAATACAATGGATTTTAAATTTGCCCACAACAATATCAATGTACTAAATCTACAAAAAAGTTTAGAATTTTATCAAAGAGCCCTTGGATTAACCGAAGTGAGGAGAAAAGTTGCCCAAGATGAATCCTTTATTTTGGTATATTTAGGAGATGGTGCTACCCCACATCAGTTAGAATTAACTTGGTTGCGTGACCGTAAAGAGCCATATAACTTGGGGGAAAATGAATTCCATCTGGCCTTTTATGTGGATGATTTTGATGCTGCCCATAAGTTACATCAAGAAATGGGCTGTATTTGTTATGAAAACCCTGGCATGGGCATTTATTTTATCAGTGACCCGGATGGTTATTGGTTAGAAATTGTTCCAATAAAATAGGAAAAAAGGCCTTATCATTTTCGGATGAAGGCCTTTCTGCTTTTTACAAATAAGGAGGCAATAAAATGGTATCCGTCATTATTGTAGCAGCGGGAAATTCTTCCCGCATGGAGGGAATTAAAAAACAATTTTTAAAAATTGGTGGAGTTCCAGTTGTAATACGCAGTGTAACAAAATTTCAACAGATTGATGAGGTGTGTGAAACCATAATTGTAGTTGGAAAAGAAGATATCCCTTATGCTGAACAGCTTGTTCAGCAATACAAACTGAAAAATACAGTTGTCACCCAAGGTGGAGATAGCCGTCAGCAATCAGTTTTGTCTGGCTTATCATGCTGCAATCCAAAAAGTGATTTGGTGGCAATCCATGATGCTGCTCGGCCATTTGTACAGATAGAGGAAATTCAACAAGTGATTCAAATTGCAAAAAAATATGGCGCAGCTACTTTGGGAGCACCTGTAAAAGATACGATTAAAATCGTAGAAGATGGTATCATACAATTTACTCCCCCAAGAAGTAGTTTGTATTTAACCCAAACACCACAGGTATTTCAGATGGAGCTTTACAAAAAAGCTGTTGAGAAAGCGCAACAAAACCAATGGGATTTTACAGACGATTGCCAACTAATTGAACAATATGGATTTCCCGTCCATATTGTAACAGCAAGTTACGCCAATATTAAAATTACTACTCCAGAAGATATTGTTTTAGCAGAGAGCTTTGCAAAGGGGGAAGAGCAGTGCGAATAGGACATGGATATGATGTACATCGCTTGGTAAAGGGGAGAAAATTAATCTTATGTGGTGTAGAAATCCCTCATGAAACCGGTTTGTTAGGACATTCCGATGCGGATGTAGCGGTTCATGCCGTAATGGATGCTTTATTGGGTGCAGCTGGATTAGGTGATATTGGACTACATTTTCCAGACACAGATCCTGCTTATGCTGGGGCAGATAGTATGAAGCTGCTTCAACATGTTGTAAATTTATTAAAAAAGCATGGATTTCAAATCAGTAATATTGACCTTACTATTTTAGCTCAGGCTCCAAAACTTCGTCCTTTTATTGATCATATGATGGCAAATCTTTCTGTTGATTTGAATATTCCTAAAAACCGCATTAATATAAAAGCGACAACAGAAGAGGGTCTTGGTTTTACTGGAGAAAAACAAGGCATTGCGGCGCATTGTGTTTGCTTATTAGAAGAATAGATAATTAGGAGGGAATCAAAATGGTTTCCCTCCTTTTAATTAAGTGCATTTGTGTAGAAATTCAAGGTGATGCGATTCAAATATTTAAGAAGCTGCTTGATAGAGCGAATCGCACAATTTTTTATAATCAATATTTCTTAATTTGTTTTGCTTAGGAGATTATTTCATTATTCGTTGACAGTATTGGTAAGAAAAAATCTTATCATGGATTGTATGTTGTAATTATTTAAGATAAAAATAACAAGTAGAAATTAGTGTATCTACTGTAAAAGTTATATGATTAGGAGATGTGATTGGTACAATAATAATGGCTGGAATTTTTATCTACACAATAAACGCTTTTATTATCACTTTTCATAGGATTCCTTTAAGAATAAATGATAATGTCATTTTATCATAGAAAGGCTGGTTTTATTGTAAAAATGAGGTTTTTATGGTATACTAAAACATTGACAAAACAAAGAATACGTAGTAATATGGATATAACAAACATTTGTTCTTTTAAAGTAGTAAGTCTGAATAAATAGGATTATTATTTGTAAAAATTTTACGAACCAGTTGTGATAAAATAAACAGGAGATTTACCTATGACGAATCAAAATAAGTTTAAACTGGTTTCTCCATATCAGCCAACAGGAGACCAGCCAGAAGCGATTGCCAAATTAGTTCAAGGACTTCAAAGAGGGGATAAAGAACAAACCTTATTAGGGGTAACTGGTTCTGGTAAAACTTTTACCATGGCAAATGTAATTGCACAGGTGAATAAACCAACATTGGTACTGGCACACAACAAAACTTTGGCAGCTCAGCTTTGCTCGGAATTTAAAGAGTTTTTTCCAGAAAATGCGGTGGAGTACTTTGTCTCTTATTACGATTACTATCAGCCAGAAGCCTATGTTCCCAGTACAGATACCTATATTGAAAAAGATAGTGCTATCAATGATGAAATTGATAAATTACGCCACTCCGCCACTTGTGCTTTGGCAGAACGCCGAGATGTTATTATTGTAGCAAGTGTGTCTTGTATTTACAGTTTGGGTAACCCGATTGATTACCGCAGCATGGTAATTTCTTTACGAGAAGGCTTGGAAAAATCCAGGGATGAATTACTTGAAAAATTGGTGGAAATTCAATATGAGCGGAATGATATTAATTTTGTCCGTAATAAATTCCGTGTTCGGGGAGATGTGGTGGAGATATTCCCTGCTTATTCCAGTGATACCGCCATCCGCGTCGAATTTTTTGGTGATGAGATTGATCGAATCAGTGAGATCAACGCTTTAACTGGGGAAGTGAAACAGAGGGTTTCCCACATTGCGATTTATCCTTCTTCTCATTATATTATCCCTCCAGAGCAAATGCATGATGCGCTCCGTAACCTGGAAAAAGAGCTAGATGAACGGGTTGCTTATTTTACTGAGAATGAAATGCTGTTGGAGGCACAAAGAATTAAACAGCGTACCATGTATGATATTGAAATGCTAGAGGAAATCGGTTTTTGTAAGGGAATCGAAAACTATTCCAGAGTTTTATCTGGACGTCCAGAAGGCGCTACCCCATATACCTTGATGGACCACTTTCCAGATGATTTTTTATTGATTGTGGATGAATCCCATGTTACCCTTCCGCAGGTAAAAGGAATGTATTTTGGTGACCATGCGAGGAAAAAGACCTTGATTGATTATGGGTTCCGTCTACCGTCTGCTTATGATAACAGACCGTTGAATTTTGATGAATTTTACAGTAAGGTGAATCAGGCTATTTATGTTAGTGCAACCCCTGGGGATTTTGAAAAAGACCATTCTACTCAGATTGTACAGCAGGTAATTCGTCCAACTGGATTATTGGATCCAGAAATTACTGTAAAACCAATTGAAGGCCAGATTGAGGATTTACTGTTTGAAATCAACCAACGCATTGAAAAGAAGGAACGTGTTTTGGTCACCACTTTGACGAAAAAAATGGCGGAGGATTTAACGGATTTCCTGGAACAATCAGGTGTTAAAGTTCACTATATGCACTATGGTGTGGATACGATTGAACGTATGGAGATTATCCGGGATCTTCGTTTAGGGGAATTCGATGTACTGGTAGGAATTAACCTATTGCGGGAAGGATTGGATATTCCTGAGGTATCCCTCGTTTGTATTTTGGATGCGGATAAAGAAGGATTCCTACGTTCTGAAACTTCCTTGATTCAGACAATTGGACGTGCTGCCCGAAATGCAGAGGGCAAGGTAATTATGTATGCGGACCAGGTAACCGGTTCTATGGAACGTGCAATAACCGAGACTTTACGTAGGCGAGAAATCCAGATGGCATATAATCAGGAACATGGAATTGTTCCTACTACCATTAAAAAAGATGTACGTGAAATTCTCGAAATTTCTACCAAAGAAGAAACCGAACCTACAACGAAAAAGAAAAAATTATCTAAAAAAGAAAAAGACGCATTGATTGAAAAACTGACCATTGAAATGAAAAATGCGGCAAAATTATTAGAATTTGAACATGCAATCTATTTGAGGGACCGTATTGAAGAAATTAAAAAGAGCTGAGGTGTTTCTGTGGGGAAAGATAAAATCATCATCAAAGGTGCTCGTGAGCACAATTTAAAAAATGTGGACGTGACGATTCCTAGGGATAAATTAGTTGTATTTACTGGATTATCCGGTTCTGGAAAATCCTCTTTGGCATTTGATACCATTTATGCTGATGGCCAGCGGAGATATGTGGAAAGCCTTTCTTCTTATGCAAGACAATTTTTGGGGCAAATGGAAAAACCAGATGTGGATGAAATTGAAGGCTTATCCCCAGCAATTTCGATTGACCAAAAAACAACCTCTAAGAACCCTCGTTCCACTGTGGGTACTGTCACTGAAATTTATGACTATCTTCGTTTGCTGTATGCTAGGATAGGGATTCCTCATTGTCCCATTTGTGGCCGTGAAATTAAGCAGCAGACAATTGACCAGATTGTTGACCAGGTAATGAAGCTGGAAGAGCGGACAAAAATCCAAATAATGGCCCCAATTGTTAGAGGAAGGAAAGGGGAGCACGTAAAAGAGTTTGAAGCCGCTAGAAAAAGCGGGTTTGTCCGTGTCCGTGTCGATGGTAACATCTATGACCTTTCGGAAGAAATTAAACTGGAGAAAAATATTAAGCACCACATTGAGATTATTGTTGACCGATTGGTGATCAAACCAGAAATCAAATCCCGCTTAACAGATAGTTTGGAGATTGCCTCAAATTTATCCGGGGGATTGATTATCGTGGATGTAGTGGATGGGGAAGAGATATTGTTTTCCCAAAACTATGCTTGCCCAGAGCATGGTATTAGTATTGAAGAACTTTCTCCAAGAATGTTTTCATTTAATAATCCATATGGTGCCTGTGAAAAATGTACTGGGTTAGGGACTTTTATGAAAGTAGATCCGGATTTAATTGTTCCCAATAAAGAGCTGTCTATTTCACAAGGTGCACTGAAAGCTTCTGGATGGTCTTTTGGGGATAGAGGGTCCATCGCCAATATGTATTTTGAGGCATTGGCACAGACTTATGGCTTTTCTTTGGATACCCCATTTCAAGATCTTCCAAAAAAAGCAGTAGACGTTATTTTTTATGGCACTGGCAAAAAAAAGCTGGAAATGACCCGTACCAATGGTTATGGAACTGGCACATATTCCGCTCCATTTGAAGGAATTATCAATAATCTGGAACGGCGTTACAAAGAGAGTAACAGCGATTATGCCAAAGAAGAAATCGCTAATTATATGAATGATATTGAATGTCCTTCCTGCCATGGAGAACGGTTAAAACCAGAAGCCTTGGCGGTTACGGTTGGAGGAAGAAATATCAGTGAAATCACCAAGATGAGCATAACAGAATTGTTGGATTTTATCCAGCAATTAGAGTTATCAGAGCGTGACCACATGATTGCGGACGCTGTATTAAAGGAAATCCGGGAACGGCTGCAATTCCTTTGCAGCGTAGGACTAGAGTATTTGACTCTTTCCCGTTCCGCAGGGACATTATCCGGTGGAGAAAGTCAGCGTATCCGGTTAGCAACCCAAATTGGTTCCTCTTTGGTAGGGGTGTTATATATTTTGGATGAACCTAGTATTGGATTGCACCAAAGGGATAATGATAAACTGATTGGTACGTTGAAGCATCTTCGTGATATTGGAAATACCTTGATTGTGGTAGAACATGACGAAGATACTATGCTGGCGGCGGATTATCTCGTTGATGTAGGACCTGGAGCAGGGATTCATGGAGGAGAAATTGTATTCTCCGGAACGATTGACCAGTTGAAAACCTGCGAAGAATCCATTACAGCACAATATCTGTTTGGGAAAAAGCAAATTCCTGTGCCGAAAGAACGCAGGAAAGGAAATGGCAATTTCTTGACCTTTACAGGATGCGCTGAAAATAACCTGAAGGATATTACTGTAAAAATTCCGTTAGGGTGTTTTGTCTGTGTCACCGGGGTTTCTGGTTCTGGAAAATCCTCTTTAGTAAATGAAATTATATATAAACATTTAGCTGCTAAATTAAACCGTGCACGGCTTCATGCTGGAAAACACGGTAAGGTAGACGGTCTTGAATATCTGGATAAAGTGATTGATATTGACCAAAGCCCGATTGGACGTACACCAAGGTCAAATCCTGGAACCTATACCGGGGTATTTAATGATATCAGGGAATTATTTGCCCAAACAGCGGATGCAAAAATGAGGGGATATAATGCTGGCAGATTTAGCTTTAATGTCCGTGGAGGACGGTGTGAAGCTTGTCAGGGAGATGGCATTGTCAAGATTGAAATGCATTTTTTACCTGATATTTTTGTACCCTGTGAAGTTTGTAAAGGGAAACGGTATAATCGTGAAACGTTAGAGGTAAAATATAAAGGAAAGAGTATTCATGATGTGCTGGAGATGACGGTGGAAGAGGGGATGTACTTCTTTGAAAATATTCCCCGTATCCATCGCAAATTAAAAACATTGTTTGAAGTGGGGTTGGGTTACGTAAAAATAGGCCAGCCAGCTACTACCCTTTCTGGTGGGGAAGCACAACGCGTCAAATTGGCTACTGAACTTGCCAAACGCTCTACAGGAAAAACCATCTATATTTTGGATGAGCCTACCACAGGGCTTCACACAGCGGATGTACACCGATTAATCCAAGTATTGCAAAAACTAGTGGATGCTGGGAATACTGTCTTAGTCATTGAACACAATTTAGATGTCATCAAAGTTGCGGATCATATTATTGACTTGGGTCCTGAAGGTGGAACCCGGGGTGGAGAAATAGTAGCTAATGGAACACCGGAAGAAGTGGCGGAGTGTGTTGATTCCTATACAGGGCAGTATTTAAAACGTTCTTTGGAAAAAGCAAAACCGTCCTCAAAATAAAATTTTTAAATTAATAGAATCAATTAATAAATAGTTTTAATTGATTCATAAAATAACAATGAAATTTAATTGAAATTACAGTATGATAATAATATCATATAATAATAATCATTATTATTTCATTGAAAGGAGAAATTAATTATGGCAAAATATGTATGTACTGTATGTGGTTATGTATATGACCCAGAAGTAGGCGAACCAGATGCAGGTATCGCTGCTGGAACAGCTTTTGAAGATCTTCCAGATGATTTTGTTTGCCCATTATGTGGTGTAGGCAAAGACCAATTTGAAGCTGAATAATTCATAAAAAAGCTTAGATGATAATTTATTTCATCTAAGCTTTTTTCTATGCCTATGTATAAGAAAATAAGTATACGAGGCTTATATTATATCTTCTTTGATATAAGATTTCTTTATAGATTCACATAGTCTCCAGTATATAAAGGTATCCATTAACAGAAAAATTAAATCTGTAAATCAATATATTTTTTGTAGTAGTAAAAATATAAGGTATCATTTTAATATTAAAATGATACCTTATGATATATATTTTCCACCATGATTATAGAAAAAAACACCATTGATTTCAATGGTGTTTTTTTACTAGCTCATTTGTTCTTGTTGTTCTTTTGTGCGTTTAATTACTTTCATTCGGCTGAATTCTTCCCGTTCTTTTTCCTCCAAAGCATCGGAGATAAATTTAACGGTTTCTTCAAATTGTGGAATATTAATATTTTTTAATGCGTTTGCTCGGCGTTGGGTAGTTTTAATCGCATTTGCTAGACGGTAAACACTATTTTCAATTTCAGCCAATACAATACTTATTTGTTTTGCTTTTTCAAATTTAATATAAGCAATATCCAATTGGGAGTTGGTTCCTGTAAAACCATAAGCGTTGGGGGAAAGGGTAGATTCCAATGTAACTTTTGGAATTTCCACACCCATAACGCTACGGTAGGTAATATGTACCCCCGTTTCAATTTCAATTCCGTTTGCGATATTTTCACACACGCCCAATGTAATATTTGCTTTTTGAAGTGCCAAATAAGCTTCCGCATAGGTTTTTTCAATTTCACCACGGATGGATTTTGCGGTGTCAATCAAAGACATCATTTCCCGCACCAGAATATTTCTTTTGCGGTCCATTAAGTCAAAACCCAATCTGGCAAGGTTCAGGGACTTTTTGATATTAATTAAGTTACCCTTAGTAGGGAACACAGCTAAAGCCATAGATGGACCTCCCTTCAATCATTGGATCGTGTTTTTAGAATCTTTTATTTTTACGGAAACGATCCGCACGGCTGGAATCGTAGAACTGGAATAATAGGTCAGAATTGATACGGTCCAATTCTTCTTTTGGCAGTAGGCAGAGTAAGTCCCAACCCAATTCCAGGGTTTGTTCCATTGTCCTGTCTTCATTTTCACCTTGTTGGATAAAGTTTTGTTCAAATTGGCGTCCAAATTCCATATAGGCTTTATCGGTTTCGGATAATTCTTCTTCCCCGATAACAGAAGCTAGGGCACGGGCATCGCTTACTTTTGCGTAGCAAGCGAACAATTGGTTAGAAACATCCGCATGGTCTGCCCGGGTAAACCCTTCCCCGATACCGTCTTTCATCAGACGGGATAAGGATGGTAGTACAGCAATTGGTGGGTAAATCCCTTGTTGGGCTAAGGCACGGTCCAATACAATTTGTCCTTCGGTAATATAGCCAGTTAAGTCAGGGATTGGGTGGGTAATATCACCATTCGGCATCGTCAAAATAGGGATCTGCGTAACAGAGCCAGATGCCCCTTTGATAATACCAGCACGTTCATACAAGGAAGCAAAGTCCGAATACAAATAGCCTGGGAATCCTTTTCTTCCTGGAATTTCACCTTTGGAAGAGGAGAATTCACGGACAGCTTCCGCATAGGATGTCATATCAGTTAAGATAACCAGAATGTGCATATTGTGCTGATATGCCAAATATTCTGCAGCTGTAAGAGCACATCTAGGGGTCAAGATACGTTCGATAATTGGATCGTTTGCTAGATTTACAAACATCGCAACACGTTCCAAAACACCGCTTTCCTGGAATTTTGCTTTAAAGTAATCGGCAACATCGTTGTTAACACCCATTGCCGCGAATACAATACCAAAGCCTTGACCATTGTCCTCAGCGATTTTTGCCTGGCGTACAATTTGGACTGCCAATTTGTTATGGCTCAAACCGGAGTCAGAAAAAATAGGAAGCTTTTGACCACGTATCAATGTCATCATGGCATCAATAGCGGAAATTCCTGTACGGATATAGTTCTGTGGATAGACACGGGAAACCGGATTGATTGGCTGACCATTGATATCGGCGTATTGATCCGCATAAATATCCCCTAAACCATCAATTGGTTTTCCAGCGCCGTTAAAAATACGGCCTAAAATTTCTTTTGAAAGGGCAATTTCCATTGGGTGTCCTGTAAATTCAGTGGTGGTATTATTCAAGGAAAGGCCATCAGTGCCTTCAAATACCTGTACCACAACACGTTTTCCCATAATTTGAACAATACGGCCTAAACGAACCGAGCCGTTTTCCAGATGAAGCTGAACCAGCTCTTCAAAACTGGCACCTTCTACATCATCTAACACAACCAATGGACCGTTAATTTCTTTTAATCCAATGTGTTGAATCGCCATAGGGCCTCACTCCAATCCTTATTATTTGTCGCTTTCCATAAGTTTTTGATCAATTTCTTTGTAGTAATCCTCAAACATTTCCAGATGGTCATTTGGAACATCGTATTTAATACGGGTTAATTTATCAAAAATACCTGTGCTGATAATATTAGAAATTGGAATATTACGCAACACCAGTTCGGTTGCTTTATCGTATAAATACAGGATTACCTTCATCATTTCCAATTGTTTTTTCATTGGAACATAGGTATCATCTTTATGGAATGCGTTTTGCTGTAAGAATCCTACACGGATGACTTTCGCAGTTTCAATAACTAGTTTTTGGTCATCTGGTAGCACATCTGCCCCAATCAGTTTTACAATTTCCATCAGGTTGGATTCCTCCGCCAATAAAGCGGAAGTCCGTTGTTTTAATGCCAAAAAATCTTCCCCAACATTTTTTGCATAGAAATCTGCCAGATCATCTTCGTATTCGCTGTAGCTAGTCATCCAGTTAATTGCTGGATAGTGACGGGCATAAGCCAAGGATTTATCTAAAGCCCAGAAACAACGTACAAAACGTTTTGTGTTTTGTGTAACTGGTTCGGAGAAGTCGGAACCTTGTGGGGAAACCGCGCCGATAATAGTAACAGAACCTTCGGTATCATTCAAGTTTACCATATAGCCAGCACGTTCATAGAATTGGGATAGACGGGATGGTAGATATGCTGGAAACCCTTCTTCTGCTGGCATTTCTTCCAAACGACCAGAGATTTCCCTCAAAGCCTCTGCCCAACGGGAAGTGGAGTCTGCCATGATAGCCACATGGTATCCCATGTCACGGTAGTATTCTGCCAATGTAATACCAGTGTAGATAGAAGCCTCACGGGCAGCAACTGGCATATTGGAGGTATTTGCAATCAATACAGTACGGTCGGTGAGAGGACGTTGGGTGCGTGGGTCAATCAATTCGGAGAATTCTTCCAAAACCTGAGTCATCTCGTTCCCACGTTCCCCGCAACCAATATATACAATTAAGTCAGCATCACACCATTTTGCCAACTGGTGCTGTGTCATGGTTTTACCAGTACCAAATCCGCCTGGAATAGCAGCAGCGCCACCCTTGGCAATTGGGAACATGGTATCAATCACACGTTGGCCAGTAATCAATGGACGGTTGATTGGTTTTCTTTCTTTTACAGGACGGGCAGTACGGATTGGCCATTTCTGACACAGAGTTAATTCATGGATATTCCCTTGTGCGTCTTTGATGACAACGACGGTATCATTTACAGTGTAAGAACCATTTGGTTTTACCTCTATGACATCGCCTTCCAACATAGGGGAGAGCATGCAGCGGTGTTCAATTGCGGAGGTTTCTGGACAGGTAGCGTAAATATCACCACCTGTTAGGTGATCCCCTACAGATACAGTAATTGTTACATCATATGTTTTTTTCAGGTCTAAAGAGGATACATCAGAACCAATGCCAATAAACGCTCCGGTTTCCTCTGCCATATCCCGCAAAGGGCGCTCAATACCATCAAAGATATTTGAAATAATACCAGGACCCAAAGTAGCGGATAATGGAGCCCCTGTACCATAAACAGGTTCGCCTGGTTTTAGTCCGGTGGTACTTTCATATACTTGAATAGTGGTTTCTTTATCATTGATAGAGATGACCTCGCCAATGATTTTTTGTTTTCCTACATATACCATTTCCAACATGGAAAAATCCTGCGTATCTTTGATTTTGACAACAGGGCCATTGATGGAGTAAATTACGTTAGCCAATGATATCACCTCATCTATTTATAGTTATACAGCAATGGTCAAGCCGCAGGTACGGTAAAATTCCTGACGTTGCTTGTCGAGGTCGTTTGCAAACGTCTCATCTTGTAGCACATTTTTTTCTGGCTGAATCAGCTTGAAACCACCTAATTGATTGGCAGGGTCTGCCTGGACAGTAGCAGTTGGTACCAATTCACAAATTTTTTCGGTCAATGGAAGGTCTTTTTCCTGTATGGAAATAATCATTGGTTGACCAGTAAAACTTTCTGCCGCTGTTTGGATGGAAGTAAGCAAAAAGGATTGGTACTCTTTTGTATCAGTGAATTTTTGTAACTTTTCTTCCGCTTCTTGAAAAATTTTTTCGGTTAGTTGATTGCGGAATTCGAGCAACTCCCGTTTTCCATCCAATTCTACTTTGGTTACCTCTTGGCGGTATTTTAACTGCAATTGGTGTACCTGTTCCTGCATAACAGAAAACATCTTATCATATTCTTTTTGGCGAGTATTTTCCAATTCATTTTCTTTCATTTTTTCTGTTTCAGCTTGGATTTCCTGTATTTTTTTCTCGGCTTCCATTAAAACAGATTGCTCAAATCTTTGCAGTTTTTCGTTATCGTATGCCATTTATTGTTCACCTTCTTATTTGGCTGTATCGCAAATTAAATTTTAACCCCAATTGCTTCACGAACATAGTTTGTGATGGTTCCACTGATATCAGCAGTACCGTGGCGGTCTGGGATTTCTACTAATAATGGATATTTCCTATGCAGTTTAAAATCATAAATCAAGTCTGGGCAAAGCTTCATTAATTTTTCGGAAATTAATAGGATACCGATTTCTGGGTTACCACAAGCTTTTGTGATTTCTTGTTCTACTTCTTGCGGTTCATGGACAACAACCCCTTCAATACCGGTAAGGCGCATCCCCATCTGTGTATCAATGTTATCACTTATACAATAAAATTTCATAGTATACTCCATTTCTTGATTCATCCCCATCCACTTTGTTGGGATGGGGATTGTTTATTTTGCTTACATAAACAGAATCATAAAGGAAATAACCAAACCGTAGATTGCGATACCTTCACCCATTACAACGAAAATCATGGATTTACCAAATGCTTTTGGATCTTCACTACAAGCGCCAATTGCTGCTGGAGCAGCACCGCCTACTGCAACACCTGCACCGATGGAAGCAAGGCCAGTGGAAAGGGCTGCACCTAAATATTTTAGACCATCACCAGTGCTTAAAGCAGCCGCCGCACTGCCAGCGTCTGTAGCAGCGGATACAAAACCACCCAGTGGCAGGACGATCATCAATAGAACGATACCAGCGAAAGCGCATAGATTAAAGATAATAGCGTGTTTTGCCTTTTTACCAGTGGTAATTCCAGCGTATACAGGAACCAATGGCATCATTAATAAAACGATAGCGAGTAAAGGGAGTACAAACATTAACATAAGTAAAACCTCCAAAATTCAATATTAAAATAATCTATCATACAAGCTAAACAGCCTGCATAGCGGGAACTATTTGATTTTGTTTTCACACCATTATTTTTTACGACCTTTTTTGGCGTATTTAAAATCAATGGTTAAAGGTTTAAAAGGTTTTCCATCACTTTCATAGAAACGGCTAAAGGTTTCATAGTAAACCAACCTTAATACCTGGATTCCGACAATCAAACCTTCCAGACCCATAACAAAAATATTACCAATTACAACTACAATTGGGCTGCCAAAACTACCTGCCATATGGGCGAAGGTCATAACAACCAACATTAGAGCAGCATGGCTTAATACGAAACCTCCTACCCTTAAGAAGGAAAGGGTATTGGTACAATAGCTTAAGAGGATATCAAACATTTCAAAGCTGGCGTCTACGCCGCTAAATTTTTCTTCCTCTTCTTTTTTACGCTTTTTAAACAGGCGACGGTTTAACTTTTGTCCCAAAGGTTGTTGGAAGAAAATCAAAACCAATGGTAAAATCACAACAATTGCTAAGAAGAAAGGATTAAATACGTTTACTTTTAATACCAACATTAGGATAACTGCTCCAATAATACCGCCATAGAACAATAAACCAGCTAAACCATTGTTGGAGAAAAGCGCCTTCTTCATATCCTTTTTCTTAAATCCTAAATAGATGTTGATGATCATAGAAGCTAAAATGATTACAACGCCAATTCCAAGCGAAACGATCAAGATGGAAATCGAGGTATTGGAATCCATCACATCCAACGGGAAGATATTTCCTAATCCAATGGCGTTAAATAGCGGTTTGAAACACCCTTCAAAGCCAAAGCACGATCCATACAACATGCCGAAGAACATGCTTGCAACACCACAACGGGTTAATATTTGCCCTAGCATCATCTTGCGCCACTTCCACATAAAGATACCGACGAGGATGACACAGATACCCTGGCCGAAATCGCCAAACATCATACCAAATAATAGGGTGTAAATCAATCCAATATAGGAAGTTGGGTTAAAATCATAATAACCTGGCAGACCATACATCTCCACATACATTTCAAATGGACGGAACAGCCAATTGGTTCTCAATTTAACTGGTGGGGTTAGCCTTGCATCAGTATCTTCTGGACAATCCTCACAAATTACATTTGGAAGATCATCAAAAAGTGCGGCAAATTTTTTCACTTTTCTTTTTGGGACAAAACCTTCCAAACGGAATTGTTTGTCGAATATAACAGCATACTTTCGGAATTGGAAGGAATCATGTTTTACTTTGATGAGGGAATATACCTGCTGTAGCTGAATAAACTCCTGTTTTTTGACTTCTTCTAATTGCTGATCAATTTTCGCAATCTCGTTTTTTTCTTCTTGAATTTGCTTATGGAGCGCCTCTGCTGCTGACTGTGGGTTTCCATGAGCATAATCCGGGATTTTAACTTCTTCAAAGTACAATGATTCAAATAGGTTTTCAATCTCATCTGCATCACTGATCGGAACAAAATACATTCCCCAATAGTAATATTCATCATGGTCAAAGGGAAAGAAAAAAAAGTTCTTTTTTGAAAAATATGCAAGTTTTGGATAGCTATCTACTGGGAGCCGTCCAAAACAGGCCTTGGAATATTTTAATTGAAAAATATCATCAATCCTGCAATTTAAACCAAACATATGGCTTACAGTGACAGCTGCCTGATTATGCATATCCAGGTCCGTTTTTATCTGATTTCGTTTTTGAAGAAACTCTCTTATTTTTCCTTGTACTTGGGTAATATAATCTTCAATTTGTGCATCCGTCATGTCCAGATCGGAATAATCTTGATAAAC
Organism: Massilioclostridium coli; assembly: GCF_900095865.1. GTDB lineage: Bacteria > Bacillota > Clostridia > Oscillospirales > Ruminococcaceae > Massilioclostridium > Massilioclostridium facile. Next base: position 83,260 of record NZ_FMIZ01000006.1, on the reverse strand, counting down.
TTCCGGAATGGATAAATCATTTAATAACTGAGTAATGTTTTGCATTGCTCCAATATGAGGATTTGGGTCGTTGACAGTACGGAATACAGTATTACCAGAAGAACCAGTTGGTGCTGTCTCAGCATGGAACAGTTTGCTTTCGCAGCAACGGATCAAAACTTGATCCAAATCATTGATATCACCATAGATGTTCATTAAAGACATCTTTTCAATTGACATGCTTCATACACCTCCTTTACCGAACAATCAAATTTTGAATTTCATCTTGTGGGATTTGATAGCGGATCCCCTCAATGATGTTGATTACATTAGTAAGTTCTAGTTGGCTTAGGATATGGAAAGCATAAAATACTGCGGATGAGTGGGTAGATGTATGAATATATTGTCGTGATATATGATAGGTGATACGATCGGTCAATTTTTCAATATACGAATTTGAATCCCATTCAATACCATACTGTCCTACTTTTCCGAACCAGTTCGAAATTTTTTGTTCTACAGCTTCTTTGCTATCACAAGCTGCAATTTCCTGTATTTTCTGAGCAGATAATTTACGATAAAAAGGAAAAACACGTTTCAAAGCATTTTTTTCAGATGTTTGGAACAGAGCTTTTGCACGATAAATATTGGTCAGGTTTAACAGGTCAATCCGGATACCAAGTAGGCGTAGTAGCTCATATTGTTCATTGCTACGATATACTTGTCGGATCATGTGCCGTGTTTTTTCAAAAAAATATTCATAAAATGCGTGTTCACATGCAATATAACTAATAGTGGGATGGTTTTCGTTGGGCTGATATTTTCGTAAAATAGCAGCATATTCGGTATTCCCTAATACTTGAATTAATTCATCGTAGGTAGTTACCTTTGCCATTTCCATTAAATCTACATGTGCTTTAGAAATCAAATAAGCTGGCAAATCCAAAATATAGCTTTGTGGATTTTTTGCTTTTAACAATAATACCATACGGAGGATTTCTTTTATCTCCTCTTCCATGATCACGGATTGAAACATATCATTATGAGAGGATGTTGTAAAATGGTACAATTTTGTGTACTGGTCAAACACATCTCGTCTTAATAGGTTTTCTAATTGACCACGATGGATATTCGATTCATTGATTCCAAATAAAATTGTTTGAAAATGTGTTTCATTTTTCAAATAAGTAGCAAGATCATTGACTGAACGGCATTTTATCATCTCGTCGTATTGAGTTGAGGTGATGCGTTTGCCGTACATGGCACGAGCCTTTGTCACAATTGCTTTATTGGTCATCGTGTTCAGCATAATGACAACTCCTTATCCACCTCAGTTATTTGTGTAATACCTGGTTAACCAATTGGTCAACCCACTTTTTGTGGTTTTGGTCGTAAATTTCTTGTAACCTTTGTTTTTCCATGTGGTAACGGTGGCGAATTTTTTTAATTGATTCTTCCGCATTCCGTTTTTCACTGTCTTCAAAGTTACCCAAACGATTGGTTGCTCTGGATTGGATTTCATCAGACACGTCAACTTTTTCTGTTTCCAGATGGTTGAAAGCTTTCTGCTGTTCGCTTTCCGCTTGTTTTACTTTCTGGTCAGCAATTTGGTTAATCTGAATAATCCGGTTAATTAACTCCTGCATAAAACCCCTCCGTTCTACCCTGTAAAATAGGTAAGGAATAATTTCCTTTATTGTATACCCAAATTGCAAGATTTGCAATAGCAAATATTATGAATAAACTAAATGTTTGATAATATTTTGTTTATTATCACAATATAAAAATAGGAATAATATAAAATAATATTATTTTATGGAATAATTTCATCAAAAACAATAAAAACATGGCGGCCTACTTATTTTAAGGCCGCCATGTTTTGTACATATTTTTAGTGAATTCATTCTAAAATGCAAGTTGTGGGGTTTAATCTTGCATTAATTGTGTTTTGTGTGAATAATATGTAAATAAATTTTGTTAGTTTTTCAAACTTTGTAGAGGAGCTGGAATTTGTCCGCCACGAGAAATAAATTTACTGGAAGATTTTGTATTCAATTCCATAATTGGACCAGTACCCAATAAACCACCAAAGTTCAATTCTTCTCCTGCCTTTTTACCAATTGCAGGAATCAAACGCACTGCTGTGGTTTTAAAGTTTACCATGCCTATTGCAGCTTCATCCGCAATAATTGCAGAGAGGGTATCGTCTGGTGTATCACCTGGGACAACAATCATATCTAAACCTACAGAACAAACTGCTGTCATCGCTTCTAGCTTTTCAATACTTAAAGCGCCACAACGTGCGGCGTCAATCATACCAGCATCTTCGGACACTGGTATAAACGCACCAGATAACCCACCAACTTGGGAAGAGGCCATTACGCCACCTTTTTTTACTGCGTCGTTTAACATTGCCAAAGTAGCGGTTGTACCGTGTGTTCCACATTTTTCCAATCCGATTTCTTCCAGAATATGTGCAACAGAATCGCCCACTTCAGGCGTTGGTGCCAGTGAAAGGTCAACAATACCAAATGGAACCCCCAGACGTTTAGAAGCTTCGGTACCAACCAACATTCCCATACGGGTAATTTTAAAGGCAGTTTTTTTAATGGTATCCGCAATCTGAGTGATGTTTGCGTCTTTTTCTTTTTCCAACGCTGCCCTTACTACACCTGGACCAGATACACCAACATTGATGATGCAATCCGGCTCCCCAACGCCGTGGAACGCGCCTGCCATAAATGGGTTATCCTCTGGTGCGTTACAAAATACAACCAGTTTTGCGGCGCCAATACAGTCGCGGTCAGCTGTTTCTTCCGCTGTTTTTTTGATGATTTTACCCATCATAGCGCAGGCATCCAAATTAATACCTGTTTTGGTGGAACCAATATTGACAGAAGAACATACATGGTCTGTAACTGCTAAAGCCCTAGGAATGGATTCAATCAATTCCTTGTCACCAGCACTAAAACCTTTTTGTACCAATGCGGAATATCCACCGATAAAATTAACGTTACAAGCATTTGCTGCTTTTTCCAATGTTAAAGCGAATTTTACAGGGTCTTGCTCTTTACACGCAGCAGAGATAATCGCGATTGGTGTAACGGAAATCCTTTTATTAATGATTGGGATGCTGTATTGATTTTCAATTTCCTGGCATACTGGTACTAGGTTCTGGGCACAGCGCAGGATTTTGTCATATACTTTTTGGCAGGCTTTTTCAATATCAGGGTCGATACAATCTAACAAACTGATCCCCATTGTAACGGTACGGATGTCCAGGTGTTCGTTTTGTATCATATTAATTGTTTCTAAAATATCATGTGTATTTAACATTAACGGCAAATCCTTTCCTTATTAAATTCTGTGCATGGTATTAAAAATATCTTCATGCATAACATGGATTTGAACACCGATTTTTTCTCCCAGGTCCTTCATATCATTGGAAAGGTCTGTTAAATCCCCATCTAATTTGGAGATATCTACTAACATAATCATTGCGAATAAATCCTGCAATACAGATTGTGTTACTTCCAATACATTTGCGTTATGGTTTGCGCAAACACCACTTACTTTTGTGAGCAGGCCAACCATATCTTTACCAATTACTGTAATAACTGCTTTCATGTTACTTCAACCTTTCAATCTACAAATCATAGTCTGCCAGTTTGGCAGCTTTTATTGGTTTTTGCCCTCATAAATTCCAGCAAAAAGGGCAAATAAAACAACTATTCTTCATTATAACAATATTTTAGCAAAAAAGGAAGTATTTCAAAGAATAAAATCCTATATTTTATTGGGATGCCGTTAAAACGGCAAGGAATTTACCAGAAAAAGCGGTTGTTTTGCAAAAAAACAGATACCAATGAGAGGTTTAACAGGAAAATATCATGCTTTGGATTTTTTGCAAAACCAAATGGTTTATGCTAAAATGTTGATAATTGATTGAATTTTATAAAGGAGTGAGTTTCATTGGATAAATTATTAACATTACTTTCCCAAAATGCTCGTTTTACAAATGCGCAGCTGGCAGTGATGCTGGGAACTACCGAAAAAGAAGTGGAGCAGAAAATCGAAGATTATACAAAACGGGGAATTATCCGCGGATATAAAGTATTGTTGGATTATGAAAAATTGGATATGGATTTGGTAATGGCTTTTATAGAAGTAAAAGTTACTCCAAAATCTACCCATGGTTTTGATGAAATCGCAAAATCAATTATGAAATTCCACGAAGTGGACAGCGTTTATTTGATCTCTGGTGGTTATGACCTCTCTGTGATTGTAACAGGGAAAACCTTCCGTGATATCGCAATCTTTGTTTCCAGCCGTTTGGCGCCGTTGGATTCTGTTATTTCCACACGCACCAATTTTGTTTTGACTAGATATAAAGAGGGCGGCATTGTCACTTGTGACACCGACGTCGACGAGAGGGGCCAAGGCATTTTATGATCGACTATAGTAAAATTTTATCTCAGAAGGTAGTTTCCCTGGCGCCTTCTGGTATCCGTAAATTTTTTGATATTGCCAATGAGATGGAAGATGTTATCTCATTGGGGGTAGGGGAGCCAGATTTTAAGACCCCTTGGGTAATTCGCCAGGCTGGCATTCACACTTTAGAACGTGGTCGTACCTGGTATTCTTCCAATGCTGGTTTATCTGAGTTGAGAAAGGAAATTAGCAGCTATCTGGATCGCCGTTTTTCTTTACAATATGACCCACAGGAGGAAATCTTTATTACCGTTGGCGGCTCGGAAGGGATTGATATGTGTATCCGTTCCATGGTGGAACCGGGGGACGAAGTTTTAGTAGTAGAACCTTGTTTTGTTTCCTACGCACCAATTGTGACCGTGAGTGGGGGGACAGTTGTTCCAATCCCTACTTGTGAAAAAGATGATTTTCGTTTGACTCCAGAAGCGTTGAAATCACATATTACAGAAAAAACAAAGCTTTTGGTACTACCTTTTCCAAATAATCCAACAGGTGGGATTATGCACCGGGAGGATTTAGAGGCAATTGCGGAGGTGTTACGGGATACCAATATTATGGTATTATCCGATGAAATCTATGCGGAACTGACTTATGGAGGCAAACATGTTTCGATTGCTTCCATTGAGGGAATGCGGGAACGCACTATTGTCATCAATGGTTTTTCCAAAACCTATGCGATGACAGGATGGCGTCTTGGTTATGCCGCAGGGCCAAAAGAAATCATTAAACAGATGTTGAAATTACATCAGTTTGCCATTATGTGCGCACCTACTACCAGCCAATATGCTGCTGTTTGCGCTACAAAGGAATGTGATCATGATATTGAAGAGATGGCCGCAGAATATGACACTCGTCGCCGGTATTTGGTGGATGCTTTGCGGAAAATGGGACTTTCCTGTTTTGAACCAAAAGGGGCATTTTACGCATTCCCAAATATCAGTTGTACTGGTATGACGTCGGACGAGTTCTGTAATACCCTGTTACAGGAAGAACATGTAGCAGTGGTTCCAGGTACTGCGTTTGGTGCCAGCGGAGAGGGATTTGTCCGTATTTCTTACTGTTATTCTGTAAACCATTTGATGGAAGCAATGAAACGGATGGAACGCTTTGTAAAACGCCATACCAAAGGGGAAAATAAATGAATTGTATTAAAATAAAAGCCCCGGCAAAATTGAACCTTTCCCTAGATATTACCGGGCAGCGTGAAGATGGATATCATTTGCTGGAAATGGTGATGCAAACCATCCATTTGTACGACCAGATTACCTTAGAAAAATCCAATGAAATTTCGTTGGAATGCGATTGCCCGGATATTCCTTGTAATGGAAAGAATCTTGCAGTTAAGGCGGCAAAAGCATTTTTTCATGCGACCCATCTAGATGGAGGCGTCAAAATCACACTGCAAAAACGGATTCCCCACGGTGCAGGCATGGGGGGAGGAAGTTCCGATGCGGCGGCTGTGTTAAAAGGTTTGAACCGGTTATACCATACCCCGTTATCAACCAAACAATTGGATAAAATTGGGCTGAAATTGGGAGCGGATGTTCCATTTTGCCTTCATGGAGGGACTATGCTGGTTACTGGCATTGGAGAAAACCTGCTGGAATTACAGGACATGTTCCCTTGTTGGTTTGTTGTGGCAAAGCCAGAACAGGGATTAAGTACAGCGGAAGTATACCAAGCATATGATGCGCTAGAAGAACAACAGATGATCCGCCCAAAAACCAATGGGGTAATTCAGGCTATTTACGAAAAGGATTTAGAAGCATTATCCCGGTCTATGGCCAATGTGTTGGAATATGCTGTACCGCTCCAGGAGATAGCGGAGATCCGCCAGACAATGCACCAGCATGGGGCTTATATCGCCCAGATGACAGGAAGCGGTTCCGCCGTGTTCGGTATTTTTGAACAAGAAGAAGATGCCAAAGAATGTGCGGTTTCCCTTTCCCAGACTTATCAGCAGGTGTATGTATGCAAGCCCTGTAAAAAATAAATTCATCCAATATTAACTAGATTCCAATCTATTGAATGGAACAGTTGGCAATATCAAGTAAAATGGAATGGTAAAAATAAGTATTATCTATTTATGATAACTTGTTTTTCTAGAGTAATTTATGGTTTGTGTTATATGAATGAAATAGCAAAATAATATGATGAAATCAAAAAATCATTTTATATTGAAATATAAAATGAAATAGCATTGATTTATTTGTATAAAAAATAAAAACCCGTCCATACTGAAAGTTGTTCAGTGGGACGGGTTTTTATTATGGAATATCCCATAAAAGCAGAATAGACAGTTGTAATCGGAAAGGACGTATTTTATCATGAAAAAAGCAGAAGTGGCGGTATTGTTCGGATTGATTTTAGCCATTATGGTGGGGAGCTTTGTTGGTTTTGAAGCAGATTGTAGGGAGATTTCCCAGTCTGTATTTCGGCTACATATTTTAGCCAATTCTGACAGCCAGGAAGATCAAGATTTAAAATTAAAGGTGCGTGATAGGATTTTACAGGATACCCAGGGTTTGTTTGAATCAACAGGGGATTTACAACAGACAGAGGAACAGGTAGCACAGCATTTACCGGAAATCAGGGAGATTGCACTGGATGAAATCCATAAACAAGGTTATTCCTACGATGTTCAAATTTATATGGTAAATATGTGGTTTGAAACAAGGACATACGATACGATTACTTTGCCAGCTGGAAATTATGATGCCCTACGGATTGTAATCGGAAATGGAGAAGGGCACAACTGGTGGTGTGTACTTTATCCACCCCTTTGTGTGCCAGCAGCGGAACCACAGGAAACTATGGATGATGTATTAAACCAACAAGAACTGGAAGTAGTAAACAGCGACCCAAAATACGAAGTGCGGTTTGCTGTGTTGGAATGGTGGGAAAAATTAAAGCAAAATATGGAATGATAGGCTATGTACCTTGCACTTTACCGTGATTTCCTGTAAAATGATTATCATTGACAAGGTAAAGTGGAGGTGGAAAGATGCTACAATTACTATTAGGGCCAGAACATAGTGGAAAATTCCATGTTATGCTGGAACAGATGGCGGATCTGTCAGAAGAAAGTACAAAAAAAATCATGGTATTAGTGCCAGAACAATTTTCGTTCCGCACAGAACGGGAATGCAACCGCCGATTGCCACCGCACCTCCGAAAAAATGTCCAGGTATTGAGTTTCCGCAGGTTGTCCCATGCGATTTTTAAACAGTTGGGCGGCTTAGCTGGAACCTATGCGGACAATATCGCCAAAACAGTTATGATGCATTTGGCAATGCGGGAAGTACAGGATGGTTTACAGATTTATCAGAATTCCATTGGAAAAGATGGATTTTCCGGATTAATGCTGCAAACAGTAGATGAATTTAAGAATTCTACCATTACACCAGAACAGTTTGAATTGGTGTCTTCCCAAATTCCTGATGGAAAATTAAAACAGAAGATGCAGGATGTTTCCTTATTATATACCACGTATACCGCTATGTTGGGGAACTCTTACCGGGATCCATCGGACGACCTTACTCAGGCAACGGAACGGGCAAAAGGCAGCCGTTTTTTTGAGAATACCCATGTTTTCTTGTATGGATTTGTCAGCTTTTCTCAACAACAATTTCGCATGCTCTCTCTGATGTTGGAACAAGGGGATGTTACAATTGCGCTTAATGGGGAAAAGGAGGATAGTTCTTTATTTCACACCATCCGGCAGACAGCCTCTAGCTTAAAACGGATGGCAACAAAATTAGGCGTTTCGATTAAGAAACCAATTTATCTGACAAGCCGAATGGAAAATCAGGAGCTGTTATTTTTACAGCGTCATATCTTACGCCCTCAAGTAGAGGAGTATCCACAAACTTCCAGTAGTATAAAAGTGTTGTTGGCATCAAACGAATACAGTGAAATTGACGAAATTTTATCTGAAATCTGGAAGCTGGTTCAGGAAGGATACCATTTTCGTGATATTGCTTTGGTTACCCATGATATGGAACATTACCGCAATATTTTGGAAAGCAGCCTGAAAAAATATCAGATCCCTTATTTTATGGATGAAACGGTTTCGGTTCAAGACTACGCTTTTATGCAGTGCGCCATATTTTTATTACAGGCCGCGGCGGCATCGGATTTACATAGTATGGTGGGAATTTTAAAATCCGGTTATACCAAATTTGATGTGACCCAGGTTTCTATCTTTGAGAACTACTTGTATACCTGGAATATCACAGCTTCCCAACTAAAAAACAAATTTGTCCAGAATCCCCGTGGATTTGTGGACGAGGCACATCAGCTTCCTTCTGACCAGGAAGATTTGCAAATAGCCGAAACCATCCGATTCCAACTGGTAAAAGCGGTGGAACTGGTAAAACAGGCAGGTATGACGGCTGCTGAAATTGGTTCCGCACTGATGGAAGCAATGGATTTACTGGAGATACCCGAAACGATTTCTCAAAAAATCAATTCCTATTATGAGCAGGAAAAAATTCCGCAGGCAGAGGAACAGCAAAGGATTTGGGATATTTTTGTAAACCTATTGGAATTGTTGGCGATTGCCGCAGGAGAATATCCTGTTGACCTCCGCCTGTATACCGCACTATTTCAAACTGCTATGCAGGAATATGATATGGGGCAAATCCCTCAAAGTATGGATAGTGTTTTGATTGGTTCTGCAGACCGTATGATTTTAGATGACCCAAAAGTCGTGTTTGTGTTTGGTACCAATGATGGAAATTTTCCGTATTATCCACAGTTTGATGGAATTTTTACGGATATGGATCGGATAGAACTGGAAGAGATGGGAATTTCACTCTCCCGTCCGTTGAGGGATCGGGTTTTAGAGGAACGATTTTATGCGTACCGTATTTTATGCTCTCCCACCGAGAAATTATACTTAACCGCAAGGTTGTCCGATGTGGGAGGGGAAGCTTGCTATCCATCGGAACTAATAGGGCAATTGCAGGAAATGTTTGGGGAGAATGTTGTTACTTATTCGGATCATCTGGACTATTCTCATTTATGCGCAACCCATTCTGCTGCTTTCCACCAGCTAGCATTTCATTACCATGATACTGACCCATATACAGTCGCGCTAAAATCTTATTTTTTGCAACAGAAAGAAATGCAGCCGTTTATGCATCAATTGCAGGCGGCAGCCCATCAGAAAAAATTTCGGATAGAAAAACAGGAAAATGTAGAAAAGCTGTTTGGAAAGGATATGAGAATATCCCCAACCCAAGCAGAAAATTTTTATAAGTGTCGATTTTTGTTCTTTTGTGCCAATGGGATGAAAGCGTATCCTAGAAAGAAAGCGGATTTAGACCCGCTTTCTTTGGGGACAGTGGTACATCATGTAATGGAAGCATTACTAAAACGCCCCGGGTTTGAAGGATGTACTTCAAAACAGTTGGAACAGTGGATTCACGAAATATTAGAGGAATTTTTTATTTCGTTTATGGGTGGGGACATCAACAAAACCGCCCGCTTTAAAACGCTTTACCGCAATTTAGAACAAAGCTTGTTACAGCTTGCACTCCGGGTACAACAAGAGTTTTTGGTCAGCGATTTCCGGCCGGTGTCGTTTGAGATGCCAATCCAGGAGGATGGAGAGGTAAAGCCAGTTTGCATTCCGCTTTCCAACCATGGCAGTGTAAAAATTATTGGGGAAATCGACCGTGTAGATGCCTACCAGAAAGACGGAAAAACCTATTTACGGGTTGTGGATTATAAATCTGGAAGTGGAAAGGTGTTCCGTATCTCCGATTTGTATTATGGTCTGAGCATGCAGATGCTTCTTTATCTATTTTCCTTGTGGGAAAATGGGCAGGAAAAATTAAACCATCCAGTACCAGCTGGCGTGTTGTATATGCCAGCTGACGGAAGTATGGGGAAATTTACATTGTTCCAGCGGAGCCAAGGAAACGAGGATATGAAACAGTCGGTAGAAGAAGGGTTCCGAATGAATGGGCTGCTGTTGCAGGATTCCAGGATTATCCAGGCAATGGAAAAAGTAGAGCCAGGCTCCAGTGGAAAGTACCTTCCAGTTACTATGCAGGAAACAGAAGATTTGCCTCCGGAGGATGAGGGGAACTTCTCGAAAAAGTCTTTGGAGTTTCTTGTGACAATGGATGAAATGGCGGAAGTAAAAGATTTTGTTCGTTCGGAAATTCTTTCCCTTTGCGAGCGGCTTTTGGATGGGGATATTCAACCTGTGCCGTTGAAAGGATATGGAGAACAAAAAAATGGTTATGCTTGTACGTACTGTGCCTATCAGTCGGTATGTGGACATCAGGACAATGATCCATGCAACGAAGTGAAAACCACCAAAAAGAAAGAATTTTTAGAACAGATTCGAGAGGAGGGGGAGCATGAATGAGTTGACTCAACAGCAGCTGGATGAAATCTTATTGCCGGAATACCTCACTCCAGAGCAGCGTGCAGCAATTGTCAGCGACCAGGGCAGCCTATTGCTCTCTGCTTCCGCTGGTAGTGGAAAAACCTTTGTGTTGGCAACCCGTGTAGTATACCAACTCTCCCACCGGGAAAAGAATATTTGGGCAGATCAACTATTAGTAGTTACTTTTACTCGTGCCGCTGCCAAGGAGATGAGGAAAAGGATTTCCGATCAATTGAATGGTTTAGTGGCAAAATTTCCAGAGGATGAAAAGCTTCAAAGACAAAAATTGTTATTGCAACGGGCGAAAATTACCACGATTGACGCTGTTTGTTCGGATTTTGTCAAAGACCACTTTGAGGAACTGGGGCTTTCCCCTGATTTTTATATTGGGGATGAAATCGCTTTAAAACAGCAGGAAGACCAGGTGCTCTCTGATTTGTTTGAGGAACAATATGCGGCGCAAGACCAGGAGTTTTTGCGGTTGTCCGCTTATTTTCATCCGAAAAATGATCAGAAATTACATCAGGCAATTATTGAGATTTACCACTATATGCGTACTTATCCATTCCCTTTACAATGGTTACAGAACAATCTGCAAAATTATGAACAGGAGAGTTGTTTGGCAGATAGTCCATGGGGAAAGAAAATTTTAGAATATGCTGACCAGACTATAGAATATTGCATTTCTCTGTTTCAGGATGGGTATCAGGCATTGCAACAGAGTCCGGTAACCTATCAATTTATGGAGGGATACTGCCAACAAACTGTTTCTGCTTTGCAGGAGTTAAACCAGCAATTACAGCAGTCAGATTGGGATACTTGTTGCTCCCTGATTTCCAGCTTTAAATTCCCTGCGAAATCCCGTAAAAAGAAACCGGAAGGGTTTGAGGCGAACTTGGTGTCCAATCAGGATAAGTTTTATTGGGAAGTGGCAAGAAAACAACTAAAAGAGCTGAAAGATACCTATTTTTGCTGTACTGAAGCGGAATTTCAGCAGGATTGCAGGGAACAGCTTCCTTATCTCCAAAAGTTGTTTGGGATAGTGGAAGAATTCTACCACCGGATGAACCAATCAAAATTAGAACGGAACATGCTGGATTTTACCGATTTAGGGTTGTATACCATCTCATTGTTGTTCGAAAAAAAGGATGGCAGCTACCAACGGACAGAGGTTGGGGACCGCATTGCTGCCCAATTCCGTGAAATTTTAGTGGATGAAGTACAGGATATCAATCCATTACAGGATATGTTGTTTCAGGCTCTCTCCTTCCATGGGGATAATCTATTTATGGTAGGGGATGTAAAACAGAGCATCTACCGGTTCCGTTTGGCAGACCCTTCTATTTTTATTAGACGGAAACAGGAATATTACCCTTATGGGCAAGGAAAATTTCCTGCTACCATCCTGTTGGCGGAAAATTTTCGTAGTAGGAAAGAGGTTACCAATACGGTCAACTATCTATTTGAGCAGTGGATGACTCCTGGAATTGGAGGATTGGACTATACTCAGGAACCGTTACGAGCTTCCGCTATGTATCCTGAAAATCCCCAAAGTTGTGCCGAACTTCATTTTGTTGACCTATCCAAATTGGAAAAGACGGAACGGATAGAGGAAGAAGCGGAATACATCGCAGGCTTAATTCATCGGATGTACCGGGATGGATATCAGGTGAAAGGGGAAGATGGAACCTTACGTCCCTGCAAATTAAGCGATTTTGCTATCCTGTTGCGAAACACTAAAGGGAATGCCAGTGTTTTTGCCAACAAGCTGGCAGAATATCAACTGGATTGTAGGACCGAAAATAGCCAGGGGTATCTCCAAACCAGAGAGATTTCTTTGCTGTTAAACCTGTTACGTGTAATTGATAATCCATTACAGGATATTCCTCTGCTTTCTATTTTATTATCTCCGGTATTTGGGTTTACGCCGGATGATCTGGCAGAAATCCGGGCAGTGGACAAAAAAATACCCCTTTATCGATGTGTTGTATTACTGGCGGAACAAAAACAAAAATGTAAAGAGTTTTTAGATCAGCTATCCGAATTGCGCCAAGCAGCGTCTTTGTTAAGTGTAGAAAAACTGATTCAAAAGATTTATGATGAAACTTTGTTTTATTCCCTGTTTGGGGCGGAGGATTCCAGTGAGCAAAGGCTGGCAAATTTACGGTTAATGCTTTACTATGCTTCTTATTATCATAATAGCCATGGGCAGGGGTTGTCCGGATTTTTGCGCTATATGGATACTGCGGAACAATCCCAAAAGGAGTTGAAATCTGCCAATATGTTGACCGAGGAGAGTTCTGTTGTGCAGATTATGAGCATCCATAAAAGCAAAGGGCTGGAATTTCCCATCTGTATTTTGGCCAACTGTGTGGGAAAATTTAATTTTCAGGATATGAAGCAAAGCTTTTACATCGACCATGATTTGGGATTTACCATGAAACATGCCGAGCCGGAATTATTAAAGCAATATGAAACAATTCCATTTTTAGCATCCTGCCTTTCTGGAAAACAGGCGGTTTTAAGCGAGGAATTGAGGATATTATATGTTGCTATGACCAGGGCAAAGGAAAAATTGATCCTTACAGTTACCTCAAAATACTTGAACAGCTTGGTTTCCAAAGCCGTGGCGCAAGCGGGAAGGTCATCTACTATTCCGGTACCTTCTATGTTACAGGCGAACAGTTTCGCAGATTGGATTTGTATGGGATTCGTCCGCCATCCATCCTTGGATGGGTTACGGAATTTCGCGGGACAGCATTGCGAAGTGTTGGAATGTTCAGATAATAGCAAAAGCCAGATCAAATTTGTAGTAGCCCATCCTATTTCTCAGGAAGAGCAACAGGAAGAGGCAGAAAAAGAGTGGGAAGAACTTCACCCCGATCCACAGATATTGGAGCAAATCAAACAACAGCTTTCCTGGCAGTATTCAGATGCCGCTTTAACCCAAATACCAGTCAAATTATCGGTCACCCAGATTGTAAAATCCCAGGGGGAAAATCGGAAGTTAAAATTGCGCCGTCCGGATTTTGTAGCAAAAAAGGGGCTGACTCCAGCGGAAAAAGGGACGGCTACCCATTTATTTGTGCAGTTTGCGGATTTTGAACGAGCAAAGCAGGATTTATCCCAAGAGATTAATCGGATGGTGGAACAGGGATTTTTGACCCAATTACAGGCAGATAATCTGGATATTACTGGCTTGAATCGTTTATTCCACTCTGAATTATGTAAGCGGATGGAACAAGCTATATTTTGTTACCGTGAGCTGGATTTCTTTTATGAAATTGATAGTACCGAAGTGTTTTCAGATAGTGGCGTAGCAGGGGAAAATATCCTCATTCAAGGAATTGCTGATTGTGTTATAGAGGAATCAGACGGTCTTGTGCTGGTAGACTATAAGACAGACCATGCCACGAAACAGCAGATAAAAGAGAGGTATACCCCACAATTGGAGTTGTATCGTAGGGCAATCCAGGAAAAGCTAGGCAAACCGATAAAAGAATGTATTCTATACGCTATCTCCTTAGGGGAAGAAATCAAACTATAATGGATTAGGAGACATAACAATGGCTTCGTACGAAAAATTACATGATATATTGGACCACGTGGAATTAGAAGATGAGGATTTACTGACACATGTGGAAGAAGAAACAGAATCCATGCTGGAACCCTCCGATGATTTGTTTTACCAAGAAGAGTTAGAGGATTTGGGAACAGGGATTATTGTTGAGTCGATGCAGAGCCAACCTTCTACAAAGCAGCAATCCAGTACGTTGCAGGATGCAGAATCCATGGTAACTGCAATTGCAGGGGATGGCATGCCAGATTTTAACCATTATGAATCCGATATCACTCCCAAAGTAAAAGGTAGGACGGTAGTCCTGCTTTGGGGTTTGACAGTGATAGTTTTTATACTTATTTGTCTTTTTGTAGCTTGGATACAGCCGGTGGGTGCCATTGGAGCATTTTTGGGAATGAATTTGGTTTTCAACTTGCCGTGTTTGATTGCAGCAATCACTCAGACAAGGCGGTATAAGGAGTATAGAATGGTGCAGAAATGGAAAGAAGAAAAAAAGAAAAAATAAGGGGTTGACAGAGCTGCTGCTTTCTGGTAAACTATATGAGAAAACAAAGTAGAACACACCGTTCTCACCCTGTTGCAAAGGTATTCAGGGTCAATACATTCCCCCTTTTCTGGATGGAAAAAGGTTATTTTGTATTGAAAGCGTAGACGGTTGTCTGCGCTTTGTTTGGTTTTAAAAGAAATAGTATGGAAAACAATACTATTTATCTTATCCATGTACACCTATGAGTGTAACACAATAAAAAATTTCTATATGGGTCGGAGGTGCTTGACCATTAGCAACAAAGAACTGCTCATTAACGAGGAGATCCGCGACAAAGAAGTGCGCGTAATCAATGACGATGGGAGCCAGCTTGGCGTACTAACCGTAAAAGAAGCTCTGGAAATCGCCTATTCCAAAGATTTGGATTTAGTAAAAATTGCCCCTCAGGGGAATCCGCCAGTTTGCCGTATTATGAACTATGGTAAATATAAGTTTGAACAGGCAAAACGGGAGAAGGAAGCCAAAAAGAACCAAAAGACAATCGAAGTAAAAGAAGTTAGAATGTCTTTGAATATTGATACCCACGATTTTAATACAAAAGTAAATAACGCGATTAAGTTTTTAAAATCTGGGAATAAGGTAAAGGTTTCTGTAAGATTCCGCGGCCGTGAAATGGCGCATACCAACTTGGGTAACGATTTGCTGGATCGTTTTAAAGATGCTTGTGAAGAGTATGGTTCTGTTGACAAGATGCCTAAAATGGAAGGCAGAAGTATGGTCATGTTCATTTCTTCCAAACCCAAGAAATAATTTATAGGAGGAACAAACAATGCCAAAGCAAAAAACGCACAGTGGAGCAAAAAAACGTTTTAACCTCACCAAAAACGGTAAAGTAAAACGCGCTCATGCTTTTAAATCCCACATTTTGAACAAAAAGTCTACAAAACGCAAAAGAGGCTTGAGAAAAGGCACATACGCTGATGTATCCAATGCACCAGTAATCAAAAAACTCATCCCTTATAAATAAGAAATTTACTGCCATCCCCGATTTTATGTGGGATGTAACATCATAAATGTTGGAGGTTGTATACTATGGCTCGTGTAAAAAGAGCGATGATGACTCGTAAGAGAAGAAAAAAAGTCCTCAAATTAGCAAAAGGCTATTTTGGTGGTAAGAGTAAATTATTCCGTACAGCAAAAGAAGCTGTTATGAAATCCGGCCAATACGCTTATATTGGACGTAGACAGAAAAAACGTGACTTCAGACGTCTGTGGATTACAAGAATTTCTGCTGGCTGCAAAATGAACGGCATGAACTATTCTACATTCATGAATGGCCTGAAAAAAGCAGGCATCACATTAAACCGTAAAATGTTGTCTGAGATTGCAATCAACGATCCTGCTGCATTTACTACTTTGTGTGAGAAAGCAAAAGCTGCTTTATAATTGTAAGAAAAACGCCCTTTTGTTATTCTTGTCAAAGAATGGCATAGGGCATTTTTAATTCTAGAAGAGGTAGACAACCTTGCCTGATCTTATGATCGGACAAGGTTGTCTGCTCCTGCTGAAAAGGAGGGTTCTTATTGGTCATTACAAGCCGGGAGAATGAATTAGTCAAACAATATTGTAAAATTTCTTCTCAAAAAAAATATCGGGAACATACTGGATTGTTTTGTCTGGAGGGTGTCCGTTTAGTATGCGATGCCATAAAAAGTGGTGTGGTTCCAGAAAAAATTTTAATTACGGAAAAATGTTTACAAAAATATCATGATGAGCTCGGAAATTTATTGAAAACCCATGATATGATAATGATATCGGATGCGGTAGCGCAAAAAATGGCTAGTGTTGAACATACCCAGGGTGTCTTTGCGTTGGTCAAAATGCTTGACAAAACGCTGGACATTGATACAATAAGGAAAGGTGGCCAATTTCTCTGCCTATGCCAGTTACAAGATCCAGGTAACTTAGGAACGATTATTCGGACAGCGGAAGCCTTTGGAATCAATGGGATGATTTTGCATCAAACCTGTGACCTTTATAGTCCAAAAGTGGTGCGTTCTACCATGGGTTCTTTATTCAGGATGCCATTTATGGTTTGCCCTGACTTGATTTCTTTTACAAAGGAATTACAGCAAAATAGAGTAAAAACATTTGCAACCGTGGTGAATCCGAAAGCCAATTCTCTGGTAAACTGTGATTTTTCAGGAGCCTCTGTTTTGTATATTGGAAATGAAGGCAATGGTTTGCCAGAACAGATTGTAGCTGCATGTGATTTCCCAGTGACCATTCAGATGAAAGGAAATGCGGAGTCTTTGAATGCAGCAGTAGCCGCTCAGATTTGTATGTGGGAGATGACGAAAGAAGGATAAAAGAATGGAAGAATTGCTGACTTGGATTTGGTTTGCAGAATGTTTTCCATATGGCAGTATCAAACCGGTACAGGTATTATCCCAATTTCCTGATTTGGAAGAATTTTATCAAAATAGGAAAGAATGGAGCAGGGAGCTTTCTTTTTTGACCTCTGCGGACCGAAAACGGATACTTGCCTACCAAAGGGAGGAGTATCTTCCTTTAGTGGAGGAATGCCACCGGAAAAAGATTCATATTGTAACATATCAGGAGGAAGCATATCCAGTCCGTCTAAAACATATGGATGATCCCCCAATGGTGCTATACTATTGTGGTAATTTGGATTGCCTTAGAAAAAAATTGTGTATTTCCATTGTAGGGACCAGGAAGTGTTCTACCTATTCCCAAAAGGTTGCGATGGTGTTGTCTAGAGATTTATCTTTACACGGTACTGTGGTGATCAGTGGCTGTGCTATTGGGATCGACAGTTGCGCCCACCGTGGTGCATTAGAGGGAAACAGCCCCACTGTAGCTGTATTAGGAACGCCATTGGATGTGGATTATCCTGCCTCCAACCATGGGTTGAAACAAAAAATCCTGTCCCAGAGTGGGCTTTTACTTTCAGAATATCCTCCTGGTACGCCGGTACAGAAAAACCTGTTTCCCATCCGGAACCGATTGATTTCCGGCTTGTCCGACGGTACAGTGATTGTAGAGGCAGCAGAAAAAAGTGGTTCTTTACACACTGCAAATAGCGCGATAGAACAAGGAAAAGAATTGTTTTGCGTACCTCCAGCAGATTTATTTGATTCAAGGTATTATGGGGTAAAAAAATTGATTCGGGATGGTGCGACTGTTGTTTTTTCTTCTTGGGATATTGTAGAAGCATTTCGGTTTTCTCCTCCAGTACAGGAGTTTACCCAGCTGGATTTTAATACAGTTTCCATCAAAAACTTTACACCGCAACAACCAGAAGGTTTAACAGATGAGGAGCTACAAATCTGGAAAAGTTTAAAAGAACAACCTATAACAGTAACAGAATTAGCACAAAAAGCGAACCTACCCATCTATCAGTTAATGTCCTCGCTGACAAAATTAGAACTGTCAGGTATGATTCAAAAGGTAGAGGGAAATAAATATGAAATAAAACGATGATCCATTGGGATTATTTTAAGATAGAGTATTAGGAGGAAATAAATTGTCTAAATTGGTAATTGTGGAATCTCCGGCAAAAGCGAAAACAATTAAAAAGTATTTGGGGAGGGGTTATGACGTGGTTGCTTCTGTTGGCCATGTTCGTGACCTTCCAAAATCCAAAATGGGGATTGATATTGAAAATAATTTTGAACCGCAGTATATCAATATTAAAGGAAAAGGCCCATTAATTAAAGAACTAAAAAAAGCGGCGGCAAAATCAGATAAAGTGTACCTTGCAACTGACCCTGACCGGGAAGGAGAGGCAATTTCTTGGCATCTTGCCTATATTTTAGGGTTGGATTTAAAAGATGAAAACCGTGTTACTTTTAATGAGATTACTAAAACTGGAGTAAAATCTGGGATGTCTCATCCTCGTGCTATTAACATTGATTTGGTGGACGCACAGCAAGCTCGCCGTGTGTTAGATCGCCTTGTAGGCTATAAACTCAGCCCATTTTTATGGAAAAAAATTAAACCAGGTCTTTCCGCTGGACGTGTACAGTCTGTAGCAGTCCGCTTGATTGTAGACCGAGAAGCAGAGATCAAAGCGTTTGTTCCAAAAGAGTACTGGAGTATTGACGCAGTATTCCATAAAGAAGGAAATCCAAAAACGTTTAGTGCGAAACTGCACAGCAAAAATGGCGAGAAATTAGAAATTGTAAACAAAGAACAGTCCGATCAGATTTTAGCGGATTTGGATGGTGCTTCTTATATTGTTGGGGATGTGAAAAAGGGTACCCGGCAGAAATCTCCGTCTGCTCCGTTTACCACTTCCACCATGCAACAGGAAGCTTCCCGGAAACTTGGATTCCAGGCTTACCGCACCATGAAAGCCGCTCAGGAACTTTATGAAGGTGTCACAGTGGAAGGCTTAGGAGCTGTTGGTCTGATTACTTATATGAGAACAGATTCTACAAGGATTTCTGATGAGGCAAAACAGGCGGCTGCGGAGTTTATCACCAGCCGTTATGGGGAGAAATATTTGCCAGAAAAGCCACGGGTTTATAAAAGTAAATCCAGTTCCCAGGATGGGCATGAGGCAATCCGTCCAACCATGCCAAACGTTGTCCCACAGGATATTAAAGCGAGCTTGACATCGGACCAGTATAAACTGTATAAGCTGGTTTGGGAACGTTTTATCGCCAGCCAGATGGCAAATGCTATTTTAGATACTGTATCTGCTGATATTAACGCAAAAGAATATACCTTTAAAGCGTCTGGATATACCGTAAGGTTTCCAGGTTATACGGTGTTGTACGAAGAAAGCAAAGATGAGGAAACTGAAAAACAGGGCAGTTTACCAGATTTGAAAAAACAAGATCCTGTACAGCTGGACTCTTTGTCTGGAAACCAGCACTTTACCCAACCTCCTGCACGATATACCGAAGCTTCTTTAATTAAATCTCTAGAAGAATTAGGAATTGGACGTCCAAGTACTTATGCTCCAACCATTACTACTATTGTGATGAGGAATTATGTGGAACGGGATAACAAACAGTTAAAACCCACCTTTTTAGGGGAAGTGACCACCCAGTTGATGAAAGACCATTTTTCTAATATTGTGGATGTGGATTTTACTGCGAATATGGAAGAAGATTTGGACGAAATTGAGGAAGGAAAACATCCTTGGAAGGACACCATTGTGAATTTCTATGGTGGTTTTGAAAAGAATCTGGAGAAAGCCGAAAAGGCAATGGAAGGTCAGAGAATCCATATTCCAGATGAGCCAACCGATGAGGTATGTGAAAAGTGTGGAAAACCGATGGTCATCAAAATGGGGCGTTTTGGCAAGTTTATGGCTTGCAGCGGCTACCCGGATTGTAAAAACACCAAAAAGATTGTTGTCACCACACCGGGAATCTGCCCAACTTGTGGTGGAAAAATCCTTCAGAAAAAATCCGCAAAAGGGAAAATTTATTATGGTTGTGAACACAATCCAGAATGTGGTTTTATGAGTTGGGATGAACCGGTAAAAGATGTTTGTCCAAAGTGTGGTAAAACAATGTTTAAGAAAAAAGGTAAATCTGGAAAGATTTACTGTGCAACCGAAAACTGTGGCTATGTGAAAGGGAAAGAGGAATGAATCCAGTTTCCGTAATTGGCGCAGGATTAGCAGGCTGTGAGGCTGCTTGGCAGTTGGCGCAGGCTGGTATCCCTGTAAATTTATATGAAATGAAGCCGGAACGCTATACCCCGGCACATAAATATCAGGGCTTTGCAGAATTGGTTTGTTCCAATTCCTTAAAAGCCGCTAGAATTGGTTCCGCTGCTGGAATGTTGAAAGAAGAAATGCGGATTTTAGGTTCATTGACCATGGCATGCGCAGCAAAATCTTCGGTTGGCGCTGGCGGTGCGTTAGCAGTAGACCGAAAATTATTTTCTGATTTGGTGACTGAACAGATTACTTCCCATCCCAATATTCAAGTCATTACAGGGGAAGTAACCCAAATACCAGAAGGATATGTGATCATTGCCACAGGACCATTGACATCCGATGATTTTGCGGATTGTATTTTTCAACTAGTTGGAGGAAAGCGGTTGAGTTTTTACGATGCCGCTGCTCCAATTGTAACCGTGGAAAGCATTGATATGGAAAAAGCTTACTTTGCTGCCCGATATGGGAGAGGGGATGCGGATTATATCAATTGCGGTATGAATGAACAGGAATATAAAGCATTCTATCAAGAATTAATCCACGGGGAAGTTGCTCCGTTGCATGAGTTTGACCGACGGGATTTTAAAGTATACGAAGGATGTATGCCAGTAGAAGTGATGGCAAAGCGTGGGGAGAATACCCTGCGTTTTGGTCCATTAAAACCGGTAGGATTGAATCATCCAGAAACTGGACAAAAATACTATGCTGTTTTGCAACTGAGGAAAGAAAATACCCAGGGTAGTATGTATAATCTGGTTGGATTCCAGACGAACCTGAAGTTTGGGGAACAAAAGCGTATTTTTTCTATGATACCCGGTTTGGAAAACGCGGAGTTTGTTCGGTATGGGGTAATGCACCGGAATACCTTTTTGGATAGTCCCCGACTATTGGACAACCATTTTCGTTTGAAGCAGAATCCACGTATTTTATTTGCAGGGCAGATTACCGGTGTAGAAGGCTATGTGGAATCTGCTGCGTCCGGTATTTACGCAGGACTTACCTTGGCGAACCAGCTGAACCACAAGTCGGAAATTACTCTGCCTCAGGATACCATGTTAGGGGCGTTATCCGCCTATATCAGTAATCCTATGGTAGAGGACTTTCAACCAATGGGGGCAAATATGGGAATTTTACCACCATTAACGGAAAGAATTAAAAATAAGCAGTTGCGGTATGAAACAATTGCAGCAAGAGGCTTAGAATCTTTACATAGATGTTTGGAGGAATCAGTTTGAGAGTAATTGTAGACGCGTTTGGAGGAGATGATGCTCCATTAGCAGTGCTGCAGGGATGTGAACTGGCACTGAAAGAATATGATGGAGTAGAGATTACATTGGTGGGAGATATTCCTACTATGAAAAAAGTGGCTTCTGAACATCAAATTGATCTATCGCAAATGGAACTAATCCAAGCGGATGATATTTTTGATATCCATACTGATCCAGTTGAAATCCGCCGTTCCATGTCTAATAGTTCTATGGCAGTTGGCTTAAAAGAACTGGCAGCAGGTAATGGAGATGCCTTTTTAAGCGCAGGAAGTACAGGGGCTTTATTGGTAGGAGCCACCGCTTTTGTCAAACGGATTAAAGGGGTAAAACGTGCAGCTTTGGCGCCGATTATGCCCTCTGCTACTGGTTGTTTTATGCTGATTGATGGCGGAGCAAATTTGGACTGTCGTCCAGAGATGTTGCAACAGTTCGGACTAATGGGTTCTATTTATATCAATAAAATTATGGAAGTACCTTCCCCTAGGGTCGGCCTTGCTAATATTGGCGCTGAGGAAACCAAAGGTGGGGAATTGCAGCTAGAAGCGTACCAATTGTTAAAACAAAGCAATATCAACTTTATTGGCAATGTAGAAGCAAGGGACATTCCTTTGGGTGCTTGTGATGTTGTGGTAGCAGATGGTTTTGCTGGAAATATGATTTTAAAATCAGTAGAAGGCATGGGTGCGTTGATGATTAAAGAGCTAAAGGATATGTTTTTTGCTTCTACCAAAACAAAAATAGCGGCATTATTATTAAAAGCTCAATTAAAGCAGTTTAAAAAGCGAATGGATTACACAGAATATGGTGGGGCGCCTTTGATGGGAATTGCGAAACCTGTGATTAAAGCCCATGGCAGTTCCAACCCAAATGCATTTAAAAATGCTATCCGACAGGCAAAAGAATTTGTACAGAAAGAAGTTATTCATGAAATTATAGCCAATTTATAATGGAGGTAAAATCAACATTGGAACATACCATGAAAGATTTTCAACAAATAATTGGATATCAGTTTAAAAAAGAACATTTATTACGGGAGGCTCTAACCCATTCCTCCTATACCAATGAAGGAAGAAAGAGACATAAGAACAACGAACGCCTAGAGTTTTTAGGGGATTCTGTTTTATCCGTTATTGTGGCTAACTATTTATTCCTTCAATTTCCAGATCTTCCAGAAGGAGAACTGACTAAAACCAGGGCTGCTTTGGTTTGCAGCCGAAGTTTGGCAAAATTTGCCCAATCTATCCATTTGGGGGATTATTTGCTCATGGGCTGTGGAGAAGAGAACTCCGGCGGCCGGGAACGGATCTCCAATTTGGAGGATGCTTTTGAAGCCCTGGTTGGAGCGATTTATTTGGATAGTGGCTTGGAACAGGCGAGGGTATTTGTCTTAAAATTTATACCAGACAATTTAGACCCTTCTAAAATCAGGGTAACCAGTGATTTTAAAACGACCCTGCAGGAAATTATCCAAAAAAATCCAGAAGAAAAGCTAACTTATGTGTTGGTAAGCGAGAGTGGTCCTGACCATGATAAATCCTTTGAAGTTGAAGTCCATCTCAATTCCAATATTATTGGAACAGGGATTGGAAAAAGCAAAAAGCAGGCGGAGCAAGCTGCCGCACAAAAGGCGCTGGAATTGATGGGCTATGAAACATGCTAATATTTCGATTTTCGTCCCCCATCTGGGATGTCCTTACCAGTGTAGCTTTTGTGACCAACATGTGATTTCCGCTACCCATGTGGAGCCAGATGGGACAACTGTGCAAAAGGTTTGTGAACAAGCATGTAGGGAAATACCAAAATCCCAGTGGGCAAAGACTGAGATCGCGTTTTTTGGGGGAAGCTTTACGGCCATTCCGCAGCCAAAAATGCTGGCATTATTGCAGGCAGCACAGCCCTTTCTTGGAAAAGATGGTTTTTCTGGAATCCGGATTTCCACCCGTCCAGACTGTGTGCCGGATGATATGTTGCAACTGTTACAGCAATACAGTGTAACAGCAATTGAGTTAGGCGCACAAAGTATGGATGACAACGTGCTGGCACTCAATGGGCGTGGTCATACCGCCCAGCAGGTGCGGGATGCCAGCAGTCGGATTCGTTTTTATGGATTTTCTTTGGGTCTTCAGATGATGGTAGGATTATATGGAGAATCGGAAGAAAGTGCATATAAAACAGCGGAGCAACTCATTGCGTGTAGGCCTGACACAGTTCGGATTTATCCAACAGTGGTATTGCCCAACACCCGTTTGGCGGAATTGTTGCAGCAGGGGAAATACCATCCTTTCTCTCTGGAAAAGGCGGTGGATATCTGTGCTGATTTGTTGGGAATGTTTGAGGACAACCATATCCGTGTTATTCGTCTGGGACTACATGCCCAGGATGAAATGCAACAAAAAATGGTTGGTGGGATATATCATCCTGCTTTCCGAGAATTGTGTGAAAGCAAACGGGTGCTCAAAAAGGTATTGCGCCAATTGGAAACAATGCAATCGAAACAGATTACCATTGAGGTAAACCCTAGATGGGTATCCCAGCTGATTGGACAGAAAAAAAGCAATATACATATTTTAGAGCAGATGGGATATCAAGTTACCGTAGTACAAAATAAACAAATTGCAGGAAATGAGATTATAGTAAAGGATGTGTCGGGTTGCTGTTAAAATCTTTGGAAATGCAAGGCTTTAAGTCGTTTCCAGATAAGACAAAACTGGACTTCCATCAGGGCGTGACTGCGGTTGTAGGCCCAAACGGAAGTGGAAAAAGCAATATCAGTGACGCGGTGCGTTGGGTATTGGGAGAAACCTCCTC
Organism: Massilioclostridium coli; assembly: GCF_900095865.1. Lineage (GTDB taxonomy): Bacteria > Bacillota > Clostridia > Oscillospirales > Ruminococcaceae > Massilioclostridium > Massilioclostridium facile. Next base: position 58,543 of record NZ_FMIZ01000006.1, on the reverse strand, counting down.
GAAAAGCTTGCGTGGCAGCAAAATGGAGGATGTTATTTTTGGCGGTACGCAGGACCGCAAGCCACAGGGATTCGCACAGGTCTCGTTGGCGTTTGATAATACTACCCATCTATTGGATTGGGAAGGGGACGAAGTAGTTGTTACCAGAAAGTATTACCGTTCTGGTGAGAGTGAGTATTTCATTAATGGAAAACCTGTTTTACTAAAAAATATTGTAGAACTTTTTATGGATACTGGACTTGGCAGAGATGGATATTCCATCATTGGACAAGGGCGTATTGATGAAATTGTTTCTGCCCGTTCCGGTGACCGCCGTGAAATTTTTGAGGAAGCGGCTGGAATTACAAAATACCGTTACCGCAAACAGGAATCCGAACGGAAATTGCAAAAGGCAGAAGAAAACTTGGTGCGTTTGAGGGATATTTTAGGGGAATTGGAATCCCGTATTGGACCGTTAAAAGAGCAGTCTGAAAAAGCAAAACAGTTTTTGGAGTTGGCAGACCAGAAAAAAACACTGGAAATCTCTTTATGGGTGCATACATTGGAATCCTCCAAACAAAACCTGCGCCAACAGGAAGATGAGCTATTATTGGCACGCCAAAATTATGATACTGTTGTACGTGAATTGAACACAATCGAAGAACAAACCCAAAAGGTATATGAGCAAATCCAGCAGTTGCAAATGCAAACAGAACAATTACGTTTGCAAAAAGAACAGAATGAACAAACAAGTTCCCAGCGCATTGCCAAAATAGCGGTATTGCACAACGATATTGAACATAACCAGGAGACGATACAACGTTTCCAAGAGGAAATTCGGGCGTTTTCCGCAACATCGGAACAGTTGGAACAACAAAAACTGCAAAAAGCAGAAGAAATCCAAACCTTGCAAACTGCAATGGAAGAACTACAAATAAAGCTGGAGCAATTAGAACAACAGTTATTGCAGTTGTCCCAACAGGGTTCTGATTTTTCTGATTATTACGAGCAATTAAACCAGCGTTTAAACCATTTAGTATTGGAACGCTCTAAAAATAAATTGGGGATTGTTACAAAACAGGACCAGCTTCAACAGCAGTATCATCAACAGGAATTATTACAACAGAACTATTCTCGTGGACAGTCTGAAGCCAATGCCAATCAGGAAGAACTGATGGAAGTAAAACAGCTGTTGGAACAGTTGGAAGAAAACCGAGGTAGTTTGTCCAATTCCAAACAAGGATACCAGTTAAAACTGGAAAGCCGTAAGAAAAAACAGCAGGAATTAAACGATTATCTCGACAGGCTGAATACAGAGATATCTAGCTATCAACAGCGGATTAAAATCCTTTCTGATTTGGAAAATAGCTTAGAAGGATTTGCCTACAGTGTAAAAACAATTATGAAGGAAAGCCAACATGGGCAGCTCCCTGGAATTCATGGGACAATTGCCCAGTTGATTGAGCTTCCTTCTAAATACGCCATTGCGATCGAAACCGCTTTGGGCGGTTCGTTGCAACATGTTGTTGTGGAAAATGAAAACGCGGCAAAACGGGCAATCCGTTTTTTAAAGGAAAAAAAAGCGGGGCGTGCAACCTTTTTACCATTGACATCAATAAGAGGCAACAAGTTACAGCAGAATTTACAGAATGAAGAGGGATATTTGGGGCTTGCTTCGGATTTGGTCCATTATGACCCTGCTTATGAACAGATTATCTTAAATGCGTTAGGACGCACTGTTGTGGTAGAGGATTTGGATGACGCCACAGTAATTGCGAAGAAATACCAATATAAATTCCGGATTGTCACATTAGATGGACAATTGGTAAACGCAGGCGGTTCATTTACAGGCGGTTCCCAAAACAAAAACGCAGGCTTGCTCAATCGAAAAAATGAAATTTCAGAGCTGCAACAAGGGGTAAAACGTTTGGTTGAAAAACAGGAAAGTTATCAAGGGACCAAACAGCAGTTAGATTCCCAGGTGTCCCAACTGGAAGCACAGCTACAGGGCATTGACAGTGAAATGACCGTCTTGAATGAGGATATGATCCGTTATACTGGGGAGCAAAAACGTCTTTCTCAATTGGAGGAACAACAACAACAGCGTTTGCGGGACATACAATCACAAACTGATCGGTGTGCTTTGGAAATCGAACGTTTCCAGCAGGAAATCAAGCAGGCGGAGCAGGTTGTGGAACAGTCGGAAACCGAGATGAAAGCGGTGGAACAGGAGCTTTCTGGCTTGAAGGAATCCCGTGATGACCTGGTCGGACAACGAAAAGAACTGGATGACCAGATGAACCAATTGCGGATTCAACGTGCGGAACGTGGAAAAGAGCTGGAAAACGCCCAGATGTTTTTGCAGGAGTTGGAAAACCGTTCCCGTTCTGCTCAGGACCGTTTAGGGGATTTAGAGCAAAACATCCAAACCCACCAACAGCAAATCAAACAGTTAGAGCAGCAAATTGTCCTGTTGGAAGAAGAATCCAACAATTTTACAGAACAGCAGGCTATTTTAACCGCTAAAATCGAACAGTCTATTCTGAATAAAAATCAATTGGAACAACAGACAACCGAGTTGCGTCGGAAAGAGCAAGAACAAACCTCTTCCCGTGAAAAAATCGGACAAAATCTAGCACGCTTAGAGGAACGGAAAACTTCTATGCAAAAAGAGTATGATTCGATTATTTCTAGGATGTGGGAGGAATATCAGGTTGCCCCAACAGAAGCACAAGAAATCGCGGTGTCATTTGATGACCCATTCCAATTCCAAAAAGAACTGAATTTGGTAAAATCGAAAATTAAAGGGTTGGGTTCAGTCAATGTTGGCGCGATTGAAGAATATCAGGAAGTATCAGAACGGTATGAATTTATGAACAGCCAAGTTCAGGATGTGGAACATTCCAAACAGGAACTGGAACGTTTAATCCGGGATTTGACTAGCGATATGACCATGATGTTCCGGGCTACCTTTGACCAAATCAACCATCATTTTCGTGAAATTTTTGTAGAATTATTTGGTGGCGGTACAGCTAGTTTAAACCTAGATGATGAGGAAAATATTCTGGAATGTGGGATCGAGATTCAGGTACAACCTCCAGGGAAGATTATTAAAAATCTATCTGCTCTATCCGGTGGTGAAAAGGCGTTGGTAGCGATTGCTATTTACTTTGCCATCCTGAAAGTAAATCCATCTCCATTCTGTATTTTGGATGAGATTGAAGCGGCACTGGATGATGTTAACGTTGCAAAATTTGCGTCCTATTTAAAAACAATAGATGATAAAACCCAATTTATTGTTATTACCCACCGTCGTGGTACTATGGAACAGGCTGATGTTTTATATGGCGTTACCATGCAGGAGCAGGGGGTTTCTAAATTGCTGGAGTTAAAAGTGACAGAGATTGAACAAAAAATGCAGTTGCAGAATGCTTAGGAGGGATATTTCCGTGGGCTTTTTTGATAAGATTAAAAACGGATTAAAAAAGACAAAAGAGAACATGGTAAAACAGATGGAACATGTTTTCCATTCTTTTACCAAGATTGATGAAGAACTATTTGAAGAACTGGAAGAAATTTTGATCATGTCCGATGTTGGGGTAAATACCTCTATGCGGATTTGTGAACAACTCCGCAAAACCGTAAAAGAACGTGGAATAAAAGACCCTGCACAAGTAAGGGAGCTGTTAAAAGAAATTATGATTGATATGCTTTCCGGTGGGGAAGAATTGAATATTTCCACACAGCCATCCATGATATTAGTCATTGGTGTAAACGGGGTAGGCAAAACAACAACGATTGGTAAATTGGCAGCCCATTTAAAATCACAGGGGAAAAAGGTAATTTTAGGTGCAGCAGATACTTTCCGTGCAGCAGCTATCGACCAGTTAGAAATCTGGGCGGAACGCAGTGGGGTGCAAATGGTGCGCCATGATGAAGGATCTGACCCAGCAGCTGTGGTATTTGATACTATTGCAGCAGCGAAAAGCAGAAATATGGATGTTGCCATTTGTGATACTGCTGGGAGGTTGCATAACAAGAAAAATTTGATGAACGAGCTGAACAAAATCTCCCGTGTCATTGAGAGGGAAGCAGAAGGCTGCGATAAAGAAGTATTGCTGGTAGTAGATGCTACTACAGGACAAAATGGTGTCAACCAGGCAAGGGAATTTAAAGAAGCAGCTGGTATCACTGGAATTATTTTGACCAAACTGGATGGTACCGCAAAAGGCGGCGTAGTGATTGCCATCAAAGAAGACCTTGGCTTGCCGATTAAATACATTGGCGTTGGGGAGCAACTGGATGATTTACAGCCGTTTAATCCGACTGATTTTGTTAACGCACTGTTTGAAGAATAGGAGGGCTGGCTGTGAAAGTAATTATTGCAACAGGAAATCCAGGAAAGTTACGGGAATTTTCCCGTATTTTAAACCCATTGGGGTTTGAAGTTTGTTCCCAATCCGAAGCGGGTTTTACCGGTTCGGTAGAAGAAACGGGTACAACTTTTGCAGAAAACGCTTATTTAAAGGCGGACGCTATTTACCAACAATTCCACTGCCCGACCATTGCGGATGATAGCGGATTAGAAGTAACAGCTTTGGATAACCGCCCAGGCGTCTATTCCGCCAGATATTCAGGGGAACACGCTACCGATGAACAGAACAATGATAAATTGTTGGAAGAATTACAGGGAAAATCTAACCGTGAAGCCCAGTATGTCTGCTGCATCTGTTACCTTGACCAACAAGGACAAGCCCATTATTTTACTGGAACCTGTAAGGGAGAAATCGGCTTTGAACGGAAAGGGACGGAAGGATTTGGTTATGATCCTCTGTTTATGATTGGAGACCGTAGCTTCGGCCAATATACGGCGGAAGAAAAAGACGCTATTAGCCACCGTGGTAAAGCATTGCGGGCAATGGCGAAATATATCCAACAAAGTGAAAAGGAGAACCATTATGCTGACAAGTAAACAACGAGCAAAATTACGGGGAATGGCAAACCAGCTGCCAACCTTGTTCCAAATTGGAAAAAACGGTATTACTCCAGAGGTAGTGGCACAAGTAGAAGAAGCGCTATTGCCAAAAGAGCTGATTAAGCTGAGTGTGTTGGAAACTGCCCCTGTCTTTGCCAGGGAAGCGGCACAGCAATTGGCTGAGGCGTTAAATGCGGATGTCGTTCAGGTCATTGGAATGCGGTTTGTGTTATACCGTCCAAATCCAGAGGAGCCGGTGATTGAATTATAATGGCTAAGATTGGAATTTTTGGTGGCACATTTAACCCTGTCCATTTAGGACACCAGCAGATGGTCCAACAAATCAAGGAGAAAAAAGGACTGGACCAAATTTTGGTTATTCCCACTAACCGTCCCCCACATAAAACAGCAGAGGATTTGGTGGATAACCATCATAGGCTTGCTATGTGTCAACTGGTCTTTCCTGAAACAGAAGGCTATACTGTTTCGGATGTGGAGTTTCAACTGGGTGGGCAGAGCTATACCATCCGCACCTTGGAATATTTAAAACGGCAATATCCAAACGACCAGTTGTTTTTAATTGTGGGAAGCGATATGATTCTTACCTTTGACCAGTGGAAGGATTACCAAAAAATATTACAGCAAGTGATTGTTTTCGCTGGAGCTAGAGGAGAAAACGAATACCAAGCCATGCAGCAAAAAGCTAAGGAGTTAATGCGGGTGGCTGGTACTGTAGAAATTATATCCACAGATATATTGCCAATGTCTTCTACAGAAATTCGTAGAAAAATAAAATCAGGAGAATCTTGTGAAAAGTTATTGGACGTAAAAGTTCAGGAGTATATTCAGCATCACCATTTATATCAAACAATATCCTTTCCCGAATTACAGGATATTGTGCAACATGAACTGACGCCGGAGCGTTACCATCATACATTATGTGTTGTAAAAAAAGCAGTAGAGTTGGCGGAAATCCATCATGGCGATAAACAAAAAGCAAAACTGGCTGCATTATTGCATGATGTGATGAAAAATAAGGAACCAAATTATTTATTGCAATATTTTTTAACAAATGGTATAATACTAACTGATATTGAAAGAAATAGTCCTCCATTATGGCATTCCATTGCTGGCGCGGCATATATCCAAACCGAGCTACAAATCCATGATCAGGATGTGATCAATGCGGTGCGTTATCATACTACTGCCCGGAAAGGCATGTCTTTACTGGAAAAAATCATTTATATTGCGGATTGTACCAGTGAAGAACGTAATTATGATGGAGTGGAGGTTCAACGGAAGTTAGCAGAAAAAAATTTGGATTACGCTATACTATACAGTTTAAAATATAATTTGGGGATGCTCATACAAAAGCAGAAGCCACTTCATCCTGACAGTGTACAAGCTTATCATGATTTGATCAAGAAGATACCGGAGGTTTTATAATGGCAAAAGATATTTACAGCAATTCAAGACGTGTAAGAAAACAAGCGGCTTCCCCTACAAAAGGAAAAAAACAATATAAAAAGAAAAGGCGGAAAAGCCCTTTAATCGCAATTTGTATCGTCCTAATTGTGATTTCCGCTTTATCGATTGCGGGGATGGCATTTTGGAATTCCAGCTTGTTTGCCAATAATACGGATACTAATGGAGCAGGATTGGATGATTCCATCAAAAACGTGGAAGAGGATGTTATCAACTTTTTAGTGGTGGGGATTGACCAGGATGATGGACGGGAAACTAACCAATTGACGGATACTATTTTGGTGGTTAGTTTCCATGTAAAAGATAAAAATGTGACGGTATTGCAAATTCCAAGGGATACCTATATTGGAGAAGAATATACTAGTACAGGTAAAATTAATGCCCTATATGCCTCTTCTCATGTTGAGGAATATAAAGGGATTGAGGGGTTAGCACAGTTTATTTATGATAAGCTGAATATCCCAATTGACCATTATGCTACTATTACGATGAAAGGTTTCCGTCAGGTAATTGACCAAATTGGCGGCGTTGAAGTAGATGTTCCAAATCCAATTAATTTGGATGGGGTAGAATTAGACCCTGGTAAACAAGTGCTAAATGGAGACCAGGCAGAAAAATTTGTACGTCAACGACATGGGGAAGGCTATAGTAACGGTGATATTGACCGTTTGGAAATGCAACGTCTGTTTATGGCCTCTTTGGTAAATAAATTGCTTAGTACTAGCAAAACACAGTTAGTTACCATGCTTCCTGGTTTGGCAAAAGAAATGACAACTGATATGACAGTAGGAGATATGGCTTCCATTGGGTCAGAAGTATTGAAATTAAATTCTTCTAATATCACATTTACTATGGTACCAGGGGAAAGCGCTACGGTAAAAACCAGCTCTTATGGCAATCAGTCGGTATATAGTATCCATGCTCAACTGTTGGTAGACTTAATTAACCAGAATTTCCGTTATGGCTTGGCTCCAATTACGGTGGATGATTTGGGACTTGAGGAAATTGCGAATACGGTTAGCTATTTGGATAATGTTGGAGGAAGTGCAAATGAGTTGACCGGAGGAACGGATGATACATCTTCCGGAACTACAGAAGGGGGTAGTGACGAATGACTACTTTAGAATTAGTAAAAAAGGTTGTAAAAACCTTAGATGATAAAAAAGCAGAGGATATTCAGGTAATCCGTGTAGGGGATCTTACAATTTTAGGGGAATACTTTATCATTGCGGATGGTACGAACAGCACCCATGTAAAATCTTTAGTAGACGAAGTAGAATACCAAACCAAACAGGTTGGAAAAACACCAACTCGAATTGAACGGGATACTTCTGCCAACTGGATTATTTTGGATTACACCGATGTAGTAGTACATATGTTCTACAAAGAAGCACGAGAATTTTATGACTTAGAACGTCTCTGGAAAGATGGCGAACAGATTTCTGTATCAGAATTATTAGAAGAAACAAAAGATTGATTAAGAAACATTTGGTTTTTACCAAAATAAATATGGGAGTTGAAAAAATTGACGTACGATTTTGCGAAAATCGAAAAAAAGTGGCAGGATATTTGGGATAAAGAAAATACCTTTGCCGCAAAAAATGACTATTCTTTGAAAAAATATTATGCTCTGGTAGAGTTCCCTTATCCATCTGGACAAGGTCTACATGTAGGGCACCCACGTTCTTACACCGCTTTGGATATTGTTGCGAGAAAACGCCGTTTGGAAGGTTACAATGTGCTGTATCCAATGGGCTGGGATGCTTTTGGTTTGCCAACCGAAAACTTTGCGATTAAAAACCACATCCATCCGGAAATTGTAACAGAAAAAAACGTAGCCCGTTTTAAATCCCAGTTAAAATCTTTGGGATTGTCCTTTGACTGGAACCGGGAAATTAATACAACAGATCCAGGCTATTACCATTGGACCCAGTGGATTTTCCTCCAGCTGTTTAAAAAAGGTTTGGCTTATAAAAAAGAAATGGCTGTTAACTGGTGTACTTCCTGTAAATGCGTGTTGGCGAATGAAGAAGTAGTCAATGGTGTTTGTGAACGCTGTGGCAGTGAAGTGGTACATAAGAAAAAATCTCAGTGGATGTTGAAAATTACCGCTTATGCGGACCGTTTGATTGACGATTTAGACGATGTGGATTATATTAACCCAGTTAAAATTCAGCAACGCAATTGGATTGGGCGTTCCCACGGTGCGGAAGTGACCTTTACCACTACTCAAGGGGATGACCTGGTGATTTATACCACTCGTCCAGATACCTTGTTTGGTGCTACCTATATGGTTATTGCTCCAGAACATCCTATTATTGAAAAATATAAAGATGTCCTCACTAATTATGACGAAGTAAAATCTTATCAGGATGCTGCTGCCAAAAAATCTGATTTTGAACGTGCGGAAGTCAATAAAGATAAAACTGGTGTACAACTACAAGGTGTACGTGCTATCAATCCAGTAAACAATAAAGAAATTCCTATTTTCGTATCTGATTATGTACTGATGAGCTATGGTACTGGTGCAATCATGGCAGTACCTGCCCATGATACCCGTGACTATGAGTTCGCAAAAACCTTTGATCTGCCAATTATTGAAGTAGTCGCTGGTGGTGATATTACCAAAGAAGCCTTTACCGATTGTGCAACTGGCACAATGGTAAACTCCGGTATGTTGGACGGCTTAAGTGTAGAAGAAGCTAAAGTGAAAATTGTGGACTGGTTAAAAGAAAACGGAAAAGGCGAACCAAAAGTAAACTTTAAGCTGCGTGACTGGGTATTTGCCCGTCAGCGTTATTGGGGGGAACCAATTCCGATTGTTCACTGTGAACATTGTGGTGCTGTTCCAATCCCAGAAGACCAATTGCCTTTGAAATTGCCTGAAGTAGAATCTTATGAACCGACTCAAGATGGGGAATCCCCACTGGCAAACCTTCCGGAATTTGTGAATACAACCTGTCCAGTTTGTGGAAGACCTGCAAAACGTGAAACCGATACTATGCCACAGTGGGCTGGTTCTTCCTGGTATTTCCTCCGTTATTGTGATCCACACAATGTCAATGCCTTGGCAGCAAAAGAAGCGTTGGATTACTGGTTGCCGGTTGACTGGTATAATGGTGGTATGGAGCACACTACTTTGCACTTGCTTTATTCCCGTTTCTGGCATAAATTCCTGTATGATATCGGCGTGGTAAGCTGCAAGGAACCATACCAAAAACGTACTAGTCATGGTATGATTTTAGGTGAAAACGGCGAGAAAATGAGTAAATCCCGCGGCAATGTGGTAAATCCAGATGATATTGTGAAAGAATATGGTGCAGACACCATGCGTCTGTATGAAATGTTCATCGGTGATTTTGAAAAGGCAGCTCCATGGAGTTCTGCCAGCATCAAAGGATGTAAACGTTTTCTGGACCGTGTTTGGAACCTACAAAACAGCGTGATTGACCAGGATGGTTATCGCAAAGAAGTAGAAAGTGAAATGCACAAAACCATCAAAAAAGTATCTGAAGATATTGAAAACTTAAAATTCAATACTGCTTTGGCTGCTATGATGTCCTTGTTAAATGTAATTACTGCTACAGATGGCATTACCAAAGGGGAATTAAAAGCATTTTTGATTATGCTGAATCCATTTGCACCTCATATTACAGAGGAAATCTATCAGCAAGTAGGATTTGAAGGAATGTTGAACCAGCAGAGCTGGGTGACTTATGATGAAGCAAAATGTAAAGATTCCCAGGTAGAAATTGCTGTACAGGTAAATGGTAAAATCCGTGATAAGATTGTCATTGATGCGGAATCTTCCAAAGAGGACGCCTTAAACGCTGCAAAATCTTCCGAAAAGGTAGCAGCATCAATGGACGGCAAACAGATTGTAAAAGAAATTTATGTTTCAGGTAAACTAGTAAACATCGTAGTAAAATAATCTGGATAAATTTTGTATCTTTTTTTGTATAAAATGTCAATTGTCAGATTTGAACTTGACTTATTGATGGTAATAAGATATAATATACCTATGCTTTTTATTGGCATGTCTTTCTTGATAAAATAACACCTCTGTCTGTGTGGCAAAGGGAGGGAAATAAATTGGCAGAAATTCGTGTAAAAGAAAACGAGTCTTTGGACAGTGCGTTAAGAAGATTTAAAAGATCTTGTGCAAAATCCGGAATTATCTCCGAAGTTCGCAAAAGAGAACACTACGAAAAACCTTCTGTAAAACGTAAAAAGAAATCCGAAGCAGCACGTAAACGCAAATACAGATAATATTTGCACACAGAACCGTGTAATACTAAAAGCCCGATTTTTTCGGGCTTTTGTGTTTTTATGGGTTGACAAAAAGCCAAAGGTAAAAAAATTGTTTTGCCTTTGGCTTTTTTGTTGTGGTATAATAATAAAATAGATGAATAAGGAGGGATGGTATGTCTTTATTTTTACCTGAAATCGCAGTAAAGCATGTAATGGATATCGATTACAATCTATTGCAGCGTTTTGGCATTAAAGGGCTGATTTTGGATGTGGATAATACATTAACCACACATGGCCATCCGGAGCCGTCTCAAGGTGTGATAGAATGGTTGGAGCAGATGAGGCGGGACGGTATACAGTTGATGATTCTTTCCAACAATACTACCGAACGGGTTCAGCCCTTTGCAAAAAAACTTGGTTTAGAATTTATTTCTAGGGCATGTAAGCCCATCCCAATTGGATTAAACAAGGCAGTAAAGAGATTTGGCTTACAAAAAGACCAGGTTGCCTTGGTGGGAGACCAGATTTATACAGATATTTTAGGTGCAAATCTAGGAAAAACCCACAGTATTTTAGTGGAACCATTTTTACTGGAAGATGGAATCTTATTCCGTATTAAAAGAAAGTTGGAACGGCCTTGGTTAAATAAATATAAAAAGAAAGGAAATTAATATATGCCTGCTCTATTTGGACCTGCTGGGAACAGCGAGAGTTTTAAAGCACGAGGACATAAACATCTGCACGAAGTGCCTGATTATTTACTTTCGTTTGGCTTGGATTGTTTTGAATACCAATGTGGACGTGGTGTAAAAATTTCGGAGGAAAAGGCAAAAGCGTTTGGGGAACTGGCAAAGGAAAAAGGTATCCGTTTATCCATCCACGCCCCCTACTATATTTCGCTGTCCAGTGTTGAGGAAGAAAAACGGGACAATAGCATCCGTTATTTGGTAGACAGTGCGAAAGCAGCCAAAGCGATGGGCGCAACCCGGATTATAGCCCATTCTGGTTCCTGTGGAAAAATCACAAGGGAACACGCTTTAGAGTTGGCAAAAGATACTTTGTCCAGAGCGTTGGTTACCTTGGATGAACTGGGCCTTGGAGATATTACTGTTTGCCCGGAAACCATGGGAAAGGTAAATCAGCTGGGAAATTTGGAGGAAGTGTTGGAACTTTGCTCGTTGGATGAAAGGTTGGTTCCCTGCATTGATTTTGGCCACTTAAATGCCAGGACTTTTGGTGGAATCGCAACCCAACAGGATTACGTAGCTATTTTGGATGCCATTCAAAACAAATTAGGAAACGACCGTGCAAAAAGATTTCATTCTCATTTCAGCAAGATTGAATATACCTTAAAAGGAGGAGAAAAGGCACATTTAACCTTTGAAGACCAAACTTTTGGGCCAGAATTCGAGCCTTTGGCAGAATTGATTGCTCAGCGGGATTTGTCTCCCACCTTTATCTGTGAATCCGCTGGTACACAGGCGGAAGATGCCAGCAGTATGAAACAAATGTATCAAAAATATTTAAAATAAATGGAAGGAAGTCAAACATGAAGAAAAAAATTATTGTCATCCATGGGCCAAACATCAACCTGATTGGCGTACGTGAAACTGGGATTTATGGAAAAGAAAGCTTTCAAAGTATTAATGAGCAGATTTCCGCAAAAGCTGCTGAATTGGGTTTGGATTGTTCCATTTATCAATCCAACCATGAGGGGGATCTGATTGACACCATCCAACAGGCTAGGGAACAATTTGATGGTGTTATCATCAACGCAGGTGCTTATACCCATTACAGTTATGCTATTCGAGATGCCATTGCTGCCATTAAAATTCCTTGTGTAGAAGTACATTGTTCCAATATTCACGCCCGGGAAGAATTTCGTCACAATTCTGTTATTGCACCTGTTTGTGTTGGACAGATTGCGGGGTTTGGAAAATACAGCTACATTCTTGCGTTGCACGCAATTAAAGAATTAATTTAGGAAGTGATGAATAATGTTGCGTTTAAACCAATTGATGCAACAATTGCCACGAGAAATTGACTGTGGGGTCATTATGTCTCCTACCAATCGGCAGTATTTTACTGGATTTTTGTCCAGTGCAGGGATGCTAGTAGTAACCAAAGAGCAAGCTTATTTGATTATTGATTTTCGGTATTATGAAAAAGCCGCCCGTGAAATCCAAGGGTGCCAGGTGGTTTTACTGGAAGACTACAATAAACAATTGGAAGAAATTTTGAAAAAACACCAGTGTAAAACTATTGCGGTGGAGATTGAACGGGTTACATTGGCGGAATATCTCCGTTTAAAGGATTATTTTACCGACTATGCTTTTGATACTACATCCACTTTTAGTGATTTAATTAATCAGCTACGGATGGTCAAAACACCGGATGAAATTTATGAGATTTTAGCGGCGCAGGAAATTACTGAAAAGGCTTTTGACCATATTTTGAATTTTATCAAACCAGGGGTTACAGAAAAACAGGTTGCATTTGAGCTTGATCAATATATGCGTTCTCATGGAGCAGATGATATCTCGTTTGAAACAATCGCAGTATCGGGAAAAAATTCTTCTTCCCCTCATGGTACTCCAACCGAAAAGCCTTTGGAATCCGGTGATTTCCTCACCATGGATTTTGGAGCTATGGTTCACGGATACCATAGTGATATGACCAGAACTGTAGTAATTGGTAAACCCACTGAGGAAATGGAACATTTGTACCAAACTGTCTTGGAAGGTCAAAAAATGGGGTTGGAAGCAGTCTGCGCTGGAAAGAAAGGCCAGGAAGTGGATAATGTAGTTCGGGAATATTTTGATCAGCAAGGTTACCAAGGAGCTTTTGGACATAGTTTAGGGCATGGCGTTGGAATGGAAATCCATGAACAGCCCAATTTAAGCCCCCGTTCTCAAACTATCTTACAAAAAGGGATGGTAGTAACAGTGGAACCAGGTCTATATCTCCCGGGAAAATTTGGTGTAAGAATTGAAGATATGGTTGTTGTAACCGAAAATGGATGCCGTAACCTTACAAATTGTAAAAAAGAATTGATTTGTTTATAAATAGGGGTTGCAAATTGTTTGATTTTAAGATAAAATGGTTAAAGATAAGAACATTATGGAGGTAGTATATGATTTCAGCTGGCGATTTTAAAAATGGTGTTACTTTTGACATGGACGGCAACGTTCTTCAAGTTGTTGAGTTCCAACATGTAAAACCAGGGAAAGGTGCTGCTTTCGTTCGTGCTAAAGTAAAAAATGTTATTACAGGTAGCGTAATCGAAAGAACCTTTAACCCAACAGAAAAATTCCCAACAGCATATATTGAACGCCGTAACATGCAATATGTGTATGCGGATGGTTCCCTGTATTACTTTATGGATATGGAAACCTACGAACAGGAACCTATTGATGAAAGCAAACTGGGTCCAGCGTTCAAATTTGTAAAAGAAGAAATGGAAGTAAAAGTATTGTCCTACAAAGGCAATGTGTTTGGGGTAGAACCTCCAAACTTTGTAGAACTGGAAGTTACTGAAACTGACCCAGGCTTTAAAGGCAATACTGCAACAAACGCAACCAAACCAGCTACACTGGAAACTGGTGCGGAAATTAAAGTTCCTCTGTTTATTGAACCAGGCGATAAAATCCGCATTGATACAAGAACAGGCGAATATATGGAAAGAGCATAATCTTTTCTTAAAATATCCGTCATAAGGGGCTTTTATCAGGGGAATAATAACACAGGTAAAAGTTTTAGATACCATGCAGGTTTTTCTGCATAAGGGAGGTAAAAGGTATGAATTTAACAGAAAAAGTGGCATACATTAAAGGCCTGACCGATGGCTTGAAATTAGATGACAATAAAGATGAAGTAAAAGTACTCAAAGCAATTACCGATTTGCTGGAAGACCTGGCATTGACTGTGGCGGATTTAGAAGACGCTGCTGATGAAACAACAGAACTGTTGGATGTTCTGGATGAAGATTTGGGTGCAGTAGAAGAAGTTGTCTATGGCGAAGATTGTGGTTGTGGCTGTGAAGAGGACGACTGTGATTGTTGTGATGATGACGAAGATTTATATGAAGTAACCTGCCCAACTTGCGGTGATACAATCTGTGTCAACGAAGAAATGTTGGATGAAGGTGCAATTGCATGCCCAAATTGCGGCGAAAATTTAGAGTTTGATTTCGGTCCTGATCTGGATATGGAAGAAGAACCAGCAGAATAATGTTTGTAATGAATAGGCCTTGCGAAATTAGCAAGGCCTATTTTTCTATTTATTCTATTATGGATCATGATTTATCTGATATATAAGCATAAAAATTCGATTTGAATATAATAAGCCAAAGGAAATTATATCAACTTATTATTGGGATTAAGGTTTTCATTCGGTGTGCTAACATAGTAGATATTCATTAATAGGTACGATTCTCCTATAAAATAAAAACAAATGGTCTGATTGTAATATAGAATTTTCTTTTATTCTCATTTAAAATAGAATTATTCCAATTACTGTTTATTTCATAACAGATTTGGATTTTTCTTCTTTTCTCTTTTCCTTTTTAATAGAGCCTTTTAGTAGTGTCAATAAGGCACTCATGGAGTAAAACTCTTGTTACGTCAAAAATAATAGAACGTAACAAGGGTTTTACTTTTTGGTTTTTCAAATTGATAAAACGATTATCTTCAGTAAAAAAGTACGATTTGCCTATAAATGAGGAATTTCTAATACGATATTATTATATTTTTCGCATCAAAATCATGCTAAAATTTAACTATGCTCAACAAAGTTAAGTTGAGAGAGGAGATTGATATCAGCAAATATAACGAAAGGAGGAAAGTAATTATGGGTTCTGCTGATACAATCAAAATAAAAATCAAAAGATGAAGATAATTGAGGAGAGTATGACCATGAAATCAAAATTATTCATGAAAATTGCTGCGGTATGCGTCTCCACAGCCTTACTGGCAACAGTGGCTGTCCCTGTTGCATCAGCGGTAAATGCTGCTGCTGTTTCCAGTACATACAGCAGGGCAACCGAGATTTTAAACCTTAAAACCAATGATTATGATGTTCCTTTAGCTGTGGAAGATGAAAAACCTGTTTTTAGTTGGGAAATGGATTCTACTGTTATTGGGCAACAGCAAACCGCTTATCAAATTATAGTTACCAGGGATTCTGATGGTGCTACTATGTGGGACAGTGGTAAGGTTGAGAGCAATGAAAGCACTGATATTTACTACGAAGGGGAAGCATTAACAGCGGAAACAGCTTACAGTTGGGATTTGACTGTTTGGGATGCTTTTGGACAAAGCTATACCCAGGAAAGCAAATTTGAAACAGGTTTGATGAATCCGGACATCAGCGCTTGGGGTGAAAACGCTCAGTTTATCGGTACCAATGAAATGACATTGGATGCCGCAAGCGCTTGTGTATACGCGATTAACGCTGATGTTGAATTGACACAGGGTACAAAAGCAAGCTTGGTATTTGGTGCGGACGATTACCGTTTGAACGATCAATTCCAGAATGTATGGAATGCGGAAGGTGAAAACTGGGTTCGCCTGGAATTGGATGTAGATGGCGTACAAGCAGATGGAACAGGTGCTAAATTAAATGTTTATAAACAAGGCTATGATTATGTAGAAAATGATGGTACTGAAATTTTAGACCAAACCATTGATATTAAAGCTGGTATCTTTACTCCAGAAAATATGTATGGACCACATAACATCAATATTGATGTTTCCACAGGTTCTATTACTGTAAAAATTGATGGCCAAGCGATTAAAGAAGGATCTGGCAGAAATAGTTCCTTCTCTATCAGTGCAATGAGTACAGGCAACAACTACAATACTTTCCCAAACTTGGCATCTGTTGGTTTTGCCGCGAATCCAGGGGAAGAATTTGAAGTTACCAACTATGTAATTCATACTACTGGGAAAACGGATGAAGCGCATAAAGTAGTATTTGGCAAAGATACTGGTGCTACCTATGATATTTTTAGAGGCTTGAATGGTGTCAGCATTACTAATAATAAGGCGATCCGTGTATCCGGCGGTGCGGAAGGGATCTTGTCCTATGCGGATCCAAGTTATGGCTCTTTGAATATGGTTCGTACTACATTTAGTACAGATACTAGCAAAAAAGTAAAGAGCGCTAAAATGTATGCTACTGCAATGGGAATTTATGAAATGTACATCAATGGTGGACGTATGGGAGAAGATTGGTTTAATCCAGCGGATAGCCAATACCGTGATACTTTGACTTACCATGCTTACGATGTTACCGATATGATCCAGGATGGGGAAAATGCGATGGGCGCTATCCTTGCAGGCGGATGGTACACTGGCTATATGACATTCTCTCCTGGTAATATGAACTTCTTTGGTGATACAGAAGGACTATTATCCAAACTGGTTATTACTTATGAAGATGGTTCCACTCAGGTAGTATCCTCCAATCCTGACGATTGGAAAATGTTCAACGACGGACCAATTGAGTATTCTAGTTTCTTCCAAGGGGAAAGATACAATGCAAACAAAGAAGCTGCCATTTCTGTAAATGGAGATACCAATGGTTGGTCTACAACAGCTTATGATGATTCCGCCTGGGAACCATGTGAAGTAGTAGAACAACGGGATTGGATTGATTTTGACATTGTTGCCAGATACGATACGCCAATCCGGGAGTTTGAACGTTTGGATACAACTCGTATCTTAAATACCCACAGCAATGATAATGATACTTGGACCTATGATATGGGTGTCGCAATGGTAGGGGTTCCTTCCGTTACAATCCCAGCAGGTACCCTGAAAGAGGGAGATACCGTTATTTTCCGCTATGGTGAAGATATCTATCCAGGAAACGAAGATTCTCAAAATACAAATGAAGAATATACTAACCTATATGGACCGGATGGAGAATACCGTCCAAATGTAGCGGGTCGTGTCCTTCATGACACCTATCGTGCAGCTATGGCAACTGATTTTTACACCGCAACCAAAGAAGATGAAACCCGTGATGTAGTAATTCAGCCAAGCTTTACCTTCCGTGGATATCGTTATATTCAAATTACTGTTCCTGGTTTAGGGAAAGCCTTACCAGCAGAGAATGTAAAAGGCGTTGTAATATCTTCGATTGACGAATTATCTGGTACCTATGACGCTACCACAACTGATGATACGATTACAGGTTATGTTAACCAATTGTTTAAAAATATCCAGCGTAGTCAACTAGGTAACTTTATGTCTATCCCAACTGACTGTCCACAAAGAAATGAACGTATGGGTTGGACAGGGGATGCCCAGGCATTCTCTAGAACCTCCACTTATAATGCGAACACCTTGAACTTCTTCCGTCAGTGGATGGTAGCCCTCCGTGATGACCAGTACGGAAATGGTTCTATCGGTGATACTGTTCCAGAGTACAGCTCCAGTGATCCAAAACAAGAATTTGATAGCTTTGCGAACAGTACCACGTGGGGCGGCGCTGTTTGTATGGTTCCATGGCAGATGTATACCCAGTATGGTGATACCCGCATTATTGAAGAAAACATGGATGCCATGAAACTTTGGTTAGATGGTATGGATAGCTATGACTTAGAAGCAAAAGGCAAAACCTATACGGGCTTATCTAGCATGACAAACGGTAAAGCAGACTGGTTAGCAGTAGACGGCAGTACAGATTCTGATTTATTAAACAATGCAATTTATATTTACTTGATGGAAGCTACTGCTGAAATGGCACGTGTCATTGGTAGAACTGACATTGCGGATGAAATTCAATCCCGCCATGATTTAGCAAAACAAGAATGGAATGAAGTTTACTTTAATTCCGAATTAGGTATGACTACAGACAAAAATGGTGAAATTATGGATACTCAGGCATCCTATGCAGCACCATTGAACTTTAACTGTGTAAGTGATGAAAACTTAAAAGCGGCAAATGCACGTTTGTCTGTATTGGCACAGGATCCTAACCAGAGCAGCAATGGCGCAGGTGTTGTTCAAGGAAACAGTGGCCCTGGAGGAAGCAGTGGACAAAAATTGGATTGTCCAGCATACTCTATTACAACTGGATTTAACGCAACACCAAATATCTTACCAGCATTAACTCGAGGCGGTAATATTGATGACGCATATAATATGTTTACTTGTACAGAATACGCTTCTTGGCTGTATCCTGTAACAAAAGGCGCAACTACCATGTGGGAACGTTGGAACTCCTATGAATTAGCATTCCAAATGAACGGAAATAGCGCTATGAACTCCTTTAACCACTTTGCGTTGGGTGCTGTGGGCTCCTGGATGTATGAATACCAGATGGGTATTACAACTGACCACGCAAACGGTGATGCTGGCTACCAAGATTTTGTATTGCAGCCATTGGCTGGCGGTATTTATACTGGTTTGGAAGGTTCCTATGAATCCAACTATGGTACAATTGAAAGTGATTGGACCGCAACAGAAGGCACTATTGACACATATAGTGCAACTGTTCCTGCAAACACAACCGCAACCTTATATCTGCCTGTAGAAGATGAATCTGTAGTAGCAGATTTTGAAAACATCGCAGGTGTTACCTATACAGGTATGACAATCCGTAATAACGTACAAGTTGCAACATTTAGTTTAGCATCTGGTTCTTATGATTTTGCTGTAAAAGATGGCAAGTTGACAGTCTCTATCGCAGATGGTTATATTGTTGCTAGCACAGCCGATAAGACCATCCTGAACAAAGTAATCGCATATGCTGAAGATGAAATGGCGGACGAAAACTTTAATCAGGTAATTCCATCTGTACAGGAAAGCTTCAAAGCAGTATTACAGGAAGCAAAAGAAGTAGCAGCAGATATTACAGCAACCGAAACAGATGTTTACAATGCTTGGACAAAACTGTTGAACGAAATCCATAAACTTGGATTTGTACAAGGAGATAAATCTAGCTTGGAATCTTTGATCTCAGCAGCTGGAACCATCGAAGCTAATCTTGATAAATACGTTGATGAAGGGAAAGAGGTATTTATCACTGCTTTAGCAAATGCACGTACTACTTTCAATGATGGTGATGCAATGCAGGCAGAAATTGACGAAGTATCTACAGCATTACTGCAAGCAATGTTGAATTTGAGATTTAAAGCTGATAAGGCGATCCTTGACCAAGTAATCCAGAATGGTAAAGCGGTAGATGCAAATTCATATACAGCGGAAAGCTATGCGGTATTGACAGCAGCTTTGGCAACAGCTGAAGAAGTATACAATAACGATAACGCAACTCAGGACGAAGTAGATACAGCAGTAGAAAATGTGCAGGCTGCAATTAAGGGATTGGTGGCAGTGGACGGAGTAACAAATGGAGGAACATCTGCTACCGATAATAATGCAACACAAACCGGACAGGAGACGACTACTCCAAAAGCAAATGCAAGTAAGACTGGCGATGTTGCAGCTCCAGTAGCAGCAGTTGCTATGATTGCTCTAGCTGGTGCAGCTCTTGTAGCTACCAAAAAGCACAAAAAATAAAAACAATGTCTCTAATTTGCACGCATAAAAAGTGTTTCACTAGAGATGAAAACCACCATCCTTTTAATAGGATGGTGGTTTTTTATGGTATATTTAGACGTAGAAAAAGTAATAACGATGAGATTTATGCGAGTTGAAAAGTGAAAGGCACGAAAAAAATAGCGACTTAAAATAGTACTATGGAGCACAGCATTGCTTGATACTTTTATTTTTGGCAATAGATTGGAATAAAAAAGCCATACCAAAGCGAAAGCTGAGGTACGGCAATCTTCTTCCAATAATTATTTGCAATAAAAAAATATTATAAAGCTATTAATTGCTCTAAAACATAGCAATCAGTGTTCAATTTATCTAAATCATTATCAATTTGATGAAATTCAGAATGATTAGCTTCTAAACATATAACATTAGATTTAATAGCAGAACATTTTTGATAATTAAATATAACCACATTAAAACGTTCTAAATTTGTATTATTTATTTCTGGTGCTAGAGAACTTGTAAAAGCTATACCATCATATCCAAGATTTTTCGCATACTCCGCTATAAATTGAGTAGGAATATAGTCTAATGTATCGTCATCATTTGCTATTGGTTTAGAATATAAATTAGATAATTCTACAAATAGATTATATTTGGTTTCCGACATCTTCGTAGGTTTATTTTGGATAGTAAAATCTAATAGATTAATGTTTTGATTTACCAAAATAGTTGCAATGCTAATTTTAGCTCCTATTCGAGGTCGAACCTCTTATATGGATGATTAGAACAATACAAATAAGGAATGTACCGATAATTTGCTCGAAGATCACGGGTTATTCTCCATGGCGGTATAAAACTTTGTTCTGCATCATATCCATAGAATCCTGTTTTTTTATTAATTTCTTCTTCATTTAAAATAATTCGGCTACGATATAATTTTTCTCCCTGTTGAAATATTCTTTCCGGATTTGTAGATATATCATCTAATAATGCAAGAACTCTTGTTTCTTTTGGATTGCGATTTTTAAATTGTATTTCTTGAATAAAGTTTTTAAGAAGTCTAGATTTCACTGAACACCTCCAAAATTATTTGCACAAAATATTTTTTATTTAGAAAAAACAGAACAACCCTCAAACCACTATAGCTTAAGGGTTGTTCGCTTTAGTCTGACTGTTACGAAATAGATATCCACCGCAAATGCGCATACAAAACTTCAAAATAGAAAAACCCGTTGTGCATGCGTTACAAGCGAGTGCAACTCATGTTGACGTGTAATATCCCGTCACTACAGCTGCCGCTTATGGAATTTGCGGATTGCGGTTCTTATTCTGAAATGTTGTCCAGAGAATCCTCATTGTCATCAGGACTGGAAATAAACATTTCCTCTGTACTCTGTTGCGCCAGTTTCAGCTTTTCAGTAATGTCAACCAACGCATTGGTGGTAGCTTCCAGCGCATCAATAGCAGTCGCCATGCGCCCTGCCAAGTGATAATACATAGCCTTATAGTCTGGCATACAGATCTCTCCTAAGTAAATTTTGAATAATGGGCACTGCTTCATGAAGCAGTGCCCATTATTGTTTGGCGGAGAAGGAGGGACTCGAACCTTCATAAAACATCTATAAAGTGCCTAAAATAAAGGGTTTATTTTTGTTTGTGTTGTATTTCGTGTTGCATAGTATCAATTTTGCTTTTCAGAATCATCAGAAATCAAGTTATCAAAATATTGATTGACCTGTTGTTTTGCTCTGTTTGTCTCATCCTCGAAGGTGTATTGATACACTTTTTTCATCACGTTATCACTAGACCAGCCGCCCATTTCCATGATGTATTTATCTGGTACATTGCGAGCATGCATAATAGCAGCAAAACAATGGCGTAAAGAGTGCATTGTATACGGTGGCATATCATGAGATATAAGCAATCTCTTAAACTTACGCAAAACTTGCGAGGGTGTCGTATCAAATACCCAATCATTGGACTGTTTGCTGGCGCATAGCTCTCCCATTCTTTTTGCCAAATATTCTGGCATTAATACCGAACGCCATCCTGCATCTGATTTATTGGTTTCTTTGTATACCAGCTTATTATGTTCATCTGGTATCCTGGCCCCATGTACACTTAACAACTCCCCTTTTATATCTGCCGGAGTAATCGCCGCTATTTCGCTTTGACGTAAACTGCAAGTAATGGCTAGCAACGCCTGACATTCAATATCAGGTGCTTCTTTTAATAATTGCATAATCTTTTCAGCATCGTTTTTAGTAGGCACCAGGATACTGTGGTTTTCTTTTGGCTTAATTGCAATATCACTAATATGGTATTTAAAAAATCCCATTACTGCTGTAATAAAACCCAATTGATTTCTTAAGCTTTTCGCAGAATATCTTTTGGCATTCTCGTTCATTTGCTGCTGAATCAGAAAGCCGTCAGCCAATCTATCAATTTTGATATTTAATAAATTAGGAACAGAATTTCGTTGTATAATCCTATAGCATCTAATGGTAGATGGTGATAAGATGTTCTGTCGATTTTCTATATATTGGTCACTTGCTTCTTGAAAAGTAAGTTTTTCTCTGGTTGTATTTTTTCTTTTATAAATATATTCAGCTGCCAAAAATTCAGCTTCTTTTTTAGTAGGTGCTGTAAATGATTGATACATTCTTTTTCCGGACGCATCTTTTCCAGCGTATACTTGCACCCTCCAACTTCCGCTAGGCAGCTTTTTAGCGTTAGCCATTTCTTATCCTTTCTATTGCTTGTCATATCAGAATATGATATAATAAGCAAAGTACAAACTTCTTTGTTATTTATTGTTTTTCCGTCCAGTGTTGCAGCGCTGGGCGGTTTTTTATTACTCTCCCATAGCCTGAAAATGTCGTCTATACCGTTGCGGTATCTTGATATCTACAAAATAGCCCATCTGGGAAAGGAAATCAGCGATTGCGGTAAATCCATCCTTATAGAAAGCCATAATCCTTTTTTGTCTGTCCTTGATATTGCGGTAATCAGATGGACAAATAAAAGTCCAGTCACATCCCTCTTTATCAAAGATAATACGGAAATACTTATCAATATTTCGGCTATCCAATCCAGCTTTTTCTAGCAGAATATGGTGTTCCATTGCTTCGTCAATGTGGGAAACCACTGCTTCTTCCCCGTCAAATGAAATTACCGCCATCAATGGCTCATCTTGCTTTATCGCTTCTTCTACTGATAATACATCATTATATTTTATGATATTCATATTTATCCTCTTTCTATTTATTTGCTTTAATCTATACCATTTTGTCGGCGTTGGCAAAATGGTACAGCAGGCGGGGCGACACTCCCACATCTCCTAACAATGGGCGACGGCTGCCCGTTCCGTCCTCTACTTTTAATGTATAGTTATCATAAAACCCGCCTGATTACAATTTATCAAGCGGGTTGAATACTTATTACACCTTCCATTTATGCCCACAGTTTTGGCATACAGCATATTGAACTGTTTTGGATTTACGACCTTTTAGTAACATAAACAACGCAATCCATCCAATAATAGGAATACAAAGCAAAATAATATACAACAATACAGTAAAGCAACCACGACTTTTCATTTCTGATACAGCTTGAACCTGAACATTTTCACTATTACATTTTGGGCATGTCATTTTTGTTATCTCCTTATTGTTCTATTTTAGTACCACTTAATTTAATATATTGGCCATCGGTAAGAGTTTGATAAACGCTGCCTTCAACGTTTTCATTGGTAATAATAGAATCTAAAACATGAAGCGAATCAGAATCAACCTCGAAGTATGCGGTATCTCCCTCTTTAATAGGGGATATTTTATATTCACCTGCTGGAATATCTTTTCCAACCAAATACATGCCTTCTTCGTAGGCTCCTGTATAAGCGGGTGTTTCTGCCGCTGGTGTTGCTGTCCCTTGGAATTTAAAATACTGTCCATCAGAAACAGTTACATAGATTCTATTTTTATAGTTATCATTCGCCACAATAGAATCTAATGTGCCATTGGAATCAGAAGCAATTTCCATATAGGACGTTGAAAAATCGCTAGTTGCGGTAATTACATATTCACCTGCCGGCATATCAACGCCGATTTTATATGTTCCGGCTTTGTAGGATGTTGTTTCTGGTTCGCTAGTACTGGAAGCGGGTTCAGAAGATGGGGTAGAAGATGCTGGTTCAGATGAAACCTCTGAACTTACTTGGCTGCTAGAGGAAATAGAACTAGAGCTAGAAACGTCTGTTTGATTGGTGTCGCCTTGTGAACCTCCAATAGCGATTGCAATAATTAACCAAATTGCGGAAGCGGCTGTAAGAATCCCTTTTACTAATGGCGTTAGTTGTTTTTGGAATACCCAAAGTAAGATAATGCCCACCGGTGGGAAAATAATTAGCCAAATGATTGTAAACCATAAACTGCTATACCACTTTTTACTACTGTTTTCACTCATAAATTATTCTCCTTTTAAAATAATTATGTCAAATATAGGCTATTTGACGTAATAATTGTATCATTTACAGGAAAATAAGTCCATCCATAATTAATACGAAAAAAAGAAATAAAATTTTATTTTTCTGTTTTAATCTGATATAAATTGTTTGACATTAACAAAATGGCATAAAAAATAAAATCATGTAGAATTTTGGTAGTAATGTGTATTGTATAGCCTGTTAAAAAATGGTATGCTTAGTATGCAAGGATATCCTTTTGCTACTAACAAATAAAAGCCGTTGGTACTGATAGCAGAAAGGATTTAAAGTTATGCAAAAAAATAAGTGTAGAGGAATTATAAAACAAATTAAGACAATTATCAATCGTAATTGTAATGATAAAAAATTTCTCAAAGAATTGCTTACAACAGTAATTCAATTTGAAAAGGCTTATCATAAATACAAATAATTGTTTACTTACTGCCCGAGTTTTTACTCGGGCTTTTTTGTTGCTTTCCTTTTACGATTTTTTCTGCGATATCCTCAACTAATTTATCAACGATATCTTTTTTATCGTCCGGCAAATCCCAATAGACCATTAAGATTTGTTTAATTATTTCATGCTTGCCAGAGAATTTTAATTCTTGGCACACCAAATCAAACTGGGCATTTTCTGTTAATTGGATGCGCATTTCTCCTTCTCCAGTTCTAAGCCAGTTTTCATTAATATTAAATTCGCGGCAAATATCCGCTATGGTACGATCGCTAGGGATTTTTTTCCCTAAGCATAAATTAGATATAAAAGATTGTGAAACATTAATCTTGTCTGCAAAAGCTGTTTTAGTTAATCCACTTTCTTCTATACATTTAGCGATTCTTTGATTAATTGTTTCCAAATAAACACGCCTCCTTTTACATTTATTAAATCATATCAAAATAATAAAGTCAAGAAAAATATTTCCCAGACATAAAAAACGGCTTGACATCAGTTCTTAGACATGATATTATATATCTAGGATATAACAAAGGAGGTGAAAACAATGGGAAAAAGTGCGAAGCGAAAAACAAACATTGAACTGTTCGTTGACCCACAAAAATTAGAACGAACAGAAAAACTGGTAAAAAGCCTTATAAAAATTGAGGATGAAGGAGAAAAAGAAGCACTAAACTATATAAAAGGCTTTGAGGACTGTCTGGCAATGATAACAACAAAACCAGCCTAGGAGGTAGCAGTGAAAATGATAACTACTCCAAGAGAAGAAAATGAAAAAAGGGAGATAGCCCTAGAAGTTCTTAAAACGATAAAAAGGGCATGTCCCGATAAATTTCAAAATATTGCATCAATTTTGGATATTCTTAAATACGCCGAAAATCAACTGTATGAAACAAAATTAGAACTATAACATTTTATAGGAGGTGCGAGGTGAAAGAACGGGAACAAAAAAAGACTTCACCGGAAAAGTTGGATGAAGCCTTTAATAGAATGAGAAGCCAATTAGATTACTTAGTGGCAAACGCTAAGATACAGAACGATATGTTAAAAGAGTTATTGAAGGATAGATACAATAATTCCTACAATAGTGGCGATTAAAGTAAGAATAGAAATCACTAAAGTGGCAATAGCGATTTTTCTATTAATAGCATCTGTCTTTTTACTATCTTCAACAAGTTGGCTTATGATTTTATTCGTTTCTTCTTGAGTATTCTTTATATCATCTGCCATATCTTTGAAATACGTATCTTCATATTCACATGGTTCCGGCATTTCAATTTCAGGAAACTGAAGATGTATTGGGTTATAAAGCACTAAAAATCATTCCTTTCAAAATAATTAAACGTCAATCAATAATTATAGTATAGGAAATGTTTTGTAAAAAAGCAAGACAAACCAGTGCAGGAGGTGGTGAAATGGAAATAGAGAAAAATATCAAACTCTATTTAGTAAAACATGATATTAGCCAACGCTCTGTTGCCATAAAAACAGGTATAGCAGCTAATAAACTTTCGCTATCGTTGAACGGAAAACGGAAACTTGGAGTTGAAGAATTTGCAAAGATTATTAAGTGTTTAGACGTTTCCGCTGACCTGTTTTTGAAGGAATAAAGATGATACATCACTATATAACAAAATATAGACAGGATGGAGTATTATTTGTCGTTTCTTGGATACAAATTAATTTTTTGGGACAAGTGTTTTGTTTTTCAAAAAAGAAATTAAAAATAAAATAAGCCTACACAAAAAGTATAGGCTTATTCAAGCTAATTAATCTTTTTCCATTTGTGTTTAGGTTCAGAAGTCGGTGGTAAACGATCGCCAGGATCAATACTAACGATTCTAGGATCATTGACTTGACCACCTCTAGGACCAACTTCTATATAATCTCCTGCCGGTTTATTATCCTCTCCCGGCTTGTACAGAAAGTTATTAATACATACTACCTCCTTTCTATAATAAGATATAATTCGGTATATCACAACAAATATTAAATATCAATATATAGTGTAATATCTATTTTGTAAATTCAATATGTAGTATTTATGAACATGTGTTCTAAAATAAAATTTTTATAGATAATTAATAAAGGAGGCGATCCTGTGCCAAAACTGAAAAAATCCCCGGTAGAACAGCGGGATAATCTAATAATTGCCAAAATCAATTATTACGCTGAGCTACAGGGGGTTGCTATAGACAGGCTTGCAAACGCAGCCAGAATATCAGTTAAAACAATGTATACCAGGCGAAAGAATCCAGGACAATTCAGCGTTGAAGAATTGGATAGGATATGTAACTATCTACATATTCCAATCACAGAATTATTTCAGCGATAGGAGAAAAAAATGAAAATTGATGGAAACAAATTGATGGATGCAATGAGGTCCAAAGGAATGACCGTTGCAGACTTGGAAAGAGATAGCGGAGTATCACGCAAAACAATACAACTTGCTATGGACAACATAACCCAGCATACCAGCAAAGATACAATCAAAAAAATAGCCCGGGCACTCAATATAAGCCCAATTAGATTGGAGGGTGGAAAACAATGCTAATATGCAGCCAAAATGAAGAGAAACTTATAAATATGGACACATTGCAAACCGTTGAAATTACCTACGATCGAAGAAACGACCGTTACAGCATATCATGTGAATATCCCGATTACGCTGTACTTATGGGGGAATACAGAACATCATCTATGGCTAAACGAGTGTTGAGAGACATATACAGATCCTACAATGATGGGTATCGTGTGTTTTTCATGCCGCAGGATCAGGAGGAAGCATGAAACAGATCATTATAAAAACCGGACAAGTTGCCTTGATCGTCTTTGGCGTATTGTTGATCCAAGGTGCGTTAGGGGCATCAGATAACCTGGCAATATCATTTGGCGAATGCTTGATCCGTTGTAGTATCGGCATGGCAATGATAGCAGCTGTTATCTGGATACCACGGATAGCACAAGCAATCCGGTTGCATAAAAAATCAAAAGAAGAGGTCGACAACCATGCAGCATAAAAAAAGCTCCTGCAACGGCTGGCACCGTATGCAAGAGCAATTAACAAAATACAACACTGTTATTGTAACCCACTATGAGGAGGATGTCAAGTGGAATGGAACCAAATGATAGATGGATACTGGTCGGAAACGGAAATTTGCCCAAACTGTGGACAGACCTATGAGGGACGTGTATGCCTTGATTGCATGGAGCAGGAACAAGCTGAAATGATGGAGGGTATTTATGATGAATACTAAAATATCAAAGGCGGGGTTGTCTCGAGAACAGTGGCTTGACCTCCGGCACACTGGCGTTGGCGGCTCTGATGTTGGGGCGATTATGGGGTTTAACCCCTGGGCTGGTATCCTTGATATCTACCTGGATAAGCTCAACAAACTTCCCCAGAATGAAGAAAACGAATATATGTATTGGGGGAACATTCTGGAAGATATCGTAGCGAAGGAGTTTTCCAAACGCACAGGGAAAAAGGTGCGGAACTCTAACTTTATGTTCCGCAGTGAAGAATATCCCTGGATGGTTGCGGATGTGGACCGTATCGTTATTGGGGAAAACGCTGGATTGGAATGCAAGACAACAAATGCCTATGGAAAAAGGCAGTGGGATGGCGAAGAGATCCCCCCATCATATATTTTACAATGCCAACATTATATGGCTGTTATGGGGTTTGAAAAGATGTACATAGCCGTCCTAATCGGCGGGAATCAATTTACATGGAAAGAAATCCAGAGGGACGAAGAACTGATTTCTATTATTATAGAAAAAGAAAAGGATTTCTGGCTGAACTTTGTCCAGAAAGGGATACCGCCAGCAGCGGATAAAGCAAGCAAAAAAGCGCTGGAAATCATGTACCCTATTGATTCTGGTGGGGTTATCAACCTGGACGATGAGGATGAAAACCAGCTGCGTATCTTGTCCCAGCTGATGGAATCCAAATCCGCTATTGAGGGCCAGATCACAGAACTACAGACAAGAATCAAACAAAAAATGAAAGACAGCAGTTACGCTCTGGGGGCAGAATACAAAGTAAGCTATAAATCATCCACTAGGAACGTTGTGGACAGTAAAAAGCTAAAAGAAAAATATCCAGAAGTTTATAGTAATGTGTGCAAGGCAAGCACAACTAGGCGTTTCTTATTGAAGGAGGTAAAATAAATGGCAACGAATACAAGCCTAAAGCAAAGTATAGAATCAAAACCAGCAAATCCATTGACAAATGTGGTGAAGCAGCAGCTGAACGCACAATTTAAGGCAATTAAAAATATTGTACCCCGGGGAGTTACACCAGAACGGCTGTGCCGTGTGGCATTAAACGCCCTGACACGGAATGAGAAGCTACAGCAGTGTTCTGTGGAAACAATCGTGGGCGCAATCATCGCTTCCGCTTCATTGGGGTTAGAGCCTAATCTGATAGGACACGCATATATCGTGCCATTTTATAACGGCAAGACAAAGCAGATGGAAGCGCAGCTACAAGTGGGTTATAAAGGGTTGATTGAACTAGCCCGCAGAAGCGGACAGGTCCAGACTATAGCGGCCCATGAAGTATACGAAGGGGATAAATTCGAGTATTCCTATGGGTTCGATGAAAAGCTGGTACATATCCCCTGCGGGGAGGATGACCCTGAAAAGATTACCCATTTCTACGCCTACTATACCTTACATGGAGGTGGGCGTGGATTTGCGGTAATGACAAAAGATCAAGTAAACCGCCACCGGGATAAATTCACGAAATCTAGGGATAAAAGCGGAAATGTATTTGGTCCCTGGTCCGACCATTATGTCAGTATGGCGCTGAAGACTGTATTGATTAAAGCATTAAAGTATGCCCCAATGTCAATTGAGCCAATGGAATCCACAGCAATTGAAAAGGCTGTTGCTTTTGATGGAAGTACAATCACAGTTTCCCAAAATACACCTGAAACGGAAGCAGTTGTGATTGACGATGTAGTCACCGTTGATAAATCAACTGGGGAAGTGGTAGGTGGACCAGATGAATAATGTATCCTTAATGGGCCGGCTTACCGCCGACCCTGAATTGAAACAAACCTACAACGGCGTTTCGGTATTGTCCTTTTGTATCGCAGTTGACCGCCCATATTCCAAAGATGGCAACCAACAGGCAGATTTTATCAACATTGTTGCATGGAGACAGACGGCAGAGTTTGTCAGCAAATACTTTAGTAAGGGGCAAATGATCGCTTTGGAAGGATGTATCCAAACAAGACCTTACGAAGATAAGAACGGGAACAACCGCATTGCGTTTGAGGTAATAGCAAGACGTGTATGTTTCTGCGGCGGCAAAAGCAACGATAATAGACAGGCGACTAACGGCAATGTAACCAAAGACAATAGCCAGCCTGATAATCAATCCAGCCCAAATATAAAGCCTTTCGATAGTCTGGACGGTTTTGAGGAAATTGGAATGCCTGATGATGATTTGCCATTCTAGGAGGTGATAGAATGGCTGAAAAGAAACGTTTCAATTTTATCATGCTGTTCTTTGACTGTAGGCAACATTTAGAACTGCTTACAGATGAACAACGAGGAAAGTTGTTGCTAGCGTTGTTCGACTACGCAGAATATGGAATCGCCCCAGAATTAGACCCTGCTTCACAAATGGCGTTTTCTTTCCTCTCAGCACAAATTGACCGGGACCGGAAAGCATATGATAAAAAATGCCAACAGGGTAAGGAGAATATTTCCAAACGATGGAATACAAATAATACGGACGTATACGACTGTATTTCTGATGATACGAACGATACTAAGACAAAGAAAAAGACAAATACAAAGAATAAGACAAAGACAAATACTATACAAGGGGGTAATATTTCCCCCTGTTCCCCCTCCCTTGCTAATCAGGTGATGGAGCTATATAACCAGATTTGCGTATCTTACCCACGCTGTACGAAATTATCAGATTCCCGCAAAAGGGCTGTTAACGCTAGGCTTAACAGTGGTGTTACCTTGGATGATTTCAAGAAGGCGTTTGAGAAAGCTCAAAGCAGTGATTTCCTGCGTGGTAAGAATGCAAGGGATTGGACTGCTAACTTTGACTGGATGATCAAAGATGCCAATATAGCTAAAATCCTGGACGGCAATTATGATAATAAGCCGGAGGACACCGGAACATTTGGCGGCACACCGCCGTCCTATGATCTGGAAGAACTTGCGAAACGAGGTATGTATGTGCCAGAAATATAAATACATAATCCCAGAAATCCCGCCTAGCAATAACAAATATATCGGACGTAACGCCCGATGGGAATACCAAACAGAGAAAAAACGCTGGGCGGATTTGATTGCTTTACTTTGCAAGCCAAGACCACAAGGGCCAATTCCCTACGCCAAAGTAACATTGACGTATTATTTTGGCGATAGGCGGCGGCATGACCCGGACAATTATGCGGGTAAAATGATTTTGGATGGATTGGTTAAGAGTAGTATTATCCAAGATGATTCATTCAGCTGCATTCAGCTACAGCTGAATGGGCACTATGACAAAAATTATCCAAGAACGGAAATCACAGTAGAAGTTGAGAATAATTGAGGTGTTATTATGAATTTTACAAAAGCGTTAAGACAGATGAAAAAAGGTATTCCAATGAAACTCCCATCGTGGGGTGGATATTGGTGTTGGGACAATGATACCAATACAATTATCGTGTATACGAAGGACCATCAAAGAATAGATATCAGAGAAACAGAAAACGTAGAGTCTACGCTACATAACGTGCTTTCTGATGAATGGATCTCGGCGGATGGAGAAAATTGCTCAATTCTAGGTGGCGTTCCTGCGTTTGGTTTTGGCGATGCAATCAAGTATATAAAACGAGGATTTAAGGTAAAACGCTTAGGCTGGAACGGCAAAAACCAACATATCGAACTAGCAAAGAACATTAGCTATATTTCTCCGGACGGAGTGGTCACAAATTGCAATCATCGGGCGATTGGGAATTATGCTATCGCTTTTGTTGGAACATCTGGTATACAGATGGGATGGCTTGCATCACAAGCAGATATGTTAGCGGATGATTGGGTGTTTTATAAAGAGGAAGAAAATGCTGAATGAATACATAATATCCCCATTATGGGCTGTTGTCACTCTGGTATTGTGCGGCACGATCTTTGGCAGCTGTACCGTTGCCCTAATCTGCACGATTTATCACGGACTAAAAGAAAGGCGAAAGAATCAAAAGGAGCAAATCGATGACGACAGCAGATAAAAAACAATGCCTACTACAGCTTAGAACATTGGAGGAACAAATCAAAAAAGCAGACGAGGAACGGATTGAAGCTATTGCTGCATTAAACAGCACTGCTATCAATTATTCCGGCTTGCCTAGCGGGAATGGTAAACACAATAAAATTGAATTAGGGATAGAGAGAGTACAGGCAGCGCAAGAGGAAGTCAATCGACTGATAGACCAGAAAGAAGCAATAAAAAAAGAACTGTTGGAACGGATTAAACAATGTCCCACAAGGGAGTGCAGAATCTTGTTAAGGTGCAAATACATAAAGTTTATGACATGGGCAGCGATTGCTAGAAAATTAGGTGTAAGCAAAAACCACGCAAGGCAATACATACACAAAAAAGCATTAAAAGAGTTTAAATAAAAACACAAAATATTGTATTTACTATTGACTTAATCACCTATATGTAGTATAATTGCTATTATAGGGAACATGGATGAAACACCGAAATCCTCCTTAGTTAGTTTTAACCCGCCAGCCCCAATGCGGCGGGTAATATGGGCTTTTAACTCAATTGGTTAGAGCATCCGGCTCATAACCGGAAGGCTCCGGGTTCAATCCCTGGAAAGCCCACCATTGTCCTCACTGACTTTTTCCTTTATTCTACCGCCCGTTTGGGCGGGATATGCAGCGGAAACCGCATGAAGTCAACGCTGTACCCGATTTTCATATTTTTATTTTCCTTTTTTAGCCCGTTGATTATAGCGGGCTAATATGGGACAATTGGATGCAGAAAACATATTTTTACGGGGTATATGTTATTCCTGCAGCGGGTTCGATTCCCACTTGTCCTACCAGCCTTAAAGGCATCCAACAAATACTCATACCATAACACCACAAAAAGCAGAGGATTACTTATCCTTTGCTTTTTATTTTACAAAGAGAGGTGAGCTTGCGTGACAGAAAAACAAAAACGATTTTGTGAAGAATATCTGATTGATTGTAATGCCACAAGGGCTTACAAAGCGGCATATCCGAATATCAAGAAAGATGAAACAGCTAGAACAAACGCAAGTAGATTGCTAACAAATGCTAACATCAAGAAATATATAGAAGATACGTTGGAAAAAATTAGGTCTGATAAGATTGCGGATATTACAGAAATCATGGAATACCTTACCGCCGTAATGCGCAGGGAAAAGAAAGAATATATCGTTGTCACTTTAACGGATGAAATCTCAAACTATGTTCCAGATGAAAGAGGGATACCAAGGAAACAGACAATAAAAAAGGAAACCCCTCAGATTGTAGAAATCCCTGCTAAACTATCAGACGCGAACAAAGCAGCTGAACTTCTGGGCAAACGTTTTGGGATATTCAAGGACAACATCAATATTGATGGAGCCATCCCTATTGTCATAACAGGGGAAGATGAACTTGAAGAATAAAATCGTTATCAGCCTTCCGAAGGTAGTCGGAAAAGGCTATAGAGATTTTTGGAAGTTCAAAGGCCGCTACAGGGTTTGTAAAGGCAGCCGTGCATCCAAAAAGAGTAAGACAACAGCCCTATGGTTTATCACCAATATGATGAAATACCCAGGAGCAAACCTATTAGTAGTCCGAAAGGTATACAGGACCCTAAAAGATTCCTGTTTCACAGAATTGCAATGGGCAATTAACCGCTTGCAGGTACAAGCCTATTGGGAAATTAAAGAATCCCCTCTAGAAATGACCTACAAGCCAACCGGTCAGAAAATCTATTTTAGAGGGTTGGATGATCCACTGAAAGTAACATCCATCACGGTAAAGACTGGTTATCTATGCTGGGCGTGGGTAGAGGAATCTTACGAGATTACCAATGAATCCGATTTCAACATGCTGGATGAATCCATTCGTGGGGCCATCCCAGAAGAAACAGGGCTGTTTAAGCAGATTACCATTACCTTTAACCCATGGAATGAAAAACACTGGCTGAAAAAACGGTTTTTTGATAACCCAGACGATGAAGTCCTTGCTATGACAACAAATTACATGTGCAATGAATGGCTGGATAAATCAGATTTAAAAGTCTTTGAAACCATGAAGAAAAATAACCCTCGAAGATACCAGGTTGCAGGGCTTGGAAACTGGGGTATTGTAGATGGGCTTGTTTATGAAAATTGGAAAGAACAAGCGTTTACATTAGATGAAATAAAGGAACTGACTACAATCAGCGGGCTGGATTATGGCTATACCAATGATCCAACCGCTTTTTTCATTGGATTTTTAGATGAACATCAAAAGAAGCTATACATTTGGGATGAAATCTATCAAAAAGGGATGAGCAACCGCAAAATATTTGAGGAAATACAATTAGCGGGATATTCCAAAGAAACTATCATCGCGGATTCCGCAGAACCAAAGTCAAATGATGAACTACGCAGATACGGGCTAAGGATTCAACCAGCAGTGAAAGGGAAAGACAGCATTTCTTACGGTATCCAGTACATACAGGATTTTGAAATCATTATCCACCCCCGATGTGTAAATTTCCTGACAGAGATCAGCAACTACACCTGGGATAAAGACAAATTTGGAAACAGTATCAACCAACCTATAGATGATTTTAACCATTTAATGGATGCTATGCGGTACGCAGTCGAACGATTTAGCAGAAGGGCAAGATATAGTTCCATCAAAGGAGGAATTTAGTTGTTTAAATTACCAGCAAGTGAAGAATTAACAGACCAAAAGCTAGGGGAATTTTTACAGTGTCACAATTCAGAAATTATGTTCCGATACCGTCCGCTTATGGACGCGTATATGACAAATTATCCGATATTCCACAAAACACCGAAGCCAGATTGGAAGCCGGATAGCCGCATCGCTGTAAACTTCGCCAAATATATTGTAGATACCATGAATGGATTTTTTATTGGTATCCCAATTAAAGTGACAAGTGATGATGATAAGGTGGCGAAATATGTTGAACTACTTGACCAGTATAACGACCAGGATGATAACAATGCTGAATTATCTAAGCTGTGCGATATCTACGGGAAAGGATATGAAATGTATTATGTGGACCAAGAAGGAAACCTTTGCATTACATACGTATCCCCCATAGATGGGTTTATGATTTATGACGATTCCGTATTGGAACGCCCCAGGTATTTCATTCATACCTATGTGGATTCTGATAATGTGCTGCATGGCAGCATATCGGATGAAACAAAGGTACGGTATTTCGTTTTAAAAGGAAAAATAGAATGGCTGGACGAATATGAAAAAGTGCATGGGTTTGATGGCGTCCCAGCAACAGAATACCGAGAAAATGAGGAAGAAATCGGGATTTTTGAGCCTGTGCTTGCTATGATTAACATATACAACGAAGCAATCTCCGAAAAAGCCAACGATGTAGCATATTTTGCAGATGCCTACCTTAAAATCCTTGGGGCGCAGTTAACTGAATCGGAGTTGGCACAGCTTAGGAGCAATAAGGTTATTAACTTTGAAGGCAACTATGATGGCAACTTGATTGTAGAGTTCCTACAAAAGCCAAATGGAGACACAACGCAGGAAAACCTGCTCAACCGTTTGGAGCGCCTTATTTTCCAAATATCCATGGTAGCGAATATTTCGGATGAAAATTTTGGTACATCTTCTGGCATCTCTCTAAAATACAAACTACAGGCTATGAGCAACCTCGCCAAGACAAAAGAACGGAAGTTCACAAGCGGAATGAACAGGCGGTATAAGCTGTTATTCAGCAATCCAGTATCTGGAATGAAGAAAGATGACTGGGTGAAGTTGTCATACCAGTTTACACAGAACTTCCCCGCCAATGTGTTGGAGGAATCCCAGATCGCCGGCAACCTGGCGGGTATTACCTCAAAAGAAACACAGCTGAAAACATTATCCGTTGTGGATAATGTCCAGCAGGAACTGGAACGGATTGAATCAGAACAGGATACAGAAGGATATAGCACGGACTACCCAACGAACCGGACTATAGAAACAGGAACTGCACCAGAAAATGAAATCCCGCCTGAAACTATCGGGGGGGGGTAACGGAGGTACAAGGGAAAGCACTTAATGGGGCGCAGACCCAAAGCTTGCTTGCCATTATGGCACAATTTACAGCGGGTAGTTTATCAGAAGGACAGGCTATTAATCTAATATCAACAGCAATTGGTATCAGCAAAGAAGAAGCTAGGTCAATCTTAAATGGAGAATTATAGCATATGACATACTGGCAGAACCGTCAACAACAATTGAATAGGCAGATGGAAAAGGACGAAGCTAAATTGAAAAAACGGCTATCGTCCTTTTATGATGCTGAATTTGCGCGTCTGGAAAAGGAAATAGCTGCTTACTATCAAAAATACGGTAAAGACAATGTGATTGAATACCGCCGGCTGATGGAAAACTTGCCTGACGCGGATAAAAAGCTGTTGATAGAACAGATGGATGAATTTGAGAAGAAATACCCCCAATACTCTGATTTAATGCCAGTTAGGGAATCTATTTACAAATTAAACCGGCTGGAGGGGCTACAGTATTCCATTAGGATGCAACAGCTTGAAATAGGCGCTGTCAACAATGAACAAATCACAGCGTATTTGAACAAACAGGCGGAGCGCGGCGTGAACGCAGCAGCGGAAGCGATGGGGTTTGGCAAGAATTTTTACGCAAACAACCCAGATATCACAAAACTGTTTGTAAATGTGGCCTGGAATAATGGCAAGAGTTTTTCACAGCGTATATGGGAAAATGTTGATAAACTTTCCAACTATTTGAGGACAGATATAGCACAGGCATTTGCCCGTGGGGATTCCTATGACAGAATTGTGCGTCAGCTTCGGGAGAGGTTCAGCAAAGTCACCCGTAACGATGCTTACCGTTTAATTTATACCGAAGGTACTTATGTGATGGCAGAAAGCACAATACAGCCCTTCATGGAAGATTTTGAAAAGTACAAAATTTCAACTGTTGAAGATGGCAGGGTATGCCCTATTTGTAAATCTATTGCCAAAGAAACATTTCAAATATCAGAACGCCAGGCAGGCGTTAATTTTCCGCCATTCCATCCCTGGTGTGTTTTGCCGGATACAAAAGTCATTGCCCCAAATATAGAAGCAATGACTAAAAGTTGGTATTCAGGTGATGTAATCAAGATTACTACTTCCAACGGCCGTCGGCTTACCATCACCCCGAATCATATAGTGCTTACATCTCGTGGATGGGTCAGAGCGAAGAATCTTATCAAGGGAGACAAGGTAGTCAACTATTGTGGATGGAGAGAATCTATAGTTAAACCCAACCCAGCACATAACGATGGTGTACCCACAATCGAAAAGCTTTTTGCTTCTCTCGTTGAATCTGGAGCGGTGTCGCCCGTAAGCGTGCCAGCCACCCCCAAAGACCTCAAAGGCGATGTTGTCACCAATAGCAAAATCGATATTATAAATATCAATAGCGAACTGAGGGACAAACTCAATATTTCTCTTAATAAGTTCGTTAGCGATATCTCTTTCGTAGGGGCTCCTGTACCCAGTAAAGTTAGCTTGTCTGCTTATCGCAGTCTTGAGCTTTTGCTCACGGGGGCGGGGCTTGCCGCGGACGGCATTGTGAGCGGCTCGGACGTTGTGCAAGTTCTCCTCAATGGTTCTTTTACTCATCATAAGTTGATTAGCTTCCGTTTGCCCACGGACTACGATGCCAGAATTTTTAAGTCTTCGAGTGATAGTCGGGCGAGAAACGTTAAAGATATTGGCGAGTTCGTTGATGCTTTTCCCGGAATTGTAGAGTTTGATGATCTTATTAGTGTCGAGCACGATTCTTTCTTTGGGCATGTGTATGATGCCTCCTCTCTATCTACATTATATATTGCCAATGGAATTATTACAAGTAATTGCAGATGTACCTTTGAAATTGTCGTTGATGATTGGGATACCTGGATGGATCAGTATGTAGCAGATAAGGTTTTAACAGACGATGAAGAATATTCGCTAAAGCAGTATGTAAGTGGGAAAGCCTATATTATCAACGACAAGTTAAGGAACAACACTCCATTGAACGAT
This sequence comes from Massilioclostridium coli, assembly GCF_900095865.1. Classification (GTDB taxonomy): domain Bacteria; phylum Bacillota; class Clostridia; order Oscillospirales; family Ruminococcaceae; genus Massilioclostridium; species Massilioclostridium facile. The sequence goes on along the minus strand of NZ_FMIZ01000006.1, from coordinate 20,130 downwards.
GAAGATGAGGAATACATACACCATTTGGATAACGCATTGCGTAAAATGCCAAAATATCAAGGCAATTTAAATAGGTCTTTATTGTTTGACTATGATGAGGACAGGAAAGAATTTCTTAAACAATATCAAAAGGGCAAAACGAAAACATATAATGAATATATTTCAATGACAAAGGACGCTATTCCTTATGACGCAAGTGGACAGGTCCAGATATATGTGATACAATCAAGTAGAGGACGGGATATTTCCACGTATAATAAGAACGAGTTGGAAGTCCTTTATCCAAGAAAGAGCAGCTTTGAAATACTTGACGTTTCCGTGGATGATGATGGTGTTACGAACATCATTATGAAGGAGGTAATAACTGATGCCGGAAAAGAAACCATATTCTGACCGCCGCTGGCATGTCCCTATGAAAGGCGTTACTACAGGCTATAGAGAAATTTCTAAAGAGGAACAAATGGCAGCCCGAAAAGAACTAGCGGAAATTTTAATTAAAGCAGGCCGGATCAAAAGTATTGATGAATTACATTCTATCGATGAGGATTGAGGTGTTTCTATGTCACCGGAAAAGAAACCGTTTTTAGGAGGTCATGCGATGAATGAAGATATAATCGACATCAAAGAGCTTGCGGAAAAGGTAGAGGACTTTTTATATGACAAGCTTGAGAAAAGGCAATATACATCTGGCGTTTTGCGAGAAATATACAACCGTCTCCTTAAAAATTTGGACGGATGGCCGCTTGTACCGAATAGGGAAATCCACAGTTGGAAAAAGTAATTGGAAAGCTATAAATAAAAGCACACTTTCGGGTGTGCTTTTCTTATGGAAAAATTTTTGAAAACCTCTTGACTTTTCTTTGTAGCTACATTATAATTAGATTGTACCCACAAAGAAAAGGAGGAAAAATTTTTGGGAATAAAAAAAGGCACTAAGTTGACCGATTCCCCTAAGTCTCATATGTTACGTGTACGAATGGATAATGAATCCATGATGAAACTAGACGTAATATGTGAAACTAAAAACATTACTCGTTCCGAAGTAGTACGAGAAGGAATTGAACAGCAATATGCCAAATTAAAAAAATAGCAATAACGCCGCACGACCAAGCACTAACGTTATTGCTATACACAAAGAAGTTACCTTCTGTAAATCCATTATACTACAGAAGCGTACTTCTTGCAACCATTTTTAAATTGCAGGAGGTTTTTTAATATGTTAAACAGTAAACAAGTACAAGAATTATTTGAAAAAGAAGCGATATTGATAAATGATCGTGATGTAATTCCACAATACGCAGTAGAAAAATTATTCGGTAAAGCTGCTATGGAATTTGCGAAAAGTTTTCAGGATTATAAAAATCTTGGTTACTGGAGCGAATATTACATTGATGGCGGAAGTTATAAGCTTGCTTTTCTTACCTATAAAGGCTTTCGCATTGCAGCCACTTACAGTAACATTGACGAAACACGCAACAAAACAAGCCAGGAGGTTATAGCATGAACGAATTACAAATCTTTAAAAACGAACAATTCGGAGAAATCAGGACTGTAACTATTGATAATGAGCCATATTTTGTGGGGAAAGATGTATCGGAAATCCTTGGTTATGTCAATCCAAATGAAGCTATTCAAGATCATGTCGATGTAGAAGATAAACTCAATAGCAAAATGCTACCGAGTTTTGAATTAGATTTAGGGCAGCGTGGCGGTTGGCTCATCAACGAATCTGGTCTTTATAGCTTAATCCTTAGCAGCAAACTTCCAAAGGCAAAACAATTTAAACGGTGGGTTACTTCCGATGTTCTTCCTTCCATCCGCAAACACGGCGCATACATGACACCGGAAACCCTGGAAGCAGCCTTGCTAAACCCTGATACCATTATTAAAATTGCCACAGCCCTAAAGGATGAACAGGAGAAAAACAAGGTATTGCAAGCGGAAAACAGTGCCTTGACTGTTGACAACGCTATTATGCAGCCTAAAGCGGATTATTTTGACGAACTCGTGGACAGGAACTTGCTAACAAACTTACGGGAAACCGCTAAAGAATTAAACGTTAAGGAACGCAAGTTTATCCAGTTCCTAATCAACCATAAATATCTGTACCGTGATAAGAAAGGTAAACTCACGCCATATGCGCAGCATGTTCAAAAAGGGCTGTTCCAACTCAAAGAACAGTACAACGAAAAGACAAACTGGAGCGGGACACAAACCCTCATTACCCCAAAAGGAAGGGAAACCTTCCGGCTGCTGTACTTAAAAGCGGTATCCTAAACAATTAAATAATCAAAGCACTTTGCGCAAGCAGGGTGCTTTTTTGATACCTATATGGAGGTTTTATGAAAAAACTGTTATTCTTCCACGCGCCTTGGTGCCCTCCCTGCCGGCTGGCAGAACGGGAAGTGATTACACCACTGGAACAGGAAATAGGCAGTGAAAAAATACAGCGTATTAACGCTCAAAATGAGCCGTTTTTAGCTGACCAATATTTAGTGGACAAATTACCTACCATTGTTGTGATAGATGGCAAAACGGCTATTTTTAAGGCTGCTGGAGTTGCGCCTGTAGAAAAATTGAAAGCGTTGCTGATTTAGGAGGTGACTTTTTGAAAGTAAATATATTAGGGATTGAATATCAAATCTATTTTGATGTAAATGAATGCGATATGCCTGAATCTTGTGACGGATGTATGGACCAGTCGGTTAAAGCAATCAAAATCGCTAAATTCTCATATGACAGGAACTCACTGAAAGATTTAGATGAATACAGGAAAAAGGTTTTAAGGCATGAAATTATTCATGCCTTTTTGTATGAAAGCGGGCTTTGGAACAACAGCGGCACCGCATACGCATGGGGGCAAAGTGAAGAAATCACCGATTGGATTGCAATACAATCCCCAAAAATCTTTCAAGCATTCCAGGAAGCGGGCTGTTTATGATTGTTGTGGAAAAATCAGAACGTAGTGTTTCCATTACTGGGCACGCTGGGTACGCTGAACAAGGAAAAGATATCGTTTGTGCCGGTGTATCCACATTGGTTCAAACGTTAATCAAATCCATTGAAACATTAACACGGGATAAAATTGAATATTCACTGTCCGCAGGGAAATCAGTGATAAAGTATAGGAATCTATCAGAAAGCAGCAAGCTTTTAATTGATTCCTTTTTTGTTGGTATTCAAATGATAGCAGAGGAATACCCCTGCTATGTCAAAATAATTAGTCCGAAATGACGTTAAACTAGCAACGGTTCGGACTTAGGACGGAACGGGGCAGAAAGGAGCGTTATGCTGAACAAATTTTATTTGCAGCTTTTCGCGGAAGATGAAGCGGCTGGGGCAGACGGCAATAGCAGCGGCACAGAAGCGGAAGCATCAAACACAGAAGAAACGCAATCAAATAATCTTACTACTTTTGATGATTTCTTGAAAGATTCTGATAATCAGGCAGAGTTTGACCGCCGTGTACAAAAAGCCATTAAAACAGCTGTATCAAACGCTGAAAAGAAATGGAAAGCCACAACGGATGACCAGCTTTCAGAAGCCGAAAAACTGGCGCAGATGACCAGGGAGGAAAAAGCGGAATACCGGGCAAAGAAGCTGGAAAAAGAACTCAATGAGTTAAAACGTCAGAACGCGGTTTCCGATATGGCGAAAACAGCCCGAAAAATGCTGGCCGATGAAGAAATCAACGCGCCGGACGAAATTATCATGAACCTGGTATCCGAGGACGCGGAACAGACAAAAGCGGCAGTTGAAGCGTTTACCAAGAATTTTAAAGCTGCTGTACAGGCAGCAGTCAAAGACGCTCTGAAAGGGAATGTTCCTAGAACAGGTACATCCTCCAATAATGGGATCACAAAAGACCAGATTATGCAGGTGAAAAACCCTGCTGAAAGACAGAAATTGATTGCGCAGCACATTGATTTATTTCAATAGGAGTGATGAAATGAACAAAAAATTTGATTTACAATTATTTGCCGCACCGGACAACATGACTGGCACGGCACAAATCCAGGTAAAAGCAAGGGAAATTGACTTTGTAACATCTTTTTCAAAAAACATCCAATCCTTGCTGGACATTATGGGGATTACCAGGATGATCCGCAAACAAAATGGTTCTGAACTGAAAGTTAGAACCGCTTCAGGTGTATTACAATCCGGAGATGTTGCGGAAGGAGATATTATCCCCTTATCTCAGTATTCTGTATCAGAAAAAACATTTGGGAAGATTGCTATCAAAAAATACCGCAAAGGAGTAACTCTGGAAGCCATTTCCGACAAAGGCTATGAGGCTGCTGTGGAAATGACGGATGAAGAATTTAGGGCTGACCTGCGGGAAGCTGTTTTAAATAATTTTTATAACGTCTTGAGAATGGGTTCCTTGGTAGGACATGAATCCAGTTGGCAGCGGGCAGTCGCTATGTCTATTGGCATGGTAAAAGATAAATTCAATAAAATGCACCGTACTTCTACCGGTGTGGCTGTGTTCGTTAACACCTTAGACCTGTATAAATATCTGGGCACTACACCGATTACTGTCCAAACAGCATTTGGAATGGATTACGTAGAAAACTTCTTGGGTGCTGATATCGTGTTTATTACCTCCGAGATTGCGGAAGATACCGTAGTTGCGACACCACTGAATAACTTAATCGCCTATTATGTCGATCCAGCAGATTCAGAATTTGTACAAGCAGGCTTGTCCTATACTACAGATTCAGAAACCGGGTTTATCGGGTTCCATATCCAAGGTAACTATGAACGGGCGATTTCCGACATGTACGCAATTATGGGTGTACAGCTAATGGTAGAATATTTAGACGCTATTGCACATGTATCTGTAGGGGAATCTGATACTCAAACTCTTGGTACACTTACTGTAACATCTACGGAAGGACCAGAATCCGGAACAACCAATATCGCTGTTGCTGAACAGTTGCTATCTATGAACAATGTATTCAAATACAAAGAAAATGCTGGTTCCGCTACAGATGTAACTTACGGTATGGATGTAAAAACATGGACTAGATGGGACGGTGTATCCCCAATTAAAGCCACAGCAGCCAATCATATCACTGTAGTAGAAGCGGACCCAAATTATAAAGCGGTACGTTCTGGCGATGTAGAAGCACAGGTTAAAGCGTAGCAATGTGTAACACAAAGATATTAGGACGGGTTAAAACAAGGATACCGGAAGATACGGTATCCTACGACCTTTTGGAAGAATATATCCAGACGGTATCTGACCGCCTTTGTTTGCGACTGGGGACTAATGAACTTCCCAAGGTATTTGAATCTATCTGTACAGATGCAGTTGTTAAAATGGTACGGCGTACCTATTACGAAGGGATTAGTTCAGAGGGAGTAGCGAACATTTCCACTTCGTTTGTTGAAAATATCCTAGGGGAATATGCTCAGGAAATAGAGGATTGGAAAAATACCCAAGCAAACAATGGCCTGTATAATGGTAAGGTGGTGCATTTCCTGTGATTTGGAAACCGTGCAAACTGCAAGTAAAGGCCAACCAGACAGAAGATGAACTGGGTAATCCAACAGGTGGTGAGTGGCAAACGGCGAAAGAAACAGTCTGCCGGTTTACCCCCTGGACAGATGGCCAAATCTCGCTGGAAGGGCGGGAAATTACCAAAAACGAGCAGCGTTTCGTCCTCCCTTTCCCTTTTCCTTCTTTTCCAGAGTGTACCCATGCTATGATTGACGGTATCCGGCAAGAAATCACGCAGAAAATTGACTTGTCGCCCCGTTACACAGTAATACAAGTAAAAGTTTATAAAAGGTGATACTATGGCCGGTGTTAAAATAAGCATTGATGGCATTCCAGAACTTGAAAGAGAACTACAGCGTTTAAATGGAATTAGATTTGATGCTGTTACAAAAAAGCAAACTACACAAATGCTAAATAGAGCGCGACAATCAGGAGGGACGCCAGTAGACACTGGAGAATTAAGAGCATCATCTAGTACAACTAATGATGAAATTGGATATACAAAGGAATACGCTCCACATGTTGAATATGGACACCGTACGGTAAACGGCGGATGGGTTCCCGGGCAAAGATTCTTAAAAGCGAACGTAGATACACAAGCGTTTATTTATTATCAAGACTTATTAAAAGCTATTAGGAAAGGATGAATATGTATAAACAACTTGGATTAGTAGACCTGATCAAAGCAATACAAACAAAAGTTGAAAATAGAACAAGGGTTAAATGTTACGATTGTGTCCCGGATAATGTGCCAAGCCCGTTCTACTTTGTAGAAGTGATCGGGAAGAGACCCGCACATAGTAAAACAATGTATCGGGATATTTTCACGGTTTGGATTCATGCCATTGCGGAACCAAAAGATTCTTCTGTACCAATTTACCAGTTAATCAATAATCTTGAAGAAGCTTTGACGGAAGATATAGAACTGCCTGATTGGGTACAACTGATTATGCAGACAAACAATGGCGTACAAACCATAAAAACAGATGAATCAAACGAAAAGCACGCTGTAATTGCTTATGAGTTTATGGTTTGCTATGGTTTTAAATGCAAAATTTAGGAGTGATTAAATGAATAAAAAACTTGATTTACAGTTGTTTGCTTATGACAACAACGAATATTGCGACTTTATAAGCTCTGCCGCAAAAGCAGTAGCAGGACAAGATGTTATTCTAGCGGTATATAATTCAGACGGCTCAAAACTACTAGCTATTTCTGGGCAGCAAGGGTTAACCATTAACCGTTCCGCTGATAGTATTGAGGTAACTTCAAAAGATACCGCAGGAGGCTGGAAAGCGAAAATTGCGGGGCCAAAGGAATGGAGTATTGATACGGACGGGCTGTTTTCTCAATCTGACGAAAGCCACAAAATTTTGTCCGCTGCCTATAGTAACGCTGATCCAGTGTGTTTGAAAATTATTAATAAAAAATCAAAAAAAGGCATGTTCGGTGGCCTTGCTGTCATTACTGATTATTCTTTAGAAGCTCCACACGATGATTCTATGACATTTAGTTTATCGTTTGAAGGGATGGGGGCTTTGGCTGATTTGACAGAAGAACCGGTAACGCCGGATACCATGCCAGAAGGGAGCGCCGCTTTATCCCCTTTAACGGTAGTGTCCGTAGCTGGAACTTCAAGTGGTGATACAGCGGTTTATGTTAATCCTGTTAAGCCTGGAAGTAATATTTATAAATACAAGACTGGATCGTCTAGCATTGCTTATCCCGCATACCAAGAAGATTGTTCCGGCCTTACCACCTGGGATGGCACAACGGCTATCAAAGCAACTACAGGCAATCAAATTATGGTAGTGGAATGCGATTCCAGCAATAAAGCTTTAAAAGCTGGTATTGCAACTGTAACTGCAAAAGCATAATGGAGGGTAAATATGATTGAATTTAATGGAAAACAGTATGTACTTAGATATAGCCAACAAAGAATTGAGATGATTGAAAGCACTACTAATGCGCCGATACTAGCTAATTTAGCCAAAAACAATAATATGTTAAGTTTATCGGATTTAAAAACTTATTTTGCGTACGGATTAAAAGAAAATGGAGAAGATATTTTTGTTCCGATTAAAAAAGCGCTTGAGGTTGCACAGCAATTAGTGGAATCCCTTGGCTATGCCGGTTTGTTACAAGCGGTACTTGAAGCATTGGAAAGGGATTGCCCTTTTTTGTGCCAAACACCCTAATTGACTTTGAATATTTTGGAGGTAGCCTTCCTACAAAAAAAGAACAAGAAATAGCGAAGCCGTATCAGAGAGAGATAGACTTCGCTTTTTTTGTAGCCAATTTCGGGTATTCAAAAGCGGATTATGATGCTATTACCCCAAAAGAAAAAGCGTTTATTTATAAAGCGTGGGAAAACAAAACCATTTCCGACAGTTATCTTCTGTATAATGCGGTGTTTACCGCTGTTTACAACGCAAACCGCCCAAAACGGAAAAAACCTTTGAAGCTCTGGAAAAAACGGGGACAAAGAATAGTTGATATGGAAACAATTAATGAAAATTTGAAAATAGTTAAGCAAATAGATCAACAAGAAGGTGACAGTTGGGTAAGAAAAGTATATCAAGCAAATAATATTCCATTTAAGAAAGGGGGGAGATAATTGGCTGATTATACTTTAAGCGCAAAGATTACAGGGGACAGCAAAGGGTTCGAAAAGGCATTTTCCTCGGCTCAAAAGGCCGCAAATAGTTTTGAAGCAAAGATGAAGTCTGTTTCGTCAAAAATAGCAAGTGTAGGAAAATCGTTTACTAGCCTTGGGACAAAAATGACAGTAGGGATAACCGCTCCACTTACTTTAGCTAGTAAGAAAATAGTGACTGCCGCAAGCGACTATAACGAAAATCTCAATAAAATAGATGTTGCGTTTGGCAATTCGGCAAATACGGTTATGGAATGGGCAGAAAATGTAGATTCTGCCTTTGGACTATCCCAAAATCAGGCGTTAGAAGCTGCATCCCTTTTTGGGGATATGGCAACTTCTATGGGGCTGTTGCAACCGGAAGCGGCTGCGATGAGCACTTCACTGACCGGGCTTGCCGGAGACCTTGCCTCCTTTAAAAACATAGGAATTGACCAGGCTATGACGGCATTAGCGAGTGTTTTTACAGGCGAAACAGAAAGTCTAAAACAGTTAGGTATTGTTATGACACAAACCAATTTAGACGCTTTTGCTTTGGCGAACGGATTTGGAAAAACAACCAGTGAAATGACACAAGCTGAGCAGGTTCAGTTGCGATACGCTTATGTAATGGAAATGACAAAAAATGCCCAAGGTGACTACGCTAGAACATCAGACGGAACAGCCAACAGCTTAAGAACATTCCAGGCTGCTGTAGATGATTTAAGCGTGGCGTTAGGGCAAAACTTGCTACCTTCTATTACGCCATTAGTGCAAAACGCTACCAATTTAGTAAAGCAATTCGCGTCACTCAATCCGGAAGCACAGCAGACTGCAATTGAGGTAGCTGGTGTGGCGCTTGCGATGGGACCAGCCTCAACCGCTTTCGGAACGTTTATAACAACAATAGGAAACGTGACCAGGACAATAGGGAATGTATCTAAAGCCGTGTCCGATTTTTCCAAATCAGCTACTTTTGCAAGTATTAAAGCATCAGCGGCAAATATGGCAAAAAGCGTATCTAATTCTCTGACAACCTTAAAAGGCGGGCTATCAACCGCAGGAAGCAACATCAAAACATTTAGCACTAATACCATCAATTCCTTTAAAAATATCGCTACTCGTACAGCGAGCAGTATTGCCACAACCGCAAAAAATGTAACAACGTCTTTTACTTCTATGGCAACTACAGCAGGAACATCAATCGCGTCATTTGCCACCACAGCAGGATCGCGTTTGGCTAGTGTATCTAAGACAGTAGGAACCTCCATGCTTTCTATGGGTAAATCAATTGGAGCAGCAATATTGCCTATATTGCCAGTAGTAGCAATTATTGCCGCTGTAGCCGCTGCGTTGGTATATCTTTGGAACACCAACGAGCAATTTAGAGATACCGTCATATCATCATGGGAGCAAATCAAAGCAGCATTTGAACCAGTATTACAATCACTACTAACTATGGTTCAACAAGTTTGGGCGCAATTGCAGCCGGTAATCGCTGAATTAGGAACAACCTTTGCGAATTTAGCTACAACTTTGGCACCTGTGTTTGCCCAATTAGCGTCTACAATTGCTACAGCATTTGCTTCCCTAGCACCTGTTGTTACACAATTAATTACTACACTGGTTGGCATTATTCCAACTTTAATGCCTGTTATTACCCAGTTAATTAATACAGTAATGCAGTTGGTAACCTCGTTGTTGCCTGTTGTATCAACTCTTTTATCTGCTCTTGTACCAGTAATAGGAATGATCGTTGAAGCGGTTGGAAATCTTTTAGCCCAACTAGCTCCTGTTGTTACGATGCTGATATCATCGCTGGTGCCAATTATCACTCAATTGTTTAATACTCTTACCCCAATTATTACAACAATCGTTTCTAGTTTAATACCCACTATCACTAATATAGTAACAGTACTGCTTACAACTTTAATTCCTGTAATTACAAATATCATCACAATTGTAGCTGGTGTGATCAATACCGTGATTCAGGTGATTACTCCGATTATTACATTTATTGCAGGGCTAGTGGCTCAAATTATCAGCTTTTTATCCCCTATTATTACATTTATCGCTGGATTGATAGCACAGATTATCAGCTTTATTTCTCCTATCATCACGTTTGTTGCTAATGTAATCGGAACTATTATTTCATTTGTTTCTGGTCTGATTTCAACGATTATGTCAGTGATTCAACCTATTATCAATTTTATTTCAGGTGTTATTAACACGATTAAAGGTATCATTGATGCTGTGGTTGGTGTTATTGTCGATTTTGTCATGTCCAGAATAGAAGCTGCTAAAAAATCAATTGAAGTAATCAAAAATGTAGTTTCTACAGTTTTTAACGCTATAAAAAATGTCATCAAAACGGTTATGGACACAGTAGGAAGTATTTTTTCAAAAGTTTTTGACGGAATTAAAAACGCTTGGGAAGGTTTGACTGGTTTTGTAAGTGGGATTATTGATGGAATCAGAGGTGCGTTTGACACTGTAGTAAACGCTGTAAAAGGTGTAATTAATGGCGTTATTGATGGCATTAATGGAGCTATCTGGGTTATCAATTTAATTCCAGGCGTAGAAATCGATCCTATTGGCCATTTGTTGCATGGTACTGACAGCTGGCGGGGAGGATTCGCGTACATGAATGAAGGTGGACGCGGAGAATTGACCTATCTGCCAAATGGAAGCCAGGTTATTCCACATGATTTATCTGTACGATATATGAAAGAATCCGCTAAAGCGAACGCCCAAGCTGAACCTTTGGATGTATACGCGTTGGGCACGTATATCGTGGAAGCCGTTACTGCCCAAGGCGAACAAATCGCGAATGGCGTACAAAACGGGATCGGAAAAATGCGCATGGTAGCAAACAACAGAGAACAAGCCAGATTTATTGCTGATTTAGGATTTGTTAGGGGGTAATCATGGATTTTTATTATGTTAATTCAGCTGATCAAAGGGTTAATTTTTATGATTATCCATATTTGTTCCAAGAAGGAGATTTATTGGATTACTCCCATAGTTATTCTGTAGCAGAGAATACCAATAAAATAGAATATACATCAAAAAGTCAGGAAAAGACCGTTAAATTGGCGGTCTTACCTGATTTTTCTCTGTCATTGGAACAACGCCGGCAGGCGGTAAAACAACATGTAGATGAACTGTTGGAATTGTTAGAATACGATGTTGTAAACAATAAATTGGGGAAGCTGTATAGTTCTACCGGATATTATCTGGAATGCAATATATTCGCGAGCAAAAAAAGCGATTGGAATCTGGGGATTCCATTTCTGTTTAATCAGTTTTCGGTAATTGCTCCAAAACAAAAATGGATTAAGGAAATTACCTACAATTTTTACCCACAAGATGGAGAATCTCAGGAATCAACAGAAGTAAAACAGTACCCTTTTTTGTATCCATATCTTTACGGTGATGATTCCAGGGCACAGCCGTTTGATAACGACCATTTTTCTGCGTCCGACTTTAAACTAATTGCTTATGGCCCGTTTTCTGATTTTTATGTTCAAATCAATGACCACTTGTATCAAGTAGATTATGAGCTGGAATCCAATGAATATATGACAATAGACAGCCGTAACAAAACCATTATCATGACAAATCAATATGGGGAGCAGACAAATTTGTTCCAATATCAGGATTTTTCTTCTGATGTTTTTAAAAAGATAGAACCTGGCAATAACACCATCAGCTATTCCAGGACATTTGGTATTGACCTTATCATATACCAGGAAAGGAGTGAACCAGCATGGACATGATTTTATGTGATAGGAATAGAAAACCAATTGGTATTTACACTGCCAATATAGACATGGAAATAGGCGATACCGAAGCCAGCAACGATTTTGAAACTTCCACAGAGAACGTCCAGTTTGGTTACTCTATCATCTGCCCCGGCACAGAATACGGCGGTATTTTCGGCCAGCAAGTCAAAAACACTGGTTCCACCCAGCAGACATGGAACGGGTTAACTTGGCGCGGCTTGTTAAAACAGGACATCATCATCCCTCCGGCCGGAAATGATTATAGGATCGTTTCAGGCGAAGCGAATACGATTATTAGAAGCCTAGTATCGGATGCTTTTGGCGGTTTTTTTAAAGTGCCAGAAGAAGATTCCGGGCTGAACATATCCTCATACCAATTTATCATCTACACAACCCTCTTGGAAGGTTTGATGGATATGCTGGCCGTTCACAATTACCGGTTAAAAATATGGTCAGAGTTAGGGGAACCAAATGAACCCTATCAAGTGTACCTTGCCGCTGTACCAGTTACTAAAAATCAGACAGAATACACAGATAACAGTAAAATCAATGTACAGACAACAGATTACCGTATGGGGATTAACCACCTAGTGTGCATGGGAAGTGGTAAGCTACAAGCTAGACAACGTGTTGATTTATATGTACAGTTGGATGGCAGTATATCGCAATCTAAATATTATACTGGGTTCGATGAGCGCACCGCTTATTATGACTACGGGAACGCGGAAAGCTTAGATGATTTAATCGATAATGGAACAAAGAAACTACAGGAATTAGCCAATTATCAAAAATTAGAGATTGTATCGGTAGAAGATATTGACTTGGAAATTGGCGATATTGTAGTAGGCTGTGATAGGGACCATGGTATTTATATAGAGAAACCTGTCACAAGAAAAATACTGACAGTATCGTCCGGTATATGGACAGTAGATTATCAAATCCGAGGGGAGGAATAATATGGCGTTAAGGCTAGTTACCGGGAAAACCGGTGAGAATGTAACAGCGGCACAAGATGCTGCTTTGTATGCCGGATTGGCAGGGCTGGAAGCCAGTATCTTGCCAATTGGCGAAAAGATGCGCGCTAGTAAGATTAGCAATAACAGTATACGAATTTATGATGGATGCGTAATCGATCAGGGACGGTTGTATATGATTGATCCAAACACTTATCAAAACTATACGATTGATTCTGGTAATCAAGGCGTAATCCGTTATGACATTATAGGACTGCAATATACCAAATCGGGTGCCGGGGACGAAAGTGTAAGTACATTTGTAAAGAAAAACGCAGGTGAAAATGGAACGGTCACCACAAACAGTTTGTGGGATGGCGCGTCTACTACACAAATAGGATTGTACCGTGTGAAGTTGAATGGTCTGGCAATCGAATCTATTATACCAATGTGTAAAACACTTACCAATGCTGATAATGCAGCGTGGACAACCTCCAAAACAACCAGTCGTGATCCTTGGATATTAACTTATCGAAAAATTGGATATAAACTAATGCAATTCCAACTGCAAGCAGTTTTTCGTGGTTCGCAATTAGAACACAATACGGATGAAGTGGTTGGGTATACTCCAATATTCGTAAAAGAAGCGTTTTATTTCCCTGTATGGATGACGGTAGCGGGTGGAGTGGCAGGAATAGGGGTTGGAATGGTCAACGAAAAACAAGAAATCCGCCTTAGCACCCCAGCATTTGGAAGCGATGTACAGTATGTAGGTTTTGGGATTGCCAGTGTGATTGATGATTTGGATGATGTGGATTTGGACGAAGAGGATGTATAGCCATGAAGAACATACAATCTATCACAGTTGATGTTGTTCCAGATTTAATCCCAACCCCAAGGGTTAATGTCATCAAAGGAGACAGCGAAACCAGATACATAGGTGTCACTGTTCTCAACAACGGTGAGCCGTTGGAACTAGAGGACGGTGTCACAGTCTCTTATGTATATCTTAAACCGGATTGTACCCAAGTGATCAATCCGGTTACCATATCCGAAAATGTTGTAACCATAGAGTTAAGTGACCAATGCTTGACAGTTGCCGGGCTTTGCTCCTGCGAAATCCAATTTTACAAGGGCAGCCAACAACTTACCAGCGCAATGTTTAAGGTATCCGTACATCCTGGTGTATACGATGCGAACGCACTGGAAAGCAGCGACGAATACTTGTCACTATCCAAGGCAACAAATAATGCGGAGGAAGCTGCGGACAAAGCAAACGCAGCAGCAGAAAAAGCAAACCAGGCAGCGGCTAACGTTAAGGATGGCACTACATATATTCCCTCTGTTTCTACCGAAGGGGTTATCAGCTGGATCAATGGGCAAGGACTCCCCAACCCTGACCCTGTAAATATTAGAGGGCCTGCTGGTCCTCAGGGCGAACAAGGTATACAAGGGGAAACAGGACCGCAAGGAATACAAGGTCCAGCAGGGCCACAGGGAGAACCGGGCACACCTGGGAAACCTGGGCAACCAGGGGCAGATGGAAAAGCCGCCACCATCCAGGTTGGAGCGGTTACCACTCTAGCACCAGGGCAGCCTGCTATGGTAACTAATACTGGGACACCCACAGACGCAGTGCTGAATTTTGGCGTCCCCCGTGGTGAAGATGGATCCGGCGGTGATACTATCATTGTGACCGCAACCGGGACAACTATCCAGTTAACCGATAGTAGCGACAGACCTCTACAAGGGCTAACTATTTATGGGAAATCCCAACAAGTTCAAACAACTGGCGCTCAATTATTGGCTGCCCCAGAAGAACAAGTTGAAGGTACTACCTCATATCATTACGTTAACGGTATATTGTCAACAACCGGTGCAGGCGATGATGTGGCTACTACGTTTTCTGGTAAGTTTGTCTTACCGGCTGGTACCTATACATTTTCCGGTGAGGCAAAAGAGACACAATATACAACCATTAGCCTTGTAGATTCCTCTGGAACCAGTATCACTACTGGAGGCAATCTGAGTTTTGCAACTAACACAAAATCAGAAAAGGAAATTGTCCTGACAGAGGAAAAAACCGTGTTCCTCAAGGTATGGACAAACACAGCGGCAACAGATGCCAACAACACCATCAAGCTGATGTTAAACGCTGGTTCTTCCGCTCAACCTTGGGAAGAATATTTCAACGAAATTCCCTCCCCTACTCCGGAATATCCGCAGAAAATCCATCACGTTGGAGATAGTGGCAGTATTACTATAACTGTTGACGATGACAGTACAAGTACCCAACCGCTTGTAGTGGATACTACAGGGGGATTACCTGGTATTCCGGTAGCCTCCGGCGGAAACGTGACAATAGAGGGTCAGCAATATATATCAGAGACTATTCAACTATATTCTGATGGTACCGGCAAACGGGTTAGCCCTGTGAAAACCATTGTGCTGGATGGTTCGGAAACCTATTCGGTCAACGCTTCATCTACCAATACAACCAGATTTTACATTAGTGTTGCCGATATCAAAAGTTCCCTTGCACCAGCGTTATGTAGCCACGCCAAATATAAAGAAATTTGGGGTGGAGATGAGGTTGGATTCTATTTAAGTTCCAACTATATTGTGTTCCGCATGCCAAAAGCAGTGGTTGGTGAAACAAAAGACAGTGTCCAAAAGTGGATTGCGTCCCAACACAGCGCAGGTACTCCGTTAACAGTAATCTATCAGATTGCCACACCTACCGAATCAGAACTGGAAAAGGGCGAGGCGCCGAATGTCCAATCTGTACATACCTATTATTCCGATACCAATATCGAAAACGATAGTGATACTCATATGGATGTCCGGTATGTTGCGGACACAAAATTATATATTGATAACCACTCCGGCGGTGGAACGTCTTATAAAATCGGCGATGGACTTAAGCTGGAGGGTAACAAATTATCTGTAGACACTGCCACGGAAGTAGAGCGGGACAATACTAAGCCAGTTACATCGGCTGCGGTATATGCCCAAATTGGTAATATAGCAGCCTTACTGGCAGAAATTTAGGAGGGCAGACATGGAAGATGTAAAAATACAAATCGAACGTTTGCAGGGAGAAAAAGAAGCATTGCGAACAAAATTAGTAGGAATGGGACTTGCTAAATCTAGTGATGATCTAGAGGCATGTGTAACGGCTGTGGAAGGGATTGCGGATAATGGTGCAGTGTCCGGTAATATCAGTGCAGTGGCGGAACAATACTCTGTTCCAGCAGGCTACCACAACGGCACTGGGAAAGTACAGATTGCCAGTGTCGAACAAGCTAAAATCATTGCCGGCAATATCAAGAGCGGTGTTACCATTTTGGGGGTAGCCGGCTCATACGCTGGCGAAGGCGTAGACTTACAGGAAAAGACGGTAACCCCAACAAAAGCCCAACAGAATATTACTCCTGACGAAGGATATGATGGGTTATCCAAAGTAACGGTAGAGGCAATCCCTGCTAACTATGCAGATGTAACAGGAGTAACAGCAACCGAGGCGGACGTGCTAGCGACCAAAACATTTGTGACGGCGGCGGGCACAAAAACAGCAGGTACGATGGTTAACAACGGGGCTGTATCCGCTACGATTGACGGACTAACCACAGGCAGTTATACCATTCCAGCGGGATATCATGACGGCAAGGGGACAATATCCCTTACTGACGATATTGCGAACGCCCTAGCGGCTATCTAGGGGGGATAAGGTGAAATATGAGCGGGAAGAAAGATTTCTTATGACACTATCTCAAAACAAGCCATTAGGGACAATCGACAAATTTTTTTATCGAACAATTGAGACAAAAATAAGATTTTTGGAAGTTTTTGAAAAATACGGTATCGCCACACCTGATGGAGTAAGACTTGATGAGTTGCCAATAATATTGGCTGACTATTTGGAGGGATTAAATGCGGAACGAAAAAATACAGATTGATAGGCTTAATAACGCCAAAGCTGCTATAGCTGAGGCGATTGCAGCAAAAGGCGTACAAGTGCCAGAATCAACCAAACTGGATGGCTATCCTACTCTAATTAGTCAAATATCGACCAGTGGCTCTGGTGGCGGCAAGTCCATCCGTACCTGCCGAGTTGTCGTTGGCACGGCAGTAGCCGGATGGACAGAAAATGACTGTGATTATTTATGTGATGGAACATCAGATGAAGTGAAAATTCAGGCTGCTATTGATGCCCTACCGGAAGATGGCGGAGAAATTGTGCTGCTTGATGGACGATATGTTGTTACTGGAATTGATTTAAAAAATAACACACAACTTATTGGTAATGGATTGTCAACACAAATATATTCGGACACGAGCATTGGCCCTCAAGGAGTGTTGGTGTACGCTGGGTCAAATTGTGCATTGCGAAATATATCGCTATTGTTGGAAACCACAGACCTGAGTGGGACGGCTACTGCTATAAAAATTACGGGGAGCAATACCGAGGTGCGTAATGTACATTGTTCGGGGTTTATAGGAAATACAATTGAAATCGCTTCTTTTACAGCCGGAGCCATTAATAATATCAGTATTATTAATAATGTACTTGTAGGAGGAGCAAACAACTTGTCTGCTATTAAGATAAATAGTTGTACCAATTCGATAATTTCCGGCAATTATATTATTGATCACGAAGAAGATGGTATATCAATTATCAACAATATGTGCAAACACCTCAATGTGTCAAATAATGTGATTTCCAACGTGAAGGGATACGGGGTGCTTGTACAATCTGGATCGTGGTATAACATTGAAAATAACATCATTGAAACCAAGCAATCGGAATCAAGTGGTATTGCTTTTGGAGGAAGTTTTGGAAATATTTCTGGAAATACTATAGGCGGCGACCATGCCATGGCAAATTCCATCAAAATGTTGCCATCCAGTGTTAAATCATTCGTCACTGGGAATTTAGTGTTTGTCACAGGAATAGTGACCGGAGGAAAAGAAATTGTCGTAGAAAATAATGTCGTCATAAAAAACCAAGCTTCTGGGGGTGGAACAGATTGAAATATGAAGAAAAATTTTGCGTGCAAGGATTAACAATATTGTTATATCGGTATGTTGTTGCTTGGCAAGAGGACGAACAACATAAACAGTATTATTGTGTAGACAAACAGGAAGCAAACCAATACAGTGATAGATATGACGATGCGACAGTGCAACCAATAGAGGTTGATCCATCGGATGAATGGATAGATGGTATTACTATCCCAGAAACAACACATCCAATGGATGATGCGATTAAAATTTATGAAGCTGGGGAAAATGCCTGGCTAAATAGCAAATACATACCAAGTGCGGAGCAATCCGCACAGGCGTTAGCAGGAATACTACTTAACACCATAAAACCAGAAAACGACACCCAAAAATTAGAGTTATCAGGGTTGTACCCAGTATGGGTGGAAGGAAATCATCCATCCGGTGATATATGCAACGCTAGAGGTCAGACGTGGGAGTGTTATCAATCCCACGATACAGCAACCTATCCTGATATCACGCCAGATAACCCAGCATGGTATACCTTCTGGCGATCGTTACACGGGACAAGTCCGGAAACAGCCCGCCCATTTGTGCCAGTACAGGGCTCTCACGATATATATCATAGTGGCGAATACGCAATTTGGGAGGACGGCAATGTGTACAGATGTAGACAGGATACAAATTTTAGTCCCGGCGAATACCCGCAAGCGTGGGAGGTGGTAGAATAAGTGGATTTTATAATCGAATATTGGGTGGAATTTTTGTTCGGGGTACTTGCCGTAGGATTAACCGCTGTGCTATCTACTGGATATCATAGGCTAGCCAAAAAAGTGGAAGAACAGGAAAATGTTAAGGATGGCATACTGGCAATACTCCACGATAGGTTATATCAGTTATGCCAATACTATTTAGGGCAAGGGGTAATCACCCCAAATGCCCTTAAAAACGTAGAATACCTATACCGCAGCTACCACAGTTTGGGCGGGAACGGCACAGGCACAGAGCTATATACAAGGGTAACAAAATTACCCCTGGATTTGGAAGGAGTTGATGACAATGAAAATTAACTGGAAAGTACGAATCAAAAACCCTGTATGGTGGGCACAGATCATCATTGCTATTGTGTCCCCTATTTTGGTTGGGTTGGGGCTGCAATGGAGTGATATGACAACCTGGAAATCACTAGGACAAGCGTTATATGACGCTATCTGTAACCCTGTAATTGTAGTATCCGTCATTGCGTCCGTATGGACCGCCATCACAGACCCTACCACTAAGGGTACATCCGACAGTACACAGGCACTTACATATGACAGCCCAAAACAAGATTAATAGGAGGTAAATAATATGAGCATTAGAGGAATTGACTTATCTTATCACAATGGTACAGTAGATTTTGCGGCAGTGAAAGCAGCAGGCGCACAGTTTGCGATGCTACGGGCTGGGGTTGGCAGTGATATCGCTAGCCAGGATGATAAAAAATTTGTGGAATATATTACAGGCTGTGAGACAAACGGTATTGAATGGGGAGCGTATCTATACAGCTACGCTATGAATATGGACGAAGCAGACAGCGAAGCTAATCACATGCTACGGCTGTTACAAGGCCGTAAACCATCCTATCCAATTGTTATTGACATGGAGGACGCGGATGGATATAAGGCTAAAAGGGGTGGTATTTCCCGCCAAATGGCTACCGATATCATCAAACACTTTTGCCAAAAACTTGAATCCGCCGGATATTATGTAATGTGGTATGCAAATAAAGACTGGTACGAAAACAAATTATATCCAGGCCAGCTTACCGCATATGATTTCTGGTATGCCCGCCCTGATAAATCCGCGCCAGATAAATCTTGCGGTATTTGGCAGAATGAAATTGGTGAAACTGGCGGGCATTGGCCAGGTGTAAAAAATAATGCTGTAGGAGGATGTGATACCAATATTGCGTACAAAGATTATGCCGCAATGATCAAATCAGCAGGGTTAAACGGGTGGGTTGCTGGATCTTCCCCTACCCCACCCCAGCCAACAGGGACACAATATAGTGTTGGCGATGTAGTAACCGTATCCAGCTACTACGCATCTAGCACAGAAACAGACAGCAATAAGGCAGTAATTCCGTCCGAGTGGAAAACAGGCACGATTACCCGTATTGTAGAAGGCGCACGCAATCCATACTTACTGAATAACGGTAATTTAGGATGGTGCAACGACGGCGATATCAGAGGACGTGGGAGCATT
>NZ_FMIZ01000007.1 GCF_900095865.1 Massilioclostridium coli | reverse complement strand
AATGCTCCCACGTCCTCTGATATCGCCGTCGTTGCACCATCCTAAATTACCGTTATTCAGTAAGTATGGATTGCGTGCGCCTTCTACAATACGGGTAATCGTGCCTGTTTTCCACTCGGACGGAATTACTGCCTTATTGCTGTCTGTTTCTGTGCTAGATGCGTAGTAGCTGGATACGGTTACTACATCGCCAACACTATATTGTGTCCCTGTTGGCTGGGGTGGGGTAGGGGAAGATCCAGCAACCCACCCGTTTAACCCTGCTGATTTGATCATTGCGGCATAATCTTTGTACGCAATATTGGTATCACATCCTCCTACAGCATTATTTTTTACACCTGGCCAATGCCCGCCAGTTTCACCAATTTCATTCTGCCAAATACCGCAAGATTTATCTGGCGCGGATTTATCAGGGCGGGCATACCAGAAATCATATGCGGTAAGCTGGTCTGGATATAATTTGTTTTCGTACCAGTCTTTATTTGCATACCACATTACATAATATCCGGCGGATTCAAGTTTTTGGCAAAAGTGTTTGATGATATCGGTAGCCATTTGGCGGGAAATACCACCCCTTTTAGCCTTATATCCATCCGCGTCCTCCATGTCAATAACAATTGGATAGGATGGTTTACGGCCTTGTAACAGCCGTAGCATGTGATTAGCTTCGCTGTCTGCTTCGTCCATATTCATAGCGTAGCTGTATAGATACGCTCCCCATTCAATACCGTTTGTCTCACAGCCTGTAATATATTCCACAAATTTTTTATCATCCTGGCTAGCGATATCACTGCCAACCCCAGCCCGTAGCATCGCAAACTGTGCGCCTGCTGCTTTCACTGCCGCAAAATCTACTGTACCATTGTGATAAGATAAGTCAATTCCTCTAATGCTCATATTATTTACCTCCTATTAATCTTGTTTTGGGCTGTCATATG
This sequence comes from Massilioclostridium coli, assembly GCF_900095865.1. Taxonomy (GTDB): domain Bacteria; phylum Bacillota; class Clostridia; order Oscillospirales; family Ruminococcaceae; genus Massilioclostridium; species Massilioclostridium facile. The sequence continues at coordinate 1,697,373 of NZ_FMIZ01000007.1, read as the reverse complement.
TAAGTGCCTGTGTACTGTCGGATGTACCCTTAGTGGTAGGGTCTGTGATGGCGGTCCATACGGACGCAATGACGGATACTACAATTACAGGGTTACAGATAGCGTCATATAACGCTTGTCCTAGTGATTTCCAGGTTGTCATATCACTCCATTGCAGCCCCAACCCAACCAAAATAGGGGACACAATAGCAATGATGATCTGTGCCCACCATACAGGGTTTTTGATTCGTACTTTCCAGTTAATTTTCATTGTCATCAACTCCTTCCAAATCCAGGGGTAATTTTGTTACCCTTGTATATAGCTCTGTGCCTGTGCCGTTCCCGCCCAAACTGTGGTAGCTGCGGTATAGGTATTCTACGTTTTTAAGGGCATTTGGGGTGATTACCCCTTGCCCTAAATAGTATTGGCATAACTGATATAACCTATCGTGGAGTATTGCCAGTATGCCATCCTTAACATTTTCCTGTTCTTCCACTTTTTTGGCTAGCCTATGATATCCAGTAGATAGCACAGCGGTTAATCCTACGGCAAGTACCCCGAACAAAAATTCCACCCAATATTCGATTATAAAATCCACTTATTCTACCACCTCCCACGCTTGCGGGTATTCGCCGGGACTAAAATTTGTATCCTGTCTACATCTGTACACATTGCCGTCCTCCCAAATTGCGTATTCGCCACTATGATATATATCGTGAGAGCCCTGTACTGGCACAAATGGGCGGGCTGTTTCCGGACTTGTCCCGTGTAACGATCGCCAGAAGGTATACCATGCTGGGTTATCTGGCGTGATATCAGGATAGGTTGCTGTATCGTGGGATTGATAACACTCCCACGTCTGACCTCTAGCGTTGCATATATCACCGGATGGATGATTTCCTTCCACCCATACTGGGTACAACCCTGATAACTCTAATTTTTGGGTGTCGTTTTCTGGTTTTATGGTGTTAAGTAGTATTCCTGCTAACGCCTGTGCGGATTGCTCCGCACTTGGTATGTATTTGCTATTTAGCCAGGCATTTTCCCCAGCTTCATAAATTTTAATCGCATCATCCATTGGATGTGTTGTTTCTGGGATAGTAATACCATCTATCCATTCATCCGATGGATCAACCTCTATTGGTTGCACTGTCGCATCGTCATATCTATCACTGTATTGGTTTGCTTCCTGTTTGTCTACACAATAATACTGTTTATGTTGTTCGTCCTCTTGCCAAGCAACAACATACCGATATAACAATATTGTTAATCCTTGCACGCAAAATTTTTCTTCATATTTCAATCTGTTCCACCCCCAGAAGCTTGGTTTTTTATGACGACATTATTTTCTACGACAATTTCTTTTCCTCCGGTCACTATTCCTGTGACAAACACTAAATTCCCAGTGACGAATGATTTAACACTGGATGGCAACATTTTGATGGAATTTGCCATGGCATGGTCGCCGCCTATAGTATTTCCAGAAATATTTCCAAAACTTCCTCCAAAAGCAATACCACTTGATTCCGATTGCTTGGTTTCAATGATGTTATTTTCAATGTTATACCACGATCCAGATTGTACAAGCACCCCGTATCCCTTCACGTTGGAAATCACATTATTTGACACATTGAGGTGTTTGCACATATTGTTGATAATTGATATACCATCTTCTTCGTGATCAATAATATAATTGCCGGAAATTATCGAATTGGTACAACTATTTATCTTAATAGCAGACAAGTTGTTTGCTCCTCCTACAAGTACATTATTAATAATACTGATATTATTAATGGCTCCGGCTGTAAAAGAAGCGATTTCAATTGTATTTCCTATAAACCCCGAACAATGTACATTACGCACCTCGGTATTGCTCCCCGTAATTTTTATAGCAGTAGCCGTCCCACTCAGGTCTGTGGTTTCCAACAATAGCGATATATTTCGCAATGCACAATTTGACCCAGCGTACACCAACACTCCTTGAGGGCCAATGCTCGTGTCCGAATATATTTGTGTTGACAATCCATTACCAATAAGTTGTGTGTTATTTTTTAAATCAATTCCAGTAACAACATATCGTCCATCAAGCAGCACAATTTCTCCGCCATCTTCCGGTAGGGCATCAATAGCAGCCTGAATTTTCACTTCATCTGATGTTCCATCACATAAATAATCACAGTCATTTTCTGTCCATCCGGCTACTGCCGTGCCAACGACAACTCGGCAGGTACGGATGGACTTGCCGCCACCAGAGCCACTGGTCGATATTTGACTAATTAGAGTAGGATAGCCATCCAGTTTGGTTGATTCTGGCACTTGTACGCCTTTTGCTGCAATCGCCTCAGCTATAGCAGCTTTGGCGTTATTAAGCCTATCAATCTGTATTTTTTCGTTCCGCATTTAATCCCTCCAAATAGTCAGCCAATATTATTGGCAACTCATCAAGTCTTACTCCATCAGGTGTGGCGATACCGTATTTTTCAAAAACTTCCAAAAATCTTATTTTTGTCTCAATTGTTCGATAAAAAAATTTGTCGATTGTCCCTAATGGCTTGTTTTGAGATAGTGTCATAAGAAATCTTTCTTCCCGCTCATATTTCACCTTATCCCCCCTAGATAGCCGCTAGGGCGTTCGCAATATCGTCAGTAAGGGATATTGTCCCCTTGCCGTCATGATATCCCGCTGGAATGGTATAACTGCCTGTGGTTAGTCCGTCAATCGTAGCGGATACAGCCCCGTTGTTAACCATCGTACCTGCTGTTTTTGTGCCCGCCGCCGTCACAAATGTTTTGGTCGCTAGCACGTCCGCCTCGGTTGCTGTTACTCCTGTTACATCTGCATAGTTAGCAGGGATTGCCTCTACCGTTACTTTGGATAACCCATCATATCCTTCGTCAGGAGTAATATTCTGTTGGGCTTTTGTTGGGGTTACCGTCTTTTCCTGTAAGTCTACGCCTTCGCCAGCGTATGAGCCGGCTACCCCCAAAATGGTAACACCGCTCTTGATATTGCCGGCAATGATTTTAGCTTGTTCGACACTGGCAATCTGTACTTTCCCAGTGCCGTTGTGGTAGCCTGCTGGAACAGAGTATTGTTCCGCCACTGCACTGATATTACCGGACACTGCACCATTATCCGCAATCCCTTCCACAGCCGTTACACATGCCTCTAGATCATCACTAGATTTAGCAAGTCCCATTCCTACTAATTTTGTTCGCAATGCTTCTTTTTCTCCCTGCAAACGTTCGATTTGTATTTTTACATCTTCCATGTCTGCCCTCCTAAATTTCTGCCAGTAAGGCTGCTATATTACCAATTTGGGCATATACCGCAGCCGATGTAACTGGCTTAGTATTGTCCCGCTCTACTTCCGTGGCAGTGTCTACAGATAATTTGTTACCCTCCAGCTTAAGTCCATCGCCGATTTTATAAGACGTTCCACCGCCGGAGTGGTTATCAATATATAATTTTGTGTCCGCAACATACCGGACATCCATATGAGTATCACTATCGTTTTCGATATTGGTATCGGAATAATAGGTATGTACAGATTGGACATTCGGCGCCTCGCCCTTTTCCAGTTCTGATTCGGTAGGTGTGGCAATCTGATAGATTACTGTTAACGGAGTACCTGCGCTGTGTTGGGACGCAATCCACTTTTGGACACTGTCTTTTGTTTCACCAACCACTGCTTTTGGCATGCGGAACACAATATAGTTGGAACTTAAATAGAATCCAACCTCATCTCCACCCCAAATTTCTTTATATTTGGCGTGGCTACATAACGCTGGTGCAAGGGAACTTTTGATATCGGCAACACTAATGTAAAATCTGGTTGTATTGGTAGATGAAGCGTTGACCGAATAGGTTTCCGAACCATCCAGCACAATGGTTTTCACAGGGCTAACCCGTTTGCCGGTACCATCAGAATATAGTTGAATAGTCTCTGATATATATTGCTGACCCTCTATTGTCACGTTTCCGCCGGAGGCTACCGGAATACCAGGTAATCCCCCTGTAGTATCCACTACAAGCGGTTGGGTACTTGTACTGTCATCGTCAACAGTTATAGTAATACTGCCACTATCTCCAACGTGATGGATTTTCTGCGGATATTCCGGAGTAGGGGAGGGAATTTCGTTGAAATATTCTTCCCAAGGTTGAGCGGAAGAACCAGCGTTTAACATCAGCTTGATGGTATTGTTGGATTCTGTTGCCGCTGTATTGGTCCATACCCTGAGGGATATTGTTTTTTTCTCTGTCAGGACAATTTCCTTTTCTGATTTTGTATCAGCCGCAAAACTCAGATTGCCTCCAGTAGTGATGCTGGCTCCAGAGGAATCTACAAGGCTAATGGTTGTATATTGTGTCTCTTTTGCCTCACCGGAAAATGTATAGGTACCAGCCGGTAAGACAAACTTACCAGAAAACGTAGTAGCCACATCATCACCTGCGCCAGAAGTTGTCAGGATACCGTTTTTATAATGGTAACAGGTGGTGCCCTCTATTTGTTCTTCTGGGGCAGCCAATAATTGAGCGCCAGTTGTTTGAACTTGTTGGGATTTCCCATAAATCGTTAGCCCTTGTAGAGGTCTGTCGCTACTATCGGTTAACTGGATAGTTGTCCCGGTTGCGGTCACAATGATAGTATCACCGCCACCAGCGCCATCCTCTCCGCGGGGAATACCAAAGTCAAGGATCGCAGCTGTATCTGTCCCAGTATTGGTTACAGTAGCAGGTTGCCCTGGTGCTAGGGTGGTAACCACTCCAACCTGGATGGTAGCGGCTTGTCCATCTGCCCCTGGCTGCCCAGGTTCGCCTTGTGGGCCTTTGATATTTACGGGGTCAGGGTTGGGCAATCCTTGCCCATTGATCCAGCTGATAATGCCATCATCGGACACAGAGGGAATATATGTAGTGCCATCCTTAACGTTATCTGCTGCCTGGTTTGCTTTTTCTGCTGCTGCGGTTGCATCGTCTGCGGCTTGTTGGGCATTGGTAGCCGCTTCCTCCGCATCGCTTACCACCTTGGACAGAGATAAGTATTCATCGCTGCTTTCCAGCGCGTCAGCGTCATACACACCAGGATTTACAGAGACCTTAAACATTGCACTGGTAAGCTGTTGTGTCCCTCTATAAAACTGGATTTCGCAGTGGCATAGTCCTGCTACTGTTAAACATTGGTCGCTTAATGCCACGGTTACCACGTTACCAGATATGGTGGCAGGGTTAATTACCTGCGTGCAATCTGGTTTGAGGTAGATGTAGGAGATTGTGACATCATCCTCTAGTTCCAACGGCTCGCCGTTGTTGAGGACAGTAACATCTACGTATCTGGTTTCACTGTCACCCTTGATAACATTGACCGTGGGTTGTGAGATAAGACCTGGGACAACATCAACTGTGATAGATTGTATGTTCTTCATGGCTTATCACTCCGTTTCGTCTAAATCCACATCATCCAAATCATCAATCACGCTTGTAACGCCAAAACCAACATATTGGACGGTGTTTCCATATGCAGGGGTACTGAGATGGATCTCGTGTTGTTGATTGATCATCCCTACACCTATTCCGGCGACCCCACCATTAACAGTCATCCATACTGGAAAGTAGAATGGTTCATCTACAAATATAGGAGTATGACCAGCGGCGTCATTAATATTTCGTTCCAACTGTGCGCCTTGAAACGTGCCTTGTAGCTGGAATTGCATTAGTTTATATCCAATTTTTCGGTAGGTTAGCGTCCATTCATATCGACTGGTTGTTTTGTAAGTTGTCCACGGTTCGTTTTTGAGATCCTCTGGAGTTAATGCAACATCCGATGATAAGCTATGGCTGTTGATTGTACGGGTGGTAGGTACATAATCGTTAAATTTGTCTAGCACTTGACCTATATCAGTTTCCGCAGCTTCATCCGCAGCTTCTCGCGCCTTTTTTGCTGATTCATCTGCTTGGGTCGCTGCTTCTTGAGCGTTTTCCATTGCTTGGGTAACGTCCTCCAACATAGAGGCTATTGCTCCGTAGTCATCGCTGCTTTCCATCGCATCATCATCGTAAGCAGATTGATAAATTTCAATTTCAAAAACCGCAGTAGATATTACTTGACTATTTTTTACAAAAATAATTTCGCAGATTGCTAATCCTGATATAGTCAAGCACTGATCAGATAAATTAATCGTAACAATATTGTCTTGATATGTAGCAGTATTAACAACTTGTGTTTTATCTGGCTTTCGTAAAGCGTATGTAACGGTTGTACCTGATTCGATGGTTACCGGAAACCCGTTGTTTAGTATTTCCGCTCGGATGATTCGACTGTTTTTATCCCATTGCTTTGCGGATGCTCGTTGTGTTGGCCCATCTGCCACAAAGTCAATTGTTATCTTTTGTATGTTTTGCAATCCTTGCACCTCCTTCATATTTTTTCTAAGTTTATCCCATTTGCTTCGGACAGTGCTTGCAACGATCTACTGATACTTACGCCGTTTACAACTAGATCCCCTACAACCTCTACTCTGCAAGGCTGGTTTTGGGATGATGTGGACCCAAGTCCGCGGAAAACTACCTTGCTTTCTGCACCGCCAGATTTACCGGGTTCGATGTATATCCCATCGGTATCGTTATACATCCCAATCCTGTTTTGGTCCCCATGTGACATCAAGTACATAAATACAGCCTGGTTGTTATCCGATGCCATATAGATTGATTTTTCGCCTTGTCCGGTAAAATATACTCTATTGTTTCCACTACCCCTTATTGTAATTCCATCAGCAGATAGCGTATTGTTCGCCAAATCAAATTGTATGCTTCCGCTTTCGCTTTGTAACACTCCTCCGTAGATTCTGTCGGCAGAAAGTGTCCCAGCAGTGATAAAATTAGCAACAATTGCGCCATCCATTGTGATAGCTGTTGCATATGGTCCGTTTATCCCCTCACTGGAATATCCAAATCCACCAATATTCCAGCGCCATACTTTTTTAGCTGTTGCTTGGTCATCTGTATCCATAATTAATATTTCGGTAGGCTTTCCGTTATCATCGTATTTGATAACAACATTTCCGCCTTTAGCTCCAGTAATAATGTTCGTGGCGTTTTGGATCGCGCTCTGCATCTTTTGCCCAAATTCGCTGTTAGGGTTATCGACGCCATCGGTTATATCCTTTATGGTGTTTTCAATGGCTGGTTGGGTAGTGGATAATGTAACGACATTGTTTTCTGGGCGCATGGGGTATTCTGCGTACTCTACAACTCTATGGTTGATTCTTGTCCTTTTGTTCCGGTCTATCAGAGTAACGGTTCTGTGCATCGCAAACGCAAGATGGCTGTATTTGCTGCTTGTCTTTGCTAAATCAATAACACTACATTCGTACGACCTGGTTGGGATACACATTTCTTCCAACTTTTTTGTTGCCGCATCTTTTAAGCTTTGTGCGTCTGTATAACGGTCATCCTCCCAGATTGCAGCAATTATTTTATTGGAATAGCTATGATTTTCAACATATTCCTTTTGATCGTTAATATCCGCAAATGTTAATCCGTCTTTGCCGTAGGCGTATAGTCTGGTAACAAGTTCGGTAGAATCTCCTGTATAAGTGAGTTGTTTCAGGTTGAGTTCGTCGGTAACGTATTCCCCGGATGGCTGCGACAATTCAGGATTGATAATGGTGACCACTTTGTTAATAGCATCAAATAGATATGTGATTTTGTAGGTTTCCGCTGCTTGAAACAGGATGTCATATGGAGTAACGTTTTCCAGTTCAAGAGATTTGTTTTCCACTTGAACGTTCCCGCTTTCTACGGTCCACCCATTGGGCTTTATTTGATTTACCAGTGTTCCAATTGCCATGCTGCCCGGCTTAAATTCCCGGTTTATGGTTGATTTCCAGTCATCCAGATCAACTTGAGCAGTCACGGTAACAACCTGTTCTGCTTCCTGGATTGATTTTATGGAATATATGTTATTTTCTGCGATTATCCTGGATTCTTCTTGGATGTATTGGTAATATCGTCCGGTTACAGGTGTGTCAAATTCCACGGTATCCTGTCCGTCATATTTGTGGGTAACCCTATAACTATTTGGGTCAACCAATAAGGGATAGGCTGGATGATCGTTTGCGTCACATAGCGTAATAATGGTAATCCCTCCTTTAAAGGATAATAGGGTAGTAGGAGATAACAACAGGTTGGTTACTACTCATAGTGATTTCGTTTTTACCTGGCTGTAACGCCGGGAAGTCAACTAAATCTGTATCAGCCCATTTGTTATCTGTTCCTGCCATTACGGTTTTGTTAATTCCGTCAATCGTTACTGTGGTATTTACAGTTAAGTTTTTAATAGTAATCCCCATGATAGTATATTGGGGTAATTGGTTTTTAGGCGTAATTTCAAGAATGCATTCCGATTCTGCGGTCCCTGGGTTATAGATAATAGCATTGCTACTTATCTCGTGTGTAGTTAATGGCAAACTCTCCATAACGTTAAATGTTAGAGTGACCTGTGTATAATACCGGAAACTCGTGGATGATGTGCTGCTGCTTGTCAGGATGGCGCGGTAAAACAGATTTGACCTTTCCAATTGTATTGTACATTCTTTGGCTTCATTGATTAATCCAGAGAGGTTATAAGCTGTTTTTTCCGGATTTTCACCATAAAGATAGAATATGGCGGTTGCTGTTTTGTAGCCAATTTGCGGTTTGGAGATTACAAATGTGCTGCGGCTTTGGTTTTCCGTGGTTTGTGCCGTTACCATGCCAGGGGTAACAACAAAACTATCCAGGTCAGCATGATATGCCTTGGATACCTCTTTTTTGTTCATCCAACACCGTTGCCCTACGATTTTTTCTGGCTTTAAAAATTTGTATTTTAATGGTGTTTGATACATACTCCACCCCCTAAAGCCTTGCGTTCCTGGCTTGTATTCTGGATATTACAGGGGCTAACGCTTTACCCGCTTTTTCGTTGCTTAGCAACACATCACCCTGTTTTACCTCAAAGTTAGTGTTAACTTGTACAGGTGATTTTTGCAATGCTGACACAATACATCGAGCCATTTTGTTATAGTCAATTAATGTCCCGTCGTTGGATTGTGGTGCAATCGCGGCGGATGGCACGCCTAACGCCGCCCCTGTTTTTTGGTATAAGCTTAAGGCTCTGGCTCGTTTGGATGGGTCTAATGGGATAACCGCTTCTGGTTTATCGCCTTCTGCCAGCCAGCTAAGGGTTTGCTTATTAATAATGCCGCCATCCGCGTTGTATTCAATTTCAACCCCTTGTTGTACAGGCCCTTGCCATCCTTTGTCCACTTTAATTTTTACTTTGGCTGGGACGGTTATCGGGTTTTTGTCCGCTTCTCCTTGCAAGAGTGGCCAATTTTGTTGTACCCATGTTTGAGCGTCAAGACTTTTCATCCCCGGGGCCGTCAATTGGCTTTGGGATACAACACGATCCATTTCATCTACACCGATAATCCCAAGGTCAGCTAACATTTGGGCAAACTCTGGGGTAATATTTGTGATACGGTTACCTGCTGCGTCTTTTAGGTCCGTAATTGTTTGTGCCGCACCATCACGGACTACTTGGATATTACTTTTCAGCCCGTTTGACAACGCATCGTCAACGCTAAATCCCATCATCGCCATTTGTGCCACTAGTTCCGGTTTTTTGCTATCCGCAGCACCCATAAATTCAGAAAGCAATTGGATAACTTTCAGCTGCATTTCCGGAGATTTAAACATCAGTTTTTCGTTAAAATTGTCCGGCAATTCCATTCCGGCGTTGGAAAATATCTTTCCGATTTCCTCAAAATTTAGTTTGGTGCCGTTTTTTAATTTATCCAATAGTCCTATTGTTTCATCCACTACTTCTGGTGTTTGTTGGGATAATGATTCGATGTATTTGGCACTCATGTTGATGCCTTTTTCCGCCAGCTTTTCAGTGGCGGCGTAGGCGTTTGACATTTCATTGATCGTTTGCTCAAATCCATCCACAACAGCCTGTGCGGTGTTAACGTTGTTTGTTGCGGTTTCAAGACGTCCTCTTGCTGTATTCCACTTATCCCAATATATCTGTTCGTTACCCCCGCCATAAGTATTGATATATTGCTGGTATGTAGCATCGTCTCCTTGCTCTTTCGCGATCATACCAGCGTTCAGTTCATCGTATTCTACTTTCTTTGTATTGTAGTCATCCAATGCCGCATTTAAATCTTCTTGGGCTTTCATTTGGTCTTTGACCACTTTACTCATATCTTCGCCTTGCGTTTCCAAGTACAATTTTGTACGGTAAGCGTCGTTATAGGCTTCAACCGATTCCTTTGATGCGTTAAGTTTTCCGCTTTGTTCATCTATCAGCAGATTCAACCCCGGCAGGTTTTCATTGAGTTGGTCCACGATTCCTTTCATGGTTTCCATTTCACCATTCGTTAGGGTTTGCTTGTCATTGAGTTCATATAATTTATCTATCAAGTCTTGGTTGCTATCCGTTTCATTGTCGATTGCTTCCATATTTTCGGCATGGGCTTGTTTTGATTCTTCCAGCGCCGTTTTAGATTGCTGGATAGCCCAATACACCTGGAAACTCTCGTCCGCCGCTGTTTGCGATGCAACAGCATAGGTTAACAATCCTGCTGCCGCTACACCGCCTGCAACCGCAGCAACTGTTCCAAGGGTTACCGCTGCACCAGCTGCCGCCGAACCCGCAGCGGCTGTGGCTGTCCCTGCCGCTGTTGCGTTGGTGGCAACGGAACCTAAAGCAGTGGCAGCGGTTTTGGCTGCCACTTGCCCTGATAAGGCTTTTGCTAAGTTGCCAAGCCCTGATACAGCTGTTTTTGTGCCGCCAGCAATTCCGCCAATCACTTTGGTAACCGGTCCGGCGGCTGCCGCAAATGCGATAAATTTCAGGATAGTTTGTTGCGTCCCTTTATCCAGGTTGCCAAACCACTCAAATACATCTTCGATATTTTCTACCAAATCCAATAATACTGGTCCAACAGATTTCGCAATTGTTTCCCCGGTATCGTGCATGGCTAATTTTAGCCGTTGCATGGCAAGCTGACTATCGTCAACCTCATCTACGATAGCCCCATAAGTGTTATCTACCGTTCCGCCAGCACTTTGTAACGCTTGGATATATTCATCGACCTCAAACCGTCCGCCTTTGATCGCGTCTGCCAAATCCGGTCCAGCTTTTTTGCCAAACGCTTCAATGGCTATAGCTGTTGCTTTTGATATGTCAGACGCCGATTTGATTGCATCCATTGTTTTACTAAATTCTTTGGTTGCGTCTTTACCTTCCGCACTCCAAGCAGAGATAGCTTGTTTCATCCCGCTGAACGCTATTTCGGTATTTACGCCTGCTTTTTCCCAGCCAGCAAACATAGCAATGGCAGTTTGGGTATCAATCCCCAGCGCCCTCATTGGTGCGCCATATTTGGCTAGGTTGGTAGTTAAGCTGTCAATGGATATACCACTTTTTTGTGCTGCTACAGTTAACATATCCAGCACAGATTTATAGTTGTTTGATTCTATCCCTGCGTCTCCCATAGCACGGGTTACCAGCTGTACTGATGTGTTGACGTCTGTACCATTGACTTTTGCAAATTTCAAAAAATCTTCGGACGCAACTTTGAGTTTGTCACCTGTAAACCCTAATCGGGTATTGATTTCTCCGACAGCTGCGCCGATGTCCCCAAACTCCGCAGGGATATTGGAGGCTACCTCCCTATATACCGCGTCTAATTCCTGTGCAGCTGTTCCGGTAGCTCCTGTTTTAGTTATAACAGTATCTAACCCTTCGTCCACCTGATCCATTGCACCAACCATGGCGCCCGCTGCTGCTGTTACAGGTACAGTTACGCCTACAGTTAAGACGTTTCCTATTTTATCCGCTTTTTCGGATACCTTTCCCAATTTTGTAGCGGCATCGTCTGCGGCTTCCCCAAATTGAGACAAGGAGCTTTTTTTGGTAGATAGTTGAGTTCCAAGGTCTTTTAAACTATTTTCAGTGTTGGCTATTTCTGTTTTTGTTTTATTTAGGGCAATCTGCCAAGTACCAGTTGCCCTTTCCGCTGCTCCATATTGGCGTTCCGCGGTTTTTAATTGGGTTTCCAGATCTTTTACCGCTTTTTCCTGGGCTTTGATTTCTTCCGCTGTGGCGTTTGAGCTGTTTTTCATCTGATCCAGTGCTTTTTCTGCACTGGATAGTTGCGTTTTTAAGGATTCTACCTTTTTCCCAGAATCTTGATAGGCTTTTGTCACTTTTTCTAGGACACTTTGCTGTAGGGATTCTTTTTCACGCAGGTTGTCCAACTTTTTTCCGTATAACTGATATTGGGCAGATACAGATTCGATAGACTCTTTTTGGTTTTTATATACTGCTTGTGTTTTTTCAACTTCTGAATTTAATACTTTTTGATTTTGGGTTATGTTTTTTAGGGATTGCTGGTACTCTTTTTCACCGTCAATGGCCAGCCCAAACCCTATTATCCCTTTGCCTGCCATTTTACAACCTCCTAAAACGGGATAATGTCATCAATCGTTTTTTCATCGTCTAACTGTATTTTGTTCAAATGACAGTATTCGCGGTATAGGGCTTCAATTTCCCTGATTGTCGTCCTTTGTGCTTCTTTTTGCGAATAGCCGAGCAACAAACGAGCTACTCCGTACCACTTTATTGTGTTTATTGCCCGGCTTTCCGTTTTTTTCTAGTTCTATATCATCTGGATCAGGCATAGACAGCTGGAACGCAACAGACAAAGCGTTTCCAATTGCGTAGAAATTCACTCTTTTTTTAATTTCTTCCAGGCTTAGTTCTTCCCAGGGGTCACCTGGGAAGTCCTCGTTGTGCCGGTCAACCGCGTTATCCAAAAAAGCTTTGGCTATAACGGCCATATCTTTTGCATTTTGGGTCGCTTTTAACGCTTTGTCGATTGTCCCGTATCGGTCCTGTAACGCTTCTATGACACACAAATTACAAGATAAACCATAGGTGCGGCTAGAAACCTCAAACCAGACTGGATGTATTTTGATTTTTGACATAATCTATCCTTTCCACCTATTCTGTTTTAATCACAACATCCGCAATACCTGCTTTTAATGCTTTCGTACTTTCATCCACCTCTACCACCACGATTTTTTGCCCTGTGGTGGCTTTGATGTCACTTTCTCCATCCCATGTGGTATATGCGGCGCAGCTTTGCTGGTATCTTGGCATTGTTACCGATGTGCCAAGTTTGTATTTGTATGTATTGCTCCCTTCTTTTTCAGGTGTTACAGTAACGGCGGTCGTTCCTGTTGTTGTACCTTGTGTACATACAACTTTTAGGATTTTAAGACTTTCCGCTACAGCTGCTTTTTCGTCGAGCCAAGCGATCGCTTCCGCTTCGGTTTCAAACGTGTGTTCCTGCTTCCAGTTACCCAGGTCATCCATCATCATCTGGCCACTAATAGTAGGAGTCTGGAACTCAACGCTTTCGCCTTTGGTTTGGTTTTCATCGGATGGTTCCCCAAATTTTACTTGATTCAGAAAAATTGCGCGGTAAGCAGTAATATTATTTCGGCTAGTAGCCCCATAAAATCCCCAGCCTACAACAGGGGATTCGTCAGCTTCGTTTGCGATTAAATCGCCTGTAGATTCGTCGATTTTGTGGCCGAATAAGATAGCGTTATCCTGGTCTGGGATGTCATCTGTATTCGCTTCCACTGTGCCGCCCGTTACACGTGCGTCTGATTCCTTTAACCGGTCGTCTACATACAAAGTAGCGTCGGATGTGTTAAGCGTGATATTACATGAAATAGCACCTAATACGCGGCCGTCTTTGTATGTTGCTGTTTCCGGGTCATAAACTCCATAAACAAAGTGCTTTAGTCCTTTTTTTGCCATATTTATACCTCCAATTCGTCATTTACAAATCCGGTGATATACGCCTCCACGATTACGTGGTTATAATCACTGTCATTTTCGTAATATTGTTGTGTGCTAATAATACAAAAACCACCCTGCCGCAATAAGCGGCGGATGGTTCGTTTCATTTTTTCTGGGTTATTTTTCGTAAAATAGTGTACCTGTACCGTTGTCTCATCTTCGGTGTCTGTGTCATCTCTATATATTACTGGGCGTTCGTCCGCATAGTTATATACAATGTGGTCACAATCCTTACCGGTATAGATGTCTGGTACAACAGGCACGCCTAAAGGGTCAAATAGTTCGTGCATAATTGGCTGGATGTTCACAATCCTGTCACCTCGTTAAATTTATCCTGCATCGCTTGAGATACGTCAGATTGGCAATCATTTTTCGTTTTTGTCACAAATGGATGTGCAGCTTGTCCTTTTTTTCCGTTTTCGATGATATTGGCTTTCAAGCTGTTTGATACGCCTTTTCGATCCTCACCGCTAAAATATACTTTTGCGTACCAACCCTGTTTGTTTTTCTTCGGTTTTGTGTTCGTGATTGATTTTTCCATATCTCCTGTTTTTCTGTGGGATTTAAGGTTTTTTTTGAGGGCTTTTTTAACCACTGGGGCAGCTGCACTAATACATTTGGGTGCGATATTATCAATATCCGCCATTTGCTGCAACTGCTTGATGATATCATCGCCCGGGTACACTTTAATAGATGCCATCAAACCACCTCCGAACAGTGTAGTTCCAGCCTATCTTCCCCTTTGGAGTAAGTCCGCTGTACTTTATATGTTTTCCCGCCATGCTCTACGGTTTCCTGCCCGTCATAGTCCATACAAAATACTTCAAATACAGCAGACATCCTAATCCCATTTTGCAAAGCAGCATAAAATTCCGCTGTGCCAGCTGATTTTTGGTTTGCAAAAACCTTTATTTTTCGCATTTTTGTAATGGGATACCCGTCTGCATCAGCCCCAGTTTTGACTTCCCGGCATAGCCATATAACATCCTTATACATTGTCAGCCTCCGTGGTGTATTCCATAGAGATTCCGAGGGCATTTTTTAATTCTTTGTACATTTCGCGGTATTTATCGCCAATACCATCAAAATTAAATTCTGCCCTTGCGTATAACTTGATACACTGGCGGATAAGAGGGTCTTTGGTGCTCAATTTTTTGATACCGGATAGCCTTAAATCGTTGATGCAGGATTCAATCATTGGCCTTATTTCTGTATCATCCAAATCGGTTATTTTAATCCGTACCCAATCACGCACCAATTCTGTTATAATAGGGTCCATTTACATGCCCCCTATTCTGATTTTGTGACTGTTACTGTGTATTCTGTGGATGATTCTCCGTTTGTAACCGTAATTTTTACGGTATTTTCTCCTGGTTGCCATGTCGCTGCATTACCACTTTCTACAGGTGTTTCGCCTACCATAATAGCAACGCTAGCAGATTCGTCCGCTGGTGTCGCTGCAATGGTATTTGATGCGTTTGTAGTTGTTGTGGTGTAGCTTAATGTAGCGCTACTAAATGTTGGGTCTAATGTCAATGACCCAAACGAAAGAGCGGACAAGCTACTGTCCGCTACGCTTTTTTTAACAGGCTAAATGCGTTAGTATCCAATACATTACCGTCTGCAATCGCATAACCTACAAATTTGGTTAACCGGTTGTCTGGGTCCTCGAATTGGCGGATGCTGGTCTGTTCGTTGATGTTAAATCCATATCCTCGTGTATTTCCAAATAAGATTTCTCCATCGTTTAAGCTATCATCTTCTTTCACTGTAATTCCTAACATTCTGCCTACACCGCCATTGGTGATAGCGTCAGCCATAAAGATAGGGCGGCCGTTTTTATCCAGTATGTTGGCAATTTCCGTCCAGATGGTTGTACTGTTCGCGTAGGTTGTAAGCCCAGGGGTGTATTTTCCTTTGACTTTAGACCGCGCTGTTACAATGTTTTGATAAGTAAGCGCGCCAGCTGTATAGGTAGTAATATGCGGTGTGCTTCCTTCTTTTTCTAACGCTGTAACAATTCCAGTCGGTTCCGGTTTTGCTTCGCCTGATCCTTTTCCGTGTGCTACGCCATAAGCGAGCCCAGCACCCATTTTCTCGCCCATTTTTTGTGTGATATATGGAATAAAATCAGAGGTGGACATAGCACGCAATTTCCAGGAGATTTTTACCTGTCTAGCCAATTCGCACCCGCTCAGGTTTACTTCCCGCAAAGTTTCTTTCCCGTCTTCTGTTGGGGTGGATTCGGTGTACCACGCGCTGTCGCTGGATGTGTTTTCCACAATGTAGGTAACATTGCCTTTCACATTTGTTGCCACGATATCCCCATACAGTGGGTACATTTCGGCCGCAATCCTGAAAATTCCTTTTGCCACAGTTTCTGGGATGACAATCCCAGTATTATCAGTGGTGTGAGTATATGCGTTTACCAGCCGGATTGTTTCCTGTTCTTTATCAGTCAGTTTATACCCTTGCATGGATTTTGCCCATGCTTTCAGGTATTCTTCGCTGCTATTAGTCGCGCCGGTTTCCTTGTTTTTGACCTCAAAATTTAATTGGTCTGTTACTTCTCCAGTAACTGGCGTGCTAAGGTTTTGCAAATCAATAACAGGCTGCTTATTCAGGGCTTCCAGTTCCGCAGTTGCTTTCGCTTCTGCGTCAAACTGGTTGTCTAGGGATTCGATTTCTTGTTTTTTTGCCTTAAATTCTTCTAGCTTCCCAGCATCAACAAACTGTTGTGCTTCGTTGATCAAGGCTATTCTTTTCGTTTGATACTCTTGTTTAGTCATAACTACCTCCTAATTTTAGCAGTTCCAATTCCGCACGCAGCAGATCGGACTGCTTTTTATTATTAATCATTTTTCTGGTTTTTTCGATTACTTCCCTTGGGAGCATATCACTCCCAGGAATGGCAGCGGCCAAGTCTTGAAACATCACAGAATCAACAAAACCCAGCGCAACCGCCTGTTCGGCAGTCAGCCAGGTTTCTTTGTCCATCATCTGTAATATTTCGCTTTCTGATTTGCCTGTTTTATGGGTATACGCTGCAGCCAGTGATTTGTTTGCACTTTGCAGCATCTCGCTTGCCTTATCCATCTGGTGATAATCACCGGAAATCCCGGCAACGGATACATTATGTATCATAATCTGGCCGACAGGGGAGATTTTACTTTTCCCCGCCATAGCGATAATACTGGCTGCACTGCCAGCCCATACAATGTTGATATTCACTTCCCCTTGATACGATCTTAGGGCGGTATAAATATCATTTCCAGCAAATATGCTTCCGCCACTGGAATTGATTTCGATATCAACTGGCATCCCATCGGCTTGTTTTAGTGCTTTTCCCACATCTAACGGGCAAACGGCTTCCAGTCCAAAAAAATCGTAAATAAATTTATCATTGGTCGAAACAATCGGACCTTTGATGTTAATTTTCAACGGTTTCACCTCCTTCTACCGGCTGTGTGTCTAAGCGCCTTACAGGGACATCTCCGCCAGGTACTGGGGCAAGGTTAAACGCTTCACGCCATTCGTTCGGGGTCATGGCACCTCTATCCACCATAGCTTGTAATTGGAGTTTAGTGCTCATGCTTGCATATTGGAGTGACCCCGCTTCGTAGTAGATTTTGTTTCCAAATCCACGTTCACGGCGGGTGAATAGCTTCCGCGTCATTTCTTCCGCCCATCGCCTGGCATCTGGTTCGATTTCGGCTTCAAAATATGACACCCATTCATCTTCGGTATATTTTGATTGCACGATATTGTTATTGGTATTAAAAAACGATTGCAAACGGGCGGTTGTCCTGTCCATCTGCGCGGCGTTTGGCACATAGTCAGTAGGAGTAATCTGTTGAGCTTCTACTTTTGCGTCCACCGCAGCTACTCCTAATGAATCACCTTGCGTATTCAAAAAGCTATCCGCAAAGTTCTTGGCGGTATTTTTGATATCTTCCGGCCTTGCTGAGTTCATAATTTTTAATAACCAGCGGATAATGCCAGAATTTTTTACTGCCTTAACAATCCCTTGGTCTGTAGTATTTACAATTTCCATCAATGGTTTGATGGAATCGATATATGGCGTACCAAAAATATCGTTTTCGTTGTAATCCGCCTTTAAGTGGATAATATCGCTATATGGGAAGACAAATATTTTTCCATTGGATAAGTAAAACTTAAGATACAGGTCGTTATCCTTATAAACGGCTTCCACAGAACTGGCGATAATAGGGTAGAGCTGTATTGGCTGGCCGTTTTCATCCCGGTAGATTAATGCAAATGCGTTGTTGTTCAAGCAAAGCTGCGTTTCCATCTTTTCCTGGAATAGTTGCATTGTCATTAACGGATTTGGTTCTTCCAACAGGAATTTAATGTGCAGTAGGGGATTGACCTCAATTTTTTTGCCTTCCTCTGTTTCAGATGTGCGGATATGTTTTGCTGTCAGCTTTCCTATTGCCTTTACTTTCGGGCGGATGCAGGAACGGATGATATCCGAATAATATATCCTGCCATCCCATGAATAGAATCCGTTTCCCTGGTCCTGCATCAGCTCAACCCTTACGCTTTCACGGGTTGGCGATCTGTTTTTTAACCTTGATAATAATCCCATAGTACCTCCTAAATCATTGTTAGATATTCATCTTTTTTATTTTGTAAGACAACATAGGCATCCAATAGGGCTGCTGTGCCGTCTATTCTGCGTTTGCGGTCAGTTTTATCCGGTAATACGTTACCGTTTCTATCGGGCGGTGTAGTGTATGTATTCAACAAGCACATTTTGTCCACTGGATTGTTGTTGTATATAACCCGATGTGCCTTAAAATCACCTTTTAGGTCCGTCATGGGCTGTGCCAGGGTGGGTGCCCCTTGGCGGACAGGTATCATCGCCCGCTCGCCAAATTCATCCTTAAATTGCCTTAACAGGCTGTCGTCAATATGCCATGGATCATATCCGATATATAACGGATATACGTCCTCCACATCCCGCAATTCAATAAACCAATCCAAAAACACCCGCTTATCCACTTTGTGGCCGGGGCACGTCCGCATATATCCTTGTTCCACCCATAGTTTATATGGCGCGTCATCACGTTCCCGTCGTGATGCTTCTTTCGCCCTCAACACTTCTTCCGGTATCCAGTACATTTGTTTGATGTATAAGTTTTCATCCCCTGGGCGCATGCAGATCGCTTTCGCCGCATTCAGGTCCACGCTGTCAGCGGCGTCCATTCCACCGATGCAATACCGGAATTTATAGTCAAATGTTTGTTCATTGTTTAGTTGGTCATAAGACAACCAGGCGGCAGCGGCGTTTTCCTTGAGATTGAAATCTTTAACCATGACGGTTGGCTTAAATGATGGGTCAACCTTAGCTTTTGCTACACATTCACGTAAAAAGCTTAATTTTTTTATTGTCCCCAAGCCTGGGTTCGCTTTGATCCAGCACTCTTCTTTGTCCCATTCGTCCCGGTGGTCAAGTTCGTAAACAAATGGAAGGAAGCGTTCATCTTTGATGGTCCCATCAATTACACCTTGTGCGTATTCATATTGTGCATCAAAAATTCCATCCCGCACAAACCCGTTTGTAGTAATGCAAAAAAGCAGAGGTTGGCTTCTACTGCTCATGCTCTGCTTCATCAAGTCGTATAAGTCACGGTTTTTGATTGCCGCCAATTCGTCTATGATGACGCAATGGCTATTCAACCCATCCAAACTGTTTGTGTTGCTGGCAAGCGCTTTGATAATCCCCATGTTGTGAGCAAAATACAAATCCCCTTGACGTTTGCGGAAATGCTTCCGCAAAAGAGGGGATTGGCGTATCATTTTATGAGTTTCTTCAAATCCTTTGTTTGCCTGGTCTTTTGCTGTTGCGATATTATAGCACTCCGGCGATCCTTCGTGGTCGTTGGCACACATATCAATATTAATAGCGGAACACTCTGTTGTTTTCCCGTTTTTACGGCCTTCAATTGTTAGAACTTCGTTATATTTTCGGTTATCATTATCATCCACAAAACCAAACGCCGCCTGAAACCGTGCTTTTTGGAACAATTCCAGTTGTAACGGTGTGCCTATTTTACCTTGCGCTTGTTTACAAAATGTTTCGATAAATCGGATATGCCTGTTCGCGATTTCCTCATCAAAATGGTATTCACCTGGATGATACAAATCATTCAACAGTTTTTCGTAGATGCGTTTAATTTTTTCACAGGCTACTATTTTGCCATCCAGCACTGCCGTCCCGTATTCCTCTAACCAGGTCATTTTTGCTCAATAAACCCCAATAATTCGTCTTTTACGTCCTCGTTTGGAGCGAAATTTGATAATAATTTGACTGTTGCGTTATAGTTTTTAATCATGATATTGTAGGTTTTGGCAGCTGGATGTTCACGGGTAATTTTTTGGGAGCCTTGTTCAAATAGTTCAACCGCGCCTTCCTCGTTGATGATTTGTTCCAGTTCCTGCAAGGTAGCTGACATAAAGCCAGCCCGCTCACAGAGCTTATTTATAAGGGTTAGCTGTTCTTTTGATATTCCTGGTTCTTCGTTTTTGTTTTTCTGCTTAAAAATATCTTTAAAGGATTTAATTTCTTTCTTTAGCAGCTTTTCTTTGTCTATCTTTTCCAATGTCGCACCTTCTTTCACCCCCCCTCGTGGAATTTTTCACGCGCAACAAAGATGTTGTCTGCTCCCGGTCCTTGCCGGACAGCCCCACGTTATTTTTCAGGGGGGAGTATAGGCTGCCCGCTTTCGTCAAATATGTATCTTGGTTTTGTTTCGTTTTCTGTTTCTTTGTTGTGGCACTCCTGGCAATCGTATTTGAGATTGTCGAGGTTGAGTGTTACATCTGGGTTGTTGATGTTGTCCGGTGTAATCCATACTTTATGGTGTACAATCTTTCCGGGCTTTGTGCCACATGTTTCGCACATGCCACCATCAATCATAATCCTTTGTTTGATGTATGCCGTCCGGCATTTCCGCCAGGCAGCTGATTTGTAGAATGATTTTGCGAACTCTCTAGCCATATGTTTTATCCCTTTGATTACATAAAAAAGCAGGGGATGAGTAATCCTCTGCTTTTTGGTATGTAGTATGGGTATTTGTTGGATGCCTCTTAGGCTGGTAGGACAAGTGGGAATCGAACCCGCTGCAGGAATAACATATACCCCGTAAAAATATGTTTTCTGCATCCAATTGTCCCATATTAGCCCGCTATAATCAACGGGCTAAAAAGGAAAATAAAAAATGAGAAAAAGATACCTGTTACAGCGTTGACTTCATGCGGTTTCCGCTGCATATGCCGCCCAAACGGGCGGTAGAATAAAGGAGAAAGTCAGTGAGGACAATGGTGGGCTTTCCAGGGATTGAACCCGGAGCCTTCCGGTTATGAGCCGGATACTCTAACCAATTGAGTTAAAAGCCCATATTACCCGCCGCATTGGGACTGGCGGGTAATAACTAACTTTTTGGAGAATCTTTTTGTTTCATTCAACTTTCCACAATAGCAATTATACTATATATGGGTGGTTAAGTCAATAGTAAATACCATATTTTGTGTTTTTTATTTAAATTCTTTTAATGCTTTTAAGTGGAGATATTTTCTGGTATGTTCTTTGCTTACGCCTAATTTTTTCGCAATCGCCGCCCATGTCATAAACTTTATGTATTTGCATCTCAGTAAGATTCTGCACTCCCGTGTTGGGCATTGTTTAATCCGTTCCAACAGTTCTTTTTTTATTGCTTCTTTCTGGTCTATCAGTCGATTGACTTCCTCCTGCGCTGCCTGTACTCTCTCTATCCCTAATTCAATTTTATTGTGTTTACCATTCCCGCTAGGCAAGCCGGAATAATTGATAGCAGTGCTGTTTAATGCAGCAATAGCTTCAATCCGTTCCTCGTCTGCTTTTTTGATTTGTTCCTCCAATGTTCTAAGCTGTAGTAGGCATTGTTTTTTATCTGCTGTCGTCATCGATTTGCTCCTTTTGATTCTTTCGCCTTTCTTTTAGTCCGTGATAAATCGTGCAGATTAGGGCAACGGTACAGCTGCCAAAGATCGTGCCGCACAATACCAGAGTGACAACAGCCCATAATGGGGATATTATGTATTCATTCAGCATTTTCTTCCTCTTTATAAAACACCCAATCATCCGCTAACATATCTGCTTGTGATGCAAGCCATCCCATCTGTATACCAGATGTTCCAACAAAAGCGATAGCATAATTCCCAATCGCCCGATGATTGCAATTTGTGACCACTCCGTCCGGAGAAATATAGCTAATGTTCTTTGCTAGTTCGATATGTTGGTTTTTGCCGTTCCAGCCTAAGCGTTTTACCTTAAATCCTCGTTTTATATACTTGATTGCATCGCCAAAACCAAACGCAGGAACGCCACCTAGAATTGAGCAATTTTCTCCATCCGCCGAGATCCATTCATCAGAAAGCACGTTATGTAGCGTAGACTCTACGTTTTCTGTTTCTCTGATATCTATTCTTTGATGGTCCTTCGTATACACGATAATTGTATTGGTATCATTGTCCCAACACCAATATCCACCCCACGATGGGAGTTTCATTGGAATACCTTTTTTCATCTGTCTTAACGCTTTTGTAAAATTCATAATAACACCTCAATTATTCTCAACTTCTACTGTGATTTCCGTTCTTGGATAATTTTTGTCATAGTGCCCATTCAGCTGTAGCTGAATGCAGCTGAATGAATCATCTTGGATAATACTACTCTTAACCAATCCATCCAAAATCATTTTACCCGCATAATTGTCCGGGTCATGCCGCCGCCTATCGCCAAAATAATACGTCAATGTTACTTTGGCGTAGGGAATTGGCCCTTGTGGCCTTGGCTTGCAAAGTAAAGCAATCAAATCCGCCCAACGTTTCTTCTCCACCTGGTATTGCCACCGGGCATTGCGCCCGATGAATTTGTTGTTACTAGGCGGGATTTCTGGGATTATGTATTTATATTTCTGGCACATACATACCTCGTTTCGCAAGTTCTTCCAGGTCATAGGACGGCGGTGTGCCGCCAAATGTTCCAGTGTCTTTCTTTGCCTGTTCCTCTCTCTTTGCCCAATTCCGTATTGTGGCTAAATGGTTTTTGTATTTAGCCCCTTTGCTGGCTATATAGGCGCTTAAACGTTCAATTCGTTGCTGATAGTCGTCTGGAAATTCGTTTTTTAGTTTTTGCATATCCTCATCAGACAGCAAAACATTTTTATATTCGCCGTATTTATGCCTAACAGAGGGAGAGTTTGCGCACGTGTGCGCATTATCTTCCGTATTCGGATTAGGATTCGGATTGGATTCGGATTGGATTGGATTACGGGGACATTTGCAATCATTTGATATCAATTGATTGCAAACATTATCGCTCTGCATAATTTCGCCATCTTCTGGGGCAGGGTATTTGCTTTTTTTGGCTCTAACTTGTTGATGTTTATCCCAAGTTGTTAGCTGTAGGGTCGGTTTTCCATTGCTTATATAGCGGACTACTAGCCCTACAGTCGACAACTTATCAAGATATTTTTCGATGGTTGCAAGGGTAATATTAATTTTGAGTGGGTATAACCTGCTCCTTATAATTGCCGGTCGCCCATCAAACCTGCCATAATCATCGCAATTAACAATCAGCCTATAAAAAAATACCTCTTCGTCCCATTTTAATTGATCTATTGTGTCGCTTGTGCAGATGCTTTCTTTCAAAATTCTATTTGGCATAAAATATCACCGCCTAGAATGGTGAATCATCGTCATTGCTGCCTATTTCCTCGAAGCCGTCAAAATCATCGAATCCAACTGAAACATTATCAGATTTAAGGCTTTTGCCGTTGTTGCTCCCCTCAGTCTTGCTGCTGCAAAAATATACCTTGTCCGCAACAACTTCAAAAGCAGTGCGCTTGTTTCCTTGCTTGTCTTCATAACTGCGGGTCTGAATAGCCCCTTTTAAAGCCATCATCTGCCCTTTAGTAAAATATTTGCTGATAAATTCTGCTGTGAGTCTCCATGCAACAATATTAATAAAATCAACTTGTTTCTCTTGACCCTGCTGTGTATAGTCCCTATCTACCGCAAGGGTGAAAGATAATACAGACACACCGCTTTGTGTTTGTTTCAATTCTGGATCAACGGTTAACCGCCCCATCAATACAACATTATTTAACATCTTTAATTGCTCCTTCCACTACTTCAAATACTGCAACCGTTTTATGAGTTATCGGGTCAACAGTTGACCCGCATGCCCGTATAACGTTATATTTTTGCAATTCGCTGATTCTAGGTCTTACATAGTTCATGTCAGTATACCCTAGCTTTGTTGCAATTTCTCTGGCGGTCATTTGATTGCCTTTTAGAGCAATCAATATTTTCCCCCAGCGTTTTTCAGGCTTTAGTTGTTTGTAACTTGCCCTGCGTGTTTCACCTGTTATACTCATTCTGCCCTCGCTTTCTAGATGCCGCATAAAGCGGATAATTTCTGTCATGGATTTGCTGCCCTGTTTGCTACTTTACGGTTGATTTCTTGGTAGCATTTAAAACAAATGCCATTTGTTTTATCATATATTTGCGCCGCTGTATAGTTCCTACCTTTTATGCGCTCTCCTGTTACTTTTCCGTTGCATCGCCCGCAATAATATTCCCGTTCATCCACAACAGGAGGTTGAGACGGCGACGTGGTGTATTTGGTGTTGTCTTTATTCCAATATATTTTAGCTGCTGCTCCTAACGCCTTAGCTGCTACACTAATGGAGTCTGTTAACGCCATTTTAAAGCATTCATCATTTGTAACAAGTTTTCCTTTTTCAGTGTTGACGAATCCGCTTCCTCCAGTCCCTGGGATTCCCTCGCTCCATTTCCCGTTTATTTTGTAATATAGATCAATATTACAAAATGCAGCCACTTCTCCGTTTGCCCCTGGCAACGTCCATTGTTTTGTGATTATATATTTCCAACCGATGCCGCACGGACCAAATAATTCGGTTAAGGCTTTGATTCGCCACATTGGGTTGATGTCTGTTTTCCCGTTAAGCTTCCCACCTTTTATTTCTTTCAATGCCCCTTCTGGCGGATCACAAAGGGCGTTGTAAATATCTAAGTTATTCATATTATTTCACCTGCAATTTCACATTTTGAATTAATTCTGCACCGTCTAGTGCTTTGCCATCTTTAAGAACTGCCCCAACATCCTTTTTAGATACCTTTACTTCATATGTAGCAAATTCAGGATATTTTTTTGCAAACTCTGTTTCATTGGTGATTTTTACGGCGGTTGACTTTCGAAAACTCAACTTGTTTCTTGCTGTTTCCAGTTTCGTTTTCCCTGTTGATTGTAAAGCCTCTGACAAGTAATTTGTAAGGGCTTCAATTCTATTTTCTTTGGCACGATTTCTCGCCATCAGGTTTTTATATTCTTGCTTGATGGCTTCGGATTCTGCCTTTAAATTTTTGATAAGGCAAGCTATGTTGTCTACCTTTTCCGTAAATTCTCCCTCTACAGCTTCCAATGTATCTTGGATTGCTTCCTCTGGGATTTCGTCATTTTCTATGCACTCTAATAATTGTGCATAAGTTTCTTTTATTTCATATAAGGTCACTTGACATCCTCCTTACTCGCTATACAATACGATTCTTGCCAACGCAATTGCAGCAAGATATTCTCGTTCGTATTTCGTCCCTTTATGCACGGTTTTAACACGCTCCTCAAATTCCTGTGCTGTACCAAAAAAGCAGCCAGCACGTACATATAACCCCTCATTTGACCGGATAAAATATGTTTTTCGCAGCTCGCTGCCTATGCGGTCACAGGCAAAGTATGTGCAACCGGTTAAGCCCTCTAGGCTGCAACACTCACCAAAGCTGCAACACTCACCAAAGCTGCAACACTTACCAAAGCTGCACCACTTACCAAAGCTGCACCACTCACCAAAGCTGCAACACTCACCAAAGCTGCAACACTTACCAAAGCTGCACCACTCACCAAAATATTTTATTTGACTGTAATCCCCTGTGGGGCAGAATTTAACCCCATATTCATTACGTGGTAAAGCGTCAAATTCTTCTTGCGTATATATTTTCATTTTATTCTCCTGTTGACATTTTCCTTATACTAAGTTACAATAATAGTGTTGTATTTTGTTAATTGCTCTTGCATACGGTGCCAGCCGTTGCAGGAGCTTTTTTTATGCTGCATGGTTGTCGACCTCTTCTTTTGATTTTTTATGCAACCGGATTGCTTGTGCTATCCGTGGTATCCAGATAACAGCTACTATCATTGCCATGCCGATACCACAACGTATTAGGCATTCGGCGAAAGATATACTAAAGTTATCGCTTGCACCTAATGCTCCTTGGATCAATAGTACACCGAGGACGATTAAGGCGACTTGTCCGGTTTTTATGATGATTTGTTTCATGGCTCCTCCTATCCTATTTCTGTATTAGCGATCGTAGGATCGCATTTTCTTGTTCCAGCTCTTGCAATCTGCGTTTTAGCTTCGCTTTTTCCCCACTACGGCTAAACCATTCTTCTATTTTGCCCAGTATTGGGGATGTGCCGTTTTCATCTGGCGCATAAATCCAATAGCTTGTATTATTGGGGTCAATGCCAATTTCACTAGCTATCATATCTATAACCTCTCTATAACCTCACATGCCGCTTGTGCCCGCCTGAAAAATAGATCGTTATCTCGGTCTTTCATCTGGCAAAATTCCGCGAGGGTTTCCGCCGAAAAAGTATCGTATCTGTAAGGGTCGTTTCTTTGTGTCATCACCCCCTCATATTTGTCAAGGAGCGCTATTTCTTCGTCGTTGATTATGTAGTGTTCGTGTTTCATTGTTTCCCTCCTTCCAGCCGGATCGGGTCTACATTGAGTGCTCTGGCTATTTTTATAATGGTGTCTTTTGACACACTTTGCTGGACGTTGGTAACGGCAAGTTGTATCGTCTTGGTTGATACGCCGCTTTCCCTTGATAATTCCGCCATTGTCATTTCGTGCGCCGCCATTAGGCTTATGAGCAGCTTGTTATTGATCTTCATATTGTTGTTCTCCTTCTTTTTCAATCAATTCTGATAATTCAACATCTAGCACTTCCGCGATTAGTTCCGCCGTGGACTTACGGCAGTTGCCACCATGCTTGATTAGCCGTGTAAACGTTATCGGCGAGATACCAGTGATTTCTGACAATCCGGCTTGTGTCAATTCCTCTTCTTTTAATTTTTCCAAGAAAAATTTTTTATTAATCTTCATTGGTCTCCCTCCAATGTACTTTTCCATCGTCTCCCCGGTAGAGCTGCCCGCTCTGCCAGGCTTCTACGATTTGTTCCGCTAAGTGGCGGCAAAATAGTTTAAACGCCGGTCCCTCACTATAATGATATGGGGCTCTTGGTATTTCTTTTTTTGTTTCCATTGTTTCCACCTCTTTCTACGCTGGTTTGGTTGTTATCATTGCCAAACAATCCTCGAAACCTTTGATGTAGTTAAGGGCATCTTTTTCTCCTTCATCTTCAATCTTTATAAGGCTTTTTACCAGCTTTTCTGTTCGTTCTAATTTTTTGGGGTCAACAAACAGTTCGATGTTTGTTTTTCGCTTCGCATTTTTACTCATATTTTCACCTCCTGTTGAACCCCCTTTCAATTTGTAGTAAAATGTTGGTAGAAGGGGGGTGATTTTATGAAAATTACATTTGATGATGGAAAAGAATTTGATTTAGAATCTGCTTATCGCGATATTGCTGCTGAGTATGTTTTCCGTAATTTTGAAAAAGATTTGGAAAAAGGAATCCATGACAAATTAAATTATTCTCAAAAATTAGAATTTCTGTTAGAAGAATATGCAAAAGCGTATGGATGCTTGTCTAGAATGGACACTACTCATATTGCTAACTTATTGCGATATGAGAACCCAGACAAATAAGCTTCGTCCCTGGTACTGTCCCATAGTGCCAGGGATATTTTTATCGCTGTCGGGATTCCCACACAAATTCTTCCGCTGAAGCATTGTCATATTTTTTATCTAGTTGTTGTTCGACATCCTTAAATGCTTGTTTAATATCAGCAATTGTCGCACCGGAGTTTTTTACTATTCCCATTACTCTTTCAGCAAAGCACTTGCTTTTAGTGGACTTTTCGCAATCTAAGATATATCGTCCAACAGCTTGTTCCAAAGCTACTACTCCGCCACCCCAATCCTTTTCATTCTTTTTGATTTTTTCGATTTCTGTGATAAGGTCCATTGGCAGTGGGATTGTTTTTGTTGGTAACATTGTTTTCACCTCCTTGTCATTCGCTTAGCTATAATATAACATAGCTTAGATTAAATGTCAAGCTATTTTTTATCGCTTAGCGAATTTTTTTATTGACTTTCTGCTTATCGCAAAGTATAATAAAGACAAAAGAGGTGACATAATGAACGAAAGAATTTTGGAAATTATTAAAACGTTAGGAATCAAAAAAACTGAATTTGCAAAAAGGTTAAATTTATCTCAGCCATATGTTTCTGAATTATGCTCAGGAAAAAAACTCCCTAGCGACCGTACCATAGCGGATATTTGCCGCGAATTTAATATTGACGAAAACTGGCTTAGAACTGGGGAAGGAGAAATGCGCATCCAATTAACAGAAAACGCCCAGTTTGATTTGGTTTGTCAAGAATTAAAATTCTCCGGCAAACATGAAGTAATTAAACAAATCTTAATGGTATATTGGGATTTGCCAGACGATAAAAAGGATATCGTTGATAAATTGGTAGAAGATATCGCTGAAAAAATCGTAAAAGGAAAGCAACAAAAAAAGCCCGAGTAAAAACTCGGGCGATATAAAACAGTTATTTTTTGTATTTGTGAAACGCTTTTTCAAATTGCTTTACTGTTGTAAGTAATTCTTTGAGAAATTGCTCATCATCACAATTGCGATTGATGATAGTTTCAATTTGCTTAATAATTTCGGATTCCAGGCGCAGTTGTCCCTTGGTTTTATTGTTTTGTTTCATGTTTATGTACGCTCCTTTTAACCCTAGCGCTAGCGATTTTTGTATTATTTTGTTATATTTTGTAGCTACAAGTATATTGTAGCATGAATTTTACATCGTGAACGCAAATGGGCTTAAATTGCCGGATCATAGGGCTTGAACGGGTTAAAAGTGTGAATAAACAGTAAACAAAATTCAAAAAAGTGCTTGTTTATGAATTAAAATATAATAAATTTATTCTTTTTACTTATATTTTTTTATAATCTCTGTCACATGTCGTTGCGATAATGGTAATTTAACGCCGTTATCCAATAAAACTGTATTTTGATGGATTTCGTGGACGTGTTTAACGTTAACAATACAAGATCTATGGCAAAAAACGAGGTATCCACAATCTAACTCGCTGTATAACTCTTGTAAGCTTTTCCTTATTTTGAATACGCCATCTAACGTATGCAATTTAGCCCCATGGTGTACAGCTTCTGCGTATATGATACGCCTTTTTAATATGGATTGTTCGTGCCCATATCTAGTAATAGTGTAGTACGTATCTAATTCTCGGATATTTTTTAATTCTCCCAAAACTTCTTTTACTACGCCGTGAATTTTGCTGGTGAAATCTAGCTTGGTAAGCAACATAAATGGGTGATATTTGTATGATGGATAAATTAACCCTCTGTGATGGGTAATGAATACCGCTAAAATATCCGGCTTTAACTTCCGTAATTGCAGCAAAGTTTCGTATCCATTGATTTTGGGCATGTCAATGTCCAAAAATACAATGTCATACAAAGCGGATTCATGCTGTGTTAACAACTCGATCCCGCTAGTGTAATAATCAATCTGAAACATATAATCATATTTTTGCAATTCATCTCGTATTTTCTCGGCAATCAGTTCCGAAAAAATACGTTCGTCATCGCAGACAGCTATATTTATCATAATTATTAATCCCTCCATATAGTAGTAATTAGTATATGGAGTTAATTATAATATATAACGTTTTGTTGGTGCCGGCAAAACGATAGCAATTGATTTTTATACGCCAAGGAGATATAATATTTATATAAACGTAAACCCTTGGCAGTAAACCTTCCACCATACGGGAGAAGTTGAGACCAAAGGTTTTTGTATAGCAGAGGACGGAACGGGCAGCCGTCGCCCATTGTTAGGAGATGCGGGAGTGCCGCCCCGCCTGCTATACCATTTTGTTGATATTAACAAAATGGTATAAAAAATAACCCCCAGTGTTGGCACACCGAGGACTATTTTTTATTATTTACACAATTATTTGTTAGTACACTTTTATTATACCACACATTGGTGTAATATGCAAGCAGAAAGGATTAAGATGAAAGCAGTAATATACGCCCGCTATAGCAGCAACAATCAAACAGAGCAGAGCATAGAAGGGCAATTGAGGGTATGCAATAATTACGCCCAGTCACACGGTATAACTGTGGTAGGCACTTATATTGATAGAGCCTTATCAGGGCGCACAGATAGGCGGCCAGAGTTCCAGCGGATGATTGTGGACGCTGAACGGGCAAGTTGGGACATTGTACTTGTATATAAGTTTGACCGATTCGCTCGCAGCATGTACGATGATAGCCGCTACAAAAAGCACCTGCAAGACTACGGGAAACAGGTAGTATCCGCTTCCGAGCATATCCCTACCGGAGCAGAAGGAAAACTGGCAGAAGGAATGTTGGTGGTATTTAATCAATATTATTCCGAGGAGTTGGCGATCAAAACCCGTAGGGGGATGAAAGAAAGCGCCTACAAATGTCAGGTAACCGGGAACCCGCCGTTCGGGTATTATAATGGGAAAGATAAAAAGTATCATATTAACGACCTGGAAGCGGCAGCAGTGCGGGAAATATATACCCGCTATGCGGCAGGGGATAAGGTACAAGATATTATTAACTGGCTTACTGACCATGGATACAAAACCAGGTTAGGTAAGCAATTTAACAAAAATACAATATCCAATATGATCCGTAATCCTAGATATAAGGGTACTTATATATATGATGATATTATAATAGAGGGTGGTATGCCCGCTATTATAGAAGTAAAAACATGGGAGACAGCGCAAAGGAGGCTTGAAATGGCTAAATCAGGGACATCAAGAAGAAAAGACGTGTACATGTTGACGGGCAAAGCCTATTGCGGTGAGTGCCACGAGGCCATGAACGGGGAAAGTGGCGTAGGGCGCAATGGCACACTATACCGATACTACAAATGCAGCGGCCGCAAAAAGGGGACAGGCTGCACCGCTGAAACAGTACAAAAAGATGTATTAGAACAGACCGTTATCAATCATACACGGTCATTGTTTGGCAACGATAAGACAGCACACAAAATAGCCGCCGAAGTAGCTAGGCAGCTGCAAGACCTTAGAGATAATAATACCGCTGCCAAAGCAGCGGCAAAAGCTCTTGAGGATACCAATAAGGGTATCAATAATATTTTGGCAGCAATAGAGCAGGGGATATTTACAGCCGCCACAAAAGACAGGCTGGAAGAACTGGAAAGTAAAAAAGTCCAGTTGGAAGAAACGCTGGAAATAGAATCTGCTAAAGCGCCGGACTTGTCCGCGGAAGATATCCAACAAATTATAAACAACATTGTCAAAAAATCTAAGAACGACCAGGCATTAATTGATACGTTTATATACCGTGTGTTTGTCTACGATGCCCATTGTGTGATTGTCTACCTTATGCCAGATTTCCCGCCAGAATTAGTTAGTTACGATGATATACAATCCATTTTAGCAGGTAGTGGTTCGCCTGCGGGTAAGGATGGGGAGCCAATAACAGAAACAGATAGGTAAAGAAATATTTACCTATCTGTTTTTTTGTTATATATTATTTTTTATAGATTGAAATACTTCAATCTAGTTGTAATATTTTATATTTGTAATTCCCCTTATTGTGTTTCGGTAGTGGATTCCTATTGATAGATAAATTTTGATTATTTTGGGAATTATTAGGCAATATGAAATTTAGTCTTAAAATTTCTTTTCAGTAAATAGATATTTTCTATAATTATAGAAAAAACTTCTTATAAACTATTTAATGATAACTATAATTATTTTAGTATTTATTTTTTCATAACTGTAATAATTAATTAAAACTACTAATTGAATTGATGATCTATACAAACTCTAAAAAGATACCATATGGGTGTATTTCTTATTAGTATGATGATGTACTGTGCAATTGACTTTTTATTCTGTTCAACTGTTTGTATATAATATCTTCTACACCAGAAGCAACGATTTCAATATTTGTATTTCAAATTGGTGTGTTTTTCTAAAATATTAGATTTTTTTCCTATGATATATTCTATGAATAAATAGGGTAAAATACTTTACTGGTATATGGAGATTGTTCTAGATATCTTTGTACTCCTATGGACTTGCATAACCTTTGTCAGATCCTATATTCTATATACTTTCTATCTATGATATTTTGACACGAATGCTATAGTGCAAAGTCATATGAAATATAATTTAAATACATGCACTAGATTACTATAAATAATGCGATATGATACTAAAATCGCCATTTTGAATCTGCTTAATTTTTTATATTGTTCATGGTAATTCCTTCTTTTACTTTGTAATGCAGCCGATAACTCTACAGCTATTTTAATAAAAATAGATATTCTTTTATCTAAAGATTTTTATTCTCACCGGCTAATCCGGGGTTTCTTTTTGATAAAGCTCCAAAAACAAGCCACTAATCTGAATAGATTAGTGGCTTAAATATTTTTTATTTATGAAGGAGATGTCAAATTAATTATTTTTTCTTTTTCAGGGTTACTACTGCTACGCCTGCCAATACCAGTGCTATTACTCCTGCGATTGGAGCAACATCACCTGTTTTGGCTGCGTTTGCTTTTGTTGTGGTAGATTCTTGCCCTGTTTGTGTACCGTCTGCTTTATTGTCATCTGGTGTTTCGGTAGATGGTTTTTCTACTGCTACCAGACCTTTCATTGCTTCTTGTACTCTTTCTACTGCTGCGTCTACTTCTTCCTGAGTTGCATCTTCGTTCGCCATCACTGCGTTTGCTTCTGCTACTGCTGCTTCCAGTACTGCGTAGCTTTCCGCTGTATATGCGTTTGCATCTTTGCCGTTGGCTTCCGCAATTACTTTTTCCAGGATGGATTTATCCGCTTTGTATCTCAGGTTCAGCATCGCATTTAACAGATTGGTTTCTACTGTTTCGATTTCTGCTTGCATTGCATTGTCTTTATCCGCTAATAAATCTTGTGCTGCTTTCAACGCTTCTAAGAATTCTGCCTGACCTGCTTCTACATAGTCATTCATGTCATAGCCTTCTGCCAAGGATACCAGAGCTTCTAAGGAAGTAATATCTCCTTTGACAAAGCCTAATTTATGGATTTCTGTCATCAATGCTTTCCATGCTGCATCTATTGCATCCTGAGTTGCTGCTGGATCAGCCGCAATTTCTTTTGCTGCATCCAATGCTGCATTAAAGGATTCCTGTACATCTGCGATAACATTGTTAAAGTCATCAGATGCTTTCTGTTCTTCTGCATATTTAATTACTGCATCTAAGATAGATTTATCTCCTTTGAGAACAACTGTAATGGTAGTATCTTGTTTAATATTGGTTAAAGTATACTCTGTCACAGCACCAATTGATTTACCATTCACTAAAATGTCTTGCAGTTCTTTACCATCTTTAACGGAAACTGTAAATGTAGTAGAGCCACCAAATAATACTTCTGAATCTTCGATTGTAACAGTCGCATAATTGTTTTCGATTGCTGTTACAGTATAACTTGGCATGTTTGGTGTATTGTTCCAAATTGGATTTCCACCTTGAACATATGGGATGTAATCCATAGTATGATTGATATTGAGCCAAGTTTCATAGTTGGATTTATCCTGACCACAACTAGCAAAGTCTACTAATTTAACTGGAATACCATTGATAGTTTTTGTTTCTGCAAACAACCAACATCCTTCTTCGCTTCCATCTACAACTTTCATATTTTCTAAGTCACTGGTTTGCAATGTAGCGCCACTAGCAGGCAGGAAGTTATAGTTAGTGTCATATGCAAGTAAAATTGGTCCATAGTAAACAGAAGTTTTACCCGCAAAATTCTTTTCGCCTACCCAATAATGTACTGCGATGTCTAGATTTAATTCTAAGGTATCTCCATTTTTCCATTCACGGTTCATGGTATAGTATTCTCCAGGAACCAAACCGCTAACAGATTCACCATTAATTTTTAATGTGTTTCCTTGCATTGCCCAAACAGGGATTCTCAAATTAAAGTTAAATGTTTCATTTTGTTCCAGATCCAATGTGATTTTAATTGCTCCATCTTTTGGATAATTAGTTTCTTGGTGAATTGTAATTGGATTTCCTGCTGGAGTATAGGAGTGAGCATGGGATGGACCATAATAATTTAAATATAAATCCGTATTATTTGTTAAAACGCCCCATTGTGATAATTCTCCTAAACCACGTGCTGCGTTTGCTTGGCAGCAGTTAAAATCTGGGGAACCACTGTTGTATTGAAATGCGATTTGTTCTTGAGATGAGCCTTTACTGCCATTCATTGGAGTATTGTAGGTAACTTGTTTGTCGTTATTTAACAAGGAGCCTAACATTCCATTGAAATAGGAGATTTCCATTTGGTCCGCTGCGAAGGAATCATGAGATAATTGTAAATATTCTGTGCTAAGAGCCATCCAAGCGACAGTACAGCAAGTTTCAATTGCACCAGTATTGTATGGATCTCCACAAGCTTGTTCACCACTGGTGAAACCTCCTGTATTATGCACATCTGTTTTTTGAATACTGTACCAGATATCCTGCAATGCATTGTAGTAGTTGTCATTATGGTCTACTTCATATAAAGTTCCCAATGTAATAATGGTGTGCAATGCTTCCCATCTTGGCAGTGGAGACTGATAATAATCGTTTCCATTTAATGCGTTATTTAGCCAGTCACCGGATCTTGGCCAGTCTTCTACTACAATCTGACGAGCTGCGTTGAGGTAACGTACATCACCAGTTTCTTGGTATAAAACAGCAAAACCATGGCTAATACCTAAGTTCATTGTCTGGCTTCCAGCAGAATCAAAAGTACGTCCGCCTTCTACAAAATACTTATAAACATAATCAGCAGCTTTTATTGCTGTATTCAAGTAAGTTTGGTTTCCTGTAATTTTATACCAGTTATATAGGCCATAGATGGAATGGTAATGTCCCCAAACATCCCAGTTGCTTCCTTGTCCGCCCATAACGGAATTTCCTGCATAGATTCCTAAATAACCATCTTTTCCTTGTGCGTTTGTCATAGCGTCCGCCAATTCATTTCCAGCAACCAATAGGTCTGGATCTGGATTTAACAAATAGCTATAGGAAATACCAGTCAATAATTTTCCTGGAAACTCATCATACCAAGCAACCAATGCCCCAGTATATTGGGAAGATTGTTTCAAGGAATCCATGTTCCAAACAGTTTTGAAACTATCTTCGGATGAAATTGCAACAGGAGCTGCTTCAGTTCCATTTACATTACCAACAATTGCAAAATTGTCTAAATAAAAGCTCTTGTCCACAGTATCCTCATTTGGATGGATTCTCAATTGGAATTGGTGAACGTCTTTTAAGTCAATTGTATGTTGTTCTTCTCCTAATTCATCCCAATACACTTCAAATACTTCTGGCGTCAGGGCGATTTTGATCCAACCTTTGAATTGAGCAGGAATCAAAAATGCACGATTGGATACAGTAGATTCTGTCCAGTTTACACCATCACCGCATAAATATGCTTTGGAACCGTCTTTCATCTGCCAGGATTCTCTTCCTTTTTTTCCGGTAATATTTTGTTCCTCAAAAGCAAATCGGAATTCCAGATTACCAGAGGTCATTTCGGTATTATCAAGATAGAACCAGACCTCTTTTGCACCAGTCCAATCGATTGTAGCAGTACTATCGCCAACAAATCGTACATCTGTATCAGCGGTAAGAGGTGTATTTTTTAGGCTAGTCCATTGGACAGCCTGTGTTCCATCATAGCCTTTGTACTCGTTAATATCCAATTTGTAAATACCTTGACCTAATGCTCCACTAGCATCGGATAAAATACTGCTTAATGCAATTTTTCCATCTCCTGCGGTTACGGATTCAATCTGTTCGATAATATTAGGGTTATCTTTTAAAGCATTTACTTGCCATTGGTCAATATTACCCTGAATATTTTCTCCAACATATCCTTCCAATCCAAAATCCTTTAACAAGCTAACTGCTCGTTCTGTGTCCGGTTTTGGCATAGTTGGAGCGTCAGGTGTTTCTGGATATTCTGGAGATGGTGGATCAATCGTTTCACCAGCATTTGGATCAGTTTCCTCGGATACGGTTACATTGATTTGAATTGTTGCCATACGAAGTTGTTCATCCGTTACCCGAACAGTAAAGGTATCAGTTCCAGAGAAGCCTTGATTGGGAATATACAACAACATACCAGAATCCTGATTGATATATGCCTGGCCATGAGCAGCACCAAATGTGCGGTAGGTCAACCTGCTGCTGGTTTCACTGGTCGCACTAGCATCGGTAATTGGAGCAGAACCATTTTTATAACAAGTTAAATTTGGATTGTTTAAAATGTTTTGGTTAAATATAGGAGCTCCTATTGTTGGATCAACAGGTTCTACTGGTAAATCCACGCCATTCACATTTCCTACAAATCCAAATCCATCTAAATAGAGAGTCTTGCCAATGTTGCTGTCATTGGAATTGACATGCATGTTAAATTGGTTAATAGAAGTATAACAAACTGTGGTTACATTTCCACCAGATGACCAATATTGAGTAAAGGTAGCATTGCTTAGTGGAATACGAACCCAACCTTTAAACCCTGCATCCAAAGTAATCAAGTTATTTTCTACTTTTTTGGTTGTCCATGCTTTACCATCATTTGTTTGGTAAGTTGTCCCATTTACCAGTTGGAGTGCATGTTGGAATCCATCTGTAGTATCTTCTTGGAAAGCGAACCGAATCTCTGTTGGTTGGTCTCCAAATTCGGTAGCATCCGCATAGAACCAAAGTTCTTCCGCGCCAGTACCATTGGTATCTTTTATTGTACAAGCTTCGCTCCATAAGCGGATATCCACATCGGAATTTGGCAAACCGGCTGTAGATTGATTGATTTTCCACGCCAAGGCAGAACTTCCATTGAATCCTTTGTCTTCGGAAACACTTAAATCATAATATTTGTTTAACATGCCATAGAAGTCGCCCAACATTCCTGGCAAATCGGTGATTCCTTCTACTCCCCACATTTCTTTATAGGAGTAATTTCCTTGTGAGGGCAGTTTGTCTGAAAAGCCTTGGCCAACAATGCCAAAACTATCTAAGTATGCTGTTTTATTTAATGTAGTATCGTTGCCCACAATGTGCATATTTAACTGATTTACATCTTTTAAATACATATCATCATAGCCATTCCAATATGCGGAAAAAGTAGACATATCCAGTGGAATACGAACCCAACCATTAAACCCTACTGGGAAAGTCATCCTTTGGCTACCATCCACTTCTCCTGGAATCCAGTTTAACCCATCATTATAATAGTATAATGCCCCTGATTTCATAGAAAGAGCATGTTGAACATTCAGGGATGTTCCATCTTCCTGATAAACAGTTTCTTGGAAAGCAAAGCGGATTTGTGGTTCCATAGTTCCATATTCCCTAAAGTCCACATGGAACCAAACTTCTTCTGCACCGGACCAATCTGTCTGCCTATTTTCTAATTCATGGTAACGTAGGTCGATATCGCTATAATTTGGGGAAGAAGCAGTATTGGTCCATGCAATAGCATTGCTGCCATCTACACCTTTTCCTTCTGCAATATCCAATGTAAAAATGTTATCCCGGATCATCCCATAAGCATCACCAATAGAAGCCCGAAGCTGTTCCCCTGTAACATCTTCCATTCCCCAAACTTCCTGGAACGTTTGGATGGGTTCAGATGGCGCAGCTGCGCTAACTGTTAAGCCTCCAGTTGCCAAGGATGATGCTAAAATTGCAGCAGCGGTTGCTGCGCTAATTATTTTGCGTAACTTTCGGTTCATTTTTGACCTCCTTTTCAAAAAAGCCTGCAAATTTTAATTTATTTCAATTTCCAATTTCTCTTTTTTTATTAGTTACAACCCTCCTTTAGAATGAAATAATCATTTTTTAGATTGGAAATGAAATGCGCCCAAAACATAAATTATGTAAATAATTACTATTTTCTTTTTTAAAATCGGTATAATTTATGTACTTGATTATATAATATATACAAAGTGGAGAAAAGTCAATTATTAATGAAAAAAATGATAAAAAGCGATAAAAAAATCAAAATCAATCGACTTACAATCATAAATAATCAAAATTAGGGTAAATTAACTTTCATAAATTGGATGATTTTTACCATAATTACTATTTTGGAAATATAGATATTATATGGATAAAAATATTATATTGAAACTATTTTTGGTTTAATAACAGTAGTTTAGATAATCAACTTTTATTTAATTAAATGTGAAAGTAATTATCAAATTGTTTGGATTGGATTTGGTTATAATCGTTATCAAAAATGGATGATTGTTTTTGATTGCAAAATGAGCATATTTTATTGTTATTTAACCGTTTATCAGTTTTTCAATTATATATTGACTTTTTATTTTATTTCAGTTAAACTTTAATTGTAAGAAGAAAACAGTTTTATTGCTAATAAAAAATAATATCTAGTAATAAAACAAACAAATTAGCTTTTTTCTTCTCTTTTCTCATTCTTTATATATTTTTTGAAAATTCATAAGCCCCATTTGTGAATTTTCATCCCTGCAATTGGAATTGTCTCCTTACCAGTTGCAGGGATTTTTTTATTTCGATATGATCGGCAATGAGGAAAACAGGGCTTACGTTAGTGATATAAGAAGGCTGGCGATATAAACCGAATACTTTTTATTAAATTATTTTAATTTTACTACTTGACAAATGGAAATAAAAAGAATAAACTAAATTTAGAATAATAAAATTGCGTTGAAAGGGAAGAAATCCAGAAACTTTGGTTCAGAGAGTTGCCGGATGGTGAAAGGTAACCCAAAATCTGCGATGGAAATCACCCTTGAGCAGCCAGCTGAAATTGAGTAGTTCAAGATTAAGCCAGGCCGGTTTCTCACCGTTAACAAGAGAACGTATTATTGGATACGGTTAAGGGGCTGCATTTTTTTGCAGCAAATAGAGTGGTACCGCGGAGTTATTGCCTTCGTCTCTTTGGATAGAGACGAAGGTTTTTTTATTTTCCTTTTATAAAATAAACCATTCCGTAACATAATTACATTAAGAAAACAATGTAATGTTTAAGGAAAATAATCTGACCAAAATATTCTTAATTGTATCGGCAAGATATCAAAAAGTGAGGATGGATTGTAATGTTGACTTTGGACAAAATTTATCATGCAGCTTATGTATTAAAAAATGTGGCCCGTAAAACAGATTTGATTTATGCCCAAAAATTGCGGCCGGACGCAAGGATTTATTTGAAAACAGAGAATTTACAGGTAACGGGGTCCTTTAAAGTAAGAGGAGCCTACTGTAAGATGGCAGAGCTTTCCGAAGAAGAAAAACAAAAAGGGGTCATTGCCTGCTCCGCCGGCAATCATGCTCAAGGAGTGGCTTTGGCTGCACAAAAAGGGAATATCCCTGCTATGATTTGTATTCCAGAAGGCGCCCCTATTTCCAAAGTAGAAGCAACGAAAAAATATGGTGCCCAAGTGGTTTTGGTCAAAGGTGCTTATGATGATGCTTACCAAAAAGCATTGGAATTGCAAAAAGAAACAGGGCGGACTTTTATCCATCCTTTTGATGATGATGAGGTCATTGCAGGCCAGGGAACAATTGGTTTGGAAATTCTGGATCAGTTACCGGATGTGGATGCAGTAATCGTACCAGTTGGTGGGGGCGGATTAATTGCTGGTGTTGCGTATGCCATCAAAAGTTTAAACCCCCATTGCAAAGTATATGGGGTGCAGTCTGCTGGTGCTCCTTCTATGTTTAACGCAGTAAAACATGGACATATGGAAGAACTGAAATCTGTTGCGACGATTGCCGATGGTATTGCGGTGAAAAAGCCAGGGGATATTACCTATGAACTCTGTAAAAAGTATGTAGACGATATTGTCACTGTAACAGATGATGAAGTATCCAGCGCAATTTTGGCTTTGATTGAAGAACAAAAATTGATTGCAGAAGGTGCAGGAGCAGTAGCTGTTGCGGCGGCTTTGTTCAATA
The DNA here is from genome assembly GCF_900095865.1 of Massilioclostridium coli. Lineage (GTDB taxonomy): Bacteria > Bacillota > Clostridia > Oscillospirales > Ruminococcaceae > Massilioclostridium > Massilioclostridium facile. Next base: position 1,657,158 of record NZ_FMIZ01000007.1, on the reverse strand, counting down.
AAGTAGATGTTGTTGGAAAACGGGTGGTATGCCTGGTTTCTGGTGGGAATATTGATGTGAATATTTTGTCCCGTGTGATTACCCGTGGACTATTAAAAGCAGGAAGGACAGCCAACTTTACTATTGCGTTGACGGATAAACCAGGGGAGCTGCAGCGGGTTTCTACCATTGTTGCTGATTTGGGCGCTAATGTGGTTGCGGTACACCATGACCGTGCGGGTGAAAACATGGCGGTAAACGCATGTTTCTTGAAACTGACGATGGAAACCCGTGACCATGAACAGGTAGAGGAGATCCGAAAAGCTTTGGTTGAGGCCGGATATGAAGTTACAGAAATTCACTGAGGAAGAACTTTGGGCTCTATTGAAAGAATGTCGACTTTGCCCCAGAAATTGTGGTGTAGACCGTTTAGAAGGGAAGCAAGGATTTTGCCGTGCGATTGGAAAAGAGATACAGGTGGCACGAACAGCCCTCCATTTTTGGGAAGAACCCTGTTTGTCTGGAACCGCCGGTTCTGGAACCGTCTTTTTTTCCCATTGCAATATGCAGTGCGTGTTCTGCCAAAACTATGAAATCAGCACACAGGATATTGGACAAACCATTGATGTAGACCGGTTAGTAGAGATATTTTTCCGTCTGGAAGAACAAGGTGCGTTAAATTTGAATTTGGTTACCCCAACCCATTATATAGTTCAGATTGTGATTGCCCTCCAGAGAGCTAAACAACAAGGGTTTTCTCTGCCGGTTGTTTATAATTGCAGTGGGTATGAATCCGTTTCCTCTCTGCAATTGTTGGATGGATTGGTGGATATTTATCTGCCGGATTTCAAATATTATGAGGAACAGCTTGCTTTGAAGTACTCCCACGCAAAGCATTATTTTACCTATGCGAAACAAGCGGTCCAGGAGATGATACGTCAAACCGGAATCCCCGTATTTGATTCGGATGGAAGGATGCTATCCGGCACAATTGTCCGGCATTTATTGCTGCCTGGTCAACTGGAAGATTCAAAAACAGTGGTACACTGGTTCGCAAAACACTGGAAGGACCAGGCGTATTTCAGTTTGATGAGCCAGTATACACCGCTATCCTGGGTAGAATCCTATTCAGAGTTAAATAGGAAGGTAACCCAGGAGGAATATGACGAATTATTGGAGTATGCCCTCCAAATGGGGTTGGAACATGTCTTTGTACAGGAAGGAGAAGCGGCCTCCGAAAGTTTTATCCCGTCTTTTCAAAACCAAACCTTGCTATAAAAGGCAGTTGTGAGAATTGGAGTTGATTTTTTCCCTTTTATCCGGTATAATAAAATTGATTTTATATGGAATGAATAGGATCTTTTACTGAATATTAAGAGAAGGATTTCGATACAATGACAAACATACTCAACCAACTGCCAGGTGTACCAGAATTTGTTGGGACTGCTGCTGCTGATACCATTGGGTTGGTAATCGCCAATGTGGATGAGCAACTGCGCAGTAGAATGAACTTGGATTTAACCTATCCTACCATTGGTTTAATAGGTTCCCGTACTGGTGCTGGCGCCCAGATTAAGGCTGTGGATGATGCCGCTAAAATGAGTAATATTGAAGTATTATCCATAGAATTGCCACGTGATACCAAAAGCGGCGGTGGACATGGTAACTTTATTATCATTGGAGGAAAAGATGTTTCCGATGTCCGCCAGGCAGTGGAACTTTCTTTAAAGTTGATTGACCAGAACGCGGGGGAACTTTATATCAGTGAGGCTGGGCATTTGGAAGTACAGTTTACCGCTCGGGCTGGGAAAGCAATTCATATGGCGTTTGGCGCTCCTGTTGATAAAGCGTTTGGTTTTATCTGTTCCTGCCCGGCACCGATTGGGATGGTTATTGCGGATTTGGCAATGAAATCAGCAGGGGTGGAACTGGTCAGTTATGGAACTCCAACCCAGGGGACCAGTTTTTCCAACGAAGTGGTTATCACAATCAGCGGGGAAGCGGATGCAGTCCGTCAGGCAGTAATAAAAGCGCGGGAAACAGGGATTCAACTTTTGTGTACCATGGGAGAATATCCCGACCCGGTAAAGACACCCTATTTATAAAGAAAAAACAAAAACGTTTTGGAGGCTTTATGGCATTCCCAAAACGTTTTTATCATATGGTTAGAAAGGTGATCGAAATGAGTATTGTATTGGATTATTTTAAGGAAATCGCTAAAATCCCCCATGCCACTTACGATGAAAAAAGGATCAGCGATTTTTTGATGGAGTTCGCAAAGCGGCATCAGTTGGAAGCGGAACAGGATGAAATGTACAATGTTATTATGCGGAAGCCATCTAATCTTCCAGGGTATCAGGGGCCAACTGTCATTTTACAGGCGCATATGGATATGGTATATGTTAGTGATGGTACCCGTTCCTATGAAGATGGATTGTTGCTGGAAGAAAAAAATGGCATGTTGAAAGCAGTAGGCACTACATTGGGAGCGGATAATGGCATGGCAGTTGCCTATTATCTGGCTGTTTTAGCAAGCGAAGATTTTTATTACCCTAACTTGGAAGTGGTATTTACAGTTCAGGAAGAGGATGGATTACGTGGTGCCGCTGGTTTGGATTATTCCAAATTAAAAGGAAGTTGTCTGATCAATATGGATTCTGAGGAGGAACAAACTTTTTGCACTGGGTGCGCAGGGGGAGTCAGGACACATATCAAACTTCCAGTACAGGATCAATCAGTATCTGATTTCGTGGGATATCATGTAAGCTTAGAAGGATTACAGGGTGGGCATTCCGGTATGGCAATCCATCTGGAGCGTGGAAATGCCATCCAAATGTGTGGCCGTATATTGCAAAAGATTCGGAAATACGCTTGTTTATCCAAAATTCAGTGTAAAGGCCATGCCAATGTTATTTCCCGTGATGCTAGTATGGTGTTGGCTGTTCGTCCACAAGATCAGCAAAAATTGCAGAAGGATTTACAGCAATTTGAAAGGGAATTTCAACAAGAATTACAGTTTAGCGATACAATTTCGATTGCTGTAAAAGAGTTGCCTTCCTCTGTTTCAACTGTATTTTCTTCTAATACTGTTGATGCTCTTGTAGGGTTGCTAACTTTGATGCCAAACGGTGTGTTGCACAACAACGCTGCAATGGAAGGTCTGGTGGAAACTTCCAATAATATGGGTTCATTGGAACAGTGTGGGGAAGCTCTTGTATTAACTGGCTCGATCCGTAGCAGTGTAGCCAGCAGGAAGCAGCAGGTAGTAAAGCAGCTTGAGGAACTAACCCGGTTATGTGGTGGTACCATTGAATTTTTTGGAGATTACCCACATTGGAGCTATCGTAAGGATTCTCCGTTGCGTGACACAGCGGTACAGGTATATCAAAAATTATATGGCAGGAAACCCGAAATTTTTGCTGTACATGCGGGTTTGGAATGTGGGTATTTTGCCCAGGCAATGCCGGATTTGGATATCCTTTCGTTTGGGCCGGATCTGCATTTTGTGCATACGGTAAAAGAATCCGCTGATTTGGCGTCAGTAGAACGGATGTGGAAATTTTTGAGAGAGTTACTGGCTACATTGGCAAATCATATCGAAACAAGCTGTTAAGCATGACCTTGTTTGCCTGTTTAAGATATTCCTAAACAGGCTTTTTACTTTTTTCTAGTATGACCCTATACAATGCATATTCATAGAGAATGGTTAAGGGGTTACTCAATGTTTAAAATCCAATCAATTTCTCTTTTTTAACTTGCATTTGAATTTTTTTTGCAAACCTATTATAGGAGATTTCCATATTTTCTACTATTAGTTTTTTTCCAGTAATTGTTTTGATAACGATTCTTTCAGAGTTTACCTGATTTTGCTTTACCTGACGTACTACAGAAGAAATTTCACTGAAAGTAAAAGAATAAGGTTTTTTAAAAAAAGAAAAAACGGTTATTTTTTCCCCTTTTATTACTACCTTCCAAGCAAGTGTTTTTAAAATCAGATATATCCCCAACCAAAAGAATAAACCAAAGATACAGTAAAAAATAAAATGGGGAAGTTCTTTTGAAAAGAATGTGAATCCAAGTAAAACAGCACACGATGTTATATTACATAGTATTCCAATTATTATAACTGTACTTGGAATTGAAACAGTAAAATTGTCATCGGAAATTGCTTTACCCGGTTTGTTTTCAGATTTGTGTGTTGATAAAAATGCTAGCGGCAAACAGACTGGAAGAAAAATTATGAATAAAATGATACCAATATTTATGGGTACCACCTCCTATTATGATAGATCAATAAAAGCATATAGTGTTAGTGCTATATTCCTATGAAACATTTAAAAATATTTTTTCATTATGGGCAGTAAACCTTTGATGTCGAAAGGATTGTAGTTTATTATTATGCCCACTGTAATAGTAAACTAGTATGCACTATTGATAACCTGTCATAGAAAACATATTTTCCAATTATTATAACTTAAGTTTACTATCAAATTTTTATTGTTGTCAAGAGTTTTTGTAATATTGAATGATATATTGGGAATTTTTAGTTAGAAAGAATATAGACAATTATTTAAGAATCCATTATAACAGTAGATTTATTTTCTGAATTTTTTGTCAATTTTATCATCTTTTTTCTAATGAAAATAATAGGTAAAAAATCAAAATAATTGTAACAAAAAATTAAAACCCAGCGTAAAATCATTGCGGGCTATTTTGATTTATGCTATAATAAAACGAATAGAGTTTTGTGTAAACTGAGGATTTCTCGGGTAAATCACACAAAGGACTGAAAGTGTATTTTAGTAAAATTCACAAATTTCTCCCTTAGAGATAGGAGATGTCAATGAAAATTATCGGAATTGACCCCGGTTACGCCATTGTGGGCTGGGGTGTTGTGGATTATCAACGTTCCCGTTTTACCACTTTGGATTATGGTGCCATTACTACCAAAGCGGGGATGCCATTTGAGCAGCGCTTGCTAACGATCCATCAGGAATTGGATTCGATTTTAACGATACATAAGCCGGATGCCATGTCAATGGAAAAGCTTTTCTTTACTACCAACCAGAAAACCGCTATTGATGTTGCTCAGGCGAGGGGAGTAATCCTCCTTTGTGCCACCCAACATCAAATTCCATGCTATCATTATACTCCCTTGCAGGTAAAACAATCGGTTGTAGGATATGGAAAAGCGGTAAAAACCCAGGTGATGGAGATGACCAAGAGGCTTCTGCATTTACAGGCTGTGCCTAAACCGGATGATACAGCGGACGCTTTGGCAATTGCTATCTGCCACGCTCATTCCGCTGGTTCCCGTCTAGCACAGTACGGTGCCCGTTACTAAGGGGGAAGGAGAGTCGAAATGATTTATAGTATTTCAGGGAACCTAGTGGTTTCTCAACCTGTAGACGCTTATTTTATTGTTGCGGTAGAATGTAATGGGATTGCGTACGAGATAAAAACTACCTTTACAACGGCTTCCCAGTGCCCGAAAATAGGGGAATCTGTTACCTTATATACCTATCTTCATGTCAGGGAAGACGCACTGGAACTGTTTGGATTCTATGACCAGGAAGAATTGCGCTGCTTTAAGATGTTGATTTCTGTTTCCGGCGTAGGGCCAAAGGCAGCATTATCTATTTTATCCAATGTAACCCCATCCCAATTTGCGCTGTGTGTTGCTTCTGGTGACAGCAAATCTTTAACAAAATCCAAAGGGATTGGTGGAAAAACAGCACAACGAATTGTGTTGGAGTTGAAAGATAAAATTTCTAAAGAGCAGTTATCCAGTAGTGTAGTAGCTGGAAAAGAAATTGAACTGCCTACTAATGCTGGAAATGCGGCGGAAGCTATTAGCGCATTAGTGGTGTTAGGATATTCTAAATCAGAAGCTGCCCAGGCACTCGCTGGAATTGACCCGTCAACTTCTGTAGAAGATATGATTCGGGTTGGATTAAAAGCATTGGCTACCATTCGATAAAAGGAGGAAAAGAACATCAGTATGTTTGACCGTGAAACGGATTTTGAAAGCCGGATTACTACACCGGATTTTTCTCCAGAAGATATGGATGTAGAGTTTACGTTGCGTCCGAAAACCTTAAAAGAATATATTGGCCAGGACAAAGCAAAAGAAAATTTGAGTATTTATATTGAAGCGGCCCGCCAACGTGGGGAGCCTTTGGACCATGTCTTGTTATACGGACCTCCTGGGCTTGGAAAAACCACCTTGTCTATGATTATCGCCAACGAGATGAACGTCAATATCCGTGTCACCTCGGGCCCAGCTATTGAAAAACCAGGGGATTTGGCGGCGTTGCTTTCCAACTTGAATGAAAATGATGTGTTGTTTATTGATGAGATCCACCGGCTTTCCAGGGCGGTAGAAGAAGTATTGTATCCAGCCATGGAAGACTATGCGTTGGATATTATCATAGGCAAAGGGCCTGCTGCCCGCTCTATCCGCATTGACCTGCCAAAATTTACACTGGTAGGGGCTACAACCCGTGCGGGACAATTGACCGCTCCGTTGCGTGACCGATTCGGCGTTATTTTACGGCTGGAACTTTACAATGAAGAACAGCTTTCGGAAATTATTATGAGGAGCGCCAGCCTGCTGGAAATTCCTTGTGAAAGGGATGGGGCTTTGGAACTGGCAAAGCGTTCTCGTGGTACGCCTCGTATCGCCAACCGTTTACTAAAACGTGTTCGTGATTTTGCCCAGGTGTTGGGAGATGGCGTGATTACCAAAAAAATTGTAGATTCCTCCCTGCAAAAATTAGAGATTGATGAACTTGGTCTGGAGCCATTGGACCGCCGGATGCTAACTACCATGATTAAAAACTACAATGGTGGACCAGTTGGGTTAGAAACCATAGCTGCTATTTTGGGGGAAGAAGCGGTTACTATTGAGGATGTTTATGAGCCTTATTTGATGCAGTTGGGCTTTTTGTCCCGTACTCCTCGTGGAAGATGTGTCACCTCATTGGCGTACCAGCATCTTGGAATCAGCCAGGATGGACAGCAAACATTAATATAAATAGAAAATGGATTATTCGAATAGGAGAGATTACATATGGGTCGTTTATTTGGAACAGATGGTGCGAGAGGAATCGCGAATACCGAGTTAACCTGTGAATTAGCAATGCAGATTGGACGTGCTGCGGCAGTGGTATTGACACGGCATAGCCAAGAAGAAAAGCCAATGATTTTGATTGGGCGGGATACCCGTATTTCATCTAAAATGCTGGAAGCTGCACTGGTAGCTGGCTTATGTTCTGTAGGTGCGGATGTCACCTTAATCGGTGTAATTCCTACCCCCGCAGTTGCTTATTTGGTGGGAAAATATGGATGTGACGCTGGGATTATGATTTCTGCATCCCATAATCCGGTGGAATTTAATGGAATTAAAATTTTTAATAACCAAGGCTATAAACTGTCTGATGAGATTGAAAATGAGATTGAAGCTTTAATTTTGGACACCCCTGATCAAATTCCATTGAAACAAGGGGTAGAATTGGGTAGAGTGTTCCAGCGCCGTTCCGCTGTCCATGACTATGTCAACCACATTGCAAGCAGTATTGATGGGGATTTGAAAGGGTTACGGATTGCTGTGGACTGCGCGAATGGCAGCGCCAGCACAACCGCTGATTTATTGTTCCGCAGTTTAGGTGCGGATCCAGTGATTATCCATGCGGAACCAAACGGGGAAAATATCAACGACCGTTGTGGTTCTACTCATATGGAAAGTTTACGTGTCTATATGATGGAACATAACTGTCAGGCTGCAGTTGCCTTTGACGGAGATGCGGATCGTTGCCTTGCGATTGACGAAAATGGTGATGACGTAGATGGCGATAAAATGATTGCCATTTTCGCTAAGGATATGAAAGAACGTGGCTGCCTAGCAAATGATACTGCGGTAGTTACTGTAATGACCAATCTAGGCTTTTTCCACTTTACTGAAAAAGAGGGTATCAAGACTGTCGCTACCAAGGTAGGCGACCGTTATGTACTGGAAAATATGCGTCAAAATGGCCATGTGTTAGGTGGGGAACAATCCGGACATATTATTTTTAGCGATTATGCTTCTACCGGGGATGGACAACTTTCTGCAGTACAATTGCTGAGCATTATGAAACGCACAGGAAAATCTTTGTCTGAGCTGGCTTCTATTATGGAACGATTCCCACAGGTACTGTTGAGCGTACAAGCGGACGCAGCAGCGAAAGATAAATTTAATCAAGATGAAGACTTAAAACAGATGATTGCGGATAGGGATGATGCCTTAGGGAAAGATGGTAGAATTTTAGTCCGTCCATCCGGTACAGAACCAATTATCCGTGTGATGGTAGAAGGAAAAGACCATCAGGAAATTACAAATATCGCAAAGGAAATTGTATCTTTAATCGAGTCCAGAATTTAATGAGTAAGAAGGGAGTATGCAGATGAGAGTTGCAGCGGATTGGAAGGATTATGAAATTATAGATACTTCCAACGGAGAAAAATTAGAGCGTTGGGGGAAAGAGTTCTTTATTCGTCCAGATCCACAGGTGATTTGGCATACTCCACATCAGCATCCTTCCTGGAACCAGATACATGCTCATTATCATCGTTCCAATAGTGGGGGCGGCTCCTGGGAATTTTTAAAGCCCATTCAATCCCCAAAAACAATCTCTTATAAAGGGTTGCGTTTTAAAATAGAACCCACTGGCTTTAAACATATGGGACTATTTCCAGAACAGGCTGTTAACTGGGATTATTTTCGGGAACTCATTCAGTCAAGTGAGCGGCCAATCCAGGTATTAAACCTGTTTTCCTATACCGGTGGGGCAACCCTTGCCTGCGCAGCAGCGGGAGCTTCTGTTTGCCATGTAGACGCCTCAAAAGGGATTGTTTCTTGGGCAAGGGAAAACGCCGTTTTATCCAAGTTGTCTGATCGGCCAATCCGTTGGATTATTGATGACTGTGAAAAATTTGTGATGCGGGAAATCCGCCGTGGCAGAAAATATGATGCCATTATTATGGACCCACCTTCTTATGGAAGAGGGCCAGGCGGTGAAGTTTGGAAACTGGAAGATAAAATTTATGATTTGCTCAACCTGTGTTCCCAGGTATTATCCGACCAGCCACTTTTCTTTGCGTTAAATTCTTATACCACAGGGTTATCCCCTTCTGTTATGAGCTATCTGTTGGGAACAACAGTGGGAACCCGGTTCCGTTCTATTACAGCGGATGAAATCGGGTTACCAGTGAGCAATTCTGGCTTTGTGTTGCCTTGCGGTTCTACTGCGATCGCGGTAAATGAAATCTGAATAAATGTTACAATCAAAACCGCCCGACCTGGCTTTTCAGGCGGACAGGAGTTCAACTAGGAGAACTTTATGAATGAAATGATTCAAACAAAAGATTTGTGTTTTGAATACCAAGGGGAAGAACAAAATACCCAGGTGCTAAAACAGATGAACCTTTCAATCCGTAAAGGGGAATTTATAGCTGTTTTAGGGCACAATGGTTCTGGAAAATCCACCCTTGCCAAACACTTTAATTCCATATTGATCCCTACCAGCGGTACAGTATATGTGGAGGGAATTGATACTTCTCAGGAAGAATTGGTGTTTGACGTGCGTCAGCGGGTTGGCATGGTATTTCAAAATCCAGATAACCAGATTGTAGCCACCTTAGTGGAAGAAGATGTGGCGTTTGCCCCTGAGAATTTAGGAGTACCACCGGAAGAAATCAGAAGTAGGGTAGATTATTCCCTCAAGGCGGTGGGAATGTACGAATACCGCAACCGTGCCCCACATCAGTTGTCCGGCGGACAGAAACAGCGTGTTGCGATAGCCGGGATTATCGCTATGCAGCCGGATTGTATTGTATTGGATGAAGCTACTGCTATGTTGGACCCAAGAGGGCGGCGAGAAGTGCTGGAAACAATCCAAAAGTTAAACCGTGAATTGGGGACAACCATTGTCCATATTACCCATTACATGGAAGAAGCGGTTTTAGCGAACCGTGTGGTTGTGGTAGACAATGGAGAGATTTTATTGGATGGAACGCCAAACGAGGTATTCCGCCACGTAGAACAATTAAAACAGGTGGGGTTGGATGTCCCTCAAGTAACTGAACTCATGTATGAGCTGCGCAAAGATGGCTTTGATGTACCGGAAGATGTATTGACAGAGCAGCAATGTGTGGCAATCTTATCAAAGTTATTGGAGGGTTAAGACGGTGGCAATTATTAAAACAGAACATCTTGTGTATACCTACAATACAGGAACACCACAACAAAAAGTTGCGGTGGACGATGTCAATTTAGAAATTGAACAAGGGGAGTTTGTCGGGGTAATCGGCCATACTGGTTCTGGTAAATCCACCTTGATTCAGCATTTAAATGGTCTGCTTGCCCCCTCTTCTGGAAAAGTATATGTGGATGGGGAGGACATCTGGGCAGATAAATCCAAGCTGCGCCAAGTCCGCTTTAAGGTTGGTCTGGTGTTCCAATATCCAGAATATCAGTTATTCGAAGAAACAGTGGCAAAAGATATTGCGTTTGGTCCAAAAAATATGGGGTTATCGGAAGAAGAAATTGACCAACGGGTACAAGAAGCCGCTGAGTTCGTCGGGCTGCCTAAAAGCTATATGGAAAAAAGCCCATTTGAACTATCCGGTGGACAGAAACGTCGTGTAGCCATTGCTGGGGTAATTGCCATGCGTCCAAAAGTGTTAATTTTGGACGAGCCTACAGCGGGGCTTGATCCAAAAGGACGGAAGAAGATTTTGGGGCAGATTCAGGAATATCATCGCCAGGAACAGAATACGATCCTGTTGGTTTCCCACAGCATGGAAGATGTGGCGCAATATGCTTCTAAAGTCTTAGTTATGAACAATTCCAGATTATTTGCCTATGATACTGTGGATGAAGTTTTCTCTAAAATAGAACAGCTCAAAGAAATGGGGCTTTCTGTACCACAGTTGTCTGAGGTGTTTTACCAGTTGCGCCAAAAAGGGTTTGACGTCAACACCAATATTTATACAGTAGAACAGGCAAAAGAAGAATTGTTGAGAGCGTTGAAGAAAGGAACCGAATTATGCTGAAAGATATTACCATAGGACAATACTTTCCAGGGAATTCGGTTGTACATCGTGCCGACCCCAGGACAAAAATTATCTTAACATTTGTTTATATCGTGTTGCTGTTTTTGATTGATAATCCAATTGGATATATTTTAACTATTGGGTTTACACTATTTTTGTATGGAATTGCACGCATTCCAGTAAAAATGATTTTAAAAAGTTTAAAACCAATTATTCCAATTTTGATTTTTACGGCTATTTTAAACATGTTTTTTGTTTCGGGCGATCCGTTGGTGAAATTTTGGATTTTTTCCATTAGTGGGAAAGGAATTAAAACCGCAATTACCATGGCAATCCGGATTTTATGTCTGATTGCGGGGTCATCCATATTGACGTATACCACATTACCGATTTCATTGACCGATGGGATTGAACATCTACTCCGGCCATTGAAAAAACTCCATTTTCCAGTTCATGAACTAGCGATGATGATGACAATCGCTTTGCGGTTTATCCCTACTTTGATTGAGGAAACGGATAAAATCATGTGTGCCCAAAAGGCAAGGGGGGCGGATATGGAAAGTGGAAATCTGCTGCAAAGAGCAAAAGCGTTGATTCCAATTTTGATTCCGTTATTTATTTCCGCTTTCCGACGTGCAGAGGAACTGGCTATGGCAATGGAAGCCCGCTGCTATCATGGTGGGGAAGGCAGGACCAGATTAAAACAGTTGAAATACTCTAAAGTGGATTTCGGATGTTACATTATTATGGTGCTATTAATTGCCGCTATTATTTGTTTAAATTTATTTGTACCATCATTTTTTTAAAGGATCACTATGAGAAACCTTTTATTTGAAATTTCTTATAATGGAAGCCGTTATCATGGATGGCAGGTACAGCAGAATGCAATTACTGTCCAGCAGGTAGTACAGGATAGTATTGAAAGGCTTTTTCAGAAACGCCTGGATATTTCCGGATGTTCCCGGACAGACACTGGAGTACATGCCAACCAATATTTTTTCCATATGAAAACCGAGTCTAAAATTCCTTGTAACAATATACAGCGGGCAATGAACACCTCTCTGCCAGATGATATTGTGGTGTTGGGTTGTTCAGAAGCCCCATTGGATTTTCATGCCCGGTACAGCTGTACAGGAAAAGAATATGTTTATCAAATTTGGAACGCGGAATATGGCAACCCTTTTTTGCAGGATATGGTATACCATTACCGCTATCCACTTCGGATAGAGCGTATTCAGCAAGCAATGCAATATTTGCTAGGAACCCATGATTTTTCTGCTTTTTGTGCTTTGCATACCGATGTGGAAGATAAAACTAGGACGATTTTCGATGCCAGAGTAGAGCAAGAAGGAAATTTGATCAAGCTGGTTTTTCGAGGAGATGGGTTTTTATATAATATGGTGCGGATTATGGTAGGAACACTGTTATTTGTATCCGAAGGAAAAATCCAACCAGAGCAGATTCCAGAAATCATCCAAAAGAAGGATAGAAGCTTAGCTGGAAAGACAGCGCCAGCCCGAGGGTTGTATTTAAACCGGATTTTTTATTAACGATATGAACCAAGATATTAAGACTATATTCATGGAAGCGCAATGTATATCCAATAAAATAAAATTAACCATACAAACTGTAGGGACAGTATGAATCATAAATGAAAATGAGTAAAAACAAAATACCATTTATGAGGATGTAGTGCCCTTGCTGATACCATATAAAATGGTTAGCAAAATTTTAGTACAAGGAGAACAAAATGGCACGTGTTAAGAACATAGAAGATTATCGAAAAAAAAGGCGCAAAAAGGTTCTGTTAAGACGTGTGCTGTTTTTTTTATTTATTATTTTTATTGTTCTTGGCGGATGGATGATATATCGTTCTTATCAAAATTCCATTGTAGATCAAGGGGTGGCAGAGCAAAAAAACACCAGTTTTCCTGTCTCATTAAAAGGGGATGCTATAAAAGGCTTTACCATGTGTGGCAGTAATGTTGCGCTGCTAACAGATAAAGAATACATGTTATACAGTGCCAAAGGAAGGACATTGCAAACCGTTCAGCATGGTTATTTTAATCCAAGTATTAAATCTTCTTCTAAACGGATCCTGATTTATGATATTAGTGGAACAAAATTTATGGTGGCGAATAAATCAGGGACTATTTTTGATTTATCGACAGAGCAAAAAATTCTGTTTGGAGAAATTGCGGACAATGGCAATATAGCGATTATAACCCAGGATGACCGTTATCAGTGTCGGCTAACGGTTTATGATTCCACTGGTCAGGAAGTATATAAATGGTATTCGGCAGAAGCACTGGTAACCTCCCTTGATTTTACTGGTTCAGGGAAAGGCTGTGTCCTTACAGCGGTAAACACGAAGTCCGGTATTATGCAGTCAGAGCTGATTAAATTGGACTTTGATAAAGAGCAGGAAATTTTTAAGCAGACAATGGAACAGGGAATGGCCGTATCCGTTGTTGTCAAATCCAGTGGGAAAATACAGATGGTGACGGATACTGCGGTCGTCACATTGGATGGTAATGGAAGCCAGATTTCTAGTTACGATTTTTCAAAAGATTTAAAATATTATGTAAATACATCGGGCTATACTGTTGTGCTGCAGGGGGAAGAAGTAAAAGATAACCAAAAATTAACAGTATTGGATTCCAATGGAGGGACGGTAGCGGAGACGACAATCAACGATCAAATCCGAGATTTGGACACAGATGGAAACTATGTTTATTTATTGACCAACCAACAGGTACAAAAATACAACATGAAATTAGAGTTAAAGGGTTCTATTGAAGACCAGGCTGTGGTTAGCCGCATTATCGGAAAAAACAATACTGTATATGGAGTGAGTACCTCCAAGTTAGAATGCAGTTCGTTGTAATAGGAGGCCAAATATGACCAGTATTATTTTGGATTGCTTTGTAATAGGGCTACTTTGTTTATGTGTTTGGGTTGGATACCGGAAAGGGCTAGTGGCTTCTATTGTTTCGTTAGGTGGATATATCATTTCCCTTTTGGCAGCTACCTGGTTGGGAAAGCTATTTGCCCCCATGGTATTTGAACGTTGGCTTCGATCTGGAATGATTGAGAAGGTTGGAGAACAACTGGCTAGTGCAGGCAGTGTAGAGGAATTACAAGCTGCCGTCAACCAAATTTCAGATAAAATACCCAGCTTTTTAAATGGAATCCTGTTTCAGGGGCAAACAGCTTCGGACTATATGGCATCCCATTTGGGGGATAGCGCCTCTTCGATAGCACAAGATCTGGTAGACCAGTTTTTGGGCCCTGCTACCATTTTTTTATTAGAGTGTATTTTATTTGTCCTTTTGTTTGCTGTTTGTAGGCTGTTAGTTCATATTATTTTAAAAATAGCGGTGACTATCAACTATATACCGGTCATTGGCACGGTGAATGGTTTGTTGGGCGGCTGTGTTGGCGTATTTCAGGCAGGTGTTTACTTATTGTTGTTGGCAATGGTTTGTGAGATTATTATTCTCTTTACCCACGACAGTTTAGGCTGGCTGAATACCCAGCAAATAGAGTCTACCTATTTATTTGCTATGTTTTACCGTTTTAACCCATTACACTTCTTTTAATCTATTTTTATTGCAGTAAGTTCATAAACTCGGTATTTATTCATAATATATTACTTGAATTTCTGTTTTATCCAGTGCATAATGGTATTTGTTATCCCAAAAGAGGGGTTGTATTTTGTGTGGTTCACACTTTACGATAAAAGGAGATCAACATGATTTGTAGCAGATGCAAAAAAAGAATGGCTGTTGTTTATGTATCCCGTCAGGAAAACGGTCAGACAATTAATGAAGGGTTATGTTTAAAATGTGCGAAAGAGCTAAACATTCCTCAAATTAAAGAGATGACTGAAAAAATGGGAATTACAGATGATGATATTGAAAACATGAGCAATCAGTTAATGACCATGATGGAGGAAGACTTTGAGCCAGGTGGAGCGGATGTCATGAATCCATTTGTCAGTGGAATGTTTGGCAATGTCAATGGAAATGAAATGGCAGTACCTGCTGAACAGGATGAGGACACGGAAGAAGATGGTTCCGATAAGGATAAAAAATCCAAAAAGAAAAAGAAAGAAAAATATAAATATTTAACTACTTATTGCACTAATTTAAATTTACGTGCCCGCAATGGGGAACTAGATAATATTATTGGAAGGGATCGGGAAATCTACCGTGTAACCCAGATTTTATCCCGCCGTACCAAAAACAACCCTTGCTTGATTGGAGAACCTGGTGTTGGTAAAACAGCAATTGCGGAGGGGATTGCCCAGAAAATCGAAGCCAAAGAAGTTCCTTTCCGTTTGGCTGACAAAGAGGTTTATTTGCTGGATATGACAGCGTTAGTGGCTGGTACACAATTCCGTGGCCAGTTTGAAAGCCGTGTCAAAGGATTGATCAGCGAAGTAAAAAAAGCTGGCAATGTTATTTTGTTTATTGATGAAGTGCATACTTTAGTGGGAACGGGGGATTCTGAAGGTTCCATGAGTGCCGCCAATATTTTGAAGCCAGCATTATCCCGCGGGGAGATCCAGGTGATTGGTGCCACTACCTTTAATGAATACCGGAAACACATTGAAAATGATTCCGCGTTGGAACGCCGTTTCCAACCAGTTACAGTGGATGAACCTACGATTTCCGAAACTGTTGACATCTTAA
This sequence comes from Massilioclostridium coli, assembly GCF_900095865.1. Classification (GTDB taxonomy): domain Bacteria; phylum Bacillota; class Clostridia; order Oscillospirales; family Ruminococcaceae; genus Massilioclostridium; species Massilioclostridium facile. The sequence continues at coordinate 1,641,388 of NZ_FMIZ01000007.1, read as the reverse complement.
TGGGGATTAAAAAATACTATGAATTACATCATAGGGTACTGGTATCCCCTGAAATTGTCCGCAGTGCGGTGGAACTTTCCGAACGATATATTACAGACCGTTTTCTGCCAGATAAAGCGATTGACTTGTTGGATGAATCCTGTGCATGCCGCTCATTACGCTGTAAAGAGTTGACGGAATATGACCGTTTGAACAAACAGTTAAAAGAGCTGTACCAGGAAGAGGAAGATTTATCATCTGAAACAGAAAACCCTGATTATGAACGGATTGCCAACGTAAAATCCGAAATCAGCAAAGTAAAAGAACATTTAAAAGAGTTGGAGCCAAAGGTAATGAACATCCGTGTTACCATGGAAGATGTGGCAAGGGTGGTAGAATTATGGACAGGTGTTCCAGCAAATAAAATTCAGCAGAATGATATTAAACGTTTGACCACATTGGAAGATGAACTGAAATCCAAAGTGATCGGGCAGGACCATGCAGTAAAACTGGTAGCGGAAGCAATCAAACGGAATCGTGCCCAATTGAGTAAGCGCCGCCGTCCAGCATCGTTTATTTTTGTTGGTCCAACTGGTGTGGGAAAAACAGAGCTGGTAAAGGTGTTGGCATCTACTTTATTTGACGGGGTTGATCCATTGATCCGTTTGGATATGTCCGAATACATGGAGAAACACGCTGTTTCCCGGTTGGTTGGTTCCCCTCCAGGATATGTGGGGTATGACGATGCTGGCCAGTTGACCGAAAAAGTACGCCGTCGCCCTTATTCTGTCATTTTATTTGACGAGATTGAAAAAGCTCATCCGGATGTGATGAATATCCTGTTGCAGATTCTGGATGAAGGAAAGGTAACAGATTCCCATGGTAGGACTGTAAACTTTGAAAACACAGTCATTGTAATGACTTCCAATGCTGGTTCTAGCACCAAAACTGGTGTGGCAGGCTTTAATAAAACGGAAGACCAGGTGGATCAGGAAAAAGCAGTCCGAGCTTTGTCTGAATTCTTGCGTCCTGAGTTTATGAGCCGTGTGGATGAAATTGTGGTATTCCACCACCTAACCCAGGAGAATATGGAAAAAATCGCCTGCTTAATGTTGGACGAATTGAAAGAAGTATTGGCAGAAAAATACATCAAATTCCATTATGACCAAAAAGCGGTTGTTTACTTGACCAAACAGTCGGATGGAGCTCGTTTTGGCGCTCGTGAATTACGGAAAACTATCCGTAAAAAAGTAGAAGATGGAATCGCGAATATTATGATTACCAACACAGATGAAGTGTTAACATCAATTGAACTTTCCGAACAGGATGGGGAATTACTATTCCAAATAAATCAACAATAGAATAAAAGCCTATTATTGTTATTTGCAATAATAGGCTTTTTTCGATATGGATAGACTTCAAGTTATCTTTTGCTGGATAGGTTTTAATCGGTTTATAAATTTTTTACCTGTATTTGTAGCCCTTGCATCACCTGTAAAGCAGCTTGGTTTAATTGGCTATCATTACTGGCAACACAGTGTGCATCCACAATTACTTCTGCTTCTGGTAAAGCTGTTTTTGCCAAAATTGCGTTGGAGATGACACAGATATTAGAGACGATTCCAACCAGTTCAATTTCTTCATAGTTTCCACGCTGTAAAAAGGAAATCAACTCTAAGGAGCCAAAGCTAGGTTTCAAAATAACAGCGTCTTTCTCCTGTTTTTCTTCCGCTACTTTTCCAAATAGTTTCCAACCTTCTGTATGTTGAATACAATGGACGATGGGAAGATATCTGCCCTCTTTTGTATCCAGGTAGTTCTTCTGGTGGGTGTCAAATGTAAATAGGACATCTTGATTTTCCTGATGATATTGTTTTATTTTTTCGCAAATAGGCTGTTCTAGCTGCTCAGCTTCTGGAAAGCCCAGGCTTCCGTTGACAAAATCCTTTTGATAATCTACCACAATTAATAATTTTTTCACTCCAATACCTCCATTTATAAGAAAAGCTTTTTCTTGTATTATAGCATAAACCAAGTGTAAAGTGGCATGCTATTTTTGAGGTGATTTGTTATGAAATCAGAAATCAATTTAAAAGATTTACCAATGGGTTTGGGAATGGCATTGGCACAAAACACAGACGCAATGAAAAAATTTGTGGATTTATCCAAGCCAGAACAAGCTGCTATTATTGACCATACGCACAGTATTCACAGCAAACAGGAAATGCACGATTATATCAATCAAATTTTTGGAGCAGGGCTATAACTTAGCTGGATTTTAGCACAATTTTGAATCCTTCACATATGATATAGTAAGCAATTGCTTCCGAGGTATACCTCAATATCATTTTATTATAGGAGGATTCTTATGGCAGAAAATCAATTTGGCACATTTGGCTGTGGAAATTCTGACGAATTTAAAGAAGCCGTTTGTATCGATGCCGCAAGGATTTACGATTCCTGTGGAGATAAGGATTGTCTTGCTGACTTAAGGGTGTATTTTACTGATGTTACCCAGCCTATTATCGATACTGCTTACACAGTAAAAGCAAAAAACGTGGATGTTGCCAGCGCCTATTTATCGGTTGAGCCGGTACCGTTTAACAAAGGGTTTTATTCGGTGGACATCACATATTTTTTCTTGGTTCAGTTAGATGCCTATACATCTCCGGTTAATCCGCCGACAGCTGTGTGCGGTTTGGCAACAGCGAACAAAAAAGTAATCTTATATGGCAGCGAAGGCAGTGTAAAAGTATTTACCAACGATCAGAATGAACAGGATTATATTGCGCCAAAATACCTTCCAAAGGCACGTTTGCAGGTGGCACAGCCTATGTTGCTTTCCTGTGATTTGTGTGATTGCCCAGAACCAAACCTGGATTGTTGTATTTCCGTTCCAAGCTGTGTATGCAAACAATTTGAAGGTTCCTTTGAATGTGTATTACCACAAAGGATGGTTACTGTGACAATTGGCTTGTTTTCCATTATCCAGTTGGAACGCCAAGTACAAATGATGATCCCTGTTTATGATTTTTGTATTCCAGATAAGGAATGCACCACCACATCAGATAGTCCTTGCGACATCTTTGAAAAAATTCAATTCCCAGTGGATCAATTTTTCCCACCCCGCATTGATGATTGCAGCAGTGATTGTGGAGAATGCGGCAAATAGTTCCATCAACTCAGGCGGTAAACTTCTGGTTTTATACCAGAGGGAACCGCCTGTTTTTTATCTCTGTATATTTGATTTTATTGATATAATTTGCTATAATAAAAGAATAATTGGCATATTATACAATTTCGTGCCACAATCAATGGAGATAGTACAATATAGGGGGTTCGTTTTACATGAAGGTCCAGTTGATTTCTTATACACCAAACCCAGAAAAAACGGTAGCTTGTGCTGCAAAACTCTGTTATAGTCCCATTGGGATTGATCAGGTTTATGACGGGTTAACCGAAGAAAAAGCCAGGGATTTTGTGGACATGCTATCTAGCATGGGGCATGAGAGCCCTATTGAACATGTCAGCTTTACCTTTGGAATCGAAGGGGTATCTCGTGCATTTTTGGCGCAGGTTACTCGTCACCGTTTAGCATCTTACAGTGTGCAAAGCCAACGCTATGTAAAAGAAAATCAATTTGAATATGTAACACCTCCTGAAATTGAGGCTGATCCAAAGGCAAAAGAGATTTTTATAAAAGCAATGGAACAGGATATGGAGAACTATCATGCCTTGGCTGATCTTTTAGCGCAAAAGCATTACCAGGAATTTTTAGAACAAGGCTGCACAGAAAAACAGGCTCGTTCCAAAGCAGAAAAAAAAGCGATTGAAGACGCCCGTTTTGTTCTACCCAACGCCTGTGATACCAAAATGATTTTAACCATGAATGCTCGTAGTTTGATGAATTTTTTCCATCATCGTTGCTGCAATCGTGCTCAATGGGAAATCCGTGCGGTTGCCAATGAAATGCTGCGGTTGGTTTATCAGGTTGCCCCAGCATTGTTCCGGAATGCAGGACCATCCTGCTTAACTGGAAAATGTCCAGAAGGAAAAATGTCCTGTGGAAAAATGGCAGAAGTAAAGGCCTATTTTGAACAATTAAAGCAGGAAAGCGGGGAAGAATAATATGGAACGGCATCAAGAGATTTTAAACCGAATTAATGAATTGGCAAGGACTGCGAAAGAGCGAGACTTAACCCCTGCGGAACTGGTGGAGCGGAATGAACTGCGCCAGGAATATTTAAAAATGTTCCGTGCAAGTTTTAAACAACAGTTGATGGGAATTAAAGTGGTGGACGAACAGGGAAATGATGTTACTCCAGAAAAATTGAAACAAGCACAAAAAGAGGAGCAAGATAAGTAATGCCAGAACGACACTTAATAGTAATCGATGGCTTGGATGGTAGTGGAAAAGCTACCCAAACAGCATTGTTAGCAGAGTATTTTCAATCCAAAGGAATTCCAGTTCGGCAGGTTACATTTCCTGATTATAACAGTAGGTCATCCGAATTAGTAAAAATGTACCTGAATGGAGAAATTTCTAACAATCCAGAGGATATCAATGCCTATGGTGCTGCTGGATTTTATGCGTCGGACCGTTATATCAGCTATTTGACTGACTGGGGAAAAGATTATCAAAGGGGAACATTAATTTTGTGTGACCGCTATGTCAGTTCCAATGCAATCCATCAAATGGTAAAATTGCAGGAAAAAGATTGGGACTCTTTTTTGGATTGGTTGCAGGATTATGAATATGATAAATTGGGGCTTCCACGTCCGGACCAAATCCTATATTTGGATATGCATCCGGATGTATCCCAGAAATTATTGAGCGCCCGTTATCAAGGGGATAACTCGAAAAAAGATATTCATGAAAGCAATCTGAATTATTTATTAAACTGCCGGAAAGCGGCTTTGTACGCAGCAGAAAAATTGGGTTGGACGGTGATTCCTTGTAGCGATAGCCAACAACCCTATACAATTGAAACTATTTCGGAGCAAATCAAAAGAATCATTGGAAAGTAAGGGTATTATGTTGGAATTAAAAGAGATTGAGTTAACGGACAAACCTTGGGTGGATGAATTACTTTCTTATTCGGATTTCCGCGGATGTGAGTATAGTTTTTCCACCATGTTTTTATGGAAATTTATTTATAAAACCAGAATCGCCCGCGTCGGGGATAGATTAATTGTTGGGTCAATGGTAGACGGAAAAATCAGCTTTTTATTTCCGCCAGGTAAAGGGGAGTTACGGCCGGTAATCCAAGCAATGGAAGAATATTCAGTCCAGTTGGGGCAGCCGTTTTATCTTCACAGTGTCAACAAACAGGCACAGGAACAGCTAGAACAGGAATTCCCAGGAAAATTTGAGTTTACCGAAACTAGGGATTATTTTGATTATATTTATTTCACCGAGAAATTAACTACTCTTTCTGGAAAAAAACTTCATTCTAAGCGGAATCATATTAACCGTTTTTTGGAAAATAATGAGGGTAGATGGTCATATGAACCAATTACACCGGAAAATAAAGAAGAATGCCGACAGATGAACAAACGTTGGTGTGCTGTGAATGACTGCTTGATGGATGATGAAAAATTAAGCGAGCAATGTGCTGTTGCGCAGGCATTTCGGCACTTTGATGCACTAGGATTAAAAGGTGGATTAATCCGTGTGGACGGAGAAGTGGTTGCCTATTGTATGGGGGAACCTTTAAATTCTGATACCTTTGTGGTCCACATTGAAAAAGCGATGTCTGAGATTCAGGGAGCTTATCCAATCATCAACCAACAATTTGTAAAAAATACTTGTCAAGATTATCAATATATCAACCGTGAAGATGATACTGGTGCGGAAGGATTGCGCAAAGCAAAGCTCTCTTATTATCCAGCATTATTAGAAGAAAAATGCAATGCAGTTGCAGTTAGGTGAGAACAGAATGATTGAATTTGCAACCAAACAAGATATTCCAGCGTTACAGGCAATTTGGATGGCATGTTTTAGCGACCCAGATAGCTATATCCAATCTTATTACGAACATCGCGGGGAAGTTGCCAAAACTTTAATTATGCGGGAATCGGATGGAACCGTTTCTTCGATGTTGGATATGATTGATATTACTTTAGTTTCCAATGGTAACCGATATCCAGCTTTTTATATTTATGCTGCTTCCACTTTGCCAGAATATCAGGGGCGTAGGTATATGCACAGTTTGATTGAGTATGCCTGTGATTTTGCGGCAAGAGAAGGAAAAGTCGCTTCACTGTTAATTCCCCAGACAAAAAGCTTGGTAGATTTCTATGAAAAACAGGATTTTACAACACCAATCCTGATTGGACAAAAAGAATACCCAGCAAAAAGCACAGCTTCTATTTTATCCCCTTTATCAGAACAAGAATTTGTTCAGATGAAATTAGAATATGAACGTAACCATTCCAGTTATTTGGAACATAGCCCGGAGATGATTGCTTTAATCTATCAACAGGTAAAGATTGCGGGCGGATTTGTTACCAAAATTGAAACTGAAACAACCAGCTCTTATGCTGTGTATTATAAAGAAAAAAGGAAGTTGTGGGTACAGGAAATTTCCTCCCAGGAGGAAAGCTTAGAAAATGACCTGTCTGCCATTTGTGAGTTTGCGGATGTAAAAAAGGCAGAAGTGTCTTTTCCAGGAAATACAAGGCTTTATGGTTTGGCACGCATTTTACAGCCTTGTGATATTGATTGGACAAAGTTTTATATGAATACAATGTTAGATTAAGGAGGAGTTTATCATGGTATACTTATTTTTAGCAGAAGGTTTTGAGGAAGTGGAAGCGTTAACTCCATTGGATTATCTCCGCCGTGCTGGAGTTGAAGTATGCTCTGTTGGGGTGACGGGGCAGATTGTGACCGGATCTCACGGGATTATGGTACATACGGATATTACTCCAGATCAAGTGAATTTTGACCAGATTGAAATGATTGTACTGCCAGGTGGTATGCCAGGTACTTTAAATTTAGAGAAAAACCAGATTGTCCAACAGGCAATTGATGTTTGTACAGCAAACCATCACATAATTGGTGCAATCTGTGCAGCTCCAAGTATTTTGGGACATAAGGGTTTGTTGCAAGGAAAAAAAGCAACCTGTTTTCCAGGATTTGAACCGGATTTAATCGGAGCGAACTACCAAAATCAACCAGTCTGTGTGGACGGTACGATTATTACTTCCCGTGGGGCTGGAGCCGCTCAACAATTTAGTTTTGCTTTAGTAGAACAGCTTTTGGGTAAGGAGAAAGCCGAAATTCTGGCTCAACAGGTACAATGGTAAAACAGGATATTCGCCCAATAAAACAGGAGCTCCGCCAAAAATATAAACAAATCCGGCGGACCATGGACCCACAGATGAAACAAAAAAAGGATAATGATATTTTTGAAAAGGTCATTTCATTAAAGCAATACCAACAGGCGGATATGTTGATTACGTTTGTTTCCACTGAAATAGAGGTGGATACTCATCAGTTGATGGCACATGCTTGGAGTACAGGCAAACAAGTGGTTGTGCCTCGTTGTATTGATGGAACCCGATTGATGGATTTTTGTGAAATACAATCCATGGAGGATTTAGAACCTAGAACATTTTCTGTATTAGAGCCAAAACAAAATTGTTTTATTTTAAATCAATTTCCAAATTCGTTTTGTATTGTTCCTGGTTTGTCTTTTGATTTATCCGGCTTCCGTTTAGGGTATGGAAAAGGATATTATGACCGGTTTTTAAACCAGTATGATGGAACTACAGTTGGAATTTGTTATTCCAGCTGTTTACACCCATCTTTGCCTCATGGAAAATATGATAGGGCAGTACAATGGCTGGTAACAGAAAAATTTAAGAAGCACCTAGAAAAAAGTAGTAATAAATAGGAGGGAATCCATGTCAGAACAGGAAAAGGATCAACAAAAAATAACGGAAGAACCAGTAAAAGAACAGGAAATTTCGACAGTGTCTGCTTCAGATATACAAGATGATACAGTGATTTTTAGCAGTACTTCTGATAAAGAGTTTTTAGCAGAAGAGGAAGAAAAAAACTCAATAGAACAGCCAAGCCGTAAATCGGTAAAAAAGAAGAAAAAAGGGAAAAAGTGGACAGGATTTTTAGTAGCTGGAATAATTATTATCATTTCTATTGGGCTTGCATTCACTATTTTAACAGGTTTTAACGATGTATTTGCCTTGAGTAAACCGGCGATATCAGCAGATATTGAAATTCCTTCCGGTGCTACTACTGCGCAAATTTCCAAATTACTAAAAGAGGAAGGTATCATTGATCAACCATGGTTATTCCGCTTTGTAGTAAAAATGCGTGGAGAAGGTTCTGGATTTCAGGCGGGAGTCCATAGTTTTAGCGCAAAATGGGACTATGACGCGATTATTGAAGAATTGAATATGGTGCCATCAGAAAATCCGAATGTGATAAAAATTACTTTTCCAGAAGGTTCTACCTTGGATGAAATTGTGCGTTTATTAGAAACGAACGGCGTTTGTGATGGAGACCAGTTCTTGCGGGCTTTAGAGGAGAATTCGTTTGACTTTGCCTATCAGGATATGCTCACAGAGGAAAAGAATGATTCTAAATATCATGTGATGGAAGGATATGCTTTTCCAAATACCTATAATTTCTTTAAAAATGAGGATGCAGAATCTGTTGCGCGTAAGTTTTTACAGGCATTTGATGAACATATGCAAGAAGCAAACCTTTATGAACAGATTAAATCCTCCGAATTTAGTTTGGATGAAGTGATTACATTGGCTTCTATTGTCCAGGCTGAGGCTGGAAGTGTAGAGGACATGCCAAAAATAGCATCTGTTTTAATGAACCGTATCCATAATTCTGACCAATACCCGAAATTGGAATGTGATCCTACTAAAAGTTATGCGAAGGAAATTTCAGGGAATTTAAAATCAGAAGGAACATCGGATGCTATTGCGGAGGCGTATGATACCTACGTTACACCTGGTTTACCCCCAGGGGCAATTTGTAACCCGGGAATTGATGCCATCCAGGCTGTCTTACATCCTGCAACTACAGATTATTATTATTTCTGTGCTAATATTGAAACAAAAGAATGTTTTTATGCAAAAACATTAGAAGAACACAATCAAAACCTGAAAAGAGCCGGTTTAATATAAGGGGGATTTCGTTTTTGAACAATCAAAATCAATCATTTCCAAAATTATTATCTCCAGCAGGGGATTTTGAACGTTTGGTTGCAGCAATTCGTTTTGGTGCGGATGAAGTATATCTTGGGGGTTCCCAATTTGGAATGCGTGCGGTATCCGCAAAGTTTGATTTTCCCATGTTAAAAAAAGCAGTAGATTATGCCCATGAACATGGCGTGCGTGTCTATTTAACTTGTAATACGGTTCCAACCAATGAGGAAGCAGATCAATTACCAGAGTTTTTACAAAATGCACGGGATGCTGGTGTAGATGCTTTTATTATTGCGGATATGGGGGTTTTTGCGGCGGCAAGAGAGTATGCGCCAGAAGTTGAAGTTCATATGTCTACGCAGACAGGGATTGTTAATTACCGTACTGCCAATGAGCTGTATCGTATGGGAGCAAAACGCGTTGTTTTAGCCCGTGAATTAAGTATTGACGATATCCGTACCATTCGAGAAAAAACACCTTCTGATTTGGAAATTGAGGTTTTTGTACATGGCGCCATGTGCATGTCTTTTTCTGGCCGTTGTTTGTTGTCTCATTATCTAGTTGACAGGGACGCTAACCGGGGAGAATGCGCCCAGCCTTGCCGTTGGGGATACCATTTAGTAGAAGAAAAACGCCCAGGCCAGTATTTTCCGATTTTTGAGGATGAAAAAGGGAGCTATATTTTAAATGCCAAAGATCTTTGTTTGATTGAATATATTGACCAGTTGGCACAAGCTGGTGTTACCAGTTTAAAAATTGAAGGAAGGGCAAAATCCTCTTATTATGTTTCAGTTATTACCAATGCTTATCGGATTGCCTTGGATCAATATCAGCGGGATCCAGAACATTTCCAGTTGGAACCTTGGCTGTTGGATGAGGTTTGCAAAGTGAGCCATCGCAGATATAACACAGGATTTTTGCTTGGCCGTCCTGAAGATGGACAGTATTATGAAAATGGTGGCTATTTGAGAAATTTTGATGTTGTGGCAATTGTGGACCGTACAGATGGTGAATTTGCGTATTGCACCCAAAGAAATAAATTTTTGGCTGGGGATACCGTAGAGGTATTGGAGCCGGGCAAAAAACCTTTTGAGATGGTAATCAGTCAGATTTTTGATGAAGAAAACCAATTGGTAGATTCCGCCTGCCATGCAATGATGAAATTTAAAATCCCCTATCAGGGAGTATTACAGACTGGCACAATCATCCGTAAAAATAAAGCGGAATCGTAGTTCTAATTGGCTCCTTTTTACAATAGAAAATTTCTTTTACCATGGCAATAACCTATTTCAATGGATAAAAAATTTTTTCTACATCTAATGGACACTAATTTTGACTATATTTTTAATAAAATGATTAGAAGTCGATTTCTTCCTACTTGTATGGCGATCAGAAGATTTTATAAAAACAGTAAAAAACGCACCTGATAAAACAGGTGCGTTTTTGTATACCTTATTTTTGCTTAAAATGTGCATTAGATGATGGAAACATTTCAATAGAAATATTGGAAATATGGTTTCATAAAATCATTTTATAGCTATTTTTTCTTGCGTAAAATGAGTAAACTGATTCCTGATATCAATAGTCCTAATCCTGTGATTGAAACAACATCCCCTGTTTTCGCTGCATCTGCTTTTGGTGTTGCGCTTTCTTGTACGGTTTGGGTCGCTTCACTTCCTGCTGTCCTTATTGGTTCCAGTTTGCTTTGTGCCGCCTTCAGTTCCATTGCTTTTGCATTAATTGCCCCTTCATCTTCTTTACTTAGGTCATTGTTGTTTAACATTTCCTGGGCTTCTGCTAACAGTACTTGGAAGGTTGCTGCGCTTTCTACTGTATATTGGCTTAAATCGATTCCTTTTGCTTCTTCCACTACTTCCTCTAATAAGCTCTTGTCCGCTTTGAATCTCAATTGTAGCATTCCTGCTAGCAGGTTATCTGCTGCTTCATTGATTTCTTCTTGCGTTGCGTCTACATTGTTATAGACTTCTTCTGCTTTTGCTTTCGCTTCTGCATAGATTCCCCAGGTATTTTCTGTATATTCTTCTTGTTGATATTCTTTTGTCGCTTCGATTAATGCTTTTAGTTGTCTTTTATCTGCTGCCTTTTCTAACAGGCTATATGCTGTTTCCAGTTCGTCGTATGCTTTGTCAATTTCTTTTTGCATTGTATTTGGGTCTGCCAACACTGTTGCTGCCTGTTCTAATGCCTTTACAAAATTCTCTTTGGATACAGCATCTTTGTAATCGTCTAGGTCTACTTTGCTCATTTCATCATACAGTGCTTGCAGTTTTGTTTTATCACCTACTTGAAATCCTAGTTTATGGATTTCATTCAATAATGTTCTCCATGCTGTGTCTATTTGTTCCTGGGTTGCGGAATCATTATCATTGATTGCTTTCGCATCGGTCAAAGCCTTGTCAAAACTATCTTTGACAGATGGGATTGCATTGGTATATTCATCCGTTGTTTTTGCGTTTTCCGCATACTGAATGACTGTCTGTAATATCGATTTATCTGTTTCTTCTACCACCGGTTGGGTTTCATCTACAATAAACATAGATTGTATTCCAGTTAAGCTCAATTGAACTTTTGTAATACCATTTTCCACTGTAAAGGTTGCTGCTTGTTTTGTTCCTGTCATGGGGTCCCACAGCATTGGCTGTTCCATTTCTCCATGCAGTGAAACGGTTATATTCATAGCAGTATCACTGGAATTTGCGATAAAGTAGATGTCCTGATTATCCTTTACTTTATGAATGTAGCTTAAATTACCGCCAGAAATAGCTGGAACCTGGTCAATTTCCACATCATAGGTTGGGAGAGCATCATCTAAAACAGTTTGCAGTTTTGTTTCAAATCCAGTTTGAATGAAATATGCTGTACCACCTGCCGCATTGGTATTTTTGGTGTATTCCCCCGTAGAAGATGCCAAGGATTGCCCTGTAACAGGATCAACCTGGAATATTTCTTTAATAATAGAAATTACTTGTTCATTTTCGCTGTCTTCGATTCCACGATAAGGGAGTTGGGTGGTAGCAATTACTTTTCCGCCATTATCGTAGAAATCTTTAATTTTTTCCAGATTGGAAAGGCTGATTACCTTGGTACCTGGAATTACAAAAACTTTATAGTCTTCATAGTTGGTTTCATTTTCTAAATGGAAGGTGTCTCCATCTACAGAACATCTTTCATCAATAATATCTGGATGCAAATAAGTAAAATCTCGACGAGCAGTTAAGGATAAAGTTTCCCCAACACGCATATAGTCTGCGTCAGAAGGGTTATTTGCGTCACCATTGAAGATAAAGCTGGATTCTAAATAATCGATTGGATAAAGCATGGCAATGTCCGCAACATGCCTACCATCTTGCAACATGGTATTTAACCTTCCCATATAGTTATTATAGATTGGCAATTCTTCACGATATCGTTCATTACGGTAGGAAAGTTCAGGTGGAGCATCAACATGGTTGATGTTATCATACCAGATAGCATGTGGAATAATCATATTAACTCCTTTTGCGTACTGGTCCATAGAAGATTTATATAAGATATTTTTATCCATATTTTCTCCCATGGCTCCAAATGATTCGGACATTACCACTCCTTTATCCCAATTGTTGGCAGAAGAAGATATAATTTTATAAGCTTCTTGGGTGTAGCCATAGCTGCCAATAACGTCCACACCAGGAATTTGCTGGTCTTTAAACACTTTCATCAAATCACCATGAAGTCCGACTGGATTGACCCATTCTTCCAATAACATATGTCCCATCAGGTCGATTCCATGGTCGTCACACCAGTCCGCAATCTGTCCAATATAATTTTCTGCGAACAGCTCGGTACGTACATATTGCAACTTATTTCTTGCTTCGTCGGTGTCTTCACCAATATCATACCACAAAGCAGGATAATTTAACACAGGGCTTTCACCATTAAAGGTTTCTTCATAAGCTTTGTTATATTCTGGTGTCCATAAACGCGCTCCTTCCGCACCATAAGGAGTAGTACCCGGCCAAGGCCAGAAAGTTGGTTCGTCATAAAAAGCGGATGTAATGGTACCATTTTCAAAATATTTTTGGAACCGGCTATAGTATTCTTCATAGGTAATATCGATAAAGGCACGTACAGAATCGGCGTCTAAATAATCCATGCCATTGTTGCCGTCTTTTACGCACATAAAGGCCATTACTTTCCAGCTTCCATCTGGGACAGTATATTCCAAATGAGAACTTTCTGGCTGCTGTTGATCTTCATTAATCTGAATTTTTGTATTGCCATCATAAAGTTCCATTTCCCAGATAGTTGGGCTCATTCCATTTAATCCGTCCATTAATAAACGCATTTTTGTAGTTTGGACAGAGTCAAAATTTAAGGTAAGCCCAGCTGAACCAATTGTAGAACCTGTAGCACAATCCACCCAGGAATCACCATTCCAGTATTGTAAATGGAATGAGGTAATACGGTCCAAATCTTCATATAAAACTGCTTTGTTTACATTCCGGACTTCCCCAAAAGAAATCTCTAACCATTGGGGCGCTGTACCCCGGGCAGCTGCATTCCAACGGGTTGTCATATCTCCATCGAATGCTTTATCAGCCTCATAACCTGCTTCGATTTCATAAACAGAAGAAGCGGAATATCCAGCTTTCTCTGGAACAAGTGGGGTAGGAGGAACTTCTAACTGTTGATTTCCATTAAAAATTTGGAACTCGCTAATAGAAGCACTATCCTGTGTAATATTTCTGATATAAAGGCGAACTAATTGGGCAGTAACAGGCTCAAAGCTGTGGGTTGCACCCTGATCGGTAATTTTAGTTCCAGTGGCAACAGTTTTCCACCTATTTTCAGCTATATCCCAGTATTGGATGGAATAGTCTTTGGTTCTATGTAGTTCTTCCAGTTTATCTTCATATACTTTGACAGAATCGAAGGTTTTTTCTTCTCCAAAATTGATTTGCAGATACTCACCACCACCGGATAAGGATTCTGCGTTCCATCTAGTAGAGAGTTCACCATCTACCGCTTTGCTAGCTTCGTAACCACTGGTTACACTATAGGTAGAAGAAGCGGAAACCCCCAGAGGCTGGGTATCTGGGCTGAATGGAGGAGGATCAACAATTGTAGCTTGGTCGCTGATATCAATCCGTTCCATTGTATCCATATTCATCGCAACTGCACCCATTAGTTTTCCTTCTGGAAGGGATAAATAAACTTTTTCACCGTTGGAAGCATCCTGTTCAAATTTATCCAAACGTTTTGTAGTCAGCTCAGGATAATTTTCTTCCAATAATCCTCCAGCGTTATAGCTGGGAAAACCATTTTCATCATATAGTGAGAAGTGCATACCATATTTGCTTCCCTCATCCAATGCAGCTTCGTACAACTCAAAATAGTTATCCGAAAGATATTGGCTAATCCAGTTTGGTAAAATTCCAAAGCCATTATATCCGCTTTGTTGATAGGATTCTCGAACAAGTTCTCGCACTTTTTCTGGCGTCATTTCATCCAGTTCGGTATTCCAAAACCATAGCGGACGGGTTTTACTGCTGTCTGGTGGCGTTTGAAAAGCAGACCATAATTGGTTTCCCGATGTTTCTGATTTTGCGAACGAAACCATGCCTGTACATTGGAGGCATAAGCATCCGGCTAACAATAGACTCATAAATTTAACTCTTTTTTTCATTTTCTCTTTCTGCTCCTTCCCAGTTCCAAGCAAAAATTGCCCGTTATTTTTCATTGAAATGGTAAAATAAATCTGTATCTTCCTATAATAGGAAAAATTTACTAAAATTTATTCTATCAGATTTCTTATCGAAATGATATTGTAGTTTTAAACAAAAAACAGAAGTGTTCTTTGTAAGAATTATTTTTGTATATAAGTAAAACAACGCAAATCATTTTGTTTGCGTTGCGTGTTAGATGAATATGATAAAAAAATAAGCCATCAGTTTTCCTGATGGCTTATGGTTATTGTACATCTTCGATGGATTTCGTAACAGTATGTTCGATTGGTTTCCATTCGATTTTTTTAAATAGGGCAACCAATGCGATTGGAATATAAGTAAACATAAATAAAGGAAATGTAAATAGGGATAGAACTATTTTAACAGGTTTTGCATAAATCTTTTTCCATTCTGTAATTAAAGTTAAACCACCAAAGAAGAAGAAAATACAATAAAAGTTTAAAAGTGTTCCTCCTAATGAAGTTAAGGTTGTTGTAATAATTGCTTGAGATGATTCTGGGGATAATAACCCACAAATTAAGAAGACGGCATTCATTACAATACTGGATAAAGAAACAAACATTGCTGGAGAAATCGTCATAAACATATCAAAGCAAGCAAAACTGTGATTTTTGAAAATGCCTTTTAACAATCCACCGCCATATCTTGCAAATACTTGATAAAATCCTTTTGCCCAACGCAGTCTTTGATTCCATGATTGTTTAAATGTAGTTGGCTGTTCATCATATAATACAGCAGTGCCACAGTAACCAATTTTTTCTCCTTGAATAATATTATCTGCTGAGAACTCAATATCTTCTGTTAAAAGATGGTGCTTCCAGCCGTTATTTTTAATGATAATATCACGATGAACAAGGAATCCTGTGCCAGAAATTGCACAACTTGTATTCAACATCATACGTGCATTATTTAGGTATTTTGATTCCCTTAAGAACCATAGGGAATAACCAGAGGATAGCCAGTTAGTATCATAGTTTTTAGAGTTCCGGTAACTGGTTACAATGCGGTAACCATTATCAAATACTTTGTTCATTTCTGCGATATAATTTTCATCTAACAGATTGTCTGCATCAAAAACAAAATATCCTTCATATGCATCTGCTTTGGAAGAATTATGGATAATTTTAAAAATATAATCTAAGGCATATCCTTTTCCTACTTGTTGTGTATTAAAACGTTCATAAACAATCGCGCCAGCTTCACGGGCAATTTGGGCCGTATTATCGGTACAGTTATCGGCTACTACATAAATATCAATGAGTTTTGCCGGATATTTTTGCTGCCGAATACTTCTGATTAACTGGGCAATTACAGCGCTTTCATTTCTAGCCGAAATAATCACAGCATAACTGTGTTGTTTTGTAGCATCATATTGTTTTGGCTTTTTGAATAAAGCATAAAAAGCATAAAAAAATTGGTATGCATAGCATACTGTAAATATTATCATAATTACCAAATTGAAATTTTGAATAAAATTAAGCAAAAGAACTTCCCCCTATATCCTCTAAAACAATAGCGTTATTTTGTTTTGCTTACAATAAATTTTTAATACCATTTTAACGTAGCATAGTTTAACACAACAAAGATATTCAAGATCAAAAAATATTATAGCATGATATTTTTAAGAAACAATTGAAATATGCAGATTATAAGAAAGTGTTCATAATAAACAATGAAATCCATAAATTTTAATGTTATTTTATGGGTTAGTATGGCAATTTTAACAATAAAAAGATTTGATTTTTTGCATGATTGACAAAAAATTATCATAATTTTGGTAATACATGATTTCATTGGAATTCATTTCAAAATATGTTATAATAAATTTGATTAAAATAGCTGTTTATCATGATCAGAAGATTAAATTGAAACAACAGTACTCGAAATTAAGATTTTAAAAAAGGACTATTATTATGAGTATATTTTTATGTCCATGCTGTGGAAGGCCATTACAACAGGACCCCGCCAAATATTATTGTCCCAAGGGGCATGTATTTGACCGTTCTAAAAGCGGATATGTCAATTTATTACTACCCAATAGTAAGCATTCAAAATTGCCAGGGGACAATAAATTAATGGTTGCTGCACGTCGTAATTTTTTATCCAAAGGGTATTATCAGCCACTGGCAGAACTAATTTGTAAAATAGCAGAACAATACTTCCAAAATGGTGATATTTTGTTGGATGTTGGATGCGGGGAAGGATATTATACCAATCAAATACAGCGCCATCTTAATCATAATCAAACTCAGGTTTCTTTATCAGGGATTGATATTTCTAAATTTGCGTTGGACAAGGCTGCTAAACAGAATAAAGCGATTAATTATGCAGTAGCCAGTGCGTTTCATCTTCCAGTAGATGATCATAGCTGTAACGGTGTATTTAATTTGTTTGCCCCTTATTGTGGGGAAGAACTATTGCGTGTTTTGCGGCCAGATGGATATATGATATTGGCTGTTCCTGGAAAAGAACATTTATGGGAACTAAAACAGGCAGTATACCAACAACCATATAAAAATGAAGTAAAAGACACAATACTGCAAGGATTCCATTTGATTGAGCAACAGCATTTATGCTATCAAATACATCTGGAAGAACCAGAATTGATAGATTCCCTGTTTAAAATGACCCCTTATTACTATAAAACATCTATAGAAGATTACCAACGTTTAGCTTCCTTAAAGGAATTGACGGTTACAGTAGAGTTCCATTTATTCGTATATCAATCCAATTTAAAATAGGAGAATTATTTTTATGGAAAAAGGACATGTTTTAGGATTGTTGCCAATTGGCATCTTTTTGATTATTTTTGTAGGTACAGGAATCATTACAGGAGATTTTTATATTATGCCTGCTGTGGTTGGTTTTTTAGTGGCATTGGTAGTAGCACTATTTCAAAACAGGTCGCTTCCATTGGCAAAAAAGATTGAAACAGCCTGCAAAGGCGCCGGAGATGAAACAATTATTACCATGGTGTTTATCTTTATATTAGCTGGAGCTTTTTCTGGTATTGTAAAAGCTGCTGGTGGGGCAGATAGCACCGTAAATTTTAGCCTTTCTATTATCCCTCCTAATTTGGCTGTAGTGGGTATTTTTATAGTGGGATGCTTTATCTCTCTTTCTATGGGGACTTCGGTAGGAACAATTACTGCCTTAACACCAATCGCGGTTGGTATTTCAGAAAAAACCAATCTTCCATTGGCTTTAACGGTAGGAGCCGTAGTATGTGGGGCCATGTTTGGAGATAACCTTTCTATGATTTCAGATACTACCATTGCTGCAGTACGGACACAAGGTTGTGAAATGAAGGATAAATTTAAACAGAATTTTTTAATCGTCCTGCCAGCGGCAATTGTTACTATTATCATCTTAGTATCACGTACTTTTCATAGTACCTATGTTGTTACAGGGGACATGAGTTACAATATATTTCAGATTTTACCATATTTGGTAGTTTTAATTGGGGCGTTAATTGGCTTTAATGTATTTATTGTATTGTTTTCCGGTATCGGGGTATCTATCATTGTTGGACTGGCAACAGGAAAGTTTGATTTTTTAGGAATGTTTGAGGCTCTGGGTTCTGGTATAGAATCCATGTATGAAATTTCTATCCTTTCCATGGTGGTTGCTGCAGTGGTAGCTTTAGTGAGGCAAAATGGAGGGATTCAGTTCTTAATTTATGCCATCCGAAAATGCTTTAGAGGAAGAAAAGGGGCAGAATTGGGGATTGCCGGAATTTCCGCTGCTGTCGATGTCTGTACGGCGAATAACACCGTAGCGATTGTAATGGCCGGTGGAATTGTAAAGGAAATTGGAGAGGAATATGAAATACCTCCGAAAAGGGTAGCTTCTATTTTAGATATTTTTACCTCAGTGATACAGGGAATCCTTCCGTACGGAGCGCAGTTGTTGACAGCTGCTTCGTTAGCATCCCTACATCCAACGGATATTTTACCAAATTTATATTACCCTGTTTTAATGGGTGTTAGCGCAATTCTATTTATCTGTTTTGGAAAGAAGGTTATCAAAAATAATGGCAAAAAAGAATGATAAAACCAATGTAATGCGTATTTTAGACCAGGCAAATATTCCGTATCGACACTATACATATTCCCATAAAGGGAACGAGGCAGTAGATGGGGTTTCAGTTGCTGAACAACTTGGACAACCTTTGGAACAAGTGTTTAAAACCTTGGTGACAAGAGGACATAGTAAAGATTATTTTGTATTTGTAATTCCAGTAGTAGCAGAGCTAGATTTAAAAACTGCGGCAAGGTCTGTGGAAGAAAAGTCAGTGGAAATGATCCATGTAGCAGAAATCAATAAGATAACTGGCTATATTAGAGGAGGATGTTCCCCTATTGGAATGAAAAAACAGTATCGCACTGTAATCGACTCTACTGCACAAAGTTTAGACACGATGATTTATAGTGGAGGAAAGATTGGATATCAAGTAGAAACTTCTCCAACCGACCTTTCAAGATTAATTGGCGCTAGTTTTGCGGATATTACCAAAAAGTAATTTTGGTTACTGGAGCAGTAATTGATTTTCTAACAGAAATCCTACCATATTATGTAATCGAAATAGATAAAATTTAGTTCCTTTAAAATAATATTTTTATTCTCATTGGAATAAGCAAACTGCCTTATCAAGTGAAAAAGAGAAAAACTCCCTGAATTTACTCAGGGAGTTTTTTCGTAACTAGTGTTTTTTTCGGTTTGCTAAAAAATGTTGGCTTTCTGAGATAACAAGGCCGGTTAATGTTAAGCATGTGCCTAAGATAGTGATCCAAGTTATGTTTTCGTGCAGAATAAGAAAAGATGTAACAATAGTAACCACTGGAACCATATAAATATAAACGCTTGTTTGAATAGCACCAAGCTGTTTTACTGCTAAATTCCAGCTGACAAAACAAAGCGCACAAGCCCCTAAACCCAAAAATAAAATATTGCCCAGATAGGTGGGATTGGAAAAACGGATAAGGTCAAATTTAAAATCCGAGAAAAATAACGCTGGTATCATAAATACAGTCCCATAAAAGAACGTCCTTCTGGTTGTTTGTATCGTATTGTATTCATACATGCTAATTTTTCGAGTGAGAATGGAATATATAGACCAAATAAAGGAAGCTAAAATCGCTAATATCTCCCCAATCGGATTTAGGTGCACATCAGAATAATCCGGAAAGCTAATCAAGCAGATTCCAGTAATAGCTACGATAAAACCGATCAAAAAGTTTATTTTTAATTTTTCACCTTTCAAGAAAAAATGAGATAAAATTGCCGTAAAAAACGGTGAAATAGAAACAATAACACCTACATTAGAAGCCATTGTATAAGTTAAAGCAATGTTTTCCAGCAAATAATACAAGGTTACACCGGTTACCCCAGCTCCTATAAAAAGTAACTCTTGTTTTCCATTAGTTAATTTTAAACGTCGTGGATAGGCAATTACCAACGCGATTAGTCCCAATACAAACCGAAAAAATAATATTTCGATTGGTGTAAAATCTACTAATAAGATTTTTGTAGAAATAAAGGTAGTTCCCCATATGATAATTGTAAATAATGCTGTTAAATGTCCAAAAAATCGCTTATGTTCCATTGTAAATTCCTTTAATTCTTCGTTTATTATATAGTCTATCATAGCAAATATTGTTTTTCAATAGTTGTATAGAATGTTATATGATATTGGTATACCTGATAGAATTAATCTTGTAAAGAGCGCTATCGTAGTTCTCTTTTTTATTTTAAATTTACAGTTGTGTAAAGAGAACGCATATTCTTGAAATATACAGGTAATAGGAATACAACTGCGCCTAACCATGCCATTGGGGTAGCAAAACAAACTCCTTTATATCCCCAAAGATATACTAATCCCAAGGCACATGAAACACGCATTACCAGTTCAATCATGCAAGCGATAAATGGCCCCCATGTAATGCCAATACTTTGTACTGCGGAACGGTAAGTAATTAAAATCCCCAACAGAATATAAAAGGGGACTACAACAAATAAATAATCTTTTGCGTACATAAAAATTTCTGGATTTGGGTTTTCTACAAATAAGGGAACTACCCATGGCTGCAACAATAACATTAATCCAGCAATGAGAATATTGGCTATGGTTGTCATAATAAAACAATCCAGGACGCCTTTTTTTATCCTTGCAACCAGCCCAGCTCCATAGTTTTGTGCCACATAGTTTGAAATAGCAATACCAAATGCGTTATTGATCAATACGGAAATTTGGTCAATTTTTGTAGCTGCGGTATATCCTGCAATTGCGTTGGTTCCAATGCTATTTACAGCAGATTGCATCGCTAATAGTCCAATACACATAACTGACATCTGGAAGCCCATAGGAAATCCAATTCTTAAATGGGAAAAGATATCTTCTTTTGTAATTTTCCAATCTTGCCTTTGTAAATGCATGATATCAAACTTTTTCAAAGCAAACAGGGTACATAAAATAGCCGAAACAAGTTGGGACAATACAGTAGCATAAGCAGCGCCAGCTACTCCCCATCCGAATGGGACGATAAATATATAGTCTAATATAATATTCAGAATAGAGGATAAAATTAGAAAATACAGTGGCGTTTTACTATCTCCCAATGCTCTTAAAATATTGGAAATTAAATTGTAATATACCGTCGCTCCTGTTCCAAGCATGATAACAAACATATAGTCATAAGCCATTTGATAAATATCATTTGGTGTATGGATCCATCCCATTATTGGGTGGGCTAGGGAACAGCTGATAATAGTAATAAAAATGGTAAACAGAATGGATAGCAAAATAGAAGTAGCAACACTGCGTTTCATTTGCATTTTATTTTTGGCTCCGAAGAACTGTCCTAATTTAATACCAAAGCCACTGGTAAGACCTTGGATAAAATATAGAATCAAACATACTACAGTACTGGTCGCCCCAACTGCAGCTAAAGCATCAGCACCCATTGTTTGACCTACAATCATGGTATCCGCTAAAGTATAAAATAGCTGAAATACATTTCCTCCAATAACAGGAATTGAAAATTTTAACAGTACTGGAAACGGGTTTCCCTTTGTCAAATCCTTTTCCATCAAGTCACCTTCTTTTTTCAAAATATAAAAATCAATTTATTATAGAAAAAATAAAAGTGATTTTCAATAGTTTTCTTTATAATAATTTAATTTTATCATTCTATATAATTTATATTATCATCAATTAAATTTTTTGTTATTGAAAAGGCAGTACCTATTTAGATACTGCCTCTCCTAACATTATACGAATTCTTTTACCGCAATCCACATAGCAGGACGTATTTCCATTCGGTTTTCTGCATATTTACCTACCATATTTATTTCACCTACTGTAGATACACAGGATATTAGTCCAGCTGTCATACCAGGAGAACGTAGATACCATCCATTTCGTGGTAAAAATTCTGATAATATGGTATCTTCAAGTTGTTGAGTTGGAAGTGAAAACCTGTTTTGTTTTTCTGGAAAATAAGTTTCTACTTCATCAATGCTAAGTAAAAACAGTTTATCTTTTGTATCTTGTCCTCCTAAAGTACCATATGTTGGATTTGGAGGGGTAGATATAGTGCTAGTTATAATTTTTTGTTGTTCTTGTTTTGAAAAAGCGGTTTTCATAAAATCTTCATTTAACCATTTTCTTAAAGTAGAATGATACCAAGTTCCATAATCATCTGATGAATCAATAAAAGGCTGGCAGTCTAAACTTTTATCGGATAGCAATAATGCGTTTCCGTCCTTTACAGTAAGAATTCTCCATTCAATAGGTTCTTTTTGATTCGGGTCAGTCTGAGGATAGTTGCCAAATGTAACCGTTTGACCGTTGAGGTTTTCGATACAATTTTATAAATAGTGAGAGATATCTTGATAGGAGTCTGCTTTTGAAAAAAGTTCGGCTGCTTCCAGATAATTTCCATTATTAAAATCAGAAATTGCTTGATTGTATTTCATGGATGGAGAAATGACAACAGAAAAAATAATAATACCTATTGTAATTAAAACAGATAAAATTACAATAAGGATAGAGATTGTTGTGGTTTTCTTTTTTCGTCTTAGTTTTTCTTGGTATTGCTGTTCTATTTCTCTTTGCATTTTTTTCTCTGCTTCAGTAATTTTTATTTCACATTGTTTTAATAATTCTTTAGCATCCAAATAATTAATAATTTTTTCTAATTTCGCTCTGGCAATTTGTAAATCAGCTAGATTATTACTCTCTAATAATTCTTTTGCAGAAGAATAGATAGGAACATAACGAGCCTGTTCAATTTTTTCCTTACATAATTCAATTTTATCTTTTGCATCTTTATAATCCGGAATTTCTTCTAAAAGAGATAGAACGCTATGAAATGATGTTACGGTAGATGAAGTTTGAAATTCTTGAATTGCAGACTGATAAACTTTTTCCTGGCAAAATTGTATCTTTTCTTTTGCGTCTTTGTGTTCAGGAACTTTTTCTAGAATTGACATGATACGGATAAAAGCAGGGGATTGGGTTGCAGACTTTAGTTGTTCCATTGCCTGTTGATAGATTTCCTCGTTTTTTTGATAATGATAATTTTTTAAGGTCTGTTCTTGGTAGGATTTTAGTTTTTGAGCTGTTTCTGGGTCAGCAAAACGGAGAGCTTTTTCAAAATTATTGTTGTTCTCAATGGGAATACAAAGCTTAGTTAATTCTTGTTCTGTCTTACAATGATAAAATGCCAGAAGTTTACCTATATACGCATCCGAAAATTCTGGGTCCATATCCAATACTTTTTCACAGTATTCATCTGCGGACGCCCAATCTTCATCTTCCAAAAAAATGTGCGCACGTTTTAACAAGGAATTTACGGTAACACCATTGGTAGCAGTATCATCCTCTTGTTCCTTTTCTGGCTCTACTAGTTTTTGGATTCCATGGGTCAGGTCTTGCATAAAACCTAATTTAGACATATCCAATGCCTGCAAATGGGAGAATTCTTCTGGGAGGTCATAGGGGTCCATATCTTTGTATGCAGGGATTAAGGTCTTTTTTGCCCCTTGTCGGATTAATGCCAAATAACGATTCCATTCATTTTTTACCCAGACAGCATTAAAATACTCTGCCCGAGTTCCCAGTACCACCATTACTTTTGAAGAATTTAAGGCTGCGAAAATATAGGGTTCATAAGCGGAACCCAGTTTATCCTCTAGTGTAATACGGGAAAAGAATACTTTAAATCCAATTTCAGTTAACTCATGGTATAATTCTGTTGCTAATACACTATCTGGAGTTCTTCTTCCATGATTATCTGTTTCTTTATAGCAGATAAAAATGTCAAAGGGTTCCTCTTTTTGTGAAATTTCCAAAATCTCTTTTTGAATTTCATCAATTGCTTTTGCTTCAGTTTCGTAAATCCTTTTTTGGTTTGGATCTGCGTATTTCAAAGCGGATTGGTAATCTACGTCGTCAAAAATGGAAGTAAACTGGGTGCGGTTACAGGTTGGAACTCGTTTATGGGAAGAGGGATCTTCTACATATTCAATCCCATATTTACATAAAATCAATGACCAATATGCTTCTGCATCCGTGTGGTCTTCTTCTAAAATCGACTCATATATCGACATCGCTTTATCAAACTCATTATTTCTGCGGAAATGATTGGCGCGGTCATAAAGATTCATCCGTTTTTCATCATTTAGTTTTGGGATTGTTTGCTGGGTACCACAATACTCACATTCGGCTACTCCAGTTTCCCCGGTAACATTAAGGTCCCCTCCACACATTTTACATTTAAAAATTGCCATGAATAATTCCCTCCAAAGATGATTGTATTACGCCTAAAAAGGTAGGCAGAAAGATACACTGTTGAACTTCAACAGTGTATCTTTCTTATTTTAGTAATTTGCATTTTTGGTTTCGCTCGGTTAATAAAAGTCCGATTTGGTTACAAATCATTTTTACCTGTTCCAGCTGGTTCGATGTCACTGCATATTCTAAAATACGGCATTGCTCAGAAATTCTGGATTCTACCTCCTGCAATGCTGGATTGGACATTGGGTCACTGTACCGGACAGCTTCTTTTATTTTTGAAAGTTCTGCAGAAATAGCTTGGTCAGTAGATTTGGCAGCCATGGTTTCCAGTTCTACCGATAAAAAGCGAATAAAAATAGTTTGATTTTTCACTTTTTCATCAATTCCTCCAACAATATTTCGAGTAATGAATACAGAAAGGATTTGAATAACAAAAAACGCTGTTAAAACTGCACTGACAATCAATGCAACCCAACCTGGAATTACAGGAACAAACATGCAAACAAAGCTGAAAATTACCTGTAAAATAAGGTAGATAGAAGAAAGCTGGATGACTGACAATCCCATAAAAGAGGTTTTTTTATTGTTTCCAAACGCAAGAGCAGAAAAAATAATTTCTAAAACAAAAGCCAATAAGCAAAAGCCATATCCAATCCAAAAACTAAGTGTTGGAAGATGTGGTACACAAAACGCCACAATATTAAATGCGATTAAGCCAACCAGGGCTATTATTATTTCTACCAAAGTATTTTTTTTCATAATTGCCAAACCTCCTACAGTTTCTCACCACATTCCAGGCAGAATTTTGCTCCGTCTGGAAGTTCTGCACCACAGTTAGGACAAATTGTATTTAATTTATGGCCACATTCCAAGCAGAATTTTCCTTTTGGAACAGCCTTTCCGCATGCGGGGCAAATAATGGTATCATCGGATGCAGTTGGAACAGGTTCTCCACATTCTGAACAGAATCTTGCGCCATTGGGTAGGGAAGCTCCGCATTTTTGACACTTTAATGCAATAGCAGCTGTATTGCTGGATGAAGTAGGAGGGTTAAGGGTTCCCATTGCATCATTGATTGCGCCACCAACAACACCGCCGACAGCTCCACCAACGCCAGCCATGGTTCCTAATCCAATCCCCATATTCGTAAACTGGCCAACAGCTTCGTTTTCCGCTACTTTCCCAGCTACATCAAATCCGCGTTCCTGCTGGTATGTATAGCCTTCCTGTGCTCGTTTTTGTGCGATTGCTTGGGATTCAATGATAATCTTCTGGGCTTCTGTCTGCTGTTCAATAATTCCTACCTGCTGGCGCAATTTTGCTTCCGCAACATCTGCATATTGACGGAAATGCAGTGATTTAAATTGCTCATAAGCAGGGTCTCCATCTGGTTTTACTACCGTTGTGACAAAAAAGCGTTCCAGCGCAACACCATAGTCAGAAAAATCTTCGATTAATTTTTGATGTAATGCTGTAGAAAGTTCACTGAGATGCTCATCTATCTCAAAAATACTAATTTGTTTTTCTTTGATCGTCTGCGCTAAGTAGGTTTTTACTTTTGTCATTAAAAATGCGCGGAAATAAGCAACTAATTTGGACTGATCTAAAGAAGTTTCTGTTCCTACCAATTTTAAGAGCAGTTTACGGGAATCCTCTGCCCGTAGGCTCATCTCCCCGCAAGCACCAATCTGAATTGGGAACTGATAGGTAGGCTCCATAAACTGGACTTTACTATCCGTCCCCCATTTAATCGCCATCTGTTCAGTTTTATTAATGAAATAGACTTCACAATGGAAAGGGGATTCCCCGCCAGTAGGAATTTTAACCAGTTTATTCAACAGTGGGATGTTTTGTGACTCCAATGGATAACGGCCAGGACCAAAGAGGTCCAAAGCTTGGCCATTCATAAAGAATAATGCTTCTTGGGATTCATGTACAATTAACTGGGAAAGTTTATTAAAATCTTCACGGGGATGTTTCCAGATAAACGTACCGTTATCACCTTCATATTTAATAACATCAATTACTGCCATATGGATGAGACCTCCTCTTCTTGAATCGAGAAAAATAGTAATTTCGACAAAATAATTGTGATAGAAATGATATATTCAAACAAATGATACAATTATAATCGGATTTATATTTTATATTTTGATGATTATTCATAAGTTATATGATACCGTTTCTCACGAAAATTGTCAATATATTCAGGTAAAATAGATAAGGATTACCGATAATTTATATTCTAGCCAAAAATAAAAAATACCTTCTTCAGTTCATGAAGAAGGTAAGCGTTTTAAAGACGTAATCCTTTAATATCCTTAATGCGGGATAGGATAATATTGCAGCTAATCTGTTCTATTCCAGGAAGATGGTCGATGGTTTCGCAAATAAATTGATCCAGTTCTTCCTGATTCGCGGCGACTGCATGTACATGGAGTTTATTTTTTCCTGTTACCCGATAAATTTGGGTCACAATAGGATGATGATATAATTGATCTATCACATTTTGTAAGGAATCCGGGTGAAGTTCAATTTCAAAATAGCAGGAAACAGCTCCACTTATTTTTTGTGGATTAATTACTGTAGTATATTCCTCAATTACGCCCCGTTCTTCCAACGAGCGAATACGCATTTTTACCGCAACCCGGGAAATTCCTACCTGTTCTCCAATATCTGAATAGGACATTCTAGCATTGTGAATTAACAGCGTAAGAATTTTTTGGTCTAACTCGTCCAAGCCATCTAAGAACATTCTGGAATCCCTCCTTTTACTTTATTATAAACCTTTTTTTCATTTTTGCAATCAAATTACTTGACAAATTGTTCGATAATAGATTATGATGATTACAAAACGTAATATAAAAATATCGTTTCGTAATTAAGAGGGTGAATTTATGCAACAGGATTTGACAACAGGTAATATTACTAAAAAAATGTTGGCATTTGCTGTACCAATGATTTTGGGAAATTTATTGCAGCAGTTTTACAATATAGCAGACACTTTAGTTGTAGGGCAGTTTTTGGGGGCGAATGCGTTGGCGGCAGTGGGATCTTCCTATACCTTAATGACGTTTTTAACCTCTATATTATTAGGGCTTTGCATGGGGAGCGGGGCTGTCTTTTCGATTCAATATGGGCAAAAAGATATGGAACGCTTACGCCACAGTTCCTTTGTTTCGTTTTTGTTGATCGCCCTAGTTGCGCTGGTGATTAATGTGATAGTATTTGTTGGTATGAACCCAATTATTTCGTTACTACAAGTACCAACGGATGTTGTTCCCTATATGCAGAATTATTTACAGGTGATTTTTATTGGAATCGGTTTTACCTTCCTCTATAATTATTTTGCATCCCTATTGCGTGCGGTGGGGAACTCTATGGTGCCATTGGTATTTTTGGCAGTGTCCGCACTGTTGAATATTGGTTTGGATATCTGGTTTATTTTGGATTTCCATTGGGGGGTTACTGGAGCTGCAATTGCCACAGTGATAGCACAAGGTGTATCCGGTATTGGCATTACAATCTATGTATTATGGAAATGTCCTTCTTTAAGGGTTGGAAAACGGCATTTGTATTTGGATAAAGCCTCTGTAAAAGAGATTTCCCAATATTCTTTTTTGACCTGTATCCAACAATCTGTTATGAATTTTGGAATTTTGATGGTACAAGGACTAGTAAACAGCTTTGGTACTGCTGTTATGGCGGCATTTGCGGCAGCGGTAAAAATAGATTCCTTCGCCTATATGCCCGCACAAGATTTCGGGAATGCCTTTTCCACCTTTATTGCCCAGAATTACGGAGCAAGAAAATCAGAACGGATTCAAAAAGGAATCCATAGCGCGGTAAAGATAGTATTATTATTCTGTGTGATTATTTCAGTTGGCGTATTTGTATTTGCGAAATGGTTGATGTTGATTTTTATTCAGCCTCAAGAAACCGAAATTATCGCCATTGGTGTACAGTACTTACGGATTGAAGGGACATTTTACTGTGGTATTGGCTGTTTGTTTCTATTTTATGGGCTATACCGCGCTATGCGGAAACCTGGAATGTCAGTGGTGCTGACTGTGATTTCCCTTGGAACACGGGTAGTATTGGCATACATTCTGGCTGCTATCCCTGCTGTTGGCGTTGTGGGTATTTGGTGGTCTATTCCAATTGGTTGGATATTGGCAGATTTGGTAGGATATTTCTATTATAAAGGGAAACGGAAACAAATTTATCAATCATTGGATAATTAATTTTTTAATAAGCAATAGACTGGTTGCGATAGGATTTTGGCGTAATGCCATAGTGTTTTTTGAATAAGCGATAGAAATACGCCTCATCCTGGAATCCAATGGCTTTGGCAATCTCTCCAATCGAAAGGGGAGTGTGGGTCAGATACCAAGCAGATTTTTCTAGTTTAAATTTTTGGATTAGTTCTCCAAAGTGTTTTCCGCTGGTTTGTAAAATGAGTTTGGATAGATAGCTGGTGGAATAGTGAAATTTTTCTGCCAATTGTTCCAAAGTAAGGGAGGTACAGTTTTCATCCATGTAGGAGATAATCTCAAATATTTTAAAGTTTTTATCCTGTTGATGAAGGGGTAACCCTTTTGTTTCAGTTTGCATTCTAGATAAATGGGCGAATAACATCATTAAAGCTGCCTGCATCATATTATCTTTACAAGGGCGTTGGTTGATGGATTCTAGAATAATGGTATGAATTAGTTTTGTTGCTTCTGGAGATTTACCCGATTCAAAATATAGATAACGCTGATTTTTATTGTTGGAATACAGCGAGTCCATAAAAAAGAAAGAAAAGAGCGGGTTATCCTTTAAAATAGAAGCTGCCGACTGCTGAAATAGATTGCGGGAAATCATAATATCGAATACAATGTCCTCTTTACATTCGGTGTAAACACTGTGTAGCACATTGGAATTTAATAAGAGTAAATCTCCTTGATGGAGTTGTAGCGTTTGATCCTGGAACTGATTATAGAAATTTCCGTGATAAACATAAATTAGTTCAAAATAATCATGTCGGTGGAAACATCTCAAAATATCTTTCAATTCTGGTTCTGGTGGAAATCCATGAAAATGGACGGCCATCCCACCAGGAATATTTTCCGGTACAATTGCATGCCCAAACTGTTTGTTTTCTTTTTTTAACCGCTCAATTAGCTGCTTTTGAAACAAAATATCCTGGTCATTTTTCGGGGATTCTAAGTA
Source organism: Massilioclostridium coli (assembly GCF_900095865.1). Taxonomy (GTDB): domain Bacteria; phylum Bacillota; class Clostridia; order Oscillospirales; family Ruminococcaceae; genus Massilioclostridium; species Massilioclostridium facile. Next base: position 1,611,460 of record NZ_FMIZ01000007.1, on the reverse strand, counting down.
TTGTTGGTAACACTCCTGGATATATTGGTTTATGGTTTTCATGGTATATCTTCCTTTCTTGATACTATAAATATAGCATATTTTCACAGAAAAAGAAATAAAAAACCGTCATACTGTATTTTAAGTTCATTTTTGTCATAGTTTTTGCACAATTCCCTCCAATTGTTTTGTTGTTAAAAATAAATATAATAAAAATCAAGTTCATTTTTATGAATCAACAATAAAACGATTTTAAAATTGGAGGAAGAGTATGAAACAGTTGAAACGAATGTTAGCCTGTGTGATTGCAGCGGCTGTTGCGATACCTACAGTAGCGGCAAGCCTGCCAGCAACAGCTGCAGAACAGGATTCATCAATTAGCATGGTGGATAAGTTCCGTAATCCGGATAACCAAGCCCAAGGAATGTTCCGGTTTTGGTTACCAGATGCTTCGGTGGATCAATCAGTATTGGAAGCGCATTTCAAAGCAATTCAGGAAGCTGGATTTAGCGGAGTGGAAATTGCACATGTGCCTTATAGTAGGGTAGAAGGTGACCTTGCAACCAATGGTTGGGGGACACCAGCATGGCAACAAGCTTTGATTAAGGTGTACAAAGCAGCTAACGCAGTTCCAGGAGAATTTAATGTGGATTTAACGGTATGTACCCAATGGCCAGCAGCTTTGGATACGATTGATCCAAACGATGATGCTGCTTCCCAGGAATTGCAGATGACTTATCAAAAAATTACTACAACAGGAATCAACGATTTATCGTTGCCTCAAACCAAACTGGCAACAGAATCTGGGGAGTCCTTTATTTTCGCAGACCATTTTGTAGCGGCTACGATTGCAAAGGTAAGTGAGGTAACAGAAAAAGGATTAGTATTAGACAATAGTACCATGCAGGATGTTAGCAATCTTACTACCCAAGCAGAAAAACAAACACCTGCAGGAATTCCAAACCCGGATGATGAATATTGCCAACAGTTATATCATAATGCCGGTGTTACTTTGGACGTATCTGGCTGGGGTGATAAACAAAAATTGCAAGATCAGCAGTATTATTATCAAACCGATTTATCTTCTGTTCCAGAATTAAATGGTTATACTCCTTCTACTGGTGATGATATCCAGGCAGGGGATTGGGTTGTATTTAGTTTTTACCGCCGTGGTACAGGGGATACTGTTTCACCATCTGGTCCGTTTGGAGAGATGGGAGTAATCGGAAAATCATTTGCAACCTGTGGGACGGTATTGGATAGTTACAGCCAAACCGGGGTATCTACTTTAATTGATTTTTGGAACAACAATATTTTAAATGAAGAACTGATCTCTTTGATGCAGCAACGCGGAGGCAATATCTTTGAGGATTCATTGGAAGCAAATAATGCTACTATGTTTTGGAATAAAGATATGTTAAATTCGTTCCAGGAAGTATTAGGGTATGATGTGACAAAATATTTACCTTACTTATTTAGTGAGTTAAATGGAATCACATCTAATGAAGGAAATGAGCAGGACTTTATCCAAGACCGTGGTTTGGTAGAGGATTACCTTTATAATAATGTGCACTTAAAATCTCTACAGGATTGGGCAAAAACATTTGGATATGGGTTAAAAACCCAGAGTTATGCCCATTACGGTTCTATGGACCATGGGCTTGCAGCAGCCACAGTAGACGTAGCGGAAGGGGAAACGATTGAGTTTGGAAAATCCTTTGACCGTTTCCGTACTGTTGCTACAGGAGTACATACAGCAGGAAAAAATTTAATTTCAGATGAAACATTGGGAAATGGTGCACCATATACCTTAACCTGGAAACAGGATGTTGCTACCCTCAATGCGGAATTTGCTGCTGGTGTAAACAGGATCATTATCCATGGATATTCTTATCCAAATACAGAAAATAGGAATGTTCCCGGAAAAGATTCTGCCGATGTATGGCCAGGATGGACCACTTTCGTTTCCACTGGGGACTGTTGGGGAACTCGTCAGATTTCCTGGCAGAATATTGATATTTTCTCTGACTATATCGCACGGACAGAGGCAATTTTACAATCTGGAATTTCAAAGGCTGATCTAGCGATTTTAACACCAGCTTTTGATGAGACTCATCAATCCTTATCCGGAGCCAATGATGGAAGAGAAAACGATTTATCTTCTTATACAGCTTTGTTGGATCAGGGGTATACTTATGAAGTGTATACAGAGGGTGTTCTGAATATGGAAGAATGTTCTGTAACCAATGGAGTATTAAATGCAGATGGTTCCGAGGCGAAAGCGTTTATCGTAGATAATCTGGATACATTACAATTGGAAACAGTACAAAAACTTTATCAGATGGCGCAACAGGGGCTTCCTGTTATTTTTGCGGGAAGCTTACCGGAAAAAGTAAAAGGTTCTGATACTAACCAGACAGGTTCTATAAACGGATCCAGCAGTGAATTGCAAGAAACTGTATCCAAAATGCAGCAGTTGGATAATGTGTATTTCGTACAGGATATGGATTCTTTGTTTGGTATATTAAAAGAACAACAGCTTTCTCCAAACGCTAGTTATTCCCAAAAAGATGTAAGGGTAAACCTCCATCAGGATACGGACGGCAGTAACTACTATTACTTGTATAATGATAACGGAAAACCTGTTACCTTTGATGTTACTTTTAATGGTATAGGAGTTCCATATCAGTTGGATGCTTGGACAGGGGAAATAGAACCAATTGCCTGCTATCAAAAACAGAATGATAAAGTTTCTATGACAGTGACTTTAGATGCTGGAGAAGCAGATTTTATCGCAATTTCCAATGACCAGCAAGAGTTTGGAGAAACAAATTCTGTATGGGCAACCGATGCGGATACTACCGTAAATTATACAGAAAACGGAATGGAAATTCGAGCAACACAGCCAGGAAAATATCATACTGCATTTTCAGATGATACCTATAAGACCATAACAGTGGATGAGATTCCAGAACAAATGAATTTGACTGATTGGAATTTATCCATTGAAAGTTGGGGGCCAGATGTGGAAGCCAACCAAACGGATTTGACTGCTTCCAAAAAGACCACAGTGGATTTTGGCTCGGTTGGTTTAGGGCTGTGGAAGGATATTCCAGCTACAGCGGAACAGCTGGCTAAATTGGAAGTTGATGAAATGGGAAATGTCAGTGGTATTGGCACCTACACTACTACTATAAATCTTCCAGATAACTGGGATAACCATTCGTCTGGATATTATTTGAACTTCTCCCATAACAATGATATGATTACTAATATTTATGTAAATGGCAATCAGATTCATCATATTAATCAATCCAGTGACCAAGTGGATATTGGTAAATATCTGCAACCAGGAGAAAACTCCATACAAATTGAGTTAACAACCACAATGTCCAATCGTATTTTGTACGAAGCAGACCCAGATTCTCTGTTTAGTAAACTCAGTTTTATTAATAAAACTTGTGATTTTGGTTTAACAGATGTGACATTAACTCCTTATGTAATGGAAACCGTGTATGAAAATTCACAGGAAGAACCAATACCATCTCAGCCAGGGGAATCCTCTCAACCAGAATCTTCAACAGATTCTACTTCAAGTACTGATGGACAGAATAGTCCACAAACAGGAGATGTATTTCCAATTGTAGGGGCTGCTGCACTATTAGTAGCGGGAGCTGGAATTGTATTTTTAAAACGGAAAAAATAATCTTGCCATAAGAAAAACACCGGTATAAAATACCGGTGTTTTTTGATGAACTAAATAAAAAACTGGTTTTAATTTATCCTAACACTTATTGGAATCAGTAAATTATAAAGCCAGAAAACAGATTAAGCTGATATCAATCCTTTTTCCACTAAAAATTCATGAGCGACATCTTTTGCGTCCATTCCATCAATATCAACTTTTGAGTTTAAAGAACGCATAGTTTGTTCATCAAATAATCCTTCCATTTTTGCTAGCACAGGTTCTAATTCAGGGAATTTATCTAATGTTTCCTGACGGACTACATTTGCTGCATAGTATGGAGGGAAGAAATGGATATCATCCTCAATTAAGGTTAACCCCTGTTTTTCAATTAATGCATCTGTAGAAAAAGCATCAATGACATCAACTTCGTTGGAAGCTAAGGCGTTGTATCGAATTGCTCCTTCCAAGCCATTCACCGATTGGAAGCTAGTTCCAAATGTTTTTTCCATCAACGGTAAACAGTCTTCTCGTTGAGCAAAATTCACCGTACAACCCAACCGTAATTGATCCGAAACTTTCATCAATTCGGATAAAGTATGGACATTGTATTTTTCTGCAACATCTGGTTTCATTGCCATAACATAGGTATTATTAAAGCCCAATGGTTGTGATAACTGAAGATTATAATTATCTTTCATTGCTTTAGAAGCTTGGTCATATACTTCTTGAGGATCGGTTGTTTCTATTTTTTGATGGAGGTAGTTTGGTAGGATGGAACCAGTATATTCCACATACATATCAGCATCTCCACTTTTAATTGCATTGAAGCAAACAATTCCACCATTCAGATTAAACCGTTGTTCCACCTCAATGTCTGTATTTTCTTCAATTAGTTCGCTGTACATGTACCCTAAAATAATAGTTTCTGTGAAATTACTAGATGCAACTGTAATCTTTTTTTCATTTTGGCTAGCAATTGTTTCAGATAGGGTAGTAATTGCAGGAATCAGCACAAGTAAACCACATAAGCAAAAAATAATAATTCTTTCCAAACGGCGTTTTTTCTTTGGAATATTCTGTATCTGATCCGCTGGCATGAGACCTTCTGGTGTAACAGCGTGTTCCAAACGCCCTAACAGAAAATCAATTCCTAAAGCCAATAGTGAAGCTGGAATTGCTCCTAATAATACCAATCCAATATTTTGCGAATTTAAACCCAAATTGATAAACCAGCCTAATCCACCAGCACCTGCAAAAGCGGCAATGGTCATGGTACCAACTGCGGCAACTGCAGAAATACGGATACCGGACATAATAAATGGTGCAGCAATTGGCAGTTCAATTCGGAACAACCGTTTCCATTTTGTTAACCCCAAACCTTTTGCGACCTCTATTGTTTTGGGATCAATACTGATAATACCAGTGTAAGTATTTTTAATAATTGGCAGCAGGGCATAAATAATGACCATAAAAATCGCTGGCTTGGTGCCAATTCCTAAAAATGGTACAGAAAAAGCCAATAACGCAATGGAAGGAATCGATTGCATAATATTTGCAATTCCAATTACAATTTTAGAAATCGTTTTATTCCTGGTAATAAGTACACCAATTGGAACACCAATTGCCAAAGAAATGAATACCGCCAATGCAGTCATATTCATATGTTCTAGGAACAGCTGTAGTAGTTCCCCTTTTTTCTCCATAAATAACTGGAAAAACTCAGTCAATGATACCACTCCTTTCTTCGGAAGAACCTTCTGGAGTGAATTGACGGCTTAGGATAGAAAGCATTCTACCTTTGGTTAAAAATCCTTTTAAATTGGATTCATGGTCAATTACTGGTATAATTCCAGAAATATTATAATCTATGGTAGATATGATTTTTTTCAAAGAGGTATCATTAAATACAGAAATGTAATCATCAGAGACGTAGTTTCTGATTTTGTCATTGTCATTTTTAATTTTACGTAAATCATTCATCCAAACAACGCCTTTTAATTTGCCATCCTCTGTAACTAAAAGGCTATCCACGTTATAGTGTCCCATAATATGAATTGCCTGAATTACAGTGCGTTCCCCAGAAGCCTGTACTGGACGCTTTAACATAATGTCTTCCGCTTTTACAAACTCAGGATTGCTCCACAACTTATTTTTACCAATAAATTCTTCCACATAGCTATTCGCTGGATGTTTTAAAATTTCTTCAGGGCGGTCACATTGCACAATATGGCCGTTTTGAATAATACAAATCCTAGTGGCTAGTTTAATTGCCTCGTCCATATCATGAGTGACAAACACAACAGTTTTATGGGTGCGATTTTGTAGATGGAATACTTCATCTTGTAATTCATTCCTTGTTACTGGATCCAAGGCAGAAAAAGGTTCATCCATCAGTATGACAGGAGGATCTGTTGCAAAGGCACGGGCAACCCCCACTCTTTGTCGTTGTCCCCCTGAGAGTTGTGATGGATATAAATCACGGTAGATTCCAGGTTCCAGAGCTACCATTTCTAACATTTCATCCACACGGTTCTGAATATCTTGTTTGGAGAACCCAGCTAATTTCATAGTAAGCGCAATATTATCCCCTACTGTCATATGGGGAAACAGTCCACCTTCCTGAACAACATATCCGATTTGTTTTGGAAGGTCCGACTCTTTTATTTTTTTCACAGACGTTCCATCAATCAACAGTTCGCCGCGGTCAATGGAATTTAATTTATTAATCATTTTTAAAAGGGTGGTTTTTCCACATCCACTGGCACCAATTAATACAAAGAATTCATCATCGTTAATGGTCAAGTTGATATTTGCTAGAACAGATTTGTTTTTATAGGATTTATAAACACCTTTAAATTCAATCATCCTGCTATCTCTCCTTTCCACATACTAGTATAGTGTAACATCATTTTATGTAAAGAGTAAATTTATTTCTCATGGATTGTATTAAAATCATATTAAAATTTAGAAAAATAAATAAAAAATTAAATAATTAGCTATAATTTATTTAAATAGATAAAAATAAAAAGCTCAATTATGATGAACATAATTGAGCTTAAAAAATGGTGAAAATATTAGTTACATAAAAATAATTGAAATAAATAAGATACAAACAATCCATGCAAGATATAGAATCAGTAATTTTTAATTGGGAATCGTTATTTAAATTGACTTGTGCAACGAAATGCCAAGAAAATTTTGCTCTGCTTGATTCCAATCTACAATTTTGAACCAATCGTCAACATATCCGCTACGGACATTGTAATGTTTTAGATAATACGCATGTTCCCATACGTCTATTGTAAGAATAGGGAAAAGTCCTTGTTCAAGAGGACAATTTTGATTAGAGGTTGTAATCATTTTTAATTTGCACCTATTTGATACGAGCCAGGTATAACCAGAACCAAATACAGATAGCGCAGATTTTTTAAACTCTACTTTAAAATTATGAAAACTCCCGAATTGGCAGTTGATTTTTTGAATTAGTTTCCCTTCTGGCTCTTTTTCTATGGGAGGTGCTATTCCTTGAAAGAAGAAACGATGATTATAGACTCCTCCCGCATTATTTCGTATAGATATTTGTAGTTTTTTCGGTAAATTTCCTGCGATTTTAATCAGCTGTTCTAAGGATAGCTTTTGTAGTTTTGGCTGGTCTTTTAAAATAGCGTTTAAGTTATCAATATAAGTTTGCAGATGCTTATCATGATGTAAGTACATTGTTTTTTCATCAATAAATGGTTCAAGGGCATTATAGGCATATAATAATGGTAAATTAAAAAATGGATAATAACTATTTTCCATAAAGAACCTCCCTTATTATTTGTTAGGACGATAGAAATATATGCGTCCATTTTTGATAGTATGAAAGTTGCATATTGATATTGAAATAAAAAACATGGTATTAATTTTTATCCACTATTATATAAAGGAGTAAAGTCATTCATGAAGTGATAATATCATAATTTCCAAAAGGGATTGATGCTTAAAGAATGATATCTTTTCTATTATGGAAATTCAAAAAGAAATGACTGTTGAATGTAAGAGTTCTTTTTTATACTTTACAAAATTTTGTTTTTGTTACGTAAAATAGAAACAATAGATATCTGATTCATCCTATGTTAATGAGCTTATGCTATCAAATATCTTGTAGTAATAGATAAAAGAAAAGAATCCAAACATTACTAGTGTAAAGTATTTTGAAATAGATTTGCATGAACAGGATATAAAGATAGATATAAAAAATCTTCGATGAGTAAATGAATCATCGAAGATTTGGGCTTGTACTACTAAAAAGATCACCACAATAAATGCAAGACCATTGCTTACAAAAGTCATGACCACCCCTCTTAGGGGTGGTCATGACTTAAAAAGAGAAGATAAAACTATTTTTTCTTTCTGGAAAGGATCAATGTTATACCAGCGATTGCTATTGTTGCAATACCTGCAATTGGGACAAAGTCTCCTGTTTTTGCTGCATTCGCTTTGGTTGTCGTCGTTTCCTGTCCTGTCTGTACTCCTTCTTCTGTTGGTTTTGTAGATGGTGTTTCTGTTGTTCCACCTTCTACTGCTACTAAGCCATCCATGGCAGCCTGTACATTTGCTACTGCTGTATTTACTTCTTCTTGGCTTGCGTTTTCATCCGCCATTACTTCATTCGCTTTTTCTACTGCTGCTTGAAGTGTTGCATAGCTTTCTTCTGTGTATGCGTTTGCATCCACTTTGCTTGCTTCTGCAAGGACTTCTTCCAGGATGGACTTATCTGCTTTGTATCTCAAGTTCAACATTGCGTTTAACAGGTTGTCCGCTGCTTCATTTACTTCTGCCTGCATAGCGTCTCCATCTTGGTATACTGCCTGTGCCGCTTCTAATGCTGCAGTGAATTCCGCTTTGCCTGTTTCTACATAACGGTCAAGTTCCGCGTTGATTCCGTTTGCTGCTTCGATTAAGGATGCCAATGTTGTTTTATCCCCTGCTACAAAGCCTAGTTTGTGAATTTCGTTCAACAGGGTTTTCCATGCTTGGTTAATTGTTTCTTGGCTTGCATTATGATCTGCTGCTATTGTTTTTGCTTCTTCCAACGCTTTATCAAAGGATTTCTGTACGCTTTCAATAGCATTGTCATATTCTCCACTTGCTTTTGCATTTTCTGCATAAGCAATGACAGAATTTAAAATCCCTTTGTCCACTAATTCAATTTCTGTTACCTGGTATGGAGTTAATACAACTGGTCCCATCATTCCATATTCATCTGGTTTTCTGGTATCAGTTGGATTTGCTACTAAAACTGCATTCAATAAAGTGGAAGCAACTTCTACTGTAATGGTGTTCTCTCCGAATTTTAGATATTTTCCAATATCAATAGTAGTGTCAATCTGACTTACTGGTACCTGTGTTCCATTTACATAAATTTGATAGGAATCCACTACATCCCCTAAACTGATGATAGCTCCTGTGCCTTCTTCCCAGCCTTGTTCCAGGTTAAAGCTGGTTGTATAGGTTCCGATTCCAGATACATTTTCTAAACCAGAGATTTCTGTCCATGGTTTTAATCCGTCTACCGTACCAACATCAATTGTTGTTTTCTTGGTATCTGTTGGGGTATCCCCTTTACTCCAGCTTTCTACAGACAGGTTCCAGCTGGAAAGTTCCATTGGGGCAGCAACTTGTTCTGTCTCGACTAAAACCTTCTTGTTATTACTTAAGGTAACTGTTTCTGTACCAGCTTCATATGATTTTGCCAGTATAGTTTGTCCGTCAAATTCTGTATCCAGGTTTGATTTAGTTACATAGGTAGAATGTTCCTGACCCCAATCTTCATTGGTCAATGCAACCATAATGGAATCGTTTCCAGCGATCGTAACAGGGATGGTAACACTATTACCATTGCGGGTATATTGGCTTACAGGGGTAACTTCACCAGTCCAGGTATTGAGGAAATATGGTATTCCAGAACCTTGTAAGGTTACTTCAGTTGTAACAGGCTGAATCTCTTTTGCAGTTGGATAGTTATCCGCATTGCCATAATTATAAAGGTAATAGAAATCAGTAGAATCTGTTTGGCGATGGACATTGATTACATAATCCTGTTGGCTGTAAGAAACATCTGGTGTAACGCCTAACTGTTCCAATGCCTGTGGGACAGAAGCAGTGTCGGATACTTGGACAACAGAGTCACAAGCCATAATTTCGGATACAATACCAGCAATATCGGCATTTTCACAGAAAGCATCCTGAGAAGGGGCATCTCCAACAATAATGATAGGGAAGCCCTGTTTTGCATAGTTTAACAACTGGTTGGCAGCATCTACAGTTAAAGTTTCCTGCTGATTTAAAATGATAGCTTTATAAGCAGGGCCAGATGCATCCAAACGTCCATTGGAAACAACAGCATTTTCCAGGGATAAGGCAGATGGGCTAACAAAATCATAGGTATAGCCGTTTTGAGTTAACAATTCGTCATCTTGATATACTCTAATTCTATCAAAATTATCGGTAGTAGAACTTTCTCCTAGGGTATAGAAAGAATGGTTGTAAATTGCTAAATCCACTTTTGATTCGCCTTGGCGCAAGATATATTGATTACGAGCAATGTAATCAATATAGTTTTGTGCATGTTTCCAGCTAGGTAAGCGATCTCCCCAACTGTTTGAGAAAGAATTAGGAGCTCCCATACCTTCAAACCCAGGCCATTGAGTTCCCGCTACATAACCATTTTCATTACCTTCTCCATCGTATTGTCCGTTATAGGAATATCCATGGAATACAATCTGGTTGACCCCACCTGCAAATGCCCGTTGAACATGCCATATTTGGTCATCCCAGGTTTGCTGATAGTTGCCAGCCCCTTCTTCGCCATTTCCTCTATGCAATATCCAAGAACCAAGATTCATATCGTATTCAGCGGATGCTTCAATTGAATAGAGCTTTTTATCTGTCATATGGACAGTTCCAGACTGCAAACGGTAAAAATCAAAGAAGTCTCTTCCATACAGAGTTTCTGTCTCTGGAATATCCACATATATTGCTGTTTGTGCTAATTCCAAAGTTTTTCCATAAGAAGTCTGGTAACGGAGGTCTACCCCGTGTTTTTCACAGAATTCGGATAATGGTTTTAGATGGTTTTCGATATACAACTGGGTTAATGTATCTTTATAATCATTTTGTAGGGCATCACTATTTTTATTAAATTGGAAGTCTGGTTTTGGTTCTCCAGTATAGTCCGCACGAGAATCGGTATCATAAATTGCTGGCAAATAAGCGGTAAGATCGTAGTTTTTATACGCTTTAAAATCATCTAGAAAACCTAAAGTCCAATCGAGATGGGTTCTAAATTCCAAAGAATCAATAAACAAGGCAGAGGTGTTTTTAAAATCCTCTCCGTAGTATGGAAGGAGGTTATTTTCCCAGTAATCAATAATTGCCTGGGAACCTGCTTTTCCAAAGTGGTCTACCTGATAATTATCGTATGTTTTATTTCCAGAAGGATGTTGCCACCAGCCAAATAATACATATTCCCCATCATCTTCTGGAGTAAAGTTTACTGTATAGTCGGTTGGGTCATCGCTGTTTTGAACAACCTGGGTTTCCATATTTAATGTTTGAGCGGAATCATAATCTAAAATATTATTTTCCTTATCCACATATTTTGCTACGGTAACAGCCAGTAGAACAGGAGTTCCAGTGTCTAGTTCTGTAGCTACAGGGACTTTTCCGTTGTATGGATTATTTTTGGTGATACCATCCACATGATTAGCGTCCACTTCCATTTGCGCTCCTGAGTTTGGGTCGTCTAAATCTTTGATAGTGGGTAGAGCCAAAGGCCATGCCGGAGTCATGGTAAAATCAATGGTAAAATTATATTTTCCAGCTACTTGGAGCATATGTTTAATCATTTCATTCCATTGGTCTGTGCCCCAATCAATAGAAGAGCTTCCTTCAGCTCCTCCAATAGAAACTGGTACAACTTCAGCACCGCTAAATCCAGCTTCAGACATGGATTTGATTTCCATTTCAATTTCTGATTTTGTCATATGGGAACCTGGAACCCACCACCTTGTCTTTGGACGATTTTCGCCGGATGGGTCCTTAAATTCTTGTAAAAAGGAATTTTCTGTTGTTGAATTGGAAGAATCTACTGCAAATACAGAAGTAGTAGAGCCTACCATTAGAGCAGCTAAGCAGATAGCAACCCCTTTTTTAACCATATTCTTCATTTATTTTCCCTCACATTCATAAAAAATTACCTGATCAGGATTGCCTGTAGTTTATAAATGATTTCCATTGACATGTCTGTGAATATATTATACAATAAGTACAATCAGAAAGATAGTTCCAAATCAGAAAACTATTTTCATCTTTTTCAGAAATAAGGAAAGGGAAAGTAATGGATGAAATACAAAAAATAGTTCAACAATATGTTCATCGGCATAAAGAATGGTGTGGTTCTCCTCCTAAGTACAATAGAGAAAAACAAGATTATCATGAAACCGAACAATGTTTAAGAAATACTTATTTTACTTTTTCAGAAAATAAATATTTCTTGTCAAATGAGGTTATTCATATCTCAGTCGATCAAATTCGAGAGTGGGACGTTCTCTACCATACCATAAAACGTCAGAATATATTCCATAACCATGAATTTTTTGAGCTGTTTTATGTGTATTCTGGAAAATGTATTAGTACAATTGACGATGTTCCAATGGAATTTCAGAAAGGAGATATTGGACTGTATTCCCCAAAAGCGATACATTGCATGAAAACGCCAGATGATGGGGATGTGGTCATCAATGTTTTAATCCGAAAAAATTTATTTGACCAAACCTTTTTAAATATGGCAGATGATAACGATTTAATTACCGGCTTTTTTATGGATGCATTGTACAATCCAAACAGCAACCAGAAACATGTTGTTTTTAAAAGGGAACAGACAACGATCGCCCCCAGTATTGTTATACAAATGCTATATGAGTATCAGAAAAATGATATGTTTTGCCAAAATATATTATCCGCTTATTTGGTTTGTTTATTGTCTGATTTAGCACGTAGCTATACCAACCGGTTATCCCATGTGCCAATGCACCGGAATAACTTACCGATTACTTCCTTGCTTTCCTATATCAACGAGCACTATCAAACCATTACCTTGGAGGAATTAGCGGAACAGTTCCATTATTCCACCCGTACTATCAGCAATTTTATCCAGAGGGAAACAGGAAAAACTTTTCGGGAAACCTTACAAAACTATCGGCTAATCCACGCCTGCCGTTATTTAACCAAAACAGATATTTCACTAAATGACTTACCGGAATTGGTTGGCTATTCCCAAAGAACTGCGTTTGAACGGATTTTTAAAAAATATTTCCATTGTACGCCAGCACAGTATCGGAAAAACCACCAATAGCCTTTATAAGAAAACAGGAACCTGCCATGTGACAAGTTCCTGTTTATTATTGGTGTTGTTTTCGATATTGCGACATCGTCATGCCAATTTCCTGTTTAAATACAGTGGATGCGAATTTTATGCTGTAACCTACTTCCTCTGCAATCTTACTGACAGGCATTTTGGTGGTAGAAAGTAAGCGTTTCATTGCTTGAATACGGGCTTCTTTTTGCAGTTCGGAGAATTTTTTTCCGGTATGTTTGTGAAGATAATAAATCATATTGCGAGGGGAATAGTGAAAATACTCTGCCATTTTTGCCAGTGTCCCATCTGCATAATGATTAGAAATATATTCCATAATCTGAATTTGGGTTAAATCAAGTTGTTCCAGGTTCAATTCCTTTCCATATTCAGCAGCAAGCTGGGTTAAAAATCCTAACAATAAGATTTTTAGATATTTTTGTGTCCCTTCATTAGATTTATTGCTAAAATATTCTACAATCATTTTTTGTAGATAAAATTCGATACTACTTCCTGGTTCACAATGGGACAGCATATATGGATTTTCCAACTCTTTATCCTGCAAAGAATCCACAAAAAAGTGGGTAATAGGGTTATTATCCGCCAACATGGTTAAAAAAGTTTCTTTTAATAAAGAAGGGCGGATCAGGATATTAAAGATAATATCGGTTTCTTCTGGTTTGATAATATTGTGTACGGATTGCAGGCTATACAAGCAGATATCCCCCTGCTGAAATTCCCGATATTGTCCTTCGATTGTAGAGTAACATTTCCCCTGGTACACATAAAAAAATTCAAAAAATTCGTGGGTATGGTAGGGAGGAGTAACTGGAAAATCAGGGATAGCGATTAGGGGAATTTCAGCATTTACAGAAAAATCTTCTAACAAAGGTTTCGTATATTTACTATCAAAAATAATTGCAATGTCCTGCCCAGGTTCAAAAAAATTTTCTGTTTGGTAAATGGTTATCTCGTGGCCATCCCATTGTTGAACAGGATGTTGTAATTGATGTTTTTTTAAACGGTTGCGCAATTGCTCCTGAGTATTTAGTTCATGCTTTACAATCCCTTTGAGTTGTTTGATTAGATTATCTTTTTCCATCGTACATTTCACAGCCTTTTTCTCGGTTACTTTTATTATAAAGGTTGTTTTTCCGCTCGTCAACAGTTTGCATTTTTTCAAACTTTTTTCAGATAGGTTTGCAGTTCTATGGATTTTTCTTTTTGATATTCTTCTGTAAAATAGAATTATCAAATCTGATAGGAGGAAAAACAGATGAAGAAAAACAAACGATTCCGTCAGCTGTTATCTGGACTATTGGCAGCAGCAGTTGTAACAACCAGTCTGATGGTCATTCCAGCACAAGCGGATCAACTACAAACTCCAACCAATTGGGGAGATGCCCATTGGATATGGAGCAGTGAGGACTTAGATGAAAATGGGCTTGCTTCCGCACAGGATGTGTGGATGGATTTCCGTCGTGATTTTACGTTGGATTCCATACCAGAACAGGCAGAATTGAACATAGCAGTGGACTCAAAATATTGGCTGTATGTCAATGGAAAAGAAGTCGTTTGGGAGGGTGGTGTTAAACGCGGCCCAAATCCGGATGATACTTATTACGATACAGTGGATATTACGGATTATCTAGTAACCGGAAAAAATACTATTGCCATTGAAACCTGGTATTGGGGTCATGATTCCGGTCACATTTTAGATAGCGGAAGCGGAGGGCTATTGGTATCTTCCAATTTGACTGATGCTAATACTGGGAAGTTAGTAGAAACCGGGGATGGACAATGGTGGAGTATGAAAAACCCCGCTAATCTCCACGATGCACAAGCGACAGCAAATTATATTCCAGAATCTAGTACTATCTATGATGGAGCTTTAGCGATAGATTGGACTGCTTCGGATTATATTCCATCTGAAGAAAATGGTTGGAACCGTGCTACAATAGTTGGGGAAGATAAAAATGATCCTGGATACGCAGGGGATGGACCCTGGAATGACCTAATAGAACGGCCTATTCCACAATGGAAAGATTATGGAAGAACTGAATTGGAACTAACTCCAGTGGATGGTTTTGCTGCACAAACCAATGTAAAACCAATTTCCGACCTTGGCGTTCAATCGGATACCTATTCGATCCAATCCGATTTACAGTTAACCACATACAATACGCCATACGGAAAAGCAGCGAATGCTACTTTTGTATTTGGAGCAAAATCTGATTTGGACTATTATGAGGCAACAATTGACTGTTTGGACTATTTAAATGGAGGAGATACTGCCAATTTAAGTATATCCCATAGTGGCGTACCGGTACAAACGGTAGATATCTCAGATGTGATTACTCCAGAAAACTACAAAGAGCTTATCCAATTAAAATTAGATGTTGCTAATGAGGAACAGGCTACATTATCTTTAAATGGTACAACAGTAGCAACCATTGATGCAAACCTTGCTTCCAATCAAATGTCTTTTGGATATCAAGGATATTTAGTATTGGGATACGCAAGAAGTTGTGTTACAGTGAAACAGCTTACGATTAGCGACACCACTGGGATTGTATACCAAACTGATTTCAGTGAAGAATCGGATGCAGAATTTTTCCCAGCAGCAAAAATCAACAATGGTTTAGAAATTACCACAATGGTGTTTTACAGTTATTACAGTTATGATGGGCAAAAATATGAAGCAAGACTTCCATACAATGCACAGATGGTTCCATACATTATTTTGGATGAAGGAACAGAAGCAGGTAAACAGATTAAAATATACAGCGATACTTATGATCAATCCAAAGAGAGAATTACTTATATTACCAAAGCAGGCACACAGGAGTATGAAGCAAAAAACTGGATTAACGGGGATTATTTATATATAGAGCTTCCAGATGGTGTTACGATAAAAGAGTTTGGGTTCCGCGAAACCGGTTATAATGTTCCATCAGGGGAAACTACAGATTTTGTCGGATATTTTGACAGCTCTGTCGAGGAAAACGATCCTTCTGTTACAGAATTTACTGGCGGACATACTTGGACAGAAAACCAAGTATGTACAGAGAACAATTTTTATGATGAATTGTGGAAAAAAGCGGCCAGAACACTATACGTTACGATCCGGGATACTTACATGGATTGCCCAGATCGGGAGAGAGGACAGTACATCGGGGATGCAATCAACGAAATTGAAGAAGCATTTTATTCTTTAGGTCCCTCCGTTAATAGTTTGAGTGAAAAAGCGATCCGTAATATTTGTGATTTTCAGTTTGAACACGAATACAATGGTAGGACTTATTATGTCATGAGTAATGTCCGCCCTGGTGTCCATGAACAGGAAATTGACATCCAATCATTAGGTACCGCCCATGCGGCATGGACATATTACCAATATACCGGAGACCAGGATGTGTTGGTGGATTGTTATCAGGCACTATATAACTATTTGACGAATTATGATATGGAATCCCAGGGTAATTATATTGGAACTGTAAAGCCAAGGGATCCAAATACAATGATTTACAACCGTTTAACAGGATGGAGCGACTGGGGAGATAACCAGGATAGCAGGATTGCCACTACTATGTGGTGGTATATTTCTGCTAGTAGTGTCCGTAAAATGGCAGACCTGGAAGGAGTTCCAGCAACTGAGGAACAAAAATTATGGATGGATGAACGTTTAGTTAGTATTGAACAGAACTTTGAAAAATTCTGGAATGAAGAATTACAGGCATATGCAACTAATTGGAATACTACTGACTGGTATAATCCTAAAGAATTAGAAAACAGTACCCATCTAGTAGATGAACGTGTCAATGCGCTGGCAATTGTATTTGGCCTAGTACCAGAAAACCGTTATAACGCAATACGGAATCTATTTATGGGGACAGAAACAACACCAGCTTATGAAAATGCCAGCATTTATATGGAGAAATACGTGATTCAAGCATTGTATTTGATGGGATACGACACTGATGCTATGAATCGCATGGAAAAACGTATGATAGAAATGGTCAATGTTTCTACTGATAGTACTTTATGGGAAAAGTGGGATAGAGCTGGTGGCACCAAAAACCATGGCTGGTCCGGCGGTAGTATGATTGCTATGTCCCGTTATGCAGCAGGTGTAGAACCAACTGGAGCAGGCTATTCCACCTGGCATGTGGTTCCTCAAATGGGTAACTTTGAATCCATCAATACCCGTGTACCGTCCGAAATCGGCAATATTGATGTAACCATCCATAAAACAGCAAATGGATTAAATATGACTGTGGTTTCTCCTGGAAACAACGCTGAAATTTGGGTTCCAATAGAATTAGGTCAGCAAGTAGTAGCGAGCAGGGGTGAATACAAGGGAATACAACAAGTACATCAAAAAAATTACGCTGTGTTTGAAGTTTCCGGTGCAGGAACTTATAGTTTTACTGCATCCCAAACAAATAAAGATATTTTGGATGCTGTAATTACCTATGCGGAAAACGCAAAAGCAAGTGGAGAATATGACAATGCCATCGAATCGGTACAAAAGTCCTTTGATAAAGCGTTGGAAGAAGCAAAAACAGTAGCAGCAGATCATAACGCAAGTCAGGAAACAATTAACCAAGCATGGAAAACCCTGTTGAACGAAATTCACAAACTAGGCTTTGTAGCAGGGGATAAAACAACATTGGCATCCTTAATCGAAGCAGCAAACGGAATCAACGCGGAACTTGACCGTTATGTAGAAACAGGCAAAGCGGAATTCACTGCAGCATTAGAAGCGGCACAGGCAGTATATGAAGATGGAGACGCTATGCAGGCAGAAGTAAATGAAGCAGCGGACAACCTGTTAAAAGCAATGTTGAATCTGAGATACAAAGCAGATAAATCCATCCTGGAAGAAGTACTTGCAGAAGCAAACAATATTGATGCGAATATATACACAGAAGAAAGCTATGCAGTATTACAAACAGCAATAGCGGAAGCGAATGAAGTAATGGCAAATGAAAACGCAAGCCAAGAAGAAGTAGATATAGCAGTAGCAAATCTACAAACCGCAATAGAAGGTTTGACTTCAATAGAAGAAATCGAAGATAAAACGTCATCTGCTGATAACAATGGTATCCAAATGGGACAAGAATCTACGATGCCAAAAGCAGATGCAGCAAAAACAGGTGATTGTGTTCCAATTTTTGGAATTGTAGTACTTACAATAGCAGGAGCCACAACACTGTTATTATGTAAAAAAAGATAATTCAGATAGTATTTAAATTTTATCTCTTCTATTCTCTTTCTTTTCCATAATAGCCCCTAACCTGATAATAAACCAGGTTAGGGGCTATTTTAGGAAATAAAACCCCCGACTGTGTCAGGGGTTCCCAAAAGCTTTAGCGGTGAGTATGCAAAAAAAAACTCCTTTTGGTAAAATATAAGTGCGGCCTGACAACTGCACAAAAAACCAAAAGGAGGGCATTCGAGATGAATGACAATAAAAGTTTAGCACACACAACATGGAATTGCAAATATCACATAGTCTTTGCGCCAAAATACAGAAGGCAAATTTTCTATGGAGAGCACAGAGTAGAAGTGGGGAAAATATTAAGGGAATTGTGCGAATGGAAAGGGATAACGATAATAGAGGCGGAAGTGTGCCCAAATCACATACACATGCTGGTAGGAATACCACCAAAAGAAAGTGTATCAGGATTCATGGGATATTTGAAAGGAAAAAACCGAAGCTTTTGGTGCAGGGGATACTATGTAGATACAGTAGGGAAGAATAAGAAAAAGATAGCAGAGTATATACAAAATCAGCTGAAAGAAGGCCAATTACATGACCAACTAACATTGAAAGAATACATGGACCCGTTTACGGGTAGCAAGTAACAATCCATTCGCAGGTGTGAGGACGTAAAAAGCGCCTGGGGGCGCTGCTAGTAACAGAGCCTTACAGGCGCATCTGTAAAACCCCCGGCTATGCCGGGGGATATTTATTGTTCACAACTATTTTGATATCAAATCTGGTTTCCTTTCACATTTAGAAACTGGAAAGATCATATTTGATATACTTTTATGCCTCTTTAGAAGAGGTATCATTTGGATTTGGAATAACGGATTTCATATCTTCTACAACACTATTTAAATCTTTTAAATCCTGATTTAAATCAGAAATATAAGTGATATAGCTTCCAGAAATATAGATAACCGTATTGTACAATTCATCATAAGAAGTTTGTGCTTCTTCTACTACCTGTTGGATTTTTTGAAGTTCCTCATCTTCTGGATCTGGAAGTTCCCCAGTTAAATTATCATATAAGTCGTCAATAATACCATCGGTGGATTCAATAGCAGAGATCTCATCTGCATTATCTTCCCTTGCGGCTGCTATTGCACTGTCTGGGTCATAAATTGTGTGCCCTTCATAATATGTTTTACCATCAATATAAGCATCCCAATAATCCACATAATCTGAACCTAACATTCCAACTTGGTATGCGTTTGTTACAATAGCGCTGTAATAACTATAAGCGTCCTCTTTGTATTGAGCGATTGCCTCCTGTTTTTCTTTTTCTGCTTGGATAGAACTATAAATAAAATATCCGGCAATTCCACCAGCAATTAAGAGGATAGCTAACACGATAGAAAGGATAATAACTAGTTTCTTTTTGCTTTTCTTTTGCGGTGTCATTCCCATTGGGGGAACTCCTGGTGGGATAAAATTAGGGTCTGTTGGTATCATATCAGGCTGTGGTTGACCATCTACAGGTATTCCAGCATTTGGGTTAGATTGGTTTGAAATTGGTTGCACTGGATGCCCACATAGGGAGCAAAAATTTTCGTTCTCTTGGATTGGAGAACCACAATTTTGACAGAAACTTGGTGGAACCATTTCTATCTGTTCTTTTAAATCTGTTTGCTCCGTTGGCAATTCCTGTTCTACTGGTTCTGTTTCAACAGATGCTTCTACTGATTGTTCAGTGGTTTCCTGTTTTTTTCGATATTCTGAACATGTTTCAATACAGCATCCATGGCTGGTTTCCCAACACTCTTTATGGTAAACGGTACCACATCCTGGGCAAATTATGGTTTCCTGCTCCCCAATTTCTTTTTGGCATATAGGGCATATTGGATTTTTGGTTTCCTCCATACCATACTCCTCCTTCTTCATTTATCAATAATATCATATCATATTTCCCTATATTTTTCAATTCAAAATCACAACTCCTGTTGTTTTTTTGAATATTTTGTCGATATTTCTAACTGTACCATTATATTCTGTGCAAAAGCAATATAATAAAAATCCTCTATGTATTTGGATTAACATAGAGGGAATTATTATGATGTTATGCTTTACAATGGAAAATTATTCTTCCATTAATTTTTCTACACTTGCCAATTTTACGCAGATACAGAATAACTGCATCGCTTGTTCCAGTTCTTCTACTGGTGGGAAAGTTGGCGCAATACGAATATTGGAATCGTTTACGTCAATTCCATATGGAAAAGTTGCTCCAACACCTGTTAAGGTAACGCCGGCTTGTTTACATAACTCGCCCACACGTTTTGCACAACCATTCATTGTATTAAAGGAAACAAAATAGCCACCCTTTGGTTTGGTCCAGCGTGCAATCTCCAATGGAGCGATCTCGCGATCCAAATAGTCCAAAACAATATCAAATTTTGGTTTAATGGAAGCAGCGTGTTTTTTCATGTGTTCTGTTAAAAATTCTTGGCTCTTTAAATATTTGCAATGACGGATTTGATTTAATTTATCATATCCAATTGTTTGTACTGTCATTAATTTTAAAATCCATTTGATATTGGACTCACTTGCAGCCATTGCCGCTACTCCTGCACCTGGAAATGTAATTTTTGAAGTAGAACAAAATTCATAAACCATATCCTGATTGTTATATTTTTTACATTCCTCAAAGATATTTAACAGTTCGTCATGTTCATCACTTAAATGGTGAACCACATAGGCATTATCCCAGAAAATACGGAAATCAGGTGCCGCTGGCTTTAACGCAGCAAAACGGCGTACCACATCATCGGAATAAGTAATACCAGTAGGATTTGAATATTTAGGAACACACCAAATTCCTTTTACACTAGCATCTGTATTAACTAGTTTTTCTATTTGATCCATATCCGGGCCATTTTCGTCCATAGGAATATTGACCATTTCAATATTCATCAACTCTGTAATAGCAAAGTGGCGGTCATACCCTGGCACTGGACATAGGAATTTTACTTTTTCCTGTTTGGACCATGGCTGATTACCCATAATGCCAAATTGCATTGCCCGAGCAATTGTATCATACATCAATTGTAAACTGGAGTTTCCACCAACAATAATATTTTCTGGCTGTACTTCTAATAGGTTCGCAAAGAATTTTTTTGCGGCAGGGATTCCATCTAAAATACCATAGTTACCTGCTTTTAAAATTTCTTCTGGTGTTAAGCATCGTAACATCTCCATAGAAAGCGCAATTTGTTCTACGCTAGGTTTTCCGCGGGACATATCTAATTTTACACCTAACTCTTTAAAAGCGTTATATTGTTTTTGTAAATTTGCTTTTTCTGTAGCTAATTGTTCTTTTGTCAAACTTGCATAAGAAGCCATGATGCTCCACCTTTCAAAAAATGATAGTTTACCTTATTATTATACTATATATTTCAAAAAATGCAAGATCAAAATAAAATTCTTGCAAACTTAAAATGACGAATTTTAGGTTTTTTCAAACCTGGTTTATGTGCAGGTTTTTTGTGACGGTTATATCAGAGTAAAAATGGATAAAAAACAATAAATAAAAGCTTGAATGAATCATTTATCTGTTTTAGTTGCAAAAAATAAAAAAACCTGTGGATTTCTCACAGGTTTTTTGTTTATATACTTCTTTCTTAGAATACACAATACTGTTCCATATATTGTTCCATATGGGTGAGGATATCAGCATCTGTCCCTTGTTCAACCAGATAATCATGGATATCTTTTACTGTTACAATAGAATGTACTTGAATGCCGAACTCTTCCATAACCTCCATTACCGCTGTTTTACCAGGATTTTGTCCAACTTCACAGCGATTTACCGAGATGAACATATCATTTACAGTAACATCTGCACACCCTTTTAAAATTGGCATAGTTTCACGGATTGCGGTGCCTGCTGTAATTACATCTTCAATGATAATGATGCGGTCACCATCTTTAGGTTTATACCCAACAATGCTGCCACCTTCTCCATGGTCTTTTACCTCTTTTCGGTTAAAGAAATATGGTTTATCAATTTGATAATCCCTTGCCAATGATGCAGCTGTAGCTGTTGCCAATGGAATGCCTTTATAGGCTGGGCCAAACATCGCTTCAAACTGGTCACCGCAGGTTTCTTTTACCAAAGTGGCATAAAATTTACCTAAAGTCGCAATCTGTGCGCCAGTTTTGTAGTTTCCTGTATTCACAAAATAGGGGGTATTTCTTCCGCTCTTGGTCACAAAATTACCAAAACGCAAAACATCAGCGCTCATCATAAATTCTATAAACTCTTTTTTTGCAGGTGTCAACATTTTTATCATCCTTCCGCCGTTTTTTTCTATTATACTATAAATACTGGATATTGTTCAACTATTTTTTTGATAGGATATTGGATGGACAAAATCAAATTAGTTTTATTGGCTCACTCCAAAAAATAAAATGAGACCATCATTTTATCCGCTATAACGAATATAGTTCAAATAAAGCTTTGTTCATATTTGTTGCAACTTTGCCTATCATGTAAAAAATAAAGATAATTTTTATTACCTATCTTTATTAGTAGACTATTTTGTTCCACCTAAACTTTTCATCCTTATCAGTAAGGTAGATGATTTTTGGTAAAAGCGGTAGATTACAAAATAGAAAGAGTTTGCTTGACAGCATTTCTAGTTTGACTAGAGAAATAGAATAGTAGTTACAAAAGGTATTCCCAATACTAGACTTATCATTATATGCCAAACATATGCTCTACAAAAATTTTAAGTCCGATTAGAATTAAGATAATGCCTCCTACAATTTCAGCTTTTTGCTTTAACAAATCTCCAAACTTTTTACCGATATAAACGGCAATAAAACTTAAAATAAAGGTTGTAGCAGCAATAATGCAAACCGAACTGATAATATTTACTGTTAAAGCTGCAAAACTAACTCCTACTGCCAATGCGTCAATACTAGTAGCGATTGCTTGCACCAATAATAGCCGGAAGGTTAATACCTTACAGACTGTGTGATCTTCATCCGATTTTACCGCCTCATACACCATTTTGCCACCGATGAATCCAAGTAGGATCAGAGCCAGCCAGTGGTCAATCGCATTCACTTTTTCGGCAAATACAGAACCGGCAAAATAGCCAATTAAAGGCATAATGCCTTGGAATAGTCCAAAAGCAAGAGCTGTTACAAAAGCATGTTTGACATGCATCTGTTTTAAACACATTCCATTTGTCATGGATACTGCTACCGCATCCATAGACAATCCGATTCCAATTAAAATAATTTCAAAATACCCCATGTTGTGCTGGTAATACCAGCGCACCCCCAAACTATTACAGAATTTTATTCTACCATCATATTTATGAAAGGGGAAAAATTTATATACGTCGATCTAAAATCGGAACATATTTTTCTTTAAATGTATCAAATGTATCGGTATCAATCGCTTCCCTAATCTTTTCCATTAATGTATTATAAAAATACAAATTGTGCATAACAGCTAAGCGGTTGGATAACATCTCTTTTGACTTAAACAGATGACGTAGATATGCTTTGGAAAAATGGCGGCAGGTTGGACAATCACAGTGTTCATCAATTGGGGTGTCATCCTTTTCATATTTGGCATTGTTTAAATTGATGACGCCATTCCAAGTATTCAGATGGCCATGGCGGGCATTTCGGCTTGGCATAACACAATCAAATAAATCCACACCACGGGATACCGCTTCGATAATATTGGTTGGTTTACCTACTCCCATTAAATAGCGAGGTTTTTCCAATGGCATATATGGGGTAACAGTACTAATAATATGGTACATCTCCTCTTTGGTTTCTCCAACTGCCAAGCCACCAATAGCGTAACCATCCAAATCCAATTCCACAATCTCTTTCATATGCTGTACTCGTAAGTCCTCATAAATACAGCCTTGGTTGATACCAAATAACATCTGGTTTGGATTAATGGTATCTGGCAAAGAATTTAACCGTTCCATTTCCGCCTTGCATCGATGCAGCCAACGGACGGTACGGTCACAGGAATGTTTGGTGTATTCATATGGGGAAGGGTTCTCGATACATTCATCAAATGCCATCGCGATGGTGGAACCCAGATTAGATTGGATTTGCATACTTTCTTCTGGACCCATAAAGATTCGTTTTCCATCTACATGGGAACTGAAATAAACCCCTTCTTCCTGTATTTTCCGCAAAGAAGCAAGGGAAAATACCTGAAATCCACCGCTATCGGTTAAAATTGGTCCGTTCCATCCCATAAAATGATGCAATCCACCTAATTCTTTAATTAATTTGTCTCCTGGGCGAATATGTAAATGATAGGTGTTACATAGTTCTACTTGGCATTTTAAATCTACCAAGTCATAGGAGGAAATACCGCCTTTAATTGCAGCTGCTGTTCCCACATTCATAAAAGCGGGAGTTTGTACAGTACCATGTACTGTAGTAAATGTCCCCCGGCGCGCTTCTCCTTGCTTTTTTAATAGTTGAAACATGGATAGCCCCTTTCTAATCTCAAATTTATTGTTATTCATTTTATTTTCATAAAGTTATCTTTATATTATAATATACGAATTGTTTCAGTTCAATAGAAAATCAGAAAGTTTTAAAAGATGAAGATGGATAATCACATGAATTTTGTTGGAAAAATGGATATATGTTTTTGGAAATATTGTAAAAAAAGAGGTTTGTATAACAATCTATGCAACATGTTATATTATAAAATTGGTAGTTCTTCAAGTAACTAAAAATACACAAGCAATTTAGATATCTGATATAAATGTAACAGTTAGATATACCGCAACAGAACAAAGTGGAGACTTTTTGGTAGCATAATACTTTGTTGATACAAAAAATTTATTGTGGCTTAAACGTCATAAAAGTTTTGGTTCTATTAGAGGTAGGTAAGCGGTCTTGGCTAACAATTACAATAAAATATTGCTAGTCCAATAAGAAATAGAGTTTGTCAGGAATCTAACCAAGGGTTTTGGAAGTTTGGGGGAAAATCTAGAATTAGGTGTGGCTAGTTAGGCTCCTAGAAGGAGAATGAACAATATTATTGCATCGCTTGCGCTGTAACGGATAAACCAGTGCGTTCCATGTCTAAGCAAACCACTAGTTTATTGGTGGTTTTGATGATAGATACAAAATGTCCCTGTACCGTTGGGGCCGGATACAGGGACAAGGAAAATTTCTATTCTTTTTCTTTTCCGTAATATGCTCTACGGTAGAGGTCTTTGATTTCCGAAATCAATGGGTAACGTGGATTTGCGGTGGTGCACTGGTCCTCATGTGCCTTTTCAGAGAGGTCATCCAGGTGTGCCATAAAGAGGGTTTCGTCTACATTGCAGCCTTGAATCGTTGGGGTGATGTTCAAGTCCGCATTGAGTTGACGGATTGCCTGTACCAGGCTGTGCACTCCTTCTTGTGGAGTAGCAGCTGGCAAGCCCAAGGTTTGGGCGATTTCCGCATACCGTTGATCCGCAATAAATTCGGAATATTTTGGCCAGGTCGCAAATTTGGTTGGCTTTTGCGCATTGTATTCAATTACCCATGGTAACAGGATAGCGTTTGCCCGGCCATGTGGAATATGGTATTCCCCACCTAATTTGTGCGCCATGGAGTGGTTCAATCCTAGGAACGCGTTGGTAAATGCCATCCCCGCAATGCAGGAAGCATTGTGCATTTTTTCCCGTGCAATTGGATCTCCTTCATAGGATTTTTTCAGGTTTTGGAAAACCAATTTGATTGCCTGTAAAGCCAAACCATCGGTAAAGTCAGAAGCCAATACGGATACATAAGCTTCGATTGCATGTGTTAAAACATCCATGCCGGTGTCGGCAATCAAACCTTTTGGTAAAGTCTGCACAAACTGTGGATCAATAATCGCCACATCTGGGGTCAACTCGTAATCCGCCAAAGGATATTTGATATTGTTGTTTTTATCGGTAATTACAGAGAACGAAGTTACCTCGGAACCGGTTCCAGATGTGGTTGGAATCGCCACCATTTTTGCTTTTTGTCCCAGATTAGGGAAGTGGAACGCACGTTTCCGGATATCCATAAATTTCAAGCGTAATCCATCAAAAGAAGTGTCAGGATGTTCGTAGAACAGCCACATGCCTTTTGCGGCGTCCATTGCGGAACCGCCACCCAGTGCGATAATCACATCCGGCTGGAAGCGGTTCATTGCTTCTACACCTCGCATAATGGTTTCTACGGATGGATCAGACTCTACATCGGAGAAAATTTCCGCATGGCAGTAGTTTTTCCGTTTTCTCAAATAGTGGAGAATTTTATCCACATTCCCCAGTTGTACCATCATTGGGTCGGTCACAATGAAAGCACGGCTGATTTCCGGCATTTTTTCCAGGTATTGGATAGAATCATGCTCAAAATAAATTTTTGGTGGGATTTTAAACCACTGCATATTTGTTCTCCTTTTGGCAACACGCTTGATGTTAATCAGGTTGGTGGTGGAAACATTTTGGGTAGTGGAATTCCGTCCAAAAGAACCACAACCTAAGGTTAAAGAAGGCATATTGGTATTGTAGATATCACCAACACCACCTTGAGAGGAAGGGGAATTCACCAGGATACGTCCTACCTGCATTTTTTCACCAAAAGCAGCAACCATATCATTGTCTTTGGTGTGGATGGAAGCGGAGTGGCCCATACCGCCTAGGATTAACATCTGTTTGGAGAGGTCAAACCCTTGTTCTACGCTGTCTACCTCGATATAAGCCAGGACAGGGGAGAGCTTTTCTTTGGAAAGTGGATATTCTTCTCCAACGCCATCAATGGGAGCTACTAGAATTTTTGTTCCTTTTGGTACTTCGAATCCAGCCTGCTGTGCGATCCATTCTGCGGACTGTCCTACAATAGTACCATTTAATGTACAGCCTTTTTCTTTTGGGAAACAGAATTCCGATAATTGTTCTAATTCTTTTCCTTTTACAAAATAGCAGTTGTTGTCTTGTAAAATTTTACGGAATTCATCGGAAATTTCTTTGTCTATGATCACTGCCTGTTCGGATGCACAGATCATACCATTATCAAAGGTCTTAGAAAGCATGATATCGTTGGCGGCAGCTGGAACATCACAGGTTTTATTGATATAAGCTGGAACATTACCAGAACCAACTCCCAATGCTGGTTTTCCGGCACTATAGGCTGCTTTTACCATACCGGGTCCCCCTGTTGCCAAAATCATGTTTACCCCAGGATGGTTCATTAGTAAGCCAGTTGCCTCAATGGAAGGGGTGTCGATCCATTGGATACAGTTTTCAGGGGCGCCTGCCTGGATTGCAGCATCTCTCAAAATGCGTGCGGATTCGGCGGAACAGTTTTGAGCAGATGGATGGAACCCAAAAATAATTGGGTTACGGGACTTGATGGCAATTAACGCCTTGAACATTGTGGTAGAGGTTGGGTTCGTTACCGGTGTTACTCCGGCAATAACGCCGATTGGTTCCGCAACCTCCATATAGCCTTCCAGTTCATTGTCGTTGATAATACCAACAGTTTTTTCATCTTTAATACTATGCCAGATGTATTCGGTAGCAAACATGTTTTTAATAATTTTATCTTCACAAACACCTCGTTTGGTTTCTTCCACAGCCATTTTAGCTAGTTTCATATGGTTATCCAAACCAGCCAAAGCCATTTGGTGGACAATATGGTCCACTTGTTGTTGATTGAGGGACATAAACTCCTCTAAAGCGTTTTTTGCCTTGGATACCAGATTGTCAATCATTGCGGATGTATCTAAGGGTTGTTTTTCAATAGTTACTGTTTTGTTTGTAGCCATATAGGGAACCTCCTATTCATCACAGTGATATACCAACTAAGTTTGTTAAAGTTTTAACGATTTCTTGACTACATTATACCTGATTGTTAAAGTTTTGTCAATGTGTTTTTGAAAAATAATTTGAATTTTTCTTTTTTTCTCTATTATTGATTTTTATCCTGAAAATATGCTATAATGCTTTTCAGCTATTTGACTGGAATTTGAGGTGAAAAAAATGAACTTGTTTGCGTCACCAAAAGAAATTTTGCCACAGGAACAGGTGGAGGAACTGGTTTGTTCAAAAAGTGTTCGGATCGAAAAAATTGTTTCGCAAGGACATTGTTCTCCCAGTGGATTTTGGTACGATCAAACAGAGGATGAATGGGTTTCTGTATTACAAGGGAACGCTGTGATTCAGTTTGAGGACCATGAAATTTGTTTGCAGCCAGGGGACAGTTTGTTGATTCCCGCCCATCAGAAACACCGTGTTGCGGAAACTTCAGTAGAGCCAAATTGCATTTGGCTCTGTGTATTTGGAAATTTGACGAAATAAAGAGGATGAAATTATGAGAATTCGGACAAAACCTTGGGCTCGCCCAGAACTCTATGCTTGCGATTATTTTATTGAACAGCCAGAGCAATGCAAGGGAAAATGGAACCAGCTGTTTTCCAAAAATCAACCATTTCACTTGGAACTGGGATGTGGAAAAGGGGTATTTATCTCCGAGTTGGCTTATCAAAACCCAAATATCAATTATCTTGCGGTGGATATTAGCATGGATATTTTAGGGGTTGCCCGCCGGAATGTTGCTCAAATTTTTGGAGAAACTCCTGTAGAGAATTTAAAATTGACTTCTTTTAATATTGAATATATTGATGGAGTATTAAACCAACAGGATGCCATTCAGCGGATTTATATTTATTTTTGCAATCCCTGGAGCAAAAAACGCCATAAAAAACGCCGCTTAACCCATACCCGTCAGCTCTTAAAATACCGTGAGTTTTTAGCGGATAATGGAGAAATTTATTTTAAAACAGATGATGACGAATTATTTGAGGAATCCTTTGAGTATTTTGAACAGGCTGGATTTGAAATTGTTTACCAAACAAGGGATTTGCACCATAGCGATTACCCGGAGGATTTATTAACTACCGAACATGAAATAAAATTTACAGAGCAGGGGATTCCCACGAAATTTTTACTTGCCCGTAAAACAAACTTACCACAATTGTAAATTGAATTTTATAATTAGGAAAAAATTAAAAAAAAGATAAGCCACACCCACATAAAATATGTTATAATAAATTATCTATAAATATAGATCATTCGCAGTATCAAAGGGGGATAGAAAAATATACTGCAACAAAAGCGCCAGGCCTACTCAGGTGACGAGGTGAAAGGTAATCGAAATATTCGGCGGATACCTTTCCGGTTTATAAAAAGGACCGTTATGCCAGTTACAAAAAACAAATTTTTCTGTAACAAAAAGCTGGCAGCCTTTTATTTCAAAATAAGAAAGGATATGGATCAACTATGTGCGGCATCGTAGGATATGTTGGCAAACAGAATGCCACTGACGTATTAATAGATGGATTAAGAAAATTGGAGTACCGGGGATATGACTCCGCCGGTATTGCTGTATTTGAGAATCATAAAATCGTAATTGAAAAAGCAAAAGGTCGTTTGGATAACCTAGAACAGAAAATGGAAGAAACCCACCGCCCTACTGGACACTGTGGGATTGGCCATACCCGTTGGGCAACCCATGGGGAACCATCTGATGTAAACTCCCATCCACACGGAAATGAAAGAGTTACTATTGTCCATAATGGGATTATTGAGAACTATCAACAATTAAAGGAAAAGCTGGAACACAGAGGGTATAGCTTCCTCTCCGAAACAGACACTGAAAGTGTTGCAAAATTATTGGATTATTATTACAGTGGTGATCCAATCGAAACCCTACAAAAGGTAATTTCTGCGATTCAGGGCTCCTACGCTTTGGGAGTGATGTTTAAGGATAATCCAGGGACAATTTACGCAATCCGTAAAGAAAGCCCATTGATTGTAGGAGTTGGTAAAGGGGAGAACTTCATTGCGTCCGATGTTCCTGCAATCATCAAATACACCAAAGATTATTATCTACTGGATGAAAATGAAATTGCTGTTTTAACTCAGGATAGCGTTCATGTTTATGATCTTGATGGGGAAGAAATCCAAAAAGAACTACACACTGCGAATTGGGATGTAGAGGCAGCTGAAAAAGGCGGTTATCCTCACTTTATGATTAAGGAAATTCATGAACAGCCATCTGCATTTCGTAATACAGTATCCCCTCGAATTATTGATGGATTGCCAGATTTACAGTTGGAAAATTTATCAGATGAACATCTGAAATCAATTGAGCGGATCCATATTGTGGCTTGTGGAACCGCAATGCACGCAGGCATGGTAGGGAAGTATGTGATAGAAGAAATGGCACGTATTCCTGTTGATGTGGATGTAGCTTCTGAGTTCCGTTACCGCAATCCGATTTTAGGCAAAAATGATTTAGTAGTTATTATTTCACAATCCGGTGAAACTGCAGACACTCTGGCAGCGTTAAGGCTTGCCAAACAACAAGGGGTTCCTACATTAGCAATTGTCAACGTAGTTGGTTCCTCCATTGCAAGGGAAGCAGACAGCGTTTGTTATACCTGGGCTGGTCCAGAAATCGCTGTGGCAAGCACAAAAGCCTATATGGTTCAGCTGAGTGTGATGTATCTGCTGGCAGCGAAGTTCTCCCAGTTAAAAGGGACATTATCCGAAAATGAAGTACGAAGTTTTTGCGGTAAACTGATGGAAATTCCGGATTTACTGGAGACCGTCTTAGAACAGGCAGACAATTGCCAATACTTTGCAAGTAAATTCCAAAACGCACGGGATCTGTTCTTCATTGGACGTGGTGTGGATTATTCCTTGTCATTGGAAGGTTCCTTAAAATTAAAGGAAATCTCTTATATCCACAGCGAGGCTTACGCTGCTGGTGAACTGAAACATGGAACGATTTCGTTGATTACAGATGAAGTCCCAGTGGTGGCTATTGCGACCCAACAGGCGTTGTATGAAAAAATGATCAGCAATGTAAAAGAGGTAAAGGCACGTGGGGCGAAAGTATTACTCATCTGTCGGGAAGATGCTCCAGAGCAAAAGGATATTACTTCCTATCAGCTGAGAATCCCTCTGGTAGATGATATTTTGATGCCATTGTTGACTACCGTTCCACTCCAGCTTTTTGCTTATTATACCGCTGTATTACGTGGCTGTGATGTGGATAAACCAAGAAACTTAGCAAAATCTGTTACAGTAGAATAAACAGCAACAAACCCGTTCTGGATTTAAGCCAGAGCGGGTTTTCATTAGTGCTTTAGCGAGAAATCCTCGGCATAGCGGAGGATTTTAAAAACCACCCGCTATGCGGGTGAGATTCAAGCTTAAGCAAAGGAACATCCTTTCTGCTATAATGGTGATTGTTCAAGCCACCTAAAAAACAGAAAGGATGTTCCTCATGGCAAATAGTTTAGCACATACAAAATGGATATGCAAGTACCCTATCGTGTTTACCCCGAAATATCGAAGAAAAGTAATTTATAATCAGTTAAGAAAAGATATACGAGAAATCATTAAAGATTTGTGTAAATGGAAAGGTATAGAAATCATAGAAGGGAATATGATGCCAGATCATGTACACATCTTGATAAGTATCCCACCGAAAATGAGTGTGTCCAGTTTCACGGGGTATCTCAAAGGAAAAAGCGCAATGATGATTTTTGAGAGACATACAAACTTAAAATACAAGTTTGGAAATAGAAATTTCTGGGCAACAGGATATTATGTGAGTACAGTTGGCATCAATACATCGACTGTGCAAAAGTATATCCGAGAACAGGAGAAACAAGATCAAATCGAAGATAGTTTGAGTCGGAAAGAGTATAGTGACCCTTTTAAGGGTAGCAGGTAATCATACCACTTGTGGCTTGAACAAAGTGAAAGCCAGCGTCATTTAGGCGCTGGCTTGTTTTAAGGCCTTCTAGGCCTTGTTCATGCCACCCCTCTTAGGGATGGTCATGACTGATTATGGAAACCACCATCTATGCCGGTGGAGGTGCTTCGTAAAAAAGCTTTCGATTCAAGTATCAAGCGAAGCGAGCTACTAACAAGCAATCTAGCAAGTTTATCAAGCTCGGAAAGAAGCATAAGTGCCCGTTTACGGGCGGCGGAGCAGTGAAAGAATGTTCAGTAGTGCGTCTTTAGATGCCCGCCAGTAAAATGCCCTTCTAGGGCTCAATCAAGCCTCCGGATAAGCCGGAGGTCATGACAAACAGAAATCCCATCCTTTTATATTGAGAGAAAGAGAAAAAGGTTATAATAAGTTATTTTTTTCTGTGGGTAAACAATAGCGCTGCTCCTGCCAAAGCAACAATGGACAACGCCGTTGTTAGAGCAATATCTCCTGTTTGAGGAGAATTTACATTGTCATGAATAGGAGGGGAATTTTCTGAAACGTCAGATGATATAGGGTGATCAATATCTTGTGATGCTACCTTTGTGTATAATTTTAAAAAAGTATTTCCTACC
Source organism: Massilioclostridium coli (assembly GCF_900095865.1). Taxonomy (GTDB): domain Bacteria; phylum Bacillota; class Clostridia; order Oscillospirales; family Ruminococcaceae; genus Massilioclostridium; species Massilioclostridium facile. The sequence continues at coordinate 1,578,740 of NZ_FMIZ01000007.1, read as the reverse complement.
ATACCGTATTCATCTGGATAAAGCGCATTTTCCCCTAAAAGTTTCCAGTTTCCTTTTTCAGCATATCCTAATTCCAGCATAATATTCCGCAATGAGGAGGTTACCCGTACTTGAATTGTATTATCACCTGCTGTTACATAACCCGAAAGATCTGCTTTACCTGTGTTCATATCAATTGGTACTTGAGTTCCGTTAATCCAAACTGCCGCAGTGCCCCCATTAAAAGAATCCGCGCGAAATTCAATTGCCTGTTTGTCGTTGTCCCAGTCTTCTGGCAGATAAAATGTGTTTGTATAATTGCCTACGCCGGATACTGTTTCACCTACCTGTTCCAGTTTACTCCATGGAAGCAGCTCAGTCGTTCCCACTTCAATATTTGTTTTTTGGGTATGATAAGTTGCTTCTGTGGTAATATAGCCATAGCCTTTGTCTTCTGTTCGGGTAACCTTGTCGCCAGGGGTCCAGGATTCTACAGTTAAATTCCAATTTTCCAACTGAATATCCTCCGGTACTGTTACTTCCGTAGAATATGTGGTATTATCAGCATATGTTATTTGTGTTTTTCCAGATTGAGGCACATATAAAATGGTATTTCCGTTTTTTACAGTTACTTTTTCTACATTTTGTTTTTCTACTACTGGGTTGGAAGATTGATATGGATTTAATGCGAACACCATTACTTCACCAGGCTGGATGGCAATATCTATTACTGTCCTTCCATCCTGATAAGAATAATTTCCAATTTCATCTACTTCCCCAGACCACGTGTTGACACAATAAGGGGTGTAAATTCCATCCAATGAAATCTGCCCTTGATAGCTTTCAGTATCCTGATACATATAATTATATACATATAAATAGGTGGCTTCTGCTGATTTTCTCATTGCGGTTAACAAGGTTTGGTTGGATTCTGCAAAGGCAGCGCGTGGTTGAATGCCCATATTCTGGAGTGCTGTGTATGCTTTTGCTTCCGAATCAACACAAGCAACGGTTGGCTGAGCTTTTATCTGAGCCATAACTTCTGCTAACTCTCCATCTTTTCCATCCAAAGAGCCGGTTGTAATGGCAGCACTTTTGTTGTATTTTGTAACATCATAACGGGTGCGTTCTTCTGTAGAACCAGTGACAATCACAAGCGGCATGCCTTTTTTGGCCCAATCCAGTAAGACTTTTGCGCTATCCAGCGGCATTTCTTCCTGATAGATTAACAGTGCCTGATAAGCGACTCCATCTGCCTGAACCAATCCATTTTTACAGGTAATCGCTTCATCTTGTAAAAGATATGGAGAGAAATAATCATAAGTATACCCTGCATTTTGTAATGTTAGGTCTTTCCAGTAATATGCAGTCTGGTTTCTCATATCGTTATTGGCGTATTCTTTGACTACTTCGGAATATTGATCTCCACTACGGAATCCTCTACGGATCAGGGAACACTCAAAATTATAATCCGTCCTTAAAATTCCTAAATCCATCTGTGGAACACCCTGGCGTAAAACAGTTTGAATTCGGTTAATATGAGCCCAAAGTTCATTGTAATCTGTAGAAGCGGGCTGCCGTTTGTTAAAACGGTTTCCAAATAAATCCGACATACCTTCAAATCCAGGCCAGGAACAGTGTTCTTCTGGACCATAAGCAGCAGCATAACCGTGTGTCATTGTCTTTTGAATTCCAGATGCAAATTGGGTATAAAACAGTTGCCGATAGGTGTTATTGTTATCCCAGTAGTTTCCACCTGTAACTGCTGCGGTTTCGGAGGAATACACTTTATCATACAAATGCGCCCCACCAGCTTGGCTGCGGAAACTTTCAATCTCTCCGTTAAATTCAAGGGATTCGGTTTCTACATGGTCTAAGTAAGCTATTGGCTGAGAAATTTCCAACAATGTACCATAGGAGTTCTCCGCACGAAGTGTCATGTCAAAAGAGTGTAGCCAATCTGCTAATACTTCTAAGCAGTTTTGGGAATAAAGCTCGGTATTGGTCTGGTATTGATCATTCCGTATTTTTTGAGGGGTATCGTTGTTGCCGTCCAATTCATAAATGTAATTGGTGTTGTCCATACGTGCATAGCCTTCCATAATGAGAAGAGGAAGGTAAAGGCTCAGGTCATATCCACGTCTGGTATGGAACTGTTCTAAATAATCTTCGCACCAGAGGTTTCCTGTGGTATCTTCCCCATGGGGCTCCAGCTCTAAAGAATCCATATACATTTGCACATGTCCATTTTTTTGGATGGATTCCTTAAATTCAGGGGTTAAAACATGTTCATCCCAATAATTAATTAAGGCGTTGCTACCCTGTTTGGAATAATAATTAATGGTAAACGCAGTGGAAACAGCAGGTGCTGCTGTTTGCGATGTACCATACTGCCAGAATACAAATAGGGTATATTCACCATCTTCAGGCGTTGTATAGTCAATTGTCCATTCTCCATCTTGATTTTGTGTTGCCTGGCTTGTTACATCGGTTAAAGATTCTTCCGACAAATAGGTAATTCCATTGGTGTCAACATTGACTTTTTTGGCAGAAATGACCTTTATCAGTTTCATTTTTGTGGCATATGGAGTTAAGCTCACTTTCGGCAGAATCCCATTAAAATGTTCCCCAGCCTTTAATTCTACTGTTTGATAGCCCAATTCCTGTGCAGCAGTTTCTTCATCTGGTGTGATGGTAAACAGGTTTGCCGTCGACCAGTTCGTTCCGCTTGTAAATGAAACACCCATATCCCGTTTGGTACATTCATCTACAATCAGCTGGGTGTCTTCTACCCATTCTTTTGATCCCCAGGCATATGTAGCGTCATCTAAATAAGCGGATTCGTCCAAGGTTACAACTTCAACAGAACCAAATCCATAGCCGTACAATTCATCAATGGATTCTATCAGTGTTTCGTCGGTGTGGCTTCCTTCTGCTAACCACCAGCGGGCGCCTACTTTTTGTTCCATTTTAGGATTTTTCAAGATGTTTTCAATCGTTTCAGAAAAATTTTCTTGTTGGTTTTCCACAGCAGAACCAGTTGCCACACAAACAGTGGCAAACATACATTGTGCTAAAATAAACGCAACGATCTTGTGCATTAATTTTTGTTTCATATCTTTTCTCCTTTTAAAATTTAAAACGCATTTTATTGATAAGATCCTCTGAGATGCTTTTGTCGACGCTTTTATTATATCAATCAGAATTTATTTTTTCTGTAACAAATCATGCCTATTCATCAACATATTTTTACCTGTTTCTATTTATCATTATTTTTGTTATAATAAAATAAAAAACAACTATGGGGATGATCTTTTGAATTTATTACCATTCCATCTTGGCTATGCAGTATCAGAAGAACAGCAGGAAACCTGCATTAATCAATTTAAAAATAAAATATCCAATTTTGGGACCAAAGATTTTTCTCCTATATTGACAATTTTTCATCCTTCCTGGGTACATACCAAAATCCACCAACATCCTTTTTTTGAATTTTTGTATCTTTATAAAGGAAATTTAACTACTATTGTGGATGGGGAATCACTTGATTTGGTCGAAGGAGACTTATGTTTAATGAATTTGAATGCGAAACATCAGATTTTTCAAGGAGATAATACAAAGGATGTTGCGTTTAACCTTTTGGTTCTTCCAGAAGTATTCCAAGACTGTTTTCTCACTATTACTCATTCTTCTTCATTTATATCGTCTTTTTTCCAGGAAACATTTCAATATCAGATGAAATCCCAGAATTATCTTCTGTTCCATCGGGACAGCCAGGAGTGTATTTATGAAACAATCCTTCAACTTATGATTACCTGCGAACATTCTTCCAGAACAAACAAAAATGAATTATTATTGGGTTTATTTTCAACTTTGCTTACCGAATTGACCTATCAATATCAAAGATTTGCAACGTTAGGGGATCCTGAAAATAGGACTGGGAGGGACATTCATGAAATAATACAGTATATCACAGAGCATTCCAACCAGATTAACCTATCCAGTTTAGCGGAACATTTTAACTATGCGCCGGCTTATCTATCTCGGATGATTAAACAATATTGTGGACAGAGCTTTTCTGATATTCTATTAAATATCAGGCTTACACAAGCTGCCCAAAATTTAATTGAAACGGATGACTCCATCCAAGCTATTATGTACTCGATTGGTTATACAAATTCTACTTGGTTTATTCGTAAATTCAGAAATAAATATGGATTTACTCCAAAGGATTACCGAAAGCAACATCAATAAAGCGTTTGGTTATTGATGTAGATAAAATAAGTACCCTGGCTTTTCTATTAGAAAAACCGGGGTACTTATTTTATATTGAGAGAAAGAGAAAAAGGTTATAATAAGTTATTTTTTTCTGCGGGTAAACAATAGCGCTGCTCCTGCTAAAGTGATTGCTGCCAATCCTGCGATTGGTGCAAAGTCCCCTGTTTTTGCTGCGTTCGTTTTGGCAGTTATGGTTTCCTGTCCTGTCTGGATCGTATTTCCATCTACAGCTTCTATAGATGGTATTTCTGTTGTTGTGTCCTCTACTGTTACTAGGTCATCCATTGCTTTTTGTATATTCGCTACCGCTACATCTACTTCATTCTGAGTTGCGTTTTTGTTATCCATTACTGTGTTGGCTTCTGCTACTGCTGCTGTTAATGCACTGTAGGATTCTGCTGTGTATGCAGTTGCGTCCAGATTATTGGCTGCTGCCAATACTTCTTCCAGGATGGATTTATCCGCTTTGTATCTCAGATTGAGCATTGTATTCAGCAGATTATCTGCCACTTCATTAATTTCTGCCTGCATAGCATCGCCATCTTGATAGACTTTTTGTGCTTCTTTCAATGCTGTGATAAATTCCGTTTTACCTGTTTCTACATATTTATCCAGGTCAATCTTTTCCGCTGCTGCAATTAGTTGGTCCAATTCTGTTTTATCCCCTGCGGTAAAACCTAGTTTATGAATTTCATTCAATAAGTCTATCCATGCGGAATCTATTTCTTGTTGAGAAGCATACATATTCTCGGCAACAACTTTCGCATTTGTCAGCGCCTCATCGAAGGATTTTTGTACGCTTTCAATAGCGTTGTCATATTCGCTACTTGCTTTTGCGCTTTCCGCATAGGCAATGACAGAATTTAAGATACCTTTATTTACTGTTGCCACTTTGGTATAAGTTTGTAAAACTACATCTCCTGTCATACCATAGTTATCTGGTTGCATTTCACCCATCCAGCCGGAGTACTGCTGCTCAATCATTCTGTTACGTAAACTGCTGGTTACTCTTACCTGGATGGTATTTTCTCCAAGTTGTACATAGTCTGAAATATCAGCAATGCAACTGTCCATATCCACTGGAACTTGAGTTCCATTCACAAAGATTGCTGCTGTTCCTCCACAGAAGGAATCCGCGCAAAATTCTAATCCATTTGTTTTTACATTCCAGTTTTCCGGAAGGTTAAAGGTAGTAGTATAAGTACCAACACCGGATACTTCTGGGCCAACCTGTTGCATGTCTTTCCATGGAATTAATTCGGTTTCCCCTACATGGATATCCACTTTATTTGTGGTATAGGTTGCTTCGGTGGTTGTAATTCCATTTCTGGTTTCACTGCGGGTAATTTTATCACCAGGTTCCCAAGATTGTATGGTAACATCCCAGGTGCTTAGTGGGATGTCTTCTGGAACTTCCACGTTGGTTGAATATGTTTTCCCATCTGCGTATTGAACTGAAGCTGTTCCGCTCTCTGGAATATATAAGATATTAGAACCATTTTCCATGATTGATTTCTGTACATTTTTTGAAGAAATTACTGAATTTTCAACTTGGTTGTTGGGATCTAAAGCGAATACCATTACTTCACCAGGAGCTAAATTGACATCCAAGATGGTTTTGCCATCTTGGTAAGCACAATTGTTGATTTCCTCAATGTTTCCGCTCCAAGTATCCAGCACATATGGCTGGTAAATGCCATCTACCGCTACTTGTCCAGTATAGTAGTTATCAGGATTTTCATACATGTAGTTGTATAAATACAAATAACTTGCATCATCGTCCTTCCGCATAACTGAGAGCAATGTCTGGTTAGATTCGGTGTATTCTGCACGTGGATGAACTCCCAAACCGATTAAAGCATCATAGGCTTCTTCCTGTGTTTGTACAGCTGCAACATTATCTAAAGATTTGATTTCATCCATTACTTGGGCTAATTCCGCATCTTTTCCATCATTGCATCCTGTAGTAATAGCACCGCCATGGTTTATTTTCGTTACAGAGTTTTTGCCTGCGATGATTTCAGTAGTTTCCCCTTCTACAATTACTATTGGCAAGCCATCTTTTGCCCATTGTAATAAAGTTTGTGCGCTTTCGTAAGGCATTTCTTCTTGGTAAATCAGTAAAGCCTGATATGCTGGACCATCTGGCTGAACTAACCCATCCGCATAGGAGATATCACTATCCTGTAGTAGATAAGGGGAGAAATAATCATAAGTATAGCCAGCATTCTGTAATGTCTGGTCTCTCCAGTAATAGCCATCTTGGCGATGGAATGCGGAGTCAGCAATATCACTGTTCCAAATACCGTTATTCAGGTTATAATCTGTCCTTAAAATTCCCAAGTCCATCTGTGGAACCCCTTCACGCAGGACTTTTTGCAATCTTGTAATATGTTCCCCCATTACTTCTGGGTAATCAATGGCGTTTGGTTGGCGTTTATTAAAACGTTCTGCAAATTGTTTCCCCATACCTTCGTAACCTGGCCATTGTACATTTTGTTCTGGTCCATATTCGGAGGAATAGCCATGTACAACTGTTCTCTGAATTCCGGCTGCAAATTGAGTATAGAACATCTGTCGGAAATAATGGTTGTTGTTTTTGTAGTTTCCACCTAAGATTGCGCCCGTTTCGCTAGAGAACAGTTTGTTGTAAAGATGGGCACCGCCTGCCTGGGAACGATAACTATCCATTTCTACACCAAATTCCAAAGATTCTGTTTCTACATAATCCAGAGATTTAATCGGCTGGGAAATTTCTAATAATTGACCATAGGAGTTTTCCGCACGGAGTGTCATCCCCAATCCGTGAAGCCATTCTGTCAATACATCCAAGCAATTATCCATATACAGTTCTGTATTTACTTGGAACAAATCGTTGCGTATACCATCACATTTTTCTTCATTTTCCGCCAAAGTATATGGATAAGCAGGGACAGAGCCAAATCCTCCGCCACTGGACATAATCAAAATAGGGAGATATTTGCTGGCATCATAGCCACAGCGTTGTTCAAATTGTTCTAGAAAATCAGTGCACCAAAGGTTTTTGGTGGAATCTTTTCCTCTGGTTCCTAATTCCAAGGAATCCATATACATGGAAACATCGCCATTTTCTTTAATAAGGGATTTCATCTCATCAGTTAGTACATTTTCATCCCAATATTGGATTAATGCGTTTGTGCCCGCTTTATCAAAATAGTTAATGGTATAGGATTTTCCTGTTACAGCTGGTTTACGGGATTCGCCTGTACCATGTTGCCAGAATCCAAATAGGATATAGTCTCCATCATCTGGGGCTGTGTAATTGATATTCCAGGTTCCGTCTCCATTGGCAATAACTTGGTCAGAAATATCTGTGAGGGAATCCTCAACCAATTGGTTGGAACCAGGTTCTGCTCTCTTCGCAGCAATTACCTTGACAAATTTTAGTTTTGTAACGTCTTCTGGCAATTCTGGAGTAGGTAAAACACTATTAAATGTTTCCCCAGCAGAAAGTTCCACTGTTTTGTAACTTAATTCCTGGGAAGCAGATTCATCATCTGGGGTAATGTTGGTTAAGTTTGCAGTTGCCCAGTTTGTTCCGGAAGTAAAGCTGACACCCATTCCTAGCTTATTGCATTCTTCCATAATAACATGGGTGTCATGAATCCATTCTTCAGAGCCCCACGCATAAGTGGCATCATCCAAGTAAGCGGATTCATCTAAGGTAACAAATTCTACTGCACCAAAGCCATTGTTATATAATTCATGGATGGATTCTTTCAGGGTTTCGTCTGTATGAGAACCTTCCGCTAGCCACCACCTTGCTTCTGGATGGTAATCCAACTCAGGGTCTTGGAACTTATCATTCATTTTTTGGATAAAGCTATCCTGTGCAGTATCTGCGGACCCAATTGCGGATACAGAGGATGCCATACAGCTGGCTACCAGGGAAATCCCCAATACAACAGCCAACAATTTACTCAATTTTTTCTGTTTCAATTCATTTCCTCTCCTTTGTATTAGTTTTATTAGATTTGATGCGCACCTTATCTTGATTTTTATTATACGCTAGAAATAGTAGAGTAGGGGAGGTAATTTTTTGCTTGAGTTGAGGAAATTCTTTGTTGAATTGTGTGAAATTAAATAAAAACACCTATCAATTATATGTATTTTATAGTATAATTACAATAGAATAAAAAGTGGAACAAAGTTTTTGAGGTGATTTTATGGAAAAAGAAGAACTATTGGAGTCTTTTTTTAGTTTGGAAGGGGCAATCCAGATTGCGTTAGATACTTATTATCAATTTTTGTCCAATATAAAAGGAAAAAAACTACCTCCTAATAAAAATATAGAATACTCCAGTGAACATAGTGAGATGAATTTTGACGCCTTTGCAAAAAATGAGAATGTTGCTGTTTTTTTCCACACCAACCATACAAAATATGCAATTGAAACTTCAGATGTCCCTTTACATAACCATGATTTCTATGAAATTAATTATATCTACCGTGGTTCTGTAACCAACCAGCTTAATGACCAGACTATCCATCAGGACATAAATAAAATTTTATTGATGAATCCTTATGCGTATCATTCCCCACGGGTGGATACACCAGATACTATTTTATTCAATATCCTGATTCGAAAAAATTTTACAGCGGAAATCCTCAGTGATTTAAGTTACCAGGACAGTAATTTAATGAACCTATTTTTATCTGGAAGTTTGGGGATGAGTCCAATCCAGCCTTATTTAGTATTTGACAATACTCCAAGGATTAATTTTCTGTTACAGGAAATGATACGGGAATTTTACAATAAAAAGCCATATTACCAACAAATTTTATATTCTAAACTGATGGAACTTTGGTCGATGTTCGCACGGCAGAAAGAAGAAAAAAACGCAGCCAAAAAAGGGCAGTATCCAAGTGATATCAATGAGATTTTAAATTATATACAGCATCATTGTGGCTCTGTCTCTTTGGAGGAAATCTCAAAAAAATTTGGTTTTTCTGTCAGTCATCTTTCTCGATATATCAATAAGTATACTGGATATAAATTCAATGAAATCTTGCACCAGTTTAAAATGCAAAACGCAGTCAATTATTTGACTCATTCCAATTTGACAATTCCGGAAATCACAGAGATTGTTGGTTATAGCGATGTAAGTTATTTTCGCAAAGTATTCAAAAAAGAATTTGGAATTTCTCCTAACGCTTATCGGAACCAATCGAAACAATAAAAGGAAAAGGCTTGATGGTAATTTTTCCATCAAGCCTTTTAACTATTGATTGTAGTTGGTGTTGTCAGTTGTTTTTTTCTTTTTGACGTGGTTTAAGATCCAATCTAAAATGTCGTTATATACTTTTAATTTACCCACTTCGTTTAGGATTTCATGTCTCATGTTGGGATAAAGGATACATTCTAAATCTTTGAGGTTGGCAAAATACAATTCATTTCGGACCTTCCAGACACCTTTTCCATAATTCCCGACGGGGTCAGATTTTCCCGCAATCAGAAGGAAAGGCAGCTTTTTAGGGACTTTAGATGCCCACGCCTTTTGAGAGACTTCTGTTAACAGATGAAATAAATCGCGGAACCCACTGGCAGTAAAAATAAAGGTACATTTTGGATCATTTTCATATTCTTCTGTAACCTGCCTGTCGCTGCATACCCAGGCATATGGAGTTTGGTTTCTGGGGCGGCAACGGCGGTTATACTGAAAAAACACAAGGGATTGTAACAGTTTACTGCGATGCCTTGTGCCTTTTAATTTGCAAATCCAGTCCGCTAAGGTGATTTTAAAATGTCCTCTTCTTGGTCCAGAAGTGCCGCAACAAATATAACCATCCAATTCTTTCCCATATTTAGTAATGTATTTTCTGGTAATAAAAGAGCCCATACTATGCCCTAATAAGAAATAGGGGAGGTCAGGGTATCGCTTTTTCATTTCCAAATAACATTGGCGTACGTCTTTTACAAGATATTGATATCCATCTTTTTCTCCAAAATAACCTAAGTCATTCTGGTTCCATTCTGTTACAGTTTGTCCATGCCCTAAATGGTCGTGTCCACAGACTATTACCCCATATCCATTTAAAAATTGGGCAAATTCTTCATAACGTTCTATATATTCACACATACCATGGGTGACTTGTAAGATTGCTTTTGGAGGAGTAAGAGGGGTCCAAATCACGCCATATATGGTATCTTTTCCGTTAGAACTGGGAAAAGTAAAGGTCAATTTTTGAGAATTCATCATCAACATCCTTTAATTTGATTATTTCCATATAACATATTATATCAAAATAGGCACTTAAAGTCTATGGACAAAAATATGACAAGTAAAAAATACTGTTAAAATATTGTAAAATAAAAAGATATAAGGAGAAAGACGGAGATAATGCGGAATATTCTTATTTTTTAACAGTTTATCGTGTTAGCAATTTAATGTAGTAAAGTGTATAATAAATTCATAACTTAACTTATGAATTTGATTAAAAGGAGTGTATATTATGAAAAAAAGAATTTTATCTGTTATATTAGCGGCAGCATTATCTTTAACTGTATTTGCTGGATGTGGAGGTGGAAACGCAGACACTACTGGCGATGCAGCGAACAAAGATACCTATGTAATTGGTTTAGACCCAGAATTTCCACCAATGGGGTTTAAAGATGATTCCGGTAATATTATTGGTTTTGATATTGACTTGGGGGACGCTGTTGCGGAAGAAATGGGCGTTACTTTTAAATATCAGCCAATCGACTGGGCTTCCAAAGAAATGGAATTGGATACTGGAAGTATTGATATGATTTGGAATGGCTTTACCAAAACCCCAGAGCGTGAGGAAGGGATGACTTTAACCAAAGCATATTTGGATAATGCACAGGTAATTGTAGTGCCTGCCGATAGTTCTATTAACAAAAAAGATGATTTGGAAGGCAAAAATATTTGCCTGCAAAAAGACTCCAGTGCAAAAGATGCTTTGGATAAAGATGAGATTGCTTCTAAGGTAGGTTCTGTTTCTGAACTATCCAGTAATGTGGATTGTTTCCAGGATATTGAAATGGGACGTACTGAAGCGATGGTGGTAGACAAAGTAGTTGCGAAATATTATACTAGTTTGGAAACTAATGAAGGAAAATTCCGCATTTTGGAAGATGAATTATCAGAAGAAGAATATGTTATTGCAGTGAAAAAAGGCAATGATGAATTAAAAGATAAAGTGGAAGAAGCAATCCAAAAAGTAATTGACAGTGGAAAAGGCGCTGAAATCTCCGAAAAATGGTTTGGGGAAGATATCATTAGTTTTGATGAATAATCTCTTATAACAATAATAAAAAAGAAAGGCTGATATTAAACTATTAATATCAGCCTTTCTTTTTTATCATGTTTTAGTTATGTTAATTTTTGGGACGTAAGTACAAAATAATCAACGAATAAGAGAAAGAGCAGTGGAATCAATATGGTGGATAAGATTGATATTATTCCCATTGATAATTAGAACCAGAACAATACATATGCTGCTGATAGAATCGCAATGATACATTGTAAACCGAATCCTAACAACAATACCGTCAGCACCTCTTGTAAAATTTGTCCGCTAGCTATAAACATCGTTAACACAATATTGGCAAGTACTAAAAATAAAATCATGGGAACCAGCTCAAAAATGGGTTTTATACTGAGTTGGAAATTGATAAAAACAATATACCCTTAAAATTGTTTGAATGATAGGAACATTTCGGATATATAGTAGGATCTCAATTGTTTTGTATATATAAGTACACACATCTCTAAAATACGTTGGATAAAATAAAGCCCAGCGTTTGTATCACTTCTATAAAACTAGCAGATACAGAAGTGATGTACAAAAATTTTGTTATAACATCCAATCAAGTGGAGATAATGGGAATCTCACTAAGAGAGTTAACGATAAATGTGATACTGAAACATGGAATGAAAGAGATAAAATAGTAAGTAAGATTTGCATAATAGATGCAATAATAGTTCGAATCCCGACCACAAGAGAAACAAGGGGTTTCATTTTTTAATCTTATAGTATAGATGTGCTAAAAAATTACCCAACAAATCGATTTGCTGGGTAATCACAAATAGAACTACAATATTGTATTAATATTCAGCAGAACCAGTTGTTCTTGGGAATGGCAATACATCACGGATGTTGGAAATACCAGTCATATACATAATCAGGCGTTCAAATCCCAAACCAAAGCCACAGTGTTTGGTGCCACCAAAACGGCGTAAATCCAGATACCAGGAATAATCCTCTGTTTTCATGCCCAGTTCTTCAATCCGTTGTTCCAGAATATCCAAACGTTCTTCACGCTGGCTTCCACCGATAATCTCTCCTACACCTGGAACCAATAAATCCATAGCGGCAACGGTTTTCTGGTCGTCGTTTAATCGCATGTAAAATGCTTTGATTTCCTTTGGATAATCGGTAACAAAGATAGGCTTTTTAAAGATTTCTTCTGTTAAGAAGCGTTCGTGTTCTGTTTGCAGATCAACACCCCAATAAACAGGGTATTCAAATTTGTCCTTATGCTGTTCTAAAATTTCAATTGCTTCTGTGTAGGTAACATGTCCAAAGTCGGAGTGGATTAAATCATTTAAACGTTGTAACAGAGTTTTATCATAATGGGCATTAAAAAATTCCATGTCCGCTGGACAGGTATCCAAAACATATTGCAGTACAAACTGGATCATATCTTTTGCTAATTCCATATCATCTTGTAAATCGGCAAAAGCAATTTCAGGTTCAATCATCCAGAACTCAGCCGCATGACGTGCTGTATTGGAATTTTCTGCACGGAAAGTAGGACCAAAGGTATAGGTTTTTCCAAACGCCATGGTCATGCATTCCGCTTCCAATTGGCCAGATACTGTCAAACTAGTTGGTTTTCCAAAAAAGTCTTGAGAAAAATCAACTTCCCCTTCCTCGGTTAAAGGAGGATTTTTGGGGGCCAAAGTGGTAACCCGGAACATTTCTCCAGCGCCTTCCGCATCACTTGCGGTAATCAATGGGGTATGTGCGTAGATAAAACCACGTTCGTTAAAGAATTTGTGGATTGCGTACGCAGCAGCAGAACGTACCCGGAATACTGCGCTAAATGTGTTAGTACGTGGACGCAGGTGAGCAATCGAACGTAAAAACTCCAAAGAATGGCGTTTCTTTTGTAGTGGATAATCTGGAGAGGATGCCCCTTCCAATTGGATTTCCTCCGCATGGATTTCAAATGGCTGGCGTGCGTTTGGTGTAACTAAAACCTTACCAGTTACAATAATTGCGCTGCCTACATTGTATTTTGCTACTTCTTTAAAGTTCGATACTTTACCATCTTCAAATACAATTTGAACTCCTTTAAAACAACTGCCGTCGTTTAATTCAATGAATCCTAATGCTTTGGAATCACGGATGGTACGAACCCAGCCACCAATGGTAACCTGTGCGCCATCCATTTCTGTATATTTTTGATACAGATCAGAAATTTCTGTTCGTTTCATTTTTATTTGCTCCTTTTTATCTTGTTGTCTAAACAGTTTATTCTGTCTCAATTTTTGTTACTTCAAATCCAACATCTTCGATCGCTTCAATTAACTGCGCGTTTGTTGCTGTGCCGTCAAAGCTAGCAACCCGGTTTTCCAAGCTTACACGCACATTGGATAAGCCTAACTCCTCTAATGCGCCTTTTACACGGTTTACACAATGTTGGCACGCCATACCATTAATATACACTTTTGTCATATTAAAAACCTCCTCAGTTAATTAACTTGCTAATAATATCCTCTAGTTCTTTAGTTTTTTGGTCAATATCTTCGTTGTTTTCCATAGCGGTTCTCATACAACTATGCATATGCCCTGCAAGGATGAGTTTATTCGCACGTTTAAGCATGGATTGGGCGGCTAAAATTTGATTGGAAATATCGATGCAATACCGTTCTTCCTCAATCATTTTTATAATACCCTCTATTTGTCCGCGACAGGTTTTTAGGGCTAACAAAGCCTTTTTCTTTTCCTCTGTCAACCAGGTACCTTCTTTCTAAACTATATTATTAGACTTGTATGATTATTGTATCATTTTACTATCTTGTTTGTCAATTGTGCATCCCCATAAATTTGGTATTTTGTTTATATTTTTACATTATATTTTCACATCTTTTTCGTTATATTTAAAAAGTGGGGAAAATAAACCAAATTGCAATTTAGAAAATCACTTTATAATTGGATTTAGATGTTTTTACCGTTTTATATAGATAAAAATAGAAAATCGGTTTGGATTATGGTATACTAATTACAGGAGGCTGATATTTTATGAAACAACCAATAATAGCAAAAACAGCTTATCTTGTACCGGGGGTTGCCGTAGTAGGGAATGTTTCCATTGGGGAATATTCTTCTATATGGTATCATGCTGTGATTCGGGGAGACTTATCACAAATAAAAATAGGGGACCGTTCCAACATTCAGGATGGCTGTATCCTGCATAGCGATGCTGGGATGCCATTAACTATTGGAAACCAGGTAACGGTAGGTCATGGAGCAATTTTGCATAGCTGTACCATAGGAGATAACTCTCTAATTGGAATGGGAGCTATTGTGTTAAATGGGGCCAAAATTGGAAAGAATTGTATTGTTGGGGCTGGTGCCTTAGTGACACAAAATACAATCGTACCTGATAATTCTTTGATCTTTGGCAACCCTGCAAAGGTGAAACGCAGCCTTACACCAGAAGAAATTCAGCATAATACAGCCAATGCGGAAGAATATGTTGGCTGCATCCCAAACGAATAATAGAAAGAAAAGAAGTATAAAAATAATTTACCATTTATATGAAAAACTTTTTAGTCCATGTGGTAATAAAAAGGTGGGTATAGAAGTACCTGCCTTTTTTAGTTGTACGGTTTTTTATGAAATTAGTCTATAAAAAATTTTGCTTTCTATTACTGAGAACAACAAAATGATAATAGGTAATCTATGGTTTATTATAATAGAATATCCTTATAATCATGGCAAAGGGGAGATAAGGACATCTATTTATATAGGATAAACAAGAAACTATAATTATTGATGCCTATAATTGATACAATAAATAATTTTGTTATTATTTTTACGATAGCAAACTGTAAAAAATAATAAGGAAAGTTTGTGTAAAATGGTGATAGAAAAGTATATATAAAAAAGATATAATAAAATAACATGAAATTGTTAAATTGGTGTCTTAATTTATAACATAGGAAGGAGGAAAGTAGAATATTTTATAAGATACCATTTATATATTTATAACACAAGGAGGAAAAGGCATGAAGATGTGGAAACGTGCCTTGGGAATTTTGATTTCCGGGGCAATCTTATGCAGCAGTATGGTTGGAAATTTTGCTTTTGCTGCGGAAGAACAAGAACATGTCAGCACGTGGGATGCCCAGTGGATCTGGGATGACGATTCAACTGCCCGAAATACTTGGATGGATTTCCGCAAAACAGTAGAATTAACCGAAGTTCCAGAAAAAGCGGAAGCCAGATTGGCAGTAGATTCCCGATATTGGCTGTATATCAATGGTGAATTAGTCGTATTTGAAGGTGGATTAAAACGTGGTCCTACACCGGAAGATGGCTATTATGATGTGGTGGATATTGCCCCATATTTAAAAACTGGCACAAACACTATTGCAGTAAAAGCTTGGTATTGGGGACCAAAAGACCAGTATGCCAGCTATTCCAACTACAGCAGTAAAAAAGCGGGCTTTTTGTTTGAAGCGCAAATTGGAGACCAATTGGTAATCTCAGATGACAGTTGGAAAGTAAAACGGGATGAGGCATATCTGGACGATACCAAAATCGCAGGAGTTGGTCAGCCAAACTACCGAATTCCAGCATATAATATCTATTACGATGCGAGAAAAACAGAAGATAATGGTTGGGAAGAGCCTGGATATAATGACAGTGGCTGGGAGAACGCCACTGAAATGGGACAGGCTCCTTGTGCACCTTGGAATGAACTGTATAAGCGTCCTATCCCATTGACAAAAGATTATGGCTTAAAAGAGTATTTAAATATGGACGAGTACCGGGATTATACCACAACCCAGACAGAATCCATTACCATGAATGTTCCTTACAACGCTCAATTGACCCCATATCTAAAAATTGAAACAGACAAGCCAGGTCTGGAAATTAAAATGACTACCGAAAACACCAATATTGGGGCAGTGCGCAGTACCTATATCACTAATGGAAATGGTGTACAGGAATTTGAAGCACTGGGCTGGTTTAATGGGCAATATATTACATATGAAATTCCAGCTGGCGTAAAAATTATCAGCCTACAATACCGTGAAAGCGGATATAATACCGAATTTACAGGTTCATTTACCAGCGATAATGAATTTTACAACAATCTGTGGCAGATGTGTTTGCGTACCCTATATGTCACCATGAGGGATAACTTTATGGATTGCCCGGACCGTGAACGTGCCCAATGGTGGGGTGACGCCACCAACGAGATGATGCAGATTGTGTACTCCATGGATGAAAATTCCTACCTGTTATATGAAAAAGGTCTGGACCAAATGTTGGGCTGGATGGAAACTGACAATGAAAATGAGTACCGCAATGATGTATTGCAAACAGTAGTTCCAATTGCTGGGGATTATTTTGAACTTCCGATGCAGCAGTTGGCTGGTATTTGCGGTTTCTGGGAATATTATCTGTATACAGGTAGAACCGAATCTCTGGAAAAAATGTACGAGGCTTCCAAAACCTATTTATACAAATGGGATATGGGTAGCAATGGCTTAGTTGTCCATCGTGCAGGTAGTTGGGATTGGCCTGACTGGGGTTCCAATGCAGATGTTCCAGTATTAGAGAACGCTTGGTACTACAAAGCAATGTCCGATGTAGTAAAAATGGCAGAAGTATTGGGATATAAAGAAGATATTTCCGCAATGCAGGAACGTCTGGACAGCATTGAAATGAACTACAATAGCTTCTGGACCGAAAAAGGATACAAATCTACAAATCAAGCGAAACCAGATGATCGTGCCAACGCAATGGCAGTATTGGCTGGCTTGGTGAACGAAAGCCAGTACCCAACAGTAGAAAATGTTTTGGAAACCATCTTTAACGCAAGCCCATATATGGAAAAGTATGTATTGGACGCAATGTGTGAGATGGGATATATGGAACAAGCCCAAAACAGAATGGTAACCCGTTATACCCCAATGGCAACTGATAATGGTTATACTACCCTGTGGGAAATGTGGGATAAAGGAAGCGGAACCAGAAACCATGCATGGTCTGGTGGTCCAATGATTACCATGTCCAAGTATATGGCAGGGGTAAAACCAGTTACTGCCGGTTATGATGTTTATGAGATCACTCCGGATATGGGAGAATTAAACCAAGTTCAAGTTTCTGTTCCTTCTGTAAAAGGTGCGATTGATGTTGCCATGCAACAGGATCTGGCGGTGAATACATTCTCCATGAATGTGACTTCACCAGCAGAAACCACTGCGTTGGTTGCAATCCCTCGCTTTGAAGGGATCAACTCTATTATTACAGCTAACGGTTCTGTTGTATTTGAAAATGGAGTGGCAGTAAACGGAAACCAAAATGTTGTATATACCGGACAAGATGGAAAATATGTTTACTTTACTGTAAATCCAGGCAGCTATCAAATCCAGTCAACCCCTAAAACAGATAGCAAAGAAAGCTACACTGTAACAATTCAGGGTACAGAAGGTGGGACTGTTTCTGTTGATAATACTATAGTAGAACTGCCATATACAACAACAGTAGCAGCGGGTAGTAAACTAACCCTTACCGCAACACCGGATAGTGAACATAGTTTTGACTATTGGAGTGGTTCTATTGGCTCTGAAAATACCCAGATAGAGATTACAGCAAATACTGATTTGAACATTACCGCAAACTTTAAACAAAAAGAACAAAAGGAATACAGCTTAATAAAATTATCCAATCCAGAAAATAATGATGTAATAGTAGAATATAATGGCCAGGATTATACTTTACCAACTACTTTGGTAGTAAAAACAGGTGATGTGGTACAGCTAAAAGCAAAGGATCAAAAATTTGGCATCACCCATTTTATGAACTGGCAAGGCGATATTTATTCCGCTAACTCAGAACTAGCTGTAAAAGTTGACAAGGATATCTCTTTAGAAATTAATAGCGGTTATGCAGCAAATATAAACTTGGCAAAAGGCTCTGAGGTAACTGCAACAGATAGTATGGAAGCTCCTCCAACCTGGAGTAAAAATAATTTAACCGATGGTAATATTTCTACTGGTTATACTACAAATGTAATTGCTAATGTTCAAAATGGCAATGATATTTCCGATCATCCAATAGATATTACCTTAAATTTAAAAGAGCAAAAGAATTTTAACAGCATATCTATTTATCCACGTACCGATGCTGTTACAGCGGATGGAAAAACTCCAAACTTCCCAACGGATTTTATCATCCAAACCAGTACAGATGGAACAAACTTTACAGATGTATTGCATGTACAGGATGATACCAACCCTATGGGAAAACCTCAAATGTATGAATTTGAATCCCAAGATGCACAATACATTCGTCTACATGTGTTAAAATTAGGACCTTATGCAAGCCCAGAAGGTGTTGCTGACCCATACCGGATTCAGTTAGCTGAAATTATGGCTTATAGCACGGATTCTTCCAATGAGCAAATTCTGTCACTGACTGGTACAGGAGAAGGTTCTGTTCTTGTAAACGGCAAGCAAGAAACCTTACCATTTACTGCTTCTTATCCATCAGGTACTACAGTAGCGGTAGAAGCATGCCCAGTAGAAACCGCTATCTTTACTGGATGGAGTGGAACCTATCAGGATAATTCCAAAGTAACCTATATTACAATGAACCAGGATATTACCTTAAATGCTGGTTTTGAGGAATATATTTCCGCTGAAAAACCACTGGAAAATATTGCTTTCGGGAAACCTGTAACAAGTAACAATTCATTGGAAATGGGTGGACCATGGACGGTAAGTAATATTACAGATGGAATTACCGATGCAACGGGATCTGTAGAAGGATACACTTCTTCTGAATTCCAGGACGCGGATATTTCCGCTAACCCAATTGATGTTACAATCAATTTAGGGCAGCCACAACAATTTAGCAAATTAGTATTATATCCTCGTAACGATGTCCAAACTGCAAATGGTGGTACAGAATCACCAAACTTCCCAGTTGGATTTGATATTCAGGTATCGAATAACAATAAAGATTGGTCTACTGTTTCTTCGTATTCCAATTATCCAAATCCACAAAATCAACCAGCTATATTTGAGTTTGAACCTCAAACTGCACAATATGTACGTATTTTAGTTAATACATTAGGGGAACCTACCAATGATGAAAAATTCCCGGATGGACGTGTTGCACGTCGTGTACAATTAACCGAAATAGAAGTATTTGCTCAAGCAGACGATATTACTAACTTTGCCAAAGAAGCAACCATTACAGCAACCAATTCTTACGAGAGTGCTGCATGGAAACTCAGTTTCCTGAATGATGGTATTTTGCAAAGCCAGGGTAGAAATAATGGAAATGTAGGTCCAAAGGGATATTCTTCAGAGGGATATAACACCAAAGATATTAGTGCAACACCTCACCGTATCACCTTCGATCTTGGAAAAGACCGTGTAATCAATAATGTTTCTCTTTATCCAAGGACGGATAGTGATGCAGAAAAAGAGGATTCTAATATCACTGCCAACTTCCCAGAAGACTTTAAGATTTTGGTAAAAGACAGTAATTCTTCTGAATATACCGTAGTAAAAGAAGTAACAGGAGCTAAAATTCCAGATGCTCCGCATACAGAACGCGGATGTTATTCCGTAGATTTTGGCAAGGATGTTACAGCGCAGTATGTAACTATCGAAGTTACCAAATTAGGTCTTCCTACTTATGACGAGAAAACATCTGTTGTGAATCGTGTACAACTTGCAGAAGTTACGATTAATGGAGAATCCTCCAAACAGGAACCAAATTCTGTAGGTAGTATTAAAATCAATCCATTGCAAGGAAGTTCTTTGGGCATTGGAAGCTCTATGCCTGTATCAGCGGTTGTAACACCTTCTACCATGCAAAATAATGATATTATTTGGTCAGTGGAAGATGAAAACGGTATGCCTTCTATGGTTGCAGAATTAAGCCAGGCTAATACAGAAACCCCTGTGCTTCAAGCGAAAATGGAAGGTACAGCATACTTGGTAGCACGGTTTACCAACGGTTCTCCAGCAATGGATAAAGTAAAATTTGAAGTGACAAAACCTGTTGATAAGTCTATTTTGAATCGAGTAATCGCATATGCGGAAGAACAACAGGCATCCGATGAATTTAACAATGTCATCAAAGATGTACAGGAATCCTTTAAGGCGGCATTAGCAGCGGCGAAAGAAGTTTCTGAAAATGCGTATGCGATACAGTCTGAAGTAGACACAGCATGGCAGAATCTGATGAACGAAATCCATAAACTAGGATTTGTTAAAGGTGACATCACATCCTTAGAATCCTTGGTAGCATTGGCGGAAACCTACGACATGAATGACTTTGTAGAAGCAGGTCAGGCAGAGTTCCAGGAAGCATTGAGAGCAGCACAAGAATTGTTAGCAGATAAAGACAATGCAATGCAGGCAGAAATCGAAACAGCAGAAACCAATCTGTTGAACGCGATGCTGAACCTGAGATACAAAGCAGATAAATCCATCCTGGAAAAAGTAATTGCGGAAGCCAACGGCAAAGATGCGAACGCATATACAGCGGAAAGCTATGCAGTACTGCAAGCAGCAGTAGCAGAAGCAAACGCAGTGATGGCGAACGAAGATGCAACCCAGGAAGAAGTAGACGCAGCAGTAGAAAGTGTACAAGAAGCAATGAAAGGTCTGGTAGCAGTAGAAAAACCATCTACCGAAACACCAGATGACAACAAAGCGGATAGTACACAAACAGGGCAAGAATCTACCACAACAAAAGCAAACGCAGCCAAAACAGGTGATGTTGCACCAATCGCAGGAGTAATGGCACTGGTATTGGCAGGCGCAGCAGTAGTAGCTCTGAAAAAGAAAAAATAGTATTTCTTTTCTGTGATGGTTTATAACCACCAATTATAGTGTTAAAAATAAGACCCCCGACCTTTTTATAAGGTTGGGGGTCTTATTTTTATTTCTTTTAATTTTTCATTAAATTTAATCAAAAATAGAAATTTTAGATAGTATAAACGATAAAATACTTAAAAATTTATTAATGTTCCTCTCGTAAATACAAAAAATAAATAGAACAGAATCTATTTACTTGATTGTTCTTTAAAAAGTTTTACGATAAATATATGTTTTTCGACAAAATAACTTATAATATTGTATGAATTTATTCAAATTATTGTTAGGGAGGATATTAAAAATGGAAATCAGCAACGAAACTTACTTTTCTTTAAAAACAGAACATATTTATCAATTTAAACAGGTATTATATGACCGGGAAAATGCTAGTGCTACTATTCGTAAATATATTACCGATATCCGCACGTTTTATTCTTATCTAGGAGATAACAAACAAATTAATAAACAACGCATCCTTCTTTACAAAGAATGGCTCATGGAACATTATGCTATCACCAGTGTAAATTCTATGTTAGTAGCTTTAAACCAGTTTTTAAATTTTCTGAATTTGGAGCATTTAAAAACAAAACAAATCAGGATACAGAATAACTTTTTTATTCGAAAAGAAAAAGAACTAACCAAAGTAGAATACGAAAATCTAGTTAAAACAGCACAGTCTCAAGGGAAAGAACAGCTTGCATTGATTATGGAAACAATATGTTCCACTGGTATCCGAATTAGTGAATTAAACTTTTTTACAGTAGAAGCAGTAAAATTAGGTGTTGCAAAAGTATGGAATAAAGGGAAATACCGTTTGGTATTAATTCCAAATCTGTTGCAAAAAAAATTAAACTGTTATGCAAAGAAAAAACAGATCCAATCCGGTATTATTTTCAAAACAAAAAGTGGTAAACCAAAAGACCGTTCGAATATATGGCGAGAGATGAAAAAAATTGCGGAACTGGCTGGTATTTCACCAGAAAAAATATTTCCGCATAATTTACGACATCTATTCGCAAGAACTTTTTATTGTTATACCAAAGACTTGGTTAATTTAGCAGATATCCTTGGCCATAGTAGTTTGGATATAACTAGAATTTATACTTCCGAAGGGATAGAAGCTTCTCGAAAAAACATTGACAAACTACAACTCATAATAACCATATAGTATTAATTATGTTGTTATTTTTACTGATTTTATTTTCTATTTTATAACGCAAAGAGCAATAAGTCAATACAGATATATACAAGATTGTAATATTTTGTATTGTTTTGAATGTTTATGAATTTTTTTTGTATAATTAATAAAAATTATTTGGTAAATATATGTAGGTGTTGGAACCTTTCCTGTTTTATTTCCATTTTTAAACAACATAATTAATATTATGTTGTTTTAATTGAGTGGAAAATTTAAGTTTTAAGACAAAGTGAAAATCGTGAAAAGAGCAGATAGAAGAAGTGAAATAGGGCAGAAAGGTAAAGTTTATGGCAATGGAAAACATAAGAACAACTGAACAGAAAAATTTATTGCATGACGATGAAATAGAAATAGGTGAATTGTTAGGAAAGTTATGGGGGATAGTAAAACGGTATTTTATTTTACTAGCATGCTTTTTACTAATAGGGGGGATAGGAGGATATTTAGTGAGTAACTATTTAGTTGCTCCTAAATATCAATCTAGCGCAACTATGATTGTAAATAACAATCAAAACGTAACAGGTACATTCTCTCCAAGTGACTATACTGCTTCTACAAATTTGGTAGAAACTTATGCCGTTATTATCAAAAGCGAAGCAGTATTAAATCCAGTTATCCAGGCCTTAGGAATAAATGTTAGTAGTAGCGATTTAGCGTCGCAGATATCGGTGAGTTCGGTAAATGCAACACAGGTGATGAGGATTTCTGTAACCGATACGGATAGGGAATTTGCTCGGTCGGTAACAGAAAAAATAACAGAAATCGCACCTGAAATTATCATTGAGAAAGTAGAAGCAGGCTCCTGTAACATTGTAAGCCAAGCAAGTGACGCGGTTCAAGTATCTCCAAATGTAAAAAAATATACTATGATAGGCATATTAGCTGGAATTGCTGTAGCAGTAATTATTATCTTTTTGAGGGAAATTTTAGACCGTACTATAAAATCGGAAGAACAACTGGCTGCTTTAACCAATAGTTTGGTAATCGGAGTGATACCATTTGAAGGGAGTAAAAACTAATGGGAAAGGTTAGAAAACACATTAGGTTGAATTCCCTTAGTGGAGAAGAAACCTCATTTGCATATGTAGAAGCATTTAAGACGCTGCGTACCAATTTGGAGTTCCTATCATCGGAAACAGATTGTAAAAAAATAGTTGTTACTTCTCCATTAGCGGAAGAAGGAAAAACTAATGTATCTATCAATTTAGCAGTTACACTTGCGGATGCAGGCAAAAAAGTAATACTGCTTGATTGTGACTTGAGACGATCTATTTTAGAGGATTATCTATTATCTGAAGATAAAAACAAATGGAACAAACAATTTACCAAAGGATTATCAGGGATATTGTGTGGAAAATTTAATTTGGCAGAATCTTCGATAGAAATGAAAAATTTAGGTATTACTGTTCTGCCATCAGGCAAGCATCCTCCAAATCCATCGGAATTGTTGGCAAGCAAAAAAATGGGACAGTTAATTCAAGAATTAGATGAGATATATGATTACATCATATTTGATGCCCCACCAATTTCTTTGGTTACTGATGCGGCGGTAATTGGGAAATATGCAGATGGTGCGCTATTAGTTGTAAGATATAAATCTACACCAGTTGTAATGATTAAAAAAGCAATGGAAAATTTGAATAATGCCGGTATAAAGGTAATAGGTTCTATACTAAATGCGTTTGATATCAAAAAATCCAATATTTATGGCAAAAAATATTATGGATATTATAGATATGCATACAAAAAAGAAGGTGAGGGGCTATAGTAGATTTACATACTCATATTTTACCTGGAATCGATGATGGGGCGCAGGAATTGGAACAGGCACTACAACTGTTGGAGATGCAAGTAAGACATGGGGTTAATAAAATTGTATTTACACCACATTTTCATTTTGAGGAACAAACACCAGAACACTTTTTTGAACAAAGAGAACTAGCGTATCAAAAACTAATGTTGTCATCAAAAAAGCGAGAAATTCAATTTGAGGCAAAACTAGGCGCAGAGGTTTATTTTTCAATTCGGCTTAGCAAATATGATCTATCAAAATTTTGTATTGAAAAAACAAATTATCTGTTAATAGAATTTTCTCCAATGTATCATTATGTTGCATTGATTGAAAAGGTAATGTTTGATCTATTAAGTAGCGGGATTGTCCCAATCATAGCCCATATAGAAAGATATCCATTTTTAATGGAAAATCCAGCGTTATTATCAGAATGGGTAAGCCAAGGTGTTATCGTACAAGTGAATGCCAATAGTTTAAAAAGAACAAAAAAGACAAGAAAAAAAATAGTAAAACTATTGGAATGGGGGCTTGTACATGTAGTAGCATCCGATACACATTCAGTAGATTTAAGGCCACCCAATATTTGGACAGGTCTGGAATCGATAGAAAAGTATCAAAACCAACTGATTGAACATGCAGAAAAGATTTTCCAAGGAGAAAATTTGCAAAAAGCATCACCATATATGCCGCATAAACGGTTTGGTATGTGGATGTAAAAGGGATACTTTTTCGTTCTGGGTATTTTTGGGGTTAAATCTCTATTTTTTTGCCTATTTTTAAGTTTTTTGGTCAAAGTAAATACGAACGAAAAAGTATAGTTATCACGAAAAGAAAAAGTAGTCAATAAAACCCTCCTTTGCCTATATAAAAGTTTTGGAAGGTGAACGTAAAAAGAATTGATAGATATTTGTAAAATATAGTAAAAGGAAAATTATCCTCTAAATTTTATTGTGAAAAGAGGAACGACAATGAAAAACGTGACAAATGAAAGACAGAATAACGATTTAAAGGTAATGAATAAAAATACGAAAGTTCTAAGAAAAAAGAGATTGGAACATTGGAAAGTAATAGCACTCTATCTTTTTTTCTATGATGTAATTGTTATTAATTTATCCTATTTTTTAGGGCTTTGGTTGCGATTTGATCTAAGTTATTCTCTTATTCCAGATATATATCTATCTTCATTTTTAAAATTTGCACCATTCTACACTATATTTACAGTAATTATATTTTTTTGTCTTCATCTATATAACAGTTTATGGCGCTTTGCCAGCTTTAGTGAATTAAACCGTATTTTACTCGCATCTGGTATTACTACTTTGTTTCAGATAATTGGCATTACTGTTTTTCTATGCAGAATGCCAATCTCCT
The DNA here is from genome assembly GCF_900095865.1 of Massilioclostridium coli. GTDB lineage: Bacteria > Bacillota > Clostridia > Oscillospirales > Ruminococcaceae > Massilioclostridium > Massilioclostridium facile. The sequence continues at coordinate 1,552,975 of NZ_FMIZ01000007.1, read as the reverse complement.
ATTATGCTTTTGGTGCAGTAATCCAATTTTGTTTTGTTACAGCGGTAAGGTTTATCTATCGTTATATTACTTTGGAAAGGGCACGTAGGGCAAAAAATTTACGGGCTGTTCACAATGCCATGATTATAGGGGCTGGTGCCGCAGGTCAGGTTATTCTGAAAGAATTAAAAGTTTCAAACGATGCATCCGCAAGGCCATTGTGTGTGATAGATGATAACTCCAATAAATGGGGTAGAATAATAGAAGGGATTCCCATTGTAGGAGGAAGAGAAAGTATTCTGGAATCGATTGAGAAGTATCATATTGACCAGATTTTGTTTGCCATCCCAACAGCTTCTGCCGAAGAGAAAAGAGATATTTTAAATATCTGTAAAGAAACAAATTGTGAATTAATGACTTTGCCAGGAATCTACCAACTGGCAAATGGTGAAGTATCTTTAAATAAGATGAAACCAGTGGTAGTGGAGGATTTGCTGGGACGGGAAACAATTCAAGTGAATATGGAAGAAATATTCCAATATTTAAAAGATAAAACGATCCTTGTAACCGGTGGCGGAGGTTCTATTGGAAGTGAACTATGTAGGCAGATTGCTGCCCATGAACCGGAACAGCTTATTATTTTTGATATTTATGAAAACAATGCTTATGAGATAGAACAGGAGTTAAGAAGAAACTATCCCGAACTAAATTTAGTGGTATTAATTGGATCTGTTAGGGATAGCAGAAGGATTAATTGGGTTTTTGAACATTATAAGCCGGATATTGTGTACCATGCTGCTGCCCATAAGCATGTTCCCTTGATGGAGACAAGCCCCAATGAGGCGATTAAAAACAATGTAGTAGGTACCTATAAGACAGCATACGCAGCCTTAAAGTATGGAACGAAACGGTTTGTTTTAATTAGTACTGACAAAGCGGTAAATCCAACGAATATTATGGGGGCTAGTAAGCGGATTTGTGAAATGGTAATCCAGAGTATGGACGCCATTAGTAAAGAAGGAAGGATAGATTTACTTCCTTTTCTTCATGACCATATAGATAAAAATAGAAATGGTCAAATTGTTAGCGATCCAATGGACCATGTAACGATAGATAGTATAGAAAAAGTAGACTCTAGTGTACAGATTGAGAGTGTAAAAAATAAAGTTAGATCAGGGACACAGTTTGTTGCAGTCCGATTTGGAAATGTATTGGGCAGTAACGGCTCTGTTATTCCATTGTTTAAAAAACAGATTGAAGCAGGTGGTCCGGTAACAGTGACACACCCTGATATTATTAGATATTTTATGACCATTCCAGAAGCTGTCAGCCTTGTATTACAGGCAGGAGTTTATGCATGGGGCGGAGAAATTTTTGTGCTTGATATGGGAGCACCAGTAAAAATTGATACTTTAGCTAGGAATTTGATTAAACTGTCTGGTTACCAACCTGATGTGGACATTAAAATTGAATATACAGGGGAGTGGGATATAATAGGGACAACCAGAGAAAACTCTAGTATTTATGCGGCATGTGTGGCGTAAACGTTTTATGATAATTCGATTTTTCATTGCTGCAGCAGGGTCACATTATAGCGGTTCATAGATATTGGATGGCTCTTTGGATGCTCAGTTTGACCCAATCATAGAGCAATAAAAATCGAAAAGGAGAAAACTTGAGCCTGTTAATCTGAAAAGAATGACGGGCTAAGGGACGTTAGGTTGCCGATATGAATAATAAAAAACTAAAAAATTAAAATCCCCCAGAGTGCGTATGTGTGTGTGGGGGGGGTAAAGCGAGGTATGAAAAATGAAGCAAATGAGGATCGCTGAGTGCAAATGCAATTCCCTAGCCCCTTATAGTGGGAAAGAAGCAAACGGAAAAATTGAATATGGCAAGAATCTGATGAAACATCGGAAAATCTATCTGGCAGTTTCTATAGGCTGTTTGCTTATGGCTGCTATCTATTATCAAATAGAATCACATTTCTTAATTAATACAAATCCATTTTTTTATTGTGCTTTGCCTGCCCTGATAATCGGGTTATGTGCCGGGCATAGATTGTTTCTTAGTAGTATTGAATGTAATATACAAAGTTCTGTGAAGGACTTCGTATTTTCTTATAAAAAGTCTTTGTTCGTTGGTAAGTCAGAGGATTGTAGCAGTTAGTTGAAAACGAACGTAATGGGATCTGAAAAATGAGTAAAGGGGAAAGAAAGTATGTATAGAAAAGATTCTACAGGATGGATAAAACATGTGGATTTTATCATCTTGGACTTGATCTGCTTGCAGGTGGCGTTCGTTTTGGCGTATGCGTTAAGCGGATATGGAGCTAATCCATACCAGCTAATTCTTTACAGAAATATGGCTGTCTTTATGGAAGTGGCAGATTTGGTAGTACTGTTTGCAATGGGAACATTGAAAAACGTTTTGAAAAGAGGATACTATAAAGATTTTGTTGTAACAGCACAGCATGGAGTAATTCTTGGAGCATGTTTATTGCTTTATTTGTTTATGCTTCAGGAAGGACAACAATATTCCAGACTGGCATTGGTACTGAATATCATTATCTATATGCTACTTACTTATCTGGTAAGAGAACTGTGGAAACATTTACTTAGGAAGAAAATGGAAGATGGAGAAAATCGTTCCCTACTTCTTGTAGTTACAGCAGATGTGGCAAGTGCAGTAGTAGAGAGCATGAAAGAACATAATTATGCTCGCTATAAGATTTCTGGAATTGCCGTTATTGATAAGGAAATGATAGGAAGGCACATTGATGGTATAAAAGTAGTTGCCAATATGGATAATGCTGCTGAATATGTTTGCAAGGAATGGATTGATGAAGTACTGATTGTGACATCAGGTGTTGTGCCTTATCCAAGAGAACTGATTGAACAGTTTACAGAAACAGGCGTTACGGTTCATCTGAATCTGGCAAAGGTAAAAAGTGTGCCAGGTAAGAAACAGTTTGTAGAAAGAGTAGGCGATTATACTGTACTGACTACCAGTATTAATTATGCATCTACAAGAGATCTGATGTTGAAACGTCTGATGGATATTGCCGGAGGTCTGGTAGGATGCTTGATTACCGGAATCTTGTTTATATTTGTTGCTCCAGCAATTTACATAGCATCACCGGGACCGATTTTCTTTGCACAGGAACGTGTAGGAAAGAATGGAAAGAGATTCAAAATGTATAAGTTCCGAAGCATGTATATGGATGCAGAAGAACGTAAGGCTGAATTGATGAAAGATAACAAATTGGGTGATGAAAAGATGTTCAAATTGGATTTTGACCCACGAGTTATCGGAAATAAGATTCTTCCAGATGGAACACATAAGACTGGTATCGGGGATTTTATCAGACGAACAAGCATTGACGAATTTCCGCAGTTTTTTAACGTGTTGAAAGGTGATATGTCAATAATTGGAACCAGGCCACCTTTGATTTCGGAAACGAATTTTTATGAGCTGCACCATCGTGCAAGACTGGCAATTAAGCCAGGAATAACCGGTATGTGGCAGGTCAGCGGACGTAGCGACATTACTGATTTTGAAGAGGTAGTTCGTCTTGACAAGGAGTATATCACAAATTGGAACATTGGGCTAGATATAAAAATATTGTTTAAAACAGTAATGGTAGTTCTTAGAAAAGATGGATCTATGTGATGAAATGATTGTGGCTTGATTTCTGTAAAAAGAATTTAAGCCACAGAAAGTAATAATAGATAAGTTATAAATATAATAAGAGGAAGTTATGAATAAAAGGAAAAATAATACTTCTCCACTTAAAATTGCAGTTCTTGGACATAAGACAATTCCGAGTCGCCAAGGTGGAATTGAAATTGTCGTTGAAGAATTAACGGTTCGCATGGCAAAACTAGGACATAAGATAACAGTATATAACCGTAATGGACATCATGTAAGTGGTAAAGAATTTGATGAGAAGAAATTAAAAGAATATAAAGGTATCCGAATGAAATATGTACCAACGATAGATAAAAAAGGACTAGCAGCGATGAGTGCTTCATTTTTTGCAGCGGTAGCAGCAGCGTTTGGAAAATATGATGTGGTACATTTTCATGCAGAAGGACCATGTGCAATGTTATGGTTGCCAAAATTATTTGGAAAACGTTGTATCGCTACGGTTCATGGACTTGATCATCAAAGAGCAAAATGGGGCAAGTTAGCCAGCACATATATTATGCTTGGCGAAAAATGTGCTGTTAAATTTGCAGATGAAATTATTGTTCTCAGTGAGGGAGTACAAAATTATTTTAAAGAGACTTATGGACGTGATACAAAGTTTATCCCTAATGGTGTGAATCGTCCAGTTATTAGAAAGGCAGAACTTATTGACAAGAAATTTGGTTTAAAGAAAGATGATTATATTTTATTTTTAGGACGACTTGTTCCGGAAAAAGGAATTACTTATCTGATAGAAAGCTTTAAGAACGTAAAAACAGATAAGAAGTTAGTCATTGCAGGAGGCAGTTCGGATACTGATGAATTTGCTAACCAGTTAAAAGAAATGGCAAAAGACGATGACAGAATTATTTTTACCGGATTTGTTCAGGGACAGTTGTTAGATGAACTATACAGCAATGCTTATATTTATAGTTTACCAAGCGATTTAGAGGGAATGCCATTAAGTCTTTTAGAAGCAATGAGTTATGGAAATTGTTGTTTGGTATCTGACATAGATGAATGTGCTTCTGTAGTGGAAGATAAGGCAATCATATTTAAAAAAAGTAATGTAGCAGATTTGCAGAGTAAGCTTCAAGAAGCATGTGAGGATGCACAACAGGTACAGAAATATAAAGATGAAGCAGCAGGTTATATTTGTGGAAAATATAATTGGGATGATGTTGTGGAGAGAACATTAGAATTGTATAGGAGATAAAATGAGCAAAGAATTTATTGAATTGAAAAACAAGACGATTTTTATTACAGGTGTAGCTGGATTTATTGGATCAAACTTGGCTGAAAGGTTATTAAAAGAAATAGAAGGAATAAAAATAGTTGGACTCGATAATATGAATGATTATTATGATGTTCGTTTAAAAGAATATAGATTAGAAAAACTTTCATCTAGTAAGACATTTTCCTTTGTAAAAGGAAATTTGGCAGATAAGGAACTTATTAATTCGATTTTTGAGAAGTATACTCCTCAAGTGGTTGTGAATTTAGGGGCACAGGCAGGTGTGAGATATTCTATTACAAATCCAGACGCATATATAGAAGGTAATTTGATTGGGTTTTACAACATATTAGAGGGATGTAGACATTATCCAGTAGAACATTTGGTATATGCATCAAGTTCTTCTGTATATGGAAGTAACAAGAAAGTTCCATACAGTACAGAAGATAAAGTAGACAATCCTGTATCGTTATATGCTGCTACGAAAAAAAGTAATGAATTAATGGCTCACGCATATTCAAAGCTTTATAATATTCCATCAACTGGTTTGCGTTTCTTTACTGTTTATGGACCGGCAGGAAGACCCGATATGGCATACTTTGGATTCACAAATAAATTATTAAATGGAGAAACTATTAAAATTTTTAATTATGGAAATTGTAAAAGAGATTTTACTTACGTTGATGATATTGTGGAAGGCGTTGTACGGGTAATGCAGGGGGCACCAGAGAAAAAGAACGGAGAAGATGGTTTGCCGATTCCGCCATATGCTGTTTACAATATTGGAAATAATCATCCAGAGAACTTATTAGATTTTGTACAAATTCTTCAGGAAGAATTAATTAGAGCAAAAGTCTTACCAGAAGATTATGATTTTGAAGCACATAAAGAACTTGTTCCGATGCAGCCGGGAGACGTTCCTGTGACATATGCTGATACGCAAGCATTGGAAAGAGACTATGGTTTTAAACCATCGACAACTTTACGTGAAGGATTACGCAAGTTTGCAGAATGGTACAAAGAGTTTTATATGTAAATATATTTTAAGAATAGGAAGAAGAGAGAAAAAATGAGAGATTTTAATTCATTGAAAATTGCTGTGGCAGGGACAGGATATGTTGGATTATCTATTGCTACTTTATTGAGTCAGCATCATCAGGTGACAGCAGTAGATATTATTCCAGAAAAGGTAGAGTTAATTAACAATAAGAAATCTCCAATTCAGGATGATTATATTGAAAAATATTTAGAAGAAAAAAATTTGAATTTAACTGCTACATTGGATGCAGAAGAAGCTTATAAGGATGCAGATTTTGTTGTTATTGCAGCTCCAACAAACTATGATAGCAAAAAGAATTTTTTTGATACTTCTGCAGTAGAAGCAGTTATAAAATTAGTCATTGAATATAATCCGGAAGCGATTATGGTTATTAAATCGACTATTCCTGTTGGATATACAACAAGTATTAGAGAAAAATTTCATTGTGATAATATTATTTTTAGTCCGGAATTTTTAAGAGAAAGTAAGGCGTTATACGATAATTTGTATCCAAGCCGAATTATTGTTGGAACAGATATTAATAATGCACGTTTAGTAAAAGCTGCACATACGTTTGCACAGCTCTTACAGGAAGGTGCTATTAAAGAAGATATTGATACTTTATTTATGGGCTTTACAGAGGCAGAAGCAGTCAAATTGTTTGCAAATACATATTTGGCATTACGAGTTTCTTATTTCAATGAGTTAGATACTTATGCCGAAATGAAAGGTCTGAATACACAGCAGATTATTAATGGAGTATGTCTCGATCCTCGTATTGGAACACATTATAATAATCCATCTTTTGGATATGGTGGATACTGTTTACCAAAAGATACAAAGCAGCTGCTTGCTAACTACGCAGATGTTCCTGAAAATCTTATTGAAGCAATCGTTGAGTCTAATAGAACGAGAAAAGATTTTATTGCTGATCGAGTCTTGGAAATTGCTGGAGCATATGAAGCAAATGATGACTGGGATGAAAGTAAAGAAAAAGATGTTGTGGTAGGTGTATATCGTCTTACTATGAAGAGTAATAGTGATAATTTCCGTCAGAGTTCTATTCAGGGAGTCATGAAGAGAATTAAGGCAAAAGGCTCTACAGTCATTATTTATGAGCCTACATTGAAAGACGGTGAAACTTTCTTTGGCAGCAAAGTGGTTAATGATTTAGATGAGTTTAAGAGGCAGAGTCAGGCAATTATTGCCAATCGTTACGATAGTTGTTTGGATGATGTAAAAGACAAAGTTTATACAAGGGATATTTTTCAGAGAGATTAATAAACTAAAAATAGAAAACGGTGAAATTAGTGAAAAAATTAGTTATTTTGTTTAAATTATTACTTTTGACAGTTTTAAAGAAAAACCATGCTAAAGCTGAAGTGATTAGAAAATCTAATATCTTTAAAGAATATGGTCGGGGGGGGTATTGGCATCCATGTTGGATTCCTACCCATCCGGATCTAATTAGTATAGGAAATAATGTCACTGTAGCGGCAGATGTTAGAATCTATGAACATGATTTAGTAGCTAGAATGTGGAATAGAGATTGTAATTACACTGGTCCAATGATTGATTATTATACTGGCCCGGTAGTAATAAAAGATAATGCTGTAATTGGAGGAAGGAGTATTATTTTATATAATGTCACTATTGGAAAAAATGCTTTAGTAGCAGCTGGCGGAGTTGTAACTAAAGATGTACCTGATTTTGCGATTGTGGGTGGAAATCCGGCAAAAATAATTGGAGATACAAGAGATCTTTATAAAAAGCGATTATCCATCACAGAGGGGAATAAAAAAGAGTAGGTTTATTGTTTATTAAATATTTGTGTATAAAAAATAGTAAATAATGCTATTTATAAAGATAAGGAGAAAACGTTGAGAATACTTATAGTAAATTATAGATACTTTATTTCTGGGGGCCCAGAAAAGTATATGTTTAATATTAAAAAGATGCTTGAAGATAATGGGCATGAGGTTATACCTTTTTCCATACATTCCAATAAAAATGTTGCAACAGAATATTCAAAATACTTTGTAGAACCAATTGGTGGACGAGATGCAACATATTTTGATGAAGTGAAAAAGACACCTAAATCAATTTGGCAGTTACTTACGCGAAGTATTTATTCTCGTGAAGTAGAAAAAGCAATAAAAAAAGAAATAAAGGATGTAAAGCCAGATTTGGTATATATTATTCATTTTGTTAATAAATTGTCTCCGAGTGTAATTACAGGTGCAAGTAAAATGGGAATCCCGGTTGTGTTAAGATTATCAGATTATTTCTTGTTATGTCCAAGATTTGATTTTATGTATGAAAAGAAAGTCTGTGAAGAATGTTTATCAAAGGGATATAGGAGTTGTATTAAAAAGAGATGTGTGAAAGGATCACTATTTGCATCTGTCGTAAGAGTGTTTTCTATGAAATTTCATAAAATGATAAATGTATATAAAAATGTATATGCATTTATAACACCATCAGAATTTTTGAAGAAAAAATTGGCATTAAATGGCTTTGATGAAAAAAGAATTCATTGTATTCCTACTTTTACAGCAAGTAAAACAACAATAGGGGAACCGCAGATAGGATCGTATGGATTATATTTTGGACGTGTTACTGAAGAAAAGGGAGTTGAAACTGTTATAAAAGCGTATGAAAAATTGCCTGAGTATACAGTTAAAATTATGGGAGACGATACAACAGATGAGGCAAAGCGTCTGAAAAAATATGTAAAGGATCATAAAATGAAGAATGTTGAATTCCTTGGGTTTAAGAGTGGAGAGGAACTAGAGGATATTATAAAAGGAGCTAGATTTACATTGATTCCTTCAATTTGGTATGATAACCTACCTAATACTGCTTTAGAGTCGTTTCAATATTCAAAGCCGGTTATCGCTAGCAATATAGGAAGTCTTCCAGAATTGGTTAGTGATGGGGAAAACGGATATTTATTTGAACCATCAAATGTTGAGGATCTTATTAAAAAAATTAAGATGCTAGATGATGATATTTTGGTTAAAAAGATGGGACAAGCTAGTAGAAAAAGGCTTGAAAACAGATTCGCACCGCAATCACATTATGAAGCTTTGATGAAAATTTTTAATGAGGCTGTCAAAAATAGAAAATAAAGGGGTAATTAATAAAGATGAAAAAGAATACTGAAAAAAAATTAAATGGAACAGTAATTGTTACATATCGTTGTAATGCCAGATGTTCAATGTGCAATCGTTATAAAGCACCATCTAAGCCAGAAGAAGAAATCAGTTTGGACACAATAAAAAAATTGCCAAAGATGTATTTTACAAATATTACTGGTGGTGAACCTTTTATTAGAACTGATTTGAAAGACATTGTACGTGAGTTATATAAGAAATCCGATCGTATTGTTATTTCGACTAATGGATTTTTTACAGATCGTATTGTGGACCTTTGTAAAGAGTTCCCTAATATTGGCATACGTATTTCCATTGAAGGACTTGAGGAGACAAATAACGAAATACGAGGCCTTCAGAATGGTTATCAGCGTGGATATGGTACGTTAAAAAAACTTAGAGAAATGGGAATGAAAGATGTTGGATTTGGTATGACTGTACAGGATAAAAACGCACCAGACCTTGTACCATTATACCAAATTAGTAATGAAATGGGGATGGAATTTGCAACGGCTTCTTTACATAATAGTTTCTATTTTGTAGAAGCAAAAAATATTATTCATGATCGTCCGATGGTTGCAAAGAATTTTGAAAAGTTAGTTAATGAGTTATTACGTAGTAATAGTCCTAAAAAATGGTTCAGAGCATATTTTAATCATGGATTAATTAATTATATTTATGGGCAAAAGAGGCTTCTTCCATGTGACATGAGTTTTGATACATTTTTCATTGATCCATATGGTGATGTTATGCCTTGCAATGGAACTAAGGATAAAGAAGTTATGGGAAATTTGAATAATCAATCTTGGGATGAACTGTGGAATAGTTCTCAGGCAGAAGAGGTGCGAAAAAAAGTTCGTTGTTGTGATCGAGATTGCTGGATGATAGGCTCTGTTTCTCCGGCTATGCATAAATATATTTGGAAACCAGCAACATGGGTTTTAGTGCATAAATTTAAAGCTTTATTTACTAAACAACCATACAGTATGTATGAAAACAAAATTTGCTGTGATTATCGTGATGGAAAAGTTACGAAAGAAGAACTTGATAAATGTAGTACATGTGACATAAATTGTGTAATTGATAATGGCTTAAGTGAGGCTTCAAAAGAGCAGTTAAAACATAAATCTGGAGAGGAAATTGTGGACGAGGATATTGCAAATCAGCTTGGAAATAAATAAAAAACATGATTAATATAGCATAAAAATCTCGGAGGTTATCTAAAAGTGCTGAAAATAAATTTAAAAAAATTTTTTATGGGAATAGCATATAATTGTTTGTTTTTTTCCATCATACTTAAAATGCTATATCAAACAAACCAAAATGGCACTATAAGACTTTTGGGGTTTGGTATGCAGGCAATTGTTTTGTTATGCTATTTTTTTGAGGAATTGATAACGCTAAAGAGGAAATCAATAAACAGTATTACTTTGATTTTAGGAATTTTAATTGTATATCAATGTGTAATTACTATATTAAATAATTCAATTTACTTACCCTATACGCCAATTGATATATTTATTTGGCCGTTAAGTGTTATTGTGTATTATGACTTTACTTGTCATAATGAAATGAACAAAAATATTGAAAAAAAGACATTTATATATTACTTAATAATGTGTCTTATCTCAGTATCACTTATAAGAATACATTTAGCTGGAAATGGAAACATAGGGCAGGTAGTATTTTTAACATATTATTGCTTAACTGCATTACCGTTAATTATCATTTTTCTTAAAGAAAAGAATTTGCGAAATTTATGTATGTTATTATGTATTGCTATATCTGTTGCATCAACGAAAAGAACTGGAACGATAGCATTAATTTTAGGAATATTGGTGATGTTAGTATTAGATGCACATATACAAGGTTCATTAAGAGAAAAATGGAAAAAATATATGTATCTTTTTATTGCTATTTGTATAGGTAGTGGAGCAGTATTGTATCTCGAGAATAGATCGGGACTTGAGATTTTTGACCGTTTTTCAAAATTAAGTACAGATGGAGGAAGCGGTCGAGATATTATTTGGGCGATTACTCTTCAAGCGTTCAAGACGTCAAATATAAGGGAAAAAATTTTTGGACATGGTTTCCAAAGTGTTTATTATCGCCTTAAACCAGGTGGATTTTCTCGCTTTTCACATAATAGTTATATAGAGTACCTATATGATTATGGGATAATAGGATTATCATTATTAGTATTATTTGTTTTATCTTTAATTATAATAGAAATAAAATTTATACGAGAAAAAAATAAATATGCTCCAGTTATGGGGATGTTATTGATTATTACTGTTTTCCTAAGTGCGTTTAGTTATTTTTTTGAAGAATCAAATATTATACAGCCAATAGCTGTTGCATATGGAATTATTTTAGGACAAGCTCATAAGGAAAGGAAGAGGTATGAAAATTAGTATAATTGTACCTGTATATAATGCGGAAAGGTATTTAGATAAATTAGTACAATCTGTTTTGAGTCAAACATATGAGGATTATGAATTAATATTAGTCGACGATAGTTCAAAAGATAATAGTTATTCATTGATGAAAAAATATCAAGAAATGGATAGTAGAATCAAAGCGTATACGAAAGAAAATACTGGACCTGGTTTAACAAGAAAATTTGGATTTGAAAAATCATCGGGAGATTTGTTTTTCTTTGTAGATAGTGATGATTGGATTACGACTTCTGATGTACTTAGAGAAATCAATGATCTGTTTGAAAAAAATGAAAAAATAGATGTTCTCTTTTTTGATAGGGAGGATATTATTGGTGATACGAAAGATATTATTTCTGGGTTCAATGAAACTAGGGAAGGATTGCACAATATTGATGAATTAAATGAAGTTGTCAGACCTGGTTTAGGTGCAAAGATTTTTAGAAAAAGTATATTAACAGAAGATATGTTTTATGAGTCAACTATATTTGAAGATTTATATACTACATATATCTATCTGGATAAATGCAGTAATTTTTTCTATTCAGCTAAATGTTATTATACTATATATCATGATATTGATTCATCGTCATTGTCCTCAAAACCTACTGCAGAATCTTTTGCAAAATCATTAGAGATGATTTTGATGGTACATGAAAAATTGGAGAAAAGTTCACTAAGATATAGTTTGGAATTATGGATGGCACTTCTCTTTACTACATATTGGAAAGCACGGGTGAAAAATGATACTTCTTATAATTCAAAAATGATAAATGATAGTATTCAAAAAATTGCTGGAATTTTGAAAGAAAATAAAATTGTTATAAAACCAAGTGGGAAAAAACATATTAAGGTATTAATATATAAGATGCTTTTAATGATTAGCAAAAAAAAATGTGAATAATAGTCCCCAAATTATATATTATTACATTTTTGCTATGAGGAACTTATATAGAGGATTAATTATGAAAAATAATAAAAAAACAGCAGCGATTGTTTCACTGTATGGTAATTCAAATTTTGGGAATAAACTACAAAATTATGCGGTGCAAGAGATTCTGAAAAAAGAAGGATTAAATACAGTTAATATTGTAAATATTCCCTGTTTGAATAACAAAAAGGTGAATCATATTGAAGTATTAAAGTTATACATAAAAGGTTGGTTCCGTTATATTTTGAAAGGCGACAAAATAAAGGACTGTGTTGATCCCAAAGATCCTAAAGAAAGAAAGAAAAACTTTTTGGAATTTAACAAAAAAATTGTAAACTCAAAACATTTTTTCTCTTTTTCAAGATTGCAAGAATTTGATAAATATGATTACTATTTTGTCGGTTCAGATCAGATATGGAATCCGATTTATGGCGGGCTGAGTGATTTGGATTTGCTTACTTTTACTCAGAAAAAAAAGATTGCAATAAGTGCATCATTTGGAATAGAAGAGATACCGTTAGATTATAAAGGAAGAGTGGAACAGTATATTTCAAAATTTGATGCAATATCAGTAAGAGAGGAAGCTGCAAAAAATATAATAGAAAAAATAACAAACCGTCAGGACGTAGAAGTACTGATTGATCCAACAATGATGTTACAAAAAGAAGAATGGGATCGAATTGTAAAAAAACCGAAGGAAATACTTCCGGATAAATATATTGTTTGCTATTTTTTGGGAACTGAAACAAAGGAATATATAAGTGCTATACATAAAATCGCAGCAGAAAAAGATTGTGAAATTATTGATTTATCTAATTTAGAAAGTGAATTTTATTGTTGTGGACCGTCTGAGTTTGTATATCTTATAAAAACAGCTGAATTTGTATGTACAGATTCATTTCATGCGTCGGTTTTCTCAATTTTATATAATAGACCATTTCTAGTATTTGATAGAAATGGAAAACACACAGGAATGGGAAGTAGAATAAACACTTTATTAAAAACATTTCATTTGGAAAAACTGCATTATACTGGAAATTTTCAAGATGTCAAGTTTGAATATGATTTTTCAATAACCAATCAGTCATTAAAAAAGGAAAGGGAAAAGGCATACAGATTTATTCACCATGCATTAGATGAATAATGATAGTACAGAAAGGATAATGCGAGGCTAAATAAATGAGTGAGAATAATTATAAAAAATTAGTATATAATACCGCAATTTTTGCGGTGGGGAATTTTGGAAGCAAAATATTAACCTTTTTGATTGTTCCATTATATACATATGTGTTGACAACAGCAGAATATGGAACAATTGATTTGTTTATAACGTCATTAGGTATGGTAATTCCATTTTCAACTATGATGGTTAATGAAGCACTTATACGTTTTGTTCTTGGAAAAGACTTAACGCCAAAAGAGGCAGCAAGTAATTGTTTTGCAGTTTTTTTATTTGGAACTGTAATATCTATAGCATTTACTCCACTGTATAAAATGATTTTCAAATTTGATGAATATATTTGGCTATTTGTTGTTCTTCTAGTTGTTCGAACATTTAATCAAATATATAGTGAGTATTTTCGAGCAATAAATCAGAATGTAAAATTTACAATTTTTGGCTTAATTACAACAGCTACGACATTGGGATTCAATGTACTTTTTCTTTTAGTTTTTAAGTGGGGAATGGCTGGATATTTATATGCGACGTTGCTGGCAGCAGTTATTGGCACAATATATATTCTTGTATTCAGTGATTTTTTTAAAGTTGTTTCCTTTAAATGTATTGATAAAAAAATATTGAAAATGATTTTGAAGTATAGTATTCCGTTAGTTCCTAACAGTTTAATGTGGTGGATTATGGCGGCTGGTGATAAATATATTATCAATTACTTTTTGGGTGATAGTGCAAATGGAATATATTCACTTGCTTTAAAAATACCTCAGATCATAAATATGGTATATTCTTTGTTTGTTCAGGCTTGGCAAATGTCTGCTATTGAGGTTGAATCAAGTGAAGATAAAAAAGGATTTTATCAAAATGTTTTTAATGTTACGTCATTTGGAATGGTATTTATTACAATTGGAATAGTTATGCTTATTAAGCCGGTCTATGTAGGCGTTATGAGCAAGGAGTTTGCCATAGCATGGGAATATGTACCCTTATTATCAGTGTCAACAATTATTAGTTGCTATGCATCTTTTTTTAGTGTTGTGTATACGGTAGGAGCTAAAACAAATAAAGTTTTTATTACAACTGCATTAGGTGCTGCGACCAATCTTTTATTCAATTTTATTTTAGTCAAGCCGCTTGGAATGCAGGGAATTGCGATTGGAACTTGTTTAGGATATTTTGCTGTGCTTTTGATAAGGGCACGTGATATGAAAATAGAAATGAACATAGGGATAAGTTTCAAGCGTAATATTTTTTCGTTTGTATTGCTAATTATACATTCACTTATTCTTATTTCATTTGGTGAAATACAGGCATTTTTATTTGGAATAGTTTCTTTGATGATAACTTCGTTTATGTATCGTGAGGAAATGAAAGCGATAATTCATAAATTTGCCAAAAGAAAGTAAATGAAAGGAAAAAACATATGAAATTATATAAAAAAGTCTTTGTAAATTTAGCTAAAGTCTTGCCGGATTCAATTTATTTAAGAATGGTTTTTTTTAGTAAATTGAAGAGAAAGCTGAATTTGAGTAATCCAAAATCTTATAATGAAAAACTTAATTGGTTGAAAATAAATGACCGAAAAGAACACTACCAAATAATGGTAGATAAATATGAGGCAAAGAAATATGTTGCAGATAAAATTGGTGAACAATATGTTATACCTACTTATGGTGCGTGGGATCGTTTTGAAGATATAGATTTTTCAAAATTGCCATCTAATTTTGTTTTAAAAACAACACATGATTCTGGTGGAGTAGTACTTATAAATGATAAAAACAATATGGACATAGATAGAACAAAAGATGTATTGGAAAAGAGTTTAAAAAATAATTACTATTATCTATGCCGAGAATGGCCATATAAAAATTTGAGACATCGGATTATAGCAGAAAAAATGATAACGAATACCGTACCAAATGATTATAAATTTTTTATGTTTAATGGAAAAATGGATAGCGTGATGGTATGTACGAATAGGGCATCTGGACATCCAACTTTTCGTTTTTATGATAAAGAGTGGAATCGCTTATTATATCAAAAACCGGAATTAGAACCCGAATCAAATGTGGAAAGACCGGAAAACTATGAAAAAATGATAAGGATTGCCGAACAACTCTCAGAGAATTTGGTTCATATGAGAGTAGATTTATATAATATAGATGGGCAAATTTATTTTGGAGAACTAACCTTTTTTGATCAAGGCGGTTTTGATACGGATATTACGCTTGAGACAGATTTGAAATGGGGAGAACTCATGGATTTGGAGAAGATCAAATAAGGCGTATTTGGGAAAATTTACAGTTTGGAGGGAGATTAGAATATGGCGATAAACGAAAAAAAAGCGTATGCGGCATATTATGATAATGACATAAGGATGAAAAGCTCTTCAGGTGCAATTTTTTCTTTATTGGCAAATGAGGTTCTTGAAAAAAAAGGAATTGTTTATGGAGTTGCAATGAATGCATCTTGCACAGAAGCTGAGTATATTGGAGTTACAGAAAAGCAAGATTTAGAGAAACTTCTAGGATCTAAATATTTACAAGCTAAAATTAAAAATATTTTTAAGAATGTTCGTGAAAATCTAGTGTTAAATAAATTGGTTTTATTTACTGGAACAGGATGTCAAATTAATGGATTAAAGAAATTTCTTCAGAAAGATTATAAAAATCTTATTTGTGTTGATATTATTTGCCATGGGGTTCCATCACCTGCATTGTGGAAAGAATATGTAGGTTATATGGAAAATAAAATGCAAGGCAAGATGGAGAAAGTCAACTTTAGATGTAAAGATCAAGGATGGGAAAACTTTGGAATGAAAGAGTATGGTTCATCTAAAGAAGTTTACATCTCTAAAAGCAAAGACCCGTATATGCAAATGTTTTTAAGTGATTTCTGCCTTAGACCATCCTGCTATGAATGCAAAGCTAAGACATTAAGATTATCAGATTTAACGATAGGAGATTTCTGGGGGATTGACACTATTGCTCCAGAAATGAATGATAGTAAAGGAACATCTTTGGTAATTGTTCGAACGAATCAAGGAGAAAAAATATTTAACAGGCTCATATCTAAGTCATCTGTAAAAGTTATGGAAGTAGAATATGACGACGCTACAAAAGAAAATCCAGCAGAGTTCCGTTCTGTTTATAGACCAAAAGAGAGAGAAACTTTTTTTATAGATATGAAGAAAATGGATTTTGAAGAGTTAAGAAAAAGTTATTTATCTTTGCCAATAAAACAAAGAATAAAAAATGCTATTAAGAAAGTATTAAAACCGGTGCTTAAAAGAGCAAGACGGGGGGGTATAAAGTCAAATCTTGATTACGGTATGTTAATGCAGTTCAATATGGGAGAGAAGAATGAATAAAAAAATACAAATAATGCGAGGGTTATCAATTATTGCAGTAATTGTTATCCATACATATAACACTAATACATATGCTTGGGGGGGTACGGAGTAATAATTCGACCATTTGTTAATTTTGCAGTAGGTATGTTTATATTTCTTTCCGGTTATTTAACCAAAGAAAACGAAAATGGAGTATATAGAGATATAATATATCGCAGAATTAAAAAAATAATTATTCCTTATATAATTTGGTCATTTATATTTGCGGTCGTGAATCGGAGAATAAATACATTTATACCGGATGTTTTTATGTCAAAATGTAATGGAATATATTATTTTATTCTGGTTTATATACAGATGGTACTATTAATACCAGTTACGTTTAAACTTTTGCGGAGTAGATTTTCTAAATTAGGGTGGTTTGTAACACCCGTTAGCATTTTTCTAATTCGTTATATAAGCTTGTGGTTTAATCTTGAATTAGGCTTTCCATTTCAGGGCGAATTATTTGTTTTTTGGTTTGGATTTTATTACTTAGGGGTAAGTTTAAAAAACGGGTATATTAATTTACAATTATCTAAAAAATGTTTAACTAACTTGTGTCTGTTCTCATTGGTAATTCAAGGTGTTGAAGGATTTATTTGGTATTGGATGGGAAACTTTGATATGGCGACAACACAATTAAAAATGAGTTCCATTATAACAACGGGGCTTTTTTGTATAAGAGCATACATATATATAGAAGCTGGTGATTTAAATTTGAATGAGCAACCAGTTATTTTGAAAAAATTTTTAAAAGTTTTGGGTGATAATTCTTTTGGAATATATCTGTGTCATATGCTGATAATTAGAATCTTAAATAAGTTAGTTCCAATGGCAAATGTATTTCCGATAAATGCAATATTTGTAATCATGATTTCTACAGTGTGCGTTATGATGGCACATAGAATACTAGGAAAATATGCTTATGTAATAGGCGTATAAAGGGAGGAAAAGATGGACAGGAAAATACCTGTACTATTTAAAGAAAAAAAAGAATGTTGTGGGTGTACCGCATGCTATGCAATTTGTTCTCAAATGGCAATTTCAATGATTGAAGATGAAGAAGGATTTGAATATCCTCAAATAGACGAAAAGAAGTGTATTAAATGCTATCAATGTCTGAAGGTATGTCCATTTAAAGAAACATAATAAAATAAGGGAAACAATAAAGTAAAAGCTAAGATAATAATTTTGCTATAAAAGATTTATTATAAGGCAAGATTACGAGTAAAAGGGAGTAAATAATTATGTGTGGGATTGTAGGATTTACAGGTAAAGAACAGGCAGCACCTATTTTATTAGAGGGCTTGTCTAAGTTAGAATATCGTGGTTATGACTCTGCAGGAATTGCAGTTCGTGATGGAGATAGGGATGTTGATATTGTAAAAGCAAAGGGACGACTTAAAATTCTTGCTGAAAAAACCAATGATGGGAAGGCAGTAATTGGTTCATGTGGAATTGGTCACACCAGATGGGCAACTCATGGAGAACCATCGGAAAATAATGCTCATCCTCATAGAAGTGATGATGGAAATATTGTAGCAGTACATAATGGCATTATTGAAAATTATCAGGAATTAAAAGAAAAGCTTGTGAGAAAAGGGTATACATTTTATTCCGATACAGATACAGAAGTTGCAGTTAAACTTATTGATTATTATTATACAAAATATGAAGGAACACCAGTAGATGCAATTAATCATGCTATGGTTCGTATTCGTGGCTCTTATGCTTTGGCAGTAATGTTTAATGAATACCCAGAAGAAATATATGTTGCAAGAAAAGATAGTCCGATGATTCTCGGAGTAGAAGATGGGGAATCTTATATTGCGTCTGATGTACCTGCTATCTTAAAATATACAAGAAATGTATATTATATTGGTAACATGGAGATGGCTCGTGTAAGAAAAGGTGAAATTACTTTCTATAATCTTGATGGAGATGAAATTGAGAAAGAATTAAAAACTATTGACTGGAATGCAGAAGCAGCAGAAAAAGCTGGATATGAACATTTTATGATGAAAGAAATCCATGAACAGCCAAAGGTTGTAGGTGATACAATTAATTCTGTTGTGAAAGAGGATTTTATTGATTTATCAAATGTGGGGCTTTCTGAAGAAGATATAAAAGAAATCAGTCAGATTTATATTGTTGCGTGTGGATCAGCTTATCATGTTGGTATTGCAGCACAGTATGTAATTGAAGATTTAGCCAAAATTCCTGTTCGTGTAGAACTTGGTTCTGAGTTCCGTTATAGAAATCCTTTGCTTGATAAGAATGGCTTAGTAGTAGTTATAAGTCAGTCTGGAGAAACAGCAGATAGTTTAGCAGCACTTCGGGAAGCAAAGGAAAAAGGAGTACGAACATTAGGAATTGTAAATGTAGTTGGCTCATCTATTGCCAGAGAAGCTGATTCAGTATTTTATACTTTGGCAGGACCTGAAATTGCTGTCGCTACAACAAAGGCTTATAGTACACAGCTTGTTGCAACTTACGCTTTGGCAATCCAATTTGCAAAAGTTCGTGAAGAAATTTCAGAAGAAAGATATGTTGAGCTTATTAAAGAAGTAAAGACTTTACCAGAAAAAATTGCAAAGATTTTAGAAGATAAAGAACGTATCCAATGGTTTGCATCAAAACAGGTAAATGCCCATGATGTATTCTTTGTTGGAAGGGGCATTGATTATGCAATCTGTATGGAAGGTAGCTTAAAGATGAAAGAAATCAGCTATATTCATTCAGAAGCATACGCCGCCGGAGAATTAAAGCATGGAACAATTTCTTTAATTGAAGACGATATTTTAGTAGTCGGTGTATTGACTCAGCCAGAACTGTACGAAAAAACTATTTCTAATATGCTAGAATGTAAGAGTCGAGGAGCGTATTTGATGGGACTGACTACTTTTGGAAAGTATAACATTGAAGATACAGCAGATTTTACAGTCTACATTCCAAAGACAGATCCACTTTTTGCAACATCACTTGCAGTGATTCCATTACAGTTATTGGGATATTACATCAGTGTAGCTAAAGGCTTGGATGTAGATAAACCACGAAATCTGGCGAAAAGTGTAACTGTAGAATAATTATCTTTAAGGGAAAGAACAAATTATGAGAACAACATTAGTTATCATGGCTGCCGGTCTCGGTTCCCGATTCGGCGGCGGAATCAAACAACTTGCTCCGGTTGGCTTAAATGGAGAAATCATCATGGATTATTCTATCCATGATGCAATCGAAGCAGGCTTCAACAAAATTGTTTTTATTATCCGTAAAGATATTAAGGATGCATTTAAAGAAGCAATCGGTGACCGCATCGAAAAGATTTGCAACAATCTTGATGTGGAGATTGCCTACGCATATCAGGAATTAAGCGAACTTCCAGAAGGTGTGGAGCTTCCTACAGGACGTACCAAACCTTGGGGAACAGGACATGCTGTTCTTGCCTGTAAAGAAGTTTTGCATGAGCCATTTGCAGTTATCAATGCAGATGACTACTATGGAAAGGAAGCATTTGTTAAGCTTCATGATTTCCTTGTAGGCTATACGCCGGAAAAAGCGAATCAGTTCTGTATGGCAGGTTTCATTTTAAAAAATACTTTAAGTGAGAATGGTGCCGTTACCAGAGGTATCTGTGAGACAAATGAGGAAGGCTATCTCACAGCAGTACATGAAACTTCCAATATTGTTAAGACTCCAGAGGGTGCAGCAGTAGATAACGATGGACAGCTCACTTCAATTAATGCAGAATCCTACGCATCCATGAATATGTGGGGACTTACACCGGAATTCATGCAGACTTTAGAAGATGGATTTAAAGAGTTCTTTGCTAACATGGGGGACAAAGATATTTTGAAAGCAGAATATTTACTGCCAATTTACATAGATGAACTTCTTCAGGCAAGCAGAGTTTCCGTAAAAGTGTTAGATACGAATGACAAGTGGTTTGGAGTAACCTATAAAGAAGATAAAGACTATGTAGTGAAATCATTTGCCAAGCTGATAGAAGATGGTGTATATCAGAAGAATTTATTTGAAGATTTGAAATAAATAATAAAGGAGAACGATGGGAAGTAAGATAATCGAAATATTTAATAAGATAGCATATAATGTATTATCAGCATTTTATCAGCCCTTCTGGGCTGCCGTTCTCCTTGCCTTTTTAACAATGTTCTTATATTTATATGGTAAGGAGCATGGGTGGAAAAAGAATAATTTTATCCGAAATATGTTTGCAACATGGTGGAGAGCATTTAGAAGTTCTTCAAATTTTCGCCGGACATTCTTATTAGCTTTTTATACAGCAATGATATTACTCCGAACAGTTTTAAATCGTGAGATATGGTTTGATCCACTTGGAAAGCTTTTGGGAGGATGGGGACTATATGAAGATGGAGAGTTTACAACAGAATCTATAGAGAATTTCATGTTATTTGTTCCATTTTCTATTTTACTATTGTGGGCATTTCAAAAAGAATTACTTGATGAATCTGAGAATATTAGATTTGGAAAAACCGTTTGGGAAGCCACAAAAGTTGTAGCAGTATTTTCTTTTCTGATAGAATTTACTCAGCTATTATTCCATCTTGGAACATTTCAAATATCAGATCTGACCTATAATACACTTGGTGGAGCAGTAGGCGGTGTCATCTATTATTTGGGATATTCCAGAAAGCGAAAGAAATAAAATAAGAAACAGAGGACAGCTATCGGAGCATTAGTCTGGAGCAAGGAAGCCTCTGTTTTAGGTGCAAGATGATTGGATTCACATGAAAATGGGAGTTAAAAAATGGCAGGAAGACCCAAAAAGAAACCAGAATATAATCCAGAACTTCAATTTAATAATTTTCTTCAAGAGTTAAGAGATGTCTATGAAGAAGCAGATTCATTAAGATCACTGGCAGATGAGTTAAATATTAGTCTGCTTAAACTTCGTAAGCTACTTATTACTGCTGATATATTCACATCAGATATATGTACACAAATCAATGATTTGCACCAGTCAGGAAAAAAAATTCCGGAGATTATGAAACTCACAGGTCTTTCCAGAGCATCGGTTCATTCCTATCTGCCCTACACTAAGGGAATTTATAATGCAGCAGAGATAAGTTTAAATGCGGAGCGGTGCCGGGCATATAAGATTCGGCAAGAGCAGGTTCGGCTTCTAAAGGAAATAGCATCAGAAGAAAATTTGTGGCAAGCTGTTATTGCATTTCAGGATTATCCATTTAAAACGGCAACAGGATTACCGTTTCGGTATAAATTAAAGGTTGGCAAAAATGGAGAGTATAACAGAGAGCTGCTGATAGACCGGAGAGAGAAAAGTAAGAGCCTTGCCTGGAGTAGTGTGGTGCTGGCATTTGAAAATAGTAAGAGGATTTCAGAAGAAGTGAAGAAACCGAAGGCACTTGGAGACATTAGAGGAGTTTCATACATTTATCCGATACTATGGCGATTTGGCTTGATCAGAGTGCCGGAAGCAATAGAGAAGAAAATGGGAAAGCAGAGATAAATCCCTGCTTCATTGTTTGCAAGTGATTAGATTAACATGGATATATTAAAGAGTTTCTCGTAAAATAGAAAACGCATCAATGATTCCTTGCTTATAGGCAATACGGACATATTCTATAGATGCAATGTTTTCTGCTGTGATAGCGGCATCAACCGCATCCCATTGCTGGGGAGTTAGATTTAGATCCTGCATTTTTTCATTGGCTTTATTACAGTTTTTCTGAGCTTTTTGATATTTTTTATCTTGTCTGAGTGCGGCAGGTAATCCTGTTTCCATGCGAAAAGAGGCAAGCTGATCCAGAATACTTTCTGTTATGAATGAAATATTCTGTGAGTGCCTTATAGAGATTCTTTTTTAGTTTCTGTTCTTTTTTGCTCATTAGATAAATTCCTCCTTAAAGTTGTGCAAGTAAATAACGGTATAACGTTAATTTATCATCAGTTTGCAGAGGTGTCAACGGCACACCGTTAATAAACGAAAGGAAAATCCTTTATACTGAATATATATTGTGATTTAAGGAGAATTTGCATGACGTATTCAGATGCCATAATAAAGAGATTGACTGATCTGTGTGTTGAGAGAGGGATAACGACAAATAAACTTGCTACATTGTCAGGAATTACGCAATCAACGCTTAATAGTATGATGAGGGGAGAAACAAAGAATCCAAAGCTGAAGACTTTGCGTAAGATTGCTATGGAGTTTAATATGACTGTTTCTGAGTTGCTGGATTTTCCAGAAATGAATGAAATGGAGTTCGAAGACGAATAAAAGAAAATATGTTTGATAAAATTGGGAAAATGTATTGACTTCCGTATATATGTTCGGTATAATACAGCTATCAGAAACGTATCGTTTCCGATAGAAAGGTAAGGTGAAAAGATGCGGCATAAGAGCGAAGAGTTAATGCAGCAGATATTGAATTACGCTGAGAAGTTTTTATTGCTGAATCATCGTTCACCTTATACCAGCGAAATTGCAGATGCGCTCGGTATAGTCAAGAGTACAGTATACAGATACCTCGTTGAGATGAACGAAAGAGGAATGTTGCGCTACCACAATGGGGAGATTGTTACTGAGAGGACGGAGAAGTTATCTCCGGATACAAAACCGGCGGCGGTGCTTGGATCAGTGTCCTGTGGTATGCCGCAGCTTGAGGAGGAATATGTCGAAGAATATGTTTCTCTGCCGGTTTCACTATTTGGAGATGGAGAGTTCTTTATCTTGCGGGCGAATGGAGATTCTATGACTGGAGCAGGTATCAACAGTGGAGATATGGTTGTTATCCGGAAGCAGAATACAGCTTCGGACGGTGATATTGTTGTTGCCCTGGTGGAGAATGAATCGACATTGAAGCGATTTTTTCTTGATACGGAAAGAAGGTGTGTACATTTGCATCCGGAGAATCCGAAGTACCCGGAGATTTACACGCAGAATTGCAGTATTCAAGGTGTTGCTGTTCATGTGATTAAGTCATTGCAAAAGTGATGACAGAGTGATGGCAGCAGGTGTAAGTTGCGATGAGATTGTCAGAGCAGATCCCAGTGAAAACAGGATATAACAGGTGGCATGGCTCGATGCTGCGGAATCGCCTGTTATTTACTCATCAACGGTTTTCAATTTCCCTTATCCGTTTGAGTGATAGTATGTGTAGATATTACTTGGAGGATTGATTGATGAGCGAAGAAGATGTATTAGTTGTAACCTGCCCGGTATGTGGCAAAGTAACTCAGAAAAGTATTTTTACCTATTCAGAAGTGAGATGTCAGAGATGCCACAGAGATCTGACGGCATTTGCAGACCTTGGTGTTGTAGTTGGCATTGATATGAATAAGAAGCGTTCTAAGGAAGATGTAGACCGTCTGGAGCGTTATATGACACATCTGGTAGGCGTGATTCGGAACTGTAAGAGTTCTGATTGAATGACAGCATGGATGGTCAGAAGAGAATATTGGATGCAAAGAATGAGAATATTTATGAACTGTAAGATTGGACAGCAGAATCCTCAGATGCAGCGTAGATATTCAAGAGTTTGCTGAACGTGTTGGAGATGGCACAGAATCATCAGGAACCCGGCAAAACATATGCAGCTATCTGTAAAAAGACAGGAATATTGTCTTTATACAGAAGAGGCATGATGTTTTGCCGTTTTTTTATGTTTAAAAATG
The DNA here is from genome assembly GCF_900095865.1 of Massilioclostridium coli. Classification (GTDB taxonomy): domain Bacteria; phylum Bacillota; class Clostridia; order Oscillospirales; family Ruminococcaceae; genus Massilioclostridium; species Massilioclostridium facile. The sequence continues at coordinate 1,528,261 of NZ_FMIZ01000007.1, read as the reverse complement.
GAAATTTATGTGAAAAAACTGTGTATTTGTGGACAAAAAGATTTCAAATGTGTTAAAATTCATTTGCATTAATCGTAACAATTATTTGACTTCACAGACATTTAGAGGTTCGATACTTTTGGTTTATTTCGTTTGATACAGGTGTAGTGTCCTGCCGGAATAAACGGTAAATGTATTTTACACAGACATCATAGGCAGAGGATGACAGAAGTTGTGCCTAATAAGCCTATGATGCATGGAATGTAAAATCTTTGCTGTTTATTCCGGTTTTTTTGTTCTCAGAAGATTATGTCAGAAAGGGGGTATTGCACGATTTGAAAGAGATACGATCAGAAGAACGGATTGCCTTTGGAAATTCGCTGAGCGAGAAGCGTAGGGAAAGTGGTCTTTCTCAGGAAGAACTGGGACAGATCATTGGCAAAAGTTCTAATGCAATATCCCGATATGAGAATGCGGAGAACACTATGGATGTACATACTTTTGCAAAGACAGTGAATGCCTTGAAAATAAGCCCGTATGAGTTGTTACTGGAATTGGAAGAACCGGAGAGAAATCCAGAAGTCGTATCTCTGATTTTTGAACTGGGGAGGCTGGAACATAAGAAACAGAAAGTGGTACTGGAAACAATGAAAGCGATGATAAACAGCCTGTCCTCGATGGAATAGAAAATTTTATGCCGTTGCAGATTCTTTTTTATAAAGAGTTTGCAGCGGTATTTTTTTGCTTTTTTACAGATTCCACAGATGTGGGGTGGAAAGCATGAAGATTCCCCACATCTGATGAGGTATAGCAAAAATGTTTATTTTATAATCATTTCATCAACAGCAGACAGGCTGATAAGAACAGGAGGACAGAAGATGACACTGGAAGAAGAACTGAGATTTCGCCGGATGTGTCCCTATGATGCTTTTGGAGATTACTCGGATGTATTGAAGGAAATTCGCCAAAAAGAGAAGGAGAAAAAGACGGATACCGTATCAGTAACAAATAGAAATAAATAAGACTGGATAAATATGGTGTAACACTTATGCCATGGTTTTCCATAGAGAAGGCAGCAGGCTGGAACTTCGGTTCCGCTAATAAAAAAAATTAGCGGAATCGGGGTCTATTTAGCTTAGCTGCCTTTCTTTTTGCCACCGATTCTGGCAGGAAAGGTGGCAAATTATGCTGACATTAAGAGAGTTAAAGAAAATGATCCAGACACCGGAGAAGAACGAAAAGATACCTACGGATAAGCTACTGAAGGAGAGAAAGATTCCGGTAGTTGCTTCTAAGAAGATTGGAAACGGAGAGAGAATGGCACTCGTAGCGGTGTACCAGAATGGGTATGCGATGTATCAGACAGCAGGAAGGGTAACGGTTTTTCCAGTGAGTAGCTGTCGATATGAGTATGAATCGGTAATGAACGGAAAAACAGTCCGGATGGAAGAAAGTTTCTTTGATGAAAAGGAATGGTATCTGAGTCTGCTAATGATCGGGGAGGACCGTATTGTCAGCAATAGTTTAAGTCGTGACCGTAACCATAAATGTTTTTCTTATCATGCGATTGCAGAAGATTATGGGGAGCTGGAAGACAAACTTACAAAAATAGAGGAACAGGTCAGTCAGGAGCAGATGGTTGAACTGCTGATGAGTGTATTGACGGAAAAACAAAAGGAGATATTGAAAAAGGTTTACTGGGAACAGAAAACGCATAAGCAGATTGCGAGTATGTATGGAATGAGTAGAAGCAGTGTGTCTGATGCAGTGCATAAAGCATTAATGAAAATATCCAGAAGTTTTGATGAAAATGGAGAACCGAGATGATTTTGAGAAAAAAATAAAAAAATTTCAATTTTTGCCGTCCAAACACTCTCTGAAACTTGCAATTAGTGGAGAGGTAAACATCTGAAAGAAAATCTTTAAGATAATCCCAATCCGGCGAACCTTGATAACTGAATAAAAGGTCAGAAGGGAGCGGATGCTCAGTTACGCATTCTGCGACCAGCAAAAGTTTTCTTCTGATCGGAAAATGCTCAATCCTTATTTTTGTTATGCCCGGTTCGCCGGGCGATGACAGTAGACTATGCGCCGGAACTTTTGCATGATGCAGGCTCCGGCGTATGACTGTGCTGTTATCAGAAGTGATGTTCGCACAAATAATTTAAAACGGAGTGATGCTTATGATTGTATCAGACAGGTGAAAGCCTGTAAATCAGTAACAGAAAAATAAAACAAAGTGAGGTATTGAGAAATGAAAGGATCTTGGAAAAGAGTAATGTCTGGTGTGCTGTCTGTTCTTACGATTGCAACCACAGTATTTCAGCCGATTACAACTTATGCAGCAGAACCGGATAATACGGCTTCTTCTTTTGAATCTCAGTATCCGGAACTGGAAACGGTGAAGGATAAACTGGCAGAGGATGAGATTGTGACGGCCAGTGATTATACGGTGGAATATGGTTCTGATTTTGACATCAAAGTTGATTTTTCCGGTATAGAGGGAATCAATGATGCCAAGGTAAAGATAGAACTTTATGAAGCGAAGAATGAAGCAGGTGAAGATTTTGATACAGGCAGGGCAGATACCTATAAAGCAGTTTATAAAGTAGAGCCAGTCAGTGGAAATCCGTCTTATCGTGTCAGCAGAAATGTGACGGTAAGGGAAGCGGAAACGGAAGCCGTAACAATGTCAAATACTTCTGAGAATACTACGGGTGAAGGTAATGCCGGAGAAACAGAGGATATTGGAACTGCAGATGATGAAGAGACGGACAGGCAGACAGAAACAGAAGTAGTGACTGATCTCACAGAAGAATCAGAAACAACAACAGACGAAGAAACTGGACTGACAGTTTCTGATGTGATGGAACAGGCTGACGAGGAAGGAATCGACCTTTATTCTTTAGATGAAGGGGAATCAGTTACTTTTATGGCAAGGGTAGCATCTACGACAAGCACCAAGAAAGTAACAGTGACAAGAGGAGCCTGCTATCAGTATTCTGATTATGGTTACGGAAGTTATTTGACTTATCAGTACACTGTAAAGTTTGGAAGTGTTTCTGCTACTGCTTACTGTATTCAGCCGGAAAAATCCAGTCCAGGAAGTGGAACTTATGATATTACCAAGCTGAGTGATGGTAAGAAACTTGCGAAAGTCTGCTATTACGGAACAAAGGCATCCGGGGATGATGGATTTTTTACAGAAGAGAATGGCTATGGAAATCTGAGTACAGGAGCAAGATTTATTCTGGTGCATCTGGCAGCATCTTATGCCAACAGCGGAGATTCTGCTTTTTCCGGTGCAAGTAGCAAAGCAAAAACACTTGCTATGAAACTGTATAATTACTGTATTTCGCAGCCAAATATTCCAGATGTTGAGATGAGCTTTTCAGATGCGAATGTGACTGCCTATGTAGATGGCAGCAGCCAGAGAACAAAGGAGATTACTTTTAAGGCAGATGAACTGCAAAGTATCACAATGAAACTTCCAAGTGGAGTAAAGCTTCATAATGTGACAACAGGAAAGACAAGCAAGGCAGGAGAGTCCGTAGTGATCAGTGGCGGAACAAAGTTCTATCTGTCTGCACCGCTTACTCAGGTAAGTGATGTAGCAGGAAGCTGGTCCGCGACAATGAAGGGAAGTATCACAAAAGATTATTCTGCTTATAAGATCAGTACCGGTTCTGGTTCACAGGATTTGGCATTGGTATTTGGTGAGGGTGTCGATGATGAAAAGTATGTGGATTTTAAAGTGACATGGGTACAGTATGCCAGTGTGAAAGTCATTAAAAAGGATTCCAAAGCAAATGCAAAACTGTCCGGAGCTGTATTTGGCTTATACAGTGATGCAGATTGTAAGAATCTGATTACAAAACTGCCTGCAACGGATGCGAATGGAGAAGCATCTGCACAGATCGTTAAGACACAGGATACCGTTTATCTGAAAGAAATTACTGCACCAAGCGGTTACCGTATTAATGCTACAGCCTACAATGTGAAGCTGGAAGTCAGCAAGACGACTACGGTAACTGTTCCGGATGAAGAACAGCTTGGACAGCTTACTGTGTATAAAGAGGGTGAAGTCCTCACAGGTGCCGATGTGACAGAAAACGGAACAACATTCCGATATGAAAAACGCCGACAGAAAGGTGCTGTTTATAATGTTTATGCCGGAGCAGATATTACAACTGCTTATGGTACAAAAGTTTACAGTAAAGGTGATCTGGTAAAGGAGAACCTGACAACAGATTCCAATGGTGCTGTAATTCTTAAAAATCTGCATCTTGGTACATATGTTGTAAAGGAAGTACAGGCTCCGTCTGGTTTTTATAATGCAGGGGAAGAAAAGACAGTAAAACTTGCTTATGCAGGACAGAATGTAGAAGTGGTATTTTCTGAAACAACTTTTACGAATGACAGACAGAAAGCAGAAGTTATTGTGACAAAGCAGGATAAGGATACAGAAAATCCTCTGAACGGAGGTATTTTTGGAATTTATGCTGCCAGTGACATTACAAATGTGGACGGTACTGTAGTTGCAAAGAAAGGCACACTGATTGAAAAGGCAACCACTGGAACAGATGGAAAGGCAAAATTCAGTGCAGATCTTCCGCTTGGATTTTCCTATGAAGTTAAGGAAGAACAGGCTCCAACAGGATATGTGAGAAATACGGAAGATGTTTACCAGTTTGCTTTTTTATATACAAACGATAAGGAAGCAAAGGTGACATTTAATCATACTTTTAAAAATGAACGTGTGACAGCAAAGATCTCTTTACAGAAGCTGGATGCAGAAACAAAGAAAGCAGTTCCGCAGGGAGATGCGACTCTGGAAAAAGCAGTTTATGGACTGTATGCCAGAGAGAACATTGTCCATCCGGATGGTGCAACCGGTGTGATGTATAAAGCAGGAGATCAGGTGGCAACACTTACTACGGATGAAAATGGACAGGCTTCCGTCAGCGGGCTGTATCTTGGAAGTTATTATGTGAAAGAGATTACACCACCAACCGGTTATCTGGCAGATGAGAATGAATATGACCTTTCCTGTGATTATGAGGGTGATATGACTGCTGAGGTGAAGCGTGAGTGTACTTCGCTGGAACAGGTAATGAAACAGCCATTTCAGATCATCAAAGCAGCCAATAATGGAAAGACAGATGCGGATTTACTGAAAGGGGCAGGATTTAGTGCTTATCTGGTATCTTCTTTGAAGGTGAAAGAAGATGGCAGTTATGATTTTGATTCTGCAAAACCGGTAGTGATCGGAGATAATGGTGCAACGGAAATCTTTACAGATGAAAAAGGATATGCCTGCAGTATTGCAATCCCATATGGAACATATGTAGTGCGTGAAACAACAACACCGCATAATTATACTCCGGTAGATGATTTTACAGTCAGCATTACAGAAAATAATCCGAACACACCGCAGACATGGCGTGTGCTTTTAGATGATGAATTTGAAGCCAAACTGAAAATTATCAAAAAGGATGATGAAACAAAGAAAGCGGTACTCCAGAAAAATACAGAGTTCAAAATCTATAACATGGACACTGGAAAATATGTGGAGCAGGTAACGACTTATCCAACTACTGTGAAGCATAAGTCTTATTTTACAGATGAGGATGGATATTTGATCCTTCCACAAAATCTGAAAATCGGGCATTACCGCATTGAGGAAGTAAATGCACCTTATGGATATACGCTCAATGAGAATTACTATGAGGTTGATGTAGATTCCAATACAGCATATCAGATGGACGGTACTTCCGGGGATGTGATCATCGAGGTTTCCTATGAGAATCATCCGGTAAAGGGTGAACTTAATATTGTGAAAAAAGGTGAAGTTCTTGATGGCTTTAAAAACGATTTTACTTACCAGAGTGAGAATCTGGAAGGCGCAGTCTTTGAGGTTTATGCGGCAGAAGATATTTATACTGCGGATTTCCAGAAAGATGACAATGGAAACCGTATCTTAGAGTATGCTGCCGGAACACTGGTAGGAACGGTTACAACTGATAAAGATGGAAAGGCACAGATTGCGGATCTTCCTCTTGGAACTTATAAAGTTGTCGAAAAGACAGCACCAGATGGTTTTGTGTTAAATGAGGAAGCACAGACAGTTACTTTCTCTTATAAAGATCAGGATACAGCAGTGATCGAGCAGACAGCAGCCTTTGACAATGACCGTCAGAAGGTAGAAGTATCTGTTGTGAAAAAAGATGCAGAAACGGATGCGGTTGTTGCTGGTGCAGAGTTTGGTCTGTATGCGAAAGAGGATATTCTGGCACATGAAAATGTGATTGTGAAAGCAGATACACTTCTTGGAAAAGCAGTAACCGATGAAGATGGCAATGCAGTCTTTGACCTTGACCTGCCATTTGGCAAATATTATATCAGAGAACTTGCAGCACCGGCAGGTTATGTGTCTTCGGATGAAACATTGGATGTCACTGCAGCTTATCAGGGACAGGATGTGAAAGTAGTAAAACTTGCATCTGAATTTAAAAATCAGCCGACCAAAATCACAGTGAAAAAATCTGACATTACAACAGGAGTTGAACTTTCCGGAGCAACACTGACAGTTCTCGATAAGGATAAAAATGTAATAGATACATGGAAATCTGTAAAGGGTGAGGAACATCTGATTGAGCGGCTGACTGTGGGTGAAACATATACTCTTCGTGAAGAAATGGCTCCTTATGGTTATCTGAAAGCGGAGGAGATTACCTTTACTGTAGAGGATACTGCTGAAATCCAGAAAGTGGAAATGAAAGATGATGTGCCGACTGGAACTCTGATTATCAATAAGAAGGGTGAATTTCTGGAAAAAGTATCTGCACTTGATTCCGTAGGTGGATGGCTCAGCCATTTATTTGAATATATTTCCGGTTCCCTGAAAGAAGTTACTTTTGAGGTTTATGCACTGGAAGATATTAAAGCTGCGGATGGTGAGAGTGAAGATTATTACAAGAAAGATGATCTGATAGCAACGATCACGACAGATGAAACAGGAGTGGCAAAACTGACAGATCTTCCGCTTGGCAAATATTATGTCAAAGAAAAGGAAACGGCAAACGGCTATGTACTGGATGGTACAGCTCGTGAGATTGACCTGACATACCGGGATCAGGATACTGCCGAGGTAACTTATTCTTCCGACTGGCAGAATAACCGTCAGAAAGCGGAAGTAAAGGTGCTGAAAAAAGAAAAGGATTCTGACAGGGTACTGGAAGGTGCAGTATTCGCTCTTTGCAATAAAGAGGACATTGTAAATGCAAATGGTGATGTCATTCTGAAAGCAGATACCGTTATTGAGGAGCAGGCTACGGACAAAGAGGGAAAACTGACATTTACGGCAGATCTTCCGATTGGTTACACTTACTATGTCAAAGAAACTTCCCCGGCACCGGGATTTGCAACAACGGATCAGGTACAGGAGTTTACTTTTGAATATGATGGTGCAGATAAGGAAACACTGTCTTATGAGTTTACCTTTGAAGATGAACCAACAGTTGTGGAGATTACAAAAACTTCTTTGACTGATGGAAAGGAACTGGAAGGGGCGAAACTGGAAGTGACGGATGAAGATGGCAAGGTAGTAGATTCATGGACTTCCGGGAAAGAGGCTCATATCATTAAAGAGCTTGTTGCAGGAAAAAAGTACACTCTGACGGAGACAAAACCGGCAGATGGCTATGTGACTGCGGAGAGTATTACTTTTACAGTAGAAGATTCTTCTAAAGCACAGAAAATCGAGATGAAGGATGATGTGACGAAAGTGCAGATTTCCAAAACGGATATTTCTGGGAAGGAACTTCCGGGAGCGAAGCTGACCATTCTTGACAAAGACGGAAAGGTCGTAGAAAGCTGGACTTCTGAAGAGAAAGCACACTATATCGAGATGCTTCCGATCGGAGAATATACGCTTCGTGAAGAAACAGCACCGGACGGTTATCTGGTGGCAGAGGATGTGAAATTCACTGTAAAAGATACCGGGGAAATTCAGAAAGTTGTGATGAAGGATGAAGCCAAGCCGACGGAAACGCCAACGGAGACATCAACAGAAACTCCTTCTGAGACACCGGAAACAACGGATACTCCATCCAGTACAATATCCACTGATGCACCAAAAACAGGTGATAACACACCTGTGATGTTCTGGATTCTGCTTGCAGGATTAGGAATGATCGGATTTGGAACATCTGCGGTATATTTACGTAAAAAAAGGAAAAAATAAGTAAACTGTAAGGTTTTGAAACAGGATAGGGGCATTTATGGGCAAAAACAGTTCATAAATGCCCTTTTTCATAACAGATGTATCTGTGGAAAGCTGGTAGTGGCAGGTTCCCAGAAAAAGAAGAACAGGAGGAACAGATAAAATGAAAACAGTATTGATCGCTGCATCTGTTGCGGTGTTTTTAGTATATGGATTTGTCATGTACTGCTGTATCAAAGTAGGTGCAGAATCGGAGAAAGACTATGACAGACTGACAAAGGGTGAGGGAAAGGAAAATGGCGGTTAAGAATCATTGGAAGCCATGTAAGGGCTGTCCTTATGGCAAATATCATCCCTGCCTTGGATATTGTATTGCAAAAATACTGAAAGAAGTGAAGGCGCATCGGAACACCGGATAAAGACTGCATATTTCCGTACCATTATGGGGAGGAAGCAGAACAATATACTTTTTACCGGATTCCTAAAGTTCTTTTTACCAGTCCGAAGTTCAGAAAGTTGTCCTGTGAGGCAAAACTGCTGTATGGATTGTTACTCGACCGGATGCAGCTTTCAGTGAAGAACCGATGGCTGGATGCAGATGGAAAGGTTTATATCTATTTTTCCCAGGAACAGATTGCGGAAATGATGGGTTGTGGGCTGAAAAAGGTCGGAAGCCTGCTTGCGGAGCTTGACAGCAGAAAGGGAATCGGATTGATAACGAGGATACGGCAGGGTTTGGGAAAACCGGACAGGATTTATGTACGACGGTGCATCTGTGTAGATTTATCAGAAGGGAATATCCAGACATGTCAAAATGACATTTCTGGATATATCAAAATGGCAGATACAGATATGTCCAAAGTGCCTGGTAATGATACTGATAAGAATAAGACTGAGATAAATGATACTGAGTATCTATCTTTTCTTTCTGCGGATGAGAGTGAAGAAAGCCGCAGGAAACAGATAGAAAGAGAAGCGTATTACAAAATTATCTGTCATAACATCGGGTACGAGTACCTGATAGAAGAATGTGACAGGGAAATGCTGAATGAGATTGTTGCATTGGTGGTGGATGTTATCAGTTCAGACCGGGAATTTATCTGGATTGGCAGAGACAGGAAACCATTTGATGTGGTAAAAAGTCAGTTTTTAAAATTAAATGCAGAACATATCCGGTTTGTGATGAAATGTCTAAGAGAAAACACCAGTAAAGTGGTGAATATCCGGCAGTATCTTCTCACAGTTTTGTATAATGCACCACTTACGATTAGTAATTATTATTCCGCATTGGTGCAGCATGATATGTATGGTAATGAAGATTGATTCGACATAAAGGAGCAGACGAAAATGAAAGAAAAGGATAAAGTGCTTCAGGCATTATGTGATGGTCTGGGCGAAAATTATAAACTTATGGAGATTGACCTGGAGCTTTGTATTTACAGAAACTTTGGAAATCGCTTTGAAGTAGAAGTCAGTGGAGTACATACAGCCAAGCAAAATAAAAAAGCAACAATCTACCTGTGGTGTATGGATGAAACAGGTGCCCATGGGTACATCATTAAAAAAGTTGGTGAAGTTCCAAGAAACAAAATTGGTAAAACGGTGGAGGAACTGTATGAATACAGTGAGAACCTGATCAGCCAGGGATATGACTGTTATGAGAAAGTACAGGCTTATCTGAAAGAGCTGGTAAAGAAAGAACAGATTAAGAAAGAGGAGGACAACGGTGCAAGATGAAGTAAATGAAAAAACGGTATCCCTGTGTATCCGGGGTGGAAAGATAACTGCCCAGTTGCTTAAAGCTGCCATGAGAAAAGCTCTTGCCCAGATGGAACAGGAGAAAGCAAAACAGAAGCAGCAGAGTAAAGTAGAAAAACAGCAGGATGACAAGACGAAGGATAAATCTTATCGAGGAAAACAAACCATGGATAAGCTGATGCGGCAGAATGTACAGCTTTCCAATATTGAAATTACTGATGGGAATATCAAATCTTTTGAACGGGTGGCGAAAAAGTACAGTATTGATTTCAGTCTGAAAAAAGATACGACAGCAAAGCCGCCGAGATATTTTGTTTTCTTCAAAGCAAGGGATGCAGATGTCATGACCGCAGCATTTAAGGAATATACTGGTAAATCTCTCAATAAGACAAAGAAACCGTCTGTAAGGACAAAACTGAAGGATGCGATCACACAGGCGAAGGATAAGAACCGAGAACGGGAGAAAACGAAGCAGAAAGAAAAGGAGCCGACACTATGAACCGATTTCAGAAGATGCGTAAAGTATGCAAGGGGTATCTGGAGAGAATCCCGCCACTGCTTATGCAAGGCTTTCAATGGGGAGCTGACTGGCTGAGAGAAAAAATCTTAGATTTAGGGGAGTATCTGAAAAGAAATTCCCTGCGGATACTGGCATTGAATACTCCTTATGTCATAATCTTTTATCTGGTAGATAAAGAAGCATGGCTGTATCAGTATTGTCAGGGAGATTCATCGGTGGAACGGCTGATGGTGCTGCTTTTGAATTTTCAAATGGCATTTACTTCTGTTCTGCCAAGCATAGAAAAGATGCCACTACTGGCAGGTTTTACCGGGGCATTGGCTGTAAAACTTCTGGTTATGATGAAGATGAAAAATGCCAAAAAGTTCCGACAGGGAGAAGAGTATGGTTCGGCAAGATGGGGAACTGCAAAAGACATTGCACCCTTCATTGATCCAATATTTGAAAACAATATTCTTCTTACTATGACGGAAAGGCTGACCATGAACAGCAGACCAAAGCTGCCGAAATTTGCAAGGAACAAGAACGTGATTGTAATCGGTGGCTCCGGTTCCGGTAAGACGAGATTCTATGTAAAGCCGAATCTGATGCAGATGGGAAAATACATCAGTTATGTCGTGACCGATCCCAAGGGTTACAATAATATAGGACAGAGAAAAAGTCACACGGTAAGACAAAATCTTCTGCCATGTGGCTTTTTCTGTACCCTATATGAATTTCCAGAAAGGAGGAAGCCAATGGAAACCAAGAAAACCAAGTACACAGCCCTCTATGAGCGATTGAGCCGTGACGATGAAATGCAGGGCGAATCCAACAGCATTACCAACCAGAAGAAATATCTGGAAGAGTATGCACGATCACAGGGATTTAAGAATATCCGCCATTTCACGGACGATGGTTATAGTGGCGTTGATTTTAACCGCCCCGGCTTTCAAGCTCTGATTGCCGCAGTCGAAGTAGGAGAAGTCGATATTGTCTGCGTAAAGGATATGTCGAGGTTTGGGCGTAACTATCTGAAAGTCGGCTTTTACACGGAAATCATGTTCCCCGAAAAAGGTGTCCGATTTATCGCTATCAACAACGGCGTGGATAGTGCCAATCCAAGCGAAAATGACTTCACTCCGTTTTTGAATATCATGAACGAGTGGTACGCAAAGGACACAAGCAACAAAATCCGTGCCATCTTCCGTTCAAGGATGCAGGACGGAAAACGATGCAGCGGTGCTATCCCTTATGGCTATAAGCGTGACCCGGAGGACAAGAACCATCTGCTGATTGACGAGGAAGCCGCAAAGGTAGTCCGCAGGATATTCCAGATGATTATTGACGGCATGGGGACAAAGGCGATTGCAAATAGGCTGTCTGAGGAAAAAGTGCTGATACCGTCTGCCTATCTGGAACAATCTGAGCATGGAGAGAGCCGAAACCACAGCTACCATGACCCCTACCGTTGGAACTGTACCGCAGTTGCCTACATTCTTGAAAAGCAGGAATACATGGGGCATACCGTGTTGGGCAAGACCATCTGCGAGAACTTCAAGACCAAGAAGCGAAGAAAAGCCACTCCCGATGAACTTATCATCTTTGAGAATACCCATGAAGCCATTGTCGATGAAGAAACATGGCATCTGGCACAGAAGCTCCGCAGGAAAACAAAGCGAACTCTGGCAAATGGGACTTACTCACACCGACTGTCTGGACTGGTTTACTGTTCGGATTGCGGAAAACGCCTTTCATATGCAAGCCCCCACTCACAGCACAGAGCAGACGGAAAGACCTACGATGCAGACAGCAACTTCCGCTGTCCGACCTACAAATCTATGTACGGCGAGTGTACGATGCACTTTATCAAGGCATCCACTCTGGACAGTCTGGTGGATGAAGCTATCCGCAAGGTTGCCGCCTATGTGCTGAAAGATGAACAGGCATTTTTACAGCAAGTCAAAGAGCTTACAAGTGCCAGTCAAGCAGTTGTGCAGACCGACAGCAAAAAGGAGCTTGTGACCGCAAAAAAGCGTATTGCAGAACTGGATAATTTCATCAAGAAACTCTATGAGGGCAACGCATCCGGCAAGATACCCGACAGGCAGTTTGAAAAGCTCATGGCTCAGTATGACACCGAGCAACAGGAGCTTGAAGCGAGGGTAGCTGAAATCGAAGCGAAAATCAGCGAACTCCGGCAGGAGGAAGAAAGAGGAGAAATGTTTGTCCGACTGGTAAAGCGATACCGTGACTTTACGGAAATCACACAGACCATGCTCAACGAGTTTATTGACAAAATCGTTATCTTTGAAGCCACAGGCGGCAGAACGGTCAACCGCAGCCAGAGGATTGATATTTACTTCAATTTTATCGGTCAGTTTGTGTTGGAAGATACCGAAGAAGAAATCCTGTCAAAACAGGAGGAAGAAAATCGACTGGCAGAACTCAAAGAGCAGAAACGCAAAGACCGCAGGAATGAGACTGTCCGCAGATACAGACAGCGTAAAAAAGAGAAAAAAGCCGCAGAAGCGGAAGCCGAGAAAACGGCAGAAAGGAATATCGCATGAAAGAATTGAAGCCCCGAATCCATGAAAACGGTATCGACTACATCCTTGTAGGCGATTACTATGTGCCGGACTTGAAGCTGCCGGAGGAACACCGCCCCATCGGAAAATGGGGAAATCTCCACAGGGCATATTTGAAACAGTATCGCCCTGCCGAGTATTCCACCCTTGTTCTCTCCTGCAAGCTGCATACTTACCTTGCTGATCTGAATGAACAGGCAACGGCAAGATGCGACTGCATCATCGAGCAGATGAAGAAAGCGGAGAATGTGACCGAAGCTCTGAAAGCTATCGACCAGATGTTATGGGTGCAAGCCATGAACTCCATCCGCAACCGAGCCGAGGAAATCGTCAAGCACGAAATGATTTACTGCTGAGAAAGGAGCGTGAACTTATGATTTTAGATGCCATCTTTGACGGGCAGATTTATCCGTCAGAAACTGTTGTTCCGAAATGCAAAGCATTTTGGGAAGCCAACGAAGCCGCAACAACTATTATGAGCTACTTTGAACAGAAGTTAAGCAAAGAGGACTATGAGAAGTTGGAAAGGCTCAATGACCGTCTGGCAGACAGCCAGAACATTCAGAACAAAGAGCAATTCAAGTATGGTTTTGCTATGGGCGTTCTGCTGATGAAGGAAGTCTATGAGCATCCAGAGTTTAAGCCGAAAGAATAAGCCGAATTTCATAAGTCCAGACCCAACAATTTCATATCGTAAACAAAGCGACAGGCATTTCCTTGTGAAGTCTCTGTCGCTTTTATTTTTACCAACATTCAAGGAGGAAAACACTATGAAAATGAACCTTAACGAAATGGAAGCCCTGTATGCCTTTGGTTGCCCTAACCGCAAAGCCACTATTGAGCGTTTGCGTTTGGTAGCTGCCATTGCTCCCGATCCTGCGGCGAAGAAGCTGTTTTATATGCTCTCCATCAAGCTGAGTGCAGAGGGTGCGGACAGATGGTATCGCTGCTTCTACCACAATCTGCGTGTACGAATGGATGAATACTACCACGACAAGGCAGTTATGGAGCGTGTGCTGAATGACCGCAGAGAGGATTGCTATGGCGAAGCTGACGAAGTATGAAAAGGAAACCATCGTCCTGTTCAACGAGGGCGAGGACACAGCACACATCCAGACCTACAACGCCGGACTGAGAAACAGACTGGCATCGTTCTCCAAGAAGTACCCCGACCTCTGCCGACTGGATAAGACTTATGACCAAGGCGGCGTGACCTATGTTCTGGACAAATCCCGACTGTCCATCCGTCTGCAACCGCCGTACAGCGAGGAACGCAGACGAAAAGCAAGCGAGAACGCCAAGCAAAACGGTTTCGCCAGTCAGACGGAATAATGTAGCGTTTAGGGTTGATATGCGGTCAAAATGTCGGGTCTGTATCCGATGTTTTGACCGCAAGTACATAGGGATGTATAAGGTATCGAATATGACGAAAATGTAAAATTTACCGCTATAGATGTGAATTTCTTTCAAACTATATTGACTGAACTTGCAGACCGTAGTATAATTAGTTTTGCTATTTAGGGATGCTAATTAGCAAAACTAAAGTGAGGTAGAGAGTATGGATAATAAGTATGTGCAACAATTCAAAAAAGGCTCTCTTGAAATGATACTCTTATCCTTAATCGGACGCAAAGAAACCTATGGCTATGAAATTATCACAGAGTTAAATAACAGTGCGTCTGTTTTGGGATATGCGAAAGAGGGGACGATTTACCCTATTCTGTATCGCTTGCAGGAGGCAGAGCTAATTCAATGTCGTTTAGCACCAGCGGCAGCTAATGGTGGCTCTAAGAAATATTACTCCCTTACTCCCAAAGGAAAGGAAGTTTTACAGGAATTGATTATGTTTTGGGCAAGCTACACAGATTGCGTAAATGGCTTTATCGCCAGCTATCAACAAACGGAGGTGTCAGAATGAAAGAACAATATATTAAGCAGGTTGAAAAGGAATTGAATTTATCACGCAAAGCCAAAACTGAGGTTGTGCGTGATCTGAATGAAATCTTTGCTTCTGCTGCAGAGCATGGAGAAACTGAACAACAGGTAATCGAAAGGTTGGGGACACCAAAAGAATTTGCTGACAATACAGCAGAACAGTTTGGAATTGATAATTCTGCTCCCCAGAAACGAAAAGGGATTATTTCAAGCGTTACTTCCCTTGTGGTAGCTGTTGTTGCTTTTGTAATTTATGCTACTGCAAAATCTGATAAAGTGCCAGATGGAGCTATCGGGCAAGCAGACGCAATGACAAACATTCAAGTTGAGGGGACTTTCGGTTTTGATGCATCACAAGTCATTTTAGTGGTCGGCATAATCGCTGTTACATTTGCTGTCATTCAGATTATCCGAACAGTCCGAAACAACAGGAGGTAACTATGAAAAAATATATTTCAATACTTGCGGTTTTACTTATGCTGTCATTGACAGCGTGTTCCAACCTGGGAACAACACCAACTGGCACAGGAAACACAAGCAATACACAATCTGAAAGTATTACGATGCTTGATGAGGGTGTATGGCCTGTGAATGAATACACAGAGGGACTTCCTGTTCCGTCCGGTACAGTTGCGTGGGCTATGCTCGATACAGAACACGAGAATTGCAGTATCAGCATTGTAGATATAGACGAAAGTGCTTATAACGAATATATGGAGCTGTTGAAACAAGAAGGCTTCTCCGTGATTGAGGATGTATCAGAAGAAATCAAGGGACAGGACTATGTTTCTATTGGTACGCTTCTATCTAATGACGAAAAAGGATTGAGTATCAGCTACATACCCGATAATTTAACTATTTACATTTCATTTGAATAATGACTAAGCCAAAGGCGATCAACCGTAAAAAGTTGGTCGCTTTTGTTTTATCCATTATTGCGAAAGGAGTTGACCCGATGTCCAATGAGAAGTTGGAAAAGCTGAAACGAGAACAGTATGTTGCGGAGAAAAAGCTGACCGCAGCCAAGCACAAGGAAAAGCGACTGGAAAGCGAAATCAAGCGACTGACCCGAAGCGAGAGAACCCACCGCCTTTGTACTCGTGCCGGAATGTTGGAAACCTTTTTGAGAGAACCGACCATTCTGACGGACGATGATGTGATGGAGCTTCTGACTTTCATCTTCCACAGCGAAGCGGTTCAAAAGAAGCTGAATATGCTGATTGCGAACCGAAAGGAAAATGAGCAACCGAACGGGAGCTAAAAACCCTGTTGAGAAACAGGGCGCAATTATACACCACCTAAAGATGGTGATTGCGTTCTGCCGAAAGCCCCTTGCAGGGAGCTTGATGATTTCCGCAAAAGACCTTTGCTCCAATCATCCAGAGGAAGCTACACTTCCCCTGCGCTGTCTTGCGACAGCTACCCCTTTGTGGACTTGCCGCCCAGGAACGATTGCAAGGCAATCATTCACCGTCAGCAAGTTTTATACTTTCCCCATCTGACCGCTGCTGAAAAGTATCGGTCATTTTTTATTGCACCGAGAAAGGAGGTTCAAACAAAATGCCAGTACCCCATCTGAACATACGAATTGTTCAGAGAAGCAAAGGCAACTCTGCCGTTGCCGGAGCCGCCTACCAAGCCGGAGATAAATTGTTTTCCGAGTATGACCAGAAGCACAAAGACCACCGCAGAAAACAGCATGAGGTTGTTTACACGGAAATCATGCTCCCAACCAATGCACCACCCGAATACGCAGACCGAGCTACACTCTGGAACTCTGCCGAGGAAGTGGAGAAGCAATGGAACTCACAGCTTGCAAGGCGTTTCGTTGTTGCCCTGCCGAGAGAAATGCCACTTGAAATGTGTCCGCAGATGATGCAGGAATACTGCAATGAGCATTTCGTGTCCAAAGGAATGTGTTGTGATTTTGCAATCCATGACCCAGATCCTCCGGGACACAATCCCCATTGCCACATCATGCTGACCATGCGAGCCATTGATGAAAACGGAAAGTGGATGCCCAAGAGCCGAAAGGTTTATGACCTTGACGAGAACGGCGAGCGTATCAAGCTCCCGTCCGGCAGATGGAAAAGCCATAAGGAAGATACCGTTGACTGGAACGAACAGTATCATGCCGAGGAATGGAGACACGGATGGGAAGTCATTCAGAATAAATATCTGGAGCTTGCCGGAAGTGCTGAGCGTGTGGATATGCGTTCCTATGAAAGACAGGGACTTGATATTATCCCGACTGTTCACATGGGAGCCGCTGTCTCTGCTCTGGAACGCAAGGGCATTGAAACCAATATCGGCAATCTGAACCGAGACATTAAAGCCGCTAACCGCATGATGAACGCTATCCGCAGTACCATCAAAAGTCTGCGAGACTGGATTGCGGATATTCTGGAAGCGACCAAAGAAGCCTTTGCAGAAGTGGAAGCCGAAAAGAAAAATGCTTCGCCCAATCTCTCCAATCTGCTCCGTGATTATATGAATCTGCGAAAGTCAGAACGCAGCGAATGGTCGAGGTACGGACAGCAGAAAGGCACAGCCGATGATTTGAAAGCTGTCTCCAAAGCTCTGATCTATTTGAAAGAACATGAGCTTTTCACTCTGGAAGATTTGGACACCGCCCTGCAAGGTGTGAATGAGAAAGCCGGAGCAATCAGCAAGGAAATGAAAACCGCATCGAACCGAATGAAAGTCATTACCGCTATTCAGACTGCGGTTGCCGATTGCAAGACCCACAAGGCAGTCCATGACAAATATCTGAAAATCGGTTGGAAAGCAAGGCAAGCCGCTTATGCAGAAAGTCACAAGGACGAACTGGATAGCTTCAACAAGGCGTTCCGTTATCTGAAAAAACAGGGCGTTGATTTGAATGTCAATCTGGATGCCCTGCAAACAGAGTATGACAAACTGAAAGCAACCCACACCGAGCTTGCCGGACAGCTTGCTACGGTCAAAGAGGAATTACAGCCGATGAAAGATATTCGCTACTGGGTCGGCAAAGTCCTCACGCCGGAACAGGCAGTTGAGAAGAAACCCGAACCGAAACACTCCGTAACGGAGAAAATGAAGTTCCTGCAGGAGCAGGGCAAGAAACAGCCGGAGCAAAAATCTCCGCAGCACAAAAAACAGAATATGGAACTCTAACAGGCACTTGCCGTTTTCTTTGCGAAAATGTCGAGTGCCTTTTTTGTTTCCCGAAAGGATGATGCAATGAATGTATTTGAAGCAGTAAAAGGCAATGTTACCACCCGACAGGCGGCAGAGATGTACGGCATCCGTGTCAACCGTCACGGCATGGCAGTCTGCCCGTTCCACAATGACAAAAATCCGAGCATGAAAGTGGATATGCGTTTTCATTGTTTCGCTTGTCAAGCGGACGGAGATGCAGTTGATTTTGTTTCCCGACTGTTCGGACTGCCGAGCAAAGAAGCCGCCATGAAATTGGCTGATGATTTTGGTATCTGCTATGACAGCAGACAGAAGCCATCCGTCAGACCCAAGATAAGAGAACCCACCCCCGAACAGAGATACCAACAGGAAGAAAACCGATGCTACAAGGTGCTGACCGATTACTTCCACTCTCTCCGAGCATGGAAACAGCAGTACGCACCGAAACAGCCGGAGGATGAATGGCATCCCCTGTTCGTGGAAGCCCTGCAAAGAGAAAGCTATATCGAATATCTGCTTGATATTCTCTTGTACGGCACTCCCGAAGAAAAGAAAGCTCTGGTTGCCGAGCAAAGAAAAGAGGTGATGAAACTTGAACAGCGATTTGCAGACCCCACAGCCAACCATGACCGTGGAAGAAGTCAGAGGAAGTCTGGACTTGACCGATAGCGGAGCTATCAAGAACAGCATAAGGAACTGTCTGACGGTATTTCAGAATGACCCATATCTGCAAGGTGCTGTCAGGTACAACATTCTCACGGAGCGTATCGACATTGTAAAGCCCCTTTGGTGGAGCAAGCAGACAGCGACACTCAATGATACAGATCTGAATTATCTGATGCTCTATCTGGAAGATAAATACGGACTGACGAGCGAGAAGAAAATCCAGAAAGCTATCTCCATTGTCGCTGACTGCAATAAGTACCACCCCATCCGTGACTATCTGAACAGTCTGGAATGGGACGGCACAGAACGCATCCGCTACGCTCTGACCCGTTTCCTCGGTGCAGAGGACAGCGAGTACACCTATCAATGTTTGCGACTGTTCATGTTGGGAGCTATCAGCAGAGTGTTCAAACCCGGATGCAAATTTGAAGTCATGCTCTGCCTTGTTGGTGGGCAAGGTGCAGGAAAGTCCACTTTCTTCCGTCTGCTGGCAGTCAAGGACGAATGGTTTTCCGATGACCTAAAGAAGATTGACGATGACAATGTTTACCGCAAGATGCAGGGGCATTGGATAATCGAAATGTCGGAAATGATTGCCACAGCCAATGCCAAGAGCATTGAGGATATTAAGTCCTTTATCAGCAGAGCGAAAGAAACCTATAAAGTGCCGTATGAAACCCATCCGGCAGACAGGCTCCGTCAATGCGTGTTCGGCGGTTCTTCCAATACGATGGACTTCCTGCCCCTTGACCGAAGCGGCAACCGTAGGTTCCTGCCCATCATGGTACACCCCGAAAATGCCGTGGTTCACATTCTGGAAGATGAAGCTGCATCCAGAGCGTTCATTGACCTTATGTGGGCAGAAGCCATGTTCATCTATCACAATTTCCCTGTAAAGCTGACCTTATCCAAGGATATGGACAAGGAACTGAAAGAACTGCAAAAGCAATTCATGCCGGAGGACACCAAGGCAGGACTGATACAGTCTTTCCTTGATAATTACAACGGCACACAGGTCTGCTCCAAGCTGATCTATGCAGAAGCTCTGAACCATCCCTTTGACGAGCCGAAGCAATGGGAAATCCGAGAAATCAACGAGATTATGAACAACAGCATCGAGGGATGGACACCATTTTCAAATCCCCGTATCTTTGCTAAGTACGGCAGACAGCGAGGATGGGAACGCACCCCACCGTCCGGCAACGAGCTATCGGCAACAGGCTCAAATTTGCTTGACGGTTTTCGGGAACTGACCGAGGAAGAAGCCCGACAGATGGAACTTCCATTCTGAAAAACTGACCGTGTTGCCGAGCCAGTTGCTATCCCGTTGCCGACCCCGTTGCAGGGCTAATCCCTTAAAACCCCTTTATTTACAAGGAGTTTTCTTCTCCGGCAACGAAAGCAACGGAGAAATCAAAGAAAAAAGTAAAAATAGTAAAAGAGCCAGATAGGACTATGTTTGAGGTTTTTTGAAGCCCGTTGCCGGACTTCGTTGCCGACCCTCACACCCTGTCTGGCTTTTTCCATTTCAAGGAGGTATTCAATGGCAAAAACAAAGAACACAGCACCCACAACCACCGAGCAGACCGCACCCGTCCTTGTCAGAAAGATTGGAAAGACCACCTACATGGTGGGCATCCATTTCAGTCAGACGAGCAAGGAAACAATGGACGATAAGGTGCTACGCCTTATCAAAAACGACATTCGCAACGCCGCCATGTGCGGATAAAACCATCGTCAAGGCAGGATGTGAGTTGTTCATAAAATGTTTGCAAATAAAATGCACATTCTGTCTTGACGAAACGCTTCCGAAGGGAACGATTATTATTGAGTGCGGCATGATGTTAGTAAGGAATGGATATAGGATAAAAGTGCTGAATACCATCAACTTTTCAAAGAGTATGCACTACAATCCTTTCCATTACATCCGGTCAGAAAAGGATATTTTAAAATTGGTGAATACGATTATGGTAAATACAAAAGGGGAAGGCGAGAAGTCCAGTGAAGATTTCTGGAGTAAAGCGGAACGCCTTTTATACTGTGCTTTGATTGGTTATATCTGGTATGAAGCACCGGAGGAAGAACAGAACTTTGCGACACTGCTTGAATTTATCAATGCCAGTGAAACAAGGGAAGATGACGAAACCTTTAAAAATGCAGTGGATATGCTGTTTGAGGAACTGGAAAAAACAGAGCCGGAACACTTTGCTGTACGTCAGTATAAAAAATATAAATTAGCCGCCGGCAAAACGGCAAAGTCGATTTTGATTTCCTGTGGTGCCAGACTTGCACCATTTGATATTGCGGAACTTCGTGAGATTATGAGTTACGATGAAATGGAACTGGATATGATGGGAGATCAGAGGTCTGCATTGTTTGTTATTATCTCGGATACAGATGATACCTTTAACTTTGTGGTAGCAATGATGTACAGTCAGTTATTCAATTTATTATGCGACAGGGCAGATGATGTACACCATGGCAGACTGCCGTATCATGTAAGAATCCTCTGTGACGAGTTCGCAAATATCGGACAAATTCCGAAGTTCGACAAGCTGATCGCAACCATACGAAGCAGAGAAATATCTGCTTCTATTATACTCCAGTCGCAGTCACAGTTAAAGACTATTTATAAAGATGCTGCAGAAACCATTTTAGGGAATTGTGACACAATGCTGTTCCTTGGAGGAAAAGAAAGTTCCACCTTAAAAGAGATTTCAGAAACACTTGGTAAGGAAACCATTGATTTATATAATACTTCGGATACGAGAGGGCAGAGCCGTTCTTACGGGATGAACTATCAGAAAACCGGAAAAGAACTGATGAGCAGAGATGAACTTGCGGTGATGGATGGAAATAAGTGTATCCTCCAGCTAAGAGGTGTCCGTCCGTTTTTCAGTGACAAGTATGATATTACAAAACATAAACGCTATAAGGAACTGTCTGATTACGATAAACGCAATGAATTTGATGTGGAAGCGTACATGAGACACAGAATGGAAGTAAAACTTACAAGGTCAGAGGAGTTTGACCTGTATGTGTTCTCAGGGGACAGTCTTATGGAACAGGAAAATAGTGAAAACAAGGAAGCGGAGCATGTAGAAAATCCAACTACATAGCTCTTTTTCTTTGCCCTTTTGGGAGGTGAGAGGATGCACAGGTATGAACGACCGCCCATCAGGGCAGAGCCGGTTAGAATACAGCAGGAATTTATGAGCAAAAAACTTGAGAGGAGATAAAACATATGTCGTTTTTTAATTCAGCAATCAATATTTTACAGACACTTGTAGTAGCAATCGGAGCAGGTCTTGCAGTATGGGGAGTTATTAATCTTCTGGAAGGATACGGCAACGACAATCCTGGGGCTAAGTCACAGGGAATCAAGCAGCTTATGGCTGGTGGTGGTGTGGCACTGATCGGAACACAGTTGGTACCACTGTTATCCGGATTGTTCGGTTAAGTGCAAAAAGAGAGGAGATAACTCATGGATCGTATATTTGAGGCGATTGAAACATGGATGAGGGATCTTCTGACAGGCATGGTAAGTTCCAACCTGACAACAATGTATACCGATGTCAATGAAAAGACAGGTGAGATTGCTGCTCAGGTTGGGCAGACACCGCAGGGCTGGAATGGGAACATTTTCAGCATGATACAGAATCTTTCCGATTCGGTAATTGTTCCGATTGCCGGTATGATTATCACTTTTGTACTTTGTTATGAATTGATTTCCATGCTCACAGAAAAAAATAACATGCATGATTTGGACACATGGATGTTCTTTAAATATTTTTTCAAGATGTGGGTGGCAGTCTGGATTGTCAGCCACACGTTCACAATTACTATGGCGGTATTTGATGTCGGACAGACGGTGGTAAGCCGGGCGGCAGGTGTCATCAGTTCTGATACAGCGATCAATATAGATACGATGATCAGTACGATGGAAACAGCTATGGAATCTATGGAAATCGGTGAACTTGTCATACTGGCACTGGAAACGATGCTGGTGAGCCTGTGTATGAAGATTATATCTGTATTGATCACAGTTATTTTGTATGGACGAATGATTGAGATTTATCTGTATTCCTCGGTCGGTGCAATACCATTTGCAACGATGTCAAACAGGGAATGGGGACAGATTGGAAACAACTATCTGCGGGGATTATTTGCACTGGCATTTCAGGGATTTTTCATGATGGTTTGTGTGGGAATCTACGCAGTCCTTGTGGCAAATATCCAGATGTCAGATAACGTACATTCCGCATTGTTTGGTGTGATGGCATATACAGTGATTCTGTGTTTCAGTCTGATGAAAACAGGTAATTTTGCAAAAAGTGTGTTTAATGCCCATTAGCAGGAAGGGGGAAAATGATGGCTTTTGTATCTGTACCAAAAGATCTGACCAAAGTAAAAAACAAGATTATTTTAAATCTTACCAAAAGACAGCTTATCTGTTTTGGACTTGCGGCAGCAGTGGGAGTACCGTTTTATTTTTTGACCAGAGGAGTGATCGGTTCCAGTAATGCTGCAACCGGAATGTGTCTTCTGATGCTTCCGGCATTTGTATTTGCCATGTATGAGAAGGATGGGCTTCCGTTAGAAAAAGTTCTGAAGAATATAATTGTGGTCCGGTTTATCCGGCCATCTGTAAGGAAGTATCAGGTGGAAAATATGTATGAGAAAAAACAGAGGATAGTCAGAAAGAAAGGAGGAAGGGAACGTGTTAAAAAGAAAAAATAAGAAAGCATTGCCAGAACAGTTGGAGGACAGTTTATATCCGGATGATTACTGGCTGGATAAGGAAGATGGGCAGGAAGTTTCAGAACCACTGCCAGATGGAGAAAATCCAGTGAGCGGAAAGTTACGCAAAGAACCGATGGTAACTGGTTATGAAGCACTGGAAAGACAAAGAGGTGTCCGCAGACCCAAAAGGAAGATAACCAGAAGGGAAAAGAAAGCATTAAAACAGGCACAGAAATATGAAGCAAAGCTGCGTAAAGAGCAGGAAAGGGCAGATAAGAAAAGTGAAAAAAGAGAAGCAAAACTTGCTGAAAAAGCAGAAAAAGAAGCCAAGCGTCAGGCAAAAAAAGACGCAAAAAAGAGAAAAAGTAAACAGGCTTCCACATCCGGGCAAAAAGCGGCAGGAAACAGGAAACCTGTAAAGACAGGGACAAATAAGACAGCAGTGAAAGCAGATACAGCAAAGGAAAAACAGATTTCAGCACAGCAGTCTATTCCATATCATGAGATGGCAAAGGATGGGATCTGCCGGGTGCAGGATAAGTTTTATTCAAAAACGATCCGGTTTTATGACATCAACTATCAGTTGGCACAGAATGAGGATAAGAACGCAATCTTTGAAAACTGGTGTGATTTTTTAAATTACTTTGACAGCACTATTCATTTTCAGTTGTCTTTTATCAATCAGCACAGTAACATGGCGGAATTTGAAAAAGTTATCCTTATCAAGCCACAGGATGATGAATTTGATGAGCTGCGTATGGAATTTGCACAGATGTTAAAGAATCAGCTTTCCAAAGGAAATAATGGATTGCTCCGTACCAAATATATTACATTTGGCATTGAAGCGGACAGCATCCGGGAAGCAAAACCGAAGCTGGAGAGGATTGAATCGGATATTCTCAATAACTTTAAGATTCTTGGAGTTTCGGCTTATCCACTAAATGGAGAAGAAAGACTTCAGATCATGTATGAAACCTTTAATCAGGACAGTAAGGTTCCGTTCCATTTTTCTTATGATGATGTGCTTCGGACAGGACTGAGTACCAAAGATTATGTTGCTCCGACCAGTTTTGTGTTTAAAAATGGCAGGGATTTTCAGATGGGTGGTACGATAGGGGCTGTTTCTTATTTGCAGATTCTTGCACCGGAGCTTACTGACAAGATGCTTGCGGAATTTCTGGAAATGGACTGTAACCTGATGGTCAATCTCCATATCCAATCTATCGACCAGATGAAGGCGATTAAACTGGTAAAGAGTAAGGTAACAGATATTAACAGGATGAAAATTGAGGAGCAGAAAAAAGCGGTACGTTCCGGATATGACATGGACATTATCCCATCAGACTTAAATACATACGGTGGGGAAGCAAAAAGGCTTCTGGAAGATTTACAGTCCAGAAATGAGAGAATGTTCCTTGTGACGGTATTGTTTTTAAATACTGCACAGACGAAGCAGGAACTTGAAAATGTGGTATTTCAGACTGCAGGAATTGCACAGAAATATAATTGTGCGTTGAAACGTCTGGACTATCAGCAGGAGCCGGGACTGATGAGCTGTCTGCCTCTTGGGATGAATCTGGTTCCGATCAAAAGGGCACTGACTACAACATCCACAGCAATTTTTGTCCCGTTTACCACACAGGAATTATTTATGGGTGGGGAATCTATTTATTATGGATTAAATGCCCTTTCCAATAATCTGATCATGGCAGACCGAAAGAAGTTAAAGAACCCGAATGGTCTGATACTTGGTACACCGGGTTCTGGTAAATCCTTTGCTGCAAAACGTGAAATTGCCAATGCTTTTATTGTGACAAGAGATGATATTATCGTCTGCGATCCAGAAGGGGAATATTACCCACTTGTTCGGGCATTTCATGGACAGGTTATCAGGATTTCGCCAACCAGTCATGATTATATTAATCCGATGGACATTAACCTTGATTATGCAGATGATGATGACCCGTTATCTCTAAAGTCAGATTTTATCCTGTCTTTATGCGAGTTGATCGTGGGAGGTAAAAATGGTCTGGAACCAGTGGAAATGACTATCATTGACCGTTGTGTGCGTCTGGTTTATCAGGATTATCTTTCTGACCCAGTGCCAGAGAATATGCCAATACTGGAAGATTTATACAATCTTCTCCGGGAGCAGAAAGAGCAGGAAGCACAGCGGCTTGCTACTTCCCTTGAAATTTATGTTAATGGTTCTCTGAAAGTATTTAATCACAGAACAAACGTGGAACTGAATAACCGTATGGTCTGCTTTGACATTAAAGACCTTGGGAAACAGTTGAAAAAACTGGGGATGCTCATTGTACAGGATCAGGTCTGGAATAGAGTAACAATCAATCGCTCTGCAAATAAGAGTACCCGATATTATATTGATGAGTTTCATTTGCTGCTGAAAGAAGAACAGACAGCAGCATACAGTGTGGAAATTTGGAAGCGATTCCGTAAGTGGGGTGGTATCCCGACAGGTATTACACAGAATGTCAAGGATTTGCTTGCATCAAGGGAAATTGAAAATATCTTTGAAAACTCTGATTTTATCCTGATGCTGAATCAGGCTTCCGGGGACAGACAGATTCTTGCGAAACAGTTGAACATTTCTCCACATCAGCTTTCTTATGTTACCAACAGTGGAGAAGGTGAGGGACTTGTTTTTTATGGAAGTACGATTATTCCATTCAAGGATAAATTCGATAATTCACTGATGCTGTATGCACTCATGACTTCCAAACCAGATGAAGTAGAAAAGCGGAAGCGTCTTGGAATCGGGGAAAGAGATGAAGAGTAGTTGTAAAAAAGATAGCACAAAACAGAGAAAACGGAGGATTACAGAATGGAAAATAATTGTATGGCAAATCCATGTGAAGGATGCACAGAAGAGGCTTGTGTAGAAATGATGAAAAAACTGCAGGCCGATGAAAAGGTTAAGCAGCTTTTAGAGGCAGGAAAGGACAGCAACGGTGAAGAAGTATTTGGTGAAATGTTGGATGATATGCTTTTCCTGTCAGAAATGATTGACTTACAGCAGGTGCTTTTTTATCTGAGAGAAAAGGAAGGGCTGAGTGAAAGGATGCTGGATATGCTTTTGACTTCGATTCTTTCTAATGTAGATGAAATCTCACATAAATGGGAAGTGTACAAAGACAAAGCGAATTAAAGAAAAACCGCAGCAAAGGGGATGGTGAAATTGCAGGAGCATGAATATAAAGCCAGAGATAAAACCGTCCATAAGATGAGCAGGGATGGTCTTAGGGAAGAAAACCTGCATAACAAGGAAGAAAAACGGATCACCAGTCGTGATGAGGATATAGAAGTTTCCAGAAATCCGAAAAAAGAAGAAGATTTCGGAAAAAATCGACGGGAGCGAATAACGGAAAATAAAGATATACCGACCAGAAAGAAACCCTCTGATATAACCAGATACAGTATAGATGAAGAACAAAAAGTGAAAATGGAACAAGATCTGGGGAATGAGGATGCGAAGGAAGATATGTCTTTAACGGAAGATTCCGGGCCAGATAAACATGCCGTATTTCGTACAGAAAGTATCCGGGGACAGCCAAGAAGTGAACGTGCTGCTCTGGAAACCGCAGTGGACAGCAGAAAACTTAGACAGAGAAAAATGGTCAGAGATTACGCAGAAAGAGAAAAACGGAAGGAAAAGGAGGCTTCCAGACAACAAAAAACTGCGGAAAAAGAAAATATCCGTTATCGTGAAACATCTCAGGTTACAGAAGAATCACTGGAAGGATTTCAGGATGAGATCAAAGGTAAGGTAAAGCGGGAACGGATACTGAAAGAACAGAAAAAACAGTCCCGGCTTTCTTTTGGAGATGAAGGGGATGGCATGGTACATGGAGCAGGAACCGGAATCCGCAAATCAGCTTCGGCAGTGAAAAATGCTGCTTTTACTGTGGGACACTGGAAAGCCCATGAAGCAGAAGATGATAACGCTGCTGTGGAAGGGGCACACAGGATGGAACTTGCGGGGGAAAGTCTTGCAAGAAAGTCCATTTATGTCCGGCAGCGATTGAGGGAAAGCAGGAAACAATCTGCCCGTCTGACAGAAAATATGCTGGATGAAGCAGAAAATAGCAGGCTGATGTTTGATGCTGCTTACGGAAATCAGGCAAAAAATGCAGTGAAGAGAGAAGCTGACCAGAAGAAAAAATCAGCACTTCAAAAATTACTACAGAAAAAACGATACCAAAAGCAGTGCCGGGCGGCAAAAGAAAGTAAAAAAGCCAAAGATGCGGCAATCACATCGGCACAAAGATTTACAGAAAAAACAAAAGATGCAGTCAAAATGGTGGCGGCACAAAACAAAGGAATCTTTGCTACAGTAGCTCTTTTTGGACTGATTTTTGTTCTGATAGTAGCCAGTTTTTCCAGTTGTAGTGCAGTTTTGCAGGGTGGTTCTTCAGCGATCATTTCAACCAGTTATTCCAGTACGGATGAAGATATTTATGCTGCAGAAAATGCGTATAAAGCTCTGGAGGAGGCATTGAACACACAGATCAATCAAATAGAATCCAGGCATCCGGATTATGATGAATACCGTTATCAGATTGATGAGATCGGACACAATCCATATCAGCTTATTTCTTATCTGACAGTGAAATATGGCGGTTTTACTTATGCCGAAGTCGCAGACGAGATAAAAGAAATCTTTCAGCAGCAATATGGAATCAATACACAGTCTACCAGAGAAACTGTAACAGAAACAAAAACTGTCCGGGTTGGAGAATCATTGGGACAGGTTGTTACCAGTGGATATTGCAACTGTTCCATCTGCTGTGGTCAGTGGAGTGGCGGACCGACCGCAAGTGGAGCAATGCCTACCGCAAACCACACGATTGCCGTAGATGCGACAAATCCTTTTGTTCCGATCGGTACTCATGTAGTGATGAATGGCGTGGAATATGTGGTAGAAGATACCGGAGCTTTCGCAAGATATGGTGTGCAGTTTGATGTTTATTATGATAATCATGCGGCGGCATCTGCCCATGGACATCAGACATGGGAGGCTTACATAGCTGACAGCAACGGAAGTCAGGAAGTGGAAGTGACAACAACAAAAGAAGTGAACCGTCTGGATGTTACTATGACCAATCATAATCTGGATACGGTGTTAAGAAGCCGTATGACAGAAGAGGAACAGGAAAGATACGATGCGTATAACCGATATTATGGAAACAGGGATTACCTGTTTGACCTGAATTCCATTCCGACAGGAAGTAGTGGTTTTGGCTATACGATTCCTGGTGAAGCGTTATCTGACCCGCAATTCGCAAAGATGATACGGGAAGCAGAGAAATATCTGGGAGTGCCTTATGTATGGGGTGGTTATTCTCCAAGTGGTTTTGACTGTTCTGGATTTGTAAGCTGGGTAATCAATAATTGTGGAAATGGGTGGAACATAGGAAGGTGTACTGCCGATGAACTTCGTTCTCATTGTTCACAGGTATCCCCATCAGAAGCAAAACCGGGAGATCTGATTTTCTTCCAGGGAACTTATAACACAAGCGGAGCGAGTCATGTAGGAATTTATGTTGGCAACAATATGATGATACATTGCGGAAAGCCGGTACAGTATACAAGCATTGCAAGTTCTTACTGGCAGGAACATTTTATGGCATTTGGTCGTCTGCATTAGGAGGTGACAGGGTAGATGAATATGAAGTTAAAAAAAGTTCTGGATGATATTCAGAAAACAGAAGAAAAGATTGCAGAACTGCAGAAGCATCTGAAAAAGCAGAATGATTTAAAACAGCAGATGGAGGACATAGAAATTATCAAATCTTTCCGTTCACTGAAGCTGGACAGCAGGGAACTTCTTGTACTGCTTGATGGGATTCAGAAAGGAACGGCAACGATTCGGCTGGATGAAGAAGGCGGTATTGCAATAGAAGATGCAAGAGAAAAGAAAGACGGAAACAAAGAAAATAACAAAGGATCTGATGTACAGATACCGGAAAGAGAGGGCTTAGAACATGAAAAATAAAGTAGTAAAAAAACTGATGATGATTGTAATGGCAGTTACAATGCTTTCGGGATTTTCGTTTGCAACTGTATATGCAAATGCTGATCCGCCTGCGGAAGAAACAACTACCGAGGTTGTGGCAGAAACATCATCGGAGGCAACCACAGAAGAAAATACGGAGGATACGGGCAGAGTGATCGCAGAAAGTGATTCCTCTGCCTTTTCTACGCCGGGAAATGCACAACTGGTCGATGATAAGGAAAATGATGATACAAAGCAGTTCCTTACCATCCAGACAAAAAAGGGAAATACTTTTTATATGGTAATTGACCGTTCCAGCACATCAGAAAATGTCTATATGATGTCGTTGGTTGATGAAAATGACCTTGCAGAATTCCTGGATGAAACAGAGGACAGCAAGACAGAGGAAGAACAGAAGGTAGTGATTCCGGAAACAACCACAGAAACAACACCTGCTGTGGAAAAAGAAACAGAAGAAGAAACAACGCAGAAAAATACAGGCGGTGCAGACATCTGGAAACTCTGTACCATTGTATTAGCAGGGGGACTTGGTATTGGTGCAGTGGTTGTATATCTGAAATATGGTCGTAAAAAAGAAGATGGTTTTGTCAGTGAACAACTTGAATTTACAGACGGACCGTTTATTAATGAAGAACAGGAAAATGAAGATGGACAGGAAGATTAAGATTTCTGTTCTCTGAGGTTTAGCACAGAAAAATAAGATACAGGAAAGGGACAGCTACTCTGGCTGTCCTTTTCAGAAAGGACGAAAAATGGCGAGATTTTTAGTGATTGCAGAAAAACCAAGTGTAGCACAAAGTTATGCGAAAAATTTGTCTGCATATAAAAAACAGGACGGGTATATGGAGGGAGAAAACTGCCTTGTGAGCTGGTGTCTTGGACATCTGGCAGAATATGCACGACCGGAAGAATATGATGAAAGATATGCGAAATGGCAGTTTGATGACCTGCCGATCATTCCTGAAACGTGGAAGCTACAGGTGTCAGCAGATAAAAAGAAGCAGTTTTCAGTATTAAAGGATCTGATGAACCGGGAAGATATAGAGTATCTGGTAAATGGCTGTGATGCAGGACGGGAAGGAGAATTGATCTTCCAGAGAGTATATGATCTGTCCGGATGTAGAAAACCAGTCAGACGATTATGGATCAGCTCTATGGAAGATGAAGCAATACGAAATGGTTTCCATGAGATGAAAGATGCCGGCTTTTACAGTAACCTTTGCATGGCGGCGGTATGCAGGGCACAGGCAGACTGGCTGATTGGAATGAACGCTACCAGAGCTTATACGACAAAGTATTATAAAAAACTGGTAGTTGGAAGAGTACAGACACCAACTCTTGCCATGCTGACGGAACGGCAGGACAGGATTGAGCATTTTCAGAAAGAAACCTTTTACAGAGTGGAACTGACAGATGGAAAGCTCGTTGCCGTATCAGAGAACATTACCAATAAAGCAGACGCAGAACTTCTGGTAGCATTATGCGACGGTTCTGAGGCAATTATTACAGAGCTAAAAAGAGAACAGAAGAAAGTATCCCCTCCTAAATTATATGATCTGACAAGCCTGCAGAGGGAAGCGAACCGGTATTTTGGATTTACGGCAAAGAAAACGCTTGATCTTTTACAGGAATTATATGAAGAAAAGCTGGTAACGTATCCGAGGACAGACAGCCGCTTTGTTACAGAAGATATGATTGGAACAGTAGAAGAACTGGCAGGGAAAATGCCGTTGATGCTGCCTTTTGTAGAATATGGGCAGTTAGGACATAACATAAAAAGAGTTGTAAATAATGAAAAGGTATCTGACCATCACGCTATTCTTCCGACAAAAGAGGCTGTGGAAAAAGGAATCATGGATTTGTCAGAGGATAAAAAGAATCTGATGATACTGATTGGACAGCAGGTACTTCAGGCAGTCGGGGAAGATTATCTGTATGAACAGACAGATGTTACTGTGAACTGTCAGAAAAATGAGTTTACTGCCAGAGGAAAAACAGCGGTGCAGATGGGATTTAAAGACGTGGAAAAAGCCTTTCGCAGTCATTGTGTAAAAACGGAGAAAGAGGATTCAGACAGACAGTTGGAAATTCCATACGGATACCAGAAAGGTATGCAGCTTTTTAATGTCAAGGCAGAAACAAGTATCCATTATACTTCTCCACCGAAATCATTCAATGAAGATACGCTTCTTGCAGCAATGGAAACAGCAGGTAATAAAGAATTTGATGAAAAGACAGAGAAAAAAGGGCTTGGAACACCTGCAACGAGAGCCAGCACCATTGAAAAACTGGTGGCATCCGGATATGCACAGCGAAAGGGGAAACAGATTATTCCAACAGCAGAGGGCAGGGAACTCATTCGTGTAATGCCAGAGAATTTAAAATCTGCAGGACTGACAGCCGAATGGGAGAACAGGCTTTTGCTGATGGAACGAGGGGAGCTTAATGGAGAACAGTTCATGGATGATATTGTAACCATGCTGGAAGAAATCCTGAATGGCTGCAGAAAAATCCCAGAGGAAGAAAGAAATCGTTTTCAGACAGCAAAAGAATTAATTGGGAAATGCCCGGTCTGCGGTTCTGATATTTTTGAGGGGAAAAGGAATTTTTACTGCTCGAACCGTCAGTGTGATTTTGCTCTTTGGAAGGATAACCGATTTTTAGAAGGTATGGAGAAGAAACTGGACAAGAAAATGGCAAAAGAACTTCTGGATAAGGCTTGTACCCATGTAAAAGGGTTATATTCCAAAAAGAAAGACTCCAGGTTTGATGCAGATCTTCTGATGACATTGGAAAATGGAAAGCCGAAATTTCATTTGGAATTTCCGAAAAGAAAGCATAAAGGATAAAGCAAAAATTAAAGATTGGAGGAAGAGACATGGCAAGAGTACAGGAGATTCGTGGTATGGCAGAATGGTATGCCACTGACATAGCCAGTTCCCCGGCAGACTGGATGAAATATCTGGATACTGCCGCCAGATTATACCGTTATTCCTTTACTGACCAGCTTCTCATTTATGCACAGCGTCCACAGGCAACTGCATGTGCATCCCTGGAATTGTGGAATGAGAAGATGATGAGATGGGTAAACCGAGGGGCAAAAGGAATTGCTTTGCTGGATGAAACAGGGACAAAAGCAAAAATCCGGTATGTGTTCGATATAAAAGATACCCATATGGTACAGGGCGGCAGATCACCATACCTGTGGCAGCTTCAGGAACATCAGAGGGGAGAAGTGCTTGCACATCTTTCTGATGTTTATAATCTGGAAGAGAAAGATACGGCAGATCTGGCAGATGCGTTGATGTCTGTGGCAAAAGAGATGGTCAATGAAAATCTGGAGGATTATCTGGATGGCTTATCGTATGCAACAGAAGGAACCTATCTGGAAGACCTGGATGAAGGGACGATTCGGAACGATTTCCGGCAGCTTGCAACGGACAGTGTATATTATATGCTTGCAAGAAGATGCGGACTTGATCCTATGTTGATTCTTGAAGAAGAGGATTTCATGCACATCACCGATTATAACAGGCTTTCCGTATTGACTTTTCTTGGAAATGCTGCAAGCCAGCTCGCTGAGAGTGTACTGATTGATATTGGAAAAACGGTACATAAAATTTCTCTGGAAGAAATCAGGAAAGGTCTTGAAAATTCTGAAGAGAGGAATTATAATAACTTTAACACGTTAATGCGTGAAAACAAAATACAGGACACAGAAGAGAGAATAAATGATATTGAGGATAATGAAGGAGGAACTGACTATGGAACTGACCTATCATCGCAAGGGGGACTACCTGTTTCCGAACCTGACCGTAGAGGAAGAAGAAGTGACAATCGGGAAATACGGGATGCTGAGGAGAACATTTCTGAAGGAACACAAGAACAGCCTTTACCAGAGCCTTTTCCTGACAGGGAAGCTGAACAAGCATCTTTTGGAGATCGAGAAAGCGGCTCAGGAGAGAATGGAGAGCCAGATGGAGAAATTGCTGAAGAACAAACCGGCACCGGACAAGGAAGCCGATCCGATGGCATGGACAGCACATATGAACGCACTGACAGCAATAGCAGAAGAGAGCATCTTGACGGAATTGGTATACAGTTAGTTACAGATACAGGAGAAGATGGATTGAGTGAAGCAGAGGAAGAAATCGCCTCTGCTTTATCTTTGCCCGAATTACCAACTGTAAATCAGCAGATCCGGAAGATTGAGGAGCATATGTCTGCCCTGTATGCCGGGGAAATCCCAATTCCGGAAGAAGTTGTGGATGAAATCCTCCGTACCGGAAGTAATAAGAGTAAAAGCCAGTTACGGCTTATCTACAATTTTATGAGTGAACAGTCAGCAGAAGATTATACAGAATTTGTGAAGCGTGAATATGGCATCGGTGGCAAAGGTCTTAAAATTAATGGAAACGAGTATTCTGTGTGGTTTGATGAAACAGGGATGCAGATTGCCGTAGGACATACGGTGAACGATCGACTTTTAGATAAGGCTTTTTTATCATGGGAGGATGTCAGTGGACGTATCCATCAGTTATTAAAACAGGGAGAATACGCACCACAGTCTGTCCTTGATGCAGCAAGGGAAAATGCCTTGCAGGAACACGCACAAGTGCTTGCCTACATGGAAACTGATATTGTGGATGATCTGTCTGAACTGGTATTTTCAGCAGATGATATGAAGATTTTTCATAATGGTTATCCGGAAAAGACAGATGCTCTGGCGGAAAAGCTGGATGATGCAGAGTGGCTTTCCGAATTAAATGAAAGACTGGAAGGTCTGGCTGAAATGTATGACATAGACAAATCCATCATGCGTTTTCATTATTATAAACCAACCCTTGTTTCTGAGCAGTTTCAGAAATTTGCCGAAGAAGTCATTCCCTATCAGGCAAGAGAGGGATTTGCTTGGAAAGAACAGGAAATATTTATCACGCAGGATGAGATTGATGCTTTCCTTGCAAGAGGTGGAGCTTTTTCAGAAGGAAGGCTTCGCATATATTCTTTTTATCTGCGGCATCAGGATGAACAGGAGAGAACAAATTTTATGAAAGAGCAGTATGGCATTGGAGGACAGAGCCATGCCCTTTCCAGAGCGGACAATTCCTATGCAGATTACAATGGAAAAGGATTACAGCTTTCCAGAGGAAATCCGGGTGCATACCATACAAAAGAAGAACTGAGCTGGCAGAAAGTGGCAAAAAGAGTGGATTATCTCATAAAAAATGACCATTTTCTTCAAGCCGGAGACTACGCTCATATGCCGGAATATGAACGATACCAGATGGCAATGCGGGTGATTAATTTTTATAACAGACTGCCACAGGAAATTGAGCGTCCATTTACGGATGAACTTTTGCATGAGGAAGCAAGAAAACAGGTGCCAAGGATGCTGGCAGATGAAGAAATGGCACAGGAATTGTTACAGAAGATGGATGCAGCTCTTGCAGAACTACCCTTGGATTTTGAAGCCTATGGGACAAATTACAACGAGAAAGCACAAAGTCTGTCAATACTCCATCAGTATGTAGAGGGAACGTACACTATATTTCCAACCAAGGAACTGGAACAGCCGACCATAGAGTTAAGCGGTCATCAGATGTCCATGTTTGATTATCTGGATACGAAAGCATATATGGAACCGGATGTTGTAGACATGCAGGATGTAGAGGAAACGGTGGAATCGGTTTTAGACGAAACGGAAGAAGAAACTGATGAGATTGAACAGTCAGAAATTTCAGAAGAAAACGATACAATGGTGCAGTCAGAAATACCGGAAACTCCTGTGGAAACGGCGGAAAAATCAGCAGGTGCAATAGCTGACCAATGGGAACAGGGTGTTTTTGAATATCAGGGATACCATTTTGAAGCAGTTGGTGTCTTGTCTGATGGGCTGGAAGGAAAAGAATTGGTTGCGCAGACACGTTCCAATACGGAACTGCATTTGTCAACGTACCATACAGAAGATTTCCCTAAGTATTCCTATGATGAATTTTATGCTGTCAGCAATGCCCCGGATGCGGATATATTCCGATGTCTGGAAACAGGAAAAAACTATATTCCGGGAGAAAATGAGCTGTTTGGCTATGAGGGAGAATTTCAACCATATATCAGACAGGAAAAAACAAAGATTGTGACTATGCCACATAACTTCCGTATTGAAGATAATGACCTTGGTGCAGGCGGTCCGAAAGCAAAATATAAAGCGAATATAGAAGCAATCCGTTTATTACAGACTTTGGAGAAAGAAGAACGTTTGGCAACACCAGAAGAACAGGAAGTATTATCCCATTATGTTGGCTGGGGCGGTATCCCACAGGCATTTGAAGAAAACAACGGAAGCTGGGCAAATGAGTACAGCGAACTGAAAAATACGCTGACTTCAGGAGAGTATAGTGCAGCAAGAGCATCCACCCTAAATGCGTTTTATACTTCTCCGACAGTGATACATAGTATGTATGAAGCATTGGAAAATATGGGATTTACAAAAGGAAACATTCTGGAACCATCCTGTGGAGTAGGAAATTTCATGGGACTTATCCCGGAAAGCATGAGTAAGGCAAAAATGTATGGTGTGGAACTTGACCCGGTATCCGGCAGAATCGCCAGACAGTTATATCAGAAAAACCAGATTGCCATACAGGGATTTGAAACAACACAGTTTCAGGATAGTTTCTTTGACTGTGTGATTGGTAATGTACCGTTTGGAGCGTACCAGGTAAATGACAAAAGATACGACAGGCATCATTTTCTGATTCATGATTATTTCATTGCAAAATCTCTTGATCTTGTGCGTCCAGGCGGTGTGGTTGCAGTTGTGACTTCCAGTGGAACCATGGATAAACAGAATCCGGCAGTCAGACAATATATTGCAAACAGGGCAGAGCTGCTGGGTGCGATCAGGCTTCCCAATAATGCTTTTCAGAGAAATGCAAATACAAATGTTGTATCAGATATTCTGTTTTTTCAGAAAAGGGACAGGGCGGCAATCGAGGAGCCAGAATGGGTAAACCTAAAGACGACAGAGGAAGGCTATTCTGTAAATGCGTATTTTGCAGAGCATCCGGAAATGGTTCTTGGTGAATTTACCACAGAAAGTACCCAGTATGGTAAGCAGGAAGTTACTGTAAAACCAAAAGAAGGCATTACTCTTGAAGAACAGTTAAAGAAAGCTGTACAGAATATTCATGGAACAATCACAGAAATGGAATTTTCAGATAGCGAGTTAGAGGAACAGGTAGTTTCTATTCCGGCAGATCCAGATGTGAAGAACTTTAGCTTTGCTGTTTTGGATGATGACATTTATTACAGGGAAAATTCTGTGATGAATAAAGTAGAACTTCCAATGGCAACTACAGAACGAGTAAAAGGCATGGTGAAGATGCGTGACGCAACAAATAAATTGTTACAGCGTCAGATGGAAGACTGCGGTGATCAGGAAGTTGAAGAACTTCAAAAAGATTTGAATGAAATTTATGATTCCTTTACTGCAAAATATGGTTTGCTTAGCAGTAATGCAAACAAAAGGGCATTTAGTCAGGATAGCAGCTATTGTCTTCTGACTTCACTGGAATTTCTGGATGAGCAGGGCAACCTCAAAAGAAAAGCAGATATTTTTACAAAAAGGACAATCCGTCATGCTCAGGCAGTTACTTCGGTGGATACCGCCAGTGAAGCATTGGCAGTGTCTATTGGAGAAAAGGCACAGGTTGATCTTGCTTATATGTCACAGCTTACCGGGAAAACAGAAGCAGAACTGACGGAAGAACTGACAGGTGTGATATTTAGGAATCCGCTAAATGAAAAGTGGGAGCCATCTGATGAATATTTGTCTGGAAATGTCCGGGAAAAATTGAAGATTGCCAGAGGATTTGCCGAGAACCGCCCGGAATATGCTGTTAATGTACAATATCTGGAACGAGTGCAGCCAAAAGACCTGGATGCCTCAGAAATTGAAGCAAGACTTGGTGCAACATGGATTTCTCCAGATTATGTGACACAGTTTATGGCAGAAACATTCCATACACCAAGGTATTATATTGGAAGTCGGATAAAAGTCCAGTATGCTGAAGTAACCGGTCAGTGGAATGTTTCGGGAAAGAGTGTGGACAGTTATCAGAATCCACTTGTTACTTCTACTTATGGAACACAGAGAGCAAATGCGTACAGACTGTTAGAAGATGCTTTGAATCTTCGAGATACAAAAATCTATGATACAGTGCAGGATGCGGAAGGGGAACACCGGGAACTGAACCGGAAGGAAACCATGCTGGCACAGCAGAAGCAGGAACTTATAAGGGAAGAATTTAAGTCATGGATTTTCCGGGATATGCACCGAAGGGATGCCCTTTGTCAGATATACAATGAGCGTTTCAACAGTATCCGTCCGAGAGAGTACGATGGCAGTCATATTCAGTTCGAGGGAATGAATCCGGAAATCACGTTGATGCAACATCAGAAAAACGCAGTGGCTCATATTTTATATGGAAATAATACTTTGCTTGCACATTGTGTAGGAGCAGGGAAAACTTTCCAAATGATCGCTGCGGGTATGGAAGCAAAACGTCTTGGACTATCGCAAAAGAATCTTTATGTTGTGCCAAACCATCTGACAGAGCAGTGGGGCAGTGATTTCTTACGTCTGTATCCGGGAGCGAATATTCTGGTAGCAACCAAGAAAGATTTTGAACCGGCAAACCGTAAACGTTTCTGTTCCCGTATAGCAACCGGGGATTATGATGCGGTGATTATCGGGCATACACAATTTGAGAGAATCCCTCTTTCAAGGGAACGTCAGATTGCCATGCTGGAGCAGCAGATAGAGGATATTACCTTTTCTATTGAAGAAGCTGGCAGGGAAGCAGGACAGAATTACAGTGTAAAACAGATGGAAAAAACAAAAAAATCATTGCAGGCAAAACTGCAGAGATTAAATGATCAGACAAGGAAGGATGATGTAGTAACCTTTGAACAGTTAGGCGTAGACAGGCTTTTTGTAGATGAGAGCCACAACTTTAAGAACCTTTTTTTGTATACAAAAATGAGAAATGTTGCAGGTATTTCACAGACGGACGCACAGAAAAGTTCGGATATGTTTATGAAATGCCGTTATATGGATGAACTGACAGGCGGGCGTGGAATTGTTTTTGCGACGGGAACTCCAGTGTCAAATAGTATGACCGAACTGTATACTATCATGCGTTATCTCCAGTATGATACATTGATGCGTATGGGAATGGGACACTTTGATTCCTGGGCGGCAACGTTCGGGGAGACAGTAACCGCAATCGAATTATCACCGGAAGGAACGGGCTATCGTGCAAAAACACGATTTGCCCGTTTTTTCAATCTTCCGGAGCTGATTTCAATTTTTAAAGAAGCTGCAGATATTCAGACTTCTGATATGTTAAATCTTCCAGTGCCGGATGCAGAGTTTATTAATGAGGTATTAAAACCAAGTGAAGAACAGCAGGATATGGTAGCAGCATTTTCAGAACGTGCAGAATCAGTAAGGGCAGGGATGGTAAATCCTACAGAAGACAATATGCTCAAGATTACCAATGATGGAAGAAAATGTGCCCTTGACCAGAGATTATTGAATGAGCTTCTTCCAGATGCGGAAAAAAGCAAAGTCAACACCTGCGTAGAAAATGCCTTTCAGGTATGGGAGGAAGGAAAAGAGCAGAAAACAACACAGTTGATTTTCTGTGACTTATCTACTCCAAAAGGGGATGGAACTTTTAATGTTTATGATGATGTACGAAACAAACTAACAGAAAAAGGAATCCCAAAGGAAGAGATTGCATTTATCCATGAGTACAACACAGAAGTAAAAAAAGCAGAATTATTCGCAAAAGTGAGGGCGGGTCAGGTAAGAATCCTGATGGGTTCCACTCCAAAACTCGGTGCAGGTACCAACGTGCAAGACAGACTCATTGCTCTGCATCATCTGGATTGCCCCTGGAAGCCATCAGATGTAGGACGGATTTTGCGGACATTCAAAATAAAAAAGAATGTGGAGGTAACAGACAATGGCAAAATCATTATTTGAGGAACTGGGCGGCAAATACGAAAGGCAAGGGGATTATTTGATACCGTGCTTAACTGTACCCGCCGAAGAAGAACAGGCAATAGGCATCTGGGGGCAACGGCATTTAGATTATCTAAAACAGTACCGTAAAGTTACATACACCAATCTTCTTACAAGCGGCAGGCTAAACGCCTACCTTGCCGACATCAACAGACAGGCACAGGAACGCTTTGAAAGGCTCATAGAGGGTATGAAACAGGCACAGGGCATAACGGAACAGCTAAAGGCAGAAAACGCCTTAGAATGGACAGGATGCCTCAATAACATAAGGGCTTGTGCGAGGGAGATTGTGGAAAAGGAAATTATTTTTGCATAAACAGATGATTAGTGGCAGGGGGAAATCCTGCCGCTTTTTCTGCTTTAGTTTGTCAGCTTGACAAATAAAGGGTTAAGGAATATAATTAGATTCAGTATTATACAAGGAGTTAATAAATATGCGGCAAGGTATTCTTAAATAAACTGTCAATTTGATAGTGGGAACAAAAAGTAGCAGTCCCGTTTCACTTTTAATATGGGGCTTAGTTTTTTGTACCCAGTTTAAGAATACTTTTATCATGTAATTTTATATGCCCGAAAACATATAAGTGTTTTGGGGCTATTGGAGTTATTTACCCAGTGATAGGAGTATTTATCACTGGGTATTTTTATGCCCTTTTTTGGGTGTTGATAGGAGGAAAATCACATGAAAATAATTAACTTAGGCATTCTGGCTCACGTTGACGCAGGAAAGACAACATTAACGGAAAGTTTATTGTATACCAGTGGTGCAATTGCAGAACTAGGGAGCGTAGATGAAGGCACAACAAGGACAGATACAATGAATTTGGAGCGTCAAAGGGGAATCACTATCCAGACAGCAGTGACATCTTTTCAGTGGGAGGATGTAAAAGTCAACATTATAGATACGCCAGGCCATATGGATTTTTTGGCGGAAGTATACCGTTCTTTATCCGTATTAGACGGAGCAGTATTATTAGTTTCTGCAAAGGATGGCATACAGGCACAGACCCGTATACTGTTTCATGCACTACAGATAATGAAGATTCCGACAATTTTTTTCATCAATAAAATTGACCAAGAGGGGATTGATTTGCCAATGGTATATCGGGAAATGAAAGCAAAGCTTTCTTCGGAAATTATAGTGAAGCAAAAGGTTGGGCAGCATCCCCATATAAATGTAACGGACAATGACGATATGGAACAGTGGGATGCGGTAATTATGGGAAACGATGAACTATTAGAGAAATATATGTCAGGGAAACCGTTTAAAATGTCAGAACTGGAACAGGAAGAAAACAGGAGATTCCAAAACGGAACGTTATTTCCCGTTTATCACGGAAGCGCTAAAAACAATCTGGGGATTCGGCAGCTTATAGAAGTAATTGCCAGTAAATTTTATTCATCAACGCCTGAAGGTCAATCTGAACTATGCGGGCAGGTTTTTAAGATTGAATATTCAGAGAAAAGGCGGCGTTTTGTTTATGTGCGTATATATAGCGGAACATTGCATTTGAGGGATGTTATTAGAATATCTGAAAAAGAGAAAATAAAAATCACAGAGATGTGTGTTCCGTCAAATGGTGAAATCGTCCCGGCTGACCATGCCTGTCCGGGAGAAATTGTTATTTTAGCTGATGATACTTTGAAACTGAACGACATTCTGGGAAATGAAAAACTCCTGCCTCACAAAACATGGATTGATAATCCCATGCCATTACTTCGGACAACGGTAGAGCCGCAAAAGCCGGAGCAAAGGGAAGCCCTGTTAAATGCCCTCGCAGAGATTGCTGATACAGACCCTCTTT
The DNA here is from genome assembly GCF_900095865.1 of Massilioclostridium coli. Taxonomy (GTDB): domain Bacteria; phylum Bacillota; class Clostridia; order Oscillospirales; family Ruminococcaceae; genus Massilioclostridium; species Massilioclostridium facile. The sequence goes on along the minus strand of NZ_FMIZ01000007.1, from coordinate 1,486,754 downwards.
TGCATTTTGACATTGATACTGTTACACATGAGATTATACTTTCTTTTTTGGGGAATGTGCAGATGGAAGTCATTTGTGCCATCCTTGAGGAAAAATATCATGTGGAGGCAGAAATAAAAGAGCCTACTGTTATATATATGGAAAGACCGCTTAGAAAAGCAGAATATACCATCCACATAGAAGTCCCGCCAAATCCTTTCTGGGCTTCTGTCGGGTTGTCCATAGAGCCGCTCCCTATTGGAAGCGGAGTGCAGTATGAAAGCAGAGTTTCACTTGGATATTTAAATCAATCGTTCCAAAATGCGGTTATGGAGGGGGTTCTTTATGGCTGCGAGCAGGGGCTGTATGGATGGAAAGTGACAGACTGTAAAATCTGTTTTGAATATGGATTGTATTATAGTCCTGTAAGTACCCCCGCAGACTTTCGGCTGCTTTCCCCTATCGTATTGGAGCAGGCTTTAAAAAAAGCAGGGACAGAACTATTAGAGCCATATCTCCACTTTGAAATTTATGCACCGCAGGAATATCTCTCACGGGCGTATCATGATGCTCCAAGGTATTGTGCAGATATTGTAAGTACTCAGATAAAGAATGACGAGGTCATTCTGAAAGGAGAAATCCCTGCTAGATGTATTCAAGAATACAGGAACGATTTAACTTATTTCACAAATGGGCAGGGAGTCTGCTTGACAGAGTTAAAAGGATACCAGCCAGCTATTGGTAAATTTATTTGCCAACCCCGCCGCCCGAATAGCCGTATAGATAAGGTTCGGCATATGTTCCACAAGTTAGCTTAACAGCTTGCAAAAGTCATATAAAATGAGATTTGAAAGGATTAGAGACTAATTATGATGAAATGCGAATGGATATTGTGTCCTGTTTGTGGGAGCAAAACCCGTAATAAAATTAGGAAGGACACTGTTTTGGAGAATTATCCCCTTTATTGTCCAAAATGCAGACAAGAAAGATTGATTAAAGTTGACAACTTGAAGATAACTGTCATCAAAGAGCCAGACGCTTAAGACGCAGAGCCGATGAAATTGTGGAACAATTCACGAATCATCGGCTCTTTTTGTTTCGTATTTGAAAGAACAAACTCACCAAATAAAAAAAACGATATTCGGGTGGGTTATTTTGTTATACCCTAAATTACCCTCTGAATTTGTTTTTAAATTTGGAGGGATTTTTTTATGTCCTTTTTTCGGGCAGTTATCTATCTGCTCATACGAAGCAAAATTTATCAATACATAGCATATCAGAGAACGGCAGGAAACCAGTTAAAAAAATTTCTGCCAGTGCAACGGTACTTCTCACCTTGAAAGTAGAAGTACAATCTCCATACAATAGAATTACTATTTCCTATAACCGTAAAGGTCACAGAGCCTTTGCGGTTTTTCTTTTGTCGATTTTTGTTGGAAAGTGCCGTAGGGCTGTTTCTGATATGCGGTGTCGTTCTCCGCCTCTCCATCTGGATTTTTTACATTTCAAAAATTCAGATGGGAGGTATTTATGGTGAAATATGCACCAAGAAAGGTATATATCAGAGAAAGTGGCGGCTATGTGGAATTATCCTACACGGAGTTCTGCCGTTGCAGGGAATCCGACCAGACCTATATGGACAAGCTGTTTATCCCCATCTGTCTGCTTGAAGTCGTGAGGGAGCAATACACAGACTTCTACCGTGACAAGGAACGGTGGCGTTATCTGCAAAAATTAGATACAAAGAATAGACTGCTATCTCTCGACGGATTTACGGACAGCGAGGGGAATCCTCTGGACTTTATCACTGATGAAGCGGTGGACATTGCAGAAACCGTTGTCAATGCGGTCATGGTGGACAGGCTGAAAGCCGCCCTGCCTTTGCTGTCGGATAGTGAACAGGAGCTGATACAGGCAATCTTTTTTGACGGACTTTCCGAGCGTGAAGTCGGGGCGAGGTTGGGCATAACCCAGAGCGTTGTAAACAAACGCAAAGCCAGAATCCTAATAAAACTAAGAAAGATAATAGAAAATTAAAATTTAAGGCGTTCAGCCCCCTTGTTTTTTCCTTTGGGAAGATGAGGGGGCTTTTCTCTGCCCTCTCAATCAATTCTGATTGGAGGAAGTAAGAATGGCATACAACCACGGACGGGAGGACAGGAAATGGCGTATCTGGAAAGAAGCGGAGGAAAAGCTGCTGCGTGAGTGCGGCGTTGATGAAGCGACCATTGAGCAGATACGCATGGCGGACAGGGCAGACTTCAATTCCAACAGGCGGTTTTACCGATGGACGAATGACGTTGCGGAATATCTTGAGGACATGGCAGGCAGGGAGCGGCAGGCGGAAGTGGGTACGGTTGCGGAGTTACTGGAAGAGATTGAGAGCGAAAATCTCTATCAAGTATTAGTCACGGTGGACGGGCGTACCTTGAAAATCGTCCTGCTGAAAATGCAGGGGTATTCCACAAAGGAGATTGCCCCGCTTGTGCATTTGACGACTGGTGCCATCTATGCGAGGTTAGACCATCTGCGGAAGAAGCTGCGGAAAATTTTATAGCTTCTAAAACAGCCTGCCATCCTGCGGGCTACTGGGTGAGGGATGGAAATCCCCTCACTCATTTTTTGCAGGAGGACAACAGGATGGCATACAGGGTTAAGGCATACACGCTTCGGGAGGAATCCACGGAAAGCGGCACAAGGTATTTTATCAGCTTTAAGGACGGGCAGGGCAAATCCCACGAGTTGGAAGTGTCGGAACAGTTCTTTATGGAGTTTCGGCAGATGGAGCGCAGGAACAGGAATCTTTTCTAATGGGACGAGCGGCACAGGGAGTTTAACGAGGTATGGGACGAAACCCTTTACAGACGGGCGTTGCGTGTGCCTAAGAGCCTTGATGAACGCATGGTTGAGGAAGAACGGAATGAAACGCTCTATAAGGCGGTTGGGAGCCTTCCAGAGATACAAAGGCGGCGTTTCCTGCTCTACTACGAGTATGAGTTCAATTTTTACCAAATCGCCGCTATGGAGCATTGCACCGCTTCGGCAATACAGAAATCTGTTGCGATTGCAAAGGAGAAAGTAAAGGCGGAAATTGAAGAAATATCTCCAACCGTGACCGACACCGCCCGAAAAAGAAATCTGTTTTTTATTTGTGTGGGATTGGCGGCATTACATACTCTCACTTTTTTCCGTGGGAGTAAATCTATTTTTAAGGAGGTCAACGCCTATGTGCAACGAAAACAAAGACACCGCCCGAAAGGAGGAAAGCCATGCAGAAGTTACAGACAGTCAACGCCGAAACGCTCCTTTATGAACCGCTTGAGAAACCATCCTTTGTGGTGGACAGCCTTATCCCGACAGGCTTATCGCTGTTCTGCGGCTCACAGAAGATAGGCAAAAGCTGGCTCATGCTGAAGCTATGCTTATGCGTGTCGCAGGGAATCCCTTTATGGGATATGCCGACAATGGAGGGCGATGTGCTTTACCTCTGCCTTGAGGACACGTTCTGCCGCATACAGGACAGGTTATTTCGTTTGACGGACGAAGCAAGCGGGCGGCTCCACTTTGCCGTGGCAAGCTGCAAGCTGTCAGACGGTCTTATCGTGCAGCTTGAAGATTATCTGAAAGATTACCCAGACAGCAGGCTCATTGTCATTGATACCTTGCAGAAAGTCCGTACAGCTTCAAAAGACAATGCCTATGCAAGCGACTATGGGGACATCTCCCTCATCAAAGACTTTGCCGACAGGCACTCTCTGGCGGTCATTGTCGTACACCACATCCGAAAGCAGAATGACAGCGACGTGTTCAACAAGGTGTCTGGGACGACAGGATTAACGGGGAGTGCGGACGCTACCTTTGTTCTGGAAAAGGAGAAACGTGCGTCTGACACCGCCAAGCTGTATGTGACGGGCAGGGACACGCCTTATCAGGAATACACGCTGCGTTTCCGTGATTGCCGTTGGGAGCTTGTGGAGCGGAAAACGCAGGAGCAGCTTGCGAAAGAAACGATACCAGATGTCCTTTTTCGGTTGGTGGATTTTATGAGGGATAAGGAAGAATGGATAGGCACGGCAACGGAACTGTTAGCCGCTATGGGGGAAACGGAAACCATACCCACGGTGATTACGAAATGGCTGAATGAATACCGCACCACATTTTTAAGCGAGAACCGTATCTGCTACCAGTACAGCCGCAGGAAAGACGGCAGGCGGATTGCCCTTGCAAGGAGGGCGGGTGACAGCGGTGATGGTGGTGACAGCGATATTAGGATACCCCCCTGTTACTGTCATTGACGCTTAAAGCCATGTAAAGCTGGCGGCTCTGCCCTGCGGGTGACAGCAGTGACGGTGGTGACAGTGATTTTAGGATACCCTGCCGCTGTCATCCCTACGGGAGAACACCCCGTAAACGCAAAATGCAGGCGTGAGATTTACTCGCCCTTTTCGGTCGTGTAAAACCACCCCTGCGGTCAGAAAAATCATTCCGATTTTTCCGACTGCGTTTACAGGGTGTAACACACTACACTTTGCCCTGCAAAGTCGTGTGCCAGACGTTCCCTCTGGACTCCCTTAAGGCAGGGCTGTGCCCTGCTATCCTACGCCTTACGGCTTCGGATAAAAGAATGGCGGCATGACGGTGACGGCTCTTGCGAGGGGGGTATCCCAAAAACACCGTCATCATCGACATGACCGTCATGCAGGGGGTGAGGGTGACAGTTGCGGCAGTCGGCAGGGGGTATCCCAAAACTGCTGTCACCACCGTCACCGCTGTCACCCCAAAGGACGGTCACCCGCCGAAAGAAAGGAGGAATCCGCCTATGCCTTATGCAATCCTGCGTTTCCAGAAACGAAAAGCGGGCGGCGTTGCGGCTTGTGAACGCCACAACGAGCGGAAGAAAGAAGCCTACAAAAGCAACCCAGATATAGATATGGAACGCTCTAAAAACAATTACCATCTCATAGCACCACCAAAGTACACCTACAAGAAAGAGATTAACCGCATGGTAGCCGAAGCGGGGTGCAGGACAAGGAAAGACAGCGTGATGATGGTGGAAACGCTCATCACAGCTTCACCAGAATTTATGAACCAGTTACCGCCCGAAGAACAAAAAGCGTATTTCCAGACGGCTCTTGACTTCATTTCGGAGCGTGTTGGAAAGCAGAATATCCTCTCCGCTGTCGTCCATATGGACGAGAGAACGCCCCATATGCACCTCTGCTTTGTGCCGATTACGCCAGACAATAAGCTGTCAGCGAAAGCTATCTTAGGCAACCAGAAATCATTATCCGAGTGGCAGACCGCCTACCATGAGCGGATGTCCTCACGGTGGAATCAGCTTGAACGGGGGCAGTCCTCAATGGAAACCAAGCGGAAACACGTCCCCACATGGCTCTATAAATTAGGCGGCAGGCTTGATAAACAGTATGAAGAAATCGTGTCTGCCCTATCCGACATCAACGCCTTTAACGCAGGGAAGAAAAGGGATAAAGCGTTAGATTTACTCTCTGCATGGCTGCCAGACGTGGAGAAATTCTCTAAGGAAATCGGGAAACAGCAGGCGTATATCGACAGTTTGAAAGAGAGAATTGGGCAGGAATCAGACTATGCGGGGCGTATGCGTGATGAAAAGTACGAGCAGGAACTAAAGGTGCAGAAAGCGAATCAGAAGATATTTGAATTGCAGAGAACCAACGAGCAGATGGGGCGGCTGCTGTCAAAAATACCGCCCGAAGTGTTGGAAGAATTGCAGAAAAATCATAGAAGCAGAGCGAAAGAAAGGTAGATATGTGAATGAAGAAACAGGATTTTAAGGTGTTAAAGACCAAAGACTTGTACCCGTTCCCCGACAATCCGTTTCATGTGGCAGAAGATGAAACACTGTCAGAGTTAGCGGAAAGCATCAAGGAATTTGGCATTGTCACGCCGATAATCACACGCCCGAAAGAGGACGGGGACGGTTATGAAGTGATTGCAGGACAGCGGCGTGTCCGTGCTTCTGAACTTGCAGGGATAAATACCGTGCCTGCGTTTGTCCTGCCCTTAGACCGTGACCGAGCCATCATCACCCTTGTAGACAGCAATTTGCAGCGTGAGAATATCCTGCCATCGGAGCGGGCGTTTGCTTACAAGATGAAATCCGAAGCCATGAAGCGGCAGGGTTTCCGCACAGACTTAACCTCGTCACAAGTTGTGACGAAGTTGCGGACGGACGACAAGGTGGCACAGGGCTTCGGCGTGGGCAGGATGACCGTGCAGCGTTTTATCCGCCTGACGGAACTGATACCGCCGATTTTGCAGATGGTGGACGAGGGGAAAATCGCCCTCACGCCTGCGGTGGAACTGTCCTTCTTGAAGAAAGACGAGCAGGAAAACCTCTTTGCCACGATGGAGAGCGAAGAAGCAACGCCCTCACTCTCACAGGCACAGCGGATGAAACAGTTAAGCCAGAGCGGGCGGCTTGACATGGATACGATATTTGCGATTATGACGGAGGAAAAGGGCAACCAGAAAGAAACCTTGAAAATCAACACAAGCAAGCTGAAAAAATACTTTCCGAAGAACACAACGCCGAAGCAGATGGAGGAAACCATCATCAAACTTTTGGAGCGTGAGTTGCAGAGGAAACGCAACCGTGACAGCCGCTAATCTTCTTTTTTCGGGAAGTAAATACAGAGAGTTGAGGTATGGAGAATGAGAGAAATCCAGTATGAAATCGTAAAGGAAATCGCAGTATTGTCTACGGGCGACAGTGGCTACACAAAGGAAATCAATCTCATTTCATGGAATGGGAAAGAGCCGAAGTATGACATCCGCAGCTTTTCCCCGAACCGTGAAAAGTGCGGCAAGGGAATCACGCTGAACGCTGATGAAGCGGCGGCACTCCTTAAAGCATTACAGAAAGAATTAAACAGCGAGGATTAATGGTATCTGATTGGCAGGGCGGGGACATTTCCAAACTCTTCCCTGCCCTGTCTGGAAAGGAAGATTTAAGTATGGGCGAGGATAAGAAAGCAGATAAAAAGAGAAAGCGTATCGTGCCAAAAGCACCAGTGCAGATGATAATCAGCCGTGAATATGTCGGCACACAGACCGTTACAGAAGCGTTTGTCCCGATTATCTCCGAGGATATTCGGAAGAAGATTGCCGAGGGCGACACCTTCGACAATGAGGGGCTGTCCGCTTAGAATGTACGCAATGGGACATGAAAACAGATAGGACAGATACGGAGGTTTTACAGTATGGCAGGAATCAAAGAAGAAAAGAAAATCTATTTAGTCGGCATTTATTGCCGCTTATCTAAAGACGATGGTACGGATAACGAGAGTGCGAGCATTGCGACACAGAAATCCATCCTCACGGATTATGTGAAAAAGCAGGGATGGCACATAGCAAAAACGTATGTGGACGATGGTTATTCTGGTACAAATTTCCAAAGACCAAGTTTCCAGAATATGATAAAAGACATTGAAAGCGGTCTGATAAACTGCGTGATTACGAAAGATTTATCCCGTCTGGGGAGAAACTATCTTGATTGTGGGTTATATCTGGAAGTTTTCTTCCCAGAGCATAACGTGAGGTATATAGCGGTCAATGACGGCGTAGATACCTTGAATAAATCTGCTATGGACATCACGCCTTTCCGCAACATTTTAAACGAAATGTATGCCGCTGACATATCTGTTAAGATAAAATCGGCATATCGGGCGAGGTTTCAACAGGGGAAATTCATGGGAACTACCGCCCCTTATGGCTATATCAAAGACCCTGCCGACCACAACCATCTGCTGATAGATGATAAAGTGGCACATGTTGTAAAAGAGATATTCGACCTTGCATTAAAAGGGAATGGAGTTGCCAAAATTTGCAGACATCTTAATAAACAGCATATCCTACGCCCTGCCGCTTATGCGGCGGAGCGTGGCGAAACAGGCTTTGAACGTCATTTTGAGGGGAACGAGGACAAACGCTATATTTGGAGTGGGAACAGCGTGAGGAGCATTTTAAGAAGCCCGATATATGCGGGAAATCTTGTAGGCTACAAACGGATTGCCGCCAATATGAAAAGCAAGAAACGCCCCTCTAAGCTGCCCGAAGAATGGGAAGTGATACCCAATACCCATGAGGGAATAGTCACGCAGGAGGAATTTGATATTGTCCAACAGCTTATTACAAGTCGTAGGCTTCCACAGAACAAGGGAGGATTTGTAAATATTTTTGCAGGCGTTATCAAGTGTGTGGACTGCGGATGTGCTCTGCGGGCAATGAACGTACACAGGAGGAAACGCCCAGAGATTATCGACTGTGTACAGTATTCATGTAATAATTATGCAAGAAACGGAAGAAGCGAGTGTAGTGCCCACAATATAGAAGCAAGGGATTTATTCAATGCCGTTCTTGCCGACATCAACTGTTTTGCGGATATGGCAGTGAATGATGAAAAGGCGGTCAGGGCCATAGAAAAGCGGCTCACGGAAACAGACCAGAGCAGGGCGAAAGCATTAGAGAAAGAACGTAAGAAGCTGAACAAACGCCTTGCGGAACTGGACAGGCTGTTTTCCTCTCTCTACGAGGATAAGGTCATGGAGCGTATTACCGAGCGGAATTTTGAGATGATGTCGGGGAAATACCAGAAAGAGCAGCTTGAAATTGAAGCAAGGCTGAAAGAGGTGACGGAAACTCTTAATGAAAGCTACGAGAAATCACGGGGAATCCGTGACTTCCTCGCCCTTATCCGAAATTATCAAGGCTTAAAAGAACTGGATGCAACAGTTATAAACGCACTCATAGACAAGATACTTGTTTCGGAGCGTGAGAAGATGGCAGACGGAACAGTGAAGCAGGAAATCAAGATTTACTATAAATTCATCGGCTTTGTCGATGAATTACATATCATACCTACAAAACGGTGGGCAGCAATGCCCGCTAAAAATTGTACGGTGTGCGGCGTTGAATATGTCCCGGGCTCTGGTGCATCAAGGTATTGTCCTGCTTGTGCCAAGAAGATACGGAGGGAGAAATCAAACGAGAGCAAACGCAGGAGCAGAGAACAGAAAAGGATAGCATGTATGAACTGTCCGCAAAAAATGACCGACTGATCTGGAGCAGCAGGAGGGACGAATTTTACGACAGGGAAACCAGAATGAGAAAGTTAAGATATTCCGCTATGTAACAGAGAATACGTTCGATGCATACATGTGGCAGATTTTGGAAAATAAACAGAAGTTTATTTCTCAGATTATGACCAGTAAGTCACCAGTCAGGGCGTGTGAAGATGTGGATGATACTGCACTTTCTTATGCAGAGATCAAAGCCCTTGCAACAGGAAATCCCTATATAAAAGAAAAAATGGATCTGGATGTTCAAGTCAGTAAATTAAAGCTCTTGAAGGCTAACCACACCAGTCAGATTTATCGTCTGGAATCAGATATTGCAAAGAATTATCCAGTTCAGATCAGTGCATTGAAAGAGAGGATTGCCGGAATGCAGTCTGATGTTAGTGTGATAAAGAATGTTGATCTGCAGGATAATGACAGCTATTCTATGAATATAGGGAATGTTGCCTATACAGACAAAAAAGAAGCAGGCGAAGCTATGATAGCTGCCTGTGCAGGATTAAAGGCAGTCACCACAGGAGGAAAAGTCGGAGAGTACCATGGATTTACTTTATCTGCATCATATAACCTGTTTGCAAATTCCTTTGAATTGACCATAAAGGGAAAATGTTCCTACAAAATTGAAATAGGAAAAGACCCTTTGGGAAATATCCAGCGTATTCATAATGCCCTTTCTTCGATTGATAAGAAACTGGCAGAGAGTGAGCAAAAGTTAGAGACAGTACAACAGCAGCTTGCAACAGCACAGGAAGAAGTAAAAAAACCATTTCCAAAAGAAACGGAACTGAATGAGAAAATGGAGCGTTTATCGGAGTTAAATGCTTTGCTCAACATGGATGAAAAAGGGAATGAAACAATTCTGGCAGATGAGGATATTGGTACAGAAAAGATTCCAGACAGGGATTCTTCGAGAAAGGAAGAAGTCCGGGATGCAGACAGGAATCTGCAGGAAACAGCAGACAAGGTTCATAAGCCGTCCATACTGGAACGTCTGAAACAGGAAAAGGCTAGACAGCTTGCACCGAAGCAGACTGGTACACCGAAACCAAAGAAAAATCACGAGCAGGAGTTATAAATAATGTCCCGTCAGAGAACTTTCTGGCGGGATAAATTCAAAATTGGAGGACAAACTATGGCAGAAACAGATAAAAAATTAAAAGAAATCACAGAGCGTCTGGAACAGGGAGTAAAGGAAATTTTTACATCAGAGCGTTATACAGAATATCTGGATACGATGTCAAAATTTCATAATTATAGTTTCAACAATACTCTTCTGATTACGATGCAGAAACCGGATGCGACACTGGTGGCAGGTTATCAGGCATGGCAGAAGAAATTTAACCGTCATGTAAAACGGGGTGAAAAAGGAATCCAGATTATTGCACCGACGCCAGTAAAAGAAAAACAGGAAATAGAAAAGATTGATCCAGATACACAGGAACCAATCATTGGCGAAGATGGACAGCCGGAAACAGAGATTGTAGAAATGGTAATCCCAAGATTTCGGGTAGCGACAGTATTTGATGTCAGCCAGACAGAAGGAGAACCGATTGCAGAACTGGATGTACCGGAGCTGACAGGAAGCGTGCAGTTTTATGATATTTTTATGGAAGCATTGCAGGATATTTCACCGGTACCAGTACGGTTTATGGAAATAGACGGGGAGGCAAAGGGCTATTATCATCAGACAGAAAAATATATTGCGATTAAAACAGGAATGAGTAATCTCCAGTCCATGAAAACCGGTGTCCATGAAGTTGCCCATGCAATTCTGCATGACAATGATGTAATGGATGCAGATGGCATTATAAAAGGAAAGACAGCCAAAGAAGTAGAAGCAGAAAGCATTGCTTATATTGTATGTAGTCATTTTGGACTGGATACTTCGGAATATTCCTTTACTTATATTGCAAGCTGGTGTGAAAGTCAGAACATGAAAACGCTGAAAGCGTCTATGGATACAATCCGAAAAACTTCAGCGGGAATTATTGAAAATATTGAAACAAAGATGCATGAGTTGGAAATGGAAAGACCAATCAGAGAAACATTCCATAGAGAGGATGTGATTCTGCATCTTTCAGGCAGCATGGGTTCAGAATATGCGTATGATCTGGTTGAGAACATGACAGCAGAACAGTTGCAGGAGAATGTGAAGGAATATGTCAGTCGGCTGGAGCAGAAAGAAATCTCAGAGGATGAGAAATCTTTGGAAGAATTTCTGGAGGACAGAGGTGCAGTAATCACAGTATTGTATGCAAGTGATGGAGTGGGAGGAAATTATCCGATTCACTTTTTTGATGCAGCGTATGATGCAGATACAGGCAGTGCTTATTTTTCAGAGCAGACACCGAAAGAACAGGCAGAAATGCTGGTGGAAAAAGCGGAATTTCCGAGAACAATTTTTACAGAAGAAGAGAAAGCATTTGTAACGGAATATGCAGAAACCTTTCCCGGACAGATAGAAAGACTGAATGATCTGGTCTGGGATATGCGGGAATCTTATGATGAAGCCGGTGCAAACTTAGTACATGAAGTGATCCAGGCAGCAAGAGCGAACTTTCCAACCACAGAGCTTCCAGAAGAAAGGGAAAGTACCATGCAGTATGCCCATAGACTGATTGAAGCTGCAGAAACCGCCAGCCATGAAAATTTTACGGAATCCCAAAGGAACCTTATCGTCAATTTTGCTTATAAGATGGATGACCGAGACGAAGTTTTGGGACTGGTAAACCGTATGCTGACAGCGAATCGGGGTGACCGAAGTGAAGTTATGAGAAGTCTTGTGCATGAAACAGAGGCACAGATGGATAATTTTCCAGATGGAAGAATCGGTTTTACAGAAATGCACGAAGCAGGAATCCGACTGGAGCATATGTATCCTCTTGAAAAAAACAGGGCAGTAGAATTGTATCGTGAAGGTGCAGAAGTTTTTATCTTAAATGGAAATCCAGATCATCCAGAACAGGCAGGACAGATTCTTGCAGAAACAGAAAATGCGATCCTGGGGCATGACGGTATCTTTGGTATTACGGAAACGGAATGGGAAGTACATAAAGAAAGAGAAGCAGCGATAGCCAGACAGGAAAAACTGGAACAGGATAGTGCAGAAAAGATTGATGAAACCTTACTTCTTCATGGAGAAAGCGGTCGTTTTGCAATCTATCAGATGGATACGGATGGAGAGCATACTTATCAGTTTATGGGGGTTGAATCGGCTCAAAAATTAGGCTATAGCATTGATGGAAAAGACTACAGGATGGTGTATGCGGCTCCATGGACACCAACGATCACATTAGATGATATTTTTGAGAGATTTAATATCAACCGCCCAAACGATTTTCATGGACATTCCTTATCGGTAAGCGATGTCATAGTTATAAACCGGACGGCGGAAACAAAGGCTTATTATGTGGATTCTTTCGGCTTTGAGGAACTTCCGGACTTTGTACAGCAGAGAATGGAGATACTGGAAAATAATCATACCAGAGCCTACCCGCCAGTCTATAAAGGAACACTTGCACAGGCAATGGAAGAACGGGATGTAGATGCCTATCTGGATTCCAGAAAGTTAAACATTGATTGTAAGAAAGCAATCGAGGAAGCAATCGCATTAAAATTTGACGGGCTGCATTTAGAGGAAGATGCCGCAACGCAAGTGTTAGAGCAGTTTGGAGAAGAGCGTATGACATTTATTATGGCAAATACGCTCCGGGAACTTTCTTATGACGGCAGATTTTCCAAACAGAACAAAGACTGGGCAGAGCATATCGAAATCCCGGAAAATATCAATCAGGGAAAGAATCTGAATCAGGATTATGTGATAGAAAGCCACCCAGCGGTGTTAGATGGATTTATTGATATGGCAAGAGCAGAGATCCGTATGCAGAAGATTGAACAGGCATTGGATGAAGCGGAAGTCACCATTACAGCAGATACCAGAGGATTTGAAGCAGATGGACATGCGGGAACCTGGCATACAGTAGATGAAAGAGAGTATGCAGGGGAGAAGTTCTTCTTCATGGAACATGATGAGTATGGTTCAGATGTGGCAGGGATTATCGTATCGGAACATGGTCAGCTTGTAGCCGAAGATCTTTGGAATGGGTATGATGCAGGAGCATTGGAAGCTATTTCAGAATATCTGCAGGAGAAAGGAATTTCTGTAGAGGGACTTATGCCGGAACTGGAACCGGATGAACTGGCATATAAGATTGATGATAGATATTTTGCAATCCAGAGAACAGAGGAAGGCTATGATTATACCTTTTATGCTTTGGATTACGATGAGATCGACGGTGGTGCTTATGACAATCCTGATATTTCTATGCGGCAGGCAATGGAAGATATTCTGGAAGATGAAGATGTGTCTCTGGAAAATGCAGTTTCCGTTGATTATGAAGATTTGATGGCAGAAGTGGAAGAAGCAGGCGAACGGCAGATGCAGCGGGCACAGTTATTAAAGAATTGTCCTCCAAGTATTTTTGAGGACTATGACCGGGAAAGAGCAGTGGATACCTGTGAGGGAATTGCCATGCAGTTTACTAAGAGTAAAGGGTATCTGACTGTACAGGCAACGGAAGAAGGTTATTTTTATATTTTCTATGATTCTGATTTGCATGAAATTAATGAAAGTGATTACGATAATCCAGATATATCTATTCAGAAAGCTACTTATGAAATCTTAAAAAGTGAAAGAATGGATGATATGGAGTGCGTTAAAGTAGACTATAAAGAATTTGAGGCAATGACCATCCAACATTCAAAGGATTTACTACAGGCAGGTGAGCTTCGTGCGACTTCTGAGATTGGAAGAGATGAAGTAGCATTAAATGGTCTTAGCAGGGCAGAAGTGGAACGAGGTGTCTTGTATCACGCACAGGGTATTCTGGAAGAAATGGGACTGGAAAATGAAGTAGAGCTGCTTGCTGCAAGGGTGCATGGTTCCAGAAGCAGAGAGGAACTTTACAGAAATGATTCTGACCTTGATGTGGTGCTTTCTTATCGTGGCAATATCCGAGAAGATAGTTTCTTCAATGAATTAAATGCTCATGCTATAGCAATGGCAGGTATTAAGGTGGACATCAATCCTATCGCAGAAGAAAGAATCACTCTGGCAGAATATATGAAGGAAGCAGATACTTACCTTGATCAACAGGAAATTAAAAAGCTGGCAGTGGATTTGGATAATTTCAGCTATGAATATGACACTTACGAATATAAAGATACCATTGAGAACAGGGAAGAACAGGTGGAGAAGATCACAGAGGACATTCTGAATAAGAAAATAGGGTGTTTAAAGGACTGGCTGGTTGAAGTATCGGAAGAATCCGATATAGACAGTGATGTGATAACTGCCCGTTCACTGCTTTCCCGTCTGGAAAAAGCAGAAACTCTTTCTATCTTTACCAGACAACCAGAACAGGAACAGTCAGAAGCTACGATTACTTTTTATGTAGCGGAGTGCATGGAGTTTCCGGTCATGGGGGAATACCATAATAATCTCACGCTAGAAGAAGCGATTAAAATTTATGAAAGTATTCCGGCAGAACGAATGCATGGAGGCAAAGGTATTGGCTTTGATCTGCAGGATGGGGATGAAGATTATTCTGGAGAATACGAACTGATGAGCTGGGATAGAGTAGACAGGGAACTGATAGATATGATTCCGCATTATAAGGAAAGCCCATTGGTACAGAAAGCAATCAATGATATGGAAAAATATCTTGCAGATAAAAAGAATAAGCAGGCAGAGATTACGGAAGAATTATCCGAAAAACAATCAGGAAAAAATATAGATGTTGAAAAAAATGCAGAGAAGAAAGTAACAAGAGAACCAGGAAGCATTAAAAAATCTGTTCTGCAGTCTTTAAAAGACTATCAGGCGAGAGTAAAGGCACAGGAAAAAGCACAAGAAAAAAATAATGAACATAAGAAGGGAGATATGGAATTATGATGGATCTGTCTATGAATTTTGATATGGAAGAATGTATCGTAACTGCAATGCTTGATCAGGGCAACCGAATTGATACGATGGAAGCAATCGACCGGGTTATACCATTTCTTGCAGGAGATTCGGAAATGATTATGCTGGTCTGCGAAACAATAAGAAAACTGTTCTGTATGAGCGATGAAGGCTACGAGGTTTTCCTCATGGATTTGGAAGAGTATAAAGAAGATTTAGAGTTGATGGAGGAGAGTGAAGCATGAACACAAGTCAGTGTGCAGTATATCAGGTGAAAGAAACACCAGAGTACAGAAATGTCCGTTTCCGTTCTTATGCCAAATTAAAAAGTGAAGGAAAAGAGGTCAGGGCAGAAAATTATCAGCAAGTATATATTGGAAGAATCCAGCCGGAGGAAACTCCGGCGGATATAAAAACACGCTTGCAGAAACAGCGACCGAAGAACTTTAAAGGTCACTCCATTGGATGCAGTGATGTCATTGTCCTTACGGATGATGGAAAAACGACCGTCTACTATGTAGATAAAGATGGATTTATCATTGTTTCAGATTTCTTCCAGATGAAAAATTCTTCAGATACAAAGCTGGATGTTGACACAAAGGGATATACCATCGAAGGGAAAAAGGGAACATGGCAAGTCATTGATTACATTTTGATGAATGAAAGAAAATGGTTTCTGATGGAACACGAAGAATACGGACCGAGAGCTGCCTATGTGGTTCTTAGTGATGATGGTGCCGTTGTTATGAATGATAATTATAACGGACTTGATGCCGAGGCAAGAGAAAAGATTCAAAATTTCATAAAACAGCAGGAAGAAAAAGAACAGGAAACACCGCCACAGCAACAAACGTCAACACCAATCGGACAGGAACAGCCACCGCAACAGAAGAGAAAAGAACCAGAGCTGGCAAACTGGCAGAAGGTCATGGACAACGGAGAATATCTTCGCAGTGCGGAGATGGCAGAAGAAGCTAACTACAACATGATTGACGGACTGATGAACAATGTCCGCAAGGTAAAAGATAAAGATAAACCAAGAGAATCCGTACTTGCCAAGCTCCGGCTCAACCAGAAGAAAGTCGCAAAGCAGGGGAAGAAACAGACGCAGCAGAAAGCGATGACGGAGGATATGGAGAGGAAGAAAAAATAGTATTTGACAGAAGTGGTCTTGCTACATATGTGGCAGGGCCATTTTTGCTGAAAAAAGCAAGACAAGATATAAAAGATTTGCTATAATATGCTCCATAAATGTAGAAAAACTGGTCTATAGGAAACAATAGGAGAGTGATAAAATGTATTACAAACCAGAATCATTAGAAGAAAATTTCAGCAATGTTTTGAAACTTAGAGATAATTTTATGAATAATATTAAATCTTACATGTGGGAATATGATTGGATATGTCGGGTATATACAGATGCAAATACATATAATTTTTATTTAAGAAATTATATGATCAATCCTTATGTAAACAGTTTTGATGCTGCGATGGAACAGTTGGCATACAAAGTATTTGGATATACATTAACGGTGTTTGAAACATTGTCATATGCTTTAGATTATTGGCGTATACACACAGACTCAAAACAGAAAAATAGAAATGTAACTGATAAAGAATACGACCAAGCGTTAAAATTATTATCTCGGAAAAAGAAAATATCAAACAGCGATAAAGAGATATTATTGAAATTTCGGCCACAAAGAAACTATTGTACTCATTACGGAAGAATTCAGTTTTGTACATTTATTTTTAATCATCAGACGATTTTATATAATCTTATTCAAGTGATACTTAGCTTATTGGGGCAGATGGATATAAATTATGCTGTTGTATCAGAGTATAATTTATTGCAAGGAGATTATATAGAACAAATAAAAGAAACCTTAGATGAATTTTCAAGAGATAATAATTGTGTGGCATAAAAATGTGGGCAAGTGTAAATTTGCCCACATTTTTATCTTATAAATGCTGAGATTTTTCTTTCACCTGTCCACGCTCAGGCTTCTTCCCAAGAATCATATCAATATTAGCATCTACAGTCTTCAGTTCCCGTTCTTGATCACGATGACTGTAAAAATCGGATCGTTGTACTTCACGCAGTTCTGTGAGCCGGTCTTTTTCCTGATAGAGTGATTTCATGGAAGGAAGTTTCTGACCATTGGATTTTTCTTTCAGAACACGCAAAGCAGTTTCGTAAAGAGAGAGTTCCGCTTTATGCTCCTCATAAAATTTATTACGGTTGTGGCTTCTTCGGTACTGGGCATAGAGGTCTTTGTAGGCAAGGTACTGTCCTGTAAAATGAATCTGTTCGTTGACATTTTTGAGTTGTTGTTCGGTATCTTTCATCTTTTTACGGGCAAGGCTGGTTTGGCTTTCTGCATTTGTAAGAGCAGTATTAAAATCTGCTCTGGTGTCATACCCATGTTCCTGTATATAGGCAACGGTTTGAGCCATCTGCTTCAGGTTCGTCAGTTTTACTTTTTGAGCATAGGCTTCGCTCTGCTGTGCTTTGATACAGGTCTGTAAATCTATCACAAGCCGGAGATCCGATTTTATGAAAATGAATGGAACAGGAATCTGGGATGAATCGGAAGAAAGTGCCTGCTGTAAATTGGTAGCGGTATCCGAAACAGGTTGTTCCTGGACATTCTCTTTCTCTTTTGAGAGCAATTTTGTATTTTCCATAAATGTTTTCATGAGAAAATCTTCTTCATATCTGGTTCCAAGATTTCTGCCAGTAACATATTTTTTACGGTCAGGGTGAAGGTAACTGTAACGTCCTCGACTAATTTTGAAAATAATACGATACTTTTCTTCAAGAATTTTTGAAAATTCTTCGGGAGATTTTGCGATACCTGCAGCATTGTCAATCGCATCCCGGAGAAATTGCTTCTCTGTCTGGTATTTCGTTTCTTTTGGGGTAATCCCATCTTCACGCATCTTCTGGTTGAACTTATCAAGTTTTTTCTGCCCCCGGCGTTGTGCCCAGTATTCTTTTTCTGTGATTTTTCTTTCAGCAGGAGTGAGCAGATCAACCTGATGCAATCCCTCTTTTTGGCACATATCCATAACTTCTTGTTTTAAATGGGCAAGGTAGGCTGTGCTTAGATGATGCTTATAGCCAGCTTTTGATTCACAGGCATATTCCATGAATGGTTCTTCTGGTACATCATATTTCCGGATACTGTTGATTACGATGTGGACATGGATGTTGCCGCTTTCGTTGTGCCCATCTGTATGTGTACAGATTAAAGCCTGATGACCGGGAAAGTTTTTCTTTGCAAAAGTCAATCCAAGCTGCTGTGCCCGTTCACCGGTCAATCCATATTCATCCCGGTCTTTCGGGTCAAAACTGATAATGTAGTGATGAGACTTGATTTCGTTGAAGTTCTGATTTTTATGGTAATAGCTGTTCAGTTCCTGACATTCAGAAGCAAAAGTAAACGGATCACAGTTTAGTCCATCCAGATAATACTCATCCCGGAGAATCATGTGCCCATTTTCATCCAAGACAGGTTTTTGAGTATATTCGTTGTGTTGAAAAATAAGATACCGTTCCGATTCTCCATAGTCTGCATTTTTACTTGCAATATGTTTAATCACTGCCACGAAAATCACCTGCCATCTTCATCACTTCATATTTCATTTCATAAATATCTCGGATACATTTCTTTATTTCCCCACGCATTTCTGCCGATATGATTCCGCCTTGGTTAAAATATCGGGCAATCTGGTTGAGGTTGCTGCCAATCTTGCCAAATTCTCCGATCAGTTTTTTTATTTCCGGAACATCAGCAACAAGTTCATATTTGATTGTTACCTGCTGATTGTCCAGAGCATTTCGTATAAATTCAGCCATGCTCATGTTGACGGCACTGGCTCGCTCCTGTAAAAGTTCATACTCCGTATCGTTCATGCGAATATGGATGCTGTTACTGCGGACGGTCTGTTCGTCTTTTTTCGGTCTTGTCATATTCTTTTCCTTTCTGCTGTACGGTTCCGAATACAGGAAGAAACATTCACAGAAGTCTGTGATGACAAAGGATGAAAATTCATCCTGCTGTGACCATGTACATGGGAACCAATACGTCTGCTTTTGATAGTAGCCGAGGGTATGGGGAAACGGAATCCCCATCAAGTTGCAAGTGACCGATGAGCCTGTAAGGGTTATTGGGCTACGTTGCGAAACTTGCTCTAAGAGAGAAATCCCCTCACTAATAGTCAGTTTGAAGCTATGAAATGACGGTGAAAAATAAAAAAAGTTAAAAAAGTGCCGACCAAACACCCTCTGAAACTTGCAATTAGTAGAAGACAAAAAAATGGAGGTTGGAAAATGACGCAGAAAAGATTACCAACAGCGGCTCAATTAAAGGAAATGGCACAGATAGATATTCATACTGTAGAGAAAGAATCCCTTGTATCAGCAGAAGATGTGCAGATTCATACAGAACTTTCAGATAGGGAAAGACTGGAAGATTATATCCGGCAGATTAAAAATCCGTATTGTTATCTGTCAAATGGGGTGATAGTAAAGATTAGTTTTGCAGGCAGAGATACTTTGGAAGAATGTCTGAGCAGATGCATCATGTCAGAAAAAAATTATAAAAATAAAAAAGATGTGGCAAAGAACCAGAAGTTATGTTAATATGGATGTGGGTCAAAATTTAAAGAGTATTCAAAGAGCCATGAATTTTCTGGTTTACAGCTATAAGGCTAGTAGATTAGGAGGTTGATGGCTTTATGTATTTTAAAAGTCAAAATTCATATTTAGCTGCGGTATATCTGCGACTTTCCAGAGATGATGGAGATAAAGTGGAAAGTGACAGTATCCGCAATCAAAGAAGTCTGCTTCGTGACTTCGCAAATCAGCATAATGATATAACACTGGTCAAAGAGTATATTGACGATGGATATAGTGGTGCAAATTTTGAGCGTCCGGGTTTTCAGAAGATGCTTGAAGATGCAAAAGAACATAAGATTAACTGTATCATCGTAAAAGACCTTTCCAGACTGGGACGAAACTACATTGAAACAGGGCGATATTTGGAAAAAATATTCCCGGTGCTTGGTATTCGTTTTATAGCAGTGAACGATCATTACGACAGTGCTGATACGGAGAACGATGCAGATCAAATCATAGTTCCTTTTAAGAATCTTATAAATGATGCTTATTGCAGGGACATCTCAATTAAAATCCGAAGTCAGTTTGATGTGAAAAGAAAGCGGGGACAGTTTATCAGTAACTATGCCTGCTATGGGTATAAAAAAGATCCGGACAATAAAAACCATCTGGTCATAGACGAGTATGCCGCAGAGATTGTGCGGACAATTTTTAATATGAAGCTGGATGGATTTAGCGCACAGAATATTGCGGCTGATTTGTCAGACATGGGTGTGTTGATACCAACCGAATACAAGCGTTCATGTGGAATCAATTATAACAATGGTTTCAGAGCAGGAAAGAATCCGAAGTGGGATGCCGGAACAGTTCTCAGAATTTTGAAAAATGAACTTTATACCGGAACGATGGTGCAGGGAAAGACGAGAAAGATTAACTACAAAGTCAAAGCGTGTCAGATGATAGAACCGGAGAACTGGATTAGAGTAGAAGGGACACATGAGCCGATCATTTCCAGAGAAGTTTTTGAAACCGTACAAAGGCTGATGGCATTAGATACAAGAACATCACCAGAGGAAGAAAGCATTTATGTGTTTTCCGGTCTGCTCCGATGTGGAGACTGTGGGCAAAATATGGTACGCCGGAGTGTAAAGAAAAAAGGAAAACGCTACTTCTATTATCATTGTTCAACTTATAAACGTGGAGAAGGATGCAGCTCGCATAATATCAGTGATATTAAATTGAAGAAGATAGTTCTGGAAGCAGTCAGAAATCAGATTGCCTTGATTGTTCGAGCGGACAATATCCTTTCTCAGATTGAAGACATTCCTCAGCAGCAATTTGGAGTGAAGATGCTTGATACACAGATAAAAACGCTTTATAAAGAAATGCAGAAATATGAAGAACTAAAAAATAATCTTTATGAAGATATGACAGATGGAATCATTTCGAGGGAAGAATACCGGGATATTAAACAGACGTTTTCAAAAAAAATCGAGACGGCGAAAAACACAAGGCATGAGCTGGAAGAAAAGAGAAAAAGAATGCTGTCCAATGAAATGTGTACACAGCAATGGGTAGAAGAATTTAAGAAGTATCATAATATCGAATCTCTGAATCGGAAAGTAATAGCAATATTGATTGACAGAATTATTGTGTATGGCACTGATAGGATAGAAATTCATTTTAACTATGAAGATGAAATCGCAGAATTTGTAGAGTGTGCAGCAATGCATGAGAATGAAACGGAAAGAAAGGCTGGGAGCTTATGAGATGTGCGAGTTATACGAGGATGGTTTCCTGTATGGAGAAGGGAGAAATTCCGAATGATATTATTAGTCAGCAGAACGAGAGAATACAGGAATATATAAAACAGAGAAAATGGAAGCTGGTAAAAAAATATTCTGACAGGAAAAAAGAAGAATTTGAAGAAACTGCATATCTTCAGATGAAGCAGGATGCTATGGGAAGACAGTTTGACTGCTTAGTGATAGATTCTATGTTTCGCTGTGGAAGAAATTCTAATGTAGCGGCAGAGCTTTTTAAAAGTATGTTTCTTCCGGCCGGATTACAGATTGCAGTGGTGGAAGACGATTTTTGTTCTTTGGATGTGACAGAACAGGAAGCTGTTGAGTATCTGGACAGGAAAGCAAAAGAGTATAAAGATAAATTGGTAACAGAGGACATGAGAAAGTTCAATGAAACCAAGAAATATTATAAATATGGTTTTCGATATAAGGATGGGAAGATGGAACTTGAAATAGATCCGGAACCTGCAGAAATAGTAAGAAGAATCTTTCGTTTGTCAAGTGAGGGACAGTCTTGCTCAGAAATAGCTAAAATCCTTACCGAAGAAAAAATAGAATCCTCTGGAAATTATGTTAACAAGTTGTGGGGAAGAAAAATTAAAGATGAACATGCTGCATGGAAACGGGATCAGATAAAAAGAATCTTATATAACCGTCAGTATATTGGTGAATGGGAACGGACGATAGATGGAAAGAAGCAAATGTTCTCCTGCCCAATGGTGGTGGATATGGAACTTTTTCAGAAAGCACAAAAATCACTTACTCACAGGAGCATCAATAAAAAAAATCTGGGTCTTGGGAAATTAAATCCGTTTTCCGGTAGAATTTTTGATAAAGAATCCGGCATACCGTTAAAATTATATCCACATCAGAGATTGAAGATAAGAGTATTTCGCCTGAGTTATCCAAAGCCGGCAGAAATATCTTATGAGAGAGGCAATATTCCTTTCGAGGAAGTGTATCAGGCTGTTTATGAAATTCTCGTAAATGAAAATCAGACTGCCAGAAAAATTGCAGGGATGATTGGAAGCCAGATATGGGAAGAAGAAAAGGTTAAAAAGATTCAGAAAGTAAAAGCATCTGCTCAAAAAGTTTTTCAGAAAATGCTTTCTGTAGAAGAAAAGAACCTGCCACTTTACAACCAGATGATAGCAGGAGAGATTTCAGAAGATGAATATGAGATGCAAAAAGAGATTAATGTGCAGGAATTTATGGAGTGCGATGAAAAACTGGAATTTTATCTGGAAGAAATCAAAAAGATAGAAAAGTGTTTCAGTAAAAATAATCCATGGATAGAAATGTTTTCTGAAATGGTGATTCCGGAAGAGATTACCAGACCAGACGTAAAGAGATGGATAGACCGGGTGGAATCTTTTCGATATGAAAAAATAGAAATACAGTTTAAAAATCGGGAATGGAAAGAAATGTTACCTGAAGAATGGTTTGAGGAGGCATAAGATGGCACGAAAGAGCAGAAGAAATAATAATATTATTGAAAAGAAGCAGGAGATGATGACACCGGAAATCATAACAGGACCACAGTTGGAGACAGGTGTCTATGCCAGACTTTCCGTAGAAAAAGACAATGAAGAAACGATACAGACACAGATAGAGATGCTTCATCAATATGTTGAAGAACATGGAGAATATCATCTGGTAGATACTTATGTAGATAATGGTTATACAGGAACAGATTTTGCTGGGGTTAGATAGCGATACTTTTTACATCTACCATGTTACGGCGGTCATGGTTGACAACTTGCGTCGGCTCCTGCTCGGTATCAACCTGTCCGACAAAGCTGTAATGGATTTCGATTTTCCGGGTGTTGGTTTCCCGGTCTAATTCATGTATCAAAATACGGTCGATAAACTCATGGACGTTTTCATAGGTCAATTCCTGTATGTCGCTGTATTTCCCGACAATCTGAATAAACCTTGATATATCCCTTTTTCGCTCGGTAACGGTTGCGATCTGCTGTTGTAACTCGTCTATCCTTGCGGCAAGGGATTTCTTTTCGTCCTCGTAGCCGGAAGTTAGAAACACAAACCGTTCATCTGTCAGTCTGCCTAATGCGTTGTCCTCGTACAGCTTGCGGAAAAGCGTGTCAAGTTCGGTCATACGCGCCTGTGCTTTGGAAAGTTCCTTTTGCTGCTGCGCTAATGCCTTTCTCGCTTCCATGTCGCCGTACTCGGTAGCTTTACAGATAAAGTCCTGTTCGTGTTCCTTAACATACTGCAAAACCCGCCGCATATCTTCCAGCACTAAATCAAGAAGTACGTTTTTGCGGATATAATGAGAGGTACACTCGCTGCCTGTCCTTGCCCTGTTGCGCCATGCGCCGCAAGAATAGGAAAACCTGCGCGGCTCGATATTTACGCCCTGTTGGTAATACATCTTATGTCCGCAACCAGCGCAAAACAGCAAGCCGGAAAAAATATCAATCTCCGCTGCTTTTGTCGGGCGGTGGCGGGTAGCAATCCGCTTTTGCGCAAGTTCAAAGGTTTCCTCGTCAACAAGCGGCTCATGGGTGTTTGGGAAGAAATAGCGTTGTTCTTCTTCGTTCTTCCGGGTCTTTTTCGACTTGTAGGATACCTTGTGAGTTTTCGCGGTTATGGTATGCCCTAAATATTCCTGCCTTGCTAATATGTCATAGAGCGTTTTGTCCGGCCAAGTATAGGGGGCGATCATTGCCCGCTGATACCGCGCCTGTCCTGTGCGCTGATAGCGCAACGCTCCAATCGTCAAGACTTTGTTTTCCGCAAGCCATTTTTGGATTTCGCACATACGCACGCCGCTAACAAACATAGCGAAAACCTGTTTGACAATCGGCGCGGTTTCCGGGTCGGGTATAAGGTGGTGGCGGTTGTTCGGGTCTGGGATATAGCCGTATGGATATTCCCCGTTGACACGCTCGCCTTTTTGCGCCTGTGCCTGTTTAACTGCACGGATTTTCTTGCTTGTATCGCGGGCGTAAAACTCGTTAAACCAGTTCCGCAAGGGGGTAAACTCGTTATCCTCCCGCGCTGTGTCAACTCCGTCGTTAATCGCGATATAGCGCACTCCGTTTTCGGGAAATACAATCTCTATGAGTTCGCCCGTTTTCAGATAGTTTCTGCCAAGACGGGAGAGGTCTTTGGTAATAACCGTCGCCACTCGTCCGGCTTCCACTTCCTGCAACATCGCTTGCAGCCCCTCGCGCTCAAAACTCACGCCGGAAAATCCGTCGTCCACAAAAAACTTTGTGTTCAAAAAATGGTGTTCGTCCGCATAGCGTTGAAGTATCATTTTTTGGTGCTGTATGCTTCCGCTTTCTCCGGCCTGCATATCCTCTTGACTTAAACGGCAGTAAAGGGCGGTGATTTTATTCGACTGTAACATTAGTCCTCCTTTCCGACAGCCGAATAAACAGGTATAATGTGTTGCTATCATTATACCATATCCCGCCGCCTAATGCACTACTCGGACGCTAAAAAGCCCGGATTTCCGGGCTTTTTCTGCAAATCCTTTACAATGAGTTTTTCAATCTTTTTATGGATTGTATCGGTTGCCTTTTCACTCGGCAACGCTTGAACAAGATAGGTGATTTTCCCTATTTTGCGTTCGGTTGTAATTGTCTGTTTTTTATCCATTAGAAAAACCTCCTTTTCCTGTATGGATAAACTATATTCGTCAAAAGGCAAAACGGGCGGTTGTTAGCTGCAACCTCACGGGAGTTTCACCCCGGCCCATGCTTATGGGTGCGCCGCGCAATACTTTGAGGGTGTTCAACGCGGGAGTATCATTGTGCCGCCTTGTATGTCGTCGCCCACAAGCTGCTAAACTTGTTTTACGGCGCGGTAGTTCTCGCTCGACTTTTCCCCAACGGGGAAAAGCGGTCATGGCGTACCCGCCGCCCGGCTCGGTACAGACGGAATGTACCCGTTGCCTGTTATGCTGCGCACCAAAGGCCGCTTTCTTTGTCAAGGAACAATAGGCTTTGTCGGCCTGTAACAGTACACCGTTTCCGATGTGCTGTTACGGAACGACAAATAGCCCATAACGGGAAGCGTGGAAAGGGGACACGCTCCCCGCATGGGCTAAAAGATTATCCTACATGAAAAGCAAGGGTGCGGGTAATAAGGCGCACTTGCAGCCTGTTACGCATTTCCTCGTCCACATAGGAATAGGTATTGCCCGCGTCGTCTTTCAGCGTGCGGGTACAAAGTTTCGCTATGTAACCCTCGTAATGCTTCAAGATCGCGCACATGGCGGTTGTGTCGCCGTTTGCCGCTGCGGAAATGACAGGGAACGGCAACAGATTTTCAGATTTCCTAACGGTATTCATCATCTGCTTTTCCCTCCAAATACTGTTTGATTTTCGCAAGCGCGGATTTCCTGTGCCGGAAAACCGTCGTGCGTACAACATTCAGCAGTTCAGCAATTTCCGCGTCGCTCATGTCCAAGAAGTAGGACAAAAGGATAATGTCGCGTTTCCTTTCGGGCAAAGCGTTAAGGGCTTCGGCAAGCAGTTCATTTTTGACGAGTACATCAAAGCCGGACACTTGAAAACGGAAATAATCGCTTTTGTATTCGTCCGTTGTGAAAAGCTGCGCGAGTTCGCTTTCGCTCAAATCCGAAAAAGGTACTTCGCGTGCTGCGCGTTTCGCAAGAGTGCGGCGGTGGCTTTTCGCTTCGCCAACCAAAGTTTTCTTTGCTAATGCGTCGTACTGATGTTGTATTCTTTCCTTGTCGGAAGAAGATAGCTCCATAGAGTTCACCTCCTTCCCGCGTGGAGTAGAGGACGGGAGTTAAGGGCTTGTCCTCTCTGCCCCTTTCGCTCCGTACCCGTTCGGGAGATGGCTCTTGAGTGCGTTTTTCAGAAAAAAGTTGAAAAAAGCAAAATGCGCCCGTCCGCAAGACGCGGACGAGCGCAAAGGAAATGTAAGAAGTATTTAGATGTATTGACAGTTCATACTCATAGCCGGAATATCCCGCTTGCGGAGCATAGCTTTTTTTGACCGCAAAGCATTAGGCGGGTTACAGTAAATAAAAATGGACACGGCGATACCTCCCCGATACCGCCGTATCCTTAAAAAAGGGCGACTTTAATACACTACCCGCAATCCATTCTATAATAGGGAACAGCGGCTTTTGCGCAATATTAAATAAAAAAGCCGATAACACATAGGTTTTTTGACCTAATGCGTTATCGGCTCTGCGTCTATGCGTCTGGCACTTTTAATCATTTTTTTTTGAATTTATTATATGTGTTAGCTAACTGTCCACAAGCCGCGTTAATCTCTCTGCCATGAGAAACTCTCATAGTAACTTCAAGTCCTGCTTGCTCTAATTGATGTTTGAATGCAACTATTTCCCGTTTCTGTGGTGCTTTAATTCTTGAATTGCTTGTTGGGTTGTATTGTAACACGTTAATCATAACTTTTTTGCCCCGAAACCATTTTGCAAGTTGTCTTACATCTGAGGGCCGGTCATTTATACCCGGTAAAAGCAAATACGCAAAGACAATTTTGCGATTATGCCTTTCAGAATAGGATAAGGCTTGCTTAACAACATCTTCAATAGCATATATGCGCATGTGAGGAATAATACGATTTCTTGCAGATTGTGTTGCTGCGTGTAAAGATATTGTCAACTGAATTTTAAGATGTTCCTCGCGCAATTTTTTTAATTGATCGACCGGACCAACTGTTGATATGGTAATGCCGTCGGTTGGAAAGTTGAGCCCATATCTATCTCGGAGAATATGGATTGCTTTTATCAAGTTGTCATAATTGAATAAAGGCTCTCCCATACCCATAAAAACGATACGGTTTACTTTTCGACGCAACAATATAATCTGTTGTACGATTTCTGACGATGTTAGATTACGAACAAAGCCATTTCGCCCGGACTCACAAAAAATACAACCAACAGGACAACCGACTTGTGTGCTCACGCAAACAGTTCCACCATCTCGCCGCTTGATAAAAACCGTTTCAATGTATTTGTTGTCTTTCAGTTCGTAAACATACTTTTCAGTATCACTGCTTTTGCAAATATTTTTTACCAACATTGATAGATTTTTTTTGCGTGGTAATTGCTTATATAATTCTTCATATAAGGCTTTTGCTTCATTCTCGCCAATAACTTCCGACATTTCTTTGTAAGTAAATCCGTATGGATCATTCCGTACTTCCGCAGGCGTATATTTAGGTAAACGTTTCATTTTTATATCCTTTCTTCTAAATAATAAAAGTTTGTTTTTCTGTATTTTTGATTACAATCTCTAATTTTTCTACATCAATGATATGCGTCAATTTGCATTTAGGGCAGAAAAGAGGAAAATCTTTTAATACAGTATTATGAAATACTTGAACTCTCGTCTTTCCGTTACAAATCGGACATTTTATCCAATATTTTTTAAGCATTATATTTCACTCGTCCTTTTTACACAAAAAAATGCAGGTCAATCCTCAACATGAGCATTGACCTGCATTTATAATGCACAGAGCAGTACAACAAAACTAAGGCATAGCTTGCACTATGTCTATACTATATCTATACGTCGTTAGTTTTTTGTATAGCATCCGCAAAATAAGCATGACAAAAAAGCCCATGTTGAAAATGGGAAAATCCTTTTTTTCAATGCTTATCTAATACGCATGCTATGCAACATAAACGCCGCCTCCTTTTACATAAATTTTATTTTATCAGAAAATCAGTCTACTGTCAATACACAACAGGAAGTATTTAACCTAATGATATGAATTGTGTGGACATATCCAAAAAGAAAGGTGAACTGTAAAATGTAACAGGGTGAATGAAAATGGCAAAAAGACCCGTACCATTGTACGACTTTAAGGCTTTCGGGGCAGCTATAAAAGCCGCGAGAAATGAATACGGCGAGAGCCGCAAAAAGGTAAGCGACGAGTTATATATTTCCCCGCGCTACCTTGCGAATATCGAGAACAAGGGACAACAGCCGAGTTTACAGGTATTCTATGACCTTGTAACCCGGTATCATATTTCGGTAGATCAATTTTTCTTCCCGAACAGCAATGCGGAGAAATCCACCGGGCGGCGGCAGCTTGACGCGCTGCTGGACGGTATGAGCGATAAAGGCATACGGATTGTAACCGCAACAGCAAGGGAGATAACGGAAGTCGAAAAAGCAGAGGATTAACCTCACAATATGAGAAATCGGGAGATTGCAGCGCATGGCGGCTGCAATCTTTTTTTGCGTCCAAAATCAAAGGAACGCGCAACAAATACCGCCTTTCGGTGGGGGTATGGAGTAGATAGCAAGCACAGCAAACGAGTACCCGTTTGCGGAAAATGCTTGTTGGGATAATCCCAAACCCTTATACCGAAAGGCGGTGCGGAAATGGAAAACCGAAAGAGAAATATACAGATGAAGTTTTACGTTACGGAAGAAGAAAAGCGGCTGATCGACGAGAAGATGAAGCAGCTTCCCATAAAGCAGTATGGGGCATACTTCCGTAAAATGGCGATAGACGGGTATATTCTTGTCGTTGACCGAAGCGACACAAAAGCATATATCCGGGAACTGCAAGCGGTGAGCCGGAACATCAACCAAATTGCAAAACGCGCCAATGCGACGGGGACGGTTTACAGGCAGGATATAGAGGACATTAAAAAGGCGGTGGACGAGATATGGCGGTTACAAAGACGCACCCTATTAAATCAACCTTAAAGGCTGCGATAGACTATATCTTAAATCCCGAAAAGACAGACGGGAAGCTGCTTGCGTCCTCTTTCGGCTGCGGGCTGGAAACCGCCGATATTGAGTTTGCATGGACGCGGGAAGCTGCCGGAGATCGCGGCACACATTTAGGGCGGCACTTGATACAATCCTTTGCGGTGGGAGAAACCACACCGGAAGAAGCGCACAAAATCGGCATGGAACTTGCCGGGGCGGTATTAGGCGGCAAGTATGAGTTTGTTTTGACAACTCACGTCGATAAAGACCATCTGCATAATCACTTGATTTGTGCGCCCATAAGGGGCAGAGTAAATCCGCTTAGCAAGCGGCAGGCGTGAGGTTTCATGCCTGTGGTCAACGGCTAACCTGGATGGGGAAACCCAAAGGGGACAATAGCACGACCGTAACGCTGTGAGTTGGCAAGTTGTCATGCCACGACTGAGCAGCAAGACCAAAGTTCATATGAGGATAAAGCCTACACTGGTTGAACGGCAGTCCGAGGGACATTTGTGGTGGTCGCAGCGGAAGACAGCTATATCCGCTGCGCTGTGCATCTCCGCCAGAAAAGATGACTGGCAGGAGCGAAACCGATGTGCAGCCCGTATGTATCAGCATAAAAGGACGAAAACCGTATCCGACAATGAACACAGCTTTTTACTCTGTTACTAAATGGGGATTGCCTAAGTTGGAATGCTCGCAAGAGCTATGGGTGCAGGCCCTGAAAATCCAATATGGCAACGGAGCCGCCGTAGTAGTCCGAGCGTGTTAATGGCACGCACATGGCGAAGGGCGGCAGTTCATTCGATTCAATGCAAAAGAAAGGAAGGTGCGTGAGGCACTATGAGAAATCCAGAAAATGTATTGAACAGTCTGCAAGAGCATTCAGCTCAATCCGGCTATGTCTATGACAGATTGTACCGCAATCTGTTCAACCGGGAATTTTTCTTACAGGCGTATCAAAATATCTATGCCAGTCAGGGAAACATGACCGCAGGCACAGACGGGAAAACCATTGACGCAATGAGCCTTGAAAGAGTTGACAGGCTTATTGCAGCCCTGAAAGACGAATCTTACCAGCCCAAGCCGTCCAGACGGACATATATTCCCAAAAAGAATGGAAAACTCCGTCCTCTGGGCATCCCGTCCATTGACGACAAGCTGGTACAGGAAGTTGTCCGTATGCTGTTGGAATCCATCTATGAAAACAGCTTTGAGGACACCTCCCACGGCTTTCGACCCAATAAAAGCTGTCACACAGCCTTGAGAATGATTCAAAATCGCTTTACACGGTGCAAATGGTTTGTGGAGGGAGACATTAAAGGCTTCTTTGACAATATCGACCATAATGTCATGATTGGCATCCTCCGCAAGAGAATCAAAGATGAACGCTTCCTGCGCCTTATCCGTAAATTTCTTAATGCGGGATATATGGAAGATAACCAAGTGCATCAAAGCTACAGCGGCACGCCACAGGGCGGCATCATTAGTCCTATTCTCGCCAATATCTATCTCGACCAGTTCGACAAATATATGGCAGAGTTTAAGAAACGGTTTGACCGTGGGAACAAGCGAGCCGTCAATGTGGAATACCGCAAGCTGAGCGATAAGAGAATCCGACTCAAAAGAAAGCTGGCAAAGGCAAAAACTGAGGAAGAAAAGCAGTCCTTACTGGAAAGCATCTGGGAACTGGACAAGGTTCACAAGTCCATCCCCTGTAAAGACCCTATGGACGAAAACTTCCGCAGACTGCAATATGTCCGCTACGCTGATGACTTTCTTATCGGTATCATCGGAGCCAAAGAGGATGCACAGGCTGTGAAACAGGAAATCGGCACATATATCGCCGGACAGTTGAAATTGGAACTGTCGGACGAAAAGACGCTGGTAACCAAAGCGACAGACCGGGCAAAATTCTTAGGATTTGAAATCAGGGTTACACCGCAGAGCAATCACACCAAGAAAACCAAAAGTGGTTCTACGGCCAGAAATTACAGCGGCCATGTCATGCTGGAAGTCCCAACTTCCGCCATTCAGAAGAAGCTGCTGGAACTGGGAGCCATGAGAATCGATGTTCGCAATGGAACAGAGATTTGGCAGCCCACCCATCGCGGAAAACTTGTCGGGCGAACGGACCTGAGTATTCTTGACCAGTACAACGGCGAGATACGAGGATTCTGTAACTATTATGCGATTGCAAACAATCGCTCCAAGCTACACAAGTTCCGCTATATCATGGAGTACAGCTTTTACAAAACTCTGGCCTGTAAATACCGCACAACAAAGCGCAAAATCATTGTTCAGTATCGTATCGGCAAAGACATCGGTGTGAAATTTCAGGACAAACATGGCAAGGAGCGTATTCGACTACTGTGGCAAGGCAGTCTTGCCAGAGACCCCTATCCTCTGGGAAAAGAAGCGGATATTATCCATAAGCCAAAAGGCATTCTGAAGAAGCCCAGTCTTGGCGCACGATTGAAAGCAAATCGGTGTGAATGGTGTGGAAAAGAAACTTCAGTGTTGGTGATGCACCAGGTAAGAACGCTGAAAGAGCTGGATGAAAGTCAACCGTGGGCAGCTTTTATGAAAAAGATTAACCGGAAAACACTGGTAGTCTGTGAAAGCTGTCACACTAAAATACACAGTGCAGACTGTGAATGAATGGAGAGCCGGATACAGCGAGAGTTGTAAGTCCGGTTCGGGGGCGAGTGTCCGGAAACCTACCGCAGCAATGCGGCAAGGCGCTGGGTACTTAGCCTACTCAACGCGGTTAGCTTCGTTGACTACAAAAAGTACCATTCCAACAAGCAAAGCTATCACTTTATCCGGCGCACCAGCGACAGGATATGTAAAGAGCATGGGCTATCCGTCGTCGTACCGGGACAGGACAAGGGAAAAAGCTATGCAGAATACACCGCCGAAAAGCAAGGGACAAGCTACAAAGCAAAGCTGAAAACGGCGATAGATACTCTCATTCCCCAAGTGAAAGATTTTGACGAACTGCTGCGCCGCTTGCAGGAAATGGGGTATGAAATCAAACAGGGCAAATACATTTCCTTTCGCGCTGCCGGACAGGAACGGTTTACCCGCACAAAGACGCTCGGCGCGGCCTATACGGAAGAAGCGATAAAGGAGCGTATCAAGGGCGTGTATGTTGCCAAAACAAAAACGCTGCGGGAAGATAAGAAAATCCGGCTTGTCGTCGATCTTGAAAACAGTATCAAAGCCCAACAGTCGGCGGGCTATGAACGGTGGGCAAAAATCCATAATCTGAAACAGGCTGCTAAAAGCATGAACTTCCTAACCGAAAACAAGATTGAGTATTATAGCGAACTTGAAAGCAAGATAGCCGATATTATGACCGCTCATGACGCGGCGGCAAAGGCGGTTAAGGAAGTGGAACAGCGTATGTCTGATTTGTCGCTGCTTATCAAGCACACCACCACATACCGACAGTTAAAACCGATTTACGATGAATACCGAAAATCGCCGGACAAGGAAAAGTATCTGCGGGGGCATGAAAGCGAAATTATCCTGTTTGAAGCTGCGGCAAGGGCATTAAAGGAAATGCAGATAAAGAAGCTGCCCGATCTCGCCGCGCTGCGCAAGGAGTATAGAAGCTTAAACGACAGGAAAACCAAATTGTATGAAGATTATCGGCAAGCCAAGAAGCAAATGCAGGAATACGGCGTTGTCAAAAAGAACGTCGATAGTATTCTTTACCCGTCCCAAAGCAGGGCGCGGGAGCAGGAGCGATAAGGCGCAAAACATGGGGTGGCAAGTGGAATGTTAAGGGCTGAAAACGCCTGTGTTTCTGCGGCTTCCAGCGCATGAAAACGACATAGACGATAAAGTATATTCAAACCCGCAAAAACGGCTTTCTAATTGTCCACGCAAGGACAAAAAAAGAACAGGGGCGCGGTGCCGGAAA
This sequence comes from Massilioclostridium coli, assembly GCF_900095865.1. Taxonomy (GTDB): domain Bacteria; phylum Bacillota; class Clostridia; order Oscillospirales; family Ruminococcaceae; genus Massilioclostridium; species Massilioclostridium facile. The sequence goes on along the minus strand of NZ_FMIZ01000007.1, from coordinate 1,453,637 downwards.
TCGGCAACCGCGCCCCTGTTCTCTATGGGCTATTCCTCGTCGGTCAAGATAAACTCCCTTTCGGAAAACTCGCTGTCCGTCATGGCTTGCAGCTTGTTCACCGCTGCGGCGGCAAGCTGGCGCATATCCTCGTCCATGTAGGGCATGGCGGCAAGGATATTTTCAAGCGTTGTTTCCCGGCTGTCCTCGGCGTAGATCGCAACAATGTTTTCTTCCTCAATGGTAAAGCGGGTATTCATGCTATCAAACCTCCAAATCCTTTTTATGCTCTTTCTGTTTATCTTTCGGCTGCTGCGCCGCCTGTTTCTTGTATTCGTCCAGCTTCTTCAAAATGGACGGTTTTTTCTGCGGCTGTTCCCGTTTCTCGGCTTTTACCGCTTTTGCAAGGTCGGTAACGGAAATCGCTTCCCCCGCCTTTGCCCGCTGCTCAAAATCTGCAACGGTGGGCGTTTGCGGCGTATTGTTGATAAGCCCGTCAAAATTGTTGTCGTTCTGCTCTATGGTGTCCTCGACGTGCTTTAAGGGATTATCCCGCTGCGGCTGCTCGGCGGCTATGGCATAAGCCTGTGTGCCATTCCCCATAATGAGATACTTCCCGTCCTCCGACGCATGGTGAAAACCAAATCCCGCCGCTTCGATCTGTTCACGGCTCATATCGGTAATATGAAAATTGCCCCTCGGCGTTCTAACGGTTTCACCCGTCAAAAGGCTGTCGGGGGTCGCTTCCGGCTGCTGCTTTTCAAGCTGCCCGTCCTTGTAGGAATATCCTTGCGCCGCGATTGCTTCAAGGGTCTTGCCCGTAACGTCGCCATAAATCCGCTTGTCTGCGTCAACCAGCATTTGCAAAGTGTCTTGTACGGTGTCGGACAAGGCTTGCTGCTGTTCGGGCGGCAGCTTGTCAAATACGGGGGTCTGCTGCTCCTGCAAAAACTCCGGCACTTGCTGAAAACCGATACTGTCTACATAGTGGGCGGTGTCCTCGTCGTTCTGATGAAGCACAACAATGTCGGAAACGGAAAGGCTATGCCCCTTAAAGTCGGCGGGGTGGTCGATATTAAACCTTTCCCAAATGTCGCCCAGCGTCATATCCTTTGTAAGCGGTGCAGTATAGACGAGTTCATAATTTACCCGGTCAATGGTAAGTCCAGCCGCTTGCAGACGGTCATAAGGCTCAAAGCGCAAGTCCCTTGTTTCGTCCCCGCGCTTTAACTGATAAATGGAAAAGGTATCGCCCTGCTCCTGCTCGGCTTGCCGCTGCTGCTGCAACTCGGTAAAATGCCCCTCAATCTCGGTAATGAGTTCCTTTGCGGTGGTCTGTATTGTTTCAAGGGACGCTTTTAACTCGGTCATTTCCTTGCCGCTGCTCCAACCAGCCACATAGCCGAAAGAGTAATCGGAAGTATCAAGGCCGAAATGCTGGCAAACCGTATAAGCGACGCTTTCCGCTTCTACCTCGCAGGTATGGCGGTCAACGCGGTTTTGCTGCTCCGGCGGGGCGTTTAAGTCTACGTCGTGCAGCTTCGCATGCGCGATTTCGTGAATGGCGGTCTTTACCGCCTGTAATTCACTCACGCCCTCTTTGATTGCAATACGCTTGTCGGTCAAACTGAAATACCCATTTGCGCCGTTTGTGATCTGCTCAAATGCAATCGGGACGGGGGACGCTTTTTCAAGGGCGGCGAAAAAATCCTCGTACTGCTCCACATCGGCAAGCAGCGGTTTAACGGAAAGGTCGGGAAACTCCTTGCCCTCGGTCTGCGAAATATCAAAGACGGTTATAACCTTAAAGGCGGGGACGGTGATTTCCTTTTCTTCCTTTACCACTTTTCCCTCGCGGTCAAGCATGGGCTTTCTCGTTTCGGGGTCGATTTTATCAACCAGCTTTTTCACCTTGTAGGGCGCGGGGGCAAAGATTTTAATGCCTTTCTCGCCTTTCTTTACATGGCGGTCAAACTCCTTTTCCCATTGACGGAAGCCCATTACCAAATTGCCGCCCTGCATAGCAATTAGGATAGTGTTATTCAAACTATAATCATGGAACTTTGACATAGCGGTTAGAAACTCTTTGTAGCGGTCGCTGTCAAAAATCGCCTGTACGCCCTGTTCCAAACGCGCGGTGATCTCCTTTACCTTTTCGGCGGGCTTTTCGGAAGTAAGGATAATGGGGACGACGGGGCGGGGCTGCTGCGGCTCTGCGGCCTGTGCGTCTGCTTGCTGCGTTTCGGCTGCGTCCATATAGGCTTTGTCCTGTTCGCCGCGCTCCGGCTGCGGGTAACTCATAATGCGGTATTCTTCCGGCACTTCGCGCCCCTCAAACTGCCGTTCCCACTCGTCGCCGCTTTCCACGATATAGCCGTACTCGGTAAACGCGCCTTTTTCCTGCGCGGCAGCGTTCCTGCCAAAAGTAGAAAGGTCAATGCCGCCTTTCCATTCTTCGGGCATTTGTACCATGCCGGATTGATTTAAGTAATAGTCGCCCAAATCGTGGTAGTTATGTACTTCGGGGATATGGACGTAAAAATCCACGTTGTAGGTGAAGTCAATTACCTGTCCAATATTTGCAAGCCCGTTTTTCTGCTGCAAAGCTGCGTTCAGCTTGCCAACCTCGGCGGGGTCAAGCTGTTCGAGCCGCGCCGCAAGAAAATTGAGTTCGTCCACGTCGGCGGCGCATACCATTTCATAAGGCAAGGCAATATGTTTCTCCGGGTCGTCGGAATAGCCGCGAATGGAAAAATCCTGCGGGTTGTCGGCGGTAATGCCGACGTTCCGCATAGCTTCGTGCAACTGCTCCTTTGTGGCGGGCATATCCAACCAATAGCCGCCGGGGTCGCCCGCGTCAAAGCGGCTGCGGTTGCCTATCATAATAGAAAACTGTTCGCTCATGTGTTCACGCTCCTTTTCCTGCCCGGTATTTTCGGGGATAGCTGCCGCCTGTTGCTGCTGCGGGGGTTCTTCGCCCTCTATGGTGTAGTCCGGCATGAGCATACCGTTTACTTTGAAATAGTCGGCGTACTCCTGCGGGATAGGCGGGGAGATTTCCGTAAACAAGCGGTCATACGCTTTGATACGCCCATTCAGATACTTTTCCATAGCTGCCTTGTCGGTGAAAACCTTTCTATCTTGTCCGGCAATCTTCGCTTGGGTTCTGCTTGGGCTGTTGGTGCGCACGCTCCATGTAAGCGTCCATGAATACGGGATAGATTTCTGCGCTTCTTTGTCGTAGCGGGTATTCTCGTAAATGTAGTAATTCATCTGATATACCCGGTTGCTGCGAATATGGCGGTTATGCTCGGTGGTCTGCCACTCGTTAGCGGTGTGCTGGACGTGCGGCGTTCTCACATATTCAAGTGTTTTATCCAGCAAAAGCGTTCTTCCCGCCTGTTCTTCCCATGCGGCGGCGCGTTCTTTAAGGTCGTCAAAAATCGCCTGTTCTGCCGCCGCGCTTTCGCTGCGCATGGAAAGTAGCTGCGCAATCGGCAAGGAAGCATAAGGGGCAATCTCCCTGTCCTTTGCTTCAAAATATATCCGGCGTTCTATCCGCATGGTTTCGGCGGCTTCTAATTTGTCATGGTCGTATGAGGAATACGGCATATTCTTTCATCACGTCCTTTCTCGGTCATATAAGGGTTTGGGACTATCCCAACAAGCAAAATGCCCGCGCTCTCTATGGGAAGCGCGGGCATTTCTCGCAAACGGGTACTCGTTTGCTGTGCTTGCTATGTAGTTGTTTTTATCCGTAAACGCCTGTTTCTCTCGCTTTGGGCTTTCTGTCTGCGGCGTATCTTTGCCGCGCAATCGGGGCAGTATTTCGCCCGGTTGCTGCCCGCCGCAAACGTGCTGCCGCATACCGCGCAACGCTTCAAATCGGTTTCCCCGCTGCGGGTGATCTGTTCGCAAAGCTGCCTGTCGGCGGGTAATACCGCTTCGCGGAAATAGCGGCATAGCAGCGAATAGCTGATACTCTGCACACAAACGCAAGTTTCCCCGTCGTCCAGCAGCAGACAATTCCCGCAATCGTTGTTTGCACAAGCGGCGCGGGTCATTTTCTTTACGGCGCGGTATTGCTTTTCATCAAGCCTTATCATTTTCGGTTCTGCTCGACGCGGAAGTTTACATACTTGCCGCCTGTGTCGGCAAGCAGCACAACTCCGTCAAAGGTCTTTCCCGTCTTGGTCGAGTACATACCTTTGATTTTTACCTTTCCGTCTTTCAAAAGGGCGGCGGCAATCGCCTTTGTGAAAGCCTTTTTGCGCTGCTCAAAAAAGCGGTCATTCTTCCACATCACAAAGCTGCAAGCCCTGTCGGAGCAGTAAAAGTTTTTCTTGCCCTCGTAAACCGCCGCGCCGCAACGGGGGCAAGTGCCGATTGCTTCCCGCTGCGGGGTAAACAGCTTCGCTTTATCCTCGGAAATCGCGGAATAGGTCTTGACAAGCCCCGCTGTCATTTCCTCAATCCCGCGCATGAAGTCGGCGGGGCTGTCGCTGCCCTTTGCAATCCCGGTAAGGCGCGTTTCCCATTCTGCCGTAAGCTGCGGGGACGTAAGGCTGTCGGGCAGAATAGCGACAAGGTTATACCCGTCCTTTGTGGGGATTAGCTTTTTGCCCTTGCGCTCGGCAAAGCCCGCGCTAATGAGTTTTTCAATGATACCCGCCCGCGTCGCGGTGGTGCCTAACCCTTTGCGCTCCGCGTCCTCCGGCGTGTCCTCCTTTCCCGCACTCTCCATAGCCGAAAGTAACGTATCTTCGGTAAATGCCTTTGGGGGCTGCGTGTAACGTTCGGAGATCTCCGCTGCCGGATTGTCAAAGGTCTGCCCCTCGGCAAGCGGGGGTAAAACCGCTTCCGGCTCTGCGTCCTCGTCCTGTTCCCCGGACGCGGCGCGGGATAGTCTTTCAATCTCGCGCCAACCCTCGCAAAGCGTCGTCCTGCCCTTTGCGGTAAAGGTATAGCCGCCGCAAGTGAAAACCGCCGTAACCGCTTCATACTCATAGGGCGCGGCAACGGCGCAAAGCAGTTTTGCGCACACAAGGGTCATTAGCTTTTTCTCACTTTCGGCAAGGGAAGAAAAGCCCGTTTTCACAAACTCCGCTGTCGGCAAAATGGCGTGATGGTCGGTTACTTTGCTGTTGTCGCAAATCCTCGCAAGGTCGGCTTGCAGCTTCACGCCCTGCATAAAGGGGAGAGCAGCGCAAAGGCCGGTGATAAGTTCCTTTGTGCTGCCCTCCATATCGGAAGTGATATATTTGCTGTCGGTGCGGGGATAGGTCAAAAGCCGTTTTTCATAAAGGGCTTGCGCATAGTCAAGGGTCTGTTTCGCCGTAAACCCATACAAACGGTTTGCTTCCCGCTGCAAGGCGGTGAGGTCAAACAGTTTCGGCGGGGCTGCGGTCTTTTTCTCTTTTTTAAGGGAAGTACAAACGGCCTGCGATTTCTCGCAAGCCGCTTTCATCTGCCGCGCCGCCGCTTCGTCGTCCTGCCTTTCGGAAAGGGCGGCAACGCCGCCAACGTCCAGCCGGACGACATGATATTTCTCTTTCTTAAAGCTGCTGATTGCATAGTCGCGGTTTACCAGCATAGCAAGGGTGGGCGTTTGCACTCTGCCGACATTCAATGTTTTATGGTAGAGGATAGAGAAAAGGCGGGTCGCGTTAATGCCAATGAGCCAATCGGCCTTTGCTCTGCAAAGCGCGGATTGATAGAGGTTGTCATAGCCGCGCCCGTCTTTGAGATTTGAAAAGCCCTCGCGGATTGCACTTGCTTCCATGCTGCTAATCCAAAGGCGGGAAAAGGGCTTTTTGCAATTCGCCTGTTCATAGACAAAGCGGAAAATGAGTTCCCCCTCGCGCCCGCTGTCGCAAGCATTGATAATCTCGGTAACGTCGCTGCGGTGCATAAGGTCTTTGAGAATGGAAAACTGCTGCTCCTTGCCGCTGGCAACAATAAACTGCCACTCCTGCGGGACAATGGGAAGATCGTCGTACTTCCATTTACGGAATTGTTCATTGTAGGTCGCCGCGTCTGCAAGGCTAATCAAATGCCCGATACACCACGACACAAGGTAGCCGCCGCCCTCAAAATATCCGCTGCGCTTTTCATTCGCGCCCATAACGGCGGCAATCGCCGCCCCGACGCTCGGTTTTTCTGCAATTACAAGTTTCATAGATTATCGTCCTCCTGCTCGGTCTGTTCGGTTTCGACTACTTCCGTTTCCTCGTCGTCCTCGTCAAAATCAAGGTCGTCAAGGCTGCTGCTGCCTTTCGCCGCGTCCTTTTTGGGCTTCAAAATCTTAAAGTAGTAGAACGCGCCGCCGCCCGCTGCGGCAACAAGCAGCACGACAAGCAGAATACCCATGCCGCCGCCTTTTTCTTCTTCCGGCGGCTGCTCGGTTTCTTCCGGCTCCGGCTCGGCTTCCACACCCGCGCACTCGCTCATGTTGACGCTGCAAACCGGGCAAGCGGTGTTGACGCTTCCGGCAACGCATTTATCGGTGCAGCTACAAACGGGGGCTTCGGTCTGCCCGTCCTCCATAAGGGCGGTTAAATCCGCTTCGTCCACTTGGTTAAGGAAATGGACGGTATTTTCCCCGTCCTCGGCGCGGTCAATGATGATGTAAAAATAGTTGCCACTTTTGGTAACGACGGTGATAAACTGCTTGTCGCCGGACGCTTCACCCGTTATATCGTCCACAAGGGACATATTCCCGTCCGGGGTAAGGGGCTGCGGCTCATAGCCGCCCGTCGTTTCTTCCGGCTCGGTTTCCGGCGCGGGGGTTTCCTCGGTTACGGGGGTAGGCGTGTCGTCGCTTTCATCGCCACCGCCCGCATAAGCGGTAACAGAAAAGCCGCACATGATAACCAGTGCGGCAAGCAATACGGTAAACTTTCGGATTATCTTTTTATTCTTCATTGTCGTTGTCCTCCTGTTCGGCGGGGTAAGTGGCTTCCGGCTGCGGCAAGGTGATTTCGCCGCTGGCGTAAGCGGAGAGGAACGCGGCAAGCTGCGTCCCGTCAAGGTGTACCGCCTTTACCATTTGCACGATCTGCGCGTTTTCTTCCTCGACTTTCTGCGCTTCAAGGTCTTTCAGCTTCTTTTGCTGTTCAAGGATTTTTGCCCTCGTTTTCTCAATATCCCTTTCGATACGGTCAAGTTTCGTGTTCGCCATAGTCATTTACTCCTTTCCAAACTGTTCTTTCCATGAATAGCTGCGCCCCAATCCCTTAACGGTTTTAAGATAGGGCATAGCGTTTTCTTCCAAAGTCGCCGCCCGGTTAAATAGATCGGGATAGTGTTCTTTGAGATATAAAATCTCTTGTTTCTTCATGCTCGGACAAAAGAAACAGGACGATTTACCCGGCTGCGGCAATCCTGCCGCTTTGATTTCCCGGATACAATCGTCCCTGTTCCAGCCCCATTCTTCAATGAGGGGGTAGCGGTTATGATATTTTTTGTCGGCTTCGTTGTACTTGCGGGAATGTTCATACCGTTTCACTTCTCCCGCGTCATAGCCGATATAGCGGTTGACTTTCTCGCCGCGCTGCCATACTTCGCGGCAAGGCGCATAGTGGTTGCAAAACTTTTCCTGCGGTGCGATTTTGTGTTTCTGCGAACAACGCTTATGCCCGTAGGCAATCGACGGGAGCGTATGAGAGCGCAAGCACTCGGTTTCAAGAGATAGGCGGTTGCCGTAGCGGTCAACATACTGCACAACGGTAATCTGCGGCATACCGTGTTCCGCAAGCCATTGATTGATTATCTCGATAAATTGATAGGTATGCGGGTGTTCCGCGCCCGTATCGGCAAAGGTGATAAGGTCAATCGGGATTTTGTGCTTGTATAGGCCAATAAGTAAGGCGGCACTATTCGTGCCGCCGCCAAAAGATACAATATTCATTTTTCAACTCCTTTTAATTGTAATTTAACCGCCCGTAGGCGTAAAAGTGGGATTGCCAATAGCTGGTGTCCAGCTTTGAATACTGGATAGGGTCGCCACAATGCAGCATGACGGGGCTTCCGTCCCCGTCCTCGCCCACATAAATCCCCACATGGGAAACGCCGGGGGTGTCGTATGTACCCGTAAAGAACACCAAATCCCCCGGCTGCGGGTTAGAAACAGGGGTTGAGATGTTGTAAAGCCCTTGCGCCCCAAGTCTGCCCGTATTGTATAGGCCGCTGTTCGTCAACACATAACTCACAAAGCCGCTGCAATCAAAAGAGGTTTCCGGGGTGCTGCCGCCCCACACATAGGGAAAACCGACGTATTTATCTGCTTCCTCCATGAGCCGCGCAAACTTTTCATCGGAACCCAGCAGCGCGGCGGGTACTTCATAATCGGCGGGCGGGTTTTCATAGTATTTAGACACATAGCCGGATTGCGGGAAAAGGTCGGGTCTGTTTCCCAGCGACGACATATACATAGCGTACATGGATAGCTGTTCTTCGCCCATGATGTAAACGGGGACATGGGAGAGGTTGAAGTTTTCCAAATCCACATGAAGAATGTAATAGTTATAGGGGACTTCAACCGTATAGGGGTTGCCCTCGCTGTCCGTCCTTGTTTCGGTGCGGTAGCGTACCTGTACTTCTTCCTCGACCGTCAAGATATACTGTTTCTCAAAGAGCATTTCAAGGGTGCTTTGCACTTCATCGAGTGTAAACACGCCCTCATGCCACGCGGAAAGGATAGAAATTAGCACATAGGGGTCATGCTCGATCTCGTCCGCGTTTACCCGGTATTCGTCATAGCCGGGGTATTCGCTTTCGATATTGTCCAGCATATCTTGTAACTCGGCTTCCATAGCGGCATACGCGCTTTCCGCGCCCGTTATATCCGCGTCCTCGGAGAGATAGGACGACGCAATCAAGCCGCTGCCGCTGTTGCCGCCAAAGAGGGAGCAAGAGGACAGCCCGCCGAAAAGCAGCAGCACGATAAAGGCAATCCCGCCCACAATCAAGCAGCCTTTCCAATGCCGGACAACAAAGAACGTCGCCCGTTTGGTTTCCTGCGCGGTTTTCTTCGCCGCCTTTGCGGTGGCTTCAGCGGTTTTTTTCGCTTTGCCGCCCGCTTTCAGCGTTTTTGCATACTGCTTTTTAATGCGCTGCTTCTGCCAAAAACGGGAAATGGGGTTGGAGTGCGCAAGCGCGGGGTTATCGTGCAACGCCTTTTGATAGAGAAAATCTGCGTTTGCCTTTACCGCTTGTTTTTCCGCTGCCGCCGCTGCCCGGTAGGGTTTCAGCTTATGGCGGCGTATGCCGCCCTTAACTGCCCGCGCCGCCATGCCGCCCGCTTTCTCTCCGGCAAGTTCTACCCGGTGCCCGCTTTCCACACCGACGTTTTCTTTCTCTACCTCGTAGATTTTCCCATGTACGGTACTGTTTAACTCCTGTGCCGGACGGGATAAGGGGTTATGCCGCAACTTGCCGTTTGGGGGCTTATCCGTCTTTTCAAAGGAAAGGCGCGTCTTTGCCTTGCCTTTCGCTTCGTCAAAAACGCGCTCTTTCTTGATTTTGGTCTGCTTGGGGATAGCCGCCCGCGCTGCGTCTAAACAGTCTGCCGCCTTATCCGATTTCTTGATCGCTTTTTGAAGTTCCGGCGTTGCCCGTTCCGCTTCGGAAAACTGCAAGCGGGAAGAATGGGTTTTAGGCTGCGTCGCGTCAAGGGCTTTTTTCTCCGCGCCTTTTGCTGCGTGTCGCTCAATCTCTGCGCCGATATGCTGCACAACCTTTTCCGCTGCCACCCCTGCGGGGGCTGAATAGTTTTCTTCCTGCGGCCTTTCGCTGATACTGGACGTTTCGCCCGTCGTGAGGTTTTCCGCAACCGCACCGTCGCGGGTCATTTTTTGCGTTACCTTGTCGGGGGCTTTCAGTTCCTTGCTCAATCTTCATCACCTCCAATCCGCTGTTTTGCAAGTTCGCAATAGTCGGGGTTTAACTCAATGCCGATATAGCGGCGGTTAAGCCGTTTTGCTACCATGCCCGTCGTGCCGCTGCCGAAAAAGGGGTCAAGGACAATCCCGCCGATGGGACAGCCCGCCAAAATGCACGTTTCCGCAAGTTTCGGCGGGAACGCTGCGAAATGCCCGCCATGATAGCCGACATTGTTAATCTGCCAAACGTTGCGGCGGCTGCGGACGGGAGAAATCAACTCGTCGGCGTATGCGCCCTTTTCGCGGGGGCGGTTGATTTTCTGCGGTTGGTTTTGCCCCGGAACAGTAACGTTATACTTATTTCCTTTGCTAACTCCGCTTTTCAGCCGCCCCGCCGTTGTGGGGGCTATCGGCTCGGCTACTGCTTGCCAATCGTAATAATACTTCTTTGACTTGGTAAGCAGAAACACATATTCATAGCAGCGGGTCGGCCTGTCCCGCGTGCTTTCCGGCATGGGGTTTGTTTTGTGCCAAATGATAGAACTGCGCAAATACCAACCGTCGCCCCGCAAGGCGAGGGCTACAAGCCACGGAATACCAATTAAATCTTTGGGCTTGCAGCCGGGGGCGCGGTGGTTAAACGCCACTTGCTGCCCGTTCCTGCCTTTGGGGTATTTGGGGTCTTGGTGGTCGGCTTTGCTGCCTGTGCCGCAATAAGTGTCCGCGATATTCAGCCAACAAGTACCCTCCGGCGTAAGCACCCGCTTTACCTCATGGAATACCGCCGTAATACGGGAAACATATTCCTCCGGCGTTGCTTCCCGTCCGATCTGCCCGTCTGCGCCGTAGTCCCGCAAGGCATAGTAGGGTGGGGACGTTACGCAACAATCAACTGCATTTTCCGGCAAGGTTTGAAGCACCTGCAAGCTGTCGCCGCAATAGATTTTGTCCATTTCTATCCTCATGCCGACACCTCGCCGGGTTTGGTCGTCATTACACGATAGAGTTCCGTATCTTGCGGGAAACGGTCAATAAAGGGCAAAATCACGTTGCCATAGAAGATAAGCCCCTCGCCCGCGTCGGAATGGGTTACATAGGTCATTTGCTGCTGCGAAATGTTAAGCTGCTTTGCAAGGATTTCCCTGTCGCCCTGGGCTTGGTTGAGCATATACACAAAATCGCTGTTTTCAAAAATGTTCTCCACCTCGCGGGACGATAACAAATCTTTCACGTTTTGGGTGATACCTGTCGGAATACCGCCCCATTTTCTAAAACGCTTCCAAATCTCAACGCTGTACGCTGCGGTCTGTTCCTCTTTGAGCAGCAAATGAAACTCGTCGATATAGTACCGCGTCGCCTTGCCTTCGCTGCGGTTTATGGTAACTCTGTTCCAAACTTGATCTTGGACAATGAGCATACCGAGTTTTCGTAGCTGGGTGCCGAGTTCTTTAATATCAAAGCAGACAAGGCGGTTGTGAATGTCAACGTTTGTTTGGTGGTTAAACACGTTCAAACTGCCATTTACATAGAGTTCCAATGCCGACGCGATACGCTGCGCTTCCTTTTCCGGCTGCTTCTTGATTTCATTGTAGAGGTCGCCCAAAATCGGCATATTCTCCGGCTTCGGGTCTGCAAGGTAGCTGCGGTACACGCTGATAACGGCGCGGTCAATCAAAGTCTTTTCAACCGCTTCCAGCCCGTTTTTGCCGCCCATAATCAACTCGCAAAAGGAAAGGATAAAATCGCTCTTTAAGGCTATGGGCGTGTCGCCCTCGCTGTAATTGAGGTTTATATCCATCGGGTTAATGTACTGCGTGCTGTTCTGCGAAACCTTGATAACCTGCCCTTTCAGCCGTTCCACAAGGGGGTAATATTCCGCTTCCGGGTCGCAAATGATAATATCGTCTGCGGTAATGAGAAAAGCGTTGGTGATCTCGCGCTTTGCCGAAAAACTCTTGCCGCTGCCGGGTGTGCCGAGTATCAAGCCGTTAGGGTTCTTCAGCCTTTTCCTGTCGCACAAAATCATGTTATTCGATAATGCGTTTAAGCCGTAATACAACGCTTCGCCGCTTTGGAACAGCTCTTGTACCGTAAAGGGGACGAAAATGGCGGTGCTGGAAGTCGTCAAGCCCCGCTGGATTTGGATTAGGTTTTCGCCCAATGGGATAGAGGACATAAGCCCCTGTTCCTGCCGGTAGTCAAGGCGGGTGAGCATACAGTTGTATTTCTGTGCGATACTTGCGGCCTGAAATACGTCGTTGTCCAATTTCTGCTTTGTGTCTGCCACATTCAAAACTAACAGCGTAAGCAAAAACATTCGCTCGTTCCGGCTCTGCAAATCCCGCAAAAGGTTTTTCGCTTCGCCGCCGTAGGTGGCAAGGTCGGACGGAATTATATCCATATCGTAGCCGCTGCGGATTGCCTTTTTCTGTTCCTCGATTTTCATACGGTCAAGGTCGGTGATTTTCCGCTTGATCGTCTTGATCGCTTCGTTGTGGTCGATACTCTGAATGTGCAGATTGACGACAATCCCGTTTTCCGCTTCCATGAAGTCGGCAAGCATACGGTCTGAAAGTTCCGGCGCGGCAATCTGCAAAAAGGAAACCGCGCCAAACTTCCCGCCCATTTGAAACATTCGCCCGTCGCCAAAACGGAAAGAGGACGGGGCAATAAAGTCTTTGACGGAAAGGCCGCTTACGGGTAGCCATTCCCACGCAAAGTTGAAGCGTTCCCCGTCCGGGTGGAAAAGCCCATGCAGCACTTCAAGCCGCTGCTTCCCGTCCAATACCCGCGCCGCCGCGCCGATCACCTTAAAATGGTTGAGGGTGTCCGTTTCGATACGGGCAAGCCGCGCCCGCGCCGATTTAATATCTTTTGCTTCAATGGTAAAGGTGAGAAACTTTGTCTTGATAAGCCCGTTGTTGCCGCGTTCAAGCTGTGTTTGCAGCATTTCGGTGTATTCGGCTCTGATACTGTCAAAGTCGTCATTCTGTGGGGCAATCGTGATACTGCTCTTGAAATCCTCCTTGTTCGCATGGCGGCTGATTAAGGAAAGCTGCACACTGATAGAAGCGTCAAAAGAGTTATACATATCGCAAAGGGCTTCAAAAATGGCGGTCTTGTCGTCCGGCTGCGCAAGCTGATAGTTAATATCTTCAAACTCAATGCACTTGGAATACCGCCCGTTTGCAAGGCGGCAAATCCCGTCCTTATACATTCGTTCAAACGGTATGCTGTCCTGCGCCGTATGGGGCTTCCCGTCGCCCTTTGACTGCCGGATAAGCGCGTCGATCTGTTTCTTTTCCTGCCGCGTAAGTTTACGCTTTTTGTTTTGGGTCTTTCCCTTTTCCTTTGACAATCGCCCGTACCTCCTTATCTAATCGCTCCTGCCGCGCAAGGGCGGTATAAAAATTGTTGGTCTGATAAGGTCGCTCTTTGGGGCGAAGAAACTTCACTTCCACAAATTGCCGTATAATCACTTCCAGCGGTTGCCCGTTCTTCTCGTACATAGCGAGTAGGAACATGGGCAGCATGGCAAGCACCATGCACAAAGCCGCCGTTGTCGTTCCCGCGCTGTCCTTTGTCAAAAAGAATAGCGGTAGCCCGATAGCCACCGCCGCGCCGAAACAGAGTAATTGTCTTTTGGTAAGGTTGAACATTACCTTGCTCTTGATTTTGGTTAAATCCTTTGGGACGGTTACATACGCCATTTCAAACCTCCTTTCCGGCAAACCGTATGTCGCTTTTGATTTCATTTCCCCATACGTCCCAACCAGGGGTATGCTGCCTTGCAAACAGTTCAATACGCGGTAGGTCGCCCATAAGGGCAAGTATCTTTTCCCGCGTTATATCCGGCTTTTTGCTGTGCTGCTCAACAGGGGAAATAATAAATTGATGTACCTTGTTTGATTGTCGCTTCGGGTGTCCTTTGGTAGCAAGCAAGCAGATTTCCGCATTTCCTCGCGTCCAAAAGCCCAAGCCATAAAACCAAGTGGGCGATTTCCGATTTTGCTTTAACCATACAAAGGCAACGGATTTATAGGTAAATCCCCAAGCCTTGATTAACTGCAACGCTTCTTTAAGCTGCGGGAACGTCGCCCATAGGAATAAAATACAGTCCTTATCCGCAATTTCTTTGACGGGTAAAGCGCAAAGTTCCTCAATACTCATAGTGGGATAGTGCTTTTCCGCTGCGCCCTGTACCTTGCTTCTCGCGTATCTCCAAGGGGGATCGGCGTAAATGATTTTGTATTTCTTCATCTGCACCCCCTTAATGCGCGCTGAATACGGATTTTGCAAGGCTTCCCGTTTTGAAAAGCGTAAAACACAAGAGGACGGTATAGCCCATGCAAGACCAGATCGCGCCGGATATGTCATCGGTTGCTGCGATTGTCTGTATCAAAACCGCATAAATACCGACGCACACAAGAATTAGAAAAGCCTGAAAACCGAGGGCAAGCAAGGATTTTAAGTAGTTCTGTCCCATGCCGCCCCATTCACGATTTACCATTGTCGCAACGGGGATAGGGGCGATACTCGTTACAAGGTATATTTCAATCATGCGCCCGTACACCACCAGCATGATACAGATAGACAACGCTTTCATGGTAAGCCCCACAAAGAGTGATTGAAACCATAGCCCCAAAAGCCCGCCGACGCTCATAGCGTCCAGCTTTGCTTCTATATCGGTGATAACGGTTGCAATATCTATGCTTGTGTCGGATATGATAACGCCCGCGCTGTCGTTGACGACGCTCTGTGTAATGTCAAATACGCCCATGACGATGTTCCAAGTATTTGTTACCAGCAGCACCGCAACAAAGGTTTTGAAAATCCACTTGAAGAAAATCCAAGTGTCGAGATCGTGCAGATTGTTTTTCTCAATTACAAGCTGGATTAGTTCGTAGCACATGGCGAAGTAATTGATAATATGAAGAAAGATCTACCTGGAACCATAGCAGAATCATTCTATAGCTTTATATCGGCAAAACAGTATCATAAATATCCAGAAGCATTTTGTAGTAGCAAAAATGTTGCAATGATACCGATGCGTTATAAACCTCCAAAAAAGAATCTCTATGGATTTAGTAAGGATGCCTCTAAGGAAGTATTTGAGGGATTAACAATTACATATACATGCATACAACTTGCTGTATATATGGGATTTTCTGAGATATATCTCTTAGGTGTTGATCATAACTATTCCATTGAGATTGATGATGATGGAAATATAATCAAGCAGAATACAGGGGAGAAAAATTATTTTGCAGAGGCGGAAGTTCCGATTGATTCAATTAATTTACCAAAAGTTGTAGAAATGACACGGGCGTATCTTACAGCAGAAAAATATTGTAAAGCTCATGGCATTCATATCTATAACGCTACAAGAGGAGGTAAACTTGAAGCTTTTGAAAGGGTGGATTTTGATTCCATTATTGTAACAGAAAAAGACAAGGGGCAGGATAATGCATAAGATTAATCAGGTGAAAGCAGGAGCAATTGTTTCTTATATCACAATTTTTTTCAATATTATTTCAGGTTTTCTCTATACGCCATGGTTAATAGGGCAACTAGGCCAATCCAATTATGCATTATTTTCTCTTGTCAATTCAGTTATGACTTATTTTGTATTGGATTTTGGATTAGGTGCCTCTATTACACGATTTATTGCTCGGTATCGTGCTGAAGGAGCTGAGCATAAAGTTGAGCAATTATTAGGTGTTACAACAAAACTATTTTTAACTTTAGATTTTATTATTTTGATTGCTCTTATTACTGTATATTCTCTTTTAGGGAAAATTTATGTTAGTTTGACACCTGCCGAACTTGAAAATTTTAAAGGCATTTTTATCATCGCTGGAACCGTATCCTTATTATCGTTTCCGTTATTGCCTGTAAATGGAATCTTTACAGCATACGAACGATTATATGCTCAAAAACTGTTTGATTTATTGGCTAAAATTATTACTGTATCCGCAGTAGTAATTGCACTATTGCTGGGAGGGTCACTGTTTACAGTGGTCTTTTTTAACACATCAATTATATTTTTAGTAAATTTAATAAAGTTTCTCTATATTAAGAGAAAAGAAAAAATTAAAATTCAAATTACATATCGTGATAAAGCCATGTTAAAATCAATTTTTGGTTTTTCAATTTGGGTTATGATTGCATCAATAGCAGATCGATTCTTTTTTACTTTTATCCCATCTTTACTAGGTATTATCTCTAATACAGTTGAAATTTCTATATTTGCTGTTGCGGTTTCGGTTGAAAATTATATTTGTTTATTTGGTTCTGCATTTAATAATTTATATCTCCCGCAGGTAACACGTATGGTAATTGCAAAAGAAGATAAAAAAAAGATTACAGATTTAATGATAAAAGTGGGACGAATACAACTGATTATTGTTTCTCTGTTTGTAGTTGCACTTGTTTCTATGGGAAAAGAATTTGTCATATGCTGGGTTGGGGAAAAATATATCCGGTCTTATTATGTAATGATTTTAATTTTAGTCCCTTCTTTGGTGCATTTTTCCCAAGCAATTGGAACTGAAATGATTTACGCAACAAATAATGTAAAATATAGGGCGCTAGTGTACTCTTTGGGGAGTGTTATAAGTATTATTACCACACTTACTTTGGGGAAAAGCTTTGGAGCTATTGGAGCGGCAGTAGGGATATCTTTAGCCCTTATTTTATCACATATTATCCTAATGAATTATATTTATTACAAAAAGCTTGGCTTGGATGTTATGCGATATTTTAAGGAATGTCATTTTAAAATGTATATCCCATTATTAATTTCTTGTGGGATTGGATTTGTTATCTCCTCAATTTATCCAACTACATCTCTACGGCTATTTATTGTTAAAGGCGCTATTTGGGGAGTTATTCATTGTGTAATATTATGGTTGTTTGTTTTGAATTCTTCAGAGAAGGCACTTGTTAAAGGATTTATTTATAAATTAAAAAAAGGAGCGAAAAAAAATGGCTAATTTTTTGGTTACTGGAGCAGCCGGTTTTATTGGTTCACATCTTGCAAAAAAACTCGTTATAGATGGTCATCAAGTAACAACAATTGATAATCTGTCAACAGGTTTTATTGAAAATATTCCCTCTGGGGTAAAATTTATTGAAGGAAATGATTATGATCCTGATATAATTGCAAAGTTAGGAGAGCAAAAATTTGATGCAATTTTTCATATTGCGGGTCAAAGTGGCGGTATGACAAGTTTTGATGATCCAATTTATGATATGAACTCAAACATTGCAAGCACCCTTATTTTATTAGACTATGCCAAACGGACTGGATGTAATCGATTTATTTATGCAAGTTCAATGTCAGTATATGGAGATGAAAATCCATGCCCTGTGACAGAAGAAAGCGAAATCAAGCCAAAAACTTTTTATGCAGTTGGCAAACTTGCTAGTGAACATTATATGCGAATCTATTCAACATTTGGTATTCGTTGTACCTCGCTTCGATTTAATAATACATATGGAATTGGACAAAATATGCAGAATTTGCGACAGGGAATGGTTAGTATTTTCCTGGCACAAGCAGTAAATACAAAACGGATTCATGTCATGGGAGATAAAGAACGTTTTCGTGATTTTACTCATGTTAGCGATAATGTAAAAGCCTGTTTGCTAGCTGCCCAAGGACAAGAAGAGTCATTTTATAATGTGTACAATGTATGTACAAATCGAAAAACAACTTGTGAAGAATTAATCTCTGAGATATGTAAACATTTACCTTATTCTGTTGAAATTGAGTATAGTGGCAGTACACCTGGTGATCAATTTGGAATTTATTGTGATTATACCAAAATTCAAGAGAAACTTGGCTGGGAGCCTACAGTACAACTGGAATCTGGAATAAAGGAAATGGTTGAGTGGGCTTTAGACAATAAAACAAATAATACTTGATGTAGTAAGTAATAGATAAGAAAGTGAGAGTCAGATGAACGCAGAAAATAAAAGGATGCTTCAAATTATAAAAGAACTTCGAGAAGAGTATGGGATGATAGCGATTAAAGCTGAATTTGAGGCTGAAGGCAGTAGACTTGATGAGCTTATTATGCTAAATCAAGTTGTATTTTGTGGGAACACCAAGCTCAATATTAAAATTGGTGGATGCGAAGCTATGCGAGATATTGAGCAATGTAAACTTTTAGATGCATCCGGTATAATGGCACCTATGATTGAAACGCCTTTTGCTATGAAGAAATTTAAGGATGCTGCGAATAAAGCATATGCAGATCATATCGAAAATATTGAATGGATTATAAATGCGGAAACTGTTACCTGTGCGCAAAATTTTTCTGATATCTTAAACGTTGCAAAAGGTTTTTTGAATACGGTGGTAGTGGGGCGTTCTGATTTAAGTGCTTCCATGGGAGTTAGTAGAGATAAAATTGATGGTGAGGCAGTTTTTCAACAAGTTTTACAGCTTTGTGAGATGGCAAAAAAAGAAGGTTTAGTATCTTCTATTGGTGGCGGTATATCAATTGATACAGTGCCGTTTTTGATGAAACTTGGCGATTCTATTGATTTATTTGAGACTCGGAAGGTTGTTTTACCACGTCCTGATTCGGAGGCTAAAGCTACAAGAATGATAAGTTTAGCTTTAGAATTTGAGCTTTCTTATCTTCGTAATAAACATCAATTTTATCATCATATGGCAACAGAAGATCTTGCGAGGATGAAAGCGTTAGAAGAACGATTAAAAGAAAATGGACTTAAACTGAGATAGATTGATTTAAGAACATTTTTACTTTTGAAAAGGATATATTATCTTTAACAAAGCTAGTATATCAAACAATTATAAACTTTATTTTTGGTAGTGCTTAGTTTAAGAAAGAGAGCTATTTTACTAACCATAATAGTTGGCAGGTAATGGCTTTCCTGCCGGTATTACATAGCTTTATAGCAAATAAAGATTATTATATTTGCTGCTGTTTCAAACATATTACAAAAAAGGCAGAAAAGGATTTTAATTGGATACTTTAAATTATGATTCAAAATCATTCTATGGTTCTGCTAAATTGATAATTATTCAAATGGGAGAGGATATAATCATGAGTGAAATATTTAATCCATCAGTTTTACCAATAAATATTCCTGATCGTATGAAAAACGCTACTCTTTTAATTACAGGAGGGACAGGCTCTTTTGGGAATGCGGTTTTAAATCGTTTTATTACATCCGATATCGGAGAAATCCGTATTTTTTCCCGTGATGAGAAAAAACAGGATGATATGCGGCATGAATATCAGGCACGATTTCCTGAGTATGCGGATAAGCTAAAATTTTATATAGGAGATGTCCGTGATATAAATTCAATTAATACCGCTATGGTTGGAGTGAACTATATCTTTCATGCCGCAGCCTTAAAACAGGTGCCATCTTGCGAATTTTTTCCGATTGAGGCAGTAAAGACCAATGTAATAGGAACTGATAATGTCCTTACAGCGGCGATTGAAGCTGATGTAGAGACAGTGGTTTGCCTATCAACAGATAAGGCGGCATATCCTGTTAACGCTATGGGAACCTCAAAAGCTATGATGGAAAAGGTTATCGTCGCTAAAAGCCGCACTAGTAAAAATACGAAGATTTGCTGTACCCGTTACGGTAACGTGATGTGCTCTCGCGGTTCGGTGATTCCGTTGTGGATTGATCAGATTCGAGCTGGTAAACCAATCACAATTACAGAACCATCCATGACAAGGTTTATTATGTCCCTTGATGAGGCAGTTGATTTGGTGTTGTTCGCTTTTGAACATGGTCATTCAGGGGATATCCTTGTACAAAAAGCACCTGCTTGCACGCTTGAAACACAAGCAAAAGCTGTTATGGAACTTTTTGATGGTTGTGAGAAAGACATAAAGGTTATTGGTATCCGCCATGGTGAGAAGATGTATGAAACACTACTTACCAATGAGGAATGCGTCCATGCCATTGACATGGGTAACTTTTATCGAGTGCCATGTGATAAAAGGGGCTTGAATTACGACAAGTATTTTACAGAAGGAAATACTGAAAGAACCAAACTCAGCGAGTTTAACAGTAATAATACACAGTTGTTAACTGTAGAAGAGACAAAAGCTAAGATTGCTTCACTGGCCTACATACAGGAAGAATTGGCAAAGGATGGACGATAGAATGGGAATGAATATCTTAGTAACCGGTGCCAAAGGTATGGTAGGTACCGCCCTGATGGCCAATCTGAAGAATATTAAAGAAAAGAAAAACCATACTCGTCCAGGAATCCAAATTGATGAGATTTACGAGTACGATATTGATTCTACACCAGAAGATTTGGATGTCTACTGTCAATCTGCTGATTTTGTATTTAATCTAGCAGGAGTCAACCGCCCAGAAAATCCAGAGGATTTTATGAAAGGAAATTTTGGCTTTGCAAATCTTCTTTTGGATACTCTAAAAAAATACCAGAACAAAGCTACTATCATGCTTTCTTCCTCCATTCAGGCAACTTTGGCCGGGCGCTTTGGCAATTCTGAGTATGGCCGTTCCAAGAAAGCTGGGGAGGAACTGTTTTTTGATTACTCCAAAGAAACAGGGGCTAAAGTAGCGGTTTACCGCTTTCCAAACCTCATGGGGCATAGCCGTCCAAAATACAATTCGGCGGTATCTACTTTCTGTTGGGCAGTAGCCAACGATGAGCCATTTACGGTCAATGATCGAAGCACCGAATTGGAATTGCTGTATATTGATGATTTGATAGAGGGAATGTTTGACCTGCTGGAAGAGAAAGAAATTCACTGTGAATTTGATGGTGTGGAAACAGTAGTAAATCCTGAGGGACGCTACTGCTGTGTACCGGTAACCCATAAAGTGACGCTCGGTGAAATCGTGGATCTTTTGCAGGAATTTAAACAGCAGCCAGTTACGTTAATGATGCCGAAGATGCCAGAGGGTTCCTTTGCGAAGAAACTGTACAGTCTGTATCTGACCTATCTTCCTGTGAAGAAGTTTAAATACGCCTTGAAGATGAATGTGGACGATAGAGGTAGCTTTACAGAACTTATCCACACAGCTGATTGTGGTCAAGTATCTATCAATATTAGTAAACCAGGGATCACCAAGGGGCAGCATTGGCATAATTCCAAATGGGAGCTGTTTATCGTTGTGGCTGGACATGGCTTGATCCAGGAACGCAATATCCATACAGGTGAAACAATTGAGTTTGAAGTGAGCGGTGATAAGATTGAAGCTGTCCATATGATTCCGGGATGGACCCATAATATCATCAACTTGAGTAATACAGAAAACCTTGTAACGGTGATGACGTGCAATGAGATTTTCAACCCACAGCGTCCGGATACCTTCTTTGAACCAGTATAAGAGAACGGAGCGTAAAAAACATGAGTGAAATAAGGATAGATTATTCTGATATCCATTTTAAAGACAACGGGAAGTTAAAACTTCTCATTATCGTTGGAACCCGTCCGGAAATTATCCGCCTGGCGGCAGTTATCAACAAATGCCGGAACTATTTTGATTGTATCCTTGCCCATACCGGACAGAATTATGACTACAATCTGAATGGTGTATTTTTTCGAGACCTTAAATTGAATGATCCAGAAGTTTATATGGATGCTGTTGGGGATGATTTAGGATCAACTGTTGGCAATATTATAAATTGCTCTTATAAATTAATGAATCAAATAAAACCAGATGCGTTACTTATTTTAGGGGATACCAATTCCTGTCTTTCCGCAATTGCAGCAAAACGACTTCATATTCCGATTTTTCATATGGAGGCAGGAAATAGATGTAAAGATGAGTGCCTGCCAGAAGAAACAAATAGGCGGATAGTAGATATCATTTCTGATGTTAACCTAGCCTATTCTGAGCATGCTCGGCGTTATTTGGCTGAATGTGGGCTGCCTAAGGAACGCACTTATGTGACAGGTTCTCCTATGGCAGAGGTATTACACCAGAATTTGGAGGAAATTGAGAAATCCGATATCCTAACGAGACTTGGATTGAATCAAAAGCAATATATCCTGCTTTCAGCGCACAGGGAAGAGAATATTGATACAGAAAAGAATTTTATCAGCCTTTTTACCGCGATCAATCGACTAGCAGAAAAGTATAATATGCCAATTCTGTATTCTTGCCATCCTCGCTCCAAAAAACGTTTGGAACAGTCTGGTTTTCTATTGGATCCTCGTGTGATACAACATGAACCCTTGGGGTTCCATGACTATAATAATCTTCAGATGAATGCCTATGCTGTTGTTTCGGATTCTGGCACCCTACCAGAAGAATCCAGTTTTTTTACTTCGATTGGCAAGCCATATCCAGCTGTATGTATCAGAACATCTACTGAACGTCCCGAAGCACTTGACAAGGCATGTTTTATCCTTGCTGGAATTGATGAAAAGGGACTGATACAAGCCGTTGAAACAGCGGTGGATATGGTAAAGAATGGGGACAACGGTGTTCCTGTACCAGACTACACTGATGAATTGGTATCCACAAAGGTTGTGAAAATCATCCAATCTTATACTAGTGTAGTGGATAAAATGGTATGGAGAAAATTTTAAAATAGATGTTTATGTTAAATTGAACAATATACTTGGTTTTGTCCTCAGTTCTATAAGAGGAATCTGTGTGATTTAACGGAAAATTTTTAATTCTAGTTATATAGCCTACTGAGTCCCCATTTGGCTATGATCTTTTAGAATAGCATACACTCTATTGAAAAAATGCAAACGAAATCTTTCTTTATTACGATTTAAACATTTTATTATATTTTTAATTGTCTATTATCAGATCGCTATATGGAACCATGGCTTTCGTTTTTTGATTAGGGATCTTCTTTCTTCTGTTTTTGGAGATAGTTCAATTCGTTTAGATTCTGTCTTTCCCTATCGTATAAGGAACCTACACGGATACAGCACCATAAACAAAATAGCACGATAAAACTAATCGAAACGCCAGTTATTAGTAAAATGATTTTCATATGGAACCCCTTTCTGAAAACAGGCACTATCAATTTATATGAACAGTGAAATTTTATACTGCGAATCTAGTTTTCAAAGATAAAAAATAGATTTTATTCTTGATTAACATGTATCGTAATATATTTTTGTTATGATCATTCAGGATAGTATAACGCTGCTTTTTTAAATGGTATATGATTCATGAAATATTAATAGTATTTTCAAATCAGAGTATTTTATACAGCTTTATAGCTGTTAGGTAGCAAATTATTGATTAAGTTTAGAAAGAGATAAAGCAATTTCATTATAAGTATTTTAACTTAGTATAGAAATCTGCATAAAAATATATTTTACAATCCATAAGCAAAGAGAATAGGAGCTGAAAAATGGGAACAATCAGTAAATTAATCCAAGGGGTCGAATGGATCTCAAATGGACTGTTAAATGTACCAATGGTATTTATTTATATATTAATAGGAGTTTTCCTCTGTTTAGTTGGAGTATATTTGTTCGCCAGTCTGAGAAAAACATTCGATATTCGGGAAATATGTAAAAAATACAGCCTTTGGGGAATGCTGGCTGTATTTGCTATTTGGGTGATAGGGGTAAAAATATTATTCCATTCTCCTGTAGGCAGCTCAGGATTTCAGGTGGTACCAACAACTTTTCATATGGAATGGATTTTAAAAGCGATATGTAATGTTATACTGTTTATTCCAATTGGATTTTTTCTGTTCCTCCAACGGAAAAACAAAAAAACAATCTATTGGGATTGGCTCATAGCTGTTGGATTCAGCTTGGTTGTAGAATTGGCACAATGGATCTTCCAAAAAGGCGTTTTTGATTTTGTTGATATCTTATGTAACTTGATTGGAGCGGTTTTAGGATCTTGTATTTTATTATTATTCCAATTTTCCTTTACAAAAAAATCAGCCCTTCGTATTTTACTGCGTGTTGTCATTATCTTAATTTGTTTGGGGATTTTATTATCCATGACAGCGTTTGGAACTTACCATATTTTAAAAGTAAATGGTGCGAATTCTTTTGCGGCAGCAGTGCAGGGCCAAGTTCCAGAAACACAGGAAGAACAACCTGCGGAGCTACAGGAAGGGGATATTTATTATAACGGAAAAGTATACCGTTGTAATCAAGATACTATTAATATCCTGTGTATGGGGATCGATAAAAAAACAGAAAATATTGAAACAGTAGAAGGAGTATCTGGACAAGGTGGACAAGCAGATGCGATCTTCTTGATTTCTTTAAACCCGACAACCAATGATATGAATATCATTTCAATTTCTAGGGATACGATGGTTCAAATCAAAAACTATGATTATTCTGGGAACTTTACTGGAGAATCAGTTAACCATTTAGGATTAGCCTATTCCTTTGGGGATGGGGCGCATACCAGTTGTGAGATGATGAAAGAGGCGGTATCCGGATTATTTTACCAAATGCCGATTCATGGTTATTGTGCCGTGAACCTGGAAGCAATTGAGAAACTCAATGATGCGGTAGGAGGAGTTACGGTTACCGTTCCAGAAGGATTTTCTAAATTGGTTCCATCTTTACAAGATGGGAAAACAGTAACGTTACAGGGAGAACAGGCAAGTAAATTCCTACAACAACGGGATACTGGTTTGGAAAGCAATGACGACAGGATGAGCCGGCAAAAACAGTATGCGGTAAACTTCCTAAAGGCAGCAGAACAAAAAATGAAAGAAAACCCAAGTCTACCATTACAGATGTATCAAGAATTGTCACAGCAGATGGTTACTAATATCGGGATAGACCAGGCAATATATTTAGCTTCCTTGGTATTGAATTCTGGATTTACAGCGGATGATATGGTAAAACTTCCAGGGGAAACCACCAGTGGAGAATATTATGCGGAGTATCATGTCAATGAAGATGAACTTTATCAGATGATCATCGACAACTATTATGATGAAGTGAAAGTAGGGGATGGGACAGAGTGAAAACAAAAAAGATATGGCTACTCCTATCCATTCTATGTGTATTATTGGCGGTAGTTTTGACAGCAGTGTTTGTGGGGATGAGCTTGCAAAAGAAAACCGCACAGCAATTCTATGAGGATGAAAGACAAAAGGCAACAGTTTCCCAAACTTCAGAACCAGAAGAGCAGGAAGTGAAACAAGCGCCTCCAGTGGATATTAAAAAATTACAGGAAACAATGCCGGATGCTTATGCGTGGATTAATATTCCGGGTACAGTGATTGATTACCCTATTGTGCAACATCCGACCGATAATTCCTACTATATGTACCGTACCTCTGACGGGAAAGAAAATGTAGCAGGTTCTATTTTTACAGAGAACTATAATACAAAGGATTTTCAAGATCCAAACACCCTGATTTATGGGCATAACATGAAAGATGGTTCCATGTTTGCAGCACTTCACAAATATGAAGATAAAGGGTTTTTTGATCAGAATAAAACTGTCTATATTTATACCGAAGATGATATCTTAGAATACCAGATTTTTGCGGCTTATTTGTATGATAATCGACACTTGATGCAAAGCTTTAATTTTAATGACCCAGAAGTATTCTCTAGGTATCTAGAAGGAATTTTGGATACTCGAGACATGAGTAGTAATATTGATAGAAATATTAATTTGACAAAGGAAAGCCATATTATCACATTATCCACTTGTGACCGCCATGGAGATAATTATCGGTATCTGGTACAAGCAGTAATGGTGGAACAATAACATAGGTAGAAGTATGGAATTGTAGGCATATATAATTATAAAATTTTTGAGAAAGGAGGATGGTAGAGATGAAAAAACTTAAAAAAATGTTAGCAGGGCTTTTAACAGTAGCGATGGTAACGATGATAGGTGCAACATCTGTAGGAGCTGTAGAGTATAACAGTATTTCCAATGGTACTGGCGGTATTGTAAGCGCTGATGTGCAAGGCGGAACAGTAACGTTAAATGACACCTTTGAAACAGCAGAACTACAAAAGGAAGTAGACCAATTAAATACCCAATTGAAAGAAAGCTTAAGTGAAGCATTGGGGATAGATAAATTGGATTTATTCTCAGTAGAGGGAGCTTATGAAGGTACAGCCGATATCAATGAGTATCATTTTTTAACGAAAATTTATAACATGGATTTGGACGTATCTCCAGCACCAACAAAAAGCAATCCAGTAAATGTGGATTTTATTTGTAATA
This sequence comes from Massilioclostridium coli, assembly GCF_900095865.1. Lineage (GTDB taxonomy): Bacteria > Bacillota > Clostridia > Oscillospirales > Ruminococcaceae > Massilioclostridium > Massilioclostridium facile. Next base: position 1,427,598 of record NZ_FMIZ01000007.1, on the reverse strand, counting down.
CCACAACATCCAATATCGATGTATTTGTACTGCACAAATGTGCGGAAGATGGCTGGGAACTGTTAAATACAACCCAGAGTGAAAACAAAGTAACAGCAGCGTTTCACTCCGCGTCTCCGGTAGCATTAGTATATGTAAACAAAGGGACAGATGGATCTGGAAGCACTGGAACATCTCCTCAAACCGGGGATAATCAAATGGGGCTGTTATTGCTGGTAGTAGCTGCAGGGTTAGCGACCAGTGGAGTAGTATTTTATAAAAAATATAAAAACATAAACGGTTAACGCTCATAAAACATCCAATAAAGGATGCAAACAACGAGGGTTAAACGAAAACAGGAACATATCTGCTTACGACATACCTTCTATAGATAGAGGATAGGATAGATAATCTATTCTGTCCTCTTTTTGTTTTGGTCAGTTCTACTGGAGATAAAAACAAAGTCTCTATGGAAGCAGTGTTCTATTGATATTAATCTCATTTTTAGAAAATTTACGGAAATCTATCTAATGTTAAATATGCATAATAAAACTAGATAAGTTTTATGAATTTATTCTATTGTGATGAAATCTATATCAGAGTATAATAAGCTTGTATTTTATTTGGAAGCTATGGTTATTCCAATGAAAACACAGTTTTAAAATCTAGGAGGAAAAAGAATATGAAGATGAAACGGCTTTTAAGCGTTGTGCTTTCTGCAACGATGGCAGTATCTGTTGTTGGTACAGTACTTCCAGCGTTTGCCTTAGAGGGCGATGGTTTGGAAGTCTCCGCTTTCCAAACAAGTTCTAATAGTGATATTGGAATTGACGCAGATAATGTGCGTTTCGCATGGAATATTAATGCGCAAGAACGTGGAGTATTACAAACACATTATTCTGTTATTGTAAAAGATACACAAGGTAATCCAGTTTGGGAGAGTGGCTGGGTAGAATCGGATGACCAATCCGGTATTACTCCAAAAAATTTAAAACCAGAAACGGTTTATACCTGGCAGGTTAATATTCGTGACCAGCATGGACATGAATCTGGATTTAGTGAACCAGAAACATTTGAAACAGCACCAGAACAACTAAATGGAAATTGGATTGGGTCTGGTTATGGAGTAGTTCGTAAGACTTTCCAGCTTGATCAACCATTGGATCAAGTCGACCGTGCTAGAGCTTATATGACATCTACCTCTATGATTGAAACCAGAATGAATGGACAAAAAGTAGGGGAATGGGTTCTTGGACCAAAAAAACCAGTTCCTGATGTTCGGGTATATTATAATACTTATGATATTAAACCTTATCTATTAGATGGGGAAAACACAGCAGGGATTATGCTGGGTAATGTTACTCCAATGGGTGGAAAAACTTTAGGAACAATTAAAATCTATTATAAAGATGGCAGTGTTCAGGAGATTAACACTGGAACAGATTGGAGAGGAAGCACCAGTTCTCCGGTAACCAGAGCTACTTTTGAAACAGGGGAAGACCAGAACCCCAACTTGCTGGTTGGATGGGATACCAACGATTATGTAGAGGATAATACTTGGTCCAACGCCAGAATTTGTGGGTCCACTTCCATGTACTGCGAAGATGGCAAGTTGGTAGTTCCAGCAAATGCAGGCACTTACTACACCAATCAGTCTTTCTCCGGCAATTATACTATTGAAACAAAAGTTTCTGTTCAACAAAACGCCTTTGGCTTGGTTTTTGGTTCCGGTAATCCAAATGGCGCTTTGTGGCAATTTAATGTAATTGAAGGGAATCTGTTTAAAGTACATAATCCGGGTAACTGGTCTACCAACCAGTCCTACGTCAATGACCAAATCCAGTATAATCAAGATTTGATCATGAAAGTTAAAATAACCGGAAATACCGTGGAATCCTACTTAGAGGATACTTTGATTGATACCCGCACTTTTGAAGATGGGCAAACCGCTGGCAAAATTGGATTCCGTTCCACAGTGGATGAAGCCTTTACTATGGATTATTTAAAGGTAACCGATGAATCTGGAAACATTTTGTTTGAAGATCATTTTGATAAGATTGACTCAGATAAATGGAATGTTCCAGCTGACCCAATTGTAGAACCTGCAGTTTCCGCAACAAAAGTAATTAAAGAAGTAGAACCAGTTAGTATTCAAAAAGTTACGAAATACGATAAATCGAAACCTTATGCGGCGGATGGTCAGCTATATTTACCTAGAACAAGTGGCGAAGAGACTTATTATACCAATCAAAGCTTCTATGGAGATTATACTATTGAAACAGAAGTAACGGTGAAAAATACTGCTTTTGGGCTTCTGTTTGGTTCTGGAAATCCAAATGGAGGATTGTGGCAGTTCAATGTTGCGGAGGGAAATGTGGTAAAAACACATCAACCAGGAGATTGGTCACAGCGTGATTCCTATCCAAACACTAAAGTCCAATATGATACCCCATTAAAGATGAAAATTGAGGTAAAAGGCAATGAAGTAAAAACTTATTTGGAAGATGAATTGATTTGTACCAATACCTTTGCGGATGGGCAGACCTCGGGGCGATTAGGGCTTCGTGCTGGTGTTCAAGAAGAATTCTCCGTAAATTACATCCGTGTAAGCCAAAACGGTGAAGTGATTTGGTCAGATGAATTTGACAGTGTGGATACAACAAAATGGAATTTCCCAGAACCAGGAGAAGCGACAGAATGTTATGTTGTTGACTTCGGCAAAAATATGTCCGGATATGCGCGGTTGAATGTAAAAGGGCAAAAAGACGACGTAGTCACCCTGCGCTATGCGGAATTACAAAACGATGATGGAAGCATTTACGCAAATACTACCTACCATTTCCCTTATAATAACTATACCTTGACTGGTGGAAACGATACATTTGAACCAAAATTCTTCTCCACTGGGTTCCGTTATGTTGAAGTGGAGAATTTTCCAGGGGAACTGACAGCAGAAAATATTACAGCTTGTTTTGTCAGTGATGATATTGAGGAAACAGGTAGCTTTACTTCTTCCAATGATAGATTAAATAAAATATATGACATGTACCATCAATCCCAGTTATCTAACCTGGTGGGGAACTACACCGACTGCCCTCAACGTGAAAAAGATGGCTGGACAGGGGACGCTTCTGTTATTAAAGAGGCAGCTTCTATGATGTTGGCAGATTATAACTCTGCGGAAGCATATATGAAAACCATGTATGATAATATTTATCCAGATGGCCAGCCTTTAGTTCGTGTACCAAAACCAGCATCTATGCCTCAAGGTACTGATGAATACGGATATATTGATCCAACCTGGACATCCGCTTATTTTGTATTCCCATACCAGACCTATATGCAAACCGGAGATTCCTATTATATCGAAATGGCTTATCCAAGTATGATGGAAGTATTCCAATTCTATCAAAATTTGGACACTGACCACGATTATATTATTACAAACAATACTTTTGGCGACTGGCTGGGCTATGATAACCAAAATGGTAAAGTGGACCGTAATTGGCTTTCCGCTTCCTATGTATACTATTCCGGTGTATTACTGTCCGAAATGGCTGAAATCATTGGAGAAGACCATACAGAACTGGATGCTTATTTGGAAAATATGAACCAGGCAATCCAAGCTAAATTTAACCAGGGAACTTATTATAGTAGTGATACTCAGACAGCGAATGCTATGGCAGTAGATTTGGGGATTGTTGCGGAGCAGGACAAAGATACGATTGTCCAAAGCATTTTAAACAATGTTTCTAACGCAAATACTACATTAATGACAGGCGTATTAGGGACAAAATCCATTTATGATACATTATCCGAAGCAAACCAACACAAAGTGTTGTTGGATTTGACAACCACTCCAGATAAATGTTCCTTTGGATATATGTTAGACAATGGCGCCACAACCTTGTGGGAATACTGGGATAAAGCAGGTGAAACCTTTAATTCCAACAATCCTCCAGGGGAGAACCGTTGGGATTCCCAAAACCATGCGATGATGGGCGGCGGTTTAGGAGCCTGGGTATATGAAGGCTTAGGCGGAATTACAGCAACTGGAGCAGGTTATGAGGAAATTATCTACCGTCCAGGTATCGAAAGCGAACTGGAATATGTAGATAGCTCAATTGATACCATCAGAGGGTTGGCGGAATCCAATTGGGATATAGTAGACGGCGATCTGGTATGGGATGTAACTGTTCCAGCAAACAGCACCGCAACGATTAAAATCCCAATGAAAGACGCAAAAACTATTACCGAATCCGGCAATGATATTTTCCAGAAAGATGGAAATGGAATAACCTATGTAGGCCAGGAAGAAAACGGTGACTATGTATACACAGTAGGCAGTGGAAGTTACCACTTTGTAGCGAGTGAACAAGGTAGCGTAGTAGAAGAATCAGATAAAGATATCTTGAACAAAGTGATTACCTACGCAGAAGAACAGAAAGCATCTGATGACTTTAACAATGTCATCAAAGATGTACAGGAAACCTTTAATGCAGCATTGGATGCAGCGAAAGAAGTAGCAGCAGATCCAGCAGCAAATCAGGAAACAGTAGATGCAGCATGGAAGGCATTAATGACAGAAATTCATAAACTGGGCTTTGTGAAAGGCGATATTGCTTCCTTAGAATCTTTGGTAGTATTGGCGGAAACCTACGACATGAATGACTATGTAGAAGCAGGTCAAGCAGAATTTAAAGAAGCATTGAAAGCAGCACAGGAATTACTTGCGAATAAAGATAACGCAATGCAGACAGAAATCGAAACAGCAGAAAACAACCTGTTGAATGCGATGCTGAACCTGAGATACAAAGCGGATAAATCCATCCTGGAAAAAGTAATTGCAGAAGCGAATAGTAAAGATGCAAGTGCATACACAGAGGAAAGCTATGCAGCACTGCAAGCGGCAGTAAAAGATGCAAATGACGTAATGGCAGATGAAAATGTGACTCAGAAAGAAGTAGATACAGCAGTAACAAATGTACAAACTGCAATGGATCAGTTAGTAGCAGTAGATGGAAGTATTCCAGAAGAAACAACACCATCCACTAATGATACAGCTACTCAAACTGGACAGGAATCTACAACAAAAGCAAATGCAGCAAAAACAGGCGATGTTGCTCCAATTGCAGGGTTAATAGTATTGGCAGCAGCGGGTGCAACAGCCATTGGAGCAAAGAAACGGAAAAAATAAAATTTAGTTGTAATAGCGAAATAAGCTATTGGAATGAATAAAAAAAGCCACCAGTTCTATTTTAGAACTGGTGGCTTTTGTACTTCGTGTTTTCATATAGTGCTATAAATCAATTTAAAAAAATTCTATTGTAATTGGTTAGTAGGAAAGACAATGGAGTAAAAATCCAGTTTTTCTCTACTAATAAAGCTTTTTCCAAAGCTTATAGAAACACTTATAATTATGATGTGGACTTTAATAAACAGCATACAGGCCTAACATAGACAAAGGATAATGCACAATGTCTTTCGACAGTTTTACGCTTTGAAAAATAAGGGACTATCCGCTATGTGGGTGTATATCAAAGGCTATACCAAAAATATCCAATCAGATACAAGTTAATTCTTCTTTAGATATGATGAATGTAGCAAAATACTACAAGGATTAAACAAAGGAAAAATAAGTCCACGCATGAATACTTTTCGCTTTGTACAAACCATCTGTTTAACAGGTGATTCTAATGGAAGGCAAGATAAACTAAGTATCCCGCTGTACATAGAACAGCTCCAACACTATAAATTACGGTTTGCAATTTAGGCTTTAACTTGTCCTGTTTTGATTTTGCTAATAGCAGCAATGTGAGAACTATCGTAGAAATTGATCCATAAACCAACAAAGAAACTCCACTTTGGTCGTAGATAGTACCATGTACCAAAAACAGATCTGAAACAAATAAAATAGTAAAATTAAATAGATTGCTTCCTACAATATTGCCAACAGTTGCATTGAAATTTCCACGGAACACTAAACCGATGGAGGAAGCTAATTCTGGTAGGGATGTAGCAACCGCAAGTAACAGGGCTCCTGCAAATGTTTTACCTAAGCCTAAATCAACAGCGATTTGGTCAGAAATAATTGTAATCAGAACGCTAGCAACTACCAGCAATATACTGTTGATTATAAATCGAATGACGATTTGTTTGGTGCTCATATCAATGACCAATGGGTCATTTTCCTCTTCCCCTTCTGAAGAGGACATTTTCCGTACCGCAAATAGATAGACTACCATAATCGCAATGGATACCCAACTTACTGTAAAAATTTGAAATTCTAACTGGGCATATAACACTAAAGATACCAATACCGTAACAACTAACAAGGCATAACATGTATTTTTGTGGGCAAATGCTAAAGAAGAGTTTTTGAATTTTTTCATACCAAACAGCATCAATGCTCCTAACACCGTAATGTTAAATAGGTTACTGCCTAAAATATTTCCAATTACCATATCTGGCTGTTTTACAATTGCCACCGCAGTAATGCTAGTAATCAGTTCTGGGATACTGGTGACAGCCGCCAACATAACCCCGCCTAAAAACGCCCCAGATAAACCAGTGGTTTTATCCAGTAAATCAATGTAATAAGAAAGCCTTGTAGCAAATAAAATGACGGCTGCAGCTAAAATAAAATAGAATAGATAGATCAATCCAACACCCTCCGTTAATTTGCTTTTTTGTCCAGAATATGGATATCCATCTGTTGGTATGGAATATTGATATTGTGTTCATCAAAGCATTTTTTAATTTGTTCCTGTAAATCAAAGTGTAGATTCCAATAATTTTCGGTTTTCACCCAGACACGGGAGGTAATATCAATAGAGCTTGGACCCTGCTCTAAGACGCCAAAGAATGGTTCCGGATCTTTCAAAGCAAGGGGATGGTTGCTAACAATTGTTTTAATCAGTTGCTTTGCCTCGTCAATATTATCATCATACCCAATAGAAAAAGTTAAATCTAAGCGGCGGACAGGCTCTGCGGAATAGTTGATAATCTTAGCGGAGGTGAGTTCCCCATTTGGAATCATAATGTTTTTATTATCCGGGGTAATCAGGCGGGTGTAAACCAATTCTATTTTTTTCACAGTGCCTTCTACTCCGTTGGCTTCAATATAATCCCCTATTTGGAAGGGCTTACTAAACATCATAATGACGCCCTGCGCAAAGTTTGCTAGAGTTTCCTTAATTGCTAAGCTAAGTGCTAATCCAACTGCACTGAATAACGCGACAAACTGTGTGGTTGGTACGCCAAAAATAGATAATACCGCCAATGCGATAAAAATATAAAATGCTACCTTAATAATTGCTTGAACAAATTTAATGGCCTGTTCACTGACTGTTGTTTTTTTGATCGCTACATTGGTGATTTTTAAAAGGAACTTTAAGATTATTCTTCCAATGATAAAAATAATTAAGCACAGCAGCAATTTTCCTCCATATTTAATAATAAAATCGAGTGCTGCGGCTCCAATTTGTTCCCAGTTCCATTGCATGGAAATTCCCTCCTATGTTATCGATTATCTATTATAGCAATAATGAGTATTTTATGATTTAAAACCATTATATCGGTGTTTTTGGCTGACGTCAACTTATTTTCAAAAAAGCTTTGTATCTTTCAGAGAAAAAAAGAATTATTATTTGGCTATTAGTTACAATATTTTTTTGTATTTGAAACAACAGGTAAAATTAAGCCATAAAAAGGTAAAATAAGTACCTTGTAGGGATTAGAAAATTTTTTTATAATAAATCTAAATTGATATAAATAATTTATTTATATAGTTATTTATAGTTAAATTTCATAAAATTATTGGGCAAAAGGAGAGTGTAAAAAAAATGAAACAAAAAAAGACATCAAGGCTGTTGGCATCTGTCTTGGCAATCGCAATGGGCGCTACTATGACAAGTGGATTGTTCACAGCACAGGCACAAGAAGAAATTGGAGAGAACACCATTATTCATGCATTTAAAAATATTGATGTGGACTCCAAACCGATGGCTCGTTTTTGGTTTCCTGATGCTGGAGCAGGAGCGGATGCGGATGACCTAATTTCGGAGCAAATTGAAGCTATGGCGAAGGGCGGTTTTGGCGGCGTTGAAATTGCGATGATTGCAGACGAAACTACTTATACCAATCAACAGGCGAAAGAATATGGCTGGGGTACAGAAAACTGGGTAAATGTACTGAAAAAGACGTTGCGGGCCGCCAATGCGATTGAAGGCGGTTTTAAGGTGGATATTACAATTACCTCCCATTGGCCGCCGGTTATCAATACAATCGACCCAAATGAAACCACCGCTTCCACAGAATTATCCTACCAATATACCAAAATCACACAGGATGATTTAAACAATGGGACAAAAGATCTGGCTATGCCGGAACAAAAAACAACGGACAGCAGAAATGGTTACTTCTTAACAGTAGACCGTTTTACCGACGCTTCCGCTATTCAAGTAGAAAGTGTTGACGCGGATGGAAATTTAACGTTTGATTTTGATTCCATTACCAGCTTGAAAGATTCTGTTTCGGTGAAAGAAGGAGCTGGATATGCGGCCGGTATTCCGGACGAGGCAAAAGCGGAAGAAATGGCCGGTGGCGATAAAACGCAAAAACAGGCTATTTTAGATAATATATATGAAGCATTTGGAGATGTACCAACAGAAGAAATCCCAGATGGGGAAAAATTTGATTCCCAGGGAAACCGGAAACGGATGGCAGACTGGCAGGATATCTACCAAGCAGACCTGAGTGGTTTGAAAGACCAACTGGGGGCTCTGGATAATGACATGGAGATCAAAGCGGGCGATTGGGTTTTATTTGGCGTATTTGAGAGAGGTACAGGACAGGTTCTCTCTGGAGGCGGCATCAATACCATGTATGGCCGTACCTATGCGACTGATTATTTTAGCACAGAAGGGATTCAAGAAGTAATTGATTACTGGAATGAGCATTTCTTAAGCGATCCAGAACTAGTTTCCTTATTAAAAGAAAATGGAAGCAGTATTTTTGAGGATTCTATTGAAGCAAGCCACACAGGGCCATTCTGGACCCATAATATGCTCAATGAATTGGATGAAGGGTATGCGTATGCAGATGAGTTTGCCACAGTAGTTGCAGTTAACTCCGCAAAATCATCCGGTGGAGGATTCCCAGGAGGCCCTGGTGGTGGCGGAAATACTACACCACCAATCCAGTTTAACAATGATGTTACAAGCCGGATTGTAGAGGATTACAACCTAAAATTAGGGGAATTATATGAGAGCGACCATGCTTCCGTGATTAGTGAATGGGCAAAAACATTTCATTATAATTACCGCGCCCAGGGCTACACCTTAACCGGGTTGGATATTGCCGGCGCAGCAGCGGCTTTGGATATCCCAGAAGGGGATAACGCTACTTCCGGCGATGGCTTGAGAAACCTTTCCGCAGCGGTGAATATGTACGATAAACAATATCTTTCGATGGAAGCAATCACTACTATTAAGATTGCAAGCACCTGGGAAACAATTGCTGGTATTTTGAACTCTAACTTTTCTCATGGTGTTAACCGTGTGATCTTACATGGTACACCATACGCAAAAACATTTGATAATAATCATACTGCTTGGCCAGGCTGGGGCTGGGGCGGCGGTGGCGCCGGTGTTGGTGAGTTTACCGCATGGAACCAACGTCAAATCTATTGGGAGGATGTCAATACCATAGCTGATTTTATGTCCCGCAACCAGGCATTATTGCAAAATGGTACAGCAAAAGTAGATGTTGCTCTATTAAATGACACCAGTTCTTCCTTTAGTATTTTATCCGGTAACTGCATGCAGGGATTGTTGGACAACGGTTATTCCTATAACATTTTAAGTGAAGCCTTATTAAAGAGCGAAAACGCAAATGTGACCAACGGCGTATTATATGAGGATGGCCCGTCCTATAAAGCGGTTATTTTAAATGAAGCAAACGTATTATCTGTGGATACTTTGGAAAAACTGAACCAGTACGCAGACGCCGGTTTGCCAATTATCCTGTATAATTGCAGCCCATCCCAGGTATATGGAACCGAAACAGCGGACAATAATGATGAAACATTGGTACAATTGGTGGACCAATTAAAACAGCATGAAAAAGTAGCAAGTGTTTCCTCAGAAGAGGAGCTGTTAACAATACTGGATCAGCTTCAGGTTTCCTCAGCAGCTTCTTACCAGGCTTCGGGTATTGAAACTTCCCACCGCACCGATTCCACGAATTCCGATTACTATTATATCTTTAATAGTACAGAGGAGACACAAACCACAACAATGACATTAGAAGGGCAGGGAACTCCTTACATAATGGATTCTTGGACTGGTGAAATTACTCCAATCGCTCACTATACCCAGACAGAAGATACCATTACCTGTGATGTTACCCTGGAACCACAAGAATCTACCATTATTGCAATTGCACCGGACCAGGAAGAATTTGGATCTTCACAGGATGTTCATGTAGAGGAAGCAAATGGAACCGTTGTGTATGATGGAAACGATATTGTATACCGTTCTAATACGGTTGGAACCGATATGGTCAAATTCTCGGATGGAACTACAAAAGAAATTACGATTGATGAAACAATGGCAGAGATTGATTTGAGCGGAGAAGGCTGGAATCTCCAACTGGACAGTTATGGGCCAGATGACAGTCCAGAAAATCTAGATGAAAACGGGGAACTGATTGATCCAACCGCACATAAAATCACTACCTTAAATTACGCAAATATCGCATTGATTCCTTGGACTTCTTTGGATGTTTCCGAAGATGATTTAAAAGCGCTGAGTACTTCTCTCAATGAAGTCACCAGTATGCGGGATGTATCCGGTATTGGCTATTATACCAAAACCTTTACTTTGCCAGAAGATTGGGATTCCTCTAAAGGTGCTGTTGTTACCTTTGCTCATGATGAAGATATGGTAACAAAAGTAACTGTGAATGACACAACCATTGATAAGATCGACTCTATCAATGAAGTTGTAGATATTGGAAATTATCTGAAGCCAGGAGAGAACACCATTCAAATCAAATTAGATACCACTGTAAAGAACAGGATTAGTTTGGAAACAGGTTATGTGGATTCTCCATGGGTTACAGAGAGCCGTGATACGGATTATGGCTTAACCTCTGTAGTTCTCAAGCCGTATACAGAAGTTGTCCTATCCGCGGATATGCCAGAGGAAACCGCTGATAAAGGTATTTTAAATTCTGTCATCAAATATGCGGAAAATGCGAAAGCCAGTGGAGAATATGATAATGCCATTGAAAGCGTACAAAAATCCTTTGACGCTGCTTTGGAAAACGCGAAAACAGTAGCCGCAAACTACAGCGCAACTCAGGAAGATGTAGATGCAGCATGGAAAACTTTATTGAATGAAATTCATAAATTAGGCTTTGTAGCTGGCAATAAAACAGAGTTAGCAAGCTTAATCGCAGCGGCGGAAAAAATTGACCTGAGTAAATATGTAGAAGCGGGTCAAATAGAGTTTACCGCGGCTTTGGAAACAGCACAAACAGTATACAAGAATGGAGACGCAATGCAGTCAGAAATCAATGAGGTATCGGATAATTTATTAAATGCAATGCTAAACTTACGGTTCAAAGCAGATAAATCTGTTTTAGAAGATGTTCTTGCACAAGCAAATAAGATTGATGCAAGCGCATACACATCAGAAAGCTACGCAATACTGACAGCAGCAGTAAAGGATGCAAAAGCAGTACTGGAAAATGAAAACGCAACCCAGGAAGAGGTAGATGCAGAAGTAGCAAATGTACGTGCAGCGATAGAAGATTTAATATCAGTAGAGAATACAACAGAAACCTCATCTACTGATAATAATACTATCCAAACAGGGCAGGAAAGCACAACCACAAAAGCGAATACAGCGAAAACAGGCGATTTTGTCCCAATCGCAGGCTTGGCAGCAATCACATTGGCTGGTGCAGCATTATTACTCACCTGTAAGAAAAAATAATAAATAGTAAATTTCTTTTTCTCTTAATATAAGCAAAAGGCTGGTTTTTAACTAGCCTTTTGAAATATCAGTAATTAGGTAGAAAAATAAATGATTAATAAAGTCTAGTCAGGAAAATGTTAAATAGGAAAAGTGAAAACAATAGATTTAATTGTACTCATACACCCTATACCAGCTTCATATAACAAAGATAGTTTGATAAGAATTAAAAAAGGACATCTGTTCAAATAAATAGATATCATTTTTGTATGTTTTACTATTTTTCAAGTTCGCAAAATATATAATAGAGGGTTTCTCGTTCATTCATAGAAATTACTCTATCATATCTTTAACAATAGATAAAAGATTATTAAATTGTATAGGTGTTAATTTTTCAAGTAAACAATAATCTCGTTTACTTTTTCTGAATTAGAGTTATCAATATCAAATTTAAAATAATCGCACATGCTTAAAAATGCTGACATGAAAGGCAGATTTTTACCTGATTTTATATTTTAAATCCTTGATAGATTTCATTATTTTTTGAGCGACTTGATTACATTCTTCTAAGCTTTTACGGAACGTAGATTCTCCAAATGATTCCCTAAAAATATTGTAGATTAATTTTCCCAAATCATTTTCTTTGCGAAAAGAATCTACTATCATCCGACTTTCGCCATCGTACTCATCATTTGGGCAAAAAGCCAATAAATCGATAGGGTCCCATTCATCAATATGTTTTTTTACAGTATTAAAATCTAATATTTCCATCACATCTATATGGGTTACTTAATATAAAAATCTGGATTACGCTTTAACCAAGCATGATCTCCATTATAATCCATATTTTGATCAACCTCTTCTAAATCAATATTTTCAATATTTTTATTATTTAAATCCCCAAATACTCCAATGAATCTTAAGTCTTTTTCAGGAGTCCCTAGTAGAATTCCTCGTGCATGTTCACTATGATCAAATTTTTCTTGATAATAATGTAATACGATTTCCATTATATCATCGGCATCTAATTTTATATATTTTATTTTTTTACCCATTTCATTACCACCTATTTCATGTTATGCCTACATTACTATAACCTAAGTTTACACATAAAAGGGATATTTGTAAAGAAATATTTTTATATGTACGGAACAGTAAATGCTATTTTGGAATAAGGTAAAATTTTTATTTTTAGCAACAAAAAAGAGCTGCTTTTTAGCAGCTCTTTTTCTATAGAATTTGTGATTATTTATTGCAAGCTTCATATGCAGCAACTGCACATGCAACAGTAGCACCAACCATTGGGTTGTTACCCATACCGATCAAGCCCATCATTTCAACGTGAGCAGGAACGGAGGAGGAACCAGCAAACTGAGCATCACCGTGCATACGGCCCATGGAGTCAGTCAGACCATAGGAAGCAGGACCAGCAGCCATGTTATCTGGGTGCAGGGTACGTCCTGTACCACCACCGGAAGCAACGGAGAAGTATTTTTTGCCGTTTTCGATTGCCCATTTTTTATAGGTACCAGCAACTAAGTGTTGGAAACGGGTTGGGTTGGTGGAGTTACCTGTAATGGAAACGTCAACGCCTTCTTTTTTCATGATAGCAACGCCTTCGAGAACGTCGTTAGCACCATAGCATTTTACCTGAGCTCTTTCACCATCGGAGAAAGCAACCTGGCGAACTTCTTTTACAGTGCTTGTAGCAAAATCAAAATCAGTTTCCACATAGGTGAAACCATTGATTCTGGAGATGATGTAAGCAGCATCTTTACCCAGACCGTTCAGGATAACGCGCAAAGGTTTTTTACGTGCTTTGTTTGCGGTTCTAGCAATACCGATTGCACCTTCCGCAGCTGCGAAGGATTCATGACCAGCTAAGAAGCAGAAACATTCTGTTTCGTCACGCAGCAGCATTGCGCCTAAGTTACCGTGACCTAAACCAACATTTCTCTGTTCTGCAACGGAGCCAGGAACGCAGAATGCTTCCAAACCTTCACCGATTGCTTCAGCAGCGTCAGCAGCGGTTTTGGAACCTTTTTTAATTGCGATTGCTGTACCCAGAGTGTAAGCCCATACAGCATTTTCAAATGCGATTGGTTGGATGCCTTTTACCAATTGTTCACAGTCAACGCCATGCTCTTGACAAAAAGCTTGTGCGTCTTCGAGAGTAGACCAGCCGTATTGAGCCAGGCATTTCTCGATTTTAGGCATTCTTCTTTCTTTACCTTCAAAATTAGCCATAGTACGAAACCTCCTTAATTATTCTTCACGAGGGTCGATATATTGTTCAGCATCTTCATAACGACCATATGTAGCGATATTTTTTTCGTAAGCTTCTGCTGGAGCCACGCCGTGACGGATATCTTCCATCATTTTGCCCAATCTTACGAATTTGTAACCGGTAGGTTCGCCTTGGTTGATAGCAACGTTTAAGATGTATCCTTCTGCTAAGGACAGGTAACGAACACCTTTTGCTTTTGTGCTGAAAGTAGTACCAACCTGAGAACACAGGCCTTTTCCTAAGTCTTCCAGAGCAGCGCCAACTGGCAGGCCATCTTCAGAGAAAGCAGTCTGGCTTCTACCATATGCCAACTGTTTGAAAATTTCACGCATAGCAACGTTGATAGCATCACAAACCAGGTCGGTATTTAAAGCTTCCAACAAGGTTTTACCTGGCAGAATTTCGCCAGCCATAGCAGCGGAGTGGGTCATACCAGAGCAGCCCAATGTTTCTACTAAAGCTTCTTCGATAATACCATTTTTAACATTTAAAGTTAACTTACATGCACCTTGCTGTGGAGCACACCAGCCCACACCATGGGACAAACCAGAAATATCAGAAATTTGATAAGCTTTTACCCATTTTCCTTCTTCAGGGATTGGAGCAGGACCATGGTTGGGACCTTTTTTGAGAACGCACATGTTCTCGACTTCATGTGAATAATTCATAAAGAGACTCCTTTCGGTTAGTTTCCAAAAATAAAATTGCCGAAGCAATGCAGACTTAAGTAATCACAAAATTACTCAATTATTTTTATTATAATATGTTTCTTTTCTTTTATCAAGTGGAAACAGCTAGTTTTTTAGCGAATCCCAAAGAATCGTTGTATTCTAACGAGAAAAAACGAACAAAAAAGTATTTTTTTGTATGATGGGTTAAAATGTTAACAAAGAGATGGAATGATGGCATAATCTATTTCAAAGAAAGAAAAATAAACAGGATATTTTTGCTTGGGAACCGGAAAAACCTCCATTCCAATTCAAAAAATCACATAAAATCAGTTCGGACAATCCTAAAAAGGGAGATTGGGCATGGTTCCATTCTTTTGATGGCTGCATAAGATAAGGTGAGCAGAAAAATCCGCAGACAGAGCGGGGAGAGTGGCTTGGATGGACGAAACAGCCTATTACAGGCCTGCAGGGGAGCTTTCCCCAAATGCGAATCTGCTTCAAATAAAAGGCCCGCTTTTTTGCAAGATAGAAAGCGGGTCCGATTTTATAGTAATATGAATTATGGTGTAAATAGTTAGCGATAATGATTAAAATAATGTTATCTTGCTGAGAATACTATATTTATTAAAGGTGGGATTACCATGTGGTTTGTATTTCATATTATCTTCCCAGTTGTTTTGATATAGAGTAATTGCATAGCGGCTTTTATTACCACAACAGTTGGGATACCATAATTAACGCAGGGATTGTTATGATACATAAAATTGTGGATACGGTAAATACTGAGCTGGCCGTCTCAATATCGCCGCCAAACCGGGACGCAAAAAGCATTGTTCCCGTAGCGCATGGAGCAGCGGACAGAATGAGCATGGTAAGTTTTACTTCATAATCCAAAGGGAGTATCGTCAGGATCATCAATACAATTGCGGGGATTAAAATCAATTTTAAAAAGGAAACAATATAAACACGTATTGAGGTAAACGCTTTAATCAAATTGGTCTGGGCAATAAATACACCGGATACCACCATGGAGAGTGGTGTCATCAATCCAGCCAGGGAGCTGACAGCAGAAGCCACTGGGGCAGGAAATTTAATTTGAAATAAAAACATAGGAAGCCCGATTATAATGCTGATAATAGCAGGAGAAGTAATTGCAGTTAGGATCAGTTTTTTATCCATTTTCCCAGTTAAAAGGCTTACCCCTTGGGTCCAGGTCATCAAGTTAAACGCGATAAAAAACGCGCTGGCATAAAAAACCCCTGTTTCGCCTACCGTTGCCAATAGCAATGGTATTCCCATATAGGCGGAATTTGGATAAATAGTGCCAAAACGTTCTGTAGCAATAGTATCATGGTTTTTTCCTTTCCATTTTAGAACCAGAGAAACGATGACTCCAAGAAACAGGACAAGCACGGAAAGTACAAAACAGATTCCAAGATTAGCAATTAATTTTGGATTGGAATCCGTTTGATAAGTATCTAAAATTAGGGCGGCAGTAACAATGGTAAGGACAAAATTAGAAATTTGTTTGTTCGCACGATTAGTAAACATTCCAATGCGATAACATACAAATCCAACTGCGATTAATACAAACATCATAACTACTTGGCTTAATATTGTAAGGGCAGAATCCATAATAACCTCCATCCTGCTTTGCAAAACTGGTTTACAGGGCAGGTTCTATATATGATATATTATTTATACTAGTTCATAAACCGTTCACACGGTTTGTTATTATACCCTTGATAGAAAGAAAAATCAAATAAAAAGATAAAAATAGGTTAGATTTCTAGTTTATTGTTAAAAAATTTGTCCATTGGATAATGCTACTATTCATAGTGACGAAACCAATTCAATAATTTTTTAAAATTTTACAATTTAGGTTGACGGATAGAAAAGAATCAGCTAATATAGTCATAGGTATCATTTTATAGTAAGAAAACTGGCGTTATTTACTCTAATAGTAGGAAAATAACCCGTTTTTCTATGAGAAAATCAAAAAATTCTGTTCTGTGTTCAGATTTTATCAATATTTAATCAGTATAATAGAAAACAGAACAATGGAGTATGATCATAAAGGAGTGTTATTTGTTGCAGAAAATTTGCCCTTCTATTTTGTCGGCTGATTTCGCTGAATTGGCAAAAGATGCAAATCGTATGGCAGACGCTGGTGCGGATATGCTGCACGTGGATATTATGGATGGACAGTTTGTCCCAAATATCTCGTTAGGGCTGCCTGTATTAGAGTGTTTAAATAAAAAATGCGATTTACCAATGGACGTGCATTTGATGATTGTCCGTCCCCAAGATTACATCCAACGTTTTGCAAAAGCAGGAGCGGATATCATTACTTTTCATGTAGAAAGTGATTGCAACCCGTTGGAGTGTATTCAACAGATTAAAGCCTGTGGGTGTAAAGCGGGAATTAGTATTAAACCAAATACTCCCGTTATGGAAATTAAACCATATTTGGCTTTGGTAGATATGGTTTTGGTAATGACAGTAGAGCCTGGCTTTGGCGGGCAAAGCTTTATGCAAGATATGATGGGTAAGGTGTGTGAACTGCGCAACATTTGCCCTGATTTGGATATTGAAGTAGATGGTGGTATTAACCATGAAACAGCTAAGATTGTAACAGAAGCAGGTGCTAATGTATTGGTAGCTGGTTCTTATCTATTTGGTGCAGAGGATGCCTCTGCAGCGATTGCTTCTTTACGTTACTAGTTTTTTGGATGGGCAAGGGTTTCGATCGCGGTAGTTGGAATAATGCATTGGCTGTATTCTTGTAGGGAAGCGGTATACAAGCTGCCTTTTCCCTGTAAAATACCATACTCGCTAATAATAGCGGTAAGTTTTTCTTCCAGCTTGCAAAAAGAATAGACAGATAGGAAATAAATATTGCCCATTCGATAAAGAGAACTTTTAAAAATAAGGTGGCTGTAATACTGGAACAGTGTTTCGCATACACGAAATACTTCTTCGATAGAAGAAAACGAAAATACCAATGGAATATTACATTGGCTTGTTTTATTGGAGACCTGTTTGCACATGTTGATATATAAAATACAACCGTCTGGCTCAACAGGAAAAGCTTCGATGAAAAGTTTTCCTTTGGTTAGATCTACACAAGTTTGTTCTTTTATCCTATATAACATGGCAACGATTGCTCTGCGTGTTACTGGATCATTATAATCCATTTCTTCATAAGTGATATCAAATTCCTGCATATCATCTGAAGTTAAAATCACTTTAATTGTTTGCTGATCCAGTAGTTCTATCTTCAAAATGGTTCACCTCTTTTTTTCAGACGTAATGAAGCCAACTAGTTGGGAGGAGTTATGAGAACTTTAGTGGGAACAAAAAAAGGGCAACGTTATGATGTCATGTTAGCCCTGTTGGC
The DNA here is from genome assembly GCF_900095865.1 of Massilioclostridium coli. GTDB lineage: Bacteria > Bacillota > Clostridia > Oscillospirales > Ruminococcaceae > Massilioclostridium > Massilioclostridium facile. Next base: position 1,409,280 of record NZ_FMIZ01000007.1, on the reverse strand, counting down.
ACTTTTTGTGCTACCAATATATTATTATGGAGTCCGTGTATTGATTATGCTGGCTCTTGCGTTGGTTACGGCAATTGTGGTAGATTTTGCCGCACGAAAAATTTTTAAATATAAACCGGGGCGTCGTGTCCGTTATAAAATAGATAATACTTCGATTATCACAGCTATGATCTGTACTTTGCTGTTGTCAGCAGCTGTACCTTATTGGATGGTGGTTGTAACAGTAGCAATTGCTTTATTAGTAGGAAAGTATCCATTTGGTGGTAGGGAGCACAATATTTTTAATCCTGCTGCTGTAGGGTTAACATTTGTAGGTTTATGTTGGCCTGAGCTTGTATTCCAATACCCAGAGCCAATGCAGGCTGTGGATTTAAGCAATCGGGTTGGAGGAAAATTAGTCCATTCCATGGAGTACCAGTTAGGTTTAGGTGGTGTTCCAAGTGTGGATAAAATGGATGTTATCCTCGGAAAATTTGCAGGTCCAATGGGCGCTACATTGGCACTTGTATTGTTTGCGTGTGGAATTTATTTGCTGGTGCGTAGAACCATTTCGATTCATATTACAGCTTCTTTGTTGATTACAACGTCTTTGATGGTTGTAATAGCACCAAGGATTTCATCTAGTCTGAAAGCTACTTTGGGTTATGAATTGGTTGCTGGTGTATTGCTGTTTGGTAGTGTATTTTTAGCGAATGATCCAACCACAACGCCAACTAGTAAGTTGGGGAAAGTATATTTTGGTATTGTTTTAGGATTATTGACTACAATTTTCAAATACTATGGTGTAAACGAATATGGTTTCCTTTATGCGTTATTGATCGCGAATGCCTTATCTAGTTTTTGTGATAGTTTGGCGGATCATACCATCTCTCTTTGGAAACGCCGTCGTACTCCGAAAAAAAGCCATCCGATTGGAGAGGAGGAAAAGGCATGACACAGAATCAGAGAGAATTAAACTGGAAATCTTTAATTTTTGACAACATGGTATTGGAGCGGGGACTTTTATTAGCACCTGTGGTAATTATGTCCTATACCTTAAAAAATGCGATAGCGTTGAGTTTTGCATTTGCTGTGATTACGTTTATTACAATTTTAATCTCCTCTTTTGTTCCCAAAGCAATTCCATATACCATCCGTGTTATTTTTAATGTATTGCTTGCTTCTGTTGTGTTTATACCAGTGGCAATGCTGATTGATCAAATAGAAACCGGTTTGGTTTATAAACTGGGTATTTACCTTCCTTTATTGGTAACCAACTCGTTAATTGTACAAAAGAGTGAAACACGTTTTCGGAAAGCTCCTTCCAAAGGAAAGATGGTTCTTGACCTTTTGCTTCAAATGGTAGGGTTTACAATTGTTGCCTGTCTAGTCGGAGCAATTCGGGAATTGTTAGGACGTGGCACTTTATGGGGATACCAAATTGGGATGGAAATTGCCCCAGCAGTATTATTACCATTTGCCGGATTTATGATGATTGCGTTTTTATCTGCGATTGTCAACCGGATAAAACAGGAATACCATCCAAAAAAGAAAAGGAGGGGTTAGTAGATGTCATCACAATTAATTGGTTCTACTTTAAATTATACTGGTACCTTCTTTTCCATGATGTTAGTGGCAATTTTTTTAGAAAACACGATTTTTAGCCGTACTTTAGGGACCAGTACTGTGTTGTTAATGTTACGTAAAAAGATAAACCTGTTACTGTTTGGTATTATTTTAACAACTATTACAGTAATAGCTTCTATTATTACGTATTTTGTAAATCCATTGTTGCAGAACTTAGAGTATCGGTACTATATTACCCCATTAGTATATGTTGCTATTATTGGGGCTGTATATATTGCAGCTGTTTTATTGGTGAGCGCTTTACCAAATCGTTTCTCGAAAGAAATAAAGCCAATGATCCATTTATCTGCTTTTAACTGTACTGTATTAGGGGCGTTGTTATTAATCAATTCTTTAAAAACGATTAGCTTTTGGTCCGCAATTGGCTTTGGGCTAGGAACAGGGTTAGGCTTTATGTTAGCAGTATTCTTGCTGGCGGTATCCTATTCTTATTTATATAGTAATCATATTCCAAAACCATTTCGGGGTTTCCCAATTACTATGATGTATATTGGTATCCTTTCTATGGCTTTCTATGGGCTGATCGGGCATCAGCTTCCTGTATAAAAACAAAATATAGTAATAACAATATGGAGGTTTGCGCATGTCAAAGCCAGTTAAAGTAAAACGATATGATAAAATTTACCGTGGAAAAGGGCCTTCTGGTGGTGGGTTTTGGAAAATTTTCCGTTGGATAATTGCTTTTTTACTGATTGTAGCGATTGCGTTTTTTATCTTTAGCCAATTTTTGGGCAATCAAAAAAATAGTACGCAAACAAATAGTTCCAGTATGGATATATCTTCTGTGGATGCTTCTTCCGAAACATCTTCTGAGGAGACAACTTCTTCTGAACCTGAGCCAGAATCACAAGCTACAACTAGAGTGTCTGTGGAGATGCCAGAAAACCTGTTAACTAATCCAGCTGGATTGCAAAGCTTTTTAACACAATCCAAAACGCAAGGATATGATAGTGTTATTATTCCATTTAAGACAGAAAAAGGACAGGTACTGTATCAAACCCAGGTAGTTGCTGCAACCCAATGGGGCGCAGTAACCCAAAACCCAGTGAATGCACAGGAGATTTATACTACTGTAAAAAATGCTGGACTTACTCCAATTGCGCAGCTATCTGCATTCCAAGATTCTACTGCTGCAAATGGAAGCCGTGATAATGCGATTACTTACCAGGGACAGCCAAAAACAACCTGGTTACAAGGAAATGAAAAAATCCGTTGGCTGAATCCTTATAAAGATAGTGCAAGAGCATATATTAAGGATTTGGCTGCGGAATTGCATACAATGGGATATGAATATGTTATGCTGACGAATGTACAATTCCCAACCGCAAAAGATACAAGATATGATTTATTTGATAATGGTGTATCCAAACAGGATATTTTAAAGCAGTTTATTCGTGAGGTAAACGCAACTGGTGTAAAAGTAATTCTCTCTTATAGCTGGGATGCAGCAACAGGTGCTGGGGAAATGGCTTATGGTGGCGATCCATCTACTTATGGTGCTGCAATCAATGCCCCTGTAATTGATTTGTCTGCTTATCCATCCGGATTAGAACAAAATGGTTCTGTGATTACTGACCAAACACAAATTGTACAAACTGTTGTTACGACAATTCAGGCAAATTCCGGAAACTCGGAAGTGTTGCCGGTTCTTCAAGCAGACCAGAATAGGGATCAACTTTTATCCGCATTAAGTAGTATTAATGTAAAAAGCCATCTTGACTTACAGCCATAATTGTTATTGGGCACAATGATTGAATATATTAAAAAGGGGTTATGTCATATGAAAGAAATGGAGCTTTACAATCAATGGAAATCTATGAATTTAGAAGATCAGGATTTGATTCGTGAATTGGCAGAAATTGAAGGCGATCAGGAAGCAATTAAAGATAGGTTTTACTGTGAGCTGAAATTTGGTACTGCTGGGCTTCGTGGTGTTATAGGCGCAGGTACCAACCGGATGAATATCTATGTTGTCCGTAAAACTACCCAGGCAATGGCGGAATATTTAAAACATGATTATGAGAATCCAGCGGTTGCAATTAGTTATGATAGCCGGATTAAATCCGATGTTTTTGCAAAAGAAGCTGCTAGTGTTTTAGCAGCGAATGGTGTAAAAGCTTATATATATCGTCAACTGATGCCAGTTCCATGCTTATCTTTTGCGGTGCGTGAGTTAAACTGTCAGGCTGGTATTATGATTACAGCAAGTCACAATCCTGCAAAATACAATGGCTATAAAGCGTATGGTCCGGATGGCTGTCAAATGACTTCTGAATCCGCTGATAAAGTGTTAGAATACTCCGCGAAAATAGATGCTTTCCACGATGTAAAATTAATGGATTTTGACCAGGCTGTCGCAGAAAGCAAAATTGAATATATTAGTGAAGCGGTAGAACAAAAATATCTAGATGCTGTGAAAGCCAGATCGATTCATCCAGAAGCTTTGGAAAAAGCCAATATGAGCGTTGTCTATACTCCATTGAATGGTGCAGGCAATATGCCGGTACGGAAGTTATTAGCACAAATGGGTGTTCAAAATGTTCATGTTGTTGCGGAACAGGAAAATCCAGACGGAAACTTTCCAACCTGTCCATTCCCAAACCCGGAAATCCGTGAAGCTTTGGAACTGGGAATCCGGGATTGCCAAACAGTAAAACCAGATATTTTACTGGCAACAGACCCAGACTGTGACCGTATGGGAATTGCGGTTCCAGATAAAGAGGGAAACTATGTACTGTTAACTGGAAACGAAGTAGGCGCGTTGTTGCTGGAATACATTTGTAAAGAGAGAACTGCCCTTGGAATTATGCCTAAAAATCCAATCGCAGTAAAAACTATTGTTTCTACTAATTTAGTTTGTCCAATTTGTGAAGAATATGGGGTTGAACTGAAAAATGTGTTAACTGGATTCAAATATATTGGGGAACAGATTGGCTTGTTGGAAGCAAAAGGGGAAGATGACCGGTTTATCTTTGGGTTTGAAGAAAGCTATGGTTATCTAGCAGGTAGCTATGTGCGTGATAAGGACGCTGTTATTGCTTCTATGATGATTTGTGAAATGGCTGCGTTTTATCGTCAACAGGGTATCAGCGTTTTAGATGCTTTGAACCATTTATATGAAAAGTATGGGGTATATCGCCACGCTACCATTAGTTTTGTTTGCGAAGGGGCTTCCGGTATGGAACGAATGGCTCAGATTATGTCGGATATTCGTAAAAATCGCCCTACTTCTATTGGTGGCAGAAAGGTAATCCGTTATGCAGATTACAACGCTTCGAAATCCACTGATATTGCAACTGGTGAAGTAACAGAAATTCATCTTCCCAAATCCGATGTTTTAGAATACATTTTGGAAGGTGGAGCAACTGTTATTTTACGTCCATCTGGTACAGAACCAAAAATTAAAGCTTACTATACTGCTACTGCCCCAACTTTGGAGGAAGCAGAACAAATCCAAAAAGAACTGCAAGATGATTTTACCAAAATTTTAGGGTTCTAAGGATGATTTTATTTGATTCTATTGATCAATAGTAAAAATTAAGCTTTTCAGAAAAGCAATATGTTGTTATGATAATGAAAAATACTGGCTTCGTTTTTTAAGCGGAGTCAGTTTTATTTTGAGTTAGATGTATTCCTTTTAGAAATCTACAAAATGATAATAGTTCCATCTTGTAAAAAATTAAATTCATTTATTTGCGTTCTAACAAAAACAATTGTATAATAAGACTGGAGTATTTAGCTCAGTCTTATTATTGATAAACAATCTTGATACCTCCTTATAAAAATAGAAAAGAAAGAAGGAAACTGAGTGGAAAAATCTACAAAAACAAAAAATTTTCAACTTATCAAAAGGTTTGCCCCTTATTTTAAAAAATACCGTTGGATTTTAATGATGGATTTATTTTGCGCATCCTTAACTACGATATGTGAGCTGGTGCTGCCTTTAATCGTGCGTTATTTAACCAATTTAGGGATGAACGATTTACAGGCATTGTCAGTAAAGGTGATTTTATCTGTTGGTATTTTTTATTTGATTTTGCGGATTATTGATACATTCGCCAATTATTATATGGCGAATATTGGACATGTAATGGGTGCCAAGATTGAAACTGATATGAGAAAAGATTTGTTTTCCCATTTACAAAAATTATCTTTCACTTATTTTGATAATACAAAAATAGGACAGATTATGGCACGTTTTACTAGCGACCTGTTTGATGTAACAGAATTTGCCCATCACTGTCCGGAAGAATTTTTTATTGCTGCTTTAAAAATTACCGTTGCATTTATTATTTTAGCTCAGGTAAATGTATGGTTGACTTTAATTGTATTTGCGTTTATTCCAATTATGCTGTTTTGTTCTTTAAAATTCAATAAAAGTATGAGAAGAGCATTTAAAAAGTCCAGGGACCAATTGGGGGAAATTAACGCCAAAGTAGAGGATAGCTTGTTGGGAATCCGTGTAATTAAATCTTTTGCTAACGAGGAAATGGAGCAGGAGCAATTTCAAAAAGGGAATCATAAATTTTTGGATATAAAAAAAGAGATGTATCATTTTATGGCTGGATTCCAAAGTTGTACCCGTATTTTTGATGGCATTATGTACATTGCTGTGGTAGTAGCTGGGGCATTATTTATGTTGTATAGAAAAATTACGCCAGGAGATTTTATGGCTTATTTATTGTATATTACAACATTGTTAACCTCGATCCGCAGAATTGTCGAGTTTACAGAACAGTTTCAGCGAGGTATGACAGGTATTGAACGTTTTACTGAAGTGATGGATGTTCCTGTAGATTTAGGGGATTCACCAGAGGCCATTCCTTTTCAGCAGGTGAAAGGAGAAGTTACCTTTGATCATGTTGGATTCCAGTATGCCGATGGAGGAAAAGAAGTATTATCCAATATCAATTTAAAAGTTCCTGCCGGAGAAAATATTGCGCTGGTTGGGCCATCTGGTAGTGGAAAAACGACTTTATGTAGTTTAATACCACGTTTTTATGATGTCACTTGTGGAAAAATTTTAATTGATGGAGAGGATATTAAACGCTTTACATTACATAGTTTACGTTCTCAAATAGGGGTAGTACAACAAGATGTTTATTTGTTTTCTGGATCAGTTTATGATAATATTGCCTATGGAAAATTAGGAGCATCTAAGGAAGAAGTAATAGAAGCTGCTAAAAAGGCTGGTGCGCATGAATTTATCATGAAACTGGAACATAAATATGATACCTATGTAGGAGAACGAGGGGTAAAACTGTCTGGAGGTCAAAAACAGAGGATTAGTATTGCTAGGGCATTTTTAAAGAATCCACCTATTTTAATTTTAGATGAGGCAACATCTGCTTTGGATACCGAGAGTGAACGGTTAGTACAGCGTTCTTTAGAAGATTTATCGGTGGGGAGAACAACATTTACCATTGCCCATCGTCTTTCTACGATTAAAAATGCGACTACAATTTTGGTGTTAACTGAAAATGGAATTGAGGAGCAGGGCAACCATCATGAGTTATTGCAAAAAGGCGGTATTTATGCCCATTTGTATGAAGATTCTTTGCCGGAGGATGTAGGATGAAGTTACTTGTAAGTGCGTGTTTATTAGGAATAAATTGTCGGTATTGTGGAACAGGATGTAAAAATGAACTGGTGTGTTCTTTAACAGAACATCACCAGTTGATTCCTGTCTGTCCAGAACAGCTAGGAGGGATGTCTACACCTAGAATTCCCTCCGAGATTGTTTCGGAACGAGTAATTAACCAAATTGGAGAAGATGTTACAAACGCCTTTCAAAAAGGTGCTGAAGAAACATTACGTATAGCAAAATTATTGGATTGTTCAGCAGCGGTTTTAAAGAGCCGTAGTCCTTCCTGTGGATATGGAGAAATTTATGATGGGAGTTTTACTGGTACCAAAATTGTGGGGAATGGAGTTACTGCGGAATTATTATTTCAAAATGATTTTGCGATTTATAATGAAGACAACTGCAATGCTTTAAGAAATATGAAATAAATTTATTTAAATTATATAAAATGTTTAAAATATTTAAATATTTTTATATAAAAATACAAAATAATGTTGTCTGAATTTTTTTGCGAAAAAAATCAAAAAAACTGTTGACAAATCAAAAACAGTCTGGTATAATAATATTCGTCGCTGATGAGGATTACAACTTGCGGGTGTAGTTCAATGGTAGAATCCCAGCCTTCCAAGCTGGTTGTGTGGGTTCGATTCCCATCACCCGCTCCATTATGTAACATTTGTTACATACGCGCCAATAGCTCAGTTGGATAGAGCAACTGCCTTCTAAGCAGTAGGCCTCAGGTTCGAATCCTGATTGGCGCACCATTAGTTATGGTGGATTTAGCTTAGTTGGTTAAAGCGCCAGTTTGTGGCACTGGAGACCATGGGTTCGAATCCCATATTCCACCCCACTAAATTGTAACTGGAAGAAGTTCTTCCAGTTACAAATCTTTATTGGACTGTCGCCAAGTGGTAAGGCAACGGACTTTGACTCCGTCATCCCGCTGGTTCGAATCCAGCCAGTCCAGCCAAAGCCTTACATTTGTAAGGCTTCTTATATTGGGGTGTCGCCAAGTGGTAAGGCACCAGATTCTGGCTCTGGCATTCCGAGGGTTCAAATCCTTCCACCCCAGCCATGTGTGGCGAACAAAATAGATATCGCCTGAAAAAAGCCCGAGATTTCGGGCTTTTTTTCATTTTTCTAGAGGATTTTTAGGTGACACGCTCCGTAGATATCTTTTCGTAAAAAATACGGACTAGAAGGGTTCGAACCTTCACAACAGAATAGAAAGATAATAGTAAGCAGATAAAAAGCAATTTTTATCTGCTTTTTTGTATAAGAAAACCCCCGACTGTGTCAGGGGTTCCCAAAAGCTTTAGCGGTGAGTATGCAAAAAAACTCCTTTTGGTAAAATATAAGTGCGGCCTGACAACTGCACAAAAAACCAAAAGGAGGACATTCGAGATGAATGACAATAAAAGTTTAGCACACACAACATGGAATTGCAAATATCACATAGTCTTTGCGCCAAAATACAGAAGGCAAATTTTCTATGGAGAGCACAGAGTAGAAGTGGGGAAAATATTAAGGGAATTGTGCGAATGGAAAGGGATAACGATAATAGAGGCGGAAGTGTGCCCAAATCACATACACATGCTGGTAGAAATACCACCAAAAGAAAGTGTATCAGGATTCATGGGATATTTGAAGGGAAAAAGCAGTATATTGATACACGAAAGACATGGAAATTTAAAGTATAAATATGGGAACCGAAGCTTTTGGTACAGGGGATACTATGTAGATACAGTAGGGAAGAATAAGAAAAAGATAGCAGAGTATATACAAAATCAGCTGAAAGAAGACCAATTACATGACCAACTAACATTGAAAGAATACATGGACCCGTTTACGGGTAGCAAGTAACAATCCATTCGCAGGTGTCAGGACGTAAAAAGCGCCTGGGGGCGCTGCTAGTAACAGAGCCTTACAGGCGCATCTGTAAAACCCCCGGCTATGCCGGGGGATATTTATTAAAAATAGAAATAATTAATTTTTTAGAAAGACTCAATCTATATCATGCAAAAAATGATAAAAAAGCAATATCCAAATTTATTGAGTAGTCCAAAATAGACCATAGAGTTATAAAAAATATTTTGATTCATCAATTCGAAGAAACAATTCTTTGTTCCACGGATACTTTAAAAGGAAAATAGCCTATTATTCACCTTAAAATAGATAAGAAAAAACCACCTTCCATTGGACAGGATAGCTGTGTCCAAGTGATGGAAGGTGGTACCTGTCATCATGACAGGAGAAAGGGAACTCATCATAGTAAAGATATATTATTACAGAAAATATAATTAAAAATAATTATATTTTATATATAGTATTTTTTCAGCTATTTAAAATATTATAAATTTTTAATGAAAATTTAACAATAGATAAATTAAAATGGGGTTCTTGTTAGTAATAACAAATAAAAAACGACAAAACCTCAATTAATCAGGATATGGAGAAAAAACAAACCTAAATTTAATAATCTGCTAATTTTGATGGTGTTTTCGATATTGATATGGCGTTAATTGATAGCGTTTTTTAAATTGTTTATTAAAATAAGTGCGATTGGAATAGCCTAATTCTTCAATAATGTCTGAGATAGAAAGATCGGTATCTTCCAAAAAACTTTTTGCCCGTTTTAACCGGGCATCTAATAAAATCTCAGAAAAGCTGACACCGGTTTGTTTCTTGATTAATTTTGAGAGGTAACTGGGATGATAGTTGAATTTTTCTGCTAAAGAAGCAATAGTAATACAATCGCAATGATCGGAAATATATTGGATCAGATGGGATATATCCTGACTATTCAGTTCTTCTTCAGTATGAATTTGTTGACTGAAATTCCGTACCAGACATACCATCAAACAGGTAAACAGATGGTTGAGCATAATATCACGGCATTCGTTGGCCTCATAAAATTCGTAAATTAAATTCTGGATGATTGTTTCACATTGGAAATCTGACTCATTGTGAAATACAAGATATTGGTCCAGCTTTTGCTTATTCTGCATCGCTTTTAAAAACAGCTCATAATCCAACTGATGGTTGGTAATTAATTTCATGTTGATACTATCAATAAAAGATTGTTGTATCATAATGTTAAAAATGATATTTTCAGGTTTATTATCCCGGATGACATGAATCGCATTGGTATTCAAAATACAAATATCCCCTTGTTTTAAAGGAATAGAGCATTGCTTTTGTCCAATTTGAACCCAGTTGGTACAACTGCCATGATGGACATAAACCATCTCAATAAAACAATGGGAATGAAATTTTCCATATTGGTCCCGTGGATGGGGCATAATCCAAAAACTAGTTTGATGGTTGCCAAAAAAATACCGGTCGCTTAACGTCCTCTTTTCTAGAGAATTTGGACGTTCTGCCTGCCATTGTTTTTCGTGCTGCCGTAAAAAGCGCAAAAATTTTTCTGCTTCTTTTTCGTAATATGCGGATAAGTCCATAAGAACCCTCCCATGTCTTGATTTCGTTTTTAACAATTATACCATATCTTAATTGTGAAGTAAAATAATTTCTGTTGATATAGAACATCAAAGGATACAAACAGTACTTCAATTGATATAGGAAACTGTCAAAATATTTGATATAGTAGAGTAGTCAGTAGACAACTAGATACTTAAATTGAGGAGGAAGTAATTTATGAAGAAAAAGTATTCGTTAGTTGCTGCGCTATTAAGTACAGCAATGGTGGCAAGCATTGTTACATCAGCTATGCCTGTTGCCGCAGTATCGTCCAATACGATGACGATTGGTAGCTTGACAACAGAATTCCAAGAATTGGCGGAGGGGTTAGAAGTAGAGCAACCACGCTTTGGATGGAAGATGGATTCCAATCTGATTGGGGCAAAACAAACCGCATACCAGATTGTGGTAAAAGACATGGGTGGAAAGATTGTCTGGGATAGTGGAAAGCAAAAAGATGATTGTTCTATTTCGGTGCGATATGGTTCTACAGGAACAGCGCAGGAACTAAAACCGGAAAGCAAATACCAATGGAATGTTACCGTATGGGATGAAACTGGTGTAAGTAATACCTCTGATACCAGCTATTTTACAACCGGCTTATATGGCAATTGGGATGGCGCGCAGTGGATTATACCATCTAAACAGGAAAGCGGAGCACCTATGCTAAGGACGGAAAAATCTTTAAAGGGTAAAGTTGCGGATGCGCAGTTGTATATAGCTTCTTTAGGGGTTTACAACGCGTATCTGAATGGACAGGAAGTTATGAGGCAGGATGTAGACGGCAATATAATTGATGACACGTTAAATCCGGGCTGGACTGACTACAACAGCTATGTGAACTATCAAACCTATGACGTTACCCAATATATCACTGGTGATGCCGTGGCATTAGGGGTTCAGATGGGAAAAGGATGGTACGCAGGTGAAATTGCACAGAGTTATTATACAGGAGTAATCGGAGAAGATGACGCCAGCGAACTTGCTTTGTTGGCAAAGCTGTCCATTACCTATGAGGATGGAACAACAGAAGTCATTACGACGAATCCAGCTGATTGGAAATCCTATGACAATGGGCCAATTATATTTAATGATTTTTACCAGGGGGAACACTACGACGCACGTCTGGAAGAAACTGTAGCAGGCTGGAATCAACCTGGATTTACGGAAGATAATTGGGACGCGGTAATAGCAGGGGAATACACTGGAGCAGTATGTGCGGCAAACACAGCAAACTACGCTTATATTCATGAGAATTTGACGCAGCGGCCAATTGGTGGGGAAGATTGCTATAAATATCGGGAAGATGAAATCCAAAAACCGATATCTGAAGGGGGAACCTCAGAATATGCAACCGGTAATGTAGTAGAATATCCTGTAGACGTCAATGACGATATTACATTGTTGCCTGGAGAAACTTTAATCCTAGACTTAGGCCAAAACATGGTGGGTGTATCAGAACTGACAATTTCTGGTGCGGAGGGGACAACCATCCAAGTGCAGCATGCAGAGATGCTGAATGATGGAAATTTAAACCCCGAAATGGAAACAGGCGGCAGCGACGGCCCAAAAGGAAGCCTGTATCAAGCTTCGTTACGAGGTGTGGCGGCAATGGATTCCTATACCTTAAAAGGAGATGCAGAAGAAACCTGGAAACCATCCATAACCTTTCAGGGATTTCGATATGTTGGCATCACGGCTGATTCGGAAGTGACTATCCATAATATATCTGGCAAGGTGATCAACTCTTTAAATGGCCAGACTGGTTATATTGAAACTTCTGATAGTGCAATCAATCAATTATATAGCAATGTTTTGTGGAGCCAAAGAGGAAACTATTTATGGTTGCCAACGGATTGCCCACAGCGTGACGAACGCTATGGGTGGTCTGGAGATGCCCAGGTGTTCGCTGGCACAGCAACCTATAATTTTGATGTGGCATCCTTTTTGCAAAATTATGTTACTATGGCAAACGACCAGGCAGCAGGCAATGATGATGTATTTGGCGCAATCATACCAACCTGGGGTGGCATGGGTGGAGGAATCTCCAAGCAGCTAGCTTCCGGTTGGAGCGATGTAGGGGTAATCGTTCCTTGGACTTTGTACCAGAAAACCGGTGATATTTCCTATATTAAAAATAGCTATCCTTCTATGGATGCTTATATGGATGCAGTAGCGGAAAAAGGCTATGGAAAATCCATGTTTGGGGATTGGCTGAACTTCCAGGCAACCGCTGTGGCTTATATGAACACCATGTACCGTATTTATACCGCTGATTTGATGAAACAAATGGCAGAGATTATTGAAGACGACACAATGGTAGAAAAATATACGGAACTTTACAATACAGAAAAAGCTGCTGCCATTGAAAAATATATTACTGCTGATGGCAATGTGCTGTCCTCTTCCGCAGATGGCGTTTTAGGTACTACCGATATGCACGATTCTACTTATGTAGATAACTCCCAGGCATCTATTTTATGGGCTTTAAAATTAGGATTGTATCATACGGAAGAACAAAAAGCGACCATGGTGCAGAACCTCTTAACTGATATCGCCAATAAAGGCGGTTCCATCCGGAAAGGACAAGGGGAAGATACCTTGGCAATCGGCTTCTTAGGTGTAAATGTAATTCTTCCCGCCTTGACAGATGCGGGTTGTGTGGATACTACCTATGATTTGTTATTGCAGGATGAAATGCCATCCTGGTTATATGAAGTAAAAAATGGTGCAACAACAATTTGGGAAAGATGGAATTCCTACTCCAAAGACAATAGTTTTGGGGATTCTTCTATGAACTCTTTTAACCATTATTCCTATGGAGCATGTGTAGAATGGATGTACCAGTATATGGCTGGCATTGATACTGACCAAGGGGAAGGTGTTGGATTTAAACATATTATTTTACAGCCAACCATTGATGCTTCTGGCAGAATTGATTTTGTGAACGGGTCTTACAACAGTTATTACGGCAATATTGTTTCCAATTGGGTTGCAACAGACGGTAGCCTGAGCAACTATGAAGCAGTCATACCAGCCAATACTAATGCTACCTTATACTTGCCAGTAAGCGAAGAGGCAGTAGCGAATTTTGCAGCAGTGGATGGAGTTACCTATATAGGCATGGAAGAACATAATGGTCAAATGGCAGCAAAATTCAACCTGGAATCAGGCGGTTACAACTTTGAACTGAAAGATGGCAAACTATTAGCAAACATTACGGATGGATATGTAGTAGGTGAAACAGCGGATAAAGGCATTTTAAATTCTGTGATTACATACGCAGAGGATGTCAAAGAAAGCGGGGAATATGATAATGCCATTGAAAGCGTACAGAAATCCTTTGATGCTGCTTTGGAAAATGCAAAAGCAGTAGCGAAAAATGAAAATGCAAGTCAAGAAGAAATTGATCAAGCATGGAAAATACTGCTGAATGAAATCCATAAATTAGGATTTGTAGCAGGAGATAAAACAGAACTGGCATCCTTGATTGAAGCAGCAAATGAAATCAATGCAGAACTTGACCGTTATGTAGAAGCAGGCAAAGCGGAATTTACTACAGCTTTGGAAGCAGCAGTAGCGGTATATGAAGATGGCGATGCCATGCAGGCAGAAGTAAATGAAGCAGCAGACAATCTGTTAAATGCAATGCTGAACCTGAGATACAAAGCAGATAAGTCTATCCTGGAAGAAGTCCTTGCAGAAGCAAGCAAAGTGGACGCGAACGTATACACAGCAGAAAGCTATGCAGCATTACAAGCAGCAGTAGTAGAAGCAAGCAATGTATACAGCAACGAAAACGCAACCCAGGAAGAAGTAGATGCAGCAGTAACAAGAGTACAAACAGCAATGGATAACTTGATAGCAGTAGATGGAACACCTGCAGAAACTCCAACCGAAGACAATGGAACACAGACAGGACAGGAATCTACAACACCAAAAGCAAATGCGGCGAAAACAGGCGACTTCGCACCAATTGCAGGATTGGCAGCGATCAGTCTGGCAGGCATAGCACTGTGGATCACCCGTAAGAAAAAATAATCAATTGTAAATTTCTTTTTCTCTTTTCTTTCATATAAAAAACACCAGCTTTTCTATTAGAAAGGCTGGTGTTTTTTATATGAGAGATTATAATTGTTACAATTAAATAGAGAAAAATATGGCTGAAGATTATATGGTATTAAATTTTTTTAACGTAGTATGTTTCTTTCGATATTCTGCAGGGGTAATGTCGCAATATTGTTTAAAAATTTTTTCAAAATAGCTTCGTTCATGGTAGCCTAGTTTATCTGCAATTTCCTCAATCGAAAGATTCGTATAGGATAGTAGATAGTAGGAATTTTTCAATCGGATACTCCGTAAAATATCTGAAAAAGTCCGTCCAGTCTGTTTTTTAATATATTTACTCATAGATGTTGTCGTATAATGGAAATGATTTGACATGTCTTGTAAAGTTACAGTTTTATAATGTTGTGAAATATACTCTATTAAACTGGAAAATTCTAAATTTTTATCAGGTGACGTTTGTGTAAGAAAATCTTGGTATTGTTCCGCCAGCTCATATAGTAAACAGATGAAATTCGCTTTTTTTACCTGTTGTTTTTTATCCGGGTTTTGGACACATTCCACAATCAGTTTTCTTAAATAAAATTCACAATCCGTATCGGTTAAAATATCAAAAATGTAAAATTTGGATTTGTTTTTTCGGTTATAGATAGAATCTAAGAAAAATCCTAAAAAACTGTCGTTTTCACTCATTAGCTGAACAAAAATTTCATCAAATAATTTTGTGCTTATCAAAATATTTAAAATAACAGAATTAGGATAAACATACATGGTATGCAAGGTGTCCGTGTTCATAATGCACAGCTGATTTTGATAAAAAGTATGTTCTATCCCATCTAAAAAACATTGGCAGCTTCCCTGATACACATAGATTAACTCAAAATATTCATGGCAATGATACAATAATTTACCATTAGGAGAAAGTACTTTAGGACGATGTAGGTCAGGAGAAACAATAATATTATTCTGCTGATCTTCTGTGTAAACAACATATTCCAATCCTTGCTTACTTTTAACTGGTAAATTATTATATTTAAGGATATTTTTTATCCCAACTTTTTTAATAAAATCTGCTATATTAAGTAGATATTGATTTATGATTTGATTAAAGTTTTGCATGATAACTCCATTCCCATGTGTTTATCAAACTTATATAAAATATTATTTTATATTTCATTTATTATAACAATAAAAAGCAAAAAAGTATATATAAATAGGCAAAAATCTATCTACCATAAAATAAAAAAATTTTTTATACTTTAGATATCATTTGAGTTCAAGGAGGAAATAAAATGAAACGAACTAGAAAACATAAAGTGGTTGCTTGTATGTTGGCCGCTCTCATAGCAGTCAGTGTAGGATCATATTCTATGACTGCATTGGCGCAAACAGATTCAAGTGGAACCAATACATTATCGAATGAATTTAAAAATGTTCCCAAAGAGGCAAAATCCAGAATTCGTTATTGGGTTCCACAGGCCGCCATGGAGGAGGAAGATCTAAAGCAAGATATTAAAAATCTTGCGGATATGGGGTATGGATGCGTTGAAGTAGTTGCGATAACGGTATCTGACAGTATTGGAGAAGAGAATATATGGGGTACGGATAATTGGAACCATATGATGAAGATTATCCTTCAAACCGCAAAGGAATGCGGAATAACAGTTGACTTTACCAATGGACCAGCATGGCCAATTGCAATGCCGAATATCTCTAGCGCCGATGATGAAGCGGCGTTATATGAGATGACCTATGGAGTAGTAGATGTTGCGGGGGGAACGACATATCAGGGAATTGTTCCAGAACGGACTACTATTCGGCAAGAAGGCACACCTAAATTAAACGCGGTTTTAGCTTATCGAAAAACAGCGGATAAAACGATTGATTTTAACAGTAGGATAGATTTGACTGACCAGGTTGTATTAGATTGGGAAAATCAAGCAAACAGTACGATCACCTTTACTGCTCCGGATGATGGAGACTGGGTATTATTTAGTTTTTTTGAACAACCAGCAACACAAAAAACCAATGGGGATTATGTCATTGATCATATTGGATTAGCGGGAGCGCAGGCAGCAATTGATTTTTGGGAAAACAATCTGATTCCAGAAATCAAAGACTATTTGGATGTAGTAGATTCTATTTTCTGTGATTCTCTAGAATATGATGTAGCGATGGAGTGGACAAGAGGATTTGAGGATATTTTCTATCAACAAAAAGGCTATGATATCAGACCATATCTTCCTGTAATCGGTCAGACAGGAACTTATCCGGTTACCAATATTGCAGGTTATCAATTTAGCGATGATAGTTTGACTGAGCAAGTAAGAAATGATTATTTAGATGTAGTCAGTTATTGTTATAATGAATACCATTTAAAACCAATGCAGCAGATGGCAGAAAAATATGGCTTAAACTTGCGTTATCAAGTGGGATATAACAAACCATTTGAGGTGGAATCTGCTGCATTATATACTGGAATTCCAGAGGGAGAAGCTTTAGGCAGAAGATCAATTGATAATCTTCGTACTATGTCAGCAGCCGTGCATATGGGGGATAAGCCACAGTATTCTTTTGAAGGTGCCGCCGAGTTCATAAATGGTTATGGACAAACCTGGGAGGATTTAATGTGGTGGCTCAAACGCAGTTGGGCCGGTGGTGTTAATATGCAAACATTGCATGGTGCCGGATATGCTGGAAATTATTATGGCCCTGGAAATGAAAATGGGAATGTTCCAGGAAATAAATGGCCTGCATTTTCACTAGGAAGCGGAATGGTTTCTAATGTATGGAATTGCATTACTTCCCCTGAACAAGCTTCTTATTATCTTAACTATATGGGACGTCATAATTATATTTTACAAAAAACTACAAAAATGGATATAGCCGTTTACCGAAATGAATATTTAAATGATGGGGTTGGTGGAGATGGAAGCTATATCTATCCAGATGATGGCATACTAAACAGTTATGGATATAGCTATGAATTTGTTTCTCCTACTTTGTTGGATTTGGAAAATGCTACGATCATCAATGGATGTCTGGATGAAGAAGGTCCAGCTTATAAAGCAATGGTCATTCATAACCAGAAAGGGATGCCGGAAGAAACAGCAGAAAAATTGCTTTCCATGGTAGAACAGGGATTCAAACTAGTATTTGTAGGGGAGACTCCATCCCAGGAAATGTATTATGAGGATGTATTATCTGGAAACAGCGACGAAAAGTTACAACAGACAATACAACAAATATTAAACAACCAAAATGTCATTCATGTGGACAACTATGATCAGGTACCGCAGGCATTAGAACAATTAGGGGTTCAGCCAGATGCGGATTATGAAACTCCAGCCGATGTACTGTCTATGCACACAACGGATGAAAATATAGATTATTATTATCTCTATAATTACAACAAAGTCCCATATGAACAAGGTAGTGAAATGTTTGGTGAAACAGATGCTTCTTATCCTAATATTAATAAGGAAAAATATTTTGTAGATAGAACGCTTAATATTTCTTTGGAAGGAGAAGGAAAACCATATTTGCTAAACGCCTGGACAGGTGAAATCACCCCGATTGCAGAATATAAATTAGAAAATGGCAAAGTAAATCTTACTTTAGATTTTAAAGGCGACGAGGAAATGATGATTGCTATTTTAGACGACCAAACCGCAATTCAAAATGGAATCCAGCCAATGAATACCTATGTGGAATCTTCCCAAACCCAGTCTGGAAATCTAGAATATGTAGACGGAAATTTGATATTCAAATCCATAGAGCCAGGAGAATATCAATTCCAATTAAACAATGGAATTGTAAAGGGAACAGCGCCAAATGTGCAGGAAAGTTTACCAATTGAGAACTGGAACCTGAAAGTAAATTATGTAACTGCGCCAGAAAACGGTAGCACCTCCTATTATGACTCCGTGTGGAAAGAATCAGAAACCATTCAATTAGACCAGTTAAAATCCTGGAGTGAAATCGCAGGAATTGAAACAGTTTCTGGTGTTGGAACCTATACGACAACATTCAATCTGGAAAAAGGCTGGGCAGAAGGATATGGTGCTACTATAGATTTAGGCGATGTAGAGGACAGTTTCACTGTAACAGTAAATGGGACGAAAGTACCATTTCCAAACCAACTGGATACTGTAGTAGATATTGGACCATATGTAAAATCTGGAGAAAATACAATTGAAATAGAAGTAGCATCTACATTATACAATGCAGTGAATAACAAAGCAGAAAAAATATCTGGATTATTAGGAAATGAAGGCGTTGTTAACGTAAGACCATATGCCTGTGTAGAAATAAAAGAAACAGCGGATAAAGATATTTTGAATTCTGTGATTACATACGCAGAAGCTGCCAAAGAAAGCGGGGAATATGACAATGCCATTGAATCGGTACAAAAATCCTTTGATACAGCATTGGAAAACGCCAAAACAGTAGCAGCAAACGCAGCAGCAACTCAAGACGAAGTGGATGAAGCATGGAAGACACTGCTGAATGAAATCCACAAATTAGGCTTTATCGCAGGAGATAAAACAGAATTAGCAAGCTTAATCGCAGCGGCGGAAGAAATCAATGGAGAATTAGACCGTTATGTAGAAGCAGGCAAAGCGGAATTCACCGCAACACTGGAAACAGCACAAACAGTATACAAGAATGGCGACGCGATGCAGGCAGAAATCAATGAAGTAGCGGATGATTTGTTAAACGCAATGTTGAACTTGCGGTTTAAAGCGGATAAAAGTATTCTGGAAGAAGTAATAGTAGAGGCAAATAAGATTGATGCATCTGCATATACAACAGAAAGTTACGCAGCACTGACAGGAGCAGTAAATGAAGCAAAAGTGGTACTGGGAAATGAAAACGCAAGCCAGAAAGAGGTAGACGCAGCAGTAACTAATGTACAGAGTGCAATGGATAGCTTAGTAGCAGTAGAAGGTATAAAAGAAATACCATCTACAGAAGAAAATGCTACCCAAACAGGGCAGGAAATGACAACTACCAAAGCGAATGCAGCGAAAACAGGCGATGTTGTTCCAATTGCAGGCTTGGCAACAATCACATTAGCAGGAACAGCATTATTATTTGCCCGTAAAAAAGATAGATGATTGTAAATTTCATTTATTTATTATAAAAAAACATCTCCAGCTTTCAATGAAAGTTGGAGATGCTTTGTTTTTTCTGTATGTGTAAATTAAATAAAAGGTAAATAAATAACTTTTGAATGGAAAACCACATTAGTAATTATGAGTTCTTAGTAGCGTTCTCTCCTTTATATTGTTTGCGATATTCTGCAGGGGATAACAAAAATTTGGATTTAAAAAGTTTATAAAAATAACTTGCATCATTAAATCCTACCAATGATATAATTTCTGAGATAGGAAGATCGTTGGATTCAAGGTATTGCTTTGCCTTATTTAACTTAAATTCTTTTATAATTTCCACATAATTTTTGTTTGTATGCTTTTTGATCATGCGAGAAACATAGCTGGGGGAGTAACCAAATTTTTCTGCAATGGAATCCAATGTTGCGGTAGAAGAATGTTGATTCATATATGCAATAATATCTGCTACTGTACGGTTTTTTTGTTCACCATTTATGGTATTCGCGTTATTTTTATAATACATCCTAGTAAGCTCAGCAAATAAGTAAATTAGCATGGATTCGATTACCTTTTGAAAACAAACATTTTTATTAATATATTCCATAATGATGGTCTCCATAATAATAGCAATTTTACTTTCTGGATCATAAGGAAAATACAAATAATCGTTTGCTTTATTAATCTGATACATATAGTCAATAATAAAATTAGAAAAAAGGTGGTTGTCAGAAAGCAATGTCAACATGGAGTTTTCTAAGATAGGGATCGGTATCTTTATATTAAACATACAATCTTGATCATTTAGTGTATATGGGCAATGCAAAGTATTTGGATTAAGCAGCAAAATATCTCCTTGTTTCATTTCAATCCGTTTATTTTCAAATAAATTTACATTACCACCCTGATAGATATAAACTAATTCATAATAATCATGACGGTGCAGATATCCTCTTTGGTCAAATTCAGAAGGAAGTTTATGTAGAGAGATTTCTATTGTATCTTTATAATAAGAATGAACAACCCAAAATCCATATTTGTTGACAGTCTCTACAATATACTCTTCTAATTTTGGCCTTCTAGACTTATCAAACTTTTTTTCTTTATCACGATGGATTTTAATATATTCATTGATTGAATAGATTTTTTCCTTTTTTTCCATACGAATGCCCTTTCTTCTCAATTGTTTTCATATTAAATAGTACCGTGTCTGGAAGGACTTGTCAAGCTTTGTAAGAGAAGAAAGATAGCAAAGGACAAAAAATTACCAGTATTTAGTTCATAAATGCCCATTGTAGCAAAAATGGATAAATGTTATAGTATTAATTGCAAACACAAAATATATTTTATATATTTTGTCGGAGTTTCCTGTTATATCATTAAAATATAATAGGGTTATCATTTTCTTTGTATAGTGGAAAAATAAAGTGATTGCTATAGTTATAGTTGGGCAGCATGTTTGGCGTAATTGGCTAAAAAACCATTCTATTTTTAGTAAGATTTTTTGTTGTAAAGCCATCATGAAAGCAATCCGAATTTTGTCCTCTTTACAAACCATCCATTTCTAAAGGAGGAAAAACGATGAAGTTAAAAAACAAAGCAAAAAAAGCCCTTGGCGTATTGCTGGCTGCTACCATGCTTTCTACAGTAGCGGCATCTGCTGTTAGCGCGATTGGCGACAATGTTGCTGGCACAGCGGATTTTGCCAGTAAACTGGAATCCCAGTATACCGATCCAGATAGGGTGTACAGTACAGAAGTGCGCTGGTGGATCGGGGAAGCATCCAATACAGATGAAGCGCTGCTGGAAGAAATCCAGGCATTGTATGACGCAGGGTTCCGTGGCGTAGAGCTATGTATGCAGTCGGATGGAAACGCACCGGATGACACCTACGCATATGGTTCCGAGATGTGGTCCCACAAGTGGAAACTGATGATGAACAAAATCCTGGATCTGGGCATGACATTGAGCTTAACTTCTGGTACCAACTGGTCAACCTCAAACGTACCAGGGTTGGATCCAGATAGCCAGGAAGCAAGCCAAGTTGTGGCAATGGGATCCCAGGTAGTCAAAGCAGGGGAAAGCATTACCGCATTGCCAAAACCATCTACCCAGAGAGAAAGCAACAAAGGGAAATTTGTTGCCGCATATGCAGGGAAACTTGCTAGTACGGATGGAGAAAGCTATGTTGTAGAACCAGGTTCTATGATTGACTTAAGTAATCAGGTAACAGCAGTAGAAGGCGCAACTGTTTATGACCAGGCAATCAACTGGACAGCTCCAGCGGATTCTGATTATGTGGTATTTGGATACTGGACCCATGGGAACTACAAAACAGCTTCCCCAGCGGCGGAAACTTGCTACGCAACCAACTACTTTGATACCAGAGGGGTTGACGCTTTACGTTCGTTCTGGGAAGAGCATTATCTAAATGACCCAGAATTGAACGAGAAGATCAAAGAGGGCGATGTACAGCTGTTTATGGACTCCATTGAGTTGAATCCTGACGGTGGTATTACCTGGTGGACAGAAGATATCCGGCAAGAATTTATCAACCGCAAAGGCTATGATATCATGCCGTACCTGTTCTTAGTAGATGGCTTGCCACAGGTACAAGCAGTACATGATCCATATTATCCACCAGCAGAGGGTACTCATGACTTAGAAAACGATAAGGACACCCGGGAAAAAATTATCAACGACTGGGTAGATGTATTGACACAATTGTATTGTGAAAATATGCTACAACCATTAAAAGAATGGTTAAATTCTGTAGGAATTGAAACACGTGCCCAGATTTCCTATGGTCGGTCATTTGAAATTACAGAACCAGCGATGTACGTGGATTATCCAGAAGCAGAGAGCTTTAACCAATACAACCAGGTTGATATTTTAAGATTACATAGTGCTGGCAACCATCTGTTGGATAAAGTTCTTTCCAGTGAAACAGGGACAGAACTCAGCACCTATTATACCCCACAACAGCTTCGTTTGGAAGATGCTTATACCATGTATGCTTCCGGTTTCCAACGTTTGATTTGGCATATTTGGAGCGCAGGCTATACCTATGGTGAAAACGCTGCATGGCCAGGTTGGGGTTCCGGTTTTGACCGTTGGGGAACCCGTGAACCTTCCTACAAAGATTTTGATGAATTTAATGCTCATCTGGGACGTATCCAGCAGATGTTACAAACCGGTAATTCCAGAACCGATGTTGGCTTTATCCACAACAACTGGAACCAAGGTGTAAGATTTGGTGGAGAATCTGGAGATGGCCTCACTGGTATGCAGTACATGATGGCTCATCAAGGCGTTTACTACCGTTCTACTGAACTGCAGGATAACGGCTATACCTATGATTATCTCAGCCCTGATATACTCAAAGCAGAAGGTGTTTATTTTGATGAAAACACCAAGACAGTAGAACCAGCAGGTTATAAATCCCTTGTTCTTTACCAGGATTGGTTAGATGTTGACGGTGCGAAATTAATCTATGAATGGGCACAAAAAGGCCTGCCAGTCTTTATTATGGAAGGGGCTGCGGAACGCACTACCTTTAATGATGGTAAGGACGAAGAATTGGCTTCCATTATGGAACAGATGAGAGCCCTGCCAAATGTAAAAGATGTAGAAATTTACGATGCTTCTGAAGACTTTGATTACTTTGACAAAGTAGCGGAAGGCTATGACGATGGTCTGTACGATGCAATGCAGGAAATGGGCATCCGTCCATACGCTGAATTTAATGGGGCAAACCATCAGTTATTGACCCAAACCCGTGAAGCAGAAGATGGTAGCCGTTATTTGTATGCTTATAATTACTGCTCCAACGATTACCATGAAAACAGCTTCATTGATGAAGTAAAAACAGAAGACCATGGAACCAACATCAAGACAGAAATCCGGATGGATGGCATGTATATCCCATATACCATCGATTCCTGGACAGGTGAAGTAACTGAAATTGGTAATTACTATTATGAAGATGGTCAGACTGTATTCCCAATCGATTTGGACTATGATGATATCGCTCTATATGCGTTTGAACCAGTAACCGAGGAATCATTCCACGCAACTTCAACCAACGCAGATATGGCATATGGAACAGAAAATGGTGTAGCAGTACGAGCAACTCAAAGCGGCACTTATACTACTGAACTGAGCAGTGGCAGAACAGTAACAGAAGAAATCAACGTACCAGAATCCTACCCAATTACTAACTGGGATGTAACAGTAGAATCTTGGACACCATCCGAAAATGTACTCCGCAGTGAAGAAACGATTGGTGATGTACACACAGTAAATACTAAAGTTGACACTGATAAGACAGATATCAATGTAAAACTGGATGAACTGACCACATGGAATAATATTCCTGAAGTAGGGGAAAGCGTATCCGGTATTGGGTATTATGATGCGAAATTTAATTGGGATAGCAGTTCCGCTGATGGTGCATATATCGACTTTGGCGATGAATTCTATTCCAGCATGAAAGTATGGATTAATGGACAGAAAGTTGGCGGAGATGTAAGTACGAACCCAACCAAAGTTCCACAATCTGTAATTGAAGGATATGAAGGAACAGAACAATACACAGGTGGTATCAGTTCTACAGACCCAGTAGCGGATATCAGTGAATACCTGGTAGACGGTGAAAATACGATCCATATTGAATATAGTTCTCCATTAGGAAATGTTCAACTTTCCCGTGGCGCAATTAAACCTGGCGGTGGAAGAAACTGGTGGGGTGAAATGAGACAGACAAAATACTTACCATATGGACCAAGCCAGGCAGTAATCGTTCCTTTCGTAGATTCCGAATACGAAGTAGCGGATAAAGATATTTTAAACACTGTTATTGACTATGCAGAACAACAAAAAGCATCTGATGAATTCAATAATGTCATTGCGGATGTGCAGAAAACTTTCAATGCAGCATTGGATGCAGCCAAAGCAGTTGCAGCAGATCCAGCAGCAACTCAGGAAGAAGTAGACGCGGCATGGAAAACATTGATGACCGAAATCCATAAACTAGGCTTTGTGAAAGGGGATATCACTTCCTTAGAAACTCTAGTAGCATTGGCAGAAGGTTATGACATGAATGACTATGTAGAAGCAGGCCAAGCAGAATTTAAAGAAGCATTGGCAACAGCACAGGCAATCCTTGCAGACAAAGACAACGCAATGCAGGCAGAAATCGAAACAGCAGAAACTAACCTGTTGAACGCAATGCTGAATCTGAGATATAAAGCAGATAAATCGATCTTAGAATCTGTATTGGCAGAAGCGAATGGTAAAGACGCATCTGCGTATACAGCAGAAAGCTACGCAGTATTGACAGCAGCAGTAGCAGAAGCAAATGACGTAATGGCAGATGAAAACGCAACTCAAGAGGAAGTAGATGCAGCAGTAACAAACGTACAAGCTGCAATGGATCAGTTAGTAGCAGTAGATGGAAGAGTTCCAGAAGAAACAACACCGTCCACTGATGATACAGCTACTCAAACTGGACAGGAATCTACCACACCAAAAGCAAACGCAGCGAAAACAGGCGATTTTGCTCCAATTGCAGGATTAGCAGCAATTACATTAGCAGGAGCAGCTCTGTTGTTCACCCGTAAAAAAAGATAATTTATTTTGGGTAATGTTCTTGTTACAATAATATTGAAAATCTCCAACCTTTTTATATAAGGTTGGAGATTTTTTGTTCGGAAAAAGATAGTGGTTTATCAACTAAGAAAAGGTATCAATTTTTAATAAAGGATGATATCAAAGAATTGTTGAAATATAATAAAAATTAACTTATCATGCTTTTGCAATCATCATTCTACGGTACGTTGATTGAAAAATAACAGATTTTTGAGTACAATGTGTTTGGGGGTGAAAAAATGGATTGCAATAAAATTGGAGCCATGATAAGACAATTGCGAAATGAACTGAATATTACGCAAAAGCAATTAGCAGATCAAATGAACATTAGTGATAAAACAGTATCAAAATGGGAAAGGGGTCTGGGATGTCCCGATATTTCTTTACTGTCAGAATTAGCAGCCAATCTTGGGGTAACGATAGAAGATATTTTAATGGGAGAGAAATCTCAAAATGATTTTGTAGGAGGTAATATGAAAGATTCCAGTTATTATATATGTCCATCTTGTGGCAACGTAACGGTTTGCACAGGAAATGCGACAGTGTCCTGTTGTGGAAAGAAACTGTTTCCATTAGAGATTAATAAAGCTAACGAACAACATAAATTAACCATAGAACAGATTGAGGATGATTGGTATATCACCAGTGAACATCCAATGGAAAAAGAACATTATATTTCGTTTGTAGCTTTTGTTACGGGAGATAAACTACATTTTATAAAACAGTATCCTGAATGGAATTTGCAGGTTCGTATCCAAAAAAGAGGACATGGAAAATTATTGTGGTATTGTACACAACATGGATTGTTCTATCAATTGCTATAAATGAGATTGTAAGCTATTTTAAGGGAAAAGTTTAGTTTGGGTATAAATTGGTATAAGATTTGATGATCGTTAAAAACTCTCCATGGTTTTCATTCCATAGAGAGTTTTTTCGTTGTATTGTTTTTGTGAAAAGACTAGTTCTACCCATAAAAGTAAGATTTGGATATAAATATTAAATAAAAAATAGGATTTTAATAAGAATTTTGATTAAAAGAAAAAATTTTCTACCACAACAGGTAGTTATCGATTGATGGATGAGGAGAACGATATAAGTAGTGGATTTTTCATATTAATTTTGTTAATAAGATTTTTTCAATTTGCAAAAAGCCTTTAAGTCCATGAGAAGTATAATCAATTTTAATCTAAATAGAGAATTCATAGCTCTAAACTAACATCAAAAAACTTAAGAGTTTAGAGGATAAAAAGTAATGTTACTTACAGGTTTTACTAATCGAAAGATTAAATTACGACTTATATCAGTGGAAATTGGAAATTTTGAAAACAAAAATTCCTTCATTAAATATATACATATAGTAAGTATAAAATTGACTTATTCATGTAGAGATATAAAGAATGACTCGATTGTCCTTTCATTTATCAACAGAGTTATATGACTCTTTTAGTAAGGATAACCTTCTTCTTTTTTACCAATATGGGACCAAAAGTATAGCATTAATTCCCGAGCATTGGATGCGCAAAATACAGGATTTAGATCAATAACCTGTTCTGGGTCCGTAATCCCAAAACCATAAGTTACTGGAATGAAGTCTACTCCTGCTTGGATTGCTCCTTCTCCATCATATCTGCTGTCGCCAACTAAGACAGCAGAATCTTTTGATACACCCATCCGCTCTAACGCGATGGAAATCGTATCAGCCTTTGTCAAAGTTTCTTCTGCGTCTAGTCCAACAATTGTATCCATATATTCTTCCAATTGAAAATGAGAAAGAACACGATGAGCAGAAGTTTCTTTTTTTAATGTAGTGGTTGCCACATGGCAGTTCTCCTCTTTTAAAAATTTTAAAAGCCGAATGATACCTGGATATACTTTGCCATTTTTGCAACCTTCGATTAAATATTCATGCTGGATTTTTTTTGCTTTCCATGCATCTTCCTCTGTGAGATGATGAAAATTTTGATAACTGTATACTGGAGGCGGTCCAATGAATTTTCTCATTTCTTCTTTTTTGATTGGGGCTAGCCCCATTACCTTTTCTACATGCCGGATTGCTTTAAAGATACCAGGGGAAGTATCCACTAAGGTTCCATCTAAATCAAATAAAATGGTTTGGTATTGTTTTGGCATTTTTATTCTCCTATTCAAATCGATTTTTAGCAAGTTAATAAGCCGTCTCATCATAAATCTTAATGATAGTTTCTTTTTTATGATATCATAACCAAGCAGTAAAATCTACAGGAAACATAAAAATAGATGTTGTTTTTTAGTTATATATTTAAAATAATAGAAAAATTAAAAAAATATTAGAAAATAGATGAAAATAGGATGAAATTAAGATTTAATTTAATAAATTTAGAAATTTTGTCAGTTTATCACATTAGCGATTTATCGTGCTAAAGTATATAATATTATTAATATTAAAAACAAACTGCATGAAAGCAGAATTGGGGTTTATTATGGATTTTTTAAATATTATGCTAACTTTGATAAAAAGCGCAGGGTATACTGTTTCTCTGTTTGCGATTGTTATTATTTGCGCAATACCGCTGGGCTTTTGTGTTACGATGGTTGCAAGATGTAAATTTAAGCCGATTGCCTGGCTGGCAAGGGCTTATATTTATGTGGTACGTGGTACACCATTGTTATTACAACTTTTGTTCTTCTGCTTTGGATTATATTATCTGCCTTTTATTGGGCCTATGATTATGATTAAAAATCGTTTTGCAGCAGCAACCATTGCGTTTATTATCAACTACTCCGCTTATTTTGCGGAAATTTTCCGTGGTGGCTTATTAGCAGTGGATAAAGGACAATATGAAGCAGCACAAGTATTAGGTTTGCGGAAAGGCCAAACAATGATAAAAATTATCATTCCTCAAATGATTCGCGTCTGTCTGCCAACTTTAAACAATGAAGCTGTTACCTTAATTAAAGATACCGCATTAATGTATGCGGTGGGTATTGTGGAAATCCTAAATCAGGCAAAATCAATTGTAAACGGTTCGATGGATATTTCTGCTTATTTGGCAGCAGCAATTATCTATTTGGTGTTAAATACAATTTTGAGTTTTGGTTTAAAAAAGCTGGAAAAGAAATTTGCTTTTGGAAAAACCGATTGAGATTGAAAACCATACCACACAAGTATTACCGTTTTAAAATGGTAGAATGGAGTTTATGATTATGGCATTAATCCAAGTAGAACACTTAAAAAAATCCTATGGAAAATTAGAAGTGTTAAAAGATATATCATTTGAAGTAGAGCAAGGGGATGTAATTGCGGTTATTGGCCCTTCTGGTTCCGGAAAGAGTACCATGCTGCGCAGTTTGATTAATCTCGAAAAGGTAAATGGTGGTTCTATCAAAATTGATGATAATTATCTTGTAAAAGATGGAAAATATGTTTCTGGTTCCGAGATGAAAAAGGCTACTTTAAAAATGGGGATGGTATTTCAACACTTTAACCTATTTCCTCACTTGACAGTGCGCAAGAATTTGGAACTTCCACCTAAAACAGTCCAGAAAACAGTAAAAGAAAAACTCCGTGCAGACAGCAATTATTATTTAGAAAAAGTAGGATTGTTAGAAAAAGCGGATGTTTATCCGGCAAATTTAAGTGGTGGGCAGAAACAACGTGTTGCAATAGCTAGGGCGTTGATGATGCATCCTGAAATTTTGCTCTTTGATGAACCAACCTCTGCTTTGGACCCTGAGTTGACAGGGGAAGTATTGTCCACTATCCGCACATTGGCGGAAGAAAAAATGACAATGATTGTTGTTACACATGAAATGGGATTTGCCCGTGAAGTTGCAAATCGTGTTGTATTTATGGATCAAGGGGTCTTTTTGGAAGATGGGACTCCAGAAGAAGTATTCAATGCACCAAAAACCCAAAGAGCAAAAGATTTCTTTAATAAAGTAATTCATTAAATAGAAAAAAGCCTTCTTACTGAAAAAGAAGGCTTTTTTATGTAGTAGAGGCTTGAGTTACAAAACGATTTTTTGTTACATTATTTATGATTGAAATATTGCTAAGTGTTTAATTAGTTGAGAAAAAACTGCTAGATAAAAAATATAAATAGTAAAACAGCCTATCTTTTTAGATAGGCTGTTTTAACATAGGATATAGGGATTCTATTGATTTACATGGGAACTAGCAAATTTAATGTTCAATCATACGGCGCATCATAGAGAATTGTGGTCGCCGTACCGTAACAGAACCAACTTTACGTTTTGGTTCTACAAGCTCATACCGTTGCATACAAGCAAGTAATTTTTCTTTGGATACATCATCCATATCACACAATGGTAAACGACATTTTCCGGCGTTATATCCCATAAAGTTCATTGCCTGTTTTACAGGGATTGGATTGACATCAGAAAATAAATTTTCAATTAACTCTAAATAATAGAGCTGTAGGGTATCGCTTTCTACGGTATCTCCATTAAAATAACTTTGGCAGATTTGATGGGTATCCTCTGGTACTACATTTGCCAATACCGAAATAACACCTTTTGCACCTAGGGCTAAGGCTGATGTAATCTGGTCGTCATTTCCAGAATAGACATCTAATTGGTCACCACAAAGGGAAACTGTTTTTGCAATTTGAGAAAAGTTTCCGCTGGCTTCTTTTACTGCTACAATATTAGGGATTTTGCTTAAACGCAGATAAGTAAGAGGCATGATATTTACGCCAGTTCTACTTGGTACATTATACAGGATAACTGGAATGGAAATTGCTTCTGCACAGGCTTTAAAATGAAGATATAACCCTTCTTGGGAAGCTTTGTTGTAATAAGGAGTAACCAGTAATACAGCGTCAGCACCAACCTGTTCTGCCTGTTTGGAAAGTTCAATTGCGTGGGCTGTATTATTGCTTCCAGTCCCTGCAATGACTGGAATGCGGTGATTTACCTTTTGTACAGTGTGTTCGATTACATCTATGTGTTCTTTATCGGAAAGAGTTGATGCTTCTCCTGTCGTGCCAGTAATTACAATAGCATCTGTTTTATTTTCTATTTGGAATTCTAATAATTCGTCTAATGTCTCATAATTCACAGTTCCATCTGGGTTCATTGGAGTAATTAATGCAACACCAGAGCCCTTAAAAATAGTCTTTTTTGACATAAAAATGAATCCTTCTTTCTGAATTAACCTAAATTTAGGATTTTGTTCTGCTTATTACCTTAACACACACAGAATAAAAAGGGGATTAAGATACATTGTTTTTCCGTAAAAAAAGGATAAAGGCAAATGCGAAAAGGTAAAAACTGCAAAATTTCTTTTATTATGTGGGGAAGTATCACTGGATTTCTGAAAAATTTGCCTATGTTGCCTAAGTTTCAACGGTATCTATTGGGCATAATTAACAAGCAGAATCAAACTATTCATAAAAAACACTTGATTATGTATTGGTTAGTATATATAATAAATAGTATATTGCGTTTTGTAAGATACCGCCTCCCAGGCGGCCAGCTTAGGTGGCGCTAAATTTACGAAAAAATAAGGAGCTAGTACCATGGGTTTACTGGATAAAATTTTTGGTAGTTACAGTGAGAAAGAGGTTAAACGAATTAAACCTCTAATGCAAAAGGTTTTGGATTTGGAACCAAAATACAAAGAGATGAGCGAGTCTGAATTAAAAGACCAGACCAACATTTTGAAAAAACGTTTGGCTGATGGTGAAACAACAGACGATATTTTGCCAGAAGCATTTGCAGTTTGTCGCGAAGCTTCCGATCGTGTATTGGGAATGCGGCATTTCCCAGTTCAGATTATTGGTGGTATCGTATTACATCAGGGACGTATTGCGGAGATGAGAACTGGTGAAGGTAAAACATTGGTTGCTACTTTGCCAGCTTACTTGAACGGTTTGACCGGAAAAGGGGTACATATTGTTACAGTCAATGATTACTTGGCAAAACGTGACTCTGAATGGATGGGTAAAGTATACCGTTATTTGGGCTTAACAGTGGGTTTGATTGTGCATGATTTGGACAATGATGCACGCCGTAAAGCATATAACTGTGATATCACATATGGTACCAATAATGAATTGGGCTTTGATTACCTGCGTGATAATATGTGTATTTATAAAGAACAAAAAGTACAACGGGAATTCTACTATGCTGTTGTCGATGAAGTTGACTCGATCTTAATTGATGAAGCGAGGACACCATTGATTATTTCCGGACAAGGGGATAAATCTACTGAACTATATACTCTGGCGGACCGTTTCGCAAAAACCTTAACTGTACATAAAGTTGCGGAATTGGACGATAAAGAAGAACAGGAATCTGTAGATGAAGATGCTGATTACATTGTGGATGAAAAAGCAAAAACAGCTACTTTGACCCAGAAAGGTGTAAAAAAGGCAGAAGAATATTTCCATGTGGAAAATATTATGGATGCTGAAAACAGCACTTTGCTGCACCACATTAACCAGGCAATTCGTGCTTATGGTATCATGAGAAGGGACAGCGATTATGTTGTAAAAGACGGCGAAGTAATTATCGTTGATGAATTTACTGGTCGTTTGATGATTGGCCGCCGCTATAACGAAGGCTTGCATCAGGCAATTGAGGCAAAAGAAGGTGTAAAAGTAGCAAGGGAGTCCAAAACACTGGCTACTATTACCTTCCAGAACTTCTTCCGTTTGTATAAAAAACTGTCCGGTATGACTGGTACCGCAATGACAGAAGAAGGGGAATTCCGTGAAATCTACAAATTAGACGTTGTGGAAATCCCAACCAACAATCCTGTACAAAGAAAAGACTATAATGATGTAGTATATAAGACAGAACAGGGCAAATTTAACGCAGTAATTGAACAAATTATTGAATGCCATGAAAAAGGGCAACCTGTACTGGTTGGTACTGTTACCATCGAGAAATCTGAATTGTTAAGCTCTATGCTGAAACGCAGAGGGGTTAAACACGAAGTATTAAACGCGAAATTCCATGAAAAAGAAGCGGAAATCGTTGCACAGGCTGGTAAAAAAGGTGCGGTAACCATCGCAACCAATATGGCTGGCCGTGGTACCGATATCATGCTTGGCGGTAACGCTGAATTTATGGCAAAAGCGGAAATGCGGAAAAAAGGCTATACCGAAGAGTTGATTGCAGAAGCAACTAGTTATGGTGAAACCGACAATCAAGAAATTTTGGAAGCAAGGGAAACTTTCCAAAAATTAAATAAAAAACATAAAGATGAAATTGCTGGTGAAGCGGAAGAGGTAAAAGAAGCAGGTGGTTTATTCATCATTGGTACCGAACGTCATGATTCTAGACGTATTGATAACCAGCTGCGTGGTCGTTCTGGACGTCAAGGTGACCCTGGTGCTAGCCGTTTCTATCTGTCTTTGGAAGACGATTTGATGCGTCTGTTCGGTGGTGAAAAACTTCAGGCAATGATGAATGCACTGAAAATTGAAGAAGACCAGCCAATTGAAAATAAAATGCTGACCAATTCTATTGAGTCTGCACAACGCAAAGTAGAAGGCAGAAACTTCAGCATCCGTAAATCAGTATTGCAGTACGATGATGTTATGAACTCCCAACGTGAACTGATCTACGCACAGAGAAATAAAGTATTAAACGGTGAAAACCTCCGTGATTATATCGTAAATATGATTAAGGATATGGTAAGTGAAACGGTGGACCGTTATGTGGTAGAAACAGAGGTACACGATGATTGGAACATCGAAGGGCTGAAAAATTACTTCCTCCACTATATTTTGGAAGAAGATGATTTGGTTTACACTCCACAAGAATTGGAAGATGAAACGATTGATCATATCAAAGAAATTATTACAGAAAAAGCTTTGGCAAAATACGAAGCAAAAGAACAGGAAGTTATGCCAGAACGTATGCGCGAACTGGAACGTGTTGTTCTGCTGAAAGTGGTTGACTCCAAGTGGATGGATCACATTGATGCAATGGACGAATTAAAACGTGGTATTACCTTACGTGCATATGCTCAGAGGGACCCAGTAATTGAATATCGTATTGAAGGCTTTAACATGTTTGATGATATGATTGCCTCTATCAAAGAAGATACTGTACGTCTGCTCTTAACAGTACGTATCCGTAGCGAAGAAGAACCAAAGAGGGAACAAGTTGCAAAACCAACAGGAACTTCCGGCGGATCTGATACAGGTGCTGTTTCCAATCAGCCTGTTAGAAAAACTAAAGTAGGACGGAATGATCCATGTCCATGTGGCAGCGGCAAAAAGTATAAAAAATGCTGTGGCAGAGATGAAAATACAGAAGATTAATTCTAGTATGAAATAATATTAAAAGAGAAAAATCCAACCAGAAATTTCTGGTTGGATTTTTCTGTTTTATGATTAAGTGAGACAAAGGTAAAAACTCAAAAAATCACCACTATGAGGATGGATTAAGATATATCTAATTTGGTAAAATAAAGATAGTTTAATCCTTTAAAATTAAGTAGGATAATTTCTGTTTCGTTTGGAATACTCAGTAAAATATTAGAAGTTGTAGCGAAAGGTTATTTTTCTAATTGGAATGGAAAAATTGTAATATACTAAAAGAGCCTAGTAAAAGAAATTGATAATTATTTTTTCAAGTTTAATCACTAAGTGGTTTTAATAAATGGAATACTGATAATATTGCTAGTGGCTAAATCTTTAATGCATCTATTTATTTAAGTTTTTAAATGAAATCAGATCATTTTGATTTTTAATATTTTGAGAAGAGAGAGTTTCTGAATCAAAGAAGATTTAAACTAAAACTTATTCAGCTTGTTCTGGTGTAGCTATCAGCATATCTTTTTTATGGAAAGATTTTTTTACTGCTAAAAAGATTGCGTTACAGATAGGAACGACCATAGAAATGCCAAAACAAAGAAGGAGCTGTATGCCGCTTAATGGTACTGTACGGAACAATAAATTACATTGTGGTAGGTAAATTGCCAACAAAACAATGATGGCGGAAATTAGAACGGAACCAACTAATTTCATATTGTTAAATAGAGGAATGGAAAATATGGATTTTGTTTCGCTTTTACATTCGAATACATGGATTAATTGAGTAAGCACCAGGGTAAAAAACGCTCCTGTCCTGGCAGCATCTACACTTAAGGTCATACGGAACATCGTAATAAAAACAGTTAGCGTTGTTAATCCAATCAACACACCACGGAAAATAATCGTGTATACTAATCCATGGGCAAAGATGCTTTCTTCTGGGTGGCGTGGACGCTGTTTCATGACATCTTTTTCAGCAGGGTCCAATCCAAGGGAAATCGCAGGTAGTCCATCTGTTACCAAGTTTACCAATAAAATCTGCATGGGTAGCAGAGGCACAGGCATCCCCATCAACATTCCAGCGAACATGGTCAATACTTCTCCAATATTGCAGGAGAGCAAGTAACGGATAAATTTCCGTATATTTTGGTAGATAACGCGGCCTTCTTCAATTGCGGCAACTAAAGTGGAGAAATTATCATCTAATAGGATGACATCCGCCGCTTGTTTTGTGACATCACTTCCAGTGATCCCCATAGAAACCCCAATGTTGGCTTCTTTAATAGCAGGGGCGTCATTTACTCCATCTCCAGTCATAGCAATTACATTCCCTTTTCGCTTTAAGGAGCGGACAATTTTTAATTTATGACTAGGGCTGACACGGGCAAATACCGTGACTTTCTGTACTACATGATCTAAATCTTGGTCACTCATCTTTTCCAGCTCCCGTCCTGTTAGGCAAAGGTCACCTTTTTGATAAATGCCAATTTGCTTTGCGATAGCACAAGCAGTCAGTTTGTGGTCTCCTGTAATCATAACCGTTTTGACACCTGCTTTTCGGCAAGTAATTACTGCTTGTTTTGCTTCTTTTCTTGGAGGATCCATCATGCCAGATAATCCGAGGAAAATTAAATTTTTTTCCTGTGGTGTTCCTGATACAGGAGCATAGGCAAATCCTAGTACCCTCATCCCTGAGCCAGCCATCTTGTTATTTTGCTGCTCCAGTCTCTTCTTGTCTGCAGGGGTGATCATAGCGGCAGTATTTCCTTGTTGAATCCGGCTTGATTTTTCTAGAATGACATCATATGCTCCTTTGGTGAAAATCCATTCCTGACCTGCTTTGTCTTTGACAATGACGGACATACATTTTCTGGTAC
Source organism: Massilioclostridium coli (assembly GCF_900095865.1). Classification (GTDB taxonomy): domain Bacteria; phylum Bacillota; class Clostridia; order Oscillospirales; family Ruminococcaceae; genus Massilioclostridium; species Massilioclostridium facile. The sequence continues at coordinate 1,373,615 of NZ_FMIZ01000007.1, read as the reverse complement.
TATCAAATGGAATTTCCTCCATGCGTACATACTCTGTTTTCAAGCTTTCTGAAGTGATACCGGCTTTGGCGGCAGCCAATAAAAGAGCAGTTTCTGTGGGCTCTCCAACTGCTTTCCATCCAGATTTCCCTTTTTGATGGGAATGTTGTAACTGAGCATTGTTACACAGGACACAGATTTCCAGTATTCTCTTATAAGTGGGGTTAGAAGTTGGTTTGATAGGAACTCCTTGTTCGATGAATTGGTTGTCATGGGAGATTTCTACAGATTGGTTAAAAGTAATCAATTGTTGGACTGTCATCTTATTTTCGGTTAAAGTCCCTGTTTTATCAGAACAAATAACTCCTGTACATCCCAGTGTTTCTACTGCATGGAGTTTTCGGATTAATGCTTTTCTGCGAATCATCCGTTTTACTGCTAAAGCTAAGGAGATTGTGACAATAGCGGGTAATCCTTCTGGGACTGCTGCAACAGCCAGAGAAACACCGGTAATAATCATCTGCATCAATGGTTCACCCCGAATCAATCCTGCCACTGCTACAATAGCCGAAACAGCTAAGCAGCCAATCCCAATTAGTTTTCCAAGTTCGTTTAATTTGTTTTGCAACGGGGTCGGGTCCTCTTTGATTTCGGAAAGCATATGGGCGATTTTTCCCATTTGAGTGGACATTCCTGTGGAAATAATCTGAGCTTTTCCATGGCCTTTTGTTACCGTTGTACCCATATAAACCAAGTGGGGTTGATTTAATTTGTTTTCTAAGGTGGCAGAAGAGTTTTCCTGTTTATGGACAGGGACGGATTCCCCGGTGAGCACTGATTCATCTGTTTGTAGAGAAGCAGATTCCAATAAAATTGCGTCAGCTGGTACGCGGTCTCCAGCTTCAATTTCAATGACGTCACCGGGAACCAGCTTTTCGGTTTCTAGACGCACCAACTCGCCATTTCGGTAAACTTTTGCCATAGGGGCAGACATCTGTTTTAAAGCTTCCAGTGTTTTTTCTGTTTTAAATTCCTGGATAAATCCCATAATAGCATTGGCGAGAACGATAACCGCAATAGAGATTGCTTCCACCAGCTCCCCCATAAAAATAGAAGCAGCAGTAGAAATTAATAAAATCATCACGAGAGCATCTCGGAACTGGGATACAAAAATGGGAAGTGCCTTTACTTTTTTTCCGGATTTTAATCGGTTTTCACCATAAGAGGCTAGAAGCCGTTCCGCCTGAGCAGAAGTTAATCCCTTTTTTTCAAGAGATGGCTGCTGCCTTATTGGAGTGGGCTCAGATAAATCTCGGTTCATAAATTCCAACCATTTCACATTCATTCCTCCATCCTTGGTGGACAACATTTCTTACTGCTATAGGTATGAATGAAATGTCTGCTTTATGATTGGAAAAATCGCAATAAAAAACCCTTGAGGAAGTATCCTCAAAGGTAAACTTTTGTTTTTAACAATTTACACCTTTATTTCTGATACAAGAAATGGTACAATAATACAAGATTTTATTCTTCTGACAATTTGTGTTCGCAATTTTTTATGAGGTTTAACAGAGCCGATTTATCCGCAGGGTAACGCTGGTCTAAAACCTCCATCGAGATAGCAAGCTTGTCTTTGTTGCTGATTTGTTCCAGTTCTTTTGGAAGCGCACCCGTAGTAATTGCGGAGATAACTGCTTCATTTAGCAGCATGGCGGATTGTGCCTTTGCTGTTGCCAGTTCTTTTGGAAGCATAAACATTTCTTCATTATTATTTCTATTTGCCTGGAATATCAAACGGAACAGCCGGTATACACTTAGCGTCATAAAAGAAGATGCTTCGTTAATCAGTGTTTTATTTTCTGATTTTGCTAATAAATCGAATAGAATATTCATAGAACTGAACAGTAATTTTTTGTTATATACTGCGGCCAGTGTTTTGGGGTTAGGAAGTTCTTTTTTTTCAGCGGCATCTGGAAGTTCTTCCATGGTTAAAGTGGTACCTTGCCGTTCAGGAGACCTGCCCAATAAAAAATCGCAGGACACATGGTAAAAATCAGCAGCTTTTACAACAAAGGCTAAACCGCATTCACGGATTCCTTTTTCATAGTGGGATAATAATGCCTGGGATACTCCCAGTTCTTGTGCAGCCTGTTTTTGGCTGATTCCTTTCTCTTTGCGAAGTAAGGTCAAAATTCTTGGAAATTCTGAATTCATTAGTTTATCCTCCAAAATTGATAACGTATAGTAAATTATAGTATACCAGCTACCTTTTGTAAAGGAATTTTTGAAGAAAAAACATAGTTTTTTAGAAAAAATGTCGGTGCTGTTTTTGGGCATTTTGTCTATTGACATTAAACTATAGTAGATAAAAGAAACAAGATATACAATATTTAGTGGAATAGGAGATTTAGTTGACATGAAAACCTTTAAGCTTTATATGATTCGCCACGGAATTACACAGGGAAATTTAGAAGGAAAGTATATTGGTTCTACAGATTTGCCCCTTTGTGAACAGGGAAGGGAAGAGATTGAAACCTTGGTAGATACCTGTGAATATCCTCGTGTACAAAAAGTATATTGTAGCCCTTTAAAACGTGCAGTAGAAACAGCGGATATTATTTATCCGGATACTTTTATACAAAAAGTGGATGCACTAAAAGAATATGACTTTGGTGTATTTGAGAACCAAAGTTTGGAACAACTAAAAGAGGATGCCGCTTTTCAGGAATGGATGGAAGGAGATATGGATACTGCCCCGCCTCAAGGGGAAAGTAAAGAACAGTTCCAAAAAAGACTGGAATTTGGTATCAATCAAATTTTTATGGATATGATGCAGAATGATATTACTAGTGCGGCATTAATTACTCATGGTGGTGTAATTGCAGCACTATTAGCTGCCTATGGTTTGCCACAACGTGGAGAGTTAGAGTGGCAGACGAAAAGCGGAAAAGGATATACTGTAATGACTTACACCCAGCTTTGGATGAGGGACCAGTTTTTTGAGGTATATGACCCAATTCCTTATTCTACCTCAGAAGATGATTTTTCTTCTATGCAGGAATATAGCTTTTGGGATATAGAAGAACAGGATGAAGAAATCGAATAGAATGGAAGTGATAGAATGACAGTCAACAGCCATATCAGAAGGAATACCGGACGTGCTTTACAGGCAAACTGGAGCAAAGGGATAGCCATTGGCTTGGTTTTCCTAAGTATCCATATTTTGTTATTACTAGTAGAAAAGACAATATATACTTTTTTATCCAGTTCTGGATACAAAAATTTGTTTAGCTCTATTACTGCTGTACAAAAATGGATTAGCAGTGGCCAATATGATACAGTAGCCCATCTGGTTACCCTACTGATTGTGGGGATTGTTTCACTATTTTTGGTATCTCCTATTTGGTTTGGTGGTATTAAATGGGCATATGCAGTGGCTTCCGGTGAGAATTCCCCTATTGCTTTGATATTTTATTTTTATACCAGCGCAAAACGCTATTTTCACAGTATTGGTATTATCTTATCCGTTTTTTTCCGAATGTTAGGATATCTGATTGTATCTTTATTACCTGCCTGTGCTATATATTCTTTAGCTTGGTTTTATCAGTCTTCTGGCTATTATAGTGCTTATATTTATTGGGTCATGCTAGGATTTACTTGGCTGTTGTTATTTACAGGATTAATCTTTTTTATTTATGTTTGTTCTAAATACTATTTGGTGGGTTTTTTATTTGTAGAAGATAGTTCTTTGAAAATAGCACAAATGATTCGGTTATCTTCCTGTATAATGAAGGGGGAACGGTTCCAATTAATTATGTTATTGATTTGTATGGTTCCATTATTGGTGTTGTGTGTAATATTTATCCCTATTATTTTTGTCATTCCTTATCTATCAGTAGAACTAGCATTATTTGCAAAATATCAAATTGAACACGCCAAACGGGAAGTGCTGGCGGAAAGTTTATAAAATTAACTTTTCTATTGCGTCAAATTGTGCTATAATAAATCGGATATAGAAATTTTTAAGGGGTAATTGAAATGGCAAATACCAAGAATATACAAAGAATTGTCGTAAAAGTAGGTACCTCCACTTTAGCACATCCAACAGGAATGTTAAATATCCGCCATGTGGAACATCTGGTAAAAGTACTTTCCGATTTAAAAAATGCTGGAAAAGAAATTATTCTAGTTTCTTCCGGCTCTATAGGGGTTGGTTCTGGAAAATTGGGGTTAAAACAACGCCCTGCTGATATTCCTTCCAAACAGGCATGTGCTGCAATTGGTCAATGTGAATTAATGTATGTATATGATAAACTGTTTGGAGAATATAATCACATTGTATCCCAGCTATTGCTTACAAAATATATTATTGACGGTGGCAGGCGTGAAGTAAATGTGTTGAACACGTTAAATGCGTTGCTGCAATATAACGCAATTCCAATTATTAATGAAAATGATACAGTTTCTACCGAAGAAATTGAATTTGGTGACAACGATACCTTATCCGCTATTGTAGCGAAGATAGCAAAAGCGGATTTACTGGTATTGCTTACTGATATTGATGGATTGTACGACAAGAATCCTGCCAAATATCCAGAAGCACAATTAATTAAACAAGTAGATATTATTGATGACCATATTCGTGAAATTGCAGGAGGACGAGGCAGTTCTTTGGGGACTGGCGGGATGATTACGAAAATCCATGCAGCAGAAATTGCAACAGAAGCAGGAATCCCAATGTTTATAATAAACGGGGAAGAACCGGATTTGTTGTATCAAGTAATAGAAGGACAAAAAGTAGGGACTTATTTCCCAGTAAATCATCAGTAAAATAGAAATGGAGGATGATTATGGTTGAACAATTAGGAAAAAATGCGAAAGCAGTGTCCAGCATTATTAATACTGCTTCCACAAAACAAAAGAATGAAGCTTTACAGTTGATTGCTGAGAAACTGGATCAATCTGTTATGCTAATTATGGAAAAAAATCAGAAGGATATTGAAACTGCTCGTTCCATGGGAATTCCAGAAACAATGATTGACCGATTGCTATTGAATGAAGCACGTATTCATTCCATGGCAAATGCGGTAAGGAAATTAATCCAGTTAGAGGATCCTACCGGTGTTGTAGAAACTGGATTTACTCGTCCAAATGGATTGAAAATTACAAAAGTGCGTGTTCCAATGGGAGTAATTGGAATTATATTTGAATCCCGTCCCAATGTGTCGGTTGATGCTGCAACCCTTTGCTTAAAAGCGGGAAATGCTGTGATTTTGCGTGGTGGAAAAGAAGCAATCCAATCCAATACGGTACTGGTGGACTTAATGCGAGAAGCAGTAGAACAAGCTGGATTTCCCAAAGATATTATCCAACTGGTTACAGATACTTCCCGAGAGAGTTCCACTCAATTAATGAAACTAAATGGTTATTTGGATGTGCTTATTCCTAGAGGAGGCTCCGGGTTAATTCAGGCAGTGGTACAAAACGCTACTGTCCCTGTTATCGAAACTGGTACAGGAAACTGCCATATCTATGTAGATCAAGATGCAGATTTAGAAATGGCTGCTGAAATTGTGTACAACGCAAAAACCAGCCGTCCATCTGTATGCAACGCAGCTGAAAGTCTATTGGTACATAAAGCGGTTGCGGAAGAATTTTTGCCAATGGTGAAAGAAAAATTAGATAAAAAATCTGTACAGCTATTTGGCTGTCCAGAAACTATCCGTATTTTAGGAAAAAGTGTATTTCCAGCAACCGAAGAAGATTATGCTACTGAGTATTTGGATTATAAAATGTCAGTACGTGTAGTAGACGATATTGACCAAGCAATCTCCCACATCCAAACCTATTCTACAGGACATTCAGAAGCGATTATCACTAATTCTTTACCAGCATCTGAGAAATTTACTGCACAGGTAGATTCCGCTGCTGTTTATGTTAATGCTTCTACCCGTTTTACCGATGGCGGTGAGTTTGGTTTTGGTGCAGAAATAGGTATTTCTACCCAAAAGCTTCATGCAAGAGGTCCTATGGGGCTCCCTGAACTGACTACGATTAAATATATTATCCATGGAACAGGACAGGTTCGATAAATAAAGCAGGAGGACACTTATATGAGTAAGCAGAAAGATCAAAACCAAGATGTGAAGCAGGCTCCAGTAGAGCAATCTGTACCGCAAAAAACGGAAACCCTAGATAAGACGGAATCCTCCAAAAAAGAAATGCCAAAAGCTGTATTAACAGCACCTGCGGAGGAAGAACAGCAATATCATAATGGACCAAATAAATTTGTATTAACCATGAAAAAGTTTTGGAATGGTTTACGCCATATGGATAAAAATGTGGTTTTTGGTGGTATTATTGGTATTTTTGCAGTAATCGGGGTAATTGTAACAGGAATAAAACTGGTTGATGTAATTGGAGATGTTGCGACTAATCAGAAAGAAATTGCAAAATTTGAACAATTTTTAACTCCTGTTGTAATGCTAGACCCTGCACCAGTAGATGATATGAATAAACTAGGGGATTCTACTATCGTTTCCGCTGCGTTATGGGATATTATTTTAAACACTGACCAATCTGAATACGCAAGTGATGATTTTTCTATCTATATTCCAGCTGTTGATGTAGAATCTCATGTTAAAAAGTTATTTGGAAATGATATTACCTATCAAAATGTAGCTGTTACTGATAATGAATATATTTTTGAATATTCTCCAGATACCAAGATGTATATGGTTCCAAAAGAAATTCAGTTCCAAAATTATAGTCCTAAAGTAGAAAAAATAACAAAATCAGAGGGTATGTATCTAATTAAGGTTGGGTATATTGCCCAGAATAATGCTTGGGGTAGCAATTTGAAAGGTAACCACACGGAGGAACCTTTTAAATATGTAGAATACCAATTAAAATCAGATGAGAAGAATCAGTTTTATATCGTAGGCATGGAACAGGTAACAGAAAATACATCTTCTACAGAAACAACAAGTTCAACAGATGCTAGTAATGCTTCCTCCCAGGGACAGAGTGAGGAAACTGAAAATACTCAAACAGATGAGACATCTTCTAATCAAACAAATATTTATACAGAAGATGATACTATGGAATCTTCCAGTTCTCAGATAGAGATCCAACCGGAAGGTTAAATTGATGGTAAATGAAATCTCATAAATTGGATATCTTGTTATGAAAAAGATAAGTGTATTTTTATTTGCCTGTATTTTAGTGCTTTTTTCCAGTTCATGCTCTTTGAGAGGACCTCACTTAATGGAACGTCTTTTTGACACTGACACAGAGGTTGCGAATCGTAACTTTGAACAAGTGATAAAAGCAGTACAAAACCGGGATACAGATTCCTTAAAAACATTGTTTTCCAAAAACGCAGTAGAAAGTTCAGAGAATTTTGAAAAAGACGCTATTGCTTTATTTGATTTTTTTCAGGGAGAAATGGTTTCCTATGATGATTGGGGTGGAGGAGGCGCTGATGCAAGCAGGGATCAGACAGGTGAATGGAAATTCATACTCTCCACTTATGATGTAGAAACAGATAAAGCTCAATACCGTTTTGCAATCAAACAATTTACGAAAGATACCACTGATCCAGACAATATAGGTATTGATTCGTTATATGTTATCAGAGCGGAAAATTCTAATTTGCAATATGCCTATTGGGGAGAACATAAGTGGAAGCCAGGAATTACCGTTGAATAGAAAAATTAAGAAAAAGCTACTATGTAAAAAACATAGTAGCTTTTCCATTTGCTTTAAAGTTTTGCACACTTTATTTGATGTTATTTATCTGGATTTTAAGGAAAGAAGATAACTGTTTAAATACATTGACGGATTTTTGTTTCATATCGCAAAGAAATTATCTGGATAAAAGTAGTTTTGGTTTATAGCGTTTTATAAGAGTAACAGAAAAGACTTCTTGTTTTTCATCAGTAAGATAAAACCCGTTGGATTAGTAAAAAGCAAGGTTCTTTGGATTATCTTTAAGGAAAAATTACAGTTGGGGAATAAAGCTCCAAGTGGTGTAGTAGGAAAGAACCTACCCCCTGATTTTGTGATGCTGGGTGAATAGATAATTTACTTACATATCCTGTATCATTTTCCAATCTACCACGGATGGAACCAATTATTGTTTGGATATGATTTACTGCTTCCAAGATGACAGTTCCCTTTTGGTATTGCTGTTCTACTTCTTGCAATGTTTCTGTCAATGGCTGTATATTAAAAAATCCGGCAGTGCTCTGCTTCTTCAGCAAAATCAAGTTTTTGTATTGCGAAAATTTTCGGCAAATCATCAAATTTTACTTTTGTAATTGTAAACTGTTTCATTTGATTTTTCCGTTGGCCTTTAAATCCTGTTTTTTTAGCTCGCTACCCTCATAAAGTAAACGTTGCAAGGTAGCAAGATCACCTGTTAATAAAGCGTCTCGGTATTGGGAGAGGTGGGCAATGATCGTATTGATTTCATAGAGCAATGGTTCCTTGTTCAACCAGAATAACTCAGTCCACATTTTATCGTTTAACATAGCGACACGGGTTAAATCCTGGAAACTTCCTCCAGTAAATCCACGCTCATATAAAGCGGTAGGGCTTTTCATATAAGCGTTAGAAACAACATGGGCTAGCTGAGAAGTAAAAGCAATAATTTTGTCATGCTGCTCTGGCGATGTCCGCACAATTTCCCCGAACCCCATCCGGACCGCCAAATCCGTTACCAGATTTACCGCATCTGGATTGGATTGTTTGGAAGCAGTTACAATAAAACTCGCCCCTTGGAACAGACTATCCGTAGAATAGGAGAAACCAGAAAATTCGCGGCCAGCCATTGGGTGGATACCAACAAAGTGGACACCATAGGGTAAAAGGGCTTTTTCGCAATTGCTGACAATTCGGTTTTTGATTCCACAAGTATCCGCAACTACACTGCCAGGTTTAAACTGAGAAGCATGTTCTGTTATAAAATCAATGGTTTGTTGAGGATAGAGGCAAACAAAAGTTAAATCCGCAATGGAAATATCTTCAAAGTTTGCCTGGCGGTCGATCGCGCCTGATTCCACTGCTTGATTAACCGTATTTTGGTCAATATCCATTCCTAACACAGTATCTGTCGTATGTTTTTTTATGGTACGGCAAAAGCTTCCTCCAATTAAACCCAATCCAACGATAAGAATGTTCATATCTTACTCCTTATGCTTTTAATAGGGTTTTTCCTTCAAACTCCAACTGACGTTTGATGCTTTCCATTACATTATCAAATTGGTCAGGAGTCAGGGATTGTGCACCGTCGGATAGTGCTTTGCTTGGGCAGTTATGTACTTCAATCATAACACCGTCAGCGCCAGCGGCAATTGCGGCTTTCGACAATGGTTTTACCAAAGAAGTCAAACCAGTTGCATGGCTTGGGTCAACGATGACAGGAAGATGGGAAACCTGTTTTAATAGAGGAACTGCGGATATATCCAGGGTATTTCTTGTCATTGTTTCGTAGGTGCGGATACCACGTTCGCACATAATTACATTGGTGTTGCCACCAGCCATAATGTATTCCGCACTCATCAGCCATTCTTCAATGGTATTTGCCAAACCACGTTTTAACAGGATTGGTTTATTGCAGTGGCCTAATTCTTTTAATAGCTCAAAGTTCTGCATGTTGCGGGCGCCAACCTGGATAATATCTACATCGGCGAATAGGTCAATATCCCGTAAACTCATAATTTCGGTGACAATCTGTAGACCGGTAGCCTTTTTTGCTTTCAACAGCAATTCTAACCCTGTCGCACCTAATCCCTGGAAAGAGTATGGGGAAGTACGGGGTTTGAATGCGCCCCCACGCAGGAAATTTGCCCCTGCGGCTTTTACATGTTCCGCAACCTCAACGATTTGTTCTTCTGTTTCGACAGAACAAGGTCCGGACATTACAGTAAAGTAGCCTTGCCCAATTTTTTGGTTACCCACTGTTATGATGGTATCGTCTGGATGAAATTTTCTGTTGGCAGCCTTGTATGGTTCGGATACACGGCGTACATTTTCTACAACCTGGCGTGCCATCAGGTTTTCGATATCCACTTTGGTGGTGTCACCAATTAAGGTGATAATCTGTTTGTGTTCCCCTTTGATGACATCAGTTTTTAGTCCCAATTGGGTCAAATCGTTGAGTAAATGGTTTACATGGTCTTTTGGTGCGCCTTCTTTTAAGATAACAATCATTGGTAACAATCCTTTCGTCATAACTGCGGTTTTCATTGTTTACTCCTCCTCATTCTTAAGGGGAGTTTTTACAACTTATTATCTCCCCAGGCATTTATTTGGCAGATAATAAGTTGTGCAACAAAAAAGGTTGATAGCTGTCAAAAGCTATCAACCTAATTTCCGCTCCATCTATTTTGGATAAATCAATTATCGGTTTTCTAACTTATGACAACACAAATTACCTGCGCTAAAAAAGTAAGCCCAGTTAAAATAATAATATGTAAAGACAAAATTATTATTTTGCATTGTCATAACGTTTGATCTCCTCTGAATCGAATTTATTCTTTCTGCTGTTAGTATAGCAGACGAAAAACAGATTGTCAACCACTAATTTGAAAATTTATTTAACTTATTTTTGAATAACATAAAGAATAATATTGAAAAAACACAATTTTTAAGGAGACATTTTTTAATCGATAACTTTGATCTAGATTTATATAAATTTTAAAAGGAATATTAATTTTTATTACGCATTACAGATTCTGTTGTTAGTAAATAGGTGATCGAACCACAAATAAATTAAAAAATAAGCTATCAACTTTTAGTGATGCTATTGGAATAGTTTTTCTATTTATTCTAGTCAGGATAAAACGATTTTCACATAAGATTTTTCATTTTACTTAACAAAGAAGAATAAATCGATTGTCGTAATAATTGGTTTGGTAAGTTGTTTTTGTTTCATTTCTAATTCTCCTTTTGCTTGTTTCATTCATATTATAGATAAATAGATAAAGTCAAAGTTCCTCCCTTCTACAAATAAATAGTTTTGCTCCAGTATATTAAGCCAAAAATATTGTAGCAATAATTAAAGTAATTTTCAATAATAAAAAATATAATTATGGAAAAATTACAATTAATCTATCTTGGATTTGGAGATAATTTTAATAAAATAAGAATTTGTCATATAAAAAATAAAAATCTATTGACAAACCTTCGGTTTTTTACTATCATAATAGTAATAGAAAAATGCGATGATAGGGAAACAAGCATAAAATTTCTGGCACAGAGAACTGTTGGCTGGTGGAAAACAGGGCAGTGTTTATGTGATAAAATCCCCCTGGAGCAGTCTACTGAAACAGTAAATGGATTAGGTTGGAACGGTGTTCTCCCCGTTATAGGAGATCTGTATTAAAGGATACAGAATGAGTGGTCAATGGCGATGACAAAAAGAGTGGTACCGTGGAAGGTTTGCTTTCACCTCTTAACAGTAGGAGAGGTGGGAGCTTTTTTTATATCCAAATAACAACTTATTGTGGTTTGCCATTTTGTTCAAAAACCTGAGCAGACAAAGGTTTGCTTAAAAAATAAAATGACTTTTAGAGGTGATATTATGAAATTAACAGGGTCCCAAATTATTTTGGAATGTTTGTTAGAGCAGAATGTGGATACGATTTTTGGCTATCCTGGTGGGTCCGTCCTGAATATCTACGATGCTTTGTATGATTATCAGGATAAAATCCGGCACATTTTAACTGCTCACGAACAGGGGGCAACCCATGCGGCAGACGGTTATGCCCGTGCTACTGGAAAAACCGGTGTAGCTTTGGTAACTTCTGGCCCAGGTGCTACCAATACCGTGACAGGGATTGCGACCGCTTACATGGATTCTATTCCTTTGGTTGTTATTTCCGGCAATGTTCCAGTACCGCAATTAGGCTTGGATAGTTTCCAGGAAGTGGATATTACCGGTGTAACCATGCCAGTCACCAAACACAACTTTATCGTGAAAAAAGTAGAAGATCTTGCGCCTACGATTCGCCGTGCGTTTAAAATCGCGAATACAGGCCGAAAAGGCCCTGTATTGGTAGATATTCCTAAAGATGTGACAGCAGCAATCTATGAATATGAAAGAAAACAGCCGGAACCAATTGAACAGGTGTACAGTGACCCAAGTGAAAAAGCTCTGGCAAATGCTGTGGAACTGATCTCCAACGCAAAACGTCCGTTAATTTATACTGGCGGCGGTGTAGTGGCATCCGAAGAGGCAAACCTGGCAGTGAAAAAACTGGCAGAATTAATGGATGCGCCGGTATCTTCTTCCTTGATGGGGCAGGGAGGATTTGATAATTTTGACTCCCGATATATCGGCATGATGGGGATGCACGGCAGTGTTACTGCAGCAAAAGCAGTAACAGACTGTGATTTGTTCTTGGCAATAGGAACCCGTTTTAGTGACCGCGTGATTTTGAAGATCAGCCGGTTTGCGCCAAATGCACAGATTTTACAGATTGATATTGACCCTGCTGAAATCAATAAAAATATTAAAGCGGACAATATTTTGATTGGGGACGTGCGCCAGGTTGTAGAATTGCTCAACCAGAGGTTAACTCCAACACCTCATCCAGAATGGATGGCGCAAATTCAGGCATGGAATGAGGAATTCCCAAATATCCAAAAAGGGAAAGACGAAGACGCAGTTACCCCACAGGAAGTAATCGAGACACTTTGTGAACTGACCAATGGTGATGCGATTATCACAACAGAGGTTGGGCAAAACCAGATGTGGGCGGCACAGTATTATAAACTGAGACGTCCTCACCAGTTTGTTTCTTCCGGCGGGCTGGGGACGATGGGCTTTGGCTTAGGGGCTGCAATGGGTGCCCAAGTTGGCTGCCCTGATAAGCAGGTGGTTAATATTGCGGGTGATGGCAGCTTCCAGATGAACTGTAATGAATTGGTAACCATGGCGAAATACCAGATTCCAATGATTGAATTGGTGTTGAACAATGAAGTGTTGGGAATGGTACGCCAATGGCAAAGGCTGTTTTATAACAAGCGTTTCTCCCAAACCACCTTGGATCGTGGTGTAGACTATGTAAAATTAGCGGGGGCTTATGGAATAGAGGCATATAATATCACAAAAGCCAGTGAAATCCGCCCAACATTGGAAAAAGCTTTGGCTGCTCATGCTCCAGTTTTGATTAACTGTGTGATCGATCGAGATATCAACGTTCTGCCAATGGTACCAGCCGGCGCACCAATCGACGAACCAATTCTTGAAATTGAGATAGATAACTAAGGAGGGGCAATGATGGAACAAATGCATATTATTTCTGTATTGATGGATAACACTACAGGTGTATTATTAAGGATTGCGGGTTTGTTCAGTCGGCGTGCTTATAATATTTCCAGTATTGCAGCGGCAGAAACGGAAAATCCAGCAATTACTCGTATGACAATTGTAGCCCACGGGGATGACGCTACTCTAGAGCAGATTGTAAAACAGTTGATGAAACTGATTGATGTACGGGAAGTAAAAGTAGTGGATAGCAAAACCGCCGTCTGTAGAGAACATTTGTTGTTGAAAATGTACCACACAGATGAAAACCGTGTGGGGATTATTGGGACAGCAAATTTGTTTGATGCCAAGATTATTGATAGTTCTGAAGATACCATTACCTTTGAATTGACAGGGGAACATGCGAAATTGCTCTCTTTTATCAATATGATGAAACCATATGGAATTAAGCAATTGGTAAAAACAGGTATTTCTGCTTTGGAACGGGGCTAAAATTGGTTTTTCATTGTGGTGCCAGGGATGTCCTGGCGCCATTTTTTGTTATTGTTTTTAATAGAATCCCCCTTATGAAAAATTAAGTATATGATTTAAACAGATAAAATATTTACAGTGACAATAACTGATGCATCAAAAGTTTTGCAGCAAAAAAATACAAAAATTTTTTTAAAACAGTTTGAATCTATAACTTGCAATATTTATTCTTTTTCATGTTTATTATTTATTTTTAAACGAGAGATCATTTTTTAAAAGATTTATTTAATTTGTAGAGGTTTCCTAGGGAAAGACTTCTATTAGGTGACAGTGGTATAAGGATGAAGCTATTGGTTAATCCTTACAAAGAGGAATTGAAAAAAATAGAAGATTAACAGTAGAAAAAAACAGCAGTTTATGGTAAAGTAAAAGAAGAGATATCTTATTGGAGGATTTTATTTATGGCAAAAAAGTTGCTATTTATTATAAACCCAAGGGCAGGAAAAGCACAAATTAAAAACCGTTTGGTTCAAATTTTGGATTTGTTTACAAAATATCACTACGAAGTAACTGTACATGTCACACAGGCTAGGATGGATGGTTATGAATGTGCCAAAAAAATGGCGGAACAATATGATATTGTTGTATGCAGCGGTGGGGATGGAACCATGAGTGAAGTGGTAAAAGGAGTTATGGAGTGTAAACACCAACCTTTATTAGGGTATATCCCTGCAGGGACAACTAATGACTTTGCCTCCAGTTTGCATCTATTTAAGGATATGAATAAATCTGCAAAAACAGTGGTAGATGGGGTACCATATTTGTGTGACATTGGCCATTTTAATCAGGATATTTTTACTTATGTTGCGGCATTTGGTGTATTTACGGATGTAACTTATCAAACACCACAGGGGGAAAAAAATACATTAGGGCATCTTGCATATATTTTAGAAGGAGCAAAAAGGCTGCATACGATCCGTTCTTATCATGTCATCGTTGAACACGATGGAGAAACGATTGAGGATGATTTGATTTTAGGTATGATAACAAACTCCAGTTCCATTGGTGGCTTTAAAGGAATTAGTGGAAAGAATATTCAAATGGATGATGGATTATTTGAGGTTACTTTAATAAAGCCTTTGCGAAATCCTTTGGAATTTCAGGCTGCTGTAAACGCATTGATTTCCAAAACCCCAAACCCGAATTTGATGTATCATTTTAAAACTTCTAAAATAACGTTCCAATGTCAAGAACCAATTGCTTGGACATTGGATGGAGAATTTGGAGGGGAACAAACAGAGGTAACAATACAAAACCAAAAACACGCAATTACAATTTTGCGTCCAGTTAGAAAACGCTAATTGTTAAATTTACACGAAATTATATTGAAAAAAGAAAGAAAAGTTTTCGGATATAACGATAATAAGAATTATTACTAAAAACACTTGCATTTCTTATTTTAGTGTGTTATACTAAAGCCATACCAAATGGTTATACAAAATTTTAAATACATGATTACGTAATGGAGGAATAAAACTATGAAAAAATTTGTCTGTCAAGTATGTGGATATGTTTATGAAGGTGAAGCTGCTCCAGAATTTTGCCCACAATGTAATGCTCCTGCTTCGAAATTTACAGAACAAACTGGAGAAATGTCCTGGGCTGCTGAACACGTTGTAGGTGTAGCAAAAGGCGTTAGCGAAGATATTCTGGAAGATTTAAGAGCAAACTTCAATGGGGAATGCACAGAAGTTGGTATGTATTTAGCTATGGCTCGTGTTGCACATAGAGAAGGTTACCCAGAAATCGGTTTGTACTGGGAAAAAGCTGCTTATGAAGAAGCAGAACATGCTGCTAAATTTGCTGAACTGTTGGGTGAAGTTGTAACAGACTCCACTAAGAAAAACCTGGAAATGAGAGTAGAAGCGGAAAACGGCGCTACTGCTGGTAAATTTGATCTGGCAAAACGTGCTAAAGCTGCTAACTTGGATGCAATTCATGATACTGTTCATGAAATGGCTAGAGACGAAGCTCGTCACGGTAAAGCATTCCAAGGCTTATTGAACAGATATTTTGGTAAATAATTTTATCTTATAAATTTTAAAAGGATATGTTATCTTTAGGATAACATATCCTTTTTTTTGGTGCATTTATGCGTAAAAATAAACCCCCAGTTATACTGGGGGAAGATAGAAAACTTTAGTAAATAAAAAACCTTCTTGTTGTAAAATAGTAGTGGTTTGGCGACCGCATTACTAAAACAACAAGGAGGTTTTTGATAAATGAAGAACGAAATAAAAAGCACTGCACATTCAAAAAATCGCTGTGAATACCATATCGTATTTGCGCCGAAATACAGAAGAAAAGAAATATACGGACAGCTGAAAAAAGATATTGGAGAAATATTGAGAAAATTATGTGAGCAAAAAGGAGTAGAAATAATAGAGGCAGAAGCATGTCCGAACCACATCCATATGCATGTAAGTATTCCGCCATATATAAGTATAGCACAGTTTATGGGATATCTCAAAGGGAAAAGCAGTTTGATGATATTTGACAGACATGCAAATTTAAAATATAAATATGGACAGCGAACATTTTGGTGCAGAGGATATTATGTAGATACGGTAGGAAAGAATGAAAAAGTGATAAAAGACTATATAAAGAATCAGCAGGAAGAAGATTATACTAGAGATCAGATAAGTCTAAAAGAATATGTGGACCCGTTTACGGGTAGCAGGAATAAGTAAGCAAAAATAAACAGCCGCACGAGAGCGGCTGCTTGAAATAGTAATGCAGTGCTAAACTTCAGAGTCCCTTGAGGGACTAAGCCAGTAATGTCCCCTTTTAGGGGCTATGCAAACCACCAGTTCACTGGTGGTTTTGATTGAGGTGTTTTTATAAATAAAAAATATCCTCGTAATTTATTTTGGATTGGCTTTATCATCAATATTTTTGGGAGATTTTCTTTTTTTCTGGAAATTGTTTTATTGATTATGAGATTTGGAACTGTGTTTGTATATTGGAATTACGTTGTTCATTTTGATGGTTGCCATATCATTGATTCAGCAGCTATCATTCGGCACATTAGTTTGACAAGTGATGACCCTAATTTTAAAAAAATACAAAAAGCAATCCTTTCTTCAGATTGGAAAGAAAATACAATCAATATTGTGGAAAATCGATTGGAGAAGAAAGAGTAAATAACATTTTAGGATTTTAACTTTATTATATTTTATAAATTAAAAATCTCCTCTAAAAAATAAGTTTTTAAAATATCATGCAAAAACATCACTATAGTAAATTAATTGATATCCTAAAAATCCTAAGCTTAACATGATCAGCAATGCCAGCAAATAGTGTTTAGAATACCACTCTTTTTTACAATTGATAAAATATAACGAAATTCCAATAAAAAACCACATAAAAATAACATCTAGCATATGTGAATATTGTTGAAAATGGGATATTAACATTAAACTTTCTGATAAAAAAGTAGCGGGTAACATTACTTTACACAAATATTTTATGGTTCCTTTTCCATATTGTGATATGTTTCCTCCTAAGCCAAATATAAATCCGAATATAACTGCACAACAAAGCCATATTGCTTGATGAAATCCAATGGTAAAACCTGTTTTCCAACTGATAGAATAATATCAATATGTTGTTACGCATATTAACAAGTAAATCATGCTTGATATGATAGATTTCCATTTTTGTTTGTAAGATTTGGCGATATAAAATGCTGGAACAACCCAAACTGAACCAGAGTTTGCCAGACTATTTAACGCCCCTGGAAGATATTTTTGTCCAAATACAGTAGCTAGACCTACTACTATTCCAATAAAAAAGCTGAATAATAGAAATGAACATTTTTTTAACATTAATACCTCCAAAAATATTTCAAATTTTCCGATCAATCTTAATGTAGGCATTTTATTATATCATAATACCCTTAAAAACACTAGAATCTATTTTGAATTAAATTGTTATCTCGCTATAAAACAGGAATAGGATTATCTTAAATAACTAAAATAAAAACATTAAATTTATAATAAATTACAAAATTTTTAATAATTTAAAAGAATGGATTGACATTTTTGTTTTTTTGTAGCATAATACAGTAAGACACTTTAGCACCTAAGCGTGTTAACGTGCTAAAGTAAACGTTTGAGGTGAGAGTATTGCAAAAGTATGTAGTGATATGGGCGACAATTGTTATTTATATTGTTGCGATGTCTGTAATTGGCATTATTAATTCCAAAGCAACCAAAGGGATTGCTTCTTTTACTGTAGGAGGGCGAGATGCTGGAGGATGGATTTCAGCGCTAAGCTATGGTACAGCTTATTTTTCCGCTGTAATGTTTATTGGTTACGCTGGTACTTCCGGTTGGAAATACGGCTTATGGGCTGTTTTGATTGGTTTAGGAAATGCTATCTTTGGCTCCTGGCTTGCCTGGAAAGTATTGGCGTCTAGAACAAGGGAAGTTTCCCACCGGCTAAAGATTAAATCTATGCCGCAACTGTTTTCTTTGCGCTTCAAAAGCCAGCGGATGAAAGTATTTTCCGCTATCGTTATTTTTATCTTTTTAATTCCTTATTCTGCTTCTGTTTATAAAGGATTGAGTAGTGTATGTTCTGTACTGCTAGGAATTGATGTAACAGTATGTATGATTGTAATAGCGGTTGCAGCCTGTGTTGTTTTGGTAATAGGAGGCTATTTAGCAACCTTAAAAGCTGATTTTATGCAGGGTATTATCATGGCAGTTGGAATTGTTCTATTGATTATTTTTGTGATGATTTCTCCAGCTGTTACGGATAACGGTAGCATATCTGGCATGGTAGATTTTATGAAACAGAATAAAATGATGCCATTATCTACGGGAGATACAATTGCTTTGATTTCTACAATTTTGATGACCAGTTTTGGTACTTGGGGCTTGCCTCAGATGATCCATAAATATTACGGGATTAAAAATGAAAAAGAAGTAAAACGAGGTATTGTTGTTTCCACTATTTTTGCTTTGTTGGTATCTGTTGGCGGATACTTTATTGGTTCTTTGTCCCATTTGGTATTTGGCAACCAATTGCCAGAAGGTGGAGTAGATTATATTGTTCCTAGAATGTTAGACGCAGCGAATTTGCCAAATATCCTGTTGGGAATTGTTCTGGTATTATTAATTTCCTCTTCTGTATCTACGTTATCTTCTATTACATTGACAGCATGTTCTACTTTTTCTTTAGATTTGTTAAAACCTGCTTTTAAAATGAAAGAAAAATCTTCTGGTTGGGTTATTCGTATCCTATGTATTCTGTTTGTATTGGCTTCTTATGTTATCGCAAATACTAACACCCCAATTTTGGATATGATGTCCTATTCCTGGGGGATTGTCTCCGGTTCTTTCTTAGCACCTTATGTATTGTCCCTGTATTTAAAATGGTTGAATAAGGCAGGGGCATGGTCTGGTATGATAGGAGGATTCTCCATTGCTATGTTACCAGCAGTTAGTAAAATTATCCTGTTGATCATGGGTAGCCCTAATGGAACAGAAGGATTCATCGGAGGCTTAAATTTCTTAGCAGCTCAAGGTCCAACCTTTGCGGTAGTGGCTATGGTAATTTCCCTGCTACTTTGTGTAGTTGTAAGTAAACTGACAGCAAAAGAAAAAGTTGATAACCTGTTTTTCTATGAAGGTGTTATCGAAAACGAATAGTCTGTTGGTTTTTTCCATAAAACATGTTATAATCAAATTATTATATTTTATGATAAAAAAGCTATCAGTGAGAGAGTTCTATTTACTGATGGCTTTTTGTTGCCCAAAAAGGAGAACGTCTATGTATTTTATTGGAATTGATTTAGGTGGTACTAATATTGTAGCATCTGTAGTGGATGAACAATACCGAATGTTATCCAAAGTAAAATGTAAAACAAACCTTCCACGTTCTGCAGAAAAAATTTGTGATGATATGGCGAAATTATGCTATCAAGCAATGGAGGAAAGTGAAGTTCCTTTGCAGGAAGTGGATTCCATTGGAATTGGAACTCCTGGACATATTGATCCAGCACAAAAAATAATTGAATTTTCCTGTAATTTCGATTTTCATAAAGTACATTTGGCAAAGCTGATGGCAGAGAGGATTCCTCTTCCCGTTTATTTGGAAAACGATGCTAACGCAGCTGCGTTAGGGGAACTGCTTGTAGGAGCAGGAAAAGGTGCTTCTTCTATGGTAATGATTACGTTGGGGACCGGTGTAGGCGGAGGCGTTATATTTCATAACCAAATATATAGCGGATTTAATTACTGTGGAGGAGAACTAGGTCATACTGTTATAGAACAAAATGGATGGGATTGTAATTGTGGAAGGAAAGGCTGCTTTGAAGCATATTCTTCTGCAACTGGTTTAATCCGCATGACCAAAGAGGCAATGGAAACCCATCCAAAAACGGTTCTACATGATATTGTGGAACGGACAGGAGAATTGAACGCAAAAACTGCTTTTGATGCTATGAGGATGGGAGATATCGTGGCAAGCAAGGTTGTGGATACCTATATCCATTATTTAGCTTGTGGATTAACCAATATGATAAATATATTTCAACCAGAAATCCTATGTTTAGGAGGTGGTGTCAGCAATGAAGGGAATACCTTATTGCAGCCTTTACAACAAATAATAGATGCGGAAGATTACGCTAGGGGAACCGCTAAAAGGACAAAGTTGGCAGTAGCTCAATTGGGGAATGATGCTGGGATTATTGGAGCTGCATTTGCGTTCCGTTACCAATAAAATTCTATTTTAGGGTTGAAGAATTGGAAAAAATATTTTATAATGATAAAATATCTTAAATAGATTGATTGAATGGAGGAAATGCAATGAGCAATCCAATTGTAACAATTGAAACAAATCATGGTGGTGTAATTAAAGTAGAATTGTATCCAGAAATCGCACCAAATACCGTAAATAACTTTATCTCGTTAGTACAAAAAGGATTTTATAATGGTACTATCTTTCACCGTGTTATCCCTGGGTTTATGATTCAAGGTGGGGATCCAAACGGCATTGGTACAGGAGGACCAGGATACCATATTAAAGGAGAGTTCTCTTATAACGGATTTGAGAATAATTTGAAACACACAAAAGGTGTTATTTCTATGGCAAGAGCTGCCCATCCAGATAGTGCTGGCTCTCAGTTTTTTATTATGGTAGAAGATGCTCCACATTTAGATGGTCAATATGCTGCTTTTGGGAAAGTAATAGAAGGTATGGAAGAAGCAGAACGTATTGTAGGAGTACAACGTAATTTTAGTGATAAACCTTTATATGATGAAGTAATGGAAAAAGTTACAGTAGAAACTTTTGGTGAAACTTATCCAGAACCAGAAACTCTCTAATCAGTTGATGAAGAGTTAACATAAAAAGCATCTGCTTTTCGAAAAGCAGATGCTTTTTTCATAACAAATTAAAATAAGATTGACAAAGAATAAGCTTTTTGTTATAATAATTGTAAACTTAAAAATAAATAGGAGTTTACAATTATGAAAATGAGTATAAAAACAATGTGTGTAATCGCTATTATGACAGCTGTTATTTGTGTAGTGTCCCCATTTTCTATTCCCATCCCTGGTGTAGTACCAATCTCATTGGGTACACTAGGGGTTTACATTGCCTCCAGTTTGTTAGGGGCTAAAAAAGGGTTTATTGCTGTATTGTTGTATCTGATAATAGGCGCAATAGGACTTCCAGTATTTGCTCAGTTTACAGGAGGAGTCTCCATTATAGCTGGACCAACGGGAGGATATATGGTGGGCTACCTCTTGATGGCTTTACTGACTGGATGGTTTACAGATCACTCAAATAATATTGTATGGAAAATATCTCTTGGTATGGTATTAGGAACTTTAGCTTGTTATTTGTTGGGAACAATATGGTTGGCTTATACTATGAAATTAGATTTGATAGCAGCGTTATGGGCAGGCGTGATACCATTTATTCCAGGGGATATTGTAAAAATTGTTTTATCGGTTTCTTTGGCGAAAGTATTGCGTCCACAGTTGTCCCGATTTTTATCTTCAACCCAAAAAACTACCGCAGTATAATATTCTATAAAAATCCTGCTGAGTTAATCAGCAGGATTTTTATATTGTTTTTGTATGGTAAAACCGAGAATAGAAAATGAATTTATGCGTTATTTTTTATGGAAAATGGTTTTATGTAATTCGTACAATGCTACGATCTTATAGAATAAATGATTTGGATTGTAAATATTGTAGGAAAAATAAGATGTATTTTATTTATTTTTACAATAATTTTTTTCTGTTATTTTATTTTTTTATTTATTCAAAATTATTTAAATTTATTCCACTAAAATAATAAAATAAACCTTTATTTTTTGGGATGATTGCAGTATAATAAATCTTTAGAAGGGAAGTTTTACCCTGTTTTTGTACTTTTTTACTTGAAGAAAATGAATCAATCAAAAAAATAAAATTACGTTCTATTTTTAGTCAAACTACGTCCTTCAAGATCGAAAAAAAGTACGGTATAATAGTGATAAACGGTTGTGATAAATAATTAACAACCGATATTAGATTTTTTTACACATAGGAGGAAGTTAACATGGTAAGAAAAGGTTTTAAAATGCAGTTGTTCCCAGGACAAGAAGCTGAGTATGAAAAACGTCATAACCAACTGTGGCCAGAAATGAAAGAAATGATCCACAATTACGGTGGCCATAACTATTCTATCTATCTGGATAAAGATACCAAAGTTCTCTATGGCTACATTGAAGTAGAAGATGAAGCCAGATGGGCAGAAAGCGCTAATGACCCTGTATGTAGAAAATGGTGGGATTTTATGGCTGATATTATGGAAACAAATCCAGACAACAGCCCTGTTTCAATTGATTTACACCCAGTATTCCATTTAGATTAATTTATCGCTTTACCCGCGTTTTACGCAGATAAGGAGGCTTTATTATGATAGGAAAAATTCAAATTCCAGATACTGACCTGGTTGTTTCCCCCATCGGTTTAGGTACTGTAAATGCAGGTACCGCTTGGGATGGGGAAGAAGGATTTGCGATTCTGGAAGAATATATTAAAATGGGAGGAAACCTCATTGATACCGCCCGCGTTTACTCCGATTGGATTCCAGGAGAAATCGGACGTTCCGAACGTGTTATTGGTGATTGGATTGCACATCGTGGCCATCATGATGATTTTGTACTGATTACCAAAGGAGGGCATCCACCTCATGAAGATACTTCCATTAGCCGTATGACAAAAGCTGATATGGAACATGACTTGGAATTGAGTCTAAAAGCTCTTCGTGTGGACTGTATTGATGTTTATATGTATCATCGTGATGATACCAATCAATCTGTAGCGGATTTGATCGAAGTAATGCAGGAATTTGTAAATCAGGGAAAAATTCGTTACTATGGTTGCTCCAACTGGTCTGTATCCCGTATGGAAGAAGCAATGGCCTATTGTAAACAGAAAGGTTACAGAGGCTTTGTAATGAACGAAATGTTCTATAATATTGCATCCGATACTATGAGCGAACCAGAAGATCCAACCTTAGCAATTATGGATCAAGAAATGATTCGTTTCCATAAGAATTATCCTGTACTTGCGGTTCCATACTTTAGTGTTTGTAGCGGATTCTTCCATAAACTAATTAATAAAGGTCCTGAAACAGTTCAGGATAGCCCATATTATACACCAGCAAATCTGGAGTTAGCCAAAAAAATCCAAGGAATTGCAGTGCGCCATAACGCATCAATTTCTCAAGTATTATTAGGATTCTATTTCCAACAAGGCTTCCCAGTTTGTCCATTAACCGGAGTTCATTCTACTGCTCAGTTGAAAGACGCTATGGGGACTTTAAATGTGGAGTTTACTCCAGAAGAGTTTGCAAAATAGTTATTTAATGATTAAAAAAACAGGTATCTGAATATTTCAGATACCTGTTTTTTGTTGTCTTTAGGCTTAACAAAACCTTGGCGAAATAAGAAAATTTTACAGTGAAAATTCCATTCTGCTTGAGAATGGAATTGAAGATTTCGGAAAAAGCAATTTGAGAATTTTGCATACAGTTTTCTTTCCTCATAAGGGTACGGAAAGAAAACCCGATTTAGTTTACCAGTAGCAGAGAATGCGATGGTCGTCTTTCAATACCCCTACCAGGGGTCTGAACAAATCACTAGTTTACTAGTAGTTTTGATTTGGTTAAATAAAATTTTAGCGCTGTTAGTGGCAGAAAAGTTTATTCGCTTTAAAAATTATTTAGTAAACAGTTTATTTTCAAGAAATACAATATTAGAATACAAAAGCACCCGAATGAAAAAAATCTGTTTTTATCAAATTTGATTTTTATTAGAATTGATAAGCCTTATCAATAGTATCTCTGTTTTATAACTAACTCTAAAGAATTGAGGAAAAATACGATACGCTTTATGGATATAAGCAAAAAACAGGAAAAATTTATTTTTAAAACAAAAGATATAATCACATACTATGTTACACTTTATATCCATTTTATGATTAGTTTTTATGGGATTTGTATTCCTCTCCCCAATTTTGCATTGCTTCTAAAATTGGTTTTAAACTTTGACCGAGTTCAGTCAAGGAATATTCTACCTTAGGTGGCACTTCGGCATAAACTTTTCGATTTACTAACCCATTGGCTTCCATTGTCCGTAATTGAGCAGTCAGCACTTTTTGGGATACATTACCCAAAGATTTTTTTAATTCTCCAAATCGTTTTGTTCCTGGCATCAGGTCACGTAAAATCAATACTTTCCATTTATCTCCGATTAACATTAAAGTTGTTTCCACTGGACAATCTGGTAAATCTTTTCTTTCTGTTTGTTCTATCATAAATTCCTCCAAAAAATAAATAGATCTATCATCTAAATAACTCTAATAGTTTCTTTTTGGTAACTATAGCACAATAAAGTGCTTACTTTACAAAATTAAACTACAGCTTTATTATAAAGTTATAGAGGCAAAAAAGTCAAGCCTTAAATTGATATGGAGGTTATTATTATGAACAAAACTAATTTTACACTGGTGAAACTTACAAAAGGCGAAGTAAATATCTATGATTTTGGAAATATCAAGTTACATGCCTATAAAACCAATGATTTTATTGATGATGAAGTGTTTATTATTGAAAAAGAAGGAAAAACGGTTATTATCGAATCTCCTTGCTTTTTTGATAACAATCAGGAACTTACAGATTATTTAAAAGGAATGGAAGTTGTAGGAATATTAATAGCGTATCATGGAGCGGGAGCTACTTTCTTACCTAATGTACCAAAATATGCAACACAAAATGCGATTGAGTACTCTGAGAATGGAGGTGGCAAAGCCTTAATAAATCAATTTAGTAATGCTTTTGGTGAAATTTTTGATAGCTCTATACATCGTATTACAAATATATTAACAGAAGGGAAAAACAGGATAGGAGAAATTGATTTTATAATACATCCAACAACAGAAGCCTTTGATATTGAAATTCCAGAAATTAATCTGGTATATACTCATATGCTTGGACATGATTGCCACTCCATTGTCGCTGGTGTAACCCATGCGGATGTTATAATTGCTCAGCTAAAAGAATATTTGGAAAAAGGTTATACAATGATTTTAACATCCCATTATACACCAGAAGACTTAAAAGATGTGCAGGCTAAAATTGATTATATAGAAAATCTTAAATCTATTGCGCAAATGGCGGACAGTGCAGAAGAGTTTAAAAAAGAAATGCAGAAACAATATCCGGAGTATAGTGGAGAAAATTATTTGGATATGACAGCAAATTTTTTCTTTGCATAATGTAAATTCTAGATTTAAGGTGTTTTATGGATTAGTAAGATAAAAATAATTTAAGGCATAGCTTAATGAGCTATGCCTTATTGGTTAAAAATAAAAATATTAGAACTCGATTCCTATTCGTTAGGCTACAAATAAATCTTTTACTTTATATGCGCGGAACAAAAATAAAATAGTTAATACAAATAATACAACACCTAAGACAGGTAGGGCTATAATTAAAATTTGACATAGAGTTTGTCCCAAAGCCGCATTTACTGTTATAAAATTTTGGAACATTGTAGCGTAATCTAAAATGAGATAGAATAAATATTTAATCCACATTGCAGATGTAATAAGTCCTGCTGCGCCAACCGTTAAAGAAAGGATATATCCTGTTTTAGAACGTTGTTTAATTCCCCTTGTGGCCAGAAAAATTGGTAAAAGGAAAACCAAAGCAAAAATTGGAGAAAGGATAAACGGAGAAAGCAACAACACTAAAATAGAACATAAAAGAAAATAACGATAAAATCCTGTGATTTTAGATGTTTGTCCAGAAAAATCACCATATGCTGCAGTTAAATAAGTAAGATATCGATTAATTGTATCACTTAATGTTTTTGCATTCATACTGGGACGAAAATAATTTTCTACCAAAGCATTTCCTTTATTTACAAGGGAATCATATACTTCTTGATACTGTTCATCAATCGTAATGGATTGATAATCTGCCTTGATTTGATCTAGTTTTTTACAAAATTTATCTCGTTTATTCTGTAACAGATCAAAATGTTTGATTTTTATATTTAGTTCCTCAATAATATTCAACAATTCGGTTGGATTCATTTGGTATCCTCATGTTTTGATTGATTTGATTTTGTGGCTTTATTTTTGTCATCACGGATTACTTTTGGAATAGAAATTGCCATGGTAGCAAGGATAATGCCCCAAAATAGTATTAAAAAAATAATGGACGATACATGCATATTTATTACCTCCTATTGCTTAGATAATTCATGCTGGTATGTTTTCCGTAACATACGTAGCGTCATAATAAAGCCAAAAATAAATACGACAATAATCATACCACGGCCTAAATTAGTCCATAAAGCATAGGTAGCTGGATCCCCACCTTCTGGTACAATACCTGTCCAAGAGAAGAAACCGTTTTTGGCGTTTTCAATTGTTGCATTTACAATTACCAGTAATAAAATTGCTGGTGTGATAATACGAATAAATACTGTAACAACCCAAGAAGGTACTTTTGCTTTTGCACCAGAGTTAATTCCTTCCAATGTTTTTTGTGGTTTTACAAACCAACCTACAATAATTAATTCGATAAATCCTAAGAACAATACCAAATAACTACCTACCCAGGAATCCAGGGTTTCGAAGTAGATTTGAGTTGCGCCATTGCTTAACATTGGTTCTAGAACAACTGGGATACCAATTACAATCAATGAAACAAAGGCAACCCAAGAGGCAACTTTACGAGAAGAATGCAATCCTTCCTCAATAAATGTAACCAGATAGTTAAACAGTGCCAAGGCAGAGGTAAATCCCGCAAAGAATAGCAAGAAGAACCAACAAGCACCTACAATATTACCCAATGGCATATTCATAAATGCATTTGGAAGAGAAATAAACGAGAAGCCAATGCTTCCACCTTGCAATAAATCATCTCCCATAAATACATAGGCGAGAGGGACTACTGCGGTAGAAGCTAATACAACTTCCGCAAATTCATTTAAAGATACTGTAGCAATAGAAGATACGACAATATCATCGTCTTTTTTTAAGAAGGAAGCATAGTTTGAGATAAGCCCCATCCCTAAAGATAAAGTAAAGAAGATTTGCCCACAGGCAGCTAAAATAACGCTCCAGTTTACTTTAGAGAAATCTGGATGCCACAAAAAGTCTAACCCTGCAATTGCGGTTAAGTTAGGTGTTTCTGGGCGTGCTTGGGTAAACAAAGCAAAACACGCCAATACAATGCCGAAAATATATAATGTTGGCATCATTATTTTAGACCAGGCTTCAATCCCTTTTTTGATTCCTTTACTTGCAGCCACAGCTAACAATAACGCTGCGATTACCCAGAAGCCAATAGCTTGGACTGGATTGGAAATTGCCGATTGGTATGCAGCTGTTAAATCTGCTCCATGTCCTAATTGGTTAAACAAGGATTGTACCGCATAGTTGAGGGACCAACCTACAATGTGGTTATAATAAGAATTGATTAATACAGGAATAGCAAATGCCAATGCACCACAGATAGTACCAATTGCTAAAGCAGTTTTTGGCTTTACTTTTTCTCTTGCTTGTAAGTAGATCATTGGTCCGATAGTTCCATGGCCATGCTGTCCGCCAAAACGTCCTAAATGCCACTCTGTAATCATAATCGGCAAACCAACAACTACTAAAGCGATGAAATATGGTATCATAAATGCGCCGCCACCATATTCTGCTGCCATACGTGGGAATCGCCAGAAATTGCCTAATCCCACCGCGTTTCCAGCCATGGCTAAAATCAAGCCAAGCTTAGAGCCCCATTCACCGCGGTGATGGGTTCCTTTTTGTTTTAACTTTTCCATAATTGAATACCCCTATTTTGTTAGATATATGAATATATTCTATAATATTTTTTAATAAATTGCAATAGAAACATTACATAAATTCTGTTTAATAAGAATAAAATACAAAATTTTGGTATAATCGCACGAATTATATTTTACTTTTTTATGAAATAACACTTACAAAATAGCAAATTCTATTGAGTTAAACGCAATGTCTTGTTATAATAAAAGCGGAATAATTAACGACAAAAAATGATTTTAGTATTTAAGATAGATTTGATTGAGGTGTAAAAATGAAAAGAAGGATCATTTGCTTGTTGCTTTGTGTATGTATTAGTGTTATGTTAGCAGGATGTGGGGGTTCTGGTGACGCTACAGGAAAGTTGATGAGTTATAGCTTAACAGATGACCCACAAAGCCTTGACCCACAGGTAGCATCTGATTATAATTCCATGTTAGTCATCCAAAATATTTATGAAGGACTGCTGACGAAAGAGGAAGATGGCAAGTTGTCCGAGGGCGTTGCAACAAGCTATGATGTTTCTGATGACAAAATGGCCTATACTTTCCATCTTCGTTCTGATGCAAAATGGATGCACCGTTATAAGAATGACCCAGAAGATGGAACAGAAAGTTATAATACTCCGGTAACAGCATATGATTTTCAATTTGCTTTCCGCAGATTATTAAATCCCAATACGAATTCTCCTTTTGCGGCAAACTTTTATTGTATTAAAAATGCAAAGGCAGTCCATGAAAATGGGCTTTCGGTTGATCAATTAGGGGTAGTAGCGGAAAACGATACCACCCTTACAGTTTATTTAGAAGCACCAAATGCGATGTTTTTAGAACTGATGACAACAACGCCAGCAATGCCTTGTAATGAAACATTTTTTAATGAAACAAAAGGAAGATATGGTCTGGACTTAGAGCATACCCTTTCCAATGGCCCTTTCTATATGAAAGAATGGTCTGTAGAGCATTATGTGCGTATTCGTCAAAATCCAGTATACCAATCTGCTTTGCCAACAGTAGCTTCTGGTGCTAATTTGACGATCCGTACTTCAGAAGAGGCGCTGGAGGCGTTAAATAGTGATACCATAGATATTGGTATTTTAACAGCGAAAGAGTATTCACAGCTTTCCTCTAAGGACTTTGTTTCCAAAGATTTTGAAAATACAGTATGGGGACTGGCGTTTAATACAGAAAGACCAGAATGGAGTAATCAGGATATTCGGATGGCATTTATGATGAGCATAGATCGCAACCAATATGAGTCGTATTTACCAGAATCTACCGTAAACACTAATGCTGTTGTCCCTTCTTCTGTTAAGATATTGGATCAATCGTACCGAGACCTTCCAGAGTCAACTATTCCAAACTATTACAATGTAGAACAAGCAAGGCAACATTTACAAAACGGGTTAGCACAATTGAATTTATCTGATATTAATCAAAAAGAATTGATTGTACCAGAGGAAGTTGAAACGTTAGTGCAACAGATTTCTCAGCAATGGCAAAGTAATTTAGGAGTTTATTTTAAAATTACCGGTTTATCCGATAAAGAATACCAGCAAGCTTTAAAGACAAAAAATTATGATTGCGCTTTAATTTCTGTTACCAATACGGGAAGTTCTCCAGAAGATATATTATCTCAATTTTTGGATGGAGAACAGGTACAAAATTCTTCTCCTGCATTTGTTCAGGCAATGAATCGGGCAGAATCCGCTGTAAGTGTAGACGATATGATATCAGCCTGCCAACAGGCAGAACAGATTTTGTTATCTGACTCTGTATTTTTACCATTGTATTTTCAAAAAGAATATTTTGTCACCCGCACTGGGGTAGATCATTTGGTGTTTGATTCAGCTGGACGTCTGATCCAATTTAAATATGCAACAAAACAAAAATAGAATATGAGGTGACCATGAATGAAATGCGGGGTATCTACAGCGTGCTATTATCCAGAACTCACAGAAAATGCGTTATATGAATTGGTTTCCCATCAGGTTCCATACATTGAGATTTTTTTAAATACTTTTTCAGAACTAGAAGTTCCGTTCGTGAAAAGGTTACAGGAGATATTAAAGCAGGGGTTGACACAGGTAGTTTCTGTGCACCCCTTTACTTCTGGTATGGAACCACTTTTATTTTTTAGTAATTATAAAAGGCGTTTTGAGGATGGGGTTTGTCTATACCAGCACTATTTTGAATTTTGTAATAGGATAGGGGCAAAATATTTGATTTTTCATGGGGCGCATAAAGATGTTTTGTGTGAAGACAACCTATATTTTGAACGGTTTGATAAACTGAACGAGTATGCAAAATCAGCTGGAATAGAATTGTTACAGGAGAATGTTGCCCGCTGTAAAAGTCGTAATATTGATTTCATCCAAAGAATGAAACAACAACTAGGGGATTCTGTCCATTTTACTTTGGATACAAAGCAGTGTATTCGCAGTGAAGTATCACCAATAGAAATGTTAAAAGTAATGGGAGAGCAAGTACGCCATATTCACTTTAGCGACCGGAAAGGACAACAGGATTGTTTGTTACCAGGCAAAGGGGATGGAAAAATTTTGGGGCTGCTTCCCATACTTAAAAAACAAAATTATCAAGGAACTGTCTTTATTGAGGTATACCGTAAAAGTTATCAGGAGTATTCTGAGATTATACAAGGATATCAATTTTTAGAAAGCTATATGGCAAATTTGCTATAAAACGGCAATACCAATTGTGGACTTTAACGAAAAACGGGTTGCAAAAACGTTTTTGTTGTTTAAATAAAACAAATTGTCGTATTTTTACGAAGTGTTGATTTATTTTATAGAAATATTTTCCATATTGTATAATTTTTAAAATGAAAACAAATAAGTGGTAATCGGATTTAGCAATAATGTTGAAGTTTTGTGAAAAATAAACAACACAATACACATAGTGTTTAAATGTTTGTTGATTGTTGTCGAATAAAAATAGTGGATTATTATGGGAAGCTGTTATATAATAGTGCCTGGAAAATTAAAAACGCTTTGGGAGGAAAAGCAATAATGAATCAGGGCAAAATTATTAAAACTATTTTAAGTGATGGACAACATAACTATGAAATGACGCACCATGCTGTAAAGGACGTAGATATGGGAGAATTTACTGAATATGGTATTCGTATTACAGAAATTACGACAGGACAGTTAGTGTATGAATACCAAAACCTATCTGAGTCTGAAGAAACAACATGGTGTTTTCTTTCTTTGCTGGCAGAAAATGATGTTGACATTTGTCACATTGATGATGTACTCTATGATTTTTTAGTAGAAACCACATCAATTTATTAAGAAAAAGATTGTATTTTTCCAATTTTTATGATACTATAAAAAATAGAATAAGATTTTTATTCAAACCTATCGGTTAGTGAAAATAGGTACTATTTTATTTTACTTATGCGCATAAAAGCGCAACGTAATAAAAAATAGAATAAGATTTTTATTTAAACCTATCGGTTAGCGAACATGGATACTATTTTATTTGTTGACAACACATTTTTAACAGAACCAAATATTTAATTATTACAATGTATAATTAGTATGGTATTAAATTAGACTGATATAATATATGGTCTGATAGAATTTATTGTAGTATAAACACTTCATTGTTTTACTAGTTTACTATAGTAAATATTATTTTGTTTCTATCAATTTAAAGTGTAGCAGAATAAAATAGCACTGTGTTATATGTATTATTTTAATGAAAAAAATTTTATTTTGTTATGGCAGATTAGCTTAAAGAGTTAGTTTCATAAAAAGGGGAGATGTTCCAGTGAAATGCCCGTTTTGTGGTTATAATGAAAGCAAAGTGATTGATTCCCGTCCAACAGAAGAAGGATCTAAAATTAGGCGTAGAAGAGAATGCATCCAATGTGGTGGACGTTTTACTACTTATGAAATAATTGAAACTACACCGTTAATGGTGGTAAAAAAAGACCATTCCCGCCAGCCTTTTGACCGTCAAAAACTATTAAACCGGTTATTAAGGGCATGTGGAAAGCGTCCAGTTTCGATTGAAATATTGGAAAAGGCAGTTGCTGATATTGAGGCTTCTCTGCTTAATTCATTTGTTCGGGAAGTATCATCCAATGATATTGCCGAGTTGGCAATGCAAAAACTAAAGGATATTGATCTAGTAGCATATATCCGATTTGTCTCGGTGTACCGTGAGTTTTCTACTTTAGATGAATTTATGGAAGAGTTAAAAAGCTTGAAATAGTTATAATATATTGAAAAGAATAGGAATTTCGGCATCTCTCATATCCAACATCAGTTGTTGGATGTAGCTTAACCTGGAAGAGAACTCCGCATAATCTGTGCGTTGGAGGTATTGTTCTAATTCAGAAATTGTTTTGCTAATTTCATCTATATTATTATGGCGGATATATAATGTTAAATAACGGTGTTGCCGTTCCCAAAAGCCTGAGAGCTGATAATTCAGTTCTTGGGCTTTTGTTATATTGTTTTGGTCCAATGCGGTTTGTATGTTGGTGGTGTATTCCTCTACCTGGTCTGTCACAAAATTTAAATGCCACAGACCAACTAAACTGATCGTTAAAATAACAGTAATAATCCCTAACGAGACAAATAACCGCTTCATGATATAGCCTCTTTTCGAATAATCTGATAGGTTTGTTGGGGTGTAGTTGTCATAATAAAAACATCCTTTTGGGATAAATGTTTTTTCTTTAAAATTTCGTTTATCCAATTTGGATCAATATGATATTTTTCTATATTTTCTTTTACTAAAATGCCATCACTGATAACGATAGTAGGAGGGATTTCTTCCTGTACTTCCAAATTCAACATATTGGCTGTAATAGTTTGGCTCGCTCCTTTTTTTACCACGCTAATTTTGCCATTGGTTTCTACCAGAGCATATAATACTTCTGATACGTTAAAAATATCTTTGGAACGTAGACCTTCCATCAAGTCATCAATAGAGAACCGCAGCTTTTTTAATTCTTGTTGCTTTAGAACTCCATTTTCAATGATGACTACCGGACTTCCAGAAATAAATTTACGCAGCTTTTTCCATCTTAAAGTAAAGACAGAGAGGATAATCTCAAAACAAACTAAAATTAAGATAGGGACAGCTCCTGCAAGCATGGGGATATTGGTATCTTCGATTGGTAGGATTGCCATATTGGAAATCATCATTGTTATAACCAATTCTCCAGGTTGTAATTCACCAATTTGGCGTTTTCCCATAAAACGCATACAAAATATAATTAGAATATATAACAGAATTGCGCGGATCATAACAATCAACATACCAAAACCTCCTTTACTCCTTTTAGTATACCACCTATCGAGCGAATAAATGCAATAGTATTATGTATAATTAGAATCAGATGAAACAAGATAACAACAAACTAGAGAATAGGAGGATAGGCAAAATGGAACATAAAAAAGCATTGACAATCTATCGAAAGATTAAATTAACTAACGATATTATCACAATTGTTATTAACTGTATTACATTGTTGCTGTTATGGAGGGAATGGTATCGAAATAAAACCTGAATTTAACCACAACAAAAGGCTGAAATAGTGGATATGGATACAATGAAAATAAACCTTTCAATTATTTCTGTCTGATATAAAAATGGAGAGGAAATAAACGATATTGTAAATTTTAGAGGAAATTGATATCAAAAAACCTCAACCAGTTTTCTGGTTGAGGTTTTTTGATAATTGTTATATAGTTTCAATAAAGAAACAATGCTATTTTTTGCGTTTTCTCAAAGCGATTATCGCTGTACCAGCCAATGCTAACAAAACAATGCCCGCAATTGGAGCAACATCCCCTGTAGCAGCAGCCTTTTCAATAATATTTGGGCTATTTTGTTTTTCCAAGCTTGCAACTGCCGCAATCAAATTTTCCACCTGGGTATCAACTACAGATTGGTTTTCTTTACTCAGGTTTTCATCTTGTAATACCGTTTTTGCCTCTTGGATTGCCGCATTAAGAACTGCAAGACTTTCAGGGGTATAACCGGAAGTATCCATGGTTTCCAATTGTGCTACCATGTTTTCCAGAATAGATTTATCTGCCTTATAACGCAGTTGTAACATAGCATTTAATAAGGTGTCTGTTGCGCTATTGACTTCGTCTTGTGTTGCATCTGGCTTTGCATAAATGTTTTGAGCTGTTTTCAGAGCTGGCACAAATACTTCCCATGTATTTGGTGTGAATTGATCCTGTTGATAGCTATCACATTGTTGTAGCAAGTTTTCCAACTGGGATTTATCCACTGTTTCAGAAGGTTTTTCCTCCAATGCTTCAAAAGCAGACTTTAGTTCATTGTATGCTTTTTGAATTTCGGTGTCAAGGGCATTTTCGTCATCTAAAACAGTTTTGGCATTAGCTAATGCGGTTTTAAAGTTTTCTTTTGTTACGCCATCCAGATAATCATCTAAATTTGTATCTTTTACCTGGTCATACAACGCCTGTAATTCTGTTTTATCTCCTGCCTGGAAGCCTAATTTATGGATTTCTTTGATTAAATTGCTCCATGCTTCCACAACATCTTTTTGGGTTGCGGCAGGGTTATCATAGACATTTTGGGCGTTACCCAATGATTTTTGAAAAGATTGTTTTACAGCAGGAATTGCGTTTGCATATTCCTCTGTTTGCTGTAATCGTTTTGCCTCATCAATTACAGTTTTCAAAATCGTCTTATCTGTTTGAGAGGAAGAAGATGTATTTTCATCAATAATAAATACGGATTTTACAGCATCAATATCCAGTTTAATCCGGGTAATACCATTGTCCACAGTGTATTCAGGTGCGTATTTTGTTCCTGTATGTGGATCCCAAACCATTGGATTTTTAAACTCTTTGCGGATATTGACATAAGTGTTTACTGGATTATCGCTGGAATTCGCGAAATAGTAAATATCATTATTCTCTTTTACTTTGTGGATATAGGTCAAATCTCCGCCAGAAGTGGAAACAGGGTCAATTTCGACATCATAGTTTTCTACAACATTGTCCAATGCAGGTCCTAATGTTTCACGGAAATTAACACCGACAAACTGGCAACGTCCACCGTTTTCATTGCTGTTATCCGCTATTTTTTCTGGTTCTAATGCCAAGTTTTCACTATCATTATTGTATACTTCAAATTCCTGGATGGAAACACTATCGGAAACAATAGTATCCACGTACAAACGGAGTTTTGTTGTGGTAACTGGCTCAAAATAATTGGTTTTGTGATCTCCAATAGAAGTTCCTTCTGCGCAATTTACCCATTGAGAACCATCCCAGTACTGAATATGGTATTGAGTAACACGGTATGGAGCACTTTCGGTAATCACTGTTTTGTTTACTGTAGTAGGAGCGCCAAAATCAACTTCCAGCCATTGATCACCGCCAGAGAGGTCGCCGGCATTCCATCTGCTATCCAGGGAAGCAACACCATCAAACGCTTTTTCTGCTGCATAAGTAGGATTATTTTGGAAATAGGAAGATGCAGTGTAGGTTCTTGAGTGATTGCCATAGATAAAGTCTTCGTCTACACCAAACATGTATTTGATTGTGTCAACTACATCCTGGTTATGTCCTTTTTCAGACGACATATAAGGTAATTGAGTTGTTGCCACTACTTTGCCGCCGTTGTCGTAGAATTCCCGGATTTTTTTCAATGCTTCCCAACTGATGGTTTTACAACCGGGAATCACAATCACTTTGTAGTTTTCGTAGTTGACTTCATTATTCAGTTGAAAAGTATCGCCTTCTACGGTACATTTTTCCGCGATTACTTCTGGATGTAAATAGGTAAAATCACGGCGTAAGGTAGAAGAAAGATAATCTCCAACTTCCATGTAGTCCGCTTCTTCCGGGGTAACATTGCCGGTGTAAGGGTCGCCAATATCAAACTGGAAAGCGCCTTGCAGAGTATCGATTGGATAGAGAACCCCAATATCGGCTACATGACGTCCATTTTGCAGCAGTCCGCTGGTTCTGCCAATAAAATTGTTATAGTTGGCAAGTTCAGGACCGTACTGTTCGCTTCTCCAGGAAAGTTCTGGTGGATTTTGTACATTTTGGGTGTTGTTGTACCAGATTGCGTGAGGTACAACATAGTTAATTCCTTTTGCATATTGGTTCATGATGTCTTTATACATCACTGGGATGCCCATGCCTTCTCCCATGCCGCCGTAGGATTCGGTCATTACCAGGCCTTTATCCCAGTTGTTAGCGGAGGAGCTGACAATTTTATATGCTTTACGGGCACGGTCATAGCTGAATACTTCATCCACACCAGGTATATCCTGATATTTGAATACCTTCATCAGATCCCCGTCAGAAGTAACAGGGTTGACGTTTTCCTCTTGATCCATGTGGCCGGTCATTTTAATGCCATGTTCATGACACCAGTCAGTCATGGTTCCAATATAATTGGAAGCGAACAGTTCCGCACGGAATCCCATAAGTGCGTTTCTGGCATAGGAAGTATCTTCTCCGATATCATACCACAGAGCAGGGTAGAGGGTAATTGGATTATATCCATTTGCTTCCTCAAACATGGTATTGAATTCCCCAGTCCAGGTTCTGCCGGACGCACGGTAAAGTGGTGGTTCATCAAAGAAAGCAGAATCAATAACGGTTCCAAAATATTCAGAAAATTCCTGATAGTAGGCTTCATGAGTGATATCGACAAAGTGTTCTACAGCAGATTTGCTGAGATAGTCCACCAAATCATCCCCATCTTTTACAGTAGCAAAAGCCATCAGTTTCCAGTTCCCTTCTGGAACAGTATAGGTCACACGGTCTACCGATTCTTCCCCAGCGCTTGGGGGTGGGAGTTTTGTAGAGCCGTTGAATAGTTCTATTTCATAAATAGAGGCTAGTTTAGAATCATCATCTGTTCCGGTTAATCCAGCGCTGTGGATCATCAAACGGAACCTTTTCGCAGTGACTGGGGAATCAAATTGAATTTCTTTTTGTTCACCGATTGTGGTTCCGATGGAAATATCAATCCAGTTTTCACCGTCAAAATATTGGATTGCATAACTGTCAATTCTCCCTAAAGCCTCCCGGATTACGATACGGTCTACCGTGGTATCTTCCGCATAGCGGGCTTCCAGCCACTGGTCGGTGGTTTGACCTTTTCCGGCATTCCACCGAGTGGAATAGTCACCATCAAACGCTTTATCAGCAGTAAAAGTTTCCCCATTGATCGCAGGATGGTTAGAAGAACTATAAACACCTGGGGTATCCTCTGTAACATAGGAAACATGGTCGGAAATATCAATGATTTCCTTGGTATCCATATTCATTGCTACAGCGCCTAAATAGCTACGGTATTGTCCGGTTGGCAATGGTACAGAAGCTGTAGAGGGTCCGGTTACGTCTTTTTCGGTTTTGTCCAGGCGTTTTAGGGTGTCTTCTGGATATTGTTGTGCTAGCAATCCACCAGCACGTCCGCTTGGAAAACCGTTCTCATCATACAAACACATTTTCATACCAAGTTCTTCTGCTGTTTGCAGAGCATATTCGTATAACTCAAGATATTCGTCGCTCATATAGCCTTCCATCCAGTTTGGAAGGATTGCCACACCGGCATAACCGCTTTCCTCTTTGGATTTCACTAATGTTTCCCGAATTTCCTCTTTGCTCATGTTGGCAAGCTGGTCGTTCCAGAACCACAGAGGACGGGACTTGGTTTCAAAAGACGGATTTTGGAAAGATGACCATAACGCATCTGTGGAGGTTTTAGTCACTTCTGCCGCACTAACAGAACTCACCGCTACTGTTGCAGCCATTGTAACAGCAAGCAATGCGGATATTAATTTTTTCATGCTCTCTTTTTCTCCTTTACATCTAATTATTGATTGGTTATAAATACGATACGAATAAAGTATAGCAAGTTAAAATTATAAAATCTATCCTAAAATTATCCAAAAAATAAATTTGTTTTTCAT
The DNA here is from genome assembly GCF_900095865.1 of Massilioclostridium coli. GTDB lineage: Bacteria > Bacillota > Clostridia > Oscillospirales > Ruminococcaceae > Massilioclostridium > Massilioclostridium facile. The sequence goes on along the minus strand of NZ_FMIZ01000007.1, from coordinate 1,335,521 downwards.
CTATATTTCATGAGAAATACTTTTTGTAGTATCATCATTTGATTTATAAGAGAATAAATAGTTTGTAAGATGGTACACTTTAGTGTCTTGTAATAAATAATATGATATAATTAAGGAAAACAAATCAATTGTTGCTTGAATAGATTATAATATAAAAGCATTATATAGCATAACGCATTGACCAAGAAATCATAAAGGAGAATTGGATAATGAAATGGGCAAACCCTAAATTAAAACAAAAATTGGAGCATTGTTTTGATCCAATCCTACTAGAAAAACAAGCGGAACAGGAAGAAAAGACAATGTACCAACAGTTTGTGTTATTGGAATGGGCAGGAAAATCTCTGGAAAACGCGGATGTTACAGGATGTAAATTTTCAAATTGTCGGTTTACCGGTGCCAACTGTGCCCATTCCAGCTTTGTTGATACGGTATTTATCAATTGCGATTTTTCCAATGTAGATTTTCAAGATTGTTATTTCCAGCGCTGTAGTTTTCTCCAATGCCGGATGGTAGGGGCGGATTTTTCTCAAAGCATGATAAAAATGGTATTGTTTCAGGAAAACAACATGGATTTTGTCAATTTTGATCATCTTCAGGCAACTGGAATGAGAATAGAACAAACCAGTATGAAATCCAGCCATATTATCCAGAATAAATGGAAGCAAGTAGAGCTGAAACAGGTGGACTTTACTCAGGCAAATTTTTTGCATACCATGCTAAATGGAATGGATTTCCGAAAATGCCGCATAGACGGAATCTTAGTTTCTGGAAAAGAACTAAAAGGAGTAATAGTAGACCGTTTCCAAGCATCTGAACTGGCGAGGTTATTAGGTATTATCATATTGGAAGAATAAAAAAGCAGCTGTTCTGATGGATCAGAACAGCTGCTTTTGGTTATGTTTTTTATGATGAAATCGTTGGTTCTACTATAGGTAATGATAACGTATATTTTCTTTGTATTCGTTTCTGGAGGAATTAAATGGAGAAAAATTCACATTATTATAGTTTCGTATTCCGGAAAAGTATTTTAAAGTCCACTATATATCCGGTAGAATAATATGATATCATTTTTGTCTTACACTGCTATGTGTAAGTTTCATTAATTGAAAAAGTCACAATAAATAGATAGAATAAAAGCTAACAGGTAAGATTTTATTCATTTACTATAAAGTGACCATTCTTTCATGAAAAAATAGCTTACACAATCATCATGGCATCGCCAAAACTAAAAAATCGGTATTTTTCTTTTACGGCGGTTTGATATGCATTCATGATAGAGTCATATCCAGCAAACGCAGATACCAACATAATCAGGGTGCTTTCTGGCAAATGGAAATTGGTAATCAATCCGTCGATTACTTTAAACTGATACCCTGGATAAATGAAAATATCTGTGTATCCATCTTCCGCTACGATTTCACCATTATGTGCTGTGCCAACAGATTCTAATGTGCGGCAGCTGGTTGTTCCTACAGCGAAAACACGCTTACCATTTTGCTTGGTTTTCCGAATAAGTTCGGCAGTTTCTGGGGATATTTCATAGTGTTCTGAGTGCATTTTGTGTTTGGTGACATCATCCACTTTGACAGGGCGGAAGGTTCCCAGCCCTACATGCAAGGTGACAGCAGCAATATTCACCCCTTTTTGACGAATTTTTTCCATCAATTCTTTGGTGAAATGCAGTCCGGCAGTAGGAGCGGCCGCCGAACCAACCTCATGGGAATATACTGTCTGATACCGTTCCTGATCCTGCAATTTTTCGGTGATATAAGGAGGGAGGGGCATCTGCCCAATCTGATCTAAGATATGAAAAAAATTTCCTTCATAGTGGAATTTGACAATCCTGTTCCCATCCTCTAACACTTCCAGTACTTCCGCTTCCAATAGGTTATGGAAATTAAACCTGACGCCAGGTTTTGCTTTTTTGCCAGGTTTGCAGAGAATCTCCCAAACGTCCTGCTGCTTCTGTTCTAACAGCAAAAATTCTATTTTGGAACCTGTATCGACTTTTTCCCCATAAATGCGGGCGGGCAGTACGCGGGAGTCGTTTACAATTAGAGTATCCCCTTCGTTTAAATAATCAATGACATCATAAAAATGCTTGTGGGTGATTTCCCCGGTTTCACGGGAAAGCACTAGCATCCTAGAATGATCACGGGGTTCTATTGGGGTTTGGGCAATGAGTTCCTGAGGCAGATCAAAATAAAAATCACTGGTTTTCATAAACTTCCTCCAAAATATAATAAAATATTAATTGACATCTTTTACAAGAAATGATATGATAAAACTATAATTGAAAAACCGGATAGAGGTTGCGCGGTTCAAAAGTATGCTGTAACGAGATTTGGCCAGAATCGTTATTGAGTTTCAGCCGAAAGGGGAGAGCGCCGAAGCAGTTTAATTGGCCACTGAACTGCTGGTGGTACATTGAACAAATGTACTGCTGTCATCATGTATTATGGTGGAGAGCTATCGGCGTAATACGTCAATAATTTCTATTATATTGCATTTCTAGCCGGTTTTCAACCGGTTTTTTATATTTTACCAAGTAATAAATATTTTTGGAGGATTTGAAACATGAAAACATATAATGTAGGTATTATTGGTGCAACCGGTATGGTGGGCCAACGCTTTGCGACTTTATTAGAAAATCATCCTTGGTTCCATGTAGTGGCTTTAGCTGCTTCATCCAGAAGTGCTGGAAAAACTTATGAAGAAGCTGTCAGTGCAAAATGGGCTATGACAACTCCAATTCCAGCAGCTATGAAAGATATGATTATTATGGATGCAGAAAAAGACGTGGATAAAATCGCTGGTATGGTCGATTTTGTGTTCTGCGCTGTTGATATGAAAAAAGAAGAAATCCGCGCATTGGAAGAAAAATATGCAAAAGCGGAATGTCCAGTAGTATCCAACAACTCTGCCCACAGACACACCCCTGATGTTCCAATGGTGATTCCAGAGATCAATCCAGAACATCTGGAGGTAATTGCTGCACAGAGGAACCGTCTGGGTACCAAACGTGGTTTTGTTGCTGTAAAATCCAACTGTTCTTTACAAAGTTATGTGCCACCACTGCATCCATTGATGAAATATGGTGTGACCAAAGCATTGGCTTGTACTTACCAGGCAATTTCCGGTGCAGGAAAGACATTCAAAACATGGCCTGAGATGGTGGATAATGTAATCCCATTTATTGGTGGGGAAGAAGAAAAATCCGAAGTAGAACCACTGAAAATCTGGGGTAAAGTAGAAGGGGACCGCATTGTGGATGCACAGACTCCAAATATCACAACGCAATGTCTCCGTGTGCCTGTACAGGATGGACACACCGCTGCTGTATTTGTAAGCTTTGAGAAAAAACCAACCATTGAGGAAATTAAACAGGCTTGGGCTGAATTCAGTGGGGAACCACAAAAATTAAACCTGCCAAGTGCCCCAAAACAGTTTATCCATTATTTTGAGGAAGACAATCGCCCACAGGCAAAATTGGATCGCAATCTGGAAGGTGGCATGGCGGTTTCTGTTGGACGCCTGCGGGAAGACAAACAATATGATTATAAATTTGTTGGCTTATCCCACAACACCCTGCGTGGTGCAGCGGGGGGAGCTGTATTGTTAGCTGAATTATTAGCTGCCAAAGGCTATATGGATTAATTCGTCCATTACGATAAACGCATCCTGAATAGAATAGGAGTGGAAAATATGAAAAAAAGATTATTTACCGGAGCAGGTGTAGCGATTGTTACCCCTATGAATGCTGATGGTTCCTTAAACTATGACAAACTGGGACAGTTAATTGATGATCAGATTTCCCATGGTACTGATGCTATTATTATTTGTGGTACTACTGGTGAATCTCCAACATTAAACCACGAAGAACATGTTGGCGCAATTAAATTTGCTGTGGAACATACAAACAAACGTATTCCAGTAATTGCTGGCTCTGGTAGCAATGATACCGATTATGCGGTTGCTCTGTCCAAAGAAGCGGAACAATTGGGAGCAGATGGCTTGTTGGTTGTAACACCATATTACAATAAAACATCCCAAAGAGGATTAATTGTACATTACAATACCATTGCGGATAGTGTGAATATTCCATTGATTGTATACAATGTTCCATCTAGAACAGGGGTTACTGTTCAACCAGAAACGTTATATGAAATGTCCAAACATCCAAATATTGTTGCTGTAAAAGAAGCAAGCGGAAATATTGGTGCGGTTGCGAAAATCAAGGCACTATGCGGTGATAATCTGGATATTTATTCTGGCAACGATGATCAGATTGTACCAATCCTTTCTTTAGGTGGTGCAGGGGTTATCTCTGTATTATCCAATGTTATGCCACAGGAAACCCATGATATTTGCCAATTGTATTTTGATGGCAAGGTAAAAGAAAGTTGCGAACTGCAGTTGAACCTGTTGGATTTAATCAACGGCTTATTTATGGATGTAAATCCAATCCCAGTAAAAGAAGCGATGAATTTGATGGGAATGCAGGTTGGGGAATGCCGTCTGCCATTGTATAAAATGACGGATAGCCAGATTGAAAAATTAGCAGGGTTACTGAGAAAACACAATTTGATCAAATAAAAGGGCGGTTGTGAACGATGACAAATATTATCATAAGCGGAGCTTGTGGCCACATGGGTCGTGTAATTGCCGATGTTGTAGCGGGTAGGCAGGATTGTACCGTAGTGGCTGGTATTGATAAATTTATTGATAAATATGCGGATTTTGAAATTTATCCATCTGTTTCGGAATGTCCCGTAAAAGGGGATGTGATTATTGATTTTAGCAATCCTTCCTTATTGGATGACCTTTTAAGGTATGCGAAACAGAACCATACCCCAATTGTCATTGCGACAACTGGGTATACTCAAGAACAGATTGACCAAATTAAAGAGTCTGCAAAAGAAATTCCAGTATTCTTTACCTTTAATATGTCTTTGGGGATTAATTTACTGGTGGATTTGGCAAAGAAAGCGGTTGCTGTCTTGGGAGATCAGTTCGATATCGAAATTATCGAAAAACACCATAACCAAAAGGTAGACGCTCCAAGTGGTACTGCAATTATGTTGGCAAATGCGATTAACGAAGCATCTGGCAATCAATATGAGTATGTATATGACCGTCATGCAGTACGCCAAAAACGGGATAAAAAAGAAATTGGCATGCACGCTGTTCGTGGTGGCACCATTGTTGGGGAACACGAAGTGATGTTTGCTGGCAGGGATGAAATTATTACATTGTCTCATAGTGCCCGCTCCAAAGAAGTATTTGCGGTTGGCGCAGTAAATGCTGCAGTATTTCTGAAAGAACAGCCAGCAGGGCTGTACGATATGAGCCAATTAATTCAATAGTGATAAAAGGGATGCCATAAATTGAGGCATCCCTTTTTTGTATGGTGCTTTTCTTTCGGTGTGAAAAATACTAGCGGCGCAATCGATGTAAGCCTAGGAAGTATTATGTAAATCACAAATGGATTTCCATTTATTTGTTTAATGAATAGAAATACGGAATACCAATTATTATCCGTATAAGAGATAAACTGGTTAATGCTGTTGAAAGTGTAATTGTGCCAACAAAATCTTTTGATGAGGGATTTAAAAAAGAGTTTTAGTGGTAAGTATCAATATCTCAACTATAAAATAATACCAAATAGAGATGAAAGGAGTTATGATTCTGAAAATATATAGTTGATGACACAAAACAGGAAAATGGCTAAAGTAAAAAAATTATTTTTAGATAGCACATAATAGGCATATGTAAAGATAATATGGTGATAAACATTTTATAATTTTACAAAATTAGTTGAATGCAAAAAAATAGGTTTTATGATTGTTCCGTAAAACCTATTGCATTAAAATATCAAAATTAATTTCAAATGAATTTTTCTGTTTTTGAATGGTAATCAACTTGTTGTCATAAACAGAAGAAAACATAACATGGCTGGTATAGCTGGTTAACTGAGCTTTTTGGACATATTTAAAAATAGCCACTTCTGCCGCTAAAATATCTTTTTGATGACAGAGGGGTTTCACTGCATCATTCATGGTAGCATATAAATCCAAAGGAGAAAAATTCAACTCGGACACTTGGATTGTTCCCCGAATTTCAGAGATTTTTCCGGTGGGGTCTCCTGTTATCCGAAATTGTACTGCGCCTTCGGATAATTCATATTGAAGGATTTCCTGATTTGGGCTTTGCAGCTGTTCTGAAGCTACGGTATACGTATTGGGAGAACTATAAACAATCTGTCTCATATAATCGTAACTAACAGTTTGAATATTTCCTCTTCCAAACAACACCATTACTGCATTGATATTATAAACAACCGCGATGGTAATCGAAAGGATAATACCAATTATCAAAAACCATGCGATGAAATAACGAGGGGTATTTTTTGCAAACATTTTTTGATCTCCCAACAAAAACCCCCCTTTATCCTCTCGGTTCATTTTGGAAAATAAACTAGATTACCATACATATTTTGCGGTTTATTTTGTGTTCTATGTAAAATACAATTAATCCGCTTTATAATTTCCTAAAAATTTAAATCCAGTCAATTCCGAAGAAAGTTCGTTTAGTAGATGGATGGATTGTTCTTCCAATATATTTCCGGAAAAATCAAGATAGAATACCACATCGAAATTTTTATTACCAATTGGTTTAGATTCAATTTTGGTTAAATTAACGCCGTTAACCGCAAATTTTGTCAGCAGATTATACAAAGAACCAACTGCGTTAGAAATCGTCAAAGATGTGGCGATAGTATCGCATTCTGGGCGTGGATATAGCTTTTTGGAAATCACCATAAAACGGGTATAGTTTTCATCGTTGTTTTGAATATTCTGCTGTAGGATTTGCAAGCCATGGGTTTTGGCACTTTCTTGGGAACAAATTGCCGCAATTGGTAAATCGCTTTTCGCGACAAATTCAGCAGCAGCGGCAGTATTTGTATAAGACTCCTGTGGTAAGTGGTGGAGCGCTAAAAACTGGCTACATTGGCGCAACGCCTGGTTGTGGGAGTATACTTTTTGAATATCCGTAGCTTTGATTCCAGGACGTACAGCCAGGCAGTGGTCAATTTTAAGGGTAATGGTGTGGTTGATATAAAAGTTATGATATTTCATCAGCTCATATACTTCATCTACAGAGCCCGCGTTGGAATTTTCCAGTGGTAAAATTCCAAAATCCACTTTTTCATTCTGTACTGCCTGGAAAACATCCTCAAATTGGTCAAACATAGTAATTGTGGCATTTGGGAATTTTTTTTGGCAAGCTAGATAAGAATAAGCCCCTACAACTCCCTGACATCCAACTGTGGGGTGTTCTGGCTGCTGATGGCCTGCCTGGATTTCTTCTAATAGCTTCAGGGTATCCAACGTGTAATCCAATACTTCTTTTTGCTGTAGGCATTTGCTGATATTCATCAGGGTAGAAAACAATACCTTAGCGCCTTCTGCGTTTTCGGGCGCAGCTTGGGAACTAATCCGCTGTATAATCTGATCTTCCCGGTCTTTATGGAAAATAGGGAGATTATTTTCTTTTTTATAGGCCGCTACCCCTTTTACAATTTCCATTCTTTGCTCAAATAATTGCAGTAAATTTTGGTCAATCTGGTCAATCTGGCAGCGTAATTCATCCAAATTCATGGTTCATTAGGTCCTTTCTAGAAATCTATTCTTAATATTTAATAAGAAATCAAAAATTTCATTTGATATTATTATAGCGGAAAATAACTTCCTTTACAAGTATATGGAATAAAAACCAGCCATACTGTTCATACTTCTGCCAGGAGGTGGCATAATCAATGCGAAAAAAATTACATTATAGTTTGGAAAATCCCCTTGATATGGATTCCAGCATACGGTTAGAGAAGAAATTAAATGACATCAAAGGGGTAAGGGCGTTCGTAAACGGAGCAGCGGCAGAAGTAAATTTATCCATACCGAAACAATCTGATATGGAGGTGGGATTGGAACAGATTATTGATGATGAAGCAATGTTAAAATGCTTTCATGACCATGATTTATTCGATCCACAATATCAATTCTGGCAAATTTATGATGTTGCCACAATACCAGATTTGGATTTGGAATTTTTTGTGTCCCGTATGGGAGGGCTATTGAAAAGATCAAAACTTCCTTCTTATAAAGTGGTAGAATCCTTGGCAAAGCAGAACAAGATCAAGCTTTCCCATGTCAAGGGATTAGAGTGGGAAGAGCAGGCAATTAGTGGGAAAATACAGGGAAAGCGTGTTTCCTGTGGCACGGGGGAATATTTTCACCTTCCAAGGGCAACGTTTTCCCAACCAAAACTCTATTTTGCATGCGAAGATAATGTTTTGGGATATATCGAGTTTACAGCAGATAAACGGATATAATAAAATACCATGAATATTTCGCCTATAATAATAAGAATCTCCTGTTATAGTTTTACCCTATAACAGGAGATTTTTTACAATCCCATTTCTAAAAGGAACAGGAATTTATTGTTTTGTATGGTTCGTTACCTTATAACTTAAGGTCATTAAACTGTCACTAAGATGTACATTTTCCGCCACCACATTTGGGTAATCCATCATAATATCATAGTGGCTAAAATTCCAAAAGCCTTGGATTCCTAATTCAACCAGTTTTTCTACAATCGCATGGGCACTTGTCTTGGGCACACAGAGGATAGCGACAGTAGGGGAGTTTTGTTTGCAAAATTCACCCATTTCTTTTACATCTATTATGGTTTGATTCGCAATTTTAGTGCCAATCAGGTTGGGATCACGGTCAAATACCCCAATTAATTCAAATCCTTTCCCTTTAAAACTGGAATAGGAAATAATGGCACGGCCCAAGTTACCAGCACCGATTAAGATTGTTTTTTGTTGGCTTTGTAAGCCAAGAATCTTGGAAATCTCTTCGTGGAGATGTGGCACATTATAGCCATACCCCTGTTGGCCGAATCCACCAAAACAGTTTAAATCCTGCCTAATTTGGGATGCGGTCAACCCCATTAAATTGGATAATTCACGGGAGGAAACCCTTTCAACACCGGTACGGAGCAGTTCACCAAGAAATCGATAGTACCTTGGCAGACGGCGGATCACCGACATAGATACTTCGTTGTTTTTTGGCATGGTCTTTACCTACCTTTTTATTAGAGTTTTGTTGTGGTTTCCATGACATAGTTTCCGAATTCTTCTGTGGTAGCTCCATCAGAATGACCGGTTACTTTGAGTTTCTTTTCTTCATACATGCAGATATCCAAAGCACGTTCCAAGCGGTCTGCTTCTGCCTGGTAACCAATGTGAGACAACAGCAGTACGGTTGCACGCAGCATAGAGCATGGATCTGCGTATTTGTCACGGCCTTCATTTACCATACGTGGTGCGGAACCGTGGATTGCTTCAAACATTGCATATTGTTTTCCCAAGTTTGCGCTGCCGGCAGTACCTACGCCACCTTGGAATTCAGCAGCTTCGTCAGTGATGATATCGCCATACAGGTTAGGCAAAATGAATACACGGAAATCTGTTCTTCTTTTTTTATCGATCAATTTTGCGGTCATGATATCGATATACCAGTCATCTGTTGTGATTTCTGGGTATTCTTTAGCAACTTCTTTACAATCTCGCAGGAAATTACCATCTGTTGTTTTGATAACATTTGCTTTTGTAACAATGGAAACACGGTTTTTACCGTTCTTTTTCGCGTAATCATATGCCAAACGGGCAATGCGGTCGGTACCCTGTTTAGTGGTAACGGTGAAGTCGATTCCCAAATCTTCGTCTACATTGACACCGCAGGAACCCAAAGTGTAAGCGCCTTCTGTATTTTCCCGGAAGAAAGTCCAGTCAATCCCTTCTTCTGGCACTTTTACTGGACGAACATTCGCAAACAGATCCAGTTCTTTTCTCATTGCAACGTTGGCGCTTTCGATGTTTGGCCATGGGTCGCCAGCACGAGGGGTAGTAGTAGGCCCTTTTAGGATAACATGGCAGGATTTCAATTCAGCCAGTACATCGTCTGGGATAGCTTTGCCGCAAGCGACACGATTTTCGATGGTTAAACCATCAATTACTTTAAATTCAATTTTACCTGCCGCAACAGCATCTTTTAATAAGTATTCCAAAACTCTTTGCGCTTCATGGGTGATAACTGGGCCGATTCCGTCACCGCCGCATACACCAATAATAATTTTGTCTAATTTTTGGTAGTCTACAAAATCTTTTTGCGCTTTCATGCGTTCAATACGTTCCAGCTGAGATTTGACTACTTTTGCAAATTGTTCTACTGCAATATCCACTTTGCTCATGTTTTTGTCTCCCTTAATTTAATAATATCTTATACTTCTAGAATATAGCATATTGTTTAACAAATATTATAGCATATTGTTAAGATTATATCAATAGTTAGGATCGAATTCCGGTTGTTTTTATCAATTATAAACCCAAAATATAGAAGATAAAAATTTTTGATCCATGAATTATCTTGAAGTAGTACAATCGGTTGGTTTTTCTGTTATAGTTCTTATTTTTTAATCAAAAATAGGATAAACATGTTCGCTGTATACGATTGGTATAATAAAATTGTGTGAATTTTATTGATTCTCCCTGTTTTTTTCAGGATTGCAACTGGGTTGAATGTTGTGTCTGATTTATAGTATCACAAATTCTATCCCTGTAAGCAGAAGAATAGCCTTATCTATCGAACTGAGTATAATGTGTTCTACAATCCGTTTTTTGTGAATAAACTGCTATTTCAAAATCAACGGCTGTTTTGGGTCTGTATTGAAACAATATTTTGATGTTACAATTCATCATTTGTGGATTAGCAATACAATATTCCTATAATAAATTTCAGAACTACTTTATATCCACTTTTGGTAGAACTAGAGGTTTTCTATGAGAAACTCCTATAACAAAAAGCAGGCTACTACGGATAGTAACCTGCTTGTCATTATTTTAAAAATCCTTCAATGATGCGTTGGGTTGCCTGTTCTTCTGTTAAGCCCAAAGTGCAAAGCTTCAAAATTTGTTCCCCAGCGATTTTACCAATAGCCGCCTCGTGGATAAGTTCAGCGTCCACATGGTAGGCATCCAGCATGGGGGCAGCGCTTACTGTTCCTTGGTCCACTAAAATAGCATCACACTCAGAATGGCCCATACAACGGTTTTTTCCACTGATGCGGGAATAGAATTCCTGATGAGAGTGACCTTTTGCCACCGATCGAGAAATTAAGTCAACTCCAGAATCCTCCCCATTTAAATCCACTTTGAAGTCAGTTTTTGCTGTTTCGTTTCCATCGGTCATAATACGTTCCCGAACCAGTAATTTAGCTCCGGCAGCCAATGTCCCTGATGTGGTCCTGATGGTGGAATCTACCCCGCTTAATTGTACTGTGTCCATTTCTAAGCTGGCGTTTTCCCCTAAAGTGATTTCTGTGACAGGGTCAATCCTTCTGATGCCTTTTCCATTTCCAGTACCAATATGTTTTTCTTTGTAAAGCACATGGGCACCTTTGGATAAGAAAAAGCGGTGAATTCCGTTATGACGAGCGTCGTCTCCATCTGTATGAACACCACAACCTGCGATAATAGTGACATCCGCATCCTCGCCAATGTAAAAATCATTGTAAACCAGGTCGTCAATACCGCCTTGAGTCACACAAGCGGGAATTGAAACGGTTTCTCCTTTGGTGCCAGGCATTACACGTATCACCAGACCTGGTTTGTCCTGCTTGGTTTCTATTTTAATATTCTTGGTGGATTGTCTACCAGCACATTGTCCATTTTCACGGATGTTAAATGCTCCAACAAATTTTCCCTGAAAATCAGAAACAACTTTTAAAAATTCTTCTGTGATATGGTTCATACCTGTGCCTCCTCTTTGTGGAATGGGCAACGTGTTACTTTTTCATCCTGTAACAACGTTGGCAAAATCACTCGTTTTGGCCCTGCATCTCGTACTTTGCCATCTGCTACTACAATAATTTCATCTGCAATTTGCAAAATTCTTTCCTGATGGGAGATAATCATCAAGGTTCCGGAATGCTGTAAGCGCAGCTCTTGGAACGTTTCTACTAATCGGCTAAAACTCCAGAGGTCAATCCCTGCCTCCGGTTCATCAAAAATGGAAAGTTTTGCGTTTCTCGCTAGTACAGAAGCAATTTCAATCCTTTTAATTTCACCGCCAGATAAGCTGTCATTGAGTTCACGGTCAATATATTCATTCATACATAGTCCAACGTGACCTAAAAGATCGCATAGCTGGGCATCATCCAGTTTTTTTCCCGCAGCTAACTCCAACATGTCCCGTACGGTCAATCCTTTAAAACGCACTGGTTGCTGGAACGCGTAAGCAATCCCCAGGCGGGCGCGGTCCGTGATATCCATATGAGTGATATCTTGGCCATCGAATAGGATTGTCCCGGAAGAGGGCTGTTCAATTCCCGCAATCAATTTTGCTGTGGTTGTTTTTCCACCACCATTTGGTCCGGTAATAACAACTAGTTTATGATCCCGAACGGTAAAGTTCACGTCTTTGATAATTTCTTCCCCGTCTGGGAGTTCCCAAGCAATATGTTTTAACTGAAGCATAGTAATCCCTTTCTATTTGAGTACATAGCAACTTAACTTATTGTGTAGTGATTTTTAAAATGGGCTGGCCATAGAAATCAGGCTATTCCATTACATGTTCCATGCCTTGGTGGATGACACGGCATACATGGTCGTCTGCCAGAGAATAAAAAATCATTTTACCCTCCCGGCGGTATTTTACCAGCCGGTTGTTTTTTAAAATTCTCAGTTGATGGGAAACTGTAGTTTGGGAAAATCCCAACAGTTGGGCTAAATCCCCTACACAGAGCTCTGATTCCACCAATGCGCATAGTATTTTAATGCGGGTAGAATCACCGAATACTTTAAATAGCTCTGCCAGATCGCACAGAACCTGCTCGTTTGGCAAAGCTTTTTCCATCTGTTTTGCAGCCGCTGGGTGGAGGCGTAAATATTCGTTCGTTTCTGTTGTAGCTTTTGTTGGCATCAATAACCCGCCTTTCATATGATCAACTATTCATATGTTAAAATGAAATGTTTGATTTGTCAAGAGATAAATTATTTCGAACTTGCTAAATATGTCCAGTCCTGGTCCACAAATTCCTCTAAACAGCCATATTCCCGCATAGAAAGAGCATCTAAATTTTTTCCTACAATAATGTGGTCAATTAAATAGATATTTAATGCAGATAAAGCTTTTTTCAATTCAATTGTAGAAATTTGGTCAGATGCGGAAGGGTTGGCTAATCCAAATGGATGATTGTGGGCAAGTATTATGTTTTTAGCATTATAACGAAAAGAAAATTTTACAATTTCTTCTATGGGTAAGGAAACAGAATCGGAAAATCCTTCTGCAAGCTTTGTACAGCTTACCATATGATTGGTATTATCCAAACAGACAGCATATAAGACTTCCTGTTTTAAACCAATAAATTTAGGTTTAAAAAATTCCATTAATTTTTGTGGAGTATCATATTTTTGATGGGGCTCCGCCTTATCTTCCAAATAAGCCCTTGCTAAATCTGGTATGAGATGAAGCAGGATAGCCGCATGTTCCCCAATGCCATCCACTTCCATTAATTCATCCAAAGAGGCATCTAACACAGCAGAAAAAGAACCAAACTGGTTCATTAGCTGATGTGCGATTTCATTGGTATCTTTTTGAGGAATCGCAAAAAATAGTAAAAATTCTAAAATGTTATGGCCTGTAAACGCATCTAAACCTAGGCTGAGATACCGAGCCTTAACCCGTTTACGATGATCTTTATGTAAATTGTTTGCCATACCGTTCAACTCCATTGATTGATAAAAACACGACTAGTGGTTTTGTTCTATTATACAATAGATTGGAATAAAATGCTAGAATATATCAATTCAAAACAAAATTTTATCTCTTTCGTCGTTTCTTTACTATCTATTTGTTCTCATTTCTGCTATAATAAAATAGAATTTTATCCGCTTGTAACTCCATAAATATTATTTTGAAATCTTACAATATAAAAAAACAATGCGGATATTATACAATCTATTATGGAGGAACATTATGAAAGAATATACCATTGGTTCCAATGACGCTGGGCAAAGGGTGGATAAATTTATTTTAAAAGTAGCAAAACAGCTACCAAAGTCTATGCTATATAAGATGATCCGGAAAAAGCGGATCAAACGAAATGGAAAACGTTGTGATGCTGCCGACCAGTTAGTGGAGGGAGATTTGCTGCAACTGTATATCAATGATGAATTTTTTGGAGAACAAAAGGAATCTGTTATTTTTAATCCGCTGCGGCGGGAATTTGATATTGTTTATGAAGACCAGAATATTTTGCTGGTCAACAAGCCTATTGGGCTTCGGGTACATGGAGACCAAGGGGAAACTGAAAATACTTTGGTACACCAAGTACAACAATATCTGATTGAAAAAGGGGATTATTGCCCTGAACAGGAACAAAGCTTTTCTCCCGCATTGTGCAACCGTTTGGACAGGAATACCCAGGGGATTGTCATTGCCGCCAAAAATGCGGCATCCTTGCGGATATTAAACCAGAAAATCCAAGAACGCCAAATTCAAAAATATTATCTTTGTATGGTAACAGGAGTTCCAAAACCAGAACACCAACTACTGGTTGGCTATTGGAAGAAAAACCAAAAAAATAATCTGGTAACAATCTCCCCTCAACCTGTTCCGGATGGAAAAAAAGTGATGACCGAATATACAGTACAAAAACAAAATGGGGAATATAGCCTGCTGGAGATTCAGCTCCATACAGGGCGGTCTCATCAAATCCGGGCACATTTGGCATCGATTGGGCATCCTTTGGTAGGGGATGTAAAATACGGCGGGGAAAAACAAAAGGGATACCAATGCCTTTGTGCCTATAAATTAAAATTTCAGTTTGATACCGACGCAGGAATATTAAACTACTTAAACCAGCAGGAATTTTCCCTGAAACAAGTCTGGTTTAAAGACCAATCTAAGAAGACCCAGTAGAAATATTTCTACTGGGTTTTTATAAAGTGAAGTAATATAAAAAACATAAAAAAGTAAATTTACATTTATAGTTTAATATTTCTAGTTTTTCATTTCTTCCACTAAAGCTAACATAAAATTTAACTTTCAGGTAGTCCATTCTATACATTTCAATATAGATATCAGGAATACCTTCAGAAAAATAATTTTCTATATAAAAATCTTTTAATGGAGCTAAACATTTAGATTTTTTTATCATCTTTCCTTTCTGTATTTTACCATTCTTTTTTATTTTTGTTTGATATACCTTTATTGCTTTTATTCCATTTGAAGATGAAATTGAAATAATTTCTCCTTTTATCTGCGAATTCGTTAAACATAAGTAATTACACTTCTTTATTTCCTCTTTATTTCTTTGTATATTTATTTCTTTTTTAAATTCATCATGGGATAATATTTTAGATGTTTTTATTTTCCAAATAACCCCTATAATGTATACAATAAAGAGAAATAAAGTTATGATAGAACATATATTTGATATACATGACCAAGTTTGCATTTATATCTTTCCTCTAATGAATTATTTATTTTAGTATATCACTAGTTTTTTAAAATTTCTATTGTCAAATTATATCAAAATAAGTTCTATATTTTGTTACTAACGTGTTACTAGTAGAGTTATTAAAATACATTCAACGAAGTATTGCAGTCCAATGAAATTGCGGAAAAGCGGCAGTTTTGGGGCTTGATTTTGTTGAAAAAATAAGGTATCATATTTGGTGTAATATAATTTGGAATGGAACAAAACCTCAGTTTTTTACTGGGGTAAAGAAAGGAATCTTATAATAATGAAACATATTGTGATTTTATGTGATGGGATGGCAGATTATCCTGTGGAGCAGTTGAATGGGAAAACTCCAATGTCAGTTGCCAAAAAACCTCATATGGAACACTTAGCAAAAAATGGCTGTGTCGGTCTGGTTAAAACAGTAGCGGAAGGGTTAAAACCAGGTAGCGATGTAGCGAATTTATCCGTGCTGGGATATGACCCAAAATTGTACTATGCAGGGCGTTCTCCACTGGAGGCTGCCAGTATTGGGATTGATTTAAAGCAAACGGATGTTACTTTAAGGTGTAATTTAGTGACTTTATCTGATGAACCCAATTATGAGGAGAAAACAATTTTAGATTATTGTGGCGGGGATATTTCTACCGAGGAAGCTGAGGAACTTATTGAAGAACTGGAAGACCAATTGGGGTGTGAGGAGTTCCATTTTTATTCCGGCGTCAGCTATCGACATTGCCTTGTTTGGAACCATGGTACAACAGATTTGGGAACCGTTACCCCTCCCCACGATATTACAGGGAAGAAGATTAAAGAATACTTGCCATCCCATTCAAATGCAGCGAAGCTATTAGATTTGATGAGAAAAAGCTGTGAGATCCTGGAAAACCATCCTGTCAATAAAAAAAGGATTGCAAAAGGGTTAGCACCGGCCAATGCGATATGGCTTTGGGGTGAAGGCTATAAAAAACCATTGCCTTCTTTCCAAGAAAAATATGGCTTAAATGGTGTCATGATTTCGGCAGTAGATTTATTAAAAGGGATTGGGATTTTAACCAAAATGAAAGTAGTAGATGTTCCTGGCGCTACAGGTTACATTGATACAAATTTTGATGGAAAAGCAGAAGCCGCAATTGAAGAATTGCTGGATGGAAAAGAATTTGCTTATGTCCATGTAGAGGCTCCAGATGAATGTGGCCATCGTGCGGAAATAGACAATAAAATTAGGGCGATTGAATTAATTGATGAAAAAATTGTTGGCCCTATTATCCAAGCAATGCAAGAGCATAATTTGGATTATAAAGTAATGGTTTTGCCGGATCATGCTACCCCTATTTGTAAACGGACCCATACAAGTGACCCAGTACCATTTTTATTTTATTCCTCTGCGAGGGAATATGAATCTGACATTCCATGCTTTGATGAAGAAAACGCAAAAGAAACAGGCGTTTTTGTAGCAGAAGGTGACACTATTTTGGAAAAATTTATTGCGTATTAAATATTACATTTTAATGTTATATTTAATAAAACGCATAATCAAATATAACAAAAAGGCTCCATTGAATGAATTATTCAATGGAGCCTTTTTTGTTCTACAGAAAACAAATGTGGCTAAGAAAAAAGATAAAATAGGATTGTCATGATATAGAATAAATGCCGAAAATTCGACGTTTATCGACAATACAAAGACAAATTTATATACTTACTTTTTTTACAATTATGATAAATTTAGGGATCAAATAAAGAAGAAATTTTCTATTTGTAATAAGATTTAACGAAAAAAGTAAATTTGACTATCAGTTGATGTCATAATTACTTGCTATTCACATACAATGATTGCTAATGACAATTACTAGATGTCATGAGGTGATCGTATGTATAAAAACAGAAATAACGGTAGAAATAATGTTTGTGGTAAAAAGATAGCTAGATTAAGACAACAGAGGGTACCAAAAACTTCACAAAGGGCGTTGGCGGATTTATTACAGTTAGAAGGGATGGATCTGGATAAAAACACAATTCAAAGAATAGAAAGTGGAAAGAGATTTGTAACTGATATTGAACTAAAGGTTTTCGCAAAGATTTTTGGAATTACAGCGGATGAGCTATTGCGAGAAGATAGTTGAAATCAATCATTGAGTTTCCTGCAGTATAAGAAGGATAAACTTTAAAGAATGAAATTACAGCCTTACTTTTAAGACGAATTTCAATATATTATAACTGAATCAGTAAACTAGTGTATTGTTATTATTTTATGTATGGTGCAGTAAAAGCAAAAAATCTAGTAATTGTTATTGCCTATTGTGTTAATACAATATATTGTATTTTAGCGTTATCTACGATACGTGGAATTTGTCTACAACACCAAAATTGGATTGATTTTTGGCAGATTTACATTTATAATATCTTGTGTAATCTCGAGATGAATCAAACACGAAAGAAAGGTGTTGAAATGAAAAGAATAATTGCAGGTATGGTAGTGATTAGTATGTTGCTATTGGTTGGATGTGGCGGTAACCAGGAGTCAGAATCTAGCTCTATTCCTCCTGTTTCCAGCAGCAGTTCGCAGGTGTCTAGCAGTATTCCTAGCAGTTCTTCTGAAGAATCTAGTACCCCTCCTGTGGTGGTTGGGGATGGCAATGGGGAAAATGCAACTACTTCCGATTCTGTTGCATCTTCCCAACAAACCCCTCAGGTGGTTTCGGTTACCATTCCAGAGGGAAGTACTTTTATGGATATTGCTCGGGCATTAGAAAATAATGGAGTGTGTTCCCAGGCCGCTTTTTATCAAGCAGCACAAAATTATACAGTACAATCTTTTAACGTTCCATCCTCGCCTGATCGCTGCTTTAAAATGGAAGGCTATTTATTTCCAGATACCTATCAATTTTATGTGGGGGAGGACCCAACCAGTGTATTGCGGAAAATGCTCAATAATTATGCCGCAAAATCCGGAATGCCTTCGGATCAGACGTTGATTTTGGCATCTATTATTGAAAAAGAAGCACGCAGCACCGAAAATATGCAGCTGGTTTCTTCTGTTTACCATAACCGTATCAATGCGGGAATGCGGTTAGATGCAGACCCAACTAGAGAGTATGTGAACGATTATATTACAGGGAATTCCCTTTTGGGGGATACCAGCAAATATGCTGCTTTGTACAATACCTATAAATGTAGTATACCAGCCGGACCCATTTGTAACCCAAGCAAAAGGGCAATTGAAGCAGCTCAGAATCCACCGGCTACGAATTATTACTATTTCTTTTTTGGAAACGATAACCAAAACCATTATTCTGCAACTTTGGAGGAACACAATCAGCAAATAGCGCAATATGGGGTTCAATATCAATAGCAAATAGGCGGCAAAAAACAGGCGGAATTTTCCGCCTGTTTTTTGCCGCTTTCCCCCAATAAAACCCTCGTTTCTACCAAGGTTAGATCAAAAAACCTTGATTGAAAATTACTTTAGAATATTGTCGGCCCAATCAGAAACAAGTTTGTTATAATCCAACCAAAGATTTCGGAAGTTTTAGAAATTAGATGTAGGTAACAAAACTGGGGAAACAATGTGGTGATATTGTTCTGTATTCTTTTTGGGGGATTAAGTGAACCATTCGATTACGATTGTGGTCTACAAAAATTGAAATCATAGTTTGTGATTATCCCTTTTAAAACTGTAATTTTCATTGAATAGGTGGATTTTTCCCCTTTGATTTTATCAGCTATTTTTGTTGATAGGGAATATATGATTTCGTTATTAATCCTCTGAAAATCCAAATCCTTTAATTGCACGGAGAATATGGAGTTCCATCGCTGTTTTTGCCCCATGGCCATTCCTTTGAGCAATAAATTCCATAATTAGACGGTGATCATTAACGGTATCCTGGATAATGCCCTTGCTGTCCGCCTGATTGGAGAGCAAAACACCAGAATCAATTGCCTGATAAATCATCGGCATCAGCCGCTCCACAAAGCTATTATGGGCAGCCACTGTAATTGCTTGGTGGAAAGCTTGTTCAATTTGGGTACGGTCTTTCCCTTGTAAAATGAGTTCTTCTTCCTGTTTCCCATATTCCAAAATTCGTTTGATTTCCTGCTCTGTCCCTCTTTTTGCGGCATAATAGGCAGTTTGTGGCTCTACCATTAATCGCATTTCATATAATGCTTGGACATCCAACTGGGTTTTGGATAGTTCATTAAAGTCAATGGGATGTTCATAATCCGGACGTTCTACCACAAATGTACCTTTTCCACGTTTAATTTCCAATACATTATGGGATGCCAGAATCCGTATTGCTTCCCGCAATGTTGCCCTGCTTACCTGCAATTGGGCGGAAAATTCATTTTCATTCGGCAGTTTATCTCCTGGAACAAATTTTTTTTCAATGGTAATATAGGACAAGATGGTATCAGCAACCTGTTGAGCTAAATTTTTTTCGGTATCTTTCATAATCGTTTCCTTTGCAGTTAATGTTGTCTGACAACTATTATAGCGAACTATGGATTTAGATACAAGGGAAATTTATCAAATAATGAGAGAGAATTCGGAAAACTGTTGCCAAAAACAGCAACTTTGTAGTATAATAAACAGTAATTATAATAAGACTATCAAGCTTATTTGAATATCGTGAAAGAAAGTGGGAAATTTATGCGTAAAGAATTGGATAAGGTATATAATCCAAAACAATTTGAAGATAGGATTTACGCTGATTGGACTGAAAAAGGTTATTTCACTCCTGAGGCGGATCCCAAAAAACAACCCTATACCATTGTAATTCCTCCTCCAAACATCACTGGTCAGTTGCATATGGGCCATGCGTTGGATGAGACATTGCAGGATATTTTAATCCGTTGGAAAAGAATGCAGGGTTATGCAGCTCTGTGGGTTCCTGGAACCGACCATGCTTCGATTGCGACTGAAGCAAAAATTGTAGAGGCAATGAAACAGGAAGGTTTGAGCAAAGCTGACCTTGGCCGTGATGGCTTTATGGAACGTGCTTGGGCTTGGAAAGAAAAATTTGGCGGCCGTATTATTGAACAGTTGAAAAAACTGGGCTCTTCTTGCGACTGGACCAGGGAACGCTTTACCCTGGATGAAGGCTGTAGTGAAGCAGTAAAAGAAGTTTTTGTAAACTTATATGAAAAAGGTTTGATTTACCGTGGGGAACGGATTATCAACTGGTGCCCTCATTGTTTGACTTCTATTTCCGATGCAGAAGTAGAATACAGCGAGCAGGAAGGCCATTTCTGGCATTTGCGTTATCCTTTGGCAGATGGCAGTGGCTGGTTGGAGCTGGCTACTACTCGTCCAGAAACTATGTTAGGGGATACTGCAGTAGCTGTTAATCCAAATGATGACCGTTATAAGCATCTGGTTGGCAAAACACTGATTCTGCCATTGGTAAACCGTGAAATTCCAGTGGTAGCAGACGATTATGTTGATATGGAATTTGGTACTGGTGTAGTAAAAATTACCCCTGCCCATGACCCAAATGACTTTGAAGTTGGTTTACGCCACGATCTTCCAATTATCAATGTAATGACGGATGATGCCCACATGACCGAAGATTGCGGCAAATACGCAGGTATGGAACGTTACGAGGCGAGAAAAGCCATTGTTGCTGATCTGGAAGAAGGTGGATTCCTAGTAAAAGTGGAACCGCACAACCACAATGTAGGGGAATGCTACCGTTGTGGCACCACAGTAGAACCAAGAGTTTCCAAACAATGGTTTGTGAAAATGGAACCTTTGGCAAAACCTGCAATCGATGCGGTACGTAACCATGAAACTGATTTTATTCCAGAACGTTTTGATAAAATTTACTACCACTGGATGGAAAACATCAAAGACTGGTGTATTTCCCGTCAATTGTGGTGGGGCCATCGAATTCCAGCTTATTATTGTGACAGCTGTGGGGAAATGGTGGTTTCCAAGGAAGAAGTTCACACCTGTCCAAAATGCGGCGGGCATATGACCCAGGATGACGATACTTTGGATACCTGGTTCAGTTCTGCCTTGTGGCCGTTCTCCACTTTGGGCTGGCCGCATCAAACCAAGGATTTGGAATATTTCTATCCAACTAGTACCCTGGTAACGGGTTATGATATCATTTTCTTCTGGGTAGCCAGAATGATTTTCTCCGCTGTAGAACACACTGGAAAAGCACCATTTAAAAATGTATTTATCCATGGTTTGGTTCGTGATAGCCAGGGTAGAAAGATGTCTAAATCGTTGGGCAACGGGATTGACCCACTAGAAGTAATCGATGAATACGGCGCTGACGCGTTACGCTTTATGCTAGCAAATGGTACAAATGCTGGGAACGATATGCGTTACAGCGATGAAAAGGTAAAAGCGGCTAGAAACTTCGCCAATAAGCTTTGGAATGCAACCAGGTTTATTATGATGAATATTTCTGGCAGTGATGAAGAGGTGCTGGGTTTACCAACTGAATTGTCTATTGAAGATAAATGGGTATTGACCCAGTTAAACGATTTGGTTCGGGATATGACCGACAACCTGGATAAATTTGAAATCTCCGTTGCATCCCAGAAAATCTATGATTTCATCTGGAACATCCTGTGTGACTGGTATATTGAGCTAACTAAGCCACGGTTACAGGCTGGTGGGGAAACCGCTTTAAATGCGCAAAAAGTATTGGTTTATGTGATGACTAGCACATTAAAACTGCTGCATCCATTTATGCCATTTATTACAGAGGAAATCTGGCAAGCCATCCCACATGAAGAGGAAAGTATTATGATTTCCAAATGGCCAGAATACCATGAGGAACTGGATTTTATAGAGGAAAGCAACGAATTCCAGAAGGTAATGGATGCTATTAAGGGTATCCGTAACGCCCGTGCTGAAATGAATGTTCCTCCAAGCAAAAAAGCGAGCTTGTACATTCAAACAGAATCCCCTGCTATTTTTGAGCAATGTGCTGTTTTCTTTGAAAAATTAGCAAGTGCCCAATCGGTTGAAGTAGGTGGGCAATTCCAGATAGATGGAGCAGTACAGGTGGCAACTGACGCTGCCCGTATCTTTATCCCAATGGAAGAATTGATTGATAAATCCAAGGAATTGGAACGTTTAAATAAAGACAAGCAGAAATGTGAAGCTGATATTAAATTCCTGAGTGGTAAATTAAATAATCCAAAATTTGTGGATAAAGCACCTCAGGCAGTAGTAGACGCGGAACGTGCCAAATTGGAAAAAGCAACCCAGCGTTTGGAAAAAATCAACGAAAGTATTGCCGCGCTTGGCTAATCCAAACAAGAATTACCTGCCGCCCCATTTCCTTGTGAGGCGGCAAGTTTTTCCTATTATTGAATTGATTGCAACAGAATGGATTTTGGATGTTGAGGTGAAAGTTAGATGGAACAGGCCTACCAGCGCGCGTTGAATTTTGTGCATAATATGCCGGCTTTTAGTAGTGTGCCAGGGGTATTTCGGATTAAAAGGTTACTCCAGTATTTAGGGAATCCCCAGGAACAATTAAAATTTGTCCACATAGCAGGAACGAATGGAAAAGGATCTACAGCTGCTATGTGCGCAGCCGCATTCCAAGAAGCAGGCTATAAAACAGGGCTTTACATTTCCCCTTTTATTATTGATTTTCGGGAGCGATTTCAAATTGATGGGGAGATGATTTCCAAACATGAATTTGTAGAGCTTTATATTCAGGTAAGAGATGCTTATGAGCGGATAACTGCGGAAGGACTAGAGTGTAATGAATATGATTTTATCACTGCCCTTGCGTTCCTGTATTTTAGGAGGAACCACTGTGATATCGTTTGTCTGGAAGTTGGTTTGGGCGGTGATGCGGATGCCACAAATATTATTCCGCCACCTGAGGCTGCGGTCATTACAAAGATTTCGTATGATCATATGAAGGTATTGGGAAATACAATCCAACAGATTGCAAAAGCAAAAGCAGGAATTATTAAGCATGGTTCTCCTTGTATCTGTTATCCAGATCAGACAGAAGATGTTTTGGAAGTGATTATGCAAACCTGTGCCACGGTGCAATCTCCATTAATTTTACCGAATATGTACCAAACGGAAATCTTACGCTGTGATGAAAATGGTACCATTTTTCTATATGGTGGTAGGGAATACCATCTTAAGCTGTTAGGAAAACATCAGATTGATAATGCAATTACTGCAATAGAAACATTGCGCAATTTAAAAACAATTCAATTAACTGAGCAGCAGATTGCCAATGGTATAGCGAAAACGACTTTTCCCGCCCGGATGGAAATATTACAACATGACCCAATTGTTGTGTTAGATGGTGCCCATAATCCAAATGGTTTTGTTGCGTTGGCAAAGTCCATCCGTATGTTCCAATGTTCCCCGAAAATTGGGGTGTGTGGTGTCTTAAAAGACAAAAGCTACCAACAGGAATTGGCGTTGTTGGATGGGGTGTTGGATCATTTAGTTGTTACGAATGTGGATTCTCCCAGAGGATTGGCAGCAGAAGAATTAAAAAATGTAGCGGAAGGAAACCACTTTCAAGTTAGTTTATCAGATTATCCTCAACAAGCATACCAGCAGGCGATCAAACTAGCTGGAAAACAAGGAGGGGTATTTATCTTTGGCTCTCTTTTTTTGGCAGCAGATTTAAGAAAATATTTGCAAAAAGAGAAACTGTAGTTTCCTAAAAATGACAATATTTTTATTATAACTGTCTTATCATATGGATAAGGCAGTTTTTTATTGGATAAAAAATCATTGTTTTATTGGTGAAGGTGTCCTATAACAATATTTTGCTTCAAATATTAAACGGAATACAATCTTTCTGTAATAGGAAATTACCATTGGAACGGCAATCACTTGTTTAAGGCTGTGAAGCAAGCAATGAATGTGAAAACTATTTAGTATGTGGTTGTATCAGGGAAATAGACCTTCTTGGAACCCACTAGAATCAAGTTTAATTACTCGGTTTATTTTTCCGTAAGTTTTAAAAATCATGAACTATTGCTATTGGTATTTTTTATTGGTTTATCAATAACAGGGTTACAATATGATGATAAGATTTGGTGAATTTTTAGGATTGGCAAGTATAATTTCTTGGAAATATTTGTTTGTTAGAATATTTATCCTATCTCTATTTAGGCACAAAGAGAAGAAAATTGATTTTGAATGATATCCAACTAGGAGAGATCTATTTTTTCAAACATTAGATGTGTAACCTATAACATTTTTGGATCGTTTTGTAAACAGAAAAGGGGGATACTGTTTGATTGGAAAGTGATGAAATGATGGTAAATAAGAATGGAGGATATATAACATGGAAGTAAAAATTGAATTGAGCGGACAAGTGATGACAGCTTATCTGTCCGGAGAAATCGACCATCACAGCATACGTCCTGTTCGAGAAGAAATTGACCGTTTTGCGGAAGGTGCTATCCCAAAACTGTTATTACTGGATTTTACCGATGTTACTTTTATGGATTCCAGTGGAATTGGCTTAGTGATGGGACGGTACAAGCTTTTAAAATCAATGGGTGGAGAAGTAAAGGTGACTAATCCGACTCCCCACATCAAAAAAGTAATGCATTTGGCTGGTCTGGACAGGCTTGCAGTGATTGAGGACAAGGAGGGAAAATCATGATAGAAAATGAAATGAAATTGACAATTCCAAGCCATTCTTCTAACGAAAGTTTTGCTAGGATCGCAGTGGCGGGATTTTTTGCCCAGTTGGACCCTACCATTGATGAAATTGCGGATATTAAAACAGCGGTTTCAGAAGCAGTTACCAATGCCATTGTACATGGATACGGAGACAAGATTGGCTTAATACATATTCGGGCTCAAATTCATACAGACAACAAGGTCGTTATCCGCATCCGTGATACAGGATGTGGAATTGCTGATATCGAACAGGCTATGGAACCAATGTATACCACTTGTAAAAATGGGGAACGTTCCGGTCTGGGATTCTCTGTGATGCAAACGTTTATGGACAAAGTAAAGGTCAATTCTACTCAAGGGAAAGGGACAACCGTTGTATTGACTAAGAAATTAAAGTCCCGTAACCATGATTAAACCAGCGGAACGGCGGGAAGAATTTGTAAAGCAAAATCTTGGATTAGTTCATTCCTGCGCTCATCGGTTTTATGGAAAAGGCATTGAATACGATGACCTGTATGCTGCTGGCTGCATGGGGTTGGTAAAGGCAGTAAATGCTTTTGATGAAGAGCGAGGAGTTCGGTTTTCTACCTATGCTGTACCAGTCATTTTAGGAGAAATTCGAAGGCTGTTTCGAGATGGTGGAACGGTAAAAGTAAGTCGAAGCTTAAAAGAACTTTCTTTAAAAGTCACCAAAGAACGGGAAGCTTTTGCTCAACAATATGGGTATGAACCTACGGTTGAACAATTGGCGGAACGAATGGGAATGGATAAGGAAGAAGTAGTGGAAGCGATTGGAGCTGCTACGCCTGCATTATCCCTTACTGAAAGTGAGGAGGAAGGTGGAGGACAGCTAGATCTTCCAACAGAGCCAATGGAGGAAAAACTTGCGATTACCATTACCATCAAACAGATTTTACTGGAACTGGAAGAACGGGATCGAAAGCTGATTTTGCTGCGGTATTTCCGGGGGCGTACCCAATCGGAAACCGCTGAGGAATTGGGGATGACACAAGTACAAGTTTCCCGTAGAGAGAAAAAAATTCTTTCACATTTTAAAGAACAATTGGAATAGAATAAGGGGGAGAAGCTACTCCTCCTTATTTATTTGCATAATAGATAGAAATCGAAGAACTTCACGCAAGACAACCAATTTATTTAAAATAAACATTATGTTATAGAATCGTACAGCGATAAAATAGACTTTGTAATGATAAGTTAAGAGGTGGTTATATTATAAAATTTTTCATTTCTATTGTGTGGCAGTATGAAAAAACGAATTATCCTCTGTGTGTTGCTGAACCGATATAACGTCATTGCCGGAAATTAGGCTGAGGTAGTTACGATAGGAATACATCTTCGTTCAATACTCTTTTACTTTTCAAAGCTTTACATAAGGATATCAAAAGAATTGATAGGATGATGGAGATAAAAAAGAATTTTTGTAAAAATTTGTCTTATTCAAAAAACAAATAGAAAATGTTATTTATTTGTTCAAATATTTATGATATAATTTTTCGTTAATTAATGAAAAAGGTTGAGGAGGTGTTCAGATTGTTTTTCCATTATAAAGATCAAATTCCCTCTGACCAGGTGTTTCATGGGTTGGATATTTCACATATTATCGCATTGCTGGTAATTGCTCTGGTTGTTACATTATTGTTGCGGTATATGAAAAGAATGCCAAAAAAACAAGCGGATCATATCATTCAGATTGCTGCGATTGTACTGCCTTTAGTAGAGCTAATTCGAGTACTTTGGCTGATTATGGTTGGTCAGACAGATTGGGTCCGTTTATTGCCTCTCCAACTTTGTGGTACGCAGATTTTTTACATACCACTAGCTGTATTTACCAAAAATATGGCGATTAAAGAATTTACCTGTTCTACCGCTTTATTGGGTGGAATTGTGGCGTTGCTTTGCCCATCTGGTATTGCTGGATATTATCCTTTGCTCCATTTCCAAACATTACAAAGCTTTACTTTACATGCGATTTTATTATTTGTACCATTAGCTATGATGTATGTGCAAGGATTTCGTCCAAATATTAAGAATATGCCAAAGGTAATGGGAATTTTAGTACTAACCGCTAGTGTAGCTGGTGTTGTTGATGCATGCTTTAACGTAAATTATATGTGTTTGCGTACTCCACCAGAGGGAACGCCATTAGTGGATATTTATAATGCTTGTGGCTACGGATTCTATTTATTTGTATTAGCCGCCGCTATGACATTAGCTGTATTTTTAACTTATTTACCGCATATGCGGAAAAACAAAAAAGAGAAGCAAAAAGTATCTGCCCAACAAATTTCTTCTTGATTTTTATAATATTAATGGAAAAGCGCTCTGTTTTAAATAGGGCGCTTTTTGTTATTAATTTAGAGTTTAATCGAATCCTTAATTTTATTAAAAGCAAATAAAAACTTTTTGAAAATGGATTTGTAAAAACAAAAAATAAGGATTTTGGATTAATTTTTGAGCTAATTTATAATAAGCAAATATGATTCCCATGTCTTTTGAAACTGCGAAAGAAGTGTTAAATATAACTTTTAAACTATTATATTTATAGAAAAAATAACAAAATATACAACACAAAAACTCTGTTGAATTTATCATTCACAGAGTTTTTTTATATAAAAAAGATAGGAAACAGGAGAGTTTATTGGCTTCGTTCAGCAAATAAATAGAGAATTTTTCACACCAAAAACACCTAAAATTTGATATATTTCGACTTTTATAGGAATCATTCACATTTTTACTTTTCGATAATTATAATAAATTTAAACGGCAAATAAAGGAGAAATTTTCTATTTGTATCAATATTTAATCAACAAAGTAAATTTGACTATCAGTAAATGCCATAATTACTGGCCACTACCATAAAATAATTGCTGATGACAATTACTAGATGTCATGAGGTGATTATATGTATAAAAACAGAAATAACGGTAGAAACAATGTTTGTGGTAAAAAAATAGCCAGGTTAAGACAAGAAAGAGTTCCAAAAACTTCACAACGGGCATTAGCGGATTTGTTACAACTAGAAGGGATTGATTTGGATAAAAATGCAATTCAAAGAATAGAAAGTGGAAAAAGGTTTGTAACAGATATTGAGTTAAGGGTTTTCGCAAAGATTTTTGGAATTACAGCAGAAGAACTTTTACAGGAAGATAATTTTGATTAATATTATTTATTGTTAGTAAGAAAAATAATGGATTTTTGAAAACAAAATGGGATAGTAAATATTACGATTGTAACAACAAGTAAAGTAAGATCAGAATCTTCTGCTAAGAGTTGATCGTTATCCTATTTTAGATAATAACATCTAGTAATTGTTATTATCCATTATTGTATATTAACTTTTTGATTTAAAATAATCTGGATTTATTGGATAAATAAAAACGTTATTTTCTTTTTTACTGTTGGAGTATAGAGAACTTTTGGTTACAACAAAAATAACTTATATAACTATATTTTGGCTGTTGATAAATTGTGGAAGATGAGAGAATTGTAACTATTTTAATAATCTTTTTATTTTTTGTCATAATGCAGTATAAAATAGTATAAAAGTTCAAATTCTGTATGATTTTTCCATAAATAATTTGGATGAAATTCCATAAAAAAACTTGCAATTTATACAGCAATCCGATATAATAAAACTTAAGTGGTGAAAAGTGGTTGAAAAAGGTGAGTTTCCCCTAAAAAATTGATAGAAGGTGGTTGGAATATGTTAATCGGCGAATACAGTCATACGATTGACGCAAAAGGTCGTATTAATTTTCCAGCAAAACTTCGGGAATCACTGGGTGGAAATTTTATTATTACCAGAGGGTTAGACCACTGTTTGTATGCTTATTCTTTGGAGGAATGGGAAAACCTGACTGAAAGCATTAAAAGCCTACCTCGTTCAAAACGCCGCAATATGGAGCGCTTTTTCTTTGCTGGTGCGATTGAAGCCCAACCGGACAAGCAAGGAAGGATTATTGTGTCCCAAAATTTAAGGGAATATGCTTCATTAGAGAAAAATGTAGTGGTGGTAGGAGCATCTGACCGTGTGGAAATTTGGGACCAGCAGGCATGGCAACAGTCCTTTGAAGAATGTACCCCGGAAGCAATCGAAGAAATTATGGATGAGCTGGGATTTTAATTCTAGCTTGGATGAAAGATAGAAAAATGGTAGAAAGGAATTAAAATGGAGTTCAAACATTATTCTGTTATGCTACAGGAATGTATGGATGGCCTAAATATTAAGCCAGATGGTATTTATGTAGATGGTACTGCTGGTGGAGCAGGACATTCCACTGAAATTGCAAAACGTCTGACAACTGGTCGGTTGTATTCTTTTGACCGTGACCCAGATGCTGTGCAGGTAGCAACGGAGCGGTTATCCGTTTATTCTTGCGCTCAGGTAATCCATTCTAATTTCAGCAATATGCAAGAAGAGTTGATTCAACGGGGAATTACCCAGGTAGATGGTGTGTTGCTGGATTTAGGGGTTTCTTCCTTTCAGTTAGACCATGCGGAGCGAGGGTTTTCCTATTTGAACGATGGTGAACTGGATATGCGGATGAGCAAAACAGGATTGAGCGCAAAAGATTTGGTTAACACCTATCCATTAGAGGAAATTGCAAGGATTATCCGTGATTATGGAGAAGACAAGTATTACTACAGTATTGCGAAAAATATTGTAAAACACCGTGAAATAGCTCCGATTGAAACGACAAGTCAGTTGTCCGAGATTGTCAACAACTCTATGCCAATGAAGGCAAGAAGGGAAAAAAATCCAAGCAAACGGACATTCCAAGCAATTCGTATTGCCGTGAACCAAGAGTTGGAATGTTTATCTACTGGTTTGGCAAAGGCGTTTGATTTATTAAGCCCAGGTGGAAGGCTAGTGATTATTACATTCCATTCGTTGGAAGACCGAATTGTAAAACAGTTTTACACCGAAATGTGTAAAGGGTGTACTTGTCCGCCAGATTTTCCAATTTGTGTTTGTGGCAACCATCCAAAAGCAAAATTTATCAATAAAAAACCAATTTTACCTTCTAAAGAAGAACTGGATCAAAACCGTAGAAGCCAAAGCGCAAAATTGCGGATTTTAGAAAAACTATAATATGGCAGACGAAACACCGCTTTCTTCCCCTGTTGTGATAAGGGACAAGCCTTATTATAGAAAAATCAAATAAAAACAAAGGGGAAATCGTTATGAGCCGGAAATCAAATCTTGCATACCAAAACTATGAAACAGCCCAAGAACAAAAAAAGCAGCAGCCTACGATTAAAAAGGTTTCCAAACGCCGTACGGCAAATTATATTCGTCCCTATAAGGCGATTGCTTTAATTATCGTTGCAGTGGTGATTACTTCTTCTATGGTGTTGAGCATGGTACAATTAAATGAGATCAATGACCAAATTAGCGCTGCTACAGCAGAGCTGGAAACCCAGAAAAGTGAAGCAGTACGCTTGAATATGGAATTAAACAAAACGATGAGCATCAACAATATTGAAGAGTACGCAGAAACAGAGCTGGGAATGATTAAAATGCAATCGAACCAAGTGGAATACATCAGTTCATCCGCTGGGAACAGCATTGAAATTCCGGAAGAGAAAGATACCACTATTTTTGAAAAAATCAAAGACGCGTTTACTAATTTTTTGGAATACCTTGCAGGCTAATCCAATATGATACAATAAGATCAGATTATTTTAAGAAGAATACCATCATAGGGTTGAGAAAGGTTCTTAACCCTTGTTTTTCTTTCCTCACCTGAAATCGTTTGTGTGATAGGAGGCAGCAACATGGCAATATCACCGACCAAAAACATGAAATTTAAATTAAATATTATTATTTTTTCGGTTGTATTAGTGGCATTTGTTACCTTAATTGTTCGGATTGTATACATAGCTTGTTTCGCGGAATACGATGGTGTAAAATATGGTGTTAAAGCTTACAATCAGCAATTAGGCGCAGATACAATCAATGCAAATAGGGGGACAATCTATGACAGAAATATGACCCCTTTAGCGCAGAGTGCTACTGTTTGGACAGTATCCGTTGCGCCAAACCAGATTACTACAGATGAACAACGCCAACTGGTAGCCCAAGGGTTATCTGATATTCTGGGTTTGGACTACAACGAAGTGCTGGAAAAAACCAAAAAGAATACCAAATATGAAATTATCAAGAAAAAAGTGGAGAAACCCGAAGCGGATAAAATTACTGCTTACATCGAAGAAAAGAACAAAGAAATTGACGCGGAAAATGAACAGATTCGGGAGAACAATAAAAATGCCTTAGAAAAACAGGAACTAAAGCAAAAAGTAAAAGGAATCCACATGGTGGAGGATAGCAAACGCTATTATCCACAGGCAAATTCTGCTTCCCATATTATTGGATTTACTGGATCGGATAATCAGGGACTTTACGGTGTAGAGTTAGCTTATGATGAAGAACTAAGTGGCACTCCAGGTAAAGTGGTAATTGCCCAGAACGCTTTGGGCGGGGATCTGCCTTTTGACTATGAATATTACTATCCAGCTCAGGATGGAAACAGCTTGGTGTTGACAGTGGACGAAACCTTACAACATTATCTTGATAAGGCGATTCAGCAGGCGATTGATACCCATCATCCTACGAATCGTGTTGCGGGTGTTATGATGGATGTGAACACAGGGGAGATTCTTGCGATGTCCACCAATGGGGGATATGATTTGAATGACCCTTATACAATCAGTGACACCAATCTGCAATCCCAACTGGAAGGATTACAAGGGGATGAGTTGACCGAAGCTACCAAAAAGGCAAGGGAAAAAATGTGGACCAACAAGGTGATTACTGAGACCTATGAACCAGGTTCTGTTTTTAAAGTAGTAACAGCCTCCGCAGCATTGGAGGAGAAAACCCAAACATTGGATAGTACCTTTAACTGTACAGGTTCCATTCAAGTGGTATCCGGTGCAAAACCAATTCACTGTTGGAAAACCAGCGGGCACGGCTCCCAGAATTTTACCCAGGCGGTAGTGAATTCCTGTAACCCTGCCTTTGTACAGATTGGCCAGTCTTTGGGGTCGGATTTATTCTTCCAGTATTTTAAATTATTTGGGATGACTGAGGCAACTGGAATTGACCTTCCAGGGGAAAATAAATATCCATTGTATTATACAGCGGATCAGCTGGGTCCAGCTGAACTAGCTAGTGAAGCATTTGGTCAATCCATGGGAATTACCCCAATGCAGATGATGACCGCATTTTCCGCTACAGTAAACGGCGGCTATATGGTTACTCCCCATGTGGTAAAACAGATTATTGACCAGGATGGGAATATTACCGAAACTAACACCGGTGAAACCAAACGCCAGGCAATTTCAGAAGAAACTTCTGAAATGATGCGTGGGGTATTGGAACAGGTGGTTTCTGCAAATGGAGGGAGCAACGCTTCCGTTCCAGGTTACCGCATTGCCGGGAAATCTGGTACAGCGCAAAAGCTTTCCTATACCAATGCTACAGGGGACGTTGTATATGTATCTTCTTTCGTTGGTTGTGTCCCTGCGGATGACCCACAGTTTGCTTTGCTGATTTTAGTGGATGAGCCGCGTTCCGGATTATATTACGGTAGTGCGGTTGCATCCCCAGTATTTGCTCAGGTAATGTCAGATGCAATCCCTTACATGGGAATTTCGCCAGAATACACGGAAGAAGAGTTGCAAAACCAGGGGGCAGCGGTTCCTTCCGTAGAAGGTTCTAACTTAGCGGATGCCCAGACACGGATTAATAGTGCGGGGCTGGTGGCGGAAACCATAGGCTCTGGTGGAACAGTCGTAAAACAAATTCCATCCGCTGGCTCCAAGATGCTAAAAGGCGGAAAAGTAATTTTATATACAGAAGAACAGGAAACCACAAAGGTAACGGTTCCGGATGTCATTGGCAAAACCCAGGCGGAAGTAAACCAGATCCTGGCGGGATACGGATTGAATATCGCGTTGACCAATAGTGGAATTCAAAACCAAAAGGCAAAAGCTACCACTCAATCCCCTCCAGCGGGGACAGAGGTGGAAAAAGGAAGCGTTGTTACTGTGGAATTTTTGACCAATGATGAAACAGGTTGATAAATGCATAGAAATGAATAGAATGCCAATCTTTAAGGTAAGTCAGTAATTCAATGGGGAGGAACAAAAAATGAAGCTCATCCAATTATTAGACGGGATTAATTATACAGGAACAATAACTGACTGTGAGATTTCTGATGTAAGTTGTGATTCCAGAAAATTGACGGATTCTAGTGTGTTTGTCTGCATCAAAGGGGTGCAATCAGATGGACATAATTTTGCCCAGTCCGCTTTGGAGAAAGGCGTCCCTTATATTGTATGTGAACGGGATTTGGGATTGAAAAACCAGATTTTAGTGGAAAATTCCCATTATGCTTATGCAAAAATGTGCGCCAACATGCAGGGAAATCCAGCAAAAGACCTAAAGTTTATTGGGGTAACAGGAACCAATGGTAAGACAACAGTCACTAATATTATGAAGGCTGTTTTAACCAATATGGGCTTTAAGGTCGGATTAATTGGAACTATCCGCAATGAAATTGGGGACACTGTGTTCCATACCGAAAAAACAACTCCAGATGCGGCTGATTATCAGGCACTACTTGCAAAAATGGTGGAAGCTCACTGTGATTATGTTGTATTAGAAGTTTCCTCCCATGCGTTGGACCAATGCCGTCTGGCAGATACCCATTTTGAGGTGGGGATCTTCACAAATTTAACCCAGGACCATCTGGATTATCACCACACCATGGAAAACTATTTCCTGGCGAAAAAGAAGCTGTTCGATTGTTCTGATTGTGCTGTGATTAATATGGATGACCCGTACGGAAAACGTCTGATGGAAACAATCCCATGTCGTTATATTACCTATTCGGTGGAGAATCCATCAGCGGACTTTTTCGCGAATGAGATTGAGATAAATAGTTTGGGTGTCCAATTCCAGATGAGAATAGGGGATATTGCTAGCAAGATTCATTTTGGTACCCCAGGAATGTTCTCGGTGAAAAATGCTTTAGCCGCTGCGGCCGCCTGTATCCAAATCGGAATTTCGGTGGAAAAAGTGGCGGATAGCATTACAAATGCTTCCCATGTAAAAGGTAGAAGCGAAGTGGTTCCGACAGGACGGGATTTTACCATCATTTGTGATTATGCCCATACACCAGATGGATTAAAAAATATTTTGGATTCGATTAATGGCTATAAAAAAGGTAGGGTAGTAGCCCTATTTGGATGTGGCGGGGACCGCGACAACAAAAAGCGTCCAATTATGGGGCAAGTTGCCGCGCAAAACGCCGATTTTTTAATCGTAACATCCGATAATCCACGTACAGAAAATCCAGAGGCCATTATTGACCAGGTTCTGGTAGGAGTAGAAAAAGAAAATACCCCTTATGTGCGGATCACCAACCGGAAAGAGGCTATTTTTTACGCGGTACAACATGCACAAAAAGATGATGTTATCCTATTGGCGGGAAAAGGTCATGAAGATTATCAGGTTTTGGGAACGGAAAAAGTCCATTTTGATGAACGGGAAATTGTTGCCGAAGCTCTGAAAACACTGTCTTGATTCCATTTTTAACAAATTCTTTGCGATGATTTCCTTGTAATCTTTCCAGAAAAGGATTAAACTAGTATCAAGCAAAACAATGGAATCCATCAAATTTTTGGTTGCAAAAGGGAGAGATGAGATTGAAACCAATAGCTTTACAGGAATTAGAACAGGCAACAAACGGAACTTTATACCATCCAAAACCTCTTTTGATCAATGGTATTGTGATTGATAACCGGTTGGTAACGCCAGGATGTTTATTTGTAGCAATCCAAGGGGAACGGTTTGACGGCCATGATTTTATCCCTTCCGCAATAGAACAGGGGGCTGTAGCTGTGGTATCCCAGAAAAAGCTGGAGATTTCTACCCCATATCTATTGGTAGAGGATACACGGAAAGCCTTGCTAGATTTAGGACGTTATTGTCGGCAACAGTTTCATGGAAAGTTGGTAGGGGTTACTGGAAGTGTAGGTAAAACTACCACCAAAGAGATGATTGCCACAGTGCTTTCTTCCCAATACCACACTTTGAAAACCGAGGGAAACCTGAACAACGAAATTGGATTGCCCAAAACCCTGTTTGGTTTAGATGACCGTTATCAAGCTGCTGTGATTGAGATGGGGATGTCCAACCTAGGGGAAATCCATCGCCTTTCTACCACTGCTTTGCCTGATATTGGTGTGATCACCAATATTGGCGTATCCCATATGGAGAACCTGGGGAGTCGTGCTAATATTTTAAAAGCAAAGCTGGAAATTCTGGATGGAATGGAAGAGGGGGCGCCCCTTATTGTAAATGGTGACAACGATATGCTCTGCAATTTACAAGTGGAAAACCATCCTATTATATTTTGTGGTATTTCTGGTGAACATCTGAATTGCCGTGCAACCAATATCAAAACAGATGGATTATCCACTACATTTGAGATTGTGTATCAGGATACAAACACAACAGTGTCGATTCCAACTATTGGAGAGCACAACGTGTTAAACGCCCTTTTTGGTTTTGTTATCGGGCGGTTGTGTGGAATTACATCACAACAGATTGTGGAAGCACTAAAAAAATATCAACCTGCTGGAATGCGTCAAAATACACGGCTTGTTAATGGTATGATTGTAATTGAAGATTGTTATAATGCAAGTCCAGATTCCATGAAAGCAGCTTTTTCCGCTTTGCAGCAGATACCCGCAGAAGGAAGGAAAATTGCTGTACTAGGGGATATGCTGGAGCTGGGGAAAATTTCTTCCCAGGCGCATTATGATACCGGCGTATTGGCAAAACAATGCCATTTGGACGCACTGTTCTGTTATGGGTCGGAATCGAAACAGATTGCGGCTGGAGCAAAGGGAATACCGTTCCTTTGCCATTATGACGACAAACAGAAGATGGCTTCTGATTTAAAAGCCTTTCTTCGTCCAGGAGACGCTGTTATTTTTAAAGCAAGCCGTGGCATGAAATTAGAAGAAGTAATACAGGAATTATTTCAAAAAGATTAAGCAATAGAGAGGAATGTTTTGTATGACATGGATCGCTGGTATTACCACATTGCTGGTTGCATTTGCATTAACTGCGATTTCTGGAAAATTTTTAATCCCATTTTTAAGGAAGTTGAAGTTTGGTCAAACAATTAAAGAGATTGGTCCTACTTGGCATGAAAAAAAGAATGGTACTCCTACCATGGGTGGTATTATGTTCGCTTTTGGCAGTACTGTCGCTTTGATTGTGGGGATGTTTATCCTGACTATTAACCATACTGAGGCAACGGGCACAGAGGCGGTTGACCACATCCGTGTTTGGTCGGGTTTGGCAATTGCGTTTGGCTTTGGATTGATTGGATTTATTGATGACTTTATCAAGGTGGTAAAAAAGCGTAACCTGGGTTTGACTGCAAAGCAAAAAACCGTATTCCAATTAATTCTTTGTATTGGATACGTCGCTACTTTAGCGATGAGCGGTGCGGTTTCTACAACGGTTATCTTTCCATTCATCGGACAGTTTGATTTTGGTTGGGTATTTTACCCACTGGTTGTAATCGGCATTTATTTTGTGGTAAACGCGGTCAATTTAACCGATGGAATTGATGGGTTAGCTTCCTCTGTTACCGTTGTTTATGCCATTGTCTTTATGATTTTAACGACTATGTTGAAATTTGACAGCATGTATATTTTCGCTGCCGCAATCGCTGGCGGATGTTTGGGATTCCTAGTATGGAATTTCTATCCCGCAAAAGTATTTATGGGGGATACTGGATCCATGTTCCTGGGTGGTGCTGTAGTGGCGTTGGCTTTTGGCATCGATCGCCCAATGCTGATTGTATTTGCTGGTATTATTTACATTATCGAAGCTTTATCTGTTGTCTTACAGGTAATCAGCTTTAAAACAACCGGGAAACGCATCTTTAAAATGAGTCCAATCCATCACCATTTTGAAATGTGTAATTGGAGTGAAATCAAGATTGTATCTGTATTTACACTGGTTACCGCATTATTTGGTGCTCTTGGTATATTTTCCGTATTTCTGGAATTATAATAGAAAAGGGAATAGGAAAACAGATCCTTTCTGTTTGGTATAGGATCTGTTTTTCGCATATACATGACATTAGAAACAAAAGGAGGGAGCCTATGGCGGAAATTATTCAGCTTCCCACTCGGGGAAGAAAAAATCTAAAAAAGAAATCCAAACAAACAATCAAAACCGGTAGGTTGGACTCTGTCTTTTTGATTTTAATTCTGGTGTTGGTTGCGTTTGGCCTTGTTATGCTGTTTTCTGCCAGCTATGCCAATGCTTATTACTATGAAGGCAATAGTTTCCGGTATATCAGCAAGCAGTCACTAGCCTGTGTGTTGGGACTAATCGCCATGTTTGTCATTTCTAAATTTGATTACCATCATTGGCGGAAATTAGCGGTTCCACTGTTTGCAGTTGCTATCATTATGTTAATTGCTGTACTATTTACCAGTGGAGATGAAAATGGATTTAAACGGTGGGTTCAGGTTCCAATTTTAGGGCAGTTCCAGCCTTCTGAGGTCATGAAATTTGCCTTAATCGTATTGTTTTCCGCAATGATTTCCACCAATTATAAAAAAATGGGGACCTTTTTATATGGCGTCCTGCCATTTGGGATAATACTAGTCCTGGTTGTAGGGTTGCTGTATTTGGAGCCGCATCTTTCCTGTATTATTTTGATTGCGGGGATTGCAGCTGTAATGATGTTTGTTGGTGGAACAAAATTCCGCTGGTTTGCTATGATTGGCTCTGTGGCTATTGTCGGATTGATTGCCATGCTCCTACTCAAGGGGAATTATCAGAGCGACCGTTTTTATTACTGGCTCCATCCGTTTAGCGACCCATTAAATAAAACCATGCAGACCGACCAGTCATTGCTTTCGATTGGCTCCGGTGGATTACTCGGGCTTGGGTTGGGGAACTCCAAACAGAAATACATGTATCTGCCCGAACCACAGAATGATTTTATTTTTGCGATTATCTGTGAAGAACTGGGGGTAATTGGTGCGGTTATTGTCATCTCGCTGTTTATCCTGTTTGTGTATAAAGGGTTTTCCATCGCATCCAAGTCGCCGGATAAATTTGGTATGATGCTATGTGTGGGAATCTCTGCGCAAATTGGGATACAGGCATTATTAAATATCGCCGTTGTCACCAACAGTATTCCAAACACTGGTATCAGTTTACCCTTCTTCAGCTATGGGGGGACTGCGTTGGCGATGCAGCTGGCGGAAATGGGCGTGATATTGAATGTCTCGCGACATGCTTTAATAGAAAAAACATAGGTAAGGTGAAAAGAATGAAAGTTTTGTTAGCAGCTGGTGGAACCGCAGGACATATTAACCCTGCAATCGCAATTGCGGATACCATTCAAAAACAGGATCCATCCGCAAAAATCTTGTTTGCGGGGACGCCAAATGGGATGGAATCCACTCTGGTTCCCAAAGCAGGGTACCATTTTGTTCCCATTAAGGTAAGGGGATTTCAACGAAAACTGACCTTAAAAAATATTGCCCGTAATATTGACGCGGTAAAATGCTTGATGACTTCTGATTTTGTGGCAAACAAAATCATCAAAGAATTCCAGCCGGATCTGGTGATTGGAACCGGTGGGTATGTTAGTGGACCAATCGTAAGGAAAGCAGCCCAAAAAGGGATCAAAACGGCAATTCATGAACAAAACGCTTACCCTGGCGTTACCAATAAAATGCTTAGTAAACAGGTGGATTTGGTAATGCTGGCGGTGGAAGAAGCAAAAAAAATGTTCCCACAGCAGGCAAATATGGTGATTACCGGAAACCCGATCCGGGAAAGTATCTTATCCACAACAAAAGAAGAAGCTCGGAAAGAATTGGGGATGGATGATGAAATGTGCATCCTCTCGTTTGGAGGAAGTTTAGGCGCTGTCAAAGTCAATGAAATTGCGGCGGATATTATGCAGTGGCACAATAAAAAGAAAAAGGTGAACCATATCCATGCCTGTGGCAGATTGGGAAAGGATATTTTTCCACAGATGCTAAAAGAACGCCATGTGGATTTAAACGGAAACCCAAGAATAGATGTACGGGATTATATCCATAATATGGATACTTGCCTGGCAGCAGCAGATTTGGTGATCTGTCGTGCTGGAGCGATTACTTTAAGTGAATTAGAGGCTACTGGAAAGGCGTCCATTTTAATTCCTTCCCCAAATGTAGCGGAAAACCATCAATATCATAATGCGATGGTGCTACAAAACCATGGCGCCGCTGTTGTAGTGGAAGAAAAAAATTATGACGCCAAGGAAATGGTTGCCCTGGTGAATGGTTTTTATGAGGACCGGGACAAGTTGCGCCGATTTAGCAAAAATGCTTCTAAATTGGCAATTTTGGATACATCTGATCGAATTTACAACGCACTGCAAGAGATCATGCAGTAACGGTAGCAATTTTTCCACAAAATACATAGGATATCCTGCAAAGAAATTTTTATCTGCTTTGTGGGGGTGTTTTGGTTGGAAGAATTGAAAGTATATGGAGGCAATCCCCTTATAGGGGAATTGTCGGTGCAGGGTGCCAAGAACAGCTCTTTGCCGTTGTTGGCAGCAGCAGTTTTGGTAAAAGGAAAAACGGTATTACATAATTGCCCCCGTTTACGGGATGTAGAGATTGCGTTCCAGATTATGCGCCACCTTGGCTGTATTGTCAAACGGGAAGATGATACTGTAGAAATTGACAGCACAACGATTTCTTGCTCTGAGATTCCAGAAGTGTTAATGGGAGAAATGCGTTCCTCTATTGTATTTTTAGGAGCGATTGTAGCCCGTACAGGGATGGCGACCGTAAATTTTCCAGGTGGATGTGAGTTAGGACCCAGGCCAATTGATCTGCATCTGGCTTGTCTGCGTCAGTTGGGGATTCTAATTGATGAGCACAATGGAATTTTGGATTGTTCGATTGATAAACTAAAGGGGAGTAAAATTACCCTTTCTTTTCCCAGCGTAGGCGCAACTGAAAACGCGATCCTTGCTGCTTGTACAGCGGAAGGGGAAACAATCATTACTAACGCTGCGGCAGAGCCAGAAATTGTAGATTTAGCTTGTTTCCTGAACCGTTGTGGAGCTAAAATTTATGGGGCTGGGGAAAAGACAATTGTGATTCAAGGAGTTTCCCGGCTACAGGCATCGGAATACCGGGTGATTCCCGACCGGATTGCTTTGGTCACCTGGCTTTGCGCTGGTGCTATTACAGGTGGAGAATTATTGTTAAAACAGATTGTTCCAGAACATATTGAAGGCGTACTTCCCTTTTTAGAGCAGACTGGCGTCAAATTGCTGGTAGATCATCACAATATTTATCTCCGTTCTACCGGAAAATTGAATGCCATGAGTGCTATCCGGACGATGCCATATCCGGGGTTCCCAACAGATGCCCAGCCCATGATGATGGCATTGGCTTCAAAAGCGGCTGGGACAACAGTTTTTGTAGAAAATATATTTGAAAATAGATACAAACATGCAGTGGAACTGACCAAAATGGGGGCGGATATCACATTGGAAGGCAAAGTTGCTGTAGTAGAAGGTGTCCCTACCTTATCTGGCGCCCGGGTAAGGGCGACCGATTTGAGAAGTGGAGCTGCATTGGTAGTTGCCGGTTTGGCCGCGGAAGGGATTACCTATATTTCAGATCCTTATCACATCGATAGGGGCTATGAGCCAATTGAGGAAACACTGTGCCAGTTGGGTGCGGTAATGAGCAGGATCAAATAAATCGGAGGTTTTGGATGAAAAAGGACGTTCCAATTAAGCGAAAAGTAAATCACCGTCCTGATCCCCGTGAACAGGCAAGAGCTGCAAGCGGGGTGAAGCGCAGAAAACGTCGTTTGCGCAAATACACCATTTACTATATACTGCTGTTGTTGATTGTGCTTACGGCGATGATTACCTTGTCTATGACGGTGTTTTTTAATATACGGGCATTTGATGTACAGCAAACTGGGGAGTACACAGCGGAACAGTTAATTGCATCCACTGGCGTACAAAAGGGAGATAATCTTTTACGCTTAGATACGAAAAAAATCCGGCAAGAACTTTTAAAACAATATATCAATTTGGATGATGTAGAGGTAAAAAGAAAATTACCGGATACCTTGCAAATTATTTGTATACCATCCGAGGTAAAATGTAGTATCCAAACTGACGGCGGTTATTTATATATTAGTAACGGAAATCGTATCCTCGAAATCAACCAGCCGGAACCAAAAGCCGGAACAGTTGTGATAAAAGGCTGTACGGTAGAGCAACCAGAAAAGGGAAAATATCTAAGTGAATTACATGTTTCTGATATAGACCGCTTACGAAAGTTGCAAGAAATACTTGGGATGATAGAATTTCCTGATATTACCTCTATTGATATTTCAAATCCATTACAAACAGATATTACCTATCAAAACCGTATTGTCATTCAAATCCAAAGCAGTGATGATATGGAGTATTTATTGCAGGCAGCAAAAAAAATTATTCAAGAAGATATTGGTGTTTCTGAAACAGGAAGGATTTTTTACGTACAAAGTACGCAGAGTATACATTTTCTGCCAGAAATGGTCGAATAACCCCTATTTTTCGGGATTTTTTCATGCAAAAACTTTTTGAAAAAATTATAAAATCTTCTACATAGTGTTGAAATTCTAATTGAAATCTGATAAAATAAACATTATGATTATTATGTTATTTATCATAGATTACAACGACCAATTTGGATGTTGATATAGGAGGACGTAACAGTGCCAAATACAATGATTGAGCATGGGGCAGAACAAGTTGTTAATATTACAGTAATTGGTGTTGGCGGTGGTGGAGGTAACGCCATTAACCGTATGGTAAGCGAAGGACTTTCTGGTATGGAGTTTATCGCAGTAAATACCGACCGCCAGGTGTTGAGTAAATCGTTGGCTTCCCAAAAGGTTGAAATTGGTTTAAAAGCAACCAAAGGAACTGGTGCAGGCGGTGACCCAGAAAAAGGGGAACAGGCTGCGGAAGAAAGCCGGGAAGAGATAGCAACCGTATTAAAAGGAACTCAGATGCTGTTTATTACAGCTGGAATGGGTGGTGGAACCGGAACAGGTGCAGCTCCCATTATTGCGCAGATTGCCCGTGAAATGGGAATTTTAACCGTTGGTGTTGTTACAAAACCATTTAAATTTGAAGGTGCCCGCAGAATGTTGCAGGCAGAAGCAGGGATTGCGGAATTGAGAAAAAGTGTAGATTCTTTAGTCGTTGTTCCAAATGAGCGGTTAAAAATGCTTTCTAATCAGAAAATTACTTTGGCAAATGCTTTTGAAGCAGCTGACAATGTGTTAAAACAAGGTGTTCAGAGTATTTCTGAATTAATCAATACTACTGGTTTTATCAACTTGGATTTTGCTGATGTCAGTACCATTATGCGTGATGCCGGGTATGCCCATATGGGTGTTGGATATGGCCAAGGTAAAGAAAAGGCAATTGAAGCAGCTGAAATGGCAATTTCCAGCCCATTGTTGGAAACCTCTATCGAGGGTGCAAAGGGCCTGATTATCAATGTAACAGCATCTCCAAATATTGAATTTGATGAAGTAGAAGCCGCTTCCGGTAGAATCAGTGAAGCTGTTCACCCAGATGCAAGTATTATTTTTGGTGTGGCGTTTGATGATTCTTTGGAAGATGAAATGCGGGTTACTGTAATTGCCACAGGGTTTGATACGGATTTTAAAGAGAAAATTTCAAAAACCACTATGGCAGATGTCAACAATAATACTCCAGCAGAAGAAAAAGCCCCAGAACCAAATCCTGCTGTAGGATTAGATCCAGATGACCATACTTTTGATGTAATTATGGATATCTTTAAAAATAAAAATTAAGGAAAAAACTATTAGGATTATATTAAAAATTCCCTCAGAAGAATCTGGGGGAATTTTTTCTTGTTCTCATAGAAATTTTTGATTTTACCATGAAAGGTATCACGTAAAAAGAATTTTCGATTCCAAGTTCAAGAGATTTGTTAGAAAAGCACTAGAAATCAAGGGTTTCAGGTTACAAGGAAGTATATTTTTCAATTAGGCGGTATAGCCCCGTTCAAGGGCTATGCCGTCTTTTCCTGTTTATTGGCTTCTTTCTGTTCTGCCTGCGGGTCAGTCGGCAAATGAATTTCTCCTACAAAGTTAAAGACAATATCTACTTTCTGAAAACGCTTGCCGTCTATCTTCTCCGGCGCATGGACAATGATTTTCTTCACAAACTCATTAACGATAGTGGGCGTTAATTCTGTTATTCCCACATACTTGCGGATAATAGCGGCGAAGCTGTCAAAGTCGCTTTTATTCTGTTCGTAGGTATCAACTTCCTGCTGTTCTGCCTTTACCTTTTCTGTCAGTTCTTTCTGTTCTGCTTCATACTCAGCGGA
Source organism: Massilioclostridium coli (assembly GCF_900095865.1). Classification (GTDB taxonomy): domain Bacteria; phylum Bacillota; class Clostridia; order Oscillospirales; family Ruminococcaceae; genus Massilioclostridium; species Massilioclostridium facile. Next base: position 1,291,768 of record NZ_FMIZ01000007.1, on the reverse strand, counting down.
CAGTTTCAAAAACCGCTCATGGCTGATTGTGCCGTTGATGTCGTCCTCATAAATCCGCACAGAATACTAAGCCGGAAAACATTCCCTGCCGTTCTGCCTTTGTGGGGCGGCGTTTATTTGCCCTTAATTCCTGTACCCGTTCAAAGACAGCTTCTTCAACGATTGTTTCATGGGTGTTGCGGAAAATCGCCTGCTGTTCTTTTGTGGTGGGAATACGCTTTTTCAGCTTGTGGGATTTGGAATAGCTTTTGAAGTTTACAGTATGCCCGCAGTAGTCCATGCGCTCTAAAATGCCAACAATCGTGCTGTCTTTCCAGTTATATGGATTGTCAGGCAAGGATTTTCCCTTTTTCTTTGAATAATATGCTTTTGCTATCAGCACTTTATCTGCTTTAAGTACTTTGGCTATTTGCGACGGTCCTTTTCCGGCAACACATAAATCAAAAATCCTCTTTACCACAGCGGCGGCTTCTTCATCTACAATCCATTTCTTTCTATCATTGGGGTCTACCTTATAGCCGTAAGGCGGCTTAGTCAGATGTTCTCCTGCCATACCCTGCGCCCGCTTGATTGCCTTTACCTTTTTACTGGTATCTTTGGCGTAAAAATCGTTAAACAGGTTTCGGAAAGAGGTAAAATCATTGTCGCCCTTTGCACTGTCTACACCGTCATTGATTGCGATATAGCGCACATCTCTTTCAACGAAAAAGATTTCTGTATAGTAGCCGACTTTCAGATAGTCACGCCCCAAGCGGGACATATCCTTGACAATAACGGTCGCTACATTTCCGGCTTCAATCTCTGCAATCATACGGTTAAAATTCGGTCTGTCAAAGGTTACACCGGAAACGCCGTCATCAATGAAAAAGACCGGATTTGTAAAGCCGTTATCCGAAGCATATTTTGTTAAAACTGCTTTTTGATTGACAATGCTGTTGCTGTCCCCGTCCAATGCGTCCTCTTGACTTAAACGGGCGTATAATGCGGTTATCTGTTCGGGCTTATATGTATTTGCTGTCATGTTCATTCCTCCTGTAATGAACGCCCGACAGACAGGTTGCTATCTTTATTATAGCGGACATCTTTTCCTTTGTCAGTAGGCGTTTTGAGGTTTTCTGATTTTATGAGCCGCTTCATCTTTTCAAAAAGTGGTTCAGAGCCGCCGCAAGAGGTAGACACTTCATAGAATGTGCCACCGATTTTATAAATCACTGTTTCATCTGTCGGATGCCCTGTTTCTGCCTATCATCTGTTATTTCCTGTTTTTGTTTCCGTTCCATTCCTTTCCCGTCCTTTCTTTGATTTGTAATGTGATAAGTTTCTCAGCAAGCATAGGAAAAGAGTACCCTTTTCCGAAAATGCCCTGCATTTTGCTTGTTGGGAAGTATCCCAAACCCTCTGATTTTCCTCTCACTACCTACAACACCGTACAGAGCGATTTTGCCGAAGTTTTGGAAGAAATTTTTCAAAAAGTTTTTCTTACTTCCAAGTACGCCGGATTTGCAAAAATGCCAAAGACAAGAAAAAGAAAAACGCCATAATCCAAAAGTGATTACAGCGTATTCGACCATATAAATTCAATTTTTATTTAAGGATTTTAATTCAGATTATTTTCTCCCCATTGTTTCATAAATTCTAAGACAGGCATAAAACTTTTGCCAAGTTCGGTCAATGAATATTCTACTCTGGGTGGGACTTCCTTGTAGTCAAAACGGGAAATAAAACCGTCTGCTTCCAGTTCACGCAATTGCTTTGTCAGAGAGGATTCTGTTATATCTCCGATGTGTCGGCGTAGTTCTCCAAAACGTTGTATATTTTGAAATCCAATATAATAAAGTATTTCAATTTTCCATTTTCCGCCTAAGATTTTTTGAATTGTAGAAACAGTGGCACAACGCTCAATCGACATTTGGCTTTTCTTCATGTATTAACCCTCCAATCAATTACAATATACCATTCTTACAATCAAAAATCAATGTACTATAAAAAAGTACAGTACTTTTCAAACAAGCGTACAGTGATATAATGAGGATAGCAAGGGAGAAAGGAGAGATTTTCATGCACTATACAGGAACGATTTGGCGACCGCCTTATGAAGCGTCTTCACTGCTTTTGGAAGTAACGGCAGGCTGTACACATCATCAATGTAAATTCTGCACTTTATATGACGATTTACCGTTTAAATTCAGAATGACACCTATGGAAGATATTGAAGCCGATTTAAAGGAAGCTAAGGGACAATTTCGTATATGGATTGGTCATAAAATATTCCGTACTTTTTTAACAGGGGCAAATCCTTTTATCTTAAAGGCTTCCCGTTTAATTGAAATTTCAGACCTGATACGGCGGTATTTTCCAACGAATCAATCAATCGGGTGCTTTTCAAGAATTACAGATATTACATTAAAAACAGACGAGGAACTTTTGCAGTTAAAAAATGCAGGATATGATGGCTTGACCATTGGAATCGAAACGGGTGATGACGAAGCCTTAACTTTTATGCACAAGGGATACACTTCAAATGATATTGTCCTCCAATGTCAGCGTTTGGACAGAGCAGGTATCAGCTATAACTTTTTCTATCTTACAGGAGTATCCGGTGCAGGAAAAGGAGAGATAGGAGCAAGAAAAACAGCAGAGGTATGCAATCAACTGCACCCTCAAATCATAGGCGCAAATATGCTTACCATCTATCAAAACTCTGAATTATATGAGGAAATTCAAAAAGGAAACTGGAAAGAAGAACAGGAAATCGAGAAATACAGGGAATTGAAAACCCTAGTCGAACATTTGAATATTCCTGTCTGGTTTGCCGCCGGAGGTGCTTCAAATGCTATTCCGATTCAAGGTACACTGCCGCGAGATACCAAGAAAGTTATTTCTGTATTGGAACGAATTATTAGCAGTGTTGATGAAAATGAACTGCGAAATTATAGAAAAAATCTCCGGCATTTGTAAAGGAGGAATCCAATATTGCACTTTACAGGAAGAACATGGCGACCACCTTATGAAGCAAGTTCCTTTATTGTACAAGTAACGTCCGGTTGTACACATAACAAATGCAGTTTTTGCAGCCTGTATAAAAATGAGTGCTTCCGTATGTCGCCATTAGAAGAATTTAAAGAGGACTTAGCAGAGCTGGCAAGTTATCAACCTACTGCAAGACGTATTTTTTTAACAGGTGCAAATCCTTTTGTGATGAGTTATGAAAATTTAGCAGAACGGGCATTGCTTATTCATGACTATCTTGTAGAATGTCAGACGATTGCTATGTTTTCCAGTATTCGTGATATAAAAAATAAAAAGGTATGGCAGTTAAAAAGGCTTCGAAGTTTAGGGATTAACGGAATCAGTATTGGTACGGAATCGGGCGATAACAGCACTCTGCTTTTAGCAAATAAGGGCTATATTGCAAAGGACTTGATTGAACAATGCAGAAAATTAGATGAAGCAGGAATTGAATACTATTTTGTATATATGACAGGACTTGCCGGAAAAGGAAATGGTTATCGAAATGCTGTCAATAGTGCGAAAGTATTCAGTAAAGTAAATCCGCGTTTTATTTCCGTAGATTCATTGACACTATTCCCCGATACAGAATTGTATCGAATGGCACAGGAAAGGGAATTTATCCCTGCGGGAGAAAAAGAGCGTTTAGAAGAATTACAGACATTTATTAAGCATTTGCAGATACGAACCCATTTATTTGCAAACTCTGTTTCTAATTTTTATCCAACCACTGCTTTTCTCCCAAAAGAACGTGATAGAATCGTAAGTGAACTACAATATATCATAGATACAGTCAGCGAAGAAGAAATGCAGGAATACAGAAGAAATCTTCATACGCTAGGATAATGTTAGTATGCCGTCCAGCGGTAATAAAAAAACCGTTGTTGCGGTAGAGTTTTCATGCGCTCAATTAAGATATGGATTGCCAAACGGCGGTTTTGAAATAACAAGCAAAACCGCCGTTTTCTTATCATAAAAATGAGAATACAGAAGGGGGCTGATGTCGCTCTTTCAGAAATATATGGCGGTATTCAGGAGGTATCGCCATGTCCCTTTTTTACAGTTATAACTTTATTTCGTTGTTAAAAAAAGCCCATTCCATGCAACGGGATTTTGCGGTTATGAAGATGAATACACAAATCATCATAATTGCTTAAATAACTCATATTACCAAACGCCTATGCGGTTTTATGCCTGCATGGGCGTTTGTTGTAATAGCCCCCTACTGGGAAGAAAGGGGGTGAGTTATGATGAAGTATTCTGAACAATTCATGGAGCATATCGAATATGCCTTTGCCGCGTTCTGTAAAATCGTTCTCCGCAATGCGGCAATCAGCGCGTACCGCGATTTTGGACGGAAACAGAAGCATGAAGTATCACTTGACTATCTGATGTCGGAAACGTCTTTTGAACCGTTAGCAACCGATAACTATTTTGAGCAGTATGTTTATGAGAAGCCGGCTGTTTCTGTCGTTCAAGGGAAAGAAGTGGTCGTGACAAGTAAACGATTAGCCGACGCATTAGCTAATCTGTCAGAACAAAGGCGTACTGCTCTGCTGATGAATTTCTTCCTCGGTTACAGCGAAAGAAAAATCGGGAATGAGTACGGAAGAAGCAGAAGTACAGTCAACTACTGGAAACTGGCGGCATTGAAGCAGTTAAGAAAAAAACTGGAGGAAACTAAACATGAGGAATAAGAAACTGATACCCTTTGAAACCATCGAGAAAGCTGTTGCAGGCGAGCCGGAAGCCATAGACGCGGTACTGCGGCATTACACTGCGCGGATTAAATATCTGTCTACCTATCGTGGACATATCAACGACGATATTCAAGACCGTCTGAAAGCACAGCTTATCAAAGCTATCCTGCAATTCCGTTTTGACAGGTAGTAGCAAAGCCCGAAAACGCCGTCAAGGATAAAATGAACGCAAGCGTCCTTGACGGCGTTCTATGCCCTTGCTGTCAGTCAGCCAAGAGCGCAATCGGATAAACCGCTTACGCTCCCAATTTATTATGGAATGTTATACGATAAAGTGTGCTTCTCACCTGATTTAAGCGGCATTACAGCGGAGATAAGGGCAGGGGGGAGGGTTTTATACTCCTACCCTTAAAAATGGTGTTCTACTGCGTAACATAACAAACGATATTTTTATATTGCTGTTCCATTCCTTTCCATTCCGGCGGCTCTGCCGCTTTGCCTTGCCCCAAAGGAGAGGGATTAGGGAAAGGATAGGAAGGGAATGGATATTTGATTAAATCCGTATTTGGTATTTCTTTAGTTATTTATATCTTTATTTAATTGCGTTGGATTTTCCAATGTCGGATAAACCGATGTCGGAAAATCCAATATCGGATAATCCAACAGCGGAAATTATGCTGTATTCAAAAACTGTCTAATCCACCTGCTTTATAAAACTGCTGATTTGGGGTTAGGTATGTTACGCAATAGAGGGGAAAAAACGCTTGATTTATGCGGCTTGCAGAACGTGAAAAACGCTTAGACGATATTTTATACTTCTACCCTCAAAAATGACGTTCTATTGCGTAACAAAGTGAAGATAGAAAAACAGAGAGCCGACCACTATTGAAAGTGATTAACTCTCTGTTTCTGTTTGCACCCTGTCTGTCAACGTTAGTGATAAGTTGTTGTGAATACTTCCTTATCGGCGTAAAACTAAGAATAAAATTGAATTTTTAATGGGACTTATATCAGCATAACTGGTTAATTTTTGGAAAAGACAAGGGTACTGACTAAGCATTATAAAGGAATATTGCCGACAAAAGTTTTAAGATATACTGAAATTTAGTTCCCTTGTGCTATTTGTCCTAAACACTATAAATGGGGAGTTATCTTTCTACTAACATTTTTTATTGAGAGATTGTTGTTTGCATCTTGCTAGTTTATCGAAATAAAAGTGTTTTTAGGGGACTCCTTTACAGACAGATCAATCAATGAAAAAGGAGCCATATGACGACGGCCCCTTTTTATCATCCAATCATTTCATTATCAGTATTCATGATATTTACATGTTTTACAGATATTAGCGTAGTCCTTTTTCTCTTTAAACTTTTTTGGCATAGAATGAATATCAATAATACCATCAATACAATCTTGGTTTTCAACACATTCGATATCCTGCACTTTCTTGTCTACCAGAGGGCAAAATGGAAACTTATTTGCTTTATTTACCATGTTTTTAGAAAGATATTAAGCGTATATTGTGATTAAGATAAAGCAATCATATTGTCGATTGCACGTTTCGCTGCAAGGCGGAGTGTTTCTTCTAATTGGATTTCTTCCCCACCTGTTCCATTAATAGCATGATATACATCCATCAAGTTGGTTAAACGCATGTTATCACAGATTAAGCGTTTGGATAATGGGATAAATTTGCGGTCGGGGAATTGGAGACTTAATACATCGGCAATGGTTTTCTCGGTACCAATAATGCAATCTTCTGTTGTATTAGCGGCAGCTTGTAAAATAGCGGCGGTGGAACCCACTACATCTGCATATGCTAAAATTTTAGCGGGTAGTTCCGGGTGCATTAAAACCTTTGCATTTGGATATTTTGCTTTTGCTGCTTCGCATTCTTCCACTGTAATAGCATGGTGCACTGGACAGCATCCATCCCATAAAATAATATTTTTGTCAGGACATTTTTCTTTTATGTAGGACCCTAGATTTTGGTCAGGAATAAACAGGATATTTTTTTCTTTTAGGTTACGAACAATATTCAATGCGCTGGAAGAAGTAACACAGACATCACAGACAGCTTTTAGCTCCGTTGTAGTGTTGATATAAGCCACTACTTTATAATCAGGATACTGTTGTTTGAATGCTACAACACGTTCTGGGCTGATTTGTTCCGCCATAGGACAGGTCGCTTCCGCAACAGGCAAAAGGACTGTTTTTTCTGGGGAAAGTATTTTAATGGTATCTGCCATAAACCGAACGCCACACATAATAACTGTTTGTTGTGGTAAATCTTGCGCTTTTACACTAAGAGCGAAAGAATCACCTGTAATATCCGCAATTTCTTGAATTTCTGGAGCTTGGTAACTATGGGCCAGGATCGCAATATTTTTTTCTTTTTTTAGTTGTAGGATTTTATCCTGTATTTCTCTCATCATAACCTTGTTCCGCACAAACTGTGCAATCCTCCTATATCATTATTTGCTGTTCCATTACCAGCACTACCATTTATTATATCCGGCTGTAAATTTAAAGTCAACTAAAATTATATGATATAGTCATGATCACCCGTTCAACGGGTGGCATGAACAAACCCTAGAAGGGCATAATACAGACAATACCCCTAAAGGGGTTGCCAACTGCATAATTTTTTCAGGCCGCCGCTAAAGCGGCTTATTTTTATACCTTGGTATTCTTGCTACCCGTAAACGGGTCTATATATTCTTTGAATGTTAATTGATCTGCTGCAATATCCTCTTGCAGCTGGTTTCGTATATATTTTGCTATTACTTTTTTGTTGCGCCCTACTGTATCTACATAGTACCCTTTGCACCAAAATTGCCGATTCCTATATTTATACTTCAAATTTGCATGTAGGTCGAATATCATCAAACTACTCTTCCCCTTGAGATATCCTATAAATTGAGATACGTTATATTACTTACCAGCATATGGATATGATCTGGGCATGCTTCTGCTTCGATGATCTCTACTCCTTTGTTCTCACATAATTTTCTCAGTGTTTTTCCAATATCCACTTTTATTTTCCCGTAGATAATTTGTCGCCGATATTTCGGTGCAAAAACGATATGATACTTGCAATTCCATTTCGTGTGCGCTAAACTATTTGTATTGTTTATTTTGAACGATCTCCTTCATGTTTTTTGGCGGTTGGCAAACCCATTTCTATTCTACATGAAGGAGTTATTTTTTCTACTCACTGGCTTCCGCCTTTTTAGAACCATGGGCTATGCCCATGGTTTTCGTTACATAAAAATATACCGCTACACTAGAAAAGTAGCGGTAAAACCTTGATAGAGGATTAAGCATATGTTACATCATAAATATAGTATCCTTGTATTTGAGAGACCATTTGGATAGTAACAGAACTATTTGACAGACTTTCTAGCATATCACGATTGCTTAAAATATGCTTAACTTCTAATTTTTCCATATCATTTACATTTAGGTCTAATTGAAATAGATCAGGTGACTCATTAGACTTAAATGTTGAATCTTCTGTATTAGTTAACTCAATTCCAATATGAGCATAACGATTATAAATATCATTATATTCACCTTTTGGGTCCAATAATTCCCAACGATCAATATTTGGATAAACATTTGTAGAGTTAATAGTCGGAGCACCCACCATAATGGGAAGATTAATAATAGGGAAGAAAGCGGAATCTACAATCCACTTTCCTGTTCCTTGATCTTCATGGGTAATATTATAAATTTCTTGTGTTAAAGGATTATCATAAACCACTGATAGTCCTTTATTTATTGGGTTAACAAGTCCACCTGCAAATAAAACCATTCCTATACATAGTAACGGAAAAATAGATTTTGCCCATTTTCGGCAGATTTGCAAAATAATAAAGGTGAAAATTGCTACCACGCAACATATGACAATTAAACGCATCTTAGTTGCATAGACGGGTTCATCAATATTACAAAGGAATGCAATAATAATTCCTGTAAAAATAGAAATTATTATTGATAATAAATAAGAAAATTTTGCTTTGAAAAGAGTAAGTGCACGGAATAGAACTAATAAATTAATAAAACCTAATGGTACTATAACACGTTCTGGCTGACAAAAACTGAGTAGAGTTATTTTGGATAATATTTCTGGCCACGGCAATGCGCAATATGCAAATAAAAAGATGTCAGAAATCATAAAGCTGATAAGATATGGGTCTCTTTTTTTCTGTTTGAATATAACCCATAATCCTAATAAGAATCCAATTGGTGCAAAGTCAATAAACGCAGAAGCTTCACATGTATTTTTAATAAGATTTTCATTCCAAAATGGGAAGAAGAGATTTAATAAGGAAGTAAATGCAGAAATGCCCTCTCCTCCGCCAGTTAGCTGCCTAGATCCAGGATATACTGTATTCATAGAAGCGGAAATAACATCATGGGATTTTAAAAATATGGCAGCCATACTTCCACCAAGTAGTACAATAAAGAGAAACCAAATTGGAATATCTTTTTTCCAATTAAAACAAAATTTTTTGCGATTTGCTAGAATAATACCAATTAAAACAGCTAAAAAAATGTAACCAAATGGTATTTGCCAAGATGGATAGAATGTTAAAATATATGCTCCACCGCAGATTACAAGTCCCAACATTAATAAAATGCGATAACGATATTTTTGAGTTCTCATATAATGGTAAACAATTAAAATAGCTAGTTGTCCGAAAATCAGCATTTCGACAAAACCACAAATTGCAAACCACCATTGTACTGTTGGGGCAAACGCAACTAATGCGGCATACGCAACAGATAAGCCTTTTCTTTGTTTGGTAATAAACATACCAAACTCCAAAGAAACAAGGAATAACGCGATTAACCTACCATACCAGAAAAAAGATAACCCTTTTGCTGGGCCTAATGCCAGATATCCCCAATGGAAAGGGCGAAAAATTTCTGCCCAAGTCCAAACAGGTTGAGAATAAACAATAAAAGTATCAGTGGCAGCGCCACGGATTGTATCACTAAAATACGGAAAGGGACCGGATTGATTGAAATATTGAGAAAATGCCATTGGTGTTTGTACTGCCCATTCATCGCTGCGGATGGTGCGTTCTATACCAAATACGACACTATCTGTATTGGTATCATTTGGAAGATAATGTTTCCACATTGCAATAGAAGAACCACTTAATTCAAAAATAACACAAATCGCCAAAATAATAATACCAATAACATATCTCCATCGATAAACTTGTTCTCCAATTTTTTTTCGATAGGGGAATGTCAAAAAGAACAACAAAAATGTTATTACAAATAAAATGAGTACAACCCAAATATTAATTGATGACAGCATATCTTTGGCACCAAGAACCATTTGATCGATTTGCTGCATTGTGCTTGAATTGCCTATTGCAAAAAAAGCAACTAAAAAAATAGAGACTACCAGAGAAATTAAGGCAACAAAGGCTGTGTCTTTTCCTGTTCGTCTCTCAGATAATAATTTCATAATAGCTGAATATTCCTCCTTTTAATTTCAAATTAAAATTATTTTAAATCACCGTTTTGTTGTATATTCTTTTTGCATTTTATTAACTTTACAACTATTCGGTAAAACTACGAATAATATTCTAACATTATGAGGGTATTTCGTCAATCAATATTTTATAGAATATACTATTCTCAAAAAAATAATATCTATGAAAATTTTTTATTTTAATTTTTTAAGGATTTAACATTCCGTTCATTGAACATTTTATTACTTTGGTGTATAATATATCATACTAATTCATAATAATTTTATGATTTTGGGAGGGTATCATGAAAAAGTTTTTGCAATTTGTGATGGGCGTTGCTGTTGTACTGGCTTCTATTCGATTGGTACAAATGTTGATAGAATACGCATATGAACATTTGGGCAAACGCTATGTTACCTCAGAGGAATTGAACCAGAAATAGAAATGGACAAGAACGGGCCGTCAATTTTAGGCGGTTTGTTCTTTTTGTTTTAGTTTACATTTTATTGGAAATGTGATAATATAATAGAATAGTTTCCATGATTTTAGAGATGGATTTCTTTCTTTTTTGGAAGAAACACTAATAAAATCTATTTTGTATTTACGCTATGAACTAACAGTAAAGATGGTGGGATAAATGGTAGAAGAATCAATTCAAACAGACCAAACCTTACAACAAGAAAAAATACAACAACTAGTAAAAATGAAGAGGAGAAGGTTCCCACCAATTCCAAAATGGAAAAAAGACTTGATGGATATGGTTGAGGTAATGGTAGCGGCATTACTGGTTTTAGTGCTGGTATTTACTTTTATTTTCCGTATTGTTGGAGTAAAAGGGGATTCTATGCGGGAAACTTTACATAATAATGACCGCCTCATTATTTCCCATTTAATGTATGAACCAAAACAGGGGGATATTGTAGTTGTAGAACTGCCAGAATTATTTGATACCCCAATTATTAAGCGTATTATTGCGACCGGTGGGCAAACAGTGAATATTGAAGAAGACGGGACGGTTACCGTGGATGGAAAAGCATTAGACGAAAGCTATACCAATGCCTTTACAGAACCAAAAGAACTTCAATTTCCAATTACCATACCAGAGGGAGATGTGTTTGTAATGGGGGATAATCGTACCAACTCTACCGATAGCCGAGATTTTGGCTATGTGAATGAAAAGAATATTTTAGGTAAAGTAGTGATACGGTTGTATCCAATTAATAAATTTGGCACAGTGAATTAAAGAAACAGAAAGGATATTAAAATTAATGAACGAGCAACAGCCTACCATTCAATGGTTTCCAGGGCACATGAAAAAAACCGAACGGTTGATTGAAAAAAATTTACCTTATGTGGATGTGGTAGTAGAACTGATTGATGCCCGTGTTCCATACAGCAGCAGAAACCCTTTGCTGGGAAAACTGATTGGAAATAAGCCACGTGTTGTATTATTAAATAAATGTGATATGGCTGACCCAAATGTTACCGCAAAATGGTTGCGCTGGTTCCAACAGCAGGGAATTCCAGCTATGGCGGTCGACTGCCGTACTGGGAAAAATATTAAGAAATTCCAGCCATTTGTCCGTGAGGTATTGAAAGAAACTATTGAACGTCGTGCCAATAAAGGGATGATTGGTAGAATTGTACGAGTTATGGTGGTAGGAGTTCCGAACGTGGGAAAATCTACCTTTATTAATAAACTAGCTGGATCAAAACGAGCAAAAGCGGAAGACCGTCCAGGAGTAACCCGTGGAAAACAGTGGGTTCACATTGAAAATGATGTGGATTTACTGGATATGCCTGGTGTGCTGTGGCCAAAATTTGAGGATCCTCAGGTAGGGATACACCTTGCGTTTACTGGAGCGATTAAAGATGATGTGATAGATTTAGAATATTTAGCAATGCAGTTATTGGAATATTTAGCACAACATTATCCAGAGCGCTTAAAAGAACGGTTTAAGTTGGAAGACACTTCTGATATGGAGGCATATGAACGGTTAGAAGCTGTGGGAAGAAAACGTGGTATGTTGATTTCCGGCGGGGAAGTGAACACAGAGCGTGCCGCAATAGTCACTTTGGATGAATATCGAAGCGGAAAACTGGGCTGTATCTCTTGGGAAGAGCCTTCGGAGGAAACAGCATGACTTTATATGATTATGACAGGGAACAGCAGATTTCCTGTCTATGTGGTGTAGATGAAGCGGGACGAGGACCTTTGGCTGGCCCTGTAGTGGCAGCAGCGGTTATTCTTCCATTGAATGAAGAAATTGAAGGAATCAACGATAGCAAAAAGCTTACTGAAAAAAAGCGGGAAGCCCTTTGTGAACAGATTAAGCAAAAGGCAATTGCTTATTCGATTGGTTCGGCCTCTGTAGAAGAAATTGATACTTATAATATTTTACAGGCCACTTTTTTAGCAATGAAACGGGCGGTAGAAGGATTAAATAGAAAACCAGATTTTGTATTGATTGATGGCAACAAAAATCCCGATGTGGGAATCCCCAGCAGGTTTGTTGTGAAAGGGGACGCTACCTCTGCCAATATCGCAGCAGCTTCTATTTTAGCAAAAGTGACCCGTGACCATTATATGATGGAACTGGATCAGCAGTATCCTGAATACCAACTTGCCAAGCACAAAGGATATGGCACAAAACTCCATCATCAGATGATTTTGGAATATGGAATGGCACCAATTCATAGAAGGAGCTTTTTGGTAAAATTGCGGGCAAAGGAGCCTTCTATTAGCTTATATCGTGGAGAATACGGGGAGAAGATCGCTTATGGCTATTTAAAGAAGAATGGCTATACCGTTTTGGCGAAAAACTATCACTCCCCTTATGGAGAAATTGATTTAATTGCACAAAAAGATGGCATCCTCAGTTTTATTGAAGTAAAATTACGTGATGTCAGTTGCCTTTATGAGGCGGAGGAATCTATTACTAAAACGAAACAAAAAAAGATTATCCAAACTGCAGAATATTTTTTGCAGCAACATTCAACCCAATTGCAACCTAGATTTGATATCATTGGCATTACCCTTTTAGGAGAACAACAGGTAAACATTCGATTTTTGTCTAACGCCTTTGTATTGGAGGAATCATGATGAATTATTTTGACCTGCACTGTGATACCATTTATGAATGCTTAAAAACTAACCAACAACTAGACCATAACGATTTGTCAATTGATTTGTATCGGGGACAATCCTGTTCCAATTGGGTACAGACATTTGCTTTTTGGATTTCCGATGATTTGCGAGGGGAAGCCGCTTACCAGGATTTTTTAAGACAGTATGATTTTTTTCAATCCCAATTGGAGCAAAATACACAATTGAGATTGTACGATGGTAAAGCTTTTTCTAACTATTGCAACGCAATATTATCTGTAGAAGGTGGAGCTGTTTTAGCAGGAAAAATAGAACGGATTCAAGAGCTTTCCAAACGTGGAATTCGCATGTTGACCTTGTGTTGGAACGGTGAAAATGAAATTGCTGGAGGGGCACTGTCTCAGGGCAGGTTTACCAAGTTTGGAAAACAAGTGGTAAAAGAACTAGAACAGCAAGGGATTATCGTGGATGTTTCCCATCTGAATGAACCTTCTTTCTGGGAATTGTGTGATTTTGCTGAAAAACCATTTATTGCAACCCATTCCAATGCGAAAGCGATTTGTAATCACCCAAGAAATTTAACTGATGATCAAATTATTGAAATCCGAAATCGAAAAGGTCTAATAGGTTTAAATTTTTATTTGGACTTTCTTGCAGAACGTACGCCGGTTATTATGCAGAACTTATTCCAACACATTGATTATTTCTTAAATTTGGGCTGTCAGGATGTATTGGCGATTGGATCAGACTTTGATGGCGCTACAGTGCCAGAATGGCTTTGTGGAATTGAAACAGTTGCAAACCTATATGAAAATATGGTAGAATACTATGGGCGAGACATAGCAAATAAAATTTATTTTGAAAATGCACAGAATTTTTTCTCTCACTAAGTTCTGTCATCTTATAAAAAGAAATCTATTTATGTTTTCCTAATAGGATAAAAATATGGATTGAATAATTGAAGACATATGCTCTATAAAGATAGTCGTCTCACAAAATATAGGAAAAACATAAATATACTCGTTTATCAAATCAGATTACTCCGTTGATATGAAAGAATGGATAGTATTATTGTAAAAATAGAAATTTTAATAATAAAGGAAGCGTGAAAAAAGATGTTGTATAACAGCACCCGAAACAATCAGGCAGAAGTTTCTGCTGCACAGGCTATTGTCCAAGGAATTTCCAAAGAGGGCGGTTTGTTCGTGCCGGAATCCTTTCCACAGGTTGCGATGGAAGACCTGGTTGCTATCAGTTCTAAAGGTTATGTGGAACGTGCAGAGTTTATCCTGGGTAAATTTTTAACGGATTTTACTCCAGAAGAGCTGCACCATTGTGTGAGCAATGCTTACCGCGCGGATAAATTTTCCAGTGACAGCACAGCGGAACTGGTACATATTTATAGCGGGCGTTATATGTTGGAGCTCTGGCATGGCCCAACCTGTGCGTTTAAAGATATGGCGCTGCAATTGCTCCCATATTTGTTAACCACTTCCGCAAAAAAAGTATTGTCTGATAAAGAGATTGCCATTTTAGTTGCAACCTCTGGTGATACTGGAAAAGCTGCTTTAGAAGGCTTTAAAGATGTAGAGGGGACAAAAATGCTGGTGTTCTATCCAGAAGATGGCGTCAGCAATATCCAGAAAAAACAAATGGTCACCCAGGAAGGGAACAACCTGGAAGTATGTGCGATTAAAGGGAACTTTGACGATGCGCAAACTGGTGTAAAGCAAATTTTTACCGATAAAGCGTTGGCGGAAAAATTAGCGGAACACAATATTGTATTTTCCAGTGCTAACTCGATCAACTGGGGCCGTTTGGTGCCACAGATTGTTTACTATTTCTCCGCTTATTGTGATTTGCTGAAAAACGAACAGATTCAGCCTGGAGAAGCAATCAATGTTGTAGTGCCAACCGGGAACTTTGGCAACATTTTATCCGCTTATTACGCAAAGAAAATGGGGCTTCCTGTTCAAAAATTTATCTGTGCTTCCAATGAAAACAATGTGTTAACTGATTTTATCGCGACTGGGATATATGACAGGAACCGTCCGTTCCACACCACGATTTCCCCATCCATGGATATTTTAATCTCCAGTAACCTGGAACGTCTGATATATGATATGTATGATCGGGATGACAAAGCAGTTTCCGCTTTGTTTGACCAGTTGGCAAAAGACGGGCGTTATGAAGTGTCCGATGCGGTAAAAGCAAAAATCCAGCAGGAATTCTATGGTGGATGCTGTGATGACGAACAGACAAAACAGACCATCCAGCATGTGTTTGAAAAGTATTCTTACTTGTGTGATACCCACACTGCTGTTGCGGTTAAAGTATATGAAGACTATCGGGAAAAAACTGGGGACACCACAAAAACGGTGATTGCTTCTACTGCTAGTCCATATAAATTCACTAACAGCGTATTGGCTGCCATTGGCGGGGATACCACGGTGGATGATTTCACACAGATTGAGGAATTAAGCAAATTGTCCAATACCGAAGCGCCAATCCAATTGGCAAGCTTAAAAGAAAAACCGGTTCGTTTTACCCAATCTATTGAGAAACAAGAGATGGAAGCAACCGTATTAAAGGCATTAGGATTATAGTAAAACAGAGGAAAAGGCGGGCAATTTTTCTGTCCGCCTCTGGTTTGTCCCGAAGTCTGGTAAGCTGGCTTTCTTGGCGACATACGGAAAAGGAGTTGGAACATGAGTTTATACACAATTGGAGATCTGCACCTTTCATTGGGAGTGGATAAACCCATGGATATTTTTCCAGGCTGGGAAGGATATGTGGAAAAACTAGAACAGAACTGGCGGCAAAAAATTCAGCCAGAAGATACCGTGGTCATTGCTGGGGACATTTCTTGGGGAATGAATATGGAACAGGCAAAACCGGATTTTGCTTTTCTCGACCAGCTTCCAGGGCGGAAAATCCTATTAAAGGGGAACCATGACTATTGGTTTTCCACTAAAAAAAAAGTAGAGGATTTTATCTCGTCCAATGGCTTTTCCACGCTGAACATTCTGTTTAACAATTCCTACGAATATGACAACTGGTCATTGTGTGGAACCCGTGGCTGGATCAATGAACCAGGGGAACCCGCCGACCAGAAGGTGTTGCTGCGAGAGGCGGGAAGACTGACCTTATCCTTACAAACGGCAATAAAACAGCCAATGGTATTTTTACACTACCCACCAATTTATGCGGGAAACCGCTGTGAGGAAATGCTTCATGTTTTGGAAGATTACCAGGTAAAGCGGGTATTTTATGGCCATTTGCATGGAAAATCCTGCGCCTATGCGGTAGAAGGGGTGCAGCATGGAATTGAGTACCGGTTAGTATCCGGAGATCATATTCTATTTAATCCTGTGAAAATTATGTAATTTCTATACAAAATTATCATTGGAATTGTAGAAAAAGAGAAAAAAAAGAAAAAAAGAAAAAAACGCTTAACAGTCCCTAAAATTTATGATATAATCAATGGGATACCAATTTAATTGAAATTTTCAGGAGGAATTTGAAATGGCGTTAGTAAAATTTGATAACGTGGCTACCAATAAATATGATGTGGAAGTTTCCGTTGACGCAAAAACTTTTAACGATGCCTGCGACAAAGCATATAAAAAGAATGTGAAAAAAATCAATGTTCCAGGTTTCCGTGTAGGGAAAGCTCCTCGCAAAATTATTGAAAAAATGTATGGTGCTACCGTTTTCTATGATGATGCAATCGAAGCAGTATATCCAAAAGCATTATCCGAAGCAATTGAAGAAGCAAAATTGGATGTAATTGCAGTGGAAGCTTTGGAACCTGTAGAAGCAAACACTGAAAAAGGTTTGGTATTTAAAGCTACTTGTGTAACAAAACCTGTTGTTACTGTAAAAGATTATAAAGGCATTAAAGCTACAAAAACCGTAAAAACAATTGCGGCTGCAGAAGTAAACGCTGAAATTGATAAAATGCGTGAAAGAAATGGTCGTATGGTAACGGTGGAAGATCGTGCTACTAAAACAGGCGATACCGTTAACTTCGACTTTACTGGTGCTGTAGACGGCGAACCATTTGATGGTGGCGAAGCTGAAAACTACACTTTGAAAATTGGTTCCGGTCAATTTATTCCAGGTTTTGAAGAACAAATGGTAGGAAAAAAAGTTGGGGAAGAATTTGATGTAAAAGTAACTTTCCCAGAAGAATACCATGCAGAGGACCTGAAAGGGAAAGAAGCTGTATTTACCTGTAATATCCATGAAATCAAAGCAACAGAATTACCAGCTGCTGATGATGAGTTTGCAAAAGATGTCAGCGAGTTTGATACCTTAAAAGAATTAAAAGCTGATGTAAAAGCAAAACTGGTAAAAGCACAGGAACAAATGATGGAAGTTGAAGTGGAAAACCAGCTGTTGGATACTGTTGTAGAAAACATGGAAGGTGAAATTCCAGAGGTAATGTACGAAAAGAGAATCGACGAACTGGCTCGCGATTTTGAATACCGCCTTTCTTCCCAAGGCATGAACATGGATATGTACATGCAATATACAGGTATGGATCAAAAAGCAATTCGGGAACAGTTCAGACCTCAGGCTGAAAAACAAGTAAAAACTCGTTTGGCTTTAGAAAAAATTGTAGAGCTGGAAAATATTGAACCAAGTGAGGAAGATATCGAAGCGGAATACAACAAACTGGCTGAACGTTATAAAATGGAAGCTGATAAAGTAAAAGCTTTAGTTCCAGTAGAAGAATTGAAAAAAGATTTAGCAGTGAATAAAGCAATTGATTTCTTAAAAGAAAACGCTGAAATTGAAGAAGTAAAAGTGAAAAAAACAACTGCTAAAAAATCCACAGCAAAAAAATCTACAAAAAAAGAGGATGCTGAGGATACTACTGAAGAAACCAAAGAAGAATCAGCTGAAACAGCAACAGAAGAAGCTTCTGACGCTGAATAAACAATTTTATCCGATTTCAATGATCTGCCCTTGTTTTCCTACGGGGGCAGATTTCCTTGATTACAGACCGTTTTGGAAAAGATATATTTTAATTTACAAATAGCTGCAAAATTTTTTTACATTTATATAGTAAAATAAATATTATCTGCAAAGAATAACTTTACAAAGAACGGAGAATGATAGATTATGGCTTTAGTACCAATGGTAGTAGAACAAACAAGTAGAGGGGAACGTTCTTATGATATTTTTTCCCGTCTGCTCAATGACAGAATTATTATGTTGTGTGACCAGGTAACGGATGCTTCCGCCAGCTTAGTAGTGGCGCAATTACTGTATTTGGAAGCACAGGACCCAGAAAAAGATATTCAGCTATACATTAATAGCCCAGGTGGTTCTGTAAGTGCTGGTTTGGCAATTTATGATACCATGAAATACATTAAATGTGATGTGTCCACTATTTGTATTGGTATGGCGGCATCCATGGGTGCATTTTTACTCTCTGCCGGCACCAAAGGCAAACGTCTTGCCCTACCAAATAGTGAAATTATGATTCATCAGCCATTAGGCGGTGCACAGGGGCAAGCAACCGATATCCAAATCCATGCAGAACACATTTTAAAAACTAGGGAAAATCTGAATAAAATGTTGGCGGAAGCAACTGGCCAGCCTTTGGAAAAAATCCAACTGGACACTGAAAGGGATAACTTTATGTCCGCACAACAGGCAATGGAATATGGATTAGTGGACAAAGTAATTGAAAAAAGATAAATCATGATAAAGAAATACTTTTAAGGAAAGGTGAACCATGGCAAATGAAACCAACGGTGGGATGATCCACTGTAGCTTTTGTGGGAAACCAGAATATCAGGTAGAACGGCTTTTGTATGGGCATAGCGCTTATATTTGTGATGAATGTGTAGATTTATGCTATCACATGTTGGTAGATGATGGCGTATTTATGGAGCCTTCAGGAGCTTCCCATGGCCGTTCCAGAAAAACAAAAGATAAAGAAGAACAGCAGACCTTTTTAAAGCCTGCTGAGATGAAAGCAATCCTTGACGAATATGTTATTGGACAAGATGAAGCAAAAATTGCGCTATCCGTTGCGGTATATAACCATTATAAACGTATTTTTGCAGCAAAAGATTCCGATGTGGAAATCCAAAAAAGCAATGTGCTGCTGTTGGGACCAACTGGTGTAGGAAAAACCCTGTTAGCCCAAACTTTAGCAAAAACATTGGAGGTACCGTTTGCAATTGCTGATGCTACCACATTAACGGAAGCCGGTTATGTTGGCGAAGATGTGGAAAATGTATTGCTTCGTCTATTACAGGCTGCTAATTTTGATGTGGAAGCTGCGGAACGAGGCATTATTTATATTGATGAAATTGATAAGATTACCCGTAAGTCTGAAAATGTGTCTATCACTCGTGATGTTAGCGGGGAAGGAGTTCAGCAGGCATTGCTGAAAATTTTGGAAGGTACCGTTTCCAATGTCCCACCACAAGGGGGAAGAAAACATCCAAACCAGGAATTTATTCAGATTGACACCAAAAATATTCTATTTATTTGTGGCGGTGCGTTTGAAGGGCTGGAAAAAGTAATTGGTAAACGGATGGACGCTTCTTCCATGGGATTTGGCGCCAAATTAAAAGATAAAAAAGAACAAAATTTAGCAGCGATGATTCAACATATTGAACCCCATGATTTAGTGAAGTTTGGTATGATTCCAGAATTGGTAGGGCGTATCCCAGTGATCACTACATTACAGGATTTAGATGAAGCCAGCCTGGTTCAAATTTTGACGACACCAAAAAATGCTTTGGTAAAACAGTACCAATATTTGTTCCAATTGGATGGTGTTACCCTGGAATTTACCGATGAGGCCCTTACCGCTATCGCCAAAAAAGCAATTGAAAGGAAAACAGGGGCCCGTGGTTTGCGTGGCATTATGGAGGGCATCCTTTCAAAACTGATGTTTGAACTTCCTTCTAAAAATGCTTCTAAGGTTATTATTACAGAACAAGTGGTAGAAGGAAAAGACGAACCAACTGTTATTATGTCTGATAGTACCAAAGCTTCTTAAAATATGGAAATGCTAAGTAAACTGTGGTGAATTGTAGCGAAAATGAAAGGATAAAAATAAAACCTCCTGTGGCAAATTTTTCCATAGGAGGTTTTATTTTTATCCTTTTTCATGGGGAATAAGATTGAGCAATACAAATGATACAGAAAAAGCGAATAGGTTGTATAGGAGAAGATACTTGTTTACTGGTTGCCTGAATAAGATGGTGCCCATACTATCAGTTATCGGTAGTTTTATTGATCTAAGAAGATACAAGTGTGGAAACATAGCAATGCAGTAATTTGAAATTATAATTTTAGTTTTAAAAGAAATAAAAAGTAATTATGACCATTAGAGAAACACAAATAAAAAATTATTAGTTAAAATATACGCTCGCCCAAAAACACGAAACAAATTCCTCGTATCTAGAGGAATTATGGCTGATTTTAGAAAAAATAAGTTTGTATTTAGAAAGATACTGTGACTGCTTGAAAAAATACGTCATTTCTTGTATAATAGTAATACTTATCAGTCGAGTAAATTTGTAAGTGATCGACTGATGATAGTGAAATGAGTGAATTGAAAAAAATGGATTTTTTTATACATAAGGAGAACGAATATGGCTTATAAAGTAACAGCGAAATGCAATTTAACAATGCCGGTTATTGCAGCCCGTGGCACCGTTGTATTTCCAAAATCGTTCCAACATTTGGATATTAGTCGTCCAAAAACCATTGCTGCCATTCGCAAAGCAATGGATGGGAACCGTAAGATTTTTGTGGTTGCCCAACGGAATATTATGATAGAAGACCCATCCGAAAACGATTTATATACAGTTGGTACTGTAGTGGAATTAAAGCAATTTGTGAAACGTTCTGAAACAGAATATCGGATTATGGTAAGGGGTGACTATAAAGCCCAATTGATCAGCTTGACATCCACCATTCCTTACCTAGAAGCTGAAATTAAACGGATTCCAAATAAACGCCAGCACGCTACAGAAGTGGAGCTGGAAGCGGCAATCCGTGCGGTGAAACAAGCATTTCAGGCTTATTTGATAATTGGACAGAAAATTTCCCGGGATTTGATCCTCTCGGTGGAAACAGAACAGGACCCCAATAGCCTGTTGAGTTTGTTAACCACCCATATTCCAATGAAATACGAAGCACGCCAGGCGATGCTGGAAGAACCAAATGTATTGGAGCGGCTGCATTTGCTGGTAAACGCTTTGACGGAAGAAGCGGCAGTGCTCTCGCTGGAAAAGGAAATTTTTGAAAAAGTACAGGATAATATTGACCAGAACCAAAGGGAATATTTTTTGCGGGAACAGATGCGCGTGATCCATGAAGAGCTGGGTACTGGTCCCGATGTAGATGAAGAAGAACAGGCCAATTATATTGAAAAAATTCAGGCGATCCAGCATATTTCGGAGGACGCAAAAGCGAAATTAATCTCTGAAGCCAAGCGCCTGGAAAAAATGCCACCAGGTTCCCATGAAACCTATGTAATTACCAACTATTTGGATACCTGTTTGGAACTTCCCTGGGATAATTTTACCGTGGATTCCTTGGATGTGAAAGCGGCAAAAAAACAGCTGGATAAAGACCATTATGGGTTGGAAAAAGTAAAAGAAAGAATTTTGGAAAATTTGGCAGTCCGTCAGTTTGCACCTGACCTAAAAGGACAGATTATCTGCCTGGTCGGTCCTCCAGGGGTGGGAAAAACCTCGATTGCCTCCTCTGTAGCCAAAGCTATGAACCGGCGATTTGTCCGGATTGCCTTAGGAGGAATCAGCGATGAATCAGACATCCGTGGACATCGTAAAACCTATGTTGGCGCAATGCCAGGGCGGATTATCGCTGGAATCAAACAGTCCAAATCCCGTAACCCATTAGTGCTGTTGGATGAAATTGATAAAATGGGTTCCAGCTTTAAGGGAGATCCATCTTCCGCTATGTTGGAAGTATTGGATGGGGAACAAAACGCCACTTTTGTGGACCATTATATTGAAGTGCCTTTTGATTTAAGCGAATGCTTGTTTATCACAACAGCAAATAGTTTAAGTACTATCCCAGTCCCATTGCTGGACCGTATGGAGGTGATTGAGCTTTCCAGTTATACCATGGAAGAAAAATTCCATATTTGCAAAGAGCATCTGATTCCAAAACAACGGAAAAAACATGGTATGGACGCCAAGACTATTCGTTTTACAGACGATGCGATTTATAGCATGATTGATCATTATACCAGGGAAGCTGGTGTCCGTAAATTGGAACGCCTAGTGGCGTCCCTGTGTCGGAAAACAGCCAAAATCATTGCGGAAGGAGAAGCGAAATCCGTCCGTTTTACAGCAAAAAATCTGGAAAAATATCTGGGACCAAAGAAATATTTAGGGGATAAAATACCAGATACCGATCCAATTGGCTTGGTAAACGGCCTTGCTTGGACAAGCGTAGGCGGGGAGCTGCTTCAAATTGAAGCGGGTATCATGGATGGAAAAGGTATTGTTCAGCTCACTGGCAGCTTGGGAGATGTGATGAAAGAATCCGCCAATACTGCTATCAGCTTTGTGCGTTCCATTGCCGCTAAGTATGGAATTCCAACCGATTTTTACCAGAAAAAAGATATCCATATCCATCTGCCAGAAGGCGCTGTACCAAAAGACGGCCCATCCGCTGGTGTTGCTTTGGCAACTGTATTGGTTTCCGCTTTGGCAGGGATTCCAATCCGCCGTGATGTGGCGATGACAGGGGAGATTACTTTGCGTGGAAGGGATCTTCCAATTGGTGGATTGAAAGAAAAAGCGATTGCGGCGTATAAATCCGGCGTGAAAACAGTGCTGATTCCTTATGATAACCAACCCGATTTGGAGGAAGTTGATCAGGCGGTAAAAGATGCGCTAACCTTTATCCCATGCAAAACTGCGGAGGAAGTGCTGGAATACGCTTTGGTACAGCCAAGAACAGATCAAAAGCCGCAGAAAAAACGCAGAAAAGGCAGCCTTTCAGAAAAAAATGGGAGTGTAACATATGAAATATAATCAGGCAAAATTTATCACTTCTTATGGTTTGCTTAGCCAGATTCCTCCTTCTGAGAAGATAGAAGTTGCCTTTGCGGGGCGTTCCAATGTGGGCAAATCTTCTTTGTTAAACCGCCTGTTTTCCAGAAAAAATTTGGCGAGGGTCAGCTCGGTTCCAGGAAAAACAGCGACCATCAATTTTTATCAGGTGGAGGATGTTTATTTTGTGGATTTACCTGGTTACGGCTATGCCAAAGTGGCCAAAACCGAAAAGCAACGTTGGAGCGAGCTGATTGAGGGGTATTTCCACAGTGATAGGGATTTGGCTTTGGTGGTACAGTTAATTGATATGCGCCACCCTCCTACCAAATTGGATTTACAAATGATTGATTTTTTAATTGAATCAGAACTGCCATTTTTGATTGTGTTGACTAAAATGGATAAATTATCAAAACGACAACAACAGGCACGTTTAGAGGAATTGCGGCAAGAACTGCCATATGCTGACCAGATTACCATACTGCCTTGTTCCGCGGAAACAGGGGAAGGGATTGAGGAGTTGCGGGAACTTCTGGACGATGTTTGTACCATAGAGGATGAGGATATATAACGTCCTAAAACAGGAAAGGGTGATAACATGTTTGTATCAAACAATTTAGCGGTTAATGAAAAAGGACATCTCACTTTTGGCGGGCTGGATACGGTAGACCTTGCTGTTCAATACGGCACCCCACTATATTTAATCGATGAGGATATGGTGCGTGACCACTGCCGCCAATATAAGCAATCAATCGAAGAATACTATGACGGAAAAGGTCTGGTCTGCTATGCGAGCAAAGCGCTTTCTTGTAAAGAAATATATCGGATTATGAAGAGCGAAGGCTGTGGTGTGGATACGGTTTCCATTGGTGAAATTTATACTGCTCTCAGTGCTGGGTTTCCAGCTAGAGATATGGTGTTCCATGGAAACAACAAAACAGAAGAGGCCCTTTCTTTCGCATTGGAACATGGGGTAGGCCGCATTGTGGTGGATAACCTGACGGAGTTAAAAAAATTGAACCGCCTGGCTGGGGAAGCTGGCAAAAAGCCAACCATCCTGCTCCGTGTAAAACCAGGTGTTGATGCCCATACCCATAGTTTTATCAGGACTGGACAGATTGATTCTAAATTTGGTTTTGCCATTGAAACCGGGGAAGCATTGGAAGCCGCTGTGGAAGCCGCAAAAATGGAACATATCAACCTGGTAGGGGCACATTGCCACATTGGTTCCCAAATTTTTGATATTGACCCATTTAAACTGGCTGCTGAAGTGATGTTGGGATACATGAAAGATGTCTATGAAAAAACCGGTGTGGTGCTGACAGAGCTGAATTTGGGCGGCGGTTTTGGAATCAAATACACAGAGGAAGACGCCCCTGTACCTTATGCGGACTATATGAAACAGGTTTCCGATGTAGTAAAACAAAAAGCTGCTGAATACGGGCTTCCTGTGCCATTTATCCTGATTGAGCCAGGCCGTTCCATTGTAGGGCCTGCTGGCATCACTGTATATACTGTAGGCGCCAGAAAGGAAATCCCAAATATCAGGAATTATGTTTCTGTAGATGGTGGGATGTGTGATAACCCACGTTATGCGCTGTACCAGTCCAAATACGATGCGGTTCTGGCAAACAAAGCGGATCAGCCAAAAGATGACGTGGTGACCATTGCTGGGGAATGTTGTGAAAGTGGTGACCTGTTAGGGGAAAACGTCCCATTGCAGCATGCGGAATCCGGTGATATTTTAGCTGTGCTGGCGACAGGCGCATACAATTATTCTATGTCTTCTAACTACAACCGTAACATGAAACCCGCTATTGTAGCGGTTTACCAGGGAGAAAGCCGCGTTATTGTAAAACGGGAAACATTGGATGATTTAATCCGCAATGATATCTAATAAACACATTCGCCCTTTGAATTGTTTCAAAGGGCGTTTATCGTTCCGGTTATATATTTTGAACTGTTTGGGAGGAACCTAAAATGGATCAGTCGTTATCCAATATGAATCCGAAATCGTTTCGTTATTTTACTACACAATCAATATCTGTAATAAAAAGCATAGCCATTAAAACGAAATCATAAGTGGGTTACAATCTAGATAAGTTATTTAAAAGAAGAATGGCCAACTGGTTTTTCAAAAGGCCACGTCGGTTTAAGAATACAATGAAAATTTTATGAATCCTGCTATCAGCCCTTTACTTTTACAGTTTAATGTGCTAAAATATTTACAAGATTTTGTTTTGTAAGGTGGTAGCCATGAATAATAAATTAGAAGACCAATATATGGATTATTTATTCCAATGTATTTTAACCCTAAAATCCGTGGAGGAATGTTACCAGTTCTTTGAGGATTTATGCACAGTAGCAGAATTAAAAGCCATGTCCCAAAGGATGCACGTGGCAAAAATGCTGACAGAAGACAGGGTATATAATGATATTGTAAAAATGACAGGCGCCAGCACAGCAACCATCAGCAGGGTAAACCGTTGTTTGAGCTATGGAACAAACGGTTACCGCATGGCGATTGACAGGGCAAAAGAACAATGAGTGGATACCAAGGATTTGCCTATGTATACGATGAACTGACAGATGATATTTCCTACCAAAAACGCGCGGCGTATTTTGATGGCATTATCCAGTCGGTCACCCATCAACGGGGAATCCTGCTGGATTTGGCCTGTGGGACGGGCTCTTTGTCCGAGGAATTCGCTAAACTAGGGTATGACGTGATTGGCGCGGATTGTTCGGAGGATATGCTGGCGGTTGCCATGGAAAAACGGATGGAAAGCGGTTTGGATATCATCTATCTTTGCCAGTCCATGCAGGATTTGGACCTGTACGGGACGGTGGATGCGGCTGTGTGCGCATTGGATAGCTTAAACCACATCACAGAGCTGGATGAATTGCAAAAGGCAGTGGATAAAGTGTCGTTGTTTCTGCATCCAGATGGGGTATTCGTCTTTGATGTAAACACCGTTTATAAACACCAGCAGGTGTTGGGAAACCAAAATTTTGTGTATGATTATGATGATGTCTATTTGGTATGGAAAAACACTTTACTACCCCAAAATACCATCCAAATTGATCTGGATTTGTTCGAAAAAGAAGGGGACCGCTATTTCCGTACCAGTGAAAGCTTTCAGGAACGCGCCTACACCCAGCAGGAGCTGGAACAGGTGCTGAAAAAAGCAGGATTGAAAATAGAAGCAATCTATCATGAAGATAGTTTACAACCGCCTATGGAAACAAGTCAGCGGTTGATTTATGTTACAACAAAGGAGAATCAAAAATAATGTCTAATTTGGTAAGGGCAATTACAGCGGATGGTTCCGCTGTGGCAATTGCGTTGAACTCGACAGAGATTGTGGGAGAGATTGAAAAAATCCACAAGACTTCCGCAGTTGTTACCGCTGCGTTGGGCAGACTGGCAACAGGAGCTTCCCTTATGGGATATATGTTAAAAAACGAACAGGATAGTATTACATTGCGTATCAAAGCAGACGGCCCAGCAGGGAGCTTAATCGCTGTGGCAAATAGCCATGGCAATGTAAAAGCTTATGTGCAAAACCCTGTTGTGGAAATCCCGTTAAACAGCAAAGGAAAATTGGATGTTGCTGGTGCTGTAGGGACGGATGGTTTTTTAAGTGTAATTAAGGATATTGGCTTAAAAGAACCTTATTCTGGACAGGTACCCCTTGTATCCGGGGAGATAGCGGAGGATATTACTAGCTATTACGCTATTAGTGAGCAGATTCCAACGGTGTGCGCTTTAGGTGTTTTGGTAAATCCGGATTTAACTGTCAAATCCGCTGGGGGTTTTCTTATTCAGCTATTGCCTTTTGCGGATGAATCCTGTATTGATATAATTGAAAAAAATATCAAAGAATTGCCCCCTATTTCAGAATTATTTGATTCTGGCTTAACACCGAAGGATGTTTGTATGCGTGTACTGCAAGGATTAGAACCAAATGTATTGGACGAGACCAATGTTGCATATAAATGTGATTGTAGCAGGGAACGGGTTTCCAGAGCATTAATCAGCCTGGGAAAAGAAGAATTACAGGATATGATTGATGGACCGGATGAAACAGAAGTAACCTGTCATTTTTGCAACAAAGCCTACCATTTTAGTAAAGATGAACTGCGAGGATTATTATCTCAAAAAAAATAAAAATAAAATGAAAAAAAGTGTTGACAAATAAAAAGTGGTCTGGTATAATAATATTCGTCGCTTGAGGGAACACCCCGGACGGCGGATAAATGGGAGCATAGCTCAGCTGGGAGAGCATCTGCCTTACAAGCAGAGGGTCATAGGTTCGAGCCCTATTGTTCCCACCATACGGCCCGTTAGTTCAGTTGGTTAGAACGCTTGCCTGTCACGCAAGAGGTCGTCAGTTCGAGTCTGATACGGGTCGCCAACCAGTTGTCTGAAAGAGATTGATTACAAGGGCGACTGAAATGCCTCTGTAGCTCAGTCGGTAGAGCAGAGGACTGAAAATCCTCGTGTCGATGGTTCGATTCCGTCCGGAGGCACCAAAAGACCTTTTCTGAAAAGAGAAGGCAAACATGCGGGTTTAGCTCATCTGGTAGAGCGCCACCTTGCCAAGGTGGAGGTAGCGAGTTCGAGCCTCGTAACCCGCTCCAATAAAATGGCGCCATAGCCAAGTGGTAAGGCAGAGGTCTGCAACACCTTCATCCCCAGTTCAAATCTGGGTGGCGCCTCCATAGAAAACCCTGAATCTAAATTAGATTCAGGGTTTTCTTTTGTTGATTAAGAAAAATCACCGGTTCTAGAGGTATCCTATAAAAAATTTTTAGCTACAGACATCGGGCAAAGTGAGCCGCTAACAATAATCTTGTGATAATAAAAGGTGCCGTTAACGCAGTGATTTTCTATTTACGGGATGTGGGGTAAGTGACGCAAAAGGAATAAAGTTTAGTCTATTTGGAGATATTTGCCAATAGACCCTTATAGGGTTAAATTAATCCACTAGCTTAGTGTATTTGTCCTATGATAAAGTAGACAAATAAAAACATTAAAGAGGGCTGGTTTACCAGCAGTGGAGCAAGCGATACAATGATCATACTCCTCTGAGGACTGAGCAAATCACTAGCGTACTAGTGGTTTTGATTGCTTGTTTTAGCACAATAAATCTACCAGGGGATGGATTGAAAAAAGGGTTCCTCTTCAAAGGAAAGTATTTGTGTAATAAAAAATATTATTTGCTACCACAAGGTTGTTTACCTATTTACCAGATAGCAGGGTATGTGATAATAAAATTTAATTATATAACCTCCCTTCTAGGAGCAGTATATGACTGGGTAGTTTTGATCACTTTATTATGTGGATGATAGAAAAATAATATTTTGTCAGTGATTATTTATGATCCTTTTATGGCGCCATAATTATTTTAATACTAGTTTTTAATTGAAAAACCATGCTATGATAGAAATATCAATATAAAATAATGAACACGAAACACAGTTTTAGCCCTGTTATATTTGTTTTATATTGATTGGCTTTCGATAAAAGGGTTTAGAGGGATACTATTTATGAAAAATAAAAAAATTTTGGTTATGATAATAGGCTGTATACTAATTTTATGGATCATTGCAATGGCTATATACATAACGTCAAAGTGTATGTGGTATCATGAATATATCAGCTCGGCTCCATTATGGGTCTATCTGATTCCTACTTTCTTTATTTATGGAATACCAGTTCTAATCGGGATTTTTACTATTTTCATTTTATTAAAGAGAAGATAAATATGAATAATATTTTATCAAAAGCAAAAAGAAGAAGGAAGATTCTGTACATTTAATGCAAAATCAGGAGTTGACATTTGTCAAAACGCACAGATATTACGATTATAAGTGACTTTTTGTTCGACATATGTTATAATAAATTTATCACGTTTACAAGGAGATAATCATATGTTTTTCAAAAGACGCTCAAAATCAAAACAAGCAGAAAATTCAGTTGAGGTAACACAACAAGACCAACTACAGCCAAAAGTTCCAGAAGAAGAAACAGATACTGTAGCAGAACAGCAGTTAGAGCCTGCTGCTCCTGATGAAACAAAAGAAACGCCCCCTGTTGAACCAGCATCACAAACAGAACCAGCTTCTGAAGAACCAGAGCCAGAAATCGGATCAATTAGAACAGAAACAACAGAAAAATTGTTAGCAAAGATTGAAACTTATCAAAAAGAATTGTTTGAAGCAAAAGCTGCTCGGGATGAAAACCGAAAAATGGTGACAAATCGCCAATTTACTTTGTTATTAGGCGGAGTTTCTACTTGCCGTAAAGTACCGGGTATTCCAGGTCATCCCGGTTATGATAACTTATTTTTGACCAAAGACGAAAATCAACAGAAGATGATTCGGGACCATCTTAGAAAAATGTATGGTGTTGTAGATAAAGAATCTTTAGAAAAAACTTGGCGATTTTTATTTACTTCCGGTGCAGAATATGAGGACTTTTTGCATTTTTGGAGCGGTACGCCATCCTTTGAATTGAATAAATTGAACCCAAAAGCAAAAGAAATCTTTTTAAAAGCAAAGGCTTATGCGGAAAATTTCCGTCCAATTGTGGGGGAAAAAGGATTTTTTGCCTGGGATATTAACGAAACGATTACATTATATCGTACAGCGTGTTCGGCTGGTATTATTACCCCACAGGAATTTTGGGAAAGGACACAGCAGTTGGTACGTTTTGCTATTGCACGTTACCATTCCTGGGAAGAATACGCTGTCAGCTTATTGTGCGGCGCTACTTATTTTATGTTCCGCCAAGATAAAATGCAAGAAACCATGTTAGAGAACTTCTTAAATATTAATATTAATATGGTACAATTTTTGTTTGGCCCACAAGGTAAATGGACTACTGCCATGTGGCCAGAACGATTAAATTAATGCACAGATAAACCAAATTGATATCTTTACCACAAAAAAGAACGGTATTGATTTGTATATCTAATGATAAAAAACCAGAGATATTATCTCTGGTTTTTTTAAATAATATCTTTAGATATAGAAAATCTTCTGGCTTTTATCGGGAAAAAGTAGTACAACAATCATAACGGCGAATTTTTTGCGGACCGAAAAAAGGCAATATGAAAAAATAGGTAATTAAAATGGTATTATTTGGTCGAAATGCCATTGATATCATAGGTTATAATCCAATAATAGTCCCTGTGTAAGCCATCAGTTGAGTGGTGGTTTTGATTGACATCGAATAAGCATAGTGATTTAATCGATGGTCAATAAAAGTTTAGTAAATGAAAAATAAGTTTCAAAATTAGCGGGAACCTAAAAATAGCAACATACTTTAGAAAATTCAAAAAAACCCTATAAACAGTTCTAAAGAAGGGGCTTGCATGCAATATATGATTAATATATTCTCTTTAGAGAGCTACCACAACATTCTTTTTTCTGTTCCAACCATATAGTTTCACGGAAAACTATAGTGGCAAATCTCGTTTCCGAAACGACACAATACCGGCTGCATAAAAAAGAACACCGAAAATCAACAAAATACCTGCCTGCCATAATGCAATGGATTCTCCGGCAGTAAACCCATCTACATTAAATAGGGTCAATGGGGTAATATAACGCAATACTTCAAATTTTTCCCCGACCTGTGCTACCATCTGTATCAATACAAAAAGGATACATAATCCAGCAGAAACTCCTACTGCCTTACGGGTTTCATTCCATACACAGGAACAGAAAA
The DNA here is from genome assembly GCF_900095865.1 of Massilioclostridium coli. Classification (GTDB taxonomy): domain Bacteria; phylum Bacillota; class Clostridia; order Oscillospirales; family Ruminococcaceae; genus Massilioclostridium; species Massilioclostridium facile. The sequence continues at coordinate 1,260,653 of NZ_FMIZ01000007.1, read as the reverse complement.
AAGCGATTCCGCTTAAAAAAATATGCAGGCATAACAACCCAACATTAAGCAGAAAGAATTTTGGTAAATCCAATTCTTTTGGAAACAGGATTCCAGAACAAATACTACAAAATACAGTGACATATCCAACTAAGAAAAATACACCAATCAATAATACAGCGGCCTGTGTTCCAGCAATTTTCGTCCTTGTAGTTGGAGTAGACAATAAATATGCCATGGATCCATGGTCTATATAACGTACCATTACCATACTGGATAGAATCAAGGAAAAAATCATGGGGAAAACAACAAACAAAAATCCATACAAGTAGTTGGCAATAAATTCAATCAGGCTGGTTCCAGCATCTGACATGCCAAATGCAGCGAATAATTGGGACATGCTTTGCTCCATCATTTTTAAGCTTTCCCCCAATTTAGGGTCAAACATACTGATAATCATCCCGCCATATATGGATAGGACAATGGTAAAAATCAATACTAATTTCCAATGAGCTTTTATTTCCCGGCGTAATAACACAGTACTCATTTTGTCTTTCCTCCATAATAATACAAAAATACTTCTTCCAATGTTTGAATGCTTTGTTGAAGGTCACGCACCGGATAGCTTGCTATCTTTTTTAAAAAGGAATCTATATCACCTGTAACGGAAACAGTCACAGTATCCCTTTTGCGTATTGTCCCTGTTATTTCTTGTGAAAGCGCAATAGCAGACGGTTCATCTTTCAATTGGACTACAAAGGTTTTTCGACGAGTACTGCGCAATTTTTGGATATTTTCCACGGTTACCAGCCGTCCCGCGCGTAAAATTGCCGCACGGGTACAGGTTCGTTCTATTTCCTCAAACGAATGGGATGACATGAAAACCGTTCGTCCAGCAGATTTTTGTTCATTGACCAGTTCTAAAAACCGGTTTTGCATGAGAGGGTCTAAGCCACTGGTAGGCTCATCCAGCAGCAAAACTTCTGGTCGGTGCATAAAGGCGCATATAATCCCCAGCTTTTGTTTTGTCCCTTTGGACATCCTCCTGATACGAGCTGTATCATCAAATTCCAATTGTTTTGCTAGTTTCTCCGCTTCACCTACTCCATCCATCCCTCTCATCTGTGACATAAAACGGATCAGCTCCCTGCCTGTCATATCCTCCGGAAAAGCGATCTCTCCTGGTAAATATCCAAGAGTTTTATGGATTTCAGCGGACTGGGAAAAACAGTCTTTCCCGTTTATCATTACCTGGCCTTGATCTGGATGAATAAACCCCATTAAATGCCGCAAAGCAGTTGTTTTTCCAGCGCCGTTTGGACCTAAAAATCCAAATACTTCCCCTTTTTGGATAGAAAAGCTGAGGTCAAATATGCCTCTGCCCTGTCCATAATCTTTGGTAATTCCATTTACTTCAATTACAGCCATTTTACAATCCTCCTATCGAGAATGATGAAAATACTTTATCTTGTATTATAAATAGTTTTATCTTGTAACACAAGGGGAAGGAAGATTAATTTTGCATTATGAATTCGATTAGAACATGGAAATTACCTAAATAGAAAAAGAATATTTATTATATAAAAACAGCCCTCTTAAAAAGAGGGCGTTGCTCCTATTAGGAAACTGTTTTTATTTGTGGGCATAAATATTCTTTAATAAAACCAAGTTTTTTATGGTACAGTTTTACAATAAGCCCTACAATAAATGCGGAGATAACTGTACCTTCTCGGATTCCTTGGAACTGATGAAAAAATAGGAGGGAAAGAAGAGTAGCTGTCAACATCAAAGTAACATCAAAACACACTTTAACTGAACCAAATTCTTTGTGGGTAACAGTAGCGATTGCGGCAACGATCCCCTCCCCAGGGACCATCAGTACATTTGCGGATACTTCCAAATAAATGCCAAACGCAAGGATTGCACAGCCCAATAACAAAGAAAATAGTTTCGTGAGATATGTTGCTGGGGTAAATGCTTGTAATAAAAACATGCTTACATCAATAAATCCACTGAATATAATATTCACAACAATTTGTAAGAATTGGATTTTTTGGAATTTCTTTCGCAACAAAACCACTTGAAGCAAGATAAAAATCATATTCATTACAAAAGTAAATTCCCCTAAGGTAGGACGAAACTTCAAACTAAGGACACAGGGAACACTGGAAATAGGGGAAGTTCCTAGTGCCGCTTTCGTAATAAAACCAATACCAAAGGAATTAATCAGTACACCAAGAATAAATACAAGATAGCGTTTGCATAGTTGTTTGTTCAAAATGATAAGACTTCTTTCTTTTGTAAATTTGTTAAAATATTATCTATAATTCTTAGTATACCATAATTTCGAATTTTTCGCAAGATTTAGAACTTTTCATCTTCTGTCATGTTATTTGTTAATTGGGAAGAAGAGGCGGGATTTACATGAACCATACAATGTTTTACAGTAGGAAAACGATGCTCGATTTGGTCGTGCACCATTTGCGCAATTTGATGTGCTTGGTTTAAAGTTTGCTCTCCATCAGCGCGAATTTCAATATCTACATAAACACGGTCACCAAATAGACGAGTTTTTATTTGATCAATCCCCATTACACCGGGCTGTTCCATGATAGTTACACGCATTTCTTCTTCGGTTTTTTCATCACAGGATTGGTCAGTCATTTTGCTGATTGCGTCCATAAAGATGGAAAAAGCGGCTTTTACAATAAAACAGCAGATCACAATACTAGCCAGTGGGTCGAGAATAGGAAATCCTAAGCGGGCACCTAAAATACCAACAAAGCTACCTACCGAGGATAAGGCATCAGAACGATGGTGCCAGGCATCCGCCATCAATGCGCTGGAATTGATTTTTTTGGCAGCATGCCTTGTGTACCAATACATCCCTTCTTTTACAATAATTGAGACAATTGCAGCGATTAACGCCAGCATTCCAGGTATGGATAGTTCGTTGGGATTACCAGAAATAATTTTGGTTATGCCAGTATAACCAATGCCAATACCAGTAGACGCTAAAAAAATAGCTAATAAGATGGCTGCAACACATTCCATTCGCTCATGCCCGTAGGGATGACCTTTATCCGAAGCTTTGCCAGATATTTTTACCCCAATCATGACAATAATCGTGCTAAATACATCAGAAGCAGAGTGGACGGCGTCAGATAGCATAGCGCCAGACTTTGCGAAAATACCCGCTAGAAATTTAAAAATAGATAATACAATATTGATTATCATGGTAATCCAAGATACACGCATGGCAATCTGTTGGTTTGTTTGTTGTTTCATAAAAAATCACTCCATTCAATGGGAAACAAATCTTTGCAGGGGGAGATAGCAAAAATTTTCCAAGAAATAAAAAAACATCTGCGGAACATAAAAAATGTCCCACAGATGCGAAATATTCTTCATCTGCTGTCGCAATTATGCAACCCGGCTACAAAAGATCTGCCTGCTCATTTTATGTGGTCAAATTGCTATTTTATCCCATAAACAATTAAAATTTTATTTATCATATCATATGCAGTTTGATTTGTCAAGGTGAAAGTTGTATAAATATTTTGAAATAGTCTGCATTAAAAATTTATTGGGTTTTACAAATAACAGAATAGGAATTTACTGCTAATAAGTCGGATCTTTTTATATTTGAATAGTTGGAGATACAGCAACATTTATATGATGTTAATACGGTATAGAACGAGTTTAATACTGTATTTATTTGATTTATGATACACTTGAATATAGAAATATGGAGTATTGTATATTCCTAAAGAAAGAAGAGATTATGATGTATCAAATATATTATGTACCAGACAAAAGATTAAACTTATGGTTCCGTTTTTGGAGGGCCTTTGGCAATAAAATAGAACAATTTCCAAATGCGGTTTGTTCAGCTATTTGTTTGGGGCTTCCCCTTGTTTTACTAGCTATTGTTTGTGCCGTTGCTTCTATTGCCGCGGTACCAATCGCTTTATTGTTTGGCTTTGCGTTTTGATTGGTATTAAGGAGGTATTTATGCACCATAAGAGAACTGCGGCACAAAAAACAATTTCATTTCCTGCTTGGGCAAAACACGCGGATGCCTCATCTATGTTATTACAAATACTATATTGCTTGAGTATAGAATTGGAAATTGATCCAAAAGTTTACCAAATGAAAAAAGACCATGCTTTATGGATCTTTTTCCCATATTCTTATTTTTTGTGCGATAGTTTTTGGGATGAATACGGAGTTTGTGCGGCTTTCATTTCTCAACAATATCCAATTTCTTTTTATGGGATGATTGGGGAAATGGAATCTGCTGAATTACAAGCAATCTGTTCAGAGGATCAGAAACAAATTCTACTTCAAAAACGGAATATTTCTGGAAAAGACTTTGGACAGATGGGTGAGCTTTGCGTAAAAATACAAGTAGAGGATTTGGAAGAATTAGAGGATCTGTATCAGATTTTACAGCATCTTACCTACCGCAGCAATTATCTACCTATCCGGCGTTCTATTCATAATCAAGACAAATTTTCAGATTTTACTGAGGTAGATCCCAACACCTTTTATCGATATTTAATTTTTGAATGCCAGGAACAGAAAATTTCTTTTTTGCAATCCCTTTCTGTAGAACAACAAAAATATCTTTGGATGTTATTTTTAAATGACCAGGTGAGTGTCATGGAATTTGAGTATTTAGTAGAGAAACTCCAAGAAAAAGAAGAAATTTCTTTATTTCAGTGGGAACTTGCTCTCCGTCTTGCCTTAAGCGAAAAAGGGATTACAATCTCCTATGATAATGAAGATTTTCGTGTCACTGACGCGAATGGGTTGAGGCTTCGGTTTGATTATCGGACTGGTTCTGCAGCAGAAAAAGTTTTTTTAAAAATTTTATTTCCAGTGGTTCCAGAACGAAATTAAAAGGAAAGTCTTTATATTATCTTAATACAAACTTCCTGTTCTTAATAAAATTCTAATATAGCAACAAGGATTATCTGCTATAATAGAAAATAAGAAACAATAAAAATGGAGGAGATCTTATTCCTTATGATGGATCAAAGACCGGACCCAGAGTTGTTGCTGGGCCAAATAAAAAAGGAACAGGAACAAAGCGCCCATAAAAGAGGAAGACTAAAAATATTTTTTGGTTATGCGGCTGGTGTGGGGAAAACCTATGCCATGTTGGAAGCTGCCCACCAAGCAAAGAAAAAAGGGGTTGATGTAGTTGCGGGCTATATTGAACCCCATGTACGTCCAGAAACTCTAGCATTGCTGGACGGATTGGAGGTTTTACCTCCTTTAAAAGCTCACCATAAAGGAATTGTGTTAAATGAGTTTGACCTGGATGGAGCGTTAAAACGTCATCCACAGCTTATTTTAGTGGATGAATTAGCGCATAGTAATGCGGATGAGTGCCGGCATATCAAGCGTTATCAGGATATTAATGAACTGCTTACAGCAGGTATAGATGTATATACCACCGTAAATGTGCAGCATCTGGAAAGCCTGAATGATATTGTTGCATCTATTACTGGCGTTACAGTACGGGAGCGTATCCCTGATTCTGTATTTGACAATGCAGACCAAGTAGAATTGGTGGATATTGAACCGGAGGACCTAATTTCCCGTTTAAATAATGGAAAAATTTATCGAGAGCAGCAAGCTCAAAAGGCGTTAGATAATTTCTTTACAGTGGAAAATCTAATTTCCTTGCGGGAAATTGCCCTCCGCCGTACTGCTGACCGGGTCAATAGGGTTTCTGAAAAAAAGAAGAAAAAATCAACTTCCTATACAGAAGAACATATTCTAATCTGTTTATCTGCTGCCCCTTCCAATGCGAAGGTAATCCGGACAGCGGCCCGTATGGCAAGCGCATTTAAAGGAATGTTTACCGCATTATTTGTTGAAACGCCGGATTTTGTGAATATGAACGATGCAGACCGGATGATGTTGCGGAATAACCTGAAATTGGCAGAACAGTTAGGGGCAAAAATCGCCACAGTATATGGAGAGGATATTCCCGCGCAGATTGCGGAATTCGCACGGTTATCCGGCGTTTCTAAAATTGTACTAGGACGCACCAACGCCAAAAAAAATCTTTTATTTCCAAAACCTTCTTTTGCTGACCGTTTAACTCAAATGGCGCCTAATCTGGATATTTATATTATTCCAGATAAACATACGCACCCTTACCGAAAAATGAATTTTCTACAGAAACATCAGTACACTTTTTCTGTCAAAGATACGGTAAAAGCATTGGGTGTATTGATCATAGTAACATTGATTTGTTTGGGATTTTTTGAATTGGGATTTAGTGAAGCCAATATTATTACTATTTATATTTTAGGTGTACTATTAACCTCGATTATTACCTCAAATATCGTATATAGTCTAGTTTCAGCGCTGTTTAGTGTACTTGTCTTTAATTTTTTGTTTACAGAACCCAGGTTTACCTTTTCCGCAAATGGGGCAGAATATCCAGTGACTTTTGTGGTAATGTTTATTGCGGCGTTTATTACAGGTACGTTGACTATGAAATTAAAAGACCAGGCAAGACAAGTTGCGAGAAGGGCATATCGTACCTCTATTTTATTGGAAACGAATCAGAAATTACAACAGGCGAATACGAAAAGTGAAATTATCTGTGAAACCGCAAACCAGTTGATTAAATTATTAGACCGCAATATTATCTTTTATGGCAGGGAAAACAATTCTCTCCGTCCACCAGCTGTTTTTTGTCGTTCTGAATATGAGGAGGATATTTTACAATATACCACTCATGAGGAGCAAGCGGTAGCGAAGTGGGTGTTTAAAAACAATAAACATGCAGGTGCAACAACTAATACTCTACCAGGAGCAAAATCCCTTTACATGGCGGTTCGGGGAAAAGAACAAGTGTATGGTGTGGTAGCAGTTGTATTGAACCATGACGAACTGGATTCTTTTGAAAACAGCCTACTGATTTCCATGCTTGGTGAATGTGGCCTTGCCTTGGATCAGGAATATTTAAATGAAACCAAAAAGCAGGCTGCTATGAAGGCGCAGCAAGAACAACTGCGTGCCAATTTACTGCGTTCCATTTCCCACGATTTAAGGACGCCATTAACCAGTATTTCTGGTAATGCAGGCATGTTGATGTCTAGTGCGGATTCTTTGGACAAAGATAAAAGGATGCAATTATATACAGATATTTATGATGACTCTATGTGGCTGTTTAATTTGGTCGAAAATTTGCTCTCTGTTACTAGAATTGAGGATGGCAGTATGAATATCCGCTCTGAAGTAGAGTTGCTGGAAGAAGTAATTACAGAATCTCTTCGCCATATTAACCGAGAAAGTGTAAAACATCATATCCGCGTGGAAATGGAAGATGATTTGATTATGGCGCGAATGGATTCCCGTCTCATGATTCAAGTATTTATCAATATAATTGATAATGCGATTAAATATACACCAGAAGGCTCTCACATTACGGTTTCAGTCAAGAAAAAAGGAAAATGGGTAGAAGTATCCATTGCCGATGACGGTAATGGAATTCCTGATAACGAAAAGGTGAATTTATTTGAAATGTTCTATACTACCCATAAAGGAGTGGCGGATAGCAGGCGAGGCCTTGGCCTTGGTTTAGCATTATGCAAATCCATTATCAATGCTCATGGAGGGGATATTTGTGTAAAAGATAATCACCCTCATGGTGCAATATTCCAATTTACACTACCGGCTGAGGAGGTAACCATTCATGAATAAACCATTTTTATTGGTTGTGGAAGATGATCATGCTGTCCGCAACTTAATTACAACGACCTTGGAAACTCAAGACTATAAATATCATACTGCAGTGAACGGAAACCAGGCATTGATGGAAGCGGTTTCTCAACACCCTGATATTATCCTGCTGGATTTGGGATTACCAGATATTGATGGGGTTGATGTGATTAAAAAAATCCGTACATGGTCCAATGTACCCATTATTGTGATTAGTGCTCGCAGCGAGGATCAGGACAAAATTGATGCTTTGGATGCTGGTGCGGATGATTATTTGACAAAGCCTTTTAGTGTACAAGAATTATTGGCGCGTCTTCGTGTAACATTACGTCGTATTAGTTATACCAATAGTATTGCGGAACAAGAAAAGTCTATTTTTGTAAATGGTGGCTTGAAAATAGACTTTGCTTCTGGCTGTGCTTATATTGATGGGAAAGAGCTGCACCTTACCCCAATAGAATATAAACTGCTTTGTTTATTAGCGCGTAATATTGGTAAAGTGTTGACCCACAAATTTATTCTAAAAGAAGTTTGGGGCAGTACTTTGGAAAGTGATATTCCATCTTTGCGGGTATTTATGGCGACATTGCGCAAAAAAATTGAGCAGAATACCAGTAATCCAAAATATATTCAAACTCATGTTGGAGTAGGATACCGGATGTTACGTATTTCTTCAGAAGAATAAAGAGAAAAACCTCCTTCTTTGTGAACACAAGGAAAGAGGTTTTTTAATAACAAGCACAAAAATAATGGGTTATTATCTGTAATAGTCAGGATAGGCATACAATGTGGTAAAAGAAATTTTTTAGTAACTTTTCATGATTAAAAATATTTATACTTAGTTGTAGTGAATCTGATTAAATTGGGGTAATTTTACTTTAGTGGAAACAAAAACACGTTGAAAAATAATAAAAATCCTATTATGATAATAGGGGATAAAAGTAACACAAATTATTTATTAAAATTGTGGTACTATATCTAGTATATTAGATAAGGAATAACCCAATTTATTCTATAAATTAGGAATCAATACTGCAATTTACACAAAAGATCCGTTTTGAACTGTGGATAGTGCCATATTGTGTGAATAAGTTTTCAAAAATCGAGAAATCACTTGATATTTTTCTGATTTTCAGTTAAAATTTATATGTTAAATAGAACTAAATTAGGGTATTTTGTTCTGTTTGGTATTGTAAATCCTGATATTTTTTTGGAAGTTCAATATCGCAGATCAGCTGCCAAAACTGATTTAAATGGCAAATTCTACAAAAATATTGGGTATCCAGTTTGCTGGAGTCAAACAATAAAATGGGCCGTTTGGTACTGTTAATAAAAGCTCTTTTGATATTAGCTTCATCTTCCGAAGGGACAGTTGCTCCAATGGTTAGGTCAATTCCTCTACTGGACATAAAAGCCAAGTCGGCATGGAAATGGGAGATGAATTCACAGGCAGCAGACCCAACAATGGATTTGGCATTTTGTCGAACCATCCCTCCAGCACAGTAAACCTTTACCCCTTTGTAATCTGCCAGGATATCCGCTACACGGATGCCATTGGTTACTACTGTAATATCCGAATAGTTTTTCAGGTAGCGGGCTAACCGGCAAACTGTACTACTGGAATCTAAAAAAATGGTTTGTCCATTTCGGATATACCGGAGCGCTTTTTGAGCAATCATGTCTTTTTGCTCCATGTTTTCACTTTCTCGTAAGGCAAGGGGAAATTCTGATGTAGTGCTCTCAATAATGGCAGCGCCACCGTGAGTTCGTTTAATTAGCCCATCTGCTTCCAGTTTTTTTAAATCCCTGCGGATCGTCGCACCACTGGAATAAAGCTGTTTGCAGAGGTCTTCCACAGAGGCAACATGCTGTTTGGATAAAATTTCTAAAATATCATTTTGTCTTTGTAATGGTAGCATAATTTTCTCCCGTTATTATTTTTGTAATATCCTTAAAATCAGTTGTGTTTTATTAAGGTTGATTATTTATGATTATTTATGATTAAATTTACCCCTATTGGTGTGCATTAATCTAAATTTACGCCAGATATAGACACAACAAGGATTTTCCTATATAATAATGGTAGCAAATTATCGGGAAAAAAGCAATCAATTTTAATCATAAATTAGAAAGGCGGTTGATTGATATGGACATTTCTGTGGTGAATTTAACACAAATGTACTATCATCCGCCCATTTGTGCTAAATTTTATTTTTGATTCCTATACTGTATTTATACAGTATTAAGATAACATATTTAAAGGAGATGTGAGTATATTGGGTAAAAAACGTGTGCTGGCATTCGATTTCGGTGCTTCCAGTGGTCGTGCAATTATTGGTGAGTTTGATGGTAAGTCCTTCCAAATGGAAGAAATCCATAGATTTACCAATGACCCTGTTATGGTGAATGGAACTTTTTATTGGGATATCCTCCGTTTGTTCCATGAAATTAAAACAGGTATTACCAAAGCAATCCATGCAGGCGGTTTTGATGCAATTGGTATTGACACTTGGGGGGTTGACTTTGGCCTGTTAGATAAAAACGGCAACCTGTTGCAAAATCCTGTCCATTATCGTGACTCCCGTACAGATGGTATGCCAGAAAAACTGTTTTCTGTTGTTCCAAAAGAAGAAGTGTACAATGAAACAGGAATTCAAATTATGAAATTCAACACAATTTTCCAGCTGTTCACAATTGCGCAAAAAGAACCAGAACTGTTGGAAAGAGCAGAAACAATGCTGTTTATTCCTGACCTGTTTGCTTATTTCTTAACAGGTGTGAAAAAAGCGGAATATTCTATTGTTTCTACTTCCCAGATTATGAACCCTAATACAGGGGAATGGACTTATGACCTGTTGGAAAAATTGGGTGTTCCTACTTCTATCCTTCCAGAAATCATTGACGCTGGTAGCATTTATGGCATGTTGTCTGATGATATTTGTGAAGAATTGGGCGCTCCAAAAGTTCCAGTAATTGCAGTATGTACACATGACACAGCTTCTGCTGTTGTATCCGTTCCTTCTGAAGAAAAAGACTTCATCTATATCAGCTGTGGTACCTGGAGCCTGTTTGGTACTGAATTGGATAAACCAATTATCAGCAAAGCTTCTGAAGAATTGAACGTAACCAACGAAGGTGGTTATGACAGAACAGTCCGTTTCCTGAAAAATATCATGGGTACTTGGCTAATCCAGGAATCCCGTAGACAGTGGATCAGGGAAGGCTTTGAAGTTACTTTTGCTGATCTGGAAAAAGAAGCACTAGCTTGTGAACCATTCAAATGCTTTATTGATCCAGATTGCTTAGACTTTGAAAAACCAGGCAACCTGCCAAAACGTGTACAGGAATTCTGTGAAAGAACCGGCCAATATGTTCCTCAGAACCGTGGCGAAATCATGCGTTGTATCTACGAAAGTTTGGCAATGAAATACCGTTATGCTTTCAATGCAATCCGTGAAGTAACTGGCAAAACTTATAACACAATTCATATGCTGGGTGGCGGTACCAAAGATAGACTGCTTTGTCAGATGACAGCAGATTCCTGTAATGTAAAAGTAGTTGCTGGTCCAATCGAAGCAACAGCTACTGGTAACATTGCGGTTCAGCTGATTGCGTTAAATGAAATTAGCGGTTTGAAAGAAGCTCGTAAAATTGTAAAAGATTCTGTTGAACCAAAAGAATATGATGTAAAAGACGCAGCGAGTTATGATGCAGCTTATAGCCGCTTCTTAGAAATCGTTGGTAAATAATATAACATAGATTGGGGCATATAAAAGTTATGAAGATTCTGGTTATTAACTCAGGAAGTTCTTCATTGAAGTATCAATTTATTGATATGGAGACAAATGATGTTCTCGCCAAAGGATTATGTGAACGCATCGGTATTGATGGCGTAATTACACATAAAAAAAGCGGCGCAGAAGATTATAAAAAAGAAGTGGATTTAAAATCCCACGACGAAGCAATTCAGTTGGTACTCAGCATGTTGCAGGATGATACATACGGCGTGATTAAAAGCATTGATGAAATTGATGCTGTTGGTCACCGTATCGCCCATGGTGGTGAAAAATTAAAAGAATCCGCCGTAATTAAAGATGAGGATTTGGAATATTTATATTCCATTCAAAATCTGGCGCCACTGCACGTTCCACCTGCAATCAAAGGGATTGAGGCTTGCCGTAAATTGATGGACGGTGTTCCACAGGTTGGTGTATTTGATACCTCTTTTTATTCTACAATGGAACCAGAGAGCTATGTATATCCTCTGCCTTATGAATTATATGAGGAACATCAAATTCGTCGCTATGGCTTCCATGGAACTTCCCATCGTTATGTTGCGTCCCGTGCAGCAGAAATGTTGGGTAAAGACATCAAAGATTTGAAAATTATCACTTGCCACTTGGGGAATGGTTCTTCCATTACCGCTGTTGACTACGGTAAAGCAGTGGATACCTCTATGGGATTCATGCCAAACGGTGGTATCCTGATGGGTACACGCTGTGGTGATATCGATCCTTCCATCCTTCCATACATGGTGAATGCATTGGGAATGAGTGGAGAAGAAGTAGAAACCATTATTAATAAAAAATCCGGTTTGTTAGGCGTATCCGGTGTTTCCAGTGACGCCCGTAATGTTAGGGAAGCCGCTGCACAGGGAAATGAAAGAGCACGCTTGGCGGAAAAAATTCTGGTACACGGCATTAAAAAACATATTGGTAGCTATGTAGCGGAAATGAATGGGCTGGATTGCATTGTCTTTACTGCTGGCTTAGGTGAAAACAGTGCGGATGTCCGGGAATGGGTATGTGAAAACATGGACTACCTGGGTATTCAAATGGACAATGAAAAAAATGCGTCCGCACCAAGAGGCCAAGAAGCAGATGTTACTGCGGAAGGCGGAAAGGTAAAAGTATTGGTAATTCCAACCAACGAGGAATATATGATTGCGCTTGATACTGCTACTTTAGCAGCACAAGATAAATAAAAAAACTTTAACTGAAAAAGTGAGGTAATGAAAAATGGTATCAGGATACGAAATCAAAAAAGAGATTTGCGAAATCGGTAGAAGAATTTACATGAACGGTTTCGTTGCTGCTAACGATGGTAACATCACCGTTAAAATCAGCGATAATGAGTATTACTGCACACCAACAGGCGTATCTAAAGGTTTTATGACCCCAGATATGATCTGTAAAGTAGACGCAAAAGGGAACAAATTAGAAGGTAGAGCTGACTGCAGACCTTCTTCCGAAGTTAAAATGCACATGAGAGTGTTCGCTGAAAGACCAGACGTAACAGCTGTTGTTCATGCTCATCCTCCTGTAGCTACTGCTCACGCTGTATGCAATATCCCTCTGGATACTTTCATCATGCCAGAAGCGGTTATCTTCTTAGGTACAGTTCCAATCTGTGAATATGGTACCCCATCCACAAACGAAATTCCAGATTCTCTGATGCCTTATATTCAGACAAATGACTCCTTCCTGCTGAAAAACCATGGTGCTCTGACCATCGGTAACACATTGGAAAAAGCATATTTCCTGATGGAATCTACAGAATTCTTTGCAAAAGTTAGCATGTACTGCCGTCAATTAGGTGGCGCTCAACAGTTAGACTGTGACCAAATTAACAGATTGCTCGAACTGCGTAAAGAATTTGGCGTACCAGGTGCACACCCAGGTTGCCCACAGTGTGAAGTTCTGCCAGGTTCCGCTGTACCAGTGAACTCTGCTAACCCAGACGGCAGCCAGGTAAGACATCCAGCAGCTGTAATCCCATCTACACCTCCAACCAACACTGCTGCAAACGTTGATAACAGCCTGATTGCTGAAATCACTAAAAAAGTAATCGCTCAACTGAACAAATAATTTTTTGACAGAAAAGCGAGTTTGGTTGTAATGCAAAGGGAACTTTGCACCCCAGGAACCATAGGTTCCATATCAAGTATATTTTAGAAAAAACCGTTTGCGCCCTTGTCCTCTTGGACTTAGGTTTTGACTAAAATCATGCTAGTAAACAATCATTAAAGGAGGTGGGCGATGAGTATTTATACGCGTAATGGCGATACAGGGTTTGCCAGTACAAAAAATCGTATGAGAATCCCAAAAAACAGCCCTGTGTTTAAACTGTTGGGAGCATTGGACGAATTCTCATCTGCCCTTGGTTTATCAAAACAAAAACTGCCTCAAACCATCAGAGATGTTGTAGAACAAATCCAGCAGGATGTCATTGCGATTTCTGGCGAAATCGCTGGCGGTGAAAAATTCACCACCAAAGAGAAAGTGGATCATCTGGAGCAAGCGATTGATTCCATTATGACCCAACTGCCAGAGATCAAATCCTTTATCCTCCCGGGTGAAACCGAAGGAGGAGCGGCTTTGGACTTAGCCAGAACGGTTGTACGCCGGGCAGAGCGTGAAGCTGTTGCCGCCTCTCAAATGGGTGGTATGTCCCGCGATACAATTGCATGGCTAAACCGGATTTCCGATCTGGTATATGCATTGGCTCGAATGGCTGATTTTTCCGGCGGCACACCAATTTCCAAACCTGAAGAAGAGACAGCAACCTCAACCCCTGTTGCAACTCCTGCGGTTGCGGTGGCAGCAGATGAAAAAATCACTGTCGACGGCAACCAATTTTGTGATAAGGCGGAGCGTTTATGTGAAGCTGTTATGACAAAAGCGCGGGCAGAAGGTTTGGGTGTTGTAACCGCAGTATGTGACAAAGGTGCCAACCTGGTCGCGTTCAAACGGGATGACAATGCATTTCTCGTCAGCATTGATGTGGCGATAAACAAGGCATATACAAGTGCCTCCTTAAAAATGACTACTGAAGAAGTAGCCAAACTGACCGAGCCCGGGGCAGGCCTAGAGGGCTTGCAATACACCACAAATGGGAAATTAATCCTGTTTGGCGGCGGTGTCCCCTTGTATGATAGTAATGGGGAACTGGTTGGTGCATTGGGTGTCAGCGGAGGTACAGCTGACCAAGATAAAGGGCTCGCCGAATATGGTGCTCAGCTCTTTACAAAATCATTTTAATATATTCGATTAAAATGAAATTTTCATGAAGGGGGTTTGGAAAAAGAATGGTATTTTCCCAAAATCAAATTGATTCAATTGTACAAAGTGTTGTTGCTCAGATGCAAGGTACAACTCCTACATCTGCTCCAGCATACGATTCCACTCAATATAACGGAAGACAATACTTGGGCGTTTACGCTACCATGGAAGAAGGCATTGATGCCGCTGCTGATTCTTATAAAGTAATCCGCAACATGAGCGTAGAACAACGTGAAAAAATCATCACCGAGATCCGTAAACTGACCCGTGCGGAAGCAGAAATTATGGCAAAACTCGGTGTTGAAGAAACCAAAATGGGACGTGTTGAACATAAAACACTGAAACATATTTTGGTTGCTGATAAAACACCTGGTACAGAGGATATTCAGACAGAAGCACAGTCCGGTGACGGCGGCTTGACTCTGGTAGAGATGGCTCCATTTGGAATCATCGGGGCTATTACACCAAGTACCAACCCAAGTGAAACAGTAATTTGCAACTCTATTGCAATGATTGCTGCTGGTAATGCGGTTGTATTCAACCCACATCCAGGCGCAATTAAAGTTTCCAACTATGCGGTAGACCTGGTAAACCGTGCATCTTTGGCAGCGGGCGGACCAGCTAGCCTGGTTTGTTCTATGGTAAAACCAACCATGCAAACTGCAGATGTAATGTACAAAGATCCAAGAGTTAGAATGTTGGTTTGTACAGGTGGTCCTGGCGTAGTAAAATCTGTTCTATCTTCTGGTAAAAAAGCAATCGGCGCAGGCGCAGGTAACCCACCTGTTATTGTTGACGATACTGCTGATATTAAAAAAGCTGCAAAAGACATTATTGATGGATGTACATTCGACAACAACCTGCCATGTATCGCTGAAAAAGAAGTATTTGCTTTTTCCAACATTGCAGATGAACTGATGTACAACATGCAGCAGAATGGTGCTTACTTTATTACAGCAGCTCAGGCTGATGAACTGGCAAAAATCGTTTTGGTAGAAAAGAAAAACGAAAAAACCGGTAAAATCACATACTCTGTTAGCAGAGACTGGGTTGGTAGAGATGCGAAGAAATTCGCAGCTGCTTTGGGGATTGAAGTGGACGACAGTGTTCGTTGCCTGATCTGTGAAGTAGAAGAAGACCACTTGTTTGTTCAGACTGAATTGATGATGCCAATCCTTGCTGTTGTCCGTGTCAAAGATATTGACGAAGCAATCGAGAAAGCTGTCCGTGCTGAACATGGAAACAGACATTCTGCTCATATGCATTCCAAAAACATTGAAAATCTGTCAAAATTTGCGAAAGCAATTGAGACAACGATCTTTGTTAAAAATGCTCCATCTTATGCTGGTATCGGTTTTGGCGCAGAAGGCCACACAACCTTTACCATTGCAGGACCAACTGGTGAAGGCTTGACTTCCGCAAGAAGCTTTACAAGAAAACGCCGTTGTGTAATGAAAGATATGTTCCATATCATCTAATTGGTTTTCCATTAGATGATATGGTAAATTGATAGAAAATAGAGGTGCATATAAATGGATTCTAATCAAATTAATGACATTGTACGCCAGGTTCTGGCTGAAATGAATGGTGCAAAACCTGCAACTCCAGCTGCTCCAGCTGCTTGCAACAATGCTCCAAAAATTCCTACTACTGCTAAAGTAGCTATGCTGACTGGCTTAAAAAACATTGAAGTAAAAGAATTCCCTATTCCAGAATTAGGCGATGATGATATCCTGGTTCAAGTTGAAGGTGCTGGCGTTTGTGGTACAGACGTTCACGAATGGAAAATGGACCCATTTGGTATCATCCCAGTTGTATTGGGCCACGAAGGTACTGGTACTGTAATCGCAAAAGGTAAAAACGTTACCTGCGATACTTCTGGTAAACCATTGAATATTGGCGACAAAATCGTTACTTCTGTAATGAGCTGTGGAGAGTGCGGTATTTGCCGTATGCATCCAGAAAACACAAACCTGTGTGATGGCCAAGGTGTATTTGGTTTGGTACAGGATTCCGATCATAACCATCTGACTGGTTGGTTCGCAACCCACATGGTAATTAAAGGGGATAAAAACCCAACTTACTTTGTTGTAAATGACCTGAACCTGAAAGAAAGAATGTTACTTGAACTGGTTACAGTTTGTGTACATGCTCTGGAAAGAGGAAAATCCACAGGTCTGTTGAACTTTGCTAGCACCGTTGTATTACAAGGCTGTGGCCCTGTAGGTTTGACAATGCTGTCTGTTCTGACAGTTGCTGGTATCAACAACGTCATTGCAATTGACGGCAATGCTCAGCGTTTGGAAATGGCGAAAAAATTAGGCGCTAACATGACCATTAACTTCTCTGAAGTAAAAGACTTGGAAGAAAGAGTTAAAATGGTAAAAGAATCTTCCTTGACTGGTTTAGGCGCAGACTTCATTTACCAATGTACAGGTGCACCAAAAGCAGCAGCTGACGCTTATGAATACATCAGACGCGGCGGTGGATTCTGTGAAATGGGCTTCTTTGTAAACAATGGTACCTATGAAGTAAATCCACACTTTGCTATGTGTCAAAAAGAAATTAACATGGTTGGTTCTTGGGACTACAGCGCTCAGGATTACCCAATCGGTATTGCATTCCTGAAACAAGCTAGAAAATTAGGCGTTCCAATCGAAGAATTGATCACTCATTCTTATCCATTGGATCAAATGAATGAAGCTATGGAAACAAACGTAGCTCAAAAAGGAATTAAGATTTGCTATATTGCCGAATAAGCAAAAGTATGTTATAATAATAACAAACAATAGCAACTCTGTAAGGGAGAAAGATTTATGGCATTAGGAATGATTGAAGTTTACGGTTTTGCAACATCCATTGTGGTAGCTGATGCGGCAGCAAAAGCTGGCAATGTAAAGATCGTCGCTATCGAAAACAACAAACCAGCTCCAGCAGTGGTGGATACTGTAGCAGTCCCTTTGGTAATGTGTGTGCGTTTAGAAGGGGATGTAGCAGCTGTGGAAGCAGCTGTAGAGGCAGGCTCAGCGGCTGCAAAACAACGCGATCTTTATATTACTTCACATGTGATTTCCCGTGCAGAATCTGACACCAATAAATTAGCTTATAAAAATACGCTCGGAAGAGATAAATTATATAAGCACAATAAAGAAACAAAATAAAAGATTTGTATAATAAATTCAATTTCAGAAAGGATTTGAATATCATGGTAGAAGCTTTAGGTTTATTAGAAACAAGAGGTTTAGTTGCTGCAATCGAAGGCGCAGATGCAATGTGCAAAGCTGCAAACGTTACATTAGTTGGTTCCGAAAAAATCGGTTCCGGTCTGGTAAACATCATGGTTCGTGGCGACGTTGGAGCTGTAAAAGCTGCTGTTGAAGCTGGTGGTCAAGCTGCTTCCCGTCTGGGCGAAGTTATTGCTACACACGTAATCCCAAGACCACACAACGATGTAGAAAAATTGCTGCCAACAAAATAATTAATTGAGGTGACTGCGATTGGATAAGGCAATTGCGTTATTAGAAGTGCAAGCGTTGACTGCGGCAATCGCCGGACTTGATGCTATGTTAAAGGCTGCCGATGTCAGACTTATCCACGTTGAAAAACGTTTGGGCGGTCGTTTGGTAACCATCGTAATTGATGGTACAGTATCTGCGGTAACCGCAGCTGCTGAAGCCGGTGCACAAGAAGCTGACAAAGTTGGCTCTGTAAAACTTTGCGAAGTAATCCCAAGTCCTCATGAGGAATTAATTCCATTCCTTTATTCGGATGATTTGGATGATTAATCAGCAATAGGTTTGCTGTGCAAATAATCGGTAAAGCCGAAAAAGCGCAGCTTCTAAATGAAAAAATTACCCCTATATAGGGAAGATGAATTCGGTGGCAAAACACCAATTTTCATTAGGAGGATATAATAATGGAAGCTTTAGGTATGGTAGAAACAAGAGGTCTGGTAGCTGCAATCGAAGCAACAGATGCTATGGTAAAAGCTGCTAATGTTACATTAATTGGTTCTGAAAAAATCGGTTCCGGTTTGGTATGCGTAATGGTTCGCGGCGATGTTGGAGCTGTAAAAGCTGCTGTTGAAGCTGGTGGTCAAGCTGGCTCCCGTCTGGGTGAAGTAGTTGCTACACATGTAATCCCAAGACCTCATTCTGATACTACAAAATTGTTCCCTAACTTATAATAGTTAAGCAATCAATCTGTTTTGTTGCCTGCCTTGTTTGGCAGGTGGCAAAACAAAATTTAATTTCAGAATAGAGGATGGCGCCTTATGAATGTTAATCCAGAATTAATTGCGAGTGTTGTAGCTCAAATTTTGGCTGAAGGTAGCGCAAAAGGCGCAGGCGAACCAAAACCTGTTCCTGTTGGTATCTCTAACAGACACATTCATCTGTCCCGTAAAGACTTGGATACCCTTTTCGGTGAAGGCTATGAATTAACTCCATTAAAGGATCTTTCTCAGCCTGGTCAATATGCTTGTAAAGAGCTTGTCACAATTGTTGGGCCTTCTTTAAAACCAATTACCAATGTAAGGGTTTTAGGGCCAATTAGAAAAGAAACTCAAGTTGAAATTTCTCGCACAGATAGTTTCGTGTTAAAGGTAAAACCTCCAGTACGTGAATCCGGTTCTTTGGAAGGTTCTGCTCCGATTATGGTTGTTGGGCCAAAAGGAGTTATTAACCTGGACAAAGGCTGTATTATCGCAAACCGTCATATCCATATGAGTTTGGAAGATGGTGCTGCTTATGGCTTGAACGATGGCGATTATGTTGACGTTGAAGTACAGGGCGAAAGAAGAACCAAATTCTATGATGTACAGGTTCGTGTAAATAAAGCGTTCTGCTTGGAAATGCATGTAGATACTGATGACGCTAATGCAGCTGGCTTAAAAAATGGTGATATTGTAACTGTTGTAAAAAGATAGTTTTGTTCCTGCTTTTGGCTGGTAAGGCGTACATAAGCCATTCTTCCGTATTTCCTATCAGGTTCGCTTATGCAAATTTAAGATAGAATGGAGAGTTACCATGTTAATGGGACAAGTAGTAGGGAATATTGTATCCACCAGGAAACACGAAAGCCTGGTCGGTTCCAAAATTCTTGAAGTCAAACTATTACACGAGAATAAAGATATAGATGAATTTATGATCGCAATTGATTGCGGCGTAGGTGCAGGTATCGGTGACCGTGTATTGATTACAACAGGTAGCAGTGCCCGTTTAGCGCTGCGCGACAAAGAAACAGCTGTTGATGCTGTTGTTGTAGGAATTATTGATGAATAATGCGGAGGGAAACTTGTTTTGAAAATTGATGAACTGAAAAGTTTAATAGCATCCGCTGGGGTTGTTGGAGCCGGTGGAGCCGGATTCCCAACTGCATTTAAACTGCGTGATGGTATTGATAAATTTATCATCAACGCCGCTGAATGTGAACCATTAATTTATACTGACTATTATTTATTAAAAAACTCCTTGAATAAAGTGCTGAAAGGTGCAAAAGCTATCATGGATGCCTGTGGTATTCCAGAAGGTTTTATGGCTGTTAAACAGCACACCGCTGCACGTCTTTCTTGGACAGATGGTCAAAAATTAACAGATGGTATTTCTGTTCATTGCCTGCCGGATGTATATCCAATGGGCGATGAAATCATCATGATTTATGAAGTAACTGGCAGGATTGTTCCTCCTGGTAAACTTCCTGGTGATGTAGGATGCGTTGTAAATAACGTAGAAACCCTGTATAATGTTGCAAATGCTATGGATAATCAGCCAGTAACAGAAAAATGGGTAACAATTAACGGTGATTTGACCAATAAAATGATGATTGGTGTTCCAATCGGTACCCCTGTCATTGAAATTTTTGATAAACTGGGTATTAAAGTTCCAGAAGGTGATATCGTTGTAGATGGTGGTCCAGCAATGGGGAAACCAATCGATTATAAAACTGCGGTTATCACTAAAACCACAAAATCTTTATTGATTTTGCCTGACAACATTCCTTGTACTGCAAGTATGTTAGGTGATATGCGTGTTACTATGACGCACGCTTCCTCTAACTGTTGTTCTTGTACTATGTGTACCGAACTATGTCCAAGGGCCTTAATTGGTTACCCTCTGGAGCCACATAAAATTGTTCGCTCTGTAACCAACCGCGTAACTAGCAATCCACAGGATTATTTGGTTGCTACTACTTGTAGTGGTTGTGGTGTTTGTGAACTATCTGCTTGCTGTCAGGGTATTAGCCCACGTAAAGTTTACACTGCTGTAAAAGGCGAATTGGGAAGAAATCGTATGAGATACGTTCATCCAGATGATAAACCTTTACAGGTAATGAGTGAACGTGACAACAGAATGTTGCCAAGTACAAGATTTATGCAGAGAATTGGTGTGGATAAATATGATACTGTTATCCCAGAATTCAAAGCAGAAGTAAAAATAGATCCAACTCACATCAGTCTCGCGCTGAGACAACATGTCGGCGCTCCTGCTGCACCAAATGTAAAACCTGGTGACAGTGTAAAAGTTGGCGATATTGTTGGTAAGGCTGCTGACGGAATTTCCGCAAACATCCACAGCTCTGTTAACGGCGTTGTAGAAAGCGTTGATAACGGTGTTGTAGTAATTAAAAGAGTGTGAGGTGAGAGACGATGTTACAAACAGTTGGAGTTATCGAATTAAAAAGTATTGCAAAAGGTATTCTGGCTTGTGATGAGATTTTGAAATCCGCTGAAATCCAGTTGATTTCAGCTCATACAGCATGTCCTGGTAAATACGAAATTATTATCACTGGTCAGCTCTCTAACGTACAAATCGCGATTGACCGTGCAACTGATAACTATGGCGAATATGTATTGGATTCTACTGTAATGGGTAGAATTGAGCCTACTGTTATCAAAGCGCTGTTTGGTGGCGTTGCAGATTGTGCGAAAGGTGCAATTGGTGTTATTGAAACATTCTCTGGTACCAGCGCAATCAAAGCAGCTGATAGCGCTGTAAAAGCGGCAGCTGTTGAAATTATGGAAATGAGCATCTCCCGTGGTATGGGCGGTAAAGGTTATGTTGTTGTAACAGGCGATATTGCTGATGTTACCGCTGCTGTTGAAACAGGTGCTGAATATGCGAAAAACCAAGGCTTGCTGGCAGGTACATCCTTGCTGGCTGCTCCTCACGAAGACCTGTGGCAGTACATCTAATGTAGATGATAAATATTTGATAAAAAAGACCAACCAAAATTTTTGGATGGTCTTTTTGTTTATTATAAATTTGGAGGAAATGATATGGATCAAATGATAGATTCTTTAAGACAGAGTATTGCAAAACCTATCCTGGAGATAGGGGCAGATTTTACTGAGATTGGAATAGATTCAATTATAGATTCCATTTTGGATAACGATATTTTGAAGTCTATCCCTGTTGTGCAAACCTTAATAGGAGTATGTAAAGTATCATACCATATTCATGAACGAAACTTAATGAAGCAGACTTTATGTTTTATTCAAGGAATTCATGATGGCAGTATTTCATCAGAAAAGCTTAATTCCCACTTGAGTAAATTAGATCAGGATCCGAAACAAGCGGAGAAAGAACTTGGTAGAGTATTAATCATTTTAAATAAGCAAATTGATGGTATACAATCGAAAATAGCAGGATGCTTTTATAGGGCATATGTAAACCGGAATATCTCTTGGGAAAAATTTTGCGAACTAGTAGAATCAAATTATCGTATGTTCATAAGTGATTATACAAAATTACAAGAGATATATGAGCAAAATAATATTGTGATAGATGGATCGATATCCTACCAGATAGATCGACTGGTTTCTTTGGGATTATTACGAATTACAAACCATGCTAATACGGTTGGTACAACATTAGGTGACTTGGATAATGGTTTTACAAAAAAACATGTAACTATTACATCCTTTGGAGAAGTTTTTTGCAAATATGGAGACTTATAGAAAAAGCTGTATATTGGAATGAATACACAGCTTTTTAATAAGTTAGTTTAAAAGCATCCTGCTAAATGAAAAATAACGGGTTTCCATATCGTTTGTTTCTAAACAATTCGATTTGATATACTAGATAAGCAAGCGAAAAAATATGAAGTTGGTGATTGGTATTTTAACTTTAAATAGGTTTTGTATTGGATGAATCCATTCTGCCTTCTTTGAGAATTTTCTGGTAAAGGTAACCTTCCCTCACACCATAAGGGCTGACCTGGATTTCCTCACAGCCAAAATGCTTTATCATTGTTTGTAGAACAATCATTCCAGGAATGATTGTATGGATCCGGTCTGGAATTACTTTCAAAACTTTTCGTAGTACTTCAGGTTCCATTTGGCTAAGTTGTTTGAGTAATTTTTTTACATTTTTTGCTGGAATTGATTTGTTTTCATCTGGTTGTTGAAAAAATGAGTTGTTTAGTTTTAAAGTTGCACGGATAGTTCCGCCTACACCACATAAAGCTGGAAATTGACTATCCCGAAAATCTTTTTGTTTATCTAGTTGTTTTTTGACATAATCCCGGATTTTTTTCTGTTCCTTTTTGGTGGGAAAAAGTTTACCGACAAATTGAGTAAATAATCCCAAGGAACCCACCTCCATACTGGAGGCTTGCAGGATAGATGCATTTTGGTAAGAAACCAATTCTGTGCTGCCACCTCCAATATCTACCAGGATACCTTCTTTCATATCTAAAATATGGGTAGCACCTAAAAAGTCCAGAATAGCTTCTCGTTTACCAGAAATGACATCAATTAGAAAACCCGTTTCTTTTTGGATCATCTTTACTGCTTGGATGGTGTTGGAGATTTCTCGTAAAGAGGCAGTCGCGAATACAGATACTTGTTGAATAGAAAGGTGTTCTAGTAGGGATCGGTATTGATTTAATACACGGATAGCAGTGTGGATCCCTTCTTCAGACATACATCCATCCTGAATATAGCTAGCCAGCCCAGCCATAGTTTTTTTATGCAATAAAGGAATAATGGTTCCTTCCTGTAGTTGGTAAACAGAAAGCCGAATGGTATTGGAACCAATATCAATGATGCTGCAAATCATAAAAATTCTCCTTTTTAATGATGATTATGTAACATTATAGCTGGTTTTTTACATAGAATAGAGTAAACCAGTTTGATAGGAGGTTTTGTATGCCTAGAATCTATTTAAGTCCGTCCACCCAGGAATACAATACTTATGTGAGTGGCGGAACAGAAGAATATTACATGAATTTAATCGCAGATGCTATGGAGCCTTATCTTTATGCCAGTGGAATAGAATTTGTACGGAATACTCCGCAAATGACTGCCGCATCTTCCATCCGTCAGGCAAACCAAGATGGAAATTTTGATTTTTATTTATCGTTACATTCCAATGCGGCACCGGAGAGCGATGCGGGAAAGTACCGTGGTACAGACGTTTATTATTACCCGGGAAGTATCAATGGAAAACGGGCTGCCGATATTTTTGCTGATAATTTAAAGGCGATTTATCCTTTGCCAGATAAGGTACAAACACGTACTACCACTTATTTAGGGGAAGTAACAAAAACTAGATTTCCAGCGGTATTAATCGAATTTGCTTACCATGATAATCCGGAAGACGCTGCGTGGATTACCAATAATATTGGAACAATTGCCCGAAATGTAGTTCTGTCTTTGACTGAATATTTTGGAATTCCATTTATTGAACCACAAGGTACTAAAAATGGGGTTGTTAATGTCACGAGCGGCGGTTTATATTTGAGAAATAAGCCGTCTGTAATTGCTGATATAAAAACTACAATACCAAATGGCTCCCGAGTAAAAATATATGGCAGTTGGCAGGATTGGTATGTGGTAGAATACAATGGTCAAGTTGGTTACGCCAGCAAACAGTATATTCAGTTGGTATAACAAGCTGGTAGTTTCAGTATAACCTATTTTAAGGCTTGTATTCTTTTAAACAAGCCACTTAACCGGATTTGAATAGCGTTCTACTTGATCTACAGTAGCGTGTAAGTTAGACAATGTGTGGCTAGAATCTTGTGATTAGTAAAATCGAATTTGTGTTTTCACTGGTAAATAATAAAAGTAATCGCAGGAAGTTTTGCTATTTTGGATTAGTTCATTCAGATTTTGATACCCCATGTTAAATCACCTCAAATTTATTATTTGAGGAAAAAGGATGACCATACGAAAGAAAATAATTTTATTTTAGTTGTATAAAACAATCAAACTATTTTTGTTTGTTATTCCTATGGTATAATAAAAAAGAAACTGTTATAATAATTAAGACATTAAATGTCGCCTAACCATTGTCGGACGGTTGGGCGGCATTTTTTTACTTTTTAAGGAGGATTTTTATGCCAAAAACAAAATTTCAAGAGTTTATTTTTACTTTATTAACCTCTGGCTGTATGATTTTTCTTATGGGAGTATACAATGTAGCGCTTCATACAGGCGGATTGCAGTATGGTACTTTTGTTCATGCGGCGATATCATTTCCGTTGGAATGGCTGATCGGGTTTTTATGTGCCTTTTTTATCGCCAGTAGGACAGCAAAATACCTTGCTTTGCGGATAGCGTTGCCGCAGGATAGACCTATTTTCAAAATTTTGTGCATCCAAACATTTACTGTTTGTACTATGGTTCCACTGATGAGTCTGTTGGGAACAATTGAGTCCAGCGGGTTAACAGTCAATATTTTAGTGATATGGATTCAAGCTATGGTACTCAACTTTATTATTGCCTTTCCATTGCAGATATTTGTGGTAGGTCCACTTTGCAGATGGATTTTCCGCTGTATTTTTAGTCGTACCAATCATAAGGAAGAAAAATCGATAGAACGGGAAATGATACAAAATGGATTTGCGGAATAATGCTTGTTATAGTCAAGACAAACTGCCAGTAGATTTTTTACTGGCAGTTTGTTATTTGGATTAAAATTTCTTTAATTTGGCGTAAAATAAGAAAAGAGCGGGGATTATCTGAAATAGCCCGCTCAAAAAATCAAAATAAAAAGTTGGTTTATTGGTGGGATTGGTTTTTATACTGCTGGTCAATCCAATCCAGGCAAGCAACAAAACCATCCTGGTCCAGAGGAAACTCCTGTTCCGCCAATAACTCGCTTTTTTCGTAACAGAACGGTCCAATCCATACAGCGGCTTTTAGGGTGTTTTCCATAGGAAAGATTTTATATTGGAATTCCTGATGGATACTTCCACTATATATATTTTTAAACTGGAAATAATCTAAATTTGGCATATCAAAGTGTTTGTATTTCATAAGTTCCTCCCCAAACAATACATTATCTATTATTATAATCCAAAACAGCTCATTCGGCAAGTTGAAGATAGGGGACATTTATGATAAAATGGAACTAATTTTAAATGGAGGTGTATCTGGTGAAAGAAAAGATATTGGAGCTGTTAAAACAATCGAATGAATACCATTCGGGTGAGGAATTGAGTCAGAGGTTTGGGGTGACAAGGGCAGCGGTTTGGAAGTCGATTAAACAACTGGAAGCCCTGGGCTATGTAATTGAATCCAAAACCAGAAAGGGATACCGCTTGGTTGGTACACCAGATATCTTGTTTGAATCCGAATTGACTGATTTACTACACTCCAAATTTTTATCTTATTCTATCCATCATTTAACCAACACTTCTTCCACCAATGATTTCGCCAAACAGCTGGCGGAACAAAATCAGCCAGAAGGGCATGTAGTGATTTCCGAATATCAAACGAAAGGCCGAGGTAAGAAACACAGCCAATGGGAAGCCGCTCCGGGAAAAGGGATTTATCTTTCAGTTGTGCTGCGCCCGGAAATCGGCGTCATGCAGCTGCCGAAACTCACCATTTGTGTACAAACCGCGGTTTGCTTAGCGCTGGAACAGGTAACCCAGGAAAAAATCCAGTGCCAATGGCCGTACTCCCTTTACTGTCACGGAAAAAAACTATGTGGGATTTTACTGGAAAGTTTCGGCAGTATAGAGCAACTAGATTATACCATAGCGGGGATTGGTATCCAGGTCAACGCGGATGAGGATGAACTGCCGGATGGGATGACCTCTTTGTTGCTGGTGACCCAACGGGAACAGGACCGGAAACAGCTTGCAGCGGCGGTTTTGAACCATCTTGACATTATCTATCACCAGTTTTGCCAGGGACAATTTGGGTCTGTTTTTCAGCAGTATTGGCACCATTATAGTTTCCAATCCATGCCGGAAGGGGATTGGGAGTATGCAGGCATTGCGGAAGATTACACCTTACAGGCAGTGGAGCAGAACACTGGAAAAACCATCTGTTTATGAATGAATAAAATGAAAAAACAGGCTGTTCTATATAGCCTGTTTTTTCATTACTTACGAAATAGATCGTCATCAAAAAATTCTTTTAATGAAATTTGAAACGCAACACAGAGTTTATTTGTCGTTATGATATCAATATCTTTTGATTTGTTGATTAATCCTTCCAGGTCGGCTGGAGATAAATTGGATAAATAGGTAAGTTGATTAAGAGGAATACTTTTTTCTTTGCAAAGATTTAATATGCGTTGCTGAACAGCTTCGTTCAAATTCATTTTAATCACAGTTCCTTTTCTAATAAAATAAAAGGATATTATTTAGGCTGTTTTTCAAACAAGCCTGTTGTTTATAAGTCTTTTTCCAATTCTAAAAAACTGGTATCATCTACTTTTTCATCCCCTCCAATAGGAGCATTATACCGTCATAAACACCATGTTTATACATCTGTTTTTCATATAAATATTGGTTTTCACGTTTTATTTTATCGTATTTTTCAATGTATTCAAAAACCAGCCTATAATCCTGAAAAGTATCTCGGATTTCCATTCTTAGTTGTTTTATAATGTTCATGTGTTGTTTGTACTCTTGGTTTTTTACAATGGCCATATGCATAATTTCGGCTCTTTCTTCACATAATTCGCCAATAAAATCATGACTTTTTTCTAGCTGTAAATCTTGTTCTAATTGATCCAATAAATTTTCAAATAAAGCTTTCGTCATATAAATCCTCCTTAACGATTTATCGTTAATATTGGGATGCAATGCTGTTATACTATGTTTATAAGGAGGCGGTGTTATGAATTTATCAGAAGCTGTAAGATTGAGGATTTTGCAACTATGTGAACAAAACCATATTACAATCAATGGCCTTGCTATGCTGTCTGGAATCTCCCAATCAACAGTGAACAGTATTATAGATGGCACAAGCAAAAATCCCACATTATTAACGATTTTGCGCATATGCTTAGGGCTACAAATAGAACTCAAAGATTTTTTCGATGATGAGGTGTTTTTTGATTTAGATGATGAATAATCCTGGCATAATACCGCTGTATCGGTAACGTTGTATCGTTTATTTTGCTATATTGATACAGAGGTGATGATTATGGATTTACAGCAAGCTGTAAAATATAGAATTTTAAATTTGTGTAATGAAAGGCAAATTACGCTAAATAAATTGGCTACGTTATCTGGCATGCCACAGTCGACGTTAAACAGTTTAATAGATGGAACCAGTAAAAACCCAACTTTATTGACAATTCTGCGTATTTGTCTGGGATTAAACATAGAACTGAAAGATTTTTTTGATGATAAAGTATTTTTTGACTTAGATGATGAATAACAATACATTACTTTCTGGTTGTATGTTTTGTATAGGACCTATCTTTCGTATAGCAGAAAATATCTTCTTGTCATTTATCATTTTTATAGTAACGAATAATCAGTTGCTAATTATTGAGGGAATCAGATAGAAAACAGGCTGTTTGTATGAAAAATAGCCTGTTTTTGTCTATCTGCCTTTTTGAATTTTTTCATTTTATTTACTATTTTTATAGGAAAAATTTTTTCCATAAAAAAGGATTGGTAGTTCAATTACCAAAAGAAATAGAAAAATTTGTTGTATTTGTTAATGCTTTGCATAAATTCACACTATTTTTGTGATAAGTTATTGAAATGCACTTTACATTTGCCTGTATTTCATGTAAAATATAGGTTAGATTAATCTGCTAAAACGCAATATTGAGAAGATGGAGGTTTAACACATGGAACCCAAATATAAGCGAGTATTGTTAAAATTAAGCGGTGAAGCTTTAGCTGGCGATAAAAAATTCGGCCTGAATTATGATGTAATTAATCCAATTTGCGAACAAATAAAAAAATTAAGTGATTTGGGCACACAGGTTGCCATCGTAGTAGGCGGGGGCAATTTCTGGAGGGGCCGTTCCAGCGGGGCAATGGACCGTACCCGCGCTGACCATATTGGTATGTTGGGAACCACCATGAATGCTCTTGGCGTGGCGGATGCTTTGGAAGAACAGGGCGCGATTGTACGGGTACAAACCGCGATTACCATGCAGGAAGTAGCGGAGCCATACATTCGCAACCGGGCGATGCGCCATATGGAAAAAGGGCGTATTGTCATTTTTGGCTGTGGTACTGGAAACCCATTCTTCTCTACGGATACAGCGGCAGCGTTGCGTGCAGCTGAGATTGAAGCGGACATCATTTTTAAAGCAACCATGGTAGACGGTGTTTACGACAAAGACCCAAATAAATATGACGACGCTGTAAAATATGATAATCTCACCTTTGATGAAGTAATCGCAAAAGGTTTAAATGTAATGGATAGCACTGCGGCTGCCATGTGCAAAGACAATAATATTCCAATTCTGGTATTTAACTTGGCTCAGCCAGAAAACATTGTTAAGGCTGGTTTGGGCGAGCCGATTGGAACCATTGTAAAATAGTTTACAGGAGGAAAGACAGATGAAAGAACTTTTGAAAAAAGCAGAGGAAAAAATGCAAAAAACCGCCGACCGTTTGGAGCATGAATATACCACCATCCGTGCTGGCCGTGCGAACCCTGCTGTATTGGATAAAATTATGGTAGACTACTATGGTGTGCCAACCCAAATCAACCAGATGGCGGCTGTTTCGGTAGCGGAAGCCCGTATTCTGGTAATTAGTCCTTGGGATGCTAGCAGCTTAAAAGCGATTGAAAAAGCAATCCAAACTTCTGATTTAGGGATCAATCCAACCAATGACGGTAAAGTAATCCGCATTGCTTTCCCTCAACTGACAGAGGAACGCCGTAAAGAGATTGTAAAGGATGTTCACAAACTCCGTGAGGAAGCAAAAGTGGCTGTCCGTAACATTCGTCGGGATTATATGGATAAGTTAAAGGCATTGAAAAAAGAAAGCGGCGTCAGTGAGGACGAAATCAAAGATGGCGAAAAGAAATTACAGGTTTCTGTTGATAAATTCTGTAAAGTTATCGATGAGATTGCGGCTGCAAAAGAAAAAGAAATTATGGAAATCTAGTAAGAAACGAAAAAAGGGGGAGCTTATCAACAATGAGCTCCCCATTGTCAGTTTAGGAGGTATTTGGAATGGAACAGTTAACAATTCCAAAGCATATTGGCATTATTATGGACGGAAATGGACGCTGGGCAAAAAAAAGAGGCTTGCCTCGTTCCGATGGACACACTGCTGGCGCCAAGCTCATCAAATCTATTGCCCGCAGATGCAACGAATTGGGAGTAAAAAACCTGACAGTATTCGCTTTTTCTACCGAAAACTGGGCGCGCCCACAAGAAGAAGTTAGTTCCATTATTAATCTGCTGCGTTATTACCTAAAGGAAATTGATAAATATGTTAAGGAAAATATCCGCATTCGTTTTATAGGGGATTGGTCTGGATTTGATCAGGATATCCAAGATAAAATGGCAAAATCAGAGGAAGCCAGTAAAAATGCTACTGGGCTGGTGTTCAGTATTGCGTTGAACTATGGCGGTCGTGCGGAGATTACCCATGCCGCGAAACAGATTGCTCAGGAAGTTGAAGAAGGGAAGCTCGCTATCGAAGAGATTACCGAACAGACTCTTTCTGACCACATGTATACTGCTGGCATGCCGGATGTAGATTTAATTATTCGTCCCAGTGGGGAATACCGGTTATCCAATTTTTTAATTTGGCAGTCAGCTTATGCGGAATATGTGTTTATGGATGATATTTTATGGCCAGACTTTAAAGTGAAAGATTTGGACCGTGCCATTGAGGAATATTCCAGAAGAAACCGCCGCTTTGGAGGCATTTAAAAGTAAACTAAAGGAGAGAATTGAACTATTATGAAACAGAGGATTTTAAGCGCTGTTGTTGGGCTATCGGTACTGGTTGTTATTTTGTGTTTTTACCAGACGGTTGTGTTAAATATCGGGATTGCCTTGATTGCTGTTATTGGAACCTATGAGATTTTAAAGACAACCGGTAATCTATCCCAGAAACTGTTTTCCGCTGTGTGTATGGTCTTTGCTGCCGCTGCCCCGTTTATGAAAATGGATGGATTTCCAGATGTGAGAACGATAGCGATTTTAATATTTTTATTGATTATATTTACCATTTTGCTCAAAACCCACAATCAGCTTCACGTTTCCGGTTTGGCAATCTGTGTATTAGGGACGTTTGGAATTTCTTTTACATTGTCCAATCTGGTTTATATCCGGGATGATTTTTCCGCTAACAGCCTGTACTACATTATGTTGATTTTTGTGTTGGCATGGATTTGTGATGGCGGCGCTTATTTTGTGGGGCGTGCTTTTGGAAAACACAAAATGGCTCCTCAAATTAGCCCCAACAAAACGGTGGAAGGTGCCATTGGTGGGATTGTCACCAATCTGGTTTTGGCGGTAGTGTTTACTTTAATTTATACCGCGGTATGCCATTTGGAATTCCCGGCAAAAAATTATATCCCATTGTTGATTTTGGCATTTATCTGCTCTTTCGTGGGAATTTTAGGGGACTTAACCGCTTCGATTGTGAAACGGCAGTATAAAATAAAAGATTTTGGGAATTTAATTCCAGGACATGGCGGGGTAGTGGATCGGTTTGACAGCATCTTTTTTGTTGCCCCAGTCATCTATGTGTTTGCTGGATTTTTCCCGATTTTGTAAGGAAAGGACGTAAAAATGAAACGAATTAGTATCCTGGGTTCTACTGGTTCGATTGGAACCCAGGCTTTGGATGTGGTAAAAAAACAGGGATTCCAGGTGGTTGCGCTAGCGGCAAAATCCAATTATCACCAGTTGGCAAATCAAGTCAGGGAATACCATCCAAGCCTTGTGTGTATATATGAAGAAGAATACCTGGTTCCTTTGCAGAAAGAATTGGACGGCATGGAAGTGCAAATTGTCACCGGCATGGAAGGTCTGTGCCAGGCTGTTACAGTTCCAGAAGCGGAAATGGTGCTGAACTCGGTTGTGGGGATGATTGGATTGCGTCCAACTTTGGAAGCGATCTATGCCCACAAAGATATTGCTTTGGCAAATAAAGAGACCTTGGTAACCGGCGGTGAGTTGGTAATGAAAGCGGTCAAGGAATACAGGGTAAACCTGTATCCGGTGGACAGTGAACACTCTGCCATTTTTCAGTCATTGCAAGGAAACAAAATAGAACAGGTCAGCAAAATTCTGTTAACTGCTTCCGGTGGCCCGTTTTTTGGAAAGACAAAACAGGAACTGCTTCATGTGGGGTTACAGGATGCTTTGAACCATCCAAACTGGAGCATGGGTAAAAAAATCACGATTGATAGCGCCACCTTAATGAATAAAGGGCTGGAGCTGATCGAGGCAGTTTGGTTATTCCAGCAAAAGCCGGAAAACATAGAAATAGTGGTACAGCGGGAAAGTGTTGTCCATTCCGCTGTAGAATATGTGGATGGTTCTGTGATTGCTCAACTGGGTACACCGGATATGAAGATCCCCATCCAATACGCCTTTACTTATCCGGAACGTGTGGATTGTGATGTCAAACGGCTATCTTTGTTTGATTATGGGACATTGTCGTTTTATCGTCCGGATTATGAAACATTCGATTGCCTAACAGCCTGTA
Source organism: Massilioclostridium coli (assembly GCF_900095865.1). Classification (GTDB taxonomy): domain Bacteria; phylum Bacillota; class Clostridia; order Oscillospirales; family Ruminococcaceae; genus Massilioclostridium; species Massilioclostridium facile. The sequence continues at coordinate 1,227,972 of NZ_FMIZ01000007.1, read as the reverse complement.
AAGAGGCCATTAGTAGGGGTGGTTTGTATCCTACTCTGGTCAATGGCGCCAATGAAAAAGCGGTGGAATTGTTTTTACAGGAGAAAATCTCCTTCCTGCAAATTGGGGAAGTCGTAAAACAAGCTTTGGAACTTTCCCTGCCGTATCAAGAAGTAACCCTGGAACATATTTTACAGGCGGATCAAGCCGCGCGGGAATTTGTTACGCAATATTTTCATCTTTAATACCATAAGGGAGGTTCTTTGTTCATGTCTACTGTTGTCACCATTTTGATTACCATTCTCATTTTTTGCCTCATTATTTTGATACATGAACTGGGACATTTTCTAGTTGCGAAGGCAAGTGGGATTAAAGTCAATGAATTTTCCATGGGTATGGGTCCTGCAATATGGAAAAAGCAGGGGAAAGAAACCCTTTATGCCATCCGCATTTTTCCCATTGGCGGTTATGTGCAGATGGAAGGAGAGGACGAAAATTCCGAGGATAAACGTTCGTTTAACAATGCCCATGTATTAAAAAGGATTGCCGTTGTTTTAGCGGGGGCAATGATGAATTTTATTTTGGGTCTTGTGCTGATGGGGATTATCACGGCTTGCCAGCCTCAGGTTCCATTGGAGGAAGTTGGGGAGGTTACCAGCGACCAAAGTGTTTTCCAGCAAGGGGATAAGCTGCTTTCAGTTAACGGCCATGGAGTGGTTTCCGCTGCGGATTTCCGGTTCCAAATCCAGAGGGTTGCCGCGGATGAACCGTTAAATGTCACCGTAAAGCGGGACGGTAAAAAGATGGAATTAAAAGATGCTACTTTTAACACAGAATCAGATGGTCAGCAGGTTCGCTCTCTTGGATTTATGTTGCAGGTGGAAAACCTGAATGTGGGAAATTTCTTTTCCAGCACATTTGGCAACACAGCATTTTATGCCAAACTAGTGTGGACTTCTTTGGCAGATCTGGTGACAGGTCAGGTGAGCTTGAGTAGTGTTTCCGGCCCTGTTGGAGTTGGTCAGGCGGTAGGTCAGGCACAGAGCATGGGGATTTTATCCGTCCTTTCCTTGTTTGCATTAATTACGATTAACGTTGGCATTTTTAACTTGTTGCCATTCCCAGCATTGGATGGTGGAAGGTTTGTATTTTTATTGATTGAACTGATTTTCCGCAAACCGGTAAAACGGGAAATTGAAGGCTACATCAACGCAGCTGGTATGGCATTGCTGTTGTTACTCATGGTTGTGATAACCGGTAAAGACATTATACAGTTGTTTATTCATTGAAAATAGAAAGGAGCCCTGAAATGGTCAGACGGAAGGTAAAACAGGTGGCATTAAAAAATCTGGTATTTGGCGGGGAAAAGATTTATATCCAATCCATGCTGAACAAGCCAGCGGAAGATATTTCGGGCAGCGTGGAACAGGCGGTGGAGCTGGAACAGGCTGGCTGTGAGATTATCCGTGCCGCTATTCCGAACAAACAGGCGATCCGTTTAATCGACGCCATCAAGCAGAAAGTATCCGTCCCATTGGTGGCGGATATCCATTTTGATTATCACCTAGCACTGGAAGCAGTGCAAGCTGGGATTGATAAAATCCGGATTAATCCAGGAAATATCGGTTCGGATGACCGGGTAAAACAGGTAGCGGACGCTTGTAAAACTGCTGGTATCCCTATACGCATTGGGGTGAATTCTGGCTCGGTGGAAAAGCATATCCTGGCAAAATACGGCCGTCCTACGCCGGAGGCTTTGGTGGAAAGCGCCATGTATCATGTATCATTGCTCCATAAATTTGATTTTGATGATATTGTCATCTCAATTAAATCTTCGGATGTAGAAACTATGATTCTGGCGTATGAGCTATTGGCGGAACAGTGTGATTATCCTCTTCATTTAGGGGTGACGGAAGCGGGGACGGAACGCATGGGGCTGATCAAATCCTCCATTGGGATTGGCAGCCTGCTGGTAAAAGGAATAGGGGATACGATCCGGGTTTCCCTGACCAGCGACCCTGTCGATGAAGTTGCTGCTGCACGAGATATCCTCAAAGCCATTGGATTACAGAAAAATGAGATAACCCTCGTATCCTGTCCAACCTGTGGGCGTACCAAAATTAATCTGATTGAGCTGGCAAACCAGGTGGAACAGGCAGTACAGAATATTCACAAACCAATAAAGGTTGCGGTGATGGGATGTGCGGTTAACGGCCCAGGGGAAGCTAGGGACGCAGATTTGGGGATTGCAGGCGGAGACGGATGCGCTGTGATTTTTAAAAAAGGCGAGATCATTAAAAAGGTGCCGGAACAGGAAGTTTTGGCAGCTTTATTAGAGGAAATAGAAGCATATTAACAGGACAGAACGGAAGGAATATCATCGATTATGCAACATAGTTTGAAGCATCTTTTTGCTTCTTTTAGTCATTTGGAACCAGTACTCTCCCAATTGGATTGTGGGGAGATTTTACAGGTTATTTCTGCGGAACGGAGAACCGTACTAAAAATTCACCTGAAATGTACAAGCCTTGTGCCATATCAAACCCTCCATCAGTGCGAACAGGAATTGGCACAGGCGTTGCAGCTGAAACGGGTGGAGATCCATCCTAAATATACGCCGGATATGTTTACCGTTTCTTATTTTCCGGAAATTGTTTTAAAAATGAAGGAAACCTCCTCCATGATCAACGGATTTTTGGATGAATGTGATACCAATTACGAAGGAAATCACCTGACAGTATTCCTCAAACGGGGTGGATACGACATTCTTATGCAGTTACAAGCGGATAGAAGGTTGGCCGAACTGATTTTTGAACTCTTTTCTTTTTCTCTGACCATCAGTTTTGATGGAATAAAATCCATTTCCAAAGAGGAACAAAAGGAGCTTCGCAAGCAGATTCCAGAACCAGTTCCACCAATCCGGGAAGAAATTCCGTTACCACAAGATGCTCCACCATGGGAGGACCAACCTTCTTCCCTTGTGGCTTCTCCTGTTCCCCAAAAACAAGAAAAACCGCAGGAGATAGTGTTGAACCTTCGTGACTTGCCGTTTTTACGGGAAGGCTCTAAATTAATTTTAGGAAAAAAGATCAATATTCCACCAACTTCACTGAATGAAATACACGAACCACGGGAAGGGATTGCTGTTTGGGGTGACCTGTTTGACTCTCAAAGTAGAGAGTACAACGAGGGGAAAAAACAAATCCTCAGTTATTCAATTACCGACTACACCAATTCTATTACCTTTAAGCTCTTCTGCGACACTGACAAACTCAGCAAGTACAGCGACCTGAAAAAAGGCGCCACTGTCTTTATCCAGGGGGATATTGACTATGATAAATACGATCGGGAACTGGTCTTAAAGCCAAAAAACATGATGCTGGTGCAAAAGGCTCCAAGAATGGACACTGCGGAAGAAAAGCGGGTAGAATTACATATGCATACCAATATGTCTGCGATGGACGCTATTACACCGGCTTCTGAGCTGATCAAAACAGCCCACCGCTGGGGGCATAAAGCGGTTGCCATCACCGACCATGGTGTGGTGCAGTCCTTTCCAGAAGCGATGAGTACCGTGGATTCCATTCGCAAAGAGAATCCGGATTTTAAGGTAATCTACGGGGTGGAAGGTTATTTTGTGGACGATTGTATCGCCGCTGTATACGGAGGGCAAAATCAGCCTTTCGATGGGGAATTTGTGGTGTTTGATACTGAAACCACCGGTTTAAATGCTCAGGATGAACGATTGACGGAAATCGGGGCGGTTGTCGTAAAAAATGGGGAAATCCTGGAGGAATACGACGAGTTTGTCAATCCAGGAAAACCAATACCACCGAATATTACTGAACTTACTGGCATCACCGATGAAATGGTGGCAGATGCTCCAGGGGAACGGGAATCGTTGGAGAAATTTTTCTCGTTTGTCAATGGGCGTGTCTTGATCGCCCACAACGCCAAATTTGATATGGGATTTCTGTCAGCCGCTGCGGAACGTTGCGGTATACCATGTGAGTTTACTTATATTGATACGGTTCCAATTGCACGCACATTGTTCCCCAATATTAAAAACTATAAGCTAGATACTTTAGTAAATCATCTAAAATTAGGGGACTTCAACCATCACCGTGCCTGTGATGACGCCCGTGTGTTGGGATTAATTTATATTGAAATGGTAAAGTTGCTTCAATCGGAGAAAAAAATTCATTCCATTGCGGAAATCAACCATTCGTTGGGCGGTGCGCAGGATTTTAAAAAACAGCGCCCTTATCATCAAATTATTTTAGTTAAGAACTCTTTGGGACTAAAGAATCTTTACCGTTTAATTTCATTTTCTCATTTGGATTATTTCTTTAAAAAGCCTCGTATTCTGAAAAGTATTTTGAGTAAATACCGGGAAGGGTTGTTGATTGGAAGCGCCTGTGAATCTGGTGAGCTCTACTGTGCTATTAAGGAAGGAAAAAACTGGAATGAATTGAAGCGGATTGCCTCCTTTTATGATTATCTGGAAATCCAGCCTTTGGGAAACAATGAATTTATGATTCGTTCCGGTATTGTCCCAAATCGGGAAAAATTGATGGAGCATAACCGCACCATTGTTAAATTGGGGGAAGCTCTAAACAAGCCAGTTGTGGCAACTTGTGATGTGCATTTTCAGAATCCAGGGGATTCTATTTACCGCGCCATTGTTATGGCATCCATGAAATACAAGGATGCAGATCAGCAGCCTCCTTTATATCTTCATACCACCGATGAAATGCTCCAGGAATTCCAATACCTAGGAGAAGAAAAAGCTTATGAAGTTGTGGTGAAAAATCCGAACCTGATTGCGGATATGGTGGATAAGGATATCCGTCCATTTCCCAACGGAACCTATACGCCAGAAATTGAGGGAGCGGAGGAGGATTTGCAACGGATTACTTGGGAACGTGCTAAAAGTATTTATGGCGATCCTCTGCCGGAACTGGTCAGCAAGCGTTTGGACAGGGAATTGACTTCTATTATTGAAAACGGGTTTGCCGTACTGTATATGATTGCACAAAAGCTGGTTTATAAATCCAACCAATGTGGATACCTAGTTGGTTCCCGTGGTTCAGTTGGCTCCTCATTTGTAGCTACTATGGCAGGAATCTCTGAGGTAAACCCATTGGTTCCCCACTATGTTTGTCCTAATTGTAAATACAGTGAGTTTATCACCGATGGTTCGGTTGGCTCCGGTTACGACCTACCGGAAAAGAAATGCCCTAATTGTGGGGCGGAATTGAATCGAGAAGGCCACGATATCCCATTTGAAACCTTCCTTGGATTCCACGGGGATAAAGCGCCGGATATTGATTTGAATTTCAGCAACGAGTATCAGTCCAGTGCCCACCGCTATACCGAGGAATTATTCGGGAAAGACCACGTATTTAAAGCGGGTACGATTTCCACTGTGGCGGAAAAGACCGCTTACGGCTATGCGTTAAAATATCTAGAAGAACGGGAAATGACGGTAAATAAAGCAGAAGAACTTCGCCTCTCGATTGGCTGCCGTGGAATCAAGCGCACCACGGGACAGCACCCAGGGGGAATGGTAGTTGTCCCAGATGGCTATGATGTGTACGACTTTACCCCTGTACAGCATCCAGCTGATAAATCGGACAGCGATAATATCACTACCCATTTCGACTTCCACTCTTTGCATGATACTATTCTGAAATTGGATGAATTGGGACACATTGTCCCCACCATGTATAAGCATCTGGAGGATTTGACCGGGATTAAAATCAATGAAGTAACCACTAGCGATGAGCAGGTCATCAGTCTGTTTACTTCCCCAAAAGCTCTTGGAGTAACGCCGGAACAGATTTTCTGTAAAACTGGAACGCTCTCCTTACCAGAAATGGGTACCTCGTTTGTTGTACAGATGTTGATTGACGCACAGCCAAAATGTTTTTCCGATTTGTTACAGATTTCTGGCTTATCCCATGGTACTGACGTATGGCTGGGCAATGCTCAGGACTTGATCAAACAGGGGATTTGTACGATTTCCGAAGTAATTGGTACTCGTGATAGCATTATGACCTATCTGATCCACAAAGGATTGGAACCGGATATGGCATTTAAAATCATGGAGATTACACGTAAAGGAAAAGCCCCCAAACTATTGACAGACGAACACAAAAAGGCAATGAGGGATTGTGGAGTACCAGAATGGTATATTGACAGCTGTTTGAAAATCAAATACATGTTCCCACGAGCTCATGCTGCAGCTTATGTTATCTCTGCAATTAAGTTGGGATGGTATAAAATATATAAACCGTTGGAGTATTATGCAGCCTATTTTACAGTGCGTAATGGTGATTTTGATGTGGAGACCACGATGCAAGGACAGGAAGCTGTTTCCAGAAAGTTGGAACAGCTTCGTGCAAAGGGGAACGACCGTTCTGTAAAAGAAAATGATACCTATGATACTCTGCTGATTATCAATGAGATGCTTTGCAGAGGATATGAATTCCTTCCCGTGGATTTGTATCGTTCCCATGCGATCAAATACCTACTTGAAGATGGGAAGATCCGTCTCCCATTCTGTGCGTTGAAAGGCTTAGGTGAAGCAGCTGCGAACAACCTTTACCAAGCTGGGCAGGAAGGAGAATACATCTCGGTAGATGAGGTGAGTAATCGTGCCGGAGTTTCCAAATCAGTGATTGAAATTCTGGAAACAGCGAATGTTTTTGGCAATATGCCAAAAACCAGTCAAATGACTCTATTTAATTTATAAGAAAAGAAAATTGGTTAAAATATCGGGATGATCAACTCATCCCGATATTTTTGATTATGTTTTTAGATTAGAAAAAATCTCCTGGTTTTACCGGAGGAAGAAAAAGAGTAGTGCAAGAACAATAATGGCTAGCTTTATACGAATCCAAAATGGGAAAGGCTGTATGAAAAAAGATATCCAAGTTAAAGTGACCGTGTTTATAGGTATCAGTCATGTGATGCAATAATATAATTCATTACCTATTATAAGGGACTATTACTGTTTGAACTCGGTGAACTTGACTGTTTTATAGGGAGGATAAAGACATAATTTTCTTTGATTTTCTCAATTTGTTGCATACTTATATTTTACAAAAACATGATGAAAGATTTTAAAAATCAATAAATCGTGAATTTTGTTCTATAATTGTAAAAATAAAACAAAGGGCTTGATTTTAAATCAAAAAAGTATTATACTTTATTTTAGCACTCAAGGTATATGAGTGCTAAAACTTTGACTTAATTTTTAAGAGGTGTAAAATCAGCATGGAAAAGAAACAATTTAAAGCAGAATCCAAACGTTTGCTTGATTTAATGATTAACTCTATTTATACACATAAAGAGATTTTTTTAAGGGAATTAATTTCTAATGCTAGTGATGCAATCGATAAGCTTCATTTTAAATCCTTAACCGATGATTCTATTGGATTAACCCAAAGCGACTATAAAATCCATCTGGCTGCGGATAAAGATGCCCGTACTTTAACGATTACCGATAATGGAATTGGTATGACCAAAGATGATTTGGAAAATAACCTGGGGACCATTGCTCAGTCAGGCTCTTTTGCATTTAAAAAAGAAAATGAAACCGGTGATGATGTAGATATTATTGGTCAGTTTGGGGTAGGGTTTTACTCCGCCTTTATGGTGAGTAAACATGTTGCTGTCATCAGTAAAGCATATGGTTCTGATCAGGCTTACCGCTGGGAATCCGATGGTGCGGACGGTTATACCATTGAGGAAACCCAACGAGATGGTTTTGGTACAACAATTATCCTGACCATTAAAGATGATACGGAAGAAAATCACTATGATGAATTCCTGGACGAATATCGTATCCGTGGTTTAGTAAAGAAATATTCCGACTATATTCGGTACCCAATCACCATGGATGTAGAGAAGGAAAGGAAAAAAGAGGGCTCCGAGGACGAATATGAATCCTACATTGAGGAGGAAACCCTTAACAGCATGCAGCCAATCTGGAAAAAGGCAAAAAATGAAGTAACAGATGAGGACTACAATAACTTTTATAAAGAAAAATTCTTTGATTTTACCGATCCTATGAAGGTAATCCACAGCAAAACTGAAGGTTCTGCCACCTACAATGCATTGCTGTTTATTCCATCTAGAATTCCATATGATTTTTACACAAAAGGGTATGAAAAGGGCTTGCAGCTGTATTCCAGCGGTGTTTTAATCATGGATAAATGCGGAGATTTACTACCAGATTATTTTGGATTTGTAAAAGGACTAGTGGATTCTGAGGATTTATCTCTGAATATCTCCAGGGAAATGCTTCAGCACGATCGCCAGTTAAAATTGATTGCTAAAAGCTTGGAAAAGAAAATTAAAAACGAACTTACCAAAATGCTGAAAAACGAGCGGGAAAAATATGAGAACTTCTTCAAGAATTTTGGTATTCAATTAAAATTTGGGGTATATTCCGATTATGGTGCCCATAAAGACGAATTGAAAGATTTGATCCTGTTCCATTCTTCCTTTGAAAATAAATACACTACATTGCAGGAATATGTTTCCCGCATGAAACCGGAACAGAAAGAAATCTATTATGTTTGCGGTGATAAGTTGGAACAGATGGAACATCTACCACAGACCGAAATGGTAAAAGATAAAGGGTTTGAAATCCTCTACCTGACAGATGATGTAGATGAGTTTGCGATGAAGACACTGGGAGAATACGAAGGCAAGCAGTTTAAATCAGTATCCAGTGGAGAGCTGGACCTGGAAACTGATGAGGAAAAAGAACAGGTAAAACAGCAGCAGGAAGAACATAAAGACCTGTTTGCTGCAATGAAGGAATCACTGGGGGATAAAGTAAGTGAAGTACGTTTGTCCCAACGGTTAAAAACCCATCCAGTATGCCTGACTACTAGTGGGGAGATTTCCTTGGAAATGGAAAAAGTATTGAATTCTGTTCCAAATAACCAGAAAGTTTCCGCCCAGAGAGTATTGGAAATCAACGCAAATCATCCAATTTTCCAAAAACTTTGTGCTTTACAGGATAATAAGGAAAAACTGGCTTCTTACGCAAAATTATTATATACCCAGGCCAGCTTGATGGAAGGACTTCCGGTCGATGATCCAGTGGAATTCTCCAACCTGATTTGTGATTTAATGGTAGAAGAATAATCCCGTATTTTATTTCTAGCTGTGCCTAGAACTTACAGTATCGTTAAAAGCAACAGAAAAGTGTGATTCATATAGATGACAGCCTGGTAATTCATACATTGCCAGGCTGTTTTTTATGTTCTGTTTTTCAGGATTTTCACATGGAATAATAGATTTGAAATCCTCGATTTCATAGCAAAAAATTAAAAAACTCAATTATCTATTGTCTAAAGTGAAATATGAAAAGAACTGTTTACAACGATAATACAACAATTATAAAGCCTTATTTAATGGCTGATACGAAGAAAGAACAAGACAGGTGAGAAATAACACTTGAACTATTGTGTTATTTCATATATTCTATATATAATTGCAAAAGTAGAAGAGAAGTGACAATTCATTTTACTTATTTTATCATTTACTTGTTTAGGAAGGAGGACCTCATACATGAAAACAAAGGTAAGAGTGATTCGTCTGATTGGAGCTATTGTATTTGTACTGGCGATTGTTTTTTTGTATTGGGGAGTAAAAGGAATTACCAACATACGCCCTGCTTCTGATTATGAGGACATGGGTATTCATACTTTTGTGCCTGATCGAGTTTTGCCTGTTTCAGTGGAAAATACTTCTACCGGACGAGATAAACGGCTTTATCCTACCAAGACAATATATGTAGTTTATTATCAAGCTTTGGATGGAAGTGGATATCAATGGAAAGTAGAAACTGGCAACAAGAAAAGTGATGCTAATCAGATTCTGTACGAAGGAAAAAGTGTGAAACAGCGAGTATTGTCCATTAAAGATACCAAAAAATATATCACTGTGGAAGATGAACTGACAATTGATACTTATGTAAAAGGACAACTACACCAGTATATCTGGATGGTTGGATTGTCCATTGGCTATTTGATATTTTGTCTTGTAGTATGGATGGTTATAAAACGGCGTAAAAATAATAAAACAGAAGAATAGCAATCGTTTTGTCATGCAAATTCCTTGCTTATTTTGATATTGCAATAATGGAATCTATTTTTGATAAAAGAAACGATATATTGCCAAGTGTTATCAGAATAGGAACCGATTTTATACATAAAATGATGTGACTGACGATGAGAGGAATCTGTTTCTTTCCGTAAGTTTTTAAACGATCCATGATTTGTTTGATAATTGTTTGCATATTGATTCCTGTTGATTAAAAAATGATTTAAAAAGGAGGTTTATACAATGAAAAGAAAAAAACTTATTCCAATCATTAGTGTTGTTTTTTCATTTGTCTGTGCGATTCTGTTATTCCTAAATTGGAATGTAGAATCGTTATTTCAACAAGATGAAATGCCAGTTACCATGAGCAATATAAAACATGATACCAAAACAGATTTTACTGGATCTATAGCAGGTGAGGATATTCCACGATTGGTTAGCGCAGACGATTTTTCAACAATGCAAACGAAAGTGGATTATATGACAGCAGAGCCAATTGGGATTGTTGCTACTGGTGTTTCCAGCTTAAAACCATGGGTAGACCATTACGCTACAAAAAGCTATAAATGTAGAACGTCAACTGGTAGTCGTCGGGCCGAGGTAACCCAATCGAAATTTGATATTTGGAACAATTATAATCCATATTATCTGTTAGAACTTCCAGATCATACCTATCTATTGGCACAGATACCACAGACAGCAGCAGATGCAATCAAAAAAGGTAAAAATATAACTCTTCCGATCGGTCAAAAAGTAGGAATAACAGATACTGCTAAGAGATATCTTACTCCTATCTGCAAAGAATATGGGGTCGATATAAATGGTGTGTACTATGCTTTTAATAATCAATGGCAAAAAGAACACCACTCTACCTTTTTGTTGATACGCTTTGGAATCTCTGCTGTTCTTTGGTTAGTGCTATCTGTGGGAATAACCCTTTTGGGGAATAAAATTTTTTAAAAAAAAGAACAAGCTAAAATATAATAAGAAAAGAAACAATATCGGATTTTGGTGTGATGTTATTTTTAATAGGTAAAACAATTTCTCTTTGCATCATCAATGGGAACAATCTTCTGTGAAAATGTTGGTGTTTGTTGAATATATACAAATATTTAGGTAGATGTTTAGTAACTATAAATTTGTATTTTGAATCACTTTTTGCTATAATAGAGATGTTCAGGTGTTTTTTACATAGTAGCACCTGTTTACAATTTTCCATGTAAAAAAACTAAGTATGGGAGTAATGAACGTGTATAAGATCGTAAAAAAAAGAATGCTTTCTAGCAATATCTTTTTAATGGATATTGAAGCGCCACGTGTTGCCAAATCTGCAAAACCAGGGCAGTTCGTGATTGTAAAAATGGATGACAAAGGAGAACGTATCCCTTTGACAATCTGCGATTATGACGCAGAAAAAGGTACTGTTACGATTGTGGTGCAGACCATTGGTTCCTCCACAAAATTAATGGAAGAATACGAGGAGGGGGATGCTTTTGAAGACTTTGTTGGTCCTTTGGGCAACCCTAGTGATTTGATTGATGAACCAATTGAAAAATTAAAAGAGATGAAAATTCTATTTGTTGCCGGTGGTGTTGGTACTGCTCCAGTTTACCCACAGGTAAAATGGCTGCATGAACAAGGTGTGGACGCAGATGTTATTATCGGCGCAAAAACTAAGGACATTGCTATTTTAACTGAAGAAATGGCTGCTGTTGCAGGCAATTTGTACTTAGCTACCGATGATGGTTCTTCCGGCTTTAAAGGGATGGTAACCGATCGTCTGAAAGCTTTGGTGGAAGAAGAAGGCAAACATTATGACCGTGTTGTTGCTATTGGACCAATGATTATGATGAAATTTGTTTCTTTGCTGACCAAAGAATTGAATATTCCTACTATTGTCAGCCTGAATCCAATCATGGTGGATGGTACTGGTATGTGCGGCGCTTGTCGTGTTACTGTAGGAGACAAAGTAAAATTTGCTTGTGTAGATGGTCCTGAATTTGACGGGCATTTGGTAAACTTTGATGAAGCAATGCAACGCCAAGCAATGTATAAAACCGAAGAGGGCAGAGCTGAATTGCGCCGCAGAGAAGGGGATACTCACCACGGCGGATGTGGACATTGCGGAGGTGACGAATAATGGATAGATTTAAAAGAATTCCCGTAGCAGAACAACCTGCTGATGTACGTGCAAAAAACTTTGAAGAAGTTTGCTTGGGTTATACCGAGGAAGAAGCAATCCAAGAAGCATCTAGATGCTTGAATTGTAAAAAACCTTTATGTGTAACCAAATGTCCTGTAAGTATTCATATTCCAGAATTTATTCAACAAGTAAAAGAGGGTAATTTTGCAGAAGCTGCAAAAATTATTGCACAGGATTCTGCTTTACCAGCTGTTTGTGGTCGTGTTTGTCCACAAGAAACCCAATGTGAAAGTAAATGTGTATTGGGAATTAAAGGTGAACCGGTTTCCATTGGTAAGCTGGAGCGTTTTGTAGCTGACTGGGCAAGGGAACACGATGTTGATTTGAGTGCAAAAGAACCAGATAACGGCATTAAAGTAGCTGTAATTGGCTCTGGCCCTGCTGGTATTACTTGTGCTGGCGATTTGGCGAAATTGGGTTACGAAGTAACCATGTTTGAGGCCCTTCACGAACCAGGCGGAGTTTTGGTATACGGTATTCCAGAATTTAGGTTGCCAAAATCCACTGTTGTTGCCCATGAGGTAAACAACCTGCGGAAATTAGGCGTTAAAATTGAAACAAATGTTATTATCGGCAGAACAGTAACTATTGACCAACTGTTTGATGAAGAAAACTTCCAGGCTGTATTCATTGGCTCCGGCGCTGGTTTGCCAATGTTTATGGGGATTCCAGGGGAAAACGCCAACGGTGTATTCTCCGCGAACGAATTCCTCACAAGAAGTAACCTGATGAAAGCGTTCCGTGACGATTATGATACTCCAATCCGTGCAGGACAAAAAGTTGCTGTTGTCGGTGGCGGTAACGTAGCAATGGACGCAGCAAGAACAGCATTGCGTTTGGGTGCTGAAGTACATATTGTGTACAGAAGAAGTGAAGCAGAACTTCCAGCTCGTGTGGAAGAAGTTCACCATGCAAAAGAAGAAGGCATTATCTTTGACCTGTTGACCAATCCAGTAGAAATCCTGGAAGATGAAAAAGGATGGGTAAAAGGTATGAAATGTGTTCGTATGGAATTGGGTGAACCAGACGCTTCTGGTAGAAGACGTCCTGTTCCAGTAGAAGGTTCTGAATTTATCATGGATGTTGACACTGTTATCATGTCTCTTGGTACTTCTCCAAACCCATTGATCTCCTCTACCACAAAAGGTTTGGATATCAACAAATGGAAATGTATTGTTGCGGATGAAGAAAGTGGCCAAACTTCCCGCGAAGGTGTATTTGCAGGCGGTGACGCTGTAACTGGTGCAGCTACTGTTATCCTGGCAATGGGTGCAGGGAAAAAAGCAGCGGCAGCAATGGATGAATATTTAAAAAATAAAAATAAATAAGTTTATTGAGGACTAAGAAAAAACCTCCTGAAATTCCTTTTCAGGAGGTTTTTTCATGGTGTCTTTGGACATGAAAAAAAGAGTAGTGGAACAATTCTAACGACAGGCTTTATATGGGCTGAAAAAGGAAAGGCTGTACGAAAAAAATAGCGAATTGCCTCATTTATGGGTGGTATGTGCGATATTAGTAACATAGGGGATAAACTGGCAATAACATCTTTAGAGGCTGTGCAAGCTACCACTTGAACTGATAGTTTTGGCTCATAATTGTATTCGGAAACTCTTGGTTTTATCGGGAGAGGTATCTCGTCAAAAAGGTTTTCACTTCCGGCAAAGCAGGTTATTAGAAAAGAAACTGGAATCAAGAATAAAACGAAATGGAACTTCTTGAACAAGAAGGAGGGTAGATGTAGTTGAAGAAAATTTGCAGTGTGTTTTTCAATGCTTGTAGCTTGCCTTTTTAGGGCGATTCAAGCTTCCGACTCATTTGTAGGTTTAAACTAGAGAAACTAGGATAAATGGATAAGATGACGAGTAGATTGTGGCGTTTTAAATAATAAAATGGAACTAGTTGATATCCCCATTTATAAATAAAATGCTTATTCGATAGTATAATCACTTTAACTTTTTTCTGCTGGGCAAAACAGGAATAAGCATGACTTTTTAGGAATCAGATACAAAAAAATAGAAAATAATTTACATATTAACATATTTACTTTATTATAAATATTATCTATAATAAGAAAAGAAATATTGTTTTTTTAGGCGGAATAAGATATAAATACAACTGAATTGTTCGAATATGGTTTTGAATCAGTAAATGGATATTTTATTCCCAAATTCCACTTAGCAATGGTTGAAATGGGCAGTTTTTATCATTGCGTAATTTCATGAATAAAAGCGGGGTACTTATGAAACAGAAACTAGCATTAAAATTACTTTCTTTTTTTCTCTCGGGGATCATGGTGGCAGGGATAATGTCCACTACAGCATTCGCTTCAGAAAATACACAAACAACATCACAAATTATTTCTCAGTTAGAACAACAGAATGAGCCGGTAGAAATACAGCCTTTTTCCAATTATGAAGGAGGAGCACGGTTATCCAGTCAGGCAAAGGATATTTACAATGGGTTGTATGATCTGGTACAGAATATTGTTTCTGGCAAAACAAGGACAGCAAAAATAAGTTCTTTAAAAATTTCCCATTATAAATCCTCTACATTGAGTTCTGATTTTAACAAAGCATTAAACGCCTTATTAACGGACTTGCCAGAACAGCTATTTTGGTATGATAAAACCCAAGGCTGTGTTTATACCGATTATAAAAATGGAAATTTGGATGTTAAAATGAGTGTGGCCAAAGATTATCGGGATAGCAGCGCTTCTGCGGAATCAATCCGTATCAACGGCCAGACAAAATATTATTATTTTACAGTAGATTCTTATAAAATGAAACGCGCTACCAATGCTTTGATTACAGCCCAGAATGTTGTGGCACAAGTGGCAGGAAAGAGCTTAGTAGAAAAATTATCTTATTTTAATCAGTGGATTTGTGACCATGTAAATTATGCGGATGCTACTTCGTCTTCTTATGGCGACTTGTTCCAACTGGTTTATGTATTTGATGGCAACGCTTCAACCAATGTTACATGTGAGGGATATGCGAAAGCATTCCAGTATTTATGCGATATGGCGGGGATTCAGTGCTACACAGTAAACGGCTATGTAGGAAACACCGCTAGTTCTGCTTTTGCCCATATGTGGAATGTAGTGCCAATGAATGGTTCCAATTATATTGTAGATGTAACAAATAATGACAGTTTTCTCAACAGTGGTTTTGGATATGAAAGCTTTTTCCTGGCAGGTGGCCCTACCAGTAATGGCTGGACTACTATAACGGTGGATAGCCTAAACAAAGCCATGTACCAGTACCGTGATGATTCGATAAAACCTGTGATTTCCAACAGCAATTATAATAGCAATTCTGGCTATCAAACATCGGATAGCAGTACCAGGCAGACAGTTCGTGTATCAGGCGGCGTGGTCTATCGATATGGGGAAACTGGCAGCAGCACCAGTTTAACGGCACCAATGGGAACCCGTGTTACTGTCAAAGCGGACATGGCTAAAAACGAACTGTTTACTAAATGGGAGTTATCCGGCATTGATGCACTTCCAAATGTTTCTCCAGCAAACTGGGAAACTTCCGAAACTATTAGTTTTGACTTGCCTATCGGGGTAACCAGTCTGAACTTAACAGCGGTTGTAAAAGAATTGCCCGGTGTTTTGCCTTATTATGATGTTTCTTATAGTGATTGGTTTTTTAATGCAGCAAGGTTCAATTACGATAGAGGTATCATCACTGGAATGAATGAAACAACCTTTGGCCCAAGTGTGAGCATGACCCGTGACCACATTGTAACGATGTTATATCGTATGGATGGGAAACCAAGTGTAAGCTACAGTCCGATTTACCCAGATGTACCAGCAGGGGATTTTTATACAGATGCAGTCATGTGGGGACATCAAACAGGAGTAGCAACAGGCTATGATAATGGGTACTTTGGAATTGGCGATGAAATCACGAGAGAACAGACAGTAACTATGTTATACCGATACGCCCAGCATAAAAAATTGGATACATCTGAACGGACATCATTAGATGAATATCAGGATGGAAAGGATGTTAGTGGATTTGCGAAAGACGCAATGGAATGGGCAATCGGTACAGGAATCATCAAAGGGGAAAACAACCAGAATATTATCAACCCACAGGGATCCACTGACCGTGCGGGTGGAGCAACGATGATTATGCGGTTTATGGAATACTATGACTTATAAAATAGGAAAAATTGTTGATAGCATTTTAAAAATGTCATCTTCAGAGAGAAGTATATTAAGAAAGTAACTGTAAAGAATAGCTGTTTATAAAGTTTTATTTATTCTGATTTGGAAATACTGATTACATGATGTTTTTATTTTTATCAGTGAGTCAGATTGATGTAGTTCCAATGCGAATAGAGGAAAGCATAAAAGAAATATCATACAGGTTTCTATAAAAAAAGCCAGTAGGGTTAGTCTAGAAAGAATATCCCTATTGGCTTTTTCATTTCAAGAATGGTGTGTTGTCATACAACAAAATTATTTTTGTGAAAGAACCACAGTAATATAGTATTATTATGATGTGGTATCAGTATTGGTCAAGCATAAAAACAAGATAGATTTTTTTGTATTCTATCTGATTTTATATGTTGCTTTTCGTTATATATAAAATATAGTTGACCTTTATTTTTTATTGGATTTCTACGATATAGGCATCAAATTGAGGTAGGGTAACGGTAGAACCTAATACAGATTCATAGCTGGTTTCCCCTTTTAACTGTCCGTACATAGTGATCACGTCATCTTCCAAAACCCGGGTAGAAGATTTGGCGTAGTTTTTTACATAAATAGTGTCTGTCCAATAAGTAGAGTAGGTTCCTTGTTTGGTAATGTTGACCCGCAACGTATCATATCCATACCCTGCCATTACTTGAACTACTTCTCCTGTAAATACAGCATATTTTCCGTTGTATTCGGAAGGATTGCGGGCTATTTGTTCAAAGCTGTATTTTTGACAGTTGCCTTTTAACCATTGGTTCTTTTCTTCCTCTGTCATATTATAGGATTCGCTGTTAATAATTTGGCCGCAAACAGTACATTTTTGGATGCGGGTTCCGGCATCTGAATAGGTAGCTGGTGTTTGAATCTCCCAATCCGCTAAGGTATGGTCTAATTTTGGAATGATCTTTGGTATCCTTGCTCCACATACAGTGCATGTACTTTCTTTCGAGCCTTCCTGTGAACAAGAAGCAGGCTGGGTTTCTGTCCATTCACCTGGTGTATGCCCCAAAGCTTCTCCTGTCCGTTCGCCGCATAGTTTACAGGTTTTTGCTTCTGTGCAAGTAGCATCTTTCCATTGGTGGTCACCCAATTTATCATCTGCGGTTTTTCCACATTTGCTACAGGTTTTTGGTGCTTGGCAGGTTGCTTCTTCCCATTCATGGTCACATCCACAGGATGTTAAGAATAAACAGGTACAAACAACCGCAAGAACGATTGTTAATCCTTTTTTCATATAAATTCCTCCATAATTTTACTTTTCATCCCTATTATAGCAAAAAAATAGTATTTCGTCTACAATTTTCGACAAAATAAAATATAATTTGCAAACATATGTTTTTGTGATAAGTATTTTGTTCGTAATAATTTCATTTGTAATACAGATTTTTTTACAAAAATGGAAAAAAACTCTTGACTTAGAGTGCGCTCCAAGTGATATGATAAAATCCATAAGGAGGGAAAATAAATGGAATTAACAGAAACGAAACAACAAAAACAGTTTTTAAAGGAAAGCAGCTGTTTTTCAGAAACAGACCCGGAATTTTCTGAATTGTTCCAGAATTTTGCGTTTGACGCTGTAATTGACCAGGGAAATTTGGATAACCATACTCGAATGATGGCGATTATTTCCACTTTATTAGGGTGCCAAGGAATAGAAGAATTTACTGCAATGCTTCCAGTTGCAGAACAATCGGGAGTAACACCTGTTGAATTGAAAGAGATTGTTTACCAGGCGGTGGCCTATTTAGGTTGGGGTAGAGTGCGCCCATTTTTGTCTGCGTTAAACCAGTATTTTGAGAAACAAGGCATTTCGCTCCCATTGGAAGGGCAGTCAACTACTACACCTGAAACCCGTTTACAGGCCGGAATACAAACTCAGGTAGATATTTTCGGGGATGGTATGAAGGAATTCTACAAATCTGGCCCGGAAGAATCACGCCATATCAATTATTGGCTGGCGTCCAACTGTTTTGGAGATTATTACACACGTAAAGGATTGGATTACGCACAGAGGGAATTGATTACTTTTTGTTTCCTTTCTGCCCAAGGAGGATGCGAACCGCAATTGATCAGCCATGCAGCAGCCAACATGAAGGTGGGGAATGATAAGGAATTCTTGATCCAGGTTGTTTCCCAATGCCTGCCCTATATTGGGTATCCACGGAGTTTGAATGCGTTGCGTTGTATCAACCAGGCGGCGGAACAAGCATAAGGATGTGATAGGTATCATGGATATCTTAAAATGCTATCTTGTCTATTTGTAAACTGTTAGGCTATCAGTAATTTTTTGATAGATAATTTCTCGCAAGACCGAACGTATTCATTTGTTTTTATCATATCTCAAAGTGAAGAAAGGAAAAGACTGGTTGATAAGTGGCGGTATTTTGAGGCGGAAACATCGTTTTCAGGATCTGTTTTTTAAATTTTGCAAACGGTCTGTTTTGTGGATAGATTCCAGCCCGATGTTACGCTGAAGTTTGTATATGCTAGATACAGCAAAATAATAAAGCAAAAAGGAAGTGTTTGAATGAAACCATTGGTATTGTATTATTCTTACAGTGGAAATACAAAACAAGTTGCAGAAAAAATCCACCAGGAAATTGGTGGAGATATTGCCAGAATTGAAACAGTGACTCCTTATACTGGGGATTATAATACAGTAGTTAACCAAGGAAAAAAAGAGGTTGACCAGAGGTATCATCCTCCTATCCAGCCAATCGGGGTTGATATCAGCCAGTATGATACGATTGTGTTGGGATCTCCTGTCTGGTGGTATACCTATGCCCCTGCGGTAGCAAGTTTTTTGGAGCAAAATTCCCTGGCGGGTAAAAAAGTGTATCCATTTATTACAGATGGCGGATGGATTGGACACACAATTAAAGATTTACAACAAAGTTGTCCAGACGCCTTGGTACAACCGGAAATTGATATCTATTTTAGAGCTTCCAGCATGGCAACTTCCCAGGAGGAACTCAGCCGTTGGATTCATCAAATATCTTAAGGAAGGGAGGAATATTATGGAGTATCGGATATTAGGAAGGACAGGGCTACAAGTCAGTGAGATTGGTCTAGGATGTGAGGGTTTTAATGGACGTAGCATGGAGTTTACTAGAGAATTGTTTGAGTATGCTATTTCCCAGGGAGTAAACTGCATGGATCTGTATAGTCCAAATCCAGAATTGCGGGACAATATTGGAACGGTATTGCAAGGCAGGCGGGAAAACTTTATTATGCAGGCACATCTTTGCACCATTTGGCAGGATGGGCAGTACAAAGCCACCCGTAAACAAAATGAGGTAAAAGAATCGTTTGAGGATTTGTTAAAGCGCCTGAAAACGGATTATATTGATATTGGTATGATCCATTATGTGGATTCGGTGGAAACTTGGGATGAAATTGCCAATGGCGATGTGATACAGTACGCTCTGGAACAGAAAAAAGCGGGGAAAATCCGTTTTATCGGATTGAGCAGCCATAATCCAATTGCCGCGTTAAAAGCGGTAAAAAGCGGATTAATCGATGTATTGATGTTCAGCATCAACCCCTGTTACGATTTGTTGCCGGGGGATGAGGATTGTGAGAACCTCTGGTCGGAAGAAAGCTATTCCAAGGATTTGATCAATATGGATCCACAGCGGGAACATTTATATGAAGTCTGCCAACGCTTAGGCGTTGGAATCACCGTCATGAAGGCGTTTGGCGGAGGTGACCTGTTGAGTAAGTATTCTCCAGCAGGTATGCCGCTTACCGTTAACCAGTGCATCCACTATGCGCTGACCCGTCCCGCTGTTGCTACTGTCATGTCCGGCATCCATTCCATGGAGGAATTGCGGGCAAATCTGGAGTATGAAACCGCATCTGAGGAAGAGCGGGATTATGCTACAGCATTTGCGTCTCTTCCAAAAATCAGCTGGAAAGGGCATTGTATGTATTGCGGACACTGCGCTCCATGCCCGAAAGGGATTGATATCGCGGCAGTGACAAAGTTCCTTAACCTAGCCAAAGCACAGGGGGAAATTCCGGAAACAGTACGGGAACATTATGCTGCATTGCCTCATTTAGCTAGTGAGTGCGTCCAATGCGGGCAATGTGAAAAACGCTGTCCGTTTGAAGTACCTGTGCGAAATAATATGAAACAGGCACAAGATATTTTTCAGAAATAGAAAATAAAATCTAATTTTAAGGATACCTAGTGTTTATAAGAAGATATGCACACTATGGTATAACACAATCAAAATAAAGGAGATTTGACTATGTCTACTATTACATTGAATAAAACCGCATTTAAGGCAAAAACCATTACTACTATTTTGGCAATCGCTACTGCGATTGTTTTACCACAATTGTTCCATGTCATGGGAATTATTTCCGGTACTGGAGCGATGTTGGGCTCTGTATTTTTACCAATGCACATCCCTGTATTTGTTGCAGGATTAATGGCAGGGCCAGTTGTTGGCATCATTGCCGGTGCGGTTAGCCCATTGGTCAGTTTTGCGATTTCCGGTATGCCAGCAGCAGCGTTATTGCCGTTTATGATGTTTGAACTGGCTGGATATGGTTTGGTAAGTGGTTTGTTGGTTCATGTCAAAATGCCTGTATTCGCAAAACTGGTTATCGCTCAAGTTGCCGGCCGTGTAGTAAGAGGAATCGCCATCGCCATCGCTGTATTTGGTTTTGGAAACCAAGCGGTTCAACTTGCTTCTATCTGGACCAGTGTTGCCCAAGGTCTGCCAGGCATCCTGTTACAATGGGCAATTATTCCACTGTTGTTATACCGTATGGAAGGGCTCAAAAAATACTATGAATAATCTACAAAAAGCAAAGGAAATTTTGCTGCAACAGCCTTATACCTGTGTGGTGTGCAAGGAGGATACCATGTATACCAGTCAATCCAGAGGGGTTGCCCCTTTGGTGGAATGGATTCAAAGCGGCACAGATTTAACAGGGTTTTCCGCAGCTGATAAAGTCATCGGAAAAGCATCCGCGCTGTTGTTTGTGATGTTAGGGATAACAGCGGTGTACACT
This sequence comes from Massilioclostridium coli, assembly GCF_900095865.1. GTDB lineage: Bacteria > Bacillota > Clostridia > Oscillospirales > Ruminococcaceae > Massilioclostridium > Massilioclostridium facile. Next base: position 1,206,427 of record NZ_FMIZ01000007.1, on the reverse strand, counting down.
CCAGTTGTCAGCGAAAAGGCGGCGGAAGTGTTCACCCAATATGGGATTGAACTGGAATATGGTCAAAAAGTCCCTATGATTATCAACCGTGCGGGAACAGGTCCCTGTCCAATGGAAAATGCTGTGGAAGGGATTTCTGATCCGGAAACTGCTTTGCAGAAAATACAGCAAACCTTAATAGAATTAAACATAAAATAGGATTCTTTTTGCAAGCGAAACAATTTGTAAATTGGCATGTAAAAAGGATAATGATCAATATGAGAAAGAAGGGATTCCGTTTGAAACGGCTTGGATTTGGTATGATGCGCCTTCCAAAAATCGGGGAAGACGATGCTAATATTGACATGGAAACTGTCTGTAAGATGGTGGATACATTTTTGGAAAAAGGGTTTACCTATTTTGATACAGCCTATATGTACCATGAATTTAAAAGTGAAATCGCTTTACGGGAAGCATTGGTGAAACGTCATCCACGGGAGAGTTTTACTGTGGCGACTAAAATGCCCACCATGTTTTTGAAAAAGCAGGAGGATTTGGACCGGATTTTTCAGGAACAGCTGGAAAAATGTGGAGTAGATTACTTTGATTACTATCTGCTTCATAACCTGAAGATTGACCACAATCAGATTGCGGAAAAATTCCATGCCTTTGAGTTTATCCAGCAAAAAAAGGAGGAGGGAAAAATCCGCAACATTGGTTTTTCCTACCATGATAACGCTGAGTTGCTGGATGAAATTTTAACCAAACATCCAGAAGTGGACTTTGTCCAACTGCAACTGAATTATTTGGATTGGGAGAATGAAAGCATTCAATCCAGAAAATGCTACGAGGTTGCCACTAAACACAAAAAACCAGTTGTAGTTATGGAACCGGTAAAAGGCGGCACACTAGCAAATGTACCGGAATCAGTGAAACAACTGTTCCACCAGGCGCACCCAGACTGGTCGTTTGCTTCGTGGGCAATCCGTTATGTTGCCAGCTTGGAAAATGTAATGGTAGTATTGAGTGGAATGTCCAATATGGAACAGTTGTTGGACAATACCGGTTATATGGAAGATTTTAAACCGCTGACAGCAGAGGAACAAAAGGTGATCTCCCAAGCGGTAGATCAAATTAACAAATCCATCGCAGTCCCTTGTACTGCTTGTGAATACTGCGTAGCAGGCTGCCCAAAAAAGATTGCTATCCCCAAATATTTTGCTTTGTATAACGCGGAACAGCTATCTTCCAACAAGGGATTTTCCATTCAGTCGGTTTATTACGAAAATTATGCCAAAACTTATGGGAAAGCTTCTGATTGTATTGAGTGTGGCCAGTGTGAGCGCGCCTGCCCACAGCATATTGACATCATTCAGCAGTTGAAAAATGTCGCCAAAGCGTTTGAATAATTCTGCTGGAAGGGTAGGTTATTTCTATCGCTAATCGGGAAAAGGCGGTTAGGGGATAATGTTTCCGATTTTATCCAATGTTTGGAACTTCTGTGTTTTATTTTCTCATGCAATATATCATCAAATAAAAATGATAGAGAAAGGTCCTAATAAAAAACTGCTATAGTATCTATTCTCTAAATAGTTTTACGCTAAAAACTACCATAAAACTATTTATATAAAAAAACAAGCCATTTTAAAATGGCTTGTTTTTTTATATAAGGGTATACCTATAAGTTGTATTATCTAGCTAGGAAATAAAATTTCCCTTTTGCGTATTATAGAATGATCCTGTATCAGAGTGTTTTGTTGCAATTGACATCCGCAACCTTATACTTGATAAAATGGAGGATGTCCTATTATAAATACGAGAGAAAAATGAAAAAATTATCTTTTTCTGCGAGTGAATAATAGCATACCACTTGCAAAAGCGATGGCTGCCAGCCCTGCGATTGGGGCGAAGTCGCCTGTTTTTGCTCCGTTCGTTTTGGATGTAGTGGATTCCTGTCCGGTCTGGGCAACATTTTCTGTTGGTGTTTCAGCAGAAGTTCCATCTACCGCTACCAGGTTATCCATTGCAGTTTGTACATTTGTTACTGCTGTGTCCACTTCGTCCTGGGTTGCGTTTTCATTTTCCATGATTGCATTTGCTTCATTTACTGCTACTTGCAGTACTGCGTAGCTTTCCGCTGTGTAAGCGTTCGCATCTTTTCCGTTTGCTTCCGCAATCACTTGTTGCAGGATGGATTTATCCGCTTTTAACCTCAGGTTGAGCATCGCGTTTAACAGGTTGTCAGCCACGGTATTGACTTCTGCCTGCATGGCGTCGCCATCTTCATATACTCCTACTGCTGCTTCCAATGCTGCGGTAAATTCCGCTTTTCCTGCTTCCACATACAGGTCAAGTTTAGCGTTGATACCGTTGGCTGCTTCGATCAGAGAAGCTAGGGCGGTTTTATCTCCAGCTACAAATCCTAATTTATGGATTTCATTCAGCAATGTCCGCCATGCCGCATCCACTTGTTCCTGTGTCGCTGCATTATTTCCTGCCACTGCCTTGGCGTTTTCCAACGCTACGTCAAAGGATTTTTGTACGCTTTCAATGGCGTTGTCATATTCGCCGCTGGCTTTGGCATCTTCCGCATAAGTAATCACCGCATTTAAAATGGAAAGATCCAGCTGTTCCACTTCAATTTTCAGTTTTGCCATGGTTGGCAAGCCGTTGGCGAACCGGGCTACCACATAGGCGGAACCTTCCCGGTTTGCCGTCACAGTTGGCTGGTTGGTATCCAGGTTGGAAAGGCTTAAAACATCGGATACCATACCCTGTTCATCCTCAACAGTCCAAATCAGGGAGTTATCCTCCAGGCTGGAATTTTCCACTGTAGCGGTGACTTCCATCTGGCTGCCAGCCGTCATCCTGTCGGAACTGCTGGTTAAGGTAATTTTACCGGTTTCCACAGGGGATGAATCTATCTGTTCGTTGTAAACCTCAATTTCCGCCAATTGCAGCCGGTAGTAGTAGGTTTCCTGTTTTGCTGGAGTCCCCAGTTTGGTTGGGAAAATCCGAATATAACGGGAGGTCTGGTCGTCAAACTGGTAGGTTTGGGCGCCATCGATGGAAGAAGCCTGTTGCCCGGTTACCTCCAATACGGTTTGGTAATCCCCGTTTTCATCCATTACCTGAATCTGGAATTCCTCCGGATAGTTTGGGGTTTCCCCATCCGCGGTAGTGGTGTCGGTACGTGGATAGATCACCAACTCATTAAATTTGGAAGCGGTGCCAAGATCGATTTCGACCCAAGGCTGGTTGGAAGTTAATTCCGCTTCAAAATATTTGTTGGAGGAGAACCCTCTGGCGCCTTTGGTGTTGGAATCCGTCTTGCCATCGGTCAGATAATTTGGTTTCCAGTCAGAACTGTTTAAGCTGTTGTTCGCTTTTACGGTTTTTCCAGCCGCCAGGTTTACTTTTTCCACCTCGTGCATGGATTTAAACTGGGCGGTCAGGCTGATGTTTTCATTAAGCTGTACATAGAGCGGACGGTTGGTTGTTTCCATTTTTCCAGTCCATCCAATAAACTGGAAATCCCCTTCGGTTGCCGCCACCGCTTCTATGGAAACAATGCTTCCCGCTGGATAGCTTTTGTTGAATGGGAACTGTTCCAGTTGCCCGTTGATCCGTACAGTGCCCTCCCCAACAGCGTTCAGACTGAGGGTGCATTCTTCCGCCGGATGGTTTTTGTTGTAAACTTCCAGCTCCATCAGCTGTACACGGTAAGGGTTGATGGCGGATTCATCCGCTGCGTAATCCCCCATGCGGGTTACATGGATTCGGATATAGCGGGCGGTCTGCACCTCAAAATCGATGCTAACCGGTGTTTTGTTCGGATTGGGGTCTACCACCACCTGTTTCACATCGGTGAAGGTTTCCCCATCATTGCTGACCTGGATGGTGAATTCCCGTGGAAAGTTGGGGGAGAGGTACTCCTCTGTATGGGAATTTGTCCTTGGGTAAAGCACAACGTTGTCAAACGTCTGGGTTTGTTTCAGGTCAACGGTGATGTCATATGGGGTAATGCTGCCGTCTTCCGCCACGTTTTTAATGACATTGGTGCTCATGCCGGTGTCCAGGTTGCCATCGGTCAGATGCTGGTTGGTCCAGGTGGAATTATTGATGGTATTGGTGGCCGTCACATTCCCGCCAAGGGCAAAATTGCTTGTTTTGTTGTACGCCGCGTTTAACAGGATGGTGGTATCGTTGGTCACTGTCAGGGTCAGGCTGCGTTCTGTGGAGAACAGGCTGCCGCCCCAGTTGATAAAGGTATCGTCCAGCGCTGTAATGGTGGCGTTTTCATTTTTCGGTACGGCAATCGTAGCCGGAAGGGTGTATTCCGTCCCCTCGTACTCAATCCTGGATTGGGAATCCACAGGGTCCTCAATGTGGACCAGATAATACTGTTTTTCCACTTCATCCTTAAAGTTGGCGGTTAAGCGGACCGGATGGTCTACCTGGATTGTAATGGTAGGATCCTTGGAAGCGTAGCTGCCGGACCATCCGGAAAATACCTTGCCTTCTTCCGGAACCGCTTCTACTGTGAGTTCAGAGCCAGCGGCAACCGTGTCGGTATAAGGAAGGTTGATTTGGGTTCCGTTTAACAGGATGGAACCGGATGCCCCATTGATTTCGATTGGATACTCCTGTGCTGTTCCAGGCTGGGCTGCTTCCGCATGGAAGTTCCAGCTGCCGGGCTGTACTACAAAATAGATGTATTCGCTGTCGTTTCCTGTGTAGGTAACGCCCTGTACAGCATCCGCCGCTGCCCCGTTGGCAAATACCACAGTATCCCCAACAGAAACCGTCATGTTTTCTTCCGCGAAGCGTGGAATGGCGATGGTAGCAGTGGTGTTGGCAGGGGAGGTGAAACCAAAATCAAATGTTTTGGCAGCAGCGTCCCGTTTTAAATCCACCTTGATTTCCCCTTTTACGGTGGAAACAGTCGAGCTGATCTGGTTTAACTCACCCATATCCGGTTTGATCTGGTATTCCGAATACCCTGGGGCAGTTGGGGCAATGCCGGCCATGTATCTGGACATGGTAACCAGTGGGCCGCCTGACCAACCGTGGTTGTTGGTGCCGGAGCTCTTGTTCCAATACTCCCACAGTGTGGTGTAATCATCTTCCACCATTGGAGTATAGCGGGTTTTCATCCTTGCCTGGGCGTCTTCCATCAAATCCATTTTACACAAAGCGTCCAGGATGTATTTTTCCATATATGGGCTGGAATTGTAGGTGTTTTTTAACAGCCTCTGGATGGTTGGATACTGGGTTTCATCCGCCAAGCCCGCCAATACAGCGATGGCGTTTCCACGGTCATCCGGTTGGGCGACAGCGTTGGAGCGGAAACCATCCTCTGTCCAAAGCGTCTGGTAGCCACGGTAAAGGGTCTGCATCCGGGCATCGTATAGGGCGATATCCTCATCGCGTCCGATTTCAGCCGCCATTTTTTTCGCTGCCCCAAGCGCCAGGTAATACCAGGCGTTTTCCAGGGTAATCATATCGGCGTTGTCGCCCCAGTCGGGCCATTCCGCTGTACCATAATGGTGAACCACTAAACCGTCGTCCCCAATTTCCCAAAGGTTCAGGTAGTTTTTGGCGGAATCATACATTTGTTCCAGAATTTCCTTGTTGCCGCTGTACATATAGTAATCCCAGTAGCCGTTGATCCCCGCTAGCTGCTGTACCGGGTATTCCAATAAGCGGGCACGGATTGGCACAATGGTTTGCAGCACATCGGTTTCCGGGTCCACATAGTTGGCCATGGTGTCCAGGCCTTTTTCGTACAGCAAAAAGGCGGAGGGGTCAAAGGCGTACGCAGCGATGTTCATATCGTTGGTGGCGTCCCCCCACCACTGGGCACGTTCCCGGTCAGGGCAGTCCATAAAATTATCCCTCATATTAATATACAGGGAACGCTGCGCCTTTTGCCACAGGGTGTTATAAAAATCATCCTCACTGGAAAAACTGCCGGCAAATTCGGTATCATATCCAGTTTCTCGGTATTGCAGGCTGATAATCTCCACGCCGGCCGGGATGGTGTAGAACACATGCTGCCCATTGAACCAGCTCAGCGCCTCAAATTCCTGTTCCCCCTCTTTGGTGATGTAGGTGTTCATCACTGTGCCATAGCCCCGTTCGTTTACTTCGGTGCGCATTTCAATTTTCTTTCCGGCAGGGGCTTTCACCTTTAAGTATGGGGTGATCTGGGCATTGTAAGGCAGGTCCATCTGGATGACCTCATCCTCGGTGGTGACGTTTCCCCGGTAGGCATCCATGTTCAAATATTCTTTTAAGCCATAGTCCTTCCATTGTGGGATGGAGCGTTCGTATAGCTGGTTCCAAGGGGCGCAGGGGGCTTTGCCCAGTTCGGTGGCGTTTGCCCAGGAACTGTCATCAAAGTTGGGGTCAGTCCAATCCCCAATTTCCAGACGGGCATCATAATACACGTTGTATTCTGGCAGACGGTAGTTTGGCTGGTCTTCGTTAAAGGGGTTGTCGTCAATATAAGCGGCATCCTTGCAGACCTTCCAGCTTTTATCCGAAACCACTTTCCGGTCCCCAAAATCCGCCTCAAACAAAAAGCCGCCTTTACCAGAAGAATTATCCGAGAAGCTCTGGCTGAATTTTCCTTCCCCTAAAGCTACACGGGGACCCCAGTACCATACCTGTACCGCAATGGTATTTTCCCCTTCGTGAAGATAAGGAGCAAGTTCCACTTCATCAAAATAGGTGTCTTCCGGCGTTGGCCCACGTTTCAATTGGCCCTCGAATACCACCGGTTCCCCGTTTACAGTCAGCCAGTAGCGGGTGTCCACCGCGATTCTGGCTGTGACGGATTCCGGCACCTGGTCCAGCGTAATCTCCTTGCGGAAATTCATCCAGGTATTTCCGGTATCGCTGTCATCCCAAATCCAGTTTGCCGTCCAGTCAGTAGTGGGTTTGTTCTCCGCATCCTCCACGCTGGCGGTTACGGTCAGCACTGGCGTACAGAGCAGGCAGCAGCTTAACACAAGGCTAAGCAATTTTTTCATTTTCCTCAAAGTCTTTTCCTCCTTTGTGCTATGAAATAGTAAATTGATTGCTATCCTCCTTTTCCAACAAAATTGTTGTTACTCCAGTTTCCCTGTTCCTTTCCTTTTCAGTATAATCGATTTCAAAAGAAAAAAATATTTCCAAATTCCACAAATATTTTAGTCGTTATTTGTGAAACTAGAAAACTCTTAATTTAATTACCAATAAAATTAATAGTAAGGTATCTTTTACTTTATTTTATGATCACACTTGTTGGTGCGGCCCAAAAATAGGGCATTTCCTATAATTTTTATTGTTGAATATTGTTAAAATTTCTAAAAAGTATATAGAAGTATTGTGTTCATAGTAATTATACGATATAATAAAAACGTAAAATATATTTTTACATGAAAAACCATACTTTTTCTGTCGGAAAAAATATAGTAAAAAAGCCCATAAATGGGCTTAATTTGTAACAAAATACAAACTTTTTCCAACGAACGAAAAAGTATTACTATCCAGGCAGCTCCACAAAATGATGTGGATTACACTGTTACTGGCTGGACAGGAGACCAAACCGCAGAAGGTTCCACCATTACTGTAACTCCAACCAAAGATATGACATTAACAGCTCAAGTAGAATGGATTGGTCATGATAATCTGGCATTGAACAAACCGGTTAGCAGTAACGCTGGCTGGAATACCGGAGATTGGTCCAGTGAAAAACTGGTAGATGGAATTTTAGTAACCCAAGGCGGTAGTGCAGGGTTTACCACAACTCAAGGTCATACTCAGGATGTAGATTACTGGGTAGAAATCGACCTTGGAGAAGATACTACCTTTAACCGTGTACAGCTCTACCCAAGGTCAGATACTGTTGGCGTGAACGGTGGAGTAGCCTCCTTCCCAAGAAACTTCTCTTTTGAAGTAAAAGCGGATGGCGCAGAAGAATATACCACAGTATCTTCTTACGAAGATTACGAAGCAAGCCAGGGCAAACCATCTGTGTTTGAGTTTGAACCTGTAACAGCTCGGTATATTCGATTACACGTAACCAAACTGGGTGACGCAGCACAGGCTGACCCGAACTACTATTTCCTGCAATTGGCGGAAATGGGTGTATATGACACAACTGATATTCCAAATCCACCAGTAGAAACCAATAAAGATATCCTGAACAAAGTGATTACCTATGCTGAAGAACAGAAAACATCTGATGACTTTAACAATGTTATCAAAGATGTACAGGAATCCTTTAATGCAGCATTGGATGCAGCAAAAGAAATTGCGGCTGATCCAGCAGCAACTCAGGATGCAATAGATGCAGCATGGAAAGCATTGATGACAGAAATCCATAAATTAGGCTTTGTCAAAGGAGATATTACTTCCTTAGAAGCTCTGGTATCCTTGGCAGAAGGCTATGACATGAATGACTATGTAGAAGCAGGTCAGGCAGAATTCTTAGAAGCATTGAAAGCAGCACAAGATTTATTAGCGGATAAAGACAATGCAATGCAGACGGAAATTGAAACAGCAGAAAGCAATCTGTTGAATGCGATGTTGAACCTGAGATACAAAGCAGATAAATCCATCCTGGAAAAGGTAATTGCGGAAGCCAACGGCAAAGATGCGAACGCATATACAGCGGAAAGCTATGCAGTACTGGAAGCAGCAGTAGCAGAAGCAAACGCAGTGATGGCGAACGAAGATGCAACCCAGGAAGAAGTAGACGCAGCAGTAGTAAGTGTACAAGAAGCAATGAAAGGTCTGGTAGCAGTAGAAAAACCATCTACCGAAACACCAGATGACAACAAAGCAGACGGTACACAAACAGGGCAAGAATCTACCACAACAAAAGCAAACGCAGCCAAAACAGGTGATGTTGCACCAATCGCAGGAGTAATGGCACTGGTATTGGCAGGCGCAGCAGTAGTAGCTCTGAAAAAGAAAAAATAATTGTATTTCCAAAACAGGAAAATAGAAAAGTGCATAACCTGCTGTGTTAAGTAAAGAAAAATCCCTATGTGGATAAACTGAACTGCACCCCATTTGTTAGACAGTATGATATAATGTCTAACGGATGGGGTGATTTTAATGCCAAAAGGAACACCAAACAAATGATACACACTAGAATTTAAGAAACTGGTAGTGGAAACCATGCAGAAAGAAAAGCTGAGCTATAGAGAAACTGCACGAAGATTTGAAATCAATGACCACAAATGGATCATGGCATGGGAGCGCATCTACTCGACCGAAAGTTCGGAAGGCTTTGCCATGGAACGGCGTGGACGTAGCAGCAAAGGACGACCTCCAAAACAACTGCCAAAAAAGGTGGAAGAAGATTTGCTGGATGAAGTACAGCGGTTGAGAGCGGAGAATGACTACCTAAAAAATTTGCAAGCCTTGGTTTTGAAAGACGAGCGACACCAGCAGAAAAAACGCTGGTAGTTCAGAAGCTGAGGCAAAAACATTCTCTGAAGATACTTCTTTCAATCGCTCAATTGCCCCGAGCAAACTTCTACTATCATCTAAAACGGATGAAACACTCAGATAAATATGAATCATCTACTAAGGAAGGGATTATGGCGATCTACCACGAGAATAGAGGGCGATACGGTTATTGTCGCATCACGGCGGAGATGCTTAATCGTAGAATCAAGGTAAAGTGAAAAGGCTTGCCGCCTGTAATTCACAGACAGCAAACCCTTTCGACAGTTTGAATCATTTTTGATTTGAATTATTGTCTAATTTTTTGGGGTTACTTCAGCAAATTTACTGCTCCATATTGTGCAGACAGTACAAAAAAGACCTCTAGTGCAGAAATATTGAGTTTTAGCAGGAATAGCGCAGCATGAGCGTACTGTTTCGATCTGGATGCGCTCGTGTTTGTGAAAATGGATATATCGGTCAATCATATCGTTTGGTTCGGAGAAAGTAGCGGGTTTGTACCAGTAGATGCATTCTGCTTTGAGGATGGAGAAGAAATTTTCTGCCATTGCATTGGCATATGGGTCCTTGTATCTTTCTCCGGTTTGGTCAGTCTACCTACAAAACCGTAGTAATCATTTCGAGATACCTTAAAGAAATTGCACATACTTGTTACTGGATACTCTTCTCGATGACCATATATTACTGCATATTTTACTGGTGGCCTCATTTCCTTCCTGCCAACTGCAGAAAATTCCACAGCAGTTTGTTTTTCATTTGATTTTATATGCCTGTTCCGCTAATCCCTACTTACTTTCGTCCATCCTTTGGGCTGTAGCATAATTCCTGCTGCCTGTTTTCTTTGCTTACGATGTTCTCGTTTTAGCAGTTCTTTCACCACATAGTTATCTTTGAACCCAAAATATTCTGACTTTTTCCTGCCTGAATCATTCCCTTGATTTCTGGTAATATTTCCTATACGTGCGTGTAATTTCTTTTTTGCATAATTAAGCCCTCTGATGTATCTATTTTCCTACATCAGGGGGCTTCTGTCTATTGTTTGTTTTTACTGAATCTGTTCAAAAAACAGTGGAGGATTTTTATCGGTCATAAAGGAAATGGTACAATGTAACAAGAAATACAAACAATACTTCGTATATAGGATAGATGGAACGGAAACCCATAGAATCATAGTCCATCTTTGAAAAAATATGCTATCCTTTCCCATAGGAGAAGAGCAAGTTATGGAAGATTTGTATTCTGGAAAAAAGAGAAGTAGAAACCGTTTATGAAGCAGGCTGTTCCAGTTTGATGTTTCGGTTCAGTTTTCTCATTTCTGGAATGATGAAAAAGGCAACAATGACAGCGGAAGCTGCGTCCGCGATTGGAGCGGAATACAAGATTCCATTTAACCCCATGAACAATGGAAGGATCAAAATCAAAGGGATAAGCAATAAAAGCTGACGCAGCATGGATAGAATCGAAGCTTTTAGTGGTTGACCAGTTGCCTGGAAATAGTTGGTGGATACAATCTGGAACCCAGCACAGAAAATACTGAACAGGTAAATCCGTAGGCAGCTCACCGCAAAATCAGTAAACTGAGCGTTTTCGTTGCCAAAAATACTGATGATTGTTTCAGGCATTGTCTGGCAAAAAATCCAACCAATCAAAATTAATGCTGTCGCAAAGATAACTGCCATCAAATAGGTCTTTTTAATCCTTCTGTATTGCTGTGCCCCACGGTTAAACCCCAATATTGGCTGGGCGCCAATCCCAACGCCTACACCAAACGCTGCCATAATCATGGATACTTTCATCACAATCCCCATTGCGCTTAGGGCAACATCCCCACCAATTGAGCTTTGATTACCATAGTATACCAGTGAGTTGTTCATCACAACCTGCATAATACAGGCAACCGATTGGGTAATACCAGAGGAAACACCCAAGGTGATAAACCGCCAAATCCTTCTCCAGGATAGCTTTTGGTATTTCTTTTTCAGTCGCATGTGGATGGGCTTTTTCACCTTTTTCACAAAGTAGATTGTCAACACAACGGCGGAGATAATCTGGGATGTAATTGTGGCAATAGCCGCCCCTTTTACCCCCCAGTGGAATACAAAAATATAAATTGGGTCAAGGATGGTATTTAGCACAGCCCCAATCAGCATCCCATACATAGACAACCTTGGATGCCCGTCCGTCCTGGCGAGGTTGGATAAGACAATCCCGATCATGTTAAAGGGGGTACCAATTAAAATAATGGATGTGTAGTCAATAGCATAGGGCATAATATTTTGTGTAGCGCCAAATAAGGTTAAAATTGGTTTTAAAAAAATAAGCCCCAGTACCATCAAAGCTACACCAACCAAGATGGTAAATAAAAAAGCGTTGTTTAACGTACGTTCTGCTTCTTCCTCGTTCTTTTCCCCTAGGCGGATTGCGGCGTAGGCGCTGCTACCGGCTCCAATTAAGGTACCAAATGCCAGGATAATCGTCATGATTGGGAAAGCGACAGTGGTAGCGGCATTCCCCAAGTATCCGACCCCTTGGCCGATAAAAATCTGGTCCACAATATTGTAGATGGAGTTAATCAGGCAGGAAATAATTGCGGGGACAGAAAAAGAAATCAATAAACTGGAGATTGGTTTATATCCCAAAGGGTTTTTGGGTGTCTGTTGGGATATGGTAGTGCTATTTTCCATGGGTGCGTTCTCCTTTCTGTTCTGCTATTTCGGTTACAATCGCACAGGAATGTTCTGCCATCATCCGCAGGGTTTCGGTAATCTCCTGTTCCTGTTCTGGTGTAAAGCCTTCCACCAGCTGGTGTTTCCAGTGGTCACGGGTTGCGTATATGCGTTCCAAAACTGGCTTTGCTTTATTGGTAAGGTACAGGTGGCGGACACGTTTGTCATTCTGGTCCGTTTCAATCCGCACATAATCCATTTCGGATAATTTTTGTACTGCTTTGGTAACCGTTCCTTTGTCAAACCCGCCCATTTTTGCCAAGTCATACATGGTCAGGCCTTCATTTTCCGAGATAAATCCCAAAAAGAAATACTGTCCACTGCTAATTTTGGTATCCGATAAAGCCATATCAAAATAGCGGTTGGTGTTCCGGTATATCATCGAGATGTATTTTAATAAAGTAATTGGTAGCTTCGACAAATTTCTTTTCCCCTTTCTATTTGTTGGATAGCCAACTATTTTTGCTGGGGACTATTATAACGTAAATTAGTTGGATTGTCAACCTTTTTAGAATGGGCTTATTGCAAAATTAGGCTTTAGGGGAGGGGAAATCAAAAAAACAGGCAGGTATCCGCCTGCCTGTTTGGTTATCCATATATTGTATCCCATCGCTATTCTATGATAAATCCATTTCCTGCTCTGTGAATTGAGCATTTTGTTCCATTGTACGTATGGAGGATTTGGCAATCAAAGCAGCAATTAGGAAAGTGACGATTTCGGCGATTGGTACCGTCCACCAAACGCCGTCCATCTGCCAGAGGCGGGGGAGTACCAACACTAGTGGCACAATCAGGATAAAACCACGGAGCATCGAGATCAAAAACGATTGCCGGGCATGTGCCATAGAGGCAAAAAAGGAGGTGCATGCGATATTAAGCCCCATAAATAAAAAGCCGATAAAATAAATGTGAATACCACGGGTTGCCAGCTGTATCAGTTCCTGGCTGCCCTCCCGGTTAAACGCTGCGATAATGCCGCTGGAGAAAAACAATCCGGAGAGATAAAACAGTACTCCAAATCCCAGGGCAACCGTTAGTGCCATCCATAGGGTGCGTTTGACATTTTTGGTTTTTCCAGCGCCGTAGTTATAGCTAACAATCGGTTGGATTCCCTGTCCAATACCATTGTAAATAGAGAGGCATACCAAGGCAATATTGGCGATAATACCATATGCCGCAACCCCCATATCCCCAGTTAAATCCAGGATAACATAATTAAACAGTAGAATAACAGACCCGGAAGAAAGTTCCCCTACAAAGGTAGCCAGCCCATTGCTGAGGATTTTCCCGAACCGCTGCAGCATCAGTTTGCAGCGGGTTAGACGGAACCCATTTTTCTTGCGCAGGAAATGGGTGGACAGAATGATCAGGCTGATGACAGGGGAGCCTCCTGTTGCCAAAGCCGCCCCAAACATCCCCATCTGGCAGGGGAACACAAAAACGTAATCCAAAATAATATTGCTAAAACTGCCACACAGCATGGCAATCATTGCTAAATTGGGGTTGCCGTCATTGCGGATAAACGCCAGTAGACAGTTGTTTAAAATAAATACAATGGAAAACGAAAAAACAGTCCGGATATAAATCGAGGTCAATTCCATTACATTTTCATGGGCGCCCAGCAAAGTTGCCAGCTGTTCCGGGAACCCTGCACCAATCACAGTAAAAACCACACCAAGGCCAATTGCCAGCACAAATGAGTGGGTAAAAACCTTATTGGAAGTAAGGTGGTCTTTCTGTCCCAAAGCAATGGAAAATTGTGTTCCCCCTCCAATGCCAATCATTAAACCTGCCCCGTTGAGAACGCTGTAAATAGGGAGCGCCAGGTTTAAAGCCACAATCCCCTGGCTTCCAATCCCGTTGGCGACAAAAAAGGTATCCGCCAGGATATACAGCGAGAAACAAAACATGCTCAATACATTTAAAGAAACATATTTCGCAAAACTTTTGGTCGGGTTTTTTACTAATTCAGTGTTGTTCATCATGATCTCCTTATCTGTTTTATTTGCTAAAAAAGCAGAAAAAAAGAACGGCTCTTTCTGAAAAAAGCCATTATCATTCAATTGGATTAGAAAACCGCCAATCGTTGGTTTTCCATAAAAATAGGGCGGAAAAAACCGTCATAAGAAGAAGCGGGTTTTGGTTTGCTCACTAGAAGGGTTCCACAGTTGATTGTCAAAGGGTTCGTTCCCTCCCACTGGAATGCTTTGTAGCTGGAGTCCAATCCATGTGCTTCCAATAAATATCGCCATACTCGCTTGATTATATCAGTGTTTCTTTTGATTGCGTTTCTTATGTTGTGCCGAACGCGTGCATCAGAAAAAGAAAATAGCATCCATTTTATAAACAGCCAGGTTTGCATTTCAGAGGATACCCTGGCGTAGGGCAAGAATAGTGGATTGTCCCAGCAAAATTCCTTTGTTACCATTTCAAATCTTTTCTAAGGACACTATTTCCACATCCTGTTTGGCAGGGAACCAAATAAAAGAATACCAATACGCTATAAACCTACAACAACCTGTAGGCAACGCCATTCAATGGAATTTTTGTACCCATCTAATCTGTGTTTAGATAGTATTTCAAGTATCTATTTTGTTTTACCAGTTCCAGTATACCGGTCTATGCTAAAAATGTCAATCCTTTCTGAAAAAACGGGAAAACAGGAGATTGAATTCCTACTGATATTATAGTATAATAGAAGCGAGGTGATTCAATATGACAATTTCTACAAAAGGCCGGTACGCTTTAAGGGTAATGATTGATATTGCCCAGCATCCGGCAGATGAATATATTTCTTTAAAATCCATTTCAGAACGCCAGGAAATTTCTATGAAATATCTAGAGGCGATTGTGTCAATGCTGGCCAAAAGCGGGTTTGTAGAAAGCCACCGGGGCAAAAACGGAGGCTACCGTTTGGCACACCCCGCACAGGATTATACTGTCCGGGAAATTTTAGAGTTAACCGAGAAAAATCTGGCGCCAGTTGCCTGTTTAAGTTGTGATGAGAATACCTGTCCCCGGGCAGGGGAGTGCATTACTTTGCCCATGTGGCAGAAACTGGGGCAAATGGTGGATGGATATTTAGAAAGCGTTACCTTAGCGGATTTGGTCAACCGGGAATACCATTGATCTTTTATTGTGTTACACCAATAGTGCGCAAAAACAAAATAAAATAGTTCCTGTCAAAATAACCCCCTAAGGGGTTGTAGTAAAAGTCAAATCCTATTTTTTATTGTGTTGCACCGACAGTGTGTAAAAACAAAATAAAATAGTTCCCGTCAAAATAACCCCCTAAGGGGTTGTAGTAAAAGTCAAATCCTATTTTTTATTGTGTTGCACCGACAGTGTGCAAAAACAAAATAAAATAGTTCCCGTCAAAATAACCCCCTAAGGGGTTATAATAAAAATCAAATCCTATTTTTTATCATTCCAGCAGGCTTGTTGTTATCAAAAACAGCAAGCTTGTTTCGTTTTAGAAGAGAAAGAAAAGCTTCCCCAAAAAGTATGGGGAAGCCCAAAATAAACAAGTACTACATCAATAATTTGCCTTTTATTTCCGTTCTGTCTATTCCATTGGAGTAGATGCCTGCATCTGCTCGGTCTGCCCATCCTGCTTTTTTCGGATAAACACTTGGGTAACGTGGCGGTTTTCCACCTTGGTAACATCAAAAATTAAACCATAACATTCCAGGTGTAACTTTGTCCCATCCCTTGGAATCTCCTTTAGCTGGCTGAATACCAAGCCGCCTACTGTATCCACTTCCAGCTCCTCTGGCAGTTGGATGTTCAGTTCATCCTCCAGCATATCCAGTGGCAGGGTACCAGAAACACACCAACAGTTTTTCTTAATCTGGTAGATTTCCTTTTCTTCACTTGGGTCAAATTCATCGTAGATGTTGCCTACAATTTCCTCCAGTAAATCCTCTAGGGTAACAATGCCGCTGGTTTCCCCATATTCGTTGATGACAACTGCAATGTGGATTTTTTTCGCCTGCATGTTCCGGAACAGGATATCACTGTGGATAGTTTCCGGAATAAAATAGGCAGCGTGGAGCAGTTGGCGTAAGGTCTTTGGATGTTCCGCCCGCAGGTTTAGCAGGTATTCCTTGGCGTATAAAATACCGGTTACATGGTCAGGGGTGTGGTGATAAACTGGAAAGCGGGAAAAACCTGTGGTATGGATGGCGTGTAAAATCTCCTCAGTGGTTGCCTGGTCAGAGAGCGCCACCATATCCATCCTTCTGGTCATTACTTCTTTTACTGGGGTGTCATCAAATTCAAAGATATTCTTGATCATTTCCCGTTTGCCCTTTTGGATAGTGCCTTTTTCTTCTCCAAGGTCCATCATCATCAGGATTTCTTCCTCGGTTACAGCTTCATCTTCCTCTTTGGTTTTCATGCCCAGCAGGCGCAGTACGCCGTTGGTGGAAACAGATAAAAACCAGATAACAGGTTTCATTACCACCGCGATAAACGAAACTACGTTGGCAGCCAGTTTCGCAATTGCCATTGGCTTTTGCATGGCAATCCGTTTCGGCACCAGTTCGCCAAAAATCAGGGTAAAATACGAGAGGATAATCGTAATTAAAATAACGGTAATGGTATTTAAGGCGGAAGGGGAGATACTGTGGAAGCCAAGAGTATTGACCATCCAATCCACTAATGGGTCAGAGAAGTTATCCGCTGCGAACGCACTCCCTAAAAATCCGGCTAAGGTAATACCAATTTGGATGGTGGATAAAAATTTAGCGGGTGTTTCGGAGATTTTCAGGATTTTTTTGGCGGATTTATCCCCACTTTCCGCCTGCTTTCGCAGTTTGTTGGTGTTTAAAGATATCACCGCAATTTCGCTGGCAGCAAAAAAGGCGTTTAACGCAATCAATACTACCTGCAGTAAAAGCTGTAATAAAATGGTTGTCACAATGGTTCCTCCTTGTGTATATGTAATTTCATATTTTATAAAACAAAAACAAGCACAGGAGCCCCTTGCCTATTACAAAGGGATTCCTATGCTTGTTATTTCCAAAAAGAATGGTTGCTATTCGCTCCAGGGTCTCCGTCAGCCATAATCTTTAGTAGCCTTTCTCATAAATATGGTATCAAAATTTTGTGGGTAAAACTTGGCTCTATTGTACGATACCCTACGGGAAAAGTCAATGACAAAACCATGTCCAGTGTGAATAATTTGTAAATCTTACAGCAATTTCAGCAGGGATTCTACCACCAATACCCCGCCACAGGCATACAGCGCAACAGTAAGCAGTCCTTTTTCAAAATAGGCGAGGATTACCGCCACCACTAGCCCTGCTACTGCAGACCAGACGTTTCCGGTAGAAAAAAAGATGTCCGGTATGGTCATCGCAGCAAGCACCGCATAGGGAACATAAAATAGAAATGATTTGATAAAACGGCTTTGGATTTTCTTTTTAAAAATCACCAGGGGCAGCATACGGATCAAATAGGTCACCCCAGCCATCACCGCTACATATAGCAGAAATTTTTCAATACTCATGTTCATTGGGGGTCCTCCTCGTTAATTGGGAAGAATTTTGCGCCAATTGCCGCTGTAAGGATGGTGCAGATGATAATTACAAAACCGGGGGAAACCTGGTTCAGCACTGGCAGCCACCGGAATGCGCAGCTTAGTCCAGCGGAGAGCAGCACAATCCAAAGTACAGGGCGGAAATGCTTTGCCGGTGGGATGATAATCGCCAGGAACATGCCGTAAATCGCAATGCCCAGTGCGGAACGGATAAATTCTGGAAGGAAAGTGCTGGCTGCCGCCCCGATTAGCGTGCCAATCGCCCACCCAAAGTAAGGGGTGAGAATCAACCCGTACAGATAGCGTTTCCCCACTTCCCCCCGTTGGCCGCTGGCAACCGCGAACACTTCGTCGGTGTTGCAGAATGAAATCACAAACCGATCCAACAGGTTTACATGCTTCTCCAGCTTTTGGGAGAGGGAAAGGGACATCAAGGCGTAACGCAGGTTGATGATGAGCTGGGTCAATGCCATCTCAAACATCCCGCCAGAAGCCGCCATCAAGGAAAGCCCAGCAAACTGCCCAGCGGACGTAACATTGGTCATCGAAATCATTACCGCGCCCCATACTGGGATGCCCTGAGCCACAGCAGCCATGCCAAACGTAAAAGAAACCGATAAATACCCCAAAGCAATGGGAAGCCCATCCCAAAACCCCTTTGTAAAACTGTTTGTTACCATAACAAACCCAAACCTCCAAAATTTTTATTGTATCGTAGCAGGCGGTATCCGCCTATTTCAAAAACGAATCTATTGATGATTGCCTTGATCCCATATTGCAGGAAACAAGTTCCCTCCTAATAATGACTATTGGAAAACTGCCTACCAAAACCATGCACTGTAATGCTATGATATACGGCATCCATCTACCTTATGGGAAACAAAATCAATCCAATCAGAGGGGAATTACTACAAAAATACATGAAAACAACCGTAACCCCATACCTACAAAAAGCAGATGCGTTTCTTATTTACCCCCTCTAAAGGGGATACAGATACTGCAATCCTTCCACTTGCCAAAACCTTGAGGTGTCCTTTTCCCCTATATGAAAAAACGCAGATGCAGTATTGCTTGGTTATCCACAAAAAAATTTACTCCGATTTGGTTAAATCAAGGAACGAATTCCCATAATACAAGAAAAATGTTCCAGTTCTTTTTACAGGATAGCCGGAAAAAAGAGACACCTATCCAGTATGCTATCTTCTGGCATTTGGTTGAAAAATGCCGAAATTACCATAAACCAGCAATATTTTATTATAAATGCAAACCTGTTATTTGTCCAGTTTTTCTTTGCCGGAAATTCGGGGGAAAATATTTGTGTTTTTTTCAATTATGTGGTATATTAATTAAGATAGTAATGTTTTGCTTATCTGGTTAAATTTTCAACAGGAACCAAGGAGGAAACACCATGAAAATCAATCAAACCACATCTACGGGCCATTTAAAAATATCGGAAGAAGTAATTGGCGCAATTGTAAAACAAACGGTAATGGAAATAGAAGGCGTCGCTGGCCTTGCTTTGGTACCTGTCAGCAAAAAAGATTATTTGTTAAAAGCCAAAAAACCAAAGCAAATTATGATCGAAACCAATGCGGACAGCGTAAAAATCACCTTGGGTATTTTAATGGATAAAGGCTATGTGATCAAACGCACAGCAGAAAATGTACAACGGCAGGTAAAAGAAGCCGTCCAGAATATGGCTGGTGTCGCTGTATACCAGGTGAATATTTACATCGCAGGAATCCTTCAGGATTAGTTGCCCCGCAAGAAAGGATAGTACCATGAAAAGACATGAAATACGTGAAAACGCCTTTGTGCTCGTTTTTGAAAAGATTTTTAACGATGATGATTTAACACAAATTGTAGAAATTGCCAAAGAGTGTGACGACTTACAGGTAAACGAGGAGGTCATCCGCATTGTAACTGGCGTGCAGCAGCATGTGCAGGAACTGGATGCGGTGATTTCAGAACATTTGACCAAATGGAGTATTTCTCGCCTTTCCAAGGTGGTGTTGGCGATTTTGCGCCTGGCTGTTTATGAGATTCTGTTTGAGGACGCCATTGAGCCGCCAATTGCGATTAACGAAGCAGTAGAACTGGCAAAAACCTATGCTTCCCAGGAAGACGCTGCTTTTATCAACGGCGTGCTGGGTGGATTTGTACGGAAGCTGGAAGAAAAATAAATGAGAGTATTAGGGATTGATACTAGCAATTATACCTGTTCCACCGCGTTTTATGATACACAGTCCCGTCGGATGGAGATGGCAAAACACCTTTTGCCTACGCCGGAAGGAAGTTTGGGGCTGCGGCAATCCCAGGCGGTGTTTGAACACACGAAACTGCTGGGGAAGATGATGCAGCAGTTATTTGAAACCGCTGACGGGCTCCCCGAAGCCATTGGGGTTTCAGTGCGCCCGAGGAATGTGGAAGGTTCCTACATGCCCTGCTTTTTAACGGGCAAAATGGCAGCGGATTCCATTGGGGCGGTATTGGGGATACCAGTACATGAGTTTTCCCACCAGCAGGGGCATATTGCCGCTGCTTTGTATTCCGCCAAACGTCTGGAATGGCTGCACCACTCCGAATTTATCGCCTTCCATGTTTCCGGTGGTACTACCGACTGTTTATTGGTGAAAACTGGAAACGGGACAATCGACCAAATTAAGATGGTGGGGACTTCCCTCGACTTAAAAGCCGGTCAGGCAATCGACCGGGTAGGGGTGAGTTTGGGGCTGCCATTTCCATCGGGACCTTATTTGGAACAGCTTGCATTGCAATGTACCGATAAAATCAAAACGCATCCCATGCTCAAAGGGCTGGACTGCTGTTTGTCCGGCTTGGAAAACCAGTGCGGTAAATTAAAGGAACAAGGGGCGGAACCCTCCTATATTGCCCGTTATTGTTTGCAGTACATCCAACAGACGTTGGAACGGATGCTGTTGGCAGCGATGGAACAGTATGGCAAAAAACCGGTTTTATTTGCCGGTGGGGTGATGTCTAACCGGATCATCCGGGATTATTTCACCGGAAAATACCAGGCGTGTTTCGCGAAACCGGAGTTTTCCTCGGACAATGCGGGGGGGATTGCGGTATTAGCAGGAAAAATGGAGGAACTTGCGTGACCAGTTACAGTGTTTCGGATGTAAACCGGTTTATCAAACAAATATTATTGGCAGAGGATATCCTCCACCGGATTGCGATCCGTGGGGAGGTCTCCAATTTTGTCCACCATCTTCGGTCTGGACACTGCTATTTTACGTTAAAAGACCAGAATAGTGCCCTAAAATGTGTCATGTTCAAAAGCAACGTGGCTCATTTGCGTTTTATGCCAGAAAACGGCATGCAGGTAATTGCCCTGGGAGATATCCAAGTGTTTGAGCGAGATGGCGTTTATCAGCTTTATTGTACCGATATTCAGCCGGATGGTGCCGGTGCCTTGGCAATGGCGTTTGAACAGCTCAAGCAAAAGCTGGCAAAAGAAGGGCTGTTCGACCCGGAGCGGAAAAAGCCGCTACCAACTCAGCCCAATACCATCGGTGTGGTAACCTCCAAAACCGGGGCGGCATTACAGGATATCCTGCAAATTTTATCTAGGCGCTACCCTATTGGTACCGTGAAAATTTTCCCTGCCCAGGTACAGGGGGAACAAGCCGCTGGCTCTATTTGTTCTGCTATCCATTTGGCGGAACAGGTTGGGGTGGACGTCCTGATTGTAGGGCGGGGCGGAGGTTCCCTAGAAGACCTTTGGGCATTTAATGAGGAAGCTGTGGCAAGGGCGATTGCTGCCTGTTCCATCCCGGTGATTTCTGCTGTGGGGCACGAAGTGGATTTTACCATAGCGGATTTTGTAGCGGATTTGAGGGCGCCAACCCCTTCCGCAGCAGCAGAACTGGTTGCTCCGGATTTACAGTATCTATTATCCGGTATCGACAAGCAGCGGGAGTTGTTGTATAATTATACAGTAGATTGTATACAGCAGCGGGAACACCAGCTTGTTGGGTTGGAGCACCAGTTACGCCTCCATTCCCCGGCCGGCCATCTGGCAGCGGGGCAGGCAATGCTCCACCAACTGGACCATCGGCTGGAAACCTGTTTCCAGTCGTCTTATTCCCAAGCCCAGCAAAGGTTTGGCTCAGCGGTTTCCCTGTTGGAAAACCTCAGCCCGCTCAAAGTGCTGGGGCGTGGGTATTCCATCACCTTTAATGAGGAACACAAAGCGGTCAAAAATTCCCGCCGCCTGAAAATAGGGGATACACTGACAACAAAATTTTACGATGGTAGTATGGTGGAAAGCACCATTACCAAAAAAATGAGGTAACCAATGGAACAACAGCTTTCTTTTGAAAAAGCCATGGCAGAACTGGAAAAAATCGTAGCAAAACTGGAAAAAGGCAACCTGTCTTTGGAGCAGAGTTTGGAGCTTTACGAAAAAGGAACAAAGCTCTCCGCCATCTGCCATGAAAAACTTCAGTCAGCCCAATTAAAAATTGAGGAAATTACAAAACAAGAGGAAAATTCTGGGGGAGAACAATGAGTTTTACACAAACCTTACAAGAATATATCCAAATGGTGAACCAGCAGTTGGAAGAATACCTTCCGAAAAAAAGCAATTTGCAGCATGTGGTAGACGACGCTATGGCGTATAGCGTGGAAGCAGGAGGAAAGCGTCTCCGCCCAGTGCTTACCCTGGAGGTATGCCGTATGTTGGGTGGGGATATCCAACATGCCTTGCCATTTGCCTGTGCGGTGGAGATGATTCATTCCAGTTCATTAATCCACGATGACCTTCCCTGTATGGATGATGATGAACTCCGCAGGGGAAAGCCATCCTGCCATATTGCATTTGGGGAAGCCAACGCCCTTTTGGCGGGGGATGCCCTCCTGCTGTATGCCTTTGAGGTGATGGCAAAAGCCCATCAAACCCACGGGACAGGCTATGAGGAAATCGCAAAAGGGATAGAAACTCTTTCCCATTGCGCTGGTACCGACGGCATGGTAGGTGGCCAGGTAATTGATTTGACCTATGAAAACCAACGGATTGAATATGACATTTTGCATCAAATGCACCTGTTAAAGACAGGGGCGCTCATCCGTGCTGCCTGCCAGTTGGGGGCAATTGCCGCCAAAGCCTCTCCGGAACAAATCCAGCGGATTGGTGCTTACGCCGAAACTCTGGGGCTAGCATTTCAGATTTGCGATGATATTTTGGATGTGGTGGGAGATCAGCAGCTGCTGGGCAAACCAATCGGAAGTGATGAACAAATGCAAAAAACCAACTTTATCACCTTGTTCGGGTTGGAAGGTTCCCGCCAAAAAGCGGCTGAGTTGACTGAGTTGGCAAAACAGCAGTTACGCCAGTTTGACCATCCAGAATTTTTGCTGGAATTAACCGATATGTTGCTGGAACGGAAAAAGTAAAAGGAGAGGTTTTGTATGTACAGTATCACAGGGGTCCTTCATAATTATCCCTTGATTGCTGCTTTAGCGGCGTGGGTGGTGGCCCAGCTTGCTAAAACGTTGCTTGACCTGGTTACCAATAAAAAATTTAATCGGGAACTGCTTACAGCGTCCGGCGGTATGCCAAGTTCCCATTCCGCTACCGTGTGCGCCTTAACTTTGGCAATCGGACGATGTTCTGGATTAAATTCCGCCGCCTTTGCCATCGCGGTGATTATGGCGGCAATTGTGATGTATGACGCCATGGGTGTGCGGTATTCCTCTGGGGAGCAGGCAAAAGTATTAAATAAAATTATCCTATTGTTAAAACGGACAGACTGCCCGGACGATAATCAGAAACAACGGCTGGAAAACACCTTAAAATCTTTAGCAAAACCTTCGGAGCAATTGGACGCGGAGGAAGAGGACGACGAGGAGTTAAAACAAATTAAAGAAAAACTTGGGCATACACCGTTACAAGTATTAGCTGGTGCTTTATTGGGGATTGTGGTAGCGTTGCTCATTCCAACCTCCATTTAATTATTGTTATAACAGCACCGGGGGAGGGTTTATGAATCAAAATTCTTTATTAAGTCGAATCAATTCCCCAAGAGATTTAGACCAATTAACAGATGCTGAGTTAAAACGCCTTTGTGCAGAAATTCGCACCTGTATTATCCAAACGGTTTCCAAAACTGGGGGGCATTTGGCGTCAAATTTAGGGGTTGTGGAACTAACTGTGGCATTACACCGTGCCTTTGAAAGCCCCAAGGATAAAATTGTGTGGGATGTAGGTCACCAGTGTTATACTCATAAATTGTTGACAGGGCGGAGGGAACAATTTTCCACCTTGCGCCAGGAAAATGGGATTTCCGGCTTTCCACGCCCTTATGAGAGCGAGCACGATTCCTTTATGGCTGGCCATAGTACCAACTCAATTTCCGCTGCCTGTGGAATTGCCCGGGCGGAACTGTTAAAGGGCTCCAACCGCTCTGTCATTGCGGTGATTGGGGATGGTGCCTTTACCGGCGGAATGGCATATGAAGCCTTGAACAACGCAGCGGGGCTACATAATTTAATTGTCATTTTAAATTATAATGAGATGTCTATCTCCAAAACAGTGGGGAGCTTTGCCCGTTACCTTGCCAACCTGCGTTCGGAACCCACCTATTTGAAAACCAAAAGTTCATTGGAAAACATCCTGGACCACACCCCAGTTGTGGGGAAAGGATTGAAAAAAGTCCTTTCCAGCTCCAAAAAAGGGATTAAAAATATGCTGTACCACAGCAACTTTTTTACCGATTTGGGGTTTGCCTATCTGGGCCCGGTGGACGGGCACAACCTAGAGGAGCTATCCCGTGCCATGAACTGGGCAAAAAACGCGGATAAACCAGCGTTGATTCAGGTGTTCACTACCAAAGGGAAAGGCTATTCCAAAGCGGAACAAAACCCCGGAGCTTATCACGGGGTATCTAATTTTGACATTGAGCAGGGTAACCCTGATTTTATAGAAGAAGATAGTTTTTCCACCGCTTTTGGGAAAGAGCTGGAGCGGATTGGACGGATGGACAAAAAAGTCTGTGCGGTAACCGCCGCCATGAAGTATGGCACCGGTCTGCAATATTTTTCCTCCACGTGCCGTGACCGCTTTTTTGACGTAGGCATTGCGGAAGAACACGCCGTTACCTTTTGTTCCGGCTTGGCGTGCAATGGGATGCGCCCTGTATTCGCGGTGTACTCCACCTTTTTGCAGCGTGGATACGATCAGATTATCCACGACGCTGCCATCAGCCGGAACCATGTTGTGCTTGCGGTAGACCGTGCTGGCATTGTGGGGAACGACGGGGAAACCCATCAGGGGATTTTCGACGCCGCTTACCTAAGTCATATCCCGGGGGTTACAGTTTATTCCCCAGCGGACTATGAGGAAACCTGCATCTTTTTGAAAAAAGCACTATATGAAATTGACGGCGTTGTAGCGGTACGGTATCCAAGGGGGTCCGAGCCGAAATTGCCGGAGTTTCAGGAGAAAAATACGGATTATCAATGGATTGGGGAAGGCAATTGTCTGATTGTCACCTATGGCAGGATTTCTGCTGATGCTATCCAGGCTGCCCAAAAGCTGGGGGAAGTCTGTCCAACGGCAGTGTTAAAGTTAAACCGGATTTCCCCATTGCCGGAGGAAGCAGTGAAAAAAGCCAGCCAGTACCAAAGAATCTTTTTCTTTGAGGAAGGGATTCGCCTGGGTGGAATCGGGGAACATTTCCTTAACGCCCTAAATCAGTATGGTTTCCAGGGTTCCTATACTTTGACGGCGATTGATCACTTTATTCCTCAGGCATCCGTAGAGAGCAGTTTAAAACAGCTCCATCTGGATCGGGATGGTATGATAAAAACAATTGTAGAACAGATAAATGAGGTGTAGTTTTGGCAAAACAGAGGATTGATATTTTATTAGTTGAACGAGGGCTGGCACCCAGTCGGGAAAAAGCGAAAGCGTTTATCATGGCGGGGGAAGTACTGGTGAACAACGAAAAAGTGGACAAAGCTGGCCAAACCGTCCCAGAGGATTGCGAAATCACCTTAAAAACTGGATTAAAATATGTTAGCCGTGGCGGATTGAAACTGGAAAAAGCGATGCAAAAGCACCAGTTAGATTTAAACGGAAAAACCTGTATGGACATTGGGGCATCTACCGGCGGCTTTACCGATTGTATGCTGCAAAACGGGGCTGCCAAGGTATATGCTATTGATGTGGGCTATGGCCAGTTGGCGTGGAAACTCCGTACTGATGAGAGGGTAGTGAACATGGAGCGCACCAACGCCCGATACCTGACCCATCAGGAAATCCCAGAGGAAATTGATTTTTCCTCGGTAGACGTTTCGTTCATCTCGTTGACTATCATCCTGCCGGTGTTACATCTCCTGCTCAAAGAGGGCGGGGAAGCCGTTGTGCTGGTGAAACCACAATTTGAAGCGGGAAGGGAAAACGTCGGAAAGAAAGGGGTAGTCCGAGACCCCAAAGTCCACGAGATGGTAATCAAAAAGATTTTCCGTTTTTGCTGTGAAAACGGCTTTTATGTTAAGGATATTGACTATTCCCCAGTAAAAGGGCCGGAAGGCAATATCGAATACCTGTTTTATCTCCAAAAATCCGACCAGGTTTCCACTATTACTGAGGAGGAGATTGCCCAGGTAGTAGCTTCCTCCCATGAGGAACTGGAACAAAAACATTAACTGCTGCTGGATTACTAGCAGCTTTACTATAAAACCAACCTTGCCACAGGCGAGAGGAGTCCACTATGAAAATACTGTTTAACCTCAATTTGGAAAAAGAAAATACAAAGCAATGTACCGAACAGGCGGTTTCCATTTTGGAGCAGGCTGGTGCGGAATGTTTTTTGGAATACGGCATGGCATCGGTGTTCGATGATAGCTACCACTATGCGGATAAGGAAGCAACGATGGCGGACTTTGACCTAATTGTGGCAGTGGGCGGCGATGGAACCATCATGGATGTGGGGAAACAGGCAGCCCTGTATGATAAGCCGGTGCTGGGGATTAATTCCGGACGGCTTGGGTTTATGGCAGGGGTGGAAACGGATGACCTGACCCCATTGCAGCAGCTGGTAACAGGGGATTATACTGAACAGCCCAGAATGTTGTTGGAAATCGTACTCAAAGCAAAACATGGAGTGGTTCAACGGTATATTGCGGTGAACGACCTGCTCATTACCAAAGCGGCGTTGAGCAGCTTGATTGATGTGGATGTGTTGTGTGGAGAAAAGCTGGTGAATGAATACCGGGCGGACAGCATCCTGTTTGCAACCCCTACCGGTTCCACTGCCTATTCCCTCTCCAATGGCGGACCGATTGCCGATCCAACCTTATCGTATATTTCCATGTCCCCGATTTGCCCCCACTCTTTTGCCTCCCGCACCTATCTGTTCCACGAAAATACCGTGTTGACAGTAAAACTGGGGGATAAAAATCGCAATTCCGCTTATCTGGTGATTGATGGGCAGGTTGGTGCGGAGCTGGGACAGAATGATATCGTGGAAATTACAGCCAGCCAGCGGAAAATGCGGCTGATTTCCTTAAATAATAAAGAATTTTATGAGGTAGTAAGCAAAAAATTTGTTGTGAGCTAACGGCTTTATCAGAAAGAAGGGAAAAACGCAAATGAAATCCAAACGTCATGATAAAATTATCGAATTAGTATTGACAAAAAATATTTATACCCAGGAAGATTTGCTGCAAGAATTATCAGAATGTGGATTCCAGGTCACCCAGGCAACCATTTCCCGGGATATTAAAGAATTGCGCCTGACCAAAGAAATGGATGACCAGGGCAACTACCGCTATGTAACCGGCGCGAAAAAAGTGCTGGATTCTGTTTCCAGCAAATTTGGGACTATTTTTTCCGAGTCCGTATTAGGGGTGGATTATGCGGGGAATACCATTGTGGTAAAATGCCGCCATGGTATGGCAAACGCTGCCTGCGCCACGTTAGACGCCACCGAATGGGCAGGGGTTGTGGGTACTCTGGCTGGTGATGATACCATATTTATCTTAATGCGTACCCAGGATGATGCCGCTACTTTTACCAAGGAACTTTATAAATATCTTTCAAACTAGGATGGTGTCCCATGCTTACAGGTTTGTTTATTCAAAATTTAGCAGTAATTGAAAAAGTGTATATGGAATTCGGCAAGGGCTTCCATGTGTTTACTGGGGAAACCGGGGCAGGGAAGTCGATTGTCATTGACGCCATTAATGGGATTTTAGGCGGGCGCTGCTCCAAGGAGCTGGTGCGCAGCGGAACGGAAAAAGCGGTTATGATTGGTTCGTTCCAGGACGTTCCTCAGCAGGTAGTGGATATCTTGCGGGATAACGGTGTGGATTTAGAGGACGAACTGGTCATCCAGAGGGAAATCTCGGTGGACGGAAAATCCGTAGCTCGTATCTGCGGTCGTCCGGTTACCGTTGGGCTGCTAAAAGAAATCGGTTCCCATCTCATCAATATCCATGGGCAGCACGATAACCAGATTCTGCTTTCCCCCGAACGCCATATGGAAATACTGGATTGTTTTGGCGAAATCAACACCTTGCTAAGCGAGTACCAGCGGAAATTCCATCGCTTTACCAAGGTGGAAAAAGAACTGGAAGAGATCAACGAGAAACAGCAAACCAAAAACCAGAAGTTGGATTTGCTCCACTATCAAATTGACGAGATTGAGCAGGCAGATTTGGAGTTGGGGGAAGATGTGGAACTGGAGCATGAAGCAAGAGCGATCCGCAATTATGCCCGTATCACCGAGAGCCTGCATGAAGCGTACCAGGCATTGGATGGCGAGGACGAACTGCCAGGGGCTTCCTCCAAATTGGTGGATGCTGTCAACGCCTTGGAATATGCTTCGGAATATTATAACGGCGTGGATGAGCTCAAAGAACGCCTCAAAGGGATTGCTTATGAGGTGGAGGATATCCGCCATGAGGTTGCCTCAAAACTGGAAGAGTTCGATATGACCCCCAACCGTTTGGATGCCATTGAAGCGCGCTTGGATGAGATTTTCAAGTTAAAACGGAAATACGGGGCAACCATACAGGAGGTATTGGACTATCAGCAGAACTGCCAAAAACAATTGGAACAGATTGAAGGCTACGATATCCGGCAGAATGAGTTGATGGTAGAGCAAAAGCAGCTTCGTTTGGCATGTGGGGAACTGGCGGAACAACTGACGGAACAACGGCGTAAAGCCGCAAAACAGTTGGTAAATACCGTTGCCCATGAGCTAAAATTTTTGGATATGGCAAATGTTACCCTCCAGGTGCATTGGGAAAAAACACCCTTCCAATCCAAAGGGCGGGACAAAATTGAATTTTTGATTTCCACCAATGTAGGAGAACCGCCAAAGCCAATTGCCAAAATCGCTTCCGGTGGGGAACTTTCCCGTATCATGCTGGCAATTAAAAATGCTTTGGCGGATAAAGACCAAATCCCAACCCTGATTTTTGATGAGGTGGACACCGGTGTCAGCGGTTCCGCAGCGCAAAAAATCGGGTTAAAGTTAAAACAGGTTTCCAAGAACCGCCAGGTATTCTCGGTTACCCATTTGGCACAGATTGCTGCTTTAGCGGATATCCATTTCAGGATTCGGAAATCCGTAAAAGGGAACCGCACTTATACCGAAGTAATCCCATTGGATGAACACGGCAGGGTGCAGGAAGTTGCCCGTATTATGTCCACCGGGGAAATTACCGATTTGATGATGAAAAACGCCCAGGAGATGATCCAGCGTGGAAGGCAATCTGCTGAATCATAACAATTTCATTTCTAGAATCAATCATAAAATTTTTCCGATATGGTTGATAAAATGCTTCCTATCATGATTTGTCATATTAGGAAAAAATGATTGCCTTATCAAAGCAATTGGATTATTTCATTGCACACGCTATAACGGTACGCCTTGTACTTTGTCCTATATATTATTTTGCTTGGTGTGACCGACTTTTCGTTTGGACGCTTTTTATTTTAGCGTCAGTTAATACATTTTTATATGCTTGTTTCGCTTTGTTTGGATATAGCGTTCAACGGACAAACTATAATTCTATATTTACGATCATTAAATTATCTTTACTTGTTTTTGTTATTCTATTTTTTGCTTTATAGTTTGTCTATTTCATCAGAGATGATAAAAATAAGCTGTTAGCTTGGATTTTTTTATCTTACCATTCGCATTGAACCTGTTCGTCACAGATTCAATGGATCTGCCATAACTCCATCTTTATGATAATAAAACTATCAGTGTTGGTTTGTATGATTGTATTTTTGATTGGCTGTTTTAGATTTGCGTTTGTTAGCGATTATAAACAGTTTCTTAGAGAATTATTAGAGAATATAAAATGTACATTTCTTTCTACCATATTCTTTTTTCGTTTCGTTGTTTGATCAAAAGCATCCAAAGGTATGAATAGATGAAGCAGAAGGATTGGAATCAGTAAAATCCTCTCATAAGAAAACGAAGCCGAAGGTGATACAAAAAGCTATGGAATGAAAAAGCATATATGACGAAGCAAGCTGTTGAGCTTGCTTTTTTCTTTTTGAGTAGGAAATTATGATGTGAAAGAACACCATCAATATTCGCAAGTGTGAAAATTTATTTGTGCAGATTTCCAATGCCGCATTGCAGGATGAGAATCTGTCATTAAAAGCGAACGGGACTTTAACAGTGTATGGAATGAACTGAAATAACATGGATATTTAAAACAATACCTCATCCCCAATGCTAAAAATGGGTTCTTTGTGTATTAATATGAGCTGTTGGATAAGCCGGATTTATCACATACACCGCTACTGAATTTAAAATTGAATGGTGAAATTTTCGAACCAGACCAAGTGCAAAATGTAGGCGGTATCAATAATATTAAACATAAGAATACGAATCAGAATCATATGGAGGTATCATGTCTTGTAATTGTGGAACAGGATGTTAAAAACCTGAAATTCGTTACAAAAGACAGTACATATGTTATTTAAAGGCAAAATGGGATTACAATTAGAAAACTACTGACATGGAAGAAGGTCAAATAGCTGCTTTGGATACGGTGATTGGCTTTATTGGCGATTTACTTGTAACCAAGCGAAAATCATTGCGGATTGGACAACGGACAATTCAGACAACACAATTAAGGCAGCTCTTCTTAAACCTGAAATTTGAATATCTACAGGAAGTCTACGAAAATCTCTCCACTTGCAGATCAAAGATTAAGAATTTAAAGCAATATATCTGGTCGTGCTTGTATATCCTTTATCAAATGAATGTGACTAAGAAATATATTAACAACTAATATATTGCATATTGTTAAAATTACTTCGATTTACTTGAAAAAATTATCTTTCTTTATATAATATGAATGGGAAAAATAAGCGAAAAGCAGAAAATTATTTTTCAGTTACAAAATTTATTATTCATGATAGGATGCCTGTATTTGATTTTTTGCTTTTAGCTGTTGTTCCCGGTATTCTCCTGGCGTTAAATGATATTTTTCCTGAAAGAGCTTATGAAACCAGGTACGATTAGAATATCCCAATTTTTGAATAATTGAGGAAATAGATAGTTTGTTTTCCCTTAATAGCATACAAGCTTGTTGTAATCGAATATCTGTTAAAAGAGCTTGAAAACTACTTCCACTATATTGTTTAATTAATTTCGAAAGATGCTGCGGATGATATCCATATTTTTTTCCAAGTTCATCTAATGTGACAGTAGCACTATTTTGTTCAATATATTCTAACATTTTGGAAAAAGTATCTTCTTGTTTGTTTTTCATGTGGGATTGATCGACTGTAGATTGATAAGAACGGATTAATTCAATCATAAAGCAATCAAACAGGTATGAAATTTTAGGGGATTTATAGATTTTTTTAGAAAACTGTTCTTGAATCATTTTACAGAAAAAATCTGTTTGTTCTGTTTCGGTGTTATTGGAAAATAAAATATAATTTTGTTCCTGGCGTCGTTTATCAATAGATTTTAAAAAGAAATTGGTAACAAAATCATTAGAAGAATATATTTTAAAATGGAAACTATCCATGATAGATTCTTTAACCAGCAAATTAAAGATAATATCTTGTTTTACATTATTTAACTTTATCTGATGCATCGCGTTCGTGTTCATTAGGCAGATGTCTCCTTGTTTTAAAGGAATGGAAACGGAATCAATAATATTTGTACAGGAGCCTTGATGAATATAAACGAATTCAAAAAAATCGTGTTTATGGGGAGGGTTTCCATACGTATTCGTATGTGGAGCAATAACGATACTTGCGTCTTTAAAAGGATAATAATCCTCTTTTTCTGTATAACCAATGGGTCGTTCTCTTTTATCTTTCAATTTTAAAAGGATCTTAGCCATGAATTTTTGGTGATCTTCATAAAATTTCTGAATATCCATATTTTCACCTTACCTTTGTATTGATACACTAAAATTAGTTAATATGATATAGTCAATATCACAATAAAACATCTATTAACTTTGTTTTCGATACTGGTTAACTTGGATTTCGACATCGAAATTTATCCTCACTTATGATAACATAAAACTCAGTTAAGTTCAAATTGTATAAAAATAAATTTATTTGAAGAAAT
Source organism: Massilioclostridium coli (assembly GCF_900095865.1). Lineage (GTDB taxonomy): Bacteria > Bacillota > Clostridia > Oscillospirales > Ruminococcaceae > Massilioclostridium > Massilioclostridium facile. The sequence goes on along the minus strand of NZ_FMIZ01000007.1, from coordinate 1,174,127 downwards.
AATTAGATTTAATACACAATTTGAATGATGCGGTTTTATTTATTATCAACAAGGAGGAAGTAAAATTGAAAGGAAAACGGCTTAGTAAAGCGTTGGCGGTAGCCCTTGGGCTTTCTATTATGGCTACATCCATGGTATCTACGGTGTCCGCTATCGACACAACAGATGAAGGCGCAAAGACATTTGCGGAAAAAATGAACGATCGCTTTCAAAATCCAGAGAATGAGTACAAAGTAGAAACAAGATGGTGGTTAGCGGAAGGTTCCCATACAGACGAAACACTGCGGGAATCCATTAAAGAATTACACGATTATGGGATTGGTGCAGTGGAGTTTGTTACATTAGATGAATCCGCTTATTTGGATGATGCCACTTATGCATGGGGCTCTGAGGAGTGGATTCACGATTCCCATTTGATTGTAGAAGAATGTAATAAATATGGGATGGGAATTAGCTTTACATCTGGTACCCACTGGGCATCAGCAAACTTGACAACCATTAATCCAGATGAGGAAAAAGCTTCCCAGGAATTGAGTTATACTACAATTGATGTTTCTTCCGGTCAAAAATATGATGGAAAATTAATTTTACCGGAATTACCGGGTACTGCTACCAAAGCGGATCTGGTAAAAGTAACAGTAGCAAAAAAAGCCAGTACAGATGGTAAAGTTACCAACCTGGACCAGAATTCCATGCAGGATATCACCAGCATGGTAGCACAACAGGCAGATGGAAGTTACAACATCCAGTACACTGCTCCACAGGATGGAGATTATACTGTTTTCGCATTTTGGCAGCATGGTACTTCGGAGACTTATAAACCAGCTTCTACTGGAGAAGCCTACACCATTAACTATTTCTCTAAAGAGGGTGCTAATGCTTTAATTGAATATTGGAATGAACATGTGTTGGATGAATCTTTGAAACAGCTCATTAAAGAAAATGGAGATGTATCCTTGTACATGGATTCTCTGGAGCTTAGTCCACACGGTGTAAATACAACAGGGAACCTGTGGTGTTCCAACTATCTAGAAGAATTTCAAAACCGTCGTGGTTATGATTTAACCCCATATTTGCCGTTGATTATTACTCCAGGTTTCGCAGTACACACCGAAAAAAATTATATTTATAATCTGGAAGGAAATTCTGATTTATGTACCAGTATTTTAAATGATGTATTCCAAACCAATACCGAATTATATATGGAAAATTGTTTGGATGTGCTTCGTGATTGGTGCCATGAATTTGGTATGACATTGCGTGCGGAACCAGCATATGGACAGATGTTTGATATTACCCAGCCAATTAAATCGGTTGATTATGTAGAAGCGGAATCGTGGGAATTTGGTTGTGAACCAGAAAAATTCCGTAGTCAGGCCGGAGCAGCGCACTTATACGATAAAACATATTCTTCCGAGACCGGTGCGCTATTGAGTCATAACTATACTCAAAGTAACAACGATTGGCGACAGGTATACTATACCCAGTTTGCTTCTGGTGTGCAGAGGACAATTTTACATGGATATTCTTCCGCATATGGTCCAGAACAAAATGTACAATGGCCTGGATATGAAGGGATGCAGACAGTATTTTCAGACAGATTTAATAAACGCCAGCCAAATTCCATTGACTATGCAGATTTAAACCAACATTTAGCACGGACGCAGAAAGTCCTCCGTCAGGGTGTTCCACAAATGGACATTGGTATTTTACGAACGGATTATTATTGGAACTGCTTACAGTGCTTCCAGGGTTTTGATTATTCCCAAAATGTACTCCGCCGTCATGAAGGTATCTACTGGCAAGATATGACCTTGCAGGATGCTGGATATACCTATGATTATTTCTCACCAGTATTATTGCAGGATCAGGATATTACCTGTGAAAACGGTCTTGTTCAGGCGGACGGAGTAGGATATCAGGCTTTGATCGTATATCAGGAAGAACTGCCCTATGAAAGTGCCCAGGTATTATATGAATGGGCTAAAAACGGGTTGCCAGTAGTAATTATAGATGGCCCTACTCAGGAACAGATGAGAAACAGTATTGTGAAAACCAATGAGTCTGCTGCCATTACAACTGGCTTTAATGATGGTAAGGACAAAGAGTTAGCCAGTGTTATGGAACAATTGAAAACATTAGATACTGTAGCTGTTGTTGAAACACAGGCAGAAGCATACGATGCCTTAGTTGGATTGGGAGTTCATCCGCGTGCAGAATATACCGAATCTAACAACAACTTAATGTCTGTGATGCGGAAAGATGATGACGCAACCTATTTATATCTATACAACTACATGTATACGGAAAATGAAAACTATAAAGGACAAGTATCAGTAGATGGAATTTATCAGCCTTATGTATTGGACACTTGGTCAGGGGAAGTGACAGAAGTAGGGGATTTCGCTTATGAAAACGGTAGGACGATCCTAAATGTAGATTTAGCACCAGGAGATATTATGGTATTTGCGTTAGATCCAAATGATCAGGCAGCAAAAACAGTCGTATCTTCTACTAATGTGGATAAAGTAGTCATTGAAGACGGCAGTCCTATGATGTATGTTCCATCCACTGGGGAAGCATCCATTGCCTATAGCAATGGTACCAGCTATACCACGAGTGTGACTGTTCCGGAAGATATGACTCTGGATACCTGGAACCTGACAGTACAGGACTGGAAGCCTGGAGAGAAAGTAACCCGTACAGAAGATAGAGGTTTAGGATATACCACAACTGAAGTAACTTATGATACCAATAAAGTGGATATCAATGTAGGAGAAACAGAATTAATCCCATGGAAAGATATTCCTTCAGTAGGGGAAAAAGTATCCGGTGTAGGAACATATACCACAAGCTTTACATTACCAGAAAACTGGAATACAAAAAACAACGGCTTGATATTCCAAGTAGATTCCATGAATGGTGGTACTGCGGCGGTAACCGTAAACGGACAAAAAGTAGCGGTAAACATGGATAACTGTACTGCCGATATTTCCAAAGCCGTACAACCAGGTGAAAACACAATTGAAGTAAGGGTAACCAGCAGTCTGCGTAACAAAATGATTGATGTAGGATATTCCGGATGGATGATGGGTACTCCAGACATAGATAATTACGGTATGGAAGGTACAGCAACTTTACAAACTTATTCTAAAGTGACAGCAACAGATAAATCTATCTTAAATTCTGTAATTACCTACGCGGAAAACGCAAAAGCCAGTGGCGAATATGACAACGCCATTGAAAGCGTACAGAAATCCTTTGACGCTGCTTTGGAAAATGCGAAAACAGTAGCAAACAATGCTGGGGCTACCCAGGAAGAAGTGGACACAGCATGGAAAACCTTGCTGAATGAAATCCATAAATTAGGATTTGTAGCTGGGGATAAAACAGAACTGGCTTCTCTGATAGAAGCAGCAAACGGAATCAATGCAGAACTTGACCGTTATGTGGAAGCAGGCAAAGCGGAATTCACCGCAGCATTAGAAGCGGCACAGGCAGTATATGAAGATGGCGATGCCATGCAAGCAGAAATCAACCAAGTAGCGGATGATTTATTAAATGCAATGCTGAATTTACGGTTCAAAGCAGATAAATCTATCCTGGAAGATGTCCTTGCGGAAGCAGGCAAAGTGGACGCAAACGCATACACAGCAGAAAGCTACGCAGCATTACAAGCAGCAGTAGCAGAAGCAAAGGATGTATACAACAATGAAAACGCAACTCAGAAAGAAGTAGATGCAGCAGTAACAAGTGTACAAACAGCAATAGATAACCTGGTAGCAGTAGATGGAACCCCTGCTGAAACTCCAACGGAAAACAATAATACAGCTGGAAGCCAGACAGGACAGGAATCCACCACACCAAAAGCAAATGCGGCCAAAACAGGCGATTTTGCCCCAATCGCAGGGTTAGCAACGATTACTTTAGCTGGTACAACATTATTACTCACTCGTAAGAAAAAATAATATTTTTCCAAGGGTTTTCGGTTACAAGGAAGTATATTTTTCAATTAGGCGGTATAGCCCCGTTCAAGGGCTATGCCGTCTTTTCCTATTTATTGGCTTCTTTCTGTTCTGCCTGCGGGTCAGTCGGCAAATGAATTTCTCCTACAAAGTTAAAGACAATATCTACTTTCTGAAAACGCTTGCCGTCTATCTTCTCCGGCGCATGGACAATGATTTTCTTCACAAACTCATTAACGATAGTGGGCGTTAATTCTGTTATTCCCACATACTTGCGGATAATAGCGGCGAAGCTGTCAAAGTCGCTTTTATTCTGTTCGTAGGTATCAACTTCCTGCTGTTCTGCCTTTACCTTTTCTGTCAGTTCTTTCTGTTCTGCTTCATACTCAGCGGACAGTTTCAAAAACCGCTCATGGCTGATTGTGCCGTTGATGTCGTCCTCATAAATCCGCACAGAATACTAAGCCGGAAAACATTCCCTGCCGTTCTGCCTTTGTGGGGCGGCGTTTATTTGCCCTTAATTCCTGTACCCGTTCAAAGACAGCTTCTTCAACGATTGTTTCATGGGTGTTGCGGAAAATCGCCTGCTGTTCTTTTGTGGTGGGAATACGCTTTTTCAGCTTGTGGGATTTGGAATAGCTTTTGAAGTTTACAGTATGCCCGCAGTAGTCCATGCGCTCTAAAATGCCAACAATCGTGCTGTCTTTCCAGTTATATGGATTGTCAGGCAAGGATTTTCCCTTTTTCTTTGAATAATATGCTTTTGCTATCAGCACTTTATCTGCTTTAAGTACTTTGGCTATTTGCGACGGTCCTTTTCCGGCAACACATAAATCAAAAATCCTCTTTACCACAGCGGCGGCTTCTTCATCTACAATCCATTTCTTTCTATCATTGGGGTCTACCTTATAGCCGTAAGGCGGCTTAGTCAGATGTTCTCCTGCCATACCCTGCGCCCGCTTGATTGCCTTTACCTTTTTACTGGTATCTTTGGCGTAAAAATCGTTAAACAGGTTTCGGAAAGAGGTAAAATCATTGTCGCCCTTTGCACTGTCTACACCGTCATTGATTGCGATATAGCGCACATCTCTTTCAACGAAAAAGATTTCTGTATAGTAGCCGACTTTCAGATAGTCACGCCCCAAGCGGGACATATCCTTGACAATAACGGTCGCTACATTTCCGGCTTCAATCTCTGCAATCATACGGTTAAAATTCGGTCTGTCAAAGGTTACACCGGAAACGCCGTCATCAATGAAAAAGACCGGATTTGTAAAGCCGTTATCCGAAGCATATTTTGTTAAAACTGCTTTTTGATTGACAATGCTGTTGCTGTCCCCGTCCAATGCGTCCTCTTGACTTAAACGGGCGTATAATGCGGTTATCTGTTCGGGCTTATATGTATTTGCTGTCATGTTCATTCCTCCTGTAATGAACGCCCGACAGACAGGTTGCTATCTTTATTATAGCGGACATCTTTTCCTTTGTCAGTAGGCGTTTTGAGGTTTTCTGATTTTATGAGCCGCTTCATCTTTTCAAAAAGTGGTTCAGAGCCGCCGCAAGAGGTAGACACTTCATAGAATGTGCCACCGATTTTATAAATCACTGTTTCATCTGTCGGATGCCCTGTTTCTGCCTATCATCTGTTATTTCCTGTTTTTGTTTCCGTTCCATTCCTTTCCCGTCCTTTCTTTGATTTGTAATGTGATAAGTTTCTCAGCAAGCATAGGAAAAGAGTACCCTTTTCCGAAAATGCCCTGCATTTTGCTTGTTGGGAAGTATCCCAAACCCTCTGATTTTCCTCTCACTACCTACAACACCGTACAGAGCGATTTTGCCGAAGTTTTGAGAAAAATTTTCAAAAAAGTTTTTCTTATCTCTTAATACGGAAAAGTTTCTGAAATGCCGAATAAATAACCGTTTAGGGGAAAAATATTTCGAGTATCATTACTTAAAACCTTCCTCAATCTTGACACCGTAAAGTTTTGGCTTTATAATATAGACAGTGTAAAGATTGGAGGAATTAGCATGGCACAGCAACGACAGACTTATCATCACAGGGACTTGCGAAACGCATTGATTGAAACAGGTATTCAGATTGTAAATACAGAGGGAGTAAATGCTTTTTCTTTGAGAAAGGTAGCTGCGGCGTGTGGTGTCAGCCATGCTGCCCCTTATAGCCATTTTCAAAATAAAGAAGAACTGCTTGAAGCAATGCAATTATTTATCACAGATAGATTTTCTAAACAATTAGAAAGTGCCGTTCAAAAGAATAATAATGTTGCAGAAATATTGAAAGATATGGGGATAGCCTATGTATCTTTCTTTGTAGACAACCCCTCTTATTTTCAATTTTTATATTCTCAATCCAATATAAAAATTGACTTATCATTATCAATACCAGACGACCAAAACTATAAACCTTATATTATCTACAAAAATATTGTAAGTAAATTATTAGAGCAGACGCACTATTCGGAAGAAAAGCAAAATGATATTATCATAACCATTTGGGCTTTTATACATGGCGTTACTTCATTAGCCACCATGAATAATGTAAATTATGATAATGATTGGAGAGAGAAGGTCATTGATTTTATGGACGTTTTTCAACTTTCCTTTTTAGATAATACGGGAGAAAAAATATGATAGGGATTTATTTTAGCGGAACAGGAAATACAAAATATTGTTTAGAAAAGTTTGTTGCTCTATATGATAGGAACATTGAAATAACCCCTTTAGAAGATACAGGTACAATGGAAAAAGTTACATATCATAAAGACATTATTTTTGCTTATCCAATCTATTACAGTAACTTGCCTAAAATTGTACGGGATTTTATCTGCGAAAATTCTGATATATGGAAAGGAAAACGTGTTTTCATTATTGCAACAATGGGACTGTTTAGCGGCGACGGTGCGGGTGTAGCTGCAAGATTGTTCAAACGATACGGCGCACAGGTATGGGGTGGACTTCATTTGAAAATGCCGGATTGCATTTGTGATGTAAAAGCCTTAAAGCGTACTCCGGCTCAAAATAAGCAAATTGTTATACAAGCAGAAGAACGCATAAAATCAGCGGTGTGTAATTTGAAAAATGGTACTCCAACTAAAGACGGTTTGGGATTTTTATGCTATATTGCAGGGCTTTTGGGACAGCGGCTTTGGTTTTACCATAAAACACAAGAATATTCAGACAAAATACAGATAGATACCGACGCTTGTATAAAGTGCGGGAAATGTGCATTGGTGTGTCCTATGAATAATTTGTCATTATCCAAATGTAAGATTGTAGCAAACGGACGGTGTACCTTATGTTATCGGTGCGTAAATCAATGTAGCGAGAAAGCAATTACTATTTTGGGGAAACAAGTGATTTTCCAACATTCTGTTTATGATTTCCATTGAAAGTAGTCTGATTAGAAATGAGGTGGTGTATTGCAAAAAGAAAAATGGATTTTATGTCCTGTATGCAATAATAAAACTCGATTAAGAATACGGGAAGATACAGAAATAAAGAATTTCCCACTATACTGTCCGAAGTGTAAGCAGGAAAATCTTATCAATGTAAAAAATCTGAATATTTCAGTTATCACAGAGCCGGACGCATTGACGCAGAGCCGATAATCACAAGAAATAAATCTTATGATTATTGGCTCTTTCTGTTTTGTGATAGGAAAACAAACCGCCATTTCCTGTATATAAAATGGAATAGCGGCAAATACACAATTATTTTTTATAGACATGGCGGTGTCGGGAGATATTGCCATGTTTCTTTTTCAAAATTTTAATTCTATTCCATTGTTAAAAAAAGCCTATTCCATGCAACGGGATTTTGCGGTTATGAAGATGAATACACAAATCATCATAATTGCTTAAATAACTCATATTACCAAACGCCTATGCGGTTTTATGCCTGCATGGGCGTTTGTTGTAATAGCCCCCTACTGGGAAGAAAGGGGGTGAGTTATGATGAAGTATTCTGAACAATTCATGGAGCATATCGAATATGCCTTTGCCGCGTTCTGTAAAATCGTTCTCCGCAATGCGGCAATCAGCGCGTACCGCGATTTTGGACGGAAACAGAAGCATGAAGTATCACTTGACTATCTGATGTCGGAAACGTCTTTTGAACCGTTAGCAACCGATAACTATTTTGAGCAGTATGTTTATGAGAAGCCGGCTGTTTCTGTCGTTCAAGGGAAAGAAGTGGTCGTGACAAGTAAACGATTAGCCGACGCATTAGCTAATCTGTCAGAACAAAGGCGTACTGCTCTGCTGATGAATTTCTTCCTCGGTTACAGCGAAAGAAAAATCGGGAATGAGTACGGAAGAAGCAGAAGTACAGTCAACTACTGGAAACTGGCGGCATTGAAGCAGTTAAGAAAAAAACTGGAGGAAACTAAACATGAGGAATAAGAAACTGATACCCTTTGAAACCATCGAGAAAGCTGTTGCAGGCGAGCCGGAAGCCATAGACGCGGTACTGCGGCATTACACTGCGCGGATTAAATATCTGTCTACCTATCGTGGACATATCAACGACGATATTCAAGACCGTCTGAAAGCACAGCTTATCAAAGCTATCCTGCAATTCCGTTTTGACAGGTAGTAGCAAAGCCCGAAAACGCCGTCAAGGATAAAATGAACGCAAGCGTCCTTGACGGCGTTCTATGCCCTTGCTGTCAGTCAGCCAAGAGCGCAATCGGATAAACCGCTTACGCTCCCAATTTATTATGGAATGTTATACGATAAAGTGTGCTTCTCACCTGATTTAAGCGGCATTACAGCGGAGATAAGGGCAGGGGGGAGGGTTTTATACTCCTACCCTTAAAAATGGTGTTCTACTGCGTAACATAACAAACGATATTTTTATATTGCTGTTCCATTCCTTTCCATTCCGGCGGCTCTGCCGCTTTGCCTTGCCCCAAAGGAGAGGGATTAGGGAAAGGATAGGAAGGGAATGGATATTTGATTAAATCCGTATTTGGTATTTCTTTAGTTATTTATATCTTTATTTAATTGCGTTGGATTTTCCAATGTCGGATAAACCGATGTCGGAAAATCCAATATCGGATAATCCAACAGCGGAAATTATGCTGTATTCAAAAACTGTCTAATCCACCTGCTTTATAAAACTGCTGATTTGGGGTTAGGTATGTTACGCAATAGAGGGGAAAAAACGCTTGATTTATGCGGCTTGCAGAACGTGAAAAACGCTTAGACGATATTTTATACTTCTACCCTCAAAAATGACGTTCTATTGCGTAACAAAGTGAAGATAGAAAAACAGAGAGCCGACCACTATTGAAAGTGATTAACTCTCTGTTTCTGTTTGCACCCTGTCTGTCAACGTTAGTGATAAGTTGTTGTAAATACTTCCTTATCAGCGTAAAACTAATGGATAAGGGCTTTTTATTTATTATGCACTTACTTTTCCAAGGCCCATTTCCTGGCCAATGTTCAGGATGTGGTCGCCAATTCGTTCAAAATCCGTAAGCATTTCAGAATAAAGGATGCATGCTTCATCGGAGCATTTGCCTTCCTGCATCCGTTTTGTTTGGTTGGTGCGATAGGATTCTGTCATATCATCCATCTGCTGTTCCAAATCTGCAATCCGTTGTACTTCTTCTGGAGCGTTCTTTTTCAAGTTTTCCAGGCAATCCAGTGCTTCAATACTGACTTTTTTCATCTCAGCCATTTCAGAGAGTTCTTCTGGGGAAAAATGGATTTTTTTATCATGGATCATCTTGGTGTATTCGCAAATGTTCATTGCGTGGTCTCCAATGCGTTCCAGGTTTCCACATACCTTAAATAATGCGCTGATATACTGGGAATCCCTTGGATTACTTTCCTCTACCATGATTTTAGAGATGTATTTGGAGATCTCTTTGTTCAAATAGTCAATGTAATCTTCCCGTTCCTGTACTTTCTCCACCAGTTTTAAATCCCTTTGCTGAACAGCGTCAAAACCGTTATCTACATTATGTTTTACCATCTCCATCATACGGCGGAGTTCCTGTTTAATATTGGTAAGAGCAATAGCGGATAACCCAATTTGATGTTCCCCTCTGGCAACAACAGGACGGATAAATTCCAAATGCATTACGTCATCATGTTCTTCTTGTTTGTCTGGCAAGATTTTGGTTGCCAGTTTTGCTAAATAGGTACCAAATGGTAATAACAGAATGGTGGTAACAATATTAAAGATGGTGTGCATATTTGCGATTTGTGCAGCCACATTGTCCGGTGTAAGGCTTTCCACCCAAGAAGTAAGTGGGGTAGCAATACAGACAATCGTAAAAATAGTAGTACCAATTAAGTTAAACAGTAAGTGGATGATGGTTGTGCGTTTTGCGCTGCGGTTGGTACCAATGGAGGCGAGTACAGCTGTAATACAGGTACCAATATTTTGTCCAAACAATACAAACACCGCATTTGGCAAGCCGATTAAGCCGCTTACTGCCAAAGCCTGTAAAATACCAACCGAAGCAGAAGAGGATTGGATAATCGCGGTAAAAATCATACCAGCCAAAATACCTAAAACAGGGTTGGAGAATTTGGTCATTAAAGAAATAAACGCATCCGATTCCCGCAGTGGCATCATAGCGGAACTCATCATTTCCATACCAATAAATAGGGTACCAAGTCCTGCCACAATTAAACCATAATAATGTACTTTTTGTTTTTTAATAAATACAATCAAAGCAACGCCGACAAAAGCGAATAATGGTGCAATTGCTCCAATGTCCAACGCAATCAGCTGGCCAGTGATGGTAGTACCAATATTGGCACCCATAATAATCCAGACAGCCTGACTTAATGTCATCATACCCGAGTTTACAAATCCCACTACCATTACTGTAGTAGCGGAAGAAGATTGAATCACAGCAGTAATACCTGCCCCAACAAGAACGCCTAAAAATCTGTTTGATGTCAGCTTCTCCAGGATTTTTTTCATTTTGTTGCCGGCTGCTGCTTCCAAACCATTGCTCATCATTTGCATTCCGTATAGGAAGAGCGCCAATCCTCCAAGAAGACTAAAAATATCGGTAATCTTCATGTTTTCCTCCGTCATTTTACAAACTTTTTATTTTGTCTATATTATTTATACCGAAAATTTAAAGTAATCGCAATATATTATACAAAGATTTAACCTGATTTTACATAGATTTTACATTAGAGTAGAATTTGAGAGCGATAACGTAAATTTTTTATGTAAAATTATGGCGTAAATTTTACATAAATAGGTGGTTATTTTTACGGTTTCCTGTAGAAAGACAAGTCATTTTACATAGATTTAACTAAAATTGCGGGATAGCACCCGATTTTCTTCCCAATGAATTGGAATAATACAATTTTTGATTGACGAGAAATTTTTCCAATGGTATAATAATAGTATTCAATGATATGTCGAAATATCGCAAAAAAAGGAGGAATTTTTATGAAGAATAGGAAAATATTCAAGCGTGTCCTGGCAGCGCTTATCAGTTCCGCTATTGTTTTTTCCGCTACAGGGGTAACCGCTGCGGCGCAAGGGCTGGTGGAGCTGCAACATGCCATCGCGTCCGCCATCCAAACCCAAGACCAAAGTGATTTTCAAATCGAGGATGGCGTATTGGTAAAATACCTTGGTGACGGTGGCGATGTTATCGTTCCAGACGGTGTAACCAAAATAGGGGATAGAGCTTTTGCTAGTTGTAATGATTTGACCAGTGTAACTCTTCCGGATAGTATTACTACAATTGGTACATATGCATTTCTTTGGTGTGAAAATTTAAAAAATGTTGTAATTCCACCTGGTGTTACAGAAATAAGTGAAGGTATTTTTAATGGTTGTTCTAATCTTAAATCTGTTATCTTGCCAGATGGAATTATTACAATAGAAAGCTATTCATTTGCTGGATGTGAAGAATTATCTAACATTAATTTACCAGATAGTATTACTGCCATCGGAGAATTTGCTTTTGAGTATTGTGAAAAATTAACTGAAGTTACTCTTCCATCTAATATCAATATAATCGAAAACTCCACTTTTACTAATAGTGGCTTAACCAGCATTATTATTCCAGATGGTGTTGTTAGCATTGGGAAATTAGCTTTTATGGGATGTATGGATTTAAAAGCTATCCAGTTACCAGATACGCTAATGAAAATAGATTCTGAGGCATTTGAAATGTGTAGTTCATTAGATAATATTCAACTGCCTGATAGTATTAATCAAATTGGGGAAGGGGCTTTTCATAGCTGTATTTCTTTAACTTCTATAGTTTTACCAAATGGTATTACTGAAATTAAAGACGAAACCTTTGTTGAATGTAGTAGTTTAACTAATATTGTAATTCCTGATAAAATTAATCAAATTGGAGAATATGCTTTCAAAAATTGTAGTACTTTAGCATCTATTATTCTTCCAAGTGGTATATCTGAGATTAAAAATGGTGCATTTTTTGGCTGCAATAATCTTGATAATATTGTAATACCAAATCAAGTTACTAGTATAGGAAAGCAAGCATTTTTTCATTGTATAAGTTTAAGCAATATTACGATTTCAGCTAGTGTTAGCTATATTGATGATACAGCTTTTTCCAATACTGATAATTTAAAAACAATTTATGGCATACCCGGTTCCTATGCAGAAACGTTCGCAAAAGAAAACGGTTATGAGTTTCTCGATGTTAATACAAAAGGTGTTTTTCAAATAGAAGATGGTGTATTGATAAAATACCTTGGTGATGGCGGTGATGTTGTCGTTCCAGATGGAATTACAAAAATAGCGGATAAGGCTTTTGAAAACTGTGCTAATGTTACATCGGTTGTACTTCCAAATGGAGTTACTACAATAGGAAATAGTGCTTTTTACGGTTGTAAACAGTTATCCACCATCCATTTTCCAGATACACTTACTACAATTGGTACATTTGCTTTTGCTTGGTGTGATAGTTTAACGGATGTTTTACTTCCAAGTAGTATGACGGAAATAGGGGCAAGTGCCTTCGCTACTAGTGGTTTAACCAGTGTAATTATTCCTAATAGTGTTATTAGTATTGGAGACGAAGCTTTTTTGCAATGTAAAAATTTAACAACCGTTGAAATACCGGACAGTGTAACAAAAATCGGGAACGATGCGTTCCGCTTGTGTACAAAATTGGAAAATATTAACCTTCCCAATAGTATTCATGAAATAGGAGCAGATGCTTTTGGTAATTGTGATGCCTTAACATCAATTGTTCTTCCGAACGGTATTACTGAAATTAAAGAAGGTACTTTTTTTAGCTGTGATAATCTTGCCAATATTGTAATTCCTGATGGTGTTAATAATATAGGGGTATGGTCGTTTACTATGTGTAATAGTTTAGTTAGTATCACAGTACCATCTAGTGTTACTTTTATTGATGGAACAGCTTTTTCCCATAATGATAATTTTAAAACAATCTATGGAACACCAGGTTCTTATGCAGAAACGTTCGCAAAAGAAAATGGCTATCAATTCTTAGATGTAAATATAAAAGATGTTTTCCAAATCGAGGATGGCGTATTGGTAAAATATCTTGGTGACGGCGGTGATGTCGTAGTTCCTGATATTGTTACGGAAATTAAATCCTACGCTTTCCAAGGATGTGAAACTGTAACGTCTATTATTATTCCAGATAGTGTCACATCAATAGGAGAAGGTGCTTTTGATAAATGTAAAAATTTAAAAGAAATCGCTCTACCTAATGGGATAACCTCTCTTAATATATGGCTTTTCTATGGGTGTGAAAGTTTAACAACAATAGAGATACCGCATACTGTAAATCATATAGAAGGACAAGTATTTTATGGCTGTAAAAATTTAAAGTCTATTGTTATTCCAGGTAGTGTAGAAAATATAGAAGCAGGGGCATTTACAGGGTGTGAACATTTAACTTCTCTATCAATTCCAGATAGTGTAACAAGTATCGGAAATTTCTGTTTTAGAGATTGTACCAGTTTAACTTCCATCACACTTCCAAAACAAATCTCCACTATCAGTAATGAACTTTTTTCAGGATGTAAAAATTTAAAAACGATTTCTATTCCTAACAGTGTTACGAAAATTGGTGATTATGCTTTCCGTGATTGTAATAGTTTAACGGCTCTGACTTTACCAAATAGTATTACAAGCATAGGATTTGGAGCGTTTTATAATTGTGAGGCGCTGAACAAACTCAATATTCCACATAATGTAACTCAAATTGGTGATTTTGCATTTTATGGATGTAAAACATTAAATGCAATTCATATACCAAATGGTATAGAAAAAATAGGGACAAAAACATTTTATGACTGTAACAGTTTAACCAGCATGGAAATTCCAGATAGTGTTACCTCTATTGGGGAAGCGGCATTTTATGGATGTTCCAAATTGTCGGACATCAAATTACCAAACAATATTACCAGTATAGCAAAAGATACCTTTTATTCTTGCGAAAGTTTAACAACAATCAATATTCCAAAAGGGGTAACCAATCTAGAAGAAACCGCATTTTATGGTTGCTCTTCCTTAGAATCCATTGAAATACCAGCTAGTGTTATTGTAATTAGAACCAATGCGTTTGAGAATTGTCCAAAATTAAAAACAATTTATGGAACGCCAGGTTCTTATGCTGAACTATTTGCAAAGGAAAATGGTTATCAATTTACGGACATTAATGTTGCGAATGGGTTCCAAATTTCTAACGGCGTCTTGGTGAAGTATACAGGAACTGATAAAGATGTAGTAGTTCCGGATGGCGTTACTAGAATCGGTGCGGAAGCATTTCGAGGAATGCAAGATATATATTCTGTTACATTGCCACAAAGCGTTACTGCCATTTCAGACTATTCATTCCAAGAGTGTTATAGTTTAAGCTCTATTAATCTTGAACATGTAACTTCTATTGGAGAAAAAGCTTTTTTGCGTTGTCGTGATTTAATATCTGTTACCTTATCAGATCATTTAGTTAGTCTTGGTGTAGGAGCTTTCCAAGATTCGGGCTTAACATATATCTCTCTTCCAAAATCCATTACTACGATTCCAGATTTTGCGTTTTCTAAAACTAATATAGAAACACTTGCAATACCAACTCATATTACAAGTATTGGGGAAAGTGCATTTAGTGATAATCGAAAGTTAACTTTTGTTTCTTTGCCAAAAAGTATAACAAATATGGAAAGAAATGTGTTTCAAAACTGTAATAAATTAAATGAAGTAAAATTTGATGCAAACATTAGTGAAATTCCATATGGCACTTTTTCCAATTGTGATGCGCTTCAAACGATTACGATTCCAGATACTGTAACATTTATTGGTATGTCCGCCTTTGAAGATTGTGACCAACTTAATTCGATTGAAATTCCAGACAATGTAACATCAATTGGTTGGTATGCATTCAAAAATTGTGGTCAGCTTACCAATGTTAAATTATCAAAAAATATAAAAAGTATTGGGGGTCTTGCTTTTCAATCAACTCCTTGGGGATTAGAGCACCCTTATATCATCAAAGATACAATCTTAATAGGTACAGGATGCGCTGTGGGTGATATTGTAATTCCAGATGGTATTACTGAAATTGCCCCCAACGCTTTTGCGGAATGTGACATTTATTCCGTTTTATTTCCAGATAGTGTAACTGCTATCGGTAAATATGCCTTTTCTTCCTGTAAAAATTTATCTTCCATTAAATTCCCAAAAAATTTGACAACAATCGGTCAATATGCTTTTCAAGATTGTATTGCAATTACCTCTCTTGATCTTCCAAACTCTCCTATCACTATGGAAACAAAAGTATTTTCAGGCTGTGATGGTTTGACTACTCTTGAAATTCCAAGCAAAATAAAAACGATTACTGACGCTTTTTATGAGTGTAAAAATTTAAAAACCGTTACTTTTTATGGACCTACAAATGTAGATTGGTTTTTTGGCTTTTGGAGTGTAGAAACTATTTATGGTTTAAATGATACCCCTGCTCATTGGTGCGCATATCATCAGGGCATTGATTTTGTTTCCATCGACCTGCCTTATGCTGATGTCTCCGCATATGACTGGTTCTATGATGCAGCAAGGTTCAATTACGATAGAGGTATCATCACTGGAATGAATGAAACAACATTTGGTCCAAGTGTGAGCATGACCCGAGACCACATTGTAACGATGTTATATCGTATGGATGGGAAACCAAGTGTAAGCTACAGTCCGATTTACCCAGATGTACCAGCAGGAGATTTTTATACAGATGCAGTCATGTGGGGACATCAAACAGGAGTAGCAACAGGCTATGATAATGGGTACTTTGGAATTGGCGATGAAATTACGAGAGAACAGACAGTAACTATGTTATACCGATACGCCCAGTATAAAAAATTGGATACATCTGAACGGACATCATTAGATGAATATCGGGATGGAAAGGATGTTAGTGGATTTGCGAAAGACGCAATGGAATGGGCAATCGGTATAGGAATCATCAAAGGGGAAAACAACCAGAATATTATCAACCCACAGGGATCCACTGACCGTGCGGGTGGAGCAACGATGATTATGCGGTTTATGGAATACTATAGCCTATAATTTTTAAAAACAGTCTCTGAAAATATAGCATAAAAATAGCATCCTTTTTTTGGGATGCTATTTTTGTTATATCCGGCAGTTTCCAAAAGTAGTATCCTTATTTAGAACAGGTCAAAGTATCTATCAAAAAACCATAGAGCAAAATGCAATTAGAAATTTATAGCAACTATTCGGGATAGAAGTTGGAAAAATAAGACAAAGTTGTTGTATTATAACCATTCATGTTGTATAATATGGATAAAATCAGGACAAGGGGGAGCTAGAATGTATATTAACAAAATGGAAAATAAAGGTCCGACCTATTTAGCGGAAGGGGATATCTATGTTCATTTGGACAGTATGAAAATCGAGGAATTGGAAAAGATTATCCAGAACATTAAAAAGGAACTTTCCGCCGTTCCGGAGAAAGAGGCCAAAACAATTGTGGAAACAGTGGATACTGTTCATACGGAACTGATGAAGCCCAAGCCAAGATGGGAAATCCTCAAAAAATGTGTGGAAGGTTTAGGGTGCGCCGTTGCTATTACAGATAAAATTCCTACATTAGTAGAGAATATCAAAAATTTAATTGGAATTGTTTCTTCTTGCCTATCATAGGAGGTTTATATGGGACAGGACGGAATCCGGATTGAGGAGATGAAAAACCAGGGGCCAACCTACCTTTCGGAATACAATATCCATCTTCATCCCAACGGGGAAAAACAATACAGTATCCTCTGCTCAGCCATCCCGCTGAAAGAAGGGTTTGTTGGCAGGGAACAGGAGTTGGAAACACTGGAACAAAAATTCCAGGAAGGCAGAACGGTATTCCTTTGGGGGATAGGCGGCATCGGGAAAAGTGAGCTCGCCAAACAATATGCCACCCGGTGGAACGGTAGTGTAGTATGGGCAAATTACGCTTCCAGTTTGCGGGATGTTGTTCTAGGGATAACTTTGGGAGGTTTTTCTATTCCAGCGAAAGCGAAAGCGGAAGAATTAGAACAGTATTATTTGCAAAAAAAGGCCGTGATAAAACAATTGTGTGCCCAGCAAAGGGTTTTACTCATCGTGGATAATTTCAATGAAACAGAATCCGATGAGATGGAAGATCTGGAATCAATGGGATGGTATCTGTTGTTTACTACCCGGAATGATTGGAGTCAGTATGGGAAACAGCAGGTTAAGGTGATGCCATTGGAATCGGAACAGGCTAGGGAGGTGTTTTTTCATTCTTACGGAAGCACGGATTTTACAGAGGATGAACTTGCCCAACTGGATGAGCTGATTCAGCTGGTGGATCGACACACCATGACGGTGGAGCTTCTGGCAAAACAGATACGGGAGGAAGAAATCTCCCTGGCGGAAATGCTGGAGGAACTAAGGGAAAAACTCAAAGATCATCAGGATACCGTAATCCCCTTGAATAAGGACGGAAAGCAGTCCCAAAAAAGTATGTACCAACATTTGCGCGCTATTTTTGATATTAGCAGGGAGAAACTGTCGGAGGATCAAATTTATCTGTTAAGGAATTTATTGTTAGTTCCTTACACTGGTGTGGACGGGAAGCAGTTCCTAAAATGGTGTGGGATGGAATCAACCAAACTACCCCAACTGAAACAGTTGGTAGCCCGTGGATGGGTGCGGAACGAAAATACCCACTATTCCCTCCATCCTGTGATGGCAGATATTCTAGAGAATGACCTAACCCCCAACATCAAGGACTGCTGGTGTTATCTGGAAGCAATTTTCGATTATCTAGGTTCCTACTGCGATACCTGCCAGCAAAGGCAGGAGATTTCCCAGTTTGGAGACGCTGTAGCGAAACGGATTGAAGGGGATGACGTGGCATATGCTAATTTTTTCCTCAAGTACGCTGAATTGCTTCGCCAAGGAGCCAACTTTCCAAAAGCGTTGGAATATGATCAGAAAGCGCTTAACATTTTTCTCCAAACAGTTGGAAAAGAGGATGTGTATACTGCATCTGTTTACAATAGTATGGGGCTAGTATACTGCGATTGTGGCAAATATATGGACGCTTTGGCGTATTACCAAAAATCCTTGCAAATTGTCCGGAACACCTTAGGAGAAGAGTGCTTGCAGGTTGCTACAGAGTATGAAAATATTGGTATGGTATACCAATACCTGTGCCAGTATGATGTTGCACTGGAATATTACAACAAAGCACTGAATATTCATCAGAAAAAAATAAAAGAAGAGCTGCGGCTTTATTCCATTTATGGAAATATTGGATTACTTTATTTTGAAAAAGGGGATTATGCTGCAGCATTGGAATATTATCAGAAGGCGATTGCTTTGGACGAAAAATATTCCAAGGGGCATACAGCAGCATCGGTATACAATAATATGGGTTCGATTTATGTTATCTTTGGGGATAATGAAACCGCTTTAGAATATTATACGAAAGCGTTGCAAATCAACCAGAAGATACTGGGGGAAGAACATCCAGAAACCGCAGCCTGTTACCATAACATTGGAGGTGTCTATAGCAGGCAACAAAAATTAGGGCTAGCATTGGAATATTATCAAAAAGGGCTAGCAATCAACCGCAGGGTTTTTGGGGAACAGCATCCCAATATTATTGTCAATTATCTGAATATTGGAATGGTATACCACCGAAAAGGAGAATATACTACAGCATTGGAGTATTACCAAAAGGCGTTGGAAATCGACCAAAATCTTACAGAAGGATTTCATAAATCCACCGCAACGATCTATAACAATATTGGTGGAGCCTATTATGGTATGGGAGATTATCCAAATGCGGTGAGGTATTTTCAAACAGCACTGGAAATAGAGCTGGAATTGTTAGGGGAAAACCATCCCAATATTGTCACCTACTATAACAATATTGCTCAAATGTACCAGGATTGGAAACGATATCCAAAAGCGTTGGAATATTATCAGAAAGCGCTAAAAGTAACCCAGAACCTGTATGGAGAACAGGATACTAACGTGTCCATGGTGTATAACGCAATCGCCTATTTATATAGTTGCCAGAAAAATTATGCCAAAGCGTTGGAGTGTTATCAAAAATGCCTGCAAATCGAACAAGGGCAGACAAAAGAAAATATTCAGGCAGTCACAACCCTTTTCCATAATATTGGTCATCTTTACAGCCTCCAAAAGGAATATTCAAATGCGCTGGAAGCTTACCAAAACTCTTTACGTGCCAGCCAGAAGGCTTTTGGGGAAGAATCTATGGAGGTAGCAGAGGAATATATCTTAATTGGGGATTTATATGAAATCCAATGTTTGTATGATAAAGCGATTGGCTTTTACCAAAAAGCCTTACGTATTCATCAACATATCCTTGGAGAACTGCATCCGGAAATCGCTGTGGATTACAATGAAATTGGCCATGCCTACTTTATGCAGAGGAAGTTTTGTAAAGCATTGGATTATCTGGAACGCTCCTTTTTCATCCTCAGGGATACGCTGGGGGAATCCGACCCACAAACTCTTTCTTGTTTGCGTAACCTGCTCTTTTTAAAACAGCAGATAGAACAGCCATTTCAATAAATTTAGTATTAGCATTTCCAAATCAAAAGTTTTGGCGTTCCCTTGGCAATTGTACAGCAGCTATGTTATTCTATAGGAAAAAGGCTATTTAGCAAATGTATCAATTATATTCCTTTCTCGGTAAGTTAAAAATAAACGGTATGTAGAGAAAAGATCCTACAAATAGAAATTGAAACATATTATTATTCTAGGAATACGAAAAATCGTTCTCTCTATAGGAGAAACCAAGGAATACCTACTGCAACCCTCTTACATATTATAAGAACCCTCTACTTTTTTGGTAGAGGGTTCTATTGCGTATTTTTATTATATTAATAATTGGTAGAAATTTTTGGATAAGTCCATTTCGCAGTTTAATGTGGTAGTTTTTAAAAATAAAACTTCAAATAAAATTTTGTAATAAAATAGGACAACCAGTAAAACGCAATGAATATGCACGCATATATCAAACCGGTGTTCCAAAAAGCATCTATAAATCCATATGTGTACGCACTTCCTATGGATAGAATAGAAAATGTAAAACCGTTGATCAGAAAGAACAGCAGGATTAACGCTAAAAACCGCAAGCAGGGGATATTATATTTTTTTATTGCCCGGTATCCCAGTAGTAACCCAAAAACTGGTTGAAATAAAAAAACAGTTGGAAAATAGACCACGCAAAGCCAAAAATATCCCCACTCAATATCATTCACTACAAAATATCTTGCAATCATAGTAACCGCAACAAAGGCGTCATAAATCAAAAAATCCCGTATCGCTTTTCGCATAGCGGTTTTCCCTCCAATAAATCTTTATTTCAAAATACAAAAAACATGATAAACCATATATATAATAAATTTATAAAAATTTATAAAAAACAATTAAAAAATAGTTTAAAATATCAGTTTTACAGTTTGTGAAATGGAATTTTCTATAGGATTGTATACAAACAGTCACCATAAAAAGATTGAATTCATAGATTGGTCCATGTTTTTTATTTTGATTACTTTTTTGATAGGGACATTGGATCTATTTCCCTTATGATCGGGAATAAAATAAAAAATTCCAAAAATAGACGAAAATACTCTTGTTTAGACAGAAAAATTCATAAAATTGTGTTACAATGGAAACAATATCTAACATTTACAATAAGTCAATTCAGTAAAGGGGGAATTTTAAGATGTATCAGGCAAGGTTCCGGCTACAGGATGGAAAACAGCAGCCGTTACGGGAGCATATTTTAGGGGTCGCCAGTCTGTCAGAATCATTTGGGGCGAAATTAAACCTTTCTCAAACCATGCGCCTGGCGGGTTTGCTCCATGATATGGGCAAATACGACCAGCAGTTCCAGGATTTTATCGAAGGGGAACGGCAGCGGGCGTTGCAAAATCCAAAGCAGTACCTTTCCCAGAAACGGAAATCCGATTTTGACCATGGGGTATATGGGGCAAAATATTTTTTCCAAACCTTTTATCTGGGAAAAAGCCGGCGTGGCGCCATCGTGGAAATCATCGCCATGGCGTGCTGCTACCACCATGGCGGATTAAAAGATTGTGTGGATGTCTGTAATCAATCCCCTCTTTTGGAGCGGTTCGAAAAACTAGACCAACACAGGATGGAACAGGCATACCAACGGTTTTCCCAGGAAATCCAAGAAGATCTTACCAAACTGTTCCACCAAGCGTTAGAAGAACTGGTTCCTATTATCGAAGGGGTTACAAAAATGAAAGATGGGGTGTTCTGTTACCATCTGCTGATCAAAACCATCTACAGCATGCTGATTGACGCTGACCGGATGGACAGCATGTGCTTTGAGGAAAACAGGGGAATTTCCTCTGTAATAGAACGGGAACAGCAATTCCCAGTATGGGAGGAATACCAGGGTAGGTTTGAGGTTTATCTGTCCCAGCTCAACCAGAAACCACCTGCGGAACCCAAAACAGAGCAGGTAAACCGGATTCGGCAGGCGATCTCAGAGGAGTGCTTTCTGGCGTCCAGCAGAGGGACGGGCATCTATCATCTGACCGTCCCCACTGGGGGAGGGAAAACCCTTTCCAGTATGCGGTTTGCCCTCAATCACAACCGGCTACACCAAAAACAGCGGATTGTCTATGTCATCCCATATACTTCGATTATCGAGCAAAACGCTGAACAAATTCGGAAAGCCCTGGGCTACCAGTGCGATTTGCTGGAGCACCATTCCAATTTGTTGGAGGATAACCAGCAGGAGGATTACAAACTGCTCACCGAACGTTGGGACAGCGATATTATCTTTACCACCATGGTCCAGTTTTTAAACACCTTCTACCATCGGGGAACCCAGGATATGCGCCGGCTCCACCACCTGATGAACGCTACCATCATCTTTGATGAAATCCAAACTCTTCCTATCAAATGTATGGATTTGTTCACTAGTGCGATCAATTTCCTGCACCAGGTAGGGAATTCTACCCTAGTACTCTGTACTGCTACCCAGCCCTATAGGAATCTTTCAGGGCATCCCGTGATACAAGAATCAGAATATGCTGAAATCGTGCAAGATGTCTGCCGAAATTTTGAGAGGCTCAAGCGGGTACAGGTGGTCTATGAGCCAAAGAAATATGACTTGGAACAATTTCGACAGTTCCTTCTGGAACGGAAGCGGGAAGTAAAAAGCTTGCTTGCGGTGGTAAATAAAGTGGATACCGCTTCCACTGTTTTGGAAATGCTGGAGCAATCCCCTGAACTGGAGGGGACAAAGCTGTTTTATCTGAGCACCCGTCTGTGTCCAGCCCATAGGGGCAAGGTGTTGGAAGAACTGAAGCAGGCGCTAAAAGATGGGAAGGACTTAATCTGCGTCAGCACTTCACTCATTGAAGCTGGGGTGGATATCAGCTTTGAGGCAGCGGTCCGCAGCTTAACCCGTCTGGATTCGGTTGCCCAGACAGCGGGCAGGGTCAACCGCAATGGGGAGCGGGAACTGGGTTATTGCTACGCGGTAAAATTACAGGAAGGCTCTTACAATAACATGCCGGAATATCCAATTGGAATCGACCACGCGGATAGCGTGCTGCGGATGACCTCAGACGGCTTATCTCCATCCTCTATTAAGGAATTTTTTCAGCTTTATTATCAGGATATGCGGATTTCCGAACAGTTTTCTTATCCTTTGAATGGTTCCCCGTCTATTTATAAGCTATTGCAAAACAAAGGGGAAAAAAGCCAGCTGTTTACCACAGTAAAATTCCAATCGGCAGCGCAACCTTTTGAGGTGATTGGGAACGACACAATCCCGGTGATTGTCCCTTATGGGGAGGGGTTACAACTCATAGAGAAACTGGAAGAGCTTCATGAATTTTCTCCTATGGAGGAAAAGAAAAGGTTGCTCTCCCAATTGCGGAGATACTCGGTCAACTTGTACCGCTATCAGCTCCAGACGCTCAAAAACGCCGTTACCCAAAACCAGGCGACAGGGGCATACCTTTTAAGCTCCCTTCACTATGACGATTGCCTGGGGGTAACCTTGGAGGATGGCTTGGCGCTGTTTTAAGGGAAAAAAGAAAAGCTTTGCAACAAGCAAGGACACACCCTCACCTGTTACAAAGCAATTCTTTCGTCAAAATACAACACAATATTTCAATCCACGCAAATTGCGACACTTTTAGTATACCATAAAACTGTACAAGAAGAAAGCCACTTTTTTATGAAAAATTTCCCTTTACAAAATACGACAAAAGTGGTAATATAAATTTATATCAAAATACAAAACAATAAAGTTAGAAAGGAGGAACAGCGATGAAACCAAACCAAGTTACCTTTAAGGTTTCTGGTAGATTCGCCTTATTCACCGACCCCATGACCAAAATTGGCGGGGAAAAATCCACCTTGATGATTCCTACCGCCGAAGCATTAAAAGGCATTGTGTCATCGGTGTACTGGAAGCCCTCCATCCTGTGGTTCGTTGATGAGGTAACAGTGTTAAATCCCATCCGCACTGAGCGGAAAGGCATCCGCCCCATCAAATACTACGGGGGAGGGAATGATTTAGCGTATTATACTTATTTATCAAATGTGTCCTACATTGTCAAGGCGCATTTTGAGTTCAACCTATATCGTCCCGATTTAAAACAGGACTGGAACGAGCATAAACACTACTGGGTTGCGAAACGCTGCATCGAAAAAGGAGGCAGGCGGGATGTCTTTTTAGGGGCGCGGGAATGCCAGGCATACGTGGAACCAGTTACAGGGGAGGAACAGAGCTGTTACAGCGATTTGGAGCAGATGGACTTTGGGCTGATGTTCCACTCGTTTGTTTACCCTGACCAGAACGGTACCAACCAATTGGAGGCGTTGTTCTGGTATCCTAAAATGGAGCGGGGCGTGATTCGCTACTGTAAACAGGAGGATTGTGTCCAACGGATTCCAGTGAGGGAGATGAAACCGAAACGGTTTGATTCTTCCAACTTTTCCGGTTTGCAGGAGCCTGGGCTTCTGGAGGGCTACCAGGAAGGGGGCGGCGCCCAATGAGTTACATGATGACGTTGTACCGTACCTATGAAAGGCTGGAAAAAGACCCCGCTAATTTCACCCAAAGAGGGCTGCTTAAGGTGGGATTCTCCACCCAACAGGCGCATGTGGATGTCAAGCTGGGCAAGGAGGGGCAGTTTATCTCTGCAACCCCTGTGGAAAAAGATCAAGCGGATACGGTGATACCGGTAACTGAATATTCCGCCAACCGGACATCCAAACCATGCCCCCATCCTTTATTCGATAAACTAAAGTACATAGCGGGGGATTATCCTCGGTTCTGCAAAGAGGATAACGCCGAAGCCTATCAGGCGTATATGGAACAATTACAAACATGGTGTGAATCTTCGTACAGCAACCCAAAGGTCAAAGCGGTTTACCAGTATCTGAACCAGAAAACATTGATTCACGATTTGGTGGAACAGGGTATTTTTTCGGTGGATGAAAACGGAAGGTTGACAAAGAAATGGGAAAACCAGCCTAATTTAAAACTGCCGGTGGGCAACCAATCCGATGCCTTTGTACGGTTTTCGGTGATTGGGATTGATTCTGTCCCCGCGTTGTGGCAGGATGGAAAACTGCAAGACCAATATACAAACTACTACTTGAGCCAGGAGGGCAGCAAAAAACTCTGTTATGTCACAGGAAATCATGTAAGGGCCTGCACCATCCATCCGTCTAAAATCAGAAATTCCGGTGATAAGGCAAAATTGATTTCTGCCAATGATACCACCAATTTTACTTTCCGTGGACGGTTTGAAACAGCGGAACAAGCGTATACCATATCCTATGAGGCGTCCCAAAAAGCCCATAACGCCTTAAAATGGCTGATTCAGAACCAGAAGCAAGTTGCCAGAATTGGTGACCGTGTATTCGTTCTGTGGGGAGTGGATGGGGAAGAACTCCCCGACCCCATGGCGGATACATTCCAGTTCTGCTTTGAGGAGCAGAGTGTGGAAATTAATACTGAACAGGAGTTTGCCCAACAGTTTAAAATGGCGATTACAGGTTATCACGCTGAAATCAGGAAGGACAGCCAGCTGGTGCTGTTGGGGTTGGATGCTGCTACTACCGGAAGGATGGCGGTGGTTTTCAACCGAGAGTACAATGGACTGCAAGGAAACGAACTGATTGACAACATAGAGCGATGGCACAAAACCTGCGCCTGGAATATCCGTTATTACAACGAGATAAAAAAACAAGAATACCATTTTGGTGCGCCGTCCCCAGTGAATCTGGCAAAAGCGGCGTTTGGGGTGAGCAGGGGCAACTATCTGGAAGTGGGAAGTAATAAGCTGTTAGCAGATACTGTGCAGCGGATTCTGCCCTGTATCTGTGATGGGGCGAAAATTCCACGGGATATTGTAAAAGCTGCTGTCAACAAGGCGAAATTCCCACAAAACTATGGCTATGGGTCCTTATGGGAACAAGTTGCTTTTGCGGCATGCGCCTTATATAACCGTTATTTATATGATTACGATAAGGACAATCCGTTGATTTATAGAATGGAGGAATTTGTTATGGGAGAAAATGGTGTTTTTAATTGTGTAAAAGAAACTGATGATATTGAATACAATTGCGGAAGATTTGTGGCACTTGCTGATGCTATTGAAAATCAGGTGCTGTGGGGAAAAAATAAGCCGGATGACAACGAATCTTATAAAGAAGTTCGCCCTACCAATGCGAGAAGGCTTCTTACGCGGTTTTGCCAGAGCCCTTACGACACGTTAACAGTACTTTACAATAAGGTGAATGTTTACATTATGCAATCCAAGGGGATAAAACTCTGCGATTTATGCGATTTATTAGACGAAATGGTCAGTAGAATTGATACGAAAGAACTGAAAAAGAAACGAAATTTGGGGGCGGCATTTTTATCTGGTTTTTGCAGCCAAAGGATACAAATTATCAAAGAACGGCAAATAAAAAAATCACAGAAGATGGAGGAAGAATAAAATGGGTGTATTACAAAATAAAATTGATTTTGAGGCAATTATTACAGTAAATAACGCAAACTGCAACGGCGATCCCCTCAACGGAAATATGCCAAGAATCACTGATGAAGGGTTTGGGGAGATTTCGGATGTCTGCATCAAACGGAAAATCAGAAACCGCCTGATGGATATGGGGGAATCCATCTTTGTCCAGTCCGATGACAAAAATGTGGATGGTTATGACAGCCTGAAAGAGCGGGCGGATAAAAACCCCGCCTTTGGCACAGAACTGAAAAAAGGGAAAAAAGCCAATGCGCAAGTAGCCTATCAAGCCGCTTGCCAAGAGTGGATGGATGTACGCAGCTTTGGACAAGTATTCGCTTTTAAGGGGGAAGAACTTTCCCTCGGAATAAGGGGGCCGGTTTCCCTCCATCCAGCATTTAGCGTGGATCCAATCAATATCACCACTATCAAAATCACCAAAAGCGTCAACAGTGAGGATACCAAAGGAGGGAAAGCATCAGACACCATGGGGGATAAGCACCGGGTTGATTTTGGTGTGTACCTCTTAAAAGGGAGCATCAACGTCCAGCTTGCAGAAAAAACCGGATTTACCCAGGAGGACGCGGAAAAAATCAAAGAAGCTATCCGCACCCTTTTTGTCAACGATAGTTCCTCCGCACGTCCGGAAGGCAGTATGGAGATTCATAAGCTCTACTGGTGGGAACACAACTGCAAAATTGGCCAGTATTCCACCAAAAAGGTTCACGATAGCCTTTGTGTTTCCAAAAAACAAGAGGTCAGCACCCCAAAAAGCATAGACGACTATCAGATTTCCTTCACTCCACTGGAAGGGCTAAACGTACAAGAATATGATGGCCTATAAAGAGGAAGATTTCCTGATGCTCTCTGGGATACAGCACTTTGTGTTTTGCAAGCGGCAGTGGGCGTTGATTCATATTGAAGAGCAGTGGGCGGATAACCTGCGAACCATAGAGGGGAATATCCTGCACCAGAGAGCCCATGAGGGGTCAACTTTGGAAAGCAGGGGACAGCTGCTCATTTCCCGGGAGATGCGGGTGTTTTCCCAAAGGCTGGGTATCAGCGGGATTTGTGATGTAGTGGAGTTCCACCGCTGCACCCAGCAGGAAGGGATTTCCCTATTCCAAAAAGAAGGTTTTTACCAGGTTGTTCCGGTAGAGTACAAAAAAGGGGAACCCAAAATCAGCGATGCGGACAGGCTTCAGCTTGTGGCGCAAGCAGTTTGCCTGGAAGAGATGCTGTGTACCGATATCCCATATGGATATCTGTATTATGGTGCCACACGGCACCGGGAAAAGGTGGAGATTACCCAGGAGTTTCGTCAAAAACTGGAGAATGTATGCGCCCAGATGCACGATTTGTTTCAACGGCGACATACGCCAATGGTCAAACGAACAAAAGCCTGCAACGCCTGTTCCTTAAAGGAAATTTGCCTGCCAAAATTGTTAAAACGCCCTTCTGTCCATGATTATATCAGGAGGCAAACCGGGGAGGAGGAGCCATGAGAAAACTATTAAACACCCTTTACGTAGTTTCCCCCGAGCGATATCTGGCGTTGGAAGGGGAAACCGTACTGGTACTGGAACAGGGGAAAACGGTTGCCAGAGTTCCTCTGCACAACTTGGAGGGGATAGTTACATTTGGGTACACCGGTGCCAGTCCCGCCTTGATGGGAGCATGTGTCAAACACAATATTTCCCTCTGTTTTATGAGCCAGCATGGCAGGTTCTTAGCTAGTGTTGCCGGGGAAATGAAAGGCAACGTGGTGCTGCGCAAACAACAGTATCGGATTTCGGATGACGAAACCCAGTCAGTAAGGATTGCCAGGAATATGATTGTGGGAAAACTCCACAACAGCAGATGGGTTTTAGAGCGTGCCACCAGGGATCATCCCTTACAGGTAGATGTAGAAGAATTGAAAAAGGTCAGTTCTAATCTTGCGGGTTCTATCAATCAGTTAATGGAAAGCAGTTTATTGGAGGAAATCAGGGGAATTGAGGGAAATGCTGCCAGCCAGTACTTTTCGGTGATCGACCAGTTGATTTTGCGGAACAAGCAGGATTTTTTCTTTCGTGAACGGAACCGCCGTCCCCCCTTGGACAATATGAATGCCATGCTTTCCTTTTTGTATACCCTTCTTGCCAATGATTGTACCTCCGCTCTATCCTCAGTCGGATTGGACCCTTACGTGGGCTTCCTCCACTGCGAACGGCCAGGTCGAGCTTCCTTGGCAATGGATTTCATGGAAGAACTGCGAGCCCCGTTTGTTGACCGTTTTGTCATTGGATTGGTGAACCGGAACATGGTAAAGCCCACTGATTTTATCCAAAAGGAAAATGGGGCTGTGTTGATGACGGATTCTGGTCGGAATGCTATTTTAAAAGCTTGGCAACAGAAGAAAAAAGAGGTGATCAAGCATCCATTTTTGGAGGAAAAGATAGAATGGGGGCTAATCCCTTATGCCCAAAGCCTGCTGCTTGCCAGATATATCCGAGGTGAGCTGGATGAATACCCGGTGTTCTTATGGAAATAGGAGGGGACAATGCTGATTTTAATCACCTATGATGTGAATACTGAAACAGAAGCGGGCAAAAAGCGCCTGCGTAAGGTGGCAAAAGAATGTGAAAATTACGGCCAACGGGTGCAGAACTCTGTATTTGAATGTATCATGGATGCAGCCAAAAGCCGTGAAGTAAAAGAGAAGCTCCTCCGTCATATTGACGAGAAAAAAGATAGTCTCCGCTTCTATTATTTAGGAGAACAGTATCAGAAAAAAGTGGAACATTACGGGGTGAAAGATAGCCTGGAACTGGAAGGGGAGCTCTTAATTTAAGCTTGTGGGTTGGTGCGAACCATAAGCTCTCATAGAAACCTCGTGTATTCGCACCAGAAAATGCGGAATATGGCAAAAATACATCCTAATTAAGCGGTGTAATTTTGATGTTATCAGAACATTGCCGCAATATCTAGGTTGTAGTTTCTCATTATTGCCATATTTTGCGGTCGCTGCCCACACGGGCAGCGTGGATTGAAATCCATTTTTCCTCTTGAAACCGGATGCGGAAGGCTGGTCGCTGCCCACACGGGCAGCGTGGATTGAAATTATCTTTTCCTCCAAAAATGGATGCTTGATCACCGTCGCTGCCCACACGGGCAGCGTGGATTGAAATCTCCCCTGTAACTGGTTCCACGTATGCCTGGCATTGTCGCTGCCCACACGGGCAGCGTGGATTGAAATCAGATAGTTGCCCCTGCTCACCCCAAACGCCGCTGTCGCTGCCCACACGGGCAGCGTGGATTGAAATCTGATTTCAGCGTGATAACCTGTAATCGCCATTTGTCGCTGCCCACACGGGCAGCGTGGATTGAAATATATCCTGTTTTCTCTTTAATAAAACTATCCAATGTCGCTGCCCACACGGGCAGCGTGGATTGAAATTAAAAACTGAAAATAAAAAGCGTCCGCCATTGTAAGTCGCTGCCCACACGGGCAGCGTGGATTGAAATTTGTGGACATAAATGGTAGGTCTTGGACTGCTACAGTCGCTGCCCACACGGGCAGCGTGGATTGAAATATTGCTAAGTATTGCTGGTTGATTCAACATAATTGTCGCTGCCCACACGGGCAGCGTGGATTGAAATATTACACACTTACACCCACCGCCCCTGTATCTGGGTCGCTGCCCACACGGGCAGCGTGGATTGAAATGCTATTATACCCATAAAGTAGCATCCGTTTATGGTCGCTGCCCACACGGGCAGCGTGGATTGAAATATATTTTCACATCCATTTCTTAAATTTCGTCAAGTCGCTGCCCACACGGGCAGCGTGGATTGAAATGAAATCGCAAATAAAAACGAGAGCTCAATATAAGTCGCTGCCCACACGGGCAGCGTGGATTGAAATAGAAGTTAAAATAGGAGAGGAGGGAGCCCCCGTTGGTCGCTGCCCACACGGGCAGCGTGGATTGAAATTTTTTATTCCTTGTCCAATTTCATTTTTTTCCCAGTCGCTGCCCACACGGGCAGCGTGGATTGAAATAATTAAACAACTTTCACCATATATTTCCGGTGCAGTCGCTGCCCACACGGGCAGCGTGGATTGAAATTCAATTGTGTCCTGTCTTGTGCAAGTATGCACTGTCGCTGCCCACACGGGCAGCGTGGATTGAAATAATATGCCATTAAAAGAAGTAAGACAGTTTATAGGTCGCTGCCCACACGGGCAGCGTGGATTGAAATTAAATCAATATTTGTTAAGCACATTGTAATATAGTCGCTGCCCACACGGGCAGCGTGGATTGAAATTAAATTCAACACTTATATTAGTCCCAAACATTTTGTCGCTGCCCACACGGGCAGCGTGGATTGAAATATTTTTTAACCTCCTTATTCAATATGTCATTAAGTCGCTGCCCACACGGGCAGCGTGGATTGAAATTATAAAATGTTAAATATTATTAATATTTAATAAGTCGCTGCCCACACGGGCAGCGTGGATTGAAATATGCTTGTTATAGGATTGTACTAATTGATAAAGGTCGCTGCCCACACGGGCAGCGTGGATTGAAATAATTTTAGCCGTAGAAAGAGGAATTGCTGTTCCCGGTCGCTGCCCACACGGGCAGCGTGGATTGAAATTATGAAAAAAATTACACGATGTGTACACTCTTATGTCGCTGCCCACACGGGCAGCGTGGATTGAAATACCTTCTAAATGCAAACTATCCGTGTCAGCATATAGTCGCTGCCCACACGGGCAGCGTGGATTGAAATATTAATGGAAATGTGCAAAAAAGACAAAAACAAGTCGCTGCCCACACGGGCAGCGTGGATTGAAATAACAAGTAATTAAAAACATTGTTAGAGATTCTAGTCGCTGCCCACACGGGCAGCGTGGATTGAAATAACAAGTAATTAAAAACATTGTTAGAGATTCTAAGTCGCTGCCCACACGGGCAGCGTGGATTGAAATAATGATTTGTAATTCATTCATCATGCTACCTCCGGTCGCTGCCCACACGGGCAGCGTGGATTGAAATTAAGTAAAAACGATAAAGATATTTGTACTAGGAAGTCGCTGCCCACACGGGCAGCGTGGATTGAAATAATTCCTACCGGGTTTTCTCATGTCCATTATTCAAGTCGCTGCCCACACGGGCAGCGTGGATTGAAATCAGTTACAAGGCACGTTTCAAGGCGCACAGTTGGGTCGCTGCCCACACGGGCAGCGTGGATTGAAATTGGAATTGCAGCAAAATATGGGACAAGCTACCAGGTCGCTGCCCACACGGGCAGCGTGGATTGAAATTTTGGTAATTTTTTTGTTTTGTCTAACGAAAAAACAGGTCGCTGCCCACACGGGCAGCGTGGATTGAAATATTTATGGTCATTTGCTTGCCCCCATTACACATTGTCGCTGCCCACACGGGCAGCGTGGATTGAAATATTTTTACGTTCCTCCGTCTTGGTTTTCTCTATGTCGTCGCTGCCCACACGGGCAGCGTGGATTGAAATTATGAAAAAAATTACACGATGTGTACACTCTTATGTCGCTGCCCACACGGGCAGCGTGGATTGAAATACCTTCTAAATGCAAACTATCCGTGTCAGCATATAGTCGCTGCCCACACGGGCAGCGTGGATTGAAATATTAATGGAAATGTGCAAAAAAGACAAAAACAAGTCGCTGCCCACACGGGCAGCGTGGATTGAAATAACAAGTAATTAAAAACATTGTTAGAGATTCTAGTCGCTGCCCACACGGGCAGCGTGGATTGAAATAACAAGTAATTAAAAACATTGTTAGAGATTCTAAGTCGCTGCCCACACGGGCAGCGTGGATTGAAATCTAAAATCGCTGTTAAAAACTCACGGATAGAGCAGTCGCTGCCCACACGGGCAGCGTGGATTGAAATAAATTGTGGGGTAGCTTTCGCTCCAATTTTTCCGTCGCTGCCCACACGGGCAGCGTGGATTGAAATAAAAAATCTTCGGACGCAGTTTTAAGCTTATCGCCGTCGCTGCCCACACGGGCAGCGTGGATTGAAATAACTCCTTGTTGTACAGGTCCTTGCCATCCTTTGGTCGCTGCCCACACGGGCAGCGTGGATTGAAATATCTAAAATGTATTCTCTTGTAGAATTTAAAAATGTCGCTGCCCACACGGGCAGCGTGGATTGAAATTTGGCCACAATGTTGATTATGTAGCGTGATGAGTGTCGCTGCCCACACGGGCAGCGTGGATTGAAATCCCTGGAGATAATAGAGATTATCATCTTGTGGTGTCGCTGCCCACACGGGCAGCGTGGATTGAAATTAAAATCTCAAGAAAATGGTAATAAATAAGTTGGGTCGCTGCCCACACGGGCAGCGTGGATTGAAATGATGTCGTATAAATAGATATTAACCATAATTACGTCGCTGCCCACACGGGCAGCGTGGATTGAAATTTATCGTTATCTTTATTTTATCACATTTAATACAAGTCGCTGCCCACACGGGCAGCGTGGATTGAAATTTTTATATTATTACGGATAACCGTAATAATGTCGTCGCTGCCCACACAGGCAGCGTGGATTGAAATTATTTTATCAAAATCAATATAACAATAAAGTATAGTCGCTGCCCCCACGGGCAACGTGGATTAAAATTGTTCCTCGATTTTCATCTTGTGAAGGTCTGTTATTTTATTGTTGACATATAGGCAATGTGGATCGAAAGGATGAGCTGGCAATCGGGTTGAAGTTTTATCATATGCATTCTAAAAGTAAAAACACGGTATCCATTTGTTGGAAACCGTGTTTTTTATGCCCGTTTTCTATGTTCTGCCAGCAAAGAAATCAACAGATAAATTCCAAATGCCAACAGGGTGAAATTCAAATAATACGCTAAATATCCTCCAAAAATAAGCAACAATAGGCAGAATCCCCAGGAGCATATCTGAACGGACCGATAGGCAAGGTGGAACGGGAAGATACATTGGAACAGCAATTCCAATAATTTCCCTCCATCTAGGGACTTTACCGGGAGAAGGTTAAAACAGCCAATTAGTAGATGGATGCTGGCAAACAGATTTTGTTGCACTGCCAGATGGAGGAAGAACGCCAGAAAATTTACCCCGCTGCCCGCCAGAAGAATCACTGCTTCCTGCCAAGTTTTTAGCTGTTCCATTCTCTGGCCTTGCATGCGGATTCCGCCTAATTCAAACGAGATCAAACGGGGAGTCTGGTGAAAACAGAAAAACGCCACCATATGGCCGCATTCATGGATGCAGGAAGCAATCAGTGCCCATACAGGTATCCCAGTCTGGTCAGTCAACAAAATCACAGTAAGCACAGCAAAAAACAAAAAGTTCAGCCGTATCTCAATTCCAAACAGCTTAAACCGCAGCATAAGTATTTTCAGAAAAACTATCCAATGGATTCACCCAAATCCCGTCTTTTTGCATGGCAAAATGCAGGTGAGCCCCTGTAGAATCACCAGTGGAGCCAACTAGTGCAATCTTTTTGCCTTGCTTTACTTTGTCACCTTCGGATACCAGCAGTTTTTTGCAGTGGGCGTACCAGGTGGTAAAACCATGGTCGTTCTGTATGGTAAGGTAGTTTCCATAACTATCCGAATAGCTGGCAGTTTCCACCGTTCCCCCAATAGCTGCTTTGATTTTTGTCCCTTCGTCCGCTGCGATGTCAATCCCTTTGTGAAAATCCGCCTCCCCATTTAGGGGATATGCCCGGAATCCATAGCCGGAAGTGAGTTTGCCTTCCACAGGGGGAGTGAGCTGCTTAGGATAAGTCACGGTTTGTAGGGTAGCGTCTGTCGGGGTGGAAACGGCGGTTTCCGAAACTGGTGTTTGTTCCCCTCCAGCCGCTTCCTGGGAAGATTCTGCTGGCTGTGAGCTTTCTTCTCCAGAAGAAGCTCCCTCCGAACTGGTGGAATCTTGGGAGGAAGCCTCTTTCTCTCGTTGGATGGGCTTCATCTTGTCCATAATTGAACCGAATGTCTGTTGTACCTGCCCCATGGTTTCACTCCAGTGGATGTCCGCCTGGAAAGCGGATTGATACTCGGCAACAATTGCCTGGTATCCATCCGCAAAAAACAGTTTGCAAAATAATATGATGATGGCCGCTAAAATACAAATGGCCAACTGCATGGAAAATACCCCAAACCCAGATTTTTCCTTTTTGGATTCCTGGGGCGGTTCCCAAGGCAGTAGATTGTTCAAGTCATCCTCAGCTTCCGGCGGGAGAGGGGATTCTTCCAGCAAAGTTTGGTTCCATGGTTGTTCCATCAAATATCACCTCCATACCCGATTATATGTACCTCACCGTTGGAATAGAAGCTGTCACACAAAAATTGGTTTTTGCGTATGATAATACAAACAGAGGGAAACGGCGGTGAATCCAAAATGAGGAGAAGGAAGCGGAGGGATTGTTCCTGCACAATTATCATTGGCCTGGGAATTCTTCTATTATTTTTGACGATTACCCCGTTACGGAGCCTGTTGGTATTGGCGGCGTTTGCCCTAATTATTTCCGGCGTTATCCTGTGTGTTAGAAAGTGAGGAATTTTTTATGAAAGTAGTTGTAGTAAAAAGCCCAAAACTCCTTGCCCCATTCTTGCGGTTTCTCTTTAAGATTAAAAAGGAAACTACATAAAAATGAGGCATAAAATCCTCTCATTCTTGGATTTGATACACAATTTGAGGTAATCCAAAGAATGGGGGGATTTTGGTACTATTAAATGATCGAATCCTTTGAAAAAAACGAGAGGATTTCCTCTACGCTGACAGGGGACATCCTATTGGCATCCACACCGACATCATACCGGCGGATTCCCTGCTGTAGGTTGTGGTAATTATAATCTACATAGTTGTGTTGGTGCCCATGCAGGTGGATGCTTTGGTCAAAATAACCGTTCCACTCCAACATAGGGTAGTGGAACAGCACAAACCTGGTGTTACAGTACACCAGTTCCGCATAGTCTTTCACCCAACTAAACAGGGACTGGTCAAAACTAGGCCTGTCCACAAACCCGTCGTGGTTGCCACGAATTAAATATTTTCTTCCTTTTAATTGGGATAGGGCTTCCATCGCCAATACGGAACCCTTCATGGTCACATCCCCCAAAATATATACCTCGTCCTCAGGGGAAACCCGTTGGTTCCAGTTAAGGATTAGTGCCTGGTTCATCTGCTGGGCGTCATGAAACGAACGGTTCACGTGGGTAATGATTTTATCGTGGTAAAAGTGCAAATCAGCAGTAAAATAAATCATTTCATCTCCTCTTTTTGTAGTGATACTGTCATTGTAGCATATTTTACTGGAATCGTCATTGGGGTTTAGCAGTATCTGATTTTCTTGCAGTTATTGTTTTTAAATAATTAAAAAACTCCACTTTTATTTTCTGTTTTTTGGTTGAACCAAATTGCGAATTTTGTTATAATAAATAAAATGGTAGAGACAAACAACATCAGCCGGATGGCTTGGCAAAACGGGATGAACAATGTGGCTCAGTGGACAAGTATAGACACTTTGGCATATATTAAATAGGAGTGATTGGGGATTTTTCGATAAGTAAAAAATAGACTAGGGTTTTCTTTGAAATACCAACCAAGCACTCTATATTTATAAGTAGTATTTTACTGATGCACATGAGGATGCAATATAATATCTAGTTTCAAATACAACCTGACAATTATAGAATAGGTAGGATTTTTTATATACATATCACACCAACAAATATTGATTTATCAGTAACTTTATTTTACTGTGGCATACTTTCCCTATCACAAAAATACGTTATTTTCATCTTTTTACCGCTTACCTGTACGAACAATGCGGTACTACAATCATCAAACAGATAATCCATTGGTAATAAGAAAAAAGGGCTGTTCCCTGGAGGAGTTTATGACATTAGAACAACAATTTATTCCATTAAAACGAGCTTATTTGGAACAAAAATATTCCCATATGAACGAGATGCAGCGCCAGGCTATTTTTACGGTAAAAAATCCTTTGTTAATCCTGGCAGGAGCAGGCAGCGGAAAAACCACTGTTATTGTCAACCGCATTGCTTATATGGTGGCATTCGGAGATGCTTATGCTTCAGAAAAAATTCCGTTTGATCTGAGCCAGCAGGATATTGATCTGTTGCAGAGGGCAGTGGATGGTGAATCAGTAGATGAAGAACAGGTGCGCCAGTTGATTGCGGTGGATTGTCCACGTCCATGGAACATCCTGGCGATTACCTTTACCAATAAGGCGGCAGGGGAATTAAAAGAGCGTTTGGAAGCCATGCTAGGAGATGTCGCCCTGGACATCCATGCGGGAACCTTCCACTCCCAATGTATGCGAATCCTGCGCCGTGACATTGAGCGTCTGGGCTACCAGAAAAACTTTACCATTTATGATACGGACGATAGCATTCGGGTTATCAAAGATGGCCTGAGTCAGATGGGTCTGAATGATAAGATTTATCCGCCAAAAGCAATATTGGGGGAAATCAGCCGTGCCAAAGATCAGATGCTGACTCCAGAGCTATACGAAGCTCAAAATTATGGGGATTTCCGGAAAAAAGAGATCGCCAAACTTTACCGTTTCTATCAGAACAGCTTAAAATCCTCCAATGCCCTGGATTTTGACGATATTATCCGTTTAACGGTAGTGTTGTTGGAAGAAAATCCGGATATATTGGAATACTACCAGAACCGTTTCCGTTACATATTAGTGGACGAGTACCAGGATACCAACCATGCCCAATATCGCTTGGTCAGTCTGTTGAGCCAAGGACACCAGAATCTCTGCGTAGTAGGGGATGACGATCAGAGTATTTATAAATTCCGTGGAGCTACCATTGAAAATATTTTGAGCTTTGAGAACCAGTTCCAAAACGCAGTTGTTATCCGGCTGGAGCAGAACTACCGCTCCACCCAAAATATTTTAAGCGCTGCCAATGCGGTAATTTCCAATAACCTGGGAAGGAAAGGAAAAAATCTTTGGACAGACCAGGGGGACGGGGAAAAAATCAACGTTCTGCGGCTGCTCAACGAGAATGCGGAAGCGGAGTTTGTGGCGGATACCATTTCCAAAAACGTGATTGACGGTATGGCGTACCATGATCATGTGATTTTATACCGGATGAACGCCCAGTCCTCCGCATTGGAGCATTATTTTGTGCGTTCAGGTATCCCTTACCGGATTGTCGGAGGAATGAAATTCTACGACCGCAAAGAAATTAAGGATATCCTGGCGTATTTAAGTGTGATTAACCAAACCAGTGATAACCTCCGCCTAAAGCGAATTATCAACGAGCCAAAGCGGGGCATAGGAGCCAGCACGGTTGCTAAGGTGCAGGAGATTGCGGACGGTATGGGGATTTCCATGTTTGATGTCTTGAAAGAGGCGGATACCTATGCGGCTCTTTCCAAAAAATCCACTCCGTTAAAACAGTTTGCCGGAATGATTTTGGACTTGCAGGAACAGGCAATGGAACTGCCTCTCCAGGAATTGCTGAATCAGGTAATGGAACTGACCGGTTACAGAGATGAACTCAAACGTCAGGGCAAAGAGGGTGAAACTAGGCTGGAAAATATTGAGGAATTAAAATCCAACCTGATTAAATTCACCGACGAACAGGAGGAGGAAGCAACCCTCTCCGGCTTCCTAGAAGAAGTGGCATTGTATACCGACCTTGACCAGTACAACAGTGAGGAGGACAAGGTTACTATGATGACAATGCACTCCGCCAAAGGGCTGGAGTTCCCTGTGGTGTTTATCGTGGGGATGGAAGAGGGGATTTTCCCAGGCATTCAGTCCATGTCCGATCCAGAGGAACTGGAGGAGGAACGCCGTCTGGCATATGTGGCGATTACTCGTGCCAAAAAGCGGCTGTACATCACTAACGCCTCTCAGAGAATGCTGTTCGGGAATACCCGTTACGCTAGACCATCCCGTTTTCTTGGAGAAATTCCAGAACAGTATAAATCAACAGAGGATAAAACAGTTACCCATACATCTGAGGCATTCCGCCGGTCCACCCGTCCCATTCATATTAACCTGGGCAATGTGGGTACCACTCAAAAGCCAAAACAAGCAGTGGTAAATTTCGTTGTAGGAGACCGGGTGAAACATGCCGTGTTTGGGGAAGGCATTGTAGAATCCATGCAGCCGATGGGGAATGATACCCTGTTGGAAGTCA
Source organism: Massilioclostridium coli (assembly GCF_900095865.1). Lineage (GTDB taxonomy): Bacteria > Bacillota > Clostridia > Oscillospirales > Ruminococcaceae > Massilioclostridium > Massilioclostridium facile. The sequence continues at coordinate 1,135,414 of NZ_FMIZ01000007.1, read as the reverse complement.
ATTTCCAAACAAAAGGCAAAAAAAAGATTATGGCGAATTTCGCCAAGCTGACGAAATTATAAAGTCTATGATATCCCATTGTTGTAGCTGTTTATTTTCCTATACCAGGGGGTTATCTATTTCTATACATTAGGCTGTTTTGGTATCATTCCATAACAGCCTTATAATCGTGGTGTCTTGTAATAAAATTATTTTAGATGGTTTTTATTTATGCTAATAAAGTGTCGGATATTATAGAAGCCACACAATAAAATACGGCTGTTATGGGTTTTGGTACAGGCTCATATTAGCCGTATTTTTTTCATATTGTTCTATTATGAGGAAGTAAGTGGTATTGCAAAACAATGAATATAGCATTTTACACAAAGTTTAACCCGAAGATTTTACATAGATTTTATTGATATTCGACGAAAATTTGACATAAATCCCAATTAATAGGAAAATTGCTTTCTTTTTTTCGTTTCGTATGGTATACTTTTTCCATCACACTTAAAATGGGTATAGTATCTGCTATTTCCCAACCAAAAAACCCAAAAATGGGCTGAATCTGTACCTGTTTTTGTCGAACGAAAAGGTATGATTTTCAGTGTACGATAAAATACAATCACATATAAAATGGAGGTAAAAAAACAATATGGAGTTTACAACCAATCGAAAACGGATTACTATCTCGGCAATTTTAACAGCGGTGTTGTTGGTTTTGATTGTGTGCAATATCCCCGCTTTTATCGACCAAGATAGCAAGCAATTTCAGATTGGATGGTTTTTGCTTACAGTGGTAGTTGCTGGTTTGTTTGGCGCTGTAACAGCCTTCCGCATCCGGTTTCAAGAGGAAAAATGGGAAAAAAGAGTAAGCATCCTGCTGCTTTGCTGTTCCCCAATCATAACGTTTGGAATCGTTGAATATGTCAACAACAATGTTAATATCTTTTTTGATTTTAACTTAGCGAATTTTGTCATGAATTTGCTGTGGTATTACCTGGTATATGGAGTCATTTATGCCCTGACTAACCGGATAAGGGTGACAATTTGGATTTCTAATACTCTGTTTTGGCTGTTTGCAATTGTTAATTATGCGGTCACCCTCTTCCGAGGGGAACCAATCCTACCATGGGATTTTATGTCGGTTGGAACTGCACTGAGTGTTGCTTCTAACTACACTTTTGTTATGACCTGGAATGTATTGCTTGCTACTTGCCTGATGTTGCTATGGAATATGGTGGCTTCCAAGCTGACCTATGTGAACCGTAGCTTGAAAGCTAACATCATTGGCAAAGTGGCAATTGTTTCCGCCAGTATTGTATTTGTCACCGTCTTTTACCAGGAATCTACTCTGCCAAAGCTGGGACTTAGTGTCTATACCTGGCGCCAGGCACAGTCCACCCATGACCATGGCATCGTGCTTTCCTTGGCGATGAACACCCAGTTTTTGATGGTGGATTCCCCAGAAGATTATTCAGTACAGCAGGTAGAGGCGATTTCCAATCAGATTGATACCAGGGATTTTTATCAAGTGTCCGAAACTTCTATGGAACAAAAGCCAAATATCATCGCAATTATGAATGAATCCCTAGCGGATTTCCGTCAGGTGGGGGATTTCCAGACCAACCAGGAGCTCATGCCTTTTCTGACAAATCTCACCGAGAATACCATCAAAGGAAATTTATATATGTCCATCCATGGCAGTGGAACCTGTAACTCCGAGTTTGAGTTTTTAACCGGGAACAGCATGGCGTTTTTGCCCAGTGGCTGTCGGCCATACCAGCAGTATATTACAGACGATACCTATTCTCTGGTAAGTACCTTAAACGACCAGGGATATACCAGCTTGGCGGTGCATCCTTATTATGCGGCGGGTTGGAACCGTGACAGGGTATATCCATTGCTGGGCTTCCAGGATTTTGTTAGCATGGAGGATTTTGAAAATCCAGAGTACATACGAGAATACATTAGCGACAAATCTTCTTATGATAAAGTAATCGACCTGTATGAACAGAAGGACCCAGACGAAAGGCTGTTCCTGTTTAACGTTACCATGCAGAACCATGGGGGATATCTGGATTACTCCAATGGATTCCAGAACACAGTGGAAATCCTCAATAAGCCTGAGGGACAGGAGTTCCCAAAAACGGAGCAGTACTTGACTTTGATACAGGAATCCGACAAAGCGTTTGAATATCTGGTGAACTATTTTAGCCAGCAGGAGGAACCCACTATTATTTTAATGTTCGGTGACCATCAGCCTACTTTGGAAGATGAGTTTTACGATTTTCTAGTTGGCCCGTTTGATCAGCGTACCTTTGAAGAACAAATGCGGAGTTTTATCACTCCATTTTACATCTGGGCAAATTATGATATCCCAGAACAAACGGTGGAACATATGAGTGCCAACTATCTTTCCAATCTGTTGTTGGATGTTGCTGGGTTGGAAAAGACCGAATATAATCAGTTCCTGGATGGAATTCAGGAACAGTTGCCGGTGTTCACCGCCATTGGCTATGTGGATAATCAAAATAACTATTATCGGCTTGAGGATTATAAAAACGACCCTGTATATGCTTCCCTGATTGATTCTTATGATATGATGCAGTATAATTACCTATTTGACCCAAAAAACCGATTAAATAGCGTCTTTACCATTTCCGACCAGGCAGGCTAGTCCATCATGGAAATAGCTAGCTTAAATTACGATTTTTTCTATCATCAGTTGGAAGTGGGAAAACGGATCAACGAAACCTGCTTTTACTTTGCGGATGATGAGCGGGAAGAAGAACATTTTCTTGGGTTTATGTCCCAATACGAAAAACCGTATTGGGTGGGGTATTGTGATATTCCTAACGGAACGGCCTTTCCAACTGCCCAGGAGCTTGTAACTGCCAGGATATTTCAGGGGAAATCCCTTCAAGAAAGATGGCAAAATGTTCGTATAGTCAGTATTGAGGGCGTCAGTTTGAAAGACTGGCTGGAATCTTTGGAATACTTTTTCTGATACTTTCGTGTAAAAACAGGACATCCTTTAGAAGTTGTCCTGTTTTTTGCATATTTTCCCCAAATACTGCAACACTATGGATGAGGTGTTGTAACGTGAATGAAGTTTTGATAAATCTCCTTTCCATTGTGTTTCGGACGCTCCTTTCCTTTGTATTTTTATTTTTGCTCTCTCGCTTAATTGGGGTGCGGCAAATCTCCCAGCTCACCTTTTATGATTATATTGTAGGTATCACGATTGGATCTATTGCGGCTACGTTAACCATTGATGATACCATTCCAATTTATGCCTGTCTAGTTGCAATGGCATTGTACGCGATCCTGACAGTATCGATTTCGATTATTACGATGAAAAGCATCAAGCTGCGCCGTTTTTTTTCCGGTACCCCTACGATTCTGATTTATAAAGGCTCCATTATTGAAAAATCTATGAAAGACTGCCATTATGATATCAATGATTTACTGTGTGAATGTCGGAAAAATGGGTATTTTAATATCAGTGATATTGAGTATGGGATTATGGAAATCGACGGAAGTGTCAGCATTCTTCCAAAGACGGGGAAACGTCCTGTCCAGCCGGAAGATTTAGGGATGGCGCTGCCTCAGGAACATCTCTGCACTAACGTAATTATTGATGGGAAGGTAATGGAGCACAATTTGGAACAAACTGGCTATGATCTGGCCTGGCTAAACAAACAGCTAAAACAACAAAAACATCGTACGGAAGATGTGTTGTTGGGTTCTTTGGAAACCAATGGAACCCTTACCCTTTTACTGAAAAACCAGCAGTTAAAAAACAAAAATTATTTTATTTGAAAGAAATATACCATAATACCTATAACAAAAATCCCATCTAAAAAACAAATGGAAGAAAATGTTACCTAAACAGGTCAGAAAACGATAACTGCCCAAGCGAACGCAGCGAAAACAGGCGGTGTTGTTCCAATTGGGAGGTTGTCGGAAATCGCCTTAGCAGATGCAGCTCCCTCAAAAGAGATAATCTTTAAGATAACAAACAAATTTTTCTTTTCCATTGAGGAACAATCCGGAGAATCCGTCCTGGATTCCCGGGTTGTTTTTACTTGATAGAGTGTTAGATTTTATACCAGAAAGTACAAAAAATTACCACTTTTTAGTTCATGAATGCCCATTGTGATAAAAATAGATAAATATTATAATATTAATCGCAGATACAAAATATATTTTATATATTTTGTAAGCAATTTCTGTTATGTTTTAATAATATAACAGATTAATCATCTATCTTGTAAAGCGGAAAATAAAGTGATTGCCACATTTACAGTGGTGTAAAAGGATGTTTTACCATAGAAAACTGATGGAAACATTTAGTTTAGGGAGCATCTTATTTTACGGCTGTTTTTTGGGCGGCATGTTTGGTTTAATTAATTGCAAAAATTTAAAATAAATTTTTGATAGAAAACCATCATGTAGGCTATCCTGATTTTGTCCTCTTTACAAACCATCCATTTCTAAAGGAGGAAAAACGATGAAGTTAAAAAACAAAGCAAAAAAAGCCCTTGGCGTATTGCTGGCTGCTACCATGCTTTCTACAGTAGCGGCATCTGCTGTTAGCGCGATTGGCGACAATGTTGCTGGCACAGCGGATTTTGCCAGTAAACTGGAATCCCAGTATACCGATCCAGATAGGGTGTACAGTACAGAAGTGCGCTGGTGGATCGGGGAAGCATCCAATACAGATGAAGCGCTGCTGGAAGAAATCCAGGCATTGTATGACGCAGGGTTCCGTGGCGTAGAGCTATGTATGCAGTCGGATGGAAACGCACCGGATGACACCTACGCATATGGTTCCGAGATGTGGTCCCACAAGTGGAAACTGATGATGAACAAAATCCTGGATCTGGGCATGACATTGAGCTTAACTTCTGGTACCAACTGGTCAACCTCAAACGTACCAGGGTTGGATCCAGATAGCCAGGAAGCAAGCCAAGTTGTGGCAATGGGATCCCAGGTAGTCAAAGCAGGGGAAAGCATTACCGCATTGCCAAAACCATCTACCCAGAGAGAAAGCAACAAAGGGAAATTTGTTGCCGCATATGCAGGGAAACTTGCTAGTACGGATGGAGAAAGCTATGTTGTAGAACCAGGTTCTATGATTGACTTAAGTAATCAGGTAACAGCAGTAGAAGGCGCAACTGTTTATGACCAGGCAATCAACTGGACAGCTCCAGCGGATTCTGATTATGTGGTATTTGGATACTGGACCCATGGGAACTACAAAACAGCTTCCCCAGCGGCGGAAACTTGCTACGCAACCAACTACTTTGATACCAGAGGGGTTGACGCTTTACGTTCGTTCTGGGAAGAGCATTATCTAAATGACCCAGAATTGAACGAGAAGATCAAAGAGGGCGATGTACAGCTGTTTATGGACTCCATTGAGTTGAATCCTGACGGTGGTATTACCTGGTGGACAGAAGATATCCGGCAAGAATTTATCAACCGTAAAGGCTATGATATCATGCCATACCTGTTCTTAGTAGATGGCTTGCCACAGGTACAGGCTGTATATGATCCATATACTCAACCTGCGGAAGGTACCCATGACCTGTATAATGATAAAAATGACCGGGAAAAAATTATCAACGACTGGGTAGATGTATTGACACAATTGTATTGTGAAAATATGCTACAACCATTAAAAGAATGGTTAAATTCTGTAGGAATTGAAACACGTGCCCAGATTTCCTATGGTCGGTCATTTGAAATCACAGAACCAGCAATGTATGTAGATTATCCAGAAGCAGAGAGTTTGAACCAGTACAACCAGGTTGATATTTTAAGATTACATAGTGCTGGCAACCATCTGTTGGATAAAGTTCTTTCCAGTGAAACAGGAACTGAATTAAATACCTATTATACCCCACAACAACTTCGCTTGGAAGATGCTTATACCATGTATGCTTCCGGTTTCCAACAGTTAATCTGGCATATTTGGAGCGCGGGCTATAGCTATGGTGAAAACGCTGCATGGCCAGGTTGGGGCTCTGGTTTTGACCGTTGGGGAACCCGTGAACCTTCCTATAAGGACTTTGACGAAATGAACGCACATCTGGGACGTATCCAGCAGATGTTACAAACCGGTAATTCCAGAACCGATGTTGGCTTTATCCACAACAACTGGAACCAAGGTGTAAGATTTGGTGGAGAATCTGGAGATGGCCTCACTGGTATGCAGTATATGTTGGCTCATCAGGGTGTTTACTATCGTTCTACTGAACTGCAGGATAACGGCTATACCTATGATTACTTTAGCCCTGATATGCTCAAAGCAGAAGGTGTTTATTTTGATGAAAACACCAAGACAGTAGAACCAGCAGGTTATAAATCCCTTGTTCTTTACCAGGATTGGTTAGATGTTGACGGTGCGAAATTAATCTATGAATGGGCACAAAAAGGCCTGCCAGTCTTTATTATGGAAGGGGCTGCGGAACGCACTACCTTTAATGATGGTAAGGACGAAGAATTGGCTTCCATTATGGAACAGATGAGAGCCCTGCCAAATGTAAAAGATGTAGAAATTTACGATGCTTCTGAAGACTTTGATTACTTTGACAAAGTAGCGGAAGGCTATGACGATGGTCTGTACGATGCAATGCAGGAAATGGGCATCCGTCCATACGCTGAATTTAATGGGGCAAACCATCAGTTATTGACCCAAACCCGTGAAGCAGAAGATGGTAGCCGTTATTTGTATGCTTATAATTACTGCTCCAACGATTACCATGAAAACAGCTTCATTGATGAAGTAAAAACAGAAGACCATGGAACCAACATCAAGACAGAAATCCGGATGGATGGCATGTATATCCCATATACCATCGATTCCTGGACAGGTGAAGTAACTGAAATTGGTAATTACTATTATGAAGATGGTCAGACTGTATTCCCAATCGATTTGGACTATGATGATATCGCTCTATATGCGTTTGAACCAGTAACTGAGGAATCATTCCACGCAACTTCAACCAACGCAGATATGGCATATGGAACAGAAAATGGTGTAGCAGTACGAGCAACTCAAAGCGGCACTTATACTACTGAACTGAGCAGTGGCAGAACAGTAACAGAAGAAATCAACGTACCAGAATCCTACCCAATTACTAACTGGGATGTAACAGTAGAATCTTGGACACCATCCGAAAATGTACTCCGCAGTGAAGAAACGATTGGTGATGTACACACAGTAAATACTAAAGTTGACACTGATAAGACAGATATCAATGTAAAACTGGATGAACTGACCACATGGAATAATATTCCTGAAGTAGGGGAAAGCGTATCCGGTATTGGGTATTATGATGCGAAATTTAATTGGGATAGCAGTTCCGCTGATGGTGCATATATCGACTTTGGCGATGAATTCTATTCCAGCATGAAAGTATGGATTAATGGACAGAAAGTTGGCGGAGATGTAAGTACGAACCCAACCAAAGTTCCACAATCTGTAATTGAAGGATATGAAGGAACAGAACAATACACAGGTGGTATCAGTTCTACAGACCCAGTAGCGGATATCAGTGAATACCTGGTAGACGGTGAAAATACGATCCATATTGAATATAGTTCTCCATTAGGAAATGTTCAACTTTCCCGTGGCGCAATTAAACCTGGTGGAAATAGCAGAAATAATTGGTTTGGTGAAATGAGACAGACAAAATACTTGCCATATGGGCCAAGCCAGGCAGTAATCGTTCCTTTCGTAGATTCTGAATACGAAGTAGCGGATAAAGATATTTTAAACACTGTTATTGACTATGCAGAACAACAAAAAGCATCTGATGAATTCAATAATATCATTGCGGATGTGCAGAAAACTTTCAATGCAGCATTGGATGCAGCCAAAGCAGTTGCAGCAGATCCAGCAGCAACTCAGGAAGAAGTAGACGCGGCATGGAAAACATTGATGACCGAAATCCATAAACTAGGCTTCGTGAAAGGGGATATCACTTCCTTAGAAACTCTAGTAGCATTGGCAGAAGGTTATGACATGAATGACTATGTAGAAGCAGGCCAAGCAGAATTTAAAGAAGCATTGGCAGCAGCACAGGCAATCCTTGCAGACAAAGACAACGCAATGCAGGCAGAAATCGAAACAGCAGAAACTAACCTGTTGAACGCAATGCTGAATCTGAGATATAAAGCAGATAAATCGATCTTAGAATCTGTATTGGCAGAAGCGAATGGTAAAGACGCATCTGCGTATACAGCAGAAAGCTACGCAGTATTGACAGCAGCAGTAGCAGAAGCAAATGACGTAATGGCAGATGAAAACGCAACTCAAGAGGAAGTAGATGCAGCAGTAACAAACGTACAAGCTGCAATGGATCAATTAGTAACAGTAGATGGAAGTGTTCCAGAAGAAACAACACCGTCCACTGATGATACAGCTACTCAAACTGGAGAGGAATCTACCACACCAAAAGCAAACGCGGCGAAAACAGGCGATTTTGCTCCAATTGCAGGATTAGCAGCAATTACATTAGCAGGAGCAGCTCTGTTGTTCACCCGTAAGAAAAAATAATCAATAATAAACTTCTTTTTCTCTTAATATAAGAAAAGTCTGGTTTTTTAACCAGATATAGAATGTTAAAGGAACCCCAATTTTTCACGAAATTGGGGTTCCTTTTTTGTACCATGCTCTTAGCAGCTATTTCTAATCCACGGGAATAGGCTGTTTACCATTTACGTCAGATAGTGTAAAACTATCCTTCAGCAATTCCGGCTTTTTTCATAAACTCCTCTGTGGAGATTCCGCTGGGACGATTATACCGATTAAGGAAATACAAACACTCGGGATCTTTGGTAATGATGTTTTCATGTTCATAGCAGGAGAGGGAAGCCAGGAACCCCATTTCCTTGATCAAATCAATCGACCCTTTACTGGAGGCTCCATAGGGATAAGTGAAGGTAGTTGGATAACTTCCGGTATACTGGCGGAGTAAATCCTGAGTTTTTTGGAGGTCATTCTCAAAATTTTTCCGGTACTCCTCATCCGATTCCCCCCATTTCCGTTTTGTCCCTTTTCTTCCATTTCCCTGGTGGTGCATATCATAGCTGTGGTTTTGGAATTCTACTAAACCAGATTGGGACATCTCCAAAATATCATTCCAGGTCAGGTAAGCGTAAGCAGGATTGGGTTCATCAATTTCACTGAATTTTTGGCTATAGCTCCCTACAATAGAAATTACCGCTTTTATTTGATGCTCTTGGAGCAGTGGGAACAGATAGGTATAGTTGTTGTAATAGCCATCATCCAGGGTAATCATAACCGGTTTTTTTGGCAATGGTACATCGTCATATACATAATGGATTAAATCAGCCATAACAATGGTAGTGTATCCATGTTCCTTCAGGTAAAGCAAATCGTTTTCAATGGTAGTAGGGGTAACGGTGTATTTCCCTGATTTACTGGTGTCCTTTAAGATGCTGTGGTACATTAGGATGGGAACAAAAACCCCTTCTTCCTCCGTTGTTGAGGATTGAACTTCCGCCTCTGTGGGAATTGTTTTTGTACGGCCCCAACCCAACAGTAGGGCTATAGCCAAAACCACAACAAGCAAACCGCATAAAATTTTTTTCCAGTTGCAGATGATTCGTTTCATGCCAGCCTCACCTCTTGTTCCAGTATATTGGGTTTTCATTAAATTTATACAAATTTGTTTGTTTATTCAAAAGATGTATGATATAATAAAATTGTTATATCAGCATTTTGTTAGCATAGACTTACTATGACACTATTTTATCGCAGAAAGGAAATCATTTATGGGAATTGTAGGAAGCACAGTAGGCCTTATTTTAGCGGTTATTTCGTTAATCTCATTTGTATGTTGTGTATTTTCCCTAATCTGGATTAGCAAACTGCTAAAAGACCATCGGGAAAGCCTGGTGGAAGACGTGCAAAATATCTTTTTTATTCCAATGCGGATATTAAAAATTTCTCTGCCAATTACTGCCATATTTGCGATTGCGGTAATCTGTTATATATTTTATATTCGTTAATATACCGTTGAAGGAGGGCGGCAATGAAAATACAGGAATCAGGTGAAAATTACCTGGAAACAATTTTGGTATTGGAACAACGGAATGGAATTGTAAGATCGGTCGATATTGCCACAGAATTGGGGTTCGCGAAACCCAGTGTAAGTCGAGCTATGGGAATTCTAAAAAAAGCGGGCTATATTGTGGTGGATGGTCATGGGCATATCCTGTTGACAGAGGAAGGCAGGGAAAAAGCTCGTCAGGTTTACGAGCGACATACTACCATTTCGACGTATTTGCAGTTTAGCCTTGGAGTGAGTAAAGAAGTTGCGGATCAGGACGCTTGCCGGATGGAACATGTGATTAGCCAGGAAAGTTTTGATAAAATCAAACTATTAGTAGAGAGTTGCCGCGCACAGGGCGTGCTGTAAAAAATAGGATAAAAAAGGGGACTCCCAGCCAGGTGAAATGGCTGGGAGTTTTTTGTACTATATTACCGGGATACTCTACTGATTCCATGATGGATAAAAGAAACCTTTTGCTTAGAAAAATACTTGATGATAGAAGATTACCGTTTTATCATGTTATATATTCCTTTTTGTGGGTTTTAATTGTTTCATATTGCCGATAACAGCCCATTCATTTACCGCGTTTATATACACGAATTCATGGTTTCCTTAATATCGGGCAGCTAAAAGATATGGTTCCTGCTTTTGAAAATATTGCTCAATTTATGGGAGAAAGACAACTTTAACTGTTAGAAAATGTTAATTTTAACGATTAAAATGAAAATATTGTCGTAATATGTGGAAAAAAGTAGCTGCCCACAAAAATTTTTTTGCTATTTTGGTTTACAATATTGTTATTACACGAAAAGGAGGCATTTATGAAAAATGCAACAACAAAAGATTTATGGTTACATCCGTGTTTCAACCAAAGAGCAAAACGAAGATAGGCAATTAATTGCCATGCGGGAATTTCCGGTAGAAAAAAAGAATATCTACCTGGATAAATTCAGTGGAAAGGATTTCAACCGCCCCCAATACCAAAAACTGATGCGTCGCATTAAAAAGAATGATGTGATTGTTGTCAAATCCATTGATAGGCTGGGCAGGGATTATGAGGAAATCCAGAACCAATGGCGAATTATTACAAAAGAAAAACACGCCAATATTGTGGTGTTGGATATGCCTTTATTGGACACCCGGCAAAAAAATGATGATGTAATGGGTACCTTTGTTGCGGATTTGGTGCTGCAGATCCTATGTTATGTGGCGCATACTGAGCGGAGCAATATCCGCCAACGACAGGCGGAAGGGATTGCGGCAGCGCGTTTGCGTGGCGTGCGTTTTGGCAGACCTAGAAAAGCGATTCCAGATGCGTTTTGGAAGCTGAAAAAAGACTGGGAGCAACGAAAAATATCTTCCCGTGAAGCTGCCAAAATTTTGGAAATATCTCAAGATACCTTCCTTCGATGGGTACATGGAAAATAGGAACTATTATTTTACATAGCCTATATTTGTCATAAAAAACTAGACAAAATCGTTCACTTAAAATCAGACGGATTGCCCGTGTTAATTACAATTTCCCCCCTTCTATAGTAAGATAATTTTATTATATATTATTTGCAGGAAAAAGTCTACTTTATCAGGCAGCATTGCCGTTAGGGTGGAAAAACTTTAAAAGCTGGGCATGGATGGTAATGGGCAGTCCGTCCAGTTGGTTTTTAACGGCTTGTATTGCCTGTGAGGACATGCGATAAATGCATCAAATTTATTTAAAATTTTTGAGGAGGAAAATTTATGATGCAGGACATAGAAAAAAGCCGTTTTCGCCTGAAACACCGCTTATTGGCGTCTTTTTTGACATTGATGATGCTATTTAGCTGTGTATTCACGAATATCCCTGTAATGGCAGCGGATGACCCCATTGGGACAAAAACCGTTGACCCTATTACAATGAGGGATTGGTCGAACGACTATATATCAAATGATACCACCCGAGTTGGACGTATTTGGACCGATAAATCGGTATCGGCTGAAGACGTCACATTAAACCCATCTGGAACGGAAGAAATTCCAGTGCGGCGCTCTGACAGCGATAACTTCCTGGTAGGGCTATCCGCAATCAGTTCCAACAAAAGTATTGTGGGACAATCCACAATTCCAGTAGATGTTATGCTGGTATTGGATGTTTCCAACAGTATGTCTTCAACTTCGATTGAACGAATGGTAAATGCTACGAATGACTCTATTAAAAATTTATTAGAGTTAAACGTTAACAACCGTGTTGGAGTTGCGTTGTATGCTTCTGGTAATGGCGTTTTGCTTGAACCAGACCACTATTCCACCACTGATAATACCAGTAATTTTTTGGAATACAGTAGCTGGCGTGATGAAATTGAAGTTACCAATGTAGTACGGGATAGTAATAACAATCGCGTTTCAAACTCCCAATCAGTAGGAGGAGGAACTTACATCCAAAGCGGTGTTTATGCTAGTCTGCAAGAATTTTTAAAACTGCCAGAAGATTCGCTGTCAGTAGAAGGTACAAAACGTATTCCAGTTATTGTACTGATGAGTGATGGTAACCCAACTTATGGAACAACAAATTATACTGCTGTAGGGAATAGTAACATGGGAAATGGTACTTCTAATTCCAGTACCAATGAAGTTGGCTTTGTTACTCAATTGACCAATGCATATACCCGTTCCCAGTTAGAACAGCGCTATAGCAGAGATGCTTTGTTCTACACCCTTGGCTTTAATGTTGGGTCAAGTAATATTGCGAAAGCTGTATTAGACCCGTCTCGCAATAATACCCAAGGAATGCAACAATATTGGCGAACATATCAAAGTACGCCTGTGGGACAAAGTATGAATTTAGGAAGAAGCAGAATCACTGTAGTTGATGGAATTGACAGCATAGAATATGTTGATCAATATTTCACTGCAAATAATGAAGACCAACTGCAAACAGCCTTTGAGTCAATTGTGGAGGAAATTATCATCCAATCCCGTTATTATCCTACGGATACCGATTCCAGTGGTTCTGAACTTTCCGGCTATATTACCTTTGAGGATGAAATTGGTGACTATATGCAGATTAAAAACCTAAACGGTCTATTTTATGGGGAACGTCTGTATACAGGGGCAATTTTCACCCGAAGCATTAAGGAATCCATCGACTATTGGGGCGATTTGGATTATCAGGATGACGCATATGTTTACCAATATGTGCAATCCGTCATGGAGCGTCTGTCAATCGACGAGGCTACAGCAGTAGCTTTGATTGAGAACGCTTATCAGTATGGGCAGATTTCCTATACCAACGATAATGAGTTCAGCAACTATGTGGCATGGTATGGTGCAGCGGATAAAAGCTATATCGCTCCATATAAACCAGGTCAGCCTGCACCGGATAGCGCGGTTTATCTAAACCATTCTTATGTCTATTCTGGCGAACCAGGTATATCAGGCGGTGGGGTATATGGAACTGACCTGATGTATGTTGGTCCCCGTGTACAAACCGAGATTGCTACCGGAAAGCAAACGATGATGTTGTCAATACCGGCAGCATTAATTCCCGTGTTGCGGTATACCGTTACTTTAGATACAGACGATTTGGAAACAGCAACTACTGCACAAACTGATGTAACAGTAGTGTTCCCAATGCGTTTCTTCTATGAAGTTGGCGTAAAAGATGGAATTACCAAAGACAATGTTAGTTCGGTAGTTTCAGAGGATTATCCATATCAAAACGGAAATGGGGAATATAGTTTTTATACCAATGCTTGGAACGACCTTACAGACCAGGACGATACTGCTGGGACCCATGTGAATTTTGATCCATCCCAGGAAAACGAATTTTATTATTATCCAAAGGATACCATGATTTATGAAAAAATAGGGGAAAACTACCGTCCAGTAACATCTGAACCGGTGCAAGGTGAAACCTATTACTATCAAACCCAGGTGTTCAGTACGGAAAATAATACGATCCAGCGTAACTGGAACGAAATTACTCCACAGGCATTAGCGAAAAAAGATTACAACGCCGAGAGTGGATGGCATATCCCAAAAGGGACATCCAAATATACGAATTCCTCCTACGTTACTCCAAAAGCAGATAACACAACTGGCACAGCGGTAAACTCCTTGGAACCTTCCCTGGTGGTAGGGCAGGACGGGCATATCAGTGTGCAGGTTGGTTTGGGTAACAACGGTAAAATTGTTGTATCCGCCAATGATGGCAGTTTGACCATCAGCAAAGCGGTTGCTGGCGATTATGCGGACCAGCAAAAAGACTTTACCTTTACGATAAACCTGAAAGATACAAATAACCTGCCGTTATCTGGTAGTTTTGCTTACATCGGCTCCAAAACTGGAACTATCTCGGATGGCGATACCATTACTCTGAAACACGGGGAATCCATTACCATTCAAAAGCTTCCGATTGGAACCAATTACACTGTAACCGAAACTACAGCAAATGGTTATATCGCGGACCAATTGGTAAAAACAGGGGTAGTAAGTGGTAAGGATGAAAATGGTGCGGTAGCTGCGTTTACCAACACCTATAGTTTTGACCAGCCAGGCAGCCTTTCTGGCAGCACCTATTTATCCGGTACAAAAACCCTTGGCCGTGACTGGCTGGATACCGACGAGTTTACATTTACCTTGGCAGCAGGGAACGATAGTACCCAGCAGGCCATTACAGATGGAAAAGTGGTTCTTCCAACTGCTACAACTATGGTAAATAAGGATAACCAGAATTACCGTTTTGGCGATATTACCTTTACTGCCCCCGGCGATTATTCCTTTAAAATTACCGAGGAAAAAGGCAATATTCCTGGTGTGGGTTATGACAGCCATACCGTAATAGTCAATGTAAGTGTAACCGATGGCAAAGATGGTACCTTGATTGTAGGGCAGCCAACCTATACAGGTAGCCGTAATTTTGTAAACACCTATACGCCGGATTCTGTTACCGTAACAGGGAATGCCGCAATTAGTGGTACAAAATCATTGACAGGCGCTACCTTAACCAAGAATCAGTTCACCTTTACTGTAACCCCGCAAGGCAATGCGCCAGCTCCAGCAAAATCTACTGCCACCAATGATGGGCAAGGCAACTTCAACTTTGGTGACATTACGTTTGCTACCGCTGGAACCTATTCCTATGAAATCAGGGAAGTAAATGCCGGTGCGGGTGGATTTACCTATGATGACACCGTTTACACCGTGACATTCCAGGTAGAGGATAACCCTGCAACCGGAAAACTGGAGGTAACATCCAAAACGATTTCCAGCAATCCTGCAGGAAAAACCGCAATCGCCTTCAACAATGGCTATGACGCTACGGATACCACTTATACCATTCGTGGTAAAAAATCCGTCACCGTAACCGATGGCAATTTCACTTTGCAAAATGGTCAGTTTAACTTTACCTTAACATCGGTTAATGGCGCACCAATGCCAGATGGCGTCGCTGGAAGCCAGACTGTTTCCAATGTTGGGGAAGACTTCACCTTTGGAACCATCAACTTCACAGCCCCAGGTACATACCAGTACCAGGTAAAGGAAAACAGTGAGAACCCAATCACAGGTATCTCCTATGACGGTTCCACCTATGATGTCAGCATTCAGGTAGACGACCAAAACGGTACACTGAATGTTACAAATGTTTCGATTACAAAGGATAGTGTCCCGGCGGAACTCCGGTTTACTAATACCTATACTCCAGAAGATATTACTTTGGGTGAAGATGGAAACGCCGCTTTGGGCGGAACCAAAACAGTAACCCCAACCCCAGGTAATACCTTTGAATTGAAAGACAACCAGTTCAACTTTACTTTGAGCCCCGTTAATGGTGCACCAATGCCAGATGGCGTGGTTGGTAGCCAAACGGTTTCCAATACAGGTAGCAGCTTTGCCTTCGGCAATATTACCTATACCCATACTGGGGAATACCGGTATACCATTACCGAGGTATCCGGCAATATCACTGGAATAGGGTATGATACAACTACTTACACCGCAATTGTTACCGTATCGGATAACAACGGCAAATTGACCGCTAGTGTTGCTTATGAAGGTGGCACATCCACCACAACAGCAGCGTTCAACAATACCTACCAGCCAACCACCGTTGTAATTGGGAACAATACCAACGCTGGCATCGCTGGCAACAAAACAGTAACTGGCGATTATACCTTAAAAGGGAATGACTTTACCTTTACCCTAGCGGCCGTTACCCAAAACGCGCCAATGCCAACCCCAACCAGCGTTACAAACACTGCCCAGGGTGGCTTCGCGTTTGGTGAAATGACCTATACCGCTCCAGGGGTTTACCAATATGAGGTAAAAGAGGATAGCGCAGTGGCCCCAATCAATGGTATGAGTTATGATAACACTGTTTATCTTGTAACCGTTACTGTAAAAGACAATGGCGGAACCCTTTCAGCAGATGTTTCTTATGCTATAAAAGATGGGGATGCGGTTGATGCGATGGTATTTAATAATACCTACCAGCCACAGTCTGTTACTTTGGGCGGGGACGCTGCTTTAGGCGGAACCAAAACCGTAACAGGTGATTACACCTTAAAAGCGGATGAATTCAGCTTTACCTTAACCCCAGTAGATGGCGCGCCAATGCCTCAGGGGATTACTGGCAGCCAAACCGTGAAAAACGATGCTTCCGGTAATTTCAAATTTGGGGATATCACATTCACCAAGGCAGGTACATACCAGTATACCATTACCGAAGTTTCCGGTAACATCCCTGGTATGAGCTATGATGGTGCTAACTATACCATTACTGTGACAGTAGGGGATCAAAATGGGCAATTGGTCATTGAAAGAACTGTGATTGCCAGCGATAAAACGCAGGGCCCAATCCATGTGGTTCAATTTACTAACACCTATGAACCAACCGCTGTTACCGTTTCTAATTTAGGCGGTACCAAACAGTTAACTGGACGTGCCCAAAAAGCAGGGGAGTTCACCTTTGAATTAACTAGCAAAGATAACGCTCCAATGCCAGAAAAAGCGACTGCCCAAAACAATGTGGATGGAAAATTCACCTTTGGCAGCATCCAGTTCACCCACCAAGGGGAATACCACTATACCATTACCGAAAAAGCTGGGACAGACTCCCATATCGGTTATGATACCTCTAGTTTTGATGTTACCATAAAGGTAACCGATGTAGATGGCAAATTGCAGGCAGAAGTAGTTTATCCAGATGGTGGGGTTGTATTTAACAACACTTATACACCTGATGAAGTTATCGTTGGACCGGATGGAACGGTTACCGCAATTGGCGGGACAAAAACAGTAACTGCGTTGGAAGCTGGCAACAGCTACACCATGAAGGGCGGGGAATTTGAATTCACCTTAACCCCAGTTACCAAAGACGCCCCAATGCCAAAAGAAACTACTGTTACCAACGATCAAGCAGGTAACTTTGCGTTTGGCAATATCATGTTTGATAAAGAAGGCGAGTATGAATATCAGATTGCCGAAACCAAAGGGGATAATACACTGTTTACCTATGACCAGACTGTTTATACGGTAACCGTTCAGGTAACCGATAACAACGGCCAACTGGAAGCAGTTGTTTCCTACGCTGGTGGAACATCCACAGATAAAGCTGTATTTGATAATAAATACGACCCTGAGGACGTTACTTTAGGTGAAGATGGAAACGCCACTTTAGGCGGGACAAAAACTGTTACCGCATCTGAAGGCAACAGCTATACCCTTAAAGAGGGAGAATTCAGCTTTATCCTGAAACCGGTGGATGGCGCTCCAATGCCAGAAGGCACTCAGGGCAGCCAGACCGTTGCCAATGATAAGGATGGCGACTTTACATTTGGTAAGATTACCTATACCCATGCTGGTGAGTATCAATACACCATCTCGGAAGAACCAGGTAGTATCTACCATATGACATACGATGCCACCGTTTACAACGTAACTGTAAAAGTAACCGACAACAACGGTAAACTGGAAGCTGCTGTCTCTTACGCAGGCGGTACTTCTACTGATAAAGCCGCTTTTGATAACAAATACGACCCTGAAGAGATTGTTGTTGGGCCGGATGGAACAGTTGCCGCGATTGGCGGAACCAAAACTGTTACTTCATCCGAAGGCAACAGCTATACCATGCAGGGCGGGGAATTTGAGTTCACCTTAACCCCGGTTACCAAAGATGCGCCAATGCCAGCATCCAATACTGCTGTAAATGGCGTGGATGGAAGCTTCGCGTTTGGCAATATTGCGTTTGATAAAGTAGGCGATTATGAATACCAGATTGCTGAAACCAAAGGCAGTCAAAAAGGGATTGCCTATGATGAAACAGTATACACCGTAACCATCAAAGTGACCGATACCGACCAGGATGGCAAGCTGGAAGCAGCTGTTTCCTATACCGGCGGGACATCCACAGACAAAGCCGCTTTTGACAATGGCTATGACCCTGAGGACGTTACCCTGGGCAAAGATGGAAACGCAGCTTTAGGTGGCTCTAAAGAACTGGCTGGACGTGATTTGAAAGCAGGGGAATTTGAGTTCACCCTGACGGCAAACGACAAAGCCCCAATGCCAGAAGGCGTTACCGGAACCCAGACTGTGAAAAATGATGGCGCGGGCAACTTTACCTTTGGCAACATCACCTATACAAAACCAGGCAACTACGAGTATACCATCTCGGAAAAACCAGGCAGTGTAGGCGGCGTTACCTATGATGATGAAGTTTACACCGTCATTGTTGAAGTAACCGATAACGGCGGCCAACTGGTGGCGAATGTCCAGTATATTGATGGCGAAAACAACCAGGCTGTATTCCATAACACCTATGCCGCTGCGAAAACCAGCGTTACCCTGGGTGCGATGAAAAACCTGGAAGGCCGTGAATTAAAAGCGGGAGAGTTCTCCTTTGAACTGAAACAGAACAATATTATGGTCGATACCAAAACCAATGCTGGAACCGGTGCGATCCAATTCGCTCCAATCGAATTTACAACCGCCGGAGTCTATACCTATACCATCGTGGAAACAACAGGCAGTTTAGGCGGAATTGCCTACGACCCTGCTGTTTATACCGTAACAGTAACTGTAACTGACGACCTGCAAGGCCATTTGAACGCAGTTGCTTCTTACCAGAAAGACGGTGTGGACGTAACCAGTATCCAGTTCAACAACAGCTATAAAGCTGCTCCAACGGATGTAGTGTTAAATGCGACCAAAGTTCTGGAAGGCCGTGGCCTGAACGCAGGGGAATTCACCTTCCTGCTCAAGGACAACAGCGGCGATGTCATCAGCCAGGTAACCAACCAAGCCAATGGCAACGTTGCGTTCGATTCCATCCATTACGACCAGGCAGGCACTTACTACTACACCATCGAAGAATTGCCAGGCAGCTTGGGCGGTGTTCGTTATGATAAAACGGTTTATGATGTAACCGTTACGGTTACAGATACCAAAGATGGCAAATTACAGCCTTCTGTAGCGTATACAAATCAGGGCGTTGCGGTTGTTGGCAACCCTGTGTTTACCAACCAGTATAAAGCCGACCCTGTTACCATTGGGGAAGCAACTAGCAACGCATTGCAGGGCAGCAAAGTCTTAACAGGCCGCGACCTGCAAAACGGAGAATTTACGTTTGAACTGGTAGCAGTTACCCAAAATGCTCCAATGCCAGCGTCCAACACCGCTGTAAACCGGCAGGATGGCAGCTTTGTATTTGGGGATATCACCTATCATGAAGCGGGCAGTTATGTTTATACCATCAAAGAGGTTGCTGGCGATAAAGGCGGTATCAGCTATGACGCTGCTTCCTTCACCGCAACTGTCACCGTAATCGATGATGGTTCCGGCCAGTTGAAAGCGGAAGTTGCTTACAGCGAACAGCCTGTATTCCACAACACCTATACTGCTGCTGCAAGCGATGGCATCACCATTGACGCGACAAAAGTATTAAACGGCCGTGATATGACTGCTGGTGAATTTGAATTTGTTTTAACAGGCCAGGACGGCAATACAATGACAGTAAACAATACCGCTGCTGCGAACGGCCAGCCGGGCAAAGTGACATTTGGCCCAATTACCTACGATAAGGCTGGTACCTACATCTATACCTTAACCGAAAAAGCAAACGGTTTAGGCGGCGTTACCTATGATAGCGCTTCCTACACTGTTACAGTAACAGTAACAGATGATAACCTTGGAAAACTCCATGCAGCAGTAGCGTACAGCAAGGATGGCCAGGAGGTTTCCACACCGCAGTTTACAAACACCTATTCTGCTGGTACAACCAATATGACTTTCCATGCCAATAAACTGTTAAACGGTCGTGACCTGAAAGATCAGGAGTTCAGCTTCTCCTTAAAAGGCGAGGACGGAACACTGATCCAGCAAGTGAAAAATAACCAGGCAGGCGCAGTAGAATTCAGCCCAATCACCTACGATAAAGCTGGTACCTACATCTATACTGTTACAGAAGATAACGGCAGTTTAGGCGGTGTTGCTTACGATACCGCAGTTTACACGGTAACCGTTACTGTAACCGATGACCTGCAAGGGCATTTAAGCGCAGCTGCTTCTTACCAGAAAGATGGCCAGAACACAACTGGTATCCAGTTCACCAATACCTATACCGCAAAACCTGTAACCATTGGCGGAACTACCAGCACGCTGTTGGATGGCTCCAAAACGTTGGATGGCCGTAACCTAAACGCAGGCGAGTTTGAATTCGCCCTGGCTCCAGTTACTGATAACGCTCCAATGCCATCCGAAGCTGTTGTGAAAAATGTTGCTGGCGGCATGTTCTCGTTTGGTGAAATCACCTATACAGAAGCCGGTACCTACACCTATACTGTTGTGGAAAACAACAACGATTTAGGTGGTGTAACCTACGATAATACCGTTTACACTGTAACCGTTACCGTAACGGATGATGGCAACGGCAACCTGATTGCAGCTGTTGCGTACAGTAAAGATAACCAGCCTGTTGAACATATGGTATTCCATAACCAGTATACCGCTGCTGGAACACAGGCGACTATCCATGCGAACAAAGCACTGGATGGCCGAGATATGAAAGCAGGGGAATTTACCTTCCTGTTAACAGACCAGAGCGGAAAAGTTGTTGGTAAAGCTATTAATACAGCAACTGGTACTGTTTTATTTGACCCAATCAGCTATAACACAGCTGGAACCTATACCTATACTTTGACAGAACAGGATAACGGCTTGGGCGGTATTACTTACGATACTTCCGTTTACACCGTAACTGTCACGGTAACCGATGATGGCAATGGCCAGCTACATGCTGCGGTTTCTTACGCAAAAGACGGCAAGGCAGTTGATCAAGTACAATTCAACAACCTGTATACCACCGACAGTGTTACCGCATCCATCAGTGCGGATAAAGTGCTAAGCGGGCGCGACATGCAAACAGGGGAATTCTCCTTCCTGTTAAAGGATGAGGATGGCAATATTATCGGCAAAGCAACCAATGCGGCGGATGGTTTCATCCAGTTTAATGGGATTGAATATACCCAACCAGGTACCTATTTCTATACGCTTTCTGAACAATTCGGAAATGCGGAAGGAATGTCTTATGATGCTACGGTTTATACCGTAGTAGTAATTGTAACAGATGATGGAGAAGGGCACTTAGTTGCAACGATAAAATATTTAGGTGGTTCTAAACCAGTATTCTATAATACTTATACAGAACCTGTTGCTCCTCCAGAACCTGTTCCTCCAGTTGTAAACCCTGACGAGCCTCCAAAAACAGGCGACGATGGTTTATCAATCTGGCTTATGCTTCTAGCTCTTTCCACCTTAGGGCTTGCAGCATTTATGAAAAAATCACGTAAAAAACGTGGTTCCCATAACGGTTAACCCATTTTTTCCGTTATGTTAAGGAAACCGGCCTATCTAGGCCGGTTTTTTTATTTGTTGAAACGTGAAAAATCGTCCAGTTCTATCATAGGTGGATAAAAAATATCGTTTACAAAGGGGACAGGGAAAATTAATATTGGTGATGTTGTTATCCATCTACTAGCGGCTAGCATATGCCATTTCAAGGTGAAACCGAAAACAGGTATATTGTCCGTTTATGGATGGTTTTCTATTATATTTTTTCCTCCAGTAAAAACACTAACTTAATCATCATATAATGTTTTGCTTTGAAAAGCAGACGATGAAAGCAACAAAAAGAGGATTCCTGATTGTTGTGGAACCATTTTATTTTTAGAGGAAGAGCTGAAATACCGCGATTTCCGGCACAACGCCAAACCTTGCGGAAATATGGGTGGTGCCAATACCAGTATTTACATACAGGTTAAAGTTGGAAGTGTTCCCGATGGAATACATCCCTTCGCTGTATTTAGAAGATAGGGAAGTGTTGGATAAAGCAAATTCCTTTAGGGCAGGAAAAAACGGAATGTTGATTTGTCCTCCATGGCTATGTCCGCTAAAAGCAAAATCATAGTTGGAACTCAGGTAGTTTTCAGCGGTATCCGGCATGGGTCAATAGGATATGATAATCAAAATGACGGCTTTCCTTTGTACTTGGTAAGGAAGGATTTCCGAGCAAAGAATCGTCCAGCCCTGTAAACAAAATTGTTTTTCCGTTATTTAGAGTCACAGAATAGTCCTGGTTTTTCAATAACTGAAATCCAGCGGATTCCATAAGATACTGATACTCATTTTCCGCCCCTCCACCGTAATCTCGATTTCCCCAAATGGCAATTTTAGCATAATTTGCTTGGATTCTTTGTAACTCCGCAACAATGTTTTCGTCATCGTTGTATTGTGCATAATTGTCATATAAGTCCCCTGTGAACAGAACAATATCAGGGGTTTGCCCGTTTATCTTGTCCACTACTTTTTTCAGGTTTTGATCGGTAAAATCCTGTTTGATATGTAAATCGGATATCTGCACCATTTTGTAGCCAGTAGTACCCTCCTGTTGCTGGTTGATATTATATGGATGGACTTTAAGTCGGTATGGTTCTATCTGGAATGCGTAAAAGATACATCCGGCTATAGCAACGATGAAAATAAGGAATAATAGGGCAATGTTACGCAATACTTTCATTAAGATAACATCTCCTTTGTCTTGGTTTTGATAACACTATAAAGGGGAAATATGACGTTTATATGATAAAATAGAAAATAGTATGTAATTTTCAATAGGAATCTATAGGGTCCTGCGCAAAAATTTTTGACCGATGTAAACTAAAAAAGTTACGAAACAAATATTTTTTGATGTATTGCAGTTTCGGACTTACAAATCGTATTGGAGCGTCACGATATAGCGCCATCCTATATAAAAAAGGTAACTTTGTGGTGTTTTCCAATATTTTGGTACAATCAGGGGGATTTTGCTTGATTCAAAGGGAAAAAAATGTTATAATATACCCTGTATTATTTTCGAGAGGTGTCGGTTTGGAACAGAAACAAGCTGTTTTTATAACAGAACAAGAAAAACAACAGCAGCAGGAATATGCGCTGAAATGTAAAGAAATCCTATCCCAGCGGTATTTGCAGCAGCCTTTGTGCCATGTGCACACCTATGGCTGCCAGGCAAATGTGGCAGATGGGGAACGGATTAAAGGGATGCTGGTGGAAATGGGCTACGGCTTGACGGATACCCCGGAACATGCCAGCCTAATATTATACAACACCTGCGCTATCCGCGAAAATGCGGAGAACCATGTGTTTGGAAACGTAGGGCAGCTTTCCCATTTAAAAAAGGAACATCCTGATTTAATCATTGGGCTGTGTGGCTGTATGGTACAGCAGGAACATATCACCGAAAAAATCAAGCATAGCTACCCTTATGTGGATATGGTGTTCGGTACCCATGTGCTTCACCGCCTGCCGGAATTTGTTTACCGTGCGCTGCAAAAGCAAAAGCGTATTTTTGAGATTCCGGAGAGTGAAGGCGTTATTGCGGAAGACCTTCCGGTGGTGCGGGACAGCCAGTTTAAGGCTTCGGTGCAGATTATGTATGGCTGTAATAATTTTTGCACCTACTGTATCGTTCCCTATGTAAAAGGAAGGGAACGCAGCAGAAAACCGGCGGACATCCTCCAAGAGGTGGAAGGGCTGGTACAGCAGGGGTACAAAGAGATTATGCTCCTGGGACAGAATGTCAACTCCTATGGCAAAAATCTGGAAGACGGTATCCGCTTTTCCCAGTTGCTTCGCCAGATCAATGATATACCAGGAGATTTTCAAATCCGGTTTATGACCTCCCACCCAAAAGACGCTACCAGGGAATTGATTGACACCATAGCAGAATGCGATAAAATCTGTAAACATCTGCATTTACCGGTGCAATGTGGGAACAATAGGGTATTAAAAGCGATGAATCGCAGCTATACCCGGGAACATTATCTGTCTTTGATTGACTACGCAAAACACAAAATCCCAAACCTTTCGTTAACCAGCGATATTATTGTAGGGTTCCCAGGGGAAACCTATGAGGAGTTCCAGGATACCCTTTCCTTGATTCGGGAAGTGCGGTATGATTCTCTGTTTACCTTTATTTATTCCCCACGAAATGGAACCAAAGCGGCAGCTATGCCTGATCCAATTCCAGCAAAGGAGAAATCCCGCTGGTTCCAAGAACTGTTACAGGCGCAGGCAGAAATTGCTGTGGAAAACCTAAAACGGTACGAGGGGCAAACCATGCGTGTGCTGGTGGATGGCTTTGGCAAACAGGAAGGAACCCTTTCTGGTAGGAACCAACATAATATGGTAGTCAACTTTACCGGCAGCCCAGAGCTGATTGGCGAATTTGTAAACGTTCGGATTACCGAGGCCAGAAAATTGGCGTTGGTTGGCGATATAATTTAGAATTTATAAGGAGAATACAAGATGGAACCATTAAAATTAGCAAGAGAATTAGGGAAAGCAATTCAGGAGTGTCCAGAATACCAGGCACTGCACAACGCCAAAGTGGCAAACGACAACGATGCAGAATTAAATGATTTGATTGGCCAGTTCAACCTGAAACGGATGGAAGTGGAAAATCTGATGAATAATAAAGACGCTGACCAGGCGGAAACTCAACAGAAAAACGAACAGCTCCGCGACCTGTATGAAAAAATCATGGCAAACCAAAACATGCAGACCTTTAATCGTGCCAGTGACGCCATGAATAAACTGATGAACTACATCAACAATATTCTGGTTGCTTCTGTAAACGGCGACGACCCAGAAACCTGTGACATCGAGCCTCAGGGATGTTCTGGAAGCTGCTCTAGCTGTGGTGGCTGCCACTAATTTGTAACATCGAGATTTTGACACCCAAGGGAGGAACATGATGGATAAACTTTCACCAATGATGCGGCAGTATCAGCAAATCAAACAACAGCATAAGGATCATCTGCTGTTTTTCCGCCTGGGGGATTTTTATGAGATGTTCTTTGAGGATGCTCTGATTGCGTCAAAGGAATTGGAGTTAACCTTAACAGGAAGAGATTGTGGTTTAAAGGAACGTGCGCCAATGTGCGGCGTTCCTTTTCATAGTGTGGATACTTATATCAAACGGCTGGTGGAAAAAGGTTACAAAGTGGCCATCTGTGAGCAGATGGAAAACCCTGCCCTTGCCAAAGGGATTGTCACCCGTGAAGTGATCCGTGTCATTACCCCGGGTACTATCTCAGAAAGTAACATGTTGGAGGATGGCAAAAACAACTATATTTGCAGCATCCTGGTACAAGGCAAAAACTTCGGTATCAGTTTTGCGGATGTGTCCACCGGGACGGTGTTTACTTCCGAATTCCGCTCTTCCAATTTAATGGTGGATATCGTCAATGAGCTGCAACGGTTTTCCCCTTCCGAGATTCTCTTTAACCAGGAGTTTGTCAACCTTACGGATGTAGCAAAATACCTGAAAAACCATATGAAATGCACCGGGGAACTGATGGAGGATGAAAAATACCAATCGGCTGTGGTGCGGCAGCAGGTGGAAGAACAGTTTGGAAAATCCCTGGATGACCTGGGCTTGAGCCAGTTCCCGTTGGCAACCGGATGCCTTGGGGTCTTAATTGGCTACCTGATAGAAACCCAGAAAGACGGGGTAAAACGTTTGATTGACCTCCAGCTTTATAGTGAGCACCAGTATATGGGGGTTGATCTTGCTGCCCGTAAAAACCTGGAGTTGACCGAAACCCTCCGCAGCGGGGAAAAACGTGGCAGCCTGCTCTGGGTGTTGGACCACACCAAAACCTCTATGGGAAAACGCTTGATGCGGAAATTTGTGGAGCAGCCGCTGATTAACCCAGTGCAGATTCTAAAACGCCAGGATGCGGTGGAGGAGCTTTGTAAAGACTTAATCAAGCGGGACCGGCTGATGGAGCTGCTCTCCAATATTTACGACCTGGAACGGCTGATGACCAAGGTGATTTACGGCTCGGTGTCCCCAAGGGAACTGAAAGCCCTCTCGTTCACTGCCCAAAGCCTGCCCGAAGTAAAACAGGAACTTTCCACCTACCAGTCCTCCCTGTTGTGCGATTTGAACCAACGGATTTCCAACATGGAGGAGATCCACAATTTAATCGAGAACGCCATTATTGATGAACCTCCAATCACTATGAAGGAAGGCGGCGTAATCAAACCAGGGTTCCATCAAGAGCTGGACGAGTTGCGGGAAATCCGGGACAACGGCAAGGATTACATCCTGCAAATGGAGGAAAAAGAGCGGGAACGCACCGGCATCAAAAAGCTGAAAATCAACTACAACCGGGTGTTCGGCTATTATATTGAGGTGACAAAATCCAATCTGGCGGACGTGCCGGAAGATTATATCCGCAAACAGACCCTTGCCAACTGTGAGCGGTTTATCACCCAGGAGCTAAAAGAGTACGAACAGAAAGTCCTGGTGGCAAATGAGCGGATTATCGTCATTGAGCAGGAAATCTTTGAGGAACTGCGAAAATTTGTTGCGGAACAACTAGTTACAGTACAGCAAACCGCTGAAGCAGTTGCCACGGTGGATGTACTTTGTTCCCTGGCGGAAGTAGCGGATCAATACCATTATACCCGTCCGGAAATTGTCACCACAGGGCAGATTGTTATCCAGGATGGCAGGCATCCGGTGGTAGAAACCGTGTTGGATGTTCCGTTTGTACCCAATGACACCTTACTGGATACCAGCGACAACAAGCTGGCTGTGATTACCGGCCCGAACATGGCGGGAAAATCCACCTATATGCGGCAGGTGGCGCTGATTGTGCTCATGGCGCAGATGGGAAGTTTTGTCCCTGCCAGTTACGCGAAAATTTCCATTGTGGATAAGATCTTTACCCGTGTTGGGGCGTCGGATGACCTTTCCGCTGGACAATCCACTTTTATGGTGGAGATGAGCGAGGTTGCCCATATCCTTAAACATGCCACTAAAAACAGTCTGGTCATCCTGGACGAAATCGGACGGGGGACTTCCACCTTTGACGGGATGAGCATCGCTAAATCGGTGGTAGAATACATCATGAAATCCAAACAGCTTGGTTGCAAGACCCTGTTCGCCACCCATTACCATGAACTCACCAGTATGGAACACGAAATCCATGGGATTGTCAACTACAATATTGCGGTGAAAAAACACGGGGATGACATTACCTTTTTGCGCAAGATTGTACGGGGTGGAGCGGATGACAGCTATGGCATCGCAGTGGCAAAACTGGCGGGGATTCCTGCGCCGGTGGTAAAACGGGCCAATGAGATTTTAAAGGAACTGGAATCCGGTTCGTTGGCAACGGTACAGACCAATTCTCTGGCGGATCAAATCGAACAGGCACCGTTGCAAATTGCCTTGGGCGCCCCTCTAGTAGAAACAGTAGAACAGCCAGAACACCCTGTTTTGGAGTTGCTTCGCCAGATTGACCCGGACGAGCTGACACCAAAAAAAGCCATGGATTATTTATATGAACTCAAACAACTGCTAAAATCATAGGGAACGGAGGTGCCCTTGTGCCAAAAATCAACCTGTTAGACAAAAATGTATCCGAACTGATTGCCGCCGGCGAGGTAATTGAGCGTCCCGCTTCGATTGTAAAGGAATTACTGGAAAACGCCGTGGACTCAGGGGCAACCAATGTTACCATTGAAATCCGGCGGGGCGGTAAATCCCTCATCCGTGTGACGGATAATGGCTGCGGCATCGCCGCCGAGGATGTACCGAAGGCATTTTTGCGCCACGCTACTAGCAAAATTTCTGATCAGGATGATTTAGATCGCATCGGAACCCTGGGGTTCCGTGGGGAGGCACTAGCCTCTATTTGTGCTGTGGCTAAGGTGGAACTGTTGACCAAACCGGCGGAACAGGAATATGGAACCCGCTATCTGATCCAGGGTGGGGAAGAAGTTTCGTTGGAACCCTACGGCTGTTCAGCAGGAACTACCATTCTGGTGCGAGATGTGTTCTACAATGTGCCTGCTCGTTTGAAGTTCCTGAAAAAAGATGTAACCGAGGCAAATTCCATCCAGTCCATTGTGGATAAAATCGCCTTGAGCCATCCGGAGGTTTCGTTCCAGATGCTAAGGGAGGGGAAACAGGTGCTACATACCCCTGGAAATGGGGATTTATTCGCAGTGATTTACGCTGTGTTTGGTAGGGAATTTGCTACCTCTTTGATGAAGGTGGACAGTAATCATAAGGTGAAGGTAACCGGATTTACTAGCATCCCTACCCATACCCGCTCCAATCGGAGTATGCAGCATTTTTTCATCAACGGGCGCTACGTTAAATCCAAAACCTGTATTGCCGCTCTAGAAGAGGCCTATAAAGGCAGTATCATGGTGGGGAAATTCCCTGCCTGCGTGTTGGAGCTTTCCCTCCCATTAGATAGTGTGGATGTCAATGTGCATCCAGCGAAAATCGAGGTGCGTTTTTCGGACGAACAGGCGGTATTTGAAGCGGTGTATTTTGCGGTAAAACAGGCAATCGCTAAGGATAACCAGTTGACGCAGCAACCGGAGCAGCCACAGGTAAAGCCACATATTGAGCGGGTGGTATTCCATCCACGGCAGCAAGAACAGACTACACTTCCGAAAAAGGCAATATTCCAGCAAAGTAAGCCCGACTACCATTCTGAACCAGAACCGTCCATTAACCAAGAGAACTACCAGTTTTTAAGCCGGAGTTCCTTCCAAAAAAAACAACCAGAACAACAACCAGTTTCCCGCTTAGAGGACAGGATTATTTTGGAAGAACCTTTACCAGAGGAGCCAAAACCGGAATCTGTTCCAACATCAGAGCCACTTCTCCAACAGCAGGAAACCGTGGTGATGGAATCCCAACAACCTCCGGAAATCCGCCTGATTGGGGAACTGTTCCAGACTTATATTCTGGCAGAAATTGACGGAATGTTTGTGGCAGTGGATAAACACGCCGCCCATGAACGCATTTTATACGAGGAGCTAAAGGCTCAGAACGACCATCCCATGGAACGGCAACTGTTGCTTTCTCCCATCCGTTTGACCCTGTCCAGAGAAGAATACGGCTGTGTGTTGGACCACCTGGAACAAATTCAGCACATGGGATTTTTGGCAGAAAATTTTGGGGATAGCTCCATTTTAATCCGGGAAATTCCTTTGGTGTTGGATCAGCACAACTGTCAAGAGGTGTTTGAAGATTTAATTAACAACATCTGCCAGAATAAAAAGGATATTACACCAAAGGTGCTGGATGATTTGTATCATTCTATGGCATGCAAAGCAGCCATCAAAGCCAATGACCACAACACCCCGGAAGAACTCTATCAGTTGTTGCAACGGGTGTGGACGGATGAATCGATTCGGTATTGCCCTCATGGCAGGCCAGTCATCCTTACGTTTACAAAAGAAAGGTTTGAAAAACAGTTTGGAAGAACATAATAAAATTCCGTTAATCGTTGTAGTAGGGCCTACTGCGTCCGGAAAAACCGATTTAAGCATCCAAATCGCCAAGCGATTCCAAGGGGAAATCGTTTCGGCGGATTCCATGCAGATTTACAAAGGAATGGATATCGCCACCGCAAAGCCCACCAAAGAGGAACAGCAGGGGATTCCCCATCATCTGATGGATTTCCTTGACCCTCGCCAGCCATTCAGCGTGTCCGATTATGTACAGTTGGCAAACCAGGCGATTGATGGTATCCTTGCCCGTGGGAACCAGCCCGTCTTGGTGGGGGGAACCGGACTGTATGTGGATTCTCTGGTGGAAAATATCACCTTTACCGAAACGGAAACCGACCAGCAGTATCGAAAACAACTGCAACAGCTGGCGGAAGAACAGGGCGGGGAATATCTGCTGCGCCAATTGGAACAGATTGACCCAGAATATGCGAAAACCCTCCATCCCAACAACTGCAACCGAATTATCCGTGGACTGGAGATTTACCATACCACTGGTGTTCCTATGACCCAACACCTGCAAAACAGCAGACTACACCCTTCCCGTTTTCATCCGTGTTACATTGGGCTGAACTACCAGGACCGCCAGCATTTGTATGACAGGATTAACCTGCGGGTAGATTTGATGATGGAACAAGGACTGCTGCAGGAAGCAAAGGCTGTTTACGATACGCCGGGGCTGAAAACTGCTTACCAGGCCATTGGCTACAAAGAGCTGAGCCGTTATTTTTCCGGTGAGGAAAGCCTGGAACAGGCGCTGGAAACCATCAAGCAGCAAACCCGCCGCTATGCCAAACGCCAACTGACATGGTTCCGCAGAAATCCCAATATTCATTGGATTTTCCCCGATTCTGTGGAAACTATCCAAACAATTTATGAACAAAGCTTTGAAATCATAGAAAAATCCTTGTATTTGTGATAAAATTAAAACAATCAATCAAACGGAGGGGGATAACAAAAAAATGAGAACCAATGTAATCCGCATTATTACGGTTTTGTTATCCTTCTGTATTTTGATCAACCTGGGGTATCAGGTGTATTTGCGGTTGTCCGATCCCTACCAGACCGAGATTGTATATGATTATACCTTAAATGACAGCGTCCAAACCGAAGGGCTTGTTTTTAAGGACGAAACGATTATCCAGCGCCCAGAAGGAGAAGGGGTTGTAAAATACCTGTACCAAAATGGGGATAAAATCGCAAAAGGCGCCAATGTTGCCATGCTCTATCAGAATGAAGCAGACGTAGCAGCAACTGCGCAGATCGAACAACTGACAGCCCAGATTGAACAATTGGAAGAAGCGCAAAGCGAAGGGGTAAAACAGGAAGCTAACATTTCAGTGGTGAACCAGCAATTGACCAATACCTATGTGGAGTTTATCCAGCAGCTGGAACAGGGCGGGGGTTCGGATTATGCTTCTTATCGGAATGATCTAACTTTTATGTTGAACAAACGGCAGATTGTAACGCAAAAAGTCACTGATTTTAACGGTCAGATTCAAACCCTCAATCAACAAAAATCTGAGTTAGAGTCCTCAATCACCTCCCAACCCCAAGCGGTTAACGCCTCCCAGGCTGGCTATTTTGAGGACAAGTTGGATGGCTATGAGGAACAGTTGACCCACGCTTATTCTGATACCGTTACAGCTAACGAGTTAAAACAACTTTTGGAGCAATATAAGGAGCCAGATCCATCTGCGGAACAGCAAACCAACATTATTGGCAAAGTGATGACAAAACCAGACTTGCGCTATGTTGCTCTAGTGCCCACCGCTAAATTGGATCAGGTAAAACAAGGGCAGGCCTGTACGCTGCGGTTTGAAGATGTAGACGCCGCCATTGAAGCGGAAATCTACCGCATTGATAAAAATCCACAACAACACGAAAGCCTGGTGGTGTTCAGCATTACCCAGATTACCGGAAATCTGATTTCCATCCGTCAAAACAAGGCAGAAGTTATTTTTAATAGCCATACCGGTTTAAAAATCCCAAAAACCGCTTTGCATACGTCCGAGGATGGTACACCAGGGGTTTATATTAAGCATGGCGCCAACCTCAACTTTAAAAAAGTGGAGATTCTTTATGAAAATGAAGAATACATTTTGTGCGCGCATCATTCCACAGAGCAGGAGTATTTGCAATTATACGATACCATTATTGTACAAGGGAAGGATCTTTATGATGGAAAACCAATTCGATAGTCAACGGGTGGAGCAGATTCGTGCCAATGTGACGCGGATAAAAGCCAATATTGCACAGGCGGCACAAAAGGCTGAGCGCTCTCCACAGGATATCCAGCTGATGGCAGTGACTAAAACCGTCCCGCCTGAGTATGTTAACGTTGCTATTCAGGAAGGGGTTACCCTGTTAGGGGAAAACCGTGCTCAAGAGTTGATGGAAAAATACGATGCTTACCAGTTGAAAGCGGATCATATCCACTTTATCGGTCACTTACAGCGCAACAAAGTAAAATATATTATTGATAAGGTTTCCATGATACACTCGGTGGATTCTTTGGAACTTGCCAAGGAGATTGACAAGCAGGCAAAAAAACACCAGTTGATCATGCCCGTGTTGGTAGAGGTGAATATCGGCAGGCAGGAAACCAAAAGCGGTGTTGATCCTAATTTACTAGAACCTTTGCTGGATGGACTTTCCAGTTTAGGGAATATTTCGGTACAAGGGCTGATGGCAATCCCGCCAGCGCAAGAAAGTGAGAAATATTTTGCAAAAATGCAGCGGTTATATATTGACATCAAAGCACAAAACAGAGATAATATATTTATGAACTTTTTATCCATGGGAATGAGTGCTGATTATATGTTGGCAATCCAATACGGCGCAAATATTGTGCGGGTTGGTTCTGCTATGTTTGGCGCTAGAAGTTATCAAATAGGAGGATTTCAAAAATGAGTTTTATGGACAAACTAAAAGGTATGGTAGGCGTAGAGGACGAGGATTACGAAGAGTACGAAGAATATGATGACAACCGTGAAGTGTTTTCTGCCAAAGAAGAAAACGACCACAGATCAGATAGAGACAATAGTAAAAATAAAGTAATGAACATCAACGCAACTGCGCAATTAAAAGTAGTTCTGGTAAAGCCAGAACGCTTTGAGGATGCAAGTTCTATTGCGGACCACCTCAATGCGAAGCGCACCGTTGTGTTAAACCTGGAATCCGCTAGCAAGGAGATTGCCCGGCGTTTGATCGACTTTTTAAGCGGCGTTGCCTATGCCAACAACGGTCAGATTAAACGGGTAGCAAACAGTACCTTTATTATCACTCCATATAATGTGGATGTAATGGGCGACCTGCTGGACGAACTGGAAAATAACGGCGTATTTTTCTAATATGACAGAAGCGAACCAGGAAAAAGCACTACTGGAAGCGAAGGTGGAGGATATTTTCACCATTGCCCGGGAGAAAAATTATCCAAAGTACACCTCTTTTCTCAACGAAAGCCAGGTGTATTTTGCGCAGGCATATATCCAAAAACGCCATTATGCGAATTATCTGTTTTACGGTGGTTGTAAAAATAACCGTCGGTTGATGTTGGGGGCGTTTCCGGATTATATGCAGCCTGATCGTGAGGATTTTCCAATTGTTTCCCTGAAAATCCAACACCCTTCCCATTATGAACTGAGTCATCGGGACTTTTTAGGCTCCATTATGGGATTGAATATAAAAAGGGAAGCGGTAGGAGATATGATTCTTCAGCCAGGGGGATGTTCCCTCTTTGTCCGGGATAGCATCGCCCCTGTTATTTTACAGGAACTGTGCAAAGTAGGCAGGGTTGGAGTATCGGTCAGCCAGGAGGATTTATCTCAGATGGAACTGGTGGAATCTTTTCAGGAACGGGCGGGTACAGTGGCTTCCATGCGATTGGATGCTGTAGTCGCTTTGGCGGCTAGGGTATCCCGTGAAAAAGCGGTATCTTTGATTCAATCCGGCATGGTTATGGTCAACTATCTGGTAGCGCAATCCAACCATGTTGCATTAAAGCCTGCGGATATCCTTACCATCCGTGGTGTGGGCAAGTTTTGTATTACAGATGAAATCAGCCAGACAAAAAAAGGAAGGTTTCATATTACCATAAACCAATATACGTAGAGGGGGATTTGTTTTGAACGCCAATGAATTAAGACGGCAAACGTTTGATAAAGGCGCGTTTGGATTTAAACCGGACGAGGTAGAAGCTTGTTTGTCCAAAGCGGCAGATGCTTGGGAAACAATGGAAAATGAAAATAAAGAACTCAAAGAGGAAATTAAAAAGCTACATGCCCAGATTGAACGTTATCAGGAAGACGAAGAGAGTGTAAAAGAAATTATTGTCAGCGCGCAAAAACTGAGCAGCACCGTAGTACATGACGCCAAAATAAAAGCGGCTGCTATGGTGGAAGAAGCGGAACAGAAAAGCGATAAAATGATTACCGACGCCACCGCAAAAAGTAATAAAATGATTGCGGAAGCGGAGGAGCAAAGCCAGAAAATGATGGCAGAAGCCACCGTAAAAAGTTCCAATATGTTAAAAGATGCACAGGAAAAAGCAGGTTCCCTGGTTTCCGATGCGAAAACCCGCACCGAAACTGAAGTGCTGCGCTTGAAAAAAATGCAAAAAGAGGTTTCCGCTTTCAAATCTAACTTATTGGGAATTTACAAAGCCCATCTGGATTTGATTACAAAACTGCCGGAAGTAAAAGATACAAAACCAGAACCATCCAAACCAGTTGTGGAGGATATGCCTGAAGCGCCAAAGCCACAGGATATTCCAGCGGAAAAACTGGAAAAACCTCCAGTAGCAAAACAGCCGGCAGAAGTGAAACCTGTACCGGACCCAAAACCGGTAGAATCCGAAAAAGTGGTGCAGGAACAAGGTTCTCCATTCCGGATTACCATTACTGAAACAAAAAATTCGCCAAATGCTACAAATAATGCCAACCGCCCTGATTTTAAATCCAGGTTTAGCGATTTGAAGTTTGGCGAACAAAAATAAATTGTGATAAGACAGAAACAATATTAAGGAGAGAACAAACTGATGGCACAAGATTATAATAAGACTTTAAATCTTCCAAAAACGGATTTTCCCATGCGTGGAAACCTGCCAAAAAGGGAACAGCCTTTGTTCCAGAAATTTGACCAGGAAAGATTGTACTACAAGATGATTGAAAAAAATGAAGGCAAACCGTTGTACGTGTTGCATGACGGCCCTCCATATGCCAATGGTGCAATCCATCTGGGTACTGCGTTAAATAAAATTTTAAAGGATTTTATTGTAAAGCATAAAAATATGAGTGGTTATCAGGCTCCTTATATTCCAGGC
This sequence comes from Massilioclostridium coli, assembly GCF_900095865.1. GTDB lineage: Bacteria > Bacillota > Clostridia > Oscillospirales > Ruminococcaceae > Massilioclostridium > Massilioclostridium facile. The sequence continues at coordinate 1,100,164 of NZ_FMIZ01000007.1, read as the reverse complement.
TGGGATACTCACGGTCTCCCGATTGAATTAAAAGCGTTAAAAGCGGCTGGCGCGGATAAAAACACCATCACTCCAGTAGAACTGAGAAAAATGTGTGGGGAGTTTGCCCTGGAACATGTGGAAAATCAAAAAGCACAGTTTAAAAGCTTGGGCGTATTGGGAGATTATGAAAACCCATACCTGACCCTCAAACCGGAATTTGAAGCCAAACAAATCGAAGTATTTGGCGAAATGGCAAAGAAAAACTTTATCTATAAAGGCTTAAAACCAGTTTATTGGTGCCCAGAATGTAATACCGCTTTGGCGGAAGCAGAAATTGAATATGCGGAAGATCCATGTTATTCTATCTATGTAAAATTCAATGTGACCGAGGATAAAGGCTTCTTTGAAAAACAGGGGATTGATAAATCCAAAGTTTATTTTGTGATTTGGACTACTACTACCTGGACATTACCGGGCAACGTTGCCATCTGTTTAGGTCCAAATTATGATTATACTCTGGTGAAAAACGGGGATGAATACTATGTAATGGCTCGGGAACTGGCTCCATCCGCAATGGAAGCTGCTGGCATTACCGATTATGAAATGGTTGGTAACTTTGCTGGCTCTGAATTTGAATATATGAAAGTTGCCCACCCATTCCTCGATCGTGAATCTTTGGTAATTGTAGGGGATCACGTTACTCTGGAAAGTGGTACTGGATGCGTACACACCGCTCCTGGCCATGGTGTGGAAGACTTTGAAGTCTGCCGGAACTATAAAGAAATTCCAATTGTGGTTCCAGTGAATTCTGACGGTATCTTAACCGAAGAAGCTGGGGAATTTGCCGGCTTAAAAACCGATGATGCCAATAAGGCAATCGCGAAAAAACTGGATTCCACCGGAAACCTGTTTGCTATTAAAAAGATTATCCACCAATATCCTCACTGTTGGCGTTGTAAGAGCCCAATCCTGTTCCGCGCGACAGAACAGTGGTTCTGCTCCGTAGATGATTTTAAAGAGGATGCTGTAAAGGCAATCAAAGAGGTAAACTGGATTCCTGGCTGGGGTGAAGGACGTATTGAGAACATGGTACGTGACCGCAGCGACTGGTGTATTTCTCGTCAGCGGGTATGGGGCGTTCCAATCCCAATCGTTTACTGTGAAGATTGTGGCAAAGCGATTATCAATGATCAATCTATCCAGGCGATTGCGGATATGTTCCGTAAAGAGGGCTCCAACTCCTGGTATGAGAAAGATCCATCTGAGTTCTTGCCAGCGGATTTTGAATGTCCTGATTGCCATGGTAAAAAATTCCGCAAAGAAACTGATATCATGGATGTTTGGTTTGATAGTGGTTGTACCCATGCCTCTGTTGTGGATGAAAAGAATGGCTTGCGCTGGCCAGCGGATTTGTACCTGGAAGGGGCTGACCAATATCGCGGTTGGTTCCAATCCTCCTTACTGACAGCGGTTGCGACAAAAGGTACCGCACCATATAAAAACGTATGTACTCATGGTTGGGTAGTGGATGGTGAAGGGCGTAAAATGTCTAAATCCATGCAAAACGGTGTTGCACCAGAAAAGATTATCGAACAATACGGTACGGATATCCTTCGTCTATGGGTCGCTTCTTCCGACTATCATGCGGATATTAGAATTTCTCCAGAAATCCTGAAACAGCTCTCCGAAGGTTACCGTAAAATCCGTAACACCGCAAGATATATTTTAGGGAACTTAAATGGGTTCAATCCGGATACCGACCAGGTTTCCCTGGATGACCTGCACGAATTAGATAAATGGGCATTGTTAAAATTGGATGCTCTCATGAAAAAAGTGGATGAAGCATACAATAGCTTTGATTTCCATATTGTATACCATGCAATCCATAACTTCTGCGTTGTTGATATGTCCAACTTCTACCTGGATATTATCAAAGATCGTTTGTACTGTGAAAAAGCAGATGGCGTTGACCGCCGCGCCGCACAAACCACCATGTATCTGATTTTGGACGCATTGACTAGAATGGTTGCGCCAATCCTGGCATTTACTTCAGAAGAAATCTGGCAGAGCCTGCCACATACTTCCTCTGAGAATACCGAATCCGTTCTGTTCAATCAAATGCCAGAACCAATCGGCATCACAGTATCCGATTCTTTCATGGAAAAATGGAATAAAATCTACGAAATCCGTGAATGTGCGAAAAAAGCATTGGAAGAAAAACGTGCCGCGAAAGTCATCGGTTCTTCCTTGGATGCAAATGTCATCATTCATTGCAACCAGGAAACAGCCCAATTCCTGGAAGGCTTTAAGGACGACCTACAAACAATCTTTATTGTTTCCGGCGTGGAAATCTCCCAGGATGGAACAGGCGAGTTCAATTTTGAGGAACAAGGTCTTTCCATTGATGTTGTGAAAGCAACTGGAGAGAAATGTGAACGCTGCTGGATGTACAGCGATACCGTTGGTTCTCATCCAGAACATCCTACTTTGTGCTCTCGTTGTGCAAGCGTAGTAGAATAAGAGAATAAAAATAGGGCTGTTGCCATCGTTTGACGGCGGCAGCCTGTTTTTCGGTTGGAGGGCGTAATGAAAAAAATCATTTTTGGGGTAGTAACCGTGCTTTTGGTTGTGTTAGACCAACTGTTTAAATTCCTGGTAGCCCAATGGTTGCCTATGGAAAATGATACTACTACCATTATTCCAGGGGTACTAAACTTTACCCATATTGAAAACGATGGTGCGGCGTTCAGTGCGTTCGCTGGACAACGCTGGTTTATTATTATCCTTACAGTGGCGATTATGGCAATCTGCCTTTATTTTGTGTTTACCAATAAAATTAAAAGCTGGTTCCTTCACATTACTGGTGCCATGGTAGTTGCTGGCGGTTTGGGAAATTTGATTGACCGCTTGTTTCGTGGCGGACTGGTATTCGATTATATTGATGTGAACTTTGCCCCGTTTGAAAATTTTGCGGTATTTAATTTTGCTGACTGTCTAGTGGTAGTTGGAGTGATTCTGGTAATCATCGGCGTGTTTGTGGAGGATTATCAGGAAAATAAAAAGAATAAGCTTTCCCAGCAGGAGGGTGAATAAATGGCGGAACAGCTGGAGCTTGTTGTTGCCCAGGAGGAAAAAGGAAAGCGGCTGGATGTATTTTTAGGGGAACAGTTTTCAGAGAAAACCCGTTCTTTTTTGCAAAAAATCATTTCCCAGCAGGCGGTGACTTGTCAAGGTAAGCCTTTAACGAAAAACTACCGCCTAAAAGGGGAGGAACAACTTTTTATTGTCATGCCAGACCCAGTGGAACTGGATGTTCAACCAGAAGATATTCCTCTGGATATTGTGTACGAGGACAGTGACCTGCTGGTGGTGAACAAACCAAAAGGAATGGTTGTCCATCCGGCTGCGGGGAACTACACTGGTACGCTAGTCAACGCTTTGCTTCACCACTGTAAGGGAAGCCTTTCAGGGATTAACGGAGTAATCCGCCCCGGAATTGTCCACCGGATTGACAAGGATACCAGTGGGCTTTTGATTGTAGCGAAAAACGACCAATCCCATGTAAAGCTGGCGGAGCAGATTAAAAACCACTCGTTTGAGCGGACGTATGAGGCTGTTATTTATGGTAGATTGCCCCAGCAGGAAGGGGGTGTGGACAAGCCGATTGGCAGGAGTGAAAAAGACCGGAAAAAAATGTGTGTTACCCAGAAAAATTCCAAGCCAGCCGTTACCCATTATACAGTACTAGAGGAATATTCCCAGTTCTCTCATATCCGGCTGCGGCTAGAAACAGGAAGAACCCACCAGATTCGTGTCCACATGGCCTCCCTTGGACATCCCGTTGCGGGAGATCCCATTTATGGTCCGAAAAAATGTATTACAGAGTTACAAGGGCAATGCCTGCACGCCAAAACGATCGCTTTTGAGCATCCAACTACTGGGGAATGGCTCTCGTTTGACAGCGAACTGCCGGATTATTTTCAGAAATTTTTGGCAAAACTAAGGTAAATGGAAAACAACGAAAAGGAGTAGCCCATGAAGTTAGACCAATATTTTTTAGCAACGGATATGGATGGCACTTTGTTAACCAGCCAGAAAACCATCTCCCAGCGCGACCGCGAAGCAATCAAACATTGGAAAGAGCTAGGCGGGGAATTCACCATTGCTACTGGACGGTCTATGCTGTCCGCGAAACGGTATGTAGAAACCTTGGATATTACCATGCCCGTTATCCTGTTTAACGGCGGAATGGTGTACGACTACCAGCAGAAAAAAGTCCTGTGGAACGCCTGCTTATCCCAACGTTATATGGATGTAGTCAAACAGGTAAAGCAGAAGTATCCCCAGGTGGGGATTGAGGTGCTGGGTGCGGAAACTACATATATCTTTCATCCCAACGATATTGTGATTGACCATGTCAACCGGGAAAAGCTGGAATATCAGATGGTAGAGGAGAAGGAACTTCCCAAAGAGGCAATCAAAGTCCTGTTTGGCGTGCCGGAGGATTTAATGGAAGAGTTTGCTGCCCATATGTACCAATTAGAAGAAACTGAATTGGTATTTGTGAAAACCCACACCGTGTATTTTGAGATGCTGCCTGAGGGGATTAATAAAGGGGTAGGACTGGAACACCTTTCCCATACACCTCAGGCGGAAGGAAAACTCTCGATTGCGGTAGGGGACTTTTTCAACGATATGGAAATGCTGCAAAAAGCCCATTTGGGTGTAGCGGTGGGCAATGCGTTGCCAGAAGTAAAACAGATTGCCGACTTAGTGGTTTGCACCAATGAGGAAGGGGCAATCGCAGATACAATGGAATACGTCATCAACAATCAAGACAACGAAAAATGAGGAATGTGTAACAATGTTAAAATGGATTAAAAATATGTTATCAGGCTTAGTCATTGGTGTTGCCAATATCATCCCAGGGGTAAGCGGCGGTACTATGATGGTTATTTTAAATATGTTCGATAAAATTATTGGCGCGGTCAGTGATTTTAGAAAAGACGTAAAAGGGAATATTATTTTCCTGTTCCAAATTTTGTTGGGTGCCGCTGTTGGTATCATCCTGTTTAGTAAATTAATCACCTATATGTTGGAAAACCATCTGGTTGTAACCAACTTCTTCTTTATCGGCTTGATTTTGGGAAGTGTGCCATTGGTATTCCGCAATGCGTTCCCAAAAGAACAACTGAAAGATGGAAAGAAATCCGTTAAAATCAGTTCTGTTATCTGGTTTGTGCTTGCTTTAGCGCTGTTGATTGTGATTTCCTTTACCAAAACTTCCGAAACCACGACCAATATCCAAACAGTAACTGTTACTTTCCCAATGCTGTTGCAGCTGTTCTTTGGTGGCATTATTGCGGCGATTGCGATGATTATTCCAGGGGTAAGCGGTTCGTTTGTTATGGTGCTGTTGGGTATCTATCCATTGGTGTCCGGTACTGCTGCTGCATTGTTCCCAATAAACGTTTCCCTTTGGATGAGTACCTTAATTCCAATTGGTGCTGCCGCCGGCCTTGGTATTATCATTGGCTTGATTGTTGGTGCAAAACTCATTAACCTGGTCTTGAAACGGTTTACCCAGCAGACCTATTTTGGCATTTTAGGGCTGCTGTTTGGCTCCCTGTTCTGCATCTATCCAGGATTCCTCTGGAACGTGGAAGGCGTCGTGGCAATTTTGGTTGGTTTGTTTGGATTTGCCCTGGCGTTCTTCTCCAGCAGTGAAAAATTAAAACAATACTTTGAAAAGAAAAACCAAAACGCGTAATACATGAATCAATAAAAACGGCTCCTGCTTTCAGGGGCTGTTTTTGTCTGGATGGCTTTGTGGTAGATTGGAATTACAACCTGTTCGATGCCAGATAGATGGAACAGGATAAATGGGGGATAAAAATGGAAAAAATCTTAGTAATAGAAGATGACCAAAGTATTAAAGATGAACTGGTTACCCTGTTACATGCCAATGGGTATTGTACAGTGGAACAACCTCCTTGTGATTTGGCGTTGCTGGATGTCAATCTGCCTGGGGAGAGCGGTTTTGAAATTTGCCGGAAACTGCGCCTGCAATCGGATGTCCCAGTGATTTTTTTGACAGCCCGGGTTTCCTCAGAAGACGAACTGCTGGGCTTTGGGGTCGGAGCGGATGATTATATCCGAAAACCCTATAATTCTTCCGTGCTTCTGGCGAGGATTTCCCGCCTGTTAAAGCGGAAAACCAATACCGTTGTATCGGTAAAAGGGCTGACCCTAAACTTGGCGGAACTGACGGTGGGGTTTCAAGGGCAAACGGAGGAGCTTACCAAAAATGAAACCCGCATTTTAGCATGTTTGATGAACAAGGAGCTTTGTACCCGGGAGGAAATCATTGAAGACCTTTGGAACAACAGCTTATATATTGACGATAACACTTTAAGTGTGAATATTAACCGCTTGCGGGAAAAACTAAAACGCATGGGAGCCAACGAACATATCCGTACCGTAAGGGGAGTGGGGTATAGATTATGAAATTTCGTGAATTTTTCCGTTCCAAAGCAATTACCCTCTGCTTTTTAGGAATTGGTGGAATCATAATAACGGTATTTTTACTTTATAGTAAAGTATCATTAGGATTAATTGGGATTGCCATTGGATTTTTGGCACTGCTGGTAATCTGTTGGCTGGTGTGCAATTATCTCGTAGAGCGTTCCAAACTCAACCATCTATTTCAGCTGCAACAGCAACTGACTGAACCTTATTTGTTGGGGGAATTGCTGCCGTTGCCAAATAACCTGGTAGAACGGCAATATTATGAGGTAATGAAAATCATTTCCCGTTCCGCCATTGGCATTGTGGAACAATCGGTACGGGAAAAAGAAGAGTATTGTGATTATGTGGAGAGCTGGATTCACGAAATTAAAACTCCATTGACTGCCTGCTCCCTCATTTTAGCCAATGATGCAGACCCTAGAAAATTAAAACGGGAATTAAAACGGGCGGACAACCTGACCGAGAGCATTTTGTACTACGCACGGATGCGTTCGGTGGAACGGGATAACCAAATCCAGCGGTTCCAGGTTGCCCCTGTCATCAATGAGGCGGTAAAAAGCCAGATGGAACTGCTGATTGCCGCCAATGTCAGCATTGATGTTTCGGGTGATTTTATGGTGTATTCGGATCAAAAACCCCTTTGTTTTATTTTAAAGCAGCTATTGATTAACAGCGCCAAATACAGCCCGGGCTGCCACATTGTAATTACAGCAGAAAATGGGACGATTACTGTGGAGGACAATGGGATTGGGATTCCAAAACACGAATTAGGCAGGGTAACAGAGCGGGGTTTTACTGGAACCAATGGCAGAAGACTGGGTGGAAGTACAGGGATGGGGTTGTACTTGGTCAAAGAACTGTGCAACCAATTGGAAATTTCCCTGGAAATCCAGTCCGAACCATCCAAATATACCCGTATTTCCTTTACTTTTCCCAACCTTACAAAAATGTAAGAAAACCATAGGGATAGTGTTAGAAAAAAATCCCCTGTTTCGTGGTATAGTAAAAGACGAAATGGAGGATACGGTCATGAATGAAATTTTAAAAGTAAAAAATGTTGTGAAATATTATGGGAGTGGAAGCGTAGTAACCAAAGCGTTGGATGGAATTTCCTTTACCGTAAACAAAGGAGAATTCACTGCCATTATGGGGGCTTCCGGTTCGGGAAAAAGCACTTTGCTCAATGTGATTTCTACTATTGATAGGGTCAGCGCTGGGGAAATTTATGTGGAGGATAACAATATCGCAGAAATGAAAGAAAACCAGCTTTCCACATTCCGCCGGGATAAGCTGGGTTTTATCTTTCAGGAATACAACCTGCTGGACACTTTAACGGTAGGGGAGAACATTACACTTCCTCTGAATTTAAAAGGGGTTAGCCTATCCAAAACCAAACAGGCACTGGAGGTTATCTCCAAGGAATTAGGGGTATATGACCAGTTGGATAAGTTCCCCTATGAACTGTCCGGCGGACAACGCCAGCGGGTGGCCTGTGCCAGAGCGATTATTACCTCCCCGGCGATTGTACTAGCGGATGAACCAACCGGTGCGCTGGATTCAAAAAATTCCCGTATTTTAATGCAAACATTTGAGTTGATGAACAAATCCCTGAATTCTACCATCTTGGTAGTAACCCACGATGCAGTGGTTGGTTCCTATGCAGACCGTGTTTTGTTCTTAAAAGATGGGAACATTTGGAGTGAGGTCAACCGTGGTGACCGTGACCGGAAAACCATGTACCGTGAAATTCTATCGGTGATGGCAGCCCTTGGGGGTGATGCGGATGTTCGGTAAATTGGCTTTCCGGAATGTAAAACGTCAAGTTGGAAACTATCTCATCTATTTTATTACGGTTTCCATTACTGTGGCATTAATGTTCGCGGTAAACAATGTTATTTTTAACAAGCAGCTTATGGCTTTTGCGGAGTCCATGCAGGAGCTAAAAAGTGGATTAATCGGCATTACTGTATTTGTCTCGATTATTGTGGCATTTGTTTTGGGATATGCTACTTCCTTTATATTAAAACTGAGGAAGCGAGAGTTTGGAACCTATCTTACCCTGGGGATGACCCGGAAAAACATCCTTTCAATTTTTATCTTGGAAACCATGATTTTATGTGTAGCCGCCATTTTGGCGGGAATCCTGTTGGGAGTTTTTATCTACCAGGGATTGATGGCGTTGATTACCAACCTGATGGAGATGGAATTTTCATTCGCCTCCTACTCCGCCAGCGGGCTTTTGCTGACAATTGCTTTAGTGGTAACGGTATTTTTGTTGTCCTCTATCACTTCTTCTTTGTATCTCAACCGGGTAAGCGTGTACCATTTGTTGCATGGAGACCGGATGGTAGAAAAAAAGGTAAAACACCCTATGTTTTGGATGGCTATCGCTGTATTATCCGGCATTGCCATTGTGGGTTGCTGTGTAGTATTTTATCAAACTGTCCTCAATATGTTCCAAAATACCGATTCGGATCAAGCTGGATTTCTTATTTTTTCTTGTTTCGTTACACTAGGTGTTGCTTTAATTATCTTCCATATTGGGGTTTCCAAAAGCATTGTCAATCTATTATTAAAAAATGAAAAATTCCGCAATCGCAGAACCAATACTTTTATCCTAAGGCAACTTTCCGGAAAATTAAGCACCAACGCGGTGATGGCGGGGTTTCTGTCGTTTTTGATTGCGTTTGCCATTATTGGTTCCAATGTATCATTTATGCAGAAAACTAGTGAGAAACTGACGCTGGATAAAAATTATCCGTTTGATATTACAGCCAACCTAGATCCAAAAGACCCAAGCCCAATTAGTATGGAACAGGCGGAACAGACCATCCAGAATTATTCGGAGATTGAACGCAAAATTCCATATCGGTATTACGCTTCCCAAGATAATACTCTATATCGCCAAACCAAATGGTCTGGGGAAGGATATGAAGGGTTAAATGATACCTTTATTACCGAAAGTGATTTTAATCAGCTTTGTGAGGCATTGAGAATTCCCACTGTTACCTTAAATGGGACCTATAAAATTATAGCGGATATCCCACAAGTGCAGGCTTACGATTTTTCCTCCACCCAGTTGGATTTAAACGGTAAAACCTATTGTTATGGTGGAATTTTAACCGATGTTCCAATGTTTTCCTACTATTATTTCACAGCGATTGTGCCGGATGAAGCAGTACAGGGGTTAGACGTGGAATTGGATTGTATGGCGTATGATTTGAAGCAAGACCGCTATGATGCCGAAGCATTGCGCCAGGAGCTCAGCTATCAAACCACCAGCAGGAATGGGCAATATTTGATTGAACGCTGTGATTATGATTTAAAAGAGTATGGCAGAATCCAACGCAATAGTAATACCGCTATTTTTATAGTAGGTGCTTTGTATATTTCCATTGTATTTGTATTTTTGGCAATGGCGATTTTAGCGCTAAAAACACTCTCCAGTTTGTCGGATGACCGACAAAAATATCGGATTTTATTCCGGCTGGGAACAGGGGAACAGGAACAGAACAGGACGTTGTTTTACCAGATTTTCTGCTTTTTCCTGTTGCCGTTTGTAGTCCCAGTTTTGTTGAGCGTTCCAACTGCGCAAATCTGCATCAAAATTATGGAGATGTCGGGATATGCGGGGAATGTAAGCGAAGTTGTAACAACGACAACGGCAATTGCGTTCGTAGTGGTAGCCATTTATGTTCTGTATTTTATCGCTACCTATCTTATTGCCAAACGGAATATTGTCCATCATCAACAATAGTTTACAATCTGGAGTAATCATATGCCATTCCGTAAAGGGAGTTCCATATCTTTGTAAAATTAGAATTCTATTTCGGAAAACCAATACTTATCTGTAAGTATTGGAGCATATGATTTCTTCTAACAGAAAAATATACTTTTCACAAAAGATTGCTCTGTAATTTTTAAGAAGAAACTTAAAAACTCTAACATGGGTACAATAATCTACTCAAAAGTTGTTTTTCAAATCAAAACATTCATTAGATTAGCATCCTTACTGGCAACACATACATTGTGTAATTATAAATCTATAATATTCTTGTGTTTATCTTTTCTCTGCTATAAAAAAACCCAACTTTTCTATAGAAAGGTTGGGGTTTTTTTATAAGATTCAAATTTTACATTAAAATCAAAATAATGAAAAATATTAGGAAAACATTCAATGATTATCCATAAAACAGAAATTATATACCATAAAAATATTTTATTTAGTGAAATAATTCTATTGTTTTTTCTCAATAACGAAGGTATAATGAAATTATATCTTTTTTATAGGAGGAGAAAAAGACGATGAGGAAAAATTATATTTTAAGAGGAATCAGCACTATATTAGCAATGCTTTTTTTGTGTTTATACAGTATTCCTGTTGTGGCAAAAACACAAGAAAAAACTACTGGAAATCAACTGGAATTGATTGATCTTTCTAACCTGAACACAGAATCTGGTTATTTGTATGAACGTGCAAATGCAAATTACGATCGTTTAGAAAGCGACCAATATAATGTACAAAAAGCAATTGCTGGCGATCCAAGCTGGCCAGGAGATATGCAAGGACGTATTATTTTAGGTTTAGTTAGCCAGGCAAAGACATTGCACCAACGTGAACCAGTCACGTTAGAAGCAATGATGGATGAAATGGAAAAGAATTTAATCGATGGAGCATTTATGAACTCGAAATTAAATCCAGATATGGCAAATGAACAGTTGTTTTCTGGACATAGTTGGTTTTTGCGTGCGATGTGTGAGTTGTATCAATGGAATGGAGATCAACGAGCATTAAATGTTATCAATAATTTGGTACAGAAATTATTAATTGAAGGAAAACCTGCTATTGAAAGATATCCAATTGAGCATTTAAGCGGTGGCGGAGGTGTATCTGGAGAGATTATTGGTCAACAAAACGGTTGGGAATTATCTACAGATACAGGTTGCATCTTTATGATGTTAGATGGAGCTACCCATGCATATGAAGTGACACACAACCAAGAACTAAAACAGGTAATAGATGTGTTAATTCAAAAATTTATGAAAGCGGATGTAGTCGATTTAAAATTCCAAACCCATGCAACTTTATCGGCAACGAGAGGGTTGCTACGGTTTTATCAGGAAACAAATGATAAAAAATATTTAGATTATGCACTACAACGTATGAATGAATATATTACTTATGGTATGACAGAAGCATATATGAATTATAACTGGTATCAACGCCCAGAATGGACAGAGCCATGTGCAATTATAGATTCTTATCTTGTTGCTATGGAATTATTCCGCTTTACAGAGGATATTGCTTGGTTAGAGTTAGGACAAAAAATTTTATATAATGGTATTGGTGCGGCACAACGGTCCAATGGAGGTTTTGGAACAGATAGCTGCGTAGGTGTTTCTAACCAAACTTTAAATTTACACGGATTTGAGGCAACACAATGTTGCACAATGCGCGGTGGAGAAGGAACGACAAAGGCAATTCGGTATCAGTATATGATAGGGCAGGATAATGCTTTGTATGCCTTACAATATGGAAATAACACGCTAAAATTTAATGGTATTACCCTACAACAAATGAGCAATTATCCAGAAGACGGAAATGTTGAGTTTTCTGTATTAGATTGTAATCAAAATACTAATTTAAATCTTTGCTTATTTGTACCATCGTTTGTTTCATCTTATCAAGTTTGTGTAGATGGTAAAACGGTAGATGCTCCAGTAGAAAATGGATTTATCCACCTCAATTTATCTGTAAAAAAAGGTACAAAAATATCATTCCAGTTTGATTTGCCTGTTGTTTTTCACAATACAAAAGAACAAAATGGACATATTTCCGGTTTGATCTATTCAAAAGGTTTTGTAGAATTGGGATGGTTCCAAAACCAACAAAATATTGCGGAACAAAATCTACCTTTTTCTGAAAGAACATTAACACCAATCTATGAACGTTTCCACTTAAATTCAACTGAAATCAGTTCTACCCCAGTACAGATAATTTCTGACCGGTTTAATATAGCTTCATCGGGAATTGGAATTTCTTCCAGTGGAAATTATACTGGCATAAATGATGGAAATCGAACAAATGGGTGGTTCTCAGAATCTCAAGAAACCTCTAACAATTCACAATGGGTAGGTATTGGTTTTGATAACATCTGCCCAATTGATATAGTTTCTATTTATCCATCCAGCAGCCAGGGATTACCACAAAGTTTTACAATAGAAGTCTCGAATAACAATAAAGATTGGGAAGTCATTCAAAATGTTTCAGGACACAATCCTTCTTTACCATATATTTTGGAATTAGAACAGCCAAAACAACTTCAGTTTATTCGTATAACAAGCAGTGAACTTAGCCAAATGGATGATGGAAAATTCTATATGGCAGTAGGGGAGGTAGAGTTATACAGTTCCTCTTCAAAAGTTCTTTCTATTACATCAGATATGGCATCTATTTCAGATCAAATTTCTATAAATGGTAAAACTCCTGTTTCTTTGCCTTATCAACAATTAATTTTTCCAGGAGAAGAAATTCAATTGCAAATCATTCCAAATTTAAACAATGAATATACATTTTATCAATGGAATGGAGATATTCAATCGGATAAAGAAACCATCCATATCACACCACAGGAACATACAAATTTAATCGTTGAACACGCCTACAGTGGCATTGAAAATTTAGCATTAGGTGCAACAGTAACTTCTAATAACCAAATGTTAATTGACCCAGATTGGATGCCTCAAAACCTTACAGATGGAATTTATCAATATCCGAACCAAAAAGGTGCAAATGGTTTTACAAGCAATGGCTTATCCTCTCAAAATGTTGCGGAACAACCAATAGAAATTCAGTTGGATTTAGGGTCTAACCAACAATTTAATCAGATAAAGCTTTATCCAAGAACGGATTGTTTAGCTGAAGATGGTACAATTGCATCATTCCCCAAAGATTTTACAATTTCAATTAAGGGTGAGCAAGAGGAAGAATTTAAAACAATCTATACTGCAGTTGACATACAACCAGAAAAAGGTTCCCCATTTACTGTATTGTGGGACGAAATATATACAGCTCGATATATAAAAATTGCAACAACAAAACTAGGAAAAGCTGTATTTGATAATCCCACTGTGTATTACCTACAATTATCTGAAATTGTACTTAATAATACGTTAAACCAAAAAGAAAACTATACACTTGCAGTAGATGGCGCTAAAGGTGTTCCAGTAAAAGTAAACAATAAACAGGTTACCTTACCGTATACAGAAGAATTTAAACAAGGTACTAAAGTAACTGTAGAACCAATTCAAGATGATTTTTATTCTTTTTCAAATTGGGAAGGAGACATTTATCAGGAAAATCCAACACAACAAATTATTATGAATACAGATCATTCTTTGCGCTTAAATGTAACACAAGGTACGTTATTACCGCATTCTGAAATGACAGCTAGTGCTACTAGTGAAACAAATCCTCCAGATTTCATTAACGGTCCAGCATCTTTTGCAATTGATGATAACCCTACTACAATTTGGCATACCAACTATAAAACAAGTGGTCCAGTTTTGCCACAAAGTTTAACCTTACAGTTCCAACAGCCAGAAAATATTTTCCAAGTTGTTTATATACCACGTACTGATAAGGATAGTAAAAATGGTATTATTCAAAAATATCAGTTAGAAGGATTGTTACAGGATGGAAATTGGGAAGTATTATCAAAAGGAAATTGGCCAGGCAATAATGATACCCAATCGATTACAATAAAACCAACAAAAGTAACAGCGATTCGTTTAACAGCGTTAGAAGCAGTAGGTGGATATGCAAGTTGTGCGGAATTAAATGTTTATGTGGATAACCGTATGGTTCCATCTGGGGACAAAACAGTTTTGAATGCTATTATTGCTTATGCAGAAAATGCCAAAGCAAGCGGGGAATATGATAATGCCATTGAAAGCGTACAAAAATCCTTTGATACAGCACTGGAAAATGCCAAAACAGTAGCAGTAAATGAAAATGCAAGTCAAGAAGTAATTGATCAAGCATGGAAAACATTGCTGAATGAAATTCATAAATTAGGTTTTATAGCTGGGGATAAAGAAAGTTTAGCTAGTTTAATTGAAGTAGCGAAAAAAATTGACCTGAGTAAATATGTAGAAGCAGGTCAAGCAGAGTTTACCACAGCACTGGAAACAGCCCAAAGGGTATACCAAGATGGGGATGCCATGCAGGAGGAAATCAATGATGTAGCGGATAATCTGTTAAACGCAATGCTGAATTTACGGTTCAAAGCAGACAAATCTATTTTGGAAGATGTTCTTGCAAAAGCAAATAACATTGATGCAACTACATATACAGCAGAATCTTACAATATATTGACAATAGCGATAAATGAAGCAAAAATGGTACTGGAAAATGAAAACGCAACTCAGGAAGAAGTAGACGCAGCAGTACAATCTGTGCAGGCTGCAATGGATCAGTTAGTAACAGTAGATGGAACTGTTCCAGAAGAAATGACTTCATCCACGAATGATATAGCTACTCAAACTGGACAGGAATCTACCACACCAAAAGCAAATGCAGCCAAAACAGGCGATTTTGTACCAATTGTTGGAATCGCAACATTGGCAGTTGCAGGAGTTGTACTGGTTCTCTCCCGTAAGAAAAAATAATTGCTATACCGATTGATTACCAAATGATATGGTATATTGTTAAAGCATAGATATTGGTTTAAATGTACATGGATATACTTCAACTACATGGGTAGTTGAAGTACCTGTACGAGATCCAGCATATGGTGCGGGTTATTGGCGGCATTATCATGTTATAGAGGGTGGAAGACGAATAGAAGGATATAGACTCTATGTTTCATAAAATCAATATAAATTATAATGACATAATTCAGAACGAACAAATTCTTATTGAATTCCTTTCTAAATTTTCAGATAATTTTTCGATTACTGTATTAATTCAAAAGCCATATTCTCAAAACCCTCCAATTTATAAATACTGTAATCAGATTACTCCTTATGCTACTCAATTTATTTTTGAAAAAAAAAGACTGGCCAGTCGATTTTTTAGGACAACTGAGACATCAAATAATGATAATTTGCCGTTGTTGTAAAGAAAGCCGCAAAGAACTTTTAAAAATACCAAATCTTTTTATCACATCAGACGATGATGTACCAGAAGATATTTGTTTTTATCGCAATGATAAATTATGGTTTGCAACAGTAACACATGAAAAACTATCTTTTATGCAAAATCCAACGAAACAAGATCTTGCGTTTCTGAAAGAACATAAAATTGCATTTAACAATATTTGATGAAGTAAATATATCATTATTCTTTCAGTAGAGAATCATCTAAAAGCATAAGTTTTCGGATAGATTCTCCCTTCTAGGGGTATATCGCATTATCCAATCGAAAGTAGAGAGTATGTATTATAAAAGATATTGGAGATGAGATCTAAATATAAGAAAAACTACAGCTAAAAATTTATATGAACAACTATTTATGACAGAAGTAAAGTCCAATCCTTTGAAAAACGTAGAACATTTACAAGGTAATTATTATTATTCAAGATTCAAGATAGAAAGCAACTAAAGGATGGATTAAAATGTAACAAATCTTATAACACACCAGATGACTCAAAAGTGATAATTCATTTTGTATATAATACCAGAACCGGTAAATTTGCTGATTTTAAATTAAAGTAAAGGAATTATATCATGAAAGTAAAATGTGTTACAAAAAAACATATAACCGATACTGTGCCTTGTTTTATAAAGCCATACTCTGTTCCAAAGAATATTGATTATTTTGTTACTTTCAGTTTTGGTACTGGTGTAGATGGAGGAGTAGAATATCCTTTATTTGTTGGTGCGGAATATACAGTATATGGAATAATGGTTCATGATCATATTATGTACTATTTAATATCGTATGAGGAAGCTTGTCCACCGGATTGGATACCAAGTAGTCTTTTTCAAGTATCTGACTGTTCTATTCCATATTTTTGGGTTTTCCAAAATGGATTTAAAGAGAATGACGAGATTTTATTTATCATAAGCCATTATGAAATTGCAACTGATTTTTGCCATATGTTAGGTGTATTACAGGGATATTCATCGGATGATAAAAAATTTAGAAAGGCAATGAGTGAATATTAAAATTAGTAACAAAGTACTATGCCAATTGGTATAGTACTTTGTTATTCTGGTGAATTAGCGCAAGACTTTACAAATAGAATCTTAAGTGAAAAATATTGGTAAAGGTGCAGGCTCAGAATATAGTAAAATAAAAAAATGGGCGTATAGAACTTTAGGTTTAAAATAGGAGGGGTTTCATGTTTGTATATCAATTAACGCATCAACGAAAAGTAGAGTACGATAATAAAGAACAAAAATGGATTTATTGTGGTAAAACAATAGGATACTATTCTACTAGAGAAAATGCAGAGAAAACGATAGAGAAATATAAAATAATTGAGGGTTTTATAGATTATCCGGATGATTTTGTGATTGTAGAATACGAAATGGATTTTGATGATTTTGATTTTATATAGGAGGAAGACACTATGAAGTCAATTTTCGAATTAACACATTTTTATAAAGATGAAGATGGCGATGATATCGCAACAGATATTGCGGTATATTCTACCAGAGAAAAAGCGGAACAGGCTTTAGAAAAATTTAAAAAACACCCTAAATTTATCGATCATCCAGATGATTTTAATATTGATGAATATCGATTGGATGAGGATAATTGGACAGAAGGATTCTTTACTTATGAATGGTAAGTATGTTATAAAAGAATGTATATTTCTTTTTCGGAGCAAGCGATGATAACAGTTACATTTGTTCATAAGGACGATATTTTATCTGGCGAAGCACAGTATATCAAAAATGAGAATTCATTTTTTTATGAGCCATGGAATGATGTAAACTTTTCCATTCTAATTAGAAATGGATATAATAGTTTGGATGTGAATTTACAAACGAAAAAAGCGCTCCAATTAACAGGACTAAATCCTCAAATGAATTGGATTAGAAAAAATCTCATCGTTCCAAAGGCTCAACCAGGGAATTTATTCATACTACCTGACCAAAATTATCAAACAGGTACTGGAATTCAGTATGCTACAAATTGGCAGACATATTTTAACCCGGATACAGGTTGGGTTTGTATCGGAAATCCAAATGATTTTTGCGAAGATAGTGCAGTCCTATTTGCAAACAATACGATTGCTATGATCGAAAATAACAATATAAATTCCATCTGGATAAAGCCTACCTTTGTTTAAAAAAGTAGATATACTGAATATTTGACAAAAAAGTACGATGCCAATTGGTATCGTACTTTTTTCATATATCCCACAGCGTATTGATTATTTTACTTGATATGCTTTTTGTTATAAGCAAACTACATTTATTTGTCTCATTGGAACGAAAAATTTAACTGGGATAGATTGCGCTTGAACGCGCTTATCGAAAATGGTTATTTGTGTAATCATTGAAAAAGAACAATGGTTTCAAATCTATTGACTTACCCTGATCAAAACAGAAATCTCAATAACAACAGCAAACATTATCCTAAAAGAAACTGTTACAAATTTGTCATCCATTTCGTTATCTCTCTACAACAATTGTGAGGATAACGAAATCTTTATTTCCATGTTATGTTCAGAGTCCTTATTACAAATATGACAAGTTCTCTCACTTAAAATTTCCTCTCTGCCATCACAAATGGCTTTTTCCCACTTCTAAATAATACATAGTCGTCACTTGTTTCATGTTTATGCAAGCCGATTGAACCGTCTACATGAATGAAACAAGAAATCATTTTTTCTGTTCTTCCACAGCAACCCATCATATCTGTTTCATTATTTATTCCCTGCACAGACATTCCCTTTATCTCATTAAACTTCACTAACATATCCATTTTCCTCAATTTTAATGTTTCTATTATCGTACTGAGGAAATAATGTACAGCTATTAAGCAATCTTATTCTGGGATGGTAATATCATCTAAAATGCCTGTTAAATAAGCGATGGTAACCCCGTAGTTAGTCATAGGGATATCCTGCTTTTTGGCACGGTCAATCCGAGAAAGCACATATTTCCGGTTAAACATGCAGGCACCACACTGGATAATCAAATCATAAGGCGTTAAGTCCTGAGGGAAATCTGTCCCGCTGACCATCTGGATATCTAACCCTTGTCCAAATCGTTTGCGCAGTAGATTTGGTATCTTTACTCGTCCAATATCTTCGGATAAGGGTGCATGGGTACAGCATTCCGCAATCAACACTTTAGAGGATTCGGTTAATTTACCAATTGCTTTTGCTCCTTCTAAATAATACTGGATATCCCCTTTATGTGCGGCAAATAAAACGGAAAAAGAGGTGAGTAGAGATTTTTGGGGTTTACGTTCGTACACATACCGGAATACCTGGGAATCCGTAATTATCAGCTTCGGAGGGGATTGCAGGCTTGCCAAAGCAGCGTCCAGTTGGTCGGTGGTAACACTCATCACCAAGGCTTTTTTGTCCAACAATTCCCGGATTGTCTGTACCTGGGGCAGAATCAATCTGCCTTTTGGGGCTTGGATATCCTGTGGCATTACCAGTAAGACAAGGTCGCCTTGCTGTACCAAAGAACCAGTAATATCCTTTGCACCATAATCTTCTGGCAGAAGCCTTGCCAACGCAGGTTTTAACTGTTCGATCCCTTGACCTGTTTTCGCGCTGACCAAAAGAGGGGAAAGCCCGGTTTCATTTTGAATGGCTTCTGCAATCCCAGCCCCATCCTGGACATCTACTTTATTTACTACAAACAGGACGGGGGTATTTTTCTTTTTAAAATATGTATACCAGTTTAATTCACCGGATAATTCTGTATCCGAACAGACAATCACCGCTAGTTCTGTTTTTTCAGCAGCTAACTTGGTTTTTTCTACCCGGATTTCGCCCAGTTCTCCCACATCGTCAAACCCTGCGGTATCAATGATGACGCAAGCCCCTAATGGGTTGATTTCCATTGCTTTGTAAACAGGGTCAGTGGTTGTTCCGGCGTAATCGGATACAATCGAAACCTCCTGACAGACAAACTGGTTAATTAAAGAGGATTTTCCACTATTCCGCTTGCCGAAAAATCCGATGTGGAGCCGGTTAGCATTGGGAGTTTGGTTTAAATTTTCTGCCATAAATCCTCCTTAGAAACGAAAATCCCTCTTGCCATCTGCAATATCATGGATGTGTTCATAAGCGATTTTTTGTACTTTTGGGTTTGGTATTTTTTTCAATTCCTGCTCAATCAGGGCTTCTCCAATTTTTCTAGTGTCCTCGCTTGCGTAGTCCTCCAAATATTCTTTTAACGTCATTAAAGCGTTTGGATGGCAGCAGTTTAAAATCTGCCCGTTCTTACACAAACTCATAAACCGGTCGCCAGTTCTGCCTTCCCGGTAGCATGCAGTACAAAAACTTGGAATATATCCTAAACGCATCAGCCAATTTACTACTTCATCCAAAGTTCGATTGTCGCTGACATCAAACTGGGCAGAATTTTCTTCTTCTGGTTCTGGTTCGCAGTAGCCGCCCACACTGGTACGGGAAGCACCGCTGATTTGGGAAACACCCAAAGGCAGGACCTTTTCACGGACAGACTGGCTTTCTCTGGTGGAAATAATCATTCCGGTATATGGAACCGCAATACGGATTAAAGCGCAAATTTTTGCGAAAATATCATCACTAATACTGTTGTCAAACGCAGAAGGGTCAATATCATCCGCATGTTTGATCCTTGGTACGCTGATGGTGTGTGGGCCAACCCCGTGGACAGCTTCCAGATGTTCCGCGTGCATGAGCAAGCCGGCAAATTCGTACCGGTAAAGTTCTAGTCCGAACAATACCCCTAAGCCAACATCGTCAATCCCACCTTCCATCGCGCGGTCCATGGCCTCGGTGTGGTATGCGTAATTGTGTTTTGGACCTGTTGGATGGAGCTGTTCATAGCTTTCTTTATGGTAGGTTTCCTGGAATAAAATATAGGTTCCAATTCCAGCTTCTTTCAGTTTACGGTAGTTTTCCACTGTAGTTGCCGCAATGTTTACATTAACACGGCGAATCGCACCATTTTTATGCTTGATGGAATAAATGGTTTTGATACATTCCAAAATATATTCAATTGGGTTGTTCACTGGGTCTTCTCCAGCCTCAATTGCCAAACGTTTATGTCCCATATCCTGTAAAGCGGTTACTTCCTTTACAATTTCCTCTTGGGTCAGCTTTTTACGGGCAATGTGCTTGTTTTTAGCATGGTAAGGGCAGTATACACAACCATTGACACAGTAGTTAGATAAGTACAATGGGGCAAACATAACAATGCGGTTGCCATAAAAATCCAGCTTGATTTGGTGCGCTAGCTTGTACATCCGGTCAATTCGTTCTGGGTCCTCACACGCAAGCAATACAGATGCTTCTCTATGGGAAAGCCCTTTACGCAGTTCCGCTTTATCCAGAATTTGATCTACTAACTCCAGGTTGTCTTTGTTTTCATCCGCATATTGTAAAGATGCCAGAATCTCCTCGTGGTTGATAAATTCTTCTGCTTTTAATGATTTTGGGTCGTAGTTGTACATCATAAACATCCTCTCATTTTTGTTCTATTCTTTTGGATAGTCCCCACGGGAGGTTACAACCTGGTAACCAATCCGCTCCATCCGTTGTTTCAGGTCAGCGAGGCTTTCCGCTGCCTCTGCCCCTGTACTGATTTTATTATTGTATAATAGATATTTTTTCCGCACTGCGATAGGGGAAAGATTTGGCATGACCACATTTGCCCCTGCCAGTATTCCCAGTTCACGTCCGTTGGGGTCGATTGTCCCCAACGCGGTCGTGGCGGGAAGAAGTACTTTTGGCAACAAGAGTCGAATGATACTCAATAAATTCACCGTCATTTCCAGCGTACCAGCGGGTTCATCCGCAAACGGGGTATCACAATGGGGGATAAATGGTCCGATCCCTACCATTTCCGGCTGGAACTGAACCAAAAATTCTAAATCCTCTATCAAGTTATCCAATGTTTGGAATGGGGAACCCACCATAAAGCCGCAGCCGGTTTGGAACCCAATCTGTTTTAAGTCGGATAAACATTGCATCCGGTGCTTTAAGGTTAGTTCTGAGGGATGCAGCTTGGCATAGTGCCCACTGTTGGCAGTTTCATGCCTCAATAAATAACGATTTGCCCCAGCATCAAACAGTTTTTGGTAACTTTCACGGCTTCGTTCCCCTACAGAAAGGGTAATAGCACAATCTGGATAACGTTTCCGAATTTGTGCAACATAAAGGCACAGTTTTTCATCAGTAAAATAACCATCCTCTCCACCTTGCAATACAAAGGTTCGGAATCCCAATCGATAGCCAGTTTTACAACAAGATAAAACCTGTTTCAATGTCAAACGATATCGTTCCGCTTTTTGGTTGCTTTTTCGGATACCGCAATAGTAACAGTCGTTTTTACAGATATTAGTAAATTCAATCAACCCACGGATATATACATCCGTTCCATAATACCGTTTCCTCACATGACGGGCAGCCTGTTTTAATACTTCCCAAGCTGGATGAGTGGGGAAAGATAGTAATTCTTTTAATCCCTCTTTTTCTGGGAATTCCCCCTTTAATAATTGGGCTACTATTTTATGAATTCGCTCCATGGCCACCTCCAATGTTGGAATAAATTGTTTTTGCGCTAATCCCTTCAATCCGTCCAATTTTGCCGGACAATGCATTGATGGTATCCTGCGGAGCATCTACGGCAAGGCTGATAATATTAATATTCCTCTGGCGGTAAGGAAGTCCCATCCGACCAATGATCATATCGCCGTACTCGTGAAGCAATGTATTGAGTTTCTCTACCGATTCTTGATTTTCCACAATAATGCCAATTAGCGCAATCCTTGTTTCCATAAAAAACCTCCAAAAAATAGCCATGCCTGAAAAAAGACATAGCTATCCTGTATTACTGATAATATAGAATAGTCCGTCTTTCGCCTTAACCAGCGTTTTAGCGTCAGGAAAACTATCAATATGTTATCTGAACATGGAAAGAACCACTTACCATACAGACAAAATTTATTATACTTCCAAAAGAGAAAATCTTCAAGTAGTATAATAGCCAAAAATCATACCGATATTTTGGCGGAAAGAAACGATAAAAAGAAAAACTTGACAGTTCACAAAATGTTTTACTAGCAACAAATCTGTAATAAAAAGGGGTTATTTTTAAATGGCTCCCGTATAATATAACAATTTTGGTATTGGATTGACTTTTTGATTTGATTATGATAGCATCTATTTAGAAAATTTTCTAAATAGATAGCAAGGACGTGATTGATTGGGATTTGCGGAAACCTTTAAAGCTTTATCCGACCCTGTGCGGAGGCAGATATTAGTTTTACTAAAGAATGGAAAATTAACAGCAGGTGAGATTGCTAGCCATTTTGATATGACCCATGCGACCATATCGTACCATCTTTCCCAATTAAAAAAAGCGGATTTGGTATTAGAGTCAAAATACAAAAACTTTATTTATTATGAGATGAATGTATCAGTATTAGAAGAAATTATTTTATGGATTTCCCAGTTTAACGGAGGCGATTCAAATGAAAAAAGCGAATAAAACAATGGTAATTACTACAATCCTTTGTTTGCTACCCATTCTTCTTGGTGTACTTTTGTATCCTAAATTACCAGACCAAGTACCAGCCCAATGGGGAAGTGATGGACAGGTGAATTGGTACCAACCAAAAGCTATGGCGGTATTTGGTATGCCTGCTTTTCTTGCGATAATCAATTTAGTCGTCCATATTGGAGTGAACAATGACCCCAAACGAGCCAATGCAAGCAGAATGTTAAAAAATATTGGTTTTTGGATTTGTCCTATTATTTCGCTGATTTTTGTTCCCATTAGTCTATTTGCTTCGATGGGGATGGAAGTTCATGTTGCTTTCTGGACACCACTTTTTGTTGGTGTTTTGCTCATTATAATAGGGAATTATCTTCCCAAATGCAAACAGTCCTATACTGTCGGCATCAGGCTTCCTTGGACATTGGACAATGAAACCAACTGGAACAAAACCCATCATTTTGCAGGATACCTTTGGATCATTGGCGGTATTATCACTATAATCAGTTCATTTTTCTCTTTTTGGCCAGCAATTTTTCTTGTAATCCTCCTTATTGTACTGATTCCCATTGTATACTCTTTTGTGTTATATAAGCGGGGAAATCAGATTGGAAAAACCAAATAGTGGCTAACAATAAAAAAGAAACAACACAGGTAAGTCTGGTAAGGAGCCCACCTGTGTTGTTTTTTTACATATGGCATTAGTCAAGCTCGTAAAGTTATTGTACGATAAAATGACAAACTGGTTTTCTTTTATAAAAATTCATATTTCCCTTTTTCCAATCATACAATGCCTGTGAAAGGAGAGGGGACAATATGGATGGAAACGTAATTTTTGATTTGTTATCCCATTATGGCATGTTCGCTATTTTTTTGTTGATTATGATAGAATACGCTTGTTTTCCAATTTCCAGTGAAATTGTCCTTCCATTATCCGGGATGGTAGCTGCACAGCTGGGGCATAAGGTCACATTTGTTATTTTGATTTCTGTCATTGCGGGAATTTTAGGCTCCAGCTTTTGTTATTTTTTAGGAAGGATTGGCGGGAACGCTATGATGGAATGTATGTTGTGTCGGTTTCCAAAAGCGGCACGGCAATTCCAAAAAACTTGTGATTGGCAGCAAAAATACGGTAAACTTTCCGTTATGATTGCCCGGGTCATTCCGATTTTCCGCACCTATATTTCTTTTGCCGCAGGGATTACCAAACAGAATTATCTAGTTTTCGTGGTATATTCTGGTATTGGTATTTTATCTTGGAATACGATTCTGATTTCCTGCGGATATTTGTTAGGAGAAAACTTTGACGTGCTTGGGCCATACTTTAGCGCTTATTCCAAATGGGTCTTGATTTTATTAGCAGCCGTCATTACAATAATAATTATAGTAAAAAAAAATGCGAAACAAGAAAAAATGTAGTAAAATATAAAGGAAGTGTAATCCAATGGAACAACGGGAAAAAACTATCCGTCTTTGGTTTGATATGTGGCTACAAGGGAAAGACCTTGGAATAGATCGTATTTTTACCCCTAATTGTATTTATATCGAGAGCTGGGGACCAAAATACGAAAGTTTGAGTTTGATAAAACACTGGTTTGAGGAATGGAACACCCGTGGAAAAGTGTTGGTTTGGGAAATAAAGCAATTTTTCCATCAGAAAGACCAAACAGTGGTGGAGTGGTTTTTCCATGACCAGATGAACGACGGAAGGCAGGAAAAATTTGATGGCGTTTCTATCATACATTGGTCGGAGGATGGGAAAATCAGCTCTTTAAAAGAGTTTGGTTGCCGGATTCCCCATTATAATCCATACCAAAATGGAGATCAACCGGAATTCTTCCATTGTGATATGTGGATAAATGAATGAAAAACAGCCCTGTTTATGATTGAAGCAGGGCTGTTTTTTTAATGGATTGATGTTTTAGACTGTTAAAATATCCCAAATACCATAAGCGAGAACCGAAACCGCAAAAATAATAAGAAAGGCTACTATTACTTTTACCATCGACTTTTCGTAAATTTGTATGTGGTTGATTCCACTTCATGCCATCCGATAAAGTTTTTTCTGTTCTAATGTTAAATCAGGAGTGCTGAATTTTGACTTTTTTATATCTCGAATGAAGCATACAATCATATAGATAGTAGGGATTTCCAATGTAATCACTACAAGAATGGTGTGTTGGAACCCTGCTATCATCAAAATAATATTCGTTAGGAAGATAATAGCAAGAATAATTGTAATTCCTTTTTTCAAGGGGCTTGTATCCTTAAAAAAATTTCGTTTCATTTTATCCCGCCTTATTGTAACTTGAATTTACAAAAAAACAATAACTGGCACGAGTACAGCCATAAAAACCATAAGAGCAATCCTTACAATCATTCTGTAATACTCACGATCCTCATCTTTTGTTTCTTTTAAATGATATTGTTTCATATACCGTACCATCATTGTAATCATTGCAATGGGAATAAATTCCCATCCAACAAAAATAGCGATCTTACTTTTTACTCCAAAAGTCAACAGAAAAAAATTCAAGAAAAAGCCAATTACAAAAATCAATAATCCGCCTTTTAGTAGTGGCAGAAGGGATCTACGGTTTGGATCTTCCATGTTATTCACCTTCTTATAAGTTTTATCCTCTATTGTTATAATACCAAAACGTTTTTCTATTTGCTACTGTTAAAAAATATAAAAAACAAATTAAATTTTATACATGATCCCGAAAATAGCAGAAAAAATGTTCCAACCAAAAAAATAGTTGGAACATTTTTGTCTATTCAAAACGTTTTCCATCAGAACGGAGAATATCAGTACGCAGTACATCACAATGGGTCATTATGTTTGGATAAGTTTTGCAAAATTCATCCAGATATAGGCTTGGATTAATATTATTAGCACCGGCTGGCAGCTTTACTTTCCACAGCAGGCAATCTCCATCCAGTTGATACTGGCTTTCCAAAAGTTCCGGCTTAATATCAATTCTTTTCATGCCTTTTTTGGTTTTCTTTTCCACCTCAATCCAAGGCTCCGAAAGGAAATCTGTCCAAGAGGTTTCTAGCTCCTGTAAATCATCCCCATACAGCCGGATTTGGTAACAGGCTGCCGCAATTGTATCCACTTTATCCCGTTTTTCCGCTACACGGAATACTTCCAGCCCCTCTGGGAGTGCCTCGTTCATTCTCTGTTTGACTTCCTCAAAGGAAACTTCTTCAATTAAACGGAAGTCCATTACCTCATAGTTACTCTCATATCCTAAGGAAAGGGGGAGGGCAAACGTCAAATAGATATGGGTATTGAACCCCTGGGTATACCATACCGGTAATCCGGCACGTTTTAACGCACGCTGCATGCAACGATTAATATCCAAATGAGAAATATACTTTAACCGTCCAGTTTTTTTGTAGAAAACACGGATATCTTTAAAATCATTCAAAGCAAGGCCCCCCAATCAGTTTATTGGCAGAACAGCCAGAACACTGCAACCGGCAGTTTGGCGTCACTTTTGCCTGTTTTGCCTTTTCGTTTTCCCGTTTCAGGAAAGATTCGCTGATCCCATAATCCAGATGAGACCAGGGCAGCACTTCGGAGAAGTCACGGCGGCGGTTGGCGTAAAATTCCATAGTCAAACCGGATTCTTCCATCGCTTCCTGCCAACGGTCGAAGAAAAAGTTTTCTTCCCAGGAATCAAAATAACAGCCTTTTTTCCAGGCGCGGTAAAGGACTTCTCCCAAACGACGGTCACCCCGTGCCAGTACCGCTTCCAATTGGCTGGTATGGACTTCATGCCAACTCAAACGAATTTTTTTGGTCGTCGTGCTTGCTACCATATGTTTTTGTTTTTCTGCTACCATTTCTGGAGTATCCTGTGGTTCCCATTGGAATGGGGTAAATGGTTTTGGCACAAAAGTAGAAGCACTGATGGAAACACTGACCCCACCTTTTCCTTTTTTACGGTTTGGTAGGCTGTAATATAGGTCAACTACCTTTTGCCCCAGTTGGACAATCCCTGCTACATCGTCCATGGTTTCGGTTGGTAGCCCCAACATAAAATAGAGTTTTACGGAGGTATATCCACCTTCAAATGCAATCCGGCAGGTGGACATCACTTCTTCTTCGGTGACATTTTTATTGATGACATCCCGCAAACGTTGAGTTCCCGCTTCTGGCGCAAACGTCAAGCCGCTTTTGCGGACTTTCGCGATTTTTTCCAGTAATTCGTCGGAGAAATTATCAATCCGCAAAGAGGGGAGGGAAAGGTTGATTTTGTTTTTTTCGGTATAATCCATAAATGTGTCCAACAATTGTGGCAGCTGGGAATAATCGCTAGTAGAAAGGGAGGACAAAGAAACCTCCTCAAAGCCTGTGTTTTCACACAGGGCTTTCCCTTGGGCACAGAGGACATCCGCAGATTTTTCCCGCAAAGGACGGTAGAGGAAACCAGCCTGGCAAAAACGGCATCCACGAATACAGCCACGCATTAGTTCAATCATACCACGGTCATGTACTGTTTGGATAAACGGCACAATAAAAGTATCCGGATAGGTGACGTTGTCCATATCCTTGATAATCCGTTTGGTCACTTTTTCCGGTGCTCCATGGGTTGGTGTAATGCTGGCAATAGTGCCATCCTGGTTGTAATCCACTTCGTACAGGGATGGCACATAGATTCCGCCTATCTGGGCAGCTTTTTGCAAAAACGCTTCTTTGCTCCAGCCTTGCTGTTTTGCCTCATCATACAGGTTTACCAGTTCCTGAATCACTTCTTCCCCTTCTCCCAGCATAAAGAGGTCAACAAAATCCGCCAAGGGTTCCGGATTACAGGCACAGGGGCCGCCTGCCACGACCAGGTTGTGCAGCCCTTTTCGTTCTGAAGCCTTTACTGGAACACCACCTAAATCCAGCATATTTAAAATATTAGTATAGGAAAGTTCATATTGCAGGGTAAAGCCGATAATATCAAAATCGGATAATGGGTCAAAGCTTTCCAAAGCGTACAACGGGATGTTATGCTGTTTCATTTGCTTTTCAAAGTCCAGCCAGGGCGCAAAAACCCGCTCGCACCAGCAGTTTGGCATATCATTCAACACCTGGTACAGGATTTTCATTCCCAGGTGGGACATCCCCACCTCATAGGTATCAGGAAAACAAAAGGCGAACCGTACTGTTACCTGGTCTTTTTCTTTGTAAATACAGCCTAGTTCCCCACCTACATAGCGGGCTGGCTTTTGTATCAATGGTAGCAGCTGTTCAATGGTTTGTGGTACCATAATTTTAATATCCTCCTCATTTATTTGTGATAGAAAAGGCAAAACATAGCCTGTTTTTTAAAAAGACATATATTTTTAAATTATACCATAATTCCCGTTGTTTCTCAAGAACAAACAAAATAGAAGAGAAATTTTTCCTAAAATGCTGTTTGCTTCAAAATAAAGAGCTAGTTTCTACAAAAAATTTTTGTTTTATAGGTTATTATTCATATTGGAACCATGAAAAAATAGAAATTATCCAATTGCGATTAGAATAGTTTCCTTCCTTTCTGCCACACTAATAAGGAGTTTATAATGGTAAAAGGAGGAGCATTTATGAGCGAAGAAAATTTTGAGCCTGTGATTAAACCGGATGAGGAAACCAACAATGATAGCGCTGTAGAGGAACGCAAACAGGATTTAAACGAAATTATCGAAACAGGGTCGATTACAACCCAGGGGAAATATCCCATCCATTGTTTGACGATTATCGGACAGATAGAAGGACATTATATCCTTCCACCTCAAAATAAAACTACCAAGTATGAGCATGTGATTCCGGCATTGGTGGCGATTGAGCAATCTCCGGATATTAAAGGGCTTGTTATTATCCTGAACACTGTAGGTGGGGATGTGGAAGCTGGTTTGGCAATTGCGGAATTAATCTCCGGAATTAAGAAACCCACTGTTTCTTTAGTGCTGGGAGGAGGGCATTCCATTGGTGTACCATTGGCGGTTTCCGCGAAACGGTCTTTCATTGTACCATCCGCCAGTATGACAATTCATCCAGTTAGGATGAGTGGTCTAGTGCTTGGTGTACCACAAACCCTTTCCTATTTTGAGAAAATGCAGGATAGAATTATTGGTTTTGTCACAGAAAACTCCAATATTACAGAGGAAAAATTCCGCCAGTTGATGATGAATACCGGGGAATTAGTAATGGATGTTGGTACCGTATTAGATGGAAAAATGGCGGTGGAATCCGGTCTGATTGATGAATTGGGTGGAATTTCGGATGCGATTGAGTGTTTGTATCAAATGATTGAAGAGGAGGAAAAAGCGGATGATACAAACGATAATTGACTTAAATGAAGTATTTGATATGAACTATGCGAAAAAAATTCCTGAACAACAGTATAAAAGGGTTGATAATTGCATACTATTTGGTGTAAAATGTAATGAGGGTTTTCGTGTAAACCAGATTTTCAGCACCAATCCAGCTGATTATTTAAATCCCAGCTATCAATCGGGAAATATCATTCATTAACCTGCGGTTTTCGCAGGCTACATAAATGGAGGAGAATATTTTGTCAATTATCGAATCATTTATTCAAGCCATCGTACAGGGGCTGACAGAATTCCTGCCAGTTTCCAGTTCAGGACATCTTTCGTTAGTACAGCACTTTTTTGGGGTAAATGGGGAAAGCGCCGTATTTTTTACCATCCTGCTCCACTTGGGTACCTTGGTAGCCGTATTTATCGCGTTCCGAGAATTAATCTGGAAATTAATTAAAGAGTTCTTTTCCATGATTAAGGATATTTTTACCGGAAAATTCTCCTTTAAAAAGATGAATCCAGAGCGAAATATGATTATTATGTTAATCATTGCGTTGTTGCCGCTGATTCCAGTGTACTTCTTCAAGGATTTCTTTACCGGAGTCGCTTCCGATGCGGACATCGTTGTAGAAGGGATTTGCTTCTTATACACCGCAACGATCCTGTTTTTATCCGACCGTTGTGGTCATGGTAAAAAAACAATTGGTCAGATTAATACCCGCAATGCTTTAACCATTGGTATTTTCCAGTGTGTTGCGTTGCTGCCAGGGGTATCCCGTTCCGGTTCTACGATTTCCGCTGGTTTATTCTGCGGTTTATCCCGTAAAACAGCTGTGGAATTCAGCTTTGTACTTGGAATTCCAGCCATCATTGGCGGATGTCTATCCGAATTTGGAGACTTAAATGCAGAAGGGGTTGCAAGTATTGGTATCGCCCCCATGATAATTGGGTTTGTGGTATCCGCTGTTGTAGGTTTCCTAGCAATTAAACTGGTGCAATGGCTGATTAATTCGGACAAATTCAAAATTTTCGCAATTTACACTGCGATTCTCGGTGTAATTGTACTTGTGTTAGGCATTATTGAACATGTTTCTGGCCAGACAATTATGCAGATGATTGCGTAAAAATCGTTTTCAATAGTTTATGTTTATGGCAACACACTGGAAGGGAACCGTTCCTTTTCTTTGTGTTGCCTCATTGTCGTTTTATTGACATGGTTTTAAATTAAAAAAGACGGAGGAAGAGGGATGGCAACAAAAAAGCGGACATCCACCAAAAAGACAAAATCTGCAACAAAAAAAACAACTACACCCCGCAGCAGTTCCACTAAGGGAAAAACGCCTGTGAAAAAGACGACTACCAGAAAACCAGCTGCCAAACGGGAAGAACAGCAACAATACCAAAACCATCGGAGGCATCTAGTTTGCATTTTGACGTTTGGGATTGGTTTATTGGTTACTGCATTCGCCTTTATTACAGGGCAGAATATCTGGACAGGTGTCCACAACTTCCTGTTTGGTTTGTTTGGAATACCAGCCTTTTTTATTGGGCCGATTATCATGGTGATGGCGGTCCTTTCCGCAAGGGAAAGAACTGTTTTTTCCATCCAACAAAAACTGTGGCAGATTATTGTATTGTTTATCCTGATTTGTGGGGAAGTACAAGTGTTAAGCAGCCAGCAGCCTGTAGGCGCTAACTTGGGGGATAAACTGCTGTTCTGCTATGATACTGGAACCCAGATCAAAGGCAGTGGGCTGGTAGGCGGATTGATTGGAATGCCATTGACCGCTGCTTTTGGCAAAACGGCATCAGCGGTTTTGCTGGCTATTCTCATTTTTATTGTATTGCTCATTTTAACCGGCGCAACGTTAATTGGATTTTTCCGTGGTATGGCAAAGCCAGTGAAAAAACTGGAAGAAGGATATGTCCAACGTCGGGAACTGCGGGAAGAAGGGCAGGGAAGCCGGTTTGATATTGATGTAGACCTGGGACCGGAATCTATGCCAGAACATCCAGTAGCTTCCCCAAAACGGTTTTGTGTCCCCGATATTGGGGAAGAAGAACCAAAACAATCTAGAAAAGAGAAAAAACGAAAGAAACAGGAAGCTATCCCTGAGTTAACAACAGAGGAGATTTCTGCTGTTCCAGAAGAAGCCGCCCAGTTGGATGACCTGGTGAAAAAAGCGGCTGTCCCACCAGAAGAGCAACCGGAGATAAAATCCGACCCAACCATTGGGGACGAGCTTTCCACTCGTTTGCAGGAGGATCACCAAAACCAATATAAATTTCCTCCGATCAGCCTGCTAAAAGCACATACGAAAAGCAATAACCGGGATGTTAGTGGGGAACTGCGTGCCAACGCTGACCGTCTGGTGGATACCTTAAAAAGCTTTGGGGTGGAAACCAGGATTATTGATATCTGCCGTGGGCCAAGTGTAACCCGCTATGAATTGCAGCCTTCTGCCGGGGTGAAAATCAGCAAGATTACCAATCTGGCGGATGATATTGCCCTCAATTTGGCGTCTGGCGGAGTGAGGATTGAAGCACCAATCCCCAACAAAGCTGCTGTAGGAATTGAAGTCCCCAATAAGAAAAACGATATCGTCATGCTGCGGGAAATTGTGGAGGATCCTTCCTTCCGCCAGGCAAAAAGCCCGTTGTCCTTTGCTTTGGGTAAGGATATTGCTGGAAATCCAATGGTGGCGGACATCGGAAAAATGCCCCATGTGCTGATTGCAGGCTCTACCGGTTCTGGTAAGTCGGTTTGCATCAACTCGTTGATTATCAGCTTAATCTATAAGAGTTCGCCGGATGATGTCCGTTTGTTGATGATCGACCCAAAAGTAGTAGAATTAGGAATTTATAACGGCATCCCCCATCTGTTGGTTCCAGTGGTAACCGATCCCCGGAAAGCTGCTGGCGCATTGGGATGGGCCGTTACCGAAATGCTCAACCGATACAAATTGTTCGCGGACAACAGTGTCCGGGATATTAACGGCTATAATCGGATGGCACACAATTCAGAAGACGTTGCGCCGTTGCCCCAAATTGTGATTATCATTGACGAGTTGGCCGATTTGATGATGGCAGCCTCCAACGAGGTAGAGGATTCGATTTGTCGGCTGGCGCAGATGGCACGTGCAGCGGGAATGCACCTGGTTATTGCGACCCAGCGCCCCTCTGTGGATGTTATCACTGGCGTAATCAAGGCAAATATTCCAAGCCGTATTGCGTTTGCGGTTTCTTCCCAGGTGGATTCCAGAACCATTTTGGATGGCAGTGGGGCGGAAAAATTATTGGGAAAAGGGGATATGTTATTTTCCCCTGTTGGTTCCCAAAAACCCACCCGTGTACAAGGCTGTTTTGTCAGCGATGATGAGGTAGAACAGGTAGTGGAATTCGTTAAATCACAGGAAACCGCCGATTATAGCGATGATATTATCGAAGAAATTGAAAAACAGGCAGTGGCAGAACCGCAAAAACAAAATGGTGGTGGAGGTTTTGATGACCACGACGTCATGTTACCAGAAGCCATTGAGTGTGTTGTGGAAGCGGGACAAGCCTCTACTTCTTTCCTGCAAAGGAGGCTGAAGCTGGGGTATGCCCGTGCGGCACGAATTATGGATGAGATGGAACAACGTGGAATTGTCGGACCTCAAGAGGGGAGCAAGCCACGTCAGGTACTGCTCAATAAACAGCAATGGATTGAAATGAACCTCAATCAGAACAACGATTAGTTTAATTTTTTGGAATGGAGTTTTTTATGTCAGGATTTTTACCTATTTCCAAACAGGATATGAAAGACCGTGGAATAGAACAGTTGGATTTTATCTGTATTACAGGGGATGCTTATGTCGACCATCCCAGCTTTGGGATGGCCATTATCTCCCGTGTCATTGAATCCGAAGGGTTTACCGTTGGGGTAATTGCCCAGCCCAACTACCATAACCTACAGGATTTTCAAAAACTAGGGAAACCAAAATACGCTTTTTTGGTGAATTCCGGAAATGTGGATTCGATGGTCACCCACTACACCGTCGCAAAACGGCGTAGGCATGACGATGCCTATTCCCCAGGGGGAAAGGGAGGCTACCGCCCAGACCGGGCAGTCAATGTATACTGCCAAAAACTGCGGGAAGCTTTTGGGGAAGAACAGCCCATTATCATCGGCGGGCTGGAAGCCTCCCTTCGCCGTTTTGCACACTACGATTATTGGGATGACGCAGTCCGCCCCACAATTTTACTGGAAAGCAAAGCGGATTTATTGGTTTATGGTATGGGGGAATTGCAGACAAAAGAGATTGTCCACCGCCTTGCCAACGGAGAGTCCATCAAGGAGTTAACTGATATCCGAGGTACATGCTATTTGACAGAACCAGTCAACACCCCGTGGGGGGCAAAAGAATGTCCCAGCTTTGACCAGGTAGTCGCCAGTAAGGAAAGCTATGCGAAAGCTTGTAAAATCCAGTTCTTAGAACAGGATCAGATTACAGGTAAGACAGTAATCCAACGTCATGGAAACTGGATGTTGGTGCAAAACCCTCCCATGCGTTCCTTAAACCAGAAAGAGCTGGACCGTGTGTACGCTTTGCCATATATGCGGACTTACCACCCGGTATATGAACCAATGGGTGGTGTCCCCGCAATCCAGGAAGTAGAATTTTCTATTGCCCATAATAGAGGATGTTTTGGGGACTGTAACTTCTGCGCCATTACACTACACCAGGGCAGACATGTTACCTGCCGCAGTGAAAAATCCGTCCTTGCGGAGGCAAAAAAGTTAACCCAATTGCCAAACTTTAAAGGGTATATCCACGATGTGGGAGGGCCAACAGCTGATTTCCGCAAACCTTCCTGCCAGAAGCAAAATGAACATGGAATGTGCCGGGGCAAAAAATGCCTCGCTCCAACTCCATGCAAAAACCTGGAAGTAGACCACAGGGAATATTTACATATGTTGCGGGAACTCCGACAGTTGGACGGGGTCAAAAAAGTATTTATCCGTTCGGGAATTCGCTACGACTACCTGATCGAGGACCCTGACCCCACATTTATGAGGGAATTGGTAGAACACCATGTCAGTGGCCAATTGAAAGTAGCACCGGAACACTGTTCCAACCGGGTTTTGGATTGTATGGGAAAACCCCATGTGGAAATCTACAAAAAATTTATGGATCGGTTTTACCAAACTACAAAAGAGGTGGGAAAAGAACAATACCTTGTGCCTTACCTGATGTCCTCCCATCCAGGCAGTACCTTAAAAGAGGCTATTGAGCTGGCGGAATTCCTGAAAAAAGAGCATATACGCCCAGAACAAGTACAGGATTTTTATCCAACCCCCGGAACCATTTCCACCTGTATGTTTTATACCGGGTACCATCCATTGACCATGGAAAAAGTATATGTGCCAAAATCATCCGAAGAAAAAGCGATGCAACGGGCATTGCTCCAGTATTTTATGCCAAAAAACAAACCTTTGGTACTTAAGGCGTTACGCCAGGCCAAACGTTTGGATTTAATCGGAACAGGCCCTAACTGCCTTGTCCGCCCGGATGGTCCTTCCTCCAATCCACAAAAACAAGCGACCAAACAAACGAAAGGAAAACGGGGAACAAAATGGCAAAAAGGAAAAACTACAAGAAAAACCGGAAAACGAAACTAGGCCGTGTTGAAGGAATCATTGCCACAGTTCTGGTTGTGGCGGCAGCAATTGCCTATTTTATTTATGACCAGCTTCCTGCCCAGCCTTTGCCTGGGGATGGCGTCAGCGTCCATTTTATTGATGTCGGCCAAGGGGACAGTACCTTGATCCAATACGATGGGCATAATATTTTAATTGATGCCGGGGAAAATGATCAGGGGAATGTGGTAGTGGATTACCTAAAATCCCAAGGAGTGGATAAGCTGGACTTGATGATTGGAAGTCATCCCCATTCCGACCATATTGGTGGAATGGATACTGTTTTAAAAGCATTTGACACCGAAACCATTCTGATGCCGGAGTTGAGCAAAGAAAACACCCCCACCACGAAAACATATCTGGAGGTGCTTTCCGCAGCGGAGCAACAAGGAAAAGCCATTACAGCTGCAGCGCCAGGTCAAACGTTTACCTATGGGCAGGCAAAAATTTCGATTCTAGGGCCAGTTCAGGAGTATAATGACCTAAACAGCAACTCTGTTGTGGCAAAATTCAGCTATGGAGATACCTCTTTCCTGTTTGGTGGAGATATGGAAGCACAAGCAGAACAAGATCTCTTGGAATCTGGTGCCAACGTCAAATCAACGGTACTTAAATTGAGCCATCATGGAAGCAATACTTCCAACAGTCAAGATTTTTTAGATGCGGTACAGGCTAACGATTACGTTATCTGTGTTGGTTCTGGAAACAGTTATGGGCATCCCCATCAAGAAATATTGGACCGAATAGCTGGAAAATCTGTTTACCGCACCGACCTGAACGGAACCATTGTATTCCATTCGGATGGGGCAAATTTAACGGTTACAACCGAAAGATAAAGACAGGTGATGGATAATGTGGAGTGTAGACCGGATAGAAAATGGTATTGCTGTACTAGAAAATGACCATAGAATACGGAAGAAAGTCCCCCTGGATCAGCTCCCGGTTGATGTTACAGAAGGGGATGTTCTGGTGGTACAGGACGGCAATTATGTGGTGGACCAACAGGAAACCAACCGCCGCCGGGAACAGGCTTTTCAATTACAGCAGCGCCTTTTCCGAAAACAATAATAAAACAACCTTCTGTTTTTCATGACAGAAGGTTGTTTTATTATACAAGCCTTTATTGTTCAAAGCAGATTTGGTTTATTGTTGAGTTATCTGCAGTTATACCCAAACGAAACAGGTCAAAATAACCTGTTTCAGTAGATAATACAAACAGGCTATTCATTTTTTGGAGGATTAAAAGCCACAATATCACTTTTTTGTAGGAAAAGGTGATTGCGTATTCTGTGATAAAATTACGCAATCAAAAACCCAATTTTCTATGGATATAAATCTATGAATATAAATAAGTAGGATAAACGATTCAAATACATACAGACTACCCTTATTTTGCCTGCGTTTCGTTATATAGTCCGCCAGCACAACGGCGAAAAATCAAATTAATCAAAAAATTTTCCCTTATAAAAATTAGGGTTTCCAAGTTTTTTTGCTGTTAAGCGGAACATAACGCATCCGTCTGGACATACAATATCCTTGCTATATTTGCTGTTTCCTCCAATGTTTTCTAAATCGCCGCCACTTCTCACAGCCTCCATGATGGGAAACAGAACCATCATTACTTTGGAACAGATGCCCTGTCCATCCTGATTAACAGGGCACCCGTAAGTACAGGTGTATTGGTCACCAATTTCCTCTCCATTTCGGCAATACCGCTCTGTATGGTCGCCACGCAGAAAGCCTGTCACCTCAATTTGAAATTCATATTCCTCATCATACCATTTCTTCATATTTTAACCTCCCAATCATCTTTTATCGTTTTTACAATATAACTCAATTATACTATATAGCCACAAGGAATGCTATTGTTTTTTGATTGCTGGAAACAATCTCATTCAACATGCCACCAAGGTGATTCTATTGGTATCCTTTTGGTGTTTTCCTCGAAAAAATAGTTTGAATCTAACCCCGTTCCATGGTATGATAAATGGAGAAAAAGTTTTAGCAGACTTGTAAAAAAATTCTATTCCATCACAATTCTATGACAATTCCGTGGTAGAATCATACATGAGGTGAAATTATGCTGAAAATATTAGTAGCAGAAGACGAAGCAAAACTGCGGTATATTATATGCGGTTATTTAAAAAATGAAGGATATCAAGTAGAAGAAGCTGCGGATGGAGAGGAAGCTTTGGAAAAATTCTATAGCGACCACTTTTCTATGGTTTTACTGGATGTAATGATGCCAAAAATGGATGGATATGAGGTGTGCCAAGAAATCAGAAAAGTTTCAGATGTCCCAATTATGATTTTAACAGCCAGAAATACAGAGTTTGACGAATTGATGGGTTTTAAATATGGAGCGGATGAATATATTTCTAAACCATTTAGCCCTAAAATACTGGTAACCCGGGTAAAAAGCCTGTTAAAACGTGCTGGCCTGCTACAGGAAAGCGAGTTTATCCTGGGGGATTTAAAAATTGTATACCGGGAGCACTGCGTTTACCAAGGGGAGCAGAAAATTGCATTGACCCCAAGGGAATACGACCTGCTTTGTTATCTGGTAGCGAATAAAAACCTTGTCCTCAGCCGTGACCAGATCCTGCAATCGGTTTGGGGAATGGATTACGAAGGGGATTCCCGTACTGTAGATACCCATATTAAATGTTTGCGGGTAAAAATCCCAGTTACTCAACAGTGGATTAAAACGGTAAGAAAATGTGGATATAAATTTGAGGTTAATGAAGAATGAAAATCGGTATTAAAAAGAAACTATTTTTAATCATTTTCTTGATTTTTTCCCTCAATATTATAACCGTCCTTTTATTTGGCGGAACCTTTTTGGAACAGTTCTATATCCACAATAAAAAGCAGGAACTGATTCAATCCAGTATTTCTATTCAACAAGCCTATAGCCAAGATGGTATTACGGGATTACAGGAACCTTTACAAGAATGTGCCGCCCAAAATACTACTGTTTTGGTGTATGACCAAATCCAACGGAATTTTATTTTTTTGGGTAACCAGAATACCAATGTAGACCCAAGGATTGAATCTGAATTATGGCTCCGTCAAGCGGAACAAGACCAAATTTTTAATAAGCTGCAAGGACGAAAATATGTGTTTATGGAAGCGGATGGCCAGCTGACGGATTCCATTTATTTTTATACCAAACTAAATGAGCATACTTATCTGTTTATGGAAACTCCAAAAGCCTACATTGAAACAACAGCCAATACGGCGTTGCAGTTTTTTGCATATGTTTCTATAGGGGCTTTGGTGTTGGGAATTTTGGCAACCTATTTTATGGCGTCTAAAATTGTCCGTCCCATTAAACAGATTGACTCTACAGCACAAAAAATTTCTAATATGGATTTCAGCGAAAAATGCGATGTGCATACTGGGGACGAAATTGAAGCCCTTGCGAATAGTGTTAATAAAATGTCGGATGCGTTAAAACAGAATATCGATATTTTAAAACGGGATTTGGAGCGGGAAGAACAAACCAATAAAATGCGCCGTG
Source organism: Massilioclostridium coli (assembly GCF_900095865.1). Classification (GTDB taxonomy): domain Bacteria; phylum Bacillota; class Clostridia; order Oscillospirales; family Ruminococcaceae; genus Massilioclostridium; species Massilioclostridium facile. The sequence goes on along the minus strand of NZ_FMIZ01000007.1, from coordinate 1,061,465 downwards.
AATTTGTAGCCAATGTATCCCACGATTTTAAAACCCCGTTGAGTTTGATTTCCGCTTACAGCGAAGCCCTAAGGGATAACACGGAACCAGAAAAATCAGGGGAGATTTGTGATATTCTTGTGGAGCAAAGCAATACCATGAGCCAACTAGTCAATCAACTACTTACCTTAACCCAGTTGGAAAGCGGGATGATGACATATGAAATGTCCTTTTTCAGTATCAATGAGCTGGTTTCTACCGTAATACACAACTGTAAAATTTTACTGGAGAAAAAAGGTATTACAGTGCAGTCCAACCTTGAGGAAGAAATGATGGTTCAGGGGGACTTTAACCGGATTGTCCAGGTGTTTACCAATATCTTTGAAAACGCGATCAAATATGTGGATGAAAAGAAAAAAATTTCCGTTTGGCTTACCAGGCAAAACGGAATGGTGCGGGTAAACCTGTTTAACTCCCATCCTCCTATTCCACAACAAGATTTAAACGAGGTGTTCGACTTATTTTACCGTGCGGATAAATCCCGTACGGCAAGTGCTAAAAGCTATGGGATTGGTCTCGCAATTGTAAAAACCATTATACAAGCCCATGAAGGAAATTGTGGTGCTTACCATAAGGATGACGGAGTTGTTTTTTGGTTTGAGCTCAAAGAATTTGTATTTGAAGATGACGAGGAAGAATTTGAATAAAATAATTCATTTTCTTGCTCATATCTGTTATAATATTATCTAGCTATAGAGAAACAAATCGTTTTTTGCCAAGTGCAATTTATGATGTTTCTATCAATAGATTTAAAACAGGAAAGGATTTTTATTACTATGGAAAATATTATACCAGGCTTACACGCAGAACAAACGATTACAGTTACTAAAGAACTGTTGGCATCCAATGTGGGCAGTGGGGACTGTGATGTATATGCAACCCCAATGTTGGTGAATTTCATTGAGAACACCGCCGCCAATCTGGTAAAAAACCATTTAAGCGATCCGGCGCTCACTTCAGTTGGAACATTGATAAATATCCAACATCTGGCGGCTACCCCAGAAGGAATGCAGGTTACAGCAAAGGTAGAAATCACCGAAGTGGACCGTAAACGCATTGTATTTACTGTTGAAGTACAGGATGCGGTGGACTTGATTTGTAAGGGCACCCATGAACGTTTTGTAGTGGAGAAAGAGAAATTTTCTTCTAAAGCAAAAAATAAAGCTAAAAAATAATCACTTGCTACTATATGGCTGATGAATTTATCAAATATAGATTCATCAGCTTTTTTGATAGAATGATTGTTTCGATAGGGGTTATAAATCAGTATCACAGTATAAGCTTAAGAGAAAAAAGGAGAATTTGATGGGGGTTTTAGGGGTTGTATTAATCATTATTGCCTGTATTTTTGTTATTTATCGGATGGCAACAGATAAAAACACAACTACAACACAATTTATACTGTGTACTGGCATATTTATATTTGCATTTATGATTCTATTCTTTATTCCAGAAAACCTGAAAAATTTATTTGGAATCCTTTTTAGTATCTATATGACAATAGCGCTTATCATAATGTGTGTTATCGAATGGAAAAAATGGAAAACTAAAAAGGAGAACCGAAAAAAATATCCCCATCGCCATAAAAAGAAAAGCCGTTGATTTATTCAACGTCTTTTTTATCAGTTGCTTTTTAATTGCCATCTGGAACCACGGTATCGGATCGCAAAACAAATAGCGCGGAATAACCAGTCAATTGTCATGGCAACCCAAACTCCAAATACTCCTAAATGAAGGAATTGCGCTAACACAAAGCTAAATGCGATTCTCCATACCCACATGGAAACAATCGAGGTGACCATACAAAAGCGTACATCATTAGAAGCACGTAGCGTATTTGGTAGAGTGAACGAAAACGGCCAAATAGTAACACAACAAATGGAATGGTATAGAATCAACTGTTTTGTAATCATCCCTGTTTCTGGAGTTAGATTATAAATCCATAAAATTAGTGGCAATCCCAGATCAATGATGATATTAATTAAAATCATCGACAGATAGGTAATTCGCAATAATTTACGGGTGTAAAATCGAACCTGTTCATAATCTCCGGCGCCGACGCAGCGGGAAACGACTGTAATCGTGGCTAAGCCAATCGCCATTCCAGGTAAAATCTGAAAATTCGCAATCGTGTTAGAAACAGCGTTTGCAGCAATGGAAGCGGTACCAAAACCAGCTACTAGGCTAAGTACTAAAATTTTTCCTAATTGGAACATACTATTTTCTAGACCATTTGGGATGCCAATCCGCAAAATTTTTTTGATGAAATGGAAATTTAGTTTAAACTGAAATGGTTTTGTGAGATGGACTAATAAATTCTGTTTCCGCAATAATACAATAATTAAAATCGCCGCAACAATACGGGAAAACAGGGTAGGGATTGCCGCACCGGCAACTCCCATTTGGAATCTGTATATTAAAATCGCGTTTCCAATCACATTAATGATATTCATAATAAGTGTAATGATCATCGAAATATTGGAGTTTCCCATAGTGCGAAATAGAGCGGCTCCTCCATTATACAGGGCGATAAATGGAATGGACAAAGAAACTATTACTAAATATGTATTGGCATACCCCATAACATCGCTATCAATTTTTCCAAAGACACCATGCAAAATCCAGTTTTTACACAGATACATTAGAACCATAATTATAATTGAAAAAAATGTAATAAACAAAACCAATTGGTCGGCAGCTTTGCAAGCCTCTTTTTGCCGCTTTTGTCCTAAATATTGTCCGGCAACGACGGCACCTCCTGTTGCCATAGCAGCAAACACATTAATTAACAGGATGTTTACGGTATCTACCAAAGAAACACCGGATACTGCCGCCTCTCCAACGCTTGCAATCATAACACTATCCGCCATCCCAACAGTAACTGTTAAAAATTGCTCTATAATCAATGGGATGATTAGTTTTACTAACATTTGATTGTCAAACATCAACGAATTTTTGGATAATTTTTTTGAAAATGATTTCAAATAACATCCTTCTCTCATCTTTATAGGATCGAAGCTATGACAAGAAATTTACTTGTCATAGCTATTATTGTTTCTATAAACTGTTTTAAAGATTCCTTATTTTTCTGGGAAAATCGGAATATTAAAAAAGTATTTCTGAATTTAATTTTATCAAATAGTTTTCAAACTAGACAAGTTGTTTTACTTTACATATACTAAAACGAGTTGATTGCCTTTAGCACTTTAAAAAACGTATTTCATAGAACATAAAATATTTGGCTTTGCTAAAAAAGGGAGTATTCATTGCTACTTCGCATTAGGAACTGACAATTAAAAGCTCAAAAACCCGCACTTGTAAAGTGACCCAACATCGTGTAAGCCTTCTAAAACTGGCTTTCCTTTAGCAGCTGTTGCAAAGCCAGTTTACTCATCTTCGTTAGAGCTGATTTTCCAAGGAAAAAGGAACACAACGAAAAAAGGAAACGTTGTACAACGTCTCCTTTTTTTACATAAAATTATTTTAGAATCCAAATTCCTTTAACACAATGGTTTTTGGTTTGATACCAACAATTTTATTTATCATTTTACCATCTTTCAGCAACATCAGGGTAGGAATAGTGCGGATTCCAAATTCAGTTGCCAATTCTTTGCTTTCATCAATGTTCATTTTTGCGACAATTGCTTTTCCATCCAATTCATCCGCAATTTCTTCTAATACAGGTGCGAACATTTTGCATGGAGAACACCAGTCAGCATAAAAATCCAAAATAATTGGCAAATTGGTGTTAAATACAACTTCATTGAAATTTTCTTCATTAATATGGATTGTACTCATTTTACATCTCTCGCTTTCTGTTCCATATCAGATATTTTAATATTGCCAGGATCATCGGTATTGCTGGCGAATAATGTTTCCGCTATACCGATATCCAAACAGTCAAAAAACATGCCGGCTGCTAGTTGCAGCATGGGAAAAAATTTGGTGGTATCCGCTCCACAGGTAGAGATTAAAACACCACGGCGCAACTTTTGGTTCACACCTTTTCCATCCTTGAATTTAACCGCATATTTTTGTTGAGCACGGTCAATCAATGCTTTTAAAGGGGCGGGGAAACCGCTAAAATAAACGGGGGATGCAAGAACTACTGTATCCGCCTGTTGTATTTTTTCCAACAGTTGGTCGTATTGGTCTTTTTGGTTCCAGATACACACACCAGTTGTATCACATTTTTCACAACCCAAGCATGGTAGATATTTTTTCTCGTAAGCATAAATATATTCTATTTCCATCTGGTTGTGCAGCTTATTCTGCAGTTGTTCTAAATATAAGCTGGTTAATATGTGAGTATACCCTTTTTTGTTTGGAGACCCAAACAGTACTAATACTTGTTCCGGTTTACTCATGGGCATCACAATAAGAACAACACATAACGCCATCTTTATCGCGGTAAAAATAACGTTTTAAATAAGTTTCACTTTGAGTAATACACCGTGAGTTAGAACAAATTTTTTCAGGATAAATTTCTCCTTTGATACTTGTTTGCGTATTTTGTTCCAAAATATGCAGAATTAAGGACATACGGGCGTACACGCCATGGTTTGCCTGCTTAAAATAAACAGCCCTTGGATCATCATCCACAGCGATTTCAATCTCATCCACTCTTGGCAATGGATGGAGAATGCAAAGGTCCTCTGGAGCCAAACGCATTTTCTGGGTATCCAACCGGTATACATCTTTTTGTTTCAAATATTCTTCTTTGGATTCAAACCGTTCCCGTTGAATCCGGGTCATATACAATACATCCAGTTTTGGAAGTGCTTCTTCTAATGTAGAAATTTCTTCGTATTCACAGTTGGAATTGAGGATGATTTTTTTCATGTAATCAGGAATCGTCAATTCTTTGGTGGAAATTAAAATAAATTTATTGCCAGGGTAATGGATCATCGCTTTGATGAGAGAATGGACTGTACGCCCGAATTTTAAATCCCCGCATAATCCAATTGTCAGATGGTCCAAATGCCCTTTTTCGTGCATTAAGGTTACCAAATCGGTTAACGTTTGGGTTGGGTGGAGATGCCCTCCATCGCCTGCATTGATAATTGGGCACTCTGCCACTAATGAAGCCGCTTTTGCGGCGCCTTCGGAAGGATGACGGATCGCGATTACATCAGCGTAGTTGCTGATTACTTTTACCGTATCCTTTAAATTTTCACCTTTGGAAACAGAAGAGGTTTGGGGGTTGTCAAACCCAATAATCTGCCCGCCCAGTTTTAACATCGCGGTCTGGAAAGACATCTGTGTTCTAGTAGAAGGCTCATAGAATAATGTTCCCAAAATTTTTCCAGATAATTTTCCATAATACGCTTCTGGATGAGCTTCGATTTCCACTGCCTTGTGGACAATTTGATCCAGTTCCTGGATCGAAAAATCATCAAGGTCAATTAAATGTTTCATCGTTTCACTCCCAAAATTATAATGACAATCATTTTATTTCTTACTTATTCTATCACAGTTTGACGAATTTTAAAAGAGCCATGCTTATTTTTTTGAAAAAGAAAAATTTTTGCAAAAAACAGTTGACAAACAAAATGAATCACGTTATAATACAAATAAAGAACAAATGTTCTTTTTGGATGAAAGGAGTTTTATTATGAAACGTTTTATGTATTTAGTTTCGTTCCTTGGTGTTTTAGTAGTATTAGGAGCACTTGGTTCCTTTGACACAGAAAAAATTAGTATAACTGTCTTTTTTGGAAAATCATTGGTAGGAATTATGCTGATTATTAGTGGTGTAATTGCATCTTCTTTTTGTGTAAAAGCAAAAGAGAAAAAGCGTCATCCTTATTTCATACGTTTTTTATCCAATAAACATATGAAAAAGCATTTTAACCATCCTGCTGCATAAAAGAACATATGTTTTATTCCATGAATTAATTTTTGCAATCCACATTTTTAGGTTGTGGTTCGGTGTAATAGGATTCTGAAATAAAAGTAAAGAATTAAACAACTCCCATGTTACATCCTTTACTTTTTAATTCCCCGATGCTCAAGTAATAAAAGGATTTCAGTATACTTTTTTCTGTTTCCTGTAACAATGAAACAGTATTGCCTCCCAACGATACCGTTTCAACGGTTATGCCTGATTCTATCCTCTAAAATTTCAGCGGACAGAAAACCACAACAATAGTATAAAAGCACTTATGTGCAAAATAAACCCTAATCTACAAAAATAGATTAGGGTTTATTTTTATTATAATAGGGAAAACTTTTTATAATCAATAAAATTATATAATATTTATTAAAATATTTTAAAAATTAATAAAAATACTATTTCGTTTTACTATAATATGGTGTATAATAAACTTAATAAAAGAAGAAAGGGATGACATCCAATGGAAAAAAGAAGCAACTTTTGTGGTGTTATTCAAAAAACAACCATTGATCTCTTACAATTCTAACACAAAACAGTATTAAAATAATAATAATATAAACGATTCTGATAGATGGCAAGCCGGCAAATATAGCTTCTTCTTATTATTTGTTAAACAGGCACCAGTTTTCTGTGTTGCCAAAAGATAAACCAGTTATTTTTCATAAAATTTATTTTCCATTGCATAATGCCGGTGTGATAGGAAAAAAATAGTTATGTTTTTGTCAATAATGCAGAAAATAGTAAAATTCATAAAAAATGGTTTCTTTTTCATCGTTTTGTGTTATAATAGAATTATGTTAAAAGTACATAAAATACTTTAAACGTTTTATTGTATTTATACAACACATCCTTCTGTGAAATTGAGCAATATATCAAATTATATCATTTGTATTTTGTTAATTATCCACAAATATGAAAGAAGCAAAGTGAGGTTTTCATTTTAGATGCTGGAACAAGTTATCAATATCGATCGAATGGAACATACTTTGGCATTGTTCGGTAGCTTTGATGAGAATATTAAATTGCTGCAATCTGAGTTTCATGTTACAATCATGAGCAGAGGTAGTGATATTAAGGTATCCGGTGAGGTAGAAAATGTTCTTTTAGCGCAAAAAGCGATTGAACAAATGCTGGTTGCCTTAAATCGTGGGGAAACATTAAACGAACAAAACGTGCGTTATATTATTTCCATGGTGAAAGAAGGCAAGGCGGAAAGCCTGACCCAGCTGGTGACAGATTGTATTTGTATTACCTCAAAAGGAAAGCCAGTTAAAGTAAAAACGCTGGGCCAGAAAAATTACACTGAAGCAATAAAGAACAACACAATTACACTGAGTGTTGGTCCTGCGGGTACAGGAAAAACCTATTTGGCTGTGGCAATGGCGGTGCGCGCCTTCCGCGCCAACGAGATAAACCGGATTATTTTAACCCGGCCCGCTGTAGAGGCAGGGGAAAAGCTGGGGTTTCTTCCTGGAGATTTACAAAATAAAGTTGACCCTTATTTGCGCCCACTATATGATGCTCTCTTTGATATGATGGGCGCGGAACATTTCCAACGGTATTTAGAACGCGGCAATATTGAAGTAGCCCCTTTAGCTTATATGCGCGGTAGAACATTGGACGACAGCTTTATTATTTTGGATGAAGCGCAAAATACTACATCAGAACAAATGAAAATGTTTTTAACCCGCTTAGGGTTTAACTCAAAAATTGTCATCACAGGGGATGTTACCCAAATTGACCTTCCAGATCGGCATAAGTCTGGTTTGATTGAGGCAACAAAAGTTTTAAAAGGGATCGAGGATATTGCAATTGTCCGGTTTACTGATAAAGATGTTGTGCGTCATAAATTAGTACAGGATATTGTAAGAGCCTATGACCAATACTATAAGGAGGATAAAAAAGGCCATGCAGAAAGTAAAAGTTCTCATAAGCAACAAACAAAACGCGGTTAAAATTCCAAGTGGGATCAGATTATTGATTCGCCGCTGTTGTCATGCTGTACTCAATTATGAGAATTTCCTGGAAGATGCAGAAGTAAGTGTTTCTTTTGTAGATAACAGTGAAATTCAAACATTAAATGCGGAGTATCGGGATAAGAACGCGCCAACTGATGTCCTATCATTCCCTTTAGGTGAAAACGGCGTGTACGATAAAAATCCAGATGGTGCCTGCATGCTGGGTGATATTGTGATTTCTATGGAAAAAGCGGTAGAACAGGCTCGCTTATATGGACATTCTTTACAGCGTGAAGTAGCTTTTTTAACGGTGCATTCTATGTTCCATCTGCTAGGGTATGACCATGAAGAAGGCGGCTTGCCTGCTGTGCAAATGCGTGAAAAAGAAGAAAAGGTACTTACAAATCTAGGTGTCGCACGTGGAGCAAGCTACGTATTAACGGATGAAATTTAATAACAAAGAATTCAAGGGGCTGGTAAAAAGTTTTTCGTATGCCTTCCGTGGAATTTGGTTTTGCATCAAAAACGAACGGAATATGCGGATTCATATTACCGCCTCTGTATTCGTTTTAGCCTTTTCCTTCATCTATGGTCTAACCCCAAACCAATATGCCATTTTGGCATTGACGCTGGGCAGCGTGATGATGTGTGAGCTTGTGAATACAGCAATTGAGGCAGTGGTAAATTTAACATCGGATTCCTATGATAACCTGGCACGGATTGCGAAGGATGTAGCCGCTGGGGCAGTATTGTTATGTGCTATTGCGGCTGTTGGCGTGGGAATTGCCTTGTTTGGAAATTGGGACAAGCTACTTGCTACCATCCAACAAATTATTTCAACACCTTGGTATATTATTGGATTTGCCTTATGGTTAGTACTTGGGATTGTATTTATCTTTCATGGGTTTCGGCCCAAAGAGCATACTGATACCGTCAAGATTTACCGCCCTAAAAAGTCCAATACAAAAATGAAATAGAATGACTATTCAGAAAAATAGCAATTCCAGCGATGAAACTGCTATTTTTCTGTTGTTTTATAGGAAGTTCACCATTTAAGGAGACAGCATGAAATATTTTACTGATGTACCTGCACAACACGAAATGATGTGTGAATTATTTCAGGCGATGAAAGAGTTAGGCGGTTCTGGCAGCCTTCACGAAATTGACGAAAAGACGATCGAATTGCTAAATATCTCACCGGAAATTCTGGAAGTAAAGCACAGTAGCAGCAATAAAACTGAGATTGAATATCGTCTGGCTTGGACCAGGTCTTATCTGAAAAAAGTAGGGATTTTGGAAAATTCCCTCCGTGGGGTGTGGTCATTAACCGCAAAAGGCCAGGAATTGGAAGAAATAGACCCAGTGGAGATTGTACTACAGGTACGTAAAATGTTGCGATTAAAAAAGCAGCCTGACCCAGAATATCCCGAACAGGAAGAAATAGAAAATGAAGGGTTAGCTGTACCAGATGAAATCCAGGATTGGCGTGACCAGTTAAAAAATCTTTTGTTCCAATTAAAACCCGATGCCTTTGAACGTTTAACCCAAAGAATCTTACGGGAATCCGGCTTTGTCCAGGTAAAAGTAACTGGAAAAACCGGAGACGGAGGCGTGGATGGTACTGGTATAATTAAACTAAATGGAATGATTAGTTTCCATATGATTTTCCAATGCAAACGGTATACAGGAACCGTCCCTTCCAAAGAAATCCGGGATTTCCGTGGAGCCATGCAGGGTCGTGCGGATAAAGGGCTGTTTATCACAACCGGACGTTTTTCTTCCTCCGCCATTCAGGAAGCCAACCGTCCAGGCACCACTCCAATCGACCTGATGGATGGCGACGATTTAGTAGAAAAACTAAAAGAATTACAACTTGGCGTCCTACCTGTTACCGATTATATTATAGACGAATCCTGGTTTTTATCAATATAGATTGACAATACCTCTGATACGGGGTAAACTAAAAAAGAAGATTGAGGAATGTTATGCTAACCGTTGATAGCCTAGTATTTATTTTTATAGCAGTATGTTTTATCATCGGTATTGGATGTGCAATCGTCCAGTATTTTGTAAAACGGAAAATACAAAAACAATTGTGTGAAATAGAGTTACAACATGAAACAGAGATAGAATCATAAAAGGAGTGGTTATGATCGATACACGTTCCGCATTTATTGCGATTGTAGGAAAACCAAATGTAGGGAAGTCTTCCCTGTTAAATGCTTTAACAGGTCATAAAATCGCGATTGTTACTAATCGCCCCCAAACCACACGTACCCGCATTACTGGTGTGCTGACAAAAGGACAGACACAGTTTGTATTTATTGATACCCCCGGCTTATTAAAAGCAAAAAATAAACTAGGGGAAAAGATGGTAAAGACCGTAAAAGACAGTGTTGCTGATGTGGATGCTGCTGTTTTGGTGGTGGAGCCAACTGGAGAGGTCAACAAGGCGGAACTGGATTTAATCGAAGGGTTCCGTTCCCGCAAACTGCCTGCTATTTTGGCGGTGAATAAAATTGACCTGGTAGAGCAAAAAGAAAAATTAATTGAACGGATTGCGAAATTTACACATCTTTACGATTTTTCCGCTGTCGTGCCGATTTCTGCCCTGCAAGAGGATGGGGTTGATATTCTGCTCCAGGAAATGGAACAATTTTCTATGGAAAGCGTCCATTTCTTTCCAGATGATGCTGTGACCGACCAGCCAGAACGTGTTTTAGCTGGGGAAATGTTGCGGGAAAAAATCCTGTTGAATATGCGGGATGAAATTCCCCATGGTACAGCGGTTTCGATTGAACGATTTCAGGAACGGGGCGATATTTTACATATTGATGCAACCATTTTCTGTGAGCGAGATAGCCACAAAGGAATGATTATTGGAAAAGGCGGAAATATGCTGAAAAAAATCGCCAGCGAAGCGAGAAAAGAACTGGAAGATTTTTTCCAGATCCAGGTAAACCTGCAATGCTGGGTCAAAGTAAAAGAAAACTGGCGCAACCGGGAAGGTGTTATGCGCAGTTTAGGGTTTGAATAAACTTGAACGAATTACCAGTTATATTTTTTCTTTGATTGGCGAACACTGTAATTAGAAAGTGTTCAATAGAAGGGGTGTTTGCCAATGGAAAGCCAGCAAGCGTGGAATATTTTTTGCCACACAGGTAAAGTTCAAGATTATTTAACCTATTGTTCTTTGAAGCAATCGGAGGGAAACCCCTGTTATGATCATCAAAACCCAAGGTGTCATTCTCAGCCAGCGGAGCTATCGGGACAACGAGAAATATCTGACCATCCTCACCAAGGATTGCGGTCTTATTGAAGCACGCATCCGTGTTTTTGGTCAGATCAAACGGACGATATTCCAATCCATCTGCCCGCCAGGCTACTATAAAATGGATTTGTTTGTCAACAAACAAATGTACTATACAGTAGATACAATTGAAAAAATAGAAGATTTTTTTACACTGCGTTATGATGTGGAAAAACTGGCTTTAGCAGGGTACTTTTGTGAACTCACGCAGGCTTTGGTGCCAGCCAAAGAACATGTGTGGGTTTATTTGCGTTTGCTGTTGAATACACTGTATTTATTAGAGCAGGAAAAACGCAGCCCGCTGTTTTTAAAGGCGGTGTTTGAGCTGCGCAGCCTTTCGATCAGCGGGTTTATGCCAAATCTGGTGTGCTGCCGGGAATGCTGTGAATATGAGCAGAAACAGATGTATTTCCTTCCCTTGGAAGGGGAGCTGATTTGCTCTGACTGTATGCGGGAACATCCCGTTCAGAGGAACGACCTCCCTATTCTATTAAACAAGCCGGTGCTTTCTGCCATGCGGTATATTATTTATAAGGATTTTGATAAGCTGTTTGATTTTTCTTTATCTCCTGTTTATTTAAAACAGCTCTCCCAAGTGACCGAGTATTATATGCTTACCCGCTTGGAAAAAGAATTTAACTCTTTGGTGATGTACAAACAGCTCAAAACGGAGGAACCATGAGAAAACTACATAAATACTATAAAATACTGGAATTGGATAAAATTTTGGACCAGTTGGCGGAGATGACCTGCTGTGAGGAAGCGGCGGAAATGGCACGCAACATCCTGCCGTTCAATCGTTTGGACAAGGTAAAGGCAGAACTTGCCAAAACAGATGGAGCCTCTGTCCTCTCTTCCCGTTTTGGTACACCTAATTTTATCCGATTCAAAAATCCAGAGGCTGACCTGATGCGTTTGGAATCAGGCGCTTCCTTAAATAACCGAGAATTGCTTAACATTGCGGCAATCTACCGCCAGTGCAGAATTCTGGGGGAATGGAAAGACCATTGCGAACAGGTTCAAACCGCACTTGATTCCTATTTTTCCAATTTGGCGGAAAACAACTATTTAGAATCGAAAATAACGGATATTATCTTATCAGAGGAAGAAATCGCTGACCACGCCAGCCCAGAACTGGCGAATATCCGACGTAAAATCCGACAAAACGGATTAAAAGCAAGGGAATCCTTAGAGAAGATCATCCGTGGGAACGCTCAAAAGTATTTGCAGGAAAGCATCATTACTATGCGTGATGGAAGATATGTGGTTCCAGTAAAGGCAGAAAACCGTTCCGAAATTCCAGGGTTGGTGCACGATACTTCCTCCAGTGGCGCCACCTTGTTTGTGGAACCTATGTCCGTTGTAGAAGCAAACAACGAAATACGGGTTTTGCTCAACAAAGAAAAAGAGGAAATTGAACGGATTTTGGCGGAACTCTCTGCTGAATGTGCCCAATACACCGAAAGTATTCAGAACAACTACCGTTTAATTCTGCTGCTGAACCTGTATTTCTGTAAAGGTAATTTGGCGGTAAAGATGAAAGCTGTCCTTCCGGAAGTCACAGATGATGGCTATACCTGTTTGAAAAAAGCACGTCATCCATTGATCGACCCACAGCAGGTGGTTCCAATTGATTTAGAGCTGGGAAAAAAATTCCACAGTTTAATCATTACAGGCCCCAACACAGGCGGTAAGACAGTAACCTTGAAAACCCTTGGTTTACTGACATTAATGACCATGTGTGGTTTTATGATTCCAGTAGCAGATGAAAGCCGCATCTCTATTTTCCGCCGTGTACTAGTGGATATCGGGGATGAGCAGAGCATTGAGCAAAGCCTTTCTACCTTCTCTGCCCATATGACAAATATTATCAATATTTTACGCTTGGCAGACCGGAATTCTCTTGTATTGGTGGATGAACTTGGTTCCGGTACTGACCCAGTAGAAGGCGCTGCTTTGGCGGTATCGATTATTGAATCCATCGCCAAAAAAGGCGCAAGGCTTGTGGCAACCACCCACTACGCGGAATTAAAAGCCTACGCCTTGAAAACACCAGGGGTAGAAAACGCCTGCTGTGAATTTGACGTGACAACTTTACGGCCTACCTACCGCTTGTTAATTGGCGTACCTGGACGTTCCAACGCTTTCGCGATCTCCCGCCGTCTTGGTTTGGAAGAGGATGTGATCCAGCGAGCGGAAAGCTATATCTCCACAGATGACCGCCGCTTTGAGGATGTTGTGGACCAATTAGAACAGACTAGGCAGGAATTTGAGCAGGAACGGGAAAAATACCGTGCTACCAATGCTGAGGTAAATCGGTTAAAAGCGGAATTGGAACAGAAAAATAAGACCATTGACAACCGGGCAGAAAAAGAGCTGGAACGAGCTCAGGCACAGGCACGGGATTTGGTTGAACGGATTCGTGGCCAGTATAACCTGCTATTAAACGAAATTGATGAACTGAAAAAACAGAAGGAAAAAACCGACCTAAAAGAGCTGGCGGAAAAAGCACGGAGCCAGATGGGTTCCAGGATTAACAAACTGTACAATGAGGCAAATCCTGTTCGGGAACGGAAACAGGAAGAATATCAGCTGCCCCGTCCGCTGAAAGTTGGGGATGAAGTATTAATTTATGATTTGAATAAAAATGGTACTGTCATCAGCTTATCAGACAAAAAAGGAATGGTTGGTGTGCAGATGGGCTTGATGAAAACCCGTGTGCCAGAATCCAATCTGCGCTTACTAGAGTCCAACACGACCAAACAAAAGCAGTCCACTGTCCGCAAAGTCCGTAACAATGCCCAGCGGAAGGTTTCCACTGAACTGGATTTGCGTGGCTGCAATATAGAAGAAGGGATTCTATTGGTGGACCGGTTTATTGATAACTGCGTACTATCCAATATTAACCAGATTTCTATTATTCATGGAAAGGGGACTGGACTGCTGCGAAAAGGAATCCAATCCCACTTAAAACGCCATCCTAGCGTAAAAAGTTTTCGCCTAGGTACCTTTGGTGAAGGGGAGTCCGGCGTTACTATTGTGGAATTAAAATAGGAGCAGGGAAGTATGTCAAACTACAAACCAAAAAATGGGTTACAACTGTTCATATCCTTAATTGGAAGTGTCATTTTGGGATTGGCCATTGGGTTTCTTGCGAAATACAGCGATACAATTTCAGGAGACGGCAGTTTGTTCAGCGGAATGATGCAAACGGTCAGCCAATTGACGACAGCGGTTGGAATATGGATATTTATTGGTTGCCTATTGGCAGCATGGAGTAGATCCGCCCCCATCGCCGCTGTTAAAGTGGGACTATTTTTTGGCGGGATGTTCGCCAGCTATTATGGATACCAATATTATGTTTATCATTTCTTCCCCTTTAAACAGTTTATTTTTTGGCTCATCATGGCGGTAATTGCTATTTTTGGTTCTATTTTTGTCTGGAAAGGCAGATACCATTATGGATGGGTTGCCGCATTGGGAGTGGCCCTTCCAGTAGCGCTTTTCATTTTAATTGGAAAAAGCTTTTTTTATACCTTCCATTGGCTAGAATGCCTGAATTTAATCTTTGGCATCCTATTGTTGGTGTTAATACCAAAATCCAAAGACTGGCGCCAATATCTTCAAATTTTATTTTTAACAGTAGTATTTTGCGCAGTAGGTTGGCTAATTCCACTACCTATTTAAGCAGTTCTATTAGAAAAGGAAAAGAATTGGGGGAAACATATATGGCAAAACGATCCTACTCTCAACAGGATAGAGAACAGATTAAAGAACAATTACTCCAAACTGGTTTGGAACTATTTGCGAAACAGGGATATAAAAATACTAGATTAAGCCAGATTTTTGAAACAGTTGGTATCTCTAAAACCTTTTTTTATACTTTTTTTGTTTCAAAAGAAGAACTAGTACTACATATCCTCAATTATCAGCAGGAAATTTTATTCCAGGCAGCTAAAGAAATCATGGAACAAGCAGAAACTACCTGGAAAGAAAAACTTCTTCATTTTTTCTCTATGTGCATCCATCACAAAGAATATGGGATTTTTATTATGACACAGGAAGAAGAAGTCATGGTATTCCGCAACCTTGCCCCAGAAAATTATCAGTTATTCCAACAAGGACAGATGGCTTTTTATGAAAATTTACTCCATATATGGGAAATTCCAACAGAAAAAATTAATCCTAAAGTATTATGCAATCTGGTATTATCCGTTGTGATAACTTATAATTCCGCAGCGGATTCTATGCCGTTCTTTTATTCCGATTTAGAGGTATTGGAAGAAACAGCCCGTTTACAATCCAATTATATTGTCACTCATTTAGAACGGATTAAAAATCAAAACAAACTAAAATAAAATTTATGCTTGAGTAGGGAAGAGTGGAAAAGGAGAAAGCATAGGCAATATTTTTGTTGCCTATGCTTTTTTTATATAAATTCTATAATACTTCCTATTTTTCGTTTCCTTTCGCCTTAAAATGTGCCAATGGGTTATTCTCCACTGCCTGCTGTACTTTTTCATTTGAAACATGAGTATAAATTTCAGTGGTTCCCACATTAACATGGCCTAATAGTTCTTTTAGTACCAAAACATCCACATCCCCTTGTTGGTACATTAACGTTGCAGCGGTATGCCGTAACTTGTGGGTAGAAAATCCCATACCACCAAGACCAGATTCCTTTAAAAATTTACTAACAATGAGTTGTACCTGACGGGCTCCAATCCGTTTTCCAGAACGGGAGGACAAAAACAAAGCCTGTTTATCTATAATAACCTTTAAGTTTGCCCGTTCCTGCTGTATATATTGTTTCAAAGCCTGTTTACAGGCATCGTTTAAATAAACTAGGCGTTCTTTGTTTCCTTTTCCCAGCAACTTTAATTCCGCTGCCTTTAAATCCAAATCCTGTATGTTAATTCCAACTAATTCGGATAAACGCATCCCACAGTTTAAAAATAGAGTTAAAATACAAAAATCACGCCAGCGGGTAGCAGACTTAGTTGCTTGGTAAGCTTGGTTTAACAGTGCAACGCTTTGATCCATATTCAAATGAACAGGAAGCGTTTTTCTTACAGTTGGCAACTCTAGATTTTTAACGGGATTTTCTTGCAAAATTTGGGTATTTACTGTTAAATATTTAAAAAATCCCCGCAAAGAGCTTACTTTTCTTGCCCTAGTTTTACTGTTGTTGTCTCGGTCTTTCATGGAGTAATTCAAAAATTCATAAACATCAGATAACTGAATGGTACGGAAAAAATCCGCGTTTAAATCATAGATTGGGATTTTTGCAAACTCTGTATCTTTGGGAATCAGGTTCCGGTGCATCTTCATAAAACGGAAAAATGTTCGCAAATCAACTGCGTATCCATCTACCGTGCGAACGGAACGGCCTTTAATGGTAAGCATATAATTTAAATAATCTTTTGCCAATGGTGGCATATCGTGATAATCGCTATAATTCATGGTAAACATCCTTACTTAACTTATGTAAATAATAAATATAAAATATAACTGTATTTATTATATCACAAAATGCATTACTTGTATCACAATATGGGATATTTGAAACAGCAACTATTTCTGTTTTCAGCTACCCTATATTTCGCTAAATTTTTATTTAGCGAAATTGATATAAAGATTTTTCTACCCTCCCTTACGATTTTATTTTCTTTTTTAGTGTTATTAAAATCACTTCAGGACGGTTATTAATCCGTAACGGAAAAAGGCTATTTCCCAATCCTCGATGGATAACGAGGTCTGTTTGTGCTATGTGATAGAGCCCTGCATCATGTTTTGGGAAAAATCCCTGCATTGGTGCAATCATTCCTCCTATCCCTGGAATACGGATTTGCCCGCCATGGGTATGCCCGCTTAAAACCAAATCCAATTTATTTTCCACATAAGCTTGAAAAAGTTCTGGCCTATGGGATAATCCAATGGTAAAAATATCTTTTCCTCTTTTCATTTTGTTTAATTTTTTATTTGTTTGTTCGCATAATTCCTGAAGGCTATTTGGAGATGGACAAATAAACCCTGGATCATCTAATCCAAGCAAGGCAATTGACGCCTCGTTTTTTACTAGAGGAACGGATTGATCCCGAAGAATAACTACTCCAATACCTTTAAGCATTTTTTCAAATTGTTGATATTCTGGTATACGGGATTCATGGTTTCCAGTAACATAATAAACAGGTGCAATTTCCAATGCCTGTTTTGTGAAGGATAATGCGATATCAAAATTAGTTCGTCGTGCGTCAACCAAATCTCCTGTAATAGTGATAATATCTGGTTTTTGCTCTTTCAATAACCGCAATAATTTTTTGTTATTTTTGCCAAACTGCGTATTATGGAAATCGGATAAATGTGCTATTTTAAAACCGGAAAAAGAACTTGGTAACCGATGGCTATAGATTACGATAGGATGTAATTGTAAACCTTTGTTTTGCCAATTTGCCCAAACTATAAATGATGCAACTGCTGTTGCTCCACAAGCAGCAGCAAACATCTGTTTTTTGTTGTGTTCAGAATTTGGTTTCATTTGTTTCCCCTTTTTACTGGTATTTTAAATTAGCATACCAAAAAATAATAGAAAAAATAATAGAAATTTTTAAATATACTGCAAAAAACGCTTTACCCTATTTTGAGTAAAACGTTTTTCTTGTTATTCGGTTTCATTAGGAACTGTATTTTCTTCTATAAGTGATGAATTGGAGAGTAAAATTTCTTTTTGTACCCCAATTTCCTGCTCTACAGTATATTCCATTTGCAATATTTGCTGCTCCCCTTCCTGTTGGAAATTTTCTTGACGGTTGATAATTTTTGCTCCTTTTAAATTTTCCGCTTCCCATTGTTCCGCTTGTTCTACTAACATTCTTCTAGCACCCTGCTCATCCAATTGTAAAGTTTCTGTTTCATATACCTGATAAGTAATTTCTTCAATACCAAACGGCATTGTCAGACCAAAAATACATAGTGGATGGTATTGTGTGGATTTTTCTTTCATATTGTCATTCGTTTTTTCAAAAAAGAGCGGAATCCTTCCACCAAAAATAGAAAAATATTTTTTGTTCTTATCGATACCTGTATAAATGGTGCGTTCTGAATTCAGATTTTGAGAAAAAGACGCTGTACGAATTACCTCCGCTGTTACTGAGCCATAAGCATGATAATAATGGGTTTGTTCTAACTGGTCATCTATTACCCCGCTAATCAATAAGTCTCCTTCTTTCACAACATCTCCAGATTTTACAACAGCCTGCCCTCCTAAAGGGTTGATATCTCGGATAATTCCTGTATATCCTGCCACAACATTACACGGAGAGGAAGGTGTAACGGTTTCTGGCTTTGGTTCGATTTCACTAATTTCAATCATAATATGGGTACCGATTTCATTGATGGAAATCCAGGCAAATCCGCCAAACTGTTGCTGCAGTTGACTTTCCACTTCATCGAAATTAATGCCAAATTTAAAAGCACCTTTTTTAATCCCCATTTGTTCTGCTACCTGTAATATCTGAGCATCTGATAGCCGATAGTTTCCGTTAATATCAATCTGCCACACAAAACAGGACATTACCATTAAAAAAGCAAAAAATCCAATCGTCCCTATTAACAGCCCAAACCGAAATCGATACCGATGGAGTAAAAATGGCAGACCATGGCGGGTTGATATTTTTATTTGACAGTGGCGCTTTCTTGCTATACGTGAAAATTTTTTGTAGTCACGGCAATAACAAGAGCATTCTATTTTTCCATCTTTTTTTTGTACCCTCCAGATGGAAATATCCTGATTCAATCCATCACTAATCGCTTTTCCAGACTCTGCCCCTATCAAGTAAAACGAAACCCATCCTTTCATCCACCGCAATCCATTTATCAATGTTTTACACCGCCATTCACATATTCTACCCGTTCTACCATGCCCTGAATGATAATGTTATGCTCTGTCATATAAAGCATACATAGTTTTTGCCCCATAATGCAAAGCAGATTTTTTCCATCTGTTAAATGTATCATGGTATCATCATAATCTAAAATGGATTTTACACCTTCTACAGTTGCTTGATGCCCACAGATTAATTCTATTTTCATTCTACCCAACAGCAATTCTGGAGCAAAATCCAACGACCGGTTTAATTTTTCAAGTAATTGTTTCAGATTTGGCTTGTTTTTCATACCGGTACTCCCCCTGAAAGATACTTCTTGTTTCATATCTATGAAAAAAATATCTGTGGTATACTGATAAAATAAAATCAATAAGGCTTTATGAAAAAAATACTGCTGGCAATTAAGCCAATTAATCATTGTTTTTCTTTTTTATTATGATATAATAGTTCCATTAATGATTTCAAATTTCATCAACAAAAAAGAAGGAGTATTATGGAAATCAGAGCTTATCACCCTACCGATTGTGAGCAAATTGCACAACTATTTTATGAAACAGTGCATACCATAAATGCGAAAGACTATACTCAAGAACAACTGGATGCTTGGGCTACGGGAACAGTAGATATGGTTTTATGGAATCAGTCATTTCTGATACATGATACTTTAGTAGCAGTTCAGGATGATAAAATCATAGGGTTTGGGGATATGGATCAAACTGGTTATTTCGATCGGCTATATGTACATAAGGATTATCAACGCCAAGGAATTGCAACATTATTATGTAACCAATTGGAGAGAAGATATCAAGGCAGATACATTTCTACCCATGCTTCTATTACAGCAAAACCTTTTTTTGAACATAGAGGTTATCTGGTTATCGCGAAGCAGCAGGTAGAGCGGCTAGGCATTCTGCTCGTGAACTACCGAATGGAAAAACAAAAATAAACGATTGCTGTTTGCAAAAAGTAGTGTTATACTGATACGAAATGGAGGATAATCAAGATGAAAAAAGTAAGAATTACCGTATTAAAAACCACATTGGACCAGGAATTAGTGGAAGAATATGGTGTCATTGGATTAAGAGCTTGCCCTATGTTAAAAGCTGGGCAGGTGTTTTATGCTGACTACGCAAAACCAGAACATTTCTGTGATGAAGCATGGAAAGCCATCTATCAATATGTATTTGCATTAGCACATGGGGATGGAAAAAGTTTGTTTTATTACGGTGATTGGATCAGAAAACCAGGTGTTGCAATTTGTAGCTGTAATGATGGCTTACGCCCAGTTATCTTTAAACTAGAAGCAACCGAAGAAGAATCTGAAATCAACTATATACCAATACAATAACCCAAATGCTGCCTTGATGATTCTGGGCAGCATTTTTTTCATAAAGCCTTGCTGTATCGTTTGTTAATACATATTTTTTCCATCCTTTCGTCATATATATCAGGTTAGAGGGGTGGTAAAATATGAAACTGAATCATAAAAAATTGGTGCAGCTTTTCATCGCAATTATTGGCTTGATATTTTTGGTTTTATTGTTAATATTCGCTGAACAAGTTGGAGATAGTGTTCGTACTGGAGTAGAAATCTGCTTATATACTTTGATTCCCTCCTTGTTTGTATTTATGGCCTTGGCAAGTTTCTTTGTCAATTCTGGATTATTAAATCATGTACTCTCCCCTTTTGGTTGGATTTGTGGGAAATTGTTCCATATCCCTAACCATTATGGTCCATTGTTGTTTATGAGCATGATAGGAGGATATCCTGTTGGAGCAAAATTGATTGCGGAACAAATTCAACAGGGAAAACTTTCTCCACAAATCGGGCAGAGGATGCTTTGTTATTGTGTTAATTCGGGTCCGGCTTTTGTCATTGGCAGTGTTGCCCTTCCCCTTTATCAAAATAGAAAACTGGGGTTTTTCCTGTTTTTTTCTAATATTGCGGCATTTTTTGTGGTGGGAATTTTAACGGGAATCCATCAAAAAGCGATTCAAACACCAATCCAGCCAAAACGTCAGCAAATCGCTTCTACTTTTGTCCATTCAGTTTTGTCTTCTATCAAATCCATGGGATCTATCTGTGGATTTGTATTGATTTTTTCCGCTGTCATTGGGTTGCTTTATGACACAGGGGTGATACAAAGTTTGGTATCCTTATTTGGTTTTTTTATGGATCCCAATTTGGCAAAGGGTTTATTGGTTGGCTGTTTGGAAGTAACCAATGGGACAATTGCCTGTGGAGATATTCCAGGAATTACTAGTATTCTAGCTGTGGCAGGATTAACGGCATTTGGAGGATTTTCAGTACATTTTCAAATTAAGTCCATCCTTTTGCCCACTGGTATCTCAATGAAACCCTTTTACTGTTACCGCCTGATATATGTATTGGTCAGTGTCGTAGGAGTTTGGGCACTGTTGCAATTGACCCAAACCAGTGTTTCTACTTTTGCGGCTGCAACTGGGGTACAGGGAATCTGGTTTAGTTTTTCACCGGTTTCCTCTATCTTTTTAATCCTTTTATCTTTGTTGTTATTGTTAAGTGATCGAAAATCTGATATAATAAAATAGATTAAGCATGTATATAGGGGGTAAAATGATTGTTTGAGAAATTTTTTCGTGGTAATATTCCACCAGCGTGTGAATACTGCGAATATGGTAAACCCACAGCGGACCATCAGATGATTTTATGTGGGCGCAATGGGGTTGTTTCTCCTTTTTTTAAATGTAGGAAATTCAAATATGACCCTTTAAAGCGGGTTCCAAAGGTCTTGCCTCCTTTGGATGGATATTCTGAAAAAGATTTTTCATTATAGGACAGGAGTAGCCATGAATTATCAATTAAATTTAAATCAATGGAGCGGAATGTTTGCCGTCCCAAACTGTGCTATGGAATATATACGGGAAGCCAGTGGAAATACAATCAAGGTATTACTAGCCATTTTACATAGCCCTTCCCAAAAACCAACCCCAGAAGAAATCGCTTCCACATTGAGTTTATCTTTGGAGGAAGTGAAAGATGGTATCCGTTATTGGATTGAAAAAGAAGTACTAACAGCAGTTACACCAGAACAGCAACCAATCGTAAAAATTAGTAAACCTTCTGCCACTAGTATTTCCTCGAAAGAACTGGCGGAACAGCGGATGAATAACGAAAAAGTCCGTTCCTTATTTGAAACAACCGAGCAAATTTATGGTAGACCTTTGAACACTACAGAACGGAAAACATTGTTATATATCTACCAATCCACCTTACTGCCAGTGGACGTAATCTTGATGATCATTGAATATTGTATCCGGATTGATCGGCAATCGATTCAGTATATTATGCGGGTTTGCCAAGACTGGGCAGATCAGGAAATTAATACCCACGAAAAAGTAGAAGAACAAATTCGTATACAATTAGAAAAAGACAAAGGGCAAAAATTGATTTGCAGCTGTTTTGGTATCCGACGTAAACTATCCAAAAAAGAAGAGCGGTATGTGGAAAAATGGTTGAACCAGTATCAGTTTAACATTAATATGATCCGTCTAGCATATGAACGTTGTGTAGATTCTATCAGCGAGCTTTCTTTTCCATATATTAATGAAATTTTGACCAGATGGCATAAAAATAAGATTACAACACCGGAAGAAGCAACTACCTACGATAGTAAAGTAAAGTCCCAGAAACAAGAGGATTCCAGTTCCCCATCTTATGATTTAGACGAACTTGCAAAACGTGGGATGTTTATTCCAGAACTATAATTTGCTTAGGATTATATTTGGTATAGTAATGGATAGGAAGGAAAAATAATTATGCTGAGCAAAAAAGAAATTTACGCGCAAGCATTGCGGATATTAGAACAGCGCCGGGAACAAACTCGTTTGACAGCGGAAAACCATTTATTAGAGGCTTGTACCCGTGCACCAGAAATCAGCCAATTAAAAAAGAAATTAGGTCAAACTAGTATTCAATTGGCAAAGGCGATTTTATCCCATCAAGGGAATACTCAAGCGATTTTAGAACAGATTGAACAGGAAAATATATTGACTCAACAGCGGATTAAACAAGTATTAGTAGAGCATCATCTTCCAGAAGATTATCTAGAGGAAAAGCCAAATTGTACAAAATGTCAGGATACTGGCTATTGCGGCAGAAAGCAGTGCCAATGCTTGCGGGATATTATTATCCGGATTTCCGCGGAAGAACTGCAAAAAAATACACAGTTAAAACTAAAAAGGTTTGAGAATTTTCAACTATACTATTATTCCAAAATTCCAGAGGATACTGGGGTTTCTCCCTATGACCACATGGGTCGGATCTTACAATATTGTAAAAGATATGCGGAACAATTTGAGCCTCATACCAATGGGATTTTTATGTCTGGAAAAACCGGGTTGGGAAAAACACATCTTTCTCTGGCAATTGCCCAGAGGGTGTTGCAACGGGGGTATACCGTTATTTATAGCTCTGTTTCTGAAATTGTACGAAAAATTTCTACCCAATACTTTGGGCGAGAACAAGGTAATCAATCAGAGGATATTTTTGAAATTCTAAACCAGGTTGACCTATTGATTCTGGATGACTTAGGGGCTGAGTTTGAATCCAGTTTTAGTACTTCCGCTATTTATGATTTAATCAATGCCAGGATTTCTGCTGGACACCCTACGATTATCAGTACCAATTTAACACCAACAGAACTGCAAAAACGCTATTCAGAGCGTATTGTATCCCGTCTATTCACGCAGCTTACCCCACTTAATTTTATTGGACAGGATGTGCGCACAAAACTGGCAGCAGATAACAAAAAGTTTTAAATAATAAATTATAACATTTTGAGTCATGACCTCCGGCAAAGCCGGAGGCTTGATTAATCCCTAGAAGGGTATTTTACTGGCGGGCATCTAAAGACGCACTGAACATTCTTTCTCTTGCATCTATCTACTGCTCCGCCGCACGTAAAACAGGCACTTATGCTTCTTTCCGAGCTTGTATAAACTTGCTAGATTTGTTAGTAGCTCGCTTCGCTCGATACTTGAAGCGAAAGCTTTTTTACGGGGCATCTCCACCGGCTATGCCGTTGATTTCCCTAATCAAAAAGAAAAAATAGGAGGTATAAATTTTTATGCCTCCTATTTTTTATAATGTCTTTGGATATGAAAAAATCCCCCAGTTTTACCGGGGGATGAAAAAGAATAGTAGTTAAGTTAAAACAGTACTATTTTTAATCTATTTATAGATTGTCAGTGCGTATGATACAATACAATTATAATTTAGTATCCTGGGGGCTAAACCGGTAATAGCCCCTTGAGGCTATGCAAGTCACCAATTCAACTGGTGGTCTTGGAAATAAATTTAAAATAGTTAGTCTACTTGAAATTGTAACTCATCCACTTTTTTACTGACCAAATCTAAAAAGTGGAGATAGAGTGCTTTCCCTAGTTCCTGGTAATCAGGTTCTCCTGTATGGCCACATAGTTCAGCAAAGGTTGCACCAATACATTCCACTGCATTAGCGGAGCTACGTATACATAAATTATAATAAGAAAATGCTGCATTTTGTTGTACTACTTGATAGATATGAGGAGCCTGCTGCTCAATAACAGTTAAAAATTGGTTTCTTGCTGTTTCAGCTAAAACTTGATTTGGGCAAAATTTATAGAAGCCAAACCGGACTGTATAAATCAATAACAAACGGCGCTGTAAAACTACAGTGTCATTTTCTTTGGTATCGTACCCAAAAACAAATTCGCCATCATTCCGGATGGATTCTTCTGCCATAATTTCACCTAAAGAACGGGCTTTATCCAAGTTTCCGTTCTCTTTTTGCAGGTACATCTGGGCAATTAAAGATTCTGTTTCCTTTAACTCTTGCTCAAAGGAAACCTCCTCCTGCTCAGATCTATCAAAAATTTTGATTGTTTCATCAGACATATAGAACCCTTCTTTTTCTTTGTATTATTGTAGTATTAGCGCCAAATTAAATTTGGTTTATTTGCTTTAACGCTAATGCTAACTGGTCGGGACAAGATGTATTTTTAAAACCACAGTGTATTCCTTCTAAACGTTGGATTACATCCTCTACAGGTTGTCCAACCGCCAAAGCAGCAATCCCTTTTAGATTACCATTACAGCCACCATAAAATTTAATCTCTTGAATAATGCCGTCTTCGACAGAAATATCAATCTGCTGGGAGCATACCCCTTTTGGACGATATGTATAGTTCAAAATAAACCTCCTGCTATTTTACACAACTTGCAACAGCTTCCGCTACTCGTAACGCTACCTGTTTATTTAATGCATCTGGAAGGATATACTCTGGATTTAATTCCTCATCTGTTACCATACTGGCAATTGCGTAAGCTGCTTTTAGCTGCATTTCATCCGTGATATCGGTAGCACGTGCCTGTAAAGCCCCTTTAAAAATTCCTGGAAATGCCAATACATTGTTAATCTGGTTCGGAAAATCGCTCCTGCCTGTGCCCACAATATAAGCGCCACCCTGTTTTGCTTCATCCGGCATAATTTCTGGAACAGGATTTGCCATAGCAAATATAATTGGTTTTTCTGCCATACTGCCTACCATTTCAGGAGTTACCAAGCCAGGACGGGATACACCAACAAAAACATCGGCTCCTACCATAGCATCTTTTAATGTTCCCTTTTTGTTGTTTTTATTTGTTATTTTTGCCATTTCTGCCTGAGCGTCATTCATAAAATCAGCACCCTCATATAAAATGCCGCCAATATCACACATGATTGCATCGCCAATGCCTAACTTTAAGAGGAATTTAGTAATAGCAATTCCTGCAGCGCCAGCTCCATTTACTACAACCGTAATATCTTCCAGCTTTTTGCCAGCTAATTTAACCGCATTGATCATAGCGGCAGCCACAACAATTGCGGTACCATGCTGATCATCATGGAAAACAGGGATGTTCAGTCGTTCTTTTAGTTTTCGATCAATCTCAAAGCAACGTGGAGCCGCAATATCTTCCAGATTAATCCCGCCAAAACTCAAACCAATTAGTTCAATGGTGCGGACAATTTCATCCACATCTTTGGAGTTTACACATAACGGAATCGCATCTACATCCGCAAATTCCTTAAACAGAGCACATTTTCCCTCCATAACAGGCATGGCAGCCAATGGACCAATATCCCCTAGCCCAAGTACAGCGGTTCCATCTGTAATAACGGCTACCAGATTACCACGGCGGGTATATTTATAGGATAAATCCGGGTCTTTCTCGATTAATTTACAAGGTTCCGCAACACCTGGAGTGTATGCCAAGGAAAGATCCTCCTTGGTTTCAATTTTGGCACGGGAAATCACTTCGATTTTCCCCTGCCATTTTTCGTGCATTTCAACAGCCTTTTGTTTTACGTCCATAATTTATAGCCTCATTTCACATCTTTGTCCAATTGGAATAATAAATCAATATATTTTTGAGGGGTATAACATTTCCCCACATTTGTCAAACTTGAATTGTACATACCGTGGAAATCCGAGCCACCTGTTGGAATTAGGTTATGTTCCAACGCCAGATTTAACAGATGTTCGGAATCCCCTTTTTGATTGCGGGGATGCCAGACTTCAATGCCATCTAATCGTTTTTGTTCTAATAGTTCGTCCAATAAATCAAAGCTATCATATACTCGCGGATGAGCTAAAACAGCAATTCCTCCAGCAGAATGGACGGTTTCCAACACTTCGTAAACATCTGGGTATTCAATTGGGACATTACAGCTGTGTTCTCCTGAACCAAAAAGTTTATCGTATTCTTCCCCATAAATCGAGAGCGCATAGCCAGCGTCCATTAAAGCATGCATAATATGTTGTCGATAAATACATTTACTGCTAAAAGAATACCGTGTAATCCGTTCCGCGGCAATTGGATATTTGTGCATCACCCGTTTTGCCATTTCGATCCCAGCTTTTTTCCGCTGTTCTGTAGTACGGTTACAAATAGCAACCAAACGGTCCGGTTTTTTCGGAAGGTAGCACAAGATGTGCACCTTTCTTTTTCTTTTTACATCGTAGGCGGATAATTCCACCCCTTGGATTACTTCTATTCCATATCGCTCCCCTAACACACGGGAACGGGAGAAAGAAGACATACTATCATGGTCTGTAATGGCTATAAAATGTAGCCCCACCAATTTGGCATTGCTGATTACTTCTTCAATCCCGACAGAACCATCGGATAAACTTGTGTGACAATGTAAGTCCCCACGCATGATTCATTTACCTCACTTGAAACTATTCTCCATCTCATTGTTGGTTGTATTGGTTGAAATGGGCGAACTATCCTCATTACTATTATGTACTTTTTGACGGCAATGATAAAGTGTAAAATTGTTAATTATGTATCAAATCATCAAAAATTTCACTAAAAAAGCCCTATTTTATCCACAAAAAGCAAAATTTACCCTTTTCGGTAGCATGTATCGTCTATTATCCATGCCTATACTCCGCCAAAAAAACCAGCAAAAAGAAAAGTACAAATACAATCAATCAATGCCGATACCAGTAAGATGCCAAATAAAACGCCAAATTTTGTACAATATAATTTGAGCATCCCCTTTGTTTCAAGATTTTTATCCGGTAACAAAACCGAAAAAAAGAGGTTTGAAAATTTAATGCTCTCCCTTGTCCCCAATATCAAAGCAAACGTAGAAATTGCCGCTGGCGGAAGGAGAAGCAACAGGCAAAACAAAACACCTTTTATACCATCTTGCAAATAAAAACTCCCCATAGAAAGTCCAAGACCTAGCCCTCGGAATATGGGAACAAATCCGGCAAAGGGCTGCCCTATGGCGCAAAAACCCAATAAAAACAACGTTAACAACAAGGATGCTGTAGAGCCTAGAGAATTAAGGAAGGTGTATACCAAGGATTGTTCCGCCCTCTGGTCCATGAAGCCCTGAGTCAAAAACGAGAGTTTATTCAACATTTCCTCAGAACTCGTCCCTGCCAACACAGCACCGTATATCATCCCAATGATAAATAGGAGCAATATAAGCTGAAAAAAAGTTTTCTGGTTCCAACGGATGGTTAATTTTCCATTGGAAATGAATTTGCCTGTCCGTTTCATGAGATACACTTCCTTTAAGATTGGTTTACCCCATATCTATGCAGAAATGTTCCCATTTATTCGTTTATTTGGAAAGCTCGTACGCCCGTTTCGTGCAGGCATCACAAGCCCTGATGATAGTATCAGTAAAATTATCTTGATAGAAAACATCCAACCCGGCCAAGGTGGTGCCGCCTGGAGAGCTTACCATCTTGATTAATTCATCAATTGAATGGCCGGAATCGGTCATCATAGAAGCGGAACCCTTTAAAGAAGCAGTGAACAGATGTAGCGCAACTTCTTCCGAGATCCCCTCTTTTTTGGCATATTCCAAAAAGCCTTTGGCAAACAAATAAATATAAGCTGGAGAACTACCATTAATGGCGATAATCTCGCACATTTTGTCTTTGGAAATCACTTCTACAGCACCGCTCAAGGCGAATAACTGGCGTACAAACTCAAATTCCTGGTTGCCGGTATGGTCACCCTTGCTCATGGCAGTTGCCCCCTGCCCCAACAGTAATGGAGTGTTTGGCATAACCAAAACCACTTTTGCTTCATATCCCAGCGCCTGGCACAGGTAAGATTCTGTGATCCCTGCCGCGATGGAAACAATAACGGCGTCTTGATTGATGATTGGTTTCAGGTTTTCCATTACCTCGGCAATATTTTGTGGTTTTACTGCCAACACAATATAATCAGCTTTGGCAACTTGTTCTAATTGCTGACAGACCTGTACCCCTTTTCGGGACAAAGTCTCATAATTTGCCTGTTTAATATCATATGCCAATAGAGAAATCCCTTCCATTTTACTGGAAATAATACCAGAAATAATGGCGGAAGCCATATTCCCCGAACCAATAAATCCAACTGTCTGACTCATACAAAATTCCTCCCTGGAGTCCATTTTTAATCTTGTTCTGTGTCGGCCATTGCAGCTTTGATCATAATAGCGCATTCCAAACGTTTTTTCTCCAATTCACAGGATAAATGATGTGGCTGGAACACACTGCCTGCATATTGCAGGTTATTTGCATTGCAACCGCCGCTACAATAAAATTTTGCCCAGCAGTTTTTGCATTCCTGTTTATCATAAATAGTGGTTTTTGAGAAATATTCTTTTTTATCCAAATCCAGGGTACCTTCGTCTAGGTTCCCCATTTTCCAGTCTTCCATCCCTACAAATTGATGGCATGGATAAATATCCCCTTCTGGTGTTACCGCTACATACTCGTTACCGCAGCCACAGCCACGCAGGCGTTTAATTGCACATGGTCCTTGGTTCAGGTCAATCATAAAATGGAAAAAGTTAATACCACTACCAGCTTTTTTCCGCTTGATAATCTCTTTTGCCAATGTTTCGTATTCCTCAAAAATACGTGGTAAATCTTCCTCAGTCAAGGCATAAGGCTGGTCATCCGAAGTAACAACTGGTTCCACAGAAAGCTGATCAAATCCAGCATCATTGATGTGGAGAACATCTTTGGCAAAATCTAGATTATATTTAGTAAAAGTTCCCCTAACATAATAATCCTTATCTCCACGATGGTCTACCAAGTATTTATATTTTCCAATAATGGTATCATAGGAACCAGTCCCATCCACGCGGGGACGCATCCTATCGTTGACCTCCGGACGACCATCCAAAGAGAGGACACAATTGGACATCTCCTGGTTGATGTAATCTGCTTTTTTCTCATCCAACAACATACCATTGGTGGTAATAGTAAACCGGAAATTTTTATTGTATTCTTTTTCTTTGGAACGGGCATAAGCCACCACTTCTTTGACTACATCAAAATTCATCAAAGGTTCCCCGCCAAAAAAGTCCAGTTCAATATTATGGCGTGTGCCGGAGTGTTCCAACAAGAAATCAATTGCTTTTTTACCGGTTTCAGCAGTCATTAATTTTCTGCCGTGACCAAAATCTCCTGTGGATGCGAAACAGTATTTACAGCGCAGGTTGCAATCGTGGGCAACATGTAAACACATTGCCTTGATTGGGGATGAAGTGAGAATATCCGAAAACTGCTCATAATCGTCTTCACTGAACAGGATCCCCTCTTGATAAAGTCCATACAGTTCATTATAGGTTTCTGCCACATGTTCTTTTGGATACTGGCTAAATTTTTCATACAGTGATTCCGGGCATACTTCCACCATAGGTGTGGAAAGCTCGTCCAGCATATCATAAGAGAGGTCATCCACAACATGCACCCCTCCGCTGTGTACATCCAGTACAATGTTATAGCCATTTAATTTGTATTTATGTATCATCCGGTTCTTTCACTTTCCTTTTTTATATTGGTATTTATAAAACTGGTTTATTCCCATAAAATATCCCGTCCGCAAAGCGCGGACGGGATATGAGGTTGCGCTTATTTGCTCAGACGCTCGCATTTTTGGTTTGCCACTGTGCAAGATGTTTTGCATGCAGACTGGCAAGATGCTTGACATTCGCCACAACCGCCTTTTGCAGCAGTTTGTTTTAAGTTTGCGTTGTTCAAAGTTTTAATGTGTTTCATATTATACACCCCTTTGCCACAAATAGTTTTGTATTATTATAACATAATCTGGAACGGTTTTCAAGCATAGGCCATAAAAATTTATCCTAATATTCATTTTATAGGATTTTGACCATCATATAAGAAAAATGTCATATCATGATGATACCCTTTGATTTGGAAGGAACCATTTTTACTTTTTCTCCTTGTCATTCCCATGTGCTCATAAAACGGGTAATTGCAGCTGGTATCCGTAAACAAATAAAACTTTCTCAATTGTTCCTGTTTAAAATAATCCATCAGGCGTTGAAATAGTTGTTTGCCCACTCCTTTTCCCCGACTTTCAGGATGGATTGCGAAAAAAGCGACTTCCGCATCATAATTCAAATTGGAATCCCTCAAAAATTCCTGGTCAATTTTTTCTACTGTTTGGAAAATCCCACTTACACTCCTTGCCTCTCTTGACAAGATAATAGGAATTGTTGAACGAATTTTTTGAAAATAAAAACGCCTTGATAATGGAAATCCTTTTAACTTTTTTCCCATAATAATGCCAATTGGTTTTCCGTTTTCAACCGCCACCTGGGTAAAAGTCTGATTCGCTAGACAATTCCCAAGATATGCTTTTGCGAGCTTTGCTGCTGTTTTTGGGGTACAGAATTTGTCATACCCCCAAGTAATCCGGATGATATTTTCTAGTGCTTTTCGGTCTTTGCTTTGATATTCCCGAAAGATAATTTGCTGTTGCATAGTCTGCTCCTTATCAATTTATTTTTTATCATTTTGTGATATAATAATCATAAATCATCCAGTAACTGTACAGTCAAGGAGAATATAAAAATGTTAGAAAACAGAAAAAAACAGTTCACAATTGGACAATTTGCAGCGTTGCATCAAATTAATAAAAAAACATTGATGTGGTATGATGAAATTGGGTTATTCCGTCCAGCAATCAAAAAAGAAAATGGATACCGATATTATACCTATCAACAAAGCTTTACTCTAAAAACAATTTTAATGTTACGCGAATTAAATGTTTCTATTCCAGAAATCCAGGAGTTGATGCTAGACCATTCCAGCGAGAAGTTAAGTTTTCTTTTTGGGGAAAAAATCAAAGAATTGGATCAGAGAATTTCCCATTTAAAAGAAATCCAAAAAACTTTGGAATATCACCAAAAAACCATTGTGGGTTTATCCAAAGCTGACCTCTCTAAAATTAGCATAACAGAAAAAGAAGAAGAATATTTAGCAATGGTCAACATCAATCATCAAACTTCTTTGGAACAGGAGGTCACAACAATGGTTGAAGAAATGAAAAAACATCCATTATGTTGGCTGCACAATGCTACATATGGTTCCATGATACCAGTAGAGCGGTTATATCAAGGAAAATGGGAGGAATATTCCGCATTATTTGTGGTTGTTCCAAATGTAACTGAACAATCCGAAATTCGAATAAAACCAAAAGGTCTTTATCTAACGGCATACTGCAAAGGAAATTGGGATAAAATTCCTCAAAGGTATCGAGAAATTCTAGCCTATGCCCAAAAACACAATTTAATTTTAAATGGCTATGCTTATGAAACAGGGGTAAACGAGATTGCAATCCATACGATGGAGGAGTATATCACAAAAATAGAAATTCCCGTTCAATTAAAGTAATCAAACGGGAATATTTTATGATATTACAAGCAATTTCCGGATAGGTTTCTATATTAAGAACGGGATTTTCTTAAATTTACCCCAAAGATTCCGCCAATCATCGCTGCCACTACAACAGCGATATATTTTGTTAGGTTCTCGGCAAATGAGGAACCATCTGTCACAAAAAAAGAAGCAAAAAATAGAACAACAAAAAAGATTAAGCCTAAACCAACCCCTACCAACAATCCTTTTTTTCCTACAATTTTTGCCGCAATCAGCCCTCCCATAAAACTACCAATTGCCGCGGACATTGTTACCACAATCGAAATAGCAGTTGCTGGTACATTAAATTTGACAATGGCAAAGGCAAACAGGGCAGATAACCCAATCATCACCAAGGTACCAATCAATACACCAAAAATAATTGCCCGAAGCCAAACCACCATTGATTTATTTTGATGATCTGCCATGTTCATCCCTCCATCCTTTTGTTATTTGTAATATATTCCGTTTTGATGGACAATATTCCAATTTATATAAATTCCCGATACAAACAGAAACCCCGGGGGAATACTGATTCCACCGGGGTGTAGAATTTCCTGGTTATCTTCCTGCAATTATTTTGCGCTGTCAAGAGATTCGTTGCTTTGGATTGCCCAACGTTTAATTCTTACTTTAGAACGGTCGCTGCCTGTTTCAATGACAATATAATCGTCCTTTAATACAACTACACGTCCAATAATACCGCCGATTGTAACAACTTCATCGCCAACTTGCAAGCTGTTTCTCATTTCAGCAGCTTGTTTATCTTTTTTCTTTTGTGGGCGGATGATAAGAAAATACATTACGACAAACATCAATACCAATAAGATAATTGGCATAAACATTGAAGCTCCACCAGTTGCAGCAGTTTCCAATAACATTCCAAATTCCTCCATTATTTATTCTAAGTAACAACGTACATTATACATGGTTGTCCTGCTGATTGCAAGGGATTTCATAAAAAAATTGTAATGATTTACAATTTATACATAGAAAGGATTATATTCCAGTAATCCAAGCTTTTAACACTGCCGCGATCTCACGGAACCAAAACATAAATTCCAAGTCAAACCGGCAGGTTCCACTAACAGAATATGCTGTAACGCCTAATTGATCGGCGAACATTTGGGCACGATAACGGTGAAACGCATTGGTAATAATTACAATTTGTTCCCCTAAATGGTTTTGCTGGATTACTTGCAAGGAGTATTGTAGGTTCTGTTTTGTATTAGATGAGTTTCCTTCTTGATATATCCGGCTAGGGTCTATCCCTTGTTGAACCAAATATTTTTCCATAATTTCCGCCTCGGTGTAATCCTCATTTTTTCCTTGTCCACCACTGACAATACAGCTACTTTTTGGATTTTCTTTTAAGAACGCAACAGCTGCATCCAATCTAGCTTTCAACATCCGGCTAGGCTGGTCCTGTATAATTAAAGTCCCCAATACTACAACTGTCCCTTGAAAATCCTTTCCTTTCCAGGTGTGGACGCCAAACGCCATAAAGCAGGAAACAATTCCGCCACACAGCACACCAATTGCCACCAATCCACAAACCAGTCGATATGTTAATCGAAGCCACCTGATCTGGGATAAATCCACACTGTATGGCAGGATAACAAGCCCAATCAACAAGATACCAAAACAAAAGAATAAAATAGGAAGGCTCTTACTGCTAAGCGTAAAAAGCTTGATAATCCCCAGCAGGGCAAAAAGGAGCCCTATGATTCCGACAATCCAACTCAATAAGAACAACACCTTGTTCATGCCCCAACAACAATAGTGGCAATTACCCCACTGCACACTCCAATTGCCATCACAACACACAAAATAATCGCTATTAACCGTTTTACATTGTCTTTCATTGTTTTAATCCTTTCTATTCCGGTTTATTTTTCCATATTACCAAGTCGTCAAAATTCTTTCTTGGCCTTTGAGGTGGAGATTCTTCTGGATACCCCAACGAAACAGCAGCTAGCAACTCGCCTTCTATATTGAGCCAATCACATAGTTCTTGATAGGCAAAATAAATATCACAAATCCATAGGCTGCCAATCTTTTTTGCGGTTGCCGCCAATAGGATATTCTGAATGGCAGCACTAACCGATTGATGGTTACATATCTCGAATACTCGTTCTTCCTGGGAAAGTTCCGCAAAGATATTGTCCCCCAAAGTGTTAAATACAAAAATCGTAACCGGTGCCTGCTCCATAATCCGCAGTGTGTATTTTGCTCCACTGAGATGCTGCCTATTGTTTGGAAGCAGCGGAGCATCATGTTCTTCCCGGTCAATCCCTTTCTGGAAGGCCTGAAGCATTCCTTGTTTGGCATCTCCTTGTACCACTACAAAAGACCAAGGCTGCCTGTTTTTAGAAGAAGGAGCATTCATTCCGCACTCTATGATTTCCCGAATATCTTTTTCCGGGATGGGATGACTGGAAAATTTCCGGATACTCCTTCTTTTTAGAATTTCTTGTAACATTTTACCTTTCTCCTGTTTTTGGTTTATCCAAGTATTGATTTCAGATTTTCTAGCTCTTTGGCAATGGTAGGTTGAATGCTACCATCCTCCGCAAATATGGATTTGTAGTCATATAAACCAAAGCCTTTGCAGTTTGATAACTGGCGAATACATTCTACCTGTCGCTTTAAAATATCATTGGAACTTTGCGCAACGGCCTGCCATTCCTGTTTTCCATTCCCTGCATGGGCATCGTTATCCAAACCTATTTTGTAGCAGGCGAGACCAATATATAGTTTTGTTTGGGTACCTTCTACCAACTGGTTCCACTGGGCGGCGGTTTGGTCAAATGGCTGGGAAGAATTCTGGAAACCAAAATAGATTTGAGGGACAATATAGTCGATTATACCATCGGTTTTTACCCATTGTTCCACATCTGCGAACAATTTATCATGGTTAGCGGAAAGGCTGGACTGAGGGCTGACTCCAACCTGAATTTCCGCTTTTGCCTGATGTGCAGCCTGATAAATTCCCTGCATCATTTGGGTAACACTGGAACGCCGCCAGTCTTCAATACCAACATTGCTTCCCAATTTTTGAAAGTAGCTAGTATCATTCTGGGGTAATTGGTCAACTCCACTGGGATAAAAATAATCGTCCATATGGATACCATCAATATCATAATTTTCTACCAGTTCCTTTACCCCATTTGAGATGAGTTGTTGTACTTCTGGGTTTCCTGGAATCAAAATCCATCTTCCTGTACTATCTTGCATCATATAATCAGAACGTTTGGAAGAATCATACCATGATTTTATGGGATAAGAATGAGCAATTTGTGAAAATTCTTGGTCAGTCATCGTTCTCATTGGATTAACCCAGGCATGTACAGCAATATTTTTTTGGTGTGCCTGCTCAATAAAAATCTGTAGCGGGTCGTAGCCGGGGTCCTTTGCCAGGGTTCCGGAACAGGAGGATGACCAAGGATAGTATTGGGAAGGATACATGGCATCTCCAAAAGAACGTACATGCAAAAATAGGGTGTTACAATTTAACGATTGTAGGTTTTCCAGTACATTTTGTGCTGCCTGGGTAAACGCCTGCTGATCTTTGCCCTTGAATAGGATATTCCAATCCAAATAGGAAAACCAAACACTACGCATTTCCTCATTGGCATCGTTTAAATCAGAAAAATCTACCTGCTGGTTCATGGCGGGAATTTCACCATAATCTTGTTGGCTAATGGAAAGGGATATCCGGTTCAAATAAAAAAAGCCTAAAGCGGCCACCAATAAAAGCGCAATCCAAACAAAGCGTTTCATACAAATCACCCAGTTTTTAAAAGATAACCAATCATATGAAACAAACAGAAAAATTATGCTTTGGACTCTAACAGGAACAGTTTACTACAAAAAACAAAACTGACTCTGCATCTATACAGAATCAGTTTTGTTTCTAACAGAATCCTATTTTTTATACCTGATTAATACAAATCATTTACATTGCAGGATAACGCAGTAGCTAATTTATGCAGCGCCATCAACTGTGCTGTTTGATTGGTATCTAGACTTCCTTGCTCGAACTCCTGTATTTCTTGGAGACTTACACCGGATAATTGTGCCAGTTGGGA
This sequence comes from Massilioclostridium coli, assembly GCF_900095865.1. Classification (GTDB taxonomy): domain Bacteria; phylum Bacillota; class Clostridia; order Oscillospirales; family Ruminococcaceae; genus Massilioclostridium; species Massilioclostridium facile. Next base: position 1,025,034 of record NZ_FMIZ01000007.1, on the reverse strand, counting down.
CTGCGTTAGCCCACGACGTTCCCGAATTATTTTTAAATTGTTCATCTATTACTCTCCTTTTTACTACTTTTTCTATTATGATACCCTAAAATGAGAATACTAATAGAAAAAGAGGAGGGGCACATTAAAAAATGTACTTTTCAATTAAATATCTGAATTAATCTCTGCTTGATAGTTTTCTGTGATGAGAGTTAAGGAGCCATCTTTTTTTAGACGGATGGTAATATCCTTGGTTTTACTGCTATCAATCTGGATTTCAATCCCATCTTCAATCTGTTTTGTCTGCAATCCATATGGCGCTAACTCAGATTGCATTTCCGGTTGCTCATCAATTACACTTTCCATATGTTTGGAAAGCTGATATGTATCCTGAAATTTCATTTTGTATTTCATCTCATCCAATACTTGATCTAAGCTTTCTTCCGATGGAGCAACTTTCAGTTCTCTTGATAGAGGTCTGGAAAGTTCTTTTTGGATAGTACCCTGTTCGTTTGTTGATTGGGCAATTGCCGCAAACTGTTGCGAAATATTTTGTTTGGAAAGCTCCATAGTAGGTGTTTGAATATTAGACAATTTATCTTCCATCATAAGTTCCTCATTTTTCTGATTTTCTTCTGATTTTTTACCATGTTTTACAGTGCGGATAAGTTGAACAATTTGGTAAACTACAAACAATGCACATGGAACTACTACAATACAGATAACAGCCAATGTTGTTTGTAAAAACTCAAATACTGCCCCCAAATAAGGAATATCGGTTTTTACTGCAGCGATAATGAAATCATAAGAAATATGGTCCTGGTTGGAAACCAAGGTAACTACTTTTTCGTTATTTTGAGTTAAAACAGTATCAATTTTCGCTGTTTGCAAACCATCTTCTGTCCGATAAATAATTTGATCCCCTTTTTGATATTCCTCTTTTACTTCGCTAATAGCAAGGGAATGTTGATCCTCCAAAGCATACAGATAATTTCCAAACACATGGAAATCCTCCCCTGCTTGTTTTGTTTGGAAGGTTTGAAACACAAACAATCCATAAAAAACTAATATGATAATATAAACAATAAAAATTGTAATTTTTGTTTTACGAAACCGTTTTTTTGCCACACATGTTCTCCCCTTTGTTGATTTTTTCATTCCAATCAATTATCCTTATTATCCTATTTTTTTCATAAAAAGTCAACCGCATTCTTCCATTTATCCAAATAAATTACGGAAAAATTGTCCCCGGTTTCGTTTTGGATGGCAACAATTGCATTGTTCTAGACAAACTAGTATCGCGTCTTCCCCTATTACATTGATATCTTTCCAGCAAATCACAATATCTTCTTCCTGCCCTAATAGGCCAAAAAATTTTTTTCTTCCTCCAATTACAATTGCCTGGATTTGTGCAGTACAGCTATCCAGTTCAAAATCATCTACTGTACCAATTTTAACACCATCTTTTAAATTAATTACGTCTTTACAGCGTAAATCTTCCCCACGTATTAGCATAGAACCCACCCTCTTTTGCAATAGTTTTAAATTTTATTTAAAAACAAGGATAAAAATAGGACAAATTTATACTTTTTTACCATTGACAAGCTTTTTCTCCTGTGTATAATAAAAAGTAAGGATAAGGAAAATGAATCCAAATCCGATTCCAAGATTAGAAAAGGAGTATGCGTTATGGTAACAGAAAAAATGTTTAACTCAATTGAAGAAATCCAACGTTTACAAGAACTTGCTTGCAGCACAGATGAGGACGTCACATTACATTCACTCGATGAGCAAATTGCTGTAGACGCAAAATCCTTTATTGGATTGTTCTCTTTGGACTTTAACCAGCCAGTAAAAGTGGTTTGTGATTCTGAGGAGTTCCACAAAAAACTGGCAAAAATTTAAAGATTTTCATTTGAAAAAGATTGATGCAAACAAAAATAATAGGATCGGAACTTTATCATTCCGATCCTTTTTCTTTTCCTGTGTTTTTATATTACGCCAAAACCTGGTCTCTATGGACACGGGTGCTTACTTGGGATTTACAGATAATAATCGCCAATACCCGCACAGTTACCTCAATACATGCCTGTAAAGCGCATACCATATCAAATCCTGGTTGGGTTTGTAAACGAACATAGTTTTCATATTGTTCATCTAACCGTTCTAATAAATCGGCTAAGTTAGTGGTAATTTGGGCATCCGCTAAAAAATTTACTTGCTCGCATGTACGACGACGCTGTTTGATATAATGGTTTAACAAGCTTTCATATTTAAAGTGCTCCCGCAAACTGCCTGTAAATTTCTCTGAATGGGCATAACAGAAAAAATCACACAGATAATGGCAAATTACCCCTAAACGGTCTGCCAAAACAAAACGGTTCATTTTCTCTTTCTCACAATTGGCTAAATCGGAAATTTCCTGGCGGATATTTTCATACATATCCTTTTTATAATGAGGAATTTGTTTACACTTTGGAGAAAAATCAGGCCTCATATTGCCATAGGCAAAAGTCATAACTGGTAAATGCACCCCAAATTCCCGTTGAATATATCTGCGGACAATCCGGCTCACATGTAAATGTGAATAGACGTTCAATACACACAGCTCCTTTACACACATAGTTTGCTATAAGGTTTCTGTTTTTATTTAAAATTAATAATTGTTTCTAATTCTATATCACGGCTATTATAATACAATGTATGCAATTCGTCTATAGATATGAGGAAACTTTTATATTTTTTTTGCAAACTATGTATAATTTGCTGCAGATTTAACTGATTTTATTTATATATATATGCAAATAAAATAAAAATAATATGATAAAATTTTCCTAAAATGGGAAAAGGGCTTTAATATGCTCTAGTTACATTATTTGTAAAAATAAAAAATTGATTTTGTTTCATGTGAAACAAAATTTACATTTTTTTACTTAATTATAATTTATTTTGGGGACAAAGCAATAATATATTAAAAGAATATTCTCTACTCTAAATTTAACTTCTATTATTATCATATGGTATATTCGTTAGATATGCAACAAAAATTTTTAATTGATAATATAGAAATCCTCTAGTTTAATATTGTAGTAATGTAATAAAAAATTTTTATATTTTTGTTAAATATGATAATTTATAGAAAAGCTATTGACAAAATATAAAATGGTGTGTATAGTAATAGTCAAAGTTAGTTATAACTAACTTATAATTTTTTACTTGACAAGTTAGCATATGCTAATTTATAATAGTAAAACAGGTTAAACAATTGATTTGCAGTAACGCATAGCAATGCCAAAAAATAATTGCACCATTCTGGTGCTTTTTATAAGATGAAAAGTTAGCACATGCTAACAAAATAAGGAGGATATTATGAGCATCGTCATTATTGGAGGCAACGAGTGCATGACCTGCCAATATCAATCCATATGTAAAAAATATGGCTGTAAAGCAAAAGTTTTTGCAAAAGAAAAAGGGGCGTTGAGAAAAAAACTAGGATGTCCAGATTTAATGATTTTATTTACCAATACAGTATCCCATAAAATGGTACTTAGTGCATCCCAAGAGGCGAAAAAGAATCATGTACCCATTGTCCGTGTGCATACCAGCAGTGCCTCTGCGCTGCACAATGTTCTGGCGGAACACTGCCCACAATAACGGATAGGAGGATTGCCATGTTTGAAAAATATTTGGTAGAACTATGTTCCCCTACTCTGGCTTCCTTAAAAACAGCCAGTCTGTTTAACTTTTCATTTTCTTCTGATTTGGAGTTAGAACAACAACTAAATTGCTGGAACTACAAACTCAATCAAAAAGGAATTTTTATTGTAGTGTTACGAAAAAAAGAGCACCATGCGTTGGTTTATGTGTTCCGCAAATCTAAATTAAAACAGGATTTGAACAAGCCGGGTGTTCGCTGCTTTTTAAAAAGCTGTGGATATATGGAAACTGACCTTGATAGCGCTATCCAACAGTTACAGGGTCGTTTTTGTGAGATGGATGAATTTCCTCATGAAATTGGCTTGTTTCTGGGGTATCCATTGTGGGATGTGGTTGGATTTATTGAAAATGAAGGAAAAAACTGCAAGTGTGTTGGTTGCTGGAAGGTTTACTGCAATGAATGTGAAGCAAAACAGACATTCGCCAAATTCAAAAAATGCAGGGATGTGTATTGGCGGCTATACAACAATGGACGAAGTATTTTGCAGCTGACTGTGGCTGCTTGATATACTATTTTTTAAGAAATGAGGTTAATATTTATGAGTAAAGTTGCAGTTGTATACTGGAGCGGTACAGGAAATACTGAAGCGATGGCAAACCAAGTTTTAGCTGGTGCTATCGAAGCAGGTGCGGAGGCTACCTTGTTTACCGCATCCGAATTTGACGCAGATATGATGGATCAATACGACGCTATAGCATTTGGGTGCCCTTCCATGGGAGCAGAAGAACTGGAGGACAGTGAGTTCCAGCCGATGTTCACCACCTGCGAACCAAAATTGAACGGTAAAAAAATCGCTTTGTTTGGTTCCTATGGCTGGGGTGACGGCGAATGGATGCGTACTTGGGAACAAACCTGTAAAGGAGACGGCGCGAACCTGGTTTGTGAAAGCGTTATTTGCAATGAATCCCCTGACAGTGATGGAGAAGCAGCATGCCAGGCGCTGGGTAAAGCCTTAGCGAATTAATTTGTTGTAACATGTATAACTACACATTGTACAGGTACCGTATTTCACCATTTAGAAAAAGTTGAAATCATATCAGTTGTTATCAGGATGTAGTGTTTTTCTGCGTCCTGATACTGCTGTTTCTATAAACCCTTGGCTTTATCCCCTATTTGGTGTGTACTATTTTTTCAGAATATTAGTTTAGTATAGAGGAGTATTTCAAATTATGATGATTAACAAACGGTTGATTGGCACTGTCAGCGAAAGCAAAAAATACATCGCTGCCAACGTGGTGTTGCAATGGTGCAGCCTGCTTGCCAACATCAGTATGATTTTTGCGATTAGCCAACTATTGCAAAAATTGTTGACACAAACCCTGGGTGCCACCACTATAATCGCCACAACAGCCATTATACTTGTGTCAATCCTAATCCGGTTTGTCTGTACTACTGGGGCAGCTAAAATGAGCTATTTTTCTTCCAAATCGGTAAAAAAGATCCTGCGGCAAAAAATTTACCAAAAACTGCTAAAATTGGGAGGGTCTTATACGGATAAGATTTCTACTTCTGAGGTAGTGCAGATGTCAGTAGAAGGGGTAGACCAATTGGAAACCTATTTTGGAGCTTACCTACCCCAGTTCTTTTACAGCATGCTTGCGCCTGTTACCCTGTTTGCTGTATTGAGCGTGATCAGCTTGAAAGCTGCAATCGTCCTGCTGATCTGTGTACCACTTATCCCAGTTGCCATTGCGGCGGTGCAAACCTTCGCCAAGAAGCTTTTGTCGAAATATTGGGGGCAGTATACCGCTTTAGGGGATACTTTCCTGGAAAACCTGCAGGGGCTGACTACCCTGAAAATTTACCAATCTGATGACTTCAAAAACCAGGAAATGAACCGGGAGGCGGAAAAATTCCGTAAAATCACCATGAAAGTGCTGACTATGCAGCTCAATTCTATTACCATTATGGATCTGGTGGCTTATGGCGGTGCTGCTTTAGGGGTGATTATCTCGGTAAACGAATTCCAGGCGGATGCCATTTCCTTTATGGGATGTTTCGCGATTATCCTGCTGTCCGCTGATTTCTTCCTACCCATGCGCCAGCTGGGTTCGTTCTTCCACATTGCGATGAACGGGATGGCTGCCAGTGATAAAATCTTCCGTTTGCTGGATTTACCTGACCCAGAGCCGAAAACAGCTACAGTGTCTTCTGATCACTATGCTATTCAATGTAAGGATTTGCGTTTTTCCTACAATGAAGGACGGGAAATCCTTCACGGCGTCCATATGGAATTTCCAATGGGGAGATTTATTTCCTTGGTTGGGGAAAGCGGCTGCGGGAAATCTACCATTGCTTCCCTGCTCATGGGACGAAACCAGGGCTACACAGGAAGTATCACCATTGGGGGGATCGAATTATCCCAAATTGCGGAGTCCAGCCTGATACGGACGATTACTTATATCAGCCATAACAGTTATTTGTTAAAAGGGACGGTAAGGGATAACCTGCTGATGGGGAATCCAAACGCTACCGATCAACAACTTTGGGCAGTATTAGAACAAACCAATCTGGCGGATTTCCTCCGGCAGGAAAACGGATTGGATACCCTATTGCAGGAAAAAGCCAGCAACCTTTCCGGCGGGCAGTGTCAACGCCTGGCTTTGGCACGCGCCTTACTGCATGATACCCCGATTTACATTTTTGACGAGGCAACCTCAAATATTGATGTGGAGAGCGAAAACGATATTATGGAGCAAATCCACCAACTGGCAAAAACAAAAACCGTCCTTTTAATTTCCCACCGCCTTGCCAATGTGGTTGCTTCTGATTGTATTTATGTATTGGAAAAAGGCAACCTGGTAGAGAGCGGAACCCATCAGCAGTTATTGGAAAAACAAAATGTATATGCCCATCTATGGGAATGCCAGCAAAACCTGGAACATTATCAAAAAGGCGGTGAAACCCGATGAAAAAAAGAAGCAACTTTCAAATTATGGGCCGTTTGGTAGGCCTGGTAAAACCTTTAATCGGATTTATGATACTGGCAATTGTCATGGGGGTAATCGGATTCCTGGCAGCTATCTCCATTACGGTATTTGGCGGATACGCCATGTTGGACGTGCTGCAAATGTCAACCCCAATTACCTTAAAAACAGCTGTGGTATGTGTTATTGTTTTTGCGTTGGTTCGTGGGTTCCTCCGGTATGCAGAGCAAGCGTGCAACCATTTTATTGCCTTTAAACTATTGGCGTTAATCCGGGATAAAGTGTTTCAAGCATTGCGCAGGCTCTGCCCCGCCAAACTGGAGGGAAAGGACAAAGGAAATTTGATTTCGGTTATCACCTCAGATATTGAACTGTTGGAGGTCTTTTACGCCCACACCATCTCCCCTATCGCTATCGCCATTTGTATGGCAGTGATTATGACCATATGGATTAGCTGCTACCATTGGTTGCTGGGACTAATCGCTCTGGTAGCATATCTTGTGATTGGGGCCGTAATTCCAATTGTTATTTCCAAAAAAACCGGGGATAGCGGGATGGTGTTCCGTTCCAAATCCGGTGAATTGAGCAGTTATGTTTTGGATAGCCTGCGGGGATTAAAGGAAAGCATTCAATACAGCACTGGGGAACAACGCCTGGAACAACTGAACCAACACACTGACCAGCTTTCCAAAGAGGAAGCAAAGATGAAACGGCGTACTGGCCAGAATATGGCAATTACCAACACGGCTATTTTGGTGTTTGACCTGATCATGTTACTGGTAGCCGCTCTGTTATACCACAACCAAATGATAGCGTTTGACGGGGTATTGATTCCAGTGGTTGCGATGATGTCCTCTTTTGGTCCGGTGGTCGCCCTGGCAAACCTGGGCAGTACCTTACAAAATACTTTCGCGGCCGGCAACCGTGTACTGGATATTCTGGATGAATCCCCTGCCGTGGAAGAAATTACTGGAAAACAAGAAATCAACTTCCAGGGTGCAGAGGTAAAACAGGTTACGTTCTCTTATGGGAATGAAATGATTTTGTCCAACCTGAACTTGCAAATTCCGCAACACCAGGTAACCGGCATTGTAGGGAAAAGTGGCAGTGGAAAATCCACCCTGTTAAAATTGATGATGCGGTTTTGGAAGGTACAGCAAGGGGAAATCGCTATATCCGGCAAGCAGATAGACCAGATCAACACCACCAACCTGCGGGAAATGGAAAGCTTTGTAACCCAGGAAACCCACCTGTTCCACGACAGCATTGAAAACAATATCCGCATCGCCAAACTGGATGCTACCCAGGAAGAGATTGTCGCCGCATGTAAAAAAGCTTCCATCCATGAATTTATCATGAGCTTGCCAAATGGATACCAAACCAATGTGGGGGAATTGGGGGATACCCTATCCGGTGGTGAAAAACAGCGGATTGGCTTAGCACGCGCGTTCCTGCACGACGCTCCGCTGATTTTGCTGGACGAACCCACCAGTAATCTGGATAGCTTAAACGAAGCGGTTATCCTGAAATCATTGCATGAGGAACGGCAGGATAAAACCGTTGTTTTGGTATCTCATCGAGAATCCACCATGGGGATTGCAAACAAGGTGTATTCTGTGGAACACGGGAGGATGAGCTGATGGCAAAAGATTTACAATCCAAACGGGAACAGGAAAAACGGATGGTTTCTGAAATGATCTTGCTGTATTGCAGGAAGAACCATCACACCCAGCGGCTTTGTTCTAATTGCCAAAATCTGTTAGATTATACCGTGGAACGAAGTAATAAATGCCCTTTTATGGAAACAAAAACCTTTTGTTCTGCCTGTAAAGTACATTGTTATCAACCAGAAATGCGGGAGAAAATCCGCCAGGTAATGCGGTTTTCCGGACCAAGGATGTTATTCCATCACCCTGTTATGGCAATCCGGCATTTCATCGAAACCAGAAAAGAAAAGCGTAAAAATGGAGCGTGATGTATGAAAAAAATAATTTATATCACTGTAGGATGTATCGGTTTGGGTTTGGGCTTTATTGGGGCAATATTGCCGTTGTTACCAGCATTCCCTTTCCTGCTATTGGCGGCGGTTTGCTTTGGAAAAAGTTCTAAAAAATTAAACGATTGGTTTGTGGGCACAAAACTGTACAAAAACAATCTGGAAAGCTTTCGTAAAGGGCAAGGAATGACCTGGAAAACCAAAATGAAAATTATGGTGATTGTTACCCTAACCATGAGTGTAGGTTTTATCATGATGAGCAACGTACCAATTGGTCGAATTGTCTTGGTTGGCGTATGGGTATTCCACATTTTTATTTTTGTCTTTGGAATCAAAACAAAAAAACAGGAACAGCCAAACCATCAGATGTTCCACCCATATCATGATATTTGTGAGGATTAAAACTGTGCCATCCTGGAAATAGGACGATTGGTTTCGCTACATTAATTTTAAAACCGCCTTGAATCATCAAGGCGGTTTCTTGTTGTCTGCCTAAGTGAACCCCCTAGTTTAGGGTAGAAAAAAGTTCGGAATGGTTTGCCATTAGAACGCCCGGTTTATGGGAAAAAGCATATAGAACATCAACCAATGGCAAATCGCTCGCATGTCGGTATTTGAAGGAACCTAAGAGGTAATGAAATGATATTGTTTCGCACTCCTTGCGAGGTGCTAAGCCGGTAAAAGAACCTTCTAGTACTTACCACAATCCACCACTAAATTGGTAGATTTGCCGAGACTCCTTTATTCCGCCGGGAATAAAAAAATGCAAGCAACCTGTTCCCGCATCGTTTGGCTTTTAAGGTACTAGGCTCCCCTTGTTTTCGCTTTTTCAAAGACAAGGGCTTTATGAAGGTGTATACTGTGGTATCGAGAAAATCGATTGTTCCCCTATCCAAGTGTATAAAATAATAATACATCTGTACACCTTCCATACGGTTCCAATTATTTTGATTTCTGCTGTTTCAAAAGGATTCCGCATACAATGACCGCAACCAAAAACAGCAGGATCAAGTACCACAAGTTTTCTAACCGGAATCCATTATCCTGCATTAAGAGGTTTCCCCAAGTAGCGGGAAAGAGTTTTCCAATTACCTGAAAAGCTTTTGGCAGCAGTTCCATCGGAAACATAATACCCGAAAGCAGAATGGATGGCAAAAACACAAGCTGTGAAACCATCGTCAGCTTTGCTTGGCTTTTTACAACTAAGCCCAAAACACTTCCAATACTCAGTGATACAGCCATATAGAGGGCAAGCGCAAGGAAAAACAGCGGAGGGTTTACTGGCAAAGACGCCTGAAACAAGATGGGAGCCAACAAAAATAGGATGATACACAACATCATTAAATGAAGAAATGCGGAGACAAACATTGTGGCTAAGCCTAAACATATGGGCACTCCATTTGCTTTGTACATCTTTTTTATGTCACTGCCATAGGTTTCGGCTAAAGAGGGAGGCAATCCGATCAAAGCACCCATAGACACCCCCATTACAATCATTGCCGGTATCAGTGTATGTTTCATTTCCGGCATGATAGAGGTAAAAACGCCACCCATAAGTAGAAAAAAGAGGAGCGGAACAAGATAACAGGTGACCAATAACGATTTACTTCTGATATCCAGTTTCCATTGTAACGCTACGCTATACAAAAAATTTTTCATTTCTCCGACCTCCTTGCCATTTCTAAAAAGTGCTGTTCCAAGGTACCCCTATCCACCTTAATATCCAATACCTCAATCCCTTTTTGTTTTAACTCGTCCAATAGGGAGAGCAGGCTGTCTTCGATATTATCAGTTTCAAATGTATTACTTCCCTGCTGGGTTTTGATATGAATCCAGTATTTTTTTCCGATTTTGTCTGTTAGTTCTGAAGGTGTTCCGCAAAACACAATCTTTCCATCATTTAAAATCGCGATCCGGTCGCACAGTGTTTCCACTTCCGCCATATCATGGCTTGCCAAAACAATTGTTTTTCCCTGCGATTTTAGTTTTCGGATTTGAGTATGCAGCGATAATCTACCCTCAACATCAAGTCCTGCTGTTGGCTCGTCAAGAAAAATAATATCTGGACTACTGATCAGGGCAAGGGCCAGGTGCAGCCGCCTTTTCTGGCCTGTGGATAGCTGTATATATTGCTTTTTCTCGATTTCCTGAATTCCCAGTGACTGAAGTATAGCGATATCAACCTTAGCTTTATTCCATCTGGCAAATAGTTTGATGGCTTCCATGGGTTTGATATGGGCTGGCAGGGAGGATGACTGTAACTGAATACCCATTTTTCCATTTACGATAACCATTCCACTGTCATACTTCCTCAATCCCTCCATACATTCAAGGGCTGTAGTTTTTCCCGCCCCATTCACACCGAGCAGGGAAAACACCTCTCCTTGCGCAATTTGAAAATCAAGCCCTTTGAGGACCATATGTTCACCATAGCTTTTTGTTAATCCATGAACTTGAATGGCATCAATCATGTTTCTACCCCCTCAAATGGATTAACACCAAGCCTGGAAAAATAGATTTCCAAAGCTGGTTCCAAATAGGCATTTAGTTTTTTCTGTTTTTCTTCCCATTCATTTGTGGTATTATTTAACTTTCCAAATTCTATCAGTTTTGGCAGCATACTCATATCACCTTCTGTAAACTCCATAATTAAATCCCAATACACTTTGGTAAGGGTCTGGCATTTTTCATTTTCAGGTGGGATATTGTCTTTTTGGAGCTGTATGATTTCATCACTGATACGGTTAAACCTCTCTATAAAAGCAAAGCCACTTTCCTGGTCAAAGCGTGTGCGGATATAGTCCAGCATATCATCATCAAAATATTTAATCAAAAAGTAAAACTCGTTATTCATTTGCAAGTTAACGATAATATCCGCATATTTTTTGAAATTCACTGTTTGCATTTGTAGCACTTCTGTCCGTAATTGCTCTATTGCTGCCAAAGAAGCGGATAGTTGCTCTATTTTTTGGCGGATATCATCTGCCTGCTTACTAAGCGCGTTCGCGACATCAGAGGGAGTATCCAAAGAGATTAGCTGTTGTTTGATATCTGCAAGGGAAAAACCTAATGATTTTAAGGATAAAATCTGATGCAGTGTAATTAAATCCTTATCGGTATAAAGCCTACGCCCGCCTTCGCTCTCTGCGGATGGAGAAAGTAGCCCCTGTTTATCGTAATATTGTAGGGTACGGACTGTAACCCCCATTTTCTTTGCCACTTCACCAACTGTCATATATCCTTCTGGTATTGATTTCGATTGTTTCATCATTATTCCACCTCCTATATTGATTATAAATCATTACGTTGCGTCACAAGCAATACCTTTTTGAAAAAATTATTATATATTAACAATCTTTCTTCACTTTTGCAGGTAGCTTAGGTAAGCGATTTAAGAGTTTACTAAAAAATGATAGTTTGTTTCACTAAACATGCTCGAAGCCATCGTTTTTTTGTGATGGTTTATAACAAAAGCGGCAGAGAAAAATCCTCTACCGCTTCCTAATATAAAAATTCTGACATAGCTACCATTTGATTGTAATTACGATTTTTGTTTGATAAGGAATGTTTGCTGGCCGATTTCCAAGAATTCTAACCAAACATCAATTCCACCAGAAATACCAGGTAGTAGATTTGGATAAACTATCCGCTAAAGAGCCGATATTCCCCTCTTCTACAGGACATTGGTCGATAATGTCCGGACAGAAGGCGTATTGCTCTAAAGCAAGCTGTAAAGCTTTTTCTCGTGGAACTGGGGTCGAAAGAGAAAATTCCAATACATCGTGGGTAATTACTGCTGGAACTGCCCCATATTCATGATACCAGTATTTAGCAATTGCAATCATCTTCAATGGAGATGGGCAATCATTCCAACCTCCAAAAGGAATCCAGGCAAACACTTCCCAAGGATTTTTTACTGGAATTTTTGCCAAGGTAACTGGAACTGTCATTTTGGTGTTAAAATCCCAGTATCCATAAAATACGCTAATAGCATCTCCACCAATCATTGGGCCTTTAATTTTAGCATCCCAATCCAATCCATGCTGTTCGGTTTCTTCTTTTCTTATTTTCAATAGATAATCCAGTAGCTGTTTTCCATCGGGCAATGGAGAACTCAAAATTCGTTTCCGGTAAGCTGCTACCCTTCCTGGATGAAATCGAGCTGAGATCCGTTTATTTTCTGGATCTGAATTCATAAAAAGATTTTCCCATAAAAGATCATCTTCTGAGGTAACTAACATTGGGGTAAATCCCTGCTGTTTTCCTTCTACAGACGCTTTATAAAACGTTTCCATTAATGGGTCATCATCTAACATTGGCTGAAAAAGCTGGCAAGGACAATTGAAATAATCGGACATTTCTGTACTTAGTAAATCTTTTTTTGGGTTTGTATTCATTGATGTTCCTCCTTGATCCAGGCTGCTAACGCTCTGGTAGGAATCCGCTTATAGGGGGAATCCAAATAAAATTGCTATAAAATTAAAAAGCCTATCCTTCCGGTATGCCCAACAATCCATAAGGATAGGTTTTAAAAAAGCAGGAAACAAACTTTTATAGGCTCCTTTTTTCCTTAAAAATCAATTTCCCACATGACCTATTTCTATATTATACCATAAGTTATCACTTTTTACAATATATGATAAATAAATTATTTGTTTTCGGGCAGTATGTTCACATAAAATACGAAAAATGGCTAATGCAAGTTTTTTAGAATGATACTATTCAAACAGTTTATTTAAATCAATTGAAAAACCAATTTTTTTTAATTGTTTTAGTACATCCAATTGCCAGTTTCCCGTATTAGTATTCACAATGTCTTGTAAATCAGGCGGAAGTTCCAATAAGCCACTGGATAATAACAAAGTTTTATCTTTTCCAAGCTTTCCAGTTAAATACCCCGCCCCAAATAGAACAGATTGCCCTGCACGAGAGTGAAATTCTTTTTCCTCATTTGGTTTTCCAGTATCATCTTCGGAAAACAAGACAATGCTTGCGATAATATCCTGGTTTGCCTGTACCTGTTCCATCATGGTATACCCTTGGGTTAACATAATTGGTTGTATATTTTGTTTCTCCAACAATTTGATTACTACATCTTTAAACTGGCTATTACGACCATGAAGCAAAAATACTTTATTGCTGAATTGTTTTGGTTCTACATGGGCAGGTTTTTCCGCTATTGTCCCCCCTAATTTTTGAAGGTAATTTTCAAATTCAATTTTTGTTTGTTCCAATCCTTCTATACAATCCGCAGAAGCACTGGAAAAATCCCAAGATTTTGGGGTGAAATTTCGTTTATGGAACTGGGTGTACTCTGAGCTAAATTCACCATATTGTTTTGAAAGGAAATTTAATACTTTACTGTGCCAGGCATTAAAAGCCGGATGTTGGAATGTGACATTTTTTTCAATTAATTCATCAATTTCCTGATATAAATGTTCCAATTTATCTTTATTATTCATAATTACCACTCCTCAATCCACTGTTTCCAAATTCTATTATAATCAAAAAACGTAAATTTGTCGAATCCATTTTATCATCTTACAGAGTTCACAGAAAAAATGGTAATTTTTTGTAAATTCAGAGCATGGACAAAACTTTCTTACATGATTATAATAAATAATTAGAATCTATTAGAGGAGGACCAGTATGAAATTTAGAAATCCGCTTTTGGTAGTATCCAACCTGGAACAATCAAAATCCTTTTATTCAAAAGTATTGGGGTTGCACGTTACTGTTAATTTCGGCCAAAATGTTACATTGACAGGAGGCATATGCCTGCAAACGAAAAAGAGTTGGCTGGAAATAATCGAGCATCCAGAAGAGGAATTATATTTTGGAGGAAAAAATACAGAACTCTATTTTGAGGAAGATAATTTTGACCAATTTATTGAAATGTTAGAGGATTTGCCAGAAATCCAATACGTCCATCCAGTAAAAGAGCATCCATGGGGACAACGGGTTGTCCGCTTTTATGACCCAGATATGAATATAATTGAAGTTGGTGAAAACATGAAAATAGTTTGCCAACGGTTTTTAAGTCAGGGATTGACCATAGAACAGGTGGCAAAACGGATGGATGTCCCTGAGCAATATATAAAATCCTATTGCTATTAAGAAAATCCTCTTTTTAATAAAAAGTGAATGTGAAACAAAAAAATCGTATCCTCAATAGGATACGATTTTTTTGTATTTAGTAGTGTCCATTTTATTAAGAATACGAAATGTCACTATCATAATGTGATAATGCAAACTGTTTTTGCCAATTGTGTTTTCCATAAATTGTTCTATCAAACGGTTTTATGTATTCAAGAAACGAACCCTCAAAAAGATATATTGTTGTAATAAAAAGGCAGTCAAAACAAATGTTTTCCTTACCAAAAATTACAATATTTAAATTTTTTATAGTTTTTATTTGCTGTATAGGCCGTAAAGTGTTTTGTGTTTACAATAAATTTCTTAAAAATATTTTTTATATATGTAAAGTAAATTACTTTACTTGCTATAAAGAAAATATGATATTTTCTTAATTTTTAAAGATATTTGTCTTGAAAATATCTTTATATCTTGTAAAGTAAGTAACTTTACAAGATATAAACCGCTTATTATTTTCTAAATATGGAATAAAAACATCTCTTATTCTAAAAGTTATCTATTTCAAATAGTTTTATTCCTCGAACCTCTTGCACACACTATGTTTTATCAAAATATTGTGTAAAACACAGGTCTCCCCTATTGTGAAAGAGGAGACCTGTGTTAAATTAATGAGGGCTTTCTTCTAAAATATTGGTTATTTCTGTTTTGGTAATAACTCCACAAGCTTCCATTCGCTTTAGAACCTGACGTAATCGCTGCTCTGCTAGTTCTGGATTATCACTTGGAGAATATGCGGAAGGCGCATTGGGGATACCTGCCAGCATAGCTGATTCATAGGGGGTTAGTTCTTTTGGTGATTTTCCAAAATACTTTTGGGCAGCGTCATAAATTCCGTAACAGCCGTTTCCAAAATAAATGGTATTAACATATAGCGATAGTATTTCTTTTTTGGTATAGTTCCTTTCCAAATCAAACGCTACAAAAATCTCAGCAAATTTTCGCTCTAACTTTTTTTCCTGGGTAAAATACAGATTTTTTGCTAGTTGCTGGGTGATGGTACTTCCCCCTTCCGCAAAAGACAGGGTTTTTATATCATTCCAAGCTGCTCTGCAAATCGCAATTGGATCCACACCATGGTGTTGTTGGAACCGATGGTCTTCCACCGCAACAACCGCATGGATATAAAATTCTGGAAGTTCCTCATAGGGAGTGTAATGCTGTTTGGATTCAATCCCCTCTACAAGCTGAGATAAAGGATTATCTTTGATTACCCCTTGATACAAAAAATATCCTTTTGCACCATAAATAATCCCTATCGCCAACACAATACAAAGAAAGATCGACCCAATTCCAAGAATCCATTTTATTAATTTTTTCATCAGGGATAAAGCACTCCTCCCATTTAAAATCTTCAATTACTCCCGTTGCAGATGCCGTAGAATGAAATCCGCTAACATCCAAATGGATACTACTAGAAA
Organism: Massilioclostridium coli; assembly: GCF_900095865.1. Lineage (GTDB taxonomy): Bacteria > Bacillota > Clostridia > Oscillospirales > Ruminococcaceae > Massilioclostridium > Massilioclostridium facile. Next base: position 1,008,840 of record NZ_FMIZ01000007.1, on the reverse strand, counting down.
TAATAAAACCGCAATTGGAATGGCTATTACAGCAATGACTGCTAGGGAAAACCATACAGTAACAGTTTGTAGACATTTTTTTGATTTTATACCGAAACGATGAAAATATTGATTATTCTTTCTAATAATATGGTTTGCTGTTTGCATACCAGCAGCCTCCTTCCAATTTTACACAATCCTTAGGTTTGGTACTCCACATTTAGTTCTATTGAACCACTAAAATCCTCATAATCTACCATGATGTAATTCCCTCCGCCAGTAAAACTGAAAGTGGTATGGAAACTTCCATCCGCTTCTGGCGTTAGGATTGTGACCTCTGTCCCCATCCGTATCCTGATTTGTGCAGTGCCAGCCATTGGTTGGATGTTACCTGATACCGATACTGTACGACTTTGGATGGAGGTCCCGCCAAAAACTACATCTTTGCCGGTTTGATGGTCACATAGGGCAGTATATTTTCCAGTATAATCGTCCCGTCTGTTCCGTTCCCCGATTAAATCTCGATCCCTAGTAAGTTGGTGCCTGCCAATATCTGAGATAAAATTATTAAAATTGTTTAATACCGTATCCTTGATCCGTTCACGGTCCTCTGTGTGGAATACACATCCACACAGGCTGACCGAAATCAGGAGACTAAGGATAATTAATACCAGCCGTTTCATGCCGCTTCCTTCTTCCTGTTACTTACAATGCTGTAATAAGATTTTGAAGTTACCAAATATACAATAATGTAGAACAAAGCAAACAATAAATAACTTCCGATGGTAATGCCAATCAATAAACCAGTATTTGTTAAGCTAAACAAAACCAGCATTTTCTTAATTAGTGGGAACGCAAACGCCGTATGCACTCCAGCTGCGATCAAAGGCAAGAAAAATACAGTCAATACCTGAGAATTAATACTTTTTTTGATTTCTTTTTTGGTCATACCGACCTTTTGTAAGATTTCAAACCTGCCTTGGTCTTCGTAACCTTCTGTCACCTGTTTGTAGTACATGATTAAAACAGCACCAAGGATAAATACAATCCCCAGAAGGACTCCTAAGAAAAACATTCCACCATACAAGGCGTAAAATCCTGACCGTTCCGCAGCAATGCCTTCTGAAATAACTTTTGGAAACTGGTTATCTTCCTGCTGCATTTGAGCAATTTTCCGATCAATTTGGTTTTGAATTTCTATCTGGGTATGGTCATCACAATCCAGATTAAAACCGTAGTAGTCTTTGCAAGCAGAAGCTATTTCATCTCCATAAATGGAATATTGTGCATTATAAATGCCAATCATCGTATCTTTTGGTACAAACAAGTAAATAGAAGATGTTATCATCATCGCATCGTCCCCATTTCCTACAAATTCTGGCACTGTTTGCTTGATTGTTACGGTGCCAAAGTTTTCAAGAGAAATGGTATCATAGGGATAATCTGATTTTGTTGCAAACAAAAGTGCTTCATTTTCCCTTAATATTTCATTGGTTCCCATAAGCCTGTTATAGTCATCAATTGGAACCACATAAATTTGGCGTACATTTTCAATAGAGGACATTAATTGCATGGTATCTATTTTGCTTTGGTCAAAAATCACCTGATCCTCCTGGAAAAAGCCACCTACAGATAAATACTGATAATGTAACTGATCTTGTTCCTCTTGGTTATTTTGTTGTAATACTTGGCCAATTGTGTTGTGAATATCGTCAATGTAATGCCCCTCCATTGTGGTAGTTTCCACCACAATATCCCGAGGATAACGGGAGTGCAGGCTGTCTTCCGCTCCAATGTACAGGCAGGCTGTGGATGAAATAATCACTAGTACCATAGTGGACAGAATACAGATAGAAGCCAAACCTGCCCCATTCCGTTTCATACGGTATACCATGGAGGAAACCGAAACGAAATGGTTTGTTTTATAATAATAGCGTTTATTTTTCTGTAATAACTTGCACAGCGCAACAGAACCTGCAATGAATAGGAGATAGGTTGCTATAATTACCATAATAACCGCTACAAAAAACCACATCAACGCAGAAATTGGATCTTGGATAGACAAAGCCAGATAGTAGGCAGCTGCTAAAAGAATAACTCCTAAAAAAGCAACTATCCAGTTTGCTTTTGGCGGTTTTTCTCCTACATTATCACTACGCAATAATTGGATTGGATTAGAGAGATGGATTTGCCGCAGAGAATTTAATAAAATCAAAAAGAAAATTCCAGCAAATACAATGAGTGTTACCCAAATTGATTGAAAACTGACGGTAAATGAAAAACTAATGTCCCCATCTAACATTTGGGTCATAATCAATTCCCCAACCTTGGAGAACAGGATACCACAAATCAGTCCACCAATTATGGAAATCACCGCGATAATAATGGATTCCCATATTAAAATACGAGCCAAATTCCTTTTCCCCATCCCTAGGATGTTATACAGCCCGAATTCTTTTTTTCTTCGGCGGATTAAAAAAGAGTTGGTGTAAAACAGAAAAATCAACGAGAACACACCAATAACGCCGCAACCCATTGAAAGGATGGATTGCATGACATCTCCACCCCGCATGTTGTACAATACCTGGCTGGATGTTAAAAATAGGATAATGTAAAACATCATAACCATTCCAATACAGGTTAAAATGTAAGGAAGATAGGTCTTTTTATTTTTTGCAATGCCGGTAAAGGCAAGTTTGGGGTAAAATCCTAATTTCATTATTGATCACCGCCTGTTGCCAAAAGTGTTAAGGTATCCGAAATTTTTTGGTATAGCTGTTGGTCGGTACTATTTCCACGGTAAATTTGATGGAAAACTTCTCCGTCCTTGATAAATAATACCCTTTGGGCATGGCTCGCCGCTTTGACCGAGTGGGTTACCATCAGAATGGTTTGACCATCCCTGTTAATATTGGAGAATAGCTCCAACAATTCATCAGTGGATTTGGAATCCAAAGCGCCGGTTGGTTCATCGGCAAGAATGAGCCTTGGATTGGTAATCAACGCCCTAGCAACTGCTGCACGCTGTTTTTGACCACCAGAAACTTCGTATGGATATTTGGATAATAACGGTGTAATTCCCAGCTTTTCCGCAATAGGAGTGAGTTTCTGCTTCATTTCCTGAAAATTTTTCCCCGCAAGTACTAATGGTAAAAAGATATTATCTTGAAGGGAAAAAGTATCTAGAAGATTAAAATCCTGGAATACAAACCCCAGGTTATCCCGGCGAAAGTTAGCAATTTCGGAATCTTTAATTTTGGATAAATCCTTTCCATCCAATAGAACACTTCCTCCAGTTGGCTTATCTAGGGCTGCTAAAATATTTAAAAGGGTGGTTTTACCAGAACCGGACTCTCCCATGATAGCAACATATTCCCCTTTTTCAACACTGAAATTTACACTCCGGAGAGCTTGAACTTGATTTCCTCCAAAACGTGTTGTATAGATTTTTTTCAGATTATTTACTTCTAATATTGGCATAATCATGAACCTCCATCTCGTATATGAACTTTACAACCCTATTATAACCGAACAGGGAAATGTACTGCCATCGAATCAGCTTACATTTCCCTGTTCTCACCTTACAAATTTGTAAGATTATGATTTCTTATTTGACACAAACATTGGAGTTAAAACAATAACATTACACAAGAAAAGCTATTTCTTATTTATCGTAATAAAGCATATTTACAGGCCTTTTATGTGATTCATATCTGTGTCATTCTACTTCTAAATTGGCACTATTCAGATGAATCCGTACTACCGTTCCACTATCTAAATCAGAAGAAAGCTCAATCCGATGCCCTAAATTTTCACAGATACGCCGGCAGAGGTATAGCCCAATACCGCTAGCTTTTTTGTCACTCCTGCCATTGTAGCCGGTATACCCTTTTTCAAATACCCGGGGCAGGTCTTCCGGGGCGATGCCAATACCAGTATCTCGGATACATAATATTTTGGGCTGTTCCAGTTCTATCGTGATTTGACCTCCTGATTTGGTGTATTTTAAAGCGTTGGATAATAACTGTTCTATCACAAACAACAGCCATTTTTCATCCGTCAACACGTTACAGCCCAAAGCATTGTACCGCAGGGTAATCTTTTTCCGGATAAACTGGGTGGCAAATTTTCTGACAGCCTGTTTTACCATCTGATCCAAATCGTATTCTCGTATGACATAATCAGTAGAACTGGAATCTAGGCGGAGATAGCACAATACCATCTCCACATATTGTTCAATCCGAATTAAATCATCCGATAATTCCCTACTCAGGTCGGTATCCTGGCTTTGCAGGTTCAGTCTCATGGAAGCAATCGGCGTTTTGATTTGGTGTGCCCATATGGTATAGTATTCCACCAGATCTGTATATTTGTTGTTCATCTGATCCGACAGTTCCTGCCTTTGCTGGTAAAGGGTATAGATGATTTCTTGATAATCCTGTTCCAATAATTGTTTGGTTGAAGGAAGATGTTCTTTGGTAACATTAATCTGTTCACATACCTTTTTTAGCTGATGATGTTTCCGATAAAACCGCTGGAAATCCAGTATCATCGCAATCATCCCCACAAAGGCGCAAACTGCCACACCATAGCCCACGGCGGATACAGGCAGGCGGTAAAGGAAAAACACAACTGCGAAAATGACGCCAAAGCTGATGAATACTACAATTGACTTTTTGTGGTAGTTAAAATATTGGAGTAGCAATTTCATGTTTTATCATCCTTCTGTTGGTTCAATCAAATATCCCATCCCAACCTTAGTGGCAATAAACTGTATCAGCCCTGCTGCATCTAACTTTTTCCGCAGCCGATTTACATTGACACTCAGGGTGTTTTCATCCACAAAGCTGTCGCTTTCCCAAAGGCGTTCCATTAATTTTTCCCGGCTAACAACCTTACCTTTCTGTTCCATCAAGGTTTGTAGGATTTTAAACTCGTTTTTGGTCAGGTCAATGCGGGTCCCCTGATATGTGAGGGTGGCGTCCGCTGTGTTTAACATGGCTCCTCGGTGCTCCAAAACAGGAACCTGCCCGCTATAATCGTAGGTCCGGCGCAGAACTGCCTGAATTTTTGCCATCAGCACCGATTGGTCAAACGGCTTGGGGATAAAATCATCTCCGCCCATATTGATTGCCATAATTAAGTTCATATTATCCGAAGCAGAGGAAAGGAACACAATGGGGATTTTGGATGCTTTGCGAATCTCGCTACACCAATGGTATCCATTAAAAAATGGAAGGGAAATATCCATCAGTACCAAATGAGGATCATAGGCAGAAAATTCTGCCAAGACATTCCGAAAATCCTCCACACATTTTGCTTCCAATCCCCAAGAAGAAATTTGTTGCTGGACAGCAGAGGCAATCCCCCTATCATCCTCTACAATTAAAATCCGGTACATGGTTACACCCCTTTTGTAAAATTTCATTCTCCTATCCCACCGTTATGACAGGTTAGTAGTACCTGCTAATAAATCAAAAGATAGAGATGTTTATCATTCCATCACATAAAATAGAACATTTTTCATAAGCTGCGTAAATTGGATTTTTCTAACATATACTGGATAAAACCAGAACAACCATTTTCTAGTAACATTCAGCATTGTGCTGTTTAAACTACATCCACTTGTCAGCCGATAGATTGCTGTTTCTATTATAACAATATAACTGCTTGGTTATCAGTGTAGTGTTACCAAAAGGTTTTAACTTATGATATAACTGAACTTATTATACCTTAGGAACTGAAAAATAGCAATAAAACCATTTATGAAGAAATCCTTTCAAAATTAGCAAAATAAATTTAATAGAGATAAATCAGCTTTTTGGAACCAGTTTAGAATGATTGCCATAAGATAAAGAAAAAGGAGGTTTTTTTATGGAATATAGTACCTATCAGAGTATTACTGGAATTATTCAAAATATCAGCACGGAAAATTCCTGCTGTACTTGGATGGTTTCCGTACGGAATGGCTCAGATACTGTAAACTTTATTGTAACGGGTGACACTAAAATTATAGATAACACAAGATTGCGGAGGGGGATGCGTATCACTGCTTTTTATGATGCCAACCTGCCGGCGCCCGCTATTTTTCCACCCCAATTTCAAGCCGAGTTGATTGTGCCATTGCGGAACAACCAACAGGTGACCTTAAAATATTTTGACGCTAATCTGGTAGCTGAGGATAATTCCTTAAAGCTGAACCTAAGCCCTTTGACCAATGTGGTGACTGAAAATGGCCAGCGATACCGCTGTGCGCCAGGTAATGCGGAAATGTTGGTTTATTATACTTCTACCACTTTTAGTATACCACCGCAAACCACCCCACAAAAAATTATTGTCATGTGTCCAACCGAATAAGGAATATCCCCCTCTGGTAAAAAATACTAGAGGGGGATATTCTTGCTAGCCAACTTTTTATTGCATCCACTATAGTTTTTATATGTTATCTTTATTTCCCGCTAAACACTGGAAAAAAGCTGAATTCACCATAATCGCTGATTTGTTCTATGACAGCTAATTGCTCCATATCCTGGTCTGAAATGGTAAAATCCAACTGAGCATTTTCCAGCATATGAGCTGGATTTGCTGTCTTTGGTAACGGCAAGGTACCCAACTGTAAATCGTAACGAATACAGAGCTGTGCTACAGTTACCTGATATTTTTTCGCGATTTCCGCAATTTTTGGATGGTTGAGGATTTCCCCATGAGCAACAGGAGAATATGCCTCCACAAGGATTTTTCTGCTCTGACAGTAAGAAATGAGGTTTTTTGGTGTATTGCTGATATGCACCAGTAACTGGTTTACCATAGGGGAAACCGTACAGGAGAAAAGGATATTTTCTAGATCCTGTTCTTTAAAATTAGAAACACCGATTGCCCGAAGTTTCCCTGCTTTGTAAGCATCCTCTAACGCACGCCATGCTTGACAGTTGCCTTCCGCATAATCTCCACCGCGGAAATCCGCCCATGGCTGTGGACTGTGGATTAACATCATATCAATGTAGTCCAGCCCCATCAATTTCAATGAACCATCAATCGCCTTTACCGCAGCGTCGTAGGATTTGATTTCCGCTGCCAGTTTGGTGGTAACAAACAATTGTTCACGGGTAACACCGCAAGTACGGATTCCCTCCCCGACACCACGTTCATTTTCATATGCCTGGGCAGTGTCAATGTGGCGATATCCTATCTTTACTGCTTCACAAACCGCTTGAGGTGCTTTGCTATCTTCGATAAACCATGTACCCAATCCCAATTTTGGTATTTCTGCTCCGTTAGAAAGGGAATATTTTTCTTGTAAAACCATTTGTAATGAACTCCTTTTTGTCTATTTCAGTTTGCTGTATTCTTCTGGGGAAACTGGTTCTAGCCATTCGTTGGAACTACCTTCTGCTGGTACTTCTATTGCTAAATGCTGGAACCAGCTATCCGGTGCCGCTCCATGCCAGTGTTTTATTTCTGGAGGGATGTTGACCACATCACCAGGTTTCAACTCCTGAGCAGGTTTTCCCCATTCTTGATAGTACCCTCGACCCCCAGTTACCAGTAGAATTTGCCCGCCTTTATGGTGGATGTGCCAATTGTTTCGGCAACCTGGTTCAAAAGTGACATTCCCAATACCAACCCCCTGAGTAGTAAGCATATTTAAATAGCTCTGACCAATAAAATATTGGGTAAAAGCATCGTTTTTTTCGCCAACCGGAAAGACCGCCCCTTCCCCTAATTCTTTTTTAATATCCATTTCAAAAACCTCCTATTTCATTGATTGTTTTTATTGTATCACTTAGAGCAAACTCCAAGTCAAGCAATTTTTTTGAAAAAATTGCAATTGAATCTGTTTTTGTTGCAACAATAGAAAATAAATGAAATGATAAGGCGGTTTTCAAAAATTGGATGACGAAGCTTTTCATACTACCCTGATGTCACAAGGTCCTACTTTTGCTTTCGTGGGATAATCTTGTGAATTAATGAAGGAAAAATGCCACCGTAAGCCTGATTCCGACGTTATGAGATGTAAGTCAACCAGCTAAAACAGGACATTCTGCATCTAAATAGATAAAACTAAACATCTTTAAAAGATATATTATATCCTTTTGGCTAGAATTACAGCTTCACCGGCATACATGATTCATCATCATGTTTTGTTTGAACCAATTCAATAGCTTCTTTTCCAGAGATATGTTCTATAGAAATTTCCACCATACAGAGCTGTTGGTATTCCCGTTCTATCTCTTGTTTTCTTCCCTTTTCATCATTTGGACAATACCGTTTTGCCAACAATTCTATAGCATTCCTTTTTTCGGATTCTTCCTCTATTATTCGGGCTATACCAAAAACAATAACGCTTCGGAAATAGGTAGTATATTCTTCTGGGACAACTTTATCTTGACCAATAACACAAAAAGATACTTTTGGATTTTTTGTAATAGCATCCAGTTTATGGCCCGTTTTAGCACAGTGAAAATACAATTTGGAATCCTGATATACATAACTGAGTGGTACAGCATATGGATAGCTATCGTCTCCAGATACAGCCAATACCCCTGAACTGCCGCAGCACAAAATGGAAATACTTTCTTCCAAAGATAATTCTTGATTTTTTCGGCGCATAGTACGAAACATAACAAATCCCTTTCTTCACTAAAATAAATAATTTCGACCAAAAAATTTTTGCCATTTCTTCTCTTAGTTGAGTGAATGGCTTTCTTAACAAAAAACCGGTATGATTAAATCACACCGGTAAAATAAAATTCAACTAAAATCAAGAATGGCAATGACCACCACAGCTATGATGTTCCCCACAATGATGGTCTCCTTCATGATGGGAGCTACAGCTTGCTTCAGGATTGAACATCAATTTGCCTGCAAGATAATCGTTTACTGCCTGGTCAGCATTTCCCTGCACACCTCCGAATAGTTGGATACCTGCCTGTGCTAATGCGTTTTTAGCTCCCGCACCAATTCCACCGCAAATTAACACATTTACATTGTACATTTGAAGGAATCCAGCCAAAGCACCATGCCCACTGCCATTGGTATCTACTACTTCTGCACGGATTACTTCCCCATTTTCTGTTTCATAGATTTTAAATTGGGCTGAATGTCCAAAATGTTGGAATACATTTCCGTTTTCGTAAGTAACTGCAATTTTCATTGTAATCTTTCCTTTCATATAATTTGATTTAATAATAGTAAGCTTGATAGTTTTTTAAACGGGTATTATTTATACACAATAAAAAATCATGTTTCATTTTGTTATTGGAATTTCAATTGTTTATAATACCTTTCATCACCTGATTTCTACTCCAAATCATTTGGATTACTATATATCTCCTAATTGGTCACTGCTTTTTACAACAATGGCAACAACGGCAATTCTGGTTACTTCCATCACAAAGAAGATATTCGCCTCCTTCAATCCGAAGTTCTCGTCCTTGCATCAGGCAAATTGCTAGTTTTTTACGTGCTTCTGCATAAATCGCTTGAACTGTTGCCCTTGCTACATCCATTTGTTCAGCGGATTGCTGCTGGCTTAATCCTTCCAAATCAATGAGACGTATTGTTTCAAACTCATCCAATGTCATAATAACAGGAGGCTGCTTTTTTAAGGAACCATCTAATACTCCAAAACGCCGACATCCTGGTAAAGCACAAATCCTTCTTCGTTTACAAGGTCTAGGCACGAATTTTTCCTCCCATCTATTTATAACATATGCCAGAAATATATTTTTATTATAACGCTATTTCTGGCATATGTCAACTATTATATGTCAATTGATTGGAGCAAAATTACTATATTTTTGCGTTAATTTCTTTTCAGATATCCTATAAATTATTTATTTTTTATATCAATATATGTGGAACCCTATGCCTACTAAACTATTTGCTATAAAAGACAATCCTCTATTTTAGTGGTTGGAATACTTCTCATTGCATCAAAGAAGAAGCCCTTCGTTTGAATTTAATTCCTACCTACATAGCGAGAGATTTGATAATGTATATTGTCTATTTTTCATGTGTTAATGAAAAAACGGTATAGCATATGCTATACCGTTTTTGACTGTATTATAAATTCAAATTATTTTCTTTTGCGAGAAATCAGCAATGCTGTTCCTGCTAATGTGATTACTGCCAATCCTGCGATTGGAGCAACATCCCCTGTTTTTGCTGCGTTTGCTTTGGCTGTAGTGGATTCCTGTCCGGTCTGAACAACATCTTCTGTTGGAGTTTCAGCAGAGGTTCCATCTACTGCTACCAGGTTATCCATTGCAGTTTGTACATTTGTTACTGCTACATCTACTTCATCTTGAGTTGCGTTTTCATCCGCCATCACTTCGTTCGCTTTTGCTACTGCTGCTTGTAGTGCTCCATAGCTTTTCGCTGTGTAGGCGTTAGCATCTTTGCCGTTTGCTTCGGCGATCACTTGTTGCAGAATGGTTTTATCTGCTTTCAACCTCAAGTTGAGCATCGCATTTAACAGGTTGTCAGCCACGATATTGATTTCTGCCTGCATAGCATCACCATCTTCATATACTGCTACTGCTGCTTCCAATGCTGCGGTAAATTCTGGTTTTCCTGCTTCCACATATAAGTCAAGTTTAGCATTGATGCCATTAGCTACTTTAATCAAGGAAGTCAGAGAGGTTTTATCACCAGCTACAAAGCCAAGTTTGTGGATTTCATTTAGCAATGTCCGCCATACCACATCCACTTCTGCTTGGGTTGCTCCAGCGTTGGCTGCTACTGTTTTTGCATTTTCCAAAGCAGCATCAAAGGATTTCTGTACACTTTCAATCGCGTTGTCATATTCTCCACTGGCTTTGGCATTTTCCGCATAGGTAATCACTGCATTCAAAATGGATTTATCAACATTTTGTGGTTTTTCTATTAAGCCATCCACTGCCTGTTGCAGTGCTTCAACAGCATCATCTATCATCTGTTGGGTAGCAGATGTATTTTGTAGTACTTTATCTGCTTGTTCCAACGCCGCCTTCAATTGGTTTGCTGTTTCCTCAGTATAGATAGACAAGTCGATTAGCGAAGTTTCGTCAAACGCTTTTTGTAGCACACGTTTATCCACTGTGAGGAACTGTGGGTTTTCCACGCCGCAATCCACTGTGAGTTTAGCAAGCTGTGGCTCCCAAGCGTTTCCGGTCATTGGTTTAAACTGGATTTTAAAGAAACGCATCCCTTCCGGTATCTGATCAAATTGATAGGTAATACGTACCCAGGAAGTATTTCCTTCCCTGGTAGCATCCTGAATTTCCAATGGAACATAAGTACTATTATCGGAAGAAACAGAGAACGCAAAGTCATTCTTCCAATCTGAGTTTTTGCCAGTAAATGTTACTAGATTAATAGATTTGATGTCATCGGATAAATAGTAAACAATTTCTTTTTCAGAAAGAGATGTACGGCAAATACGGGTACCATCCCCAAAGAAATATTTATCTGTGTTGGCAGTATCAAAACGCAAGCCAGTAGAATCGGTAAACATACTGTTATAATCACCAAATTCATCAACAACATAAGTATGTTTGTCTTCTTCCCCTGGTTTTCCAATTGGTTCAGGGGCAGCATATTTAGAGGTAAAGGAGTATCTGCCAGAACCTACGCTGTAAACAGCAAAGCCATTATTCATCCGCAGGAAGCTTACTCCTTCTGCCTTATCAGCCGCAATGCCACTTTCAAAAACAGTGTTTTGGTCCGCTGTGGGTACATAAACAGTTGCTGTTGTATTGGCTGGAATCTCTATATTCAAAGAAAATGTTCCATCCTCTGTTCTGCTCCAAGCAGATGATAGCTTGCCACGTACAGTATGTAAACTAGCTTGTGCGTTTGTTAAATCGCCTACCACATATGGTTTGATAACACTGGTGGAGAAGCCTGCGCCTTCATAGTTAATACCGGCAATTGTTTTATAAAACCAATCGTCGATGGTAGCGAACATGTGATGATCACGGGAACGTGTTCCCTCTGTCCAGCATTCCCACATTGAGGTTGCTCCTTTGGATAGCCAGTAACCAAAGCCTGGGTATTCTTCTGTGTTTACTATATTATAGGCAATATCTCCGTACCCTGCCTCGGTCAACTCCGCAAAGACATATTTAATACCAAAGATTCCACTTTCCATTTTGGAACTTCTACTGCTAAACTCGTAAACAACATGTGGGATCACTTCTTCTGGTACCATACCCAGCGCCAGTGGCAACGCCTGTGCGGTTTGATAGAAAGTTCCCCCTTTGTTCAAACAATAGAACCCTTGTTCTTCATCGTAAAATTTATTGTTAAACGCCTCTTTGATGGTTTCCGCTTCCTGTGTATAGTAATCGATATCATCGGTATAGCCAAGGACTTCCGCTGATTTGGCGATGATATCAGCCATATAGTATACATATGCAGTAGCGGTTATTGGGGTAATGCGGTTGCCAGAAACATTGGCATGGTCTCCCCACATACTATCCGCGATATTGTCTTTCATCAGGCTTCTTTGGTAGCTAAATACGGTTTTCATCGTTTGATAATTGTCGGCCAAAGTACGTTTGTTCCCTGAAATTTGATAATTCTGCCAAGGAACAAGACAGATAGCGGCACTCCATTCCGGAGCATTGTCTTTTGTTTCGTTCCACATTGGGGCAGTTTGTTCCATATATCCGTTTTCTTTGGATTGGTCACGGATATCATTCGCCCATTTTTCATAATAACGGACCATGTCAAAGTTATACATGCCCATTTCCTGTGTTAAATGGCCATCACCTAGATATCCCAGGTTTTCATAAACAGGTGTATCCGAAGGATAACTGTGCAGGTTGTTTAACAAGGTGGCTTTCCCAATTTCGTGGATTTTGTTAAACATCTCGTTGGAACTGGAAAATTCGCCGGTTTCTTCTAAATCCGCGTTAATCACCTTTCCGGTAATGCTATCAAGGGTTGGAACACCAGGATAACCGGATACCTGGATGTACTGGTACCCTTTATAGGTAAAGCGTGGCTGCCAGGTTTCCTCTTCCCCGCCTTTTAAGATGTAATAATCGGACGATGCCTGTTTGACAAATCCGTCAACATCCCAATCGTTAACTAAATCTTTTCGGTTCAAAGTTCCTTCTTCTGTGAGCGTTTCCCCATATTGGATGGTAACCATATCACCAGCGTTTCCCTGTACATTTAGTTCTGCCCAACCGGTGACAACACGCCCCATATCAAACACGTAAACGCCTTCTTTTGGATTGGTCATGCTGACAGGATGTACCTCGTCAACCACTTTGTTCGCATCAGCAGCTTGTGGTTCCACCGTTCCAGTGGGAGCTTCCATTAAAACAGCCTGTTCCCATTGGGAATCATCAAATCCAGGCTTATCCCAATCTGGGATTTCCAGGCGAGCATCATATACTTCTCCATAATATGGCTCATCGAAAATGGTGGCGCTGTCATGTGTTTTCCAGGATTCATCCGATACAACCTGCATGGTTTCGCCGTTTTCAAATTCAATACACAGTTTCATCCGCAATTTGGGCTGATCTGCCCAAGGCGCTTTGGACCAACCGTTGGTCTGCCAGTTCATTCCATTGCCGATTGTCCCATAATATCCCCTACCTAGGGTGACGCCAATCGTATTTTCAGATGCAAGCAATTGATCAGTTACATCATAGGTGGTATAAAAATAGCGCTGGTTATACCGAGTAACCAATGGGTCAATCATATTATCTCCAACGCGTTCCCCATTAAGTGTTAGTTCATAGTAACCAAGCCCAGTGATATAAGCCCTGGCTGACTTCACTTTTTTATCCTGAACAGAAAATTCTTTACGCAACATTGGGGCTGCATCAAACACTTTGCTGTTGTCATCTTCAATTTGAGGTAGATTGACTTGTTTCTTCCAAGGGTCAACCCCATAAGTTAAAACTTGATCTGGTATTTCCCAGCTGGAATCGTCATAGGTAGGAAGCATCCAACCTTCCTCTGGGGTTAAACTGGATTTCCAGCTTTCGTCTGTTACAAATATGTCGTTTGTTCCATCGTTATAACGGATAATAACTTTTGCGATAAAACCTGCATATCCTTTCGAGGCATTGGTGATTTCAGCCGAAATTTGATTTTGTCCTGCAGTAAAAAGATTAGTAATATCTACAGCGTCGCCTTTACGCCAAGCATTGGCTCCTTCTATAGCAGCAGCCTGTGTCCCGTTGACATAAACGGTTCCATAATCGTCGCCGCTGAACGCCAACAATACCTTTTGGACTGATTTTTCCGTATTTGGAGCAATCGTTTTGCGGAAATACCTAGTTTCTCCAGGAACATATTTATAATCTGTCCCGTTTAAAACCCATATCCAATTGGATTCTTCAAGATTGAGCGATTCAGGAGATGCAACAGAGGAGGCTTTTCCAATCCAATCAGCGTCCTTCCATTGTTCTTCTGTCAGACCGGTTTCCCAACTGGCTTGTTCACTCCAATCGGACACCGCATTATCTTTATCCCATACACGAACATTCCAGGTATATTTTTGCATAGGAGAAAGTTCTTCGCCCTCATACTCAATACCAGTAGTTTCATTTGATTCTACCTTACCACTGTCCCAAACAATATCCCCGCTTTCATCGGCTACTTTTATTTGGTATGCAGACTGCACCTGAGCCCTAGCCTGGGAATCCACTTCCCAACTTAAAGTAGGGGCATCCATATCAATTCCCATTGGATTGGTTTGATACTCTGTTTTTAAATGAACGGCACTGATCGCCGCAGCATGATCCCCATCAATCGCAAACACTGGTATAGCACCTTGAATTGCGATACCAGCCGCTAGCGTCAGAGAAATCAACACTTTTGTAATTCTTCTTTTCAAAAAAATTCCTCCTTTACTTTTTAGACGGCGTATGAAAAATTAGTTAACCTCACTCCTTTCCAATTAAAACTTTTTATGATTACAGAATGGAATCATTAATAACTTGAATTAAAACCTACAATTTTTGAAAACAAGTTATTTTAAATAATATATTGTATTATTTAATTAAATTTATATATATTATAACATATTGATTGTAATAATACATCCTATATAATTGACAAAAAATATATCCTAAATTTGTAATAGCCTTTTGTTTTATACGGAATAATACCCATTAAATTATATTCATTATATCTGAACCATTTGAATTCTTTATTACTCAATCTATAAAAAAACGGATGAACAACAATTTACTGTTCATCCGTTCTTTAAAATTATACCATTATACTAATTTGATTATTATGGATGCTGTGGTTCATCCCTCGTATTTTAATAATTTTTGGATACTAATTGGAAGTATGCTTTTGGATGGGCACAAACTGGACA
This sequence comes from Massilioclostridium coli, assembly GCF_900095865.1. Taxonomy (GTDB): domain Bacteria; phylum Bacillota; class Clostridia; order Oscillospirales; family Ruminococcaceae; genus Massilioclostridium; species Massilioclostridium facile. The sequence goes on along the minus strand of NZ_FMIZ01000007.1, from coordinate 993,530 downwards.
AACCTCTGGAGCTTGTTTGCCAATATGGATATGACCACAATTGGAGCATTGCCATACCATATCTCCATCGCGGGAGAATACAATACCTTCTTCGATATTAGAAAGGAGTTTACGGTAACGTTCTTCGTGTTCTTTCTCAATTTTTGCTACTTCGCGGAATAAATACGCAATTTTAGAAAAACCTTCTTGTTCCGCTTCTTCCGCAAATTTTGCGTACATATCGGTCCACTCATAGTTTTCCCCTGCCGCTGCATCTGCCAGATTGGTTTCAGTGTCTGGAATAGCTCCATCGTGTAGCAATTTAAACCAGATTTTAGCATGTTCTTTTTCGTTGTTAGCGGTTTCTTCAAATAATGTGGCAATTTGTACATAACCGTCTTTTTTTGCTTTGGATGCGTAATAAGTATATTTATTTCTTGCTTGAGATTCTCCAGCAAATGCTGTCCATAAGTTTGCTTCTGTTTTACTACCTTTTAATTCTGGCATAAGAATAGCCTCCTTTTATCTAATTTTAGCTAAATTATACCATAATTAGAAATATTTTTCAACCCTATTTAATAAACAAATAAGAAATATTCCTATTTTTGATCATTCTAATAATTTATAAACAAGAAATTTTAATAGAATTGTTGTATTGCTATCAAAGGTATCTTAATGTGGTATAATTTTACTTGTTACCCACTATAATATCTTCGAATTATTTCAATTTTTTATACTCATATTTTGCATGTAGTTGCTAATCAACTTTAGAGATCATGAATACGAAAAACATTATCAACAATATTTAAAATTGTCTTTGGTTCAGTCTTTTGATTTAATCCTAGTAAAATCCGTTTTTTATTCAATATGACAAAAATCAGCACCATCCATTGAATAGATGATGCTGATTTGCTTATAGGACTATATTTTAGTGTAACATAAAGTCTTTAAAAATTATTGTTCTTACGGCATATAAACAATGTTATTCCTGCAACTGCCAGCACTGCGATTCCAGCAATTGGAGCAAAATCCCCTGTTTTCGCTGCATTTGCTTTTGTTGTTGTATTTTCCTGTCCGGTTTGGATAGTATTGTTATCGGTAGTTAGTGTTTCGTTTTCTGTTCCTTCTACTACCATTAAGCCATCCATTGCACTCTGTACATTAGTTACTGCTGCATCTACTTCTTCCTGACTTGCGTTTTCATTTTCCAGTACCGTTTTTGCTTCATTTATTGCTGTTGTCAGTACTACGTAACTCTCTGTTGTATATGCAGATGCATCAATCTTGTTTGCTTCTGCTATTACTTCTTCTAGAATACTTTTATCCGCTTTGAATCGCAAGTTCAACATTGCATTTAACAAATCATCCGCTACTCCATTGATTTCCTCCTGCATTGCGTCGCCATTCTTGTATACTGTTTGTGCTGTTTCTAGTACTGCTATGAATTCTGCTTTGCCGGATTCCATATAACGGTCTAATTCTCTGTTGATTTCTTCCGCCGCTGCGATTAAGCTTGCTAATTCTGTTTTATCCCCTGCAATAAATCCCAGTTTATGGATTTCATTCAACAAGGTCTGCCATGCCTCATCCACTTCTGCTTGGGTTGACGCACTATTTTCTGCTATTGTTTTTGCATCTGCCAACGCTTTATCAAAGGATTTTTGTACCGATTCAATTGCGTTGTCATATTCCCCGTTTGCTTTTGCCTGTTCTGCATAAGTAATCACAGAATTTAAAATATTTTTGTTTACCTCTGTAGGAGAAGTAACCTCAATTGTTTGTTCAACATACGGAATGATCCTTGCTTGAGTTGGTCCATAACTACGGTATTTAACGGAATAACCTTCCATATTTTGTGTTTTTTCCTTTTCTTTTATTGCACCACGGTCAAGCTGAACATTTGTCAGATTCGAGCTATATTCCATTTCAATTGTATTTTCTCCCTTAACCAGATAATCAGAGATATCAATAACAGGATTATTCATATTAACATCAGCTGTTTTTTTGCCGTTGATTGTTAGCTGCATTGACTGTACTAGATTTCCAAAATCAAGGTATGCGCCATTGGCGTTTCCATCCCAATGAAATGTTGCTGAATAATACCCTTTTCCGGAAACACTCTTTCCGATTTCGGGTATTTGATCCCATGTAGTAAGTTGATCCAAAGTAACATTTGTATTTGTTTTTACAGTATCCATTGTATGCTCTGTAGTTGCCAGCCCTAATACTTCTTCTGTACGGAAAATTTCTTCTCCAGGAGTCCAGCTTTCTACAGTTAAATTCCAATTTGTAATATCATATGGTTGTGGTACGTCAAAAGTATATTTGACCTCAGTTCCATTACTTAATTTGGTAGTAGAATCGCCGCTTTCCGTCGCACGTACAACGATTTTATCATTCATCGTATATGTTTTGTCTGCATCAGTAGATACTACATGTAGTTTTTCCTGTTCCACTGGCTCAAATGCGTAAAGGGCAACATCTCCATAATCCAGGCTAATTGGGAATACCGTTTTTCCATCTTCATAGCGATAGTTGGAAACTTCCGTAACTTCACCTGACCAAGCATCAATATAATATGGAATAAAAGTTCCATCCATTTTGATTTCGGTCTGAGCGTTTAAGCCATGTCCCATCCCTGTAGTATGGTTTTCTCCACAATATTTATCATTGCAATAGTTGTACGCATAAAGGTACATATTATCGCCATCCTGACGAACCTGGGTTAATAGTTGATAGTTCTCCTCGGCAAATTCTGAGTAAGGGTCTACACCTAATTCTTGAAGTGCTTCATAAACATCGTCCGCTGATGCTACACTTTTAACAGTAGGTAATGTTTTAAGTTCTTCTATAATTGCTTTTAACTGCTCATCGTTTCCGTCATTGTATGGAGTTTGAACTGCTGCATTATCCTGGATGACAACTTTTAAGCCTTGTTTTGCATAATCCAGGATTGCTTGTGCTCCATCTAAAGTAAGCCAGTTTTCATATAAAACAAGCGCTTTATATCCAGCTAGCTCTAAAGTCTGTGTTTCAGTATCAAAATACACATCCTCTGAATTAAAGAATTCTGGACTAAAGTAATCATAGGTATATCCATGGTCTTGTAATTCAGTAGACTGGAAATAACCAGGCATTACTTCATGCCGGAGTAGCCAGTTCTGATGCTTTTGTTTACCAGAAACAGAAGGAGCCAAAATTAATTCACCATATTTCATATGGACCATGCCAATATCGGTACGGGATTTTCCTTCACGTAACAACTGCTGTACCCTTCCCAGATGGTCATTAAATTCTTTATATTCACTATATCCTGGTTCCCGTAATCCAAAAACAGGAAGAGAGGAGATACTTTGGAATCCTGGCCAGTTTACTCCAACAGATTTTGGTGCCCACTGGGAAGTCCAAACATGCCAGTTCATTCGGCTAACACCAGCCGCAAATTGTACATAAGCTTCCTGCATCAGGGTCTGGTAATCATACGCATAACTATAATCCACATGTGCTCCCGTTTCACTGGATAAAATTTTGTTTTCAAGGTGAGCACCACCGCTCCAAAGACGATACATATCAAGCTGATTTGCCTGATTATAGCGTTCTGTTTCCGGATAATCTACCGCCATAGATGGTTCAGAAATTTCAAGGTATTTTCCATAAGAAATTTGTGCACGCAATTTTATTCCATATTCATGTAACCAATCCCGCAACGGAATTAAAAGGTTTTCCATATACAATTCTGTTTGCACATCATGGAAATCATTCAGGATACGTTGGCCAAGGTTGGCATCATCCAGGTTATATGTACCATATACTTCTGGGTGCCAATCAATTCCTTTTGGTTGAGGAAGGCCCACACCCAAAATCAAATATGGTGTAATGTCATATCCCTTACGGGCTTTAAATTCCTCCGCAAAATCATCCGACCAGTTTGCAAAGCCTTTTCCAGTTGTGTATTCCAAAGAATCCATAAATAATTGGACGTCACCTTGTTTGATTTTTTCATTTAAAGCCGGATCGTTTAATACATGTTCCATCCAGTATTCTTTAGTAGCGTTTACACCTTCCTGATCAAAATAGTTAATACAATAGGAAGGTTTCGTGGCTGGTTTTGATTCCTGTGCAGTCCCTTGTTGCCAGTAGTACATTAAAATATAATCGCCATTATCAGGAGCAGTCCAATCAAGGGTACCGGTACGGTTATCCTCATTCAGAACAACCTGGTCAGTAACATCAATGATGTTGTTAGAATCAAGTTCAATTGCCGAGTTTACCTCACCTTCGACCTGTTTTAAACCAGCTTGGAACATTCCATCAACTACTTCTCCGCCATCAAAGCCGGTGTCAGAAGGATCTTCAAAGTCCTCCTTAAAAATAACGGTTCCTGCTGCGTCTTTAACAATAATATTATCATAACGTCCCAATTCTTCTGTGCCGTTAGCATATTTAATATTGTGACGGAACATTAATTTACCCAATGTAAAATCGCCAGTTTTGTCTGTAGGTATATTGTATGTAACTGCGGAAGTATCACTTCCATTAAAATAGGTGTCAATGGTTTTTCCGTCTTTTACTTCAATTTTCATATGGATTTTTTTACCAAATATTTCTGAAGCATTATATCCAATCGCTTTTGTGATATCCAGATTTTTTGTGTCAACCCACTGTCCGTTTTTACAAACATGGGGGCGTAACAACACTTTACCATTTCCTCCATCCAAGGTATTAATCTGCCACATTAAAAAGTTGTTTTTATCTTTTGCACCAAAGCATAAACCAGTATTTTGTTTATCCAAAATTACATCGGTTTCAATGGTAAAAGTATTTGGATTAGAACTGTTTTCCCGTGTTTGAATCACACGATAATCCTGAGTAATTGGATTGTTTCCTGTTTTTTTGTAAGCATAGGCACCGATAAAGGTGGCTTTTTCCCGAAGGTCCCCATTGGTAGGCATTGCCCCCGTACGGGAAGTTCCCGCTGTAAGCTGCTCATTTAGCTGAAATACACACTGATTTGCCGCTTGGCTGTCCGGATCCAATCCTGGAACATTGGTAGTATTCCAGTTTGTTCCAGAAGTCAGGCCCAATGTCATTCCTAAGTCAAGTGCTTTGTTCATCACTAAATGAAAATCATGGTTCCATTGGTCAGAACCATATCCATAGTCTCCAGCATTAATATTTCCATTATCAAGTTGACACAGCTCTATGCCACGAAATCCAGCATCATAAATTGCTTGTACCTCTTCTTCCAAAGTTTCATCTGTGTGTGCACCTTCTGCCATCCACCAGCGTACTTCTGTACGGTTTTCAATATCTGGAGTAGTATAATGATTGACTAATTGGTTATAAAAATCTGAACTAGCCCCTTCCGCTGTTGCTGTAGAAAAGTTTCCTATTAGGATACTGGTTGACATAGCCAGCACCAAACCTAAAGATAAAAGCCTTCTTCGCTTCATTTTTCAATTTTCCTCCTCATAAAAACATTGATGTGTAAATCAATTAAATCTCTTGAATTAGATCAAAAAAATATCCATGTTTATTTCAATGTGCATTATGATATTACAAACCTCCTTTCACAACTTAAGTTGCACATTTAAATAACAATATTACATGATATGGTAGTACATGTAGTAAAAATTAGCGCCCATTCCAAGCTTTATTTGGCTTGTATTTCTAATTTATACTACGCATTATTAGAAAAACTATGGTATCACATGGATACTATTTAAAAATAAATCCCATTTTTTACTTATTAAATTGTAATATATTACCTGATGCGAAACAATATAAATATTCGACAAATAATAATATAACTATTTTATATCAACATTTTTTGGTTTTATTTTTCTTTTTAATGTTTTTAGCTATTACGTTTTGATTAAGTTATTTTTTAGTTTATTCTATATTCAATCCACCAATGCATAAAAATTTACATAGAAAGTAGTATGGTTATCCGATTTATAGAGGTTAGATACATTAATTTCATTCCATATTTTATCAAAATTTTTTATTGTCAATATTTTTTTCAAATTATTTACTTCATTCGATACAATTTTTAAGAAGATATTACCTGTTTAATCGTATTTTTTCGCAAAAATTAAGTTTAAAGACATAAAAAAACAACACCTCCTAAAAATGGAGATGTTGTTTTTTTGGAGTGTATCATTTTATTATAACATTTCTAGATGGGGAAACCGGTTGGGGCTAGTTTCCCCATCTAATGTGGAATTGGTATTACGATTGAGGGTCAACTGTATTTTCTGATGTAGGATTTTCTTCTGTTTTTGGATTCACAAGAAAATCAAACGCATCATTTTTATAAATCAATTGGATGGTATCCCCTGCTTTCATTTTGCCTTCCAGCATTTGTTCTGAAAGCAAATCTTCAATTTCAGAGGTAATGGCACGACGCAATGGACGAGCACCATAAACAGGGTCAAACCCTTTTTTCGCAATGGCTTTCACTGCATCTTCTGTATAAGTCATAGAAATTTCTAGGCTGTTAACTCGTTTTACAAGGCTATCTAGCATTTTTCCTGCAATCTTTTCGATATTTTGATCGTTAAGTTTATGGAACACGATGATATCGTCCACACGATTGAGGAATTCCGGACGGAAATGACGTTTTAATTCAGACAATACTTCATTTTTAATCTTTTTATCATCTTGTAATAACGCATTTGCATCATTGGAAGCAGCCGCAAATCCAAGGTTTTTGTGTTCCGTGATAAACCTTGCACCAATATTGGAGGTCATGATGATAACAGCGTTACGGAAATCAACACGACGTCCCTGAGAATCGGTTAAAATACCATCTTCTAGAATCTGAAGCAACAGATTGAATACATCTGGATGAGCTTTTTCGATTTCGTCAAACAGTACTACGGAATATGGATGACGGCGAATACTGTCGGTTAGCTGGCCACCCTCATCAAATCCAACATATCCTGGAGGAGAACCAACCATTCTGGATACCGAGTGTTTCTCCATATATTCGGACATATCAAGACGAATCATTGCATTTTCATCCCCGAAAAGGGATTCTGCCAGGGCTTTACACAATTCGGTTTTACCAACACCAGTTGGCCCCAGGAAGATAAATGAACCGATTGGACGTTTTGGATCTTTTAATCCAACACGGCCACGACGGATGGCTTTGGCAACAGCGGTAACTGCTTCATCTTGACCGATAACACGTTTATGAAGGATGTCCTCCATGTGTAAAAGACGTTCACTTTCTGTCTGGTTTAACTGCTTGACAGGGATGCCAGTCCAGCTAGCAACGATTTCTGCAATTTCTTCCTGACCTACCTCGCCAGTAACACGAGCATTCTTTTCCTGCCACTGAGATTTTTCTGTTTCCAGCTTGTTTTTCAGCTCTTTTTCTTGGTCACGGAGTTTCGCTGCAGTTTCAAAATCTTGGGTGTTTACCGCTGCGGACATCTCTTCTTTTATCCGTTTAATTTCATTTTCCAGGTCTTTTACATTGTTTGGAGCTGTAAAGGCTTTTAACCTTACTCTTGATGCTGCTTCATCAATTAAATCAATTGCCTTGTCAGGCAAGAAACGGTCGGTGATATAACGAGATGACATCTGCACAGCAGCTTTAATGGCTTCATCTGTGATTTTTACTTTATGGTGGGCTTCATATTTATCCCGCAGCCCCATCAAAATTTTAACGGCATCTTCTTGGGAAGGCTCTGATACAGTAACTGGTTGGAAACGACGTTCCAAAGCAGCATCTTTTTCGATGTATTTGTGGTATTCATCAATGGTAGTGGCACCAATTACTTGTAGTTCCCCTCTCGCCAATTGTGGCTTCAGGATATTTGCAGCATCTACAGCGCCTTCTGCCGCACCAGCCCCTACAATGGTATGCAATTCATCAATAAACAAAATGGTGTTTTTGGATTTTGCCACTTCGTCCAGAGCGCCTTTAATACGTTCCTCAAAATCACCACGGTATTTCGCGCCTGCCAACATAGCAGTTAAATCCAGGGAAACAACACGTTTATCTTTCAAGATTTCTGGTACTTCCCCTAAAACAATTTTTTGAGCGAGACCTTCTGCAATTGCTGTTTTACCAACGCCAGGTTCCCCAATTAAACAAGGATTATTTTTGGTACGTCTGGATAAAATCTGGATAACACGTTCAATTTCTTCCTGACGTCCAATTACTGGGTCAATTTCTCCATCCTTAGCCATTTTTGTTAAATCATGGCCATATTTATCCAACACGCCAGAGGATTTTCCATTACTAGAAGAAGCACCACCCTGTTGGTAGGGGTTTCCACCCTCTGCATTGATTGGTCCATTGGAAATTTCCTCAACACACTGGTTATATAGTTCGGAAGGATTGGCACCCATTTCCTGCATAAACAGGACACCATAACTATCCTGCTCATTCAACAGAGCAATCAAGATATGTTCTGTCCCCACATAACTATGGCCCAACTGTCTAGCTTCTCGGATAGAACGTTCCAAAATCCGTTTTACTCTTGGGGTAAAGTCATTTGGCGTCATCTGACTAGAAATTCCTTTTCCAATAGCTTCGGTTAATTTTTGTTGAACAGAATCCTCTGTAATCCCCTTTTCATGAAGAAGGGTGGCGGCAACGCTATCTCCACAAGCCAAACCGTACAGCAGGTGTTCTGTACCTACACAGGTATGGCCTAATTTTCCTGAAATAGAGATGGCATCATTTAATGCTTTATTTGCTTTTTCGGTAAATCCATTAAATACATACATAATAATGACCTCCTTTATTTTTTGGTGATCTATTTATATTAACGGTATCATCTATTTGGTAAGAATCTGTTGTACCATTTGGGCACGGGCAGCGTCTCTTTGATGGGCATCTAAATCCTTTTTATAGTACAAGCACAAAGATGATGGCATATAGTAAGCAGTAATCTCATTGATTTGTTCTAGAGAAATATCCGTTAAAATTCCCATGGAAACACCTAAACGGACGGAGGATAATAACTGACTGCATTCTTCACCAGAAATTAATTTGGCATATTTTAAAATTGCGTAACTTCTCCAGATAGCATCCAAAAATCCATCGTTATCCTTTAACTGGTTACGGGCATTCTGTTCTTTTTCTATAATCTGTTTAGCAATATTTTCCAAATTTTGAATTGCATTCTGTTCCGAAATTCCTAGTGTAACCTGATTGGAAATGGTATACATGTCCCCTTGAACGTTAGTCCCTTCGCCAAAGCTTCCACGGATGGTCATACCAAGCTTTCCAAGATTATTAGATAATTGTTGGATGGCATTAAACTGTTTTAGTGCTGGAAGATGAATCATGACAGATGCACGCATCCCTGTCCCCAAATTAGTTGGGCAAGCGGTTAAAAATCCTAACTTTGGATCAAAAGCGTAATCCAGTTCATGGTCAAAATAATCATCAATTTTATTGGCAAGGTCTAGCGTATGTTCTAGGTCAAAACCAGTAGAAAGTACTTGAATCCGGATATGGTCTTCTTCATTGACCATAATGCTAATACTGTCATCCTCTGAGATTGCTACAAAACCTGTTTTCGTATTTCGACTTAAATCCAGGCTAATTAGATGTTTTTCCAGCAAAGAATAAATTTCCTTTTCACTCATATCCGAAAGTTTTAGATATCGGAATTTATTCTCTCCCATTTGAAGCTGTTCCAAAGCCTGTTGTACCAGTTTGGATAATTGATTTTGTTGGTCGATGGTCATTCTATCCTCAAAAGGAAATTGTTTCAAATTTCTGGCTAATCTGATCCGGGTACTTGGAATCAGATTGGATTGTGTGCCATTTTTGAAATACCATTGTTTTAACGCTGTCATATAGATTCACTCCTTACTGTTCCAATTCCTGTTCCAGCTGTTTAATCTGGTCTCTTAATTCAGCGGCTTTTTCAAACTCTTCCTGTTCTACTGCCTTTTGCATCTGGGCTTTTAACTGGTCAAGTTCCACTTTTTTCTTGTATTCCACACCAGCAGCATTAGAAACTTTTCCAACATGCTTTGTTTTTCCATGGATATTTTCTAGTGTAGGAAGCAATTCTTTTTCAAATGTATGGTAGCATTCATCGCATCCCATCCGTCCTAACCTTACGATATCATCCCAAGTGGAATGGCATTTGCTACAAGTTTTGCGGGTACCAATGGTTGGAGCTCCAAAGGCATTGGTTAGAAAACCGGAAAAAATATCATTCATATTAAATCCTGAAAAACCTCCCATTCCAATCCCCAATTCTTTTGCACAATCTTCACATAGGTGTAAGGTCGTTGTTTTTCCGTTTACAGTTTCTTGATAATAAGTTGTAGCTTCTTTTTTCTGGCATTTTTGGCAAAGCATAAATAAGACCTCCTTTATCAGTCCATTGCATTCAATAACATTGTTTTAAATAACCTGGCCCGTACTCTTGGTCGGTATTCCACTGGAACCAAGTTTTTGTAAGTATTCTCGCTGATGGCGGACATTATTATTTTAGCCTCTTTTTGGGTTAATAACTTGTCGCAACACAGGTTTTGTAAAATAATTCTTGCGGAATGTTCATCCAATGTGTTCCCCACCGAGTTAATCAGGTGCATCATCACATCGCGTTGGGAAGGTTTTACTCTCATAATTTTGATATAACCTCCGCCGCCTCGCTTACTTTCTATAATATACCCCTGCTCGGGAGTAAACCGGGAGGTGATAACATAGTTAATCTGGCTTGGAACACAGCCTAGTTCCTCGGCAAGTTCATTCCGTTTAATCCTAGTGGCCCCGCCTTCCTGATCTAATAGCTGCTGGATTGTTTCAGCAATCATATCTGTGATATTCATTTGATTCACCTCGTTTGACTTTTCCTGATCTTTGACTTTATTATACCTTTAAAGTCAGTTAAAGTCAAAGTCAACTAAAGTCAAAAATCAATTTATTTTTCTCTAAAAATCAAAAATACCTCTTGTATTCTACGATTTTCAAATGAAATCTATTTTTTTCTTTTATTTTAAGCTTTTTATTAATTGAATGAAATTTAAACTTGCAGCAAAATCTACAAACTACCGAAAATCGGCATTGCCCTTTTAAAATAAATATTAGATTACCACAAAAAAGAAAAGTCAAACCATTCTTTGACCAAACGAAAGGTCAAAAAACAGTTTGACTTTTTTGCACCGTAAATTAATCGACCAACAAACGGGTTAACAGTTCTTTATTGCTATTAATTTCCGTCCGGAAAAATAATTGGGTCATAAAATGGGCACATAGGATCAAACCAAGCGGTCCAATTATTAGCTCTATACTCTTCACCGCACAGCCTATGAGAAAGAACAAACACGCAAAAGCTGTAAAAAACACCAGAAAGATCGTTACATAAGATTTGAGCCGCATCGTAATATGTATCATAGTTTTTCCTTCTTTCAGCTCAATAATTCCATAAATATCCGGTAAGAAACTGTTCCGGACCATCGGAACCGGAGTAATATGAAAACCGTTCCGATACAGTTCTCCATAATAAGGAGCTCCGTAATTTAATTTGGGAAAACCAGATTTATTGGGGTTACTGGATGTAGTATTACTCTGGATAATTTTCAAAATTGTTTCCGGGCTTTTATGGGAAACAATATCAAATTTACTCCTTGGTAAAAATTTCATATCATCTACCTTCTTTTCCTCAAATAGCATTGGATATCAAAATTATTCCAATAACCTAGTCAGTATTTTTTTATGTTTTTTCATTTGTATCCGGAAAATGATCTGCGCTATTATATGAAAGGCTAACACCATAGCAGGCAATTTGATACTTAATAAAATATCGCACTTCATAACAGTAATGAGAAGAAGGAAAAACAAGAGAGAACCAGCTGTAATCAATGCTAAAAAAATCTTAGCAAAACGGTCTAACTTCATGGTAATGTGTAAAATCGTTTTGTCTTCTTTTCGATCCAATACCCCTATAATATTCGGTGAGAAATAGACTTGAAAAAGGGATTCTGAAACCGGTGAAACACAAAAACCATTCCAATATGATTTTCCATAATACAAAAAATTATCATAAGGATTGGAACTGTATATTCGAAAAGGATCTCTAGTAACAGGGGCTGTATTCCGATTAATAATTTGAATAATGGTTTCCCCAGTTTTATGGGAGATAATATCAAACTTGTTGGTATATAAAAAGCCCATAACTTTTCTCTCCATAATCACACCACTTATTCCATTTTCTGTCCATCAATCATTACTGATGTGGCAATTGGCTTGGTATCTTCGCTTCCATCCCACATATAGGTGAGATCAAACTCACTGGTTGCCTGGTTCCCAGCATCATCGTTACAATTCACATGGCCAATTACCTGATAAGAGGTTCCACTAGTAGTAATAGTCCAATCTTTTCGGTCTGATGAAAATACAGCTGTCTCTGGATAAAGCAAGTATTCTTTTACTACTTCCTGGCTTTGCTCCATCAAAGTCTCTTTTTGCGCAATGGTAACGATTCTGTCTTCCACCTGTTCCCACACGGTACCATCTTGATAGAAAACAATTTCGTTATTACCGCTATCTACTTCACATACCGTTTCATCTGGATAAAGGTATGCCTTAAATTCATTTTCCTCATAAATAATTGTAAATGATTTATTCCCATTTTCCAAAGTTTCTGTTGTAGTAAACTCCATATTTTCGGTTACCATACCCACTGCGGCACAGGCATCATAAATATTCTGGATTGCCTGTGTAGAAACACCATACTGTTCTGCCAATTCTTCCTGAATGGATTTATGAGAAGATTCTGGTTCAGAAGACATCTGGGAAGCAGATTCCTGGAGACTTCCCTCTTGCTTTCCACAGCCCGTAACCATTAACCCCATACATAAAGCAGCCACTACGATAGCCACTGCTTTTTTGCTTTTATTCATTTTAACTTCCCCTTTGTATCGGTTTCTATTTTCTATCTTACAGTTTCATTGTAACTTCTTATTGGTTTCCATTATATCATAAACTCAATTTTTTGTCATTACAGATTCTTCGTTTCCGTTATTGTATAGTTAATAATACATATGGAATACATTTATATATTTCCTCTGCATATATCGCAGAATAAAAAAATATTTTTATTGTTATTTTAAATTATCTCTCTTATACTAATTTATTCTAATAAAATCATTCTTTTTCTTTTATTATCTTGTATTTTATTTTGTGTAACACCTAAAACAGGGTTTACATAGTATAAGGTGTAATTCAAATTAAGGAGGCATTTTTTATGGCTTGTTGTAACAATAATTTTGGTGGAAATGGTTTCTTTGGCGGTAACTGTTGTTGGTGGATTATCATTTTAATCCTGATCTTCTGCTGCTGCGGTGGTAATGGTAGTGGATATGGCAACAACAATGATTGCTGCTGTGACTAATTAAAATTCCATAATTTCAAAATATATCCCTGTTACCTAATACCACTCCTAAAAAGGAATGGTATGGGATAAAACCAAAATAAATACCCCCGGCTTTGCCGGGGGTATTTCATATGCAGGGTATATCAGCACATGTCATATCATGTTAATGCAGTCTCTGATAGCTGAGAAATGTATTCACAAGTTCTAAAAATTCCTTATTATTAATCCTCTTATAGATATTCGGAATATGCTCTTGTGTTTCTCTCACTGTAAATATAAGGATGTCGGTTTACAAACAAATTTCCAATTAAGCAGTATAGATTCTATTTAATGGCTATGCTGTTTTTTCTGCTTATTTGTTTTATCTGGCACCTTTTAAATCAATGTAGCTACTGTAAACGGTTTGTTTAAAAAATGAATTATATTTATTTCCGTTTTCACTTAAAGATAGTAGCATAAAAAAATCCGTTGTAATAACCTTACAACGAATTTTAATTCTTATTCAAATTCAAGCTCTTGCTGAGAAGAAATCAGGCGGTCCAATTTTTCTACCTGAGTATGGACAATACTGCCACAATCTTTACAGACGGTGTACACCAAATTACTCAGGTTCCAAGAATTCGCTACTTTGCTAGAACCAGAAATCGCCTGTACCCCATAGCCTTTGATAAAATCAGTTCCCCCACAATAGGGGCATTGTTCAATTTTAATTTCTTTCATAACATCATTTCCTTTTAAAAAGAACACCATATGGTGGAAATAAAAATGTATGATTTGCAATCACGATTGAATCAGTTGTTATTTTCCGATATTATTATAAATCAACTGAATAGATTATAAACCCTCTCGGATTCTTCTCACTGCTTCTTCCACAGCGGCTACATCTCCTAAGATGCCAAGGCAGGTTAAATGCTGCGGGCAATTTCCTGCAATTTCAAACACAGTGACCCCAGCGGCTTTTTGTGCCAAATCACTGGCATAGATTAGGTCACACACATCCCCGTGACAAAGTGCCAAAGCGTTGCTAAAATCTAGCTTTTCTTTGATATCCTTTAACCTGCACCTTGCAGCTACAATATCCTTTGTGCCTTGGGATATATTTTTAATGACCCTTATTTTCATTCCAAAGTCCGCCATGAGAAGTATTCCCCTTTTTGTAAGATAATAATATTATACTGCTATTTTTTCTTTTTTTCAAGTAAAGGATGTCCGTTTTTATTGAAAAGGACTATAACGACCCTTTTGTACTGGCATATATTGTTTCTTTTCAATAAAATTAAAGCAGTGGATACCAGCAAAAGTGGCGTGTTACACGCAAAAAGATAAGAATGACCCACCATGGGAAAAACACGGTGAATCATCCCTACCACGATCAAACAGGTTGTGCTTGTTTGGTTTTTGTGGAAACCTGTTGTTTTTGCTCCTTTTCTTTTAATGCGTCTTTCGCAGTGGAGAGCATGAGTTTTAAACGGTTTTCCTGATTTACTTTGGTTGCACCAGGGTCATAATCAATTGCTACAATATTGGCGTTTGGGTTGTGGTTGCGGATTTTACGGATCATCCCTTTCCCAGCAATATGGTTTGGCAAACAGCCAAAAGGCTGAGTACAAACCACGTTTTCAGTACCGCTGTGGATGAGTTCTACCATTTCAGCAGTCAACAGCCAGCCTTCCCCCATTTTATTTCCATAACCAATGTATGGTTTTACCATCTTTTTAATGGTTTCAAAATCTGCAGGAGCCTGGAATTTATCGCAAGCGGCAATGCTGTCAATAAAAATTTTTTGCACTTCCAATAGGTATTTTTTGAATTTTGTCACTACAAAATATTTTAATTTGCTGCCGCCATATAGGTCAATATCCACAATACGGTTATCCACTTTAAAGATGATAAAATCCATCAGACCTGGAACAACAACCTCTGCCCCTTCATCAAACAGAAATTTTTCCAAGTTATTGTTTGCTAATGGAGAGTATTTTACATAAATTTCCCCTACAATACCAACTTTTACTTTGTTGGTTTTTTCAATTACCACATTGGAAAAATCCTTTACCATAGCATCAAAGTTAGCTTTCATTGGCTTTTTGCCAAAACCGTTGCTGTGGCGGTATTGGTCTGTTAATCGTTTTACCCACTGCTGTACTTTTTCATCTGTTTGCCCTTGGATGACTTCATAAGGACGGAGTTGGTTGGATAACAGCATGAGCATATCCCCATACATCAAGGCGGAAACCAATTTTTGAATCAGGCTAATGGTCAAGGAAAAACCCGGATTTTTCTCCATACCAAAACTGACAGAAACCACCGGAACCTGTGGGAATCCCGCTTTTTTCAAGGCTTTCCGCAACAGATGAATGTAGTTGGAAGCACGGCATCCTCCCCCTGTTTGGGTGATAAACAGCGCAGTGCGGCTAGGATCATATTTTCCGCTTTTCAATGCGTCGATAAACTGCCCCACTACCAGCAAACAAGGGTAACAAGTATCATTATGTACATACTGTAAGCCTTCCTGCACCACATTTGGACCAGAGTTGGTCAACAGTTCACAGTTATAGCCTTCGTTTTGTAAAATATTCTGAATCAAGCTGAAATGGACTGGAAGCATATTGGGGATTAACAGCTTGTATTCGGATTTCATCTCTTTGGTAAACAGGAGCCTCCCGTTTTTATCATATACTAATTTTGCCATAGATTAACCTCCGTGTTTCCTTTCTTCAATTGCAGCGAACAAGCTTCTGATACGGATTTTGGTCGCACCAAGGTTGTTAATCTCATCAATCTTAATCTGAGTATACAGTTTGCCTTTGCTCTCCAACAAGGAGCGGACTTCGTCGGTAGTAATGGCATCTACTCCACAACCAAAGGATACCAGTTGAATCAAATTCATATTGTCGTGTTTCGCCACTTCTTCGGTTGCCGCATACAGGCGAGCATGGTAGGTCCACTGGTTCCAGACGCCAGTTTTTGGATGGTCTTCCTGGGAAATAATCGAATCCTCCGTCAACACAACCGCACCGTAGCCGGTAATGAGGCGATTGATGCCATGGTTGATTTCTGGGTCAATATGGTATGGCCTACCCGCTAAGATTATGACAGGATAGTTGTTCTGTTCCGCGTAAGCCAGTGCTTCTTTCGCATAAGCAGCCATATCCTGACGGAATTTTTCATAAGCGGTATAAGCCGCATCACAAGCACGTTTGATTTCGTCTTTGCTGACTTTAAAGTACTGGTTGAAGATCTGATAAGCGTGTTTCGTAAAGTCCTTGCGGCGGTCAACCCCTACATAATCCATAATAAAGGTAACATCCTGCATCTTTGCTACATTGGCTTGGATAACCTCTGGATAATAGGCAACTACCGGACAATTATAGTGGTTATCGCTGATTCCTTCGTCAAAGTTATAAGTCATACAAGGGTAGAAAATCGTCGTAATCCCCATATCCAACAGAGCTTCAATGTGACCATGAACCAGTTTGGCCGGATAGCATACAGTATCCGAAGGGATGGTATGCTGACCTTTAACATAGAGTTCTCGATTGGAACGAGGGGAAAGGACAACCTCAAACCCCAGTTCGTTGAAAAAGGCATTCCAGAATGGCAGATTCTCGTACATATTCAACGCCATTGGGATACCAATTTTCCCACGGCTTCCCGGCTTGGTTGGAAGGGATGTTAAGTAATTGTATTTATATTCAAATGCGTCATATTCAATTTGGAATTTGCTGTTTCCAGTAAAGCGGTCGCACTTATTTCCAGAAATAAAAGTTTCCCCATCGGAGAATTTATTGATGGTCAAGCGGCAGTGGTTTTCACAACCCTTACAGGTGGTAGCTGTTACGTTGTGGGTAAAGTTTTGCAGCCCTTGTAAATCCAGAGTAGTAGACGCCCCGGAAGTATTGTGCATGGCGTACAACGCACAACCGTAAGCTCCCATCAAACCGGAAATTGGGGTGCGGATTACATTAACCCCTAGTTCTTTTTCAAACGCACGGAGTACAGCGTCATTTAAAAAGGTTCCCCCCTGCACCACGATATTTTGTCCCAGGTCTTTTGGGGAATTGGCACGGATTACTTTATAAACCGCATTTTTCACGATACTGATGGACAAACCGGCGGAAATATCCGCTACTGTTGCCCCTTCTTTTTGTGCCTGTTTCACAGAGGAGTTCATAAATACGGTACAACGGGAACCCAAATCAACTGGCGTTTCGGCAAACAGCCCTTGTTTCGCAAATTCTTCTACTGTGTAACCCAAAGCAGTAGCGAAGGTTTCCAGGAAGGAACCACAGCCGGAAGAACACGCTTCGTTTAACATAATGCTATCCACCGCATTGTTTTTCAGTTTAAAGCATTTCATATCCTGCCCACCGATGTCGATGATAAAATCAACATTTGGCATAAAATATTTTGCTGCGTTAAAATGCGCCACTGTCTCCACCAGACCAAAATCCAGTTTAAAGGCGTGCTGGATCAGTTCTTCCCCGTAACCAGTAACTGCACTACCTTTGATGGTAACCCCATCCCCCATGGTTTGGTAAATCTCCATAATAGCGTCCCGAACAATTGGTACGGCGTTCCCACTGTTGGAACAATATTTCTGGTATAAAATACCCCCATCTGGAGTGATTAACACAATCTTTGTAGTGGTGGAACCAGCGTCTACACCCAGGTAAGCATCTCCCTGGTAGGTTGCCAAATCCACATAATTGATTTTAATCTGGTTCTGGCGTTCCAGAAATGACTCATATTCCGCTTGATCCCGAAATAAAGGCTCCAATGTGGTCTGTACATTCTTTTTCCGTTCTTTTTTTAAAGAAGTAATAATATCAGATAACTGGCAAGTATCCAAGTTTTCGGAATATACTGCTGCTCCCAATGCAATAAAGTACTGGCCGTTTTCCGGGAAAATAGCATGTTCTTCATCCAGTCCTAAAGTATCCACAAAACGGGCGCGCAACCCTTGAAAGAAGGTCAATGGACCACCTAAAAAAACAATCTTTCCTTCGATTTCTCTGCCTTGTGCCAGACCACCAATCGTTTGGCTAACAACTGCCTGGAAAATACTTGCCGCCAGGTCATTCTTTTTGGCACCTTGGTTGATCAAAGGCTGGATATCCGATTTGGCGAATACACCACAGCGGGAAGCAATGGTGTACAGCTTTTCATAATCTAGGGAGAGGCGGTCAAATTCATCCAAATCAACCCCTAGCAAGATTGCCATCTGGTCGATAAACGCTCCTGTTCCTCCTGCACAGCTTCCGTTCATACGAACTTCTGGCATACCGGACAGAAAGAGAATTTTCGCGTCTTCCCCACCCAATTCGATAATCGCGTCAGTATCAGGATAATAGCGTTTTACCGCCAACTGGGTAGAGTATACCTCCTGCACAAATGGAATATTGTTTTCCTGAGATAACCCTAAACCAGAAGAACCTGTAACAGAAATCCTCACTGGGTCGCCTTTTACAATAGTATCATTGATATGTGTTAATAATTCTGTTGCTTTTTCCCGCACTCTAGCGCGGTGACGTTCATAGGATTTATAAACCATTTTATCCTGTTCATTCAATACCACACATTTAATAGTAGTGGAGCCAACGTCAAGACCAACTCTGTAAATTCCCAATGTTCATTCCTCCGAAAAAAATAACCCTAATCAATTTTATGTAACGCATCAAGCGCGTCTTTTTCCAAACAATATAATAACGAAAAATGTCAAATCCTATTATATTCTCTCGAATTGTAAAATTCACCTTAGTAATGTAAATTTGATTGCTTTAATATGAATATAATATGAACAAAACTCTTGTTAGATAACATTATACATTATTATAACATAGTGTTTTTCTAAAAATCAAGGCTTAATTATGGTAAATGCCTAAATTTATGGAAATTGTTTGTATAACAATGCCAAAATACTAGGAAACAGAACTAGTTATTAATAATATCCAAATTAATATATTATAAATACAAACCTATAGTTTATAAATTGGGCATAAAAATACCCTGCCCTATTTCACCACGAATGTATACAATATTTCGCTAAAGTTTAATTTAGCGAATCAATTATCTTGCATGAATAAAAAGCGGCGAGAAAAATGATCTTGCCGCTCTTTTAAAAATTATTTTGTGCCTGTACTACCAAACCCACCTTGGCCACGTTCTGTTTCATCCAAAGAGGAAACTTCCTCAAATTCCGGCTGCTCTACCGGCATGATAACCAGCTGGGCAATGCGGTCGTTTGGTTCCACGGTAAAAGCTTTTGTGGAATGGTTCTGTAACCCCACAATCAATTCCCCACGATAATCGCTATCAATCACACCAACGCAGTTTGCTGGGGTAATATTGTGTTTAATTCCCAGCCCGCTTCTCGCAAATACAAAAGCGGCCAGTTTATTTGTAGGCAGAGCAATTGCCAAACCAGTTGGGATTTTTACAGTCTCCCCTGGCTGGATGGTAATTGTTTCGGTAATGCAGGCAT
This sequence comes from Massilioclostridium coli, assembly GCF_900095865.1. Taxonomy (GTDB): domain Bacteria; phylum Bacillota; class Clostridia; order Oscillospirales; family Ruminococcaceae; genus Massilioclostridium; species Massilioclostridium facile. The sequence goes on along the minus strand of NZ_FMIZ01000007.1, from coordinate 973,712 downwards.
GCAGGTCGCACCCAGCACTTCCAGAAGTAGCTGGTTTTGGAACAATGGCGTTTGGATTTAATTTTTGAATGCTAATTTTCATTTTGGAAACTCCTTGCGGTCAAAATTTTGCCATGCAGAATACGGATACAAAATCTACTATCACACAGCAAACATGGTTTTATTTCTTGATATTAATAACATTTACTCCATCCGCAACTTTTGCAGATATTGCAGCCACCTTCAAAGGCCAATGGTTCTCCACACTGTGGGCAGAGGATGGATTCTTTATTGATATTTTCCACCTTTTTTGGCTTTTCCTTTTTGGTTGGTATTGGTTTTGGCTTTGGTTCCTGATTCCCCAGTTCTGCCTGTACTTCATTGTACATATCCAACAGTGCGTTCCCCACTGCCATCGGGCAGCAAGACCCTTTGGAAGTATCGTTACGGGTTGCCTTCCGTACTGTATAAGATGGACAGGAACCTGTGCTATTCAATTGGTCAATAATAGTGTAAATATCAATTCCACCACGGGCACTGATAGAAATCATACGGGAAAGCCCAATCATGAAATTATTGCATCCCCCAGTACTTCCTTTACTCAAATAAGTCTCCAGCAATGCACCAGTGTTAGTATCAAACAATGCAATACAGTGGAGGCTGCCACAGCCTGTCATCAATTTACGCTTTTTGCCGATAACATCATCGCTTACCTGGACTATGTCCCCTCTGCCCAAACCTTCTCCAGCAGTTGGAACCTTCTTTTCATCTGGTGTGGAATCGGTTGTTAAGATTCCAACCCTTTGGCAGCCATCACGGAAGATCGTAATTCCTTTTAGCTTATTCTCATAAGCATACATATAAAGGTTTTCGGTTTCTTCTACAGTGAACTGGTTTGGTACATTAACAGTGGAGCTGATAGAAGCATCAATATGGGTTTGCCAAATCGCTTGCATCTGAATCCGCTGTTTGTAATCCAGCGTCATAGCAGTAATAAAGTATTCCGGCAAGTCGCTGTCATCCATGATATTATGCTCTTTCATAAAATGTTCTACAATTGGAGTGTATACCTTATAGTAAACATCCTTACCATGGAGAGATTCTGTTTTACGCTCGTAATAGTTGGCGAATATTGGTTCAATTCCCCCGGAAATCCCCAACATGGTAGAGAGAGTTCCCGTTGGGGCAATGGTCAACAATTGAGAATTGCGCAGCCCATATTTTTTTACCAAATCCCTAGTTGCTTGAGAAGTATTTTTCAGGAAATATGGGGTTGTAGTGATTTCCTGGATATTGCATTTTGGGAATGGTCCATGTTCTTTCGCCAAACGGGCAGATTCCGCAATCGCAGTATCCGCCATAGCAAAACCAATTTTGTCGCACAGCGCAATGGCATCTTTGGAACCATAAGTAATTCCCAATTTAATGAGCATATCTGCTAATCCCATAATACCCAGCCCAATCTGGCGCCAATTACGAACGCTTTCTTGCTGTTCTTTTAATGGATGTAGTGGAAGCCCTTCCTCCAACACGTCATTTAATCCCCGTACCGCAATGCAAACCGCCTGTTTAAATCCATCAAAATCAAAAGCGGCGGATTCAGTAAATGGATCGTTGACAAAGTTAGTAAGGTTTAAGCTTCCTAACAAGCAGCTCCCCCCTGCTGGGAGAGGTTCTTCCGCACATGGGTTTACCCCGGCGTATTCAAATTCTTTTGTATTGCTTAACAGATTCCAGGAACGGATAGTATCCCAGAACAAAGCTCCAGGTTCCGCAAAATCCCAGTTGGTTTCCGCAATTTTGTGGAAGAGTTCCTTTGCGTTGACTTCTTTTGTAATCTGTTCCCCGGTTTCCAAACGGGTATAGTTCAAAGTGTATGGCTGATTCTTTTTCACAGCCTGCATAAAATCATCAGTAATACGGATAGAGATATTTGCTTTGGTCACCTTGTTCAAATCAGTTTTGATCCCAATGAATTCTTCTACATCCGGATGGGAACAGGAAATCGAAATCATCAATGCGCCACGCCGCCCATTTTGACCAATCAGTTCTGTTACTAAGGAATATAAATCCATAAAGGACACCGACCCACTAGTATGTTTGGCAGCGTTGTTAATCCTTGCACCCCGTGGAGAAAGCTTAGAAATATCCGTTCCACATCCACCACCATAACTATAGGTGCGCGCCAATTTGGTAGCACATTCAAAAATACTTTCAATATTATCTTCTGGAGGGGAAATCACATAACAGTTGCTTAAACTTACTTTTTTGCCTAAATGTTGCAATCCTCTATTGGATAGAATACGACCGCCATATAGAAATTTTTGCTCTTTTACCAACTGCTTTAGTTCCTCTGACCCTCCAGTAATACGATCCAACCAATGGTCAAAAGTTTCATTCTCATAGCAGTATTTATTTTTCCATATATCCAGTCCAAGCTGATTATGTTCCCCTAGCCATTCTTTTGCTTCCATTTTATTATAAAACCCCTTTAACTATAATCATATACAACATATTGTTGTGAATACTATCATATCACACTAGAAATAGAAAATCAACTTTTATTTCTTATAAAAAACAACGGAATTTTCTGAAAGTTTCTACGGGTTTATTGTTCCCCTTTGATAATTATCGCCAAAAACACTAAGTCTTCTTTGGAAGGATTTGAAATCCCATGGCTATGCCCACTAGGAGTAAAGGTCAAATCCCCTGCTGTTACTGGATATTCTATACCGTCATCGTTGTAAATCCCGTTTCCCGATAAAATATAGTAAGTTTCACTCTCGTTAAAATGGGGGTGGTATTTTAATTTCCCTCCGGTTGGCATTACCACTTTTGCCACCATGCGGCATTTACCATCCATCTGCTCGGTATTTAATAGATGTTCCACCATCATTGTTCCTTGTTCGATTTCACGCAGTTCTGTTTTCCGTTCTTCTGGCTTTGTTATCATAGCAATTTCCTCCTTCAAGCAAAATCAGACCATACTGGAAATGGACATCCGATGATCTGATTGGTAAAACATATACTATTATTATGGCACGAATTGCAGAAGAAAGCAATGGACAAAATAGATTTTTACCATTATAATAAAAAACAGGAGCTATTTTGTTTGTGAAGATTTACAGCGTGCAAAATAGCATTTGGTTCAGAAATATCAGCCAGATCATTTGTACATGGAAACCATATAATAATGGTATTTTTCAGTGCCTAGTAATAAAAAATATAATTCGATTTTTAAAACTTGAGTATTGCAACATAAAAAACAGAAAGGAAGTTTTTATGGGCTGTAAAATTGCGTGCTGCCAAATGGAAGTAACCAGGGACAAGGAAAACAATTTGGAGCGTGCCGCTAAGATGGTGGAAACAGCAGCTCAGCAAGGAGCGGAATTGATTGTGCTACCAGAAATGTTCCAATGCCCCTATGAAAACCAGGCATTTCCGGAATATGCGGAACCGGAAAACGGTAAAACCGTCCGTTTTTTAGCGGAATTATCTCGAAAGTACCAGTGTATCCTAGTTGGAGGTTCCATTCCAGAGCAGGAAAAAGGACACTACTACAACACCTGCTTTGTGTTTGAACATGGTAACTATTTAGGAAAGCATCAGAAATACCATCTATTCGATGTCAATATTCCTGGAAAAATTTCGTTTCAAGAATCCAGTATCCTTTCTTCTGGAGAACATTTTTCGGTTTTTTCAACCAGTATCGGAAAAATTGGCGTGGGTATCTGTTTTGACCTGCGGTTTCCGGAACAATGGATACAAATGGCGCTGGATGGGGCAAAACTTCTCATTTGTCCAGCAGCATTTAATCCGGTAACCGGTCCAAAACACTGGGATCTGTTGTTACGTGCCAGGGCGATTGACAGCCAATGCTTTGTGGCAGCCTGTTCCCCTGCTTATCATCCTACTGCCAGTTATCACGCTTATGGACACTCCTGTGTGGTTTCCCCTTGGGGGGAAATCCTCCATCAGTTAGAGGAACAGCAGGAAATCCTATTTGTGGAAATTGATTTGGAGCAGGTAGCGGAAGTAAGGCAACAAATTCCTATTTTATCTGCTGACCGATTTGCAACGAAAAGGAAGTGAAATAGAAATGGAAGAATTTTTATCCACCCATATTGGCACAATAATCTGCGTCCTTATGGCTATTACAATGTTATTGATTTCCTTGCCTTTTTTCATTGGGCGGGAAAAAGCTGCCGGTTTGGTTGCCGGTTTTAATACCTTAAGTGAGGAAGAACAAAAACAATATGATAAAAAGAAAATTAGCAAAGGACATGCGATCATTTTTGTGGTTTCATCTATTATCTTTGTAGTCGGAACAGGATTGAGCCTGTTAAACCAGTGGTTGGCTCTTATTTGCTTTCTGGTATGGTTGCTTTATTTCCTACACAACGTATCATCCAACCCGAAAAAAGCATTCTCTAAATATTTAAAATAATCAAGTTATAATAAAAAACTCCTAATGGAACAAATCATTAGGAGTTTTTTCATATTTACGTAAAGAAAACCTCTCTCATCTCATACCTCTGCGTATGGTTATTCTATATTGGCCATAAGAACAACAATACTGTGCGGAATTTCATTGGGAAGAGCATTTTTGTAATTTCAATTCACGCTACCCGTGGGGGCAGCGACCTGGGCAATGGAATATATTTCGCCCCAAGTTCAATATTTCAATCCACGCTGCCTGTGGGGGCAGCGACTCTGGCTGATCTCACCAATTGTCCAGCCAATCTATTTCAATCCACGCTGCCCGTGGGGGCAGCGACTTTTATTGACTGTTTGGATTTCGATACGATTGGAATTTCAATCCACGCTGCCCGTGGGGGCAGCGACTTATCGGTAATGCTACCTACAAAAGCAATGATGATTTCAATCCACGCTGCCCGTGGGGGCAGCGACAACTTACGAAAAGAGATGAAGAACCTTAACGATATTTCAATCCACGCTGCCCGTGGGGGCAGCGACTGTATGGTCGGCTTACGGAGATAGTATCCCTATTATTTCAATCCACGCTGCCCGTGGGGGCAGCGACCCAACAAGGGAATTAATAACATTATAGCGGCGATAATTTCAATCCACGCTGCCCGTGGGGGCAGCGACACGGTTGGATAAATTCCTGCGGGGCTGCCGGAAAATTTCAATCCACGCTGCCCGTGGGGGCAGCGACTGTAGTAGCAGCGGGAATAACTTGCCAATGGAAATTTCAATCCACGCTGCCCGTGGGGGCAGCGACCTGCGTAATTGCTTAAACCCTGTCATATCAACCAAAAATTTCAATCCACGCTGCCCGTGGGGGCAGCGACGTTTCAACCTAACAAAATAAATTATAAAACTTTATTTCAATCCACGCTGCCCGTGGGGGCAGCGACTGGCATTGTCTATTACAAGGTAGTGTTTCACGTATTTCAATCCACGCTGCCCGTGGGGGCAGCGACAAAGGCAAGACATCCACTGTGGTTAACAATTTTATTATTTCAATCCACGCTGCCCGTGGGGGCAGCGACCGCAAAATATAGTAAGTTATAAAATTTTCACCCTAAATATTGAAATGATAATATAATATTACCATTGAATCAAGGTAGATGTTTACCATATTCCGCATTTTTTAGTGCGAACGCATAGAAAATTTATGAGAGCTTATGGTTCGCACCAACGATTATTCTCTCTAAAACACCTATTTTAGAAACATTGAAAAATAATTTAAATGCACAAATTCAAAATATTATTTTTTCAGTTCCCACTCTTTGATTGTTTTTGCTTCCTCATACATCTGACAATAACTCTCATGGCGGGTAATTCCAATTTCCCCACGCTGAAGCGCTGCCAGCACTGCACAGCCTTTTTCTACTGTATGAGAACATCCCGTAAATTTACATTGGTTTAAAAAAGGAGTAAATTCTCGGAAACAATACTGTAATTCCTCTTTTGTAATCACTTCGTATTGCATAGTATCCACCGTGGAAAATCCAGGTGTATCCGCTACATATCCACCATTGATTTCAAACAGTTCAACATGGCGGGTGGTATGCCTTCCCCTGCCAAGTTTTGCACTGGTTTCCCCTGTTTTTAGTCGTAATTGGGGCATGAGACGGTTCAACAAAGTGGATTTTCCCACACCAGTATTACCGCAAAATCCGCTAATTTTTCCTGGCAGACAGGTTAGAATTTGGCCTAAATCCTCATCATCATTTACTACAATGGTTTGAAATCCAGCATGCTGGTAAATAGACTGTATTTTATCTGGGGATTCCAAATCTGATTTTGTAATAACAATAATAGGTTCAATCTGTTTGTGTTCCGCAATGGCAATTAATTTATCGGTAATAAAAAAATTTGGTACAGGCTGGGTACAGGACATTACGAAAAAAAGTTGATCCAAATTTGCCAAAGGTGGGCGGATAAAATCATTTTTTCGGGGAAGGATTTCCCGCACCACATTGTCCTGAGGGTCAAACAATACTTGGTCTCCTACATAAGGAGACACTCCTTTTTTACGGAATACCCCTGCTGCTTTGCACTCATATTCTATTGCAGAATCAGCGGATTTTACACTATAAAATCCGCTGATTGCTCTTATAATTAATCCCTGCTCCATGTACCATACCTATTTCTACTACTGATGTTATCATTAGAAGAACTATTATTTGGAGTGCTACTTTCATCCTCAATTTCAGAAGAGGATGGGGCAGAAGATTCTGGTTGACTGGAAGATGGAGTCTGGGAAGATTCTGGCGCAGAAGAAGTAACTACTCCTGTACCATCACTAACGGTCAAAGTAATTGTTGCACCAACCGCAACAGTATTTCCTCCTCTTGGGTCTTGAGAAATAACCGTACCTGCTGGTTTGTCACTTTTCACTGTGTGAATATTAACCTTTAATCCCTGGCTTTCCAAGGCACTGCGGGCACTACCTTGGTCTTTCCCTACAACATCCTGAACATAGACAGTATTGCTCTGCCCATAGCTGTAATATACCGTTATCGCCTGTTTTGGATCTACTTTTGTACCCGCTTTTGGATCTGTGCTAATCACACAATTAGCTGGCACACTACTATCTTCTTTTTTTACCTTATTGATGGAACCAGTAAATCCTTCTTCTTTTAATCTGGCCACTGCGGCATCAATATCCAAACCGGATACATCCGGTACTTTTACCTGTTGGGAACCTTTGCTGACATAAAGAGTTATCTTGCCGTTTTCTTTAATTTTAATATCTGGGTCAGGTTCCTGATCAAAAATCAAGTCTTCCGTATATTCGGAATTGTATTCGCTGACAATTTTAAAATCAATCTTTTTATATTCTTCCATGTTCTGTACATCATGGTAATTCATACCGGTAAAGTCCTGTACCACAACATCTTCTGGAGCAGGCTGTTTTAATACCAACATTAAGGTAATCAAAATTGCCGCAATGACAACAAATGTAATGGATACCCCCAATAGGATTGGCAGGAATTTGGATTTTTTGGTTTCTTCTTCCTCTTCCTGTTCCTCATCCTTCTGGGCCACATTAAAATATTTTGTAGTCCCTTCATCAAAATATTTATATTCAAATACAATGCTTGGATTCCGTTTGAATTCATCAATATCACGGAGCATCTCCGCTGCGCTTTGGTACCGTTTATTTGGGTTTTTTTGCATAGCGCGGACAATGATTTCCTCCAATCCTTCTGGAATGTCAGGATTGATGGAACGCGGAGCCGGCGCAATCGCTTGCATCTGTTTTACAGCAACTTCTTCTGGGGTTTCCCCGTCAAATGGCAGTTTTCCCGTCAGCATCTCATAGAGCATAACACCCACAGAATACAGATCCGATTTTTCATCGGTTACCTCGCCGCTTGCCTGCTCTGGACTAATGTAATGGACAGAACCGATTGCCTGTTCGGTATTACGTTTTTCATCCCTTGCAAAACGTGCAATGCCAAAGTCCATGACTTTAATGGTGCCATCCTCCAGCAGCATGATATTTTGCGGTTTGATGTCCCGATGGACAATCCCTTTATCATGGGCATGTTGTAAAGCGCGGAGAATCTGAACGGTAAACAGTACCGCATCTTTCCAACTCAATACCCCTACTTTTTCCATGAATTCCTTTAAGGTAATGCCGTCAATCAACTCCATGACAATATATTGAATACGGTCGCCAAAATTCACATCAAAGATGCGGACAATGTTAGGGTGGGATAACGCTGCAACCGCTTTGGATTCATTGCGGAACCGGCGCAGGAACTCCTCATTGCCCTGATACTCTTCTTTTAAAATTTTAATTGCCACATATTTCTGGTCTACAATATCAAAAGCCTTATAGACATTTGCCATACCGCCCATGCCAATTAGCTCTTTAAACTCATACCGTCCGTCTAAACGCTTGCCGATGAATTTATCCATTCAAACTTTCCTCCTGTTTCACTTAAATTGTCCATCAAGATTTTATGAAAAATGGAATACATCAGCATTCCAATACAACTGCGGTAATATTATCATGGCCGCCATGTTTTTTTGCCGCCTGCAACAGACGTTTTACCGATTGGCGGGCATTATTTTGTTCTAAAATCAATAAAATTTCCGCTTCGCTGCAGCAATTGGTTAATCCGTCCGTGCAAAGGAGGATTTTATCGCCATATTTGCATGGAAATTCATTATAATCAATTTCCACAGTAGCTTCTACCCCAATTGCGCGGGTAATCTGGTTTTTCTGAGGGTGGGATTTTGCTTGTTCCTCCGTAATCTGACCATGTTCCAATAAATATTGAATAAAAGAATGGTCTTTTGTAAGCTGGGTCAGTTTTCCTTTCCGAAGCAAGTATGCCCGGCTGTCCCCAACATGACCGATATACAAAATGTCGTTCATCACCACTGCCAAAACAGCGGTTGTCCCCATTCCTGCCAAAGCAGGCTGCTGTTGGGCTTTTTCATAAACCACACTATTAGCAGCGTTCAATGCAGCCAATATCAAGTGGTAAACAGAACGAGGGTCCATGTATTCTCTTAGGTTTTGCATTACCTGAGTACTAATAATATCCCTTGCTAATTGGCTTGCCACATTGCCGCCATTTTCGCCGCCCATGCCATCACAAACCAATGCAAAACCAACAGACGGGGTCAAATCTCCTGACATAAAGGTATCTTGATTGGTCTCACGGACTAAGCCTACATCCGTTTTACCAAATATTTGCACAAAAAATCCTCCTTTAGGATCGATTATCCCGCCGTAGTTGGCCACAAGCAGCATTAATATCCTGTCCCAATGTTCTGCGGACAGTGACATTAATGCCACTTTGTTCTAACAACCTGGAAAAACGGATTACATTTTGTTTTTTACTTGCTTGATAATCTCTCTCTTTGATTTCGTTTACTGGAATCAGGTTTACATGGCAGAGTAAGGGTTTTAACCTTGCCGCCAGCTCATTGGCATCCTGTTCCCTGTCGTTTACCCCTTTAATTAAAGCGTATTCAAAAGAAATCCTACGGTTTGTTTGCTGAATATAGTAACAACAGGCTTCCAACAACTCCTCAATGGGGTACTTCAAGTTTACCGGCATCGTTTTAGAACGCATGGTATTGTTGGGGGCATGAAGGGAAATGGACAGGGTGATCTGCAATTTTCTATCAGCCAGTTCGTAAATTCTGGGGACAAGCCCACAAGTGGATAAAGTGATATGCCGCTGGCCTAAATTCCTGCCAGAAGGATGGGAAATCAGTTCCAAAAACGCCATAACGTTTTCAAAATTATCCAACGGTTCCCCAATACCCATCAGGACAATATTAGAAATCTTTTGCCCGGTATCCTGCTCAGTGCGGTAAACCTGCTCCAGCATTTCCGAGGGAGTAAGGCAACGAACAAATCCAGCTTTGGTGGAAGCGCAAAAACTGCACCCCATCCGACAGCCTACCTGGGTGGAGATACAAATACTGTTTCCATACTGGTATTTCATGAAAACAGACTCCACACACTCCCCGTCCTGGAGTTCATATAAATATTTTACCGTATCATCAATACGAGATACAAGCTTTTTTTTGATTTTTAAGCAATTCAAATAAAATTCAGCGGATAATTCTTCCCGCAATTGTGCAGAAAGATTGGTCATTTGTCCAAAGTCGGATACATTCCGCTTATGTAGCCATTCAAAAATCTGTTTCGTCCGGAAATTTGGCTGACCTTTTTGTTCCATTACCTGAGCCAACTGCTGATAGGTAAGCGATTTGATATCAATCAAACTGTAATTCCCCTTTTCTTCATAGCACAAAGATAAAAACCATCGCTGTCAAGCTGGTTTGGTAAAAATGTCAAATCATAGCCTGCATGAGGATAAAATTGGGTGAGTACCTCAGGCAGCTGGAGTGGAGAAAATTCAGGATGTTGGAGCAAAAATGCCTTGGTTATCTCCTGATTTTCCCGTTTAGACAAGGTACACGTGGAATAGATTAACACGCCCCCTGCTTTTACATATTGGCTGGCTATTTCTAAAATATTCATCTGTATTTTTGGCAAGCCCTCCACTGATTGTTCTGATTTATATTTGATTTCCGGTTTCCGGCGGATTACTCCAAAACCAGAACATGGTACATCACATAACACCAATCCAAATTTACCTATTTTTTCATGATAAATAGAGGCATCAGATACCTGGGCATGTACCGAAGAAAGCCCCAAGCGTTTCGCTCCAGATTTAATCAATTTTACCCGATGTTCATGGAGATCACAAGCTGTTATTGGAACGGTATCTTTTAATTCCTCGGCAATGGTAAAGGTTTTTCCTCCTGGAGCAGCACAAACATCCAAAACAGAATCTGGATGATAAGCTGCTACAACCTGTCCACATAGTTGGGAAGCCACATCTTGGACATGGAACATTCCCTGCTCAAACAAAGCTGTATCTGCCAACGAACCACCATCCAACACTTCAACACAGTTTTCCATTAGATGGGGTTTTAAGGTAAATCCTTGTTCTTCTAATTGGATGGAAAGTTCCTCTTTTGTAGTTTTTAATGGATTTACTCGCAAAGTTAACGGCGGTCTGCCCATTTGCTGTTGTAGTAGCTGTTCCGCTACTTCCCTACCGTATTCATTAAACAAACTTTCTACTAGCCAGACTGGACAGGAATACCGTAGGGAAAAATACTGTACCGGTTTTCTTTCTGAGTCAGGATAGTTAATTTTTTTCCCATCCCGCAAAAAGTTCCGCAATACCGCATTGACAAAACCAGATGCCGCTTTTTTGTGGATTGCCTTTGTTAGGTTAACGCTCTCGTTCACTGCGGCAAAATCATCTACCTGAAGGGAGATCATCTGATATAACCCCAAACGCAGGATATTGCGAATTTCAATCGTCATTTTTTCGATAGGATGTTTGGAATAGCAGGTAATAATATAATCCAGGGTAATTTTGCTTTCCAACACCCCGTAAAACAGTTTGGAGGCAAAATCCCGGTCACGGGAATCCAGATCTGAGTGCTTTAGCAGGGATTCCATCATTAAATTGGAATACGCCTGCTGTTTTTCCATACGGTTTAAGGATTCCAATGCGATTTGTCGTGCTGTTTTCACTGAAGTTTCTCCTTGTTCTTAGTCGTCTCTACGGTTTCCAGCAATTGCTAATAAACGGAACAGCTGTAGGATTGCGGTAATTAAGCTTGCTACATAAGTCATAGCAGCAGCGGAAAGCATTTTTTTTGCCCCAACCATCTCATCCGGTTCCAAATAATAGTTGCTTTCCAAGGTGCGTAAAGCACGGCTGCTAGCGTTGAATTCCACTGGCAAGGTAACCAGTTGGAACAGGACAACTGCCGCGAACAGCACAATACCGATAGTGAGCAGAATATCCATCTGGAAAATCAACCCGATAAAAAATAATGGCCAGGAAAGCTGGGAACCAATTTGAGTAATAGGGATGATTGCACCCCTGAGTTTCATTGGCACATAACCCTGGCTGTGCTGGATGGCGTGGCCAACCTCGTGGGCAGCAACCCCCAACGCAGCCACCGAAGTGCTGTTATACACCGAACTGGACAACCGCACTACATTAGTGCGGGGGTCGTAGTGGTCAGTAAGTTGACCGGAAACCATCTCAATTGCCACATGATTTAAACCGTTCTGATCCAGAATCATCCTGGCAATCATGGCGCCGGTATATCCACGGCGGTTGTACACCTTGCTGTACTTTGCGAAATTGCTTTTTACTTTAATTTGTGCGAAAACCGTAATGATAATTGCTGGCAGCATATAAAGGATATAGCTGAAATAAGGATAAAAATAATAGCCCATTTTATACAAACTCCTGTTTTATAATATCGTTTGTAGATTGCCGAAAATTCCACCAACCGATCATTTTCTTAATGGCATAATGAAAACACAACTGGTTTACAAAGTAGATATCATTTCTAAGGTGTCGTTGAATGCCAAGAGAGAAAAAATAACGTTTGATTGAAAATAAACTATATTTTAAGCAAGTATACTTAATTAGATTGATTCGACAATCTCAACTTTCCTATTTTCTGTAACAGATAAAATAGAATCATGATTAGTATACCTGGAAAAGATGAAAAATTAACAGATGTTTTGTATCCAAATCATTGCAAAAAAATGACGGGCATACTGATTAGCCAAGGCATTCCCCTTTTGCCAGCTTTTTTCCGTTTAAAAAGGAACGGCCATCCATCCGTTTAGAGCCTTCCGGCTGGACTTCCAACAACTCCACCGCATCTTCCCCACAGGCGATGATGCAGCGTTTGGCATCTAACAATTCTCCTGGCTTACCGTTTTTTCCTTTTACAATAGCGGAATGGTATATTTTTAATTTTTTGCCGTTTAACATGGTGTAGGCAGCGGGCCAATCGGATAGCCCTCTGATTTTATTATGCACCAGCTGGGCTGGTTGGGCAAAATCCAACAGGCTCATTTCCCTGCTCAGCATAGGAGCGTAACAGCTTTGGCTGTCATCTTGCGGGATACGTGGCGCTGTTCCTCCCTCTATCTGTTCCAGTGTTGTTAGTAACAAATCCGCACCGATCTCTGTCAGGCGGTCAAACAATTCAGCAGAAGTTTCATTTTCTCCAATTGGAGTTTCGGATTTTAAAATCATATCCCCGGTGTCCAAACCTTCCGCCATATACATGGTGGTCACCCCTGCCACTGGGTCACCGTTGAGGACACTCCACTGGATAGGAGCTGCCCCACGGTATTTCGGCAAGAGAGAACCATGCACATTGATGCAACCATAAGGTGGGATCTCCAATACTGCTTTTGGCAAAATTCTGCCATAAGCCACCACTACAATCACATCTGGATGAAGTTCCCGAATGAAATTGATCTGTTCATCGTCTTTCAAGGTAAGTGGCTGGTATACTGGCAGATTGTGCTGTAATGCCAGCTGTTTGACTGGTGGGGGCTGTAATTTATATCCCCTTCCCTTTGGTTTATCCGGCTGGGTAAAAACCGCCTGAATCGTATGGCCGGCATCAATCAATTTTTGCAGGCTCGCCACCGCAAAATCCGGCGTCCCCATAAAAATAACATTCATTCTATTCACGCACCATTTCTGTTGCTAAATCTTTAAATACAACCCCGTTCAAGTGGTCAATTTCATGGCAAAGCGCCCTTGCCATCAATTCTTTCCCTTTTACCAGGATGGCATTGCCGTTGCGGTCATAGGCTTTTACCTTTACTTTATTAGGGCGGGTGACAATCCCAAACTCATTTGGATAGGAAAGGCAGCCTTCGGAACCAGTCTGGGTACCGGAAGTTTCCAAAATTTCTGGGTTGATCAGTTCAACTAGCCCTTCCCCAACATCAATCACTACAACCCGTTTTAAAACACCTACCTGAGGGGCAGCCAAACCAACCCCATCCGCTTGATACATGGTTTCCGCCATGTCGTCCAGGAGCTGATGAAGGCGTTGGTCAAATACGGTCACTTCACGGCATTTTTTCCGCAAAATCGAATCGTCATCTATCACAATATTTCGTAAAGCCATAGGTATGATCTTCCTTTCTTACTGTTAATTGATTTCGCCGTTGATATCACAATAAAGATGCAGGTTGGAACATTCCTTACGGGAGGCGGTGTAAACCAGCACTTTCCGCATCAATTGGCGGAACGCCGTGTTGTTCCTGCATTTTAAGATAATGCGTTGGCGGTATTTATTATTCATTTTATAAATATAAGGTTTGCTGCGCCCCAATACTTTCATGGGGATGTTCTGCCGCAAGCCTTTTGTTGCCTGTTTTAATACGGTGAGGAACAACCTTGCCCCAATATCCACCTGTTGTTCCTGCCTGCCAGTGATCCCCACCAGGCAGATATCGCAAAATGGCGGGTAAAAAAACGCCTCACGCTCCACAATTTCATCCTGGTAAAAGGATTGGTAATCCTGGGAAGCTGCCTGCCGGATAACGGGGTGGTCGGGGTTATAGGTCTGGATATATGCCCTGCCCTTTTTACCGCCCCTTCCGCTTCTGCCCACCACCTGGGTCAGCATGGAAAAAGCGTGCTCATGGCATTTAAAATCATCCCCAAACAACATGCTGTCAGCAGAGAGCACCCCCACCAACGTGACATTGGGGAAATCCAGCCCTTTGGCTACAATCTGGGTTCCAATTAAAATATCATATTCCCCTTTGGAAAAACTCTGGATTTTGGATTCCAAAGCCGCCCTGGTAAAGGTGGTGTCAGCATCCATGCGAAGCACCCGGGCATCTGGGAAATACTGTTGTACCTCTTCTTCAATTTTCTGGGTACCCTGTCCGGTGAGCATCAGATGGCCTCCACCACATTCTGGACAGGTTTTGGGAAGCTCCTGGGAATATCCACAATAATGACACATCAGGTAGCCGTTGGCACGGTGGTAGGTCATACCCACACTACAATGGGGACATTCCGCCACCCAACCACAATCCACACAGCTCAACACAGAACGGTATCCCCGCCGGTTTAAGAGCAAAATCGACTGTTCCCCCTGACGCAGATTTCTGGCGATTTCTTCCGCCAGATATTCGCTGACACCGGTAATCAAAGAAGATGGCTCCTGACGCATATCAATCAAGGTCACCTCAGGGAGCTGGGCATCCGCATAACGTTGATTGAGCTCATACAAGGAATACACTCCTTGCTTTGCTGCATAGTAGCTTTCCACCGAAGGGGTGGCAGACGCCAGCAGGAGCAAGGCTTTTTGCTGGATGCACCGGTATTTTGCCACATCCCGAGTGTGGTAACGGGGGGACATATCCGAGGATTTATAGGTAGATTCCCCTTCTTCGTCCATGATAATCAGCCCCAGCTGTTCCAATGGGGCAAAAACCGCGCTTCTGGTACCAATGACGATTTTAACTTCTCCATTTTTGATCCGTTTATATTCATCCATCTGTTCCCCCATGGAAAGGCTGCTGTGCATCACAGCGATTTCCGAGCCAAACGCCAACTGGAATTTTTGGAGCATTTGAGGAGTAAGGGAGATTTCTGGCACCATCAAAATGGTTTGCTTGCCCATCTGTGTCATCTTTTCAATGAGCTTGAGGAATACTTGGGTTTTTCCACTTCCAGTAATCCCGTGGAGCAGCGCTACGCTAGGACGGTTGGTATAGTATTGATGCAGCAGGCCATCTAATACTTCCTGCTGCTGTGTGGTCAATACCAACTCCGGCTTTCGCGTTGGCATTGCCGCCTCATATGGGGTGCGATATACTTCCTGTTCATATAGGGTGACAATCCCTTGCTTTGCCAGGTTTTTTACCACAATATCTGTGACACCACAAAAATAACATACCTCTTTTATCGAAACTGCCCCCAGTTCCAATAAAAAAGAAACCACCTTTTTTTGTTTCTGGGAAAGTTTACAGCTAGAAGGGTCAAACTCTGGGTCGGCTATTTTGACCATATTTACTGTTTTATCCCCTAGTTTCCGTTTGGAAGAAACCGAAGGGGTTAACACCTGTTGCTGAATCAAAAAATCAATATCAGAACGGTGTCCAGATTCCAACTGATGCTGAACAATCCTATCCACTTCTTGCTGATTTGCCGCTTTCCGCAAAAACGAGAGCAGCTCCAGCTGGTGAGGAGAATAATTTTCCAGCCCCTCCAGCCGGTCGATAAACTGATAGCTTTTTTTTAAAAAATAAGAGAAACCCGCTGGCAAAATCGTGCGGATCGCCTCATAATAAGTACAAAAAGTAGAATGCACCAGATAAAAAACAATGTCAACCATTTTACTTGACAAAATTGGCTGATCATCTAAAAATCCGGCAATTGTTTTTAATTTTATTTCTGGCTGGTCATTTTTTATGTCAAGGATAACTCCTTGTCGATACTGGTTGGCATTACCAAATGGCACGCTAACCCTACAGCCTATTTTTGCCTGAGCTTGTTGATGGTCTGGCACAGCATAATCAAACAGGCGGTCAAACCGGATAGAGGTTTTTTCCACTGCTATTTTCGCAATCAATGCCAGCCCTCCTTTTTATCCCCGATGTGCTAAAATTTGATCTAACAATACCTGAGCCAAAGCCTGTTTGGACATTTTCTTCAACGGGGTAATCTGGCCTTTGGTAATCAGGGTTACAATATTGGTATCCACCCCAAAACCTGCCCCTGGATCGGATATACTGTTAGCAACTATCATATCCAGGTTTTTCTTTTCTAATTTTTGGGCAGAATTTTCGATTAAATCCTGGGTTTCCATGGAAAAACCACAAAGGAATTGCCCATGGCGTTTCCTTGCGCCCAATTCGGCAAGAATATCCTTGGTTCTAGTCAGTTCCAGCTGGGAATCCATCTCCCCTTTTTTCAATTTATGGTCAGCAGCTAATTTTGGTTTGTAGTCCGCCACCGCTGCTGTTTTGATAATAATATCGTACTCATTGGAAATATTGGTGACAGCGCGGAACATATCCTGGGCGGTGACCACTGGAACTACTGTAACGCCTGCTGGCCGTGGCAGATTCACTGGGCCGGAAACCAAAGTGACATTTGCCCCCCGCATACAGGCGGCTTTTGCGATGGCATAGCCCATTTTTCCGGTGGAATGATTGGTAATATACCGCACTGGGTCGATTGGCTCCTGGGTAGGGCCAGCGGTTACCAAAACCCGAAGCCCTTTCATGTCCTGAGTATAGCAGACTTGTTGACAGATCCGTTCATAAATCTGCTCTGTTTCTGGCAGGCGACCTTTTCCACTATCTCCACAGGCGAGCATACCGGAATCTGGTTCCTCCACAAAAAAGCCATAGGAACGAAGCTTTTGCAGATTATCCTGGGTTATCGGGTTTTCATACATGCGGGTGTTCATAGATGGATACACCAATTTTGGGCAGGTAGCCGCCAAAACGGTGGTAGTCAGCATATCGTCCGCAATGCCATGCGCCATTTTGGCTATGGTGTTAGCGGTTGCGGGAGCGATTACCATAAGATCTGCTTTTTTTGCTAGCTCGACGTGTTCTACTTCCCAGTTATCCACCCGCTCAAAGGTAGAAACACAGCATTTATTTTTGGTTAATGTTTCAAATGTAAGGGGTTGTATTAATTCCGTTGCATTCTGGGTCATAATCACGTGGGTTTCGCAACCATTTTTGGTCAGCCGGCTTGCCAAATCCGCCATTTTATAGGCGGCAATCCCTCCACAAACCCCTAATACAACAACTTTTCCTTCCAGCATAAAATGCCTCCAACACTATTGTAATTTTGTAACCTCATCGGATTCCACCATTTTGCACTGGCCTTTCGCGAATTCCTCCACTGCCAGGGAAACTGGTTTGCCTCCTACAATATCGCCTTTTTCGTTGGCCTGGTCTACAATTTCACGGGCACGTTTTGCAACGGCAACCACCAAAGAATAGTAGCTCTCACCATGTTTTAAAATCTCTGTAATTGCAGGTCTATTCATACTCATATTAGCTCAACACTCCTTTAATCAACTCAACATTTTGTTCGGTTTTACATTTTTCCGCCACGATAATCGCCTTAACTTGGACGATAGCATCCTCTAAATTGTCATTGACAACGATATAATCATATTCATAAGCTTTGGAAATCTCAGTTAGCGCTTCGTTTAAACGCTGCTGCACCACTTCCTCAGTTTCTGTTCCTCTGCCACGAAGGCGCTGTTCCAACACCTCTAAACTTGGAGGCATAATAAAGATACTGACAACGTCATTTTCTTTCATTACTTTTAAGGCGCCGTTTACGTCGATTTCCAAAATCACATCATGACCCTGTTCTAGATGTTCGTATACCTCTTTTTTAGGGGTTCCATAATAGTTACCACAATATACATTGTGCTCCAAAATCATTCCGGTAGAAAGGCGGGATTCGAACTCCTCCTTTGAGAGGAAATAATAGTGTTTGCCATCCTGTTCCCCTTCTCTTGGCTGACGAGTTGTAGCAGACACTGAAATAAACACATTAGGATCCTCTGCGATAACTTGGTTAATTGTGCCTTTCCCGCTGCCGGATGGACCGGATAGCACCAATAACAAGCCTTTATTCATTTGCTTCATCCTCCCCGTCTGTATCGTCGTTTAAACGGTTGGCAACAGTTTCTGGCTGTAAGGCGGACAGAATAACATGGTCGCTTTCCATTACCACAACCGCCCTGGTACGGCGGCCATAAGTAGCGTCAATCAAACTGCCTTTTTCCTTCGCGTCCCCGATAATGCGTTTGATAGGGGCGGAATCTGGGCTAACGATTGCCACCAATTTGTTGGCAGAAACCATATTCCCAAACCCAATATTAATCAATTTCATTGCTATTTCCCCCTATTCAATATTCTGGATCTGTTCCCGTATTTTTTCAATGACGGATTTTTGGTCGATGACAATTTTAGAAATTTCCAAATCGGTTGCTTTGGAACCGATGGTATTGGTTTCCCGATTAATTTCCTGTACCAAGAAGTCGCATTTCCTGCCCACAGGCTGGTCACTTTGCAGCAGTTGACGGAACTGTTCCAGATGGCTATGCAAACGGACCGTTTCCTCATCTACTGCCACTTTATCCGCAAAGATAGCTGCCTCGGTGAGGATGCGAGCTTGGTCAATCTCCTGGTTTTCCAACACTTCCTGTAATTTGGCGAACAGACGCTCTTGGTAAGCAGCCACAGTTTTTGGGGATTGTTCTTCTACAACAGCAACCATCTGTTCAATCTCATCCAGTTTTGCAAGAAGGTCGGTTTTTAAGCGTTCTCCCTCTACAGTGCGCATTTCCAGGAACTGGTCCAATGCTTCCTGTACCACGGGCTGGACGGATGCCCAGATTACTTCCTCATCCTCAATCACCTTATGTACGTTGAATACATCCGGGAATCTAGCCACAGTGGAAAGGGAAAGGTCATCCTGCAACTGCAATTCCTCTTTAACGTTCCGCAGTGCTTGGACATATCCTTTGGCTACAGTGGAATTGATTTCAATTTCCGCATCCGTGCCTTCCAAAGTATAAATGCTAACAGATACTTCTACCTTACCACGGGAAACCATCCCCTGGATATAGGATTTTAGTTTTTCTTCTAAATAGCCATAGGTGCGTGGTACCCTGGCGTTAAACTCAAAATAACGGTGATTCACCGATTTAATCTCCACCAGGACTTCACGACCATTGATGATTTGATGGGCACGACCAAACCCTGTCATGCTTTTAATCATAAAAACATCCTCTCATAATGGTTTATTACAAATCATTGGATATATGATTTTTTCTATATTGCATAATTATATATTAAAATTATTATACCAAAGATATAGAGTCAAAGCAAGGTTTTGTTCATATATTATTTACAATTAAAAATATATTTACTCTTAGAGCTACGAGAAAACCATGTTGTACCAGGAATATGAGTAAATGAAATTCCACAACTTATAATGCGAATGACTATACAAAAACCGCCAGTCCTTTTTGAAACTGACGGTTCTATATCGATAAGTAGGTTTTATTATTCCGCAATGGAGACAACCAGCCTACTGGTTGTAACATCGATTTTCTGTCCAGGGTCAATGCTAGTTGCCACTACTGTGCCAGAAGCAGCTCCTTCTGATGAAACGGTTCTAGTATCATATAAAATGCCCAAATTATCCAGCTGGCTCTTATAAGCGGACCAGCTTTGTCCAGTATATTGTGGGATTTCCCGATATTTTGAGCCGTTGCTGACGGTTACCTTTACCGTTTGTCCCTCCTTGATTGGCTCATCTGGTTCAATGCTTTGTTTGATAATAACACCTTCTGGATATTGCTCATTATATTCATACTCCGCTTCTACCGTCAACATCGAATATTTGGAATCTGTTTTTACTACATTCAAGTATTGCCCTACTAAGTTGAGCATTAAATATCCATCCTGGTTGGATACTGTTGCACTAGAAGAGGCTTTTGAGGAACTCTCTTTGGAAGAAGTTTGGGAAGAACTTTCTTCAGAGGAACTCTCCTCCACTTCTGAACTGAGGATACTGGAAGTATTTTTATCTTTATCATTGGAATTATTTCCAAACAGATAGTACAATACTAACGCGGAAACCAAAATTAATACAGCTGCGGTAATCCCCACCGCAATCATAATATATTTTTTGGTGTTGTTGGTTTCCTGGTCTAGTTCCTGTTCCTGGATTAAAGATTCCACCTTTTCCGCGATCGCAGCCTGCTGCCTTGGAGGGGCGGATAAATCAGCGTACAGGTCGGTCATGGTCTGGGTACGAATACGGAAGGAAAGGGTCATAGCGGAGGTAATTGCCACTGAAACGTTGTTTGGAACCGCTGGATTTAACACTGCTAATTGCACCAAATTGTCTACACAGGTACGGCTTTTGGAATCCGTTGGCATAGTTCCTGTTAAGGTTTTATACAATACCGCTGCCATACCATATACATCCACCCAAGAACCATAGGACTGCTCCTCATTTTCGTATTGCTCCGGAGCGGCATAACCATCATATATTACAACTGGAAGTTCCGCATTGGTCATACGCATAGATGGGATACAGAATCCTCCAATTTTCACCTGGCCTTTTACTGTAACATAGATGGTTTCCGGACTTAGTCCCCCATGGACTAATCCCATGGCATGAAGCTGACCTAAATGCTTAATAACAGGCAAGAACATTTTAGAAGTTTCTTCCCAGGAAAGTTCTCCATAATGGTCTAGCAGATAATCCTTTAGTTTAACCCCTTCTACATGCTCCATAATCACATAGCAAGTGTTATTTTGGGCGAAAATCTCATAGGCTTGCACCAATGTAGACATTGTCCTAATTTTAGATAAAGCCTGGTTTTGTGTTAAAAATTCTTTTGCCGCCCTTTTAAACAGCTCGAATTTTTCCGACTCAATCTCCAGTTCCTGAGTTTCCGGATTACGGGTAACAATGGAATCTGGCAGGAACTCTTTCACTTCTACCACAGTGTTGATTTGAATATCATATGCAATATATACAGCACTCTCATGGGTTGAATACAGCAGGTTCCCAACTATGTAACGGTTATCTAAGAGGGTTTCTGGCTTTAAGTATGCTGGGTTAACCGGTACACTGCCGTTGACATAACCGCAGTTAGGGCAAATAACCGCATTCCCTTTTGGGTGCATACATCGGTGACAAATAGGTGATTGGTTGTCCATTGAAGTTGACCTCCTGAAATTAAGCTTTTTCTTCTTTTAAGTGTGGAAGTAAATGTTCCTGTACCATCTTTGCGGCAGTTTCTACAAACAAAGCGCAAGGACGTTTTTGATAATATTTTTCATCTCGTTCGGATGGGTTCTCTTTCACAAGGCATTTGGCGTTGGTAAGCAGTTCTCGACAACAAGTAGTACCCATTTTTTGTGTGAACTCCTGATCCAACTGTTTGATCCAATCATAAAGTTCTTTTTTGGATTGGATGTCTGTACGGTCATAGCCATCATGTGCTAGCCCTGCCAACAGAAACATTCCGGTAACAGCGCCACATTTTTCCCGCAGGCCGCCCATACCGGCACCAAAACCAGAAGATAATAATAATGCTTGCTGTTCTGGAATGCCAAACAAGTCACTAAATGCCGCAAAAACAGACTGGCTACAATTGTAACCTACATAAAATAAATCCAATGCTTTTTGTACACGGTCCATAGTTATTTATTCTCCAAACTGTTCTTGAATTTCTGCGTAATACGGAATCGAATCCGCTGCGCCAGAGCGAGATACCGTAATAGAGGAAGCTTTTGATGCCAATTCCAGCGCCTGTTTTGGCGTGGAGCCAGTGAGCAGGGCGTTAGCGAAATAGCCGGTAAAGGTATCCCCCGCCGCGGTGGTATCCACCACATTAGATGGGTAGATTGGATGAGATTCCATACCATCCCCGTCATAGTACATTGCCCCCTCTTTCCCCAAGGTGAGCAACACCGCTGTATGGTAGCGGTTATATAAGGTAGTTAAAATCTCTTTTGGTTCGGTTTTGCCAGAACACTGCCCGCCTTCCACCTCATTGACAATCAACAGGTCGATATATTCCAGAGGATACTCTAGCAACTTTTGCTCAAATGGGGCGGGATTGAAGATAATTTTCATTCCTTTATCATGCGCCTGGAGGATGATTTCTTTTAAAGAGGAAATCTCGTTTTGCAGAACGACCACATCTCCTGCTGTAAAGTGAGAAAGGACTTCGGTGACATCTTCTGGTGTTATCATCCGATTGGCTCCCCCATATAGGATAATACTGTTTTCCCCTTTCCTGTCCACCTGAATAATGGTATGACCGGAAGCGCCTTCAATGGTTTGGACATAACTGCAATCCACCCCATGCCGTTCCAGTACATCTAAAAGAAGTTTGCCATCCTGTCCAACTTTTCCAGCATGGTAAACCTTCGCGCCGGCTTTTGCGAATGCGATGGACTGATTCAGCCCTTTTCCGCCGCAGAAAATATCTCTTCGGTTGGAGCTGATGGTTTCTCCTGGCAGCACCAAATGATCCAAAGAATACACATAATCAATATTTAAAGAACCAAAATTCAACAGTTTCAATTGTATCACCTTCACTTCAGTTTCGCAACCTGATTACACACTAAATCGACAAATTTTTTTCGGTCCACCGCAAACGCTACATTAGCGTTAGGGGTGCGGCCGGTTTTATGATAATAGTCTACAACAGTACATCCTGCCGTATATTCCCCTTTTGTTTCCACCGCCACATTTACCGGTACCATTGTAAACAGTTCCGGCTGGAGTAAATAGGCTGCCACGCAGGGGTCATGCATGTGCATTCCTTCCACATGGTCTGGCGGAGCCAGAACTGGTTGCAGTGAATGGACGCCATGGAACGCCACCATTTTCGCCAGCAGCTTCCCGGTACGGTTGCTCAGCTGGCTCAGCCGCTGGATATCCTCCTGATAAAATTGTGCCTGGCGAGTGACATCCAATCCAAACATCTCAATGGGCACTCCGCTTTCAAATACAAGTTTTGCAGCTTCCGGGTCCACTGCTATATTAAATTCCGCACAGGGAGTTAAATTTCCACCATAGTAGGCTCCTCCCATTAATACAATACGCTGGATATTCTGTTTTAATTCAGGATAAGCAGCTAAAAAAATCGCAATATTGGTTAATGGCCCTGTGGCTGCTATGATAATTCCAGGAGTTTCTGCCACCAATTCTCCCATTAACTGTATAGCAGATTTATTGGTATGAGGTGCTGGACTTTGTTCCAGCACGACCTCCCCCAAGCCGGTATCTCCATGAATATCCCCCGCAATCAACAGTTCACGGTAAAGAGGTTTTTGTGCCCCTTGATATACTGGAATTTGCTCTTTTCCCATCAAATACAATAGGTTGCGGGCATTGGCATAGGTTTTGGAGGGTAGCTGGTTCCCTGCACAGGTAGTAATCGCCTTTAGGTCAATCTGTTCTGCTGCTGCCAGTACCGCTATGGCGACAGCATCGTCAATTCCTGGATCACAATCTAGCAAAACAGGAAGTTTCATATGATTCCATCCTCCTTTTCTCATACTTTCTATTGAAAACAGGAAAAATGCCTACTATTCATATTAGATAGCCATTTATTCCTAACAAAAAACAATTTCCATTCCAAATAGATTTTTGAATAATCTTTCAATTCCTTTATAATTTTTTCTACCCATAATATCGCATGTTTATTATTTATTGATAAACGAACAAAGTTCCATCTTATTTTACTATGATAGAACAAAAGTTGCAATAAAAATACGTTGATATTCATATTTCGTTCAATTTCTCATCTGGACAGGAAACAAAAAAGCCCTGACCTAAATCAGGGCAATGATATTTATTCTGCATCCGCTTTCCACAAACCGTGAAGGTTACAATAAGCGTAAGCAGTAACCAGCTTATCCCCTGGCACAACCGCAAAATTGGCAGTGGTACTTTCGCCTGGTGCTAAATGCCGGATTTGGAATCCGTGTTTGGTTTCCACCGCTACCCATGTAATATAGTGTTCTTCTGCCATTGGATGTGGTGTGGAACCAACTGATACTGTAACAATATTTCCATTTACTGTTACAACAGGAACGTGTTTTTCCACAGCAGCGTCCACAGAACCAGGAACCAGCTCGGTCATTTTTTGCCCACAACAAACAACTGGAACCCCTTTATCCTCTACCAAAGTAACAATATTACCACAGTGTTCACAAATAAAAAATCTTTGTTTCATAATGCTCATCCTTTCATGGATCAAATAACATCAAAAGTTGTTCTTAGTAAATATGGTATCCACCATATTTACTATCATACACAAGATCTATTTTGATAAAATAGATGATATCTTTATTGTACATCATATAAAAAAATTGTCAAGTATATCCAGAAAAATAGCGTTTACCGCCAAAACAATAGATTGCCAAATAATAAATCCATCGTTTGTGGATACCTTAATAAGGTATCGGAAGAGATCACAGCAATCGTTACAGCCGCAACTCCTAATTGGATAACAAACTATTTGGCTGGATGAATAGCATCACGAATTTTATCCTTCCAAAACAGTTCACAAGCAGCCAATATAAAATCACTGCATATTCCAGCAATAGCTGTAAGTTGCCCAATACAATTCCTTGAAGGCGAAACGCCAAAGCATCTATATGGAAATATAAGGCTGTAATTAGGTAAATAGTAAATACCAAAAATTTTATGATATTTACCAAGCTGCCAAATAAAAACAAGGCTTCATTTTTTTGCACTGACCTCTTGGCTTTCCAATACGCGCGATTATGGAACCCTGCCAAAACCTCGAATAGGAGAACTACAAAAAGGAAATACTGGCAGATAAAATCGGCTAATCAGTGGGGAAACCCTGTGTCGAACAAACAGCGAAAGAGCATTATTATCCCCGCAATCAACATATCAATTATAAGCATATGAGATTGACTGTATGAAACCAAAAAGTTCTAACTCTCCTTACTCTTCATGTTCTCCTGTGGCAAATAGTTCATCAATCGTAAGATGAGGAAAAAATTTTGCCTGAATGATTTTGCACTCCATCAGCTTCAAACGGTCTGGATGGTTGAGTTTAGCGGACATAGTAGCTGGATTCACCCCAATTGCATCTGCCAACATATGGCTTGTGACCCTCTTCCTGGCCATCTCTGCCCGAAGGTTTGGAAACATAGCGTTTTCTCCTTTCCAAATTATTACTTTTCTTCCATTATAATCTGGTTTCTCTAGGATGTCAATAAAAACACAAAAGATATTTTTAAAAACAATATATTAAATTATAAAAAACAAAACAATTGGGAAAATAAAACAATCAATCAAAATAGGAGGAGAAAAAATGGAGCAAAAAGAACAGCAAAAATTAAAAAAGATTATTGTAACCCGTTATGGGAGTATCCAAGATTTTTCAGAGAAAAACGATATTCCTCCTTCTGTGTTGGAAAAAATATACAAAAAAGGAGCTGGAAATTTAGGAATTACTACAGCTAGAAAGCTCTGTAATAGTTTAGGAATTGACTTGGATGCTCTGGCGGAGGGAAAGGTAAAACAACGGAAACCCCGAAACAACAGAACGAATTTCCTTTCTCAAAATAATCCATAACATACAGCAAAACCGGTACAAAAAATGTACCGGTTTTACTGTGCCATTTATGGCAGGAAAAGAAACTAAGGATAATAGATGAAGGTAATCGTAATTAATGATTGCGCTTTCTGCGGATGCCAACTACAGCTGCCGCGGATGCGCCCAACAATGCCAATGCCCCTGCGATTGGAAGAACATCGCCTGTTTGTACATGACCGCCATTTCCACTGCCGCCATTGCTGCTTCCACCATCACCACTGGATGGGTCGGATGGTTTGGAAGATGGATTTTCTGGTTCAGAAGGTTCAGACGGAGTTGGATCCGGGGTTTCACTGGACAATGTAACGGTTGCATATGGCTGAATGGTCACTTTGCCCATCAAACCGCTATTAACGGATTTTCCAATTGCATTCGCTAACAGGGAAGCTACTCTGATTTCCAAAGTATTTTCACCTGGTTTTACATAGTCTTTCAAATCTACTACATAATCAATCTGGTCACAAGTATCAATTTCTTGACCATTGATGATAATAGAATAGGTATCACTCAAATCTTCCAGTTTCAAATATGCGCCAAGTTTTTCATTGGTGGAATCCAGGGTAAAGGTGGTGTGATAGGTTCCAATACCCGAAACATTCCCGCCTACAGCCTCAATTTCAGACCAAGGAACCAAATCTGTTTTGCCTACCTCAATAATTTCTTTGTTGGTTGCCAGGGCATTGCCTTCCCCTGCTGTCCAACTCTCTACTGTGAGGTTCCAATCGGTCAGTTCCTGTGCCGCTGGGACATCTGCTACAGTTCCATTATAAATGGTTCCATCTTCCAGAAGGGCATGGTAGTTGCCATTTGCGGTAACTTTTCCTTCTAGGGCTCCATTGTTATAGCTAGTATCGATATTATTTTCATAAATCACATTGGATTTTGGTGCCGCAACGCCCATATCTTCTTCAGAAGCCATCGCTATAATGGTAGTGTCGCTATCTGGAAGGTCAATACTAACCTGGGCACCGGTTTCTGTTTTGGTGTAGTTGGTAATTGGTGTTACTTCCCCTGTCCAAGAATTCAACAGGTACGGAACGCCAGACCCCGTCAGATTTACGGTAAAGCTTTCATCTTTACCAGTGCCAGTGGTAACAGAACTTTGGCTTAGTTGGGCACTGGAGTTGAAGAAGTAATAGTAGTTGGAATTTCCTTCCTGGCGGCGGATGGTTTGTACATCATCAATAGGAGTAGTAAATTCCGCTGCTGGGGATACATTAAATTTTTCCAGAGCTGCTGGAACATCTGCATAGCTAGCTACCTGTAAAACCGTATCACAAGCCAGCAGTTCATTTAACGCCTGGGCAAATTCCGCATCCGTTTCTCCTTCATATAGGCCATGGGTTGGCAAGTTTCCAATAAAGACAATTGGCAATCCTGCCTGTGCATAGGTTGTCATATTTTTGATAATATCAATTGGCATAGAATCCAATGGATCGCTCTTTTTATCTGTAGTGTTATCAACTAACATCGCACGATAACCAGGACCTTCTGGATTTAACACACCGTCTTTTACGATAGCGGAATCCAGCTCAAACAAACCTGGAGTATAGAACTGATAAGAATAACCCGCATCAGCCAATAGGCCATCGTCATAATAGAACTCTGTTACGCCTTTTTGCCAAATAGCCGCATTGTATTCCTGGCGGTAAATGGCAATATCCGTTTTTTGCACGCCCTGTTGCAATACATATTGGGTGCGGTTAATATAACCGGTAATATCGTTGACATTTTCCCAAGATGGCATACGGGAACTCCATGGTCCAGAGGTTCCAGTTCCAAATGCGTGGTAACCTGGCCACTGCACTTCTGGGGAGAAGGCATAGGAATAGCCGTGGAGCATATTCTGGTTTACCCCTGCCGCCATATTTCGATTCATGGTTGCCAATAGGTCATCATATGGGTAGGCGTAGCAACTACCATAAGTAAAGGATGCGCCTATTTCGTTGGAAAGCAGCTGTTTTCCACCCATATCACGTCCTGCCGCCATTAAGCGGTAACGGTCGGATTCATTGGTAAAGGTCAATGGTTCCCCTTCTGGAATATCAATATACGCGCTGGCTTTACCGGAATCAACAATCGCGCCGTAAGCCTGCATACGGTAACCCATACCATAAGTTTCGTTAGCCCAATTGGAGAAAGTCTGAATACGATTTTCAATGATCATATCACTCTGGGTGTCCAGATAATCCTGGCGGACTCTTCCAACAAAATTATCCTCATCTTCATCAAATACGAAAATAGCCTGTTCACCACTATCGTTTTCCGCTTTATCCAACCCCATTACAAATGGGAGGGATTCCTGTACACTATATCCACAATTGTTTTGGAATTCTTCTTCCATGTTGGTGGACCATGCGGTCAGCCCTTTTAACTCCAAAGAATCCTCAAAGAAATAACCTCCAACTTCACGGAGTAGTTGTTTAATTTCGTCTGTGAATAACGTATTGTCCAAATAATTGGTAATTGTTTCCGCACCCGCTACAGAAAGATGGTCTACTACCCAGCAGGATTTTCCTGTATCTTTGGTAGTATCCGTATAATCCATAAACTGGTAGCTTCCGTCTACTGATTGCCCTGTACCACGGCTGTAAACAGAGATTAAAACATAGGTATCTTCTGTATCATTGGTATAAGTAACGTTAAAGTTTTCTTTATTTACCGCATCGGTATTGGTGATTTCCTGATAAGTATCTTTATCCAAAGTGTACTGTTCTCGATCTACCAGATTGGAATTGAACATCCCCTGTACGACTTTTGCAGTACCTTCTTTTACTAATTTAGCAACATAAACACCTTTCAGTTTATTTTGAATCACTGGGCTGTCAGTTGTAACACTAACTGGGTCAATTATACCGGAGAAGCTTTCACCTGGCGCTATTTTCTGAATCCCATAGGTTAACTCTTGAGCAGCTTCGTCATCATTTGGAGTGATTTCGTTAGAAGAAACCGGCCAATGTGGCCCAAGAGTAATATCCACCTGGAGACCGTAGTCTTTTGCTGCCTGTAATACAGTCAACAAAACCTTTTGCCAGTTTTTTGAACCATAGAGAAAACTTCCATCCTCATTTCCAGCTTCTAGTGTATCCTGCTCTGTTTCTGTTAAGCTGCGCACGTCAGCAAGTTCAATACCACCATAGCCCGCATCCGCCATTTCTTTGATTTCACGTCGAATTTCCTGTAAGCCTTCTTCACTGGAAGCAGCCCATGCCCCTGGCATCCAATATCTTGTTTTCAATTTGGATTGATTTCCCTCTGGGGAGGAAAATTCTGCTGCGAAGCCCTGTGTTTCAGCGGAAACTGGAACCACTGTTGCGGTAACGGATGCTACCATAACAGCCGCAAGCAGAGCCGACATCCCTTTTTTCCATAGTTTCATTTCAAAAAACTCCTCTCTTTTTATTGAATTTACCTATCGTGGTAAATTCAGTATATCATTTTTACAAGAAAAAGTTTAGTTGTTTTTTTGCAGTTTTGTGGTTGTTTTTATGCCTGTTTACCAGATTAAGGTTGAAAACTTATATTTTTTTAGTATAATATAGAATGGAAAGGAAGATCTAAAATGGCAATTAATATGCATACTTATATTCAGTTAGCACATAAACAAATGGATCAATATCATATTCGTTTTTCAAAACAAACGCCCGATGAACGCAATACAATCAAGCAGCAAAACTTATCACGGGGTTACCATACAATTGAGGATAGTCAATGGTTTGTTCATGGACTTGAAGCAATTGTAACACTACATGATTACCGGTATACCAATACCAATCATGGCTACCCACATAATCATGATTTTTTTGAAATGAGCTATGTTTATCAAGGGAATTTTTATAATCAGATCAACCAGGAACAGGAAATTATACAGCCCAGCAATACTCTGGCATTGCTTAGCCCAAACGCCATCCATAGTTGTTGCATTAAAAAGGAAACCGATATTGTGTTTAATATTTTGATGAAGCGTAGCCTAGTAGAGGAAATCTTTTTGCGGATGTTATCGGAAAACACCATTCTATTCCGTTTTTTTATGGATTCCATTTATAATGTACATCAAAACCAATCCTATTTGATGTTCCAATGCAATGACCATTTGACCAATCTGGTACAAGAAATTATTCAAGAACATTTTGACCAGAAAGAATTTAAAGAAACCATTATTGTAGCAAAATTAATCCAGCTATTCGCGGAACTCTCTCGTATTTATTCACAACAAATCGAACAATTTCAGACCCTCTCTCGGCATGATAAAAACACAAAAGAGATGATGGATTACATCCAAAAAAACTATGCAACTATTTCATTGGAATCCCTCTCTGAAGCATTCCATTATTCTACAGAATATACTTCTCGTACGATAAAAAAACAAACTGGCCAAACATTTAGCAATATTATCCGGCAGATACGATTGGAAAAATCCTGCTATTACCTTGCGAATTCTGACCTTCCAGTGGAACAGATAGTAGAAATTATTGGGTATCATGATATCCGTCATTTTTATAAAATCTTTAAAAAGGAATATCAGCTTTCGCCAATTCAATACCGGGAACAAGCCAGAAAAAATGGATTTTTTTTGCCCAAACAACCTGCGTTTGAAGCGATAGCTGAATAAAATCATCCAAATAATTTCCAACAAGTTCGTCATACATCTATAAAGATGCGATATATCTTATAATATATCATAGAAAACAATAAATCCGAACCCATCGCCAACCGGCACAAGGTTCGGATTTATTCGTTGTGTCTAAGAACTACAAAAAAGATATTTTTATTTTGAAAGAATAACAAGACATTGAAATAATATATCTAATCTACGTATTTCTTCAAAATATATTTTTTCTTGTTCAGAAAAATTATTTACTCCTAATGTGTTTGCAATATGATTTCTTTTTTTATCTTGTTCTTCCTGAGATAAAAGATGATCAAGATAAATACGATAATCATGTAAAATGTAAAGTGGTGAAATTATCTCATTAATATTAATCTCATTTGATATATCATTACTTAGTTGTCTTAAAATCTCTTCAATTAAACGAATTGATTTCCATTTATCGTAATCTTTATCATAAGAACTAGCATATAAACGTTTATATAAAGATTTTAAACCCGATACACTGAATCCTTCTATAAGAATTTTATCGAAGGCATTAATTACTTCGGATATACTCTTTTCGTCAAATACTACTGGTCTTTTTACGTTTGCCCTCTGAAGTTCACATTCATTTTGCAAATGAGACAATTCTATCCCATATTTTTTCTTAATATTCGTAATAAAACTCTTTTTGTTTAAAATAATTTGCTGCTCTTTTATTGGTTTGCTAGGAATACAATTCATTTGAGCCTGATAAAATTCTGAATCAATAAGTAAGTGATCTGACTTCACATTGAAACTTTTTAAGATCCCTTGGCTCATATCATCCATTGAGTCAATATCTCCTAACCAAAATATTAATTTTTCATTTGTATTAAAGCCAAAAGGAACCGCCCATTCATATTGGTAAAATCCCTCTTTATCATTTTTTCTAATGTATCCATATGATTCAGAAAACATATCAACATCATAATCTAGATCTGCTATAAAATAAAGTAATGCTTTTTTATCAAAATATACTGGTGTGAGAAAACCCTCTTCAGAATGTTCAAAATCATATCTTAACCCAGGTATACTTTCATAATCTTTATAATCGTATATAAAATTTTTATTTGATGCATAGTTATATATTTTATTATAATCTCTTGATGTACTGTAAATTTCTCTATTCCCTGTTCTTTTCAATTCACTATATAATTCACATAAAATTTCTTGTGCAAAACGACTATAATATATTTCACCACACGTTTTACACTTTAACATCGGCATTTCCTCTATGTCCATAATTTTATCAAGCACATTTACACAAACGTGTTCCATATCCACTTCAACAATTCCATCACATTTGGAACATTTGCTCATAAAGTATAAATTCATTACTTTTTCAAATTCTATTTCCGTTTGGTAATAAAACATCTTCATATTTATCTTTTCCTTCCAACAATATTATTGTAAACACCTATAAAACAGTTTACTTTTTTACTATTAGGCAACTTATATTCCAGCAGAAAGATTGAATATACGATATAGAAATTTAATTAAAGCTGAAATAAGATTTATTCTTTAAAGACAGATATGATAGTAATTGCAAAAGATTTGAACTAGATTTCGCAAGTAAAGACTAATTCTTACGATAGTTTACCAATCTCAAAAATCTCCTTCCCGCACATTAGAAATAATAAGAAACTCTTGCCTCTACATCTATTGGAAAATTTCATTTTTAAATTCCAATTTTTATCCTTTGTTTAATCTATTTATATAAATTAGTATTACTTAAAAAATGATTAAGCTTTTTCAACTCCTGCTTAATTTCTTTTAATTCATTTAACTTTTTTAATATATCTT
The DNA here is from genome assembly GCF_900095865.1 of Massilioclostridium coli. Classification (GTDB taxonomy): domain Bacteria; phylum Bacillota; class Clostridia; order Oscillospirales; family Ruminococcaceae; genus Massilioclostridium; species Massilioclostridium facile. The sequence continues at coordinate 941,269 of NZ_FMIZ01000007.1, read as the reverse complement.
CCTGTTCAGTACTCACTGAATAAAGTACAGCATAATTTTCTAAATCAATATAAAAATCAGTTTTATATGATTCTCCATTAGATTCATATAAAATAATTCCCTTCGCTGGGAGTTTTTTAGGATTTTCTCGATATTTATTTGTGCCGAAAAAAAGGTCATAATGTTGCCCAACTCCAATAACACATGATTTTTTACTCTGTTTTTTCAAGAGATCAGAAAAATCTGTTTCATTAAGATTATCTATAAAAGTTGAATCAAGTAAAATTTTTACATTATGGGCTGTATATTTACCATGATTTACAAAGCGTAGGCCATAAAAAGCACGTTTTTCATATAAAAACTCTACTTCAATGTTTGTTCTATTTTCTTTTATATATTGCTTACGCATTTCGTTTAATTGAGCTTTGGAAGCATTTGCAGATCTAATATTGGCCCAACAAATAAAAATTGTTGCTACCACATAAACTGCAGTTATAAAAAAAGTCATAGAACCACTATTCTTATTCAACCAAGAAATGACATCTATTTTGATCACCTCATTATAACAATTATTTTGATTTAATGCTATTAATTACTAATATATTTTACCAAAATTCATCTATTACTGTAAAGTATATTTTTTCACTTTTTTCAAACTTCTTGTATCACTTCATATCCCCCTACAAATACAATTCTGATTCTTTGTTTCGATTCTACTACTACTTTTTCTAATATCTGACGGACAATTTGGTCATTAAATTCGATAGGTTGGTATTGTAATCGGCTTAATGTATTACTTATTTCCTCCAATCGAGAATTTGTTCTCTCCTGTTTTTCTTCGTGCTCCTGGCATTCTTCTAACTGCTTTTCTAATTTTCGTTTTTGTGCGATCAATTTCTCCAATTTCATTTCATTGGTTTCTCTGTCTTGTATGTCATCTGTTATTTGGCAGAGAATTGAATTAAATTCAGATTCTATTTTTTCGATTTCAATTTGTAGATTAAGCCTATTTCTTTCACCACAGTTACTTGTCCCTATTCCCATTCCAATATTTATTTTTAATACTTCTAAAACATCTGCATTTTGTTTTGCCATTTTTACAATAGCATTCATAATAGCATTTTGCAAACTGCTTTCTTCCATACTGGGCGAATTCTTGCAATATTTCTTTCCAAAATCTAGTCGGTTGATACAACGCCAAACAATTTTCTGTTTTCCTCGTATATTCCATGTACATCTTCGATATGGTGTCCCACATTCTCCGCAGATGAGTAATTCTGTCAACGCATATTTGCTTGAGTATTTTCCATTTTCCGTTTTTGTTCCTACCCGTTTTACTTTCTGTTTTCCAGATCTTCTCGCAAGTTCTTCCTGGACACGTCCGAAGGTTGCTCTATCTATAATGGCAGGATGGTTATCTTCTACATAATATTGGGGACGCTCCCCACAATTTATTTTTGTTTTTTTACTAAGGCAGTCTACTACATAAGTTTTATTGAGCAACGCATCCCCTTTATATCTTTCATTTTTAAGAATTGATTTTATCGTTGAGGTTTGCCATATCTCTTTGCCAGCCGGCGTTGGAATGTTTTTCTCTGTTAAATATTTTGCTATTTTATTCAAACTATCTCCCATCAGAAAGCGATGATAAATTTCTTTAACAATTTCTGCTTGATCCGGATCAATTTCTGGCTGACCATCCTCTCCTTTTCGATATCCAAGAAAATTTTTATAGTGGAATGAAACATTTCCCTTTCTTGCGCTTTGTTCTTTACCCCACCGGACGTTTGCACTGATATTCTCTGATTCACTTTGAGCAATGCTTCCATATATGGTGATATAAAACTCAGATCCATTTTGTATACTATGAAGCCCTTGTTCTTCAAAGAATACATCTACGTTTAGTTCTTTGAGCAACCTAACATAATGGAGGCAGTCTACAGTGTTTCTGGCAAAACGGGAGATTGACTTTGTTAGAATCAAATCAATTTTATTCCGCTTGCACATCCGTATCATTTGCAAAAATTTATCACGTTTCTTGACGCTTGTGCCAGTGATGCCTTTATCGGCGAATATCCCTACCAGTTCCCATTCCGGTTCATTGTTAATTTTTTCTGTATAATACTTTCTCTGCACCTCATAACTATTTAATTGTTCTTCTTCCTTGGTTGAAACTCTACAGTAAGCAGCCACACGTAGTTTTTTAGTTCCTGTATTGATTGGATCGGAAAGGTTCGTTTTGGCTGGAATATACCGTACTGTTTTTTTCATTTTCCGTTTATTTTCCATATGATCACATCTTTGAGTTAATTACTTGACCATTTTTTAAGATCAAGTTCACCTTATTGCTTTTATCAAATTGAATAGCTCTAACCGTTTTATGGAACAGTTCTGATGAAAAAACTGAAAGCGGATTTGATTGTTCAAAATCCGCTTTCAGTTGATTAGTAATGTATTCATTAGAACTCAAATTATTATATTTAATAGCAGCGCATTCCAATGCTTTTTGCTGTAATATCTTTTTGTTAAAATCATACCCTTCGATCATTTGAAAAATTTCATTTTCTAATTGACATACTTTTTTAGATTCTATCAATTGAATTTTTGGTTGTTGTATTAAATCTGGATTATAAATTATTGTATTAAGTATTTCTAAAATACTTTTTATAAAATCTATGTCACTAATTTGAACTTCTTTTTTACATTGCCTGTTTTGACAAATCCATTTTTCTTTACATTTCATACGGCAATTATGCATCCTTTTCATGAATCCACCACAATAAGAACAGCATACAGGAACTTGAATCTGATAAATATCTGATTGACGATTTATTTGTTTCTGTGTATTTCTTTTTAGTTTTAATTCTTGTACTTGCTCATATAACAGTGTATCTACAATTAAAGGATATCCTTGTTGTCCAGTATAACGTTTATCTTCGATAATACGTTTTACTTTGGCTTTATTCCAATTAGTAGTACCAGGCATATATTCAATATTTTTATAATTTAATTCATTTGAAATTGCTAGAAGCGATTCCCCATTTAAATAAGAGTGAAAAATCAACTTGATTACTTTTTCTTCTTTCGGATGTGTGATGATAGATCCATTTTGATAGCAATATCCAAATGGAATGTTTCTAATTTTCATAGCTTTTACTTCCCTCACTCATCAATTTTCTCAGTTAACGTAAGCCCTCCGATTAAGGTGAATTTCAACTCATTTTGATTGAGTACCACTATTTTATCTACTATTTGTGAAAATAAATTCTCATCAAAATGATATAATTGATAATGTTCTAACAACTCGTTCAATTCTTTTAATTCATTCAGTTGCTTTTCGTCCTTGTTATTCGATATATTTTTACGTCGTTCTATTCGAAGCTGATTGATTTGATTATTGATTTTTGAGGATTGTTCTGTAAATTCTATTGTATTTAGAATTCCCTTATTATATAGCTTTGAAATAACATGATTCTGTGAACTCAAATCAGCAATTTTTTGATCTATCAAATGCGTTGCTTTTTGATTTTCATTTGTTTTATATTGTATACATTCCATTTGATGAACTAAACTGATTAAAATATATTTCCTATGCATTGCTAATTTAAAAACCAACTTACTAAATGTATGATAAATATCATTTTCACGAATCCATTTACTTTTGCAATCTGTTCTTCCTGCTGCTTTATAGGAACATAGCCAATAAGCAATTTTTCGTACAATCTGCCTGCGATAAGTATGACCACAATCTACACATCGAATTATTCCGCTTAAAGGATATTGCTTTCTCTTTCCCGCTTTATTATCTTGCATTCTAAATTTTTGTAGTTGCTTAACACTTTCATAAATTGGTTTAGTTATAATGGATGGATTGCTATTTTCAACATAGTATTGAGGCATTTCTCCTTTATTTTTAATTTTTCGAAATGGTAATGTAGTTGTAGTGTACATTTTTTGAAGTAATGCATTACCTATATATCTTTCGTTATTTAAAATATAAGTAATGGTAGAACTATACCATTTCTTATTTCCATACCTTTTACAGATGTTATTATTATTCAAACTATTTGCAATCGCTTGTTTACCAAACCCTTGCAAATACATATTGAAGATCTGTTGAACAATTTGTTTTTCTACGTTATTGACGATTAACTTGTTTTCCTTCATATCAAAGCCATACGCTGGTCGGCAACAATTGAAATCACCTGATTCCATACGTTTTTTATAACTCCAACGCATGTTTTCTGATATACTCTGGGATTCCTGTTGCGCAATCATTCCGGGAAATGTTACGATCATTTCTGAGTTTAGCTTATTACTATCAATTCCCTCTTTTTCAAAGTAGATCGCAATCCCATACTCTTTTAACATACGCAATACAATCAATAGATCCTGTGTATTTCGTGCGAAACGTGATACCGATTTTGTAATGATTCGATCAATATTTCCTTTCTTACAGTCAGTTAATAAGCGGTTTAATTCATCACGTTTGTTCATACAGGTTCCACTCAATCCCTCATCCGCATAAATATCCACTAGTACATATTCAGGATGATCCTTGATGTAATTGGTATAATATTGTATTTGCGCTGCCAATGAATGTATTTGATCTTCAGAGTTGCTGGAAACACGGCAATATGCAGCTAATTTACATGGTTGTACTGTCTCTTTGTCAGTGAGTAGTTCTGTTACGGTTTTCATCATTTTCTCCTTTCTGTTGTGTTGGTTGCCACCTGTTTTGTGGCAACCAACACACTACCACAAGAGTTCAGATACATCCAGCAAAAATAAAAAAGTTATCAGTTTAGACATAAAAAAGTTTTTCACCGTAATGACTCATGATCATTTTTATGATGTCATGATATTCTGTGGAAGTAAGTAAATTCATCTCAGATAATTTATTCAATAAACTTATGCTGTAATAGATAGAAGAATAATTCATTGCCCTTTGTTTATCCATAACTATCTCCTCTCATATATTCACTCAGATGGAAGTAAACCTATGCTAATCAACAACGCTTCCTCAACTTTTTTCATTGTATGTTCGTCCAATGTACTCATCAAATTAATCAAACGCATTTTATCCACTGTCCGTATTTGTTCCAACATGACAAATGACTTTCTATTTAAATGTCCTTTTGGTATGTAGACATGTGTTGCCAAATGACTGCCTCGTCGGCTGGTAATTGCCGCTATTATGGTCGTTGGACTATAATGGTTCCCTTTATCATTTTGTATGATCAGTACGGGACGACATCCGCCTTGTTCTGATCCACGGGTTGGCTCTAAATCTGCAAAATAGATTTCTCCACGTTTTACTTCTTTTATCATTTATGTCCTCCTAATAAGTAAACACAAAAATGGCAGCTTATTATTCACAAACTGCCATTTTTTATTGTTTCATTTTATCTTTTTTCGTTTATTTGTCCTCGACACCCTAACGACTCAGGAATATATACAGCGGGTCTAGCATACCTCTCACGGGAATTGCACCCCTGCGCTCATCACCCAGCAGCCCTCAGGCTGGTGTATCATTATCTCTTTTGCCTGTCATCGCTTTTTTGGACGCTACCCCAAACAGCTTGTTGCTTCCACAACGACAAAAGTTACGTACTGTATATATTGATATTCAGTTGTCAAAGTGCTGTGAGAAATTGTTTCCTCACCCAATGCACTTTTAACCACGGGGTGACCACCCATCAAAAAATATTTTTTTCAATTTTTTTGTAGCCGTATAAATACTTTTCCACACTGCATTCTGATGAACACCTTCCTGTTTGGCAATTTGGCGGGTAGAAAGGCCATAAATAATGTGTAGAAGGAAACGCCTTTTTTGAATATCCGTTAAGGAGCTATCTTTTAATAATTCAGACGCTGATTGGAATGCCAATTCTTTTTCCAGCTGTTCTATGTAAGTATCTTCTAATGTATCCTTGGAGCAAAGATTTGTTTCTTCCAATCGATGAATCGAAACATTTTTCTTTGTAACTCTATGGTCTGTTTTGGATTGTTCATAATAAATTTGGTCTGATATAGCTTTCAATTTCTGAAAATCTTGTTCAGTTTTGCCTGGGTTCTCTTTTAGGTAATCTTCCAATGTAACCTCAATCGTTTCACTGTTAAAACGATATACGATCCCTTCACTGAATTTGTTTACTGCATAGTCGCTTTTACGATAATTATTCATAATAAAACCTCCATCAATAAAATTTCTTTAGAAAATTTCATTGACGGAGGGTCACGACATCCGTAGCTATATTTTCGTAAAAAAGCATAGAAACCAATACCAAGTTTACCGAGAGCACACTTGATATTGGTTTCTATACTATGATTCTTTGAAGAGCTCTTAAGACCTAATGTGAAATGCATTAGATCATAAACGAAGAAAATCTACAAATTTTGCAAAAAAAATACCCGATTGACTTATGGATCAACCAGGTATGCAATATGAGATTTTATTTTTCGTATTCTTTCCTTTTTCATCCTCAGAGCCCTTCATATTTGTCATAAACCAATTATTGCAATATGAATATTTTATCTATCATAACACGAACAACAACGATTGTAAATATGTGCCGATTTGTGAATATTAAGAAAGAATTTTGGATACTACTATTTGCATTAAAAAAGCGTATTGTGTAAACAATACGCTTCTGAAAAAATATATTACTTTATGTTGGATAAAAAATAATAACCACTGATTTCTCTTTGTAGTTCTTTGTGTATATTATGTAATTTTTGAATCTTGGATAGCAAAACTCTTTGTTCTATGTTCTTCGAATTGCTCATCCCATTAAGTATTTTTCTTCTATCATTCATTAAGCATTGAATTTTAGTATTCTTTGCTATTTTTTCGGAATCAACATTTGTTCCGAATATTACTTGGATATCCTGCAATACCGCTCTTTTATTTATCGGTTCTTTGTCATCTTGAATTAAATTTATGATTTCTATTTGTTTCGCCTTTGCGATTTTACATAGCTGTCTTGTTTTTAACTCATAGTCCCTAAACACCCCAATTAATGTAGATGATACACTGAGCAAATATTTTTGAAAATCATCATCATTTTTATATTCTTCATATAGGTTTAACCATCCATCAAACTGTTGTAAATCATGTGTTTTCTTTTTTTCTTTACTGCTCCAATCATTTGTAATAAAGACTATTTTAGTTTTGGGATATTCTTTTTTAAATTGTATTACCTGTAAGCAGAATTGGAATTCCAACTCGTTTCTGCATTGGCTTAAAAATATACATTTTCCTTGCTCAATGCAGCTTTGAATTGCATAATTCATAGCATCTAAATAGATTTCTGGATCATATTTTGTGGTATAATTGAGATTGTATCCACTGAAATATGGAAGCGCAAAAAGAACAGTTTTCTTTTTATTTCTTTGAGAAAGACATTTGATTTTCATTGTCTGTATTCCTTTTTTTCCTACTTCTTTTACGATTCTTAGCCATCGCCGTTATGTCTGATTGAGTCACATTTTGGGCAATATCATTCGCGGCCTGGGCAATTAATTTTAAGATATGTACTTGATTACTATCATAGATGACCGCTAACCTTTTTATTTCTTTCATCGTGATATCCATTCTGGATAATTGCTGTATGATCTGATAATTTTCATTCTGTATTTCGTTATATTCTTGGCTCTTAAGAACATTTTCCCGAATCATTTTGCCATAATGGTAACTATAACATAGCTTTAATGATTTCTGAAAATCTTCATCAAAACCAGAATTAAATAGTAGATCGTAATGCAGCCCATTGCCAATATCAGATTTACTGCGATCATCAAAAATATTAATAAAAGAACAATGGTATTCTTTCGCCAGCTTTACAATAGTAGATACGACGAGATTTGACAGAGCAAAATTCCCAATAATACACGATACCTTTTGAACTACAGAATCCAAAAACTTTGTGTAATTATAATAGTTTTGATTCTCAGTGAAATAATAGCTGCCATCCATTTTCTCCTGTATAGACACGAAATCTGTTTGGTTCACAAAATTCCGCCAGGAAACCATTTCTATATTTTTCTTTTTTAAACAGACAAAATATACCTTAATGGGATAATCCTTTTTTAGTTCCAGCAACTCTTTTGCACAGCTTATTTCAAAGGCGTTATGGCACATACACAAAAATGTATCATACCCTTTTTGAATGACTTTCCGCAATTCATATTGGATTTCATTCATTTGATAATAACACTTTGTTTGAGCGTTATAAGTCTGGGAATAGGAGGCTATCAGAGCTGTTTTTTCTTTTTCTAATTTTAAAGACTCAATTTCATGGTATTCCATTTGTTCGCTCCAGAGCCTTTCCTTAAATATGGATGGTTTTGCTGTATACAGTTACAGATTCTACGATAGATCCAGAACTGCTGTACACAAGTACAGTTGTCTTTGCCCGGTAGTATCCTGATACTGATGTGGAATATATCGTGGATAAAACTTTGGCTCCATTTCCAGGATTGTACGTCCGGCTGTTGGATCTCATGACACTCCAATTTGAATTGTTGGTGGATTTTTCTATGTAAACATTCTGTACGATTTTGTTTGAGCTGAACGAAACATAATTTCCGCTTCCTGTAAACGTGTTATTATTGTAGCTGATATCGCACCACACCTGATTCAGATAATCCAAGTATGGGGTTACTTCTTCTGTGTTCCCATTGCATACAAACGTTTGGCTGGTTTGTTGTGGTTCTGCCGCATAAACCGTTGTTGCTGTAGTTGACACTAGCATAACAGAAGCGAGACATGCGGATAAAATTTTTGTTTTTAATTGTTTCATTTTCCTCACCTTTCTGGCTGAACACTCTTTGCCATTTGAATTAATATATCTTTATCAGTTCCGCTTAAAGTCCATATATATGTATTATCAGTAAACACAATACTATATGTGGTCTTATTATCGAAACTTTTCGTCAATAATTGGGCTTCCATCTGATCAAGCCAAATTGTTTCTGAATCAGTATTCTCCATATCCAATACTCCCCCAGATTCCTGCGGTTGTTGCGTGAAATAGATCTGATTTCCTGATTCATTTGCTGTATATTCAATAGTTACCATATTATTGGATGATATTTGCAAATTCGTTTGTGTGTAGTCCTCTGGAATCTCCGGTGGATAAATTTCAATATCCCCTATAACTTGGCTATAGCCATGGACAACGCCATACTCATTGTCTATTCCTGCCAAGATATCAATCGCAGCCCGTCGAAATGCTCCGACAGAACAAACTGCAATCAATAGAACCATTAATAATATGGATAGCACAACTGCAATTCTGCCAACCCATCTGATTTTTGGATGAGGTTGGCTTTTTTTAAATTCTTTGTTTAATTTACGCCGAAATCGATTCAACTGTTCCTTATTTAATTGAAATTTTTCTTTTTCAGAAAGAGCGTCATTTTTATTTTTTAGTTCATCCCCAAGACTATTTGTGAAATCTTCTATACTGTACATTAATAACATTTCATCATTGAGTTCTTGGATTTTATTTATCCGTTCATTAATTGTCATTTAAGTTTTCTCCCTTTATCAGTTTGAGAGCCTTTTTCCTGGCTCGGCTTAGATATACATGGATACTATTTGAAGGTATTCCCATAAGCTTTGCAATATCAGTTAGCTTCATATCAAGAAAATAGAAATAAAGCAACAGATCCCTATCACGTTCATTCAGTTGAGATAAAACACTTAATATTTCTATTCTGGAAAACTCCTGTTCCGAGCTGGAATCGGTATAATTCTGTATTATTTTTGTCTCCAGTTTCTGAAGCCGGTGCTGCTTGCGTTGGTATTCAATTGCTACAGTCTTAAGAGTATAAGTTAAATAAACAATCTGTGCCTTTTCTTCTAAACTCCTCAATGTATCAACGTACTTGATCAGCTTCAGGAAAGTCATTTGAATCAAATCATCCGCATTATCATCGCCACAGAAAGAAATGGCCGTATACTTCATAATTGGATAAAACTTACGATACAGGCTTTCAAAAAACTCACGATCATCCTCATTGTTTAACAGATTGAAAAATAAAATCATTTCTTTTTCCTTTTTTCATTTTAGGTGTTCTGTTTTTGCAGTCCCAAACCGTTTTTAAATATAGAGGTTTCTTTTTGATGCAAACGTTCTTGTTTACTTAAATGATAAATTGTTATTTATGGCATATGGAATTTTTGAATGGTCTGGATACAATTTCTGCAAAGCAAAGACCCGTTAATTTCATGTAGGTCATCTTCGGCCTTACAGATTTTGCATTGTTTTGGAATTGGCGCAAGGATAATTTCATCATTTTCCATCCAGATATCAATATCTGTTTCCCCATCGGCAATACAAAATGATTTTCGTAATTCTTTTGGAAGAACAATCCTTCCCACTTTATCGAGATTGCGAACGATTCCTGTTGATTTTCGAATACTCATATTTCCTCCTACTTCACAAAAAGATGAATTAATCATTTTATTTTTATAATAATGACGAATAAAACACCATATTAAATTAAAAAAATAATTATAATTATTATTAAGGTGATTTATTTGATAATTTTATAGAATTAAAGATGAATAATTCACCTTTAATGGATAAAAAAATTTATTACTAAAAATATCAATCTATAATACTATATATGGTGATAAAATGAATGCTGAATTTTTTAGACAACGATTAATTGAATTACTAGAAAAAAATCAAATACCACAATCAAGAATGAGCTTAGAGCTAGGACGTAGCCCCAGCTATATTCGTGGTCTTACTTCTGGTCGCTCACTTCCTAAAATGGATGCGTTTTTTGATATTTGTGAGTATCTGAATATAACTCCAGCAGAATTTTTTGCACCATTAAATGACAGTTCTGTAGTAGAACAAACAACCAGTGATTTTTTGAAATTATCTTCAGATAGTAAATTAGCATTGAGAGATATCATTAAAAGGCTTAAATAAAAATTAATACTTTTACATTATAATCCATTTATTTCTAATTGTAGCATAAAATTTCATAAACTGCAACCATATTTTTTAGTTATAGTTTGTTCTTTTTCCTAGAATTATATTCTATTATTAAAAGTAATTATAAAAGAGGAGGGTTCAGTTATGAAATTAGACTATCATGTTATTGGTCAACGAATTAGATTAAAAAGACGTGAACTGAATCTAACTCAAATGAAATTAAGTGAACTTATTGATGTAAGCGAAACTTATATGTCAGAAATTGAGCGTGGAAAATCGAAAGTAAGTTTACAAGTAATATCCAATATAGCTAGAGTGCTTCATACAAGCTTGGACTATTTAGTCTTTGGAATTCCAGAAGAAGAATTAAAAATGGATATGGATAGCTTATATCAAGATATTTTAAATTTATCCCCTGAAGAAAATAGAAGTTTAAAAGCATTTTTAACAGCATTAAAACAAAAATAGCTAACCACTTAATTAATATAATACATGATAATTCTTTTAGAAAGATAGAATCTACAAAATAAATCATCCACGTAAACTTGATTTTTGCGTGGATTTTATTTTTGACATTATAAAAAAATATAATTTAATCACAACTTACTAACTACTGAAAGAGCCGCCTGTAATTTAAGCGACTCTTGCTCATTGTATACTTATTTTTGCAACAACCTGTCTTAGGGTGTTACCGATAATACCTTTATTTTCAATAGAGCGATGTTTATTTTGATTGTCAACCAGTTTGAATCTTTTCAAACTGGTGTTTTTTATGTTTTTCCTTTTAGAAAAGCTTCAGGATGGATCACATGGTCGTTGACTGGGTCGAGGGCAAAAAGGGCGGGGTCGGTCAACATAATTCCCCATTGAATCGAGAAATGGCCGAATCTTCTTCGGAGAGTATCGACAGACTCCTCCAGCCATTCCTGCTTCTGCCGTTTCGCTGCATCCGCAAACAGAGATAACTGCTGTGTAGCCTGTATCACAAAATTAAAAGATTATACACCTAAACTTTTTATTGGGGGTTTCTGGTTTGTACATCTAGAAAAAACTATAAATTTGAAAAATTATTTAGATGCCATAGAAAGTCACATAGCTAACAAATTAAAATTGTAATAGATAGATTAAAGAATATTTGTCTTTGAACCGGTTTATAAAACGATTTTTTAATTATATCTAAATATCAAAAACAAGGAGGTATATATAATGGAAAATAAATATATAAATATTTACAATTTTAAAATTGAACCAAGACAGGAAGTAACATCAGGTGCCCAATTTTCCTATATCATAGACGGTACATGGCATAACTTCAGTGGTAAAGTAGAAAACCAATTATTAGATGGACTCAGGATTACCACCAATGCCAGTGATTATTATTTAATGTACCGTACGAAAAATGCGGGTGAAAGCGGATACTATCCAAGTGTAAGCAGTAGAGGTTCTGACTTTGCTGGTTCCAGTACGGGTAAAAAAATGCACTTACTGCAAATCAAAGCACATAATAACTCTGGAGCAGAAACATCGGATGTAGTAGTTATGTACCGTGTCCACGCTGATTTCAAATGGCAGCCATGGGTATGCAGCGTAAACAATTTGTCTATTATGCAAAGTATCCAGAACCAATATGGGTTAGATGGTAAATTAGATACAAGCGGAGATGATTTCGCTGGTATTGATGGATATATGGTCAGTGGTGTTGAGATTCGTATTTTCAAGATAGGATCTACAGGTGGTTCTGGTGGTGGTGAAATCACATCAGGTGCCCAATTTTCCTATATCATAGACGGTGCATGGCATGACNTGATGGATATATGGTCAGTGGTGTTGAGATTCGTATTTTCAAGATAGGATCTACAGGTGGTTCTGGTGGTGGTGAAATCACATCAGGTGCCCAATTTTCCTATATCATAGACGGTGCATGGCATAACTTCAGTGGTAAAATAGAAAACCAATTATTAGATGGACTCAGGATTACCACCAATGCCAGTGATTATTATTTAATGTACCGTACGAAAAACGCGGGTGAAAGCGGATATTATCCAAGTGTAAGCAGTAGGGGTTCTGATTTTGCCGGTTCCAGTACGGGTAAAAAAATGCACTTACTGCAAATCAAAGCACATAATAACGCTGGAGCAGAAACGTCGGATGTAGTAGTTATGTACCGTGTCCATGCTGATTTCAAATGGCAGCCATGGGTATGCAGCGTAAACAATTTGTCTATTATGCAAAGTATTCAAAACCAATATGGGTTAGATGGTAAATTAGACACAAGCAGTGATGATTTCGCTGGTATTGACGGATATATGGTCAGTGGTGTTGAAATTCGTATTTTTAGGCAAGGCAGTACCGGAGGCGGTTCAACTGAAACACCAACAGGAAAGTATAAAATTATTGATGCTCCGTTTATTGCACAAAATCCAAAATGGCCTACCGGATGTGAAAGCGTTAGTACTGTAATGGCTTTGAATTACATTGGGAATAATATAAGTGTCGATACATTTATTGATAATTATCTGGATATGCAGCCTTATCCATTTGATCCAAATGAAACTTTTGGCGGTAATCCAAGAGATGGTGGAAGTTATGGATGTTATGCACCAGTTATTCAAAAAGCATTAAATAAAATTTTGCCGAATACAGGCTACTCCTCAAAAGTATTGAGTAATGTATCATTACAGGAATTGTGCTCCAAATATATTGACAATAATATTCCTGTAATTATGTGGGCAACTATGTCAATGAGAAAACCTTATGTCAGCAAAATATGGAACTACAATAATAGAGTAATAAACTGGATTGCTCCAGAACATTGTTTGTTGTTAGTCGGCTATGATGATAACAACTATATCTTTAACGATCCATTAGAACATAAGCAAACATACTACAGTAAGTCTTCTGTAGAAGCTGCTTATGATGGATTAGGAAAACAAGCTATTATACTCGAAAAAAATGAACCTGTCACTCCTCCATATATTTATGAGAGACCTTCTATTCCAAATGTTAAACCAGAAAATATCTCTATTTTATCATTAATACCACAATTTATAGAATTAGAAAATTTGTATAAACAATATCATGATGATAAGATTAAAAATGAACCTGGATTACAAACAACTCCAACTCATATTGTATTAGGAATGGTAAATTTTATTAGGTCACAACAATATGATGAATATGAATGGTATTTCACAACAATGCGCCCAATTGATACTGATTTTGTTAATAGAGTGAAACAACATGTACCAACAGGTTCAGATAAAACACTATTTGAACAGATGGAACCGTATATTCAAAAAGGAACAAGATTACTTGTATCAGATGGAGATAGAGGGTTAATTGATCTAGCGCATATGGCAGCTACTATAGATGCATATATCAATGAAGGTCTGCCACCACACTTTTGGGCCGGTTGGGGTGGAGACCTAGCGACTGGAATGGCAGACACAACAAAAAGTATTAATCCAAATGTTTCATTTAATGAAATGCAAAAAATGGCAGATCGAATAATCGGAAATGAAGATTCAAGTTGTAATTATAGTGATTTCTGTTCAGATTTTGATGCTTATAAAATCAGTACTAAAATTAAAGAGTCTTATGGTACAAGCAACTGGAATTTTCATATATTTTCTGATATAATTCAATCATACTATACAAATTATTATCCATTATTCTCCAATCGCTTCAAATGGATTACAGAAGAATTGAATTGCTCTACTGATTTGAATAGTTTAAAAGATGCAATTTATTCTGCAATGAATGGTTTAGACGAAAGAGCTCCACTTTTTGGGTTGCTAGTTTTAAAGGCAAACAATCCTTCAGATAAAGTAAATAAAGCTTGCTGTAATTCTTTTTCAAATTATATTTATTCTATTCTTAATGAATAATATATTTTGACAAAAATATGCTAAATAAAAAAGATGGTTTCTATTTGAACTGCTCCAAAATGTGCAGACAGAACAAAAAAGGCTACTATGGTAGTCAATATTAAATTCTAAGCAACAAACTGACTTCGTTTTTCAAGCGGAGTCAGTTTTGTTTTTGTATAAGAAAACCTCCTATGGTAATTTCTTTAAGTTTACCATAGGAGGCCTTTTTTTACTATTGTCTGTTTTTACTGGACTTGTTCAATAGAAACCGCCTTTTAATTTAATTATGAATCTTTAAAAATAAAATTTTATGTAAAATTTTGTGATGAAATATGACAACAAATAAAATACTATAAAAATACAAGCATATAAAACATTTGCTTTAATATATGGAAAAACGTTCATATATTCATATAACAATATACTGCTTAGGGATGGGATACACAATGTAAACCAAGTTATTAAAAAAAACAATAGACTTAATATTAAAAATTTTAAACAAGAAATATTGTATTTTTTTATTGCGCGATATCCCAATAATAATCCAAAAACAAATTGACCTAAATAAATGGTAGGATAATAAATTATAAATCCCCAAAAATACATCCATCCGCTATTACTTGGCAGTATATATACTATCATCATTATCAAAGCAACAAAGGCATCATAAATTAAAAAATCGCGTATTGCTTTTAACATAATATATACCTCCTAATGATTTAAACTCTCAATCCCTTATAGTATTTCTTTCTTACTCTACTTTTTGTATTACATCATCATTTGATATCCATCCTTTAGGAATATCAAAACTAAAAGAAATGTATCCGTTTTTATTATTTTGGGTAATATTATCCATTGAAAGTGGACATAAATTTTTTAATTGCATTTTTCATTTTAATTCTCCTTTTTTATTTTTATTATAACATAAAGCAATAGAGAAAAATATAGGTAATATGTCAAACAAAAGGATAAACAGTGCAATTTTATTTGACAGTAAAGGGATAAAAGTATCATTTCAACATTTTATCATAAGGCTGGAAACTGAAAATAGGGTTTCCAGCCTTGTTTTTTGCATATTTTATATTTTCCCTTTTAAAAAAGCCTCTGGATGGATTACATGGTCGTTGACTGGATCAAGGTTCGAAAGTTCCGTGTCAGTTAGCATAATCCCACGCTGTATGGAAAAATATCCAAATCTTCTTCTCAGGTTGTCGATGGATTCCTCCAAGCATTCCTGTTTCTGCCGTTTTGCTGTGTCCGCAAACAGAGATAACTGCTGTGTGGTCTGTACCATCAAATTGCAGGCTCTTACCCCCAGACTGCGCACCGGATTTTCTGGTCTGTGCATTTGATACAGGGCATATGCCTGTTGAAAGAGTTCCTTCGCCGTACAACTTGGATACAATAACCGTCCCTGCCGTTCATAGGATTTCAACTGATTATCCCGTATTGTAATTTGCACGGTACGGCACAGAAAATCAGCAGCCCTCAGCCGTTCCGCCACGCTCTCCGAGAGTACATACAACGTAATTTTGATATCATCATCGGTAATTAAATCTCTGGGGGCGGTGGTGCTGTTCCCGATGGTTTTGATAATCCGGTTGGAGTCAAAAGTACTGACCTCAGAAGTATCCATCCCATTGGCAAACAGCCAGAGCATGATTCCATTTTTTCCAAGCAATCGGTAAAGAAAATCTTTGTTTGTCCGTGCCAAATCCCCGATGGTGTGGATACAGTGATTGGACAACTTCCGTTCCGTAGCCTTCCCTACATAGAGCAGGTCTCTAGCTGGCAGCGGCCATACTTTTTGCTGAAAATGCTGTTGATCAATCACGGTGGTTGCGTCAGGCTTTCTCATATCTGAACCTAACTTCGCAAATACTTTGTTGTAGGAAACTCCCACGCTTGCTGTTATGCCTAATTCAAACTGAATCCGTTTCCGCAGCTCGTCTGCAATCTGTTTACCCGAACCAAACAGTTGGGTGGAACCGGAAACATCCAACCAACATTCATCCAAACCAAACGGTTCCACCTGGTCAGTATAATCCGAATAGATATCCCTGGCGATCTCAGAATAACGCATGTACAAATCATAGTGGGGCGGCGTAAACACAATCTCTTTGCATTTTTTCTTTGCCATCCAAAGAGGGTCACCCGTCTGGATACCATAAGCTTTTGCCTGGTAATTCTTTGCCAATACAATTCCGTGCCGTTGCTCTGGATCGCCAGCCACAGCCACTGGTTTTCCTCTCAGCTCTGGATTGTATAAGCACTCGACACTGGCGTAAAAATTATTCAAATCGCTGTGCAGAATTACTTTTTGCTGCAACTGATTCACCTCTTTAAAGAACATCTGTTCTTATTATAAAGGTTTTTTCTTAAATTTTCACTGGAAATATCTTCTAGGCAACAGTATACACCAGAGAGGGAAACTCTCCACGCAAAATTTCTGATGTACTGTTGGAATCCTCAATCCATTGCTCAATCTGATTTGGCAATAGAACAACGGGCATCCGATGATGAATCTCCCGTATGGATTCATTCCCCTCTGTTGTCAGGATGACGTACCTCTGTTCTCCTTTGTATTCGTTGTAGATTCCAGCCATATATAAAACATTGCTTTGAGGCAATAAAAAACGGTATTTCTGATGTGCTTCATCTTGACTCCATTCATAGAATCCGGTAGATGGGATCACGCAACGACGGAAAATAAGGCTCTCACGGAACATCTTTTTCTCAAACGCTGTTTCTGAACGAGCGTTTATGATAACTCCTTTATTTTTGAAATGGGGAAATCCCCAAATTGCAGCATCTGGATGAATACTACCGTTTTCCTGTTTCAGAATAGGTGCGATATTGGTAGGAAAGATTTCTCCAGTTTTCATCTCCACGCTGGGATGCTTCGCGCTTACTTCCTGAATGATTTTTAAGATTTCCTTGTTTTGTTCATCGGTAAATAAACTGTAACGTCCACACATATTACCCTTCCTTCCCTTCTACGAACCATCGGGGTTCCTCATAAAACAAATAGGTTTGATGTCCATTGATTCTAATAGTATAGCGAATTCCCTGACCACCAGCTTTCAGACTGGCAGCTCTCCTTCGATCCAATACACGGTCAATAGGAAAAATAGTCCCATCCTCCCACCTAATTGACAAAGGTGTCAGGTTTCCCTCAGTATCAAATTTTGCGGTAACCTCTACAAATACCTTCCTAGCCAAATAAAAACCTCTTTTCCTGTTTTTATTATCCTTTGCATTTATTAAGATTGCTATACGAAATAAAAAATATATAAAATACAATTATCTTTTCTGTAATCATATATCTTTACTATGATGAGTTCCCTTTCTCCTGTCATGATGACAGGTACCACCTTTCCGATGGAAAGTGATTTTTTCTTGTTTATTTTAAGGTGAATAATAGGCTATTTTCCCTTTAAAGTATCCATGGAACAAAGAATTGTTTCTTCGAATTGATGAATCAAAATATTTTTTATAACTCTATGGTCTATTTTGGACTACTCAATAAATTTGGATATTGCTTTTTTATCATTTTTTTGCATGATATAGATTGAGTCTTTCTAAAAAATTAATTATTTCTATTTTTAATAACCCTAAATTGTTATTGTATATTGATCAAAAAATATCTCCAGCCTTTCTTTTAGAAAAGCTGGAGATATTTTATATGAGAGAAAAGAGAAATAGAAATTTACTATTGATTATTTTTTCTTACGAGTGAGTAATAATGATGCACCAGCCAATGTGATGGCTGTCAAGCCTGCGATTGGAGCGAAATCCCCTGTTTTGGCTGCATTTGCTTTTGGTGTGGTGGATTCCTGTCCAGTTTGAGTAGCTGTATCATCAGTAGATGACGTTGTTTCTTCTGAAACAGTTCCATCTACTGCTACTAACTGATCCATTGCAGCTTGCACATTTGTTACTGCTGCATCTACTTCTTCCTGGCTTGCGTTTTCATTGTTATATACATCCTTTGCTTCCGCTACTGCTGCTTCTAATGCTGCGTAGCTCTCCGTTGTGTATGCATTCGCATCCACTTTGCCTGCTTCCGCAAGAACATCTTCTAAAACAGACTTATCCGCTTTGAATCGTAAATTCAGCATTGCGTTTAATAAATCATCCGCTACTTGGTTGATTTCTGCCTGCATGGCGTCGCCATCTTCATATACTGCTACTGCTGCTTCCAATGCTTCGGTAAATTTTGCTTTTCCCGCTTCTACATAACGGTCAAGTTCTGCATTGATTTCATTTGCTGCTTCAATCAAAGATGCCAGTTCTGTTTTATCCCCAGCTACAAATCCTAATTTGTGAATTTCATTCAACAGTGTTTTCCATGCTGCATCCACTTCTTCTTGAGTTGCTGCTACATTGTCGGCTACTGTTTTCGCATTTTCTAAAGCAACATCAAAGGATTTCTGTACACTTTCAATGGCATTGTCATATTCTCCGCTTGCTTTCGCATTTTCCGCATAAGTAATGACAGAATCCAAAATAGATTTATTACTTTGTATTTCAGCTATTGGAACTTTTGTATAAGTGATCAAACTAGTATTTCCTACCATTCCATAATTATCTGAAGTTACTGGAATCAGCCATCCACTATATCCATTTTCCGTAAGTCGATTTCGCAGGCTACTGGTCACTCTTACTTCAATACTATTTTCTCCAGGAACTACAAACTCACTAATATCCGCTGTAGCGTTATCCATATTAATTGGAACTTGAGTACCATTGATAAACAGTGCTACTGTGCCGCCTGATACAGAATCGGCCTGAAACACAAGACCATCTTGTTCTAATTCCCAATCTTCTGGCAAAGCAAAAGTATTGCGATAGGTTCCTACGCCGGATACATAAGGACCTACGGATTCTATGTCTTTCCACGGAATCAGTTCAGTTTTCCCTACATGGATTAGCTCTTTTTTGGTTGTATAAGCAGCTTCAGTGGTAGTGTACCCTAGTCCTCTATCCTCTGTACGGGTTATTTTTTCTCCTGGTTTCCAGTCTTCTATCGTTAAGTCCCAATTATCAAGGTTGATATCCTCTGGAGCTTGTACCTCAACCTGATAGGTTGTTCCATCACTATAGGAGAGTGTTGTAGTACCACTTTGTGTTACATACATACTAGAATCTGTAACCTGATATACATTGTCGGTGGTGGCCACAACAGTTGGTTGGGTTTCGTCTGCACCATTTGGATCTAATGCAAATACCATAATATCTCCAGGTCCGAGGTCAACATTGAGGATTGTTCTGCCATCTTTGTAAGTATACACACCTGTTTCTTTTACTTCACCTGTCCAGGTATCTAAAATATATGGTTTATAAATACCATCTACAGAAACTTGACCAATATAGTTTTCGGTATCAGTGTACATATAATTATATAAATATAGATAGGTTACATCATCGTCTTTCCGTAAAACAGAAAGCAGATTTTGTTGGTCACTCTCCACATATTCCGCACGTGGATGGACACCTAGCCCAATTAAAGCATCGTATGCTTCCGCCTGCGTTTGTACACTTGCCACATTATCTAACGTTCTCATTTGATCCATGATTTGTTTTAGTTGTTCATCTTTCCCATCATTAAATCCAGTAGTAATTGCCGCACCCTGATTATACTTTGTAATATCTGGATGGACGTCTTCCTCTGTCGGCCCGTCTATTAACACAACAGGGAGCCCAGATTCTGCCCATCGCAACAGTACCTGAGCACTTTCATAAGGCATCTCTTCTTCAAATACAATTAAGGCCTGGTATGCTGCGCTATCTGCCTGAACAACACCATTGTTGTAGGTGATGTCCTGATCTTGTAAAAGATTAGGTGAGAAATAATCATAAGTATAACCTGCATCCTGTAAAGCAGTATCTTTCCAATAGATTCCTTTATGTTGGCGTAAATGGTTGGTATCATAACTATCAGTAGCATTCCAATAAGAACAGTCCATCATATATTCATTTCGTAAAATGCCTATATCCATTTGGATAGACCCTTGACGTAATACTTTTTGTGTTCTAGCTACATGGCTGTTAAACGCTGGATAATCAATGGAATTTGGTTGACGTTTGTTAAAACGCTCTGAAAAAACAGCACCCATTCCTTCATATCCAGGCCATTTTACATTTTGTTCCGGACCATATTCAGAAGAATAGCCATGTACTACAGTACGTTGAACACCGGCTGCAAATTGAGTATAAAAAATCTGTCTGAAATAATCGTTGTTATACAAATAGTTTCCACTGAAAATAGCACCAGTTTCAGAAGAATATAATTTATCGTATAAATGAGCTCCACCCGCTTGTCCGCGGAAACGATCCAGTTCAGAGAAAAACTCTAGAGACTCTGTTTCAACATAGTCAACTGATTTAATTGGCTGAGATAACTCAAACAACTGGCCATAAGAAGTTTCCGCACGTAAGGTCATACCAAAACTGTGCAGCCATTCCCGAATTGGTTCCAGACAGTTTTCCATATACAACTCTGTATTGGTCTGATAAGTATCTCTGCGGATTTTTTCTGTCAGTCCATTGTCTCTATTTTCGCTTTCTACTTCGTATTTATACTCAGGAATAGGTGTTCTATTTGCAATAATTAATGGTAAATATTTTGTTAAATCATAGCCGCGACGCTTTTCAAACTCCCGTAAATAATCCTCACTCCAAAGCTGCCCTGCGGTATCCTGTCCTTTTGTACGTAGTTCCAAAGAATCCATATAAAGGGAAACATCACCATTCTTTTGAATTTGTTCCCTTAAATCTTCTGTAAGAACATTTTCCTCCCAATAATCAATTAATGCGTTTGCGCCGTCTTTGGTCAAATAATTAATGGTATAGGATTTTCCAATAGATGGTTTATAGTTTTCAGCAGTACCATACTGCCAAAATACAAAAACTGTATAATTTCCATCAGTAGGAGCGGTATAATCAATACTCCAAATTCCATTTTCATCCTGTGTTGCAGAATCTGTAATATCTGTTAGAGAATCTTCACTCAATAGAGGTATCCCATCATCTGCTGTCCCTTGTGACTTCGCAACAATTACTTTTTCCAAACGCATTTTTGTCGCGCCTTCTGGAAGTCTTACTTTTGGCAATTCACCAGAATAATGTTCTCCTCCTGCCAGATCAATGGTTTTATATCCCAGTTCCTGGGATGCCGTCTGATCATCTGGTGTAATATTAACTAAATTAGCGGTTGCCCAGTTTGTTCCACTGGTAAAACTCACACCCATTCCTAACTTTGTACATTCTTCTACAATTAAATGGGAATCATGAATCCACTCCTCCGATCCCCACGCATAGGTAGCATCATCCAAATAAGCAGATTCGTCCAATGTCACAAACTCCAACGCACCAAATCCAGAATCATATAGTTCATGGATTGATTCAATTAAAGTTTGATCTGTGTGGGATCCTTCTGCCAACCACCACCTTGCTTCAGGCTTATAATCCATTTCTACATTTTGAAAGCGGTCGCTGATTTTTTGTGCAAAATCCTCCGCCTGTACTGATTGCGCCCCTACGGATAATACAGTACCAGCCGCTAGAGACACACAAAGGACAGATGCAAGTAATTTGCTCAACATGTTTTTGTTTTTCATGGTAATTCCTCTCTTTCTTTGATCAATTGATCAATATTTTATTAAATTGTATCATTTTTTTAGTTACTATAGTATGATTCAAATTGTACAAAACATCTATTTTTTATGATAAATGATGAACAATAATAGAATTATTTTTATAATACTATAAAGTCAAGAGAATATTTTCTGATTACGATGTGTTGACAATAAAGCTTTATTTATGATATCTTGAATAAAAGGGGAAATAAAACATGAAAGAATTGGACTACCAAAATTTTAACAATATAATTAAAAGTATTTATCAGTCACCAAACTTTGCACAAGACTTTTGGAAAAAATTTTTTGATGATAAAGATGCTGTGGCATATATGGAATTTATCCGAAAACAGACAGATTTTTCAAAACAGTATCCACCGCTTGAATTCAAAGAAAATATGTTTTTTGATGACCAAGAAGAGATTACTGTCTGTATTGATGAGCAGATAGAAAAAAGACCTAAAAATCAGAAAATAAAATTTGAACACTATCATTCTTTTTTTGAATTAGCCTATGTATTTTCTGGAAGTTTTTATACTACAGTGGGAGGCAAAAAGTATTTGCTTCCAACTGGTTCTATCCTAATGTTTAATACAAAGGCAAGCCATTATATTGAGGCAGGAGAAAAAGGCGGTATTTTAATTAATATATTAGTTAGAAAGTCAACTTTTGCAAATTCTATGTTAAACATGATCCAAAAAAACGATTTATTTTTTAGTTTTTTCCTTCACTCTTTATATGATGCTAAAAACGAACCCGTCACGTTCCGATTTATCGCTGAAAAGGGCAGTGTAGCAGAAGAACTTATTTATCATATTGTGAAAGAATATGATAACAAATCAGCCTATAGTCAATCTATGATGAGCTATCTATTTTGTTGTTTATTAACCCAACTAACCCGGCAATATCAAGAAAAAACCTCAAAACCAATGTTAAAAAATCAAAAAGAGAGTTTCGATATTGCTCAGATCATTGCATATATGAGTGAAAACTGTAATTCTATTACTTTAGCACAAGTAGCAGAACATTTTCATTACAGTACCACCTATATTTCCAAATCAATCCATCGCGCTTCAGGAAAAACATTTACGGAACTGCTAAATTCATTTAAAATGGAAAAAGCAACTTACTATTTAAAGAATTCCGATTTTTCTATTGAAAAAATCTCACTTTTATTGGGATATTCAGAACGCTCCACCTTCGATAAAACATTCAAAAAATATCATGGAAAAACACCGATCCAATATAGAAAATCCAGTAAATGATTCAACCTAAAAGGTAGACACCTATATTTTGTAACTTTGTGCTTTATATAAATAGCAAAGGGGATTACTTAATTTTACAAAAGTGTATGTGTATAAATAAACCAGGGGATCCAATTAGATCCCCTGATTTTTCATTATATAGAAAAGAGAAAAAGAAATTTATAAGTTATTATTTTTTCTTGTGGATGAATAACAGGACCGCTCCTGCTAAGGTGATTACTGCTAATCCTGCGATTGGTGCAAAATCGCCTGTTTTCGCCGCTGTTGCTTTTGGTGTGGTGGATTCCTGTCCTGTCTGGCTTCCAGCTGTATTCTTGTTTTCCGTTGGAGTTTCAGCAGGGGTTCCATCTACTGCTACCAGGTTATCTATTGCAGTTTGTACACTTGTTACTGCTGTGTCTACTTCTTCCTGAGTTGCGTTTTCATTGTTGTATACATCGTTTGCTTCTGCTACTGCTACTTGTAATGTCGCATAGCTTTCTGCTGTGTATGCGTTTGCATCTACTTTGCCTGCTTCTGCAAGAACATCTTCCAGGATAGATTTATCTGCTTTGAACCGTAAATTCAGCATTGCGTTTAACAGATTATCCGCTACTTCATTGATTTCCGCCTGCATGGCGTCTCCGTCATTGTATACACCCTTGGCTGCTTCTAATGCTGTGGTGAATTCCGCTTGACCTGCTTCTACATATTTGTTCAGGTCTATTTCTTTTGCTGCTTCGATTAAACTAGCTAAGCTGTCTTTATCACCAGCTACAAATCCTAATTTGTGGATTTCATTCAGCAGTGTTTTCCATGCTTGGTCAATTTCTTCTTGACTTGCATTTTCATTTTTCGCTACTGTTTTCGCATTTTCCAGTGCTGTATCAAAAGATTTTTGTACACTTTCAATGGCGTTGTCATATTCCCCACTTGCTTTTGCATTTTCCGCATAGGCAATGACAGAATCCAGAATATCCTTATTGGTTTCAGTCGCTGTAAAGGTATAACTTCCTGCTTCGGAAATTTCATAAACAGCATAATCCTTTTGATATGCCTGTTTAATTCCCTTATACTGGGCATTGCTGGATGTTACAACTCCTTGACCTGATTCCACTGGAACCCAAATTTCAGCGTTGTTTCCCGGGGAAACCACTGTCATGTCCAAAGTAGTATCTGTCTTATTGATAGTTACATCAATATTACCGATTTCAGACGGTACACGGGTATTGATTTCTTCAAAATTACCTAACTGTGGTACTACGTGCCAGGTGGAATATCCTGCCCCAGTTGGTTCCACACCTGCTGCGTAACGGGACATGGCAATCATACTACCGCCAGACCAACCATGGTTTTTGGTTCCACTAGTTCTATCCCATAATTCCCACAAAGTACTATCAGTAGAAGTATTTACCATTTCCATCATGCGTTTTTCAATGCGGCTCATGGCATCTGTATCATACCCCATCATATACAATGCTTGAATTACATATTTCTCCATATAGATACTAACATTTTCATAAGCTGGTGTAGATTCTGTACCCATAAATACATCCCGCATTTGAGAATATCTTTCTTCTGGGATTAATCCAAAAATAACGCCTAAAGCATTCACACGATCATCTACTACATGACTGCCATTTTCCAATTCAGATGGCTGATACCAATCAGTTTCATTCCATTCTGTTGCATATGCCTGTAAATCTTCATTCCAGAATTTTTCAAAGTTCTGCTCAATACTTGCCAAACGTTCGTCCAACCAGTCTTTTTGTTCCTGTGTTGCCGGAACACCTTCTACATCTGCCAATGCTCTTACCGATTTTGCGGAAATATACCACCACGCATTGGTTTCCACCAAAGTATCCATATTATTGCCCCAGTCGAGCCAATTACTCATAAAATCATTATACATAGTAGTATCCGGTGTACGAACAGAAATTAGTCCGGAATATTCCCCATCTTCCATAATATCATAGTTAGTTAAATAATTGTACAATGGCTGATAGGTATCCTGCACCAGTTCTGTATCCCCTGTAAATAGGTAGTAATTTTCCGCTGCCAATGCAGTTCCTAAAGATTGCGCACAAATCTCCTGTTCCAACACACCTGGACGTACATTGCTCATAAAATAATAGGTTCTGCCATTCCGTTCTCCGACTTCCTGCCAATCGCAAATATTGCGGATCGCTTTTTCACTGATAGCGTTTGCTTCTGGTCCTAAAGAATAGAAAGCTTCTTCTATTTCATTAATGGCGTCCCCGATATATTGACCTCTTTCCCGGTCAGGGCAGTCCATATACTGGTCACGGATGGTGACATATAAAGAACGGGTTGCCTTTTTCCAAAGCTCATCATAAAAGTTATTATCTGTATTTGCCTCTTCTTCTGTCCAAGTATGCCCTCCTGTAAAGGCTGCTACAGATGGATCGTTTTCATTCACGGAACTATCAAAATATCCAACAAAATCAGTATTTTCTCCAGCAGGCACATTATATCCTGTTTCACGGAATCCAACTTCTTTTACTTTAACGCCATCTGGAACATCAAAATACAAGAAGTCCCCGTTGATCCAGTTCTTTCCCTCAAATTCCTGGGCGCCCTTTTTGGTGATGTAAGCAATATGCTCATCTGATAAATCGTAAGTATCGGTATACATTTTAATCGTTTTTCCTGCTTCTGTTCCATCATCTAAAATGATATATGGAACCATCTGGCAGTTATAAGGCAATTGTGCCTGGTATTTTTGTCCATTATCAGAAAGTGTTCCCAGCATTGTCAATTCCGAAGTTTGCATACCATTAGAAAAGTTACTACCTTGAAATATAGAGCAATCTTCTGCTGTTTCAAAATTATTGGCATAACTACTTCCATCTATTCCTTTGATTGTGATGTTTTTAATGGTAGCAGCACCAATCCCTGTTCCTGATAACTCTCCTGCATAACCAAACGATAATTGGTTTGATGCTAAATTATCAGTTAAAGTATATATAAGTACATCGTTTAAATATAAATTGGTTTCCTGTTCATTGATAACATCCAAACGGATATTAATATTATCTTTATAATTTTCTCTTGTAAGAATATTTGAAATATCAATATTAGCAATAGATTTTTGTGAATCTGATAAATACAGAGTCGCCTTATCGCCACCATCCAGATAATTGATACAATCAATATAAGCTTTATAATAATGATTGGCATCTGTAGCACCAAAAAGGAAACTTATATTCGCAAGTTTAAAACTAAGAATATTGACAACAGACAATGTAAGGTCAGTTTCAATAGAATATGTATTTGAAGTAATCCCTAAATCAGAAATGGGAGTGGTAACAATTTGCGGGGAATAACCGTCCACAGGAGTAAACTCCAGTGGTTTCCTGCCATAATCCTTCCATTGTGGAATTGGCCGTTCTACCAGATCATTCCAAGGCCCATCCCCGGCATAACCTGGATCTTGCTCATCCTCTCCGATATTTTGCGCCAAACTCCAGCCATTTACTTCAGATGGGACATAGTCTGGATTAATCCAATCAATCTCCTGTCTTCCGTCATACAAGACATTGTATTCTGCTAACAACCCACTAGTAGAATGGGAATCCTTCAGATTCGCCGGGCTCCTCATACTCCACCATAAGCCATCTCCAGTTTCGATTATCTGATTGGTATTGCTGTCGATCAGATCGGAAGATACCAATAATCCACCGCTACCACTTGGATTGTTATGCCCTACTGTATTCCCCCAATACCATACCTGGATTGCGATAGTATTCTTCCCAGGCTGTAGATAATCTACAATATCTACAGTATCATAATAGGTGTCTTCTGGATTTGGTCCGCGTTTTACGCCACCCTCCCAAACTACTTCTTCTCCATTGACATACAACCAATATTTCACATCTACTGCGATTTTCAATTTCGCCATTTCTGGAACAGATTCCAATGTAAAATCACGGCGGAAATTCATCCAAACATCCTGTTCAGATGCCAGACCATTCTCATCCAGTTCATCGCCATCCCAAATCCAGTTGGATGTGCCCCAATTTTCTGTTAGAGGCTGTTCATCTGCCTGCGCTGGAAAAGCAAACAAAACACTGGTTGCCAATGCCGCTGCCAACAAGCTAGAAAGCATACGGTGTAATTTAAAACTTTTCATTTTTATGTTCCTCCTTAATTTTTAATTATATTTTAACAAAATATAATTTAACTTAATATATAAAAAAGTGCAAATATCCTTTAAATATTCCTATAAAGTGCAAAATAAAGATTCCTTTCTTAATTGACAATTTAAATATAGAAATATTATAATATGCTGTAAGGAGGAGAAAAAGAATGGATAGAAATATAAAACAACAATTAGAAAAAATCATAATGAATGAAACTACAACTCACAATCAGATGAACAAACTTGCATATCGTATTTTTCATGCAAAAAAATTTGGTTTCTCGATACCAACCGATAAATTTCATTTACCATCCGGTATTTATTTCCAAAACGAACAAAAAATTGTAGTAACAATAGATTATCAACATGATGGTTCTGGGTATACAGCCCCTCATAGCCACGATTTTTTTGAGATGTTTTATGTATACCAGGGTAGCTGTTTTTCTACAATTAACGATGAAGACTGTGAGTTCAAACAGGGTTCTCTATGTATTTACAATTTGCAAGCAAAGCACAGTATCACTATTCCAACCCAAAACGATATTATCTTTAATATTTTAATCCATCCATCCCTCATGCAAAAAACCTTTTTTACCATGCTTTCTGATAATAATAACCTTACAAGATTTTTTATTGAATCCATTCAAAATGGCGATATGGAATCTTCATATTTAATTTTTGATTGTAGCCAAAATAAATCTATTCAATTTTATTTGCAGAATATGATTGTGGAATATTTTACGGGAAAGGACAGCCAGCAGACGCAAAAATATCTTCAAATTTTACTGCTTGGTCTACTGACAATGTTATCCGTAGAATACCAACGTTCTTTTCAAGAAGATCAACAAACTGATATGATTAAAACAAAAATATTAGAATATATTAATACATACTACCAATACGCCACTCTTTCCAGTATGGCAGAGTATTTCCATTATTCTAAACGGAATATGATTTATTATATTTATAAACACACAGGGAAAAAATTCTCCGAACTACAAAAGGAAACGCGTATCAATGCCATCAAAAACTTTTTAACTACTACAACTTTACCAATAAAAGAAATTGCTGACAAAGTTGGCTATAGTTTTAACTTTGCAACAACGGTATTTAAGCAGGAAACTGGTATGACTATGTCCCAATATAGGAAAAAAAATAAAAAATGAAATTTCTCTAACCTTGATTTTCTTTTCTGTAATAATATATCTTTACTATGATGAGTTCCCTTTCTCCTGTCATGATGACAGGTACCACCTTCCATCATTTAGGCGTAGCTATTGCGTGGAATGGAAGGTGGTTTTTTCTTATCTATTTTAAGGTGAATAACAGGCTGCTCTTTCCTCCTTTGGATCGATACCGTTGTTCTGTTTCCAGGTATCCGGCCGCGCGAAGGTCATGTAAAGCACGCCGCACGGTGGATTGGGACAGCTTTAAATCATACGCAATGGTTGGGATGGACGGCCAGCACTGGCTTTCCTTATTGGCTCGGTTGGCGAGATATAAATAAACTGACACTGCCCTGTGAGGCAAGTCTGCACAGTAGATGAGATGTAACTGTTTCATGGAAAATCCTTCCTTTCCTTTAATACTGTTTTCCGGTTGAATAATTCCTGAATGGGATTCTGCTCCCATTGCGGTTCCACAGGCTTCCCACACTTTTTAGAAATGGCATTCATCAATTGGTCTTTGGAAGCATATGTGATCGTTCGATTTCCTTGTTCGGGCAGAGCGTATTCTTCCTCAAATATGATCCCCCATTTGAAATACAGTTTTAACTGTACCTTCATGGGATAAAACCCTGTTTTCATCACAATGAACTGTCCTTTTGGCATGCTCTTTAACTCGTCTGGAGTCATCAATGGACGTTCCATCATCTGAAGGGATTGGCTGGGATCGTTTTTCCCTCTGCTGACAGAACCACTTAACACGGTTCGGCTTCCCAACGATTTGGATAGAATTTGTGCTGATTCCGAGTTTGGGGCAAACCCACCAAAGATGGTCAACTGTGTGTTGTCGATGATGATTTCCGCCCCTTCTTTTCCATAGTTCCGTTCCAATTGGGCAAAGGATTGAATGATGGGTACAATGGAGAGCTTACGGGAACGGGAAGCGGAGAACATCATTTCGGCTGATTCTATCCTTGGAAGGGTTCCAAACTCATCGCAGAAGAACAGCACACGGTTCTTCAATTTACCACCTTGTTCATCCGCTACCGTTAAAATCTCACGGTAAAATTGCTGGATCAAAAGGGAAATCATGAAATAGGTGTTGGGATTTTCTTCTGGCATAATAAGGAATACAGCACACTTTTCCTGGCAAAACTGTTCCGCATCTACCTCTGGGTCAAAACAGAGAATCTGCTCCAATTCTGAATCCAAAAAAGCGTTCAATCGGGATAGGGCTGTACTGATTACAGACGACATGGCCTGTTCCGCCGTATTCAACGCCGCCCCAGCGAACCATCTTGCCTTATGGGTGTCCGGCAGCATCTCAATCAATTGCTGGAACTGGTTTTTGCCTTTCTGTTTTGAAGGAGCCAGCAACTCCTGAATGATTTTAAACACCGACACAATATGCCGTTCCTTTGGTTCACAGAACTCCGCAACCAACAGAATGGTAGCTGTCAGCAACCCTTCTGCCGCATCGTAGAAATAGGCGTTCTGTCCAAAAGAACTGGCGTCCATACCGGAGAGGATGATTGTTTTGGCGATGATCTTTGCGTATTTTTCTGCCTTTGCCTTGTAGACCAGCTTGTCAGAATCCAGATAAGCATCCATGTATTTGTTGACCAGATAAAGAAGATTGTTGGAATGTGACCTAGTTGGATTTCTCAAATCAATGACGGATAGTTTGTAACCATAATACTTTTGAGCAATTGTTCCGTAATTTCTGGCGATGTCCCCCTTGGTATCGGTGGTCAAAAAGGACATCCCACAGGCGCAGGCATACTCAATGTTTGGATACATCCAAAATGCGGTTTTACCGACACCAGCAGCTCCAATCATCAGGGCGTGAACATCATCCGTGTCAATCATCGCCATGGTCTTTTTCTTTGCTTTGGTACACCCAACCAGTACCCCCTGGTCGATGGGAAGGGATTTTCCTTTCCGCCACAGGTCTGGGGTAAATGGAAGATGGACATAGGTGGATTTGATTTCCCGTTTGTTTGCCCAGCGTGCTGTCCCATACTGGCCATCCCCAACCGTTTTGGATTTAATTCCATTGAGATTGTACCTATGGGATAAGGCGGAAATGGCCATAAAAAAGACAAACATGATAGCTCCCGCAAGAATTAGTATCGCAATTGGTGGCATGGTTCCTGTTCTCCTTTCATGGATTGGTTTTGTATAGAAATTCCCAGGCATAGGGCATCCAGTCCCAGCTTTAGCACCTGATCTACCTGTTGTTTGATTTCTGATTGGGATAGAACAGATTCCTGTTTGAATTCTTTTGTAATGGTTTCCATCTCACTTTTCATCCGGTTTACGCGAAAAGAATAGCTTCCATTATCTTTATGGGGCTGGTACAGGGAGGCCATCCGTTCCAGATACCAGTGATCCAGTTCCTCAATCCCAAACTGACGGTGGCGGACAATGGAAAAGGCGAGGGTAAACCTCGCCATGTCCAACGTCCGTTCCCAGACTGCTTTTTCATAATTGGGATTGAGTCTTTCCAGCTGTTCTACCATCTGTTCCATGCTGTCACAGCCGTATTGAAGCAACAACTTGGGATGATGAAGGTATTGGTTCAGCATTACCTGATAGTCAAAGTGCAGCGATTTGCAGAGGGATTCTATCATCGTTTGGTTCGGATGATCCACTGCTGGAAGGGATGAAATTCCATGACACGCCTTCAGCTGCTCATTCCAATCTTTGTATTCTTCCGGTTGTAGGAAATGGACAGAACAATCAGATTCATTTTGAATTTGCTCTTTAATCCGGTAACAGCCCTCAATCCCTGCTTTGTCATGATCCAGGCAAAGATAGGCCTCATGAATATTAGGATTTTGCTTGATGATTTTGAGGGCTGCCTGTGCCGCCACGGAACAGAGGGCAACATAGGAATGTTCTTGCCATCCCTGTTGATATATAGTCAGGAAAGACAACAGATCAATGGGGGCTTCAAACACATACAACCGGTTGCTGGTACCAATGTGAGAAAAGCTATATGCGGCAAGGCTGCCGGATACATTCCCTTTGTAGTTGACAGCGGAATGGGTTCCACGCTTATGGGCATGACGGGGCTGTCCATGTTCGTCATACCCCACGAAAACAGCGTTGTGGTTGGTATCCTCATAAATCATGTTCTGTCTCACAAAATAGGAGAGAATGTCTTTCTCAATCCACCGCTGTTTGATGAGATAGGCGTATACTCTGCACATGGAAGGATTCTTTTCTGGCAGTTCAAAGGGTTTCCGTTCTTTTCCCATTGTTAATTGACAGGATGGTGTTTCGGATGCCGATTGTCCAAGAATATATTGCATGGCTTCGGGATAGCTTTTGTGATAGAATCGCCTGACAAAGCTGACGGTATCTCCACCAATCCTCTCATATTGATGGAACCACAGATTGTTCCGGATCGAGATTTTCCCACTGCCATCGTCCCACTGGTATTCGCTTCCCACCTGTTTGGGGTTGATCCCAGAACTGCGGAGCAGCTCTACAATATCGGTGTTTTTGGCACGTTCTTTTTGTTCCTCTGTAAAATGTAGATATGCCATTGTTTTTTCCTTTCTATTCATTTTAAACCCAACTGATGTTTTTTCTCCTGGATCTGTTTTCTGAGTTTTCGGTCTGTCTTGAGCATGGGATCATCTATCCCTATTTTTTCAGAGAAGATACGGGCAAGCTCCTGGAATAACCGTAACACGGAACAGATCACCGCTTTTTGACCATCTCCTTCTGATACCAAAACAGTCGGCACATTTAACTTGAGAGCCTCCTGAATCACAGCGTTCCGGATCGGTTTGAATTCTGGATTTTGAGATAAGGGAACCCGTTTTACAGAAGAGTTGGAGTAGATTCCATGGATGTTTTCTTTCTTCAAATACCACAATTCA
Organism: Massilioclostridium coli; assembly: GCF_900095865.1. GTDB lineage: Bacteria > Bacillota > Clostridia > Oscillospirales > Ruminococcaceae > Massilioclostridium > Massilioclostridium facile. The sequence goes on along the minus strand of NZ_FMIZ01000007.1, from coordinate 908,358 downwards.
TAAAGTCTGCTGATTCGTTGGTCTTTGGCAAGTTCGTCCACAATGGAATCCACCAGCCCTTTCACATCCGCTTTCAAATACCCATATACCTTCTTGCCCTTGGTTCTGCTAAGCCGATCCGCAAGTTGTAACAACAATTGTTCGATTTTCTGATTGGTATCACTTCCTGTGCAGATTTGTTCCACGATCCTCTGTGCCATCTGTTTTTCCTCTTGCCGAAGCTGGTTCCGGTATTCAGTCTGTTCCTCATACACCGATTCCAGGTCCCCAGCAAAAATATCTTTTGCCAGGGATGATCGGATGTTCTCCATCCCTTGCCTGGTAAGATATCCCTCATTCTTTACCGTGGAATAGGCGATCAAATGAATGTGGGGATGGTGGCTTTCATTGTGGAACGCCGCGAACCATTTCAAATGTTCCATTGGAATTTTTAAATTGGAAGCCAATGTTTCTGTCTGTGTCCGAAGCAGATCCCTCCACCGGATGCCATTGTCAAATCCCAGCCGTTCTGCATCTTTCCGCCGTAGGGAAACAATCATTGTCCACACATTCCCTTGGTGGGAGTTCAGTTCATCCGACACCTTCTTTAATTGGACAGGGATGTTGTCATCGGTAAATAAGCCATGAGAACCAAACCGTTCTGCTCTGGGGCGGGTGGCAATGTAGTCCACATAGGTTTTGGTGTTTTCTATGGAATCCATATTGTTTTCCAGTGCCTGTGTGATCACCTCAGAAGCCGATCCTCTGTCCATTTTTTTCAGATAGTCCTGGTATTCAAAGGAATCCTTTGTATCTGGAAAATCACAAAGGATCTGTCGAATCAGTTCCTTTTGTTTTTTTGTGGCTGGAAGGAATTTTTGGGTATCGTCAATTTTATCTACCTGCTCCCTTGTGGCAATGTATCGGGCGTATCCACCAAGTTTTCTGTTGGGTTTCAGGTATTTGAATTTGGTGATCAGTCTTGCCACGGATCGCCTTTCTGCCAGTCTATCGCATCCTCAAATTGGAAGGAGCCATTTAACCGTTTCACCTCGTTGATACATTCCTTTCTCAGCCTTTGTAAATCCTCTGGGTTGATCTGACTGCTGGCGGCCACCACATTCATGGCTATGGCAAGTTCTACTGCTAACTTGAATATCATCCGGTTGATTTTATTGTCGCTCTCCGCCACAATCCCCTTGAGGGTGGAGACGAGGATGTTGGGCAGATAGCTACTATTCTGATTGGAGGATAAATATCCTGTATAGAACAGGATCGCCTTTTCGATATATTCGCTTCGGCTGGAGCAATTGTCTTTCTTGTAATACTCCTCGACCAAATCCAGGGAGGACTCCTTCACCCAGAGGGCAAACTTCCGTTTTGGTTCCTTTTCTTCCAAAAAACATCCCTCCTTTTTCTAATTCCGGATATGACCCATAAAGGAACGGCGTATTTCCGGCAGCTTTCCCAGGTTTGACCCATGGGCTGACCCTAAGGCTAAAACACCGACCCATACCCTTTGGATCGAACCGATCCCGCAACGGTCGGCTCTGCCGTCCGATGTATCAGGAGCCGGAGCGACCACCGACCCCGGCTCTTTGTCCTGCTTGATTTTCGACCTTCCATTTTTGGATAAAAAGAAAGACCGTAGAACATTTCTACGGTCTCATTCTGTTACATATTCTGTGTTGGGGAACTGCCCTGTTCCGGTAAAATGGAAAGGTATTCGTCTAGTCGACCTTCTTCCAGCTCTGCAACCATGTCCGCAAAGGGGGTTAGATTTCCATTCACCGCATATTGTTCCAGAGCCTCAAAGTATTCCAGACGGTTTTCTTTTGCAATAGAGATGGGGAGAAATTCGCCTACCATAAGCTGATAGTTCATCAGCATACGGGACGTCCTGCCATTTCCATCCACAAAAGGATGAATCCTCACGAACTCCGCATGGGTCCATGCGGCTAGCTCAATTGGGTTTAACTCTCCCTTGTAAGGCAAATCAGCAAAAAAGGTTTTGACTTGACGGTACATTTCACTGGGCACAGGAGGTTTGAACCCCGCACCGGAAATGCGCACTTCCACATTGCGGTAAATGCCTCCGGTTAAGATATTCTCCATCAACAGAGCATGGATCTCTTTTGTAATTGCCTCATCCAGAGATTTTCCCTCCGCAACGCACCGTCTGACATACGCGAACGCTTTGGCATGGTTGGTAACCTCATAAATTTCTCGAAGGGTCTTTCCTCCCACAGAAAGGCCATCCTCCAAAATTGCTTTTGTCTGGATTAAAGTCAGGGTATTCCCTTCTATGGCAGTGGAGTTGTGGGTGTATTCCACCTCAAAGTTCTGTTCAAAACTTGCGAGAGCTTCTTTTGGGATGGACTCCCATATCCTGTCCAATTGCTCTTTTTTCTGCAACAGCAGCTCATAATTCACGCCTGACTCACCTCACTATATATCTGTCATAATTGTTAATTATAGCATGCTACAAATGAAATGGCAATATTTGAATGATTTTATTTGGAAGTTCAATGACCTTTTTCATTACAACAGATTCCAGTACCAGATATTTCTGTCTATTCCTATCTGCTATTAATTCCATAACTCTATCCTTCCCCTCTTTCAATCATTGATAACGGATACCAGGCATGTAAAACCAGTGGGTAAAACTCCGTTTTGATAACTGTGTCTTGACCACACCCTTTTCGGTGTTCATGGATTCGATTACCGTATCGTTTCCCAGATAGATTCCCACATGCCCTGGCTCCCAGACAATGATTCCAGGTACCTCAGGGATGGTATCGATCGTCCCTTTTTCAGTGGCTGCTTCAAAGGTATTGTTGGCACTCAAATCCTGAATTCCATTTGTACCATAGTTAATTTCTCCGGTATTGGGGTCAAACCATCCATATGCCTTGATCAGCCCAATGCAATCGGCTGTCCGTTTCCCCATCCAGTTCTGACGGATAAAAGATTCAAATGGAACTACCTCATCTGGAAACTGCTGTAGTTTCTGTCGTAGGATTGTTTCGCTTAATACCGTCCCATAGGTTCCATAGACATACCCCCAACCAGTCTGACAGGCTTGTTCTGCCCATGTGGCTAAATCCAGGTTGTTTTTGGTAGTAGGGTCTTTGAATCCGGATGTGTCGATGGCAACTGTTCGGATTCCTGACATGACCTTGGTAAAATCCTCAAACGAAAAAGATGTGCCAAACACCTGGTTGACCAAATCAATCAACTGCTGGTCTGTCTGATCCAAATTGAAACAGGAAACCAGCTTATCCACAAAACCCCCTGATGTGGATTGGTTCCCCAAAGCAAGGTAGAGGATCTGCGCCTCCATGGTGCGGGAAGCAAACCCCTTTTCTCTCATTTTTGTTTCAATCTCCTGGAACATATCTTCCACCTCTTTCATCTGAGCAATCTGTTCTGGTGTTAAGTTTGCTTCCACCTGCTGCGCCACCTGTTCCTTGTCCACCTCAAATTCGCTGTCAGCAATCCCCAACACAACAACGATGGGGATGAGAAGGATCACCACAACCCCCAGGATGATACCGCCCACAGCCTTTCTCAAGTTTTTGTCCATCAATACGGTAATCGCCGCTTTGATTGCCGCACTCATCGTCCCCCTGCCTTTCCAAACAGGGATTGCTTGTATTCACTGGCTATCACCTGCAACAAATAGCGTTCATTTCCGCACCGATAAAGGCAGGTACCACGTTCCGGGTATTTGATCAAATCAAACTCGGACGGTTCCAGCTGCAGGGTATCCAACACCGACTGTACCTCCACATGCCCCAGGTTGAACAAGAACTGATGGGCGGGGATGGAGAACAGGGGTTTTGTGAATTCAGATACCTCAGGGATTAGAAAGTCATTGATATTCTGGCTGGTGATAATAATGGAAGAATCCTTTTTGCGGACACGTTTCATGGCGTTCCGAATATATTCGATGGCTGTCCGGTTGGTCAAGAACAAATAGAGCTCATCAATGGAAGCCACGGTGTTTCCTTTGGCCAACAGCTGGTTGGACATGTAGGACAGGATGTTAAACAGCATGGCGTCCTTCAACCGCTTGTTGGTATCCAACAGCCCTTTCACCCCAAAACAGAGGAACTGTCCATCCCGTATGTTGCTGTGCCCGTTGAAATATTTGGACTCAGAACCCACGCACATGGAATGGAGTCCCAGGCAAACCTGCTGCAGCTCCTGTTCGGTGTACAGGTGTTTTTCTTCTTTCTGGAATACCTGGTATTCCTGCTCACACAATTCATAGAAGTCCTGTAAGGTGGGGTAATTCCTTGACTGCAACTTGGAAAAATCGGTATTGTCGGTGATCTTGAATTGGGTATACAGTTTGGAGAGCAGGAGTTCGATGGTATCAATCTGCGCGTCTGTGAAATCCTTGTAAGACCGAAAAAAGTCTTTTAAATAGGCGATGTGCTGGGACAGGATGGTATCTTTCTGGAAGGCTTCCGGTTGGTCATCTTCTTTTTCTTCCCCAGTATTCCAGAGTTTTGGTTCCAAAGGGTTGATCATGAACTCGCCTGACAGAAAATCAATGTAACTTCCTCCAAGGTTCTCGGTCAGCTCCCTGTATTCCTCCTCTGGATCTAAGCATAGGATTGCCTTGCCGGATTCCCGCAAGTTGGTGATCAGTGATTTCATCAAAAAGGATTTTCCCTGTCCACTGTTTCCCAAGATCAACGCGTTGCTGTTGGTTTTGTCATCCGTCCGTTTGTCAAAGTCCACCAGAATATTGGTGCCATACTTATCCCTTCCAATCAACAGGCCATTGGGGTCGTTTTTTCCAGAATAGTTAAAGGGATAAAAGTTGGCAATGCTGGACGCTGGCAGAACCCGTTCAAACTGCGCTCCAAACTGGTTGACGCCCACTGGCAGAACAGAGAGAAATCCTTCTTTTTGCCGCAGGGTCAATCGGTCAATCGACAGTTTGGAACGGGTCAGTTCCATCTCAATATCCGATTGCAGTTCCTTTAATCCATCCAGATTTTTGGCTCTCAGTTCCAGAAACACGGAACAATGAAGGAGAGGTTCCCGGTTTTTCCGCATGTTCGCCAGCAATTCAATGACATCCTGCAAATTTCCCTCTGCCTGTATGGTTTCGGTCACATCGTTGGCGTTGGACATCATCTTGTTCCTTCTGGCGGCGTTCTGGATGATCTTCCTCTGTTCCAGATTGGTGACCATTCTGGTATAGATATGCAGGGTTACTCCTTGTTTGTCCGCCAGTTGGGACAGAATCGCCTGTTCCTCGGTGGAAGGGGGGTATTCCCGTATCACCCAAACACAGCAGACAAAGTCCCCCACATAGTAATGGTCGTTTTGAAATTTGATGGTACTGGGTAAGACCATGTCAAAGAAATCCTTGGTTCGGATTTCTTCCAGTTCTTCTTCAGTCAATTCCTTTTTTCGTTTCAATAACATAGCATCATCCTTTGATTCAAAAACGGCAATGCTCATTGGAATTGCCGTGTCATTTATTGTTCCATCTCAAAGTGTTGAACGCCATCCACATCTGGCATTTGCTCTCCAGTAATTGCGGTGCCAAAATAGATGGCAAACATCTGCTTGATCCCCTCTTTGTCCATCCGTTTCACGTCAAACCCCTGTTCTTCCATCACCTTCTGGGCACGGTTGCTCTCCTGGAACACTTGATCCTCTTTCCTGTTCTGCAGTTTTAACGCAAAGAAGAACTGCCTGGCATTGGCCATTTCAACCTGAATCTGATCCAGATATTCCATGTCTTTTTGCAGTGCCTGAACCACAAATGGGTTCTTTTCCTGTTCCAACCTCCCTTTGATAGATTCCTGGTTCTGATCAAACCGTTCGTTGGAATCCATACAGACCATCTCCAGTTCTGGTATGGCCGAAAGTGTCATCAACAGATGGTGTATTTTTGTTTCCACACTGGTACGGGACAGCACCGAGATGTTCACAGGGGAAACAGAGAAGAAGATCACCTCATATTTTCCAACGGCAATCCCATAGTCGGTAAAGCTGCTGATCCCAATCAAATTCTGTACTGAACGTCCTTTTTTCTTTTGTTTCATGGTTACCTCCATTCAAACGTCTGTTCTGTGAGGATAAAATACCGCACTGCGTACCGGATAAAGTCCAGGATGGTCACCTCGCTCAGGCGGATGGTGAGAAAAGCGTAACAGATACTCAGTGCCAGCGGCAAAACAAACCCCAGCTGTACCAGGGAGAGGACGGAGAGAAGAAGTGCGATACAGAGGATGGCGAAATCTCGTAAACTCCACAGCCAGAGGTTTGCGGCTGCCTTTAGGTTTTGCGGGTAGATATATTTTTTCATACTTCCTCCTATTTGATTGCGTGTACGATATTCCGGGTTAAATTCACCGCCGTTGTGGTGGCGTGAACTACGCTCATCATATTCACCCTCGCGCTGGAGTCCAAACCGAACTGCTGAGCGATTCTTGGGATTTCATTGGCCGCCAGCATAACCCCCAGCCCCAGCAGCATATTGTTCTGGAAGGTGAACAACCCCAAGAGAAGCAGGGTTGTCTGCATAAAGGCGGTGAAACACAGGGCCATAATCTGTTTGCACCATTGGGTGAATCCATCGGAATACCCACGGGGCAGGGAAAACAGATAGAGGCTACCCACTCCGATCTGGATCAACAGGATACCGCCCCGTTTGATATTCGCAAAAAATATTTTTATGATACAATAGGCAAAAGCGATCATGGATAGAAGATTGAATATGCTGGAATACACCTGGTTGGACACGGAAAAGAACCCGTCCAGGATACTCATACTGGTTCCAGCTATATCAGCGGATTGGTTTCCCGCAAATATGGCGGACAGGTCATGGGAGAAGGTGTTTTGCAGACTGATACAGAACTTGTACAGCTCCACTGGTACAGTACCCATCAGGCTGGCGGCAAAAAATCCTTTTAACAGATTCAATACAGACGTCTTGATATCCGCTCTCCCGGACTGGTACTGGATAGCAAGGTCGAATACGGCCACCACCGAACCCACCAGAAACAACGCCCAGCCTAACAAAGTAAAGAGCTGGATTGCCGCTTCAATCCAGCTCAATTCAAATATATCCGCTCCCATATTTCCCATCATTAAGAAAAAGTCAGCGATTGCGTTGTAGATCGCCTCATAAATCCATTGAAGCATAGTATCCCAGATCACGCTGGATATCTCTTCTCCTATCCCTCCAAACATCCCCATCACGGTATCCGCGATTCCTCCAACCAAATCTCTGAGCCATCCAAACAATTAGCTTCACCTCCAGTATTATTTTAAATTTGAATTGAACCTGCTTCAATATCCAGTTCCTGTCCTGGCGTATCTGAAAACAATTTTGGCAGAATGGATTCCAGTTCAGAAGGATTGTTTTTCCTTGTAACGCACATTTTATATATTGGTGATTCTATATAGCTCAATGGTTTTCTTAAAAGGGAAATATGATCCAGTACCTCTGGTGGGTAAAGTTCCTTCTCCTGTTTAAAGCTGTAGTACAATTGCCGCATGGTTGACAGGATATCCATATCTTTGATTACAGCGTCAATTACTGTACGGTTCATTGTATCGATCATCTCGTCCATATTCTGGTCCAGATGCTGGTCAAGTATCTCCATTTTTTCCTTGTGTGTGCTACAGGAAATGGCTTCTGGGTCAACCAGAATGGTGATGGGCTTCAGAGGTTTATCACATTGGTAAAACCCAATCACACGTTCCATTTCAGGATGAATATCAAACCCTTTCTCTAATAAATAACATTCTGATAATTTCTGCAGAGGGTGGTCCAGTTCCAGCATTTGTTCCAGATATTCTTGCGGGTATAGGTGATTGTTCTTCATGAAATTATCATATACGATCTGTATACTGCATATCTGTTCCATCTGTTCGAGCAGTTGTGTCCGATTCCGGTTCATCCCCAGCCAACTGTATTGGTATTGATCATATTCTTCTTCTAGTTTTTTACACAAACTCCGAATCAGATGATACTTCTGGTTCAGTTTGGGGACAAATTCCGTCAAATTGGAATCGCTCCAATCAGGTGAAGCGGCTGGGTTCAAGTGAATATTACCCATCATTTCCAGGTTCGCTTTTTCTTCGAATGCTTCGCTGGTAGCAGACCCGTAATACTGAAATTTTGCTTTTCCTTCTGGAATGCTGTAATTGACCAGGGAATCAGGATTGTGTAAAGCGTCAAAATACATTTCCTTTCCCTGAGCGACCAGCCAATTACAAAAGTAACGGAAGGATGCCTGGTCATGAGATAAATTGACCGCTTCACACGCTGCCAGCAAATCATTCCGGTCAGCCAACTTCACATAGGTGTCTTTGATTTCAATCCATTGTAGAATCCTCATTGAGGGTAATTCCATGAGCTTTTTCTTGGTAGCTGATATCACTGCGTCCTCGTCATTGCTGTCCACTGTTGCGTTGATTTCATCAATGAATTTCCAAAAGATATCCCTTTCCATACCATTCTCCCTTCTTTATATACTAGATATCTCTTCCCCTATCCCTTCAAAAATTCCCATCACGGTATCCGCGATTCCTCCAACCAAATCTCTGAGCCATCCAAACAAATGGCTTCACCTCCATTTCTTATTGAATCAATCACTGCTGTAGTTCCATTCCTGAAGATTCCAGCTCTTCCGAATTGTATTTCCGATAGAGTTTTGGGACAATTTCAGGAAGCTGGGAATACTCCCAGTCAGATGGGATATCTGGTGTTAGATGGAGCTCTTCCCGGATAGACCGTTCCACCTGTTCTTCCAAAGGATACTCCTTTTTCTCACGAAAAAGGTCTCTCCCGGTTTTGGCTTCATACGCTTCACTGGCAATCCATCCATAACGCTCAAAATTGGCGCTTCCCTTTGGGATATCATAGTTTGCCAAGGAATCAGGATTGTGTATGGCGTTGAGATAGATTTCTTTTCCCTGGGAAATCAGCCAGTAACGGAAATCAATAAATCCATCGGTACTGCTATGGGACAATGTCGCCGCGCAAGCCGCCCATAAATGATTCCGGTTTGCCAGATACCGATACGTTTCTTTGATCTGATCCCACTGGGCTATCTCGCTTGGGGGCAGTTCCATGAGTTTTTCTTTTGTGGCTAACAGCACTGCCTCCTGGTCATTGCGGTCTACCTTTGTGTTTACCTCATCAATTAAATTCCAAAATGCATCCTTATTCACGCTTTCCTCTCTCCTTTATACAATTGTCCAGATATATAACGGGGCGGTGAGGGTAAAAATCAGGCAGGCAAATAAAATCGCTGGAGCCGTAAACTCAAACTGTCCATGACGGCGGTAATCAAAATATGCTGTACCCAACTTGACAAACAGCAGGATTGCCAATACCAGATCAACTACTGGAAATACGACATTGTCCACAACAGTGGTGATCTCGCTTTTGGCTGATGACCAGGTCTGCTCAATGGCGTTTGCCACATTCCCCTCCGCAGCGAACGCAGGGAGGGAGAACAGAAAAACACACAGACATGCGATGAGCATTATCCGTAATAATTTTGATTGTTTCAACCATAGTTCCTCCTTTATTGATTTTTGTTTTTTACCTTGATAATAATCAGGGCAATGCCACCGCCCAATACCACAGCGCAAAGGCCGATCCAGAATCCATTGAGGGGAATATCCCCTGTGGCTGGCGTTTCGATGACTGGTGAGGGTTTCCTCTCATTGGTCATAACCGCTTTGACAATCTGGCCGTCCTCTGTGATCTCAAATTCATGAGGTGTGGTATCCATCCGATACCCATCTGGGGCGTCGAATTCTTCATAGGTGTAGGTTCCATATTGAAGTTGGAATCGGGCAATCCCATTCTCATCGGTATATCCTTCCTCTACTACCTCGCCAGCTTCATTGCGGATCCGGAACCCTGCGTTGGGAAGCGGCTTTCCATCCACTAGATCGGTTTTGGTAATCTCCAATTCCCCATAGATATGCCGGTTTTCTACCTCAATCACAACCAACTGTTGATCCTCTGACACTGTGACTGGATAGGAAGTTTCATTGGGCACAAAGGATGGGGCTGGCTGTAGTTCACGGACAATCCATTCCCCATACGGAACATCGGAAAATGTGAAGAGCCCAAACAGATCGCTGGTCGCTGTCTCAATTGCCGTTTCCTCTGTGAATTCTGTTTCATCTGGAGCGAATAAGCCGAACAAGGCTCCCTCAATGGAATTGCCATCTTCGTCCACCTTTTTGCCCTCTACTGTTCCACGGATGATTTCATTTTCAATGGGTTCTCCATTGTTGACTGAAATCTCTATTACCTCCATGCTTTGATCGGATACCACAGTATTCACAGGATACTTGGTGGAATCCAAAATATATGCAGAATCTGTCTTGTATTCCTGTACATAGTAGGAGTGGTTTACTGGCAAATCAGACTGGAAGGCTACCATCCCGTTTTCATCGCAGGAAACCAGTTCGATCAAACCATCTTTTGGTATTACACTTCCATCTTGTGCCTGGATTTCTTCTGCGGCATAGATTCCAAATACAACGGATTGGAGTTCTCCTTGAACGCCAAACAGTTTGTCTTGTTCCATTGCTTTGTTCCATCGGAGGGATACTCTCTGCCGCTGGTTGTAGATGGATTCCTCCAATTCCGTCACTTCCACTTCCTGTCCCGCATAGGTGAGCTCCACTGTATGAGGCTCTGGCTTTACCATCCCTGCTGGAACATTTGTTTCTTCCATCTGATAGCTGCCCAGATACAGTTCTTTGCTGGAAGCGATTCCGTTTTCATCGGTAGTGATGGTGTCCACCACCTTGCCTTTTGGATAGCGTACCGTCCCATCCAATGTCACGATATCTTCCGCCGCTGTAATCCGGAACTCTACTCCTGACAAATGATGTTCCTGGTATACAGGCTGGTATCTTCCATCCTCTGTCTTTGTCACAGAGGAAAAGAGTTCACCAGTCTTTTGTATGATGATCTTTCCTTTCTGTGGGGTATTGTATTTTTCCACAGTAATGGTGGTTTCTGTCCCATCTACGGTAAATGGAACAGGTGTTTCCGACAATACATACCCATAGGGGGCTTGCTGTTCCACCAATTCGTAGTTTCCCACTACCAAAGGTTCCGGCAGCATCAACTTCCCGTTGGATGCGGTGTAAAAGGTATCGATTTCTTCCGGAGTTGGATAGTTTACATGCTGAGTGATAAATTCTCCGGTGGACAGATCACGGACTTTGAACCCAATCCCAGACGCCGCAATGATTTTTCCTGTTTCACTGTCCTTCTTGACAATCTCAATATCCGATTTGAAAATTGCGTTGTTGATGAGGTAGCGGTATACTTTCCCATCTTCCTGAATCAATACGTCAAACTCCGGCATCAGCTCTGTCCCTTGCGCACCTTTTGTCTGTTTGACCGTGTATATTCCATAGGGGAGGGCTTTGCTCTCCGCAAATCCATTTTCATCTGTAGTCAACAGATCCCGTTCGGTTTCCTTCGCCTGCTCATAGCTTCCTGACTGTTTGAGGAACAGCTGGAATTCCGCCCCCTGTTCTGGCGTTTCAATTTGAGTGTCCCCATCATCGTGGTGTTTGATGATTTGGATGTTTCCCTTGATTACTTTTTCAATGGCTTTCATAGACAATGGATTGTATTCAATCTGAAAATTTCCAGGCTCCGCACCGATAAAATAGGTTTCATCATTTAAGAGATACCCTTCTGGGGGTTGGATTTCACGGATCGTCCAGTTATCCCCACAGGGATACCAGCCGGTGGTGAAACTGCCAGAGGAATCAGTGATATAGGTATCAACCAATTCATCTCCTTTGTACAATCCATAGATTGCCCCTGCAAGGGTAGCGTCCCCCTGGGTGGTTCCTGCTTCTAATACCCTCATCGGTTCCAGTGTATCTTGATCCACTTTTTTCAGAGTAACGGAAAATTTCTTTAATATATTTTCAAATTGGTATTCTGTTGTCTGGTCCCATTCCACCACAGCATTCTGTGGTTCTGGTATGACATATTTCTGATCAGTATCCACTTCTTCCAATGTGTAGGACTGCCCAATGAAAAGATCCGAAAAGGTGGCAATTCCACTTTCATCGGTTACTGCGTATGCGTTGACCTTATCCCCAGACTGGGAAGTGCCATACAGATGGAACTTGACCCCTTCCACAAACGAATCTTCTGAACTTTTTATGACCTTTAATCCTCCACGTTTCAAACTATTGTTGAAGGTAACGGTGCTGGTTCTTCCTCCAATAACGGTAACCTGTTGCGGTTCCTGTGGCTCGTAGTTCTCTGAGGGAAGTTCGGATACCGTATATTCTCCTGGCTGGAGGTTTGGGATCATGATTTTTCCTTCTCTGTCCGTGTAATAGGTTCCGTTTGTCCCATTTCCTTCTATTGTGAAGCCGATATTTTCGATCTTATCGTCCTCCGAGGTTTTGATGATTTCCACGCTTCCATAATTGGTTTTCACATTCAGGTAACCTACAATTGGATCGCTGATGGTTTCCCCGTAGGTGGCGATGTCCTGCCCTCCTCCTGTGTTAGGGTCTATTACATGGTCTGTCCAGACCAGCACCCCTTTCCGATTGGAGTTTTGTTTGTTCGCCGTAACCTGGACTGGATCTGTGAGAGGGATTGGGGAAGTGATAGTCAATTGATCCCCATTTTTCGAAAAAGACAATCCAGTTCCGCTGAATTCAAAATTGGAAAGGATGTTGTTCCCATCCTGGATGGTGGCGGAATACTGGCTTCCATCCCATGTGAGTTCCACTGTCTGCGCCTGTTCCGGCATTCTGGAAAAACCGCCTGGAAGGGTGGTATGCTGTTTGACCTTGTTGGCGATATCGGTATAGTGGCTCATTATCAAGGAATAGAGGGGATGGTTTGGCTGGATAGCTTCTAATACATTGGATGCCCCTTTTGCCACAGCGTCAACCTTATTAAAATCCACATCCCGTTCCCCAACGCATACTTCCCAGATCAATAATTGGGTTGCCAGATACTGTGCCGCTTCATCCGCCCTTTGGGGATCAGTGCACACCCAGTTCAGGCTGTTGTTCCCACACCAGCCGTTGATCATAATCCGTCCAATATATGTTTTTATCTGGTCTGGGGTCAACACGTCATTATATTGGGAAGGATAGTTGTTCCAGAAATCTTCTCCTTCTCCTGAAAGTCGGTCGCCTCCTTTTAAAGCGATTCCTGGCTCAATACAGTAACAGCTTTTCCCCTCATACCCGTCCACCGAGATGACAGTAGCATGATCTGTTTCTTTAAAACTCCATCCATTCAGCAGATTGATGTTGGAATGACCCCACCCCTCCTTGTTGGGGTCATTGGCTCTTGGCAGGTTGATGATGGAGACAATTTTTTCTTCCGCTGCTGATGCTGTCATACCCAATGTGATAGAGCAGAATGTCATCACCATTGCCAACAACAGGGCGACACTTTTTTTCATACAGGTTTTCATAAGAACCTCCTAACATATATCTTTCGATCTGCTTTCTCAATCATTTACTCCTATTTTTGTGGCAGTCACAGAGCCGTTCTTTGCGAAGGATGATTGTGTTATGATCCCTCAATTCAAACGACAGGATATCGTTCTCTGACAGCCCCATTTGAATTTGGAATCGGAATGGGATTGTAATCCTTCCTTTTTTCCCTAATATCCGGTAGATCCTCATTCTTGGCTCCTTTCACATCTGCGGCAGGGGCAGGTTTCGCATTCATTTCCGCAGCTCTCCACATAGGGGCAGAATTCATTTTCATTCAGCACATGGAGGATGATCCGGTCATCACTCACATAGGACTCAAAGAGGTTGTCCGGGGTTAAATTTTCGTACTCATCAAATCTTGCCCCGATCTCTTTTAAATCCCCTTTGGAGACCGAAAACAACACATCCCCCTGCTGGATCGCTTCCAGCAAAGATTGGAGCAACCTCTGCAGCTGCTCCAGCTTATCTTGATCTCTTGGCCTTATCTCTGGAATGGGTTCCATACAATCTTCCTTTCTTTCATAATTTCCTCATACCCCTGCTTTCCATTGTCAAACAGGGAGATTTGGTTGGACTGTTTTAATTTCTCTGTGGTGTCATAATTGCTGATCAGGTATTCGACGTACATTTTTCCCGCCTCATACCGCTGTGCCATATTGCTCAGCCGTTCCATTTCCTCTATCATAAACTGGCTGGTCGCGTAAAGCTGGTAAACCACTGGGCATGCGTTGTAGGAGATCAGGATTTTCCCCTGCAAGGCACGGGCTGCGTTGGCCAATCTTTCATGGTCTTTCTGCCCAAAGTTTGCGTTGTCGTAATAGGTTTCGGTTTCTACATATGGGGGGTCCGCGTAAAACAGGGTATTGGGGCTGTCATACCGATGGATCAGTTCCTCGAAATCCAGGTTTTCCACTACAACTCCATTGAGCCTTTGGCCTGCCAGCTTCATTTCTGGAAATCGTGACCATAGACTGCATGACCTTCCTCCATAGCTTTTCAATCTGGCTGCGTAGCTGAACTTGATCTGCTGGTAGTAGTATGAGGCTCGCTCTATATCACTTAGACCAACTGGGTTTTTTAACAGCAACCGAATCCGTTCAAATTCTTCCCTTGCGTTCAGTGCTGGGGTCAATGCGTCAATCAATTCTTCCGGCTGATCCCGGATACAGCGGTACAGGTTGACCAGGTTATGGTTAAAATCATTGATCACCTCCAACTGTGATCGGTTTTTATGAAAAAACACCCATGCTCCTCCCGCGAACAATTCCGCATAGGTGTTCTTCTCATATCCGGCTGGAAACCTGTCCACAATGATTTCCCTCAACAGCTTTTTTCCTCCCACCCAACAAATTGGGCTGTTCAATCATGGTAACTCCTTTCATAGCTTTATTCCCTCCGATGATTCTGTTTTCCCAGTAAATATCTGATTTGATCCAATTGGAGCAGCACTTCTTTGCGGAACTCATAGCAAAAAACAAGAAATACTGCCAAACCAATTGCCATCAACCCTTCCAGCAATAGACCTAATAACGCGAAATACAATGTCATATCGTTTTCAATCCTTTCTTGTTGTCACATCTGCAATGAAACAGGTTCCATATCTTCTGATTGGTTTGTATATTGGGAATACTTTTGCAGGTCGATTTGCAGCAACCCGCCACACACAATTCCGCAGCCTACATGGTTGTTCAGATATTGTTCTCCTATCTTTTGATAAGTTTCATAAGTTGGATTTGCTGTTGCTTGATCTGACAGCAATCTACCCAAGGTTTTCACGTCCGGTACATCCGGCGTGTATTGGAAATATTCCATACATTTTGTCAAATCCAACGCCGAACGGACGTCATGGCATTTGGTGTATTCCATCATGGCATTCAGTTTCTCTTTTTCCTCTGGACTGAATCTGGACAGTTCTTTGCTCAGCTGTTTCAGGCTGGGAAGGTCATCCGGCGATAGTTTCTGAAACCGTTCGGTAATCTCATCTGGGTTCGCTATCTTCAGGACGCAGTTGGGAGGAATCCCTTCCAACCATTGTGGCTCGATTGGCATTGCAATCTCCACCGTCCGTTTTTCCATATCTCGTTTCATTCTCTATTCCTCCAATACTTTTTTGCCATGCCTACCAATGCACAAAGCTGAACAAACCAGACGGAACAGTTCCTCTGGAAGGAGGTTCCGATTGGCTAAATCTGAGATGGAGACCAGTTCTGTCCCGCAATACAGGTCTTTGGCCACCGCAAACAGGGTATATTCCGTTGGCTTTAAACTTCCCAGAGACATAT
This sequence comes from Massilioclostridium coli, assembly GCF_900095865.1. Taxonomy (GTDB): domain Bacteria; phylum Bacillota; class Clostridia; order Oscillospirales; family Ruminococcaceae; genus Massilioclostridium; species Massilioclostridium facile. The sequence continues at coordinate 892,588 of NZ_FMIZ01000007.1, read as the reverse complement.
TCTCAAAATCAATGCTATCTCTTGTCACTCTGGCAGAGGCAATCTGCCAAATGGAGGGCTCCGCTGTCAAAAGGTACACTGTTGCCAATAGATTCCTGTTTTTCTGGTTCATCCTGTCTATTACCTGTTCAAATATTTTTCTATGCTGGTTCTCGGTATACATATTTTCTGTTCCTCACTTTCCGGGCAGAAAAAAAGCAGGTAAGATTTTCTCTTACCTGCTTCTTTCTTTTACATGGATAAATAGCTTCCTTCTTCTAAATCTTCCTCCTGTTCCTCCGAATCGGTTTCCTCATAATCTTCATATTCTTCCTCTCCTACATCAAAATCAGATGTTTCCTCATTCTGATCAAATTCCTCATTTTCTGATTCACCTCCCATTTCAGATTCTTCTGTTTCTTCCTCATCAAATCCTTCTGTTTCCACACCCCCTGATTCTTCGTCAAAACCGGTTGTTTCTTCCTCAGTTGGTACTTCCTTGTCTTCTTCGATTTCCTTTCTTTCTAGGGCTTCACTGTCCCTCTCTATTTGTTCCTGTTCCCTTGCTGTCCGCATTTGTTCCAGTTCCTCACTGACTCGTTCCAGCTCATCCTCAATCAACCCGATCACGAATTCTTTTTGGGTTATCTTCCTCCCGCAGTTCTGCTCATGCCAGGTCAGATATTCCTTCACTTTCTGGAACAGATCTTCGCTCACCTGGAACGCCAATGTCCTTGTGTTTCCCACTGTCTGCTCATTCCTTTCATAATGTTCTAAAATCAACATCTCAACAAATTTGCTCATTGTCATTCCCTTGGTTTTCATTTCTTCGCTGATCTTATTGTGCAGTTCCAAGGGTATTTTGCAGGTGAGCCCTTTGGTTTCCATCCACTCTCCCTCCTTCATGATGTTCTACTTTTATTTGTTTCTTTGATTGTTTCTTAGTTTCTAATCTTCAATACCTCCTTTAATTCAATATGTACTTTTCTTACTTATTTCACAAAAAATTAACTTTTATAAATGAAAAAAGCAGATAAAAATTGCTTTTTATCTGCTTATTATCTTTTCTATTTTTTTATTCACATGAGTTCAGATCCTCAAATTATGAATTTTTTATGAAATATATCTATGGTTCGTGATCTGCGAAATCTCTCCGCTAAAACGAAAAAAAGCCCGAAATCTCGGGCTTTTTTTGGGTGATATCTTTTTTGTACACCTAACATGGTGGAGCCTAAGGGGAAGCAGTCGAACTCGGCGGCTTCCCCTTTAACAAAAGGGTCGCCGTCCGCTCCTTTCAGCATATCCCACGTGATTTCGGTCTTATCCTCCGAATACCACGAGGTCACGACCAGCTTCTCGTCGTAGAGATAAATCTTATCGACGAAATACTCCAATATCTTATCGCGCGTCTCCGGGTTGTCGAAGTCCGCGTGGAGGAACTTCTCGAAGTACGCCTTGATGCTGTGCTCGTCCTCGCACAGCGAGACCTTGACGTTCTCGGCCTGTATCGCGTCGTTCAGGGATGCCTTCTGCGCCTCAAGCTGGTTCAGGCGCTCTATGAGGGTGTCGCTGAGCGCACCACCCTCGATTGCCTTCATCAGGTTCGCGATGCCCTTCTCGACCTCCTTGCGCCTCGCCTCCAGACCTTCGAGGTATCCCGTCTCCTTGTAATGCTCCTTGTAGTACACGGCGGCGTCCACCGCAAGGGACATCAGGTTCTCCGAGTCGTCGATGATGTACCTCAGGACGTCGGTCACGAGGCCCTCAATCCAGTCCTTCTTGACCTTCTTCTTCGCGCACAGCTTCTTCCGCTGGGCGGAGCAATAGTAGTAGTAATACGTGCGCCCCGTCTTGCTCGTGCCCGAGACACCTTGCATCGTCTCCCCGCACTCGCCGCAGTACAGCTTCCCAGTCAGCCAGTAGCGAGGAGCGCCATCCTCGTCCATTCCTCGCGCCCTCTGGGAACCCTTGCGCTTGTTCTCGGCGAGGCGCTTCTGCGCCCTGTCGAACGTCTCCTCGTCGACCAGAGCAGGCATCCCGCCGGGAACGACGAACTCGCCGTGTCTGTACTCGCCGATGTACGCGCGGTTCTTGAGCATCCTGTGCATCGTCTTCACACCGAAGGGGTTACCCCTCGACGTACGCAGACCGGCCTCGTTGAACTCGTCGCAGATGGACTGCATGGGTTCTCCTTCGGCGTACTTCGTGAACATCAACTGCACGAACGGCGCGGTATCGGGGTCTATGACGTACTTGCGCTTCTTGTCCACCTTCTCTGTCTTGAAGCCGAACACCTTATGGCCGTTGAAGTTCGCGTGCTCGGCGTTGAAGTCCATCCCTCGTTGGATGTGCACGGACAGGTTCCGGCTGTAATACTCCGCCAGAGCCTCCATCAGCCCCTCGATGAGGATTCCCTCGGCGGTGTCCGTCGGGATGTTCTCCGCCAGCAGGTGTATCTCGCACCCCGCGTCGCGAATCGTCTTCTTCGCCATCGCCAGCACGTACTTATCGCGACCCAAACGGTCGGTCTTCCACGCGATGAGGGTGTTCGGACGGATTTTTGCGACCTCCGACAGCATAAGCTGGAATCCCGGACGGTCTTCCTTCGTGCCGGATATGGCCGCGTCCTCGTACTCTCGGACGATTTTCAGCCCGTGCGCGTCCGCCCATTCGTGGGCAAGCTCGCGCTGCTGTTCGATGCTCGCCTCGTTCTGCGAGTGGGAGGAGTAGCGATAGTACGCGATGGCGAGGTTGTTGTCGTTGAGCTTTGATTTCTTTCTCGCCAAACGAATCACCTCCATTCGTTTAGACACTTTCTATTTCAATCTCAATTGATTAAATGCTTTTTGATTAGTCCGCAAATGCTCAATTTGTGCTTTCTTCCGACTTGTCGGAACAATGCTCCTTCACCCACCCGTGGATGATTGCCGCGATGGTCGTGTTCCTCTCTGCTGCCATAATCTTCAGCTTTCTCTTGTCCTCCACCGTTATGGAAAGCGAGAGAATCGTCCTCTCGGGGGCGGCTCCACTCTTGGTCCCATCCATCCGTACTCCCTCCCTAGGTAAACTTTATATAATTATATAATTGCAACGCAAGAGTGTCAATCTCCGGCGGGAGGCACCGGACAGCGTGATGATGTGCGCCGACCGGGAAATCCCTTGATTTACGTGCAGATTTTATATATAATTATATAATAATATGTTGGATTTTGCTCTGACAATGAGGTGCGGCCTGCCGCACCAAAAGTGAGAGTGGCAGCTTACACATAAAAGGAGGTTCTTTCATATGACTCTAACACCGACCGTCAAGCGCCTGCTTGCCGTGACGGCGTCCCTCGCCATGGCTTTATCACTGGCCGCATGCGGAACCGCTAAAACGGGGGAAGAAGCGCCGGGCCATCGAATCACATTGACCATCACGGCCGACAAGGGCTGGGACGAGAATTCCACGCCTGCCATCGTCCACATCAAGGGGCTTGATGAGGACAACGCTTCCGTTGACTTCTATCACGCCGTGAAGGCTGATAAGGACGGGAACAAGGGCACATCTAAAGTGGAAGTTGACAAGGGACGCTACGACATCGATGTCATCAGCCCTGTCAATAAAGACGGCTCAGCTTACGAGTTGTTCGACACAGGTGATGCGACAGAAGTCGCAATCTCCGACGAACAGGACGAAGTCACTGTCGACTGCCAGATGACCTTCATCTCCGCAGACAAGGTGACGGACGATATGCTCAAGGCAATCGTGACCGACACGAAGACCGCCGTTGAGAACGGCGACTCCACCCTCAAGGGTGACAACGGAAAGGCTATCCTCGACAAGCTCGATAGCAATGTGAACGCCAACCCGAACACCTCTGACGAGACGAAGGAAGACGCTTCCAAAGCCGACGAGGAAGTCAATGTCGACAGCGAACCTGCCGACACTACCAGCAAGCCTGCTGACAAGCCTTCCGACGGAAACGCCAGCTCTTCCAGCTCCAACTCTGGAAATTCCAACTCTGGAAACTCTGGAAACAGCGGTTCCAACTCTGGCTCTTCCAGCAACACTGGAAACTCCAGCGGTTCCGACAAACCGAGCAAACCTGCCCACCAGCATTCGTGGAAACAGCACACCGCACAGAAGTGGGTGTCCAACATGGTGACAGTTCCTGACTATGAAACCCAGAAAGTCGCTGTTGGAACAAATTTCATCTTCGCTGAGGATGGATATGTCGCAAGTAACATCAACGACGCAAAGGCTCACGCTAAGGAGCTTATTAAAGCTGGTTATATCGGTAATTACCGTATGGAAACCATCTACGAAACGAAACAGGTTCAGGTCGGTTCCCATCAGGAAGACCATGGTCACAACGAGACCTATGTCGACTACGAATACTGCGACTGCGGTGCCCGCCGTTAATCGCAACCGTCCATACCACGGCTATGCCAGACCCCTCACGGGGAACGGCATAGCCGTATTTTTTTTTCAATTCTCCGCCACAGGCGGTACGGCGGATGCCCGCCAAACTATCGCGATACGACTCATGGCATAGGCGAAGACGCCTGAGACCCTCCGAGGGGCTTTCTGAAGCCCACCGTTCCATCATCCCTAGACCCCTTTCGGAACGATTTTCGGGAATCGTCCCATAGACGAGCCGAAGTCGATTTTTCGACGTTTCCGCCTCTTTCGGGGAGAGACCCTTGAAAGGTCTTTTCCAAGCCCATCTCAAGCCCACCCGCGCTCTCGACCGTCGATATGCCTTCGGCATCGGGTCGGCGCGTGAAGGAGAAGGCCCGAAAGAAAGGGAGACGCGAGATGAACGGCTACGGCATCGAGACCTATGCGGACTTGGCCAAGACGGTCGGCGGGATGGTCCTCGCCAACGAGATGGCGCATCGTCCGCTGGAACTCGTGAGCGGGGATTTCGCACCATGGGACGAGATATTCCAGTGGTACATCATCAGCTACCCCGACTTCCTGATGGAGCACACGGACGAGCCGGTGTTCCATGACGAGGAACTCGACCTGTACGTCTGGGGAATCACCCACTTCGGTACAGGCTGGGACTGCGTGCCCGCCCCCGAGATTCGCTGAGAATGACGGTTCCCGCAAGGGAGCCGTCATTTCTTTACTCCCCGAGGTACTTGTCCTCGTCGCGCACGCGCTCCGTCGCCTCGGCCGTCTGCTGCATCTTCGGCGTGACGCCGCGATGCTTGACGGTGCGGGCGGCCTCGTTGTCCAGAGCCTCCTCGGCGGCCTTCAGGCGCTTCTCGGCGTCCCACATGTTGCCGCGCGATTCGTAGAGACGACGCTCGGCGTCCTCCTGCATCCTGCGGCGCTGGTCCTCCATGAACTGGAGCATCATCATGCGGAACATCCGGGCCATCATGTCCGACATCATGCGGGAGACGGGGTCGGTCCCGGTCCTGCTCGCCAGCGTGTACAGCCCGAATCCCATTGCGAGGCTCGGGCAGGCCCCCTTCAGGGCGTCGCGTGCCTCCTTGGAATCGCGGAACTCCCTGCGGGCGCGTTCCACATCGGCCCGGAGCTGGGCGAGGGCGTCTTCCGGGTCGTTCTCTGCATTCGCGAGCGCCTCGTACTGCTCCCCGGCGATAGGCATGCCCTCGCTCTTCCTGCGGCGGGCGTACACGCTCTTCAAATCGGAGGCCATGTCCTTTACGTCGGACTCGCTCGGTTCGTACATGTCAAAATCATGCTGGGCAGGGGAATCCTGCTGCGTATCCTCCATGCCGACCATCTGGGAGTCCTGCTTCGGAACTGGAGATGTCTCCAATGCCTCACGGGTCTGCTGTCCCTGCTTCTCCTCGAAGAACCGCTCGACGCCTTCCTTCGTCAGGTCGTCTGCGAGGTTGGAGGCACGGCGCTTTCGGGTCCTACGCTTCGGACCCCATTCGTCCCGCATCCTGTAAGACCATCCGACGGACTTCTCGCCCGTCTTCTTGTCGACTTTCGATGTCTCATTGAGGGTCACTCCGGCGAACGCAAGACGCTGCTTGAAATCATCAATATCGCTGGCGTCGTCCCTTGCTTTTGCCACCGCATCGCCGAGATGGCGGTCGAAGGAATCGTAGTCGAACGAGTCCCGTTTCTCCGCCCATGTCGACTTGTCCTTGTCCGCTCCTATCACGGACAGACCCCACTCGAGGCTCAGCTCGTCGTTCACCGCCTGCACGCGCGGGGCGAACAGGCTCGTGTCGTCCTTGTTGATGACCTGCCCGGTGCGGCAATCGTGGTTCGCGATTGTCGCGTGGGCGTGGACGCATCCGCCCTCGCCGTCCACGTGCATGGTCACCCAACACGGGGAGTCGGGGGCGAGTCTATGGCAGAGCAGGTAGGCGTGCTCCATGCCCCTCTGCACATCGTCGGGATGGCCCGGATTCAACTCGTCGAGCGCCCATGAGACGCGAAGCTCGTAACCCTCGTTGACCATGTTCGGATGGACGGCATGAAGCCCGTTGCAGTACGCGATGAACTCACCTCGGGAGGGCATGTCGCCCATCTGGGCGGCGATGCGGTCCGTCCCGTTTTGCAGGTGGTCGCGTCTGCGCTTTCCCTCTCCGAACTCGGTGTAGGACATGCGGCCCCGGACGTCGGGCAATGCCTGCACATACGTCGTCGACATCAGACATCACCTCCCGTGATTCCGCCATGCAAATCGGCCCGAAGCTCCTTGACCTCGTCCGACAATCCTTCGATGGATTCCCTCAGGCTTTCGAACGCCTTCTTGTCCGGTTCCATCTTGATTTCCTCAAGCATGCCCATCCCTTTCACGCGGGCGTTGAAGGCCCGTGCAATCTGGTTGATGTTCACGCCGATTCGGTTCAATTCCATCAGCATCCGGTCGAGCTGCGGAGTGTCCGCAACGACCTCGTGCTCCGTGTGGGAACCGGCGGAACCGTACAGCGCGCCACGCAGATAGTTCGAGCGCGTGCGTCCGCCTCTCTTCCCATCCAGAAGGGCAAGCTCCTCGGCGTTCATGCGCACCTGAACCACCGCCTCGCGACGGTCCTTCTTGTAGCGCTGGCGGGTCGCCTTGCCGCTTCTTTTTTCAACTTCTTTTGCCATGCAAAACACCTCCTTGTTCGCAATCCAAATGCGATGTGCATTTCTCGTCGCACTTTGCTGCAATCTGCGAAACGGGGAAGGGAGCAAGCATTGACCATGTACGTACAAAATGCGAATATCGCATTTTTCCCGCCATGGTCAGCTTGCGAGGGGGCGGCTTCGCCGTCCCCTTCGAACCCCCGAATCTGTCCCCTCCGACTCAACATGTTCTGTCCGACAGAACCACGCGACCGAATGTCGGACACGGGGACGACTCCCCATGTCCGAACCTCCGGCGCGTTTTAATCGAAGGGGCGGCGCTCGGGATTGAAGCCCTCGACGCCGAGAGAACCGCGGTCGCCGTCCGAAGAATCGGCGTCGCCCGCAGGTTCGCGCACGACTGCGCTCGGGTCACCATCGGAAGGATTTCCGCCGTTTCCATGTCCGGCGTCCCTGTGCAGCGTCTTGACGAACGCGAGCACCTCCTCGGCGGAACCCATTTCCTTCACTTCGGGGAAGACCGCCACGAGGGCATCGGCGTACGCCTTGGTCTTCGCAGCCTGCTTCTCGCGGCGCAACTTCTTCGCCTGAGCCTCAAGCTCGCGCGCCTTCTTGTCTATGTCATCGAATCTCTTGATAGCCATAATCAATCACTCCTTATCTATTTGAATCTATCTCTTCACTTGCGGTCGTTTCTCCGGACACCATGTACGCCGGAATCGACCCCACCTTGTTCCGCACATAGCCTCGATAGCTGTCCTTCACGTCGGGCTGCGCCAGACGCATCTTGTCGTTTCCCCGGTAGTCGTGATTCATCCACTCCTGTACCTGATATTCGAGAATCAGCATCTCGGGGACATCCATCCGGTTCGCCGAGCGGACCTTGTCCTGTAACTGCCATCCGTATTCCGGTGCAATCAGTTCGAGCGAGGAATAGAAGGAGTTCCGGCTCAGCATCTTTCCCTGAGGGACGTTCGTCTGGAACCAGTAGCGGTACAAATCGTATAGAAACTTGCAAGGGAGCAGGTCCCATGCGGCTTGGTCGAACACCTCGTCCGCGAACTGGCGAAGAGGGTCGTTGTCGACTCGGAACACGTCCAGCGACTTCTCGGATGCTTCGGGAACGCTGAACTCGTCGAAATCCATCTCGTACAGGGTGTGGAACAGGACGTATTCGAGGACATCCTTTCGTCCCAGATAATCGTCCTTGATGTATTTCCGCTCGCAGCCCTCGAATCGCTTCTCGAACGGAATCACGAGCAATCGCCTGTACATGGATTCCGACTTGTCCTTGAGCTTCGGAATCTCGTTCACGCATTGAATCATCAACCCACGGAAAAGGCACGGCATTGGAGCCTTGTACTTGCGGTTGAGCAGGAACGGGTCTCCCGTGATGACCGACTTGAGCGTGGCCGCCTTGTCGATATACGTTCCGACGTCGTTCTCGTCCGTGATAATCGCCTGTACGCGGGTAAGCTCCTCAAGCATGAAATCCTGCCCGAAATCCTTCAGGGGAATCGAGGCCCAAGAGCCTTTCCCGAGCAGGTTCCGGACGAGGGCGCAGAACGTGCCTTTTCCGTTGTTGCCCTGAGTGGAGTACAGCCAGACGGATTTGTTCCACGGCATGTTCGGACGCAGGGAAGCCCCCAGCACCTCCCAGAGAACCTTGACAACCTCGGGGTCGTCGGAAAGCTCCTCCATCCACGAGACCACGTCCCAATCCGTTCCGTCTTGGTCGTTGTGGATGACCGGATTCCGGGCGTTCGGGACGAAATCCACGTTCGACTTGCTGGTGAACACGTACTTCGGGTCGAAATCCAGCAGAATCTTGTTCTCGTAGTCGAAGATTCCGTTGTTCACGGGAACGAGTGCCTTGTCTTTGCAAGGCTCCACCTTCGACACGAGGACGCGCAGCTTGTTCTCGGTGTTGCGCATGTCCACATCGCTGATTCCCGGGTGGAGAGCCGTAATCAACCTCCGGACCGTCTCGGTGCGGGTGTCGTACAGCCCTCGACGCTCTCCATCGGACTGATAGACCCCCACGTCGAAATTTCCGTCACCTTCCTGACCGTTCAGGCGGATTCCGACCGCGTGGTACAGGCGAATTATCACGCTCGCCACCTGCCAAGGCGTCAGGGCCTTCAGTTTCCGTACGCGGTCAGCAGGGGCTTTCGCGTTCGGGTACGCGTCCTTGATGGGCGCTCCCATAGGGGCGTTCGGGTCGCGGGGACCGAGGTTGTATTCCTCGATTGCGTTGTTGGTCGCCTGAAGAAGCTCCGCCTCGATGCTCTCGAACGGCAGGTCGGCGTCCTCGTCGAGGCCGTCCAGATAATCGTCCGTGACCGCCTTGAGCAGCCCGTTGTATGTTAAGTCTTGAAATTCGCTCATATCTGTGGTATCATTAATATAGTTAAATGGTACCGTCCCGTAAGCGTCGCCAGCGCTGGGGCGGTTTTCTTTTTGCCTCATAACCTCACCTCCTTAATGAATCCCGTGAGACACCAGATATTTCTCGAACGTCTCGCGGTGAATACGACGACTGCGAATCGTGTCAGTCATCACTACGAAGTCCGCGTCATCGGCCTTCATCAGCGAACGCACGCGCCCGATTCCTATTTCGAACAGGGTCGACGCCTCGGCACTCGTCAGGAACGGCTTCGCCTTCAGAGCCGTGATGTAGGCCGCGTATTCCTCCATCGTCAGCTCGCTCCCGCCGAGAATCTTCTTCGTGAACCCCTTCTTCTGTTTTGCATTTGCCATAAAGCAACCTCCTTTTTCCTGCCTATAAACGCAAAAAAGCGGCGAACCAGAATCCAGCAATCAAGCTGAAATCTGATTCGCCGCTCGTCACGTTCGTGCGATTTCCGTCCTATTTGGACGGGTAGACGCTGTTGCCATCCCGTATCGGCTCGTCAGACCGATGCAGTTTCGAGGGCGGACCCTCATCGGCTTCCTCCCGAGCCTAAGGCTCGGTCTCAGATAGGCTTACGTCGGTATATCCCGGCCGCTATCCATCGGCAATCATGTCGCGAATTTATGCATATATTATACAACACAAAATGACGGAAAGCAATACCAAACATCACATACCAGCAGGTCAGGGGCATGTCTAACACTATTTCCCGCCATAAATGAGCAGAAACATTATGCAAAAAAATCGCAGTACAGGGGGAAGAGGGGTGCTCTCAGGTAAATGTTCCAGTTTTGTTCCACTTTTGTTCCAGTTTTTTCAGGCAAAATGGAACGCTGATTTCCCGATGGTTCTCGACCCGAAACGCCGTTGTTCCAATTGTTCCAGTTTTTTTCAACAAACTTTTTTATATATACGGATTTCTCTTTTTTCTTCTCGCGTAAATAAAGGTTTATAAAAAAGTGGAACAAATGGAACAATCGAAGAAATGCCCCGAGAATATGCGGGTTTCGTCTGTTCCAATTTTGTTTTGAGAAATGGAACAAGATTTTTCAAATCGGGCTGGAACACCGAGAAAATGCGGGAAATGTCTGTTCCAACTTTTTTGGAACAAAATGGAACAACAATACCTTGAGCACGTCACCCTTCCCATGTACCCAGTCCATAAAGCGCATCGAGCGAAGCGAGATGCAGGTTGTGCTCTTACATTCTTTTCAGAACGTCCTCAAAGCCGTTTTAGGGCACAGAAAAGCCCGAAGGGTAACAAGTACCTCCTCGGGCTTAAAACGTCTTAAAACGCAAAATACGATGTCAGGAAAACGAAAAGGGGACGCCCTAAAGGGCATCCCCAAATCTATACACAAGCGCGAACTCATTCTTGATGAAGAAGAGTTCGACGCTTCCTCTTTTGGTGGAGATGACGGGAGTCGAACCCGTGTCCAAAAAACGATTCATATAGTTTTCTACGAGTGTAGTCTGTTAAAAAATGTCTCCTGGAAACTGTTAACAGACAAACTGTTGCCAGGATAAGCCTTCATTAGACCTTATTCCAGTCAAGGCACCCTGGATAAAGTTCACCACAAATAAAATAAGCGTGTTAGGCGACGGGTGGTCAGGTCATCCTAAGACGGGCAAGCTTAAATTAAGCTGCGCAAAGTTCGTTATAGCTATTATTATTTTTAGCGTTTAAAATTTAGGTATGCCTTTTATAGAGCTGGCATCTCCTCTACTCGCTTACCATACTTCACATTCCCTGTCGAAACCGTTGCATCCCCATATTAATAACGGGAGCGTTCTTTCATGGCGCGATCCATCTCACGTTTCGCGTCACGTCTGGCAATGTCAGCACGTTTATCGTATAATTTTTTCCCTCTACATAAGCCTACTTCCATTTTTACCTTGGAATTTTTAAAATATAAAGACAAAGGAATCAAGGAATACCCTTGCTGTTTGACTTGATCAAACAGTTTCACAATCTCTTTTTTGTGCATTAATAATTTACGTACACGCAAAGGGTCGCGGTTAAAGATATTCCCTTTTTCATAAGGGCTAATGTGCATATTGTGAACAAAAATTTCGCCATCCTCAATATAGCAAAAGCTATCTTTGAGATTCACGCCACCCTGACGTAAAGACTTTACCTCGGTTCCCACCAATTCAATTCCCGCTTCCAGGCTTTCCTCCACAAAATAATCGTGGCGAGCTTTTCTGTTCTGCGCAATTATTTTTCCGCCTTGTGGCATAAATCTCACCTCACTTGTTATATTTCGTTGCGGTTTTCCAATGCTTTGGACAAAGTCATATCATCCGCATACTCCAATTCCCCACCAACGGGAATTCCATATGCCAGCCGTGTTACTGTTACATCCAAAGGTTTTAACAATTTGGAAAGGTACATGGCAGTCGCTTCCCCCTCAATGGTCGGATTGGTTGCCATAATCACTTCATGAACCTCTGTATCCTGGATTCTTTGCAACAACTGCTTAATACAAAGCTGTTCTGGTCCAATCCCATCCATGGGAGAGATTAAACCATGCAATACATGGTATACTCCATGGAAACCCCGAGCGCGTTCAAACGCAATCACATCCTTTGGTGTTTCCACAACACAAATTGTGGTATGATCCCGTGTTACATCCGAACAGATATCACATACAGGTTTCTCCGTGAAGTTTTGGCAGATTTCGCATTTTTTAATCTTCTCATGTGCTTCTAAAATAGAATTCGCAAATTCTGTTGCATCCTCTTTGCTCATTGTCAACACATAAAACGCCAAACGCCATGCGGTTTTCATTCCAATTCCAGGGAGGGAAGCAAACTGTTCCGCCAATTTTTTTAATGGGATAGCTTCGTGCGCCATATTACATCAAACCTGGGATGGAAATTCCACCAGTAATTTTCTGCATATCTTCTTCTGATTTTGCTTCTACTTGAGCCATTGCTTCATTAATTGCACTGATAATTAAATCTTGCAACATTTCCACATCATCTGGATCTACTACTTCAGGTTTAATGTGCAAAGCAGTTACTTCTTTTTTTCCGCTCACAACGGCTTCTACAACGCCGCCGCCTACACTGGAAGTAAATTCCATTGCTTCTAATTCAGCTTGAGCTTGCTCCATTTTCGCCTGCATTTCCTGTGCGCGTTTTACCATATCATTTACGCCGCCACCGTATCCTTTTGGCAATCTTGATTTCATGTTCTGTTCCTCCAATATTATGTATTTTAATCAAACACTATTCTTGTTTTTCCTTAATTTTATTCTTCTATCACTGGAATTCCAGAAGACCGAGCACGGTCTAAAACATCATCCAATGGATTTTCTTCGGTTTCCTGTGTCTTTGTCCCTTTAATTAAAATCCGATATTTCCGGCCAGTGTAACGGAAGATGATTTCATCCATCAATTCTTTTTTACTCTGGACAGTTTCTTTAAACACAGCGTTTGGGGATTGAATCAATAACCGATCCCCGGAAGTCATGGCATAGGACCCTCTTAAGATGCCAAACAGCATTCCAGAACTCTCCCCTATTTCCTGAACAATTTCATTCCAACATTCCAATGGTTCTGGCCGTTGTTTTAGCTTTGGTTCTGTTTTGGTTGAAGTTGCTGACTGTTCTACTGGTTTAGTTTGTGTTGGTTGTTCCAATTGGTTCTTCTCTTCTTTTACAGAAGAATCCATTTTTTCAGACTCTACCGGAGCAGCAGCTATACCATATTTCAATTTACTTTCCAACTGATCTAAACGGCGGTTAATACTATCTAACTGATAATCATATTTTGGAGAAGAAAGTTTGACAAAACAAATTTCCAACTCCAGCCGTTTATTGCTGACCCTACCCAGTCGGTCCATTGTATCCTGCAACACTGTCAGGCAATGGATAATTTGGGAAAGCTTCAAGGGTTCCGCTTCTTGTTGGAACTGGTGTAACTCTTCATCAGATACAGAAAGCATTTGTTGATCCCCTGACCCCACTTTTACCATCATTAAATTGCGGTAAAAATGAATCAATTCTTCACAAAGACGTTCTAAATCCTTGGATTTGGAGTAGAGCTCATCCAGTAAAGTCATTGCCCTTGCTGTATCCTGCTCCATAATTGCCTGATGGAATTCAAACAAATATTCCCTTCCTGCTACACCAGCAGCAGACGCAACTACATCAGCAGTAATTTCAGAAGAATACGCAACACATTGATCCAATAAACTCAATGCATCTCTCATTCCCCCATCTGCAAGGCGGGCAATCATCCCCGCTGCGTCCGGTGTCAAAGAAAAATCTTCCTGAGTACTGATTTTCAGCAAGCGTTGCACGATATCATCGGTTTTAATCCTTCTAAAATCAAACCGCTGGCAACGCGATAATATTGTAACCGGTATTTTATGTACCTCGGTAGTTGCTAAAATAAAAATAACATGAGCCGGAGGTTCTTCCATAATCTTTAACAAGGCATTAAACGCCCCTATACTCAGCATGTGGGCTTCATCGATGATATATACCCGGTATTTACAAGACACTGGCGTAAAATTTGCCTCATCCCGCAATTCACGGATATTGTCCACCCCATTATTGCTGGCAGCGTCAATTTCCACTACATCTAAAATGGAACCATCCTCAATCCCTTTACAGATTTCACATTTTAAACAGGGCTGCCCATCCACTGGATGCAAACAGTTCACAGCCTTTGCTAAAATTTTAGAACAAGTAGTTTTTCCTGTTCCCCGGGAACCAGTAAAAAGATAAGCATGCGCCACATGGTTATGTTTGATTTCATTGGTAAGGGTTGTGGTGATATGGGGCTGGGAGATAACATCATCAAAATTTTGAGGACGCCATTTCCGATAGAGAGCCAGATACATACCATTTCACCCTTTCTTAGAAAAACAACCCACCCACAATGTGGATGGGTTTGTACTTCCGACCATGTTTTTCCAGTTAACAGCCTCACAAGCAGGTATTCAGGTGAATCTGCGGCGCACGGCAGAAGCTGCTTAATGCTGCTCGGTTCCCCGCCTGACATGGTTCGCAGAACGCCATCGCACAGAGCCCAAACACCTGCGTGTCAGGCTGTTAATTGAAATTGCTATATTATTATACTATAACTGGAACGAAAATACAATAGCCAATTGCAAATTTTTTGTAAAGCTAGATTATATTAAATGCCATGCAACAATGAAACCTTATATAAAAAACACCGAAATATGTGAAACAAAATAATATTTTATCTTCTCTAGTGATAACGATATTCAGGTTTAATAAATGAAACTCCATTTTGTTTCATATCCAGCCAGTCCCCTGTCAGTTCTTCTGAAAGGATTTCATACACAAACAGCCAGTTTTTGTTGAAATCCTCCTCATTTTGGCTCAGTTGCAGAGCATATTTTTTCAGTTCTTCCACGGTATCGTTTGCTCCTTGCCTTTGGAAATACAAAAAACTCAACAGGCAAAACAAGCAATCCCCGCTATGGACTACCTGAGCAATATGGAAATTTGGAAGCTCAAAACCGTATTTCATCGCATAATAAATGGCATAACAGACTGCTTCATAGTTATGTTGTTGTAAACCGGACTGATATATTTTCTGGGATAGAAACGCAATCTGTTCTGAAGTTACACCAAGTTGTGAAAAAACTGTAGTCTCCAATTGAGGGATTAAATAAGGATAAAGCAGTACCAAATGGAATATGGTTTTGATGCTGTATTCTTTTGCTCCTGGAGTTAATTCTTGCCCTTTTAATACCTGGATGGCATAATTCAGGATAGCAGAATTCATCTGGTTTGCTTGCATTAATTCGATAGCAGAATCCAAATATGCCCTAGCAGATCGGAAATCAATCTGATGATGGGAATTTAGAGGGACAGAATTGATTTTACGTACCCACTGTTCTACTGATGCAACGGGGAGCTCACATATTTCAGTCTTTTTGTGGTTTAAGGATAAATCAAAGCTTTGCAGCTCTTCCCCTAAATCCACCAGAAATTTCTGCCCATCTTCATAGGAGGGGACATAGCAGGTGTAATCGTCAATATTGCGGATGTACCGCCAGCCTTTCTGATAAAGATGACAGTCAATTGCGGTTAAAATAATCTCAGATAAAACATTGGAACTGTGCGGCCCAATCAATAAGCCACGGGATTCCCCATTGTTCGTATGCTGGGCATAGTGGCTCAATTGATGGCACCACTGGGCTTCTGGTTTATTTTCCTTGGCGGCTTCCTTCCCCACCAAAGCCCAAGAAATTGCCTGTGCGCAAATGCTAGGAAAACAACTGGAAATATCCGCTTTTACTAAATACTTGCATCCTATCATCAAATCTGGTTCCGGCATCCCATCCAGTTTCCAATTTTTATAGTTCATAAAGAAGATAGGGGTTTTTCCCTCCATTTTGCGGATGTGGATTCTGCTGACCATATAATCCTGTTCTACAGTCTGTTTTGTAAAATGTTCTTTCAACCTATCCCAATAATCTGCAATGCAACGACATAACCGTTCGTATGCCATAGGGTTTGGAATACCTAACATACGGGGAATGTTGATATTCCTCATGCTTTCATACGAAATATATGGTTCCTTTTGGTCAAAAAATGGATTTGAGCGAACCTGACAATAGGCAAAAAAAGGTTCTGAGGTTAAAACTGGCGGGAGTTTTTCGGTAAACATTCCATAGGCTACTAGTCCTTTATACAGTTCTTCCGCCGTAAGCTCATCCATAAATTCAGCATAGGTTTTTGGCATAGTTACACCTTCTTATCGTTGATCATCCTTTTTATTGTTTCAATGACAGAATATTTTATGCCTTCACTTTTCCTTTCCTATTTCATTTATTTTACGGATTAAATCCTATGCGAAAATGCCTATTTCTACTACTATTATGTGAACCTATTGTTATGTAGTATACAGCCCTTTTGAAATATTTATTTTTCTCTACATAGAAGCAAAAACGAAAAATGGCATAGTCTTTTGACTATGCCATAAAATGATTTATTGAATTGAGTCAATACGGAAAATGCGTTTATACAGGTCATTCCGTTCCATCAGCAACATCAATGGAATGCCAATTGCATAACACACAATCGCTTGACCAATGAATACGCTGAAAAAGTTCATCCAAAATGCTGCCATGCTGGCCGCACCATCGGTGAAGAAAATAGTAATCTCTATCCCAACAATGATTGCGTTTACAATAACAGCCGGGAAAGGCCCTAACAGATATCTTACTGCGCGGTTTTTGGATTTTCCAATCCATCGGGTTAAAACAGCAGCGATTAACGAAGCCATCGTTCCAAACAGCACATCCCAAATCATTGTTTTTCCTAAGGATAAACCAATAATATTAGCGAGCAGGCAGCCGACTGTCAACCCTGGTATTGCAGATGAAGTGTACATTGGCAATACAGTCAATGCCTCACTTAGCCTGAGCTGAACGGCCCCATATGCAAATTGGGCAATTACAAAAGTTAACACTGCATACATGGCCGCAATCAAAGAAGCGGATACTAATTGATAGATTTTTTTACTATTTTTCATTTTTTCAAAGTCCTTTCGTAGTTTTGTTTTAAGTCAGGAGTTTGCGACTGACTGGGATGGCCTTCCACCCCAATTTTTGTATCTTAACGCACAAAAGTGCGGAACAAAAAGGTAGGGCATCCAATCCAGTTGGATGCAGGTCCGCTGTTTAAGCGGAAAATTTGCCATATCCATGGCTAGAGCAAAAAGAATATGTAAAAGAACAAAAGGGTGAAATCAAACAGGATTCCAACGCCAAACAGCGCCGCCATCATTTTGTTTTCTGTCACCAGGCTCAGGACTACCCCAATCCCCATGACAACCAATAAAATAACAGACAAGATAAAAACAGCCATATTGTTTGACCTCCTATTTTGGCGGAATCTCTAGTAAAACCGGTTTCCCCTTTGATTTTCCGTGAAATCCCCTGTAAATCCTTTGGAATGGAAAGTACCCTTTTGTCCATTTGATAACCAAATCACCGAAAATGGATGGTAATATCACGCTTGCAATGCCTTCATAATCATCTCTTTCATCATAGCAGGGTTGCCTTTTCCTTTGGTGGCTTTCATACATTGCCCCATCAGGAAGCCCAACGCATTGGTTTTACCATTGTGGTAATCGTCAACGGATTTCTGGTTATCCGCCAGAACTTTTGCAACAACCGCTTCCAGTTCAGAACTATCGGAAATCTGTGCCAATCCTTTTTCTTTGATGATATCATCCACTGATTTTTCAGTAGCCATCAGTTCCTCAAATACGGTTTTTCCTGCGGAGTTGGAAATCTTGTTATCCTGGATTGCCACAATCAATTCCGCTAAACGTGTTGCATCAAGTTTGGTTTCAAAAATGGATTTTCCAGTTTCATTTACCACTTTTGCAACATCGCCCAGTACCCAGTTAGAAGCGTTTTTCGGCAGTACCTTGCTGTTGGCAGCCAGTACGTCCTCGAACAGTTTGGTACGTTCTAGGTTATCCGCAATCAGCTCTGCATCTGTCTGGGACAAGCTATAATCCTTCATGTAACGGGCAATTTTATAGTTTGGCATTTCCGGAATCTGTTTTTTCAAGTCCTCAATATAGGATTCTTCCAAAACAATGGTTTTCAAGTCTGGTTCCGGGAAGTAACGGTAATCGTGGGCATCCTCTTTGGAACGTAGTGGGACAGTCTGCCCTTTAGCGTCATCCCAACGGCGGGTTTCCTGTTCAATTACTCCGCCAGCTTCCAATACTTCCACCTGACGTTTGAACTCATATTCAATGGCACGTACCGCGCCGCTAAAGGTATTGACGTTTTTCATTTCACAACGGGTTCCAAATTCCTGGCTGCCCTTTTTGCGGACAGAAACGTTTACGTCGCAACGCATGGAACCTTCCTGTAATTTCGCGTCAGAAATTCCTAAATATAATAAGTAAGATTTGATGGTTTCCAGATAAGCCCTTGCTTCTTCGCTGGAACGCATATCCGGTTCGGAAACAATTTCAATTAATGGCACACCGCAACGGTTGAAGTCCACCAGGGAACCCGCAAAGCTATCATCATGCAACAGCTTTCCAGCGTCTTCCTCGATGTGGATACGGGTAACGCCAATCCGTTTCATTTCTCCATCTACGATGATATCCAAGTAGCCGTTTTCACACAATGGTACATCAAACTGGGAAATCTGGTAAGCCTTTGGCAGGTCAGGGTAAAAATAGTTTTTACGGTCCTGTTTGGAAATTGGGTGGATGGTACAGTTCAAAGCATGCCCCATCTTGATAGCGTATTCCACTACTTTTTCATTTAAGGTTGGCAGTGTCCCCGGCATACCAGTACAGATTGGGCAGCAAATCGAGTTTACTTCCAAACCAAATTCGTTTTTACAAGAACAATATATTTTTGTGTTGGTACAGAGTTCCGCATGGACTTCCAGACCAACGACCATTTCGTAATCAGACATGGGTGCCCCTCCTAGTTCAATTCTGGAATTTGACCAAATCCGCCCACAATATTTTCATAGCATTTTGCTGTGTTGAGCAGGGTTTGTTCAGAGAAATGTTTACCAATCATCTGCATACCGATTGGCATACCGTTGACGTCTTTTCCACAAGGGATATTGATAGCTGGTAGGCCGGCAATATTCACGGTAACAGTACAAATATCGTTTGCGTACATTTTTAGTGGATCATCAATGTTCTGCCCAATATGGAACGCAGTACATGGAACGGTTGGGGTAACAATCAGGTCATATTGCTGGAAACTGGTTTCAAATTCCTGGGCAATCTGACGTTGCAAGAATTTTGCCCGTTTGTAGTAAGCATCATAATAGCCGGAACTCAACACAAAGGTACCCAACATAATACGGCGTTTTACTTCATCGCCAAACCCTTCGCTTCTGGTATTCTCATACATTTCAATCAGGTTATTATAATGTTCAGAGCGGTATCCATATTTTACGCCGTCAAACCGAGCCAAGTTGGAAGAAGCTTCCGCGGAAGAAATAATATAATAAGCGGAAAGGGCGTAATCTGTGCCTGGCAAGGAGATTTCCGATACGGTAGCGCCCTGTTTTTCCAATTCTTTTACAGCATTCATTACAGATGCCTTTACTTCCTCGTCGATTCCTGCCCCAAAATATTCTTTTGGAACCGCAATCTTCAAGCCTTTCATATCCGGATTTAACTGTTTGCGGAAATCTGGGTATTCTTTATATTCACTGGTAGCGTCGTGCTTGTCCCATCCACAAATAGCAGAATACAACAACGCAACATCGTCCACTGTTCTGCCCAAAGGACCAATCTGGTCCAAAGAGGAAGCAAACGCAACTAGCCCATAACGGGAAACACTGCCATATGTAGGCTTTAACCCTACCACACCACAGAAAGAAGACGGCTGCCGGATGGAACCGCCGGTATCGGAACCCAAAGCAATTGGACATTCCCCTGCTGCTACCGCAGCTGCGCTACCGCCAGAAGAACCGCCTGGAACTTTGGTTAAATCATGAGGGTTACAGGTCTTTTTAAAATAGGAAGTTTCGGTGGAGGAACCCATTGCGAACTCATCCATATTTAACTTCCCAGTCATAACAAAATCCTGCTGGTTCAGTTTGTCAATCACAGTAGCGTTGTAAGGTGGTACAAAGTTGTACAACATTTTGGAAGAGCAGCTAGTCAATACATCTTTGGTACAGATATTGTCTTTTACGCCAACTGGTATTCCAGCCAAAGGGGAAAGCTGTTCCCCAGCAGCAATTTTAGCGTCTACTGCTTTTGCCTTTTCCACTGCCTGCTCTTTGCAAAGGGTGACATAAGCGTTTACTTTATCCTCAACTTTGTCAATCCTGTCAAATACAGAATTGGTAATTTCTTCGGCAGAACATTTTTTCTCTGCCAGCATTGCGCCTAACTCTGTGGCGGATAATTGATATAATTCCATGGGTGAAGCTCCTCCTTTATTCCATTACTTTTGGCACAACAACACAGCCAGCCTGTACTTGAGGCGCATTTTTCAGCAATTCATCCCGGCGGAAGCTGGGCTCTACCTCATCTTTGCGCATGGTCATTGGGTGGTCTGGATCAATCAGTGTGCCGTCCCCTTGAATGTCTGGAAGATGTTCTACCATCTGAATGATATTTGCCATTTCGTTCGCGAATTTTTCTTCCTCACTTGGGTCAATTTTCAGCCTGGAAAGTTTCGCGACATGCTGGATATCAAATTCCATTTTTCCTACCTCCTGTAACAACTTTTAGTATCTAAATATCTATGTAGTTGGGCAAACAAAATTTGCCCATGAAGCAACTGGTTTATTTTGCCAACAGCTCTTTGAGCTGTTCTTCCTTTAAAATAGAAATCCCTAAATTTTGCGCTTTAGTCAGCTTGCTGCCGGCTTCTTCCCCCGCTACCACGTAAGAAGTTTTTTTGGATACACTGCCGGTTACTTTCCCTCCTGCTGCCTCAATGAGTGCTTTTGCCTGGTCACGGGTCATGGTGGGCAATGTCCCAGTCAACACAAAGGTAAGGCCTTGTAAAGCAGTTCCTTTTTCTACCTGTTCAGATTTCATATTTACCCCAGCTTGTGCCAGTTTTTCAATCAACTCTTTGGTTTTTGGCTGCTGGAAGAACTTTACGATATTGTCCGCCATCACGTCACCGACGCCATAGATTGCAGAAATATCCTCTGGTTTCGCTTCCATCAACTGATTGATGTCAGCAAATTTTTCGCAGAGCAATTTTGCCACGCTCTGGCCTACATTGCGGATACCCAGCCCAAACAACAGCCGCCATAAGGGGTTCTGTTTGGAACCTTGGATCGCATTGATTAAATTTTCCGCTGATTTATCCGCAAACCGTTCCAGGTTTAACAACTCTTCCTTTTGTAAGGAATACAGATCAGCGGTGGACTGTATTAGCCCTTGTTCCACCAAAGCGGTGACATTGGCAATCCCCAGACCTTCTATGTTCATGGCACCTCTGGACGCGAAGTGGATAATATTCCGCAAACGGGTTGCCGGACATTCTGGGTTTTCACATCGCACTGCAACTTCATCTTCATTGTGGATAACCGGGCTGCCGCAGACTGGACAGTTTTCTGGTAGATGGAAGGGTTCGCTCTGTTCCCCATGGGAAACCACTGCCACCACTTCTGGGATAATGTCCCCCGCTTTTCGGACCAGGATGGTATCTCCAATCCGAATATCCTTTTCGTCAATAAAATCCTGGTTGTGCAGCACCGCACGGCTCACCGATGTGCCTGCCAGTAAAATTGGGTCAAATACCGCTACTGGAGTCAGTACACCCGTTCTACCTACATTTACTTCGATTTCTTTTAATACAGTAGGCTTTTCCTCTGGAGGGTATTTAAACGCCATCGCCCATTTGGGATACTTGGCACCTGCCCCCAGCAATTCGCGCTGGTTAAAATCATCTATCTTGACCACTGCGCCATCAATATCAAACGAAAACTGCTCCCTGGCGTCTCCAATCCTACGGATTTCCTCCAACGCCTGTTCTATATTAGAAACCAGTTTATACTGGGGAACGGTTTTAAAACCAAGACTTGTTAAATAATCCAGGGATTCTTTATGGGAGCTCAATTCTTTCCCTTCTATTTGCTGGATGTTAAATACAAAAATATCCAACCCACGTTCCGCAGCAATTTTGGAATCCTTCTGTCGAAGGCTGCCTGCCGCCGCATTGCGGGGATTTTTAAACGGCTGTTCTTCTTCCAGCTCCTGCTGCTCCACTAATTTTAAAAATTTTTCACGGGGCATATACACTTCCCCACGTACCTCCAAATAAGGTAATGTTTCACGGAGCCGCAAAGGAATCGAATGGATTGTCCTTAAATTAGCGGTGACATCCTCCCCAATAAATCCGTCCCCACGGGTAGATCCACGGAAAAATTCACCGTCACGATATTCCAGCGAAACGGATAGCCCATCAATTTTGGGTTCCACTACATACTGGAACTCAGAGAGCTTTTCCCGGACACGCTGGTCAAACTGCAACATTTCCTGTTCGGAAAAAGCATCCTGTAAACTGCCCATCTGAACAGTATGAGTTACTTTTTCAAAACTGCTTAACGCCTGTCCTCCGACCCTTACAGTGGGGGAATTGGGCGAACGGAGTTCTGGAAACGCTTCTTCCAAGTTTTCCAGTTCCCGCAATAATTTATCGTATTCAAAGTCGGAAATTTCCGGCCTATCTAATACATAGTATTGATAAGAAGCTTCATTTAATTGGGATGTTAGTTGTTCTACACGTTCCCGTGCTTGTTCGATTTGCAAAAATATCCCTCCGTTTTACTCTAATCTTATATATTTTACCATAGATTGCATTTTTTTAAAAGGATTATTTTCAAAAAATATAAATTGTGTTTTTCTCTAAATTTGTAGAAAAAATCACATTGCTTCCATTTGCCGCATAGATTATACCACATAGTGTTGCGCTCAGAATAGATTACGGAAGGCAAATGGAAAATTCCTTACAGTTGTATTGATAAATGGGAGGTGTCGTATGCCGGTTTCCAAAAACTTTAAACGCTCAAAATCCAAACGAAAAAAATATGGGTTCCGGTTTATTGTAATTGGAATAATTCTGCTGACCTCGTTTTTTTTGCTGGATTCCCAGCTACGCCCTATTGTCAATCAAATGGCAGGCTATCAGGCAAAAGAATATGCAACAACAGTAGTGAATCAAGCTGTTAGCAAACAGTTGGAAGAAGATCCAGAATCCTTTGAAAACCTATCCAAAATGGAACGCCTAGAGGATGGTACCATCAGTTCCATTCAGGCGAATATCCCTAACTTAACACAAATTCAAACCAATGTTATTCATACAATTACTCAAATCCTCTCTGAAATTGGAACCACTCAAGTAAATATCCCTTTAGGGAACTTAACCGGTATGCTAATTTTTTCTGGTAAAGGTCCTAATATATCAATTCAGCTTCTTCCGCAAGGGACAGTACATACCCAATTAACCAGCCAGTTTGAGGACGCCGGTATTAACCAGACAATCCATCGGATTGTATTGACAGTAAAAATTGAAATGCTTGCTCTTTTTCCCTGCTATTCCTCCGAAGTCAATGCTTCTATTGACTACATTTTATCAGAAAATATCATTGTGGGAAAAGTCCCCCAATATTATACCCAAATTATTGGCGAATCAGAACAATCTCTCGAAACTGCAACAAACCATAGCAATTCCCAAAGGCTTAGTTCCATGGCTCCAGAAACGCAATAAAAAGTTCAAATAAAAGGTTGTTTTGATAATATTTGAATTTTTTCTTGCATTTATGTCGAAATTATGTTAATATAATGAAGTTAGTTTGACTTTAAGTAATAGTTCAAACAAAAAGTTCTCTGGAGAGTCTCGGTTTACTGAGCGCTGAAGGTGTACGGCATTCTAAAAGAAAAAGGATGTTAATCTCTCAAGCAAAAGGACAGAGCGCATAAAGCTTATGTTCTTACTCTTTAAGAGGGCCGAAATCAAATTTGATTTTGGCTTTTTTTATTGCATCAGATGTATGGGGAATGTATCAAAAATAATACAAAAATATAAGTTGAAAAAATATCAATTTATATTTTTCATAAGAAAACACGATACAGCCTTGCATCTACCCAAATAGAATTTTAGTTAGAGAGGATTGTGTGTTTTCTTATGTTGGACAAAATAGGTGAATGGCTAACCATTATTGATGGCTGGGTATGGGGAATCCCTTTAATTGTATTGATTTTAAGTGCGGGTATCTTTTTAAGTATCCGGCTTGGTTTTTTACAAATCCGCCATCTTCCAAAAGCGCTAAAATTTATGGTGAAAAATGAGGAAGGCGGCGACGGTGAGGTATCCAGTTTTGGAGCGTTATGTACTGCTTTATCCGCAACCATTGGTACTGGTAATATTGTCGGGGTTGCAACAGCATTGGTTGCTGGTGGTCCTGGGGCTCTGCTTTGGATGTGGCTGGCTGCATTCTTTGGCATGGCTACCAAATATGCGGAAGGTGTTTTGGCCATTAAATACCGTACGATTGATAAAGATGGACATGTTTTGGGCGGCCCTTTTTATTATATCGAAAACGGCATGGGCAAAAGGTGGAAATGGCTCGCGAAAATCTTTGCCTTTTTTGGAATGTGTGTAGGTTTGATGGGAATTGGTACCTTTACACAAGTAAATGGTATTTCTTCTGCAGTCAATAACTTTTTTGACCCCAATAACCAGCATACAATTACTATTTTTGGAATGGAATATTCTTGGTCCGTTTTAATTGCCGCTGTAATTTTAACCGTTTGTGTTGGTTTGGTTGTTATTGGAGGTTTAAAACGTATTGCTACGGTATCCCAAGTTGTTGTCCCAGCAATGGCCATTTTGTATGTAGTATTCTGTGTATTAGTATTAATCTTTAATGTAACCAAAATTCCAAATGCAATTGTTACAATTGTAGAAAGTGCATTTGGCTTACGTGCTGCTGTTGGCGGTATTTTAGGTGCCATGATGGTAGCCATGCAGCAAGGGATTGCCCGTGGTATCTTCTCCAATGAAGCTGGATTAGGTTCTGCGCCTATCGCTGCTGCTGCCGCAAAAACAAAAGAACCTGTTCGCCAAGGTTTGGTTTCCATGACAGGTACATTCATTGATACAATCATTATCTGTACTATGACAGGTCTTTGTATTGTTTTAACTGGTTCCTGGGATATGGGATTAGAAGGTGTTGCGGTTACTACTAATGCGTTCCAAGCGAGTTTACCATTTCCTCCTGTTGTATCCTCTTTTGTATTAATGCTCTGCCTGGTATTCTTTGCATTTACCACTATTTTAGGATGGAATTATTATGGGGAACGTTGCTTAGAGTATTTGTCTGGTGGAAGCAAAAAAGCTGTCATGACCTACCGCTGGCTGTACATTACCGCTATTTTTATTGGCCCATTTATGACAGTATCCGCTGTATGGACAATTGCTGATATCTTTAATGGATTGATGGCATTACCAAACTTAATTGCAATTTTTGCACTAAACGGTGTAGTAGTAGCGGAAACGAAAAGATATTTTAATAGTAGAAAAAGCAAATTGCAAAAATAAAGCTTCATCTTAAATGAACAGGGAACTCAAATGAGTTCCCTGTTATTATTTATAGAAAACGAGATAATCGTCATAAGCAAAAAACTTAGATGATAAAGAAAAATTCCTATCCTTTCCTAGTAGTGATGAATGATTGATCCCAAAATGATATACGCAACTTAAATCTTTGGAACGATATATGAAATATAAGGAGATTATTGATGTACAGGATCATTTCTCTGATTTAAACTATTGTGAGGATTGCTTTCTGGATTTTACTTGTACTGCTTTCTTTATTGTATTAACCAGGCAAAATAGTAAAAATCCCATTATTCCACCAAGAGTATTGTAGGTAAGATCGGATAATTGGAATGCTCCTAATCTAGTAATCAATTGTATTGTTTCAATCAAAAGGGATGTACCAAAGCTAATACTGAAAGCAAGTTTAAGCTGTTTCCACCAGGAATATTCCCGTAATTTTGGAAAGCTAACATATAACAAACTTAAATATGGGATGAAAAAAATAATATTTTCTATGGATTCATAATTTACTTTACCATTACTGCCAATTCCTAGCCACCAGCCATCCATCCATTTCTGTAACGGATTATCCCAGATAAATGTCCTGCTCAACAAAGTGTAATCAAACAAAAAATAAAGATAGATACAGAAAAGTAATCTCGCACGGAAAACAGAGTGATTTTTGAATTTGGAACACCATTCCTTGATTACCTGCTTCCAACCGAATCTTTGCAGATAATTCATAACAACCGTTGTCAAAACAGCAAATAGGCTGGCAGGTATAATATAATGGGAAAACGCATCTAAAATATCATATAAAATTGTTACGACCGCTTGCATAAATCCCCCATTTAATGATATGGTATTATTCTTTCTCACTATTCCTATTTTACAACTTGTTTTTTAATGTTCCTTTTCTAATCCTTTTGCAATAGGTAAACTCTGGGCTTATTGAGATAAACCCAGAGTTTAAAATGGTATGTTTGTTTTGATTAAATTGCATCTATCCCGTGTTCCCCGGTTCGAATACGAATGACATCATCCAAATCATAGATAAAAATTTTACCATCTCCAACATTACCAGTATATGCCACTTTTTGGATTACATCCACTGTTTTTTTCACCCATTCCTCTGTGGAGACAACAATTTCAAATTTTACCTTTGGTAACATATTGATTTCTACTTTATTTCCACGTACTACATTGGTGTATCCTTTTTGATGTCCACATCCCATGACTTGATAAACAGTTATTCCATGTACATCTATTTCGTTTAACGCTTCCTGTAAATCAATATATTTCTCTTGGCGCACAATCGCCTCAATTTTTTTCATTGAAATAAGCACCTCTTTTCCGATTAATCCATACCATTAAATGTTGGGTAAGCATTTTCCCCGTGTTGTGAAATATCCAACCCGATCTTTTCGTCCTGTTCAGATACACGCAATTTGCCAAACAGCCGTGTGATTCCATAACAGATTAATGTACCAACCACTGCAATTGCAATTGTGATGATAATACTTTCCACTTGTGCTACAAACAGGTGGTAATCTCCAAAGAACAACCCATCCCATTGCGCTGTGGAAGTAACCCCGCCTGGAAGCTCTTTCATCGCAAACAATCCTGTTGCGATACCGCCCCAGATACCGCCGATTCCATGGCAACCAAACGCATCCAAAGCATCATCAATTTTTAATTTTTTCTTTAATAAAATTACACTGAAATAGCAAATTGGGCTAACCAGTAAGCCAATAATAACACTAGCCCATACAGGTACAAATCCAGCACCTGGGGTAATTGCCACCAAACCAACAACCAAACCTGTACAGCTGCCTACAATAGTTGGTTTTCCTGTCATAATCGTATCAATAATCATCCAGGAAATCAATGCGCTGGCAGAAGAAACAGCAGTGGTTGTAAACGCGTGAACTGCCAGGCCATCTGCCGCAAGGGAGCTGCCTGCATTGAATCCGAACCAGCCAAACCAGAGCAATGCCGCCCCAAGTACCACAAATGGAACATTGTGTGGCGCATAACTTGCCCGATGGTATTCCCGGCGGTTTTTCAACAGCAATGCCAATGTTAATCCTGTTACACCGGAGCTGATATGTACTACGTTTCCTCCAGCAAAATCAACACTGCCGATTTGTGCTAAGAATCCGCCACCCCATACCATATGTGCCAACGGATAATACACTACCAAAGACCATAAAGCGGTAAAAATGAGCAAAGATTTAAATTTCATACGTCCTACAACGCTTCCGGTAAACAATGCCGGTGTAATGATGGCGAACATCATCTGAAATACAGCGAAACATGCATCCGGAATCGAAAGCCCTCTGGTGCTTTCTGTCATGCTAACATTATTAAATCCTAAAAATTCCAATCCGCCGATGACAGAACCATGATCTGTCCCAAAAGACAATGAAAAACCAAACAAAATCCACATCACAATAGCAACACCACAAATAAACATACAAGCCATCATTGTATTAAGTACATTTTTACGGCGTGCCAACCCTCCATAAAAGAAGGCAAGCGCTGGCGTCATTAAAAAAACAAACGCCGCACTTATTAAAATAAAACCTATGCTTCCTGCGTTCATAACCATTCTTCCTTTCAAGGTAAAATAAAAAAAGGCGCTTGACAACTCATTTGTCAAACGCCTTTGTTTGTGCTTCCATTGTATCACCCCATTTATTTTTTGTCAAGTGATTTTTTAAATTCATAATATTTACATAATTATCAACTACAATGATGGTATAAAATTGTGAGATTGGAAGGTTTGACGTAAAATAAAATGAAAAAAATAAGAATTATTTTCATTTTACTGTTGTATTTTTTGTGTTTGTGATTTAAAATAGAATTGTACTATTCTATCATACAGAATATGGAGGGAAGTCAATTGAAAAGATCTAAAAGAATTGAAGCCTTAGATAAAAGGGCTGTAAATTTAGATGGCTATATTAATGAGTGGCCAGAAATGGGCTTTGTTGCTATGAGCAGCCCATATGACCCAAAACCATCCATTAAAGTACAGGATGGCATAATTGTTGAAATGGACGGAAAAACAAGGGATGAGTTCGATTTTATCGACCAGTTTATTGCAGATTACGCAATTAATATCGACCGTACGGAACATTCCATGAGTGTTCCATCTTTAGATATCGCCCGGATGATCGTAGATATCAATGTTTCCAGAAAAGAAATTTTGGAATTGGTTTCCGGTATTACACCAGCAAAAATGACAGAAGTAATGAATCATCTGAATGTAGTGGAACTGATGATGGGGATGCAAAAAATGCGTGCCAGAAAAATCCCTGGAAACCAAGCTCACATTACCAACCTAAAAGACGATCCAGTTCAGATCGCTGCGGACGCGGCGGAAGGCGCACTGCGTGGATTCTCAGAAGAAGAAACCACAATGGGGGTTGCCCGCTACGCTCCATTAAGCGCTATGGCACTGTTGATTGGTTCCCAATGCGGTAGAAAAGGAGTATTGACCCAGTGTTCAGCGGAAGAAGCAACCGAACTGGAACTGGGTATCCGTGGACTGACAACTTATGCAGAAACCTTGTCCGTTTATGGAACAGAACGTGTTTTTGTAGATGGCGATGATACCCCATACTCCAAAGCGTTTTTAAACTCCGCTTACGCTTCCAGAGGGCTGAAAGTTCGTTTTACTTCTGGTTCTGGCTCCGAAGTTTTAATGGGATACAGTGAAAAGAAATCCATGTTATATCTGGAATGCCGTTGTTTGTATGTAACCAAAGGTGGCGGTTCCCAGGGGATTCAAAATGGTTCTGTAAGCTGTATTGGTGTTACAGGCTCTGTGCCAAGCGGTATCCGAGAAGTTATTGCGGAAAACCTAGTAGCTGCTATGCTTGGTTTGGAATG
This sequence comes from Massilioclostridium coli, assembly GCF_900095865.1. GTDB lineage: Bacteria > Bacillota > Clostridia > Oscillospirales > Ruminococcaceae > Massilioclostridium > Massilioclostridium facile. Next base: position 863,188 of record NZ_FMIZ01000007.1, on the reverse strand, counting down.
TGCTTCTTCCAACGACCAGAGCTTCTCCAACTCCGATATGAGAAGAACTGCTAGAACTATGCTGCAATTTTTACCAGGAACCGATTTTATCTTCTCTGGCTATGCGGCAGAACCAAACTATGACAATATGTTCGCTGGTTCTAACTTTGACGCAGAAGATTTTGACGATTACAATGTATTACAACGGGATATGCAGGTAGATGGCGGCCTCCGTCCAGTAAAAGAAGAAGAGGTAATCCGGGTAAGGAACACTGCGGCTAAAGCAGTACAGGCTGTCTTTAAACAGTTAGGAATTGCAGAAGTAACCGATGAGCAGGTAGAAGCGGTTACTTATGCCCACGGCAGTAAGGATACCTTGGACCGTGACGTTGCAGCAGACCTGGTTGCGGCGGATGATGTATTAAAACGTGGCATTACTGGTATTGATGTAGTAAGAGCATTAGCTGACAGCGGTTTTGCAGAACTGGCTGACAGTGTTTTAAATATGCTCAAAGCCCGTGTAACCGGTGACTATATGCAAACAGCGGCAATTTTGGATACCAACTTTAACGCTGTTTCCGGTGTAAATACTCCAAACGACTATATGGGGCCTGGTACTGGCTACCGTGTAGAGGGAGAACGTTGGGAAGAAATCAAGCGGATTCCGCACATTATCGACCCAAATCAGATATAAGGAGGTTACCGGTATGCAAGTCAATGAAAATTTAATCAAGCAGATTACAGCTGCTGTTTTACAACAGATACAAACAGAGTTAAACCAACCCGCTTCTGTGGATTCCGGTTCCAGTTCCTTACAGGGCAGAGAACGTATCAATCCACAAAAAACTTCCTATAAAGGCTATCCTATCGCCCAAAAAGGGACAAACCCAAAAGAAGTTGTTATTGGCGTAGGCGCTGCGTTCCAAAGGGAGATCAAAAAAACAATCTGTGGTTTGGACCTGAACGAAGTCATCCGCAACCTAAAAGCAGGGATTGAAGAAGAAGGCATGGTTCCAAGGGTAGTGAAAGTGCTGAAAACTTCCGACGTTTCGTTTATTGGATTGGAAGCCGCAAAACTCAGCGGTTCCGGCATTGGCATCGGGCTGCAATCCAAAGGGACAGCAATCATTCACCAAAAGGATTTATATCCCCTCTCCAATCTGGAACTGTTCCCACAGGCTCCATTGATGACATTGGAAACCTACCGTAAAATTGGGCAAAATGCTGCCAAATATGTGAAAGGCGAGCAGGTTACCCCAATTAAGAGCATCAACGACCCAATGGTTCGCCCAAAATACCAGGTAAAAGCGGCTTTGATGCACATTGCTGAAACAGAACAGGTAGACCTGGATATGCCAGCGATTGAATGGGAGGAAGCATAATCATGAAATATCCATTTGCACAATATGAAGCAGATAAAATCACATCCAAAACAGGAAAAAAATTATCCGACATTACCCTGGAAGAAGTAAAAAGAGGGAATGTCAGTGCGGAAGACATTAAAATTTCCAAAGAAACTTTGTCCGCGCAGGGTCAGGTGGCAATGGAAGCAGGAAATCCTTCCATGCAGAAAAACTTTGAACGTGCCGCTGAGTTGGTAGACGTACCAGACGAAGTAATCTTAAAAATGTATGATAAACTCCGTCCAAACCGTTCCACAAAAATGGAACTGGTTTTAATGGCAAAAGAATTGTTGGAAACCTATCATGCTCCTCATTGCGCCAAACTGGTTTTGGAGGCAGCTGAGATCTATGAAAAGAGAGGCATCTTATTAAAATGATTTTAGCAGGTGTTGATATTGGGAACTCGACAACTGAAGTATGCGTGGCTTCTGTTGACCAGAATGGTCAATTGGAATTTCTTTCTAGTTCGGCAAAAGTAACAACGGGTACCAAAGGGACGGTTGCCAATGTACACGGTATCAAAGCAGCCCTTGCAGAAGCGATGTCCAAAGTGGGCATGGGAATCCATCAATTGGATTTAATTCGGCTCAATGAGGCTGCCCCCGTTATTGGGGACACTGCAATGGAAACCATCACGGAAACCATTATTACCGAGTCCTCGATGATTGGCCATAATCCATCTACCCCTGCAGGCGCTGGACAGGCTGTAGGACAGTTATTATTCATTGAGCACATTCACCAGGCACAGCCAGGTATCCCCTATATTGTAGCGGCTTCTTCTGAGCATCCTTATGAAGAAGTGGCGGCACTGTTAAATCAGTATGAGAGTTCCCTTCAAGTAGAAGGTTTAATCTTACAGGCAGATGAAGCTGTTCTGGTCGAAAACAGGATTCACAAAAAAATCCCAATCATTGATGAAGTGCGGAAAATTACCGCTGTTCCAGAAGGAAAACTCGCTGCTATTGAAGTGGCACTTTCCGGCCAGAGCATCCGCATGCTGAGCAATCCTTATGGAATTGCTACCTTGTTGCAGCTAAATGCGGAGGAAACCCGCCTGGTTACCCCAATTGCAAAAAGCTTAATTGGCAAGAGAAGTGCTGTAGTAATTAAAACCCCAAACGGAAATGTACAAGAAAATGTACTTCCAGCGGGTGAAATTTATATCCAAGGTGATCATAATCAAGCAATCAATGTAGATGAAGGTGCAGAAAAAATCCTGGAAGCATTGCAGAATGCAGGACAGGTTTGGGATATCAGCGGCCAGCCAAATACCAATGTTGGCAATATGTTCTCCAAAATCAAAACCAGTATGAGCGAGGTAAGCGGTGAAAACAACCAGCAAATTCGGGTAACTGATATTTTGGCAGTGGATACCCTTGCCCCTGTAGCAATTTCTGGCGCATTAGCTGGGGAAACCTGTATGGAAAAAGCAGTTGGAATTGCTGCTATGGTAAAAACCCAACAGCTTCCTATGCAGCAAATTGCGGAACAATTGCGGGAAGAACTCCACACAGAAGTAAAGGTGGCTGGTGTTGAGGCGATTATGGCAAGTTTAGGTGCTATGACAACACCAGGAACAGAACTCCCCCTTGCTATCCTAGATATGGGTGGTGGTTCTACCGATGCCGCTGTGTTAAACCAAGATGGTTCTGTCAACATAACTCATCAAGCAGGTGCTGGCGAATTGGTTACCATGCTAATTCAAACTGAACTGGGATTAAATGCCCGCTCTACAGCTGAACTCATTAAGCGTTATCCATTGGCAAAAGTGGAAAGCCTATTCCATTTGAGGTTAGAAAATGGTGAAATGCAATTTTTTGATGAATCAATTGACCCTCGTCTATTCGGACATGTTATTCTATTAACGGAAGACCGTTTTATCCGAATTGATGAAGAGATTCCAATGGAAAAAATTGTACAAGTCCGTAAAGAAGCAAAACGGAAAGTATTTGTCACCAATGCAATCCGTGCCCTTGGGAAGGTGGCAGTTGACCATCAAATTAAAAATATTGGCAATGTAGTTCTGGTTGGTGGTTCCGCGGAGGATTTTGAAATTCCGGAAATGTTGATGGAAGAACTAGCAAACTACCGGATTGTTTGTGGACGAGGCAATATCCGTGGTAGCGAAGGCCCAAGGAACGCTGTAGCTACCGGACTAGTTATGTCCTATGTAGGAGAACAAAAATAATATCGCTATCCCCTTTTGGCTGAACCAAAAGGGCTCCTACTGAAAATACGATGCTGAGGTTGATACTATGGTAGTGAAAAAACCATCTATTCTGGTATATGTAAACCATCCAGATGAAACAATATTAAAAGAAGTATGTGCTGGCATTGAGGAAGAAGGCGTATTATTTACGGTGGAACAACAGCAACAAGAGGATTTACAGGAGCTCTCGTTTGAGGCTGCTAAAAATTCTATGTTAGGTTCTGGAATTGGAATTGTAGATGACCATATTGCGCTACAAATTTCCAACATCGCAAAATCCAAAAATCCATTTGTCTTTTATCATGCCTCCAAACTCCAGTGCAGGTTAATCGGGGCGAATAGTGCCCGAGTTGTCAAGAAAAAACCGTTAAAAAACTTATAATATAAACCTGATGGTTCCAGTTCAACAGTAGTATGGAATCCATCAGGTTTTTGTGTTGTTCAGTTTCCAAATATTAAATGATTGTACAGCATCATGTAACCAATCCCGTTTATCATACAAAAAGGGCATGTGAAATTAACCTTCATTTTTCATTACAAAATAGTAATTCTTCCCCTATTTCAATGGTTTTGATTTCATATTTTTCGTTGAATTAAAACTTCAAAAAGCACATCTCATTTGCATGAAAATTTATTTGCTGATTAAAATCAAACCAACTGCGCAGATTGCCATACCTATCATCTGCCGTAGGGAAATTACTTCTTTATACAATAAAACTCCTACTATAAGTAATACACATGCCAGCCCGATATTGGTTACTAAGGAACCGACGCTTACTTTCCAACCTGCACGGTAAAGATTGATATATCCAAACTCAAGTGCCACAATGGCAATGCCAAATACAATAGAGGTCCAGTTAATTTTACTAAACTCTGACATCAAGTTTTTATTGGGAGACGTTATGAAAAACAGCACCATCGCTAAAAAAGCGGCTACCAAATAGGTTACAACAAGGGACGCGAATGAATTCACATTTTGCGGTGTTGACTTCGCTGCAATATTATAAAAAGTATTTGCTCCAATTACTACTAAAACTGGCCAGAGATAATTCCACATTCGTTTTTCCTCCTTATATCTTTAAAGTTAGTCAAATAGCTGATATTACTAATAATACAGCGCAGATTATTAATCCAATAAAAATTTAGTATCCATAATTCGGACTTTTTTATTTCATAATACGAGCTTAGTAGTATAAAATACAAATAATATTTTATCGTTTTATTTTTTGTTTTGATAACAAAAAATACCGCAAGCAAAAAACCTTTGCTTGCGGTAGGTGTTCACCCGACTTTTTATTCCTAGGCACTATTGTAAAATAAAACAGTTACCATTTTATGAATCTTTTCATCATATGTTAAGTATAACATATTGTTTATGTAATGGAAAGGGGTTTTTATGAATATCTATACGAAAAATGGCGATCAAGGAAATTCTACTTTGATAAATGGGGAACAAATTCCTAAATATGATGAACGGTTCCATCTGCTAGGGTCTATTGATGAATTAACCAGTCAGATTGGAATGGTAAAGATCAAAAGTGACCATCGGCTGCAAGCAAATTTGACCCATATCCAAAAATTATTAATGACAATCATGGCATCGGTTGCTGACACTACTAACCCGGATTATCTGTTGGACGAAACTGAAGTTACTTGGCTGGAACAACAAATTGACCAGATAGAACAATCTTTTCCTAGGAAAAAAGAATTTATCCTACCAGGAGAAACCGAGTTATCTACCCGCTTAGATGTAGCCCGAACTGTATGCCGGAGGGCAGAACGTTGGATGGCAGCGGTTAACAGCAAATATCATGTAGACCAAACTTCCATGAAATTTATCAACCGCCTCTCTGACTACCTTTATATAGAAGGCAGATATGCCGATTATCTTGATTAATACAAGAAAATGCCGGGGCATTTTGGTTTATCTCTTATATTTTAATCGTATATAACATCTTTTCCATTATAATATTTTCAATGGAAACACTACAACTAGCATCGTTTTAAGTAGTTCTAACCTAAATACAATGTGTGTCTTTTTAACGGGCTACATTAGGCTTTCCCACAGTTTTTATTTTTCATCCGTTATAATACTGCTACCATTATGTCAAGAATTATATGGAGTAATTTTGTACTAGCATTTTACTGATAACCTGCCCTGATGGAATTTCTACCCGTTCCGCTAACTGCATAGCTTGTTCATGCCTTATGATTCTATTGTCTTGCTTTTACAATAGAATCATATTATAATAGAACAAAAAATCTATGTTGTTCAAACAACAAAATGGAGAAAAAATATGGTAACTCAATTCATGGCAAACCATCCTTTGTTTTGTAATATACCCCAACAGGCGATACCATCTATTTTAGAGCAGCTGAATTGCCGAACAGAAAATTTTAAAAAGGGTGCTATTCTTTGTCATATAGGGGACTATGTACAGTCTATGGGAGTAGTTCTTTCCGGCAGTATTAATATCGAAAATAATGATATCTGGGGAAACAAAAATATTCTTGCTAACATCACACCAGGGCAGGTATTTGCGGAAACCTATGCCTGTATCCCAAACGAGGCATTAATGGTAACCGTAACAGCAGCGGAGGATTCCCAAGTATTGTGGATAGCAATTGGAAAAGCGCTGCTCCCCTCTCCAACAAATCCGTATTTCCCAGTGTTAATTAAAAATCTGCTGTCTATTATGGCATCCAAAAACCTGCACCTAACCCGTAAAATTAATCACACTTCTTCTAAAACAATCCGTGGAAGAATTCTTTCCTATCTTTCTTTTCAAGCAACCAAACAAGGAAAACAATCCTTTAAAATTCCTTTTAACCGCCAGCAGCTGGCAGATTATCTAGAAGTTGACCGCAGTGCCTTATCCAACGAATTAAGCAAAATGCAAAAAGAAGGGTTGTTGACCTACCATTTAAATCAGTTCCATTTAAACAAGATTTAATTCCTGTTTATCGAATAGGAATAATGAAAATAATTTTTACGAAAAAGAAATAAATTTTACAACTTATGCTGATTTATGCGTTTTTAACTTTACAATCGAGCAAAATTTGTTATAATCTAGTAGTTAGTTGAAATTAACTTGTTAAATGGAGGCTTTATGAATCTACTTTTGATGAGCAAATTATTATCCATCATTTCTGTTTTATTATTACTAGTTTGTATGCTGGCTCCGGTTAAAAAAACCGCTTTTGCACAGAAGCATCCCATTGTGAAGTCTATTTTAAAACACCATAGTATATATGGAATCCTGCTATTGATTATAACTTTATTCCATGGTATTTTAGCGGGAAACCAGCCTGGAATGATTAGTGGTAAAATAGCATGGATGATTCTTCTACTTCTGATTATTTTTTCCATTCCTAAAAATAAAATGAACTCTCCTATTTGGAAAAAAATTCATGTTATTATCTCTATTCTCTTATGTCTTATTGTTATCTTCCATATCGTAATTGCGTTTATTTGACGTTGCATGTAAAATCAGATAAAATAGAAACGTATTTATTTTATCAGGAGGATTTTATGAATATTCTAATCATTGACGCTTGCATACGAGAAGAAACCTCTCGCACTAAAAAACTATTGGATCAAGCAATTACTACGATTCAGCAAGTACATCCAGAAGCGAATATCGAAACAGTTTCGTTGGCACAAACCAATTTAAACTGGTTTGACTATCAATCTTTAAAAGAAAGGGATGCCTTGTTGGCGCAAAAAAAGTTGGAGCATCCTCGTTTCCAGCTGGCTCACCAATTCGCACAAGCTGACGGGATTGTAATCGCGGCACCTTATTGGGATGCCAGTTTTCCCGCTATTTTAAAGGTATATATTGAACATATTTCGGTAGAAGGTATTACCTTTGGCTGTGATAACAATGGTTTACACGGCATGTGCAATGCAAAATATATGCTCTACCTCACCACCAGAGGGAGTACCGCAGCCGAATTTGAACAGGCAACCCCATATTTAAAAGCTCTTTGCTTCCAGTTTGGAATCCCTTCCTTTTTGGATATTTCCGCAGACGGATTGGATGAGTTCAACGTGGATTCCAACGCTGTGTTGCAAGAGGCTCTTACCAATACAAAGCTGTTATGTGAAAAACTATAGGATAAATCGATTCCCCAGTGCAAACTGGGGATTTTTTATGGGCTTTTTCCCTATCTTTTTAAAAAAGTTTCCAATATGGTTATATGTCATAAAAAACCAGAAACAAATCATCTACCACCGTTGTTCCATTTTTTCCATCGTGCTATGATAAAAACAACCTGTTAAAAATAAATAATGATTCTATTATTTTAACAGTAATTCTAGCAAATTAAGCCAACAAAACAGGATGGGGGTGAATGGATAGGTAGTTGAAAACTACCAAAATAGGCTTATCATTGCTGGATGGTCCTGTACTGCTGCAAACAGAGCGGACTTGAAAAGGAACTTTTTCAATGCACAAGTGAGGAAAAAATGAGGTGAATCATGAACAAGAAAAAATTATGGAAAAAGTTACTGGCTGGCTTAACAGCCGGTATTGTCGCTGTTTCCGCATTATCCATTAACGTCAATGTATTGGCGGCGGAATCAGATGGAACAAGTAATACCGATAATTTGTTGATTAATTCGTTTCTAAATCCAGATGATACTTCTGGTCTAATGGCCCGTTACTGGTTCCCAGACGCAGGTGCTGGATACGACAGTGACGGTGATGGTCGTGGAGATTATATTTACATGGTTGAAGATATGATCAACGAATTTATTGAAGCTGGTTTTGGCGGTGTAGAACTGACCATGCTGGCTGATAATGCGGATTACTACGATGTTGGTGGAAGCGAATTGGCTTCAAAAATCGGCTGGGGCACCGAGGCATGGTCCAACATTATTGCTGCCGCAGTGGATACGGCAAACCAATACAAAGAAAAAACTGGACAGGAATTTATTGTTGATGTTACCATCACTGCACACTGGCCAATGATTATTAATACCATTGATCCAAATGATGATAATCAGCAACAAGAACTTTCCTATACTTATCAAAAATTAACAGCTGCTGACCTGGGATTGACAAGGGCAGCCAGGAATGATGTTTACCTTGACCTTCCTGCTATGAAAACCAAGGATGAATCCAATACCGATACCAACCGCTCTACTTTTATCTTTACCGATAAGCTGGTTTCTACGGTAGCGGCAAAAGTTGCTTCTGTTGACCAGAAAGGCAATCCAGTATTGGACTATGATTCAATTGTAAATTTAACAGATTATGCTAAAAAAACTGAAGCATATTCTGCTGGTATTCCAAATCCTGATTGGACTTTTATGAAACTGGTTGATGATGGTGACGGATACTACGAATGGGAATACTACACCGCAGAACAAGCACAAGCGCAATTGGGCGTTAAATTGTTGACAGAACCCGTTGCTTTGGACCCAAACGATCCAGGAAGATATTTGGATGACGCTACCATTACTGTTAAAAAATCCACTTTTAGTAGTACCGTTACCATTGTATACGCAGATGGAACCACAACCTCTTTTGAAACCGGCGGCCCTGCTGGCAACCAAGGGATTGGCGAAACATGGTTCCCCGCAAACACTGCTGTTACAGTAACTGAAAAAGATGGAAAAACTTATTATTCTACTGAGGGTGTTGACCCTAACCTGATTTTAGTTGTAAACGCTGATTATTTTGGAGAAAAACGTATTGCTGAAACAGGAATTATGGCGGATACCCAATATGAATACTATGTAAATGGTAACAAAATGAAAGAAGCATTGGGCGAGGAAGTGCTTGCCGGTTTGGATTCTGACGACAATATCGAAGCTGGCGACTATGTGCTGGTAAATACTTACCGTCGTGGTACAGGCCAGGTTGCTTCCGGCGGTGAAAATATCACAATGGAAGGGAAAACCTATGCTATTGATTACTTCAATTCCGATGGCGCAAACGAAGTGTTGCGTTATTGGAATGAAAACATCCTTCCATATGTATACACAAGAGAAGATGGCTCTACCACTACCGTACAGGCAGCATTGGAGGAAAACGGCGGCACCATTTTTGAAGATTCCATTGAATTAAGCCATACTGGACAATTGTGGTCCAAAAACCTGTTAGACAATTTTGCTTCCTATAATGGCTACAGTATTGCTCCATACGCAAGTTTAATTGCTGGTTTAAGTTACAACGATACCACAGCTGCTAATAGAATCAATGAGGATTACAGCCAAACATTGTCTTACCAATACACCCACGAACATAATGCTGTAATTAGCGATTGGGCAAAAGGATTTGGCTATAGCTACCGTGCACAGGGACATGGTTTAAGCGCAGTGGATGCTGGTGATTCCGCTTTGGCTGCTGATATTCCGGAATCCGATAATGGCTCTGATGGCAACGGAACCCGTACCATTGCCGGAGCTGTAAACTTAAATCCAGACCAACACTATATGTCTATGGAAGCTTTGACCTTTGGTACAGGCTTTAGTGAAACTCCTGCATGGTACTATTGCCTGAATACATTAAACCGTTATTATTCCGAAGGGGTAAACAGGGTTATTTTACATGGTACTCCATTTAAAAAATCATACACAGATTATGATAAACAGTGGCCAGGCTGGACCTTTATGAGCTTTATGGCTTGGAACAGCCGTCAGACTTGGTGGGATGATGTGGTTATCTTCACAGATTATATTGCTCGTGTGCAAGGTATTCTGCAAGACGGAACCGCAAAAATACCAGTCGCAATCCTGAAAGATGCCGCAAATTCCAATTTATCTGCTTCTGAACTGATGTCCAATGAACAAGATATGGTGGGGAAAGGTTATACCTACAATATCCTGACCAAAGGTATGATTGAAAGCGAATATGCTGCTACAACTACCAATGAGGATGGAAAAACCGTATTATCCTCTGAAGCTTCTGATTCTGGATAATATCTCTAAGATGTCTGTAGAAGCAATGCAAAAAATCGTAGATTTCGCAAAAGCTGGTTTGACCATCGTGGATAACAACGGAAATATCAACGCTGTTTACGGCACTTCTTACAACGGCGAGGATGAAACCATCCAAAGCCTATATGCGGAACTGCAACAACAGCCATCCTATGTAAAGGTTTCTTCTGATGATGAAGCGCTTGCATACATTGAGGAAAACATTGACTCGGGTGTTTCCTACGATGCGAAATGGCTGGAATCTACCCGTTTCGACGATGTTGACGGAAGCAAATACTATCTAATGTACAACGAATCCGATGAATCCGCATCTAGCGAACACGGTGGTGGCCCTGGCGAAGAAGCCGGTGATATTTCCACCATGGTTACTTTAAAAGGGAATGGTGCTCCTTACAAACTGGATCCAGCCACCGGAGAAGTAACTGCTATCACAAACTACACATCCAACAATGGAACCGTAAGCTTCCAGTTGGATATTGAAGAAGGCGACCTGTTCTATATTGTAGTTTCTGATAATGAAGCAATTGCCGCACAGGCAATTATTCCAGAAGAAACGGCAGAACAGACTACAATCGAATTGGGTGGAGAAAATACTTGGAACCTGGATCTGCAAAGCTGGGGACCATTGACCGAAGGCAACACAGATGAGGACGGCAATTTAATCGACCCAACTTTATCTGAAAAAATTGATCTGAACGGTTTAACCACAACTCTGGTAAACTGGAAAGATTTAAGCCTAACCGAAGAACAACTAAACACTTTGGGGGTTAGCAAGGCTTCTGATATTTCTGGTATTGGAACCTATAGTATTACTGTAAACGTTCCAAACTACGGTGATCAAGCAAAAATTTGGGCAGTGCTCAACTACGATTATAACAATCTTTATAATGCGGTAACCCAGATTACTGTCACAAACTCCAATGGTACTACTGATGTAGAAGGAATTAACCCTCTGCACCATTACCTGGATTTAGGCACTATTTTAACCCCAGGAGAAAACACCATCACCATTAAAGTATGTGGCGATTTGGAAAACCGCAAAAATGCGTCTAATTCTGCTGCAACAATGATGGCAGCCGATGCACCAGCACCTCCAGGAGGAGGCCCAGGTGGCCCAGGTGGTTCTTCCACATCTGAAAATGGATTGACCAACGCTAGCCTGAACCTCTACACAGTAGGTGAAGTGAATAAAATCGATAAACACATTCTGGAACAAGTAATTGCAAACGCGGAAGAATGCGTTGCCAATGGTGAGGTAGATAACGCTATTACCAGCGTGCAAAAATCTTTCAATGAAGCTCTGGAAAACGCAAAGGCTGTTTATCAGGATGAATCCGCATCCCAGACAGCTGTTGACCAGGCTTGGCTAACCCTATTAAAAGAAATCCAAAAATTAGGATTCATCGCAGGGGATACCACCAATTTGAACCTGTTAATCGAATACGCGGAATCCCTAGTTCCAGAACAATATGTGGACTTCTCCGCAGTGGAAACAGCATTGAATTCCGCAAAAGAAGTAGTGCCTGGCGAAGCAATGAAAGACGAAGTGCAACAAGCTACGGATACTTTATTAAACGCTTTGTTGGATTTGAGATTGAAAGCGGATAAATCCGTATTGGAACAGGTTATTGCAGAAGCAAATAGCAAAGACGCAACCGCATACACAGCAGAAAGCTACGCAGTATTGACATCAGCAGTAGAAAAAGCAACTAATGTATTAGCTGACGAAAACGCTACACAACAAGATGTTGACACAGCAGTTGAATCCGTACAAACCGCAATGGATGGTTTAGTTGCATTGTCTGGAACCTCTGTTGAAGCTCCAACAGAAAACAATGCTGTTGACCAAACAACTCAAATTGGACAGGAAACTACAACCACAAAAGCAAATGCTGCTAAAACTGGCGATGTTGCTCCAATTGCAATGGTTGTTACATTGGCAACAGCAGCTAGCGCTCTTGTACTGTTGAATAAAAAAAGAAAGTAATTGATTTTACACTTAACTATTTTATATGGTTAAAACCAATGATTTAATGCAAAAAAGGTCCCAAATTTGGGGCCTTTTTTGATGTTAAAAAACTGTAGTTCATTAATTGGGATTGTATGCTCTCTGTCTTAATCTAATGGAAATAATTTTTTTATCTGGAATCATTCTTAATAAATATCCTGTTAATGAAATATATACATTCATTGTTTTAGGATTTACTGCCCGCTACTGATGGATCGCCTTACGATTTCTGTTTGTAATTTTTTAGATATCATCAAAATCATTGAGCAAACCAGCGGTATACCTATCCATTTAATATTAAAACCGTTTACCCGCTGTTTCGGCATTTCGCTTAATGTTTATTCATCCCCTTTTATAAATACGGCAGACAGGATAAATTCCCAGCTACCTTACAGGATAGCTGGGAATTATGGTTTATCTTTTTAGGATTGCGTCAATTGGTTTCATTTTAGATATTTTTCGGATTGGTAGTAAGCTTGCGATAATCGTAATAACGAATACAATTACAAAAATTAATCCAATTTGGCGTATTCCAAACATCAGCGGAGTTAGACCAATGCCAATTGTATTGATTATCATTGGATTTAATACCGCGCACACAACTCCTGTTCCAATGGAGGCCAATATGCCCGAAATGAGTGCCAGGAAAAATCCTTCCCACATAAAGATTTTAAATACATCCATTCCCCTCGCACCAAGGGCACGCAAAATACCAATCTCTTTCTTCCGGTAAGCAATACTGGAGAAGATAAAGTTTGTAATCAAAATTAAGGCAAATACTGCAAATACAAGGCTAATATAAAACGCAACTTTTTTTGCAAGATTAAAAAACTCGTTCATGTTAACTAAATCAGAACTATAAACTGTAGTTGCCTGGTATTCTCCTCCTGGAGCGAATTCGGTAAATAATTGCTGTAATTCTTTTTGATCAGAGCAATGGAACAGTAATTCGTTCCGTTCGATTGGGTATGTTTTAAATTGTTCTACATTCTGTTCTGAAACATAGGTATATATGCGCCCATTTTGCTTATCCAATGGCACAACACCTATAATTTCCAGTTCCTTCTCCTCCGTCAGATTTTTATCGTTCATTCCTTTTACACAAAAACGAACTTTTTCTCCAATTAACTGGCGGTACTGAGAAACAAAGTGCTCAAAATAGCTTTTTTCCATTGCCTCTAAATCCGCATCTTCTGGCTGTTTTGAAAGATATTCCTCCAAAGCTGCCTCATAACTATTATCAGAATAAAGCATAGCAATATCTTCTGGAGATAGTAAAATTTGATGATCATTCAATTTATCAATCGTCTGATAATTGGTACCATCAAAATAAGTGAGTGGCTTGTTTGAATAGTTAATATTCGCATAGAATCCAGTACCATCTTCAAGGGAAAGGTCATAAATATAATTCATATTTACCATTGGAGTATCTGGAATATTAAGATATTGGAAGAAATCTTCTGCCACATAAATACGGTTATAGGTGGCTTTAACCTCAGAAGATAAGTCGTTATATAATAAATAGGTTGTTTTGTCTATCGTTTTTTTGATTGTTTCATATTTACTTAAATCATATTGAATTACGCCGACAATCTTTACTTTTTTTATGCCATTAAAGTTGATATATAACCCTTTTTCCACTAATTCTTGGTCGTTTGCAGGGTAATAAACATCTGTTAAGTCCAACTCATTTTCTGTATAAGGCTGTATTCCATATTTTTGGATGATACTAGACACATAATTGGAAATTACAATTTCATCTTCATTTTGCGGTAGATGACCAATCACATTTTCCTTAATCCAAGTTTGGTTTTCTGGTAAAGGAACCACTTGCATTTGTGTATAGGCACCAACTGTATAATAGTTATCTTCCATAGAATTGGTTGGCTGGTTAATTCCCAGAGAGGTATATTGTAGTTGTGTCTGGTCTAAAGAAATGCGATAGCTGGAAATAAATTCTGGGATTTGATCTTTCACAGCATCAATGTCCTTTTGTTGCCAAGGCAGATTGATAGAATACCAACTAGTAGAAGATGGATCGATATGTTGAATAGAAACCAAGTTTTTCTCATTCTCTACCATTAATTTAGCATGTGCTTTTGCCATTTGGAAGGATGCCATGGTATCAGACATTCCCAAAAAAAACAGGGCGCAGGCAGTTAAAAATATAGTAGCGCACAAGCGGATTTTCTTATGTTTTAAACTGCCAACCCCTAACCGAAAACTCTCCTTTGTTGGCAGTTTAGAACGGATTAGCTGAAATTTTTCTGATATTTGCGGAACCTCAGTGATTTCCTTGGTATCTCGAATGACCGCTCCATCCCTAATCTCAATAATACGGTCCGCATATTCCTGAGCAGACTCTTCATCATGGGATACAATAATAACTAATTTTTCTTTGCTGATCTGCTTTAATAAATCCAATACCTGCCGGCTTGTTTTACTATCTAAGTTACCAGTTGGCTCATCCGCTAAAATAATTTTAGGGTCTTTAATCAACGCCCTTGCAATTGCCACCCGTTGCTTTTGTCCGCCAGAAAGCTCATTGATTTTGCGGTCTTTTAATTCTGATAACTCTAATTTTGAAAGTAAACTTTGTATTTTTTGGTGGTCTACTTCTTTCTTTTGTAACTGTAGAGCCAGTATGATATTTTCATATACCGTATAATCTTCTAATACATGAAACTCTTGGAAAATGAATCCAACATAGGTATTCCGATAAGAATCAAAATCTTCTTTGGTAAAATTAGAGCTGCTTTTCCCTAAAATAGTAATTTCTCCGGAATCGTATCGATCCAACCCACCGATAATATTTAATAACGTGGATTTTCCACTCCCGCTTTTTCCAAGCAAAAACGTCATGCCTGTATTTTCAAACACCAATGAGATATCATTGACAGCGAGCGTATTTCCACCCTTTTTTGAACGGTATTCCTTTTTAATATGTTTTAATTCTAGCATACCATCTCTCCTTCCCTATTGTATGGTGTGGTTTTAGTATACTTGAAAATACTTACAAAGCTACTACTGAAAAAATGACGAATTCTTTACGAAGCTATGATATTAAACGAAAGAAATGATTTCAAATATGGCAAAAAAATGAAAAACACTATTATTGTAATTAGATAGTTTTCATTCTATGAAATAAATATTTGGTTTACTCCCTCACAAATTAAAAACTTTTTTTCTATAAAAAAACAGTTGCCTATAGAATTTTCTATAAACAACTGTTTCTTTTATAATTAAAATAATATATCTTACTAGAAAAGTATTTTTGATTGTATTTTTACCAATGTAAAAGGATTAACCTTTCTGTTTTGCTTGCAATTCAGCAATAGCATCTTTTCTGGAAAGGTTAATTCTACCCTGGTCGTCAATCTCGGTAACTTTTACCACAATTTCGTCCCCTTCGTTTACTACGTCGGTTACTTTTTCTACCCGGTTAAAGTCCAATTTAGAGATATGAACCAATCCTTCTTTTCCTGGAGCGATTTCTACAAACGCACCAAAGTTCATAATACGGGTTACTTTTCCTTTATAAATAGCACCTACTTCTGGGTCTTTTGCAATGGTTTCCACAACTTCCAGTGCACGTCTGGTATTGTCCATATCAGTACCCAAAATAAATACATGGCCTTCTTCATCAATGTCAATTTTAACATCGCATTCTGCGCAGATTTTTTGGATTACTTTTCCGCCTGTACCAATAACATCACGGATTTTATCCACATCAATTGTAGTCTGCAACATTTTTGGCGCATATTTCGATACCGTTTCTCTTGGCGCTGGAATCGCTTTAAGCATAATTTCATCCAAAATGTACAAACGTGCTTTTCTGGTCTTTTCAAATGCTTCCGCAATGATTTCAGGAGTTAATCCATCTACTTTGATATCCACCTGGATAGCAGTAATCCCTTTGTGAGTACCACCTACTTTAAAGTCCATATCACCGAAGAAGTCTTCCAAGCCTTGAATATCTACCATAGTCATAAAGCTACCATCTTCCCTGGTAATCAAGCCACAGGAAATACCAGCAACTGGCGCTTTAATTGGAACACCAGCAGCCATCAGTGCTAGGGTAGAACCACAAATAGAAGCTTGGGAAGTAGAACCATTGGAGGATAATACTTCGGATACTACACGGATTGCGTATGGGAATTCCTCTACGGATGGGATAACTGGCAGCAAGGCACGTTCCGCTAAAGCACCGTGACCAATTTCACGTCTACCTGGGCCTCTGCTTGGTTTAGTCTCCCCAACGGAATAAGATGGGAAATTATACTGATGCATATAACGTTTGGAAGTTACTTCATCAATCCCGTCTAAACGTTGTTCATCACTCATTGGTCCCAATGTAGCGATAGAAAGCACTTGGGTCTGTCCACGTGTAAACATACCGGAACCATGTACCCTTGGCAATAAATCAACTTCAGCAGCCAAAGGACGGATTTCATCCATACCACGGCCATCCACACGTTTTTGTTCCTCTAATAACCAGGTACGTACCACGTGTTTCTGCAATTTATATAAACACTCGTCAATTACTGGAATATCGTCTGGATACAGTTCGTCAAATTTTTCGTGTACACGTTCTACAATTGGCTGTAAACGTTCATCACGAACTAATTTATTATCTGTATCCAAAGCATATTTTACATCCTCAATCGCCATATCTTTGATTGCTTCAAACAGCTCATGAGGAACTTCTTTGGATTCAAATTCAATTTTTGGTTTACCTACTTCCTGGCGGATACCATCAATGAAATCAACCATTTTTTTGATTTCCTCATGGCCAGTACAAATGGCATTCAGCATGGTTTTTTCATCAATTTCATTGGCGCCAGCTTCAATCATAACAATTTTTTCCTTAGAACCGGCAACTGTTAGGTTCAGATCTGTTTTCGCACGTTGTTCCACATTTGGATTCAGTACAATTTCACCATCAATAAGACCAACACTAATACTTGCTACAGGCCCATTCCATGGGATATCCGAAATGGATAACGCAGTGGAAACAGCAATCATTGCAGTAATTTCTGGGGAATTATCAATGTCAGAAGCCAATACAGTAGCCACTACGCAAACATCGTTTCGCATATCTTTTGGGAACAAAGGACGGATTGGACGGTCAATAACACGAGAAGTTAAAATAGCGTTCTCACTTGGGCGAGATTCTCTTTTTAAGAAGGAACCTGGAATTTTACCAACAGAGTATAGCTTTTCTTCATAATCTACGGACAATGGGAAAAAGTCTACCCCTTCTCTTGGAGCTGCAGACATAGTAACATTTGCCATAACAACGGTTTCACCATATTTTACCCAACAGGAACCGTTTGCTAATTCACTAGTTTTCCCTGTTTCGATAACCAATTCACGGCCTGCGAATGTAGTTGTAAACGTTCTGTGATTATTTAACATAATTACCTCCTAATATTGTGCAGGCCAGGTTTAGCATTAAATCCTATCCATCTGGATGGACACGATTTAGTGCTAAAAAGCCTGTCCCATCGCACAAAATAATACTAAAATTTTTGTAAAACAGCCAAAATCTTTCTGCTAATTTTAGCCAGTTTTTACTATGTTTAAAATGCAAAGCATCCAATAAAAAACGCACAATAAGGCAAGCAGGAAAATTCTGCTTGCCTTAAAAGCGATATTATTTACGGATACCTAATTTTGTGATTGTTGCACGGTAACGTTCAATATCTTTTTTCGCCAGATAGTTGAGCAGGTTACGACGGCGACCAACCATTTTCAGCAGACCTCTACGAGAGTGATGATCTTGTTTGTGGATTTTTAAGTGTTCTACCAAATCGTTGATTCTTCTAGTTAAGATAGCGATTTGTACTTCTGGGGAACCAGTATCACCTTCGTGGGTTGCATTGTCAAGAATTACTTGAGTTTTTTCTTCCTTACGTAACATAACGCAATTCACCTCTTTAAAAAATTTTGCTTATGCCATAGAAAAAGGTAGCGATGTTTCCCTTGATAACAGGGCATACGCCTGAATCCATGTGCACAGCGTTATTATCATACCATAATTTAATTGGTTTGTAAAGGACTTTTTCAAGATAGATTTTACCGATTTTAACAAAAACAAAAAACACTTTTCTATTAGTACCCTTTTAACAAAATGCAATACATTACATTGTAAAATTACCCTATTTTATGTATAGAGATTTATTTGATATAATTTTCGTAATATAAAATCGGTAAAATTCACAGTTGATTCGTTCCTTTTCCTGTGCTATAATAAAGGCGCATAAAAGGAAAGGATGGAAAGCCACCATGGATCATGAGGAATTACTACAGCAACTTACCTCTGTATTGCAAGCACAGACAGAATCCATTCATCAAAAAATTGAGCTGGAAACCGGAAAAATCTGGTTGCATATTGAAAATAAAATAGAGCCAACCATGAATTTAATACTAGAAAACCAATCTGATATTATAAATCACAGGCAAAAGGTAGACCAGCTGGAACAAAAAATTGAAGATTTACAGCTTCAGGTATTAGCATTACAAAATGTGGTTCAGACAAATGCAAAATGAGTAACAGCCCTAAAATCTTAGGGCTGTCTTTTTTGTTATGAAAATTCCTCTTTCGGTGATAGAATGTCTCCAGTAGTTTTTGTGAACCAATAAACCAGGTTTGTAATATTTTGAAATAAAAAACCTCATTTTCAATTTGTTCTAGCCAAATATCTACTACTCTAATCCTCTTGCCCCTAAATCGGATAGCATAGAATTTTTCAAATCCCACAATTTAAAAGAAAGGTCTACATAATATTTATGTGGAAATTCAAACCGTTTTACTTCATCCCAAAGCAATTCTACTTGTTCCATGCAATAGTTGCGGATTTCTTCTAAACTTGGCATCTGGTACACCAGTTTTCCCCGTTGGAAAATCGGCTGTAGCAATTCTTTTTTCTCAATATTGGTAAGGAATTTCTTTTTCCAGCTTGCGTTAGGGTCAAAGATAGTCATTCCATGTTCCACATTAATCTCTTCATCCCATAAAGCCACCAAATCCGCTACGTTTCTTCCAGTTTCTTTGCTGTAAAAACGGTAAAGCTTTTTCAAATGGGGTAAATTCACTTTTTCAATCGTTTCACTGAGCTTAATCCGTGGTTGCAATTTACCATTGTGTTCCACCGCACATAATTTGTATACCCCTCCAAATACTGGGGCACTTTTTGCCGTAATCAAATTTTCCCCTACGGCATAAATATCAACAGCAGCCCCCTGCTCCTGTAAATCACGGATAATATTTTCATCCAATGAGTTAGAAGCAATAATTTTCACATCCTGATAGCCCGCTTGATCCAATAACGCACGGGATTTTTTGGATAGATAAGCGATATCCCCACTGTCAATGCGGATGCCCTTTGGTATAATTCCTTTTGGTTTGAGGATTTCATCAAACACCCGGATAGCATTTGGAACACCGGATTTTAATACATTGTAAGTATCCACCAGGAAGATACAGTTGTCTGGATAAATATTGGCATAACATTTGAATGCTTCGTATTCCGAATCAAAAGTTTGAATCCAACTGTGTGCCATTGTCCCAGCCACTGGAATATCGTATTCGTTGGCGGAAATCACGCAGGAGGTGGAGCTACACCCGCCAATATAGGCGGCACGGCTTCCATAAATAGCCGCATCATATCCTTGTGCTCGACGCGCACCAAATTCCATTACCTCTTTGCCACGTGCCGCCCGGACAATTCGGTTTGCTTTGGTGGCAATTAGAGATTGATGGTTTACTGTGGTCAACAGCATTGTTTCAATAAATTGGGCCTGGATAATGGGTCCCTTTACGATAATAACCGGCTCATTTGGAAATACCGGAGTCCCCTCTGGCACGGACCAGACATCACAATCAAACGTAAAGTTTTCTAAATAATCTAAAAATTCCTCCGAGAACATCTTGCTTTTTCGCAAATATTCCAGATCATCTTCCGAAAATTTTAAATTATCCAAAAAGGTAATCAATTGCTCTAACCCTGCAAAAATTGCAAAGCCAGCATTATCCGGAACTTTCCGAAAAAACATATCAAAAACAGCCTCTTTATCCTGGAATCCACATTCCAGGTAGCCATTTGCCATGGTAATCTCGTAAAAATCGGTTAACATGGTTAAATTACGGGAAGTTGTCAAATTAATACTCATCACTTTCGCACCAAATCTGGTGCTAAACCTCCTTTTTCCGTTGTTTTAGCCTTATTATAATACCCCCTGCAACCAAAAAGATGTTGCCCGGGGGTATTCCATAAAAACAAAATACAAATTAATCTTTCTCTTCCCCACGGAGAACCACACGGCGAATTTTTCCGCTAATGGTTTTTGGCAGCTCATCCACAAACTCAATCACACGTGGGTATTTATATGGCGCAGTAGCATGTTTTACATAGTCCTGCAACTCTTTTGCCAATGCATCAGATGGCTTATAGCCGCTAGTCAAGACAATCGTAGCCTTGATTACCTGACCACGTACTTCATCAGGAACCCCAGTAATGCCACACTCCAAAACCGCAGGATGTTCCATCAACACACTTTCAATCTCAAAAGGCCCAATCCGGTAACCGCTGGATTTAATAATATCATCGGTACGGCCAACATACCAATAATAACCATCCTCGTCACGGTAGGCGGTATCACCAGTATGATATACACCACCTCGCCATGCCTGTTTATTCAGTTCTTCATCTTTGTAGTAACCGGCAAATAGCCCATATTGTGGACCATCTTCCCGTGGACGCACTACAATTTCACCAACTTCCATTGGCGCAACAGAATTACAATTTTCATCCACTAAATCCACGTGATACATTGGAGAAGGGATTCCCATGGAGCCTGGCTTATTGTTAAAGTTGAACAGGTTTGCCAAAATAACGGTAGTTTCTGTCTGTCCAAACGCTTCCATCAATTTGATTCCAGTAACTTCCAAGAATTTTTTATATACTTCCAGGTTCAATGCTTCTCCCGCAATGGTGGCATATTCCAAGGAAGACAGGTCATAGTTTCCCATTCCTTCCTTGATAAAGAAACGGAAAATAGTAGGAGGAGCGCAGAAAGTAGTTACTTTATATTTTTCAATCACAGCTAACAAATCAGTAGGAACAAATTTATCAAAATCATATACCATAATACCGGCTTCCATCAGCCATTGGCCGTAGATTTTTCCCCAAGCCGCTTTTGCCCAGCCTGTTTCAGAAACGGTTAAATGTAACCCTTCTGGATTTACATGCTGCCAATATTTTGCTGTAATAATATGTGCCAATGGATAGGAATAATTATGCACTACCATTTTTGGATACCCTGTGGTTCCAGAAGTAAAGTACAGCAACATCGGATCGTTTTTGCTTACTTCAATCCGTTCCAAAGCATCTGAAGCGGATTCTATTTCTTTGGTTAAATTGATAAAACCTTGTTTATCCTGACGTACAATAAACTGTTTTTGCAGGGTTGGACATTCCGCTTTTGCTTGATTAATAAAATCAGATACTTCCCCATCCGGTGTAGTAACAACCGCTTTAATATCAGCGGACTGTACTCGATAAACGATGTCCTTTGTTGTCAACAGATGGGTAGCAGGAATAGCAACAGCGCCAATTTTATGCAGCCCCAGCAATGTATACCAATACTCATAGTGGCGTTTTAAAATCAGTAATACAGTATCCCCTTTTTTGATACCATGGGATAAAAAAACATTGGCTGCTTTATCACTAAGGGTTTTCAGTTCACCAAAAGTGAACATTTTCTCTTCCCCTTCCACATTACACCACATCATGGCTCTGCGGTCAGGCTCCTGGCTGGCAATTCGGTCTACAACATCATAGGCAAAATTAAAATTGTCAGGACAATGGATTTGAAAATCCACAAGAACTCCGTTTTCGTCGAGTTTTTCTGTACAATACTCTTGATGAAGATTTAACATAAATCTGCCCCTTTATTTTTATATAGAAATTTTTTGCTGGGATACGCAAACCAACGGTTACCCGGCATCCGTTCTACAAAGTTACGATTATAAAAAGCAAAATGGATTCCGTCTTTTCCATTTAATATCGAAAAGATGTCAAAAATCATGGTAGTTCTATCCAGCTATATGGATTATTATATCACACAAACTGTAAAATATCAATTGGATTTTCCGCTAGGAAATCCGCTCCGGCATCCATCAGTTCCTGCCTACCTCGAAATCCCCATTCCGCCCCAATACATTGTAACCCTCCATTATGGGCTGTCATAACATCCACATCAGAATCTCCTATATAAATACATTCTTGTGGAGTTTTTTTCAAGGATTCCATCAGGAACCGGAGAGAAGCAGGATCAGGTTTTACTGGAAACTCCGCTCGTTTCCCTAATAATTTCGCAAATTGGATTTTCGGAAAACACCGTTCCATCAAGGTTTCTACAAACTGGTCATCTTTATTGGAAAGCACAGCACATTCAATCCCCAACTGAGTCAATTGCGTTAATGTTTCTGGCATTCCATGATAAGGTTTTGTCTTGTCCATACTATGTTGGCTATATCGCTCCAGCATTTCAGAGTAAAGCTGTTGGAACTGCCCTGTTTCGGGAGAAAGCCCTGTCACCCGTTCCATTAGTTTTACCATACCATTTCCCACAAAATAATAATATTGCTCTGTAGGGAATGTTTTCATTCCATGTTGTTCCAGTACATAATTAGTGCTATCCGCCAAATCCTCAATCGTATTGATTAGGGTACCATCTAAATCGAAAATACAAAGGGAAACCATACAATTACCTGCTTTCTTTATTTGTTACATTCCAATTATAACCTGTATCCTGTTTCAACGCAACTATTGTTTCATCTGCAAAACATCTTGTCTTTTTTTGTTATTTTTGGTAGAATTATAGCAAAAGCTTTCATGAATATCAGGAGGAAACGATGTTACGTCATAGATGCCCTTGGTGCGGAGAACGGATTCCGTCTACATTTTGGAGGTATACAATTACTTCCCCGTTTACAAAACTATTTGACCCTAACGTTTTGGATACTTGCCCCCACTGTAAAAAGAAATATAAAAACTATTGTAACTCTATCGCTATAGTATTCCTTTTCACTTTATTTTTATATGGGGAAATCTTTTATTCTATTATCAAAGCAGTAAAAGTATCCTCAGCTATTTATTGGATATTTTTTATTTTATTTCTCGTGACCGTTCTCATAGAAACCATCTTGTTAAACCGTATTCCCTATACCCGAAATTATAGGGAGAAAAAAGACAGTAAAAAATCAATTATTGTTACATCAATAATTGTTATTTTCATGCTTATCTTTTGCATTATCCCATTGATAAAAAATAATATGACTGCGTTTACATGGATCGCTCTTTTTATATGGTTGTCTTTGTTTTTGTTTGCCACAATCAAATACTTGGTGGAACAAAAGGAAAAGCCAAAAGTCGACCCATTGCCAATGCAAAAACGCACTGTCAACGCAACAATCAGCTGGGAAAGCCATAAAAATAAAGGGTTGCTTTATCCAAAATTTCAGGTTATGAATGGTGAAATTTTTCCTGTTTGTTTTATTGATGAAAATGGTGTCCCTATCAGTTTAATGCTTTGCGTTGTAATGGAGCATTTCCATTGGACGGATTCTCATCATTGTGTCTGTACCATCCAGCTCGTTTTAGATGATGCTCCAGAGGACAAATTGCTCCAAAAAGGAAATCGTTTTTACCTCTACCATAACTATGGGTTTGCGGCAACAGGAACGATATCATAATAGCCACACAAATGGGGATTTCGTTCATTTTTTGATAAGTAATTTGGCTATTAAAATAATGCTATAATTTTTCTTTCTAGAATATAAAATATACTTTTTATCAGCTATAAACTTATCCCCAAAATTGATCATGTAACTATAATAAAAAACTCTTATTCTTAACGATATCACACGAGGTGAATTTTGTGTGATATCGTTAAATTATTTTTTCATGTATTTTATCACTACTTTTTGTTGTGACCGATTGGATTGATATCATCTTATAATCTTTTGCATCATTTTCTAAAACAAAAAGGCCGCTGCAAAAAGCAGCGGCTCATAAATAATTCATTAAAATTCAAACGCATCATGCACAGCATTTAATGCTTTGTTGCTATCAGCGCGGTCAATCAAAACAGAGATTTTAATTTCACTAGTAGAAATCATATGGATATTTACGTTTGCTTCATACAGAGCTTCAAACATTTTTGCTGCAACCCCTGGATTGGACTGCATGCCAGCGCCAACAATTGAAACTTTGGAGAAGCTTCCAGCAGCATCAATATGATCCGCACCTAATTCTTCCAGGTTTTCTTCTAATGCTTCTTTCGCCAGATCAAGTTGTCCTGCTGGTACAGTAAAGCTGATATCCTTTGTGTTGTGGCGGCCGATGGATTGTAAAATAATATCTACATTAATTTTTTTCTTCGCCATCAAGGTAAATACTTTAAATGCTACACCTGGATCGTCTGGCAAACCAACTACAGCAATCCTTGCTACATCATCATCTTTTGCTACGCCTCTAACCAATAATTTTTCCACTTTAACTGCCTCCTTCACTTTTGTGCCAGGTTTTCTTTCCAAGCTGGACACAACTTCCATTTTTACACCATATTTCTTCGCCATTTCCACAGAACGGTTATGCAGCACTTGCGCTCCTAAAGAAGCTAACTCCAGCATCTCGTCAAAGGAAATTTCGTCTAATTTTTTCGCATTTTTTACAATACGTGGGTCCGCTGTATAAACACCATCAACATCGGTATAAATCTGGCACAAGTCTGCGTGTAAAACAGCCGCCAAAGCAACAGCGCTGGTATCGGAACCACCACGACCAAGAGTAGTAATATCATCAAATCTATTCAGTCCCTGGAACCCTGCAACGACTACAATCCTATGTTTATCTAGTTCTCTATGCAAACGGTGTGTGTCAATTTTTTTAATGCGGGCATTCCCATAGTTTGTTTGGGTCAAGAATCCTGCTTGTCTCCCAGTCAAAGAAACAACTGGGTAACCCAGCTTTTCAATTGCCATCGCCAACAAAGAGATTGAAATTTGTTCTCCAGTAGAGAGCAGCACATCCATTTCCCTTTTTGAAGGGTTGCTGTTAATTTCAGCTGCTTTTTCAATCAAGTCGTCGGTGGTGTCCCCTTGGGCAGAAACAACAACCACTACATCATTGCCTGCGTCGTATGTTTCGGTAACAATTCTTGCTACATTGAAAATACGTTCTGCGTCTCTCACAGAAGTACCGCCAAATTTTTGAACAATTAAGCCCATTTTACTATCCTCCATTTGTTTGAAAACAAAACGGCAACTACCGTTTTTTTCTAAATTGAATATTCTCCCATCAATCGCTGAACACCTGTGTTCCACAGTTGTCGATGGAGAGCTGCATGATACGGTAACCATACAATTTATATTGATCCAGGGTTTCCCGGATATTCATCGCAAAGAAATGATTATCCTCTGCGGTGATTGCCATAATAGTAGGACCCGCTCCACTGATATAGGAAGCATAAGATCCAAATTTGTAAGTTGCGTCCAAAATTTCCTTACCACATTTAATCATTGGAATTCGGTAAGGTTGTTGCAAACAGTCATCCGCTGCTACCCGTAAATTTTCATATTTTCCTTGCAATAAGGAAGCAGAAAAAAGCGCCGCACGGGAAAGATTAAATACTGCGTCCTTAAAATCTATTTTTTGGGGCAAGGCAGCTCTAGCTGTCTCGGTTTTCAATTCGAAATCCGGAATAATCGCATAAAAGAATAAGTCACGATGAACTTCCTGTTTCACCCATCTTACTTCTTTGCCATCATAAACAGAAGTCACAATTCCACCCAATAAAGCAGGGGTTGTGTTGTCTGGATGGCCCTCAATTTCAGCTGCTAAATCCACCAATTCATCTACTGAAAATGGTTTGCCCAACATATGGTTGGCCCCAACTAGACCAGCGATAATACAAGCAGAACTGCTTCCCAATCCACGGGTCATGGGAATATCGTTTTTTTGCCGGATACGCAATCCTTTTAATGGTTTCCCGCAGAGGTCATATACCTTTTTAGCGGAAACAAAAACCAAGTTATCTTCTCCAGATGGAACCTCTGTCTGATCCAAAGAAGTAATCAATGTAGTATCGCTTTCTTCCATATAAACATAGTTATAGAGGTTCACTGCCAAACCCAAGGAATCAAATCCAGCACCCAGGTTTGCGCTGGTAGCGGGAATTTTTATTTTAATCATGCTATTACCTCAACCACGTCAACTATACGTGGAAATTTTCTTATTTTGATAAAAGATAAAGTCTAAATATATAAGTCCGTAACCATTCAAAACAACCGGATTTCAAAAATCCCTCTATATTTTCAGAATTACGACATTATTTTTATTGTAAAATGCGCAGTTTGGAAACAGGCTGGATACCATTCTGTTCTAAATCTTGTTCCAAAGTATGGCTTTCTCTTGCCACCATAGGTTGTGTTACAAACGCAATTTCATCTTCTGTGCTGCCATCATAATCCAAAAATTCTACTTCTGGCAAACGTTGTTCCACATAAGCTTTCGCCGCAGATACATCGGCTGTTTTTACACGCATATAATAGGCGACAACATCGTCTAGATAATCTGCTACCATAGATTCTCCATTGTCAATCCAAGTTTGAGAAATACTTGTACCATGGGATTTTACCGCATCTACAACATCTGCAACCACTGCGCTTGCGGTTGGGGATTTGCCAGCGCCACGACCAACAAAGGTTACTTTATCCACCATGTTTCCCTTTACTGTAACAGCATTAAATACACCGTCCACGCTGGAAAGCATATTATCCTGTGGAACCAACATTGGACCAACCATGATAGTAACTTTTCCATTTTCTACAGGAGCCGCACGGCCAATGAGTTTAATCTCACCACCCCAACTACGGGCATATCGTACATCTGCCAATGTCAGCTTACTAATCCCTTCTTTATGTACATCCTTTGGATAGATATGGTTGCCATAAGCCAAAGCTGCCAAAATACAAATTTTACGGCAAGCGTCATCCCCTTCAATATCCGCTGTTGGGTCTTTCTCCGCGTAACCTTTTTGCTGCGCTAATGCCAACGCCTCTTCAAAAGGCATATTATCATCCAACATTTTGGAAAGGATAAAGTTTGTGGTTCCATTTAAAATACCAGTGATTTCTTCTATTTTATTTGCCGCCAAGCACTGGTGCAATGGACGGATGATTGGAATACCGCCACCAACACTGGCCTCAAAGAAATAGTTTACATTGTTTTGTTTGGCAATTTGGAGCAGTTCCGCACCTTTTTGTGCAACCAATTCTTTATTAGAGGTTACAACACTTTTGCCTTTTTCCAAACAAGCTTTTGTAAACTCATATGCTGGAGATACCCCACCCATCATTTCACATACGACCGAGATTTCCTCATCATTTACAATGTCCTGGAAGTCTTTTGTAAAAAGATTGCTATAGCTTAGTCCGGGAAAATCCCTTAAATCCAAAATTCGTTTTACTTCAATGGTCTCTCCACAACGTTTTTTTAACTGTTCTCCGTTAACCAATGTAATTTCCACTACACCAGACCCAACTACGCCGTGTCCCATTACTGCTATCTTTGCCATTGTAAATGCCCCCTAAATCTTTTTTACATCGATTACTCCTTGCAGGCTGGAGATTGCGCAGAGCAAATCGTTAATTTTTACATTGTCGTCATTTAGTATAACAGAAACAGTTACATTTGCCACTGTTTCATTTGGAATATTTTGGTTCACTGTTAATAAATTTGCATGGTTTTCGTACAACTTGGTTAATACAGAGGATAATACCCCAGGTTGGTCATTTAATGTTAATCCCAAGGTGAATATCTGTTTGCCAGTATTATCCTGATACATAAATACATGGTCTTTATACTTATAAAATACGCTGCGGGAAATTCCCGCCAGTTTACATGCCTCGCTGGAGGTTTTTGCCTGGCCACCCTTTAATAAATATTTTGCCTCCATCACTTTATGGAATACCTCAGGAAGCACTTTGGGGTCCACCAGATAAAACTGTGTATCTGCATCCATATCCGTTCACCACCAGTAAACAATTGTCTCTCACAAGAAAACAGTATAACGCTTTTTCCACAAATATGCAACCCTATTTTTGTTGCATCCAACAGTTTCATCTATATGCAATAATTTATTTCATAAACTATTGTTTTTTTGTAAAAATAAACGATTAATTTTATCATAAAAAACGAAATACGTTGTTTTTTGTTGTATATCGTTATATAAAACAAATGGATAAATCAATAAAATACTATCGATTTAGCATCTCTGAAAAATAATTTTGTACAACATTCATGGTGGATTTCAGACAGGGAGTACGATATTTATGAGGATGGTACACCATAAAATAATGGCGTTCCAGTTGCGTTTCTGCCAAATATAGTTTTTTTAAACTATGAATTTGAAGTTTTGAATCGACAAGTTTTTCGGGCAAAATGGCAATCCCTAAACCAGATTCTGCACAGGCAATTAAACTTTGAAAACTTGTACTTTCCATAACTGGTACAATTTCAATCCCTTGCTCCTGAAACACATTGTCCACACATTTCCTTGCCCCACTGGTTTTTTCCCGCAGCAATAGTTTCTCTTGTTTTAGCTGTTCCAAGGAAATACAATCATGAACAGGATAGTCAGGATGGCAGACAGCAATCATTTGTTCTTTGGCCAATGGAATAGTAAGCATACCTGTATTGGTCCGGATTTGATCCATAACAGCAAAATCAATTTCATTCTGGCACAGGCTCTCTTCTAATTGAGAGGAGTTTCCCACCATAACTTGAAGTTCCAACTGTGGGATTCCTTTTTTTATTTGTTGCAGTAAAGAAGGAAGGCAAGCCTCAGCTAATGTAACGTTTATCCCAAGCCGGTATCTTTCCCCCTGTTTTAAGTCCCGTATTACCTGAACGGATTCCTCCACCTGAGAAAGCACCGTATCCGTATATTGTAACAGTTTCCGTCCTGGTTCCGTCAAATAAATTTTACGGTTCATCCGTTCAAAAAGTTGAACTTGATAAAACTGTTCCAACTCTTTAATCGCTAGGCTCACTGCCGGTTGTGCTATATTAAGCTGTTCTGCTCCGCGGGTAATACTTCCTGTTTTGCATACTGCCTGAAAAATACGAAAATGCCGTAATGTCATTACAATCACCAATTCATAATAAAATTATTATAATTACTATAATAACATAATAATTGATTTATGAAAATACTGGCACTATACTAAAAATAGTAGATAATTTTAGATTTAGCATATCAGTAAAGCGATCACAAAACAACATATGGTGTTACCGTATTTTTGAAAGATAAAAGCTTTATTGGGAGAATTTTTTGTAAAATTAAATTATCCCTTTCGGAAAAGAGATTCGGAGAGGTAACAATCGTAAATTTAATTTTCACCACAGATGCTAAATAACTAATGGAGGGAACATATGGCACGGGACACAAAAAAATTACTTCGTCTTTTTACAACATTTTTAAAAATTGGGGCATTCACCTTTGGGGGTGGATATGCTATGATTCCCTTAATCCAAAAAGAAGTAGTTGAAAAACAAAAATGGCTTACAGATGCGGATATCCTGGATATTGTAGCAATCGCAGAATCCACCCCAGGGCCAATTGCCATCAATTCCGCTACTTTTGTGGGATATCAAACATCCGGAGTAATAGGGGCATTTCTTGCCACTGTTGGGGTTATCCTGCCTTCTTTTTTGGTAATTCTCCTCGTTTCATTTCTATTGCGGCAATTTGGAACAATAAAACCACTTCAATATGCCTTCCAAGGAATTCGAGCTGGCGTCCTCGCCTTAATTGCCAATGCACTATTTTCAATGTATCGCCAGGCGCCAAAGCATTTATTTTCTTATCTGATTATGTTAACTGCTTTTATTCTGGTAGCATTTGCACAGGTCAATGTAATCTTTGTTATTCTGGGATGTGGTATAGCAGGGATTCTGTTTTGCTTGTTCTCCAAAAGGAGGATAAAATGATATATTGGGAATTGTTTTTTACATTTTTTAAAATCGGTGCATTTACGTTTGGAGGCGGATATGCTATGCTTCCTTTCATTCAGGCAGAGGTACAGCAAAAAGGCTGGATGGCATTGCAGGATTTGGTTAATTTTATTGCGGTAAGTGAAAGCACTCCTGGACCATTCGCTGTAAATATTGCTACCTATGTGGGTACGGAAACGGGAGGTTTTTTGGGAGCATGTTTTGCCACAATTGGGGTTGTCCTACCCTCTTTTGTAATCATTTTAATCATTGCCAGATGCTTAAAAAAATTCCAAAACAGCAGCTTGGTAAAAGGCTGTTTGTCTGGATTAAAACCAGCTGTAGTTGGATTAATTGCCGCATCCCTCCTATCGATTGGGCAGACTGTATTTTTTCCGGATGGATTTTACTGGACCGTATTCCTCTCCCCTGCTTTTCTCTGCTCCTTGGTAATTTTTACGCTAATGCTTTTTCTCCAATGGAAAAAATTTCATCCTATTTGGATTATCCTTCTATCCGCTGGTTTAGGGCTTGTTGCTGGTTACCTTGGTTTGTTAGAGCCAACAATTGCAACCTAATTACCCTTTTCGCTAAAAATATCTGTTAATTATCCTAAAATACATTCAATACTATTGATTATTTTAATGGTTATTGTATAATTGTTATGGAAGGCTGAATTTGGAAATAAGGAGGTATTTGTGACGGAAACTACAGCCTTTTAACTCAGTTGAAAAGGAGGAAAACCAAGAGATGAAGAGGTTCAAATCTGTTTCCAAACGGATTGCTGCAACGTTGGTGACGATGGCAATGACAGCGACTATGCTTCCTGTCATCCCTACTTCCGCACAGGAGAATGATTCTGTACTTGACACCACCGCTCAATACTATTTGGTAAACAAAGCAACAGGGCAAACTTTGGAACGCACATTGGACACCAGTTACGCCCCACCAAGGGAAGATATCTATATACTTGTGACCAATGAAAAATCTGATTCCAACAACAACCAAAAATGGATGATTGCTCCCAATGGAGGCAAAGGCTATCGCATTAGTTGTATAGAGGGCAACAACGTAGGTATCCACAAAACTGGGGAGACTTTTGAGGATATTCCAGGAGCCAATAATGTAGTTGGTGTGGAAAATAATTCTGCCCCAATGCAGACCTGGGAAATGGAACGTACAGAAGATGGCTATTACACTTTCTGTAACACCTACAATCAGGATGCTTCTACTTATGATAAACCACAGTATCTTTCTTCCACTTCAAAA
This sequence comes from Massilioclostridium coli, assembly GCF_900095865.1. GTDB lineage: Bacteria > Bacillota > Clostridia > Oscillospirales > Ruminococcaceae > Massilioclostridium > Massilioclostridium facile. Next base: position 831,309 of record NZ_FMIZ01000007.1, on the reverse strand, counting down.
GAATATTTAGGGACAGAAGGAAGCTACTATATTGCGGCAACCGCTGAAAACAACTCGGACAACACCCTTTGGAAACTGGAAAAAGTGGAGGGAACAGGATACCCCGACTTAGAACCGCTGGAACCATTTGAACCAGTTGAAAATAAGGTAGATGATGTGCAAACTATGCTGGACGAAGGTTCTGTCAAACTAGAAGGGGTAACCGACAAAGCGGCACTGTTAACACAGAACGAAGAACTTAAAAAACTGGACTGGAAACGCCTAGTTGACCCATTCCGCTATAAACAGGACACCAACCCTGAAACATGGCAAAACTGGCGTGGTGAGTTCTGGGGCAAATATGTACGTGGCGCTTGCTTCACCTACGCCTATACCCAGGACGAAGAATTATACAAAATGATTGAGGATACTGTTCGTGACCTGCTCACTACTCAGGAACCAAGTGGAAGGATTAGCTCCAATGCCACTGATAACGAGTTGGGTACCCGTGATATCTGGAATCGTAAATACGTAATGCTGGGACTGGAATCCTTCCTAGAAATCAGCAAAGAGGAAGAGCTAAGCAACCAGGTAATGGAAGCCCTATGCCGCCATGCGGACCAGATGCTGACCATCCTTGGACCAAAGTCAGAGGGGAAAACACCAGTTGTAGAAACAGGAGACTGGAATGGACTATCCTCTGCATCCATTCTGGAACCAATGGTGAATCTGTACCGTATGACCGGATACCAAAGATATCTGGACTTTTGTACTGAGATTGTAGACGTTGGTTTTACAAGGGTGGGTATTAATCTGATTGATCTGGCAATCGAAGGTGAAAAACTGCCAAGTGAATATATGACCAACCAAACCAAAGCGTATGAGCTCACTTCTTGCTTTGAAGGGCTGGTGGAATATTACCGTGTTACCGGTATTGAAAAATACCGCACTGCCTGCTTAAACTATTACCGATTGGTAAGTGAAAATGAACTTACCGTAGCTGGTTCTGGTGGAGGCTCCGGCTCTGGCAGCGATTATCCCTATCCAAATCCAGGTGGAGAAGAACAATGGAACCATATGGCAGTGAACCAGACAGACTCCAGTATCCAGCATATGCAGGAAACCTGTATTACCGTTACTTGGATGAAATACTGCTTCCAAGTATTACGGTTGGCTGGAGATGCTAAAATTGCGGATGATATCGAACTTTCCGCTTATAATGCTCTAATCGGTTCTATGAAGCTGTATGGTGCGGAAACAGCTGATTATCCATTCTTATTTGATTATTTCAGCCGTCTAAACGGCACTCGTTTAAACGCGGGCGGTGGCGCAATTTTTTCAGTAGCGGATGGACAACCAATTGGAAGCTGCTGTTCTGCAAATGGTGATTCTGGAACTGGTTTACTACCATATATGCAGCTTCTTACCACCGAATCAGGAGTGGTATTTAATCTTTACAATCCAGGTTCCCTTCAGGCAGTAACACCATCCGGAAAAGCCGTAGAGTTTGCGGTTGACACTGTTTATCCAAAAGAAGGAACTATTAAAATTACAGTTACCCCAGAACAAGCAGAACAATTTGCTGTTTCTCTGCGTATTCCAACATGGAGTAACGAAACTACTTTAACTGTAAACGGTGAAACAATAACGGCAACACCTGGAGAGTACGCTATAATCAACCGTGAATGGACTGCTGGAGATACCATTGAACTCACCCTTGATATGCGTACCCGTATTATCAATGATTTAAAGGGTGTTGGTAAAGTTGCGTTACAACGTGGCCCTATTACATTGGCAAGAGATGTTCGGTTTGGGGAAAATATTGACATGCCAGTCTCTATTGCCACAGATAAAGACGGTTTTGCAATAGTTACTCCAGTTGACACTGAAGTACCATGTAATATGGCATTCTCCGTTGCTACAACAGATGGTGGTTCCTTTACTGTCATGGATTACGCCTCTGCTGGACAAACCTGGGATAACAATTCCCGTTATGCGACATGGCTGCAAACGGCGATGGATACTGGCATTACAGAAGGCGTAGAATATGGTTTGGAAAGCAAAAACAGTGGTTTGATGATGTCTGTTACCCTGAGCAACAATAATGTGGAACGGGGTACAGAATTAACCGACCCTATTCCAGATAACCAGATTTGGAAATTCCAAAAATCTGGCGAGTATTACCAGATTGTGAACCCAGCTACCGGAAAAGTATTAGCATATGATACATCAGCTTCTTCTAGCAATGGTGCCAATGTTCTTGTACAGGACAATACCGGTGCTGACAATCAATTATGGAATGTATTTAGTACCCAACAAGGTTACATTACCATTGCTAGCAAAGTGAATCATTGTTTGGTCTCTGAAGCTGGTGATAGCAATAATATTCATTTATGGGAAGATGTTGCAAATCCAATGCAATCCTGGAAATTGATTTCCACAGAAACACCAACAGTGGACAAATCCGCATTGGAAAACCTGTACAATAGCCTGAAAGATACGGATTTAAGCCAGTATAAAGATGGCAGCGCAAAAGATACTTTTAAAGCGGAACTGGAAAAAGCAGCTACATTATTGGGAAGTGATACCGCTACCCAAGATGAAATCAACAACGCTGTAACCAGCTTGCAGGCAGCATTTGACGCATTGGAGAAAAAACCAGTGGATAAGCATATCCTGCAATATGTTATAGAACAGGCAATTGCGAAGAAGGACACAGATGAATACAAAAATGTGATTCCAGCAGTAAAAGAAAGCTATAACAAGGCACTGGAAGAAGCACAAGCAGTGTATAATGATCCAAACGCAAGTCAGGAAGAAGTAAACCAGGCATATGCGGAAATGATCGAACAAATCCAAAACCTGAACAAACAAGCAGGGGATAAAACAGAACTGCAAGCGTTATACGATCAGGTAAAAGATACGGATCTGGATCAATACCTAGATGGGGAAACAAAAGAGAACTTCAAGACAGCACTGGAAGCAGCAAAAGAGGTCTTGGATGACGAAAACGCATTGGTAAAAGATGTGGAAACAGCGTATAACAACCTGAAAGCGTCCTATGAAGCACTGGAGAAAAAACCAATAGGAGAAGTGGACAAAACCATCCTGGAAAAGGTAATTGCAGAAGCAAACCGTCTGAAAGAAACAGATGAATACAACAATGCGATTCCATCAGTGCAACAAAGCTTTGACAAAGCATTGGAAGAAGCACAGAATGTATATGATAACCCATCCGCAACCCAGGAAGAAGTAAACACTGCATGGCAAACCTTGCTGAAAGAAATCCATAAGCTAGGATTCCAAAAAGGTGACAAGACAGCCTTACAGGAACTGTATAACCAGGTAAAAGACACCGACCTGAGCCAATACCGTGATGGAGCAGCGAAAGAAAACTTCAAAACAGCATTGGCAAATGCTGAAACGGTATTGGCAGATGAAGAAGCAATGCAGAAGGAAATTGACAAAGCATACAATGACCTGAAAGCAGCCTACGAAGCATTGGAAAAACTGGCAGACAAGAGCCAGTTAAAAGCACTGTTAGACGAATGTGCAGGATACCAAAAAGAAGAATACACCCCAGCAACATGGGAAGTATTTGCAGGGATTCAAGAAAAAGCACAAGAAGTCTATGAGAATGCCAATGCGACACAGGAAGAAATAAACGCAGCGATCGATGAACTGTTAAGCGGAATGTTGCAACTGCGATTCAAAGCGGACAAATCAATTTTGGAAACTGTAATAAAGGTAGCAGGAGAAATTGATGGAAGCAGCTACACAGCAGAAAGCTATGGAATACTGCAAGCAGCAGTAGCAGAAGCAAACGAAGTGATGGCGGATGAAAACGCAAGCCAAGAGGAAGTAGATGCAGCAGCAACAAGAGTACAAGAAGCAATGAAAGGGTTGGTAACAGTAGAAACACCAGCCGAAAATAATCATGCAGACGGTACACAAACAGGACAAGAATCTACCACACCAAAAGCAAACGCAGCAAAAACAGGAGATTTTGCTCCAATTGCAGGCTTAGCAGTGATCACTTTAGCTGGTGCAGCATTATTGCTTACTCGTAAGAAAAAATAACATCTTACACAATTGAATAAGGCAAAAAGGCATCGTTTAAAACGATGCCTTTTTATGTAGTAATGCAATCGAGCAAATTTGTTCCATAATGCTTTATCTTGGGTTAAAAACAACACGATTAATAGAACAGATATCATGATATTTTGTGGATGTTATAATTCCTTTTTTATTGACCTCTGATGTAATGCAACATACAAAGAAGAATGTTTTTTATGATTTTTCATATATTAAAATTAGAAGCCAAAACAATTTACTAAAACACCAATAAAGGGGGGTTATAAATGAAAAAAACAACAAAAATTTATTTATTCTCGATTGTTTTCACCTTATTAGTAGGTGGAATTTCTGGTTTACTGATACGGGATGGAATCAATGCTTATGATGCTAACATCATCAAACCTCCACTGACACCTCCTAATCTAGTATTTCCAATTGTTTGGTCCATTCTTTATCTTCTTATGGGAATTGGCATTGCCCGTATTTTAACGATAGATGGGCCACAGCGTTTAAAAACCAGAACATTATTGGTTTATATTGCGCAATTATTTTTTAATTTCTGCTGGAGTTTGATTTTCTTCAACGCACAAGCTTTTTTATTTGCGTTTATCTGGCTGGTAATACTATGGATTCTGATTCTTATAATGATTTTGCTTTTTGCCAAACAGAGTAAATGGGCTGCATGGCTACAACTCCCCTACCTCATCTGGGTCAGCTTTGCTGGCTATTTAAATTTAGGGGTATGGATACTCAATTAAAGATCTTTTTTCATATCATTAAAAACCTTTTCACCAAACATGCTTTTTGTTGTTGTGAAAAGGTTTTTCTTATGGCCTTTTACTTCTTTTTCATTTTTCATGATTCATTGTTTCTAAGATCAATTTTACCGCAGATTGCAGCCCATGTTCTTCCCTTATTTTTTCGGATAGTTCTTGGGCTGTTTGCAGCCGTTCCTGATAATGGTTTTCCATATCATGGATACTACAAATTACGTCTTGCTCCCTAATATGCTTTCCGTCCAAAGGTTTACATGCTACCCCAAGATTAAAAAGGATGTTGGCAAACCCAATCTGGTCGAGGACATGTGGCACAGGTATGGATGGAACGCCATAGATTAACGTAGCTGCCGCCGTTCCAAAACCACAATGATGTACAACCATTTTACACTTTTGGAATAAATAACTATGAGGAATAGAACCCACTGCAATCATTGTGTCTGGCAGCTTATATTCTTTTAATGTTTTTTGAAATCCTTGAATCATTGCCCTCTCACCACATTTTTCAAAAGCTTTGACAAAAGCGTCTAATTTTGCAGTTTCTGCTTTATCTTCAAACGACATTGCACCAAGGGCTAAAAGAATTGGCTTTTCTCCAGATTTCAGGAATTCTCGCAGTTTTTCATCTGGTTCATATCCTTTTGCTTCCTGATACCAAAAGCCAGTGAGGATATGTTGCGGTTCCCAGTAAGGATTGCGCTGTTTTACATAAGTACTAATGGGGATTAAATCCAGTTGTTTAGACATTATTTTACCAATGTCCTTGGCAGGTTTTAAACCATATTGTTTTCTGATTTTATTATAGGGTTTCGCAATTTGCTTTGCGATAAAACCGCCAAATACTCTATCCATGAATGTTTTCGGCTTTCGTGCCTGTGGTATCATCTCTGTTTGGAGAGTAACATTTACGATTGGAATATTTAAAACTTCCGCTTCGGTAGCTCCCATCTGGGAATGGGAAACAATGATAAGGTCTTTTCCAATAGATGCTTGATAGACTTCTCTTGAAGATTGTTCCACAATTTTGAATACAAACCGCATGGTTTTTAACATACTGAGGGCAGGGTTCTTATTTTTCCCTCGGATAATTGCTGCTTCTTTTTCAATATCTATATCTGGACCAATCGGTATAAATTTGACACCGGAAGATTCTATCAAGTTTTTCCAGCATGGGTGGGAGCCTAGTAAAACTTCACATCCATGTTGAACCAGTTCCTGTGCAAGGTATATGTATGGCTGTACATCTCCTCTTGTACCCATCGTAAACATCGCTATTTTTTTCATAAAGCTTCCTCCTACAGGAATGGTTGTTCTACTAAATTAAGTTGGTGATATCAAATATCCCAGCTAATCTCTTTAAACGCAACAGATGAAACTATTGTTCAAATTGTAACCCATCCCACAATTTTTTCCTGGAATATTATTGCAATGGAATATTATTTTTTTGCTGTTGTTCTTTTCGAAAATGCGCTGGCGTGACACCATACCGTTCTTTAAATAATTTATAAAATGGCGCAGGATTCAAATATCCTACTTTTACCGCAATTTCCTCTACAGACAAGCTGCTATTTGATAAAAGTTCCTGTGCTTCATTCAATTTGTTCGTAATAATAATTTCATTAAAGGTCTTTCCTGTCGCCTTTTTAATCAAGCGGGAAAGGTATTTTTCAGAATAATGGAACTGCTCCGCAACTTCTGGCAATGTGGCTGTGTGATAATGTTGATTCAGATAGGATAAAATAGAAAATATTTTTTTCTGATGTTCCTGAGAAGATTGCTGTAACTCCATTTTCGTAAAATAGCTCCGGGCTATTTTTCGAAAAGCGATTGCCAAATAAAATTTGATCATGGTTTCATGTCCAATTTGGTCGTTAAAAAATTCCTCTACAACTCCCTTTATTGGAATAGCAATATCGTTTTCCGGATCATAAGGGCAGTACATAAAATCATTTAATTGATTGATTTGATAAAGGTAATCCATAAAAAAGTCGGAAAACAGTTTATTGTCAGATAAAAGTTGCAAAAAAGACTGGTCGAACGCCTCTTTGGTAATTTGGATGTTAAATACCACATCATCAATGCTATTTACACAAAGATGGTGCCCAATATTAGGGTTGAGCAAAAGGGCATCCCCTTTGTTTAACACCAGTTTGGAGTTAGCAAAATAGTTTGTTGCTGTCCCCTGATATACATAAACCAACTCAAAACAATGATGCCGATGAAAATATATGTAATCCTTTTGATGGGGATAATATGGATGGGGAAATACCTTAATTTCTTTTTCTTTCCATTGGTTATTTGGGGCAACTTCATGCTTTTTAATATAATCTACTGCTTTTTTCTGCCTCTCATCAAAGTGTTCCATTGCCTCTTTGGAAGAAAACAGCTTTTGAAAGCTAGCTACCATTTGTTCGATTGTTTTCATTGTATCTACTCCTAAGGTTACCAAAAGAGAGAATTTTGGCGTGTTGATGTGATTGTTTCTGAACCTGTTACTATTATATAATTATGTCATTCAATCGTCAATCAAAATTATTGTATATCACAAAGGAGAGGATGTCATGAATAAGAAAAACCGATATATCTCTGGGCTATTAGCTGTAGCTTTGGGTCTTTCTGTTACAGCAGGCAGCTTTACCTCAGTCGCCGCAACAGAACAGCCAGTAACCCAGTTGGTAGAAGCGCAGGTGGAACATCAGACCAATCCAATTGGAATGGAACAAAACCCAACTTTTAGCTGGAAAATGCAATCAAAACAGATAGGTGCTTCCCAGCAGGCTTATCAGATTGTAGTACATAAGGGCAATGAGAACGGCGAAATTGTTTGGGATACTGGAAAACAGCAGGATACCAAATCCACCGCAATCCAGTATAATTTTGATGGCAACGCAAAACAGTTGGAGCCACAGACTAGATATTATTGGACCGCTACTGTGTGGGATCAGGACGGCAAAACCAGCCAGACTGAACCAGCATATTTTGAAACTGGTTGTAATTGGGACGGCGCTTCCTGGATTACCATCCAAAACTATGAGGACGGAATGGATTCCTTGCTGTTCCGTACAGAACAAAAACTAAGTGGAAAAGAAGTTGCTTCCGCTCGGTTATATATCACAGGATTAGGCGATTATGAAGCCTATATTAATGGCAAGGAAGTACAAGGTGAACTTAATTCTATTTTAGCTCCCGGATGGACGGACTACAGCAGCTATACTCATTACCAGACTTACGATGTTACAGATTACTTCGCAAACGATGACCAAACCGTTACCCTGGGTGCTATTGTGGGAACTGGTTGGTACGACAGCGCGTTAGTTGACGCAAAAGCCAACGGATATGCTGCTGCCATTGGTGATGAGGAACTGATGGAACGTTGCTTATATGCCAAAATGGTAATTACCTATGCGGATAACACGACCCAAGAAATTGTTACCGATAATGAAAACTGGAAAGCTAGCAGTATCACGCCATATGAAGAGGATGGTATTTATGAAGGGGAAACCTTCAACGCTTCCGTTGCGGCAGATTTGGAAGGCTGGAACCAATCCGGTTACGATGTTTCTAACTGGTCCTCTGTAGAAACATTACAATATAAAGGGAATGTTACCGCAAGTGATGATGGTATCATTTACGATTATCAGGAGCTTCCAATGGAATCCGCTTATTCCTATAACACTTCTGATATTATCACAGCGGATGCTGGCAGCAATTATGCCCAAGGGGAGATTGATTTCACCAAGGCAAACTCCTATCAATCTGGTGATGAAATCCATTTGAAGGCTGGAGATACCCTAATCGCTGATTTTGGGCAGAACGCTTCTGCAACTGTTGCACTTCAGGTTTCTGCTCCTGCTGGAACCAAAATTTCCATGCAGCCTGGGGAATGTTTAAGTGACGGCAAAGACGGCAGCTTTACCAAAGGTACATTAATTCCTGGTGCATGTGCTGGTAGAGGATTCCGTTATATCGCTTCTGGTGAAGGCGTAGAATCTTATCGGGCACAATTCCACTTTACTGGATACCAGTACCTCGAAATCAAGGCGGATCAGGATATTACGTTATATAACCTTTCCTCTATGGCAGTTTCTTCTATCGATAAAGAAACCGGTTTCATTGAAACTTCTGATGAATTGCTGAACCAGTTCATTTCCAATTCCAAATGGAGCCAGGTCAGCAACTTTAACTCCGTCCCAACTGACTGTCCAACCCGTGAATACTATGGTTGGTCTGGAGATGCCCAACTATTTGCGGAATCCGCTATGTACCATTTTGATTCTGCTAATTTCCTAGGAAATTATATTGATATAATGAATGATTTTTATAACACTTATGGTGTTTATGCCAATATTATGCCAATGCACACCAATAGCTTTTTCAATAAGTTAATCGGCGCTGGTTGGGCAGATGCTGGCATCATTATTCCTTGGGTATACTATCAACAAACAGGTGATATTTCTTTTGCTAAAACCTACTGGGATCAAATGACCGAATACACTGACAAAATCGCTGCCAATGGCCATTCTTACTCCCTAGGCGATTGGATGGGTATAGGAGAAAGTTCTGGAACCCCATTTACTGCAAACGCTTACAACATTTTAGTGAATGAGCTAATGTCGAAAATGGCAAAAGCACTGGGCTACCAAGATCAAGCAGACAAATATGCACAAAACGCAGAAAACAAACGTCAGGAAACCATCGAAAAATATGTTACTCCAGAAGGAGACGTGCTTTGTGCCTCTGCGGATGGTGGCGGAGAAGGGTTTATTGATAATGCTCAAACCGCACTTGCTTGGGCAATCAAATTAAAACTGTATAACACAGAAGAACAAAAACAAGCAATTCTTTCCAACTTGGCCGCTAGTGTGGAAAATGAGAATCAGTCCGTTTCCACTATTAGAGGAGAAAACACACTTTCTACTGGCTTCTTAGGAGTAAATGTCCTACTCCCTGCTCTAAGTGAAACAAGCAATAGCGATACAGCTTATAACTTGATGACCAATGATGATATGTATACCTTCTTATATTCTGTTGCACATGGTGCAACTACGATTTGGGAAAGCTGGGATATTTGGACAGAGGAGAATGGATACGACACTAGCAATATCTCCCAGAACCACTATTCCTATGGTGCAGCTTCTGAATGGCTGTATGAATATGCAGCTGGAATCCAAAAAGATGAGGAAAATCCAGGATTTAAACACTTCATCTTACAGCCAGAAGTGGATGATAGTTTAAGCTATTTGAATGGGTCTTATGATTCCTATTATGGTAAAATTGTTTCCAACTGGAAAGCAGACCAAGGAGAATTGACTTCTTATGAAACAGTAGTTCCTGCTAATACAACTGCAACTTTATATCTTCCAGTCAGTGAACAGGCTGTAACAGAGTTTACGGCAGTAAATGGCGTTCATTTTATAGGCATGGAAGAACACAATGGTAAACTGGCAGCAAAATTTGAATTGCAGGCAGGCGGTTATCATTTTGCAGTAAAAGATGGAAAACTTATGGTATCCATTGCAGATGGCTATGTAGTGAAAACCAATAAATCCATTTTAGATAAAGTAATTGCGTATGCAGAAACACAACAAAGTTCTCCAGAATTTGATAATGTGATTGCAGATGTTCAGAAATCTTTCACACAGGCTTTCGAAAACGCAAAAACAGTTTCCAATAATGTAGCTGCATCTCAAGAAGAAGTAGACGCAGCATGGCAGACCTTGTTGAATGAAATCCATAAACTAGGCTTTGTGAAAGGGGATATTTCTTCCTTAGAATCCCTGGTAGCATTGGCAGAAACCTACGACATGGATGACTATGTAGAAGCGGGCCAGGCAGAGTTCCAGGAAGCATTGAAAGCAGCACAAGATTTGTTAGCAAATAAAGATAATGCAATGGCGGAAGAAATAGAAACAGCAGAAAACAATCTGTTAAATGCAATGCTGAACCTGAGATACAAAGCAGATAAATCTATCCTGGAAGAAGTCCTTGCGGAAGCAAGCAAAGTAGATGCAAACGCATATACAGCAGAAAGCTATGCAGCATTACAAGCAGCAGTAGCAGAAGCAAGCGATGTATACAACAAGGAAAACGCAAGCCAGGAAGAAGTAGATGCAGCAGTAACAAGTGTACAAACAGCAATGGATAACCTGGTAGCAGTAGATGGAACACCAGCAGAAACTCCAACCGAAGGCAATGATACAGCTGGAACACAAACTGGACAGGAATCTACTACACCAAAAGCAAATGCGGCGAAGACAGGCGACTTTGCACCAATTGCTGGAATGGCAGCATTGGCAATAGCAAGCGGAGTGTTATTGTTCACTCGTAAGAAAAAATAGTCCAATCAGAATGTTTACTTACTTCTCATTCCTTTTATAATAAAAGATTCCTAACTTTGTCAATTGATAAAGTTAGGAATCTTTTTTAGCGGCTAGATTTATAACTTCAAAATGAAATCAAGAGAGTTTTATAAACTAATATTGATAAAGAGAACACACCTATTTTTAAGTTTCTATTTTGTTACCCTATTGATTATATTTTAGAAAATAATCGCCTTTTATCTCAGTACTCAAAGCTGTTATAAGAGGCGATTTTTTGAATAAACTTATTGGTAACCAAATTCTATGCTTTTCATCACAAAAGCCATTTGTTTGATGGATTCTATAAAATAAATTTTATTGGAGAATCCATCATAACATTTATATTTCAGCTTATATCATTTTATAAATCCACTTTTTCAAATCGTTTGGCTGAGATTCGGTATGCAAAAAACAGAGATACCACATAACACAGGATACCAATCATTAAAATAGGGGTTTGTAATAGCAAATCCTGCAAGGCATAACTGTCCAACCAAGAGAAAATAGGAATATGAGCAGAAGTTTCTACCGCTATCATAAGCAGAACCATAGGTAACGCAGCGATTACAAAAGATTTTCCCGCTTTGTATCCACTTTTATAATACGAAGTAAAAAAGATAAAATCAAATATGGCATAGATAATAAAGCCAAAACCATACCAAGCTACTGTAGCATCCATACCCACCACATTGTTTGGCATACCAACAGCATTCCTGAGGAAAACAAATGGAATGGAAATCAATAGTTGAAAAAGCTGGATTGAGAGAATCAACATACATTTTCCCATCACAACCTCCCGTTTGGTTACAGGGAGGATAACGGTATACCAAATATCATTGGTTTCCCGCGCATATAAAAAAGTAATATAAGGTGCTAAGCAGCCAAACATAAAAATAACGGTATAAGGATAAGATGGCACAATCACAAGGCATCCCAGCAAAGCGAATATGAGAGAGGTTGGATGGGCTGCTAAAACCAGTTCTTTATAAAGAAGTTTCATCCAAGTTTCTCCTTTCTGTCCTCAACATAATTTCCTCCAAAGTCAAAGGATTCCTATCTCCAGGTTCTTTTAAATGATGAAATGACTGGAGAAACGTCTGTTTATCTGTGCTTTTTAATACATGCCCATTTTGGATATAGGTAATATCGTCAGCACAACGATCCAAGTCTGAAGTGATATGGGTGGAAAAAAGAATAGACCGTTTTCCATCCTTGACGATACGAGTAAAAATGTGTAGAATCTCATCCCGTGAAATGGGGTCCAATCCTGAGGTGGGTTCATCGAAAAGATAAAGCTGAGCGTTGTGAGAAAGCGCCAAAGCTAACAAATATTTTACTTTCATACCATTGGATAGTGCCTTAAACGGTTTGCGTTCATCTAAAGCAAATTGATTCCGGTAATTTTCATATTTTTGTTGATCCCATTCTGAATAAAACTTTCTAGTCACATAGGTAATAGAGGAAAGTTTTTTTAATGGATAAAAGTCAATTCCTCCAAATACAACACCAATTTTTTGTTTCCATTGCTGTTCCTTTTGAAAAAAGTTCTGTCCCATCATAGTTACGGTTCCAGATTCCGGTTGTACTATGTTTAAAATAGATTTTAAAATTGTACTTTTTCCAGCTCCATTTTTTCCAATCAACCCCATAATATGTCCAGGTTTTACGGTAAAGGAAACATCTTCTAGAGTAAAACCTGGATAATGTTTGCAAAGATGTTCCACCCGAAGCAATTCGTTCATGGAATTTCCTCCTTTTCATCAGTGTCGAGGATATCTTTTAAAAAAGCGATATTCTGTAGGATGGTGTCTCCTGAAATTAAGGCGATACCAGCACTTGCTGGATTTTCATCCCCTAATACCACCAAAAGGTCTCCTGGATTGATATGGAAAACCTCTCTCGCCTTTTTTGGCAAAACAATTTGCCCCCGTTCACCAACCTTAACCGTACCAAAAAGATGTTTTCCCTTGGGTGGAATCGGCATCTGTTCCTCTTGTGGATTAAAATGAATGAAATCATCTAGCGATACATCATAAAGCGATGCTAGTGCATCACAATTGAGAAGATCTGGCATAGTTTCCCCCGCTTCCCATTTTGCTACTGTCTGTCGGGATACTCCTATTTTTTCCGCCACTTCTTCCTGGGAATATTTATGGTATTGCCGCAAAGCGGTTAAATTTTGAGAAATACAATTTGATTGTTTTTTCATATTTTTCAAACCTCCTGCCATTATTATAACGTATTGTATCAGAAATTCTACCAACTGTCCTTAACAAAAAATGTTTGTTTTTATTGCGGTACTTTCTATCATGATAAGCAAAATAGAATTTACCAAACTATCTATACTTCATTCTGATAACATACCGCACTACTTGTTTCATTCAAATAAACTTTTTTTCTGTCATTTAAGAATGGATAATATTAGAAAAAAAGTTGCCCATTATTTTATTTACATTCTATTCGATTTGGATTCACAACTTATTTGAATCCAATTTAAAAAGGGTTCGTATTGATTTGTTATGCTATCGAAAAAGTCAATGTTTAAAGCACTGAAAAATGGAGGAAGAAAAGATGGAAGATTCTAAAAAAATATATTGGGGCGTGGGAATTGCCTTGCTTGTGTTTCCAATCGTGGGGATTGCAACGAATGCTATTTTAGGGGGTTTTGGTTTACAGCTCCGAATGTGGTTAATGGTTTGCATTGTAGTTTGCTTGGGGATTGATATTGTTGTAGCTTTAGGGGCAATCTGGTGGAAAGTAAACTGTAACCACCGCTCAATTGCTACTATACTACTTCCTTTTATGCTGATTATTGGCGGGGCTGTGCTATATTTTGGGGCGATGATAAGCGCTTTTGCCTATGAACCAGAGCATGTTGTAGAAATCAAAGGAACTAAAATGATAGCAAGGGTGGATTCTTTTTTAGATAAATCCGCTTATTATTATCCATACAAAAATTGGCTGGTTTGTGGGAAAGAGCAATTAGGATATGCCTATTTTGGTAGTGGAGGCACAGACCCTTATGAGTATGAGGATAATCCAACACCAATTAGGTGCCATATTGAAGATGAACACGGTAATATTTTGTTAGCATATGGATATTAATATGGAACGTATTTTATCTTTTTAATGATTACAAAATGATATCATTTCCATGAAAAGAAATTCAATTTGTCATTTTTCCAGTTTTGTTGATTACATTTTATAAAATTTTTATAGAAAATATCTTTTTTCTATTGACAATAATAGTGGATTATATTGTATAATAAAGGTAATGAATTCATGATATATCCGTTGGACAAGACTGGGTTTATAAAAAAGAGATGTGATTGTTGAAAGGATAAGGCAGTATTATTTTTTTGTTTTGATTTTCGACAATTTTCTACTTATTTTTTCGTTTCTATCAAATGAAAAGGAGGAACAACCATGCGGGATAAAGCGTTTGCTATCATAGAGGAAATAAAAAAAGCGGTATTGGGCAAGGATGATATCATCCAAAAATTACTCATGGTGATTTTGGCAAAAGGCCATATTTTATTGGAGGACAATCCGGGGGTAGGAAAAACAACAATGGCACTGGCTTTTTCCAAAGCGATGGAATTGGATTATAAGAGAATCCAGTTTACACCAGAAATTATGCCTGCTGATGTAGTTGGGTTTTCGGTTTATCAAAAAGATACTGGAACAATGGAATATCAGCCTGGAGCAATTTTATGCAATCTATTTTTAGCGGATGAAATTAACCGTACTAGCTCCAAAACGCAAAGTGCTTTGCTGGAGGCAATGGAAGAAGGGAGTGTTACTGTAGATGGAATTACCCGGGAAATTCCTCAGCCATTTACTGTCATCGCTACCGAAAACCCTATGGGTTCCGCTGGCACCCAATTGTTGCCCGAATCCCAATTAGACCGCTTTATGGTACGCCTTTCCATAGGTTATCCAAAGTTGAAAGACGAAGTGGAGATTTTAAAGCGGTTAAAAGGAAAATCTGGCTTGGGGAAAGTTCATTGTGTCGTAACCGCTTCTGATTTATTGGAGATGCAGCAACAGGTAGAAGAAGTTCATATAGATGATTCCATCTATGAGTATATCGCGCGTTTGGTAGTCGCAACCCGAGACCACCCCCACATCCGTATGGGGGTAAGCCCACGTGGTTCCATTGCCTTGGTTCGGCTTTCCCGTGCAGCGGCATGGATCAATAACCGTGATTACGTAGTTCCCAAAGATATAGAACAGATTTTATATGATGTTTTAGAACATAGGCTAGTGTTAAATGCCCAAGCTAAAGTAGAGGGTACAACCAAACACAGCTTACTCCAGGAAATTTTAAAATCTACCCCAGCTCCAAAATTGGTATAAGGGGTGGTTTTATGTGGAAAAACCGTTTCACCTATGGCCTAATTTTATTGGCCATGATTTTGTTTATTATCTTTTTAAAGGAATATCTTTCGTTTTTTGTACTGATATTTTTCCTCATTCTTCCTGTAATCTCCTTGCTATTGCTTTTGATAGAAAAAAACCAGGTAGAACTGGAGTTCCAGTTGTTTCATTCGATTGTAAAGCGGGAGGAACAGGCAACACTGCAGCTCTCAGTGAAAAACCGATGGGCGTTTTTACCAATTCCAGTTCGTATTACCCTTCAAGTAGAAAACCAACTATTTCAGGAAACCAGCCAGGAAACCTTGCTGCTGCCTGCTGGAAGAAAAACACAGGTTTTACAACAACCAATATCATCTACTCACTGTGGAAGAATTTCTGTCCATATCCGCGAAGTAAGGATTTACGACCCTTTACAGCTATTCTATTTCCGAAAAAAACAACTTCCAGAACGCCGGTTTTTCCTTGTGATGCCAACCATAGTTCCTCTTTCCTTGGAAGTAGGCCCCCAACTGGAAGAGAATGTGGAAAGCGACCGTTTTTCTACGAAAAAGCCAGGAGATGATCCAGCTCAGGTATTTGAAATCCGCCCTTACCATCCAGGGGACCGAGTCCATCGGATACACTGGAAACTTTCCTCCAAAATGGATGAATTGATGGTAAAGGAATACAGTTTGCCAATTGCTTCTCGTATTCTGTTTTTAGTAGCAGGAACCCCGCTAAAAATGCTAGATGATATGATGGATATCGTGACCTCTATGCTTAATTTTTGCCAACAGAATGAATTGGAATATTCTTTTGCTTGGTATGAAGAAAATAAAGGGCCTGTTTTTGTGCCAATTTCGGACGAAGAAAACCTCACTGTGACATTATCCTGTTTGTTTTCCGTCAAGGAGCAAAAAGGAAAATCTTTACTAGAACAAATGGGCAACGGAGGGAATGGGATCTCCCATTTACTTTATCTTTGTGGGCAGCCTGATCTCAAACTGATGGAACAGTTTTCAGAGATTGCCCCGAATATCCGCCGTACTGTGCTGCAAGTAGACAATGAAACAGTAAAGGAATTGCCAACGGAATGGGAACGGATTCTCGTAAACCCATCCCAATTGGAAACAAGTTTATTGCAGCTTTTACTATAGCCAAGGGGGGAAATCAGGGATGAAACACAAAATGACCAAAACAAAGCCAGGGTTATTATTAGGGAAGATAGAAACATCACAAAAGGAGCCTTCCCCTGTTTCCCGTTATCTATTTTATCTAT
The DNA here is from genome assembly GCF_900095865.1 of Massilioclostridium coli. GTDB lineage: Bacteria > Bacillota > Clostridia > Oscillospirales > Ruminococcaceae > Massilioclostridium > Massilioclostridium facile. Next base: position 814,480 of record NZ_FMIZ01000007.1, on the reverse strand, counting down.
TATTAAGCCTATTAGGGGTAGGTGGAATGTTTGGCTGTTTCTTAACCGCATTTTCCATCCCGTTGGACTGGGCACTATTCTCCGTTTTTACCTTGATTTTTGTAATGGTATTTCCATGGATTATGATTCAGAAACGGTTTAAATTATGGATTGTAACAGGAATCACTATTTTAGGGATGCTATCTGTATTGCTATTCCATTCCTATGTACAAAATGGTATCCTGTGTATTTATAACCGAATTGTTTCCACCTACATGGAAAATTCCAAATACCAGTTTTTTGTTTTTTCCCTTTCGATATCGGAACAAGAACAGCAACTATTTTGTACCGTTACTTTGATTTTCCTAGCATTTTTTATGGTGCTTTTATTGGATTTTTTCCTTACCCAATTTCAGCACACTATCGTTGCTGTTCTTCTTACAGTTCCATTTATTGGTGCGGCATTAATCTTTAATATCATTCCTAACTTAGTTGCGGTAGGTATGCTGCTTTGCTTTTGGGCTTTCCTTTTGTTTGGAAGAATATTGTTTCAAAATACAAAAGGAAAACGGAAAAAACGCCGGATTGGGGGAAGAAATTATATCCATCCAGCAGCAATTTCAATTGTGGCGGTATTTTCTGCTTGTATGGTTGCGATTTTCACCTGCTTTCCCAGTGAAAGTTATCAACGAGCTCCTATTTGGGATAACTTGCAAACTCAATTAAAAGAAGTTTCTACCACATTTTCCAACCTGTTCTCCAAAAGTGGCCAAGTAGGAAATGCCACCAATTACGTAAATTTGCGAACAAGTGGAAATATTGAGTATACAGGAGACACTGTATTACAGGTAAAATCCGATAGTATTAAAACAAGAACCTATTTAAAAGGATTTGTGGGCAGTGTTTATGATGGGGATGGCTGGCGATTGTTAGAAGGAGAGGGATTATCCCGTTATCCAGAAGGGCTTCCACAAGCGCAGTTATTTTCAGAACAGTTGATACAAAACTTGCCTATGGGGGACGAAATCGGCCGTATTAATCAACAGATGGAAATAAAAAATATTGCAGTCAATTCCAAATGTGTTTATTTGCCATATGGGATTAGCAACCACAATGATGGTTTGGAACGGATGGAACCGGTGCAAGATGGATTTTACCGCGCCAAAGGGTTAGGAATAAAAGAATACCAGGTTACTTATTACCCTGACCTAAAAGATGACGCAGAAAATCTTACCCTATATGACCGTATTGCCTATCAACTCAATATACAAAGCAGTTCTGTAATGCAGCAGTATCATTTCAATCATAAAGATTGGAGTGTGGAACAAAAGGATAATTGGAGATGGTCGGACGAAATCAATGATACTGGAATTTTTAGTAGTCAAGCGGTAGACACAATCCAAACAGTACAGGAATATACCAATTTTGTATCCGATACCTATACCCAACTTCCAGAACATCTTCGAAACGAATTGCTCCAATATCTGGAACAAAACGGATTGGAAAGTTCATCTAGGGAACTGGATTCCCGTTTCATTTCGGATGTACTGCGGCTAGTCCACAGTTCCAACCGGTATACTCTTACTCCAGGAGATACCCCAGAAGGGGAAGACTTTATTACATATTTTTTATTCCAAAACCATCAGGGATATTGCCGACATTTTGCTTCCGCTGTTACTGCACTGTTCCGGGCGGCTGGAATACCAGCAAGATATGTGGAAGGATATACCGTATCCCCTACGAATGCCCAAAATAAAGACGGCTGGTACAATATTCCGGATTCCAGTGCCCACGCTTGGGTAGAGATTTATTCCAGTGGCATAGGATGGATTCCGATAGAGGCAACGCCGGGGACAGATAATCGCAACAACAATAATACTTCTTTACAATATTATTCTGACACTGTGCCCGAAGAACAGGACACATCTTCTTCTACCTATTCCGAAACTCCAAGCCCTTCCCCAGGGATTCAAATGGAAGTAGAACAGGAAAACGGAATCCATTGGAAAGGCTTTATACCATATACAATCGTAATCGTTATTTTCCTATTAAGTACAATAGGATTGATTATGAACCGAAAAGTAAAAGTATCTCATCGAAAAAAACAACTTCTCCAACCAGATAGGAATAAAGCAGTATTAGGTGCGTATCAATATATCGAAAAAATGATCCAATTCCACACACCAAAAGCTGATATTTCCAAACGAATGCCAACAAACCTGTATCAACTGGTATTAAAAGCAAGGTTTAGCCAACATACCATAACTCAACAAGAATTAGATTCCATTTTAGACTATACCCATCGTTTAGAAAGAAAACTCTACGAACAGCTCCCCTTTTATAAACAGTTTATGGCGAAATATTGGAAAGGGCTATTTTGACGCAATTGGTCCATAAAAGATATATTAAGAACTATCATCTTTCAACTGATTTCCAAACAGCAATATGATAGTTCACATCAAAAAAGTTCTAAAAGGATACTGCCAAGAGTTCCACTATTGATATTCCTTGTTCCATAACATAGAAATGGACAATCGCCACACGGAAAACTCTCTGCCATAAAACAATTCAGGGGGGCGTCAAAATTTTTTATTGACCAATACTATTAGTGGTTTTTTCCAATTTAAGCTGTATAACAAAAACCTCCTAGAGTATTTTTATTCTAGGAGGTTTTTATTTTTTATTTGTAAATGATAAAGAAAATTATCACGGAAGGATAAATTTCAAACTAGTATTATATTCTACAAAATTTGATCTAATGCCGCAAATTGTTTTGAGGCCTGCTGTATGAGTTCATCTGGCTGGAAAGATGGCATTTGCTCTAATTGGTCTGCCATCTGCTGTGGGTCTATTGTTTTTAAGTCTTGTAACTCTAATACGAACTGGCTTGGTACATCTGCCAAAGTGTTTCTAGTTTTAAAATCATAGATGATAGGCAGCACTTTTTTCCTTGCAAGCCATCCTAAAATAATACTATGGAACCTAGTCCCCACTATAATTTCCGACTCATAAAACAACGAGCAACATTCTTCTAAGTTAGTATCATAAAAATAAGTGGACAGGTTTTCCTGATATTCGGATGGAATTTTTCCTATCATCCGTTGGATTGCGGTTTCATCCCCTTGCATTTTACAGAACGAAACAAATTGAACCAAATAGCCTTTTTTCAAGTAACAAATTGCAAGATTTTGAAGGAAAGTTTCATAGTCCTTTTGATATTGGCAAATGCTGTACTTCCCTCCCCTATCCTTGAGGTCAATAGCGGAAATCAAAACTTGTTTTTTTGTAGGTGGACGATGCTTTGGTTGGTAGTTAAAAACAACATCTGGTGCCCAAGTGATATTATTGTGATTTGGAAACAAATTTTTTGAATACTGGTCCCGAAAGCAAATCCCTGTATATTGGCGGAATAGTTGTTCATACTGCTGGTAGTATTCTGGATTCTCATAAGGGCCAAAATTCGCACCAATTACAAATATTTTTTTACTATCCCGAACTAAGCGAGAATCTGCCTGATAAAAATTGCTCCAATCATCAAAATGTTGTACAAATACAGAGCCTCCTATATGGACAACCGCATCGGAACCGCGAACTATATCATCTCGGTTCCAAGTCTTTTTGAAAATACCGTCTCGAAAGGTAACCGTCTTGTTTGGTGGTGCAATAACAGATAAATTGGTTATATCCTGGTACCTGTGTTGATAGGATTCATCCGCAAACACAAAAAATTTTACTTTGGGATACCGTTTGCACAACAGTTTTACCATCAGGTCATCTCCTAGATTTCCTGCCATATACGCATGGATATATACTTTTTTCAATTATGCCATTTCTCCTTTTTTCTTGTTGAGATATTTAGTATTCCAAAATAAGGAATATTCATACTTTTTCCCTCAAAGGGAAATTGTCTAACATAGACTGTTTTTTTGGGGATTTTAAAGCTTATTTTTCCTATTTTTCAGTTGAACGAAAAGGTATACATTTATTGCAAATTACAGCAATTGATATCTTGGATTACAACAATAAAACCACTTGACAATAAGATACCTGGTTTTCCGTATTTTTTCATCACATAGTACTGTGGTATGGAATTGTTGACACTACCACTAATTTGTATTGTGGTATTCCATTACACCCAATCACTTCAACCGGTCAATCCTGATTATGATTTTGTTCGCTATATTGGTCATACATAAGGGTTCTGTCTTATTCCAATTATATCTTGTTTATTATAACAGAACTGTTTTTTATACTCAAGTTTTTTCGAATATGTTTCCATAACTAGAAATTTGTTTGGACATTTTAGAAAAATTAACTGGCTCAAATCAAAAGAAAAAACTGAAAATTAACCAAAAAATAAAACATAGGATTGACAATAAAAAATTTTTCCCTTATAATGGAGAACAGGATGATATGTTAGGTATCTAACAGATAGGTTCCTAACAAAATGGAGGAAAAATAAATGGTAAAATCGAATATTGATGATAAAAACCATGCTGGTAGACTGATTCACATGCTCTCCCATCAATTAAAACGTCAAAGTTTTATAAACGAAGTGGATTGCGGCCTTACAACAGCTCAAAAACATGTTTTGGAATACATCTTAATGGAATCTTTAACTAGGGATGTTTACCAAAAAGATATTGAGGAAAATTTTAAAATACGTCGTTCCAGTGCCTCTGGAATGTTACAGCTTTTAGAGAAAAACGGTTTTATCCAACGGGAAAGCGTCAAACAGGATGCCCGACTGAAAAAGATTATCCCTACCAAAAAGGCAGAAGCAATACGCAGCGTTATCCAAGAAAATATCAACGAGATGGAAACCCAATTACGGGAAGGGATATCTGACACAGATTTTACCATTGGGATGGATGTATTGCGTCAAATGCTTTATAATCTTTCGAAAAATGAAAATAAAATGGAATCTTCTAATATTGGTACCAAACAAGGGTATTAAAGATGAATCCGCCAAAAATGCTTTAACACCACCTTTGATAAACTAGCACTGAAACGATTTTTTTAATAGAAATTTTTAGACAATACTCTTTAAAGCATATTTGAAGTTACAGAAATTCTATAAAAATATAGCGTATAGGAGGTATAGGAATAAATGAAACGAACAATCTTTCAATCCATACGGGAATACAAAAAACAATCTATTTTAGCGCCTGTTTTTGTAGTTCTAGAAGTACTAATGGAAGTATTAATTCCATTGCAGATGGCAAAAATTATTGATGTAGGGATGGCCGGAGACGGCAATCTGCCATACATTATTAAAATGGGGATTATCCTTGTTGTAATGGCAATGTTAGCATTAATATTTGGCGCAGTTGCCGGAAGGTTAGCAGCACAAGCTGGGGCTGGTTTCGCAAAAAATCTGCGACATGATATCTTTTACAAAATACAAGATTTTTCTTTCCATAACATCGACCATTTCTCCACATCCGGGTTGGTTACCAGGATGACAACCGATATTACCAACGTACAAATGGCATACATGATGACCATACGCTTGATGGCAAGGGCGCCTATTATGATTATCCTCTCTTTGATTATGACGCTGACCATCAACGCTCAAATTGCGTTAATTCTGTTGATTACTATTCCAATTTTAGGCGGAATTTTGATTTTCATCGCTAAAAAGGCACATCCCCACTTTATTAAAGTGTTTGATGAATATGATGTGTTGAATAACTCGGTACAGGAAAATGTAAACGCTTCCAGAGTAGTAAAAGCATATGTGCGGGAAGACTATGAAATTGAAAAATTCCACGGTATTTCCAAAGTTGTATTTAATCTGTTTACCAAAGCAGAAAAAATTGTCGCATGGAACTCCCCTGTTATGCAGTTTACCATGTATGCGGTTGTACTGCTAATGGTATTGATTGGAGGAAAAAGCATCATCTTCCAAACCATGGAGACTGGTGAACTAACTAGCGTGATTGTATATGCACTGCAAATCCTTATGTCGTTGATGATGGTTTCCTTTGTATTTGTTATGATTATGATTGCAGAGGCTTCTGCTGACCGTATTAAAGAAGTACTCAACGAAGTTCCAGAAATGCAGAACCAGCCTAACGCACAAAAAACCGTGAAAAACGGGGATATTGACTTTGACCATGTGGACTTCAGCTATGCTGGAGAAGGCGGAAACCTTTCCTTAAAGGATGTGAACCTGCATATTAAATCCGGTCAGACCATCGGGATTATCGGTGGAACCGGAAGCGCAAAATCCACTCTGGTACAGCTGGTCCCAAGATTGTATGATGTGACAAAAGGCTCGGTAAAAGTTGGCGGTGTTGATGTACGGGAATACGATTTGGAAGCCCTGCGTGACCAAGTTTCTATGGTATTACAGAAAAATGTACTGTTTACCGGAACGATTTACGACAACATCCGCTGGGGTGATGAAAACGCCAGCAATGAAGAGGTTCAGCGTGTTTGTAAACTGGCACAGGCAGATGGGTTTGTACAGGAATTCCCGCGAGGGTACCAAACCAAAATTGTGCAAGGCGGTAACAATGTTTCCGGTGGACAAAAACAGCGGCTTTGTATTGCCAGAGCATTGCTAAAAAAGCCAAAAATCTTAATTTTAGACGATTCTACCAGTGCGGTTGATACTAAGACAGATGCTTTAATCCGGAAAGCATTTCGAGAAGAAATTCCAAACACCACAAAAATTATCATTGCCCAGCGAATTTCTTCCATAGAGGATGCGGACCAGATCATCGTCATGGATGATGGAAAAATCAATGGCATTGGCACCTCGGAAGAACTGCTGAAAACCAATGAAATTTACCGTGAAGTATATCTGTCCCAAGTAAAAGGAGGTGAGGATGATGAAAAATAAAGCAAAAAGCTACCAAAACAACCTAAAAACCGCAAAACGGCTTTTAAAATATGTAACTGGAAAACACAAGGTTGCTTTGGTTGCAGTATTTATTTGTATTATTATCAGCTCGATTGCCTCAATCTCGGTTTCTCTCTCTTTAAAATTCCTGTTGGATGATTTTATTGTACCTTTGATTGGCAATACCGACCCAAACTTTAGGGAACTATATATGGCCTTGGCTGTACTGGGAACCATCTTTTTATTAGGCGTAATTGGAACCTTTGTTTATACCCGCTTAATGGTTAATATTGGGCAGGGTGTATTAAAACGGGTCAGGGACGATATGTTTGAACACATGCAAACCCTCCCTATCCGGTATTTTGACCAGCACACCAACGGTTCGATCATGAGCCTTTACACCAACGATACCGATACCCTCCGCCAGATGATTGCCCAAGCGCTGCCACAGGTGTTAATGTCCCTTATTACGATTGTTGTTACCTTTATTTCAATGTTGGTACTCAGTCCACTGTTGACTATCCTTGCCGTTGTTATGATTGGTATCCTGATATTAGTCACCAAAAAAATCGGTGGTAAAAGCGGAAAATACTTCATTAAACAACAGATGGATATTGCGGATGTAACCGGGTTTGTGGAAGAACGGATGAATGGCCAAAGGGTTATTAAAGTATTTAACCATGAACGGATTTCAGAAGAAGAATTTGACCAGCTCAACGAAAAACTCTATGTCAGCGCATCCAATGCAAACAGTTTCGCCAACATGATGGGGCCTATTATCGGCAACATCGGAAACCTGCAGTTTGTTCTGACCGCTGTATTAGGCGGCGCCCTCTCGGTTGCGGGAATTGGAGGCATCACCCTTGGGGTAATGGCTTCCTACCTACAATTCACCAAAAGCTTTACCCAACCGTTTATGCAGGTAGCGCAACAGTTTAACTCCATCATCATGGCGTTGGCTGGTGCGGAACGTATTTTCCAAATGATCGATGAACAACCAGAAGTCGATGACGGCTATGTTACCCTGGTAAACGCTAAAAAAGCAGCGGATGGAACCCTGACAGAATGTACGGAACGCACCGGTGTATGGGCATGGAAACACCCTCACCACGATGGTACGGTTACCTATACCGAGCTAAAAGGCGATGTGCGGTTCTATGATATGACATTTGGTTACACCGACGATAAAATTGTCCTCCACGACCTGACACTCTACGCAAAACCCGGCCAAAAGCTGGCGTTTGTTGGTTCAACCGGCGCAGGGAAAACAACCATCACCAACCTGATCAACCGCTTTTACGATGTACAGGATGGGAAAATCCGTTACGATGATATCAACATTAATAAAATCAAAAAAGCTGATTTACGTCGCTCTTTAGGAATTGTATTACAGGATACCCATCTGTTTACCGGTACCATTATGGATAATATCCGATATGGCAAACTGGATGCCACCGATGAGGAAGTATATGAAGCCGCAAAACTTGCCCATGCGGACCAGTTCATCAACATGTTGCCAAACGGTTACCAGACTATGCTGAGCGGGGATGGCGAGGAACTCTCCCAGGGGCAGCGGCAGTTGCTTGCCATTGCTAGGGCAGCGGTTGCGAACCCACCGGTTTTAATCCTGGATGAAGCTACTTCCAGTATCGATACCCGTACCGAAAGCATTGTACAGAAAGGGATGGATAACCTGATGAAGGGGCGTACTGTATTCGTCATCGCCCACAGGCTTTCCACCATCCGGAACAGCGACGCGATTATTGTACTGGAACACGGCAGGATTATCGAACGTGGTACCCACGACGAACTACTGGCTCAAAAAGGAACCTATTACCAGTTATATACCGGAAAACTGGAATTATCCTAACCATAAAAACAGCAATATGGCTGATAGTACAGCACCATCTATTTTGTTAGATGGTGCTGTTTTTGTTGATTAGGGAAACCACCGGCTATGCCGGTGGAGGTGCCTCGTAAAAAAGCTTTCGCTTCAAGTATCGAGCGAAGCGAGCTACTAACAAGCAATCTAGCAAGTTTATCAAGCTCGGAAAGAAGCATAAGTGCCCGTTTACGAGCGGCGGAGCAGTAGATGCAAGAGAAAGAATGTTCAGTGCGTCTTTAGATGCCCGCCAGTAAAATGCCCTTCTAGGGCTAGTGCATACCACCAGTTCAACTGGTGGTTTTGATTGATGTCTTTCGACGAAGAAAAATCCCCCAGTTTTACCGAGGAAAGAAAAAGAGTAGTATATTAATAACGACGAGCTTTATGTAAGCTGAAAAAGGCTTTTTTATCTACCCCTGGTGGGTTGTTAAGCTTAAAGACAGACAAGGAAACCTCCCCTGGCTATTACCGCAACAGAGGAGGTTTTGTGTATCTGTAATCTTTTATTCCCCGTACAGGAATTTTTTTAGAATTTTGGCGTTTTCATTAAAGTTTACCGCATACATACTCCTGCCACCCATCCCTTTCATACTGCCATAGGTGCCGGATACTGGGACGGTCATCTCCTCTGTCTGGGATTTTACATATTTGGGTGCTAACATCAGAAGGCTGGTAATTTCGGATTCCTTTAAATTGGTCTGTACCAGGGGGAGAACCCGGTTTAACAGGTTGTTCAGTTCCAGTAGATCTAAGTGTTTTACCTGATTCATGGCCGCCTGGATCACGGTGCGTTGCCGTTCCACCCGCCTCCAATCGCTGTCGATATACCGGCAGCGGGCGTATAGCATGGCGGTTGCCCCATTCAGATGGTTTTCCCCCGGTGTTACCCTCTGCACCTGGTTGGCAATCCCCATCTCCCGGATGTGGTCTTCCGCATAGGTTCCTTGAGGATAGTTGATATAATCGGATTCCGCCTGGCTCAGGCTGATGGTAACCCCTCCCACGGCGTCAATCCCCTCCATAAAGGTACTGATATTCACCCGGATGTAACGGGTGACATCGATTTTATAGCACTCCCGGATTTCCCGCATCATCAGGTCCGCCCCGCCATACCGGAAAGTGTGGGTAAGCCAATCATATTGCCCTTTGTACTGCCCTGCCAGGATGGGGACGGCGGTTGCCCGCTCAAAACTCACCAGTTTTAGTTTGCCATCCTTTTTGTTCACCGAAAGCAGCATACAGGTATCCCCACGGGCGTTATTGCTGAAGGTTTCGCTGCGTTCATCTGTTCCGATGAGCAAGATGTTGAACACATCCTCCGAGCCGAAAATCTCCCCTTCCGCCTTTACTGTATCCTGCTGCTCCAAACCGGAGGTGAGCTGCTCCATCTCGGAGGCGCCGTCCTGGAACTCACTGGCAGTGGGGTCGATGGGTTCGGTTTGGGATACCGTCCCGTCGCTGTACTGCATCAGGGACAATTTGGAATGGTAATACCCATATACCACTCCAAACACCCCTACCACCGAAGCGAGGATGATCAGTAATACCCCGATAAAGCCAGATTTCCATTTCGTTTCCTGTTTGCTCATGATTTCCTCCTTGAAGATGAATCTATTTCAATTTGTGCCAGGTTCTTTTTTGTGATCTGCCAAAGCCGTTCCTGTTGGGAAAGTAGCCTATCCCATGTTTCCATTGGGTTCCGCTCATACACCTGTTCAAACTTGGCCACAATCCGCTGGGCAAGGTGACCCACATCCGCAGTCAGTTCCACATACCAGTCAGTTGCCTGGATATCCTCCAAAAACCACTTCATTTTATCGTGGGTGCCGAAAGATATCAGGGCACAGTTTAAGCCAAAAGGAATCATTTGGGAGTGTCCCCGCATCCCCAGCACAACATCCATCCTCTGGTAAAACGAAATCAGCTTATGGGGCAGCCAGAAAGCGGCGTTGACCACCTGGCATCTGACCCCCTCCCGTTGGAGGTATTCCACAAATTTGCCATCCACCTCACAATGGAGGAGATAATACAGCCGGTACCCCTTTTGCTCCAGGGCTTTTGCCGCCTTTGCCACCTGTTCCAGAATTGTCCGCTTGTTTGCGCCGAACCGCAGCTCCTCCCGGTCAAACGCCATATTGAGGGCGATGTTTCCGGTTTGTTGTTTCCTGGGCAATTGGTACAGCTTGCGGATCAATGTCGTGGTACAAGGCTGGTATTGGATTTTGGAACCGAAGGGCTCCCCCACCAGATTTTGGATTGCTTGGATGCTGCCATAGTTCCGCAGCCCTACAAATTCGGCTTTTTGTAACAGCAGTTTTAGGTTCTCCACAAACGCAATGTTGTTCTTTTGCCCCCTAAAATTGTTAAACCCAACCGAATACACCACAATGGGCACTTGGATTTGTCGAAGCAGTTCCGAAGAAATCGCCCATTGCCATCCACTTTTGCTGTTGGGGTTGGTATCTGGCAAAAACAACCCTCCCCCGCCGATGATCAGTTTTTTGGTGGAATTGATCCGTTCCACCACCTCCTGGGTGACTGGTTGGCTGACGGTTTGGATATTCCACCCTTTTGGGGAATCCAGCTCGAAGGTTTTCCGCACGCACTGAGACAGGACAGTATCCCCTACATTGCCGGCGACATCATAGGTCACATGGGTATACCTGGGGGAAATTCCAATTTTCCGCTCTTTGAGGCGGTACAGCCGGTTGCGGATGGGATGGTAGATTTCCCGCCCTCTGTAATAGGCAAACCGTTTGATTTTAGGAATGAGTTCCATGATTCCCCTCCCTGAATTTGATTTTTTTGAAAAACTGGAACAAATGGTTCCGAAACACAAATAAAAAGAGAATAAAACCGATACCAATGAGCAGGTAACGGAGCAACGGCCTAGTATAACTGAACATGAGCATACCGGAAACAACCGTTGTCACCCCCAGGGAGAGGAACAGGAAGGAATCCTGATACAGCCTGACCTTGAGGATGCGGCGGGTGATGAAAAAATGGATGAACAGCAGGGCGGTATAGCTGGCAAATGTGGTGTAGGCTGCCGCGATATATCCGAATAGCGGAATAAAAATGGCGTTTAGCCCAATGTTGAGCAGCGCGGCGAAAATCGTCCCCCTGGAAACGTATTTGGTTTTTTTCAGGTGCATCTCGATGTTCACATAATGGGTGTAGATGTACTGGCAGATAATCCCCAGCACAATCGGAGGCACACACCATATCCCTTCCGCATACTGTTCCCCGCCTAAAATCCGGATTGCCTCAGGGGCAAACCCGATACATGCAAACCCGATAAAACACCCCAGCAGAATAACCGGCTTGACGTTTTTACGGATGGCGTCAAAATTCCTGGCAAAATAATTGTCGTGGAACCAGGGCAGCCAGCCTTCCGCCACAGCGTTTGTCACAATCGAGAGCAACAGCCCGTAATTGGCGGATAAGCTGTACAGCCCCGTCACCTCCGGCCCACAGATTTTCGAGATAAACAGCCGGTCAGACTGGGAAAGGATATTCATGGAGATGGTATGTACCACCAGCGGACCGGAAAGCGCCAAACCATACTTCCAATATTCCCAACGAAAATGGATCTGACCTTTCCACAGGGAGCGTATCCAAAATACCGCAGAAAGCGCCACTGTGGGCAGGACAATCCCGATCACCCGGGCAATATATTTTTTGTTGTCCACAGAGAGTACCAATACCAAAGAGATGGCTACCGTTGTCAGGGCGGTGTACCAGGCAATGGCGATGTTCTGCTTATACTGGTACCGGTAGCGATATCCATTTTGCACAAAGGCAATTGCTGGGGAAAAAAACAGGTAGACCACCAACAGCACCACCAGCAATGGGTCCAGTTCCAAAAAACGAGAAACCGGCTTTAAAAACACCAGCAGTACCAGGGAAATTCCTCCGGTTACTACTGCGGAAAGCAGTTGCATGGAACCGATGTATTCCTCCAGCTTACCGGGAAAATCCAATTTGGCACGCCCGATGCTGTACGTCAGGTTTAAGGTGCAGAAGGTAAGGAGCAGGGCGTACCAGGAACTAAAGGTGGCGGTAATGCCATAATCGGTCTGGGATAGGATGCGGGTAAAAATCGGGGTGGTGAGGAGGGACACCGCCTTGACCATCACCGAAGAAACCACATACCACAGCCCCGCTTGAAAAGCGATATTTTTATCCTGGCTCATGGCTCCTCCAACAACTGTTCCACAATCTCCCGGATAACGCCCTGCCCGCCTTTGGCGGAGGCGATGTAATCCGCCGCCTGCTGTACGCAGGGCATGGCGTCAGAAGGGCAGCAGCCATAGCCAACAGTCCGCACCGCTTCCAGGTCATTGATATCGTCCCCCACATACACCACTTGTTCCAGAGAAATTCCATATTTCTCACAGCGCTTCTGGATGGCGGCCAGCTTATCCTTACAGCCGGATTCCAAAAAATCCAGCCGCAATTTATCCGCCCGCCGTTGGTTCAGCTCTACTTCCTCGCTGGTGATGATACCGGTGATAATCCCCTTTTCCCGTAGCATCCCAAACCCCATGCCGTCCCGGGTGTTGAATTTTTTCAGCTCGTCCCCTCGCTCGGAGTAGTACATTCCCCCGTCGGTCAGGCAGCCGTCGCAGTCGGTGAGGAACATCCGGATATTGGAAGGACGCCTGATAAGAACAGGGTTGTTTTTCCGCATCAATGCTTCCACAATCGCCCAATCCCTTGGTTCGTCCACCTCGAAAAAACTGTCCTCATCCATTTCCACTGCCTTGATTTTTCCGGAAACACGGTTTTGGGTGCGAAGCAAATCCTCCCGGGAACAGATGTAAAACGCCCCGTTTTCCACCAGATACCCCTCAAATTCTTGCCTGCGGGGTCGCTGGAATACATCGTAGTTGGTAGGCAAGGCAAACCCGTTGTTTACCTTCCACTGGAACCGCTTTTGCCGTACCACCGAAACAATGCTGTCCGTGCCATCTGTTTGCAATGCCTGGAACCCGTTGGTCAAATCCTGGCTGGACAGCAAGGGGGATGTTGCCTGGACAAGGGCGATGTTTTCAAACTCGTGCTGTTGGGCAAATTCCAGCATCACCGATTCGGTGGAGGCGGTATCGGTAGCAGTTTCCTCGCTCCTGCCCACCACCTCCAGTTTGGAGAACAGTTGTGGTTCTTTGGCTTGGAACTGTTCCACCACCTGTTTGATCTCCTGGCTTTCGGTGGAAATATAAACACGGTCAATCTGGGGGCACTGGCAGGCGGCTTTCGCGGTCCAGTAAACCAATGGTTTCCCACAGATTGGCTTGATGTTCTTCATGGGAATGGATTTGCTTCCACCCCGTACCGGAATTAATGCGATATTCATATAGAACCCCCTTTTTGTATGGTTTCCCTGCCATAATCATCCTGGTAGCGGATGATGTCATCCTCCCCAAAATAGTCCCCAATCTGCACTTCGGTGAGGATCAGGGATTCGGTTTTATCCAGGTTGGCAAGCCGGTGTTTGCAGGTTTTGGGGATGAACAACGTGGTGCCACAGCGCACGTTCCGATAGGATTCCCCAATCTGCACCATCCCTTTCCCATGGACTACAATCCAGTATTCTTCCCTATGATTGTGAGATTGGAGGCTGAGCTGTTCCCCCGGGTTCACCGAGATAATTTTGGACTGGTAAAAATCGTTGAGTACGGTAGTTTTGTAGAATCCCCAAGGACGGTGATACACCTCATAATCCACAACGCCTTCATCCAGCTGGAAAAAGTCATAGTTTAGATCCGCCCGGATATCCTGTAACAGCAGGGCGTGCATCTGTTTTTTGGTGATGATGTTTACCAGATGGCCGTAGGCGTCCACAATCGGGATAAAATCAATCGACTGGTTTTTGAACAGCTCCCCAGCAACCGAAATTGGTTGGGTATTTTTCAGGCTTTTGCAGGCGGTGTGATAAACCCCTTCGATGGGCTGCCCCACCAATATCCCTTTGATGAGTGCACGCCGAATATCCCCATCCGTGAGGGTTCCTAACACCATGCGATGGTAATCCGTTACGATTAAAAAGCCTTTGGTGTTGTGGTCAATCCGCTGTAACGCCTCCAGCAGCGTATCGGTGGGTTCCACCAGATAATCCGTTAGCCTGCTGTTCATTCCAAATCCCCCTTTGCCCCTTATCTGGGGCGGTATTTTAGTTTTTCCCGCTGCACCTGTTCAATGGGGAGGACTTCCTCCTCTTTATAGGTTAGGGCCTGCTGGGTGTGGTGCAGTTCCCCCACCAGTTTGCGCAGATCCTCCGGTTCCAAAGAAGCGGCATGATCAGTGCCTTTCCAGCTCCTGTCCAGGGTATAATGGCGTTCTATCAAATCCGCCCCCAAAGTATAGGCGGCGATATCCACCCCAATCCCCAGATGGTGGCCGGAAAACCCAATGGCTTTGACACGGTTGCCATACTCTTTGCGCATGCGGGTAATCTCCAAAAGGCAGACATCTTTGTATGGCACAGGATAGCCAGAAGTACAGTTGAACAGCACCAAATCCTTAGCACGGCGGTTCTTTTCAAATAGCCGTACAATCTCTTTTTCCTCCTGGCGGGTGGTCATACCAAACGAAAGCTGGATTTCCCCCTGATAATGGTCGCACAGCCACTGGAGCATCTCGTAGTTGTTGTTACAGGCGGAGGGGATTTTGATAAACTCAGGCTGGAGGGAAGCGATTTCCTGGGCGGAAGTTAGATCCCACACAGAGGTGGAGTAGATCACGCCGTATTCCTCACACCATTTTTTTAACTGGGCGTGCTGTTCCAGGGTGAACTCCAGGTATTCACGGTGTTCCCCGTAGGTTGCCCCGTAGGAATTGACTGGGTTGGGGTGAGGGGCGTTGTACTGTTCGGGGGTGAGTAACTCCCGGTTATTCCGCTTTTGGAATTTTACCGCATCTACCTTACAGTAAACCGCCGCAATCTGGATGAGCTGTTTCGCAACCTCCATTTCCCCCATGTGGTTGCATCCGGCTTCAGCTATGACAATTGGTTTTTGATACATATAACTACCTCCGTATTTGATTGAAGTTGGTGACTGCCTGGTTTGGAATAGGAACAACACAGTACACCGGGGCAGCGCAGGCAAACAAAAGATAATAAATGGTGTACTGGAAGGTGTGGTAAAGCCAGCCCTCGGTGGTGTATAGCACCAACATGGCGAAAAAACAAAGGGAGGCTACCAGTAAAATCCTGTTGCTGGTAGTGTGGTAGGCGGTAAACCGTTTGCCAATGAGGAACCACACCGCCACAAAGCAGCTAACCCCTAGCAGCCCTGCCTGCATGGTGATTTCCAGAAAATAGCTGTGGGCGGAAACCAGAGTTCCACTGGTGATGTCAAACGGAATTACTGTCAGCCGACCTCCCGCGATTGTCCCCTGCCCCAACCAAAGGTGTTGACGGATGATCCGAAATGCTTCGTCCCAAATCCCCGTCCTACCGGAAAAAGTCAGGTCTTTTTTGAGTATCTTTTCCACTAGGTAGGGAAACCATTCTTGTACCCGGAACACCACAATGCTCACAAATACAACAATGTACAACAGCACCAGCCAGAAAAATAGCCTTTTATGGAATCGGGGATATTTGAGAAGCGCCACCGTTACAATACTCAGGTACGCCACCGCACCGCCCACTACGCCAGTAGCGGTCCAGGAAACCACAACGCTTCCATAAGCAAGGGTGATTATGGCAAAGTTCCACAGGGTCAGCCTTCCGTGGTGGGCGAACGAGTTCACCGCTACCACCAGCATATAGGGCACCATGTAATAGGGCAGTTCGTTATCCGACACCAGTAGGTTATAATAGTTCCCACTGGTGGGGGATACCCCAAAATAATCCGGCTTTACCAACTGGAAAAACAGGTTGAGCAGAATCAGCAGCCCCATAAGGTACTGGATGGTATTGAGTACCATCATGGGATCAATCTGAAAAAATAAATCCATAAGCAGCAAAAATGCCGCCAGCTGGACACTGTAATAGATGGCGTAAGCCAACGGTTTTCCGGTGTGGTAGGTGCTGTACACCATAATGGCGACGAACAGCAGCAAAAACCAAGTGATACTGGAGGGCATCCGCTGCTGCCAGATGTAAAGCAGCAGGATCAATACCAGTTCAACGGCACAAAACCATTTGGGAACCAATCCGGTATACAGGTTGACCTGAATGAGGGGGAGGAACAATGCCCCAAAGAGGAACGCATATGGATTGAGCCTGCGTTTGAGCAAATTCATCTTGTCCCCTCCTTTTGTAGCATTATGTGAAAAGCTGTTCCAGTTCCCCGATGGTTTCCGGAAGTTTTACCATCCCTTCAAAGCATGCGGCAAAGCGGTCCAGCTCCACCTTGAAATCATGGGATATCTCTTGGGGTTCCAGCAATTTTGCCAGCGAGATGGTGGGGATACCATAAAAAACCGAGGATGTAACCAACGTTGTTGTGGTAAACCCTACCACACACCTTGGAAGCTGTTCCAGCTGGCTGAACAGCTGCTCCTGAGCTGTTTGATAATCGGTATCCATCACACAATCCAACGATTGGTATCTGGTTATAGTATGTTCCCTGGGATGGGGTTTAAACACCACCGGAATGTTTTTTTGGCGGCAAAAATCACAAATATGCTGGTATAACTTCAGGTCGGCATCCTGTTGGAGCTGCCCTGTAGTATGGTAAAGCTGGTTGCTGATCACCACAGCTTTTTCGTACTGCCGCTTTAATTTTGAGGAAACCGGGATGTTTTGCAGCTGGAAGGCTTTCCGGTATAAATGGGATACCTGCCAGTTGGGAAGAAATTTTTCCCGCACCCCAGGCAGCAGCAACGGACGTTCTTCCAGCCGGTGGCTCCGCTTGAGCAGATGGTTCCGCAGCGGGTTGAAAACCCCGTATTGAAGCAGCCCTCCCAAAAACTGTTTCCAGCTGCGGGTGTTGTGGAAAACCTCCTTTGCCCAGCCCCAGGGGGAACGCATATACGCCCCAAGGCCCTCGTCAATCACCACCCCAATAGCAGACCTGCCCCAAGCATCTTCCAGCTTGGACATCAGCCAGTATTGAGGGGCCACCGGAGATAAAAAGAAAACGTTATCCTGTCGGGGCCGATTCCAAAAAAAACGGTAGTAGCAAAGTTTTGCCCGCAGTTTCTGGGGAAACGTTTTTGCCACAGAACGGGTAGTAACCCAAAGGATGTTCAGTTGGACCCCTTTTATCGTGGGGATTGTTATGTTTTCCAACGCTTTTCCGTAACCCTGTGGAACTAAAATCAAACCATTGACCCTTTTGTGCTCCTGTTGCTGTTGAAGGACAAAGGAAAGCACCCCATAATAGTGCCAGGGGGTTGTGATGAACGCCATCAGGTTGATCCCTTTACTCCGGTACTGCTGCAATAATTCTTCAAAAGAAACCACTTCCTGTCCCATATTAACCCTCTTCTGGCGGGAATACCCGGCTCAACTGCTCCAAGTAGGCATATCCATGTTTTTCATCTGGTTCCAGGTATGCCCCTTCCGCCCACTCGTTCCAAGCATTTAAAAAGATTACTGGCTGCTGACCGCTGCGCAGCACCTTTTCTCTTAGTTGGGACAGATAGCAGTAAAATTTTTCCGGCGTTGCCCCCAGATGAACCAATCCGGTTTTGGTGCGGGCGGTATTATCCCAATCCACAAATGCCCCTTCAATCAACTTTGGGGAGGGGTTGGAACGGATTATCCGTTCCCACATCCGGTCATAATCCAACCTGGCCTGTTTCTTTTCCGCTGGCTGGCGTTTGTGTTTGACCGCCTCAAACAAGCGTTCCACCATCCATTGGCAGTGGATGGGCTTTAAACCGCGGTAGGCAGCTTGTAGGCGACGAAGTTTTTTCATTTTTTCCTCAGTGTACGCCATAGCAAAAAAAGGATGGAATTTAATCTGATAGGAAAAACGCCCCATCTGGTAGGAAGGGGAAAAATACCAGTTGGGATTTTGGATCATAAAACAAATTCCAGGGAACCCCTGTTTTCGCATCTCGGTTTCCCAATACTCCAGCATCTGGTCCACCTGTGGAATCTGTTCCGGTTTGTAAATGAGGAATACCGGCTTTCCATCCAAAGTGATATACCGCTTATCTCGGAAAAATGGGAGCAAATACTCCAAATGGGATTTCCATTCCTTTTTGCCGCCGTAATCCTGGGCGACAATTAGTTCCTGATTGCCGCCGTCCCAGTTCTTCGTCCAATTCTCGTTTGCCCAGCTAAAGCAGAATGGAATGGTAACCTCAGGGTTTGCCAACATTTGTTCCGCTGGTTTTTCCAGCAGCTTTTTGCCGTTCTGGAACCAGTAGTGGTAGTAACAGAACCCAAACACCCCATGCCGCTGCGCCAAATCCGACTGCCAGATTTTCACTTTGTCATCCATGAGGTTGTAGTAATTCTGGTTGAGGGGAATTTTCGGCTGGTAATGGTTTGGAAACAACGGCTTTGCCTTTTTGGTGTTGGTCCACTCGGTGAACCCTTTCCCCCAAAACCTGTCATTCTCCGGAATGGTGTGAAACTGGGGCAGATAATAGGCGATCACTTTTATCCCTTTTCCATCGTTAATCTCCGCCATGGATATCCCTCCTTTCAAACTTCCCTTGTTGTGGTGATTGCGGAGCAACCCCCATTGTTTTTGATGGGGGTTACCGGAAAGCTCTCGTTTGACATCACTTACCGGATCATCCGCAGCCTCAATTTTCAAAATTTGATTTTGTCGGCCCGCTTTGCCTGAAACCAATGTTTTTTGGCTGGATATTTCCAACGGCGTAGCAATGACTCCAAACCTCTTTGCGGGAAAATGATACCTCGTTGTCGGTTGCCTTGGGCAGCGCTCCGCCTGATTGCTGGCTGGTCTGATCTGGCAACCGTTTGGAAAACCAGTTTTTCCTTTTTTCCATTCCGTATTACGAACCAATTTTTAGTTCTTACCTATCCGGTTTCAACGCCTGCTTTAACCGGTCCAAAAAGGCGGTACCATACCGCAAATCCGGCTCCATATAGGCACCTTCCCCCCACTCGTTCCAGGAATTTAAAAAAATCAGCCTGTGTTCCGGCTGTTTGTGTGCTACCTGCCGCAGTGCCTGCTGAACCGCAACCGAAAAATTTTCCGGCGTCCTGTTGTAATAGATAATCGCCCGCCGCCCCGACCTTGGGGTGCGGTCCCACCCCGCCATCAGCTGTGGGTACACATTCTCTTTGGAGTCCTGGGAAGTATAAAAATTCCGGACAATTTTGCCATAATCGTATTTGTCCAACACCAGCCCAGGGGAAACCCTCCGCACCGCTCCGTGGAATGTTTTTTTCAGCTTTCCGCCGGTTTTGATTTCAGCGTATTTCCGGTTAACCGACTGGATGGCGTCAAACCCCATGGCGAAGTATTCCGCAAAACAATCCTCCACCGCCTGTTCCAAATTTGCCAGTTTACCCGCATCCAACGGGGGGACGGATTCCGCCAGCGCCACAAAATGGAACCCTTTTAGCCCGTTTTGTTCCGCCAGATGGTTCCATAAGGTGAGGAACCTGCCGCAATCCGGCATCCCTTTTGGATCGAAAATTACAAACAAAGGTTTACCATCCACCCGGATATACCGATGGTCCTGAAAAGCAGGAAGCATGGTTTGAAAATGCAGGATGTCATCCTGTTCCCCAGGGTATTCCTGCTTGAAAATAGTGGTATCCTGTTGCAGGGTTTTCCCCTTCTGCCAGGTTTTGGTGGACCAATCATGGTTTGCCCAGCCAAGGCAAAAGGGGTAATCCGGTTTTCCGGTTTCCAACACCCGCTGGAACGGCATCTCCAACACCCGTTTGCCGCCCCCAAACCAATAGTGCCAATAGCAGAACCCTTCAATTCCGGCATTGCGTGCCAGTTCCGCCTGGGCGATCTGTATCTGTTGCAGGCGCAAGTCATAAAACCCCAAATCCGCCGGCAGGTTGGGCTGATGGTGCCCTCGGAACAAGGGTTTTGCCTTTGTTACATTGGTCCATTCGGTGAAACCCTTCCCCCAATGTTGGTCGTTTTCCGGGATGGGATGGTATTGGGGAAGGTAAAACGCGATTACCCTGGCTTTTTTTCCGCTCATCTCCTGTAACCTTCTTTCTGTTTTGGGGGATGTTTTGATTGAATTGCTTCCTGATAAATCGCCATTAGTTTGGGATAGTGGGCAGTTCCGGTGTAGTATTTCTGATAGATTTGACGGGAACAATCTGAAAACATCTGCTCTTCCTCCGGTGTAAGCAGTTCCATTTTGCGGATCGCCCCAGCCAGGCTCTCTTTGCTGCCATGGTGGAACAAAAATCCGTTTTCCCCTTCCCGAATCAACTCGGGAATACCGCCAATATCCGAACCGATGATAAGCCGCCCCAACATCAGGGATTCAATGGCGGAATACGGCCCATTCTCGTACCATTCGGAGGGGAGGACAACCGCTTTGGCGTTCCCCACTAGGTGAAACAGTTCCTGTCCAGAACGGAACCCCAAAAGTTCTATCCGGTGGGTTGTTTTTTTCGCCAATATTTGTTCTAATTCTTGCTTTAGCGGTCCGGTGCCTACAATCAATAGCCGAATCCCTGTTTGAATGGCGGAATGAATCAAGGTTAAAATTCCCTTTTCCTTGGAAAGCCGCCCAAAATATAGGTAATAGTCCCCTCTTTGGTTGGGGGCTATCTTAGGCTGTTTCAGGTCCAAAAAGTTGGGCAGATGCACCACCCGATCTGGACGGACTCCAAACTGGAGAAATTTCCGCCGGTAAAACTGGCTTGGGGTAATAATTTTATCGATAACATCGTATTTTTTGGTTGCCTGGTTAAAATAGGCCTCCATGGTTCCCAGCAGGCTTTTCGCGGTGGAATCCTTGATACATTTGTACTTGGTGCAGTTAAAATACCGCTTGCCTTTACATCGCTCGCAGATTTTCCCGTGGGTCATCATCTGATAATTGGGGCAGAGCATCTGCAAGTCATGGGCAGTATATACCACAGGGATATGGTATTTTTTCAGCACGTCCAAAATCGAAAGGGAGAGCTGGTGTTGGAAAATATGCAGGTGGGCAATATCCGGTTTTTCCTTCCGGACCAGCTGTTCCAGTTTTTGTTTTGCCTCCTGGGAATAGATCAGCTTGACCCCCAGCTTCATCTGGCTGGCAATGTTCTGCCGGGCATTGTAGTCGATGTTTTCTACAAAGTATCTTTCATAGGGGGAGGGGAAATTTTTGGGGTCCTTCATGGAAAAATCCACCACAGTATGGTGATGTTGTTCTAGTAGGCGCTTTAGGGCAAAATAATAGGTTTCGCTTCCGCCTTTGATATAAAAAAACTTGTTTACCATTAAAATTTTCACAGCTACCACCTATCAACGCAAAAATAAATTTTCGTATTGGTCTACGATAAAATCCCAGGTATACCCCTGATGGATTCGTTGTTTTGCCTTTTTCCCCAATTGGTGGATTTGTTCCGGTGTAAAATGATCTGCCTGGTCAATCAGGTGGGAAAGGCTGCCCTGCTGTTTCGTCCAATAAACCGCCCCATCCTCCGCCACCTCGCGGTTGAACCCCACATCCAGCAAAAGGTTTAAATCGGTCGTTGCCAGCGCTTCCAACAAGCTGGGGTTGGTCCCTCCTACTTCGTGGCCATGAAAATAACCGTAGGCGTTTTCCCGGATTTTTTTCAACAATTCATAATCATAGACAGTGCCAACAAAATGGATTCTACTATCCTTTTGAAAATTGGTTTTCTCCTGCAACTGCTGTAAAAAATGTCTACTCACATTGGTGATGAGAGCAAAATCTTTTTTGGTATTTGACCTCATAAACTCCTGAAGCATGGTAAGGTAGTTGTTTTCCGGTACAAAACGCCCCACTACTAGATAATATTCGTTTGGACGCAATCCCCTTTTTGACATCCAGTCCAAATATTTTGGGTCGTCATCCCGCAACCTGGATGGATGGGTATCCGCTCCATAGGCAATATAGGTGGTTTTGGGATGGTACTGTTTATATTCTTCCAAAATATACTGCTCTATATTCTTGCTGTCGCAGATGAGTAAATCCGCATACTTTACCATAAACCTCTCAGAAAATTTCCAGTAACGGCGTACCGGAACGCTCCATTTTTCCCGCTTCCATTCATGTCCGTCTGGATTGACGTAAAGAGTTCCACCAAGCTGTTGAATCCGACGTTTATAAGGGGCGATAAATGGGCCAATCCGGCAGGCGAGGACGTAAAAAATGGGATTTTGAATCCAGGGGCGGTTTTTACAATACTGGATGCAGTATTCCAGCCCTGCCAAATCATAATAAACCGCTTTTGCTGGCCCCATAGGAGGAACCTTGATGTTAATGCAATTGACCCCATTATATTCAAACCTGCCTTTTTGGTCGGACATCCGCACTACGTGGTAGCGGATCTGGCTAGATTTCTGGTGTTGAGTCAGTTTTTCCACAAAGGTTTCAAACCCTCCGTAGTTGGCTGGAATCCCTTTGGAACCCACAATAAAAACCTGTTTTTGGCTGCGCTCCTGTTGTTCTGCCGTTCTTGCTCTACCCTCTGTTGCCATAACATCACCTTTCTTTTTCCCTGTTAAAATGGGTATGTAAAACTGCTAGTAAGTCAATGCCATGGTAGATCCGTTTGCCTAATCCGTAAAACAGGATTATGGAAGAAACACTCCAGTATTACACAGTACAACAGGAACCATTCCATAAAATCCAACTAGTCATGACCATCAGCTAAGCTGGTAGCTTGGGTAAGCCCTAAAAGGGCATAGTACCGACAAACATCGAAAGACGTACTGAAATATCTGTCTTTTGCATCACTTGCCCTGCCGCCTGTAAACGGGCAGTTTTCTTCCAACCATAGTTTTTTCGTTACGATAAGATTGCTGGTAGCAGTTCGCTTTGCTCGATGCTTAAAGCGAAAGCTTTTGGGCGAGAGCCTTCACCAGCATAGTCGGTGGTTTCCATAATAAAAAAATTCCAGGTAAACCAAATTTTGGTTTGCCTGGACAATGGTATATGGAAAACAACCGTAGCGAACCAATAGCATATGATGGGGGACATTTCTGATCCCTGCCCCTCTTGATTGGGCTGTGAAATCTTCCGCCTCTCACAACGGTTTATCACAAACTCCACCCTGGTAAAACAGCCCTATCAAAATGAGTTAAGGCTGTTTCCAAAGCAACAGAAGGGCAACTGTTTTACTACCAGTATGCGCTAATTGTACAATTTTATACCGGACAGCTTTATTTTCCCTGTCCGGTAAACACAACTCCTACGGTTTGGAAGATGATCCGCAAATCTACTTTTAAGTTGGAATCCTGTATGTATTGAATATCCAGCTCCATCCACTCCTCAAAACCGATGGAATCCCGCTGTTTTTTTGCCTGCCAGTAACAGGTCAAACCCGGGGTAACCGTCAGCCGCTGGGCATGGTAATCGTTGTACTGGGCAACCTCCCTTGGCAGCGCTGGACGTGGGCCAACCAAGCTCATATCCCCTTTGAATACGTTCCAGAGCTGTGGCAGTTCATCTAAACTGGTTTTACGGAGAAATTTACCCACCCTTGTAATGCGTGGGTCGTGTTCCATTTTAAATACTGGGCCGTCTTTTTCGTTTTGGCTTTGCAGCTGCTCCAATAGCTGTTCCGCATTTACCACCATGGTACGGAATTTATAAAAGCGGAAGTGTTTTCCGTTCCGTCCAACCCTTGTTTGGTAAAAGAATGGGCTGCCTGCTGGGTCATCCAGATAAACGACCAGGGCAATTATCAAGAAAACTGGCAGAAGCACCAGTAAAACAGAGCCGCTTGCCATCACATCCAAACAGCGTTTTGCCATAAAATAGCTTTTTTTCTTTGGAACTTGGGTTACAACGGATTTTTGTTGTAATCTTGTGATTGTAGCATCCATCATGTTACATTCTCCTTTTTATGTAGCCTTGGATGAGCCTGAGGCTACATCCAGATTCCGAATCTTTTCTTTGGGGTGTACGGTGGGTCAATCCTGAAAAATTTCCCCTGGAAAACCCTGTCCGCGTTTTGTTCCAAACGGTTCTGATATTTTTTCAGTTCCGCCATGCCTTCCGCCAAATTAGGAGGGCGGCGGTCCAGGGAATGGACGTCTGAACTGATGATGTGGACCATCCCCCATTGGATTAATTTCCGTAAAAATTTGTTGGTTTTTCCTTTTTTGAGCAAAGAACCTGCATTGACCTGGATCAATACGCCTTGGTGAATCCATTTTTCCAGCAATTCTGGGTTGTCCATCAAAAAGTGGTAACGTTCCACATGCGCTAGGATGGGGATAAACCCTTCCCCGAGGATATCAAACAGGACATCCTCAATCAGGCTGATATCCGGCCGCATGGAAAATTCCATCAACAGGTAGTTTGTACCCTCAATGCAAAATTGTTTTAAATCCAGCTGGGTCAATCCAGTGGAAAAAAAGAGTTCCGCCGCTAGCTTTCCCTGAAACCGCAGCCCCTGACGCTCTGCTTCCTGCATCAGCCTTTGGTGGGATTGTTCCCTCGCTTTTAAGAAATCATCTGGCAGCTGGCGTTCAAAATAAAAATGTGGGGTAAAGGCAATCTGGTTTACACCGGTGGCAATTTCCGCTTTTAACAATTGGATGGATTGCTCGATGTTTTTTGCGCCATCGTCAATCCCGGGCAGGATGTGGGTGTGTAAATCGGTCATACTCTGCCTCCTTCCTGCTGGTTCCCGTAGCCGTAGCCATAACCGTAACCATAACCATAGGAATTGGATTTTTTGGAATCATAGGCGTTTAACACCGAGCCTATGATTGGGATACCCGCATTGCGCAGGTTGGAAACAGAACGTTTCACGGTTGCTACTGGAGTTACTTTGTGCCGCACCACCAGAATCGCGCCATCCGCGAATTTCCCCAGGGCAGCAGCGTCGGTGACCAAGGAAACCGGCGGAGCATCAAAGATAATGTAATCAAACAGGGGTTCCAGCAGGTGGATCAGTTCCTCCATTTGGGGGCTTGCCAGCAATTCGGAGGGATTTGGCGGATATTTTCCCGCTGGAAGTACGGTAAACCCTAATTCTTTTGACTGGAAAGCGGCTTCCGAAAGATCGGATTTTCCACTTAAAACACCGGATAGCCCTTTGGCAAACGCTTTGGTTTGGGCGCCCTGTTCGGTTTGCAGGTAGCTTTTTAAAACCGATTGGCGTAAATCGCAATCCACAAAGATGACCTTTTTTCCTGCTTCCGCCAAAGTGGCAGCCAGGTTCATCGAAACATTGGTTTTCCCTTCCCCTGCGATGGAGGAAGTGATAATCAATTTTTTGCAGTGGTTAGTGGAGGACAAAAATTCTAGATTGGTCCGCAAAGTTTTAAAGGCTTCGGTGTAGGCAAACGAGGTGTTCACCCCCAAAGTTCCCAATTTTACTCTTTTAATTTTTCTATTTGCCATGTCGCCTTCCTCCTTCCAATGGGATCACACCAATTACAATCGAATCTGTAATTTCCGCTAGCTGCTCTTCAGTATTCACCGTATTATCCATGGATTCACGGATGAATATGATAATAGCCGCAACCGCTAAACCAGAAAAAACAGATAATAGCAAATTCCATTTTAAATTGGGGGTTACTGGCTTAGAGCTGGTGCGCGCCTGGCTGATAATTTTACAGGAACCCGCCACCCGATCCTCAATTAGCTGAGGGGCAATCTGTGATATTTTTTCTACAATTTTGCGTGCGTATTCCCCATTTGGATGCACCATGGAAACCTGCATCAGTTGAGTATTGTTCACCGGGGAAACATCAATCTGGGCAGCAAGCGCTTCGTAGGGCATGTCCAAACTCAGTTGGGAAATCACAGGGTTTAACACAGTATCGCTTTTGATAATTACCGCATAGGTATCCACCAGATGGGTAGCAGCGTTATAATCGCTGGTAGTTAAAGTGCCGGTTGCCTGCTGGCTGTTGTTGACAATCATAGTTGTGCTGGCCTGATATTTTGGTGTGATGAAAAAAGCGGTAATCAAATATCCCGCAAGACCTCCAACCAGTGCTAAGCTGATCATAAGGAGGGCATAACGTTTTAAAATTTGGAAAAATTTATTTAATAATACACCTATTTCCATTTGTTTTTGTCCTTGGCCTTTTTCGTTTGATAATAATAGGCCTTGCATAGCAGCATACTGCTGAATGGAATTGTTTCGCAATTGCATCTGCGTTTTTTAACCCCTTTCTCATAACAGTGGTTGGATATATAAAAGGAATAGCCTTGTTCCAATATTGATTCCAGCTAGGTGTTGATTTGTTATTTTTACAATATTAATTTATTTATATATAATTATACTTTGTAATAATATAAATAAAAGTCATTTATTTACGTTTTTGATATCTATATCTTACATGATAAAATCCCTATCTGTCAATAGGGTTTTAAGGAAATTTGTTTTCCTAATTTGGTAAATAATGCTAAACAAATTTTAAAATTAGAAATTTTTTCTATTTGATAAAATAAATAGAAAAATCTTATAATCCCCTACTACAACAAAATGAAACTAACCATAGTATTACATCATTGGAGATGATTATGCAGATAGTGAGTAAAGGGAAATCATCTGCAAAGTTTCTGATCAAATCCTTGGTAAAACCAACTTTAAAATGAAATTTTTTCCATTTTTATTGTATGTCAACCCATACGATTGCAAAAACAGAGGGAGACTAGTGTGTTCCCTCTGCCAACTGGGGGCCCAATCGGATATATGTCATAAAATACCACTTCACAGCCAACAGGTGCCAGCGTATAATAGAGTTGCAGAATGAAAAACACCTGATACCAACAAAATATTCTGTTTCCCCCAAAACAGGAATCTATCCCCTCTTTTATGGTTCCATTCTGCAATGCCTATCATGAGACCCACGATTTTAGAACTTTTTTGGTTCATTTTTACTGAGACTCCTTTATTTTTTGCGTTGTGATACAAACTCACATAAACAAAATTACATCTATAAAAAACGACTTGATCCGTGCTATGATGTTTTGTTTCCCTTCAAAAACCATGTTCTCATAAGCAGTTTTTCTATCCAGTCACCTATTGGGCGTGATAGGCAATTTTGAAAGGCAAAAGTAACGTAACTATTGCCAACAAAAAATGGCAGCTATTTGTTAGCTGCCATTTTTCTATTGCCTTTTTCAAATCAGTCAACCAATGGCTTGCACAGCCTTTCCCTTTTTGGTTCGCATAAAATCCGCCATTATGATTGCATTACTCTTTTTCTTCTCCTAGTAAAATCAGGAGACTTTTCCACATTGATGGACAGTAAAAAAACCTGTTCCTTTTGGTGGAAGTTTTTTTGTAATATAGGTTGGAAATGATGGTATCCTTTTTTGAAAAATAACAAGTTCACAACAAATGTCCCTTGAAAATCAATCTTGATTTGAATATGATAAAATTGCTGTTTGTACAACTATTATATTTACCCCCAATAAACAGGCTTATTTTTTATCAAACTTATCCAAGCAAAACCAAACCAAACAAAATCATCTATTTTTTACTTGGCAAATGGCCTCCATGTAAAAACCAACACCAATGGAAGGAGAGGACGATTATGGGAGAATTAAATTACACGATTATTGCAAAAGCCAGTTTATCCGGTAATATGATCCAAACAGTCAAAGCCAAACAGGGCGACCAACAAAGCAGGTTTGTCAAAAC
The DNA here is from genome assembly GCF_900095865.1 of Massilioclostridium coli. GTDB lineage: Bacteria > Bacillota > Clostridia > Oscillospirales > Ruminococcaceae > Massilioclostridium > Massilioclostridium facile. The sequence continues at coordinate 786,055 of NZ_FMIZ01000007.1, read as the reverse complement.
CACGATTTTAAAAGATGCCCAGGAGCCATATATTATCCCGGATGGGATAACAGCGTGGGTTGCTTTCAAAAAGCCGGATGGTACCCAGGTATTTCAAGAAGCAATTGTTACCGGTGCCAGTGAAGTTACTTTTGAACTGACCAAACAGATGCTGGCGGTTCCTGGAAAAGCGATGGCAGAGATTATTCTGAAAAAAGAGGATGCCATTTTATCCACCGCCATGCTAAAAGTGATGGTTCTGGAACAGATTTTAGACGGTGAGAGAATAGAAAGTGAAGATGATTACCAAGGGCTACTAGAAACAATTGGAAAAGCGGAGAGCGCTGCAGAAAAGGCAGAACAGGCAGCTAATAAAGTAAACGACGCGATTCTGGACCTCCGAGATGGCGCCACTTATATTCCCAATGTTTCTGCCGAAGGGATTATCAGTTGGACCAATGAACAGGGATTGAAAAACCCTGATCCCATCAATATCAAAGGGCCACAAGGTACTCAAGGGGCGCCTGGCTCCACTGGAAAGGCTGCCAGCATTCAGATTGGAAAGGTATCTACCTTGGAGCCAGGGCAACCTGCTACGGTAACCAATACTGGGACAGATACAGACGCAGTGTTAAACTTTGGCATTCCTCGTGGAGTGAACAACACAGGGGAAAGTGGAAACCTGGCGGAAGCAATTATTTCAAACGCAGAGGGTTCCACAATCCAATTAACGGATAGTAGCGATAGGGCTTTACAAGGATTAACAGTTTATGGAAAATCCACGCAAGATGGAGAACCGGATCCAGACAACCCTATCGCTATCACCAATATTGGAGATAATGACGATATTATAATCACACTTACTGATAATAATACAACCACACAACAGATTGCACTTAGTACAGCAGGTGGGTTGGCAGGTGTTCCGACAACTTCTGGCGGAAATGTAACAATGGATGGACAGCAATATGTGTCAGAGACTATCCAATTATATTCTGATGGTACCGGCAAACGGATTACCCCTGTGAAAACCCTCGTGCTGGATGGCTCAGAATCCTATTCGGTCAATGCTTCGTCTACCAATACAACCAGATTTTACATTAGTGTTGCCGATATCAAAGGTTCCCTTGCTCCAGCGCTATGCAGCCACGCCAAATATAAAGAAGTTTGGGGTGGAGACGAGGTTGGGTTCTATTTAAGCTCCAACTATATCGTATTCCGCATGCCAAAAGCAGTGGTTGGTGAAACAAAAGACAGCGTCCAACAATGGATTGCGTCCCAACACAGCGCAGGTACTCCGCTAACAGTAATCTATCAAACTGCTACATCCGCCGAATCAGAACTGCAAAAAGAGGAAATACCACAAATCCAATCTGTTTATACCCATTACCCCAATACCACTATCAGCAACAATAATAACACTTATCTGGGTGTTCACTATGTAGTGGATACCAAGATGTACATTGATCGTAAATTTGCTGAATTACAGCAATCTATTGTTACCACACAACAGCAATTATTATAAGGAGGAATATTATGTACGAAATCATTCAAAATGTCATCCAAAGTGGAAGATATGAACTAAGTGATATGCTCAAAAAAATTGATACCATGTGGATACAAGGGGAAATCACGGAAGAAGAGAAAACCGAACTGGTAAAACTGGCGCAGGAAAACGCAGACCCAACCAACAGCTACGCCCCATTACAGGAACAGATTGGCCAACTGTTCGAAAAATATGACCAATTGGAATCCAGGGTTACAGCCTTAGAAGGTAGCGAAGAACCGGAACCAGAAGAATGGCCAGAATACGTACAGCCAACAGGAACACATGATGCTTACAACACAGGGGACAAAATTACCTACAAAGGGAAACACTATATCTGTAAAGTAGACAATTGTGTATGGAACCCAGAGGAATATCCTCAAGGCTGGGAAACGGCAGAATAACAAAGTGGTATTTACCAGAATAAACTGGTAGGAATATAACACCCAAACGCGTGACCCAATGAAATAAAAATCCCATGATACAACAAAACCGGATTTGGCTACCAACCAAATCCGGTTTTTTCGAGTGGGTATGAAAGAAAACAGGAGGAGCCCCACTCTTTGAGCGGTACGAGCCTGTCCCAAAACAGCTCCCTGCATTTTTTTAATGTGGTTATAAAAGGCGATAGGAGGAGCCCCACTCTTTGAGCGGTACGAGCCTGTCCCAAAACAGCTCCCTGCATTTTTTTAATGTGGTTATAAAAGGCGATAGGAGGAGCCCCACTCTTTGAGCGGTACGAGTCTGTCCCAAAACAGCTCCCTGCATTTTTTTAATGTGGTTATAAAAGGCGATAGGAAGAGCCTCACTCTTTGAGCAGTACGAGTCTGTCCCGAAACAGCTCCCTGCATCCTGACGGATGTGTATTGTAACATTCAACAATTAGTCAGATAAAAGAACAGTTTAGTTTCCGTACCCTGGCGGGTGTTTTTTAATGTGGTTATAAAAGGCGATAGGAGGAGCCTCACTCTTTGAGCGGTACGAGTCTGTCCCAAAGCAGCTTCCTGCATTTATACCCTTACGGGTGTGTATTGTAACCAGGGATTTGCTTATATATTGTTATTTCCTTGATTTGTTACCGTACCCTGGCGGGTGTATCTTTTTCGAGTGGTTATAAAAGGCAATAGCAGGAGCCCCACTCTTTGGGAGGTGCGAGCCTATCCCAAAACAGCTTCCTGCACCCTAGCGGGTGTGTATTGTAACTGTTGGATGATGGTTTATATATAAAAAATGGGGAAAAGTTGCCGTACCCTGGCGGGTGTGTATTGTAACTGTTCCTTCCGATTACCTGAATATGTTTAAGCTATTGCCGTACCCTGGCGGGTGTTTTTTAATGTGGTTATGAAAGGCGCTAGGAGCAGCCTCACTCTTTGGACAGTGCGAACCTATCTCGAAACGGCTCCCTACATTTGTACCATCACAGATGTTTATGGTAACGCTATTCTATGCCGATTCAGGCGGATATTGAAAAAGCCCTTTATCAATCCAGCAATTCCAGCTGGTGCGAAACTAACGGGTTTTTATGGGCGTTTCTGGTTCGCACAGAAAACCGGACCATCTATACCCAGTATACGCCAAATGAGGGCGGATTGAAAACCGTATCCGATTACATTCCCCCATGGTTTATCATCTAGGCAAAGGATACTCATTCAAATACAGGTGTTCCGCTTTCAACCGTAGACAATAAAAATATTGCAGCCAATGGGGCTGTTTTTGTATTTGCTGTGAGAGTTTTAGAAGGCTGCGTTTTCCTACCCTCCTATCCAAAATAGCAAACATCCTAATAATTGGATTGCTATGGTAAAGGGATTCTTGAATAGACAACGAACGATATATCTTTAAGGCTTCGCAAAATTCCTCGTCCGTAAATTCTTCCCGTTCCTCCACAGGTAAACGGATAAATCTGTGAAACTCTCTCCATGCGTCCCGTGGAGTGTAATCATGGCATTGTTTCTGTTTTTCCCGATAGTGCTGGAACGCTGTGGTTTGCCAGGAAAACCGTTTCCGTGCCCTGCCATCCACTCTAATTTCAATCAATTCAAATCCATACGTTTTGCGGAAAGAATTGCAGAAATACTGTACCCTCCCTTTTAAGGAATCCGCCAGCATCTCCTGTTCTAGATAGTTCCGCATGCCGCTCCAGGAACCCAATATTCTTTTCATTTGATTCTCCCTCCTTTATCAACCAGTCAAGGTGTTTTTCCGGTAGCTGGTTGGGGTTTCGTGAAATGTTTCTTTAAATAATCGGTAAAAATGCACCCTATTCTGATATCCTACTTTTTCGATAATCTGAGAAATGGGCAGGTCGGTGTGTTTTAAATAGTAGGCGGCTTTGTTCAGCCGGCATTCCAACAGCAGTTGGGAAAAACTCTTGCCGGATTTCCGCAGCAGCTTGGAGAGATAGCCTGGAGAATACTGAAAATACTCCGCCAACTGGTTCAGGGTAACATCGGCAAAATGTTCGTTGATATAGGTAACTATCTGATACATCACACGGTTGTTGTCGCTTTCGTACACGGCAAGCTTGTTTTCCTGTTGATAGCTCCTTGACAATCGGGCAAATAAAGCAATCAGGCTGGAAAGCACCATACTGCTGGCGTTTCGTTCCCTGCTGAAAAATTCCCGTATCATTAGTTCAATGGATTCTTTTACCTCTGGGTTGTCGCTGTTCTGAAAATAGAGGTAACGTTCGATTTTGGTGTTGTGGTAAAGGTAATCCGAAAAGAAATAGGAAAACATTTGGTTATCTTCCAGGATGTTCGTCAGATATTCCTGGAATAATTGTTTGGAAATCATGATATTAAACACCAAATCATCTGTACTTCTACGGAATACAGAATGCAATACATTCGGGTTGAGCAAAAGAATATCCCCCTGGTGCAAGGTGAACTGGTTGTTGGGCATGCAGTTTTCAAAACTACCCCGATAGACATACACCATCTCAAAATAATCGTGGTTATGGAACAGCTTTGGGCAGTGGGTTTCCGGTGGGATACAGTGCATGATAATATCAATTCCCTTTTTATTAAAAAGAGGTTTTGTTTCGATCTTATCATCCATTTTTCCCATGGTTATTTGATGCCCAAGTTGTTTTTTTTGCTTACTTCCCTGATTTTTCAGCTTTTCAAAATCCATAAGTACCTGTTCCACACATTGGTCCATTGTCAACACGATGTTCCCCTCCTAAAACAACCTGATTGGTATACAAATACAACTTATCTGATAGATTGTTGTGTTTATTAAATTGTACTATAATTTAATTGAAAAGTAAAGCTGAATTGTATTAAATAGAGTAACTATTCTTTTTAATAGCGGATAAAATTGGATTAAAATCCATATAATCCCTTATTTTAACAAAAGAAACCAACTCAATCCGTATACTTTTCAGGAAACACTCGCCATAGGATGGCAAATTACATTGGAAAGGAGGAACAAGCTATTATAAATAAAAATAGAAACCATCCATCATAAAGTAAAATAGAAACGAGGAAAAAACATGAAAAAACGCATTTTATCTTCGATACTCGCCCTGGGCATGTTGGCTAGTATCGCAACCGGCACAGTGGCCAATGCTACTAACGCAAATTCGCCGGAAGCAAAAAGTTTCCAGCAAACATTAACCGAAAAATATGTGGACCCTGACCGAACCTATAGCACCGATATCCGCTGGTGGATTGGCGAGGCTGCCAACACCGACGAAGTGCTGTTGGATGAAATCCAGGCAATTTATGACGCGGGTTTCCGCAATGTGGAACTTTGTATGCAAGGAGACATGGGCGCAGATGATGATACCTATGCTTATGGCTCAGAAATGTGGTCCCACAAATGGAAACTGATGATGAACAAGCTGCTGGATTTGGGTATGGGTGTTTCCCTGACTTCTGGCACCAACTGGTCTACTTCCAACGTTCCAGGGCTTGACCCGGACAGCCAGGCAGCAATGCAGAATGTTTGCCTGGGCAGCACAACAGTAGAAGCTTCCGGTAAATTAACCGCACTGCCTGTTCCAGAAACACGCAGGGATGTGGCAACCTTTATAGGTGCGTACGCCTACCGCGAAACCGCTGATAAAGTAGTGGATTATGATTCTATGATTGATTTAAGCGGTATGGTAACACAAGGGGCAAATGTTTGGGAACAAAACTTAGACTGGACCGCCCCAGATGATGGCAACTACCGTATTTTCGCTATCTGGAGCCAGGGTACTGCACAATCTGCCAGCCCATCTATGGAAACTTCCTACACCACCAACTACTTTGATGAACGCGGTGTAGAAGCACTGAAAGAATTCTGGCAAGAACATTACCTCAACGACCCAGAACTGAACGAGAAAATCAAAAACGGTACGGTAAACCTGTTTATGGATTCTTTGGAAATCAACGCAAGCACTGGATTTACCTGGTGGTCAGAGGATATGGCAGATGAATTTATAGCAAGAAAAGGCTATGATATCCGCCCATATCTCTTCCTGCTGGATGGAGTACAGGCAAATGTACGTAACCCATATGAAGAATTTATTGGTACTTATGACCTTGCAGACAATACTGATCTACGCGAAAAAATTTCCAATGACTTTTTGGAAGTAATGACTGACCTGTACCGGGAACGGATGTTGACCCCATTAAAAGAATGGCTCAACTCCTATGGTATTGAAACCCGCGCCCAGATTTCCTATGGTAGAACATTTGAAATCTCCGAGCCAATTATGGATGTGGATTATCCGGAAACAGAAAACCTGAACGATTACAATCAGGTGGATATGTTCCGCTTATGGACAGGTGGTTCCAAACTGGAGAATAAAATTTTATCCTCCGAAACCAGTGCTACCAAACTGGCGTATAACTATTCCGCCCAGATGCATCTACACGACGCTTATTCTGCTTTTTCGGCAGGTATCCAGAGAATCGTATGGCATGTTTGGGCTTCCGACTATGGCTACGGCAACTACGCATGGCCAGGGTTCGCACCAGGTGTATTTGGTTTAGACTGGTTCCATTACTTTGGAAGACGTAATCCAGGTTACCAGGATTATGATGAACTCAACGCCCATTTGGGACGTGTACAACAACTGATGCAAACCGGTAAATCCCGTACCGACATTGGCTTTATCCACAATAGTTGGACACAAGGCGTACGGTTTGGCGGAGGCACCGGCAACGATATGACTGGTATGAACTGGCAGCTTGCCCACCAGGGTGTCTACTACCGCTCCACCGAATTGCAGGACAACGGCTATACTTATGACTACTTTAGCCCAGAATTCCTGTACGACGATGACGTTTACTTTAATGAAGAAACCCAGACCATCGAAAGCGCTGGCTATAAAGCAATTGTCCTCTATCAGGATTGGCTAGATGTAAAAGGCGCGGAACGGATTTTGGATTGGGCGAAAAAAGGCCTGAAAGTCGTTATTGTGGACGGTGCTGCAGAAAAAACCCCATTTAACGATGGCAGCGATGAACAATTGGCAGCAATCATGGCAGAACTGAAAACACTGCCAACCGTACGGACCGCTGAAATCTATGACGCTCCAGAAGGGTTTGACTATGCCAACGCCAAAGTAGACGGTGGTTATGATGATGGCGTTTACGAAGCATTGCAAGAACTGGGCGTAACCCCATATGCTGGCTTTGCGGAACCAAATCATCAGTTATTGACCCAGACCCGTCAAGACGAGGACGGCAACCAATACTTATATGCTTACAACTACTGTTCCAATGACTACCATCAGAACAGCCATGTAGAAAGCGTACAGAACGAAGACCATGGCACTAACATTAAAACTGAAATCAGAATGGATGGCATGTTCATTCCATATTCTATCGACCCATGGACAGGTGATGTAACCGAGCTGGGCGAATACCGCTACGAAAACGGACAGACTGTCATTTCAATTGACCTGGATTATGACAATATCGCATTATTCGCCTTTGAAGCAGTGGATCAGGAAAAAACCCATATTGTTTCCACTAATGCGGATTCCGCCTATATTCAGGATGGAACCATGAACATCCGCGCTACCCAAAGTGGGACCTACAACACCACTTTGAGCAATGGCGCAACCTATCAATCTAATGTGGAAGTTCCAGAAGCATACGACATCACCGACTGGGATTTGACCGTAGAATCCTGGACAGCAGGCGATGAAGTTCTAGAAAAATCCGAAACCATTGGGGATGTTACTACCGTAAACCGCAAGACAGCAACTAAGAAAACCGATATCAACGTAAAACTGGATAAAATGACAACCTGGACAAATATTCCAGAAGTTGGCCAAGGGGTTTCCGGTTTAGGCCACTACGAAGCAACCTTTAACTGGGATGCTAGCAAAGCGGATGGCGCTTACCTGGACTTCGGAGACAATCTGGAAGAAAGCATGGAAGTATGGATTAACGGACAGAAAGTTGGCGGAACCGAAAGCTCCAAAAAACCAGGCTACACCGGTGGTGTTAGCTGGACAAAACCAGTAGCAGATATTTCCGATTACTTGGTAGACGGTGAAAACAGCATTGTTATTGAATACAGCTCCACTTTGGCGAACGTTCAATTTGAACGTGGCGCAGTAAAAGTGGAACACAATGCCGCTAGTTGGTGGGGCTACAATATCGACTATGTGGATTATGGTCCAGAACAGGCAGTGATTGTTCCATATAGCGAAGTTTCTTTGGAAGAAAGCCAGGCAAATAAAGGTATTTTGAACTCTGTGATTCAATACGCAGAAGCTGCCAAAGAAAGTGGCGAATATGACAATGCCATTGAAAGCGTACAGAAATCCTTTGATGCTGCTTTGGAAAATGCAAAAACAGTAGCAGGCAATGCGGCAGCAACCCAGGAAGAAGTAGACGCAGCATGGAAAACCTTGCTGAATGAAATCCACAAATTAGGATTTGTAGCTGGGGATAAAATAGAACTGGCTTCCCTGATAGAAGCAGCAAATGAAATCAATGCAGAACTTGACCGTTATGTGGAAGCAGGCAAAGCGGAATTCACCGCAGCATTAGAAGCAGCAGTAGCGGTATATGAAGATGGCGATGCCATGCAAGCAGAAATCAACCAAGTAGCGGATGATTTATTAAATGCAATGCTGAATCTACGGTTCAAAGCAGATAAGTCTATTCTGGAAGAAGTCCTTGCGGAAGCAAGCGAAGTGGACGCAAACGCATACACAGCAGAAAGCTATGCAGCATTACAAGCAGTAGTAGCAGAAGCAAGCGATGTATACAACAACGAAAACGCAACCCAGGAAGAAGTAGATGCAGCAGTAACAAGTGTACAAACAGCAATGGATAACCTGGTAGCAGTAGATGGAACCCCTGCTGAAACTCCAACGGAAAACAAGAATACAGCTGGAAGCCAGACAGGACAGGAATCCACTACACCAAAAGCAAACGCAGCGAAAACAGGCGACTTTGCACCTATTGCTGGAATGGCAGCAATAGCAATTGCAGGAGCTGCACTGGTTCTCTCCCGTAAGAAAAAATAACTCATAACGTTTTCTTCTTCTCTTCTTTTAATATAATCATAAAAATCCGTCAGGAATATTCCTGGCGGATTTTCATTTTTATATCAATAGAATTTTAAATACTCGTTCCGATATTGGGAGGCGTTACATCGTCATTTTTGAAACAGCTTGTAAAAATAAAATGCGTTTTGGAAGGCGATTTTTTCAATAATCTGAGCGAGAGGCAGGCCAATTTACATTAGTAGGTGGATTTATCAACCGGCAATCAACAGCAGTTGGGTGAAATTCTTGCCGGATTTTATCCATATTTCGGAACCCTGCCCTAGAAAATACTGAAAATATTCTGTCATCTGATTTAAGCAATATCCAAAAAATAGCCTTTAATATATGCCATCATATTGCTGTCGTTTTCGTACACTACAAATTTATTTTCTTTTTCGTAATTCCTGGATAGCCTAAAAAATCACGAAGCAGGAAAGCTTCATGTTGTTGTAACGAGACTCTTTCAAAGAAAGGAAATACTTCATCTTGGTATTGTGTGGTCGAGATAATCCGAAAAGAAATAGGAAAACATACGGTTATCCTCCAAAATATTGGCGAGCTACTCCAGAAACAACCTAATTGGTATACAAATACAACTTATCTGATAGATTGTGTTATTCATCAAATTATACTATAATTCAACTGGAAAGTAAAACTGAATTGTATTAAACAGAGCAATAATCTATTTTATAAAGGGAATAAAACCAAATGAATCTTTATATACTCCCTTATATTCACAGAAATAATCAACCCAATCCGTATACTTTTCAGGAAACACTTGCCACAGGATGGCAAATCACACCGGAAAGGGGGAACATATTGTTACCAAAAATCAGCAACCATCCATCATAAAGTTCATAGAAACGAGGAAAAAACATGAAAAAACGCATTTTGTCTTCGATACTCGCCCTGGGCATGCTGGCCAGTATCGCAACCGGCACAGTAGCCAATGCTGCTGATGCAAATTCGCCGGAAGCAAAAAGTTTCCAGCAAACGTTAACCGAAAAATATGTGGACCCTGACCGGACCTATAGCACCGATATTCGTTGGTGGATTGGCGAGGCTGCCAACACCGACGAAGTGCTGTTGGATGAAATCCAAGCACTATACGATGCTGGTTTCCGCAACATAGAGCTTTGTATGCAGAGCGATATGGGTGCAGACGATGATACCTATGCTTATGGCTCAGAAATGTGGTCCCATAAATGGAAACTGATGATGAACAAGCTGCTGGATTTGGGCATGGGCGTTTCCCTAACTTCTGGCACCAACTGGTCTACTTCCAACGTTCCAGGGCTTGATCCAGACAGCCAGGCGGCGATGCAAAATGTTTCTTTAGGAACCACAACGGTAGAAGCTTCCGGCAAGTTAACTGTACTGCCTGTTCCAGAAGGGCGCCGAGATGTGGCAACTTTTGTAGGGGCATATGCTTACCGTGAAACCGCTGATAATGTAGTGGACTATGATTCCATGATTGATTTGAGTGGTATGGTAACACAAGGGGCAAATGTTTGGGAACAAAACCTGGATTGGACTGCTCCAGACGATGGTAACTACCGCATTTTTGCTATCTGGAGCCAGGGTACTGCTCAATCCGCCAGCCCTTCTGCGGAAACCTCCTATACCACTAACTATTTTGACGAACGCGGTATAGAAGCTCTGAAAGAATTCTGGCTGGAACACTATCTTAATGACCCAGAACTCAATGAAAAAATCAAAAACGGTACGGTAAACCTGTTTATGGATTCCATCGAAATCAAGCCAGGTTCCGGATTTACTTATTGGTCTGAGGATATGGCAGACGAATTCATAGAACGGAAAGGCTATGATATCCGCCCATACCTTTTCTTACTAGATGGAGTAAAAGCAGATGTTTTTAACCCTTACAATAAAATAGATGGTACTTATAATTTAACCGATGATAATAATACAAGAGAAAAAATCACCAATGACTTTTTAGAAGTATTGACTGATATCTACCGGGAAAAAATGTTGGTTCCATTAAAAGAATGGCTCAACTCTTACGGTATTGAAACCCGCGCCCAGATTTCCTATGGGCAACCAATGGAAATTTCGGAACCTATTATGGATGTGGATTATCCAGAGGCGGAAAATCTAAACCAATCCAATCAGGTGGATATCTTCCGCTTATGGACAGGAGGCGCTAAACTGGAGAATAAAATTTTATCCTCCGAAACCAGTGCTATTAAACAAGCATATAGCTATTCCGCACAAAAACATCTGAAAGACGCTTATTCCCTTTATGCGGCAGGGTTCCAGCGGATTGTATGGCATGTTTGGGCTTCTGACTATGGCTACGGCAACTACGCTTGGCCAGGGTTCGCTCCAGGTGTATTTGGCTTGGATTGGTTCCACTATTTTGGTACCCGCAACCCAGGCTACCGGGATTATGATGAACTCAACGCCCATTTGGGACGTGTACAACAACTGATGCAAACTGGTAAATCCCGTACCGATGTTGGATTTATCCATAATAACTGGACACAAGGAATCCGTAAAGACGGAGGAACTGGAAATGACCTTTCTGCCATGAACTGGGAGCTTGCTCACCAAGGTGTCTACTACCGCTCCACCGAATTGCAGGACAACGGCTATACTTATGATTATTTCAGCCCGGATTTCCTGTATGACGATAGCGTTTCCTTTAATGAAGAAACCCAAACTATCGAAAGCGCTGGCTATAAAGCAATTGTCCTCTATCAGGATTGGCTAGATGTAAAAGGCGCGGAACGGATTTTGGATTGGGCGAAAAAAGGCCTGAAAGTTGTCATTCTGGATGGCGCTGCACAACGTACTCCATTTAATGATGGCAATGATGAGAAACTGGCGGAAATCATGGCAGAACTAAAAACACTGTCAACCGTACGGACCGCTGAAATCTACGATGCTCCAGAAGGCTTCAATTACGCTGACGCAGTAGAAGGTGGATATGATGATGGCGTTTATGAAGCATTGCAAGAACTGGGTGTAACCCCATATGCAGAATATGTGGAACCAAACCACCAGTTATTGACCCAGACCCGTCAAGACGAGGACGGTAACCAATATTTGTATGCTTACAACTACTGTTCCAATGACTACCATCAGAACAGCCACATTGAAAGTGTACAGAACGAAGACCATGGCACCAACATTAAAACTGAAATCAAAATGGATGGCATGTTCATTCCATATTCTATCGACCCATGGACAGGGGAAGTAACTGAACTGGGCGAATACCGTTATGAAAACGGTCAGACTATTATTCCAATCGACCTGGACTACGCTAACATCGCATTGTTCGCTTTTGAAGCAGTAGATCAGGAAAAAACCCATATTGTTTCTACCAACGCGGATTCTGCCTATATTCAAGACGGAACCATGAACATTCGGGCAACCGAAAGCGGAACCTACAATACAACATTAAATAACGGAACCACTTACCAATCCAATGTGGAAGTTCCAGAAGCATACGACATCACCAACTGGGATTTAACCGTAGAATCCTGGACAGCAGGCGATGAAGTTCTAGAAAAATCCGAAACCATTGGGGATGTTACTACCGTAAACCGCAAGACAGCAACCAAGAAAACCGATATCAACGTAAAACTGGATAAAATGACAACCTGGACAAATATTCCAGAAGTTGGCCAAGATGTTTCCGGTTTAGGCCACTATGAAGCAACCTTTAACTGGGATGCTAGCAAAGCGGATGGCGCTTACCTGGACTTCGGAGACAATCTGGAAGAAAGCATGGAAGTATGGATTAACGGACAGAAGGTTGGTGGAACCGAAAGCTCCAAGAAGCCAGGCTACACCGGCGGTGTTAGCTGGACAAAACCAGTAGCAGATATTTCCGATTACTTGGTAGACGGTGAAAACAGCATTGTCATTGAATACAGCTCTACTCTGGCAAACATCCAATTGGAACGTGGTGTTGTAAAAGTAGAACACAACGCTAGCGGTTGGTGGGGCTATGATATCGACTATGCGGATTATGGTCCAGAACAGGCAGTGATTGTTCCATATAGCGAAGTTTCTTTGGAAGAAAGCCAGGCAAATAAAGGCATTTTGAACTCTGTGATTCAATACGCAGAAGCTGCCAAAGAAAGTGGCGAATATGACAACGCCATTGAAAGTGTACAGAAATCCTTTGACGCTGCTTTGGAAAATGCGAAAACAGTAGCAAACAATGCTGGGGCTACCCAGGAAGAAGTGAACGCAGCATGGAAAACCTTGCTGAATGAAATTCACAAATTAGGATTTGTAGCTGGGGATAAAACAGAACTGGCATCCTTGATTGAAGCAGCAAATGAAATCAATGCAGAACTTGACCGTTATGTGGAAGCAGGCAAAGCGGAATTCACCGCAGCATTAGAAGCAGCAGTAGCGGTATATGAAGATGGCGATGCCATGCAAGCAGAAATCAACCAAGTAGCGGATGATTTATTAAATGCAATGCTGAATCTACGGTTCAAAGCAGATAAGTCTATTCTGGAAGAAGTCCTTGCGGAAGCAAGCGAAGTGGACGCAAACGCATACACAGCAGAAAGCTATGCAGCATTACAAGCAGCAGTAGCAGAAGCAAGCGATGTATACAACAACGAAAACGCAACCCAGGAAGAAGTAGATGCAGCAGTAACAAGTGTACAAACAGCAATGGATAACCTGGTAGCAGTAGATGGAACCCCTGCTGAAACTCCAACGGAAAACAATAATACAGCTGGAAGCCAGACAGGACAGGAATCCACCACACCAAAAGCAAACGCAGCGAAAACAGGCGACTTTGCACCAATTGCTGGAATGGCAGCAATAGCAATTGCAGGAGCTGCACTGGTTCTCTCCCGTAAGAAAAAATAACTCATAACGTTTTCTTCTTCTCTTTTCTCTCAATAAAATATACAAAACGGCTTTGGGTTTGAGCTCAAGGTCGTTTTTATTTTTTATCCAGAAAATAGTTCATGCCATCACACTGTTCAACATAAGCTGAGTATCTTCCCTCTCCTGGTTTCGTTTTTTGACTAAAAAATCACTGTAAAGCCACTAATTTTACATTTCATGTGGGAAATGGACGAAATACTTTCCATATTTTAGTGTATTTTCCATATTTTTTAAATATTTTGCAGAAAATCACTTGCATACAGGCTATTTTTCGTTTATAATAAAACTACAAAAATTATTATTTTTATAGATGAAAACTATTTTGTTTTTCTAAATTATTTGGTGCGAATGACAAGCAAGCAGAAATTCTCAGCGGATTCGCACTGGCTAGAAATACCGGGTTTGCACCCCGCTGGGATGTAAATCTGTTTTAAAAAGAAGGTGATATCACCAGGGTTCGCACTTTTCTGCCCCTGAACCCCCGAAAATATTGGGCGCATTTCCCCCGCCGTTACAATACACACCCGCCAGGGTACGGCAACCAAAGAAAGATGCTGCAATAATGTTTCATCTGGCTGGTTACAATACACACCCGCCAGGGTACGGCAACTAAATATTCTGTAGGAACAAAAAACATATTATTTTGTTACAATACACACCCGCCAGGGTACGGCAACATTGCACTAATCAATTTGTTACCACTGATTTTCAGTTACAATACACACCCGCCAGGGTACGGCAACAAATTATTCAGGGTTGCTTTTTAATAAGGGCAATAGTTACAATACACACCCGCTAGGGTACAGGTGCAGGAGCTGTTTTGGAACAGGATTGCACTGCCTAACGATGGGGCTCCTCCTATCGCCTTTCATAACCACTCTGAAAAGATACACCCGCCAGGGTACGGCAATAAAATATTTAATAAAAAAGATAATAAATAAGACTGTTACAATATACACCCGCCAGGGTATAAATGCAGGGAGCTGTTTTAGGACAGGATTGCACCGCCTAAAGAGTGGGGCTGCTCCTAGCGCCTTTCATAACCACATTAAAAAAACACCCGTCAGTGTACACAGGCGCAGGGAACTGTTTTGGGACGGGATTGCACCACCCAAAGAGTGAGGCTCCTGCTAGCGTCTTTTATAGCCACTCGGAAAAGACAGACCCGCCAGGGTACGGCAACATATCTGGATAGCCATTTTTGAATTGCTCTTTATAGTTACATTACACACCCGTAAGGGTACGGCAACTTGTCTGATAAGCCTAATGCGCCTAACGCAATTAGGTTACAATATACACCCGTCAGGGTGCAGGCACAGGGAACTGTTTTGGAATAGGATTGCACCGCCTAAAGAATTGGGCTCCTACTAGCGCCTTTTATAACCACATTAAAAAAACACCCGTTAGGGTACACAGACGCAGGGAGCTGTTTTGGGACAGGCTCACACCGCCTAAAGATGTGGCTCCTCCTAGTGCCTTTCATAACCACTCGAAAAAAGGCTCCTGCTAGCGTCTTGTATCACCACTCTGAAAAATCTGAAAAAATCAAAAAAGTATGAGGTGAAAGCTATGAGAAAAAAGAACAACGATCATTCAAAACCCTGTCCAATTTCATCCTGTGCAAAAGGGGTAATAATTGTACTTATGGCTATTGTTTTGGTAGTTTCATCGATTGCCGCAATTGTAATATCATCTACTGCAAACAGCAAGGTGAAAGAACTAGAACACCAGATATCCCAAATTACCACCCAGCAACAGGCGGGCATGGATTCCCCTACGGAACAGACCGTTGCTTTTTTGGAATCCGAACTGCAACGCCACAGGGAATTTATCCAGGACCAGGAAAACCATTTGATCTGGCTGGTTTCCGCAGTTGGCGCGCTGGCGATTTTTCTTCTTTCCATTACTGGGCTTTCCAATCGCCGCGAAATTAAAAATACGATTGAGGAAAATTATAAGCAGGAAGTGAATTGGCAAATAGATAAAATGATTGGTGGGGAAAACAACAGAATTTATTTGGAAAATGCTGTACAAAACGAAAAAGATGCAAAACAGAAAAAAGTTTTGTTTGTGTATGAAAGTGATAATGAAGAAAATGCCAAAGATAGATACAGTAAAAAAATATTGGAATATACACAAGATGAACTTGAAGATTTAGAATTTAATGTAAGCCGTAAAATAAAAGGTCACGATTTTACAAAAGAGAATTTAGAAAAGATAATCAAAAAATACGATGTAATTGTGTATGAAGTTGGTGCCGAAGAGGATAATGATAAAAAAGGAACTCCTTTAACCGTGGTGCCATAAGAAAACATGAAAAAATCCAGTAAAATCAATGTTTTTTAGGGCAGCGGAAAACGGGGCGTGTCAAAACAACTGAATTATCAGACAGAAACAGGGTGTTGTCAAGCATGACAGCGCCCTTTTCTGTTCCCCGGCCAAGCCGCAGATTTTGAAAAAAGTCTGCGGCTTTTCTTTTTGCCCAAAAGCAGAAAGGAGGCGACGGCCTATGTATTTCACTTCCGGCAGCGACCGGGCCTTTGAACAGCTCATGCAGGGCAAGCCCGGTTTCGACCACTACGACAGCGGCGAGGCGGTCACGCCGGAGGACTGCGGCACCTGCCTCTTTTATCGCCCGCACTGGAAATATCAATTCTGCGTCTATGCGGAATGTCCCTACCAGCCGGGCAAGCTGACCGCCTACGACGCGGTGACATTTCGAGTGAAAGGAGTTGAGAACATGGCAGTATTTCGTGTAGAGCGTAACAAGGGCTACACGGTGATGTCCAATCACCACCTGCGGAACAAGGACTTATCCCTGAAAGCCAAGGGCCTGTTATCGCAAATGCTCTCTCTGCCGGAAGATTGGGACTATACGCTGAAAGGTTTGTCCCTTATCAACCGGGAGCAGATCGACGCGATCCGGGCCGCGATCCGGGAGCTGGAACAGGCCGGGTACATCGTCCGATCCCGTGAGCGCGACAGCCAAGGACGCTTGCGCGGCGCGGACTATGTGATCTATGAACAGCCCCAGCCTGTGCCGGATTCACCTACGTTGGAAAATCCAATGTTGGATAATCCAACGCAGGAAAAGCCTACGTTGGGAAAACCAACGCAATTAAATAAAGATATATCAAGTAAAGAAAAATCAATTACTGATGTATCAATTACCGATCCCATTCCTATCCTTTCCCGACCCTCTCCTTTGGAGGACGAGGCGGCACAGCCGCCGGAACGGAAAGGAACGGAAGCGAAATCACAGAGCGCCATAGAGATTTATCGTCAAATCATCATGGACAACATCGAGTACGAACACCTTTGCCAGCACGTCAAGGGCATTGACCGGGAAACGCTGGACGAGATTGTGGACTTGCTGGTGGAAACCGTATGCAGCGCCCGCAAGACCATCCGTATTGCCGGGGACGATTACCCGGCAGAGCTGGTGAAATCTAAGTTTATGAAGCTGGACAGCTCTCACATTGAGTTTGTCTTTGACTGTTTGAGCAAGAACACTTCGGAAATCCGCAACATCAAGAAATACCTGCTGGCTATGCTGTTCAATGCGCCCAGCACGATCAACGGTTACTATGCCGCGCTGGTGGCCCATGACATGAACACCGGCAAAATCTGAAAGGAGGACGGCCCTATGAAACAGGGTGCATTGATTTTCGACGAGCGCAGCGACCGTTACGACATTCGCTTTGATCTGGCGGACTACTACGGCGGCCTGCACTGTGGAGAAACCTTTGACGTGATGGTGGGCGGCAGGTGGAAGCCCACCCGCATTGAGTACGGGGCCAACTGGTATCTGGTTGGCATCCGTGCCGACGATCTTTCCGGCCTGCGGGTGAGGATTTAATCGGGGACAACCGGCGCAAGCGGCTGTCCCTTTTCTGTTTCCTGCGGCGGCTGACGGTGCCACCTTAACCGTCCCGCCGCACTTCTGCGAAAGGAGGGATAGCGATTGCAGGAGGAAGTAACCCAAAAGACAATAGCCTTTTCCATCAAATCGGCCAAGCTGACAATCCAAGTGCTGCAAGCGGCGGCCCGCAAGTTTCTGGAAACCCAAAACAAGGGCAAGACCAAGCTGCACCACGGCCAGCAGAGCCTAAAGCAGCTCAAAAAGCACGGGGCGGCCCTGTCCAATATCGAGATCACCGACGCCAACATTGGACTGTTTAAGCCCTGCGCCAAGAAATACGGCGTGGACTTCACGCTGCGGAAAGACGCCACTACCCAGCCCCCGCACTACATCGTGATTTTCAAGGCCAAGGACGCCGACAACATGGAACAGGCGTTCAAGGAGTTCACGGCCAAGAAGTTGCAGCGGGAGGAACGGCCCTCGATCCGCAAGGACATTGCCGCAAGCAAGGAAAAGGCAGCGGCCCGCAACGCTGACCGGGCCAAGGAAAAATTCAAAGAAAGGGGGCTGTCACGATGAAGCCGGAAATGAAAAAACTGATAATCGCCAATCTGCCCTATCTGCTGTTTGTCTATCTGTTCGGCAAGCTGGGGCAGGCGTACCGTCTGGCGGAGGGCATCGACCTTTCCCAAAAGCTCCTGCACTTTGCGGACGGCTGCGCGGCGGCCTTTGAAAGTGCCGCCCCCAGCTTCCACCCCATTGACCTGCTGATCGGCGTCGCCGGTGCTGCGGCGCTGCGGCTCATGGTGTACTGCAAAGGCAAGAACGCCAAGAAATACCGCAAAGGCGTGGAGTACGGCAGCGCCCGATGGGGCGGCCCCAAGGATATAGCCCCCTATATCGACCCCAATTTTGACAACAACATTCTGCTGACACAGACGGAACGGCTCACCATGAACAACAGGCCGAAAGACCCCAAAACCGCACGAAACAAGAATGTCCTTGTAATCGGCGGTTCCGGCTCCGGCAAGACCCGGTTCTTCGTGAAGCCAAACCTGATGCAATGTATGTCCAAGGACTATCCGACCTCGTTTGTGATAACCGATCCCAAGGGCAGCTTGATCGGTGAAGTGGGCCAGCTCCTTATCCGCAGCGGCTACCGCGTGAAAGTGCTGAACACCATCAATTTTTCCAAGAGCATGAAATACAACCCGTTTCGGTATCTGCACTCGGAAAAAGACGTGTTGAAGCTGGTAAATACCTTGATCTGCAACACTAAGGGAGAGGGCGAAAAAAGCGCAGAAGATTTTTGGGTGAAATCGGAACGGCTGTTCTACACGGCTCTGATCGGCTATATCTGGCAGGAAGCGCCGGAGGAAGAAATGAACTTCACGACGCTGCTTGAAATGATAAATGCCAGCGAAGCCCGTGAGGACGACCCGGAATTTCAATCGCCGGTGGATTTGATGTTTGAGCGATTGGAGGAACGCGATCCAGACCACTTTGCCGTCCGCCAGTATAAAAAATTCCTGCTTTCGGCGGGCAAGACCCGTTCCTCAATCCTTATCAGCGCAGGCGCAAGAATGGCCCCTTTTGACATCCGGGAAGTCCGGGAGCTGATGGAGGACGACGAACTGGAACTTGACACCATCGGGGACGAGAAAACGGCGCTGTTCCTGATTATGTCGGACACGGACACCACCTTTAATTTCATTCTGGCAATGGTACAGAGCCAGCTTATCAACCTGCTTTGTGACCGGGCCGATGATAAATACGGCGGGCGGCTGCCGGTTCACGTCCGCATGATACTGGACGAGTTTGCGAACATCGGCCAGATACCCAACTTTGACAAGCTGATCGCCACCATCCGAAGCCGTGAAATCTCGGCTTCTATTATTTTGCAAAGCCAGTCACAGTTAAAGGCCATCTACAAGGACGCTGCGGAAATCATTTCCGATAACTGCGACTGCACGCTTTTTCTTAGTGGGCGGGGCAAGAACGCCAAGGAAATCTCTGACGTGCTGGGCAAAGAAACCATCGACAGCTACAACCAGAGCGAAAACCGGGGCGCACAGACCTCTCACGGATTGAATTATCAGAAGTTAGGAAAGGAGTTGATGTCACAGGACGAAATCGCAACGATGGACGGAGGCAAGTGTATTTTGCAGGTGCGCGGTGTCAGGCCGTTTTTCAGTGAGAAATACGACATTACCCGTCACCCCCGCTATAAATACCTTTCCGACGCCGACAAGAAGAACTATTTTGATGTGGACAGGTACTTGACCGCCCTGCGCCGGAAACGGCAGCGGGGGGTTTCGCAGGAGGAAACCTTTGACCTCTACGACATAGACCTGTCGGATGAAGATATGGCCGCCGTGGACGAATGATCGGCGGCTTTCCCTTATCAACAAATCATATCAAACTGAAATTTATGGAGGTAAATTTATGGAATTTTTCAATAGTGCGGTTACTACTTTGCAGACTATCGTTGTGGGCCTCGGCGGTGCGCTGTGCGTTTGGGGCGGCATCAACCTTCTGGAAGGTTACGGTCAGGATAATCCGGCCAGCAAGTCGCAGGGTGTTAAGCAGCTCGTCGCGGGCGGTGGTGTTGCCCTGATCGGCGTCACTCTGGTTCCCCTGCTGTCTGGTCTGCTGGGCTGATCTTCCCGGCTGTCCGCCAACCAGCCCAACCATAACTATTAAATCCTGAAACCCCGCAGCGCTCTCCCGGTTCCATGCGGGAGAGCGCTGCAAAGGAGGTGAACCCACATGATAGGCGAACTCATAGGGGATTGGATCAAAGGCATTTTAATCGACGGCATCATGGGCAACCTGTCCGGGCTGTTCAGCACGGTCAATACGAAAGTCGGGGAAATCGCCTCGGATGTGGGGACGACGCCGCAAGCGTGGAACAGCGGCATATTCAATATGCTGCAATCCCTGTCGGACACGGTGATCGTCCCCATTGCAGCGGCGATCCTTGCCGTTATCATGTGCTATGAGCTGATAGACATGATCGTGGAAAAGAACAATATGCACGACTTTGACACGTCCATGTTCTTCCGTTGGATTTTCAAAAGTGCTTTTGCCATTCTCATTGTGACGAACACATGGAATATCGTCATGGGCGTTTTCGACGCCACCCAAGCCGTCGTCAACCAGAGCGCCGGGGTGATTATCGGGGAAACCAGCATTGACTTTGACACCCTCATTCCCGACCTTGAAGCACAACTGGAAGCTATGGACATCGGGCCGCTGCTCGGCCTGTGGTTCCAGACCCTTGTTGTGGGGCTGACGATGAACATTCTTTCCATCTGTATTTTCCTTGTGACATACGGAAGAATGATTGAAATTTATGCCGTGACCGCGCTGGGGCCGATCCCCCTTGCCACGCTGGGCAATGCGGAGTGGCGCGGCGTCGGCCAGAACTACTTGAAATCCCTGTTGGCGCTGGGCTTCCAAGCCTTTTTGATTATGGTGGTTGTCGGCATCTATGCGGTGCTGATCCAGCAGATCGGACAGGCAGCGGATATATCCGGGGCCATTTGGGGCTGTATGGGCTACACGGTTCTGCTCTGCTTCTGTCTGTTCAAGACTGGCAGCATATCGAAAGCCGTCTTTACTGCACATTAACAGACAGGAGGACTACCAACCATCGAGGAAGTACAAAAGAAACGATACCACATCATTTACGCCGATCCGCCGTGGCGGTATGAGTGCAAGAAAACAGGTGCGGCGGAACATCACTATCCCACCATGAGCATTGACGAGCTGTGCGCCCTGCCGGTGGAAACGCTGGCGGAAAAGGACTGTCTGCTGTTCTTGTGGGCCACATTCCCGCAGCTCCCGGAAGCCCTGCGCCTGATCTGGGCATGGGGCTTTACGTTCAAGACGGTGGCCTTTGTCTGGTTGAAGCTCAACAAGAAAAGCCCCACATGGTTTTATGGGCTGGGCTACTGGACGAGAGGCAATGCGGAAATCTGCCTGCTTGCCAAACGAGGCAAACCCAAGCGCCGCAGCGCCGGTGTCCATCAGTTTATTATTTCCCCTGTGGAGGAACACAGCAAAAAGCCGGACGTAACCCGCGACAAAATCATTGAGCTGGCGGGCGATCTGCCCCGCGTGGAGCTGTTTGCCAGACAGAAAGCGCCCGGCTGGGACGTTTGGGGAAACGAGGTGGACAGTGATCTTTCCCTGACCCCACAAGAAAATGTATCAGAAACGAGGTGATTTGAATGGCTTATGTGACCGTCCCAAAGGACTTAACCCGCGTAAAATCCAAGATTGTGTTTGGCCTTACCAAACGACAACTGATCTGCTTCGGCGGTGCGCTTCTCGTAGGCGTCCCGCTTTATTTTTTGCTCCGGGGCCGGGTGACTGGCAGCGCGGCGGCCCTGATTATGGTGTTCGCCATGCTGCCGGGCTTCCTGCTGGCCCTGTACGAGCGCCACGGCCAGCCCCTTGAAGTGGTGGTATGGCAGATTGTCCAGTGCTGCTTCATCCAGCCCAAGGAAAGGCCATACCAAACCGACAACGCCTATACTGCCCTCATGCGGCAGCACCAAATGGAAAAGGAGGTAAATGCGATTGTCCGAAAAGCAAAGAAACGAGCCGCCTGTAAAGCTCACCCGCGCCGAAAAGCGGGAAATACAGGCCATCATCCGCAAGTATAAGGGCGACGGAAAAGCCCATTCCGCACAGGCCAGCATCCCGTATCAGTCCATGTACCCGGACGGGATTTGCAAGGTGACGGCCAACACGTTCAGCAAATGTATCGAGTTTGCCGACATCAGCTATCAGCTTGCACAGGCCGACACCAAGACGGCCATTTTTGAAAACCTGTGCGATCTCTACAACTATCTGGACGCCTCGATCCACGTTCAGCTTTCCTTTGTCAACCGCAAGACCGACCCCAAGCAGTACGCCAAGAGCTTTGAGATCAAGGCGCAGGGTGACGACTTCGACGACATCCGGGCGGAGTATTCCGGCATCCTGCAAGACCAGCTTGTGCGGGGCAACAACGGCCTCACCAAGCGCAAGTTCCTCACATTCACCATCGAGGCGGACAACCTGAAAATGGCCCGCGCCCGTCTGACCCGCATTGAAACCGATCTGCTGGGCTATTTCAAGACGATGGGGGCCGTGGCTCATGTGCTGGACGCCAAGGAACGTCTGGAAGTGCTGCATGGGGTACTCCACCCCGACGCCGAGCCGTTTCAGTTTGAATGGAAATGGCTGGCTCCGTCCGGCCTCTCAACAAAAGATTTTATTGCCCCGTCCTCGTTCCGCTTCGGCAATTCCCGTATGTTCGGGCTGGGCGGCAAGTATGGGGCCGTGAGCTTCTTAAACATCCTGTCCCCGGAACTGTCGGACGAAATGCTGGCCGACTTCCTCAACACGGAAAACGGCATTGTCGTCAATCTCCATGTGCAGGCCATCGACCAGAGCGAGGCCATCAAGACGGTTAAGCGCAAGATCACCGACCTTGACGCCATGAAGATACAGGAACAGAAACGAGCTGTCCGCAGCGGCTATGACATGGACATCCTGCCCAGCGACCTTGCCACCTACGGACAGGACGCCAAGGAGCTTTTGAAAACCCTGCAAAGCCGAAATGAACGAATGTTCCAGATCACCTTTCTGGTGATGAACACCGCCGACACCCGGCAGAAGTTGGAGAACGATGTATTTTGGGCCGCAGGTGTGGCGCAGAAATACAACTGTTCCCTTGTCCGTCTGGACTACCAGCAGGAACAGGGCCTTATGAGCAGCCTGCCGCTGGGGGCCAACCACATCAAGATCGAGCGTTCCTTGACGACTTCCAGCGTGGCCGTGTTCGTGCCTTTCGTGACGCAGGAGCTTTTCATGGGCGGCGACGCCATGTATTACGGCGTCAATGCCAAGACCGGAAACATGATTATGCTGGACAGAAAACGGGCGCGGTGTCCCAATGGCTTGAAGCTGGGTACTCCCGGTTCCGGCAAATCCATGAGCTGTAAATCCGAGATCGTCAGTGTGTTCCTTTGTACGCCGGACGATGTATATATCTGCGATCCAGAGGCGGAATATTACCCCCTTGTGAAGCGGCTCCACGGCCAAGTGGTGAAGCTGTCGCCCACCAGCAAATCCTATGTGAACCCGCTGGACATCAACCTGAATTACAGTGAGGACGAAAACCCGCTGGCCTTGAAAAGCGATTTCGTGCTGTCGTTCTGTGAGCTTGTCATGGGCGGCAAGAACGGGCTGGAAGCCATCGAAAAGACAGTCATTGACCGTGCTGTGCAGGTAATCTACCGGCCCTATCTGGCAGACCCCCGCCCGGAGAATATGCCGATCCTGTCCGACCTGCATCAAGCCCTGTTAGACCAGCATATCCCGGAGGCTGACCGTGTGGCGCAGGCACTTGACCTGTATGTAAACGGCAGCCTAAACGTCTTTAACCACCGCACCAACGTCAACATCGAGAACCGCATTGTGGCCTTTGACATTAAAGAGCTGGGCAAACAATTAAAGAAGCTCGGTATGCTCATTGTCCAAGACCAGATTTGGGGCCGTGTGACCCAAAACCGTAGCCAAGGCAAGGCGACGTGGTACTTCTGCGACGAGTTCCATTTGCTTTTGCGAGAGGAACAGACGGCGGCTTTCTCCTGCGAGATTTGGAAGCGGTTCAGAAAATGGGGAGGCATCCCGACCGGGGCGACCCAGAACGTCAAAGACCTGCTTTCTTCCCCGGAGATCGAAAACATTCTGGAAAACAGCGACTTCATTTGCCTGCTCAATCAGGCGTCCGGCGACCGGCGTATCCTTGCGGAGCGATTGAACATTTCCCCGCAGCAATTACGGTATGTGGACAATTCCGAACCCGGCGAGGGGCTTTTGATCTATGAAAATGTGATTCTGCCGTTCCGCAACCCCATCCCGCAGCGCAGCCAGCTTTACAAGATTATGACGACCCGGTTAGGCGAGGGCGAAACGGTATGACAGACAAGGAGGTGACGCCCTATGAAGCAGTTGAAACCCCGTGATAAGGTGACGCAGCACATGACCCGCGACGGCCTGACGCTGGACAACCAGACCACCGGCAAGAGCATCAACATTTCCAGCCGGGAGGCCGAACAGGACTATTCCGCAGCCGAGCCGGGCGGCACCGCTGAAAAGGTGCTGGAACGTGCCGGGGACATCCGGGAGCGCAGCAAGGCGAAGCGGGCCGCCAAGGATGGCGCGAATACGGCAGCGCAGGCCACCGGCCCGGCGTCCCGCCTGCAATTCACCGCCGAGGAATGGGCCGATCCCGCCCTTTCCAAGTACGTTCACAAGGCGGAAAAGCGGGCGGATAAGCTGGACGCAGCCAAAGAAGCCCTGCCGAAAAAGCGCGTCGTCACCAAGGAAACCGTCTATGACGAGGCCAAGGGCAAGGCCAAAACCAAGCTGCACTTTGACAAGGTGGAGAAACCGGCCCCCAAGCTTAAACCCAACCCGGCCAGCCGTCCGATGGAGGAAGCGGGCCTGTATCTGCATGGAAAAATCCATGAGGTTGAGCATGAGAATGTGGGCGTCGAGGGCGGCCATAAGGGAGAAGAACTTGCCGAGCGCCAAGCGGGAAAAGCCATTCGCAGCGGCATCCGGCGTCATAAGCTCAAACCCTACCGGGCCGCAGCCAAGGCCGAGAAAAAGGCCATTGCCGCCAATGCGGAGTACATCTACCAGAAATCCTTGCGGGACAACCCGGAAATGGCGCAGGCGGTGAAAAACCCGGTGGCCCGGTTCTGGCAGAAACAGAAAATCAAACGGGACTATGCCAAGGCAGCACGGGCGGCGGGCCAGACGGCACAGGGCGCAGCCAGCGCCACCAAGACCACCGCCGCAGCCGCCAAAAAAGCCGCCGAGAAAAGCAAACAGGCCGCGTCCTTTGTGGCCCGGCACTGGAAAGGTGTGCTGCTGATCGGCGGTGTGGGCCTTATGCTCATGCTGATTATGGGCGGCCTGCAATCCTGTACGGCCATGTTCGGCAGCGCAGGAACCGGCGTGGCAGCCACGTCCTATCTGTCCGAGGACAGCGATATGCTGGGGGCGGAAGCCGCCTATGCGGACATGGAGGCCGATTTGCAGTATGAGCTTGACAACTACGAAAGCCTGCACCCCGGCTATGACGAATACCGTTTCGATCTGGACGAGATCGGTCATGACCCCTATGTGCTGACTTCCATCCTGTCGGCGCTGCATGAGGGCGTCTATACGCTGGGCGACGTGCAAGGCGACCTTGCCATGCTCTTTGAGAAGCAATATACCCTGACACAGACCATTGAAACCGAAACCCGATACCGCACCGAAACCCGGACGGACAGCGAGGGCAACACCTATACTGTGCAAGTTCCCTACACCTATTACATCTGCAACGTGAAGCTGGAAAACTTCGATATGTCCCATCTGCCTGTTTACATCATGGGCGAGGAACAAATGAGCCTGTATGCGGTGTATATGCACACGCTGGGCAACCGGCCTGACCTGTTTCCCAACGGCACCTATCCCAACGCTTCCACCGTCAAGGAGCCGACCTATTACGACATTCCCCCGGAGGCTTTGGAGGACGCCACCTTTGCCGCAATGATGGCCGAGGCGGAAAAGTATGTAGGTTATCCGTATGTGTGGGGCGGCAGCTCTCCCAGCACCAGCTTTGATTGCAGCGGCTTTGTGAGCTGGGTAATCAATCACAGCGGATGGGACGTGGGACGGCTGGGCGCACAGGGCCTTTGCAATATCTGTACCCCTGTTTCCCCGGAGCAGGCCAAGCCCGGCGACCTTGTATTTTTCGTCGGCACCTACGACACCCCCGGCGTTTCCCACGTCGGCATTTATGTGGGCAATTCCGTGATGTTGCACTGTGGCGACCCTATTTCCTACACCAACCTCAATTCGAGTTATTGGCAGCAGCATTTCTATTGTTACGGGCGTCTGCCTTGACGCCAGAAAGGAGTTTTGACGATGGCAAACAAACTTGACCGTATCGAAAAGGACATTGAGAAAACCAAGGCCAAGATCGCGGAGCTGCAAAAGCAGCTTCGTGAGCTGGAAGCGGCAAAGACCGAGCAGGAGAATTTGCAGATCATCCAGCTTGTGCGCGGCCTGAACATGAAGCCGGAGGAATTTGCGGCGTTCCTGCGCGGCGGCGCTTTGCAGAGCGCCCCGGCCCCGCAGCCGGATTTTGAACAGGAGGACAATGCCAATGAAGAATAAGATCATTCGCACGTTTACCGTGACGCTGGCCGCCGTGCTTTGCCTGACGGCCTTTTCCACCACCGCGTTTGCCGGTGGCACTGACCCCAACCCGGAGCCTTTGCCGGAAACCACCGAGGCACCGCAGGAGGAAGAACCCACCACCGGCGGCATGGAGCCGAAGGGCGTACCTGTTACCCCGGAGGGCAATGCAACACTGGTGGATGATTTTTATGGGGATAAGCAGCTTATCACCGTTACCACCAAGGCGGGCAACTACTTTTATATCTTGATCGACCGCGCCAACGAGGACAAGGAAACCGCCGTTCACTTCCTCAACCAAGTGGACGACGCTGACCTGCAAGCACTGTTGGAGGACGGCAAAGCCGCCCCGGAAACCTGTACCTGTACGACCAAGTGCGCGGCGGGAGCCGTCAACACGAATTGCCCGGTATGTAAAACCAATATGACCGAGTGTACCGGCCCGGAGCCGGAACCGCAGGAGCCGGAGGAAACCGAGCAGCCGCAGGAAGATGAAGCGAAAGGCAGCGGCATGGGCGGCCTTGTCGTGTTCCTTGTGGTGGCCCTGATCGGCGGCGGCGCGGCCCTTTACTTCTTCAAGTTTAAGAAGCCCAAGGCCGACACCAAGGGCGGCGACGAGCTGGACGAATACGATTTTGGCGAGGACGAGGACGACGAGGACGAACCGACCCCGGAGGACGAGGAACCCGCGCAGGATAAGGAGGAATAAGGAATGAGTATTCAGTTGGTAATTGCAGAGAAACCGAGCGTCGCCCGCAGCATTGCGGGCGTGATCGGTGCAGATCAGAAACGGGACGGCTACATGGAGGGAAACGGCTATCTGGTGAGCTGGTGTATCGGCCACCTTGTTTCCCTTGCCGATGCCGGAGCCTATGACGAGCGTTTCAAGAAGTGGCGCTATGACGACCTGCCGATTTTGCCGCAGGAGTGGCAGTACATCATCCCCGCCGAGAAGAAAGGACAGTTTGCCGTGCTGCGCTCCCTGATGGAACACCCCGACGTGACGGGCCTTGTGTGCGCCACCGACGCCGGGCGCGAGGGTGAGCTGATTTTCCGTTTCGTCTACCAGATGGCGGGCTGCAAAAAGCCGTTCAAGCGCCTTTGGATTTCCAGCATGGAGGACGCCGCGATCCGCGAGGGCTTTGCCCACCTGAAACCGGGGGCCGACTACGACGACTTGTATCAATCGGCCCTGTGCCGGGCGCAGGCCGATTGGCTGGTGGGGATCAACGCCACCCGGCTTTTCTCCATCCTCTACCACAAGACCCTGACCGTGGGCCGTGTCCAGACGCCTACCCTCAATATGCTGGTTGACCGGGAGGCCAAAATCAGCAATTTTAAGAAAGAGAAATACCACGTTGTCCATATCGCGGCGGGCGGCATGGAGGCGGCCAGCGACCGCTTTCTGAACCCCGATGACGCCGACGCCACCAAGACGGCCTGTGCAGGAGCGCAGGCCGTTTGTGTATCGGTGAAGCGTGAGAAAAAGACGGAGCAGCCGCCCCGCCTTTACGATCTCACCACCTTGCAGCGGGAGGCCAACCGCCTGTTTGGATTTACCGCCAAGCAGACCCTTGACTATGCCCAACAGCTCTATGAAAAGAAGCTGCTGACTTATCCCCGCACCGACAGCCAGTACCTTACCGACGATATGCAGCCCACAGCGGAAAGCATTGTGTCCGGCCTGTGGCCGCTGCTTTCCTTTGCGGCAGGGCTGGACATTGCCCCGCAGTTTGGCCGGGTGCTGAACAGCAAAAAGGTCTCCGATCACCACGCCATTATCCCCACGATGGAGTTTGTGCAGAAAGGCTTTGACGGGCTGACCGAGGGCGAAAAGAAACTGCTGTCCCTTGTGTGCTGCAAGCTGCTGTGTGCTGTGGCCGCGCCCCATGTGTATGAGGCTGTCACCGCCACATTCACCTGCGCCGGGAACGAGTTCACCGCCAAGGGCAAAACCATTCTCACCCCCGGCTGGAAAGAGATTGAGCGCCGCTTCAAGGCGTCGTTCAAGACCGACGCCGACGAGGACGCGCCGGAGCTGGCAAGGGAGCTGCCGGAGATCACCGAGGGCCAGACCTTTGACCCGGTGAAGGCCAGCATCACCGAGCATTTCACTACGCCGCCCAAGCCCTATACCGAAGATACGCTGCTGTCTGCTATGGAACGTGCCGGGGCCGAGGATATGCCGGAGGACGCCGAGCGCCAAGGTTTGGGAACCCCGGCAACCCGTGCTTCCATTCTGGAAAAGCTGGTGCAGATGGGCTTTGTGGAGCGCAAAGGCAAACAGCTACTTCCCACCAAGGACGGCCACAACCTTGTGTGCGTACTGCCGGAAGTGCTGACTTCTCCCCAGCTCACGGCGGAATGGGAAACCAAGCTGACGGCCATTGCCAAGGGCGAGGCCGACCCGGAGGGCTTCATGGTGGGCATTGAGGAAATGACCCGAAACCTGATTTCTCGTTATTCGCAGATCAGCGAGGACGCACAGAAGTTGTTTCAGGCCGAGCGTGTTGTTATCGGCAAGTGTCCCCGCTGCGGCGAAGCCGTCTACGAGGGCAAGAAAAACTATTACTGCGGAAACCGGGCCTGCCAGTTTGTCATGTGGAAGAATGACCGATTTTTTGAGGAACGAGGCAAGACGTTCACCCCGAAGATCGCCGCCGCGCTGCTCAAAGACGGAAAGGCAAAGGTAAAGGGCCTGCGCTCCATGAAAACCGGCAAAACCTATGACGGAACGGTGCTTTTGGCCGATACCGGCGGGAAGTATGTCAATTACCGCGTGGAGAAAAAGAGCTGACGGAGTAACGTAGCAAGCATAGGAAGTGTAGCCACACTTCCGACAAATCCCTGACCCGGCCACCCTGCCGGGCCGGGGATTTTGCTTGTTGGGGAAAGCCCCAAACCCCTATGAATATGAAAGGAGTGAACCCATGAGCGAAGTGTTTTCAATCCTGCTTCATAACCGACAGCGTTATGAGCAAGGCAACGAGGGCCTTTGGTTTTCTTTGCCGACCACAACCGAAAAGCTGCAAGAAGCCCTGCGGGAAATCGGGATCAGTGCCGACAATCCGCAGGACTTTTTCTTGTACGACTACCGAAGCCCGCAGGAGCGTCCCATTAAGCTGCCCCGCGATCTGGTGTTGTCCGCTGATGTGGACGAGCTGAACTTCCTTGCCGCGAGGCTGGAAAAACTGGACGCCGCCGAGCTTGCGGAGCTGAACGCCGCCCTGACAAGCCCGCAGCGCGACTTCCACAGCATCGGCCAGATCATCGACTACCCCGACAACGTGGACTACTATGTGCATCTGCCGGATGTCACCGGCACGGGCCAGTTGGGTGACTACTACCTGAACCGTTCCGGCATGGTGGATATGCCGGAGGAATGGAAAGCGGGAATTTTCCTGCCCCGTTTCGGCCTGCATATTGCCAATACGGAGCATGGTGTTTTCACCGACTACGGCTATCTGGTGAAAAGCGGCGACGAGTGGCAGCGTGTCCATGAGGGCCAGCCGGTGCCGGAGGAATACCGGGTGATGGCTTATCCCGCGCCGGAAATTCTGCGGGACGAGGCCCCGGCCCGGACGGTGCAGCCAGAGGCAGCGCCCACCGCCGAAGCTGCGGCCCCGCCGCCCGTCGTCCCCATTATTCTCAACAGCCAGAACAGCGCCGACCGCATGAAAGAAATCACCGACCGGCTGGAAACCGGCATACAGGAACTTTTCGAGAGTGAACGCTACAAAGCCTATCTCACCTCTATGGCAAAGTTCCACAGTTACAGCTTCAACAATACGCTGCTGATCGCCATGCAGGGCGGCCAGCTTGTGGCGGGCTACAACAAGTGGCGGGACGATTTTCACCGCAATGTGAAACGGGGCGAGAAAGGCATCAAGATTCTGGCCCCCGCCCCCTACAAGGTGAAAAAGGAAGTGCCGAAGCTGGACGAACAGGGCAAGCCGGTCATGGACAAAGACGGCAAGCCTCTGACCGAAGTACAGGAAACACAAGTTCCGGCGTTCAAGATCGTGTCTGTCTTTGACGTGAGCCAGACCGAGGGCGAACCCTTGCCCTCTATTGGTGTGGACGAGCTGGCCGGGAATGTGGAGCAATACGAGGACTTCTTCAAGGCGCTGGAACAGACTTCCCCCGTGCCGATGGCCTTTGAGGACATCCCCGGTGGTTCTCACGGCTACTACCACCTGACGGAAAAGCGGATCGCCATACAGGAGAACATGAGTGAGCTGCAAACTTTGAAAACAGCCATCCATGAGATTGCCCATGCCAAGCTCCACGCCATTGACCCGGAGGCCCCTGTGACCGAGCAGGCCGACCGGCCCGACAGCCGCACCCGCGAGGTGCAGGCCGAGAGCGTGGCCTATGCCGTCTGCCAGCACTACGGACTGGACACGTCCGACTATTCCTTTGGGTATGTGGCCGGTTGGAGTTCCGGCAAAGACCTGAAAGAGCTGCGGGCGTCCCTTGAAACCATCCGGGCCACCGCCCATGAGCTGATTACCACCATCGACGGCCACCTTGCCGAGCTTCAGCAACAGCGGCAGGCGCAGCAGGCCGTGGAGCAAATTGTGGAGCCGACTGTGGAACAGGCCGCCGAGCAGCCTGCCCCCGACAGTGTGTTTTCCAAGCTGCCCCCGGAACAGCAGCAGGAAATGACCGACAGTGTAAAGACCATGCTGCAAACCCTGATTGACGCCGATGTGAAATCCACCGGCGAGGTGACACAAGGCACGTTGGACGCTATTCAGACACAGGGCTTTGTCCTTTCCAGCGACAGGACGCTGCAACGGGCCGAGGCCCAAGAAGCTGCCTACCGTCTGGAAAGCGGCAATATTCTCTTTATCCAGACCAGCGAAAACGGCTTTGACTATACCGTGTACGGCCCTGACTACAAAGAGATCGACGGCGGACAGTTGGACAATACGGAGTATTCTTTGTCGGAGGCCCGCGACGAAATTTTTTCCGGGATAGCACCGCAGGGCCATGTAACGGAAACCATCACCGGCGACGCACTGGAAGATTTTCAGGAGGCCGCAGAACAAGCCAATGCTATTTCCGTACAGCCGGAGCCGCAGCCGTGGAATGGGATTGACGGCCTCTTGAACAACAAGCCCATTATGCCGGAGGCCACCCCCACAGAACGGGCCAACGCTCTGATCGACTGGGCCGAGCGTGACGGTCAGCGCATGGGCAACGAGGAACGCCGGTTGATCGTGGAGTATGCCGAGACTGTGGGCGATACGGACAAGGTGATCGAGCTTATCAACCGTCTGTGCGAACAGGGCTATGAAATGCAGCACGGCCACATGGATGATTTTGTGAGAAGCCAGATTGAAAGTGAGATTGCCGTTGCCAAGGCGGAACAGCAAACCGCCCTTGATCCGGCAGCGGAGCCGGTTGTAACGATCCTTTTCACCGAAAGCCCCCATCTGGAAATGGGCCAGCAAATGCCGCTGCATGAGGCCGACGCCTTGTTTGCCCGGCTGGACGCAGAACATCGAGGCGGCGGCTACTATGACAAGACCGACTTCCGCATTGATTTTACATTCCAAGGAGAGCCGCACAGCTATTCCGGGCGGCAGGATTTTGGCGACCGGGACGGTTCCCTGATTGAGCATATCCGGGAGTATCAGACCTTTTATCTGAACGACGAAAAATGGAAAGACCATCTGACCCGGCAGGGAGGCCCGGAGGCATGGGCGGAGGATCACGCCAGCCGGGAAGCCTTTCTCACCGAGATCATCCCCTACATGGAGCTGCATTGCAACCTGTCCCGGCTGGAACAGGAGGCGCAGACCCGTTTGGCGTCCAGCGACACCCTGACGCCGGAGGAAACCGCCTACTATGGGGCGCTGGTGGACTACGCTATGGAGTGCCGTCCGCTGCTCAACCACGGAGAGCCTTTGCCGGAAATGCCGAAACTGACCGACTTCGACCAGAGCTTGCAGGACTACAAGGCGCAGGTGGAGGCCGAAATTGCACAGGAGGCCGCCGACGCCGGTATGACCGTAGAGGAATATGCGGCGGCTGGCTATGAGGCCCCGGCCCAGCCGCAGGAGGTCAAAGAGCCGCCCCAGCAGGAAGCCCCGGAACAGCAGACAAAAGAACCTGCGGCGTCCGACTACTACTATTCCATCAATGAGGGCGCGGCCCGCCGTGCCAAGGAAATGAACAGCTTTTCCGACTACAAGCCCGGCAGCGCCACAGCCGAATACCGGCATTATGTGGATAAAGCCTTTGCGCTGGCACAGGAACAGAAAAAGCGCGTCGATCCCATGTACCATGAGAAGATCGACAGCCTGCTTGACACCTATGCGCGGAAACTGGCCGCCAACATGAACCATGGCTATGAGATTGACGCCCGTGTTCCGTCCATTTTGATTGCCGGTGGTTCCAATTTCCCGGTACGCCAGAAAGAGAAACAGAACGCGGCCCGCGACAGCAATATGCAGGAATGGCAGTACATCCAAGGGCTGCTTGATAAAATCCGCAGCACCGGCATGGGCGGCATCCGGCAGGACGACCCGCAGGCCATTCCCAAGCTGCAAAAAAAGCTGGCCGGTCTGGAAAAGGCGCAGGAAACCATGAAAGCGGTCAATGCCTATTACCGCAAACACGGCACACTGGACGGCTGCCCGCACCTCTCTCCTGAAAACATCGAAAACCTGAAAGCGGATATGGCATCCGGCTGGCACTATGAAAAGAAGCCGTTTCAGAGCTGGGAGCTGTCCAACAACAATGCGGAAATCCGCCGCGTCCGGCAGCGGATCGAAAGCCTGACCCGCGCAAACGAAGTGGCCTATGTGGGCTGGGAGTTTGACGGCGGCCATGTGGAGGCCAACCGGGATCAGGGCCGCTTGCAGGTGTTCTTTGACGGCAAGCCGGAAGCGGACGCCCGCCAGCAGTTGAAAGAACACGGTTTCCGCTGGGCGCCGAGTGTGGGCGCATGGCAGCGGCTTTTGAACGACAATGCCTACCGTGCGTCGGACAGGATTGCTTGTATTCAGCCCCTTTCCGGCATCAAGCCCACGGAGCTGCAACGCAACAGCAGCCGGGAGCAGAGGGCGCAGATGGCACAAGAACAGGCCGAGCCGGACTACTTCTACCGGGTACACGCCAACCCCCGCAGCGACAGCCGGGAAAACCTGTATATGCTGCAAGCCTATATCCCGCAGGACAACGGCAGGGCCAAGATTGGGGATGTTCTCTACATCGGGACGCCGGAACGGTGCCGGGAGCTGATGGATCAGCTTAATACCGGGGAGCTGACGCAGGAGGCCGTCAAGGAGCTGTATGCCAAGGAACAGGAGCAGCCGGAACAGAAACCCACCCCGGAACAGGAACCGGCACCAGAGCCGGAGCCGGAACAAGAACCCGTGCAGGAGCCGGAAACCGCCCCGGAGCCGGAAGTTACTTCCGACACCGAACCGCAGGCAGCCCCCGCAAAAACCCTGACGGAGTTGCAGGAAAAGGCGCTGGAAATCGCTGACCGATACAAAGACCTGCCCTTGCAGGCCAAGATTGATGTGATCGCGCAGGCGTTTGGCTGTAAGACCGGCGAAATCCACACGTCCCCCTGTACCGGCAAATGGCGCGGCACCAGCGATATGACGATCCGTTTTGACAACGGCGCGTCCCTGTTTATCGGCAACCGCCTAACGCCGAAAGCCAAGACGGTCAAGGTGCAGACGGAATGTGTCAACCGTACTTTGGTGCAGTACAACCCGGAGATCGTCAAGGCCACCAAGGAAGCGGCCCTGCCTGCGCTGTTGCAGCGGGAGGCCAAGGACAACGAGATCGCGGCCCAAAAGGGCTTGAAGCCCTACACGCTGCTCAATGTGGAGTTCAACGAGGGAGCCGATGAAAAGACCGGCGGTTATATTGGCTGGTACTATGTGACGCTGGCCGTGGACGGCAAAATCTGTACCCATCTGGAAACGGGATTAAACCATGACATTGCCAGCGGCAAGGTGAGCGACACCCCAACACGGGCCGACTACTACCCGGCAGGAGCCTTGAAAGAGGCCGATGTAGACTACGTTTTCAATAACGTGGGCTTTTCCTCTGCGTCCACCCTCTATACGGTGCCGTTGCGGGACGATGTGCGGGAACGGGCCGAAAAGACACTGGCCGAGCGCAGCGCCGCCGCGCCGGAGGCAAGCCGGGAATGGGGCTTTTACATCATTCCCGATCTGAAAACATGGGCCACCAATGCCGAGCAGCAGACCCCGATAGAGCATTTCGCTACCTTTGAGGAAGCCAAGGCCCGGTTCGACGAGCTGCGGAGCCAGCCCTATAACAGCGAGGCCAAGGATTTGAACACCGATGGCCGACCCTATGCCCATCTGACGCTGGGCATGGAAAGCAAGGACGGCATGAGCGCCGCCGATATTCTTCATGTACGGGCGGGCCAGAATTATCTTGTGGAGGACTTCACTCGCATGGAACGGTTGCGGAGTGATCCCGTGGTACTGGAAAGCCTCTCCCGTGTGGCACAGGAAATCGGCTTTGACCGGGTGCGGCCCTATGTAATGGAGAATGGCAGCTATAAGGCTATGCCGGATATGCCGTTCACCCAATGGGAAAACCCGTATTTCACCGTCGATCCCCCGGCACAGGAGCAGGGCGACACCTTTACCATCTACCAGCTCAAAGGCGGGCCGGAAACACGGGACTATCGCTTTGAGGCTTACGAGAGCTTGCAGGAAGCGGGGCTGGCCGTTGACCGGCAGAATTACGATCTTATCTACACGGCCCCGCTGGACGGCAAAACCACGCTGGAGGACATCTACCGTACATTCAACCTTGACCGTCCCGCCGACTTCACCGGCCACAGCCTTTCCGTTTCCGACGTTGTGGTGCTGAACCGTAGCGGCAAGGAGGAAGCCCATTACTGTGACAGCTTCGGCTTTACGCCGGTGCCGGAGTTTTTCTTGCAGCGGGAAAAACAGCTTACGCCACGGGAATTGCTCACCGGCGAGAGCATCCAGACCCCAAGAGGTAGCTTCCTTGTAACCGACATGAGCCGGGAGCAGTTGGAGGCCGCAGGCTATGGTTTCCACCACCAATCCGAGGACGGCAAGTATCTTATCATGGGCAACGGCACAGACGCTTTTGCCATCCCCGCCCAGCAGGAAAGCCCCATCAAGGCCGCTGAAATGACGACCGAGCAGAACTACAACATGATCGACGGTGTTCTGAACAATGCCCCGACCATGAGTGAACTGGAAGCCAAGGCCAAAGCCGGGGAACAGATTTCCTTGTTCGACGTGGCCGAGGCAGCCAAGGCGGAGGCCCAAAAGCCCAAGCAGCCCCAGCGCCCGGCGCAGAAACAGAAAAAACCGTCCATCCGGGCGCAGCTCAAAGCCGCCAAGGAGGAACAGCAGAAGAAACCGCCGCAGCGGGAAAAAGCACAGGAATTGGAGGTGTGACACCATGAACAGGTTTGAGAATGTGGATGTTCTGGCCGCGCTGGAACAGCTCATGCGGCAGAACACCGCCTTTTATCGCAGCGATTTTGAGATCGACAAAGAGATCATCGGGCGGGCCGCTGCCAGCGACAATGCCGAGGACAGGACGCTTTTGTGGATGTCCCGCCCGTCCGGGACGCACTGTTTCCGGGAAAGTGATGTGTACCTGCAAGGCACCCGGCAGCACAACACATGGAAGTTTTACGGGGAGCAGACCCGTGACCGGGTGCTGGCCTACGCCGTGGAGCTGACCGGCAAGGTGCGGGGCGTCATTCGCGGCAATCTCTATGAGCTGGACTATCCCCAGCACTTCCGGCACGTCGCAGCCGAGGCGGTACAGGCCGACAACATCATCCTGCACTATGAAAAGGGCGACCGGGAGCAGCCCGCCGGTCTGTACTTCGACGGGCGGCCCGATCCCAAGTTGGGGGCGTTCCTGCGGTATGAGGCCAAGCCTAATGAGCCGGAACACCTGCGGGAGCTGTTGCGGCAGGAACAGAAAGGCCGGGCGCAGCTTGCGCCCGGCGACTTCAAGGCCCACGTCACGGCGCTGCATGACGGCATGATTTTGGCCGAGGCGCAGCGGATCGTGGCCGGGCTGAAAGATCTGTCCGCCCCCAACAGCCCCAACAAAACGCATTTCATGGTGGAGCTGTCCCCGTACTTCGTCCAGATTGCGTCCAGCAAGGACACCGACCGGCTGTTTTCTATGCTGCCCTATAAATCCCTGTGCTTTACCGGCATGAAAGACCGGCACGGCCTGTATGCGGTGATCGGCAAGGACGAGAACCGGGACAAGGAAGTGCGGAGGCCCCGCGCTTCCATCCGCAGGCAGCTATCCGAAACCAAACAGGCCCAAGCCCCGAAAAAGGCCCCGGCCAGAACCAAGAAAAACGAATTGGAGGTATGACAATGGTACCGTTTACCGTAGAGGAAGAAAACCTGATCTGTATGTATCACAAGAGCGACCGGCGCAGAACGGCGGCCAACATTCGGGCCGCCCTGCCGGACATGGACGAGGACATGGCGGCGCTGGCCCGCCAGACCGCCGACAAGCTGGACGCCATGCACGACGCCGACTTTGAGGCGCGGCAGTTCCATTTCACGGACGAGTGATCCAAGTATAGCAAAGCGCCGGGCGCGGTGGCTGTATGGCCTCTGCGTCCGGCGCTTTTTAGTATATTACACTGTATTGTTCATATAATATCGACTTTATACTTCATAATTTGTATAATTTTACCATAAAACATAAGGGGATTGCGCGATTGAAATGAATGAAAGAGGTGATTCCATTGGGATGATAGTTTGATGGCATTTTCTATTTACGATACCTAATAAGGAGGAATGACTGTATGTTGAAAAAACACTTAAAGAAAATTGTGAGTTTGGTGCTTGTCACCATGATGGCCATAGGAATGTCGATTACTGCTATTGCGGCTGAACCCTACCAGAATGAGTTGGAAGCCGTCATGGATACCTCTCCCGCTGATTCCGGGCAAGTCACTCATTACGATACGACCACGGGTGAAATGCTTGTTGAGGATGGTGAACTTCTTACTTTCGACGAAGTTGCCATCCCTGTTCCTAAAGGATCTGCTGATACTCCCAGTGAGCGAGGAATTGAAATTTATCTTGTCCGTGCTGGAATTAAAAAAACCAGTGGTGGCGAATTTACTTGGTATTTTAATGTTGATTGCCCAACCTCTCCTTTTGTGAAACCAAATATTAAATTGACAGCTCAATTAAAGGGGAGTTTTACAACATTATCCGGCTCTTACTCAAATGTTGGGGGTTCTGTTTACCATACATATACATCCAACAGTGAGTATGGCGTAGATTACACATGGACAGTTCCTGCAAAAACAGGGTATTATTATGTTGCCTACACTATTACGGACTATGATAATGCTACTTCTGGAAGTGGCGTAACAACAACTGCACTTTCTAATAGAACAGGACACGCTTGGAATTTTAATTTTTCTGATTCTGTAAGCGGGAAAAGCCTACCCATGCCGCCTGCTAACTATGCCAAAGGTGCAACAACTACTCGTCCGTCTAATTTAGCTGATACCTACTATAATACTTACACCGCCAATACGGGCGTTACCTTAAATCGCAGTTTATACGATGTTCACCATATTCGCCCGCTTGCATACGGCGGAAGTAATGCGTATAGCAATCTGATTCATCTTCCAAAAGCAACACATACACAGGTAACAAGTTGGTGGGCTGGTTATTAACGGCATCCTTTTCAAAGAAATCTCACAAAAATCAAAAGTTTAATTAGTCAACAAAAAAGTTGCAGAAGAACACTGTTGAAAGTGTCCTCTGCAACTTTTTTAGATATTCTCTTGCCGTGTTAAACCAGTTATATTATAAAATTCATCTGTAAACTTTATCTCTTTATACGGAAAATCCTTTTGGAGTTTTTTGATATAATCAAATGGATTTTCTATCGGTTCAACCTCTAAATTAGAGGAAATATTTTGAAGTATGCTTTGCACTGGCTCACTACTTGTATATCTAACTTCATCAGGATCATTCATAAAGTTTTCAAAAGCATCTTTATCCATCCACACTACTTGTTGAATTGCATTTGTTGTTTTCAGAGAAAGAAGCAACCTTAAAAAATCTGTAAAATCTTTAGCAAGTGGATAAACATAATAATTACAGCACGTTTCTGGATTTACGCAAAAAACAATCTCCTTAAATCCCTTGATAAAGCAATAATGTATTCCATTATCCCACCCAATAATTTGGGCTCCAATCGGCGTACAAAAAAATGGTTCTCTCAATTCGATTGATAGACCTATGGGCGAGGTGTCTAAATTTAATTTCTTGAACTTATCAAATATATTCTCCATAATCAGCTCTCCACATCAAAAATCCTATTTTGTAATCGTACCTTTCATTTTCCTTTCTGTCCATTAAAAAACACAACCAAGGCCCCCGCTACGGCAACGGCTACAATCACACCGAGATCAGTAGATCCATTAAGGAAATCATTTCCTATTGCCATGAATACAACTCCTACAATAAGGGTAACTATCAATGTTATAATTGATTTGAGCATAGTATATTTTTCCCTTTCTTTTAACTTGTAGATACACACTTGATATTCTTTTCTTAGTATATCATCAATGTGGTTTTAGAGCAATACAATATGAAATATAAAGTGTAAGAGTGATCTAAGCATCGCAAAGCGCCGGGCGTGGGGGCTGTGTGCCTCTGCGTCCGGCGTTCTTTTTCTTTATGCCTGCCCCATCGGGAAGTGTGGCAGTTCTTCCAGCAGTTTCAGAATAAGGTGCTGCTTCATATCTTCGTCAACGGCCAGCACGTCGATCATGGGGGTGTAGTGTTCGATCACTTTATCTTTGGCCCACTTCTCACCAGCGACGGCGGCCTTGATGGTAGCTGTGTCCAGTAACATTTCCTGTTTGGCCATCGTGTCAACTCCTGTCGTTTTTTGTCTTATTCCAGCATACCACAGAACCGGCAGGAAAACCAGCGGCGGAAAGATTTTCCTACGCATTTCAAAGCCCGTTTCGACGGGTATGTGATAAATCATTCTGCCACCCCATCGACCACCGCCGAAAAGCCTTGATTTCCGTAGACTTTTTGCCCCCTAAATGCGTAGACAGGAAGATGTTTTCCTCTCTGTTGTCTTTTTGTAGACATTCTCCTTGTAAACTAAATTAAAACTATAACTTAAAATAGGGAAACTGTGATAAGCGGAGGTTGAATATGCAGGTTTTGATAATAGATAACGATATTGCATATAGAAATGGCGTTAGCATGGCTGCTTCCAATAAACATTGGATACCTGTATCATGTGGAGATATTAGAACAGCAAAGCAGATTATATCCTCTACATTGCCAGATTTGATTATTTCTGATTGTTTATTGTATGGTGAAACTGTGATAGACTTATTAGTATGGATGAAACTGCAAAGGATTGATATTCCTGTTATCGCGGTGTCTGCGGCTGCGGATGAAGCCTTATCCGCAGCCGTGATTAAAAATGGTGCCGACTGTTTCTATGATAAACTGAACTTCACCCTTTCCAAAATATATGAGGTGTTGGAAAAACACCAAAGTTAGAGTTGATTTGCCCGTGGAGGAACGCATGAAAGAAAAGATTTTGGTTGTAGACGATGATAAAAGTATGGTTAATATGATAAAAGATGTTTTAGAGATGGAGGGGTATGCTGTTACGACTGCATTTGACGGAGAGCAAGCTCTAAAACAAGTCCAAAAGCAGTCTGATATAATACTTCTTGATATAAACCTGCCCAAAATGGACGGCATAGAGGTTTGCGAAAAAATCCGTGACTGCGTACATTGCCCTATATTGTTCTTATCCGCCCGTATAGAAGAAAAAGACCGAATTATCGGTTTGAAAGCGGGTGGTGATGATTATATTGTAAAGCCGTTTTCGATTGGCGAATTACTGGCCCGGATCGAAGCTCATTTAAGGCGAGAGGCAAGAATCCAAGGGAAAACAGAATTTCGATATGACAACGATTTGATTATTGATCTGAATAGCCGAAAAGTAAGTTTTGATAATCAGGTCATAGAACTTACAAAGTCTGAATTTGATATAGTGGCGTTATTATCTCGTCATCCCGGACAAGTTTTTGATCGAGAAATGATCTATGAAAAACTATGGGGACTGGATAGGGATGGCGATAATAAAAATGTAACAGAATTGATTCGGAGAATCCGTAACAAGATTAGAGAACATACAGATAGGGAGTTCATTGAAACGGTTTGGGGATGTGGATATAGATGGGCAGCAAAATAAAACGGTCACTTTTTAAGTATTTAATAATATCATTAACAATATCCATCATACTTTCCATCGCAGTTCAGGACGCAGCACAAAATATTTCTGACAATATTCAGCTAAAGTATACGGATTCTTCAAAACTATATGAGTATCAAAACGGATATTCTCAACTTTTTGGTGATGTGCCGCAAATCCCCGATGTCTCCCCGGAAATAATGATACCATCAGATCGTATAGCAAAAGAGCTTTGTGATTTTATTTCAAGCTGGTGCATTTTGTTTTTTACACTTTTCGGTGTCTTTTTATCGCTCACATTATTCTATAAACGCAGGTTGAAAACACCATTTTCAGTATTAAATGAAGCTGCGGATAAAATAAGCAGACAGGATTTGGATTTCAAAATCTCTTATGTCTATGATGATGAATTAGGCCAGATTTGTGCTGCATTTGAAAAAATGCGCGAAAAATTAGCAGAAAACAACAGCTCAATGTGGAACATGATAGACGAACAAAAGCAAATGCGTTCAGCCTTTTCTCATGATTTACGAACACCACTGGCGGTCATGAAAGGTTATGTTGAGTATTTGTTGCGGTACTATCCTAAGCACAGATTATCAGAGGAAAAAGTAATAGAAGTGCTGGGAGAATTGCAGAGCCAAACAGAAAGAATATCCTGTTTTGCTGGCACAATGAAAAACATAAATCGTTTGGATGAAATTATTATAAGCAGAGCGTATGTCAGCCAAGCCGATCTCCTTGCTAAAACAGAAGCAATTTTGACTGTTCTCGCTCAAAAATATGCGAAGCAGTTTGAGGTGCATAGCGAACTGAAAGAACAACAGTTGAATTTGGACATATCTATTTTCCTTGAAGTTCTTGAAAATCTAATTGATAATGCTATGCGTTTTTCGGTTCAGTGTGTTCGTGTGGAGTTTCGCTACTCTCAATCCCTATTGAATGTCTGCGTGCATGACGATGGAAAAGGGTTTCAGCCAGACGAATTAAGTAAAGCGGTCAAGCCTTATTATCATGGCGAAAGCGTAGGAACAGAGCATTATGGCATGGGTCTATACATTTGCAAAATGCTTTGTGAGAAGCATGGAGGATTTCTCCGGGTATATAACTCACCGGGCGGAGGTGCCTGCGTGGAATTTAATATTGCTGCATGAATCGGGCAATAGCGGTAGATTTAAGAAAATCACCGCTATTGTTTTTTTGTAGTTATTTTACCGATATACTTAGGATAAGAAAACGGATAAGGGGGACGATTGCATGAATTGGAGTTTAGTCAAAAAGGATTTTATGCTGCTGCTGAAAAGTCCGCTTACCTATATTGGTGTCCTTTCTATGGTTGTGATTCTGTATATCACCGTATCGCCATACATCAAACTATATGACGATTTTCAGCCAGACGGAGAAACAATGGAATATTCTTACGATGGCAACATTACGGATGGGTATATTCCGACACCGGAAAACGAACGGTGGGAGTATGTATCACAAGAAATGGAAGCCTATCTGGTAAGTGAATGTGAAATGAGCCATGAGGATGCACAAAAGCAAATGGACGAAGTGCTTAGTAAAGGCTGGACAGTGCAAGAAATTAGACAATTTTTCATTGATGAATATGGGATAGTCGGTTTTCAATCTGTATGGAATATGAGTGCCTATAAAAAAGCTGATGCTGGCGAGGTGCAGCAATATTTGGATTCAGTATTTCAGGAAGAATCATATACGAGCTATTTGGGAAGAAAATATGCGGATTATCTCGGAATCACTTCTATACTTTTCACAATATCTGTTTTTGCAATTTTGCTTATGCGCGACATGAGGAAAAGCATTTACAGTTTTATTCATACGAAACCGATCAGCAGCCGGAATTATGTTCTGGGCAAATATATTGCTGGAATCTCAATGGTCTTACTCTTTGTTGTTATACTAACAGCGATTGTCGATGTTGTCGCTGTAAGTGCAGGAAACAGCTATGGATACAAAACAAGCCTTTGGGATATTTGGGCCAATATCATAATGTATGATCTGCCCGGAATTCTACTCACAGGCTGCATTATGCTCTTTATTTCAATTTTGTTCAAGAACGTAATTCCGGCAATTCCGGCAATGCTTTTGTATTTCATTTACGCCAACATCGGTACGCTGAGTTCCGCCGAGGATTACCACTATCAGGTAAAGCCCGGAGCAATATTTATACGCTTTCCTCAGTTGTTTACTGAAACAGAAATACCATCTGGAATTGTAAGCAATCAAATTTTTCTTTTGATTTTAGCTATTGTTCTGCTTATTGCCAGTATTCAGATATGGGAAAGGAGGCGTGATACATGAAGTATGAATTAAAAATAGCACTGCCTATGTATAAGATCATTTATTCTATGCTCTTTATGGTAATTATCATTTTGGTAAGGCCAATTATGTCCTATAACGAGATTGTTTCTGTTCTGGAATCAAGTGTTGCGCTTCTTGCAGGCGTGTTCATGGCTGATATTTATTATATGGAGTATATGAATGAAAGAATCTCCACTTACTCTTTATTCCCTATAAAACAAAAACGTGGTTCGATCCTAAAACGCGCTTTTATTAGCCAACTATATTTAATTGTTTTAGTTGCTGTTTTTTATTGGGGTTTCGTGTTAGTGTATCATCCTACAAACTATTCTGGTGTTCCCGTCATAAGTCTATACGCTTCCTGCATGGGTGCCTGCGCCGCAAGTATGTTTTTTATGGGAACGTTTTGCTTTACCGCTACAAATCTAATGCGGAATATAGGGCTTGCTATCGGCCTGCTGTTCTTCTTTTGGCTGCTTTTGACATCTACGATCATTCGTGTGTTACCAGAAATATTACAGCTATTCAAGCTGTCAGGGGAAGTTGTTCAGGATGGTTATTTAATTCCTTTTTGGCCGAGCAGAATATTATACGTTGTATGTGCAGTTGCTTTAATGTACTGGAATCTACATCTGGTAAATCAGCAGCCGGATTTTAATAAAAAAAGGTGGTGTAAACATGGGAATAAAAGTATGTGATTTAGTAATGGAATACAAAAAGGGTGTGAAAGTCCTAAATCATGTAAACTTGACTATCGAACATGGCATATATGGACTTCTGGGGGAAAATGGAGCCGGAAAAACAACACTGATGAAGATATTGGTTACACTTCTTACTCCCACATCTGGTACGGTTGAAATAAACGGCCTCACTGTTAAGCCGGAAAATTACGAGATCATCAAAAAGCAAATTGGATACTTGCCGCAAGAGTTTGGCCTATATCCCAATCTTACAGTGCGTGAAGCATTGGAGTATGTTGGGATTATGTCTGGCATGGAAAAAGCGGAGTACCAGAAACAAATAGACTATTATTTGGAGGCCACAGGGTTATCTGCACATCAGAAGAAGAAAAATCGGCAGCTCTCCGGTGGAATGAAACGCAGAGTGGGGCTTATCCAAGCTCTCTTACACAATCCATCTGTTTTAATTGTCGATGAACCCACAACA
Source organism: Massilioclostridium coli (assembly GCF_900095865.1). Taxonomy (GTDB): domain Bacteria; phylum Bacillota; class Clostridia; order Oscillospirales; family Ruminococcaceae; genus Massilioclostridium; species Massilioclostridium facile. Next base: position 741,250 of record NZ_FMIZ01000007.1, on the reverse strand, counting down.
GGGCTTGACCCGGAAGAACGCATCCGAATTAGAAATCTATTGTTTGATTTCTCTGCGGACAGAACAGTTCTTTTTTCAACCCATGTTACGGAGGACTTGGCTGCTACCTGTAATCAACTCGCTGTAATGAAAAAAGGTCACTTTCTCTATTCAGGCAATATGTCTGAACTAATTGAGCAGGCACAAGGTCATGTTTGGAAGTGTAGGGTATCGAATGAAAATAAAGCCAGAGAAGTAGAACAGCGATACCATGTTTCAGCGAAACAACTTACAAGTGATGGATTGTTGATGAAAATAATCAGTTCGTCACATCCTGACATCGAATGTTGGCCCTGCGAAGCATCACTTGAAGATGCCTATATTTATTTATCTAATATAAAAACTTGATGTTATGCCGGACGACGGCAAAGAAAAAAGCCGTCGTACAGCAGCCCTTTTGACACGCCCATACGACCAGCGGCGGCTTTGAGTTATCAAGGCCGCCGCTTTCCTTTGTTCGGCGCAGGATCGGCGGCCCACGGAGGGAGCCGCCATGCTGATATACCCTGTTTTTCAAAAGCATAGCTTGTTAAAAAAAGCCTGTATCCAACAGGGGGCAGCTCCGGCCAACGATATGAACTATACCATGTAAGGAAACTTCATAACGCTTTCATATTCGCCCGGTGGGTCTACGACCTGCCGGGCGAATTTTGTCGATTCCTGCGGTTTTTCGGTGCGGGCCGGAGCTTCCGCAGCAACATAGACACAGGGGGCGACGCAACCGGCCCCGGCTTCTCACTCTCCCGCAGATCGGGGGTGAGAAGATGAAGTACACTCCTGATGGTTATAGAGAACGCTGCCGGTTTGACGCTTTCTGTAAAACTGTTCTCCGCAATGAGGCCAGAACCCACCTGCGGGATTTGGGACGCCAGCGGAACCGAGAAATCGAGTTCAGCGCCTTATCGCAGCAAGAAATGGACAAGCTCTGCACAGTGGACGAATACCCAAGCGACAGCATCCTATTCACAGCCTATGGCTATGCCTTACATATCCATGACGAGCTGGTGGCCGCTGCCTTTGCCAGTCTGCCGGAACAGGAGCAAGGCATTTTGATCCTGCATTGTGTGTTGGGGCTGGCAGACGGAGAGATCGGCAGTCTTGTGGGAATGTCCCGCAGCGCCGTCCAGCGGCACCGCACCAAGGCCCTGAACGAATTGCGGAAACGATTGGAGGAAGAAAGGAGGAAACCGAAATGAAGCAGCCGACTTTCTGTGGGCGGGAGTTGTTGTCCCTGTCTGTGATCGAGGCGGCCCGCGCTGGTGATCCACTGGCCGTGGAGCGCGTCTTGCGGTACTATGAGGGCTACATAAACAAGCTCTGTACCCGGACGCTCTACGATCTGGACGGTACGCCCCATGTGCGGGTGGACGAGTACATGAAGCGCCGATTGCAAAGCAGACTGATCCGGGCCATCCTGAACAGCCCATAAGAAAGCGCCGGACGCGGCGGCCTGTTGGCCCTGCGCCCGGCGCTTTCCTATGGGGGATATTCTACGCATTTCAAAACCCGTTCCGGCGGGTATTGGAGCAATCCTATTGCCGCCCCGTCAATCGCTTGCCAGAAGCCCGCTATGGCGGCCTATTCAGCGGCTTAACTGCGTAGCTTGCAGGTATCTTTTCCGCTGCCTTTCGGCCTCTTGCTTCCGGCGCATCCGCACCGCGCAATCCGGGCAGTATTTGGCCCGGTTGGATTTCGGTGTAAATGCAGCACCGCATACGGCGCACCGCTTCATGCTGTCCCGGCTCTGGATGATCTCGGCATACAGCGCCCCATCCAGCGGGAGAACAGCGGCACGAAACCACCGGCACAGCAGCGAATAGGAAATGCTCTGGACACACACACATTCCTCGCCGTCGTCCAGCAAAAGGCAGTTCCCGTCACAGTAGTTGCAGCACTCATGCGTCAGCTTCCGGGCCTTGCGATATTGAGGGTAATTCATTCTCGGTATGCTCATAGCTCTTGTGCCTGCTCCTTTCCCGGCATCACCCGCAAAATGCTGTCCACATTCTGCTTGATAATGCCGTATTCTTTCAGCTCTCGCTTGACTTCGCCGTACTGTTCGTACAGCCGCGCTTTCTGCTTGTCCAGCTCCCGGTACTCGGCTTTCAGGGCGGCCAGATCGGGCAGCCTTGTGATTCCGGCGTCCTTGATGGCCTTTGCCGCAGCCTCGTACAAAATGAGCTGGCTTTCATGTTCGCGCCGGAACGCGGCCTTGTCTTTGGCCTTGCGGTATTCCAGCACCACGGGCCGGAGCTGCTTGTAGGTGGTGAGGTTCTTTATCAGCACCGCCATGTTCCCAAGACGATGTTCCACATCTTTGAGGGACGCAGCCGCCTCGTCGTTGGCCGCGCTGATCTCCGCGACCTTGCTTTCCAGCTCGGCATATTGCTCTATGCCATGCTCGGTAAGGAAGTTGATTGTCTTTGCGGCCTGCTTCAAATTTTGGAGCTTCGCCCAACGTGCATAGCCCGCGCTCTGCTGGGCCTTGATGTTGTTCTCCAAGTCGATCCGCAGGGTGATACCCTTGCGCTGCCGGTTCGGGCCTCTGTCCACGGCCAGCCCCTTGATCCGGCTGGTGATGGCTTCCTCGGTGTAGTTCTCGCCCAAGGTCTTGCAGCGGGTGAAGCGTTCCTGTCCGGGGGCGCGGAACGAAATAAATTTACCCTGCTTGATCTCATAGCCCTGCGCCGCCATGAGCCGGAGAAAATCGTCAAAGTTTTTGGCCTGCGGGATTACTGCGTCAATGGCAGCTTTCAGTTTGGCTTTCCAGCTCTTACCCTTGCGCCCGGCATCCCATTCCGCATAGCTCTTGCCTTTATCCCGGCTGGGCTGTACCACCGACAAACCGTGTTCCCGGCACAGCCGGTCACTGGTGCGCCGGATATAGGCGTAGCTCTGCCGATTCGAATTGTACTTGCGGTGGTTTACCATATCCACAGCACAGAAAATCAGGTGATTGTGGACGTGGCCCTTGTCGATGTGGGTTGTCAGCACATAGGAGTATTTGCCTTGCAGCACTTCCTCGGCAAGCTGCTTGCCGATCTCATGGGCCTGTACCGGCGTGGCCTCGCCGGGGGCAAAGGATTGGATCAGGTGGTGGGCCAGATTGTTGCCTTTCTGGATCGCCTGCGCCAGCAGCATTTCAAATTCTATGTCCGCTGTTTCATAGGAGCAGCCAAAGGAGGACACCAGCATTTTGTCCTCGGTCTTGTCCGGGTTCTCGATGTAGTCCAACGCCTTTTTCAGCGTTGACTTGATAGGATGTATCTTTGTAACTGCCATATCTTCGCCAGCGCCCCTTTGATGTCCTCAATGTCCTGCGCGTACACAGTCCCGGTACTGTTGATACGCCGGGCAATCTGATTGACATTGACGCCGATCTTTTGCAGCTCCGCGGTCTGCGCCCGGATGTCGCTGGTGTCCATGTGGACGATATACCCGTCAATGAGCATTTTCCGGGCATAGGCGGAAAAGTTCTTCGTGTGGAGCTGGGCCATTTTCTGCTGGATCAAGGCCCGTTCTTCCGGCGTCACAGGGACGCGCAGCACAATGTTTCGTGTTCGGTTTGCCATTCATTCACCGTCCTTTCTGAACAGGGGTTTGGGGCTTTCCCCAACAAGCAACCGGCCACGGCCCGCAGGGACAGGGGCGGGCCGGTTTTCGGAAGTGTGGCTACACTTCCTATGCTTGCTACGTTTCTTCTTCTCCGCTACTAAAACGCTCCCAACACGTCCAACTGCCCGCAAAATGCGGGATTTCTCTGAAAAAAGGGCAAAAAAATAAGAGAGCCTTGCGGCCCTCTGGCAAAACGGAAAACGGAGGATGCTTTCACACATCCCCCGTTTCTTTCGCTGATTGTTCAATTTTCAGCGCCCCGTCGATTGCGCCCTCAATGACTGGCAAATAGTGTTCCGGGCAAAGTTTCAGCTTGTGGCTGACCCGCTGCCGCTGTTCGCTGTCCCCGCGTATGATTTCCGGGTTGAAATACTGCTCCACGGGAAGCCCGCAGACTTTGATAAGCTGGATCACAACCGGGAGGCTGGGGATCGTGCCTTTATTTTCAATATTGGCAAGATAGCGCCATTCAATTCCCACTATTTCGGCCAGCACCTTGCGCGTCAGGTGCTTTGCTTTCCGCGCAGCTTTCACATCTGCGCCGAAAGTTTCAAAGCCGGGGCAATCTTCAACTTTCGCCATATAACATCACCCATCTACATTGTATAGTTCATAGTATCCCGATGGAATGTTGCTATATGCAGGTAGATTAAACTTTATAATTCATATAATTGAATGAATAACATTCATTGACATTTCAGAAAATGGTGCTATACTGATAGATGGAAAGGAGGTCAATGCCATGAATACTGCAAAAGAAAACTCAAAGGCAGCCTTTAACCAACAAGCTGCTACCTATGACAAAGATATTAAGGGCCAGCACGCCCGATCCCTTTATCCTGTCCTGTTGGAAAAGCTGTCGCATATTCCATTCCAATCTGCCCTTGATTTAGGATGCGGAACTGGCGAGATGTTGAAACTTATTTTGCAAGAAGATGTTGGCAAAGAATTATACGGAATTGACTTATCAGAAAAAATGCTTCATGTTGCAAAGTCGAAGCTACCGGAGCAAGTGAAACTGTTGTTGGGAGATAGTGAGGCACTCCCTTTCCCGGACAATACCTTTGATGTCGTGTATTGCAATGATTCGTTTCATCATTATCCAGCTCCGATGAATGTCCTAAGAGAAGTACACCGGGTATTGAAACCCGGCGGCACGTTCCTAATGGGCGATTGTTGGCAGCCACTTGTAGGACGCATCATTATGAATTTCTATATGCGCCACAGCAAAGAGGGGGATGTCAAGATTTACTCCGAAGCAGAAATTGTTTCTATGCTTTCAAAATATTTTCGCAATGTATCGTGGGAGCAGATTGGAAATACTGCGTGTATTGCTATGGGCGAAAAATGATTGATATTCACTCATTGATTTTTTCGTGTGGGGGTGATATGATAAAAGAAAGGAGGCTCAAAACTATGCGAATTACAAAAGAGCCGGAAGTACGCAAGCAGGAAATTTTAGACACTGCCCTCAAATTGTTTGGGGAAAACGGTTATGAAAAAACCTCAATTACAGATATAGCAAAAGCCATCGGTGTGGCACAAGGTTTGTGCTATCGCTATTTTCCGTCCAAAGAGGCTTTATTTGACAGCGCGATTGAACAATATGCCGATGTACTGGTAGAGCAATTTGCAGATGCCGAAACAGACGACCGCAAAACCTTACGTCAGATTATTGAAGAAATGCCTGCCACTATGGAAAAACAGGACACAAAATATTATTCTGTTTTTCACGGAACGGAGAACAGAAAATTTCACGATCAGCTTGCCCTCAAGGTATGTGAGAAGTTGGTGCCACTTGTAGAAAAACTGCTGCAACGTGCCAAACAAAAAGGTGAAATCCATTTCGATGATTTGCAGGCCGCCGCGACATTTTGCGTATATGGGCAGCTTGGTATTCTACTGGCAGACGATCTTACACAAGAAGATAAATCCAAACGGATTCGTGAATTTCTCATATTTGCACTTCACCTTTGAGATGATCCCCCGTTTTGGGACGGGGGATTTTCAAAAAGCAGGAAATGAATAGCTTTCATTCAACTAAGCGTGCCGCAAACAGCGGTGCTTATTTTGGGCTTCAATATGAATGTTGTTCATTCATTATCTATGGAAAGGATAGACTATTTATGCCAACGAAAATTGATTTTATAGGTGGTAACACAAAGCGTTGCCTTATGGCAATGGCGCTGCCGATGATTGCCGCCATGTTCCTTAATATGATGTATAACCTTGTAGACAGTCTGTGGATCGGAAATCTGCTCGGTGAAACGGCCTATGCCGCTTTAACAAATTCTACTCCTATCATTTTAATTTTGACTTCTGTTGCAATGGGAGCAACAAACGGTGTGTCTATTTTGATCTCCCAAGCCATTGGTGCAAAGGATAAGAAAAAGGCCGAAAGTTTGATAGCCACATCGTTCTGCGTAGCAGTGACATTTTCCCTACTTGTCACCATTTTGCTTGAAATTTTTCTTCCGGGAATTTTGAAAGCCTTGAACACTCCTGCCGAAACTTATGATATGGCATACAGCTATTTGGCAATTTATATCCTTGGCTATCTGGCAGTTTACCTCTACTTGTATTTCACTGCGGTTTTGCGTAGCTTTGGTAATTCCATGTTTCAGGCTGTTGCAATGCTGGTATCAACCATTTTGAACGCCGTCTTTGATCCTGTTTTTATTCATTTCATCGGGTTTCATGGTGCCGCGATTGCGACATTGCTTTCACAGATGATTTGCCTGCTGTTTATGCTGACCTATCTGAAAAAGAAAAAGTTATTTACATTCAAAATCTCTGCTTTTAATTGCAGTGATGTCCTGCTGCTGATTCAAAAAGCAATTCCCTCTGTAATTCAGCAAAGTATTCCAGCAATCAGCACAACTTCCCTTACGGCACTCGTTAGTACATATAGTGTAACGGCAATAGCGGCTTATGGGGTAACGGGAAAACTGGAAACTATCCTGTTCTATCCGGCTATGGCTCTGAACATGGTTTTAACTACAATCATCGGCCAATGCGCTGGTGGAGCGCGATATGATCGAGCAAAAGACTATTTGAAATGCGCTTTGGGATATGGGTGTGGCCTGCTTGTGATCCTCTCTGTTCTGGTGGTTGGATTTTCCAAACAGCTTTCCGGCCTGTTCGTCAGGAGCAGCGATGTCGCGGTCATTGTCGGTACATATTTCCTGATTGTCAGCATCGGGTATGTTCTCAACACAGTCACAAACTGTTATTTGGGTGCGCTTAACGGCATGGGAAAACCGTCAATAAGTATGTTCTTGATGATTTTCTATTATATCGTGGTTCGGATGCCTTTGGCCTATTTGCTATCTTATTTGGGATTTGGCCTAAACGGGATTTGGGTTGCGGTACTGGTTAGTCATATAGTAGCCAGTCTTGCAGCTACTATGACGGGGACAGTTCTTATAAGGAAGAAAGGAAACATTAAAGCGTAACGACTTCTTTCGGACATAATATGTTGAAATAGCTGCCGGACGACGGCAAAGAAAAAAAGCCGTCGCCCAGCAGCCCTTTTGACGCGCCCATACGACCAACGGCGGCTTTGAGTAATCAAGGCCGCCGCTTCTCTTTGCCCGGCACAGGATCGGCGGCCCACGGAGGGAGCCGCCATGCTGATATGTCCTGTTTTTCAAAGGCATAGCTTGTTAAAAAAAGCCTATACCCAACAGGGGGCAGCTCCGGCCAACAGTATGAACTATACAATGTAAATAAACTTCATATTGCTTTCATTTTCGCTCGGTGGGTCTACGACCTGTCGGGCGAATTTTGTCATTTCTGCGGTTTCAAATTTGCTCTGGAAGTTTTTCAAAAAAAAGTCCAAAAAGGAGGCGTGCAGCGGGCAGCAAAGGGTATCGCAGGATTAGTAGTAGCGGAAAGGGAGAGAACCACCCAATCCCCCAACAGAAAGGGGGTGAAAATGATGGAAGCTATCCCCCGCGACTATGGACAAGGCCAGTTCGATGCCTTTTGCAAAAAAGTGTTGAAGAATGAGGCACGGGCTTATCTGCGGAATATGAAGCGTCAAAGAGATCGTGAAACGACGTTCAGCGACCTGCCGCAGCATGAGTTGGACAAGCTCTGCACCGTAGACCGCTACCCCAGCGACAGCTTTGTATTTAGCTCTCATGGGTACGATTTACATATCGACAACGAGCTTGTGGCCGACGCTTTTGCCAACCTGCCGCAACAGGAACAAAGCATTTTGATCCTGTACTGCGTACTGGATATGGCAGACGGCGAGATCGCCAGCCTCACAGGGATGTCCCGCAGCGCCGTCCAGCGCCACAGGACAAAGACACTGAAAGAGTTGCGTGTAAAATTGATGGCGCTCATGCCGGAAGGAGGTTGACGCGGATGAAAGAACCTGCCTACAAAGGCAAAGAGCCTTTGCCCCTTTCAGTGTATGTGTCCGCCCGTGCAGGCGATCCCCAAGCCGTAGAACGGTTGCTTCGGTACTATGACAATTACATGAATTGTCTGTGTACCCGGACGCTCTATGACGAGGACGGCTATCCTCATTTGTGTGTGGACGAGTACATGAAACGGTGCTTAGAAATCAGGTTGATCCAAGCTATCGTTAAAGTTTAACGATAACCGCCCGGCTGGATGCAGCGGCTTACCCTTTCCCCGCCAGCAAAAGGTCTGTGGCGTCACAGTTCCTTGACAAAAATGCCCGCAAGATAACGGCGGCGCATCATAGGGCAGCGGACACATTCTGCAACTTCCGCATCGGCGTGGTGCGCCATGACCTCATATCTTATGAGAGAGCGAGAACCACCGGGCCGAGGGCAAGGCAGCTCTTAAACAGCGGAGGTAGCGACAATGATACTCCCTTATAGCTAAACGAAGCTCCGTTTTTTCCGGGGTTTCCAAGTCCGAGCGTTAAAAGCGTCGCAGGCAATAGGTAGGGCCGCGTGAGAACCACGCGGGGGTGAAATTCCCGTGGAGCTGCGCCAACAGCCGTCCGTACTGCCCATTTCGTTTTACACCAATGTAAGCGAAAGGGGGATTACTGTATGAGTACAGTAACAAGTCAGAACCAGACCGCCCCCGTAGTACGTCAGTACGAGATCGGAGGCGTTCGATATATTGTGAAAGCGACCGTCAAAGACGGCGCGAAAGAAACCGCAGTCAAGAAAATCCGTCGGCTGCTTCAAAATGATTTGAGCAAGGCAGCCACTTAAAAATTAAAGATTTTTTCATTTCCTACAAGCAGACGGATGGGGCATGATATGGTATAATATACTTGTATCATGCCTCGTTTTCCGGCTGCGGAATAGGAGGAACTTATGAGCAAACAGCCGGAAATGGTGATTGCACGGAACTCCCGTGCGACACGGAATAACGATACTACTTTGAACCTTGACAATCAAATGTACCAACAGCCAGTCACTTCCTTTCAGCGCGTATCCAACGACGCGCCGTTGAGCGAGGAAACCAAGACGGCCATCCAAAACACGGTGCTGCAATTCTATGTCCACAGCCAGCCGCAGGAGGAAGCCGAGGGCATTACCGCCTGCTATGAGCGTCTTTCCCAAGAAGATAAGCTGGACGGCGAGAGCAACAGTATCAGCAACCAGAAGCGGATTTTGGAAAAGTATTGCCGGGATCACGGCTATACAGCCATCCGCCACTACGACGAGGACGACGGATATTCGGGAACCAACTTCAACCGGCCCGGATTCCAGAGGATGCTTGCCGACATCAAGGCGGGCAAGATCAAGCGCGTTGTCGTTAAGGATATGAGCCGGTTCGGGCGTAACTATCTGCAAGTCGGAATGTATACGGAAATGCTGTTTCCAGAGTACGGCGTCCACTTTATTGCCGTCAATGACGGTGTGGACAGTGTGCGCGGGGACAGCGAATTTACCGCCATCCGCAACGTATTCAATGAAATGTACGCCAAGGACACCAGCAAGAAAATCCGGGCAACGTGGCAATCCAAAGGACGCTCCGGCGAACACCTTACCACTATCCCGCCTTATGGGTACAAGAAAGACCCGGAGAACAAGAAGCGGTGGATCGTGGATGAAGAAGCTGCCGCTGTTGTCCAAAAGATTTTTGCACTGTGCATGGACGGCATGGGGCCGACGCAAATTGCAAAATGGCTCCAAGAAAATAAAGTTCTTTCGCCTGTTGCTTACTGCTACGAAAACGACTTGCCGACAACATCTAAACGGCCAACTGACCCTTATAAATGGGCAACAAAGACGGTAGTACATATTTTGGAACGCCTTGACTATTTGGGCCATACGGTCAACTTCAAAACTTCCAAGCAATCGTTCAAGAGCAAGAAAGTATTATGGAATGATCCGGCGGATTGGGTGATCTTTGAGAACACACAGGAACCTATTATTGAGGAAAGCGTGTTTCTGATCGTCCAGAAAATCCGACAGGGCCGCCGCCGTCCCACTAAGATGGGCGACATGGGTATGTTCTCCGGCCTGCTGTTCTGTGCGGATTGCGGCGGAAAGATGTACTTGTGCAGAGCCAATCACTTCAAACCTGAACAGGAATATTACCTTTGCTCAACTTACCGTAAAGACCGCACTTTATGTTCGACCCACTCTATCCGGCGCGTTGTCCTTGAAGAAATCGTGCTGCGAAACCTGCGGGAAGCCATTCAGTATGTGACGCAGTATGAGGACGACTTTGTGCAGCGGGCCGCAGATCAAAGCCTGCGGGAACGGGATAAGGAGCTGGCACAAAAGAAAGACACTCTGGCGCAATCGCAAAAGCGGATTGCCGAGCTGGATGTTATCATCAAGCGACTGTATGAGGATAACATTTCCGGCAAGCTCTCCGACGAGCGTTTCATCAAACTGTCCCGTGACTATGAGCTGGAACAGACCAACCTTACAAATCTTGTCGAACATCTGCGGCAGGAAGTCAAGGAACAGGAGAAGCAGAAAGTCAACGTCAGACAGTTCATTGCAGCGGTCAGAAAGTACACCGATATGCAGCAGCTTGACGCTTCCATTCTCCGGGAGTTTGTGGATAAAATTTATATCTCCGAGGTTTACACGCCGGACGACAACGAGCCGCGCATTAAGGTCAGAGAAATTGAGATTGTCTATAACTTCATTGGTGCATTTGATTTTGAGGAAGCAAGGGAGCAATCCCAAGCAGCCCAAAAAGAAAAGAAAACCGGCGTAGCCTAAACTACGCCGATTCTCTCACATAAATGTTTTCTTACGGAACCACGCCTTTATATGTATCCTTTTTCGAAGCCTGTGACCAATTCCATAAATACGGGGTAATGTATTATGATAAAGGTCGTTTAACTAACTTTGATACAAAAGCCAGGCTTTATACCAGCACAGTGAATATGAGATTAACCCTTAGACAGCAGATTTTTTCTATTTTATATCATTAACAGATTGGTTCGGAGGTGGAAAAATGGAAGCAACAAAAATGGCGGTGTGCCAGATATTCCGGATTCTGAAGGAGGTATATGGGGAATCGGAACAGGAGTTTACCCAACTGTGGGACAAATGGAATGACGCTTACAAACGATCGGCGGAAAGCACCCAATGGGATAACGAAGTGGACCGGCTTGTTTTGGGAAAGAAGAAAAAGAAAGCTGGTACCCTCCAGCCATTGTCCTGCATTTTTGATGTCTTAAAAGGGGATGCGATGGCGAACGGTAAAATCTATTCCGCCATGACGGAAAACAGCTTCCAATATCCCACCAATCAGGAGGGGCAACCGCACAACTACACCGATAGAAAAACAGAATTTTTAGAAGAGGCAAAGGGGATACCCTGCACCAACGATGGTGTGCTGGCGCTTTATGAACTCTGCCGGAGGCAGTTCTACTATTATCCTTCCGGCTATCCCTACCTTTCGGTGTTTGAGCGCATCCACCTCAGCTGTTGTTTCGCCTGCTGTATGGAACAACCCCTTGTTCCGGAACAGCCTTTTTTGCTGGTTTCCTGTGGGTTTTCCGGTATCCAGGATTTTATCTATACGGTTTCAGGAAAAGATTCCTTGAAAATACTCCGGAGCCGATCGTTTTACGTTGATGTTCTGGTGGAACATTTGATGGATGAATTGCTGGAACAGTTTTCCCTTTTTAGAGCCAATCTGCTCTACAACGGTGGGGGAAATGGATATTTGTTGCTCCCCAACTCTCCTGACGCAGAGGAAAAGATTTCGAATCTGTTCAGCGATGTGAACAACTGGCTGCTGGAACAGCTGGGAGGTTCCCTCTATGCCAATTATAGCTGCGTCCCCTGCTCTGCTGAACAACTGGTGGACAAGGAAAAATGGCAGAATGTTTTTAAGGAGTTATCGGAACAATCCATCCAGAAAAAATACCAGCGTTACACTGGCGAGCAGTTGGAAAAGCTCAACCAACAACAGAATAAAGACAATCGGCGGGAATGCAGGATTTGCCACACTAGCAGTACATTAAACCAGGACGGAGTTTGTGAGAACTGCCAGGAGTTCCAGGAAATTTCCAGCGAGTTAATGAGTTCGGATAACTTGATTGTAATCACCAATCACCAAGAAGATCCGTGTCAACCAACAGATCATGAAAAAAATAAGTTCCTGCGCCTGCCGGCAGCCGATGGGAACACGAAGTTTTTATATATGCTTTCCGACAGACACAGCCTTTTCACCCAGCAGGGAAAAAACGTTCGGGTTTACCATCCCAATCCGAAAAAGCCAGTTGATGTAGGACAAATCCCCATTTATCTGGGAAACTATTTTTATCAGGAGAAAGAAAAAGATCCAATGCCCACCTTTGAGAAGCTAGCGGGATTATCTCAGGGGATTTCCCGGATTGGAGTATTGCGCGCCGACGTGGACTCGTTGGGCAAGACTTTTGAGAAAATTGGAGATGACGTCGCACAGGATGGCAGCTGCCGCCTGCGATGGACCAACGAACTTTCCCGGCAACTGACCCTCTTTTTCAAACATCATGTCAACTGTATTTTGCGTGGTGAATTTGGCGAGCTTACCAAAGAAAATGGGGAGCCGTATCTGCCATTTTCGCTATCCAAAACACCGGAAAACGGCAACCGAAAACTTGTGGTGGTTTATTCCGGTGGGGACGATATGTTTCTGGCGGGCGCATGGGACCAGATCATCGAAGCCGCAGTGGATTTATACCAATGTTTGAAAAGATACACCGATGGCGCCCTCACTTTTTCCGCCGGGATTGGGATTTTCCCGTTTAAATACCCGCTACAGGCTATGGCGTCCGAAACTGGTATGCTGGAAAGTGCCGCCAAAAAACTGGAACACAAAAACGGGGTTGCCCTATTTGGAATGGATACCAGGCAGGCTGGCAATCCAGAGGACGAAACTGCGACAAAATTCCAGCTTTACTGCCAAGCAACCTACCACTGGGAGGAATTTATAAATATCGTTGTTATGGAAAAATTGCGGGCAATCCAGAATTATTTTTCCAAAATGGAACCATCGGAACAAGGAAGCGGGAATAGCTTTTTATTCAACCTATATGAACATATCAGCCGTTTGGAGCAAAATCTAGACGAGCCAATTCGGATTGCAAGGGCAGCCTATCTGCTGGCAAGGATGTCCCCTCAAAAATCCGGAAAAAATGATGCCGCCAAACAAAAGGCTTACCAGGAATTTTCCGCCAATATGCTGAACTGGATCAAAAATTCAGCCGATCGGAAACAGCTATTGACCGCCATGCGGCTTTTTATCTACCTGAACCGTGAAAAAACCAAGGAGGAATAAACATGGAAAAAACATATAGTGCTAAGCCGAATAAGAAAAATTCACGTAACATCAATGACATCGAAATATATGAAGTTGATTTTTCGAAGCATCAAGATAACCAATTTTATATCAATCATGCAGAAGAAAGGATTATTAAAACCAGTGAACATATCAACGATAATAAAAAGATACACTCAAAAAAACCAGCTAGTGCTTCCTTGGATTTTAAAGAGCTTACTACAACTCAAATGCGCAATATCTATAACAGGTTTATTCCTATCTATCATCAGGTTTTATCCACCCCAAGTAAGGATGACCAGCTTCCAGAAGGAATAAAAGAAAAATTAGGCATGTTCCGATATCAACTGGTGTACCAATGTGGCCGGATTGATGATGTAAATATATTTTGCAAAGTATGCGGTGTTTTAAACGGATTAGATCATATCAACAACAGCAAAAAGAATTTTATGCATTACATGCACTATATGGAAGCGCTGGTGGCTTACCATTATTACTACACCAACAAAAAGGACAAATAAGGAGGGGCTTGCCATGTATGGAAAATTAAAAATCACCGGAACCATCCAGGTAGTTACTGGTTTACATATTGGGGGTTCGACTGAATTCGCCGCTATTGGGGCGGTGAACTCCCCTGTCATCCGTGATCCGCTCACCCATCTCCCCATCATTCCAGGAAGTAGTATCAAGGGGAAATTAAGGTCGCTTCTGGCACGGAACTACGTGAATGAACTTTCTGATTTAGAAAAAAACCATGACAACGATCCACCTGAAGTAATCCGTCTGTTTGGAACATCCGCCAGCAACAATAATGTCAAGGGACAATCAGACAACGCACAAAGCAGCACCGATAAAACCAGCCAGGAATTGACCGTTTCCCGCCTGCAATTTTTTGATTGCTTTTTGAGCAATTGGAAAGATTTAATTAACCTGCCTGGTACGGATGATGTGACCGAAGTGAAAACTGAAAACACCATCACAAGGCTCACTGGAACTGCAAAACCCCGCTCGATTGAACGGGTAATACCGCAAGCGGAATTTGCGTTTCAATGTGTTTACGATATTTATGGGGACACCGAAGATAAAATCCGAACAGATTTTGAGGTCCTGGCGGAGGGGCTGGGTTTATTGCAGCTGGATTACCTGGGCGGAAACGGAACCCGTGGCTATGGGAGAATCCGTTTTATCGGGTTAAACGTGGAGAATCCAATTCCATCACAGAATTTTTCGGATGGCAATTTTGTATTGGAATTAAGTAATATTTTAAAAAACGCGGTTGGAGAAAAGAACGGGCAAGATGAGGGGGATAACGATAAAAACAAATCGGAAGCTTCTTCTGTCAAGGGTTAGGATGTGAGCCTATGGATCAAAGAAAATTGATATATGCCGCCTACCGGTTAAAGTTCTTAACACCGGTACATATTAGGCCGGACAATGGGCAAAACCCTTTGCATTCTTCTGGGACATCCCTCCATTCGGATACCTTCTTTTCCGCCCTCTGTGTGGAGGCTTCCCACCAGTCTGACCAGGCGGTGGAAAGTCTAATCGAAAATGCGGAACAGAACCATATCCTCCTTTCTGACCTGTTCCCCTACCGGAACGATGAATTGTTCCTGCCAAAGCCGATGATTTTGGATTTGCTGCAAAAAATGGAGAACGACCGTGACAACCGTAAGCGGCTGAAACGCCTCCCCTATATTCCCCTTTCCCTTTGGGAACGCTACCTGCAATTCGACCAGATGGAGGATTTTCTGGATGAATGCGAGGGAATCGTGTCAAACATCGCTTTCCCCGACCAGCGGCAGCGGGTTCAGGTTTCCTGTCAATCGGAAGAGGATTCGGAACCTTATTTTGTCCAGGCAACCCGTTTTCACCAAGGCTGCGGCTTATATTGCGTGATGGGGTTTGCGGATGGAGAGATAAAGAAACAGGTAGAAGCCTATCTGGAACTGTTGGGCTGGACGGGGATCGGCGGAAAACGCAGCTCCGGCTGGGGGAAATTTCAGTTTACCCCTATGCCGTTGCCAGAGAAGCTGGAAAAAATGGTGCGGACGGAAAACGCCAAACAATGGGTTACCTTGAATACCAGCCTTCCCTCCAATTACAAAGTGGCGGAAACAGGATACTACACCGTGTGCCGCCGGGGTGGATTTGTACACCAGCAGGACTATAAAAAACAGACGGTGTACGCTTTTAGCCCAGGTTCCAGTTTTTCTGACAAGTTTGAAGGGGTTGTGAAAAATGTCGCGCCATCCGATAAACAGCCCGCTTACCGGATGTTAAAACCATTGTTTTTGGGGGTGGAGGTATGACAGAAAAAGCAAAAGAGCCATATATCAAACGAAAAGAATTGGTTTTAACCACCAAAGCCCCTTTGTTTATTGGAGATGGGGAGAAATTGACCAAAAAGGAATTTGTATTGATTCCGAAAACCAAACAGGTCTACATGATGGACCCTGTTTCGTTTTTCCGGTGGTTGGACAGGAATAATTTGGTGAAGGCTTACGAGGAATTTGCCCAGGACGTTAAACAAAAACGGCTGTATGAGGATTTTTTCCAAAAGCATCTATATCAAGGAGAAACTAACCAGCAAAAGAAGATCCAGCAAGAGCTGGATCAGCTGGATGGATATTCGGTGTCGGCGGGTAACTGCTTTGTTGGTAAGGATTCCAAACAAGATCCCCTGCGGGAAATCCACACCTGTATCAAAGACGCTTACGGCAACCCGTATGTTCCGGGAAGCAGTATCAAAGGGGCGCTACGGACAGCTATCCTGGCAAAAATGCTATCTGGGAAAGGGGAAGCTATCTTTCTTGATAAAGAAAAAGAAGCAAAAGGGCAACAAAAAGAAAAAATGAAGCATTGGAGCCAAAAATCGTATCAGGAAATTTCTTCTATTTCCCAGAAGATAGAAAACAATTCGCTTAACCTCCTAAATTTAGATAACGAAGAGGAAGAATCGACTGATTCCAACAATGCGCTCACTTCTATTTTAAGGGGAATTTCGATTTCGGACAGCATTCCAATTCCAAAGGAAAATCTAATTATCTGCCCGAAAATCGATTATGTGGCACAACGAAAAAATCAAAATTCATCTACAGATGAAATCCATTTCAGATACAACCGTATTCCAATTATGCGGGAGTGTATCAAACCGGAAACGGAAATTCATTTCCAGATTGCTTTGAATGATGACTATTTAGATGATAATTTAAAAGATACTAAAATTAATTTTGATTATTTGGAAGAGGCAATCCAAGCGTTCTATGAACTGCAAAACAACTGGTTTGTCCGGCGATTTAGGGGCTGGGAAAATTATGGAAAGGAAAACGATTGCCGCCTGTATTTGGGCGGCGGGGCTGGATTTCATTCCAAAACCCTGTTGCAGGCGATTTACCATGGGGACGCTGCAAAATATACTTCTACTATTTTACAAAAGCTGTTTGAGGAACATCAGCATTGTGAGGATTATAAAAAACCAGGGATATCCCCCCGTGCGTTGAAAATCACAAAATATGATAACACCAATTTTTTAATGGGAGAATGCGAGGTGGAGTTTCGTTGATTGTCCAGATGAAATTGAGCCTTCGGGATGAGAGGGGAAAACGCCTTTTATCGGAATACGCTTACGGAATTTACAGCGATTTGCTCGCCTGCATCCCAGAGGAATACGTGGATTTCTTGCACGAGCCATCCGAAAGCCGTCCGTTGTGCCACTATCTGCTTCCCAACAGGGAGGACGCTGGCAAAGGGGAATTTTTCCTGACCCTGTTTGACGGGGA
Organism: Massilioclostridium coli; assembly: GCF_900095865.1. Lineage (GTDB taxonomy): Bacteria > Bacillota > Clostridia > Oscillospirales > Ruminococcaceae > Massilioclostridium > Massilioclostridium facile. The sequence goes on along the minus strand of NZ_FMIZ01000007.1, from coordinate 724,079 downwards.
ACTGGTTTCCGTTTTTGCTCCAGCTGTCCTTGCCACGGAAGAATTTTCCCTGCACAAATACCATTGCCGTTTGATGGTGGAACAGGCAAGCCGGAAAACCATCCGGTTTGACCAGATTGCCCAGGCATGTTTTGGACAGGATAAAACGCCGGTCTCGTATGTGGTGCGGTTCCTTTCCCCTACGGTGTTCCGCACCCAGGACCAGTATGCCCTCTACCCCACAGCGGAACTGATTTTGAAAAGTGCTATGAACCGGTTCCATCTGTTGGACTGCGGGCTGGATGTGGTGGACGGGGACGCGCTGGAACAGCTGGTGCAGCGGGCAAGGATAACCGATTACAGCCTGCGTAGCCGGAGGTACTCGATCAAGGATACCACCGTGTATGGTTTTTCCGGCTGGGTTCGGTTAACGGTGCGGGGTCCGTTGCCGTTGCGGCAATTGTTCCGGCTGTTGCTATCCGCCTTGCCTTATACCGGAGTGGGCGGCAAAACTGCCCTGGGAATGGGCGGCTGCTCGGTGGAGGAGTTTTGACGGAAACCAGTTGCAATCCCCAGTAAACCGGATTATAATGGAAAGAGATAGCAGAAAATTGCCATCCAAGTCAGTGGGATGTGAATCATTCCATACTTGTGCGAACCGGAAGTAATCATGGGAATCCGTTGGTTTCGCACTAGGCGGAATTGCTGGACTTGTGGGGTTTTTTCTGAAAAACCCATCTGTGGAATAAACATAAAAAAACAGGTTCGCACAATAGCGTGCGCAATCACTTGAAAATACTGGATGCGTTTGACCCGCCGTTACAATACACACCCGCTAGGGTACGGCAACTACGTTTTGTTACTAGTAAGTTACTAGTCAAGCAAGTTACAATACACACCCGTAAGGGTATAGATGCAGGGGGGTGTTTTGGGATGGGATTGCACTGTCCAAAGAGTGGGGCTCCTGCTAGTGCTTTTTATAACCACTCGAAAAAGACACCCGTCAGGGTACGGAAACCCTTAAAAATGTTCTTAATTCCTTTTCTAATATCTGGTTACAATATACACCCGTAAGGGTACAGGCGTAGGGAGGTGTTTTGGGACAGGATTGCACCGTCTAATGAGTGGGGTTGCTCCTATTGCCTTTTATGACCACTCGAAAAAGACACACCCGTAAGGGTACGGCAAGCGGCATTATACACAAGTCACGCTAACGTTTAACGTTACAATACACACCCGTAAGGGTACGGTAACTTATTGACGCATAATAGGAAATGAACATGTGGGTGTTACAATACACATCCCGCAAGGGTATAAATGCAGGGAGTTGTTTTGGGATGGAATTGCACCGCCTAAAGAGTAGGGCTCCTACTAGTGCCTTTTATGACCACTCGAAAAAGATACACCTGCCAGGGTACGGAAACACACTTTTAGACCGCTTAATCCAAAAATCATACCGTTACAATACACACCCGTGAGGGTGCCAGGCGTAGGAAGTTGTTTTGGGATGGGATTGCACCGCCTAAAGATGGGGCTCCTGCTATCGCCTTTTATAACCACTCGAAAAAGACACACCGTCAGGGTACGGTAACTGTGGAGCTACTAAAGATACCCTGCTCTATTGCGTTACAATACACACCCGTCAGGGTACGGTAACAATAATAGAGACTTTCCCACGCACAGTGTTTGTAGTTACAATACACACCCGTAAGGGTATATACAGGGAGCTTGTTTTGGGATAGGATTGCACTGCCCAAAGAGTGGGGCTGCTCCTATTGCCTTTTATAACCACACTAAAAGACACCCGCAAGGGTACGGAAACGGTCCCTAATTTGTGCATTTCGTCCCACGCCACCGCGTTACAATATACACCTGTCAGGGTATAGGTGCAGGGAGCTGTTTTGGGATGGGATTGCACTGCCTAAAGAGTGGGGCTCCTGCTAGCGCCTTTCATAATCACTCTGAAAAGACACACCCGCAAGGGTACGGCAACTCCACTTAATCACCCCAATATTATGTAGATATATCGTTACAATACACACCCGCAAGGGTACGGCAACTGAGATAATATCGCAAGGATTTCTTCTTCTCGCTCGTTACAATACACACCCGCCAGGGTACACAGACGCAGGGAGTTGTTTTGGGATGGGATTGCACTAACCAAAGAGTGGGGCTCCTGCTAGCTCCTTTTATAACCACTCGAAAAAGACACCCATCAGGGTACGGCAACGTCCATCCGGCTGTTGATGTACCAATAACAATCCGGTTACAATACACACCCGTAAGGGTACGGCAACTTATTCAAAACAGCAATACCAAACATTATGTAGAGTTACAATACACACCCGCTAGGGTGCAGGTGTAGGGGGTTGTTTTGGGGATGGGATTGCACTGCCTAAAGAGTGTGGCTGCTCCTATTGCCTTTTATGACCACTCTGAAAAAGCTCCTGCTATTGTCTTTTATAGCCACTTGAAAAAAGCTTTTGCTAGCGCCTTTGATAGCCACTCTTTTGATTGGATTCGGTTTTCACCCAAAAAAAGCGGTAGCCGGCGGAACAATTACCGCCGGCTACCGTTATGGTATCGGAATCAAAATTCATCTAAAATCGTATTAATGTAAACTTACCATTCCCTTTCATGCTCACTATTCCGGATTTTTTTCTGTTGAATGGCATAGGTCAGAATAGCAGCCCCTTCCGCAATCAGGAAAAGAGCAAATAACAGCATGGTCACAATATGCAGCAAAGCAACAGAAGGTTCTACATCCAGCTGCCTTCCTTCCCCAAATAGGTAAAGGAAAAAGATCCATCCACTGGTAGCAACTAGTGCGATACACCCAATGAGGGCAACCGGAAGTTTCCGCAACAAATGGAACCCACCCAACAGAAAAAAGAGAATATGGATTCCAACAATCACAATACATTGGTAGCAAACCATGGTATGGAATTTTCCCCAAAACCCGCTTACTATATACCCTGATAGGAAGCAGAGGAATGCTGCCCCAATAAATGGCGCTGCTTTCAGATAGATAAAATGATATCCATAGGCAAGCAGTAAAAGCCCTGCCAGGGCAATCGAAGCGGTAACCAGCACTGTCATGTAAGTCAACAGCAGTGTATTTGAATTTATGGTTTCCCCTACTGTATGGTGGAGGAATAGTTTTGCCATATTGATAAGCTGGACCACTATGGCGAAAATAAAAACAATCCCTCCATAGCGGGCAAAAATACAGTTTTTTTCTTTTTTGTCATCGATTAAATTGTGTAATCCCCGAAACATTTTTTCTCCTTTTTCCTTCCAACGGCATGGAATTATAGTTCTCCTTCTTCCTCGCTGTCCAAGATTTTTCTTTCCTTAATGGCATATACCAGAATCGCAAATCCTTCCCCAATCAGGAAAATGGCAATTCCCCACATGCTCATCATCTGGAATACGGATGGAAAGATATGGTCTAGCTGGTTTCCAGTAGGGAGGGCAACGGTGTAGGAATAGATAACCCAACCACTCATTGCCAGCAAAAGGACGCATACCGGAGCGGCAACCACCAATTTTTTTAACAGATGGATTGCCCCCAGCAGATAAATCACCCCTTGCAGGAAAATGACTGCTGTGTACTGGAAATAATTCCAAGGTTCGGTCTGGCTTTCGCTCCATAGTAGGATGGACGCAGCCCCAAGGCAAAATACCAGCGCGGCCCCTGCCAATAAACCAGGTTTGGTAAATTCCAGCCGTTTGCCCCGAATTAAAAGCAGGATACCCCCTATTAAAATGGAAATCAACACAAAGCAAAGGAACAGGTTCAGGTAGCTGTAAGTTTCATCCAGGCTCTGGCCTTCTTCCCAATAAGTGAACAGCAGCCTACCCATGTTGATGAGCTGTACCAGGATACTGTACAAAATAACGGTAATGCCACAGGTAATTAAGGTTCTATCTTGTTGTTTTCTCATAAAAGATAACCCCCTTTTCTTCTATTATTATCTTTATCATACTACTTTCCAATGCTATTTTCTATTGGCAGATTCACTTATCTTTTCGTCAATTTATTGGCAAAATCACAAATAATATTTACTTTTTCGTAATATATTTCAGATAGAAACAACAATGTGGCTGTTCGAAAAGACGAACCGATTGGAATGGGGGCTATTGGCGAAATGAGAATTTACGTTTTCCACAAAAAATAGACCAAACTTGTGATATAATAGAATAAAAATGAGTTTGGCCGTAAAAAAACATCCAATCCTACCGGAGTTTTTTCAGCGCGGCATTGTTTTGAAAAAAGGAGGTGCATGCCGTGACTGGGGTTTTGCTCCTGATTGGCGTTGTCATTATTATCTGTATCCTATCCAACCGTTTTACCGAAAAACTACCCATCCCCTCCCTTCTGGTATTCCTTGCCCTGGGAATCTGTTTTGGAGAAAATGGGGTTTTCCGCATCCAGTTTAACGATTATCAAATATCCGAAACCATCTGCTCTATTTGCCTTATTTTTATTATGTATTATGGTGGTTTTGGCACCAACATCAAAGCGGCAAAATCCGTCCTGGCAAAGTCAGTGCTGATGTCCACTGTGGGTGTTATCCTGACGGCAGGATTTGTAGGGGCGTTTGTCCATTTCTGTTTTGGGATTGGCTGGCTGGAAAGCCTGCTGGTTTCTTCGGTTATTGCTTCTACTGACGCAGCGTCAGTGTTTCATATTCTCCGCTCCCAAAGGTTGAATTTAAAGGATAATACCGCGTCCCTGCTGGAGATTGAGTCCGGTTCCAACGACCCCATCTCCTATATGCTCACCGTGGTGCTGGTCACCATGCTTTCCGGCAAGGAGATTTCGATTCCATTGATGTTGGCGCAGCAGGTTGTGTTGGGGATTGGCTGTGGCATCCTCCTTGGCAAGCTTTCGGTATGGGCGTTAAACAAATTCCATTTTAATATCGCCCAGGGCAGGACAATTTTTGTGTTTGCTGTGGCGGTGCTGGGGTATGCTCTGCCAGCGTTTATTGGCGGAAATGGCTATTTAAGCGTCTACCTCTGTGGTATCATCCTGGGAAACGCCAAAATTCCAGATAAACGGGAACAAGTCCACTTTTTTGATGTGCTGACAGGCGTCTGCCAGATGATGATCTTTTTCCTGCTAGGCTTGCTAGTGACGCCGACGGAACTGCCTGCGGTCATCCTTCCAGCGTTGTTGATTATGCTATTTATGACGCTGGTGGGAAGGCCTCTAGCAACCACTATGATCCTGCTGCCATTCCGTTCCTCATTCCGGCAAATTGGGGTTGTCTCCTGGGCAGGGCTGCGTGGAGTCGCTTCCATTGTGTTCGCCATCTATGCTGTGTTAAACGGCGTTCCCCTAAAATACAACCTGTTCAACCTGGTATTTTGCGTGGTGCTGTTCTCCATTTCCCTTCAGGGAAGCCTGCTACCATGGGTGTCCAAAAAATTAAAGATGATTGACAACAAAGCGGATGTCCGTCGCACCTTTAATGATTACCAGGAGGAAAGCGATATTAATTTTGTCAAAATACATATCGGCACAGGACACCCATGGGTTGGGAAAAACTTAAAAGAAATTCCATTGCCAGCCGAATTTTTAGTAACCATCATCCTTCGGAAACAGGACCAAGTAGTAGTCCCCAACGGGGACACTGTCATTCAGGAAGGAGATCTCCTAGTAATCGCAGGGGAAGGGTTTGAGGATAGAGAAAACCTCACCATGCAGGAAGTAACTGTGGAGAAAGGGCATAAGTGGAACAACCTACCATTGAGCCAGGTGCCAATTCCAAAAGGGACGTTAATCGTCATGGTGCAGCGCCCTGGAGAGACGATTATTCCCAGCGGAGATACTGTGATTCGAACCGGCGATGTGCTGGTGGTTGCCCGGTTTTAAACTGTCCCCTTTCACTCGTCCAGTTTGCGTTGGAAGATATCACCCCTCGTCAAAACCAGTGGCTCGCGCAATCCTGAAAAGGGGATATTACTGGCTTTACTCCGATCAAAGGTGCTAGCTGCCAGCTATAAACAGGTCAAAAATAGTACTATTTTCGGTACAGCCTTTCCTTTTTCGGCTCGCATAAAGCTTCCCCTCTTAGGATTGTCGCGCTACTCTTTTTTCTTCCCCCGATAAAACCGGGGGATTTTTTTCACATCGAAAGACATCATGAACCGTTTGACGTTCCACAACAACGTGAAGCGGTTTTTTTCTGTATGGGTTCCCGCAATTGGAATCCCTGGATTTGCTGGAAGGGGAAAAAGCTTTGATTTTAACCATCGAACAAGGTGGATAATGGTACGGGAGGTGGGACTGTATCAAAAAATTTTACCTATTCACAGGCTGTGGGGTAAGGGAGCGAAACAATAGTTTTAAGAGGCTTGCTGGTAACAAATCCTCTCAGGGTTTTCCCATGAAGCATAGTCATGACCTCCGGCAAAGCCGGAGGCTTGATTAAGCCCTAGAACGGCATTTTACTGGCGGGTATCTAAAGACTCACTGAACATTCTTTCCTCTTGCATCGCCGCCCGTAAACGGATACTTATGCTTCTTTCCGAGCTTGTATGAACTTGCTAGATTGCTTAGTAGCTCGCTTCGCTCGATACTTGAAGCGAAAGCTTTTTTACGGGGCACCTCATCAAAAAAACGGCTGCCAACATAGCAGCCGTTATGGTTATAGTACCGTCAAATCCGCTTCCAGGGCTTCCGCATATCCTTCCGCTTGTTCTTTGGTAAACTGTTTGTCCAGCTGTACCAGAACAATACCGGTTTTAATTTGGTAGCCATATCCACTCAAAAACCGGTACCCAACCTGTTCTTCCGCCCTCTCCCTCATCTTTTCTGGGGAAGAAAAAATTTCCACCGTTCCGTTATCAGGGTTTGGGGTATACCGGGGCTCCAGCCTGGAGTCAGAAAAATCCCCCTTTTGCCGGTAGGCAGGGGTAACATCCGTCTCTTCCTGGTATACAATTTCATTTGTAACAGGAAGCCCCGCCTCTTTCAGTGCTAAAATGACATCCCCAACGCTTTGGTAGGGGGATTCCGGCAGTGTTTTCCCGCATCCACTACTTGCCCCCACAAACAGTAAACTCAGCGCAAAGCAGGCTATCTTTCTTGCAAACATCATACCTAATCCCCCTTTTTTTCTTGCTTGATTTTAGTATAATACAGCCGCCGGAGGAAATCAATACCAATTGTCGAATTTTGTCATACTAGCTAAATGATGGCAGTTTTATCTGTGCAATCTTTCCCATTTTGGAATCCTTTACAAGCATATTCCCCTCCACCTCCACTGTTGACAATCGGTTTTGTTTGTGTTATCCTGAAAACCAGAATAGGTGCTTTTGGTTCATCAGCTTTGCCTGATGATGAAAAGGGAATCCGGTGAGAATCCGGAACAGTCCTAACCTCTACTGTAATTGCGGACAAAAAAACACTGCGGTTAGCGGCCATTGTTCCACTGGAATGAGAAGGCGTGTTTTTGCGGGGGAAGCATAAGTCAGGAGACCTGCCATTGGTACCCTCTATATTCAAACGGTACTTTAGGTTGGAAGTAGCGGCGGCTTTCCTATACAATTCAATTGGATAGGTAGTGTTTGCTGGTGTCTTTTTTCCCTGTGCCGTTGGCGGTACAGGGATTTTTTCTGCCCCGCCATAAACCGTTCTATCCCATAAAAGGAGGAAGAAAATGAAAAAGGTTTTATCCAAAGTTTTATCCATGGCCCTAGCGTTTATGCTGGTGTTTTCCAGCATGGTATCCCCGGCAGTGGCGGCAAATCTGCCAGAGGTGGAGGAGTATCTGGACACCACCTATGCCAACGCCATCGACCCCTATGGCTCGTTGCAAAAAGACGATGCTGGGCGGTATGTCATACCGCTTTCCAAAACAAGTGTTTCCTTAAAAAAAGACGCTTCCAGCAAGGAGTACGCCGCTTCCTGGAGTTCCAGCGATGAGGCTTATGCCAAAATCACCAGTAACTACAGTTCCAGCGCTACCTTGAAAATCATCCATCCTACCGCTGAAGAAGGGGAAAAAGTGGTTGTTTTGACCTTAACCCTCACAGATAAAAACGATGGCGCCACTGTGCGGGGAACCAGGGATTTTGTCCTTGCCATCGCCCCACAGTTGCCTGTTTACCATTTGGAGGTAACAGCAAAGGATGCCAGTGGAGCGATAATCCCGGATGCCAGTGTACTGGTGCAGGATAGCAGAGGGATTGCCCAGTATCCTTCCGGTGGAGGATATTCTTTAAAAGGGGAAACCGAATACACCCTGACTGTCTCCGCCGTTGGATATATCCGGCAGATCCAAACCATTACCCTGTCACAGGATACTAGCTTGGAAGTAACCCTACAGCAGGGGAGTTCGGTCAATTTTCGGGTAACCACCGCAACCGGATCTGTAACCGATTACGCCACCATCCAGGTCACTTCTTTAGATGGCTCGCAGAGTTTTAACTGCGTCCTGGATGAGTATGGGTATGAAACCACCCTGTTTGAACTGAAACCAGGGACCTACCAGTACCATATTTCCTACCAGAACGATAGCCAGACAGCTTCAGGGCAGTTTACCGTGCCGGAAAACCAGCCGTCCGTGGAACTTCCCGTGCAGCTCAGCTATACCCAGTACAAAGTAAAGTTTGCTGTGCAGCCGGCAAACGCCACTGTTTCCCTTTATAAAAATGGTGCCCAGGGCGCCTATGGAGACCCTATTTTACCGGATGAAAACGGCTATTACACCGTTATTTTTGGGCAGTACCGGTATACAGTGGAAGCGGAAGGCTTTGTGACCATAAGCAAAACCTTTAACGCCACCGATACTTCCTTAAAAGAGAATGATTATGTAATCACGGTAAAACTGGAATCTTATGATGACAAAATCCTCTCCAATGCGGATAACCTGCTGTTTGAGGTATCCGGGGAAGGGATGCTGTTACAGGAATACACCGGCGTCCACAGCGATATTGATTTTGGCTATTACGCCGATATTGATTCCGACTATGACGATGTAAACCTGAACGATAGCCTGGAAAGCTTCCTCAGTAAGGAGCTTGCGGTAGACGGGGTTCAGGTTGAAATTACCGATGTCCTGAATATGGACTACGAGCAGGATTTCAGTGTGGTCCAAAAAGATGGTACCATCCTTTATTCGGCTGTGGCAGACGCCATGGTGGATGAAGACCTGGGGGGAGCTGTATTTACTGTTTCCCTGGTATTGGGCTATGGCAACAGCACCAAACCAAGTGAGGTAACCGTTATTGTGCCGCAGCACCTTACCAGCCGTCAGGAACGCCTAGATGCCGCAGCGGAATATGCCATCCTTTTTGACACCATAAAGGGGGATAATACAGACCAAAACCAGATTACCGCCCCGCTTACGTTAACAGATTTGGCGTCGGATATGAACGAGGATTTCTGGTATTATTCCATCTTCAGTTCCTGGGAATCTGACCATCCGGAGGTCATCAACCCGCAAACAGGGAAAGTGACCCCAGCTGAAAACAATACTTTAGTGACCCTTTCGGTCAAAGCGTATTATTCCGCCGCGCAAATCGAGGAAGCTGGCTTCCTGTTTGATCCAGGCCCATTGGGGGATAACCAAAGCATCCGTTCGATTACCTTGGTTGTTCCAGGCACCAATCCTGCGGATAAAACCATCCTAGGCAAGGTAATTACAGAAGCAAACCGTCTGAAAGGGACAGAAGAATACACAAACGCAATCTCATCTGTGAAAGAGAGCTTTGACAAAGCGCTGGCAGATGCAGAGGATGTCTATGATAATCTAGCAGCAACAGATAAAGAAGTAACCGATGCATGGATGAAGCTGCTGAAAGAAATCCACAAACTGGGCTTCCAGGCAGGGGATAAAACACAATTACAGGCATTATATGATGAAGTAAAAGATACCGACCTGAGCCAGTATCAGGATGGGGCATCAAAAGAAAACTTCCAGACAGCATTGGCAAATGCGGAAACAGTACTGGCGGATAAAGACGCCATGCAAAAAGAGATCGACAAAGCATATGACGACCTGAAAGCGGCGTATGATGCGCTAGAAAAACAGGCGGATAAGAGCCAGTTGAAAGCATTACTGGATAAATGCGCAGAATACAAAGAGGAAAACTATACCCCAGGAACATGGGAAGTATTCGCAGGAATCCAGGAAAAAGCACAAAGCGTGTATGACAATACGGAAGCGAGCCAAGCAGAAATCAACGCAGCAGTGGATGAACTGTTAGGCGGAATGCTGCAACTGAGGTTCAAAGCGGACAAAACAATCCTGGAAACAGTAATAGAAGCAGGAGGAAAAGTAGAAGGAAGCAACTACACAGGGGAAAGCTACGCAGCATTACAAGGAGCATTAGCGGAAGCGGAAGCAGTACTGGCGGATGAAAACGCAAGCCAGGAAAAAGTAGACGCAGCAACAGAAAAAGTAAGAGCAGCAATAGAAGGACTGGCAGCAGTAGAAGGAGCAACAGAAACACCATCTACAACAGACAAAGCAACCCAGACTGGACAAGAAACCACTACAACCACAGCAGCGAAAACAGGGGATGTTACCCCAATCGCAGGCTTAGCGGCAATCACCTTAGCAGGCGCAGCGTTGCTGATCTTCCGCAAACGGGCTAAATAAAAGTGATTCGAGGACTATTTTGCTTCTGTAGATTGACAGCATAACTACCACTTTACAAAAACTTAGTGGAGGTCAAATCTTTTTTATAAAAAAGCCTGGGAATCCTTGTTGGGTTCCCAGGCTTTTTGCGTGGTATTATGATAGATGATAAAAGGTTTCTAAGAATATCACTATTTTATGCAGGTTTGACCCTCTCAAAACACAACTGGGTTGGGGGATGGGGCGCCCAATCCCATAGTGGCTTTGCCAGCTCAGGCCGGTCAAACCATCCGTCATATCGTTGTCGGAGACGTATCTTGATCAGGATGAACTGGTTAGTCTGCGAAAAGGGGGGTGGATAGATATCGGTCCCCAGTATCCGGCAGGAGTACCACAATGGTTTTCCCCTGGTTTTCCGGACGTTTCGCCAGCTGGATCGCGGCAAAAACAGCCGCGCCGGAGGAGATCCCCACCAGCACCCCTTCGGTGCGTCCAATGAGCCTGCCTGTGGCGAAAGCATCCTCGTTGGAAACAGGGAGGATTTCATCATAAATTCCGGTGTCCAGTATATCGGGGACAAATCCGGCGCCAATCCCCTGGATTTTATGGGGACCTGCCACCCCTTTGGAGAGGACGGGGGAACTAGCGGGTTCCACCGCTACTACTTTGATGTTAGGGTTTTTGCTTTTCAGGTACTGCCCTACCCCAGTTATGGTGCCGCCGGTGCCAACCCCTGCAACAAAAAGGTCCAGATTGCCTTCGGTATCCTCATAAATTTCCGGCCCTGTGTGTTCCAAATGGGCTTTGGGGTTGGCGTGGTTGGCAAACTGTCCAGGAAGAAAACTGTTTGGTATTTCCTTCGCCAGTTCTTCCGCTTTAGCAATTGCGCCCTTCATCCCTTTGGTACCGTCTGTCAATACCAGTTCCGCACCGTACGCCTTCATCAGCTGCCGGCGCTCCACCGACATCGTCTCCGGCATGGTGATGATCAACCGGTAGCCTTTGGCGGCTGCCACTGAGGCAAGACCAATGCCAGTGTTGCCGGAAGTTGGCTCGATAATCACCGAATCCGGGGTGAGTTTTCCCGCTTTTTCCGCTTCCTCGATCATCGCCTTGGCAATGCGGTCTTTCACCGAGCCTGCCGGATTAAAATATTCCAGCTTCGCCACAATTTTAGCTTTTAGCCCCAATGAGTGTTCCAGATGTGTCAGTTCCAGCAATGGGGTTTTTCCAATCAGCTGGTCTGCGGATGTATAAATATTAGCCATGATGAACGCCTCCTCTATTCCGCTTTTACAGCGGCAAAGCCCTGTTCCAAATCAGCGATGATATCATCGATATGCTCTGTGCCAATGGATAAACGGATGGTGTTTGGGTGAATGCCCTGTTCCTCCAGTTCTTCCGGAGTCAGTTGGGAATGGGTAGTGGTAGCTGGATGGATTACCAGGCTTTTTACATCTGCCACATTTGCCAACAGGGAAAAGATTTCCAGGTGGTCAATGAATTGGTGAGCCTCTTGCTGACCTCCCTTTATTTCAAACGTAAAGATGGAACCGCCGCCGTTGGGGAAATATTTTTGGTACAAAGCGTGGTTTGGATGGCCGGGCAAAGAAGGATGGTTCACCTGTTCCACCTGAGGATGGTTTGCCAGGAATTCCACTACTTTTTTGGTGTTTTCCGCATGGCGGTCCAGCCGGAGGGAAAGGGTCTCCACCCCTTGCAGCAGAAGAAAAGCGTTAAATGGGGAGATGGTTGCGCCGGTGTCCCGTAGCAAGATCGCCCGGATATAGGTGACAAAAGCGGCTGGACCAACGGCGTCCGCGAAGGAAACCCCGTGATAACTTGGGTTTGGGTCAGCAATCGCTGGGTAGTTGCCGCTGGATTTCCAGTCGAACTTGCCCGAATCCACGATAATACCGCCTAGGGTGGTGCCATGGCCGCCGATAAACTTGGTAGCGGAGTGTACCACAATATCCGCGCCGTGTTCGATTGGACGGATAAAGTATGGGGTTCCAAATGTGTTGTCAATCACCAAAGGAAGATTGTGGGCATGGGCGATTTCAGCGATGGCGTCGATGTCAGGAATGTCGCTGTTGGGATTGCCCAGGGTTTCCAGATAGATTGCCCGGGTGTTGGGCTGGATTGCCCCGGTGATTTCCTCCAAATTGTGGGCATCCACAAAGGTAGTGCTGATTCCGTAATGGGGTAGCGTATGCTCCAACAGGTTGTAGGTTCCACCGTAAATCGTCTTTTGAGCGACAATATGGCCGCCATCCTGTGCCAGCGCCTGGAGGGTGTAGGTGATTGCCGCCGCGCCGGAAGCCAACGCCAAAGCTGCCACACCGCCTTCCAGAGCAGCCAGCCTTTTTTCCAGCACATCCTGGGTGGAATTGGTCAAACGGCCGTAAATGTTGCCAGCGTCCGCCAGCCCAAAGCGGGCAGCGGCATGGGCGGAATCATGGAAAACATAGGAGGTCGTCTGGTAAATGGGAACCGCTCTGGAATCGGTAGCGGGGTCGGGATGTTCTTGGCCAACGTGTAATTGCAGTGTTTCAAATTTATATTTGCTCATGATATAGTCCTCACTTTGTCAATATTTTAGTAATTTGAGCATAAAAAAACCGGGGCTTTTCCTTTTCGCTCCCGGGCAATGGCAAGTATCCGTTTTGGTGTTGTGTACAACCACAATTATGGGTATGTCAAAGCACCAAGCCATATTCATATGCCCGGGAGAATAACATTCGACAACAACACATGGTATTTACAGCAACAATTGTATTTCTCATTGCGTTCGCCTCCTTTACTGCGTCTTGCTCAAATTGGATGCTATTATATTACACCTTATTTCCTATCATGTCAATAGGTATTTAAAAATTTGCAAAAAAATTTTTTCCTAACAGCGGGCAAATCCCCAAAAATAGTTGTTTTTCTGGTTGGGATTGGGCTGGCAGAACCTACCTGTAAAACAAGCTATCCTATTTTACAAAGGGAGAAAACCTTAGTTGGAGGTGTTGTTGGCCGATGGGGTTCCAGTAGAGTGTATCCGTTTTATGTTTTATGCAGTTTTTGCAAATACGGCAATATTGGTTGATTGGTTCCGCACAATTTCCTCCCATTGTAAAGGAATCCTGTGCTGATGTATCTCTGTTTTTTATGATATCCGATCAGAAAGGAATGGAATAGGAGTGTTTGTTGCCCACTGTTCCACCATCATAAGAGAAGAAGATTCCGCAATCGGAGGAACACATGGAAATTAGAACGGTTGTTATGGTATTTTTCGGTGGTAACATCATTCTATCTGAGAAGGTAAACCTGGCAAATTTGTTCCAGGATTATGCGGACTACCGAACGGTTGGTTTGTTTTTTCATTGTTTTATTTTGGTAATTATTACGGTGCATTTTCAATTTGTCCCTATATTTTGTATTTCATCCCAAATTTTCCATTGTTTTCATGAAATTTTCATGGTAACAATTTGAAAAAATGCAGTTCGTCCCAAAATAATCCGTATCATCCCTAAAACACCAATATTTTTGTTATTTTTTCTAAATTCAGGGAGAAAAAATTCAGCGTTTCAAATAAAATTTTAATTTATATTTTGGTTAACATGCTGCTTTTACAAGAAAACGAATCATTTTATCCCTAAATTGGATGCATTTCGTCCCACAGGAAGTGCAGTTCGTCCCAGGAAAATATTTCTCCTTCCACAAGAATCCCGCTAATAAAAAACTGTTTTTGAAAGTTTGACATCTAGTAAATGTTATACTAGCTGATTTTGAATATGGATGTTCGAATTTGTTTTCCAGACCCTCTTATAAGATTCATATCCTGGAAGCTGTCCTCCATCCTATCAATAAAATAAGAGCCACCTATGTTGTAGTGTTACCTACACCAAAGGTGGCTCTTTTCTATCAATATAACCGCACATACAAACTTAGGGATTGCTTCCATCCCCCTTTTGTGATGATACTGGAGAATGATTCTTTCGGGTATGGCTATTTTGTAGGGGCGCAGAGGCGGAGGAGATGGTCAAAGTCCTGTTCTTCCAAATCAACCAGGGAAGGGAGACAAATCCCCTGCTGCGCCTGCTGACGTTGGGAAAGGATCTGGATTTGTTCCAACGGGACGCCGCCCAGGTATTGCAGGATTTCAAACCGCAGGCTTTGGAGCCGTAGTTCCATCACCGCTTGGGAAACAGAAAATTCTTCGGCAAGCTGGATACGTAACTGGAATATTTTATGCCAATGGGTCAAATTTTTACTTTGCTCCTTGATTTTTGGCAGCAACATCCGGTAAGGGATCAATAATTCAGCTGCCCCTTCATTCGCCTGCCACTCGATAAGCCCATCCTGCTGGGGCTGGATTTCGTCAAAACAGTTAAACGATTTGCCCAATTTTCCACGGTGGAGGTACAAATGAATCATTTCATGGCCACAGAAAAAATTCTGTTCCGGCTCGGATAAATTGGAGTTTAAAAGGATGACATCAATCTCGGTTGTACCATCCTCCTTTTTTCCACCAACCTGTGCCATTCCACGCAGCCCAGGAGTGGTAAACGCCAACTTCCCAACCCCTACCCTACTTGGATGGCTTTCACAAAATTCTACCAGGTGCAACGGGTAATCCTGCTGGGTAAACGACAATTTGCGGCGGAGCCGTTCAATATCCTGGTAAAGCCTCTGTTTGGTATACGCCATTTTAATCCTCCTGCTGTTTTGCCCGCAACGCTTTGATCGTCTCTATCGCCAGGCGGATATCCTCCGGATCAATTTTATTTTGCTGGGCGTCCTTGGCGAAGCTCAGATAAATGCTGCTGAGCTCCTGCTGACTGTTTTTTTCCTCCCCATACATCAAGTAATCCACCGATACCCCAAAATAATCGGCGATTTTTTTCATTTTTTCAAATTTCGGCTTGCTTTTGCCGTTTTTCCAATCACTCAATGAGGACTGGGCAACGCCGGTTGCTTTGGATACCTGATAGGGGGTTACTCCATTTTCTTCCAAAAGTTTTGCAAAAATTTTGTACATAATTAGTCACCTTTTACAAAAAACACACAATACGCAGGTTTTTTCAAGAAAACCTCTTGCAATACTTAAGAAATCGTAGTAAACTAATAGCATACTACGAAAACTTAAGTAGTATTTCCCTCATATTTCGGTTTTGATTTGTTTTCATTTCTATTATTATACCGCAAAACCGAAGTAAAAGCAACTACTATTTTACTACGAAACAGGAGGTTTTTTTATGTTTCACCTTTACACATGCGACCAGGTAGCCGAACGCTACCAAGTAAAAACAGTAACCATTTGGAATTGGATTCGGACCAAAAAGCTGCCCGCTATCAAGCTGGGCAAGGAATACCGCATCCGGGAGCAGGATTTATGGGAATTTGAGCAGAAACATCTGACCGTTCCAAAGAAGGTGGCGGCGGAATGAAGTTCGCACAATGTTTTTGTGTATTAACAGGGCTGCTGATTGTTCACGGCAGCCTGGGGCTTTCTGACCAAGAACAGGTGAGCCTGGCTGGATGCCTACTCCGGTGCGGCGTGGGGCTGAGTTTGATGGTAGGTGGAATCTGGCTGCCAAAACTCTTTCCACGCAAACGGAAAGCCAAAAAACTTCCATTCTGCCCTGATTCCCTTTCTACCCAACAGGAAGAGAAAAAATGGAGGGATGGAACATGACGGAACAAGAGATTTTGCGTGTTTTAAACATTGGGCAGCTCACCACTAGGGAGATTGCCACCTGTATGGGCTACACCGATTTGGAGCTGGTTTACCCTATCATTTCCCGGCTGATTTTAGATGGGAAAATTACCATTTGCGGGTATGCCACCGACCCTATCAGCCTGCGTACTGTTGCCCTTTATAAAAGAACATATGTTCCTATTATATCCCATTCCGACGATTTTGTCCAGAAGAAATGGAAAAATAAAGGAAAATATGGCACAAAATAAACCAATTTTCTAGGATGGTGACCACATGCAGAAGTTCTTTGTTTTGTTTTTTGATTACCGCCCGCAATTGGAACTGTTGAGTAATGCCCAACGTGGGGAACTTCTGCTTGCCCTATTTGACTACGCCCAATACGGCAAAAAGCCCCATTTAGACCAGGTTACCAACATGGCGTTTTCTTTTATTGCGGCACAAATTGACCGGGATAAACAAAAATATGAGGAAAAATGCCAGAAGGGAAGAAAAAACGCACAAAAAAGATGGAGCGCGGAATGCCAACCCATCCCGTCGCATCCTAATACAAAGGAAAAAGAAAACACAAAGGATAAGACAAACACAAAAGAAAAGGAAAAGAAAACGGATTTTGATCCCCCCTCCCCTTTTGAGGAACAGGTTTTTTCATTATACCATCATATTTGTATCTCCTTCCCTCCCTGCATGGCCATCACCGAAGGCCGGCGGAAAGCAATCCAAAACCTGCACAGAAAGGGGTTTGGGCTAGAGGAGTTCAAACAGGTGTTTGAGGCAGCCCAGCAAAGCAGTTTCCTAAAAGGGGAAAATTCACGAAAATGGACCGCTGGATTCGATTGGATGATAGACGAAACCAATATTGCCAAAGTGTTGGAGGGTAACTATAACGATGCCTACAGCCAGGACAAGCCTTCATATAATTTAGAGGAACTCGCCCAATTTGGAATGCACATTCCAGAACTTTAAGGAATCCAAACGTTTGTCCCACACATAAACTAAAACCAGGAGGTGGTGTTGGTGCATCAAATCATTTTTGCAGAAGCATGGGCGCTACAGGTTTTAATCCTCTGCGCAGCGGTGGGAGGTTCCTGCCTGACGGCTTTAATCCTGATTTTTTACGACCATTGGAAAGGGGATTGATTTCCAAAAACAGAAAAATATAACGGTGTAAATGTTGTTTGTCCCTGTATTTTGAATTTCGTCCCATATTTTCCATTGTTTTCATAAAATTTTCATGGCAAGGATTGAAAAAAATGCAGTTCATCCCAGAATAATCCGTATTATCCCTAAAACTTCAATATTTTTGTTATTTTTTCTAAATTCAGGGATTAAAAATTCAGCATTTCCAATAAAATTTTAATTTTTATTTTAGTTAATATGCTGTATTAAAAGGAAAATTGACGTTTTTACCCCCTAATTGGATGTATTTCGTCCCACAGGAAGTGCAGTTCGTCCCACAAGGATTTGACAGGGCAAAAGAGGAGTAAGGGCACAAATAATTGTAGTTTGACATTTACTAAATGTCATTTCAGTAGTTGAAACAAACAACTGGTATGTTTTTACATATTATAAGAGTGCAACAACAGCCAATTGACAAAATTAAATTTACGAATATCGGAAAATATAACGGTATAAATGTTGTTTATCCCTATATTTTGTATTTCGTCCCAAATTTTCCATTGTTTTCATAATATTTTCATGGCAACGATTTGAAAAAATGCAGTTCGTCCCAGATAGGCGTATC
This sequence comes from Massilioclostridium coli, assembly GCF_900095865.1. Taxonomy (GTDB): domain Bacteria; phylum Bacillota; class Clostridia; order Oscillospirales; family Ruminococcaceae; genus Massilioclostridium; species Massilioclostridium facile. Next base: position 706,054 of record NZ_FMIZ01000007.1, on the reverse strand, counting down.
CCATCCCAAACTAGTAGAATAAGGGTAGGATATTCCGGTGGAAAAAGAAAGGAAGCGTTACATTATGACAATACAAGAGAAAAAACAGGTACTGGCACAGTACCAGACTACAAAACGGGAAATTATCCGGCTAACCAAGGAACGGGATGATTGGAATGACCTTGCTTATCGAATTTCCGCCAACTATTCTGACACGGTGGTTTCCGGTGGGTGCAAGGTGGACAAAATCCAAACTTCCATTGAACAGATGGACCGGATTACCCAACTGATTTGCGACCGGATTGAACAGCTTGTTTTATTAAAACAGCAGATTGAAGAGGCAATCCAAGGGATTGATGACCAGGTGCTGCGGCTTTTACTGGAATACCGTTACATCAACGGTTTCACCTGGGAACGGGTGGCGGAGGAAATCAACTACGATTACCGCCATACCATACGGCTCCATCGGAAAGCGCTAGAAGTCATAGAATGTCACTTCGTCCCTGTGATACAATTACAATAGAAATTTAGGAAACCACAGGATGGCAACATCCTAATACCGGCGGCGCAGCAGTTTTCTCCCCCCTTTTTACCATGCTGTGCCGCTTTTGTTCCATTAGAACCCCGGGAAGAAGGGCTTTTATTTGTAAAATGTTGTAATCTGACATCAGGTAAGTTTTGGTATATTTTCACAATCCATTTCCTAAATAATTGATGAATTGTGATAACATGAACTTTAGCTCGTGTTAATGCCCTCCGGTTCTGGGTTACAATCCCAAAGGGAGGTAAAAACATGTCCATAAAAAAAGATTTTTCCAACTTATTGTACCAAGCAAGAAAGGAAAAGAAACTGACACAGGAACAAGCCGCTGAATTATGTAAAATCAGCGCACGCCATTACCAGGATATTGAAATTGGACGGGTAAACCCGAAACTGACCACCGCTGTACGTTTAGCATCGGTTTTGGAAATTAGTTTAAATGAACTAAAACCCGGCAACACAAACCAACCGGACTGCTACTTATACTTAGTAACAGTGGAAAACCGAAAATCTTCTGAAAAATCCGGCTGCCAGTATGGGATACAGATTTGGGCAAACCGTTCAGGCTGTATTTCTTACCTGGAGACAATCTCTGATATTTCGGAAGATCTTCGGTTTACCCTGATGTTGGCTGAAACATGCACCGAATGCCAGATAGAACCAGATCAGTTCCCCTATGTTTGGGAGGATAATTTGATCGCGTTCTATTCCCCTTTTGCAAAAGTATGATGGAAAAAGCGCTTATCGAAATCCGATAGGCGCTTTTTTCCTGGCTAGCGTTGGAAGAAAACAAAAAGGCTGTGAGGACAAAGAACCATTTTTACCTAATTTTAGAAAATAGAACAGCTAAAATACAGGTTATCCCTAATTCTTGCATTTTGTCCCATAATTTCTTTTATTTTCATAAAATTTTCATGATAGCCTTTTCCAAAAATGCAGTTCATCCCAAAAGATATCATCTTATCCCAAAATCAGGATTATTTTTGTTATTTTATCCAGATTTAGGGAGAAAAATTTCGGCGATTTCTCTAAAATATTTATATCTATTTTGGGTAATATGCTGTATAATCCAATAAAGTAGCTCTTTTCTCCCCCATTGGCGTGTCGTTCGTCCCAAATAAAATGCCGTTCGTCCCACCAAAGGGCAAGAAAAAATATCCAATTTTTACCTCCAAAATTTTGATAATTCGACAAAAAATTTGCTTTCGTCCTAAATATTGGTAAATTCTCTTGCATTCCCCCCAAAAATCCGCTATGATAAATAGGAAAATGATGCTTTTTAAGGAGAATACAAATGAAAAAATTAATTGCGTTGCTGTTGGTTGCTTGCACTTTACTGTGTTTTTCTGGCTGTGGCAACCAGGGTATGGACTATACCAAGGCAGAATGGACAGATGCGGAAGTTGGACCTGCAAGTTACCAGGTTCCTACTGACTGGGGAGAGCCAGATGAGGACTATAATGGGTCGGATTATCTGACCAATACCTACACCGCCGATACTTTTCAGATTAGTATGGACTTTATGTCCACTGAATTTAAGTACAATAAGGTTCCAGCTTATGAAAACGCGGTGGACTACAAAAACTTTTTTAAAAATAAATATGAAGATTATAAAGACGGATCTGTAACTACCAATTACTACTACGAGGATTTCCAGGAATTCGATGATGTTAAAGTGAACGGGAAAAAAGCCCAGCATTATTCCTATGTATTCACAGATGAAGGAGAAAAAACCCGCAAATATTACGAAGTCTACTCTGTGGATATGTCTGGCAAAGGAAGACAGGGAATTGTTACGCTGCGTGTTTCCCCCATGGAAGGGAAAAAGCTGACTAAAAACGCCCGGAAGGCCGCAGAACAATTATTAGATTCTATTGACTGGTAATGGAGGGAAAAATGAAACGATTTCTTACAGCAATATTCGCGATAGGGTTCGCTATATTATGTACTGGCTGCCAAAGCGACCCAGGGCAGGACTACACCCAGGAAATCTGGAATCACCAACACCTGGGGTCAGTTGCGTATCAGGTTCCGGAATCCTGGGGAGAACCGGAATATGACTCACCAATTGAAGTCTTTCAATCTCACATCTATCATGCGGATACCTTTTGGGTACAGCTTACCCTTTATGAGACAGGAAAATTGACTTCTGCTTATGAAAACGCCCAAGATTATGCAAATTTCTATCAGGACGGAGATGAAGATGAGGATGTAGACAGAAGCCCGTCTGAACCACTGGATTCTGTAATCATGGGAGACCAGAATGCGGAACATTTCTGTTATAAAACTCGCTACGATGACACGAAAGATTTCACTTATACCGAAGTATATGCGGTAGATGTGGCAGTTCCAGGCGACTGGTTCGGCAAAACTGACCTGTTTGTGCTGGAATTCCATTCCTCCGATGGGGATGGACTAAAGGAAAACGCCAGGAAAACCGCAGACCAGATAGTGGAAAGTGTTGTATGATAGGAGGCTTGAGATGAAAAAGATTGTTGCATGTATGATGGGTTTCGTGCTGGCAGCTGGATGTTTGAGCGGCTGCGGAGAAAATAACTGGGTTGATGTTTCTACTGGTGCTGTAAACTACCAGGTTCCACCGGAATGGGAAGAAAAATCCGAAGAACATAACTACTCAGATTTGATAACGACCCAATTTTCAATGGACAATTATACATTCATTTTAAACTATTTTGATTTGACTGTAGATAAAGACCCTGTCTATCAGAACATTGATGACGCATCTGAAATGTATGAAAAGGAAGAAAATTTTGATGGATACTATTTCGATGATTATGAGAAATTAAACCCAATCAAAATTGACAAATATACTGCAAAGCACTTTACATACTCACTTAATTTTACAGAAAGCGGAAAATCGGTAGATGGTGAATATTTTGGATTTGACGTGGAAGATGGCATTGTTATTATAACAGTTACCCATGAAAAAGATTTGGATAAGGCTTCTACAAATCTAGTGCATAAAGTAATCAAATCCATTACTGTAGAAGAATAATTGTGGAGGAACAGAGATGAAAAAGATTGTTGCGTGTATGATGGGTTTCGTGCTGGCAGCTGGATGTTTGAGCGGCTGCGGGGGAAAAGATGATACGATCGACTACACCAAAGGGGCTTGGATTGACCATTCCACTGGTCCGGTGGATTACGAAGTACCTCAGGAATGGGGGGAAGCATTCGACTACGAACTTTTGGATATGGATACCACTACCTATTCCGTGGATGATTTTTCCCTGAACATTTTTTATACGGATTTATCTACCGATGAGTTCCACATCTACTCCAATTTGGACGAGTCCCTCACCCCTTATGTGGAGGAGGAAAAGACCGATGACTACAGCTATAGTGAGTATACGGAGCTCTCCCATGTTACCATTGCCGGGGAAGAGGCAAGGCATTTTTCCTATCTGAACCAGGACCCTGAAGATGATTCCATCAGCTATAATGAAGTATTCGCTTTTGAAACAGAGGACGGCTACATGAAAATTACCGCCAGCACCGACCAGGAAAAGCTGGGGAAAAACTCCATGAAAACCCTGAAAAAGCTAATTGGAACCATTTCTGTGTGATTTTGAGGAGAAAAAAAGATGAAAAAGAATTTTTTATACATAGTTGCAGCTCTACTGATATGCGGAGGGCTATTATGTGGCTGTGGGAAAACTGCCCAGGTGGAAAGCTCTTCTCTGCCCGCTTCCAGCCAGGTTTCCTCTCAAGAGGAGGAAACGGTTCAGACCTACCAACTATACAATAAGCTGGAATACGAATTCCCTTCCAGCTGGGAACAAAGCATTCCTTCGTATGAATTGAACAACCTGATTGCTACAGACGGATTTTATCGCATGACGGGCAATAGTTCGGACGGGTTCAAAAATGCTGCCTCTATTTCGATTTCCTTTTATCAAGAGGATGAGCCGGACTATTTTCAGTTCCATTTGGATTTTTCGGTAGAACAATTTGAGTATGAACGCTATCCTGATACAACAATTGGAGGGAAACCCGCTGCCCATTTGGTGAGAAAAAAGACCGATGGGCAAATAGATCATGAGTACGCCTTAGATTTTGGGAATGGAGTATACTGTAGTATTTTCGTATCGTTACAACCAGCCTATGACCCAACGGGGGAAGTAGCAAAGGAAATCGAAATGATTTTGGATAAAATAAAGGTAATTGGATAAACGGAGGTTGAAAATGAAAAAGTGGATTATTAGCATTATTGTTGTTTTGGCGAGTTTGGGCATTTTATGCGGATGCGGCACAAATGTTCCAAAAGGATGGGACACCTATCAACTTGGCGATAAAATCGAATACAGTTTCGCGCCAGATTGGGAAATCATCGAATATGGCAACGGGGAAAGCGATACGGCAGCCGGATTTGAATGGATGGACGGCGAGGAATGTATTGGGGTGGGAACTATCCTCCTTTCCGAATGGGAGGAAGAGGACGCCCAAGGCTATGTGGAATATTTAAAGGGAGATGACTGGGAAGCTGGTAAATCCACAAAAATCGCTGGAAAAACCGCCATGGCTTTTGAAAAAAAACATGAGGACGGCTCCATAGCAAAACAGTATCTGGTGGATTTTGGCGACGGCTGGTACTGCAATGTACAGACGTTCAGCGAAACCAAAGAAGTTGAGGAGAAAATCGACCTATTTGTAAAAAGTATCCATAAGATTTAAAGGGAACGGAAAAAGGCGGCAATATTTGCTGCCTTTTTGTTGGAAAATTTTCATAGATATGGTATAATGGATATAATTTATTGTTTTTACCAAATAGAAGGTAGGCGGCAAGGACTCAACCCTGTTTTATTTGGTGGAACTACTGGAGGGACCGATGGGCTGCCAATGGATAGCCGATACTGTTCCAACGATAAAAGGAATACGGGACAGGAAGAAAGAAAAAACGGAAAAGGATTTTAACGGTTATTTCAATTTTTCGAAAAGGGGTTTTTGACATGAAAAAATCTTTGGCAGTATTGCTGGCGGGAATCCTCTGCGCCGGTGTGGTAACTGGATGTTCCAATGTGAGCATGAAAGGCTGGGAAACCTACGACATCGAAGGACAAATGACGTTCCAATACGACCCTTCCTGGAAGGCGTATCCTGACACCGAATATGGGCAGATGACCTTCATTATTGATGAGTTTAGCGGTGGGGCAATGACATTCCACCTATATGAAAAACGGGACAATGAAACCGTGGCGGAAACCATCCAATGGTTTTTAGACGAGAACAAAGAGAATGACCAGGCGAAAAAAAGTTGGCCAAAGAAAATTGGTGGAAAAACAGCGGTTGTATTAGAATCCACTATCGAAAATAACCACACCTACCTTGTGGCTTTGAATGAGGATTACTGGTTAAATGTCACCACAATGGTGGAGGATGGCACTGGAAAACGCCAGCTGGAACAGGAAATGGATCAAGTACTGGATTCCATCCGATTTACGAAATAGAGGTACGAGATGAAAAAAATTTTGATGGCAATGGTAGCGGGCATCCTTTCTGCCTGCATGGTAACTGGGTGTTCCACCGTGGATACCAAAGGCTGGGAAACCTACAACATTGGGGATAAAGTCCACTTCCAATTAGACCCTTCCTGGGATATTGACGAGGATAAAGAAAACAACTGGATAGATTGCTATATTGAAACCACAAATAATTTTGGTCAGTTAAGCATTTTTTTAAAGGAAAAACTTGAATGGGAATCCGTTGGTGGAACTATACAACTTTCATTACAGTCATTTCAGGATTCGGATGGAGAATACAAAAAAGGCTGGCCAGTGGAAATTGGTGGAAAAACTGCGTTCCATATAGAAACCACAGAATATGATTGTCACCGATATACGATTGCATTGGATGATCAATTTTGGGTGGATGTTATAACTATGACGGAAGAGGGTACCGGGCAAGAAGAAGTAAAAGAGATTATCGACCAGGTGCTGGATTCCATACGGTTTTCTTGATAGGAGTGTAACATGAAAAAAATTTTGGCAGTATTGCTGGCGGGAATCCTCTGCGCTGGCATGGTAACTGGGTGTTCCACCGTGGATACCAAAGGCTGGCAGGAACAAACAGTTGGCGATACCGTCCGTTTTTCCACCCCTAGTGATTGGGAAACCGAGGTATTCCAGTTTGCCGAACTGGATTCGGTTCGGTGTTATCTGGAACAAGGGGACAGCTATTGCGAGGTAACCATCGAATCCTACCAGCCCACTTCCCCTTCCGATGTGGAAAGCTACTACCAAACTACGATTGACAGCGAAAAGGAGAGCTTACATACGATCGGAAGTCTCCAGAAGGGATGGCCTAAACAAATCGGCGGAAAAACGGCGTTCCACACCCAGATGAACTCCTATATGGGTGGTTCATCCGTAGAAAATGAAATCAACATTTATTACCTGATGTCCGGCAACACCGGCTTATCCATCCGGACGACTGTCCCCCAGTGGGAAAACCAAAAAGAGCTGGAACAGACGGTGGATCAAATTTTACAAACCATAACATTTTCTTGATTGAGGGATACGATGAAAAAAATTCTAACAGCAATTGCGGGCATCCTCTGCGTTGGGATGATGGTGGGATGTTCCCCCAACACCAGCGGATGGGAAAGCTACCAGATTAACGGAATCATTGAATACAAGGCCCCACCGGAATGGGAATGCCAGGACAGCTGGTATGAGAACACCCATGTACTACAAAATGGGGACAGCAGCATGTCGATTTTTTACACCGAGGCAGAGGACGGCCAGCAGGCTCTGGAAGCATATGTAGATGAAATCAAAAACGCTGAGCCAGAAGAAAACATTCAGGTTGGGGAATGGAAGGAAGAAAAATCCGAGAAAATCAGCGGGAAAGACGCCCTCCACTACACCCAGAACTGGGTTTACAACGGCACCGACTGTCAGTTTGACCTGTATGGCTTCGCCTATGATGGCGGGTATGTGGTGATTAATTCCCAAACCCCGTATGACGACAGCAAAAATGATATACAGGAGCAGATAGACGATATTATCTCCACAGTAAAACTGGAGCAGTAGCTCCTTCCCCCTCCAAAAAAATAATTGGAATTTTATGCAACTTCCCAATAGGTTGGGGAAGCAAAATGGTGTATAATGATAGAAAGAAGTTTTTTTGGAAAAGATGATAGCATTCATTTTTATATTACATACTAGCATACATAGAGGTTCACCATGAAAAAATTGATCAGCATGATTTTACTGCTTTGTTTTTGCCTGTGCCTGGCAGGATGTTCCCAGGAACAAACAGTGGAGGCAAAAAATTGGGTTTCCATGGGGTCGCTTTTGTTCGTTCCCCCTACCGATTGGGCAAACGGGAACAACTCCCGTGACCACCAAACCTATTCTGTTTCCACCGAGGGTTCTGACCAGCCAGCGGTTTCGGTGGCGATTGACAGCTATAAATTCATGTACCAGAATAAAGAGGATTTAGGGGAACAGATGGTCCGAGGGATTTTGCCCCAGTTCCAGAACAAAAACTACCAGCCAGGGGAAAACACCCAGGTCGCTGGGAAAGACGCCCTCACCTATACGGGAAATGGTATGGCGGAACAATCCCTACAGGCGATTCTGTTTGAAACCACTGACAGCGTGGTTTCCGTTACAGTGGATTACCGGGATGATTCCCAACGGGAAGCCTACCAGGAGGATGTAGACGGTTTTCTGGAATCCATCCAGATTCCGGAACAGCCTGAAACCCAGCATATGGTTTCCGCCCGTATCAAAAATGTGAGCTACTCCTTCCCTTCCCAATGGGAACAGATGCCTCCCACTGTCACTGATGGCGTGACGGAACACATTTATTATGTGGGAAGTTACCCCAGCAAGATTACCATTCAATCCATTCCAGATGGCAACCCGCTGCTGGATACCCTCCCCACCCAAGAACAGATTGAGGCAGCTACTGAGGACAATCCTCCGGACTCCCCTTACCAGTTCTGGAAGGTGGATACCCTGGCAGGGTACAAATCCCTTCACTTTGGCAGAGTCATTTCGGACGACCTGATAGAAGAACAGTACCTGTTGGATACCCCAAACGGAACCTTGCGGCTGGTAATTCAAAGTTACGTGGACTGTACCAAGGAAACCAAAGAACAAATCCAAAGCTTTTTCAATACCTTCCAGGTTGACCCTAAGGAGGCTATATAGGCAAACGGGAAAAGGAGATGTTGCTATGAAATTAGGAATTATCCGGTGTATGCAGACGGAAGATTTCTGCCCCGGAACAGCAGATTTTCAGGCTATTCGGGAAAAAACCGGTGTATTCTCCCAAGTAACAGAGGAGATCATCCTTATTGGCTTTATCAATTGTGGGGGTTGTCCTGCTAAAAAATCAGTATTGCGAGCAAGAGAACTGATAAGGCGGGGTGCTGATACCATCGCCTTTGCAAGTTGTATCCAAAAAGGTACTCCGATTGGATATCCCTGCCCGTTCGCAAAAAAAATGAAAGACTTGATTATTTCTGATTTGCCAGATAATATCCGGTTCCTTGATAATACCCATTGACCCAAAGGGGAGGGAGAAACAATGAACCTATACCCAATCATCGCAATTGGCGTTGGCGCTTGTTTGCTGCTCATCTGCTGGCTGATCGCCAAATGGATGGATAAGGTGCAGAAAAAGGACAAGCCTAGGGCTTTTTTTCAACGCCACTTCCGTTTGAGTATCTTCATGATATTGGTCTCCATTATAATGGCAGGCGCTGCGATTTCCTATATCATCTACTATATATCACAAATATTTGGGCTGCTTGTGTACAATATTTCTAAATTAGACGCTGTTATTATTGTGGCGCTGATTACTGGAGCCCTCTCCTTGATTACCGCAATTGTCGCCAAAATCATCGGGTACCAAAAATCCAGGCAGGATTATCTTGCCAAAAAAAGAGAACAACCCTATGAGGAACTGATTGAAATCATGGATAAAATCCAGCAAAATATGGAAGCCGGATACAGCGCTATGGAAGGGCTAACTGAAGAAGAACTATCCACAATTTCCAAGCAGGTTACCCTTTGGGGTTCGCCAAAAACCGTTTCCACATGGGTGGAGCTGCGGGAAGAACTCCGGGAAGATACCGAGGTGGACCATAGATTCTTGATGGAAGAGCTGGTAAACAGGATGCGGAAGGATTTAGGCTTGGCAAAAATCAAAAGAAGGAATTTCCTTTCTTCCTTGCTGCGCGATATTCGGCATAGCAAACCAGCCACTGATGAAACATCCATAAAAATGATAAAAAAATAGCGGATATCCTACGATACCCGTTATTTTTTTACCACTTTTTTAAAAAGCCACCCAAGAGGTGGTTTTTTCTACCTAATTTTTGCCAGCGACGCGATTTGCTTCGCTTGATATAAATGGCCCGCCCCGATGGCGTTAAACTACGGGAACTTTTTCAAACTCCCCTATCCAGCGCAGGTAGGGGAGTTCATTGTTCCAGCCCCTCCGGGCAGGATGGCCCCAACAACCATACATCTGTTTTGTAACCGTATTGCCTTCCAGTTGCCCAGAAAGTTTGGAACAATTCCCCGCTGTTACGGAAAACCGGTATCCGTTCCAGCAAAAAACACAGCCCGGTGGAATCGCTATGGGTTCCATCCGGTGATATGGATTGAATTTTAAGAAAAGAAAGGATTTGACTATTATGGCAGTAACAACACCAACCAAAGGAACAGAAATGGCTTTTATTGATTGTAAGATGATCGTTGTAACAACAGAAGAGGATTCCCCTCGCAGCGTTGCTATCACATCCGGCGCAAAACTGGGCGTAGAAGCTCTGCTGGACACAGTGGAAGCAGTAAAACTGAACATCAAAGGCGTATTAAAAGCACAGAAAAAAGAATCCAAAATCATCACCGGCCACACCCTGACTTTGACCGACAACATGACTATCTTGGAACTGATGGAAATCGTACAGGGCGGCACACTGACAAGAGATCCAGAGTCCCACGAAATCACCGGCTATGAACCACCAGTGGTTGGGGAAGCATACAAACCAGTGAAATTCAAACTGGAAGCTTACTCCGCACAGATGGACGAAGGCGGCAACGAAATCGGCTACGAAAAAGTAACCTACCCAGGCTGTACTGGCCAACCAGTTGGCTTGAACTCTGAGGACAATGTATTCCGTGTAACCGAATACACCATTACTTCCGCACCAAGCAAAGGCGAAGCCCCATACAAATGGGAATACGTAAAAGCCCTGCCAGAAGTAAAGGAATCCACCGAAGTAGGCGCATAATCATAACGATACTATAAGAACAGGAGGAAAAACAATATGGCAGTAACCACTATGGATGAACTAAAACACTACGCAGAAGGCACCGAAGTAGAGCTATCCGGCTTTGCAGAAGGCCAGCCTTTTGTGGTAAAACTCAAACGCCCTTCCCTGATGCTTCTGGCACAGAACGGAGATATTCCAAATACGTTGATGGCAGCCGCTTCCGAGCTGTTTAACGATGGCATCAAAGGGCTGAACCCAAACAACTTCAGCCGTATGGCGGATATTTTCACCGCTATGGCAAAGGCCTCAATGGTTTCCCCTACCTACCAGGAAGTGGAGGAAGCCGGCCTGAGCTTAACCGACATCCAACTGCTCCAAATCTATAATTTTTCCCAAACGGGGGTGGCTCCGCTGCAACGATTTCATCAAAAGTAAGCAACTTTTGAACGTAATCGCCATCGCGAACCACAGCCATACCAGCCCCAGCCAGGTAATGGGGATTGACGACCCATACACTGCCTATTGTTTTGATGAAACCTGTTTGTACATCAGCCAGCGGATGGAACGGGGCGACCGCCCCAGATACCTGGTACAATGCAATGGGTTCCGTGAATTCTACGACCGGATCCAGGGGCGGTAAATAAACGCAACGGGCAGCATGGGTTCTTTCCCTGTGCTGCCCTTTTTTGCGTTCCATCCATTGTTTATCCGTCCTATTCACCAAATTCTGGTTTCCATTGTTATGCAGCGTTACAAAATTTTTCTATTAATCCAAAAATCACCTTGTCGATTATGGCAGAATTATGGAGAATATGGTATACTGTTTCCTAGAAGATGGAAATGGAGGAGAAAAGGATGCGGAAGATTTTGATTGGGCTGTTGGCAGTAGGTATTTGTATTGCCGGCTTTGTATATTGTACCAGCCGTGGGCAGGATTCTAGAGAACATTGGATTCTGGAACGGATTGGTAGGCAGATAATTTACGAAATCCCGATGGAATGGGAATGGTCTAGTGAAGAAAACCGGCATTATTACCAGACTGAGGTGGACGGGGAATCCATTTACCTTACCATGCTGCTATATAACCAAGGCGAATATTGGGATAAAGCCCAGTATATCGCCTTAACTGAAACCGTCAAGGGGGATAAGATTACCCGCTTGCCAGAGATGGAAATCGCGGGGCAAAACGCCTACCACTATTGTGAAACCATCGAGGAAAGGATCTATGAATCCTATGTATTTGATACCGCCCAAGGCGTGTTTCGGATTTTGATTGCGTTTCCATCCCATTGGGAGGAAAACCCCATCCAAAATGAACTGTTCCGGATAGCAGAATCTTTTTCGGATCACCGGAACCATTCCAAAAAAGCTGAGGGCGGTTCCTCCAACTCCTCTGATGGGACACAGGGAAAAACCAGCGGTTCCCTCGCCATGGAGGAGGAAGTTTGGAACCAGTACCAGCTGGCGAACATCACCTATGAAACCCCAACTTCCTGGGTGATGGAACAACAATTGGATACCTGCCATACGTTTCAGATTGGCGAAACCAAATTGGAACTCATTCACGAAGTCCAGATAGAGGGATTTGATAAAGCCTCGGAATATATTGACTACCTGGAACAACAGAACCATCCGAATGACACCTTCCAGGACGATGTGAAAATTTACGGAAAGCCCGCTTACCATGTAACCCACAACGAGGATGCCACCAACCTAACCATCGAGGAATATTTTTTTGATACCCCTCAGGGAATATTCCGGATTCGGGTAACGGAAACCAGCCAGACCGGGGACCAAATTCCAAAAGAAGAATTTGACGAGTTTTTGGATTTTATTGTGATTAAAACCTAGTTCGTATTTTTTGAGGGGTGCGGGTGTCGGGAAAGAGGTTGTTTTGTCGAACTGACAGAAATCTCCTGTTTTGTGTTGTAAATTTGGAAATAATATGCTACAATGATAGTAATTCGTTGCCAAATTGGCAATACATTTAGGAGGATTGATTGGATGAAGAGAGTTATTTCAATTGCGCTGGCGCTCTGCCTGTGCTTAATCTGCTTTGTGGGCTGCGGAGAAAAAACCTATGATGGGTGGGAATTTGTTACTACTGGTGAAGTTTCTTATCAAATAAGCAAAGATTGGAGAACTAGAGAACAACCCGGAAACACAGAAAGTTATATTACATTTGAATATTATGTAGATGAAAATCATTCTTATGGGATGTCATATATTAAACCAGATGATTTATCTGAAAAAAATAAAACAGACCATGATATGATAGAAGAACGTTGGTTTAAACTATATATCAAAAACAAGGATGGTTTTAAAGAATTGCCAGAACGTGAGGTAGCTGGCAAACAAGCGTACCACTGCCGTATAATTGATGGATTTAACTGGACACAGGAATATTATGGAATTGATACACCAAATGGTTATACTGTATTTTGGGTTCGTCATTCTGATACAATGGATACAAATATAGTAGAAGATGAATTTTTCAAATTACTTGATAGTATCAAAATTAAATAAAAGGAAGATAAAAGATGAAACAATTAAAACGATTTGGAGCTATATTACTCATAATTTCCTTATGCCTGATTTGTTTTGTAGGCTGTGGTGGTGAATATGCTGGATGGAAAGATACCGCTGTTGGCGAGCTACATTTCAAGATTCCAGAAGATTGGGAAAATTTTAATTCAACAGACGATTCACAAGTATATAATATCGGTAAAAAAGATGACAATGTGAGTATAACCATTTCATTACAAGACCCACGATATACAGATAAAGACGATTTTTTAGATGCTTGGATTAATAAAAATGGAAGCGATATACAGGTTTTAGAAGATGAAAAAATTGCGGGTGAACCTGTACACCATTTTATTTGGAACGCTTTTTTTCGAGAAGATGTAATTATTGACGCATATTTACTGGATATCCCCTCTGGTGTCGTAAGAATCCAAACATTGTATCCAGCAGATTTAGATGAAAATCCAGTTAAAGAACAATTTGATTTAATAGTAAAGTCCATGAAAATTGAAAAATAAAAATTAAATCCATTAAAACCACCTGAAATCAGGTGGTTTTTTTATTCAAAAATTAAGCAAGGAGGTAGATATCATTATGTTAAACAGTGCTGATGCTAGCAAACTGAATAGACAAATTAAAGATATGAATGATGAATTAAAAAAGTTATCTCAGCAGTCACAATCAACTGAAAGACAAATTGATGACCTTAATACATCCTTTTCAGAATCTATAACATCATTTTCAGGAACATCAGAAGAATTGCAAAAGATAAATACATTATTAGATGAATCGTCTAATAAAGGTGCTATATTTGAAGGGTATGCTACGCAGTTTAATAATATTGTAGGTGCTGCAAACACTGCTTCTAGTGCAGTAACTGATATGTCTAATAAAATGAAAAATCAAACTAGCACTTTTGATCTTGTTACTACTGGTATACAAACTGTATCTGATATATTAGTTACAGCTGCTACTGGTGGTGGAATCGCTATAGCCAGTATGGCTGTATCCGGATTATTGACTCTATTAAATGAAGTTTCTCCAGCAATTCGTAATCAAATTGATCCGATAGGAGAATTAACCAATGAAATGGAGTCAACTAAAGGGGCTTATGACAAATTAAAACAATCCCAAGAAGAACAGTTGCTATTAAATTTATCTAATATTGATTATACCCAACAATTGGTTCAGGAAATGGATTCATTAATTGATCAAAACGGCAATGTAAAAGCTGGTTATGAGGATAGAGTAAGATATATTTATGATAAATTAAAGCCAGCTTTAGGGGATTCTATTCAATGGACCAATGAGGAAAAAACCGCAATTTCCATGAATACAGAAGAAATTCAAAAAAATATGAATATGAGAAAAGCCCAAATGATTTTGAAATCAAAAGAGGGCACTTATCTCGAAGCATTAAAAAATATGGAAAACGGAAAACAAGCTGAAAACGATTCAAAAATTGCGTATCAACAAGCAAAAAAAGATTTAGAGGAGTTACAATTAAGACGGCTACAAACAGGAGAAGAACTTTCATATCAGATTTCTGCTGCTGAAGACAAATTAAAAGCTGCCGAAGAAGATATGAAAAAACAGAATGATATTATGTTAGAATATCAAAAAGATATTTATGAATATGAAAATCTTCAACAAAAAATTGCTTCTGGTGATGAAAGTGTTATAGCAGAAATCAATAGTTCAGTTTCATCTAATTATTCCTCTGCTGCTATGAGTTCTGTAGAAGAACTACAAGGGAATGTGGACTATGCCTTGCTTACTTATGAAAATTTAAAAGAACAATTTAACAATGGTGTAGCAGGTATTACAGATGAAATGGTACTTGATGCTAGAGATAAATGGATAGAGGCTAAAGAAGCCTTAAAAGAAGGGACAGCACTATCCATAGAAGCATTAAGAGAATCTTTATTAAGTGATGTTATTGAAGATGATGATTCAGGTTTAGCAGATACTTTAAAAAATTTAGGGTTTGATGTTGGCAAATCATTAAACGAAAACATTGCTGATGGCGTACTTAACGATATACAAGTTATTAGAGATGCTGGGAATGATGCTGTTATTGGATTTACCAGTTCGTGTTATGATAGTACGATTGATGCAACACCTGAATTAATTAACTTGTTTAACTCATTAGGTGTTCAATGTAATACTACCATGGAAAATGGTTTAACTGTAGAAAAGTTAACAGCTCCTGATGTAAATGATATTGATGCTGGTACTTGGACAAAAAAGAACGTAAGTAACATTCAGTCTAATTTTAATAAACCTGAGAACGCAATAAAAATTACTGCACAAATGGGGGTAACTGCAATGGATGTGCATGCAACCAATACCACTGGTTCATGGACTATCGCTGTTGCACCTCATAAGTATACTGGCTATGCTTCTGGCGGGTTTGTGGATAAAGAACAGCTCAGCTGGATTGCGGAGGGTGACAAGCCGGAAGTTGTGATTCCGTTAGACCCTGGTAAGCGCACGAGGGCAATGCAGCTTTTCGCTCAGACTAGTGAGTTGCTCGGTGTTTCCGTACAGGCGCGCAACGGCTTCCCGCTGGGCGATTCCCTCTCCCCTTCCACCAGTGTGGTGGATTATTCCCGCCTGGCCGCCCTCATTACCGATAGCCTCAAATCCTCCGCTATCCAATGCAACCCTGTGTTCCAGGTTTCCCAGGGGGATGTTTACCTGGATTCCGAAAAAGCTGGCCGGGCGCTTACTCCGGTGATTTCCCGCATTCAAGCAAAAACCGCTAAATTTGAAACGAGGTGACCCTTTTTGGAAATTTTTACTGCAAGCCCTTTCCAGTTCAACGACCTCTCTCAAGACCAACAGGTCGGCGAGGACTGCTGGATGGACCATTTGAATACCTTTACTGAATTCCAGGCGGATTTGATTTCGTTCACCGTCTCCCCAGGCAAAATCGAAACCAACACCCTGGAACATCCCGAACTCAACACGTTCCACCACTTTAAAAGCCGTGTTTGCTGTAAATCAGCAGAGGCGGCTTTTTACGTGTTCGGCGAAAACCGGGATATGCTCTCCCAGAACATCTCCAACCTGGTTTCTGCCGCGCTCAAAACCACCATTAGCCTGGGGAATTCCGATTTGATCTGGCGCGCCGTGCTTACCAAGTATTCCACCGAGGAAACTGGCATCGACTGCTACTCCCAGGTGGAACTTTCTTTTGATGTCATGGAAAGTCTCCCTCTTACTACGGTAAAATTAAAGGGAAATGATACCATCCTCAACGCTGGCAACTGCACTTCCGAGTGCATCATCTCCTTTACCCCTACCAAAGAGATGGACCAGTTTTCCATCCGGAACCTGTTCACCATCAATAAACCGGAAGTCGGAAAGACGATTGTCATCGACAGCATCAAAAAAACCGTCACCGCCGATGGGGTGAATATCTGGCCAAAGGCTTCCCTTTCCAGCTTCCCCACCCTCTCCCCCGGGCTGAACAAAATCGAGATGGTGCCAGAACCGCTGGAGGTAACGTTTTCCTATTACCCTATGCTGATTTAAGGAGGTTCCCATGATTATTTTATACGATACCAATAACCAGCCCATGTATCCTTTGGAGGTGGACCCGGACTCCTACGTCATCACTCACAAGGCCAGCGGCTTGGATTTGCTCAGCTTTGACCTACCCGTTAACCACGAACACCTCCCCCACTTGGGGGAGGAAATCCGGGTGGAGGCAGAAGGCAATTTGTATGTGATCAAATCCTTGGACGATTCCGGCGACGGCGTCTCGGTGGACTGCGAGCTGGATTTGGACGCCTGGAAGACGGAGATACGGAAAACCTTCACCACTGAATCCGGTGAGGGGGATACCAAAACCGATACTCCTATCACCCTTGCCCAGGTGCTGGAACAAATCACTCCCACCGGTTGGAGCTGTAGTACAAGTGGGTTGAATTCCAGCCAGACCGCTTCCTTTAAGCTGGAAAATGTCACTAATTACGACATCCTTTCCAAGGCGATGAAGGAATACGATGACGTAGGCTACCGCTTCGACACAAAGGTAACCGCAGGTGGAAAGGATAAAACCCTCTCTGTATTCAGTACCAACAACAAAGAGCCTTCCGCTGTGTATGTCACCGACGAGCTCAACCTGGAAAGCTTAAAATTTTCCGGGGATTCCACCGATTTGGTCACCCGGCTGTACGCTTATGGCAAAGATGGCCTGACCATGGCGGGGGCTTCTGGCGGCTCGGATGGCCAGACCTATGGCTTAGAATATGTAGAGGATACTTCCTATACCAAACAGATCATCTGCGGCGTGATGAAGGATACCTCCATTGAGGACGCCAACGAGCTAAAAGCAGCCGCTGAGAAAAAGCTCAAAGAGCTGGCTTACCCCAAACGCTCCTACCAGTGCAGCGTGGTTGATCTGGCAAAACTCAACCCAGAATACAGCTTTTTAACCTTCCAGATGTACCAGGTGGTTACCTTAATCGACCGCACCAGAAACACCACGGTAAACCATCAGGTAGTGGAGTACAAGGAATATCCCCTCAAACCCGAAAAAAATGTGGTGACCCTTTCTACCACTGCCCCAAGGATTGAAACCAGCATTGGCAATATCCAGAATTCCATCCAGGAACAGCAGGATTATACCAATAATGAGCTGCAAAACGCCATCCAGCACGCCACCGATTTAATTACCGGCGTGGACGGCGGAGTAATTAAAATCCGGTTCCAGAATGGCAAACCGGCAGAACTTTTGATTTTACAAAAAGATTCGGATGACTGGACAAACACCCCTATGTGGCGCTGGAATGCCAATGGTCTAGGCTATTCTAAAGAAGGTTTAAATGGTAACTATGAGTTAGCTATGACGATGGATGGACAGATTAATGCGAACTACATTGCAACCGGGCACCTATCCGCAAATAGGATATCCGGTGGTCTCCTGCAAAGTACCAATAAAAATCTTAATTTTGATTTAGATAACGGGACATTAACAGTTCCTGGATTAACAGTTTACTCTCCAAATGATAGCACGATTGGCTTTAGTGGCGATGGAGAAAAATACATTACATTTAATTCTAACAGCGGTAATGCTGTCTTTATTTATTTTAATTCTAGGAATAATTCATCTAGAATTGGAAATTATGGCGAAGGTAATGAAGGAAGTATTTATATTGAATCTGGAATGGCCGGGCAAACGATGCAGCCTGGAAAAATTATATTCCGTGGAATTAACTCCACACCAACAAGCAATGCCGATGCGAATGTAGAGATTTACGGCTCATTAAATGTAAATGGTGTTAATATCACCCGGGCTGTTCAGGCGTTAGTGGAGATTCAAGCACAGCAGAGGAACCTGACCTCCGAGCAGCAGGCAAAGCTCAGCGCGATCACAGAAGAATTGGAACAGGCGGAACGGAAACGCTCCCAGCAGGAACACCCTGAATCATAGGAAAGAAAGAAGGAGAATTATTTTGCAACATATTCAAGAAATTATTTTAGATATTGGGCTTATCGGAAAAAACCAACGGGTAAAAGCCAAACAATGGGATAACCAAACCCGTATTGTCAAAGCAATGGTTTTAAACAACGGGGTGGCAGCAGAATTTGATTCTGATGTAAAAGCCCGCTACTCCTACTGTAAACCGGACAATACCCAAGTGCTAGGGGATGCGGAACGCAATGGCAACCTGGTCACTATTCTGCTTGACCCTCAATGCTTGACGGTATCCGGCATTTGCTATTGTGACATCACCTTTTACCAGGGGGAAGCGGAAATTTCCACCGCAACCTTTGAGGTAGAGGTTTACCCTGGCGTATACAGCCCGGACCGATTGGAAAGCAGCGATGAATACCTTTCCCTCTCCAAAGTGTTGGAAGAAGCCCAAACCGCTGTGGAAGAAATGGAACATTTGAATGATGAGGTAACTTCCGGAGAGGAAGAACGTGTAAAAGCCGAAACCCAACGGAAAACCAATGAATCCAATCGAAGCAGTGCGGAAAGCGTTCGTATCCAAAACGAAAACAACCGGATTGCGGCAGAAACAAACCGCGTCAATGCGGAAAACAGCCGTGTTACCGAATTTAACACCATAAAAAGCAAATCCGATACCGCAATCCAAAATGCCCAAAGTGCCGCCAAACGTGCCAATGATGCAGCGGCAAGCGTAGAAGGTACCGAGCTTGGTGACGTTATGAACAAATTCAACGACTATGTACCAAATACACGCACCATCAACAGTAAGCCGTTATCTTCGGATATTTCCCTTACCTATACCGACGTCAATGCTGTGCCTACTACCCGCACGGTAAATGGTAAGCCTTTAAGCCAAAATTTAACCGCCGCGGATATTGGCGCCTGCCAGCCTGGTTCCATCCTTGTTTGGACTACATCTACCGCACCAACCGGCTGGCTGCTTTGCAATGGTTCATCCGTATCCCGCACCACCTATAGTGCCCTATACAATAAAATTACCACCAAATATGGCAGCGGAAATGGTTCCACTACATTTACACTGCCTAATTTAAAAGGGCGTGTTCCGGTTGGCGTTGGCAGTTCCCCCTTTACCTCACTAGGAAACAATGGGGGTTCCACCAGCGTTACCCTGACTGTTAGCCAGATTCCACAACATAATCATGGTCAGGTTGTCACAGCAGGGGAAAACGGAACCAGTACTAGAATTGACTATGCTGGAGATGGCGCGGGTAACATTTATACACAAGGCGCCAAAAGTGAGAATACTGGTGGAGGATCATCCCACACCAACTTACAGCCATACTTAACCGTAAACTACATCATTAAATATTAAGGAGGAAAACAATTATGGCATTAGCAAAATTATTAACTGGAGAATATGGACGGATGGATGGGCAGTATCACCGCATCCAACAAGTAATTTATGATTACGATACCAACCAGCTTCATTTTACTATTTTCCACTATGCGGACCAATCATTCCGCGACCAGGAAAAAGCGGAAGTGGAAGAGAAAAAAGAAAAAATCCAGCGTTATTATGAATTGGAAGCAAAAAAACAGGAGTATGACGAGAAAAAAACCGGTATGCCTTTTGAGGAATGGGAAGAACTGGCTGGATTAAATATTCAGGAATTATCCAAACTGGATTTTGAACCCCGCCATATTGGCAGCACAAATTACACCATTGAAATTACCGGCGACCCAAGGGAAGAAATTTACAATGCAATTGAACAGACCATTGGCCAATTTGAAGGGGCAGTAGAAATTTGATTGATTTTATCCTGCACTATTGGGTGGAATTTATTTTAGGGGTTATCTCCGCCGGGGTAACCGCCATGTTCGCGATGTGCTACCGGAAACTGGTGCAAAAGGGTCGGGAACAGGAATCCATGCGGGAGGGCATCCTTGCCATCCTGCATGACCGTTTGTACCTGATTTGCCAATACCATTTAGGCCAGGGGGAGATTTCCCCCAACGCCTTAAAAAACATTGAATACATTTACAAAAGCTATCATAAATTAGGCGGAAACGGCACTGGAACGGAACTGTACCAACGGGTAAAAAAATTGCCGTTAACGCTGGAAGGAGTGGATTACGATGAAAATTAACTGGAAAGTACGGTTGCAAAACAAAACTTTCCTGATTGCGTTTATCGGCGCAATTTTGACGTTTGTTTATACCATTCTGGGGATGTTCGGGATTGTCCCTTCCATTACCCAAAATATGTTGACCGATGCGATTATGGCTCTTATCAATATTCTGGTGGCTTTGGGCGTTGTCACCGACCCTACAACCCAAGGTATTGGGGATAGTTCCCAGGCAATGTCCTATACCATTCCAAAATAGGGATCATAAACAAGTGTGATATTTGTTTTTACAAACCTGTAACTTCTTATGCCAATAAAAACAGGACGTGATCGGTTTTATCTTTTTCTGTTAACCAAAACTTACAAATTGTTTTTTCCGATTGCAAAAATTTCTTAGGAAAAAAGTCCTCTAGACAAAATATTGATTCCTTATCATTCACGTAATACCAAGATACAATCTATCTCCCATCTTTTTTAATACTTGACCAATTTCAAAAAGCAGATTAAAAAAGACATAAAACTCCCCCGGTTGAGCAGAAGTGTTCCGGGAAACTGTTGTTGTTTCCCGGTTCACACCCGCTTAACTGGGGGAGTTTTTCTTTGGTAAAAATAATCCGTAAAATACGAGTTTCGATGCTACCTAATCGTTGGCGCTTTTCTTTTTGGTAATAGCAACCGCTGCCATCACAACCATTCCACTGGCCAAAAGCAATACCATCCAAAGAAGAGCATTGTGGTTCTCGCCAGTTTGGGAATTGGATACATCAGAACCCGATGTGGAATCCTGTGCTATTGCCGTACCACAAACATCACAAGTTCCATCCCTATCTTGATCCAAATGTGTGGTTTTCGCAATCTTACCATCGCCTAGTTTCCATGCTTCCAGATCAACAATCTCTGTCAAACAGGAGGCGTCTTCAAAATATTTGCCACAAGAACAGGTGTAGTAATCTTTTACGCCATCCGCAGTACATGTTGCTGGCGTGCCAGGAACCAAAGTACCCAGATGTGTGTGTGCCAATGCTGTTTGATAGGTATCCCCACAAGCATCGCAAACATATTCCGCCAAACCGCCGCCTGCTTCAGTAGGAGGAACCAGGATATGCTCGGTATAGCTGTGTTCATGGCCATCGGTTACCACAACCGACATTGGGATATCTTTTGCTATATAGTGGAAATAACTATCGCCATGGTCCACTGGGTCCAAAGTCAAAGAACTTTGCTCTGTCCCCAAAAACTGCATAAACCGGGACGAGGTTTCATCAATGATAAGGTTCGAAGATTGTATGGTGGTGCCTTTTGCGCCATCCACTTTGGTTAAGGAATCCGCTAAGTGAATATATCCATAGGACTGGTCATCCGGGCTGGACGTAAAGCGATAGTCATCGGTCAAAATAGGCGCCCGATGTTCCCCTTCTCCAACACAGGAAGCATCCACTGTACCACCATTTAAATATAAATCGCCAGAATATACATAAATACCGGAAATAATACCACGGGCAGTGATGTTGGCACCTTTTTCCACAGTCACCTTAGGGGAAAGCGAACTGGAAAAGCCTATTGCTCCCTCCATATCCACTGTAGCATTTTCCAACAACACACTGTCTGCCCAATTTACTGAGAATCCAGCTGCATCTCTCGCCTTCTTAACCGCGCCAAAATAATCGTTTCCACCACGGAAAACATGATTGCCTCCGGTAATGGAAATATCTTCTCCACAAAACGCATATACCCCAGTACCAATTGAATTTGTTGCCGTGGCAGTAAGGCTGCCTCCGGAAACGTGCATATAATCGCCTGGTTCCGAATACATATCCGAACTACTACCAACATAAACGCCATAATCCGCAGCAGTTGCGGTTACAGTACCGCCGGACATATCAAACTTTTTCATCGCATTTAACGCAGTACCAGTATCTCCTGGTGCAAATACAGTTAAATCTCCACCAGTGATTGAAAGATTATCTGCTTGTAATTTTCCCACAACATTGGTTTTTCCACCAGAAAAAGTCGCTGTTTGGCGAATTTCAACCAATTCACTTTCCACAGAAAGGACACCCTCGACCTGATGGAGATTTGAAACAGATAAAGTATCATTGATCAGAATATTTGCGGTACCATGGTTTTCAAAATTTTTGATACGGTTAAAACATGGATTTAGTTGATTTCCTCTAATATCTAATGTGCCATAGTTATATAGCTGTGACAACAATAAATAAAACCCACTATTTTCTATATCATCCAAGTTACCTTCTAAAACACCATGTAAATAGATAGGGAAATAGCAAACTGCTGTAATCCGTGTTTCATTCTCCACATGTTTCGTAGGAGCCAGTGTTAGGCGCATCCCATCAGCAATTTCTACCCCCATATACTGCCCTACTATTTTTTCGTACAACTTATCAAACTGTTCCATCACCCAGTTATATTCTTCCTCTGTGAAATCCTCTGGTGCGGAACCATTGCAAAGATAATCCAAAAGGATACTCTCATATTCTGCCAACCCATCGTCTAACCCCAAAAAAGAATACTCTGTGCCGCTAAGAGTCAAATGATCTCCAGAAAAAACCATTTTCCCGCGGAAAACAGGGACAAACATCAAAGCATAATCCACATCAACAATCGAACAATCCCCATTTACCACAATATGTAATGGAATATTACTCAATAAGCCAAAAGAAATTGTATTACTGTCTTGAAATTGTTTTGTAACCTCTTGGTTGGATAAGCCAAGCATTTTAAGAATTTCATCCGGTGTAAAGGAAATATCGCTGGTAATTTTCGCGTTGTCCAAGGTTAAAGTATACACGCCATCCACTTGGGTCATTGTAGCGGACCCTCCTTGTGCAAAGCGGATAGTATCGCCAACGCTTATTTTTTCACCGCCTACCCACACAGAGGGGGTAAGACTCTGCTCATATTCTTCAATTGCGGGAATAGTATCCACTTCTACATCCGGCATCGTGTACGCAGACACGCTAAATACCGGCAATGACCACAGGAAAAGAGTCACCATGAGCAAAAAAGAAACAACCTTTTTCATTGGAATAAACATCTCCTTACGATTTATATTTTGTAACAAAAATATGAAATATCCTAATATTTGTGACGATATTGTTACAATATTATTATAATATTCTTTCTTAAAAAGTCAATCATTTTCGTTAAGATTGGGAATCAACGCAGTTTAATGGTAACCCTCCATTTCCATCTTGATTTCATTTTTCTGTTTTCTAGAAAAGGATCTGCTCTTATATTGAAAAAACAGATTTTATTTGATTCAGGATTCCTTCCTTTTTATATAATGGGTATGGCTTTTCCGAAAAGGTTCTATCACTGCTGCGAATCCCCACTTTTCTAAACTGTATTTTTATGATTCAGATAACAGAAACCCACTATAAAAATCCCCCAGCTCGATGGAAGTATGGGAACATCACGCTGAGTTAGGCGTTTATTTCCTTTCTTCCCTATTTTTTGGTGTAATCGGAAGCCAGCAAAATGAAGTTCCATATTCTACTGCATATACTCAAACTCTACTCCAATGTTAAAGAAATATATCCCCGCATTTCATCGGTACCCACTTTACTGAACATCCGATCAGCAGGGATAGTCGGGAAGTTTATAGTCATGACCTCCGGCTAAGCTGGAGGCTTGATTACGCCATAGAAGGGCATTTTACTGGCGGGCATCTAAAGCACTGAACATTCTTTCTCTTGCATCTACTGTTCCGCCGCCCGTAAACGGGCACTTATGCTTCTTTCCGAGCTTGTATGAACTTGCTAGATTGCTTGTTAGTAGCTCGCTTCGCTTGATACTTGAAGCGAAAGCTTTTTTATGGGGCATCTCCACTGGCTATGCCGGTGATTTCCCTAATCAACAAAAAAATAGCCAGCCCTTTTAAACCGATCAAGGGCTGGCTATTTTGTAAATTAATGATTCCTCTTACATGTTTTCTTGCGAAAAAACATGTATTAAAAAACATATAGATCATATCGAACACATTTATATATTACTATATTTTGTGAAAGAATGCAAGGGGGTTCCATCAAAATAATGGAAAAAGATTCCCATTATTTTTTGTATATAATACACAAATTTGCAAAAATGAACTTTGACCGCTCCATGTTAGCCAATAAAATATAAGTGAAAATGCAAACCAATTTGTTTTACCATGGGCAGATATCCTTTTATAGACAAAGAGAAAAACAGCCTCCCCTTTCCCCTTAGGAAGCTGTTCTTCTCCAAAAATAAAAAACTTAAGATAACATCTTCTTGGTTCCAATAACATCGGTTATTATTAGAACCATCTTTAGTATAGCATAGTTTTCTCCAAAAAACAATATCTGTAATTTAGCCTTTTTATTACATTTTTATCTATTTTTCGACGAAATTCTTTTTTGTTTTCGTTTTTTTTACTTTATTTTCGCGCCAAAAAGGAGCGAATCCAAAAAAATCATCGAAACTTTGTGCATTTTAACAGGAACGAGCCACCAAGCTACCCGGTATACTATCGCTATTGTCACAAACAATTCGCTGATTGGCATAGCGAACTAGATGGAATCTGCCTCCCAGTATCGCTGGCAACAGATAAATAAGTGCCCAATCACCACCATCTCATGGAAAATCAATACAAAAAACGATATCCCCGATTGGATTAGAAATGGGAAATAATCTATGTCGTTGTGCAAAAATGCCGCTAACATTTGGATTCCATAAAAAATTTGTCAAGGATTGAAAAACTATTTTCCATCCGGTACAATAAACATAGAAAAGACGCCCACCATTTTTTTGGCTCGGTATCAAACCATCCAAAATCCATATAAACTTTGCGTCTTAAAACGGGAATCCATCCGCTGAAAAAGCAAATCTGGTTCCCAGCGTAACAGGAGGTATCACATGGAATACAAGATCCGGCCCCATCACGGGCTGTGCATCGCATTTTTTGAAGGAAAGGGCTACAGCCCAGAATTTGTCCGCCATATGGAACAGACCATCGCCAACCTGAAGCAGGCTACCATCCAACTGGTACAGGAGACGGACGAGATTTGTTCCCACTGCCCCAATAACCAAAACGGCGCCTGTACCCAGGCGGACAAGGTAACGACGTTTGACCGGAAGGTTCTGGAACTCTGCCAACTACAGCCGGGCCAGCGGATCACCTGGCAGGAATTTTTTTGCCTAGTAAACCAAAATATCCTACAGCAAGGAAAAAGAAAACAGGTGTGCGCTGATTGTGAATGGGATTCCATCTGTTCCAGCAAAGGCGATTGATATTGCCCCCCTTTGCCACTGCCGAAGCGGGAAAAACCCGAGTATAATAAGGGCAGTAACACCAAAGGAGGAATCTCAATGGGCAGCAAGCTGACTGAACAACAACAGCAGTTTATGAAAGAGCACATCAACCAGTACAAGCAGCGGGAATTCGCCCAGATGTTCGGGGTATCCATTGGGCTAGTCAATTTAACCTTAAAGCGCCTGACCCGCCCCAATATCATCCCGCTGCCAAAAAAGGAAAAGCCCCAGCCAAAATGGCCCACTACAAAGGATATCTGCACGGCCAAAAAATGCGTCTGGCGGACGGACTGCGGCAAACAAATCGCCATCTGCCTACGCCATGGTATGTATTGCCCCTATCGACGTCTGGCACCAAAATAATCCACTATCTTGACAGAAAAACAGATTGGTTGTTATACTAATATTAGCAGATAATCCGTTTTGAAAAGAGAGAAGGAATTTTTATGGAACGCTCAGATCTCATCCAACAGTTTAGCGATACAAGGGAAAAACAAGTAAAAGCGCTGTTTGGTTCTTTGGTGATTCTGAACAACCAGCTACAAACGCTATTTAGCCAGTTTGACTCGGAAGTAACGTTAAAGCAGTTTGTGCTGATGACCATGATTAAAGAAGAGAAAGAAGGGCTTACCTATACCCAGGCTGGAAAACTAATGGGATATTCTCGCCAGAACGCCAAAAAGCTGGTTGCTACCTTGGAGGAAAAAGGGCTGGTGCAGGTGGTTTCATCTGAGAAAGACTCCAGAGCGGCAAGAATATTGCCCACCAAACTGTTTTGGGAGTATTTTGATGATATCCAGATATTGCATCAAAAAATGCTAAAAAGCCTGTTCCTGTCTTATACCGACGAGGAATTGAAGCAGTTCTTCCAGCTTTTCATGAGGTTGTACCACGGCATGGAGCTATTTGAAAAGGAAATTAGAGGAGGAAATTAAATGAAGGCGATTGTTATTTACCGTTCCAAATACGGGGCGGCAGAACAGTATGCCCAGATGCTTGCCCAGCAGTTGGGATGTGAAGCGATGGACGTTCGCCACGTTACAGGGCTGGGACAGTATGATACCATCCTATTTTGTGGCGGGGTTTATGCCAACGGTATTGGAGGGATTTCCTTTTTGAAGAAAAACCTTTTACAGCTTGCGGGAAAGCGGGTTGCCATCTTCGCGGTGGGGGCTTCCCCCTACGAGGAAAAAGCAATGGATGCCCTAAAACAACGCAACCTGAAAGGCGGTCTGGAGGATATTCCCCTATTTTATGGGCGGGGCGCCTGGGATGAAGGACGTATGTCCTGGAAAGACCGTACCATGTGCCGGATGCTGAAAAAAATGGTTGCCAAAAAAGACCCCTCTACCTACGAGCCGTGGGAAGCCGCCTTGGTGTCCGCCGGAGAAAAATGCTCCTGGGTTAGCCCAGATTATCTCTTTCCCCTGCTGGAGTATTGCAAAAATCCTTGACAATAAAAAAGAAATATATTATGGTATAATTGTAGTAGAATTAAAGGGGTGAAAACATATGCCTGAAATCAGCCTTTTTTATGGTATTCGTATTACAATGAATTGGAAAGAACATAATCCACCACATTTCCATGTAGAATATGCAGAATTTAAAGCTAGCGTACGTATTCAAGACGCTGTTATTGACCAAGGTTATCTACCAAACAAACAGTTAAAATTAGTGCTTGCCTGGTGTGAAATCCATAAAGATGAATTAATGCAAAACTGGGAACTAGCGAAGGATGGAAAACCTTTAAATAGAATTAACCCATTAATCTAAGTTATTGTTCTAATCCAAAGGAAGGGGGAGCAAAATGAACCATAGTAATCTTGACTACACCCGTTTTTTTCCTTCTGTATTACAGGTAATCCCAACAGATGATTACCAGGTTTATGCTTATTTTAATGATGGTTCTATCCGATTAGTGAATATAAAGCCGTTCATAAAACCGGATACAGTATTCGCACCACTAGAGGATATCCATATATTTAAGGAAAAACTGGCTGTAATCAACCAAACTATCGCTTGGGATATGGGAGGTAATAGAGATGAACAAAACTGTATTGACCTTGACCCAATCGCAATTTTTAAACAACCTCCTGTTGCTGACCCTTTTGCCGCAACAGAGGCATAACGGATAAAAAATAGGAACAGGGCTGTTTATACAGCCCTGTTCCTATTTTATGGGTTGCAGTGTTTACAGGGGGAATACCCTTTGGCAATGGCTTCTTCCCTGCTGGATGCGGTTGCCTTGTTGGAATCTTTCATTTTTTTGATATCGCCACAACTGGAGCGATGGAACTTTTTTGTATTGGTATTTAAAATATAGGTCTCGGTAGAAGCGGGTGCGGATGGCGCTGTTGGCGTATTTTTAGGTTGCTGCGCTGCCGGTTGTTGTCGCTGTGCCTGCTGCTCTTGTTGTTTCCTTTGTTCTTCCTGTTGTCTGGCGGCTTCCGCTGCGGCAGCTTCTTCCGCCGCTTTTTGGTCTTTTAAGCTTTGTAATGCGGTTTCCGCTTGGGTTAAGGTCTCCGAATTGGTTACAAACTGTTTTGCTTCTTCAGGAAGCTCATTCCATTTTTCCCGTGCCGCCGCAATGGTCGGTTCGGAATCCAGCGTCACTTCCCCAATGGTTCCAATTGCCTGGGAAACTGATTGTGCTTGCTGGCGCAATTTGTCTTTTTCAGGGTCTGTTACAGTGATAGAAACCTTATTGCTGACAATTTTACCTTTTTCCGTTGTAATAGACACGGAAACCGTGGTTGTCCCTTCTCCTACAGCAGAAATTTCATCCTGGTTGATGGTAACGATGTCCGTATCGTCGGACTGATACTCCAAATGTTTTAGTATAATCCCCGTTGGGGTTGTTTCCACGTCAAACTCAGTGGTGTCCCCAACTTCCAGTGTTTCGGATGTTACGGTGAAAGTAAGGTTGGTTAGCTCCCTTTTTGGTAGCTCACAACCCACAAACACAAAACAAACCGATAATAAAACCGCAATGGCTGAAAAAATTCTTGTCTGTAATTGTTTCATCAATACAATCTCCTTTTATGACAATTAAAATATGTCCTATGATGTAATCTAGTTTAATCCCAAATTACAGAAAAATTTGTCGAATTCCCTCAATTTACAAATGATAATGGAAAAAAAGGGATTGTATGTATGTTTTACGTAACAACGGCTATTTGGGCTGTTGGCTGTTTTTGGTTTTTTCTTTGTTTTGTTCTTTTAATAGCATCATCATGCCCTGCAAGCGGAGCTTATCCTCAATAGGAATGGTTTTTAACAGCTTACATATTTCCCATGCTTCCTGAAATTCTTCTTTTACATTGGTCATAATATTTCCTCCTATATAACCATATTAAATTGATATCCTTTGTTTATTTTAAATTTAAACTATGTTTATATTATAATATCTATTGTCTAAAAAATCAATACTTTTTTAATTAAAACATTGACCTTGCCAATTTATTATGATATGCTATAATCAAATACAATAATGGGAGGAAACTATGAATCAAAGAGTAAAACAGTTACGAAAAGAATTAAAATTAAACCAAAGTGATTTTGGAAAAAGGTTAGGTGTGACTCCCGCAGCTATTTCTAAAATAGAAACAGGAGAACGAAAATTAACGGTACAAATGGCAAAATCCATTTGCAATGAATTTCGAGTAAACCAAGAATGGTTGATTCATGGAGCCGGTGAGATGTTTCAAGAATTCCCCACCACTCTGTTAGACCAATTATCAGCGGAATTTGACCTTGACGATATGGAAAAACAACTGGTAAAAGATTTTATCACTCTGGATAAAGAACAACGCCAAATGATTACTAAGTTCCTACGAGGCTCCATAAACCAATAAAAGCAGAAAGCAAACCAGCTTCCTGCTTTATTTTTTGTTGTTCTTTGTCGTTTTTTGTGATATTATGGTTATAAAAGGAGGCGCTACCATGAATCAACGTGTAAAAGAATTGAGAAAAGCCTTGCATCTAAGCCAAAGCCAATTTGGCAAAAAATTATGCGTGACTGGACCAGCTATTTCACGGATTGAAAAGGGTGATAGGGCAGTTACAGACCAGATGGCAAAAGCAATTTGCAATGAGTTTAACGTAAACCCTGATTGGCTATACAACGGCACAGGAGAAATGTTACGGGAGTTCCCAAGCCCATTGATGGAACAGTTAGCCCAAGAATTCAAGCTAGACGAACTGGAACAGGAATTCATTCAGGATTTCCTCACCTTGGATGCCACAGAACGCCAGATTATTGCCCGCTTTTTAAGGGGATCCAAATAAAAATGAATTGACATTTTTCAATGATTATTGTATCATAAGAATCAAATGCGTCGTATGTTTTCGGACTGCGTCTGGGGAGTCACTCTGTGGCTCCCTATTTTTTATGCTTTTCAAAAAATTTCAAACATTACACCTGTTTCAAACAAAATAACGTTAATTTTGTATAACTAGTATAAAAATTATATAAATATTTTGTGCATATTTTTGATATTATTTCTTGTATTATTTGAAAAAATGTTGTATAATGGAATTATACCAAAAGAAAGCAGTTGGCTAAGAGGAATCTTCTTTCTCTGTGCTAGCTCATATAACAGGCTGGGACTTGTTGAACACACAAATGCTGCAAGTTTTCTTACAGCATTAACATATTTCTACTTGTTATGAACTTCTTTGTATATTTCTTCTATTCCTGCTGTTATAAATGGTAGGAATTTTATTTTTTGTAAGGGATTTTTTAAACCATATCATTTCATACAACAAAACAGCCCTACCGAAAAAGGTAGAGCTGTTTTTTCTTTTTTATTCCATGGCAGCATTAATTGCCGCAATCGCGCCATCCGCAACAGCGGTTGCCACCTGACGCACCTGTTTTACACAGATGTCCCCTGCGGCATACACGCCGGGCAGGGCTGTTTGCATCTTTTCATTCACCGGGATAAAGCCATCCTGCAATTTTAACTCGGAATACATCTCGGTGTTTGGGGTGGAACCAGCATAAACAAAAATACCACAGCCAGGATCTTGAATGACCCGTTTTTCCCCTGTTTTTTCCGAAGTAATCTCCAAGGTATCCACACAGTCCTTTCCGGAAACTCTGGTTAAGCGGGAGTTCAGACAGACTTCCATATTTGGGCTTGCTTTTACTTTGTTCAGGAACTCTGGAATCGCCCCCAGTTTCTCCTCAAAATGGATGATGGTTACCTTTTTCGCCAGTTTGGAAAGGTAAATCGCCTCTTTGATTGCTCCGTCGGCGCCGCCAACCACATATACGTTTTTTCCAGCATAAGCTGCGCCGTCCTTTGCGGCATTCATGCCAATTCCCTTGCCTTTGAATTCCGCTTCCCCAGGAATCCCTAAGGTTCTGGCAGTAGTCCCGTTGGCGAGGATTACTGTGCGGGATTGGTAATAATCTTTATTGGTGACAATCTCTTTGATATCGCTTTCCAGGGTAACCGAAAGCACTTCCTCATCGACAATTTTCACGCCAGCGCCCAAAGCCTGGGATTTTAACCGTTCTGCGAAGGTTTCCCCGGTTTCCGGCTCCACCAAAGCGGAATAATGGGTTACAGTGGATACTTTTCCGATTAACCCGCCTACCTGCTCTTTCTCGATGAGCAAAGTGGATTTCCCCCTACTCACAGCATAAATAGCAGCGCTAATTCCCGCTGGGCCAGCTCCAATAATCACAATATCGTACATGTTACAACCTCCTTTTAAATCTATCGTTATTGGATTACGTCATATGTTTCCTCATAGATAAACTGAATTTTGTTATGTTTGGTACACAAAATATGTGGTAGAATCCAACGAAATACAAATTGGTTTCGTTGAGCCTCATATGGATACTATTTTATAGCCGTACAGTTCAAAGCTTTCATAGACTATATCAACACTTACAAGGCGGAACATTTTATCTTCCTTGGCAATCTCAAATCGGAATGATTGCTTTCTTCCGCAAATATTACTACCCCACGAAACAAAATAGAATCCTGTATTTCAAAAATCAGTATTATTTCCTATGATTAATAGCTTACAACACAAAGCAAGAAAAGTCAACTGTTTCCAGGCAAAAATAAAAATAGTTATTATTTTAAATAATAACTATTTTATCCTTTTTTCTATTTTTCCTGAATTGGAGGGTTTTATCCATTTTTTAGCTTCTGGATAAAATCAATATCCGCCGGAAGCCAGTTGACTGTATCCAATTCCCCTTTTGCCAGCCAGCGGGCGGATTCGTGTTCCAGCAGTTCCAGATTCCCCGAAACCACCTGGCAAAAATAACAGTACATCGTTAGGTGACAATCCGGATAATCGTATTCGATCACATCCGCCAGTTCCCCTACCTGTACAACGGTGTTTAGCTCCTCTTTGATTTCACGTTTCAGGGCTTGTTCCGGTGTTTCCCCTGGCTCTATCTTCCCGCCGGGAAATTCCCACCAGCCTTTCCATTTGCCATATCCCCTTTGCGTGGCAAAAATGCGCCCCTCTTTTTGGATCACTGCCGCCGCCACTTGTATTGTTTTCATCCATTCCACTTCCTTTCTAATCCTTGTTCCCTTGACCCGCTTCAGGAAAATACCGATGCAGTGCTGAACAAATGGTATGGTCTAACGAAATCAATGTATGGAGTCCATATTCCCAATAATTTGTGTGGAAAAAAGGTGATATTCCTTTTTGGTAGGAAGCATCCTGTCCAATACACTGGATCGGATATTGTTTCAATTCCCGATTACTATAGATACATAATTCCATACAAGTTTCCGTACATTTCCCACGAAAGATTACATCATTTTCCCCTATTACAGCATACTCCAATTGATTCACAATATCTGCATTTGGGATTTCATCCCCATACCATTGGTATAACCCTACTAAAATAGATTCATCATGCCATGGAGTATCCATACTAGAAAGAAAAGGAATTTTTCTGATTTTAATGACCCTCAACAAAACATACTTATGAAGGAACTCTGGATAAAGGATTGTTGGATTTGTAATTTGGTACGCCAGCAAATCCCCCACCGCCCAAGGAGAATGCCATACAGATGGTGGCCTCATTTTTTTCGCTGCCGGCATAGGGGAATTTAAGGTGTCTTTTAGTTTTTGTAAGACCGTTATCCTCTTTTTTAATAATTTTTCATCCTGTTGCCATCGCTCTAAATCGGTGCCAGCATCAATAATCGCAATCGCCTGCTGTTTTACTTCGGGCAATAATCGCCCCTTTTTCCATTGGCTCAGCGCCAATGCCAGCCAGAATACCGTTTCATCCTCTGTACCCTGAATTTCCGGGTAATCGGTTTCCAGTAAATATTGGGTTGCTTCCTCACTGGTTTTTCCTATCATTAATAGTGCATGATATTCATCCCGAATATCACATGCCACATCATCCGATAAAATCGCTGGTCCCCATACTCCCATCTACTGTTTACCCCCCATGTTTCATAATCTATTTGAAAAAATTTCCAAATCCTTCTTCAAATTCCAATAAGCATTCACCATTTACGGATATCGCAACAATAGGCATTACATATCCATCATAAAAATATCTTGGTGCTGTGATAAACTCAACTTGATCGCCTATTTTTATTTTTGTATCAATGCCGTTATCCTGTGCTATTCGTAAATTTTCTCCAACAATTTTAAAGTCTGTATCATCAAAAGTTGGTGTTAATTCCGAAAAGCCCAAATATAACCTGGTATTATCTTCACTGTAAGCAATGTGGGTCACTGTTCCAACCGCATTTACATAATTATCCCTCTGTGAATAGTACTTGACTTCTCTCACCCAATAGCTGCACCCTGAACAAAATAGAACAGTACACAGTATAAAAATCAGAACTATCGGTTTTTTCCTCATCTCCTCAACCCCTCTATTCCAGCAATATTGAACGATTTATTTTGCTTCCAGTCCATTCTTAGAAAACGATATTGTGGTATCCTCATTCAGATACAGCTCGTAGTCCTCTGTCAGGTTGTTGACGCTCATATAAAAAGAATAGCTTATAGTACCATCGGGTATTTCTGTTGAATAGAATAAAAACTCGGAATTCTGGTTATCGGACAGCTCAAATTTGTTATTTTTCTCAGTTCTCCAATCACCAAGAATATAATAATCGTCTGTGTGATTGATTTGATAAATGGTAATAAAACATCCTCCCGATTTGGTACTGGGATAGTACGACCCAATTCTACGTTCTGTGGTGAGATTGGAGAGCTGATATCCACTGGATTTTTTTGGTAAAAACTCCATACCAGTGGTACTGCCCTTGATAGAAAGAATCAGACAGGATTCATCGCCCTCTAACACATCTGTAATGTGGTCCATATTCATATAGTAATACGCGGACCTGGCAGTGGGGAAGGTAAGAAAAAGGTTCTCCGGTGGGAACATCGTAGATACCGACCACAACACAAGAACCAGGATAGCGCTCAGTATGGTCATCCATTTTTTATGTACCCATTTCGATTTCCGAACCAACACCAATAATGCTACAAAAATGGCTCCAAATACAAGGAACCGGATGCTCGCACCTACCATATTTTTTCTCCTTTTGATTCAAACTCTTTTTTGAAATTGTTTATCGCGCTGGAAACGGCAACACTTTCTTCCTGCTTGGAGCACTCCAACACCGCCTGTTTGATTTTGCGGCAATTGGAAGGAGTAACCATATCGCCCAACAGATGGAACCCAGCACTACGAACACGGTAATCCGGATGGCGCAAATTCCGCAACAGCAAATCCAAATAGCGTTCCTCCCGCTTTAACAGATAGAGCGACCGGTAACAGCCAATTGTTACCCCTGGAGCTTCCTCCGTTTGCAGATGTTCCAGCAGTAAATGGAAACATTCTTCTTGTAGTTTTTCCCCCAGTGATAACGCAATATCTGCCAGCGATAGCACAACATAGCTTCGCACCAAAGGGGTATCCTGCAATTTCATTGTCAGCAACTGATAGGACGCTGGGCTTTTGGAACTTCCCAAAGAATCACAGGCATTCACCCGCACCAATTCTTCCGGATCATTTACCAGGGGGTACAAAAGCTGGAGCAGGCTTTCCTCCTCCACATTCGCCAGCACCTGTGCCGTCCGCAAACGGACTTCCCCGTTTTTACACCGGATAAAAGCGGGGCAATACCGTTTCATCTGGGCAAGGTTAGGCTGTTCTTCCCAACGGTCCATCAGATCTAATTTTTGGTAAAAAGACAGCTTTCCCATTTCTTTTTCCTCCTTGGGGAATCCATCCGTTAAAACCCATTTTGTTTCAAATCTGCCACCAGCTGCACATAAAATTCCCGCACATCAAAACCTGGGATGTTCTCCCGGTTCAGGTCAATCATATCCCCATGGGAAATTCCACGGCTGCCCGGTGTAGTTAAAAAGGTGTGTTTATGGTTGTGGAACTGGAAAGAGGTTTCTGCCACCAATCCATCATTGCCGCCATCAAAATGTTTTACTAGCGGGTAGGAAAAATTCAATGGGAACTTCCCACTGATGGCGTGGTTTAATTTGGAGCCCACTGTCTGGTAATAAACCTGAGGGGAATCGGGCATCTGTTCATTTAAGTTTTTGCAGGCGTTGGAAGAAAGGTCGTTCACCGCTGCCAGAAAATCCGGGGAGGTATCTCCCAACCTTTTTAAGGTACTGTTATATTTGGAGGCAATTCCGTTTTGGAACTTGACCGAAACCTTATTGAGCAGGTAATCCACAAACAAGCATCCCTGATGCGGAGTGTTGATTGTGGTGAGGGAAGCCACATAGGGTGCCGCTCCCATCTGGCTGATGGCGTACCGGCAATCCAAGCCGCCTTTGGAATGGGCGATGATGTTCACCTTTTCGCATTTGGTTTCCTCCACAATTTGCTGAATCCTTTTGGTCAGCTCACAGGCGCTTTCCCGTACCGAAGAAGCGGAATGGTGGTTCCCATAAAACAAAACCGCCCCGTTTTTCTTCAGCTCCTCCGGAATCCTTCCCCAATAATTCAGATATTTAAAATCCCGGAAAAATACCCCGTGTACCAATAAAATAGGGTATTTTGTGTGGCAGATTTGTTCCTGCTGCCGTTGCTGGTTTAACCGCATTTTTTGGGTTTCAAACGAAACCTCCGAACAGACAACATAGATAATGCTGCATAACGCCCACAGATTGGCGATGGGAATCCATCCACAGACAATCCCAATCACCCTCCTTCGGATTCCCAGCTGTAGGGAGGTGCAGTAAACACGGATAATCCCGTTCCAAAACAGGATGCTCTCGGTTAAAATGGCAACCAACGCGCTCACCACCCAAACCAGCCAGTGGCTTGGAAACAGCTGGAACGCCATTACAATGTGGTACACGCCGGATACCACAGAGGTCGCCAAAAATAAGATTAACAGTTCCGCCCCATCTGCCGCAATCCGGAGCCGAAAGGTGGGAACTTTAAAATTGTGGATAGAAGGGAATACATTGACAAAAAGAAAAAACAGCAACAAAAGCGGTAGAAGGTACCAAAGTTTCCATTCTACCAGAAAGAAAACACAATTTACTATCATGGAAATAAGAATGATGTACAAAATCCTTACCAGATTTTTCACAGAATTCCTCCTTACAAAATGTTTTTTTGGTAAAATCATAAACTACCGTTTCCATCCAGGAAAACAGTTGCACCCACTGGTTGAATATTGTCGTACCCGATTCTGTAGAAATCAATTTGTATTTCTTAAGGATACCAATGGATCACCAAAAAAGTACAAGCAGGAAGTGAAATTCACCCCCTGCTTTTCATTTATGATTGGGAACTTTCGGTTTGAGTAGGCCCCTCTGAGGAATCCGTTGAGGATGAACTGGACTCTTCTGGGGTTGAACTGGATTCCTCTGGCTGTGAGGTTTCCGGTTCAGAAGAAGTATTTCCTTCCGGTGGACCTTCCGAAGGAGTGGATTCTACTGGTTCGGACTCCTGAGGAGGGGTAGATTCCGCTGGTTGGGAAGATGCCTGGGAAGAATCCTGGCTTGGTGGATTCCCTTCAGAAGGCATCGATGGAGTTGTTTCCGGCGCAGAAGATTCTGGAGCCATTGGTTCTTCAAAATCAGGAGCCGGTTCCGATTCCATCCTTGTACCGTCTTTTACAATCACAATCGCCTGGCTGTACATACCACGGTAAGCGGTTTCTACCATTGCTTTGCCATAATAGGTTTGCGGCTGCCTACGCAATGGGTCGTTAAAGATATACCCGCCGTCATCATATCCCACCATCAATAGACAGTGTTCCGGTGTCATCCACTGGATGGTCTTTCCGTTGTATACCCAGCTATTTCCCAGTTTTGGCGGCTGCATATCCATACTAGCCCATAAAATAACTGGAATATTATTGTCAATATACTGAATACACAAATCTTTTAATGGTACATTATTTAAGATTCTTGCGGAATAACCTGTACCAGCTAAAATCTGATCCAAAGCCTTTTTAATCACTGGAGCATAGCATCCATAGCCATGGCTTGAGCGAGGGTCTCCGCCAAAGGACTCATTCGGGTCAAAAGGCCAACCTGTTTTATATAAATAGTTGTCGATAAAGGTATCCACACTCATATTGATACCTGCATAATTTAACGCCATTACGGTGCTGACACTTTCGCATCCGGTTGGATAGGTACCTAACTGGGAGATAAATGGCGCTTGTATTACTTTGGAGTTGCTGGAAGGTAATTTTGGCCTTGTTTCTTCATAAATACGGATATCAATCCCGTTGATGTTTTTTCCTTCAATTCCAGCATTATCTCCTCCAGTATCCAAGCTTCCTGGAAGATTGAATTTTTTCTGTACCCGTTCCATCCAATCTGGATTTGCGTTACTTACCCATGGCAGCCATCCAGTATCCGCAGTATGTACCCGGTACATAATTACAACACCCGCTACTAAATTGGTGCCGCTTGTACTACCTTTCGCTTCAATATCCAACAACTGGATACGCCTTCCCGGATACCCAGCATAATCTCCCCCTGTACTGGTAACCCTTGGGTAAAAAGAGGTTTTTCCTTCGTTTAAAGTGCGGTAGGAAAAATAATAAGGTTTATTCGGGTCCGTTTCGATTTTAAACCCATCAATAGGATAAGCCGTCGTGCCTCTATCAAAAGAGTACCAGTTGTTATTGGATAAATAGCTTAAAGAAGCAGTTGTTTCCATCATAATCGTACTTGGCGCCAGATAGCGCATCACAATTGTTGCCCCTATTGCCCTGCTGGCTTCTCCCTGTGGATTAATAATAGGTTGGCCATTCTCTCCTGTAATAATCTCGTTAGCAAGTGCCCAGCTTACAGCATCCATGGAGAACCCACTGACTGAACTACCATCCAAAAAATTACTAACAGGCAGTTTGAGGGAAGTATCTACTCCTTTATAGTTAGCGTAACGGTACATAATAGTTACCATCTGCTCTTTAGTAATAATATCAGATGGTCCAAAATTTCCTTGGTCATATCCGGTAATAATGCCATTCTGATTCGCCCACATAACGGGTTTAGAGTAAAACTCGCCCTCTGGGACATCTGGAAAAACAGGGGAATAATTCACAGCTGGCTCCCCTTCCATACGGTATAAAATGGTGGCAAAATGGGCACGGCTCATAATGGTTTCTGGCTCAAAGGTAGTAGGTGTCATACCCGTCATAATATTATGGTCGTACATATATTTAGCTGCGTCATAAATCCATCCTGAATCCGGAACATCGGTATACGGAAGACCGGCTGCCCTAGCCTGAATCTCCTGCTGTTGTGCCCGTGTTTCTTCCTGAATCGTTACCTGCTGTAAATCCGCCGCAGAAGCTGTAATTGCGGTAGAAAACAGCAGAACAGAGCTGATACAAACAGCTACTATTCGTTTAAATATAGTCAATTTTTTCATAGACTCCTCCAAATTCTTTGATATTTCGACAACAAAAAGATAAAAAATTATCCCATTGTTAATCTACTCAATATTCTTATTATATCATAGATTACACCACAGTCAATTCATATTTATTACATATTTTACCATTATAAACAAAAATTTCGAGCAAATTTTATAATAAATACTACAAATCAGATTATTCATATATAATACATAAATAACTATCAGCTGCAACTTTATCGAGTTGCAGCTGATTGGTTTTTGATTACAAAACTTTTTATAGCTCTTTATATTTGATACCATTCCATAAAGCGCATCATGATAGTTGCTCCTCCGGCACGGTCAGCAGAACCCTGTGGATTGATAACTCCCTCGTTATTTTCTCCTTTGATGATACCGGCTGCCAGAGCCCATTCCATGGCATCTTTTGCAAAATCACTTACGTCTGCTCCGTCTTTGTATTCCTCCAAAGATGTCTCTTGAGAAGTATCCAGCCCTTTATATTGTGCATAACGGTAAAGCATCGTTACCACTTGTTCTCTGGTTATTTCATCCCCTATGCCAAAATAGCCGTTTTCGTATCCTGTCGCTATTCCAACCTGATTTCCCCACATTACTGCGTTGGTATAAAAATCATTTTCTGGCACATCTGGGAATATAGGTTCATAAGCTACTTCCGGTTCCCCTTCTAAACGGTATAGCATGGTAACAATGTGGTCACGTGCCATACTTACGCTTGGACCAAAGGTGGTTTCATCCATCCCTGTCATAATCCCACGCTGATATGCAAATACTACAGCGTCATAAAACCAGTCACCATAAACTACATCAGTAAAGGGTTCATTAATATCAATAAACTGGTACCCTTTTTTATTCGCAAATATTTCTGGATACGTTTCGCTTATACCATAAATAGTAGTTAGCTTTGTACATCCATCAAATGAAGTTTCACTTATTTTAGTAATATTTGGCAGCATAACAATCGATTGCAAATTTTCACAACACGCAAACGTCCAATTATGAATGGTAGTAACACCTTTAGGGATTGTAATATTTGACAAACCATAACACATTCCAAACGCAAACTTTCCTAACTCAGTAATGCTATCTGGCAATACTATATTTGTCAAATTCGTACAATAATAAAATGCAGCATTTCCTATACGAGTAACTGTTTCTGGAATTACAACACTGGTTAGCTCTTTACAATGGGAAAAAGCATAATCTCCAATACTACTCACCGTATCTGGAATTACTACATCTCCACCAGCTCCAGTATATTTTATAAGCACCCCATTTTCAATTTGGAAATCACCTTGCTGCTCCGTATAAGAAACCGAAGGCTGTGATTGTAATGGCTGTGCTGCTACAGATGCCCCTGTAATAGAACAGATCATTACCATACTAACAAACACAGCTAATGCCCGCTTTACAATTTTGAAATTTTTCATACCAATACCTCCTTTTTGTTCTGTTTATTAAAATATAATAACCTTTTTAAAAGCTACCGCAAAATTAATTCTATTTTTTATAAAAAAAGTATATAATTATTGTAACATATTACAACAAACAGTACAACTAAAAAAATTAACAAAAATCTTCAAGTTATTATAGTAAAAATAATTGTTAATAATTATTTTTACTATACAAATCATCAAAGGAAAAACAATATTGGTCAAATAAAAAGTTGAATTTTAGCAAGAATGATATATTATTTAAATTCCGCTCCTCTACTTACTATATTTTAACACAAATTATAACTGATAGTGTTCCATAAAGCGCATCATGATAGTTGCTCCTCCAGCACGATCAGCAGAACCCTGTGGATTAATAACTCCCTCGTTATTTTCCCCTTTGATGATACCAGCT
The DNA here is from genome assembly GCF_900095865.1 of Massilioclostridium coli. Lineage (GTDB taxonomy): Bacteria > Bacillota > Clostridia > Oscillospirales > Ruminococcaceae > Massilioclostridium > Massilioclostridium facile. The sequence goes on along the minus strand of NZ_FMIZ01000007.1, from coordinate 665,170 downwards.
GCCAATGCCCATTCCATGGCATCTTTTGCAAAATCACTTACATCTGTTCCGTCTTTGTATTCCTCCAAAGATGTCTCTTGAGAAGTATCCAGCCCTTTATATTGTGCATAACGGTAAAGCATCGTTACCACTTGTTCTCTGGTTATTTCATCCCCTATGCCAAAATTACCGTTTTCGTATCCTGTTGCTATTCCAACCTGATTTCCCCACATTACTGCGTCGGTATAAAAATCATTTTCTAGTACATCTGGGAATACAGGTTCGTAGGTTACTTCTGGTTCCCCTTCTAAACGGTATAGCATAGTAACAATATGGTCACGTGCCATACTTACGCTTGGGCCAAAGGTAGTTTCATCCATCCCTGTCATAATCCCACGCTGATATGCAAATACTACAGCATCATAGAACCATTCCCTGGATATTACGTCTGTGAATGGCTGGTTTAAATCCACAAAGAGGTATCCAATGCTACCGGCAAATAATTCTGCACAACTTCCGCCATAACCATAAATCGTTTGAAGATTTCTACATTCATCAAAAGCATCTTGATGTATCACAGTAACCTGTTTTGGAATTGTAATATCAGTTAAGCTAGTACAATAACGGAACGCACCGTTATCAATTTGTTCAACAATTTCTGGAAGGTTTACATTTACTAAATTTCTACAAAAAGCAAAAACCCCTTCTTTTAACATCGTGATTTGACTTGGAATTATAATATCTGTTAAACTCTCGCAATAAGTAAATGTATACATTCCAATATCCGTAACACTTTCTGGAATAGAAAGATTATTCAAATCAAAACACAGATAAAAAGCAAATTCTCCTAGTTTTATTACGCTATTTGGAATATTGATTGTAGTTAAGTTGTTGCATCCAGAAAACGCATAATCCTCAATTGCTGTAACTCCATCTGGAATATGTACAGTTCGAACTTGTGTACAATTTTCAAAAGCGTGTGCTCCAATTTTCGTAACACCATCTGGAATCACCACATTTTTTGCAGTACCAGTATATTTTACCAATGTCCCATCTTGGATGTCAAACTTTTGAGTAGATGTATTGCTAATAAATTGGTATCCATATTTTTTCGCAAAGGTTTCTGCATAGGAACCTGCTGTTCCATAAATCGTTGTTAATTTATCGCATCCATCAAACTGATGTTCTGGGTTCTCAATATTTGTAATACTGTTTGGAAATTCGATACTGGTTAAGTTGCGGCAACTCCGAAATGCCCATTCCCCTATACTGGTTACTGTATTTGGTATATTCACGGTTTCTAAATAAGTACATCCATGGAACGTAAAATCTTCAATTCTTGTAATGCCCTCTGGAATCGTAATCCGTGATAAATTACAACATCCGCTAAAAGCACCTTTTCCTATGCTAGAAACACTCTTAGGAATACTGATAGTAAATAATTGGATACAAGATTCAAAGGCATTCTCTCCAATAGCAGTAACAGTATCTGGAATATGGACAGAAGATAAATACATACATTCACTAAAAGCGTTATCCCCAATTTTCGTAACGCCATCTGGAATCACTACACATCCTATTGCGTACCCTGTGCCAAATAAGGTAGTGCCCGATATAAAAGTCGGATGATTTTTCCCCCAGATGGTATTACTAAACGCAGACATTCCTACACTTTCCAAATGGCTTGGGATATCAACATTTTTTAATTTATCACAACTATTAAAAGCATACTCTCCAATTACTGTAACGCTATCCGGTATATGCACAGATACCAAAGTTTTGTTTTTATTAAAAGCTCCTTCTCCAATTTTGGTTACCCCATCTGGAATCACCACATGCTCATCGTTTCCTGTGTAAGATATTAACACGTCATTTTCAATCAGGAAACCGTCCTGCTGTGCTGTGTAAGAAGCAATAGACGATGTTGCGTGTATTCCTTCTGCCGCCGCAGATACCCCTGCCATTGAACAAGCCATTGCCATACTGACAAACACAGCCAAAGACCGCTTTACAATTTTAAAATTTTTCACACAATTACCTCCTTTTATCTATGAAACGAAATCTATAATTTTCGGTTGAATATGTAAATATGATTGCGTTTTATGGGCTTTCTTCCAATAACGCGCATAAAGGAGAGTAAAAAATGAAAAAATTATTTGTTGGCGCATTGTCCGTTGTGTTGTCAACCGCAATGGTAGCACCTACCTGTTTCGCAGTAGCACAAAATAAAGAAGAGGATATCGCAACAGCGGTTTCTCACTACAACCAGGCTTCCTACACCAGGGCTTTGGAAGCAGCACAACAAACTACTTCTACCGAACAGGCTGTACAGGCGGCTATGGTTCAGTTGGGCACAAAAGCGGATGCGGATACAACAAAACCATCTGTCAATTATGATAAAATCCAATATTCTCAAACAATGGAGATGGTAACAGAAAATATCACCCCAGAAAAAGCAGTAGAACTGTTTACCGACCCAAGCTATGTTACCGATGATTCTGGCAGCGCAACGATTATGTGCGATAAATGGATCATGGAAAACGGTGCCGATGGACTGGCTGCTTTTGACGCAACCGTTGCAGGTAAATATAAATTAAGATTTTATGCTGTAGACGCTGCTGGAAACCGCAGTAATAGTTTTGACATTTATGTCAGTGTAGGCGATACTACTACCCCAACTGTAAATTATGATAAAATCGCTTATTCTCAGACATTAGAACTAACCCAGGAAGAAATCACCCCAGAAAAAGCAGTGGAACTCTTTACAGAGCCAAGCTATGTTACGGACAATGATAAAAATATGAAAATTGTCTGCGATAAATGGGTAATGGATAACGGTGCGGATGGCTTTGCTGCCTTCGATCCAACGACTGCTGGCACCTATAAACTGAGATTTTATGCTGTTGATACTGCTGGCCATGAAAGTGGACGTTTTGATATTTATGTAACAGTACAGGATACTACAAAACCAACCATCAACTATAAAAATATCCAGTATACCCAAACTCTGGAACTGACCCAAGACGAAATTACTCCAGAAAAAGCAGCAGAACTATTTACTGACCCAAGCTATGCAACCGATAATGATACAAACATAAAATTTGTCTGCGATAAATGGATTATGGAAAATGGCGCAGGCGGACGTCCTGCATTTGACCCATCTACCGTTGGTGCTTACACCCTGCGGTTCTGGGCAGTGGATACCGCTGGCAACCAAAGCGCACGTTTTGACATTACAGTAAAAGTACAGGATACCACTGCTCCAACATTGGATCAAGATAAAATTGATTTTGAACAGACCATGACTGTTACAAAGGAAGAGATCACTCCAGAAAAAGCAGTGGAACTGTTCACTGACCCAAGCTGTGCTTCCGATCTTTCCGGCAATGTGACTATTGTCTGCGACGAAGATGTTATGAACAACGGTGCCAATGGCCTTCCAGCATTCAACCCAAGCAAATCCGGTACCTATGTACTGCGCTTCTACGCTGTAGATGGTTCTGGCAACCGGAGCGAAAGCTTTGACATTACCATTCATGTGGTAGATACCTACAACTTAAACTTGTTGGTAGAAGTAGCAAAAAGCTATGATTTAGATCAATACCAAGATGCAGGAAAACCTGAATTTATCGACGCGTTAGCAAAAGCGGAAGAAACATTGGCAAACATCGAAGACCTTTCTCAGGAAGAATTGGATGTAGTTGCAGATAACCTCTTAACAGCTATGTTAAACTTAAGATTAAAACCATAATTTTGGTATGATCCATCCAACTGCTTTGCTCTAATGCAAACAGTTGTATCCTATCAAAATTCATCAAAACCCGGTGATGCCATTGTGGCAGTCACCGGGTTTTTGTTGTTATGGAAATCACTGGCTATGCCGGTGGAGGATTTTTCCAAAAAGTTTCCGCTTTCAACATTGGGCGAGCTTTATCGTAACAAACAGTATCGTTGGAAGAAAATTGCCTGTAAACAGCCAGCAGGATAAATGTGATGCAAAAGGAAAAGGGGTTTAGTGCGTCTTTAGAGGCTTGCCCTATTCCCGGGGGCTTATTTAAGCTACCAGCTTAGCTAGTGGTCATGACGATAGAATCCTCCTATTTTATCGGGGGAGGTATTCCACGAAAAGATAGACGAGCTTCGGGATAAACGAACAATCCAGGGGGGATTCTGATGGGGATATGGCGCTGACTATTTTGTGATATATTACAGTAAATAGGGGGATAAGATTGATTTTATTGGAACTATATGTTAATATAAAGTTAGTTCAAACGGAAAAATAATGATTATGACAATAGATTTTTTGATTGGTGAGAGTATATATGGATAAGTTAGTGATTGGGGTTTTGGCGCACGTGGACGCAGGAAAAACCACCTTGCTGGAAGCCTTGCTATACCAGGGCGGGTGCTTAAAAAAACTGGGCAGGGTAGACCACCAGGACGCTTTTTTGGATACCCATACCCTGGAACGGGAACGGGGGATTACGATTTTTTCTAAGCAGGCTGTCCTACCTTTCCCGCAGGTGGAACTGACCCTGCTGGATACCCCGGGACATGTAGATTTTTCCAGTGAAATGGAACGGACGTTGCAGGTGTTGGATTACGCTGTTTTGGTCATTAGTGGGTCGGATGGTGTCCAAGGGCATACCCAGACCCTGTGGAATTTATTAAAACGGTACCAAGTTCCCACTTTTTTGTTTATCAATAAAACCGATTTGGATGGGGTAGACCCTTCCGCTGTAATGGATGAGCTGAAACAGCGGCTGGACCCCAATTGTATTGATTTTCGGGATGTGTTCCAGGAAGAGTTTCTGGAAGCGGTCGCTGTCTGCGATGAGGCTGTGATGGATTCCTATTTGGAGAACAATACCATTACCCAGGAGGAGATTGCTTCCCTGGTTCAACAAAGGAAGCTGTTCCCCTGCTATTTTGGGTCCGCTTTAAAACTGGATGGGATTGAATCGTTTGTCCATGGCTTGCTGCAATATACCAAACCGGTTGCTTACCCGGATGAGTTTGGGGCAAAAGTTTATAAGATTGCCCGTGACCCTCAGGGAAACCGGCTTACCTACCTAAAGATTACCGGGGGTGGGCTGAAAGTGAAAACCATACTTCACGGCACTGGTATGGATGGTGGTGTATGGGAGGAAAAAGTGGACCAGATTCGGATTTATTCTGGTACCCGTTACCAAGCAGTGGAACAAGCTACAGCGGGGACGGTCTGCGCCGTAACAGGGCTAAAACACACCTTCCCAGGGGAAGGGCTGGGGTTTGAGCCATCCTCCTGCCACGCTGTGCTGGAGCCGGTGCTCACTTATCAAGTAATTCTTCCGGAGGGATGCGACCCCCATACCACATTGTTAAAGCTGAAACAGCTGGAGGAGGAAGACCCACAGCTTCACCTTATCTGGAACGGGCGTTTGCGGGAAATCCATGTCCAACTGATGGGGGAAGTACAGCTGGAAATTTTAAAGCAGTTGATTTTAGACCGGTTCCAGCTGGAAGTTTCGTTTGGAGTGGGCAATATTGTCTACCGGGAAACCATCACCCAGCCGGTGGAAGGGGTAGGCCATTTTGAACCCCTCCGCCATTATGCGGAAGTCCATCTTCTGCTGGAACCTGGCAAACCGGGAAGTGGGGTGCAGTTTACTACCTGTTGCAGTGAGGATGTACTGGACCGGAACTGGCAAAACCTGATTGTAAGCCAGCTACAGGAAACAGAACACATTGGGGTACTGACCGGTTCCCCTATTACCGATATGAAAATTACCTTATTAACAGGGCGTGCCCACTTGAAACACACCGAAGGGGGGGATTTCCGGCAAGCGGCTTACCGTGCCTTGCGTCAGGGATTAAAATCCACCACCAGTATTTTATTGGAACCGTGGTACCAGTTCCAGCTGGAACTCCCTTCGGAATATGTAGGGCGGGCGATGTCAGATTTACAACGGATGTCCGGGGTATTTGAACTACCCCAGACCCAGGGGGAAACCACCGTTTTAACTGGAAAGGCGCCTGTCGCTACCATGCGGGATTACAGTATTGAGGTCACCTCGTATACCAAAGGGCACGGCAGGCTGTTTTGTAGCTTTTTGGGCTATGAACCCTGCCACAACCAGGAGGAAATCATCCAACAAATCGGCTATGATAGCGAGCGAGACATCGAGCATCCGGCTGATTCGGTGTTTTGTTCCCACGGGGCGGGATTTACGGTGAAATGGGACCAAGTGCGGGAATACATGCACGTGGAGAGCGGCTGGAAGCAGCCGGACCCAGAGGAACCAAAAGAAACAATCAAATCCCCTTCCAGCCCTCTGCCATCCAGGGAGATGGATGAGGAGCTACAGGCAATTTTTGAAAAAACCTATGGCCCTATCAAGCAGAGGAATATCCTTCCTAGGGATGTTGCTCGAGAGGAACTGGAATTTCAAAAATCCACCCAGGTGTACAAAGGGCCAGAATATCTTTTGGTGGATGGGTACAACATTATTTTCGCCAGCGAGGAACTGAAAAAAATCGCTCAGGACAACTTGGAATCCGCCCGCATCCGGCTGATGGAAATCCTCAGCAATTACCAGGGGTTCCGGAACACCAACGTAATACTGGTGTTTGATGCTTACAAGGTAAAAGGGAATCCAGGAGAAGTCATCCGTTACCACAACATCAGTGTGGTATACACCAAAGAGGCAGAAACTGCTGACGCTTACATCGAAAAGACAACCTATCAGTTGGCAAAGGATTACCAGGTCAAGGTTGCTACCTCCGATTATGCGGAACAGTTGATTATTTTAGGGCATGGGGCACTGCGGATTCCTGCCAGCTCTTTTTTAAAGGAGATTGAACTGGCGAACCAGCAGATTGCCGAGATGGTAGAGAAAAACAACTGGAGCGGGAAGTCCCTCAATGTAGGGGCAGCCTTTTCCAAGGCGCAGCAATCCCCACAATAGCGGGGATTGCGGTTGTTATTCATAATAAGTAACGATGTTTTGTCCTGTCGGCAGAAAGGGACGTATCTTGCTGTTTTGTCGACAAAATTTGATAAAATATGGTTTTATGATAGAAGAATGCTAGGTGTGTCGGGAATAGTTTTTAGGCTTGGCACAACCAAAAGGGGGTTCAATTGGGATACTTGGCAGCATGTAAGTTGTCTACCAAGTAGGTCCCAAATGGATAGGGCTGTTTCATCACAATAGTGAAAGAAAGGAGGAACGTTTGTGACAGCCAAAGAATTCATTTCATAGAAAAGGAGAGTGCATTATGAAAAAGTTAATCAGTGCAGTACTGGCTGCGTCGTTGGCTGCCAGTGTACTCACGACAGGGGCATGGGCTGCCGGACAGGCAGAAGTGGATACAAACCCTAATTATGTAGAAGGGGAAGCAATTGTATGCGTCAATGGAGGAGCAGACGCGCTTTACCGGGCAAATCGGAGTAGGAGCGCTGGCTTTGAAGTGGAAACCCTGATGGAAATCCCATCCGAACCGCAAGGAAAAGCCCGTTCCGCATCCAATCAAGCGGAACAGAGCCTGGTGCTGGTAAAAAGCCAGCAGGATACCCAGGATTTGATTGAAGAATTGGAAAACAATCCGATGGTAGCGTATGCGGAACCAAACTACTATGTGGAGCCATATAATAGCCCTACTGACCCTTATTACGACTACCAGTGGGCATTGGATAACAAGATGGACAATGGTGTTGACACTGGTAAGCAAACTGTAGATGCCAACCTGAATCAGGCATGGAACCAGGTGGAAAGCACTACAACCGATACCCCTGTTGTGGCGGTATTGGATTCTGGTGTGGACTACAACCACCCGGATTTACAGGGCGTCATGTGGGACGATGGATTAAACTATCCTGTTTTAACCCAGATGGGTGGTGGAAAGTACGGTTATAACCCTAGCGCCGGTGGCGTAATGGAGCAGACTGACGATCCAATGGATACTTTAGTTGGTCACGGTACCCATTGCGCCGGCATTATCGCCTCCCAATGGGACAACAACAAAGGGGTTGCCGGAGTCAGTTCAGACGTGGAAATCATGGCTGTCAAATTTTTGGCAGGAGAACAGGATACCATTAGCGGAGCGTTAGAAGGATACGCCTATATCCAGGCAGCAAAACAGGCCGGCGTCAATGTTGTGGCGATCAATAATTCCTGGGGGACTACAGAATATAATGGAACACAACTTCATTCCATTACAACCGCTATTGACGCAGTGGGAAAATTAGGGGTGTTATCCTGTTTTGCCGCGGGGAACTCCTCCACCAACAACGACTTGAACGTGGGCTCTAATCCAAACTACAACCCTTATCTGGTAACCGTCGGCGCACTGGAAAGCCAGGGGCATGCCGCTTATTTCTCCTGTTATGGGGAAACTACGGTGGATGTATTCGCTCCAGGGACACAAATCCTTGCCCCAACTAGTTCGGATACCAGCATACTCCCTTATGATCAGCACGATATGCCACCACAGTACCTCCCACAACTGATGGAGGAAAGTGAATCCTATTTTTATGAGGATTTTGAGGATGGGGATACATCGGTTACTTTGCAACTCATTGATGGGGAAGGCAATGTAGTGGAAACCGCAACACAGCAGGAGCTGACTCCAGGCTATACCAGTTCCAAAGGGCTGCAGCTTCCTTTGACTGGGATTGAGGAAAGGGAAAACTTCGCGATCCAGATGAACTTCCAAAAATCTGACTTGGCCAATATCGACTTGAACCAGCCTGTCTACTTCGCGTTACAGGGTGGAATTGACAATGCCATGTATGGAAAAACGTTAGTGGTTCAATATTATAATGAAGATGGCAACTGGGAGGAGCTTCCCAGCACAACTTATTCTGAGGAAGGTCCTTTGTCTGCCCGATTGCGGTTTGCTGACTATAACTGGAACCAATCCTCCTCGGAGCTGGCGGAAACCTCTTTCCTGCAAGCAGAAGGTGACACAGTTTCTTTGCGTTTCGTACCGAAAAACGGAACATTAGAGAACAAAACAGGGGACGCTGTATTCCGGTTGGATGATGTTGGATTTGGAAAATCCGCAATCCCTTATTATTATGCGGATGGTACTTCTATGGCTTGCCCAATGGTAACAGGGATTGCCGCTTTATTAGCTTCCAAGGCGGATGAATCCGGCGCAAGATTGTACGATGTCAACGAGGTTTCCGCCCGTATCAAAGGGGGAGTGAACCGGGAAGAAGCGATTGGCTTAGAAGATAAGTCCGTATCCCAGGGCTTTATCGACGCAGCGGCCTGCTTTGACGACCAAAAATTAGTGCCTGTACTAAATGATATCCAGGTGGATGGGAGCACCGCAACCCTGACCGGGTATTTCTTTGGGGAACAGGGCAATTTGACCGTTGGAGGAAAAGAAGCGACTGTACAGGAATGGAACGATAATTCGATTACTTTTACCTTGCCAGAAGATGTTTCCGGCAAACAGGAAATCATGGTAACCTCCAAAGATGGGGATTATGGCCGTGATTTCTTCAATATCAGCGTGCCAACGAAAGGGTTTACTTCCTTAAATGCGCCAAACCTTGATTATGGTTCCTTTATGGGGTATGGGTTGACTTCCGCTGATGGTTTGCCATTCGCTATGGCAGCGGCTGGCGATAAGATTGTATCTTTCGGTTATATGGCAGATACCAATGATTTCTATTTAGAAATGTATGATATCCCAACCAACCAGTGGGAAAAAGTGGCGCTTCCAGAAGAAATCCTGTATTTAGGATGGAGTGAGTTTTCCTCCATGGCAGCGGGAACGGATGAAATCTATTTGAGATATATTTCAAGTGAAGGCTCTAACATGTTGGGTACTTACCACCTGGATACCAATAACTGGACAACGACGCCAACCCAGTTATCCGGTTCCGAAGCATTGGTGGTTTACCAAAACCGCCTGATTGCGGTTGGCGGGGAAGTGGTTATGGATAACGGCGACGGAACATTTGATTGCAACCCGCTTGCCAGTGTTGCTGTCATCAACCCATACACCGGAGAGATTGTGGAGATGCTGCCGGATATGCCAGCGGCCCGTGCCGGAGCCAAAGCCTATGTTTCCGGCGACCAGTTAGTGGTGACAGGAGGCTATTTCGGACTGTGGGGCGTGCTGTTAGGGGATGAGATGGAAACCTACCACAACACCATGGTTTACGATGGAACCACATGGACCGAATATGAGGATGATTTCCTCAGCGACAATAACAGCCAGTTTGACCCTATGCAAACCCTGGATTACGCCATCGGCGCAACCGATACCGGCTTAATTGTAACAGGACCTGTATCCGGTTTGGGGCAGGATTCCATGATGGACACTTGGCGTTTTGACGCTTCCAATGGCAACTGGAGCGGGGACACAAACCTGTTATATCACCAGGGCAAAACCGTCCGTAACATTGGGGTAAGCTATCAGGATAAATTCTATGTGTTGTCTTATAACGGGGAACAATTAATATTCCGGTGTGCGGATATCCAGTGTACTGGCCCTACAGCCAACCCAACCGAGATAGACCCTCCTTATTTGGATACCCCGGCAAACCTGGCGGATAACTGGATTTATGATGCTGCCCAGTATATGTATGAACACGGTTTGATGACGGGGATGACAGATACTATTTTTGAACCTGCCACTACGATGAGTCGTGCCCATTTTGCAACTGTTTTATACCGTCTGGAAGGGGAACCAGAAGCAGAATTCAACCCAATATTTCCAGATGTTCCAGCAGGTGATTTTTATTCCAATGCAGTTATGTGGGGAAATAAAAACAATATCATTACTGGCTACAATGAAGGAATTTTTGATCCTGCTGGTATGGTAACTAGAGAGCAAATGGTAACGATGATGTACCGTTACGCACAATACAAAGGTTACGATGTATCCAAAAAAGCATCTTTGGATGACTATGTGGACGGCAGAGACGTGAGCGGATTCGCAAAAGATGCTATGGAATGGGCGCTTGCTGTTGGAATCATCAAAGGTGAAAATAATCAGGGAACTATCAATCCACAAGGAGAAGTAAGCCGTGTAGTAGGGGCTACTGTATTTATGAGGTTTATGGAACGATATCAGTTATAGTGGTGGATAATATTGGATAAAATAAGATAATAATCAAGTTGCTGGCCCTGCTTTTAAGGCAGGGTCAGTTTTTGTTTTAAAAGCTTTGTTTTTGACCTTGGAAAAATCGTTTCCATTTTTAATGATAATTTAATGTTATTTTATTATTATTTTATTATTATTTTATTGTATTGCTATTTGAAGTATGATATAATAAATCTATACTTTTTCATTCGACAAAATACGATAAATTTAGCGATTATTTTGTTTATTATTTTTGTTTTTTTGGGTGCTTTTTGATATGAACGAAAAAGTATACTTTTTCATTCAGTAAAAAATTTGCAAAAAAAGACCCAAACAGGGTCTTAATAGGCATAAAATTACATATTAAAACAAAATATGAAAAAGTATGAATTTTTAATATGTATAAGTATATATTAGTATTCTTTTGAAAAAAAGTCAATACCAGGATAAAAAATTTACAGGTTCTTTATTTTTTGATAAAATCTGTTAAAATGTTATTTTTTTAATAATTGCCAATTGATAAAAGTGAAACAGATTCTCTGCTAAACTCTACCCAGAAAATCCGCACAAAACAAAAAGGTTTCTACCCCTTTGAATTTAAAAAATTAAATGACCTGTCAAATACTTTCTGTTTCTGCCTTTCCAATCTATTGCCAGAAATAAGTCGTGTTCTTTATAAAAAAACAGGAAACCCAAAAAGGGTTCCCTGTTTATAAGACACCAAAACGATTATTTTCTTTTCTTAGTTGCAATTACAGTACCTGTTGCCATTGCCAAAATCAAAAGTCCTGCAATTGGAGCAAAATCTCCTGTTTTTGCTGCGTTTGCTTTTGGTGTGGTAGATTCTTGCCCTGTTTGTGTACCGTCTGCATGATTATTTTCGGCTGGTGTTTCTACTGTTACCAACCCTTTCATTGCTTCTTGTACTTTTGTTGCCGCTGCATCTACTTCCTCTTGGCTTGCGTTTTCATCCGCCATCACTTTGTTTGCTTCTGCTACTGCTGCTTGCAGTATTCCATAGCTTTCTGCTGTGTAGCTGCTTCCATCAATTTCTCCTGCTACCTTTATTACAGTTTCCAAAATTGATTTGTCTGCTTTGAATCTCAATTGCAGCATTCCGCTTAACAGTTCATCGATCGCTGCGTTTATTTCTTCCTGTGTCGCATTGGCATTGTCATAGACTTCTTGTGCTTTTTCTTGAATCCCTGCAAATAATTCCCATGTTGCTGGGGTGTAGTCTTCTTCCTGGTATCCTGCACATTCATCTAACAGTGCTTTTAACTGGCTCTTGTCTGCCAGTTTTTCCAATGCTTCATAGGCTGCTTTCAGGTCATTGTATGCTTTGTCAATTTCCTTCTGCATTGCTTCTTCGTCTGCCAATACCGTTTCCGCATTTGCTAATGCTGTTTTAAAGTTTTCTTTCGCCGCTCCATCACGGTATTGGCTCAGGTCGGTGTCTTTTACCTGGTTATACAGTTCCTGTAAGGCTGTCTTGTCACCTTTTTGGAATCCTAGCTTATGGATTTCTTTCAGCAAGGTTTGCCATGCAGTGTTTACTTCTTCCTGGGTTGCGGATGGGTTATCATATACATTCTGTGCTTCTTCCAATGCTTTGTCAAAGCTTTGTTGCACTGATGGAATCGCATTGTTGTATTCATCTGTTTCTTTCAGACGGTTTGCTTCTGCAATTACCTTTTCCAGGATGGTTTTGTCCACTTCTCCTATTGGTTTTTTCTCCAGTGCTTCATAGGACGCTTTCAGGTTGTTATACGCTGTTTCCACATCTTTTACCAATGCGTTTTCGTCATCCAAGACCTCTTTTGCTGCTTCCAGTGCTGTCTTGAAGTTCTCTTTTGTTTCCCCATCTAGGTATTGATCCAGATCCGTATCTTTTACCTGATCGTATAACGCTTGCAGTTCTGTTTTATCCCCTGCTTGTTTGTTCAGGTTTTGGATTTGTTCGATCATTTCCGCATATGCCTGGTTTACTTCTTCCTGACTTGCGTTTGGATCATTATACACTGCTTGTGCTTCTTCCAGTGCCTTGTTATAGCTTTCTTTTACTGCTGGAATCACATTTTTGTATTCATCTGTGTCCTTCTTCGCAATTGCCTGTTCTATAACATATTGCAGGATATGCTTATCCACTGGTTTTTTCTCCAATGCGTCAAATGCTGCCTGCAAGCTGGTTACAGCGTTGTTGATTTCATCTTGGGTAGCGGTATCACTTCCCAATAATGTAGCTGCTTTTTCCAGTTCCGCTTTAAAAGTATCTTTTGCGCTGCCATCTTTATACTGGCTTAAATCCGTATCTTTCAAGCTGTTGTACAGGTTTTCCAAGGCCGTTTTATCCACAGATGTTGCGGTTGTATGATAAACACCCATTTCTGCCAATTGCAGGTAGTTTGTTTCTCCGGCAGGTGGGTCGCCTAACCGTGTTACACGCAAACGAATGTAACGGGCATTGGTCAGGTCAAACTCAAATACAGCGGGTTTTCCTTGTGGAGCCTGATAATCCGTATATTCTGCAACCGTAGTGTATTCGGATGCGCCATCCGCTTTGATCTGGATACTGAAATCCCTTGGGAAGGATGGCGTTCCACCAGAATTGGATTTTACATCGCTACGTGGGTATAGATGGATACGGTTCATCTCAACATCAGCACCTAAATCCAATTCAATCCAATAGTCTACCATATCAGTAGAGGTCTGGCCAGAAGTAAATCCACTATGTTCTCCATTCGATGTTAATATACCATCTACCAAATATTCTGGAGCCCATGTTGATACAGTCCAAGAACAGTTGCTATCCACTTTGCTATTAAGCGCCAAATTTTCGTTTCCAATCCAAGTGTTGCTTACAGTCAACGCCATATCGGCTGTTGGGGTAACGGTAATCTTAGATTCGTTAGACAAAACATCGCCGGACCATCCCACAAACTGATAATCCACATCATTGATTGGTTTTGCTTCCAGCGTAATGGTCTCGCCAACAGTAGCTTTTATGGTAAGAGGCAGGCTTTGCTGGATGCCGCCATTGACAGAAATCTGGTTTGGTACCGTGTCGTCTGCATTTCCAATGGTAACATAGCAATATTCTGTTACTTCTGTTTGGAAGGAATAGGAACCTGCAACCGCTTCAAAGACTGCTTTGCCATCTTCCATACCTTTATACGCTAAACCGTCTGTTTCAACGGTTACATCTTCTGGAGTTTTTCCGTTTACAGTGAATGGTTTGCCATCCTCTACGGGCAGGTAAATGGTCGCAGTGGTGTTTGCTGGAACAACTGCTTCATAAGACCAAGTATTGCCTTCATATTTCCAATTGCTGATAATTTTACCATAAGCGGAGTTGTATTCGCCATTGACAAAATCCAGTGACTGGTCAGGGGTTGGCTGTAAAATGATATGCTGGAATCCAGGCTGGTCAAAATCATACAGAATACCAGCCATGTAACCGTACATCCATTCTGCCACTGCACCGTAAGCGTAATGGTTAAAGGAGTTCATACTAACATCGCCAAAACCGGTCTCTTTGGTATAAGAATTCCATCTTTCCCACATGGTGGTTGCGCCCTGGTCAACAGAGTACAGCCAAGATGGATTGCCATGCTGTAACAACAGTTGGTAAGCAACATCATCCGCGCCGATTTTGCTCAGAGTCTGCATGATAATAGCAGTGCCCAGGAAACCGGTTTGCAGTTTGTTTCCATTTCTGCTAATGTTATCCAGCAATTGCTGTTTTACTGTTTCAAACGAATCCTCATTTGGCAACAGGTCAAGGTATAAGGCGTACAGACATGCTGTTTGTTCCCCACGTTTTAAGGAACCATCCTCGTTGACATATTGCTGCTGGAAGTACTCTTTTTCGATTTCATAAATCTGCTGGTATTTTGCCACGTCTTCCGGTTTGCCCATCACTTCGGCCATTTCTGCCATCATCTGGGCATCCCAAGCGTAGAAAGCAATTCCTAACAAGGATTTCATATCATCGTCATTGCTTTCATAAGCCAGCCAGTCGCCATAAGCGTGGCCCGCGCCTTTTTTATTGGTGGACGCTAGGTATACATCTATGTATTTCTGCATGGAAGTATAGTTTTCCTCAATAAAGGTTTTGTCCCCATACATTTTGTACATGTTATAAGGTACAATAATACCGGCATCAGACCAACCTAATTGGCCAGACCCTCCGCCAGGGGCAGTATCTGGGTAGGCTCCATTACTTGCCTGATCGTCCCTCATATCCCGCATCCATTTTTGCAGGAATGCTTTGGATTCTGCGTTATAAGCAGCTGCTGTGGAGAATACTTGGGTATCAGCAGTCCAACCCTGGCGTTCATCACGCTGTGGGCAGTCAGTTGGAACAGACAGGTAGTTGCTGTACTGGCCCCATACGGTATTGCTGATTAACTGGTTTACATCCTCATCTGAAGTAGAAAGTTTTCCTGTATCTGTTTTTACAGAGGTTAAAACCTCGCCTTTTAAGTTGTGGATGGTAATCTCACTGGTTGCAGTAACTTCCACATAACGGAATCCATAGAAAGTATGGGTGGAGAAATAGGTTTCAACACCATTCCCATTCATAATATAATGGGCGGTAGCTGGTGCTGTACGCAGGTTAGCGGTGTAAATACTGCCTTCTGGTCCATCATTTCCACGGGATTTTAAGCCATCGTTATCGTTGAGCATTTCCCCGTGGCGGATGGTTACTGTAGTATCTTTTGGTCCTTCTACCTGGATCACTGGACGTCCAGCAAAGTTTTGGCCTAAATCAAATACCGCAGTTTCACCTGCTTTTAAGGTAAAGGATTCCCCATCCTGATAATTGCCTGTTACGTTGATGCGGCCATACTGGTTTTCATTTTCGTCTACTACACCATGATAAACTGTGATTTCTTTTGGATGCAGTTCCAAATCGGTACGTACCCGTACAGAATCTCCCGCTTGTGCGGAAATTTCCCCTCGAAACGCGGTACAAATATCCGCATAGTTCCAGTTGGAATCATCAAAGCCGTTTTCACGGTAGGATAAATCTGCGTTGGCATCGTAAGTTTCGCCTTCGTAAATATCCGCGCTGATCACTGGACCAGCATAAGCGGTTCTCCAGGTTTGGTCTGTACCCATCACTTCGGTATGGCCATCGCTGTAGGTCAACAGCATTTTCGCACGGAATCCATTATTCCTTCCACTATTCGCGATACGGCCATTCCACCAACCAGAAGTTACATTCGCTGTAATGGTGTTGTCCCCACCAGACTGAACCATAGAGGTAACATCATAAGTATTGTACAACACACGGTCTCCTACAGCGGTATAGCCTGGTTTTAACTCATCATATACCACAGAACCATCGGCCATTACCTGACCAACCCGTTCCCCGTTAAGATGGACGTCATAAACGCCCAAACCAGTGGTATACAGCTTCGCAGAAACCAAATCGTCTTTTACATTAAACTGTTTCCGGAATGTTTGCGCGCCATTATTTTGTGCCTCAATTGGCAACAAAATATCTACTTTCGTTACAACAAAGGCGCCGTCTTTGATTTCCCCTTTCCCAAATGGGTTTTCCCCATTTTCAAAGGTATAGTTGTATAATACAGTACCTTGTTCGTTATCTGTATAATCTGTTAACTTAAAGTTATCTACTGTACCATATTCGGCAACGCCGTCGGTTACACTGGAGCGAACCCCCAAATAACCTGCCTTTACAGGAATACCTGTAGTACTCTGGTCGCTGGTGGAACCAATCATAAAAGTACTTACTAAAGTATCATTGATGTAGGTTTCAATCCTAGTACCGTTGATATCCAGATGCATATGGGCTGGTGTTGTTTTAAAATTCTCTACGCCGCCAACCGCATCTGTAACATCTACATTTTGGGAATTATAAGTAGCATACGCTCCATTTTTCCAGGTATGTGGTTTTAAAATGACCTTACCTTCCTGGTCTTTCGTATTCAACTGCCACATGTAAAAATTAGACTGGTCAACCGCATTGAAAATTGCGCTAACCGCATAAGTTTCACAGGTCATGTCCACATCCACGGTATAGTGGGTTTTATCATCCAATGGAGGTTGTTCCTCGCCTTTTTCCAGGCAGTCAGCATTTAACCCGGTATTCAGGCGGCCATCCTGGATAGAACCAGCGGTAAACGGATTTTCGCCATTGTCAAAATGATAGTTTTTTACTACAACACCGTTCTCATCTTCCGCATAATCAGTCAAAACGATATTGTCCAGCCAGCCTATTTCCTTGCTGGAAGTACGAAATCCTATTTTTCCGATTGTTCCATTGAAACCGATGCCCCCCAGTTGGGATAGTTCTGTAACATCTACTTTCGTGCCATTTAAATAAGTGGTGATACCAATGTCTTCATTCACTTCCAGTTTCACATGCTGGACATCGGTGATTTCACCTTTCACCCCACTGGAAATATCTATAGATTTAAAACCATTGTAGTTTCCGCCAATTTTCGTGTGAGGGTTCAACATCATTTTCCCGCTGGAAATATTGAATTGCCACATGAGATAGTTGCTGGTATCCTTTGCTTCTAACAAGAACCCAACAGCGGTATTGTCCACTTGTACATCAAACTCGATGGTATAGTTTGTCTTACCTACTATTTCCGGTGGTTCTGTGGAAGTGCCCATCTGAATCCATCTAGAACCATCCCAGGCATCTTCTCCCATTAACCCTACTTCAAAGGTAGCAACATCGGATGCAATGGACTTGCCATCTTTATCCCAAACTGTTACCTGCCAATAATAGGTTGTGGAGTTTTCCAAAGGTTCCCCTGCGTATTGGATGCCTACCGATTGGCTGGTTTCCTGTTTTTCAGAATCCCATACGCTCTCTTTCAAATCCTTATCTTTTGCCACAAGAATTTGGTACGCTGTTTGTTTCTGGCCTGTTATAGTAGAATCCATTTTCCAACTGAATACTGGATTTGGAGTATCAATCCCCATTGGATCTACCAGGTCGTTTGTTTTCATCTCAATGATTGTGGTATCCTGTTCCGCCGCAAAAATATTTGTTGGCATAACAATACTAAGCGCCATTGCAACTGCCAAAATCAGCGCCAGGATACGATTTTTCTTTTTCAACCTCACTGCCTCCTTTTCGTTTGGTTTTTGTTCGATTGCCCATATATTTTTTCACATTCCTCCTTTCTTCTTGGTATTTTTGTACATATTCCATTATACCACAAGGCCAAATGATTACAATATCAGCCCTTTATTTTTGGAAAATATTACAAATAAAATCCCGTTTACTTGTAATAAATGAATAAAAGCAAGCGGAAATCAAAATTTTTGAACAGAAAAAATAGAAAACCGGTTTCTTACAGATGTTCCAAAGACAAAGGCCTAGCGATATTACTTCAGCTTATCCCCTGTACTATCCCATCCGCTATCAATAGAATCATATAACAAATGGGTTTATTTCGGTTACTTTGGGATTACACAAGTTTTTCATCCCAATTCCAATTGTTAAGATTCCAATAAAACCAAAACGTTCCTCAACAACAAAAAACAGGCCTATCCGTTTGGATAAGCCTGTTTTGCAATGATATAAAATCAATTATTTAATCATGCCAGCAACTTCGTCAGCAAAGTTGTCGTTACGTTTTTCGATGCCTTCGCCTTTTTCAAAGCGGACAAAGTCAACAATTTTAATGCTGCCGCCCAGTTCTTTCGCAGTTTTTTCTGTGTACTGAGCAACGGACATATCACTATCTTTTACGAATGGCTGTTCTACCAAGCAAACTTCTTTGTAGAATTTGTTGATTCTACCAGCAACCATTTTTTCAGCAATATTCGCTGGTTTGCCTTCGTTCATTGCTTGAACAGTCAGGATTTCTTTTTCTTTTTCCAGGTTTTCTGCTGGAACGTTTTCTTTGTTCAGGTATTGTGGAGCAGCTGCTGCAATCTGCATTGCAACGTCTTTTCCGTAAGCAGCAAAGCCTTCTTTGTCAGCAACATCGGTATCAAATTTAACCATAACACCAATTTTGCCTTCGCCGTGAACATAGGAAACCAAATCGCCTTCCAGACGAGCAAAACGACGGATTTTGATGTTTTCGCCGATGGTTAAGATTTTTTCTCTTAAAGCTTCTTCTACTGTTTCATCAGAACCAGCCAATTTTGTTGTATTTAAAGCTTCTACATCTGCTGGATTGCTTTCCAAAACGGTTTTTGCAACAGCGTCAACAAAAGCAACAAATTCTTTGTTTTTCGCAACAAAGTCGGTTTCTGCGTTTACTTCTACAACAGCGCCAACTTTTTTATCTGGGTCAATTACAGAAACAACTAAGCCTTCTGCAGCGATTCTGCCAGCTTTTTTTGCAGCAGCAGCCAAACCTTTTTCACGCAACAGTTCAATTGCTTTTTCGGTATCGCCGTTTGCTTCTGTCAATGCTTTTTTACAATCCATCATGCCTACACCGGTTCTTTGACGCAGTGCCTGCACATCTTTTGCAGTAAAGGATGCCATTTTCATTTCCTCCTAATTGATAAAATACAGTACTTGTTATTTTATAGAAAATTATTCTGCTTCGGTAGCTTCTGCTTCTGCAGTTTCTGCTTCCGCTGCTTCTACAGCTTCTGCGTCAACAGCTTCTGCAGCACCCTGTTTTGCTTCTAATACAGCATTTGCCATAACGCTGGAGATCAGTTTTACAGCACGGATTGCGTCATCGTTACCTGGAATTACGTAATCAATTTCATCTGGGTCACAGTTGGTGTCAACAATCGCAACAACTGGGATGCCCAATTTTTTTGCTTCTGCTACAGCGATTTTTTCTTTGCGTGGGTCTACTACAAACAGAGCGCCAGGCAATTTTTTCATATTTTTAATACCGCCCAGGAATTTTTCCAGTTTTTCAATTTCCAGGTTCAGTTTTGTTACTTCTTTTTTAGGCAACAGGTCAAATGTGCCATCTTCTTCCATTTTGCGCAGTTGAGCCAAACGGTCAATTCTGGTGCGGATGGTTTTAAAGTTGGTCATCATACCACCCAGCCATCTTGCGTTTACAAAGTGCATGCCGCAACGTTCTGCTTCTTCTTTTACGGATTCAGCAGCCTGTTTTTTGGTACCAACAAACAGGATTTCTTCGCCGTTTGCAGCAACTTCGTTGATGAAGTTATAAGCTTCTTCCAATTTTTTTACTGTTTTCTGCAAGTCAATGATATAGATACCATTTCTTTCAGTAAAGATGTAACGAGCCATTTTAGGGTTCCATCTTCTTGTTTGGTGGCCAAAGTGCACACCTGCTTCAAGTAGTTGTTTCATAGATACTACTGCCATTTTTCATTACCTCCATTTTTGGTTATTCATTCCGCCATTGCTTGTTAACAAAATACTTTGCGACTGTAGTTACAGCACCGTGCCAGTATCCAAGCAATGTGTGTATTACGCATTTTTGCGCAATTTCTTATATATTCTACCACAATTAAAATAAAATTGCAAGTATTTCTTTTTTGTTTTTGCTTCCTTATTATATAAGTTCACTTTACCCTCATATTATCCATATTTTGTAAACAAGAACAAACTTGTCCGCCAATTCCTGATTATGTTCGGTAAGTTTTACCATCCATAAAATTGAATTTATTTTTTCCCTTTGTCAATACTGAAAACATCAAATGTGAGATGGGTGAGAAACGATGTATGTAAATAAAGTAGAAATTTGTGGAATTAATACTTCCTCTTTAAAGGTACTAAAAGAAAAAGAGAAAATGGAACTACTACAACAGATGAAACGGGGAGAAAACCCAAAGCTTGCCCGGGAAAAGTTGATTAATGGCAACCTAAAACTGGTACTGAGTGTGATACAGCGGTTCACCAACCGAGGGGAAAACCTGGACGACCTATTCCAGGTAGGGTGCATTGGGCTAATGAAAGCCATCGACCATTTTAATACAGATTTAGATGTAAAATTTTCTACCTATGCAGTACCCATGATTATTGGGGAAATCCGCCGGTATCTCCGGGATTACAACGCCATCCGGGTCAGCCGTTCCCTGAAAGATACCGCCTACAAAGCGATGCAGGCAAAGGAAGCACTAACCGCCCGGAATTCCACCGAGCCAACCATCGAGGAAATTGCCAAGGAAATGGGGGCAAAACGGGAGGATGTGGTGTTGGCATTAGAGGCGATTGTGGACCCGGTTTCCCTCTACGAGCCAGTTTATTCTGACGGTGGGGATACCATCTATGTCATGGACCAGATTGGGGACCAGTCGGACGACTCCAACTGGCTGGATGAAATCTCGATTAAAGAATCCATCCAAAAACTAAATGACCGGGAAAAGAAAATCCTCTCCCTCCGTTTTTTCAACGGAAAGACCCAGGTGGAAGTGGCGGACGAAATCGGAATTTCCCAGGCACAGGTTTCACGGCTGGAAAAAAGCGCGTTGGATAAAATCAAAAACAACCTGTAGTCAGCTATTCCCAGGTTTTCCAGATATCGGGGCAGTATCCCACGGTTGCCTGTTTGCCGTTGCAGACAATTGGTGTGCGGAACATTCCTGGATTCTCCAGCAGCCGTTCTTCCTTATCGCTCTCATATGCCTGATACGCCATAAAACAACGCTCATATTCTTTGGAATTTGGGTCAATCAAAGCGTCCAAACTGCCTACAGCCTGTCTCACCCTGCGGTATTCCCCTTTGCTCATACCGATTTTCGGCAGGTCAATCAGCTGATATCGGATGTTCCTTTCCTTAAAATACCGCTCCGCTTTTTTTGTATCAAAACATTTCTTCTTTCCAAATATTTGAATATTCATGATTTCCTCCTGGTCTGAGTTTATTTTTCATGCACTGAAGTGTGCCAAATGGAATTAGAACCATCCTTTTTCCTGTTTGATTTAGCCATCATGAGCGCACAGAAAAATGCTGTTTGTTTTCATATATTCTTCCAAATATTATGTTTATTGTATCATTTTCCGTGAGATTGCTCAACCTCCTTCACAATTTTTTCTTTTTTCCAGGCTATTCTTGTTAATATGTTCATGCTAAAATAAATTTGTTCAATAGATTATAGATCGTAAATTGAGGGATGAACTATGGATTGGTTGAAACGTTTTTTATCAGGAAGATATGGAACCGATCAATTGAATATCGCCTTAATCGGGGTGTCTATTACGGCTTCCTTCCTGGTTTCTTTTTTCCGGAATCCTATTTTAACGCTGGTGATGAACCTTCCTATTTTAGTGGCGTTATGGCGGATGCTTTCCCGCAACATAACAAAACGTCAGCGTGAAAACGAGCGTTTTTTACAATGGGGGGCAGATTTGTGGGCAAAACACCAAATTAGAAAGCAACACAAAAGGGATCGCCAACTTTATTTCTATATGGAATGTCCAAATTGCAAACAAAAATTGCGTTTACCCAGGGGCAAAGGAAAAATCCACTGCACCTGTCCAAAATGCAAAGCAGAATTTGACCGCAAGACCTGAGAAACAAGATATCTCTCCTATATAAAAAAGCTATTTGCAATTTTGGGCAAATAGCTTTTTGCTTTTTCTGGAATATTATAACACCCAGCAGTGGAGAAAAAGGGATTCCCCTACCATAACAAAACAAGCGGAAACAAACGCTTTTTGATGGTAACACCGATTCTAAGCGAGGATATCCCATTCCTTTTACAGTAATTTTGACCAATAAGAAAGAAGGATCTTTATGAAAGTATATGAGATAAAATCGGGCAATACCAACTGTTACCTAATCCAAATGTTCCGGTCGGGGAAATGGGTGCTCATCGACGCCGGAACAGCGGACGATAAAAAATTCCTGGAAAAAATACAGCAGGTAACCCCTCTAGAACAGATCAGCCTGCTGGTTTTAACCCACGGACATTATGACCATGTGGGATATGCCGCGGAACTGCAACAAAATTATGGGGTGAAAATTCTGATGCACGCTGATGACCAGGAGTTGGTGGAAAATGGGAAAATGGATTTTCCACCAGCTAACAACAAAATAGGTAAACTAATCCGATGGTATCACCTGCGGAAACGGAGCAAAAAAATATATCCCCCATTCCATCCAGATATCGTCATCAACCAACAAACCAAGTTAGAGGAGTTCCCTGAATTGGAATTTCTTCCGTTACCTGGACACACCATGGGCTCCATTGGGGTGGTTTATGGGGAAATCCTGTTTGCAGGGGATTTGATGATGAACTTGTTTTCCCCATCCCCGTCCTGGTTCGCGGAAGATTTTGAACTGTTGGCCCAATCCATGGATACAGTCAAAAACCGGAAACTCTCCATGATCTACCCTGGCCACGGGAAACGCTTCCCTCTCAGGGCACTTCTTTAACGCTTTGATGGTAGAGCAAAACTTTTATATTATGCTTCTCCTGATAAAACGGGAAGTTTCCATGAAAATCAAAACCACGAGTAAACGGGTAGCTTGTTCGATTTCGTCTTTTGGAAAGAGCGCTAAAACCTACCGCTGGTAAACCAGTTGCTGGCTATACTTTGTTTACCACCTCTTATTTTGGATTCTCCTGTAAAATTTTAAAACCCTTAGTTGAAATACGAACAAACCTTGTTTCTAATTGGGGTAGCAATCTTCTCAACCCAGTTTTTTATCCCCTCTGGCTCTACCAAAGGGATTATACTGAAATCAATCTTGCTGATGCTGGCTTAACCTTTTGAGGATCAAACCATATCATCATATCACACGCACCGTCACCCATAAGCGGGTCAAAAATAGTACTATTTTAATTTTTTTGTATTACTTTGCCTTTTTTGGCTTGCATAAAGCTTGCTGTTATTATTATTGCTCCATCTTTTTCCCCGGTAAAATCAGGGGATTTTTTCCACATTAAAAAACCGGCGCATCTGGAACTGCGTCGGTTTTTCTGTTTTTTTCACTTTATATACCCAACGGTTTTATTTCACCAATAGGGTAAGGGTATCGTAAATAAAAATAAGGGAGATAATTCCAATAAACGCACCATTTACAATCAGGTAAGCGAGTTTTAGCTTTTTCTGTTTAATCGAAATACACCGCAATCCCAACAGGATGCAGGAAATCATCAAACCAATAATAATCGCCACTAAAATAACATCAATCCGTTCCACCTGTTTTAAGGTAGCGATAGGACGAGAGAGGGCAAATCCGAACAAGTAGGCCAGTGGCATAATCAACAAAACCCCGGTGGATTTGGCGTAATCATACCGTTTTTCCCGCAGGAAAACACCGGATATCACAGCGATTAAAATAATGATAATAATGGCTTCTGTTACCATGGGTTAGTCCCCTTTCTTGATATGTTCCCAGTATTGTTTCGCAGCCTGTTCGGTTTTGTTGGGACCATACTCATAGTATACAGTACCAACCAAATCGTCTGGCATATACTGCTGTGGAAGATAGTGGTGGGGATAATCATGAGGATAATGGTAGTTCTGCCCTTTTATCTCATTTCCCTCCCCATCGTAGTGCATATTCTGCAAACACCTAGGGAAGGTCCCCCCTTTTCCTGCCCGAACATCTGCCATGGCACGGTTGATGCCCATATAAGAACTATTGGATTTAGGAGCAGTTGCTAGCAACACCACCGCTTCCGCTAAAGGGATTCTGGCCTCCGGCAGCCCCAACTGGACCGCAGCGTCCACACACGCTTTTACAATGGCAATCGCCTGGGGATATGCCATCCCAATATCTTCTGAGGCTACTACCAGAAGCCGCCGGCAGGGAGAAAGCAGGTCGCCCGCTTCCAGCAGCCTTGCCAAATAATGGAGCGCCGCATTTTCATCGCTGCCCCGGATGGACTTTTGCAGGGCGGAAAGCAAATCATAATGCTCATCCCCTGCCCTGTCGTACCGCATGGCACTTTTCTGGGTCAGCTCCTTGGCAAGTTCCAGGCTGACGGTTTTTTTGCCGTCTTTCAGGTCAGCGGTAAGAACACAAATTTCCACTGTATTCAACGCCTTACGGACATCCCCGCCACAACCACGGGAAATATGTTCCGCCACACCAGGCTCCAGTTCCAGCTCCACCTGCTGTTCCTCCGCAAGGAGATGGAACCCCCGCATCACAGCGGGCTCCATCTCCTCAGGGGAAATTGGCTTAAACTCAAACACAGTGGAACGGCTTAAAATCGCGTTGTAAATATAAAAATAGGGGTTCTCCGTTGTGGAGGCAATCAGGGTAATCCGGCCGTTCTCGATATATTCCAACAGGCTTTGCTGCTGCTTTTTGTTCAGGTATTGGATCTCGTCCAGATACAGGATAATCCCGTTCTGCCCCATGATGGTATCCAATTCCTCCACCACCTGCTTGATGTCTGCCAAAGAGGCGGTGGTCCCGTTGAGTTTATGCAGGCGTTTGCCAGCGTTTTCTGCAATCATACGGGCTACTGTGGTTTTCCCCACCCCAGAAGGCCCATAAAAAATCATGTTGGGAATCTGGTTGGAAGTAATAATCTTCCGCAGCGGGCGGCCTTCCCCTAGTAAATGGGTCTGCCCTACTACCTGGTCAATGGAAGTGGGGCGGATTTTATCAGCCAACGGCATAATGATGTTCTCCTATTGTAATTGATTATTCGTATAATGGGTATTTATTACAGATTTCTGTCACCATGTTGCGGACTTTTTCTTGGTTTGCCTCAAAGTCGCTTGCAACCAGGTAGATACATTCCGCAATCACATCCATATCCGCTTCGTTTAAGCCCCTGGTGGTAACCGCTGGGGTACCAATGCGGATACCGCTGGTTACAAATGGGCTTTGTGGGTCGTCTGGAATGGCATTTTTGTTTACAGTAATATAAACTGCATCCAGGTTGTGCTCCAGTTCTTTCCCGGTAATATTGAATTTTCTTAAATCAACCAGCATCAAGTGGTTGTCTGTTCCGTTGGAAACCAGGTCAAAACCACGTTTTACCAGACCTTCTGCCAACGCTGCCGCGTTTTTCTTTACTTGTTCCTGATAAGCACGGAATTCTGGTTTTAAGGCTTCTCCAAAGCAAACGGCTTTTGCTGCGATGGTGTGCATCAATGGGCCGCCCTGTGTGCCTGGGAAGATGGCTTTATCAATTTTCTTTGCCAGTTCCTCATCGTTGGTTAAAATTAAGCCGCCACGTGGTCCACGGAGGGTTTTATGGGTAGTGGTAGTAACCACATCTGCGTATGGCACTGGGGACTGATGCAGCCCTGCCGCAACCAAACCGGCAATATGAGCCATATCCACCATAAAGTATGCCCCAATTTCTTTGGCAATTTCACCGATTTTCGCAAAATCAATTTCCCGTGGGTAAGCGCTGGCACCGGCAACAATCAATTTTGGTTTGTGTTCCAAAGCCATTTCCCGCACTTTATCATAGTCAATTCTACCTGTGTTGACATCCAAACCGTAGGAAACAAAGTTGAAGTATTTTCCGGAAAGGTTTACTGGAGAACCATGGGTTAAATGTCCACCATGAGCTAGGCTCATCCCCATTACGGTATCCCCTGGCTGCAACAGTGCAAAGTATACAGCGGTATTTGCCTGGGCGCCGGAATGTGCCTGCACATTGGCAAACTTCGCGCCAAACAGGGTTTTTGCACGGTCTCTCGCGATATTTTCCACAATGTCCACCGCTTCACATCCACCGTAGTAGCGTTTTGCTGGGTAGCCTTCCGCGTATTTATTGGTTAACACAGAACCCATTGCCGCCATTACTGCTGGCGATACAATATTTTCACTGGCAATCAGCTCCAGGTTCCTGCGCTGGCGTTTTAATTCCTGTTCCATTGCCTGCCCAACCTCTGGGTCAGCCTCCGTTACAAACCCAATGGTATCCATCATATTTTCGTACATTGGTAACACTTCCTTCTTTACATGTAATAATAATTTAAGAACAGGTTTATTATACAACAAAATACACTGGTTGACAAGCCAATCTATCCCGATGTTTATTTGACATTTGCCCTACATTGTTATAAAATATAATTAAATTATAAGTAGGAGGAATTCTCATGGGATACACAATAGCCGAGAAAATTATTAAAGCACATCTTGTTAACGGCGAAATGGTAAAAGGTACCCAGATTGGTCTAAAAATTGACCAGACCTTAACCCAGGACGCAACCGGCACAATGGCTTACCTGCAACTGGAAGCTTTGGGCGTTGACCAAGTAAAAACAGAGCGCAGTGTCGCTTATATTGACCATAACACATTACAGTCCGGTTTTATGAATGCGGACGACCACAAATATATTGGAACCGTTGCGAAAAAGCATGGTATTTATTTCTCTCGTCCTGGCAACGGCATCTGCCACCAGGTACATCTGGAACGCTTCGGCAAACCAGGCAAAACTTTAATTGGTTCTGACAGCCATACCCCAACTTGCGGCGGTATTGGTATGTTCGCCTGTGGCGCCGGCGGTTTTGATGTAGCAGTTGCCATGGCAGGGGGCGCTTACCATATCAATATGCCAAAAATGGTACGTATCAACCTGGTTGGCCAGTTAAAACCTTGGGTTTCCGCCAAAGATATCATCTTAAAAGTGCTGCAAATGCTCACCGTAAAAGGTGGCGTTGGTAAGGTAATCGAATATGGCGGCGAAGGCGTGAAACACCTGTCTGTTCCAGAACGTGCTACCATCACTAACATGGGCGCTGAATTGGGCGCGACTACTTCTATCTTCCCATCCGACGAAACCACAAAAGCTTTCTTAAAAGCACAAGGCCGTGAAGAGGACTGGGTAGAATTAAAAGCGGATGACGACGCAGAATACGACGAAGTATACGAAATCAAATTGGACGAACTGGTACCAATGGTTGCCTGTCCACATAGCCCTGACAACGTAAAAACCGTTGCGGAAGAAGGACAAATTAAAATTGACCAGGTATGTATTGGTTCCTGCACCAACTCTTCTTTAACAGATATGATGAAAGTCGCAGCCATTTTAAAAGGCAAAAAAGTACATCCAGATGTTAGCCTGGCAATCGCTCCAGGTTCCAAACAGGTTCTGACCATGATGGCGCAAATGGGTATTTTAACCGATTTAATCGACGCTGGCGCCCGTATCCTGGAAAGTGCTTGCGGTCCATGTATTGGTATGGGGCAATCTCCAAAATCCGCCGGTGTATCCCTGCGAACATTCAACCGTAACTTCCTGGGTAGAAGCGGGACAGCGGACGCTCAAGTTTATCTGTTAAGCCCGGAAACAGCGGCTTATTCCGCACTGAAAGGCTATCTGGCTGACCCAACCGAATTGGGCGACATGCCAAACTTCCAGGTTCCAGAACACTTCATTATCAACGACAATATGATTGAGCTGCCAGCCGCTCCAGAAGAAGCTGACAACGTGGAAGTAGTAAAAGGGCCAAACATCAAACCATTCCCAGTGGCTTCCCCATTGGAACAGACCATCAAAGCTCCAGCAGTATTAAAGGTAGAGGACAACATTACCACCGACCACATTATGCCTGCTGGTTCCAAAATCCTGCCATACCGTTCCAACATCCCATACCTGTCCCAGTTCTGCTTTGAAGTATGCGACCCTGCATTCCCAGAACGGGCAAAACACGCTGGAAGCGGTATCATCGTAGGCGGCTCCAACTATGGTCAAGGTTCCTCCCGTGAACACGCTGCCCTGGTTCCATTGTACTTGGGTATTAAAGCGGTTGTTACCAAGAGCTTTGCCCGTATCCATGAAGCAAACCTGATTAATACTGGTATCCTGCCATTGACATTCGCAGACCCAGCCGATTACGACAAAATCGAACAAGGGGATATCTTGGAATTGCCAAACATCAAAGACGCTATCGCAAACGGCACACCAATCACTTTGGTGGACAAAACAAAAGGTATTTCCATCCCTGTCAACTGTAACCTGGACGGCAGAAACAGAGAAATCATCCTGGATGGCGGTTTGTTAAACTATTTAAGATCAAAAATGTAATTGTTACATATTATACAAAACAGCTTGGAATGAACGTTTCAAGCTGTTTTGCGTTAGTGAAAAATATCTACCGCGGACAACTACAAGACAAATCAATTGAGTGATGATCAAAAGCTCTTATTGGAAAATCAACAAGGCGTTGTAGCAACTGACGGGCAGTACAGCATTTGCCAGTATCCTCTCAGGACGTTACATTTCCCTGCTTCACCAGTAATATGGCTTTGTGTTCTCCTATTTGAAAATATAGGGCAGATAGTTACAACAAGAATAGTGGGGTTTTCCTAGATGTTCCAAAACGTCCTTACGATTTTGATTAGTATATATCCCCATTGAAAAGACAAAATAATGACACAGAATTGAGGAGGTTCTTTATGCCATATATCCACACAAAAGTAAGCAATGAAATTTCACCCGAACAGGAAAAAAGCTTAAAAACACAGCTAGGCGAGGCGATCTCCCTGCTACCTGGAAAATCAGAACAGTGGCTAATGCTGGATTTTGAACAGCAGTGCCATATGTATTTCCAAGGCAATCAAAATAACCCCTGCGCTATGGTGGAAGTGAAGGTGTTTGGCGGCTTCACTGGGGAGCAGTATGAAGCACTAACCGAAAAAATTAGCCAGATTTTCCATCAGGTGCTTGGTATCCAGCCATCCCGCATTTATGTTACCTACTCTGAATTTGAGCATTGGGGCTGGAACGGGTCTAATTTTTAAACTAGTTTTTTCCCATTGGTTTTCCAATGGGACTTTTTTGTTTATAAATCACAAAAAACGGCAATGATATAAAATAGTGTTCATCAAAAATCAGAACCAACTTTACTATGGAGTATTTCAGCATCTTATCCTAAAAATCGAATGGTTTCTATAATAGTGGATTGTTTGATTTCATTTATATACCCTACCATTACAACACAAAAATAACATCATTTATTTCTCCTATTTTCGACAAAAACGAAAAAATTATCCGGCTTTTTGGTAAATTTTCTTGTGTATTGGTAGAATTTATGGTATAATTTTTTAGTTGTAATCAATTTGTTACTATTATCGTTCCAAAGACATCAATAAAAGGAGGATATTATGAAGAAGCTTCGTATTTTGGTGATTATTCCTGCTTATAACGAACAGGAAAGCATCCAAAACACAGTGGAAAACCTAAAACAAGCCTGTAGTACCATGGAACATCAAGTGGATTATGTAGTAATCAACGATGGCTCCAAAGATAATACACTTAATATATTAAAACAAAACCATTTTTCATTTATTGACTTGCCTGTCAACCTGGGGATTGGCGGCGGAATGCAAACAGGATATTTGTACGCCTACCAAAACAATTATGACATTGCCATCCAACTAGATGGAGATGGCCAGCATGACCCACATTATATCCAAAAATTAATTCAACCTTTGGTGAATGGACAAGCTGACATGGCAATTGGTTCCCGCTATATTGAAAAAACAGGATTCCAGTCCACTGGGATGCGTCAATTGGGGATTAAAATCATCAGCACCAGCTTAAAAATCCTCTGCCGCTCCAAAGTATTGGATGTAACCAGCGGATTCCGTGCCTGCAATAAAAAATTAATCCACTTTTTTGTGGACCACTATGCCCAGGATTATCCGGAACCAGAAGCGATTATCTCTGTCATCCGCAATGGGTATAAAATTGAAGAAGTGCCTGTGGTAATGAACGAACGCCAAGGAGGAACCTCCTCTATTTCCGGCTTTAAGTCTATTTACTATATGTGCAAAGTAGAACTGGCGTTGCTCATCCAGGCAATCCGTAAAAAGGGGGAATAAAAAATGTCACTTGCATTACAAATCGTGTTATTGGTTTTGGTTGTCATTTTTCTGCTTGCCATTATCCACCTATTACGGAAAGGAAAACTCTCTTTAAAATACTCTTTAATCTGGATTTTCTCCAGCATTATCCTGTTAATTATGATTATCTTCCCGCAACTTTCCATTCAGGTATCCAAATGGATTGGTGTGGAAGTCCCTTCTAACTTTATCTTTATGCTGGAAGGTATTTTTGTCCTAGTTATTTTAATTTCACTCACCTTAATTGTATCCAACCAGACAAGCCGTTTAACCCGCTTAACCCAAGCTGTCGCCATTTTGGAGCGTCGTATCCGGGATTTAGAAGAAAAAACCTCTGATTCAACGGACTCTTCTTCTACAAAGAATTCTAATAATGACACAACAGATCAGCAATAATTGTTTGTAAAAATGGGGGAATAAAAATGCAATATATTATCGCCGCGCTTTATATTTTATTATCTTGTTCTGGACTGGTCCTATTCAAACTAGGGAGCCAAACAGGAATTAGCCTGGGGGTATCATCTGGGATTTTCAGCTTTAAAATCAGCTTAATTTCGATTTTTGGAATGTTATGTTATATCTCCAGCTTTTTGATCTACCTGGTTTTGGTATCCAAATTTGATTTGAGCAAAATTTATCCAATTACCACTGGTATTATCTTTATTGGTGTTATGGTGGCCTCTGTGCTGTTCCTGCATGAATCTGTCAGCTGGGTTCAGATTTTAGCAAGCGGGCTCATCCTCATTGGTGTCGTACTGCTCAGCTTAAAACGCTAAGGAATATGAAACAAAAGGAAATCCTTTTTCTACCTATTCAGTGAGGATTTTCTCGTTAAAGGTGTTTTACACTAATTATTTTAAAGTCACGGTCACCATCTAAGTGCATCTGTCAAGAAAAAGTAGACACCAAAAATACCATAGTATTAAAAGCCCAGTTCGGTCTTGTACTGAACTGGGCTTTTATAGCCTAAGACGGCTGCGGACCGCCTGTTATTGAAGTAATATACATACCTATCCAAGAGTAAGTGAACATCGTCCGTGGTTGCCAACCTAAAGTCAAGGTAGAGTTCTTCTTTCACCCATCCGTTTCGTGCTTCTATGATTGGATTATCTGTTGAAGTTCCCTCTCGCGACATTGACCGAAGTATGTTATAGTGTTATGGGCTCGGAAAAAAGCATATAAGCAATGGTTAATATTGCATACAGATACTTACCGGTATCTGAGAAATCATGAATAGTATATCACGTGATACAAAGATATTGTTTTGTACTCTACTGAAGTGACGGCCTTGAGTTTTTGACGTTACATAATCACTTACCGGAGGAGATAAGTAGCCTCTTTTTACCCCTACTCATTTACCAATTGTAATCTTTCCAAGTCTGTACAATGTCCCTGATGGTATTGATTTTGGTAGACACATCTATTTTTTAGCATTTCATCTTCCAATATTTCTATAAGGATGTGATCAAAAAATTGGCCGGTTTCGTAATTTTTGTTCCTAACTGGATGCTTTATTTTTATCTTTCCCTTTACCAATCGTACTGGATTTCAGTATTCTAGAGAATAAAACGCCTTATTTTTTCCATTTTTTATAAATTGGATCATCAAAAAGTACTACCTGAGAAATAGAATCAGGTTATATCGCTTGTGCTGATTTTGTCGAAGATATATTGAAAAAAGCTTTCCCGAAAGAAAGCTTTTTCCTATAATAGGATACACTATACTTCCTTCAATGAGACGAATCCGAAAAGATCTAGGATTAGTTTCCCGTCCATACGATGTGGTTTATTTTCGTTGCTGCTGTGCTTAGCCACAAACTATATTGGATAGTCGCAACAAAATCGAAACAGTAATACCAAACAGATAGCCAGTGAAATTTTTCTATCCAATGCGGAAAAGGTATTCCGTTTACGAGAAAATGGCTTTTCTTTTTGGTAGCATTATGCTAGCTTAATTTTGCTTTGGGGAATTGGACATTTCCGCCAATGCCTTTTTAAACTGGAAGATAAACAGGATAGCGGTAAAGCTGACGGCCAGAAAATCCGCAACTGGTTCAGCCAGATAAACCGCTGTTGTTTTATTGGAAGAAAAAATAAGTGGTAAAAGGTAGATAAGTGGAATCAGCAAAATAAATTTACGCATGACCGCAACTAAAATAGATGCTTTTGCGTTGCCCAATGAGTTGAATGTCATTTGGCATGCCATTTGGATTCCAAACAGCAGCAAGCAAGCTGTATAAATCCGCAATGCTGTTTTGGTGAATTCCAACAAAGCTGGATCCGAAGTAAACAAGGCTGCAAATACTTGAGGGAATAACAGAATTAGCGCCCACAGTAGACAAGAGTAGAACAGGCTTGCTTTTAGCAACAGCCGAAAAGCAGATTTTACCCTGTCCACATTGCGCGCACCATAGTTATAGCTGATAATTGGCTGCGCCCCTTGCCCCAGCCCCTGTAACGGAAGCATGGCAAACTGCATTACACTGGTTAAAATCGTCATGGCTCCAACCGCAATATCTCCACCGTATCGCAATAATGAGGAGTTAAAGCAGATAGAAATCACGCTCTCGCTTGCCTGCATAATAAATACAGCAAGCCCCAATGCCAAACTTGGCAAAATGATTTTTGATTTTAGCATTAAGTGACGTTTGCGGATCTTTAAAAAGGTCCTTTTGCCAAACAAGAAATTTAACACCCAAATACAGGAAACTGCCTGGGAAAGAATGGTGGCTAAAGCAGCTCCACGTACTCCCATACCGAATCCAAAGATAAAAATTGGGTCTAGCACAATATTACATACTGCACCAATTAACACAGATAACATCCCTGTTTTTGCAAAGCCCTGGGCAGTAATAAAGGCATTCATCCCCAATGTCAACTGTACAAAAATCGTCCCAATGGCATAAATGTTCATGTAGCTGACACCATATTCAATGGTATTGTTGCTGGCGCCAAATGCCATAAGAAAATCACGGTTCCAAATCAACAAAACTGTTGTTAACAACAATGAAATGATAATTTGGAGGCTAAAACAGTTCCCCAAAGTTTTTTCCGCCAGCTCTTTTTCTCCTTTTCCCATATAAATGGAAGCTCTTGGAGCGCCCCCGTTGCTGACTAATGCGGCAAATGCTGTTACAATCATAATCAACGGCATACAAACTCCTACCCCTGTTAGCGCCAAAGTGCCTTCTTCTGGGATATGTCCGATATAGATGCGGTCTACAATATTGTACAACATATTAATGATTTGTGCTGTTACAGTAGGCAGCGCCAATTTCCAAAGTAGTTTATTCACAGGCTCTTTGCCTAAAAAATCTTTCTCTTTTTCCACAGTTAATCCATCCTTTCCATCGCTGATTTGGCATTGTTTCGGATCCGATCATTCCATTCCGCATATAGTTCCCGTTCTTGTTCAGAAAAACCCGCAAAGATTTCTTCTAGGAATTTTTCTCTAATCCGCTGTATTTCCTCTAAAATTGGTTTTGCTTCTGGACGCAAGGAAAGATGGATTTTTCTCCGATCATCTTGGTCCTGGCTGCGTTCCAACAAAGATTTTTGGATTAAATTTTCTACTGCCTGGGATACGTTCCCTTTGGAAAGCATCCGCAGTTCCACAATATCACCAGCGGTATCCCTACCAGGGTTGTTCTGCAAAAAACTGATAATATCCGTCTCAATCTGCGTTAAATGATAGTTCTGGCAGACGGTTTTGAGCATGGCTTCGTATAATTTGATAAGTTTTCGGATGCTAATTAAAATATCGGTATTCCGTTCCATCCAATTCCCCCTAAAATAGTTTTATTTAAAACAGTTCTTTTTTAAACTATTATACCTTTTTTTCTAATTTTGTCAAGCAACCGTAATGAAAAACCATCTACTCAGAATTCTTCTTATAACAGATGGTTTTTTCTATTTTAGATAAATGTATTTGTGGCTTAGGTGTTCTTATTTCAGGAATGGACACCAAACCTTTCTTGCCAATTACAATTGACATTTCTACTACTATGTGTTATTATATAGTAGTAATAAGTAGTACAGATTACCTGATTGAAAAAGGAGAACAAAAATTGGAAAATATAACTGAAATGCTAAAAGGGATATTAGAAGGCTGTGTTCTAGAATTGATCAGCAGGCAGGACACCTACGGCTACGAGATTACCCGCCAATTGAACACAATGGGATTTACCGATGTGGTAGAAGGGACAGTTTACACAATTTTAGTCAGGCTAGAAAAAAATAAGCTGGTAGACATCCAAAAAAAGCCATCTGCGCTCGGCCCGCCACGGAAATTCTATTCACTTAACGATGCTGGGCGGGAAGAACTCCGCTTATTTTGGGAAAAATGGGAGTTTCTATCCTCAAAAATCAACGAATTAAAGGAGAATAACAGCAATGGGTGATTTTTTGAACAACTATTTTAATATAGGAAAAATGATTAAAGAAAAACAGGAATACAAAAAGCAGATGGCAAGGGTTGCTACCCTACCAGCTGATTATCAATACGTGTTCCAAAAGATTCAACACCATATGTGGCAGTTTGTTTCCGGCGCTGGATATGATATGATGGAGGTCCAGTACGGGCTGATTGATTTATTTGAGGAAGGCGCTGCTAATGGTAAGACTATTTTAGAGGTAACAGGCGAAGATGTTGCTGCATTTGTAGAGGAACTTTTGAAAAACACCAGAACCTATACACAGGATTGGCGAAGCAAACTCAACCATGATATTCAGAAGAAACTGGGTAACAAACAGCAAACAGGTTTCTGGGCAGAGCCATGGAAGATAGATTAAAATAAGAAAAACCAACTGCTATTGATTTGGATTGCAATTTTTGATTTTATCCCCATACAACCATTTGAACTATTGATAAAAGTCATGACCACCCCTAAGAGGGGTGGTCATGACTTTAAGGAAATTCTTTCATTGTTGTAGTAATAAATGTATTCATCAATGAAAGCGTTAACGCTTTTGAATTTTTCGCCGTAGAACATTTTAACTTTAAGTCGGCCAAAAAAGTTTTCCATAGCACCATTATCCATACAGTTGCCCTTGCGGGACATGCTTTGCGTTATGTTATGCTCGGTTAGCAACTTTTGGTGCTCGGCGCACTGATACTGCCAACCTTGGTCTGAATGAAATATCGGTTTTGCATCAGTAGGCAGTTTTTCAAACAACCCGTTTAACATTTCTCTAATTTGCTCTAAATTAGGACTCGTTGAAATGGAATAAGACACAACTTCGTTGTTAAATAAATCGAATACAGGAGAAAGATATACTTTGCTATCACAGACATTAAATTGCGTAACATCGGTTGTTAATTTCTCAAAAGGTTTTTCTGCATAAAAATCTCTTTTTAACAGATTGTCTGCAACCTTTCCAACCGTTCCTTTGTATGAGTGGTATTTGTCATTTTTGCGTTGTTTGCCTTTTAAGCCAAGGCTGTTCATCAACTTTAAGACAGTTTTATGGTTAATTACATAACCTTTGTTACGCATAGCGATTAAAATTCTGCGGTATCCGTATCTGCCTTTGTTGGTATTAAATATGTCCAGTATTTCTTTTTTTCTGTTTTATACTTATCCATGTTTTGGTGCTTTAAGTAGTAATAGTATGTGCTGCGAGCAAGACCGGATAATTGCAATAAATCTTTCAGCGGATACTTTCGCCTTAGTTCAGAGATTATTTGCGCCTTTTCTCGCTCTTCCGTTCTTCCGCAAGAACTAAGGCACTCAGTTTTTTAAGTATTCTATCTCCATTCGTAAACGTTGGTTTCCGGCGATTAAATCTTCTTCCACCTTTTTATCTAATTTTGGCGGTCTACCTTTCCTTGTTCCGCCTCGTCTTTCTTTCATCAGACCTTCGGCTCCTTCTTCCAAATATATGTGTTCCCACCTTTTTACCGCATTTATATAGTTTAAATCTTGTCCTCGTGATACATTCCAATATTTTCGTACAGTTTCTCGATATCCAAGATGGTGTTTTCGCATATCCATGATAACTCCTATTTTTAATTCTGCACTATAAACCTTGTTTCTTCTTCCTGTTTTACTCATAAAAATATGCACTCCAAAAGCGTCTAACTTTTGGGGTGCATCTCACATTATAAGTGGTGCTGATTTTATATCTTTTTAATGATGTAAGGAAAACAATTTGCCCGTTACTTTAATGATGATATCGTTTGCGGTACTCTGTTGGAGTGCAATTCATTTTTTCTTTAAACACTTTATAAAAATGGCTAACATCATTGAATCCAAGCATTAAAGCAATATCAATGATCGAGAGGCCGGAACTTTCTAAATAGTATTTTGCTTTGGTTAATCGACAATCCCGTACGATTTCGGAAAAATTTTTTCCAGTATGTTGTTTGATCATTCGTGAAAGATAAGCAGTAGAATATTGAAATTGTTCCGCCACTTTTTGTAGAGTAATCTCCCCAGGAGATTCCTGAATATAAGTGATAATTTTCATCATCAATCTTTCATGGCTGTTTTTGGGAAGGGAAAACGAATTTTTAGAATGACGTGCAAGATAGGCGAACAACTCTACTAGAAGGGATTGTATCACTGTTTCATAACAACTTTGTTCCTCAAAACATTCCACAATTAAACGCTCAATGGTATCAATAGACAGTTTATCTGGTAAAAAAAAGAGGTAGTCTTGCGCAATATTAGTCTGAAACATACATTCCATAAAAAAAGAGGAAAACAGTGTATTGTCTTTTAATAGAATATCTAATGAGTATCGAAAAAAATCTTGACGAAACATAATGTTAAATACACAGTCATTATCCGTTAGTGTTTCCGGACAATGGGCTGTATTTGGATTAAGTAGGAGGATTTCCCCCTCCTGCATGGTAATTGAATTTTCTTGAAAATGATTGATACAACTACCACGGTAAACGTACATCAATTCATAGAATTCATGTTTATGCAAAAGCATCTTTGGGTTTACGTTTTTAGGCAATGGATGCAGGGTAATCTGAGGATTTTTTATATTATTATTAGGAAAATTTTTCATTAAAAAATATCCTTTTTGTTGTACTTCTTCCAATTGTTTTTGGCGCATCTGGTTTAAATTCGGAGAGCTAACACGGATTTTTTCCAATTCACGCGTTTGTTTGATATAAAAATCAATCGAATTCAATATGTCACCTTCTCCACAGTAGTTTTATAAATTTCTTCTTAAAAAGATTATCATATCATATAAAAAAAGTCAAATAAATACAAAAAAAATACAAATGAATCCTACGACATTATTTTTCTTTGGATTTATAATAAAGGTATTCTTTTTGGATAGATAGCAGAAAGAAAATTTTAAATTGGAGGCAAAATCATGAAAAAGAAGACAAGAATTGGTGCTTTATGTTTGGCACTGGCAGTATCTGCGAGTTTACTGGTAGGTAGTATGCCAGCTGTTAACGCATCCGGAACGTCAAATGGGTTTGCGGATGAATTAAGTGACAAATATGGTAACCCAAAGATTGAAAATCGTACCGAGGTTCGTTGGTGGATGGCAGAAGGTGGGCACACGGATGAAACCTTGGAAGAAGAAGTACAGGCAATTTATGATGCGGGATTCCGCGGTATTGAACTGTGTCAATTGGACGTTAAAGGATTAGATGCATCTATTTATGGATATGGTTCGGAACAATGGGACCATGACTTCCATCTGGTATTGAACAAAGCATTGGATTTGGGCATGACAATTGGGCTGACATCTGGTACCAACTGGTCTACAGCTAATGTACCGGGATTAGATCCAGATAGTCAAGCTGCTAACCAGGCTGTTTTCCAGGCGAACGAAACTATACCAGCTGGTCAGTCAAGATCAGGTAAAGTACCAACAGAGACTATTACGACAAATAGTTTTGGTGGGACCAATAAAGTAACTTTGCCAGAAAAAAATGAATTTATTGGGGCATACGCATATAAACGTATTGGAATCGAGACGAAGCCGATTGTGATTGACAATGATTCCATTATTGATTTATCCGACCAGGTTTCTAAAAATGATCAAGGAGATTATTTGTTAGATTGGACAGCTCCGGACGATGGAGATTACGATATTATTTACTATTGGCAAGTAGGGACAGCGCAAGTATCAAAACCAGCGGTAGAAACATCCTATTGTATCAACTATTTTGATCGTCGGGGTTTTGAAGCCTTAAAAGAATATTGGGAAGAACATGTTTTATGTGATGAAGAGCTAAACGCCAAAATCAAAGAGGGCGATGTACAATTGTTTATGGATTCCCTGGAGTACACGACCGGAACAGGATTTGTAAACTGGACAGAAGATTTCGCGGAGGAATTTGAGGCAAGAAAAGGCTATGATATTCGTCCATATTTGTTCCTAGCAATCGGGTTACCTGCTCCAAAACGGGTTTCTCCTCCATCAGATGTCTATGGAACCTATAACCTGGAGGACGCTAATCTGGGGCAGCGAATTTTGAACGACCTGAATGATGTGCAAACCGAATTGTATATGGAAAATTTGATGGAACCATTCCGGGAATGGCTCAATAGTTATGGTATTACATTGCGGGCACAGATTTCTTACGGAAAATATCTGGAAAACTCAGAGCCAATCCAGTCTGTAGATTATCCAGAGGCAGAAACTTTGAATCAGGAAAATCAGATTGAAATGTATCGAACTTGGTCTGGCGGTTCAAAGCTTCAAAACAAAATTCTATCCAGCGAAACCAGTGCTCTTGGCGGTACTAGTTATGCGTATGACTATCAGATGCATTTACAGGAAGCATATACCCTGTATGCAGCAGGTTATAGCCGTATTAACTGGCATATTTGGACTTCTCAATGGGCACCAGAACCAGTTGAAGTGGATTGGCCAGGCTTCCGCAGCAATTCCAGTTTTAACGTA
Source organism: Massilioclostridium coli (assembly GCF_900095865.1). Classification (GTDB taxonomy): domain Bacteria; phylum Bacillota; class Clostridia; order Oscillospirales; family Ruminococcaceae; genus Massilioclostridium; species Massilioclostridium facile. Next base: position 625,514 of record NZ_FMIZ01000007.1, on the reverse strand, counting down.
TTGAGCTTGCGGTACCCATCTTATAGTGAATATGATGAATTTAATGATCATCTTGGCAGAGTGCAGCAACTGCTTCGTGAAGGAAAGTCCAGAAGTGATGTTGGTATGGTTTATATGAAGTACGGAATGCCAATTTTAGCACCATCACAATTTTCTAAAAATGATGAGAACAACTGGCTCCTCCGCCATGACTATATGCCTGGATATATCCAAACGACTGAGCTCCAGGATAATGGATATACCTATGATTATTTTAGTCCAGATTTCCTAGATGCAGAAGGCGTATACTATGACGCAGAAAATGGAACTTTAGAGTTGGCCGGATATAAAGCTTTGGTTCTTTGGCAGGATTGGTTAACACTGGATGGAGCTCAGAAAATTTTGGAATATGCAAAACAAGGGCTTAAAGTAGTTATTGTAGATGGAGCTGCAGTACAAACACCTTATAATGATGGAAGCGATTCTGCTTTGGCAGAAGTTATGTCAGAGTTGAAAACATTGGATTGTGTTGCAACAGCCGCTTCAGATGATGACATTGTGGAAGCATTACAAAGTTTAGATGTTACTCCATATGCAGGCATGCCAGAAAACCATCAACTTTTGACACAGGTTCGTCAAGATGAAAACGGAAATGAATATCTCTATGCCTATAACTACTGTAATGGAGAGTTCTGTGAAGAAGATCATGGTACCAATATCAAAACGGAAATTTCAATGGATGGTATATTTATTCCATATGTGATCGATGCATGGTCCGGCGAGGTAACACAGGTTGCAAACTACCGTTACGAAAATGGCAAAACGATATTTACAATTGATTTAAATTATGGCGATGTAGCGTTGTATGCCTTTGAAAAAACGGATACAGAACAACTCCATATCACTGATACAAATGCAGATAACGCTTACGAAACAAAGGATGGCGTTGTAATCCGCACCACAAAAAGTGGAAATTACTATGTAACTACAAGTGATGGCAAAACCGTAAAATTCAACACAGAAGTTCCAAATGCTTACGATATTACCAATTGGGATGTAACTGTAGAAAAATGGAGTAAAGGGGAAGAAATTTTCCGTACCGAAACATTAGATGGAGTTACGACAACAGAGCATACATTTAACACAGTGAAAACGGATGTTGATGTGAAGCTGGATTCGCTTACTACTTGGGATAATATTCCTGAAGTTGGAAAAGAAGTATCCGGTAAAGGATACTATTCTGCAACTTTTGATTGGAATGGTAACGCAGATGGAGCATACATTGATTTTGGGGATATGGTGATGTCCATGACGGTTTCTATTAATGGTCAACAGGTATCCGACCTTAATATGAATGATGCAAAGCTAGATATTTCAGATTACCTCCAAGTTGGAAAAAATACGATTCAACTAGAGTATAGTTCCAATTTGAATAATGCAGCCATTGCCATTGGTGCATTGAATGTAACAGAAGAAGGTAAATGGGTAAGTTGGCCGGGATATCGTGTGGACTATTGTTCTTATGGACCAGCACAAGCGGTGATTGTTCCATATAATGAAGTTTCTTTGGAAGAAAGCCAGGCAAATAAAGGTATTTTGAACTCTGTGATTCAATACGCAGAAGCTGCCAAAGAAAGTGGCGAATATGACAACGCCATTGAAAGTGTACAGAAATCCTTTGACGCTGCTTTGGAAAATGCGAAAACAGTAGCAAACAATGCTGGGGCTACCCAGGAAGAAGTGAACGCAGCATGGAAAACCTTGCTGAATGAAATCCACAAATTAGGATTTGTAGCTGGGGATAAAACAGAACTGGCTTCTCTGATAGAAGCAGCAAATGAAATCAATGCAGAACTTGACCGTTATGTGGAAGCAGGCAAAGCGGAATTCACCGCAGCATTAGAAGCAGCCAAGGGTGTATACAATGACGGAGACGCCATGCAGGCAGAAATTAATGAAGTAGCAGACAATCTGTTAAATACAATGATGAATTTACGGTTCAAAGCAGATAAATCTATCCTGGAAGAAGTCCTTGCGGAAGCAGGCAAAGTAGATGCAAACGCATACACAGCAGAAAGCTACGCAGCATTACAAGCAGCAGTAGCAGAAGCAAAGGATGTATACAACAATGAAAACGCAAGCCAGGAAGAAGTAGATGTAGCAGTAACAAATGTACAAGCTGCAATGGATCAATTAGTAAAAGTAGATGGAAGTGTTCCAGAAGAAACAACACCGTCCACTGATGATACAGCTACTCAAACTGGACAAGAATCCACTACACCAAAAGCAAACGCAGCGAAAACAGGCGACTTTGCACCAATTGCTGGAATGGCAGCAATAGCAATTGCAGGAGCTGCACTGGTTCTCTCCCGTAAGAAAAAATAACTCATAACGTTTTCTTCTTCTCTTTTCTCTTAATATAAGCAAAAGGCTGGTTAAAAAACCAGCCTTTTGTAATATCAGTACTTAGGTAGAAAAATAAATGACTAATACATCGAATTAGAAAAATGCTAAATATGAAAGTGAAAGCAATAGATTTAAGAACCTATATCAAACTTCATATATCAAAGAAATATTTGGACATTTGGATGCTTGGGATAAAGTTTCCTTTGAAAACAAGCAAAAAGTCGTAGATTTGATGATTTCTAAAATCTGTGCTACAAGCGAAAAAATTGATATCATATGGAAAATTTAATGGTATTGAGTTTTGTCTCTTGTAAACTACGCTACACTACACTATATTTCGGCGGAATACTAATCAGCATGTGGATATGATCTGGGCATGCGTTTGCTTCTATGATTTCTACACCTTTCCATTTACACAAATCTTTAATGATTTCTCGTATATCTTTTCTTAACTGATTATAGATTACTTTTCTTCGATATTTCGGCGCAAATACGATATGGTACTGGCATCTCCACTTTGAATGTGCTAAACTTTTTATGTGATTCATTGACAACTCCTCCTTTTGCTTCGTAATGCGGTCGCCAAACCTGCATTTATTTTAGCAAAAGGAGATGTTCTTGTATCTAAAGATTTTTATTCTCACCGTCTGATGGAGATGATTCAATGATATTCCCATGAGTTTGCCGATATTGAGCTGGAGTCATACCAAATAGCTCTTTAAAATTCCGGTAAAAATGGCTAGAATCATGGTAGCCAATGGATTCCATAATGGATTTAATGGACTGGTTGCTTTGCCCTAACATTTTGGCAGCATATAAAAAACGTTGTTCCTTTACAATATCCTGAAATTTCTGTCCCATGGTTTTTTGAATCAAAGAACTGAGGTAATTTTTATTGTAATGGAGATGTTGGGCTAGCATATCCAGGCTAATATCCTGTAGATGTTCCGAAACAAAAGCTAAAATCTTGGATACAGGCACCTCACTTTCTTCCAAATCACTTTGGAACAGCCGGATATCCTGACGGTGCCGCCGCAATAACAACCCCAAAAAAACAATCATGGAACTATCTACAATTGGGGAGGAATACGCCTCATCGCAAAAATACTCCTCATACAATTGTTGTATCTTCCCTTGTAATAAAGTATCTTCCCCACAACGGAACATCAAATAGGAATCCGTCCTCCCTTCCAGCAATGCAAACCGGAAAAAAGAAGAAAGATGGTCAAATTCGGATAACAGGCTGGTAAAAGTATAATAAAAAGTGGGTTTACGTATCAAGATATTCACAATAACACTGGTTTCATTCTCGGTGTAAAGGGCGTGCATCAAATGGGGCGGTAAAATACAGCAATCCCCCTGTTGTAGATAGTGTTCTTCCCCATTGATCGAATGAATACAATCCCCCCGCCATACGTAGGTTAACTCAAAAAATTCATGCCCATGCCAGTTCATAGGGGAATAGCAAAGATGGCGCATAATAACAACATGCTGATGCCCATAAAAATACTGGTTTTCCGGTGTGATAAAATGCTCCTCCAAAGAATGGCTCACAAAAGGGGCTGCGGGGTTCAAAAACTCATAGCCGTACTGTTGATACAACTCCCTCAGTTCATCTGCCGCCTCCCTAGTTGGATTTTTTTCATACAGCCATCGCTTTTTCAGCAATAATTCCTTTTGGCACATCGTGCCCAGTGAACAGTATTCCATCCGATTCCCTTCTTCCTTATTTCACAATTCTTTTATCATTATCTTACCATATTCTCCGTACAAATTCAAAACAAAAACCTTAAAAACCCCAGGATAGAAGTGATTTTCTACCCCGGGGTTATTATAGGATGAAAGAGTTTTTGTTTCCCCTCTAAACCAGTTAGAGGGGAAACAGAGAGGAAATAGAACGATTTTACAAAAACTAGGAATTATGGTTCCGTTTTCTGCGAATGATATAAGCGGTTACGCCTGCTGCGCCGAGTGCCGCCAGAATGCCTATTGTGGAAGCATCACCAGTTTGCACATTCCCTTCGCTGCTGGTTCCGTTTCCACCATTGGTTCCACCATTTTCGGTTGCGGTGTAAATCACTGCTTCATCATATGGTACTAAGGATACTGCGGTTAAACCGTAATCCTGCACATAGCCTTGTTCGTAACGTTCCTGGAATACTGGGTTTTCTACCTGAATCCTGTTATTCAATGGGGTTGCCAATTTAATAGAAATGGTGTTTTTCCCTTCTTTCAGATATTGGCCAATATCCACAATATTTTTACTCTGGTTGATTCCGCCCAGGTCATGTCCGTTTACAATGATTTCGGTTACTTCGTCGTTACCATGTTCAAAATTCAGGTAAGCCCCCTGCCCTTCTTCCAGAGAATCAATCTGGAAGCTGGTGCTATAATGTCCAATGCCAGATACATAGGACATGGATTCCACGCCTAGTGTAGCCAATTGTTCTGCTGTTGCCGGCAGGTTTTTCCAGCTTATCAAGCCAGTATTAGCAAAGTTCACCGTTGTTTTATCCGATTGGGTTGCCGGTGCGTTTGGATCTGCACTTGGGCCCCAGCTTTCCACTGCAATATCCCAGTTTTTCAATGTCATTTCTTCCATCGGGTTTAATTCGCAGGAAATATTGCTTCCGTTGGAGAGTTCCGCTGTCACTGCGCTTTTCGCTTCGCTGCGGGCTACAATGTCATTCCCTTCTACTACTGCGTTATCCGCTGTGGTATTGGTGACATGTACTTTTGGAGCCGCGCCAAATTCCGCTTCGTTTTTGGAAATCGCTATAATAGCAGATTCGTTGTATTCCAAATCCAACTGGGTTGTAGTCTGGTTTCCGGATTGGTTGTACCATGCAATTGGAGAAATTTCTCCTGTCCAAGCGTCCAATTTGTATGGGGCGCCTTCCCCTGTCATGGTAACTGGCACTGAAATGGATTTTTGGTCCCTAGAACCATTGTAGAAATAATAGTAATAGGTTCCGTCTGTTTCATCATAACGGCAGTAGCTGCGCAAATCCTGGGTAGATGGATAGGATACTCTGGAGGAGATTCCAAACTGTTCTAACTGGGTCAATACACCTGGTACATCCTGAATCACCGCAACGTTATCAAAGCTCGTGATTTCCGCCATAATTGCTTGGACTTCTGCGTCGCTGTCAATCTTATCGCCATCAACTACCGCACCGCTATTGATACTGTCAGCAGAAACGCCGGATACCCTTGCAGGGGTTCCACCTACAAAGATGATTGGCAAGCCCTGTTTCGCAAAGTTGAGCATCTGTTGCGCTGCTTCTACACCAATGGTATCTGTGTTGTATACTACCATTGCTTTATATTCTGGACCGTTTGCTACCAATGTCTTGTTTTCTACAACCGCATTTTCATGGAGGATTCCCGCTTCCCCTACAATATCATAGGTATAGCCTTGATCCAAAGCATCCACTAAAACGGATTGGTCGTAAATTTCACAGGTGCTGCCATCATCTCCTGAATCTATGGTTTTTGGAGCATACAGCAATACATCCATTTTTGGCAGGCCGTTTTGCAGGATAGCCTGGGAAGCTGCCATGTACTGGGTCATCACATTGACATCCTCAAAATAAGGCTGGCGGTTCGTCCATGGATCTGCCGCGTTGGCGCCAAATGGATGCCATCCTGGCCATTGGGTATCCAGACGGTCGGTGCCATCCGAAGTAAAGGTATGGGCTTCTGCATAAGCCGCACCGTGCATCATCATTAAATTGACGCCTAATACCCAGTTATCGTTTAATTTTTCCACTGCTTTATCCCAGGAAATTGCATAGCTTGCCCCATATGGATAGTTATCTTTGATGGAAGTCCCCCTGGAAGTTGCCAAAACTTCATCGGTCACATATTTTTTGCCCGCGATATGGGTAGCACCGGATAAAATACGGAATTTATCATAGTTGGTTTTCCATGCCAAGGATTCCCCTTCCGTAATGTCCAAATCTAGTGAAACCGCACCAGTGTCTACCGAAATTCCTTTGGTAATATATGCCTGGGTCCGGTACAGAGCATCCAGGTCATTGTGGCACCAATCCAACATGCTACCTACAAACAAATTCTGGTACATGTTGCTTAATACAGTAAAGTAATCCTCAATATAGCGGCTGCTGTTGGTACCATAAAATTTGGTTGGGTCATAGCCAGAAACTTTATCTGTGCTGCATGTTTTTGCGCTGGTGATGTATGGTAGATATCGGGTTAGATCATAGCCAGCGTCCTGTTTAAAATACTCCTGGTATTTAGTAGACCAGAATGGGCTTGCGCTCAAAATCTCAATCGAATCCTCAAAAATAGAGCAATCCGCTTCCCGGATTAACTGGGCAAGCTCCTCATCACAGAGGATGTATTTGTCCCACAGCTCTTTGGTGACATTGGCGCCAGTATCACTGAAATGGTCCACTACATATGGTACATTTTCCTGGCAAGCGTTAATTGGGTAAATAACTGCCCCGCCAGAAACAACCTTAGAATCTGTACCCAAGGCATAGCCACTGCCTCTGGTGTAGAAGCCAAACAATAACCAGTCTCCTGCCTGTACTTGGCCGCCCTGATTGATTTGGGAAAGATCAATCCCCAATTTAGAAGTGTCAATGGAATAATAGTTCTGGGTGTCCGCCATACGGTCACGGTCGCCAAATACATATTCGATATTCTCATTGGTAACCGGCTGATTTTTTTGTTCCTCGGTGCTTCTTCCCCCTTCCAGATCCATGGTAACACCGTCATAAATCTGCTGCATATAAGCGTCATTCATATCCGGCACACCAGCTGGAGTTGTTTTCTCCAATTTCACAACAGCGTCCGAAACATCCTTCATGCTATCCTCTTTTAGCACAAAGTTGCCATCTGCATCTACACTTTCCACCTGTGCAACGGTTGCCGCCAAAAAGTCATCCGTAAACACAAATGGACATCTCATGGAATCCAGCACACGGGTTTCTGGCATTGGCAGGTCTGTTATACCAGACTGGGTGATTTTTGTGTAAGAGTGTGCCAATTCCTTACTTGCCCCATCATCATTTGGGTCAATCATATTGGAGGAGACTGGCCACATTGGGGTACTGGTTAAATCCACACGGAACTCAGTTGGAAAACTCTTTGCTGTTTTAAAGATTGTTTTTAACAGGTTCCTCCAAGCTTCGGTACCAAACCCATATTCGGATGGGTCAAATACCGAGTAACGGGGAACCATCGCGATTTCCACGCCACGGTAACCCGCTTCATACATGGAAGTGATTTCGTCCGCTACAATTTCCGGGTCAGCGGCAGCGTCCGGTAGCCAATACCGAACCATTGGTTTCGAGTTTTCTTCCGGGTTTTTAAACTCGTGGATAATGCTGCCTTTTTGCACTGCTGTGCTTTCCAAGGCAGTTACTGTGGTTGCCCCAACCGACGCAAGCAATGCCGCGCTGGTGAGAACCGCAATCATTTTACGTCCTGTTGTCTTACTTTTTCTTTTCATGGATTTTTGCCCTCTCTTTTTTTACTTGACCACAATGTGGTCTATTTGACAAAAATCATTTTACTAAAAACAAAAAATAAGTGCAATAAGTAGATGAATTGATATGAAATTGGGGTAATCAATCCAACCATTGTCCCCTATAGGATTGTTTTCACTCCCGTAGTCCCCAAAATTCAGTTCCCACTGGCAAATTAATGCTGCCCGTCTCAGGATGGTGGACTTTCCGATATTCCGCCGGCGTCATGCCAAATAGTTCCTTAAAATTCTCATAAAAATGGCTAAAATTGTGGTAACCGATTAAATCCTTGATTTCTTTTAAAGGTAAATCCCCCTGCACAATCATTTTAGCGGCGAATAAAAACCGCTGTTCCTTTACAATATCCTGGAACTTCTGCCCCATGGTTTTTTGGATGAAAGTGCTTAAATAATTCTTGTTGTAATGAAGGTGTTCCGCCAGCATGTCCAAGCTGATATCCTGTAAATGTTCCGAAATAAAAGAGAGAATCTCGGAAACAGGTACTTCTTTTTCCATACGAGCATTTTCAAAAAATAAGATATCCTGATGGTGGCGGCGGAGCAACAGTCCAAAAAAGATCATGATATAATGGTCCAAAATGGGGGCGGCATAAGCCTCATCCTGAAAATATTCTTCATACATCTGCTGTACCATGTGCTGTAAAACAGCATCTTCCCCACAGCGGAACATCAGATAGGAATCATTTTTTTCCTCCAGCAGGGCGAACCGGAAAAACGAGGAGAGTTCATCAAACTCGGAGAGCAGGTTGGTGAAAGTATAGTAAAAGGTAGGTTTCCGGATGAGAATATTGATAATGACGCTTTGTTCATTTTCGGTATATACTGCATGGATTAAGTGGGGAGGCAAGATACAAAAATCTCCCTGTTGCAGTTTAATTTTTTCCTGGTTGATGTAGTGGTCACAGTCCCCACGCCAGACATAAATCAGCTCAAAAAACTCATGGCCATGGAAATTCAATGGATTATAACAAGGATGGCGGGAAATTACCACATGGCGGTGCCCATAAAAATACCGGCTCTCTGGGGTAAAAAAGTGGTCGTCCATGGTATGCCCCTCAAATGGAACACGGATATCCAAAAAATCGTATCCATAATTCTTGGAGAGTGCTTCCAGCTCCTGTTTTCTTTGTTCGGTTGGTTCCTTTTCATACAGCCAGCGTTTTTTTAATAGTTCCTCTTTTTTGCACATTGACTGAAATGGCCGGTAAAATGGTACCATCGTTGTCTCCCTCCATTTGTTTCTTCCTTTTTATCATAGTATAATCCAACCAGGTTGTCAAACCATAGCTTTCTCAACCATAAGCTGTGCTACAGAATAACCTTGTTGTGTTTCGGTTTTTAAGTAAATTCACAATACAAATGCAACAGCCTGTTTCTATGGCAATCTGATAAAATCCATCGTACCGGAAATCTTCTTTTTTGTTTGATAAGAAAAGTGTAGATTTACTGCTATTTGATAGAATAGGCAAGCTTTTCTCCTATATATTTATGAACACGCAAAAACATCCCCACCTCAATCCAGGCGGGGATGTTTTCTGTATTGATATAGAAAGGAATCTACTGGGGAGTATCAAACTGTGTTGCCACAAAGTAGTTGTTCTTTGTGGATATCAAAGGATAAAAGGAAGAATTTGTAGTTAAATAAAATCCAACAGATTCAATTGTTTTCCAGCTTGCACCGCTTTTTTCTGGTGTGCCTGCCCTGTTTCCAGTACACCTTCTGGAAATCCTTCGGTGAATTGGGAATATTCTTTTGGCGCCGTCATCACCAGTTTATCTTTTGCCCGGGTCATCCCCACGTAAAACAACCGGCGTTCTTCCTCCAAATCTGCTGGATGGGCTTCGGATTCCAATGGCAAGCAGCCTTGCTGCAATCCGGCTAAAAAGACAATGGGGAACTCCAACCCTTTGGAACCGTGCAGGGTCATCAAAGTTACTGCCCCTGCATCATACTGGCTGCAATTTCTCGCCAAATCCCCTTCTTCCCCCAGTAAAAGCGCCTGTAACAAAGCAGGCATATCAGGGTAAAAAACTGCCATCTGTTCCAATTTTTTCAGGGGTTTGGAGTCCTGCCAGTGGAGGAATACACACCAATCCTGCAACAGTTTCCACGGCTTTTGTTTCTTTATGAGTGGCTGGTACGCCTTGACCGCTTGAAGCCACTGCTGTAGATGTCCAATTTTAGCGAAATCTTCCTCCAGCTCAAGTAGATTCTGTTTTTCCAGTTGGGAAACCACATACTGGATGATATCTTCTGGACAATTCCAGATTAATTTTAAACTGGTGGACAGGGCGGCGTGGTCGGATTCATCCCATAAAAAGCGGAAAAACTGAATAGTACCCCGCACGGACTCTTCCATCAGGAAATCATCCCGCCCTTTGACGATGTAGGGAATCCCTTCTTTTTGGAAGCATTTTTCCAAAATCCGCGCCTGATGATGGGTACGGTACAACACAGCGATATCGGAAAACTCCCAAGTGCGGGTATGGTCGGTGGGGTGCCCCAACATTTCAGTATCCAGCATATCAATCCCACCTACTAGGCGGTTGATTTCCTTGGCAATATAAATCCCCTCCGAAAGCTCGGTTTCCGCATAGAGGAGGGAAACTGGTTCACCGGATTCCTTATTTGCTTCCAATATCCGTTCATCAAAGGAAGGGTTTGGGGCAATAGCGGCTTGGGCAGCCCGGATAATCTCCGGTGTGGAACGGTAATTTTGGGTTAACCGGATGAATTCAGTGTCTGGGTTGGTTTCCTTCAACTGTTCAAAACAGTGGGCGTCCGAGCCACGGAACCCATAAATCGACTGGTCAGGGTCCCCTATCGCCATAAATCCCTTACTGTGCTGGCTCCACAGCCCAATCAGTTCCCGTTGTACCTGGTTGATATCCTGATATTCGTCTACCATCAAATAATGGAACCGTTTTTTCTTTGCTGGGGTAAGCTTCCCAGAGAGTTCTATCATACGCAGCAGTAAGTCATCAAAGTCCAGCCTACCCTGTTGCTGCAATTGGGCTTGGTATTGCTGGAAAACCGGTTCTAACTGTTCCAAATCCTCCACTGCAATGCCGTTTTTGTATTTGGAAAGCTCCTGCAAAAACTTGCGGGGGGAATATTTGATTTCCTGCTGGCGAAGCAAATCTCCCGCCATCTGCATGGCTTCAGATTCATCCAGCAGGTGGACTGGGTTTCCTTCCAATTCCTCCAGCAGTTCCATACAAATGGAATGGAAGGTTCCAATGGTCATGGAACGCACGGTGCGCTTGCTGCCAAACTGCTGTTCCAAACGTTGGCGCATCTCCTCCGCTGCCTTGTTGGTAAAGGTAACTGCCGTGATTTCAGCAGGCTTAACATTACAGCGTTCTACCAAATAGGCGATACGGGAAATCAAAGTTTTGGTCTTTCCCGTCCCTGGCCCTGCAATGACCGCTACCGAACGTGCCTTGGTAGTAACAGCTTTGAGCTGCTGCGGATTTAATCCACTTAAAATATCCTGGGATACTTCCTGATTTTTTTCGGTTTGCTCTACTTCCTCTGTAGGCTGTGGAGCAGAAAAAGCCGGCTTCTCCTCTTTCTTTACAGTAAAATTCTGCCCACAGGTGGAAAGCAGGTTAATTTGCCCTTGGAATCCGTCGATTTCCTCCTTGGTTAGCAGCTGGATGGTTCCATATTCCCCATCGTAGCCAGGAACCCGTGTGACCTTGCCTTGACGCAGCCGCTTGATTCCTTCCTGGACACAAACTCCTGCGACTTGCCCAATCTGCTCCAGTGGAGCCTCCCGCAAGATATAAAATTCCGGCCCAATTTCCCGCAGCATAGTTTCATACTGTTTTTTTACTTTCACACTGATGCTGGAAACCCCAATCGAAGCCGCAATCACTTCTGGCAATGGAACCAGGCTTTCAAAATAGGCCGCTCCCGGCAGCTGGAACCCTTCCTCCCGGTCTGCCAACTGCTCTACACGGTGCTGCACGCCAATGGTGATTTTTTTGCCGCAAATCGGGCATTTTCCGCCAAATTTGGCGGTTTCGGATGGTTTTAAACAAAGGTTGCAGTTGCGGTGGCCATCGTAATGATATTTCCCCTCTTCTGGGAAAAATTCAATCGTACCAGCAAATCCTCCCTGCTTCCCTTCCTGGATGGCATGGTACAGACCTTGGTAGGAGAGTTCTGTTTCCAACAAATTTGCTTCCCGCCCCAGTTTTTGTGGGGAATGGGCGTCCGAATTGGACACCAGGGTAAACCGGTCCAGAGCGGAAACCATCCAGTTCATTGGCGGATCGGAGGACAGTCCAGTTTCCAGTGCGTGGATATATGGGGTTAAGTCCTCAAAACATTCCTCAATGGTATCAAACCCGGAAAAAGCCCCAAACAACGAAAAATGTGGCGTCCAAATATGGGCTGGGATAAAAATCGCATCTGGACAGCTCTCTAAGGTAATTTCTAATAAATCATGGCTATCCAACCCTAAAATTGGGCGTCCGTCCGAGTGGATGTTCCCAATTGCCTCCAGCTTTTTGGAAAGCTCCTCAGCCGCCTCCAGGCTAGGCAGTAAAATCACATTGTGTACCTTGCGGACTTTTCCATTCTTTTTATAAATCGAACTGATTTCCCCCGAAAGCACAAACCGGGTATTTTGCTGTTCTCCGGCAATCCGGTCCTCAATCTGATATTCTGGCTTTAACTGGTAAAGCCCCTGCTCTGCTGGAATTAGTTTCTCTTTTAGTTCTTCTCGCCAAGCTGGATGGGTAAAATCCCCCGTTCCAATCAATTGTATTCCTTTCCGCTTTGCCCAAAAATCCAGGTGTTCCGGAACACAGTCCTTGCTGGTTGCCCGGGAATATTTTGAGTGAATATGTAAATCAGCAATATACATGGCAAATCCCTTTCCTATGATGGTTTAGTTCCATTATATTCCTATTTTCGATAAAATTCAATCCTGAATTTGACGATAGGTCAAATTCGTGGTATGATACACCCAAATATCGTTATGAAGAACAAGGAGGTTTTTATGACAGAGAAAGAAAAGGCGCAGAAAGGTTTGCTATATGACGCCAATTATGACGCAGCGCTACTGAAGGAACGGGCAAAATGCCAGGAATTGTGTTATGAACACAACCAACTCCCACCATCCAAAGTGGAGCAACGGAAAGAACTGATCCGGAAAATTTTAGCGAAAACCGAAGGGGATTTCTGGATTGAACAGCCATTTCGATGCGATTATGGTTATAACGTTTCAATTGGAAAAAACTTTTATGCCAACTACAATTGTATTATTTTAGATGGTGCAAAGGTGACCTTTGGGGATAACGTATTTATCGCCCCCAACTGTGGCTTTTATACAGCGGGGCATCCCTTAGATATCGAACAGCGCAACCAAGGTTTGGAATACGCCTATCCGATTACGGTGGGGAACAATGTATGGATTGGCGGCAACGTCACTGTATTACCAGGTGTCACCATTGGAGACGGGGCTGTTATTGGTGCAGGCAGTGTCGTGACAAAGGATATCCCAGCCAACGTCATTGCTGTGGGGAACCCTTGCCGTGTCATCCGCGAAATCACGCCAGAGGACCGGGAAAAGTACAAAAAATAGTATTTAAATCCCTTCATTAAAATATTGGTTTATCGCTTCTTCCAGAATAAACAAAATTCTAATAAACTACAAAATTTTTACTATATATAAATAGGTATTGATTGTCTACTAAAACGAAGCCAATACTTTTTTATTAAAGTAATTTTTTGATAAACGGGATTCGACGGAATAGAAATGAAATCGCCATACCCGCAGAAAATACAATAATTTCCATTATTACAGCAGCTAAAAATGGATTTACCGTCTGAAATAGAGAGTCTTCTATACCAACTGCCTTTAATTTATGAATAAAAAAATCTGAAAAAAGATAAGTTCCAAAAGTACAACCGCCAATTTCTTTTATAATCCGTTTTCCTTTTTCCCCAAAATGAACCTTATCAAATAGGTATTTTACTACAATAAAAAGGCACGCACTTGGAGCAATAACAGTAATCAATGTCCTGTCGTCAAAAAACAAATAATTTTTTGGTGAGGATAAATACTCTTTATAGGTTAATACTACGCTTATTGCGATTCCAACAATGTATATTGCAATGGCAATAAAACATTTTTTTAAATTAATTATGAGATAATTTTGAATATAAAAGCCTAAAAGCAATAATCCAATATAACAACTAAAAATAAAAAGTTGAAAATGATCAGAATAAGCAGCGGATGGGATATAATGGACTATAATAGGCATTCCACCTAATATTATAAAAGAAAAAAAGAAATAATATTGGTAATCCCTCTTTTTCATACTATTTGCTAATTTTTGTAGTATAGGCAACATAATTAGAATTGCCAAATATAAGTACATATACCATAAGGCATTCGTAGCTGGATTATGATAAATAGAAGTAAAAAATGATACAATTGAAATTGGGCTGTTCGAGGTTAAGCAGCCATCAACATAATATAATAAAGAAAAAACAATTAGTACAATGGTAAAACGCAATATTTTTTTGCCTATATTTTTATAACTATCTATTTTACGCAATAACAGTACCCCTGATATCATTAGGAATAACGGTACAGCAGCTTTACAAATAAAAAAATAAGTTAATCCTAAAAACCAAGTTTCACTAGGGGAAGTACGTAAAAAAACTCTGCTATCTGTATGATTTACAATTACTAAAAAACATGCTATTATCCTTAAAACATCCAAGTACATATAATAGGTACTATTTTTTTCAATTCCATTTTTCACTTTAAAACTCCATTCTATTTTTGTTGTATAAAATGTTATCTTTATTATAATAAAAAATAATCTAGAACTCAACAACTAGATTGCAAAATTTTAGAGCAATGATATCAATCATTACAGTAAACAATCAATTTACACCAACATTTATTCTTAGAAAATCATATCAACTATATCATTTTCAAAACCAATTTATAAAAGAATTATTCTGATTCATCCAAGAATATTTTTGTAAAAGTTACAATAACTTCTTACATAAATAGATGGATCCAATTTAATAGGACTTTTATTTGTTTTTGATGATTTTTGATATAACTATGAATATTTTTATAAAATATGTTAAAATCCCCCTGTATCATCTATACAGGGGGATTTTAGTAATAGTTTATTTGCTTCGTAACAGGACTACAAACAATTATTCATTTGCTTCTTTTTGTTCCTGTTCTTTTTCTTTTAAGCGTTCTGCTTTTTTCTTGTCAGCGATTTTCTTCGCTTCTGCCTGTCTTTTGGCTTTTTCTTTTGCTCTTTGCTCACGTTCTTTTTCTTTTTGCGCTTCTAATTTTCTTTGTTCTTTTTCAGGATCAACCTCTTTTTTTGGACGATCTTTCCAAAGAACCCACAATGGACCAGAAATACATACAGAGGAGTATGCACCAGCAATCATTGCGATAACCAGAGGCAATACGAAGCTAATCAAGGTATCAATACCAAATGCCAAGGATACAATCAGGATTACCAGCAATGCCAAAACTGTGGTTAATGTTGTATTGATAGAACGAGACAGTGTCTGGTTGATACTTTTGTTTACCAGTTCCCTAGTTGGTACATGCTCGCCCATAATCTGTCTGTTTTCACGAATACGGTCATAGATAACAACAGTGTTGTTGATGGAGTAACCCAAAATCGTTAATACAACCGCCATAAAGTTATCGTTGATTGGTAAGCGGAAGAATACAAAGGTCGCAAAGATAAACATTACGTCATGCGCCAATGCAATAATTGCCATACAACCGGCGGAAATACCACCAATTTTACGGAAACGGAATGCAGTGTAGATAACCAACACAATAAATGCAAATATAATTGCTACCAGGCATTTAAAGAAGAACTCTGTCCCTGTTTGAGGATTAACGCTGCTTACCGTAACTTCGGTTGCGGCGTCCTCAAATTGGAAATTATCTGGATAAGTTTCTTCCAATTTTTCGGACAAAGCATTGGTTGTTTCAATCGAAAGGTCTTTGCTTTCGGATAATGTAACAACCATATTTGGGTTACCAGTAGAATCTGTAGATGTTTGGATGGAAACATTGGTTCCCAATTGTTCCTCAATCGTGCTTTCTACTGCTTTGGTATCTATCTCACCAGAGCAAGGATAGGTGAGGATGGTACCGCCTTTAAATTTAATATCCACATTTACCCCAAGGATAAATGCACAAATAATCGTAATTGCGATGATTGCAATGGAAATGGAAAAGAAAATCTTACGTTTTCCGACAAAATCTATATTTGGAGTTTTCATTATTTAGCACCTCCATATAATTTAGGATTGCGGAAGCACTTAAATTTAGACAATGATTTTATCATCAATTTGGAAGCTCCAACGCCCATAATAAAGTTACCGATAATGCTTACCAGCAAAGTAAATCCGAAGGAGTAGATAGTTCCTTCAGTAGAAGATCCAAACATAAAGAATACCCAACTCAATAGTTTGGAGAAGATACTATCCGGTGTACCAAACGCACCCATCAAGATAATCGCGATTAATACAGTGGTCAAGTTACCATCTACTACGGCAGTCAAACCACGTTTGTAACCAGTGTCAATCGCAGCATCAATGGATTTTCCATTATGTAGTTCTTCCCGGATACGGGTAGCAATCAGAACGTTTGCGTCTACGCCCATACCAACACCCAGGATGATACCGGCGATACCAGGTAACGTTAGGGTAAAGCTTGGGAACGGCGCAAAGAAACCAGAAATTGCTGCCAAGGACAAGGTTACCTGCCCAATCAGCGCGATAGACGCTACTGCACCTGGCAGACGATACATTATAATCATAAACAATGCAATTACTGCAAACGCAATAATACCTGCAATCGCCATCATATCTCTAGCCTGTAAGCCTAAGGTTGGAGAAATGGAGTTATAACTCTGTGTTTCCAGTTTAAATGGCAGCGCACCGCCGTTGATTTTATCTGCCAATTCAGAAGCGGATTCCGCCGTAAAGTTACCGGTAATTACTGCTTTACCATCTGTAATTTGTGCGTTTACTGTTGGAGCGGAAATCATAGTATCATCCATCCAGATGGAAATGGTACCATTGGAAGCGTATAACTTGCCAGTGGCATCAGAAAATTTCTCCGCACCTTCATCGGTCAACTCCAAGCTAACCTGATACTGCTGTTGGGAACTGGAACCAGAAGTAGAGCCATAAACAGCTTTTGCTTCTTTTACATCTGAACCAGTTAAAATAATATTTTCCGCTGTTGTACCGGATGGAGCGCCTTCGCTATCGGTCTCCTTCCCTTCACGGAAGGTCAATTCAGCGGTTTCACCCAATGTTTCAATTGCTGCCTGGGCATCAAAATCCTCTTCGTCAGCAGGCCATGGGAAACGGACAATGATTCTGTGTTTATTTTGGTCGGTATAAACTTCACTGTCAGTGATATTTTGTGCCAGCAAACGCTGTTTGATCACTGCTTCAGCAGCATTCATTTGTTCTTCGGTTACATCTGTTACATCTTCTGGTGGAGCAAATGTAACGTCTACCCCTCCTCGGATATCAATGCCCCAACGGATATCCTGTAAGCCTTTGATGTAAGTAGTGGTATTGTCGCCCCATCTCGTTTTTACACCAAATGCCGTTACCACCGCAAAGATGATAATCAGCACTAAAACGATGAAAAACGTTGGTTTTCCCTTACGTTTCATGGATTGTTTCCTCCAATAAATTAAAATTAGTTAGTAAATTGTTATACAGTTAATTCTGCATTTTCACCCAAAACATCCTTGTTGGCATCCAAAACAGGCTGTACACATTCTTGCAGGAACTCGGTAACCTGTTCTACACTGCGTCCAACAAAGTTAATTGGTTTTAAGATGGCATGGATTTCGTCATAGGAGAGGTTGAAAGAAGGGTCCGCACAAACCCGTTCAATCAAATCGTTTTCCCCGCCCTGCTCTTTCACTACTTTACCAGCAGCAATGGAGTGTTGGCGAAGTTTTTCATGCAGCTCCTGACGGTCTCCACCTTTTTTCACCGCTTCCATCATGATGTTTTCGGTTGCCATAAATGGCAATTCTTTCATCACACGTTGATGGATTACTTTTGGGTAAACAACCAAACCGTCTGTTATATTTAACAGAATGTTCAGGATCGCGTCTATCCCTAAAAATGCTTCTGCAACAGCAATACGTTTATTGGCGCTGTCATCCAAAGTTCTTTCAAACCACTGGGTACCAGCGGTAAACGCCGGGTTCAACGCATCAATCATGACATATCTTGCTAAAGAAGTAATTCTTTCGCTGCGCATTGGGTTGCGCTTATATGGCATGGCAGAGGAACCAATCTGGTTAGTTTCAAAAGGTTCTTCCATTTCTTTGAAATTTTGTAAGATTCTTAAATCGTTACTAAATTTCATAGCGGATTGTGCAATCGCGCTTAAAGTGGAAACAATGTTGTAATCCACTTTTCTAGAATAAGTTTGGCCGGATACTGGAACCACGCCGGAAAAGCCCATTTCTTCTGCAATAGACTGTTCCAAAGCCTTGATCTTATCCGTATCGCCGTCAAACAATTCTACAAAGCTTGCCTGGGTGCCTGTGGTACCCTTAGAGCCCAGCAATTTCAGGTTTTTAATCCGAAACTCCAGTTCTTCCAGGTCCATGAGCAGTTCGTTCATCCAAAGGGTAGCCCGTTTCCCAACAGTAGTCAGCTGGGCTGGCTGAAGGTGGGTATAAGCCAAGCAAGGCATGTCCTTATACTGGTTCGCGAACTTTGCCAATTTTGCGATGACATTGACCAGTTTGCGTTTTACCACATACAGGGCTTCCCTCATAATGATTACATCGGTATTATCGCCGACATAGCAGGAAGTCGCGCCAAGATGGATAATCCCTTTTGCATTTGGGCATTGCTCACCATAGGCGTACACATGGGACATAACATCATGGCGAACCAGTTTTTCACGCTGTTCTGCTACTTCGTAGTTAATCGTATCCACATGGGCTTCCAGCTCTTTTACCTGTTCTTCCGATACAGGCAAGCCCAAATTGTGCTCCGCTCTAGCAAGGGCAACCCATAATTTACGCCAGGTTTTAAACTTCATATCCGGCGAAAAAATATGTTGCATCTCTTTGCTGGCATACCGAGTACAAAATGGACTTTCATATACGTCTCGACCCATTGATTTGCCTCCTTATAAAAAAATGCTTTATTTCAGTAGAACCCCGCAGCCTGCCAATAGAGGCGTACGGTTTTCGTGATGTGAAACTACACATAAAATTTCATTCCACACTAACTATGATATTTTACCATATTTTTTAGATTTATACAAGTATTTGACGGATAAAATCCATAAATTTGTACATTCAATCCAGAGTTCTTCGAAAAAAATTGTATCTTAAAAATGAAAACATTGTATATTTATCCAAAAAACAACTTAAAATGTAGTTGATATTGACAAAATTCTCCGTATCCATCAATTTTTTGCGGAAAGGGTTTCTTCTTGCAAAAATTCCCGAATTTGGTCTATCTTTGCCACTGTATCTTGATAACCCGCTTCATATAGCCGTTTTAAAGTGGGAATATCCTTCTCAAACCGCCCAACATTTACTTCAGCGGCTGGTCGGAGCAAAATCGCTTTCCCTTCCTGCTCCAACTGCTCGCAAAAGGCTACTGTTTCATTGTAGGCAATATGCCGGTTCAGCACAATTGGTTCCAATGCAGGGAATTTTTTGCGGATAAGCTTTGCGGAAAGCCGGGTGGATTTCCCGGCTGTTTTCTGGTAGCCAACCTCCCTGGTTAAAACAATCAGGTTTTTCGGATTCCCATCTGCAATGGATTTCCGGATGGGGATTGGGTCCGCCATCCCGCCGTCGTAATAGCCGTTGCCATTTAACTGGATGACAGGGAAAAACAGCGGCAGAGCGCAGGTGGCCCGCAGTATGGTAAACTGGCGGTCTGCCGAATACTGGTCAAAATACTCCACTTTTCCTGTTTTTACATTGGTCACCCCAGCCAGTAATTTGCCCTGATAGGCTTTTAATGCTTGATAATCGTATGGGATAAGCTGATTTGGAATTTCGTCATAAATAAAATCCATCCCAAAAATACTTTTTTCCTTAAAATAATTGCGGATACTAAAATACCGTTTATCGTTGCGGTATTTTTCAATGATTTCCCAGTTTCTGCCCCGCTGTTTGGACACATAGGAATAGGCGTTACTGATCCCTGCGGATACCCCTATTACATAGGGAAACATAATCTTATAATCCAACAGCGCGTCCAGCACGCCATCGGTATACAGGCCGCGCATCGCACCGCCTTCCACTACTAAACCAGCCATTTTCATTCACTTCTTTCCATTTCATTTATTGGTTTGCCTGCTTCAAAAAAACCTTACTGCCAGAACCGGCCGTATTTTTTTCCACCACAAACTGATTAGCAATCTGTTCCCGCAATTCTGGCACATGGGAGATAATTCCCACCATCCGGTTTCCCTGGTTTAACTGGGTAAAACAATGGATTGCCTGGCGTAAAGCGTCGGAATCCAAACTGCCAAACCCCTCGTCAACAAACATGGTGTTGAGCTGAATTCCACCGTTTTGCTGCATAATAATGTCCGCCAACCCTAACGAGAGGGCCAACGATGCCAGAAAGGTTTCCCCACCGGACAATGTACTGATATGCCGGGTTTGCCCGGTGTAAAAATCCATTACCTGAATATCAAAACCATCTGTCTGGCCTTTCATCCGTTCCATGCGGTATCTTCCATTGGTCATCTGGTCAAAACGCAGGTTTGCGCGGGAGATGATCCTATCAAAATAAAATGCCAGTACATATTTTTCAAATCCCATCCGTTTGGTGGTACCTTTGGTCAAATCGGACAACTTTTTTAAAATTCCGTATTTCTCGGTTAACTGTTGGATTTTCTCCAAATGTGCCCGATATTCTTCCTCGCAGGATACATTCTGATGGAACTGTTGCAGCAACTGTTCCCGCTCTTTGGTCAACCTCTGTTTTTCCTCTTGAAGCTGCTGCTGTTTCTGTTCCAATACGGACAGCTGCAATAGTTCCTGTCCATTCAATTGCAGCGCAAGTTCCCGCAACACAGCCTGTACGTTGCTGCACTCGGTTTCATAAGAACGGATATCTGCTTCCAATTGAGGAATTTGTTCCAATTGTGCCACCAAGGTCTGATATTCCTGTTCTTCCAAATGGGACTGCTGCAAGAATTGAGTAAACTGCCCTTCCAATTGGCCTTTTTGTTGTTTTTTCTGTTCCAATTCCTGTTCCAGTTGGATGATTTGCCCCTCCAACTGGCTAAACTGGGTTTGAAGCTGGGTATCCTGCTGTTCACAGGACTCCCGCTGAGAACGGTACTGGGACAATTTTAATTCTAATTGGGAAACCGATTGTTGGATTCCTTCCAGTGTGGGCAATATCCCATCCTCCTGCCGGATTTTCTCCCGCAATGGAATCAAATATTCTGTAGTTTGTTCCAGTTGGGAGTTTAGCCTCCGCAACTTTTCTTGATAGGGTTCTTCCGAATCCCATCCTTCCAAAGGCGTTTGAAGGATTTCTTTTAATTGGGCTATCCTCTGTTCCAGTTGTTCCTGAAAATCAGGTGTGTCAATCTTCCAATCGGATAGTTGCTGTTGTTTTGCCTCCAACTGCTGCTCCAGCTGTAACAATTGGGTTTGGACTTCATCCCGCTGGTGTTGTAGGGATAAAACCTCCTGGTAAGAAACAATTTGCTCCTCTCCTCCCGGCGCTGGGCAAGGATGTTCCCGGGAACCACATACTGGACAGGGCTGCCCTGGTTGAAGCTGTTCCCCAAGCAAAAAGGCCTGTACCTCAAAATATCGTTTACAACCTTGTTGGTATTCGGTTTCCTTTTGTTCCAGCTCCCCTCTTTTTTGCTCCGTTGTTTGCATCAAACGGAAAAGTTCCTGCAACTGGGTGGACTCCACAACCATCCGCTGCCGCTCCACTGCCTGTTCCGTCCAGGAAATACTTTGCTCCAATTCCATCTGTTTTTGCTGGAATGTTTCCAATTGCTCCACCAACGGGAAAAGCTGCCGCAAGGAATCCAGTTGCCGTTGTGCCCGCTCCATCCCTTCCGCCTGGGCATACAGTTGTTCCTGTTGATGGTATAATTCCTGCTTGGATTGGCGCACTTGCTGCAATTGCTGTTGTAATTCGTTTTTCCTGTTTTGTCCCTCCAGGAACATTTTTTCAACATCCCGCAGCTGCTGTTCCATCCCCCGAATTTGTTCCACCTGTTTGAGCTGCTGCAAAAACTGCTTTTGTGCAGCTATTTCCGCCTGTTGCGCTTCCAGCTGGTTTTGTTTCCCCTGAAATTTCTGAAGGCGCTCCTGCTGTTGGTGCAATTCCCGTTGATGAGTTAGTTGGTTCGCAGCTTGCTGGAATTCGGTTTCCTTTTGATGAATGTTTCGTTCTAACTGTTGTAGTTCCTGTTCCATCCGCTGGTTCTGCTGCTGCAACAGCTTCAAGCAGGCTGCGTCATCCGGGAATTCTGAATGGAGTTCCTGTTCCAAAGCGGAATCCACAATATGGATTTTAGAACGCAGGTTTTGATTCTGCTGGATTAATAGCCGGTTTTCCTGTTCCACCGATTTGGTAGAAGAATAAAATGCGTCGGTTACCTTTTGGAAATACTCTGTACCAAATATGGTACGGAAGGTAGCCAGCTTGTCAGTGTTTTTTTCGGTAAGCAGCTTTTGGAACTGCCCCTGTGGCAACATGACAATTTTATAAAAATGGTCGCTGCTCAACCCGATGATTTCCTGCTCTATTTTTTGCTTAATTTCTTTTAAATCGGTTATTTTTTTGCCATCTGGCAACGTCAGTTCTGCTTTGTGTTTCCTGGTAACAAAGCCCTTTCCCCTCTGTTTTGGGGAAAGTTGTTCTGGTTCCCGATAAATTTGATAGGTTTCTCCATGGGATTCAAACCGGAACTCCACATAGCATAGCCGGTCTTTTGGGGCAAAATCACTTTTTAGGGTACGGGGTTCTTTGCGTTTTCCATTCACTTCCCCGTACAGTGCAAAAGAAATGGCGTCAAAAATACTGGTTTTTCCAGCTCCAGTATCCCCAGTGACTAGAAAAAGCGCATTTTGCTGTAATTTGGTAAAATCCAATATTTGTTCGGTAGGAAACGGCCCAAAAGCGGAAAACCTTAACTGTAACAATCTCATGGCTTCCCTCCTTGGTCTAATTGTAGAAGTATCTGGTCTACCAATTGTTCCTCCTGTTGGGTCATTTCATTCCCTACTGTTTCCAGATAAAATTTTTTTAAAATATCCTTTAGAGATTGGGATAAAGCCGGTTCTTCCCCTTCCAATAAAGGCTGCTGGTATTCCAAAGAACTATAGTGCATCCCCAAAATATTGGGAAATCGGACACGCAACTGTTCCATTGCGTTTAAAACATACTCCTGGTCCAACAATTCTACAAACACATAATCGTCCGATTGCTGCAACATCAATTCCTGGAATTTTCCCTGTATCTTGCGCACATCCCGCAAGGTTTGAAATGAGTGCAAGGATTGTTGGATGGTCTTATTTTGAATTTCCAGCAAAACAATCCCTTTTTTTTGTTTTTCCTCGCTTAAGGAATATTTCAAAGGGGAACCGCTGTAAAAACCATTTTCCCCAGCGGATTGGGGTGCGTGCAGATGCCCTAACGCCACATAATCAAACTTGGGAAATATCCCTAAATCAATTAAATCGCTCCCCCCTACCGAATATTCCGACTCGGAGTATAAGCAACCATCTTTGGCACTGCCATTCAAATAAAAGCCGTGTGCCATCAACAGGTTAAGCGTATTAGGGGAAGGAGATATCAAAGAAGCAATTTTTTCCGCAGCCTGCTGGTATCCAACGATTTTTTCTTCCGGATACAGCTCCCGCACTTGGGCTGGATGGAAATAAGGCAGCATCCAAATAACAACTGCTTCATCCCCACAGACAAGGGGAATTTTTTTGATTTCCCGTGGTAGGTTCCCCTGCATATACAAGCCAGAAGATTCTAAAAACCGGTTGGAGAACGAAAGGCGCTCGGGTGAATCGTGGTTTCCAGCAATGATAAACGTTTTAATGTTTCGCCGCAACACTACTTCAGTCAAAAATTCATCCACCAGCTGAACCGCCTGAGCAGAAGGGACGGAGCGGTCATATAAATCCCCCGAAATCAACAGAGCATCAACCCTATATTCTACGAGGAAATCCACCAGCTGGGATAAAAAATAGCGCTGGTCCTCCAATAGGCTGTATCCATTCAAGGAACGCCCAATATGCCAGTCCGAAGTATGTACCAGTTTCATCCAATCCCCCTATTCGAAAAACAATTAACTTAATTATAGCATAAAAAAATTGGTTTGAAAACATTCGATATAGCGAAAATAGCACTACTGAAATCATCCAGATTTCCTTTTTCCCTGCGGAATGATAAAATGAAATTCATCTAAATACCCTCTCTTCAAGAAACATTGGACGCCACTAAGTAGCTTTACGGATAAAAACAAACTAGCATTATAGAAAAATTTATTTACTTTGGTTTTGCATCACAAAATTCATTTTCCTTCCGAATGGTAGAAAATATTTTCCCTCATCTTTTTCCTATACAAAAGAGAACAGCCATAATTACTCTTGGAAAAAAAGTATAAATACCCTCCATTGTCCAAACCCAAAAGTTTTTTAAATCTCCTCTCTCGCTTTTTCGAATTGGGAAACTACCTGTATTTAGAGAAACCATTTTCATTTCGTGACTTCCTTTTTTGTACAAGCACAGAATACCCAGTTTTTTGCTGTATAAAAAAACAGCCTGGCAAAAGCCAAGCTGTTTGATATATTGAAACAGTAAAATTATTCGTTGATAGCGGAAACTACGCCGGAACCTACTGTACGGCCACCTTCACGGATAGCGAAACGCAGACCTTCTTCGATAGCGATTGGAGTGATCAGTTCAACGTCCATTGTTACGTTATCGCCAGGCATACACATTTCTGTGCCTTCTGGTAAAGAGATAACACCAGTTACGTCAGTTGTTCTGAAGTAGAACTGTGGTCTGTAGTTGTTGAAGAATGGAGTATGACGGCCACCTTCTTCTTTTTTCAGAATGTATACTTGACCTTTAAATTTGGTGTGTGGGTGGATGGTACCTGGTTTACACAGAACTTGACCTCTTTCGATGTCAGAACGTTGGATACCACGCAGCAATGCACCGATGTTGTCACCAGCTTCAGCATAGTCCAGAATTTTACGGAACATTTCGATACCTGTAACAACAGTTTTGCCTCTTTCTTCAGTCAAACCGATGATTTCAACTTCGTCACCAGTGTTCAATTGACCTCTTTCAACTCTACCAGTAGCAACTGTACCACGGCCTGTGATGGTGAATACGTCTTCTACAGGCATCAAGAATGGCAGGTCAGATTTACGTTCTGGAGTTGGAATATAATCATCAACAGCATCCATCAGTTCAATGATTGGAGCATAAGCTGGATCGCTCAGATCGTCTGGAGCTTCCAAAGCTTTCAGAGCGGAACCTTTGATGATTGGAGTATCGTCGCCTGGGAATTCATATTCATTCAACAGGTCACGGATTTCCATTTCAACCAAATCTAAGAATTCTGGATCGTCAACTTGGTCAGCTTTGTTCATGAATACAACGATGTAAGGAACGCCTACCTGACGGGACAGCAGGATGTGTTCACGAGTCTGAGGCATTGGGCCGTCAGCAGCAGATACAACCAGGATAGCGCCGTCCATCTGAGCAGCACCAGTGATCATGTTTTTAACGTAGTCAGCATGTCCTGGGCAGTCAACGTGAGCGTAGTGACGTTTGTCGGTTTCATATTCAACGTGAGCAGTGTTGATTGTGATACCACGTTCTCTTTCTTCTGGAGCTTTGTCGATCATATCGTAAGCTTCGTATTGAGCTTGACCTTTCAGAGCCAGAGTTTTTGTAATAGCAGCAGTTAATGTTGTTTTACCATGGTCAACGTGACCGATTGTACCAATATTAACGTGTGGCTTATTTCTTTCAAATTTAGCTTTTGCCATTGTATTTTCCTCCTCATTTTTAAGAAAAAACTTGCATAGTTTTATTCTATCATAAATCTAGAATTTTTCAAGTAATTTCACAAAATTTTTATAGAAATGCGAATTAGTCAGCATTTTTAGCCCTAGAGCTCATAATCTTCTCGGAAATGGATTTTGGAACTTCAACATAGTGGCTAGGTTCCATGGAGTATTGGCCACGGCCCTGAGTTTTAGAACGCAGGTCGTTAGAATAACCAAACATTTCAGAAAGAGGAACAAATGCGTTAATTTCTTGTGCACCGTTTCTGCTTTCCATACCCTGGATTTGACCACGACGGGAGTTCAAGTCACCAATAACATCACCCATGTAATCTTCTGGAACAATAACAACTACTTTCATAATTGGTTCCAAAATAACTGGGTCTGCTTTTCTCATTGCTTCTTTGAAAGCCTGAGAAGCAGCAATCTTAAATGCCATTTCAGAGGAGTCAACTTCATGGTAAGAACCATCGTACAAGGTAACTTTTACGTCTACTACCTGGAAGCCAGCCAATACGCCTGCTTCCATAGCACCTTGGATACCTGCGTCAACTGCTGGGATGTATTCTTTTGGAATCGCACCACCAACAATGTTGTTAATGAATTCGTAACCTTTACCGGATTCATTTGGTTCGATGATCATCTTAACATGACCGTATTGACCTTTACCACCGGATTGACGAGCATATTTATGGTCAATGTCGTATTTACGGCGGATGGTTTCTTTGTAAGATACCTGAGGAGCACCAACATTTGCTTCTACTTTAAATTCGCGGAGCAAACGGTCAACAATAATTTCCAAGTGGAGCTCACCCATACCAGCAATAATTGTCTGGCCGGTTTCTTCGTTTGTATAAGTTCTGAAAGTTGGGTCTTCTTCTGCCAGTTTTGCCAAAGCGATACCCATTTTTTCGGAACCTGCTTTTGTTTTTGGCTCAATTGCCAAGCTGATAACTGGTTCTGGGAATTCCATGGATTCCAGAATAACTGGAGCCTTAGGATCACACAGAGTATCACCAGTACCGGTATTTTTCAAACCTACAGCAGCAGCGATATCCCCTGCGTAAACAGTTTCGATATCTTTTCTGTGGTTTGCGTGCATTTGCAGGATACGGCCAATTCTTTCGGATTTTCCTTTTACAGAGTTGTATACAGTAGAACCTGCATCAACAGTACCGGAATAAACGCGGAAGAAACACAGTTTACCTACATATGGGTCGGTTGCGATTTTAAATGCCAAAGCTGCAAATGGTTCTTCATCAGAAGAATGTTTTACAACTTCTTCGCCTGTATCAGGGTCAGTACCTTTAATTGCTGGTACATCTACTGGGGATGGCATATAATCAACAATTGCATCCAGCAGTTTCTGAACCCCTTTGTTACGGTAAGAAGTACCGCAGGCTACAGGAACCATCTGGTTTGCAATGGTACCTTTACGGATAGCGGCTTTGATTTCATCAACTGTCAATTCTTCGCCATCCAGGTATTTCATCATTAAATCTTCATCCACTTCAGCAACCGCTTCCAACAGTTTTGCACGGTATTCATCCGCTTTTTCCTGCATGTCAGCTGGAATGCCTTCTTCGTCGATAACATTACCCAGATCGTCTTCGTAAATATAAGCTTTCATTTCAACCAGGTCAATCAAACCTTTGAAAGTATCTTCCGCCCCGATTGGCAGCTGGATTGGAACAGCGTTACATTTCAGACGGTTGAGCATCATGTCAACTACGTTGTAGAAATCAGCACCCATGATGTCCATTTTGTTCACGTAAGCCATACGTGGAACGCCGTAGTTGTCAGCCTGGCGCCATACAGTTTCAGACTGAGGTTCTACACCACCTTTGGCACAGAAAACAGTAACGGAACCATCCAGTACACGCAAAGAACGCTCTACTTCTACAGTAAAGTCAACGTGTCCAGGAGTGTCGATAATATTGATACGATGCTTATTCCAGTATGCAGTAGTAGCAGCAGAAGTAATAGTAATACCTCTTTCCTGTTCCTGCTCCATCCAGTCCATTGTAGCAGCACCATCATGAGTTTCACCGATTTTACGGTTAATACCTGTATAGTACAGGATACGCTCAGTGGTAGTGGTTTTACCTGCGTCAATGTGAGCCATGATACCAATATTTCTAGTCATTTCTAGAGATACGTCTCTTGGCATAATTTCCTCCTAAAAATAATGTTCTACCAAAATTATGGTAGGCCTTGTTATCTTTTCTATCTGTTGTGTAAAATCAATTTTACACCAAACAATAATATGGAAAATCGGTTCGGCTTGTCCTTCTCAAAAAAGGCAAACCAAACCAAACTCCAAATCAGATTACCATCTGTAGTGAGCAAAAGCTTTGTTAGCTTCCGCCATTTTGTGAGTATCATCACGTTTTTTGCATGCTCCACCTGTGTTGTTCAGAGCATCCATGATTTCACCTGCAAGGCGTTCTTTCATGGTTTTTTCATTTCTCTGACGAGCATACAAGGTGATCCATCTCAAACCTAAGGTCTGACGTCTCTCTGGACGTACTTCCATTGGTACCTGGTAAGTAGCACCACCTACACGGCGGGCTTTTACTTCCAATACAGGCATGATATTTTCCATTGCTTCCTGAAAAGCTTCCAAAGGATCTTTTTCAGTTTTTTCTTTTACAATATCGAATGCACCGTAAACAATTTTCTGTGCAACACCTTTTTTACCATCCAGCATAACGCTGTTGATCAAACGTGTTACCAGTTTAGAGCTATAAAGTGGATCTGGCAAAACATCACGTTTTGCAATTTTACCTCTTCTTGGCACTTCGCTTCCCTCCTTCATAAAATGAATTCATTGGTACTCGAAAGCAAGAAACTTCCGTAGGGTGCCAAAATAGGGTCATCTATCTATAAGAAGCCTAATTTGGCATAATAATCCGGTCGTTTACACTACTTTCCAGCTTTTGGACGTTTTGCACCGTATTTAGAACGGGCTTGTTTTCTGTCAGCAACTCCCTGAGCATCGAGTGTTCCTCTGATGATGTGGTAACGTGTACCTGGTAAGTCCTTAACACGTCCGCCACGGATCAAAACAACGCTATGTTCCTGAAGGTTGTGTCCTTCCCCTGGAATGTAGGATGTTACTTCGATTCCGTTGGATAAACGGACCCTGGCAACTTTACGAAGAGCTGAGTTAGGTTTTTTAGGGGTCATTGTTCTTACCGCGGTACAAACACCACGTTTTTGTGGAGAACTCTGATCGGTAGAAACCTTCTTCATGGAGTTAAATCTTTTGCCCAATGCTGGAGCGTTAGATTTTGTCTCTTTGTCATGTCTGCCTTTACGAACAAGCTGGTTAAAGGTTGGCATATGGCACCTCCTTACATGGTTAATGATCTATTTGCAAACACAGCATTTGGCGGTTTGAAAAATTCCAAGCCGCCAAACGTGTATTTCACACAGTTATTTATTATATATCCTACAGTGTGGTTTTGTCAAGAGAATTTTTATCATTTTCGATTACTTCTACATTTTGATAGCAGGATAAGCCTGTACCAGCGGGAACCAGCTTACCAATGATAACATTTTCTTTCAAACCAATCAATGGGTCAACCTTGCCTTTGATGGCAGCGTCGGTCAATACTCTGGTGGTTTCCTGGAAGGAAGCAGCGGAGAGGAAGCTTTCGGTTGCCAAAGATGCTTTGGTAATACCCAGCAGCACCGGAATAAAGGTTGGCATCTTCAATTCTACGCCAGATTCTTCCATCTGCTGTTTCATCTTACGGCGGGTAGCGATCATCTCACTGCGTTCGATTACGGTATCTGGCAACAGGTTGCTGTCACCTGGATCATCCACACGAACTTTACGCATCATCTGGCGAACAATAACCTCGATATGTTTATCGTTGATATCAACACCCTGCATACGGTAAGTTTTTTGTACTTCGGAAATCAGGTAGTTCTGTACGGCCTGCTCGCCTTTTACTGCCAATACATCGTGTGGATTGATTGGACCTTCTGTTAAAGGAGCACCTGCTGTGATTTCTTCACCATCTTCTACCTTGATACGGAAGCCGAATGGAATTGCGTAATCTCTTTCTTCCCCGTTGGAATTAGTCACAAAGATATGACGGGTGCGTTTGATTTCTTCCATGCGAACTTTACCACTAATTTCAGCGATAATAGCGGAGTTTTTCGGACGTCTGCCTTCAAATAGCTCTTCAACACGTGGAAGACCCTGTGTAATATCTTCAGCGGATGCGATACCACCAGTATGGAAAGTACGCATGGTCAACTGGGTACCAGGTTCACCGATGGATTGTGCGGCAATAATACCAACCGCTTCACCAATTGCCACGGTGCTGCCTTTTGCCAGGTTTGCGCCATAACATTTCGCACAAATGCCCAGTTCGGATTCACAGGTCAAAATAGAACGGATGTGGATATGAGTAATTCCAGCTGCAACCAAACGTTTTGCGTCTTCTTCGGTCATCATCTTATCCTTGGACTGGAGAAGTTCACCAGTTTTTGGATCTACACAATCCTCTACCAGATAACGGCCAGTTAAACGTTCGTATAGTGGTTCGATAATTTCGTTGCCTTCCCGGATTTCGTATACTTCAATACCGTTGGAAGTACCACAGTCGTTCTGACGGATGATTACTTCCTGGGATACGTCAACCAAACGTCTAGTCAAGTAACCAGAGTCAGCAGTTCTCAATGCGGTATCCGCCAAACCTTTACGGGCACCACGGGAAGAAATAAAGTATTCCAAGATGTTCAAACCTTCACGGTAGTTCGCTTTGATTGGAATTTCGATGGTGGTACCGGATGTGTTGGCAATCAAGCCACGCATACCAGCCAGCTGTCTAATCTGGTTGATACTACCACGCGCACCGGAGTCCGCCATCATATAGATTGGATTGTAATCATCCAGGTTAGCGGTCAGCGCATCGGATACCTTTTTGGTGGTAACATCCCATGTTTCAATTACACGGTTGTAACGTTCTTCATTGGACAGCATACCACGACGGTACTGTTTGGTGATTTTTTCAATCTGAGCATCCGCTTCTTCCAGATACTGTTGTTTTTGTGGTGGGATAACCGCATCACAAACCGCAACCGTGATGGCACTCTTGGTGGAATATTTATAGCCCTGGGCTTTGATTTTATCCAGTACTTCAGAGGTAGTGGCAACCCCATGTTTCGCAATACAACGGCTTACAATATCCCCTAACTGTTTTTTGCCGACTTTAAAGGTGATTTCCAGGTCAAACTGCTGTTCCGGATTGGTTCTGTCCACAAAGCCTAAATCCTGTGGAATTGGCTGGTTAAAGATAATCTGACCAACCGTTGCGTCAATCAGGCGGGAAACCACTTTGTCACCAACAGTTCTAGTTACTTTTACCTTGATTGGAGCATGTAAGGTAACATCCCCTTCATTGTATGCCATAACCGCTTCATTGTAATCACGGAATACTTTGCCGGTTCCCTTGTCGCCTTCTTTACGTAAGGTCAGATAATAGGAACCCAAAACCATATCCTGGGTAGGCACTGCAACCGGACGTCCATCAGAAGGTTTTAACAGGTTGTTTGCTGCCAGCATCAAGAAACGTGCTTCTGCCTGGGCTTCCGCGGACAATGGTACGTGGACAGCCATCTGGTCACCATCGAAGTCCGCGTTGTACGCTGTACAAACCAATGGATGCAGCTTTAATGCTTTTCCTTCTACCAATACGGGTTCAAATGCCTGGATACCCAATCTATGCAAGGTAGGCGCACGGTTTAACAGAACTGGATGCCCTTTGATTACCGTTTCCAAAGCATCCCAAACCTCTGTTTTTGCCCGTTCTACCATTTTTCTAGCGCTTTTAATATTGTTGGAAACACCGGTTTCCACCAGGCGTTTCATAACGAATGGCTTAAACAGTTCCAAAGCCATCTCTTTTGGCAAACCGCACTGATACATTTTCAGTTCAGGTCCTACTACGATAACAGAACGTCCGGAATAGTCAACACGTTTTCCCAACAGGTTCTGTCTGAAACGTCCCTGTTTCCCTTTTAACATATCGGAAAGGGATTTTAAAGGACGGTTATTTGGTCCGGTTACCGGTCTGCCACGACGACCGTTGTCAATCAAGGCGTCTACTGCTTCCTGCAACATCCGTTTTTCATTGCGGACAATAATATCAGGCGCATTCAATTCCAACAAACGTTTTAAACGGTTGTTACGGTTAATTACACGGCGATACAGGTCGTTCAAGTCAGAGGTAGCGAAACGTCCACCATCCAACTGAACCATTGGACGGATATCTGGTGGAATTACTGGGATAACATCCATAATCATCCATTCTGGACGGTTGCCAGAATGTTTGAACGCATCCACTACTTCCAGGCGGCGAATCGCTTTGACACGTTTTTGTCCGGTAGAGTTTTCGATTTCATCTTTTAACTGTTTGGAAAGCACATCAAAATCTACTTCCTGCAACAATTCTTTGATTGCCTCTGCACCCATGCCAGCGCGGAAATCATCTTCGTATTTTTCCCGCATATCCTCGTATTCTTTTTCGGTCAGCATCTGACCTTTTTCCAATACAGTGTTGCCTGGGTCGATGACAATGTATTTCGCAAAATATAGGATTTCTTCCAAACGGCGTGGAGAGATATCCAACAGCAATCCCATACGGGATGGGATGCCTTTAAAATACCAAATGTGGGAAACTGGGGCAGCCAGTTCGATATGCCCCATACGTTCCCGGCGCACTTTGGCACGGGTGACTTCAACACCACATTTTTCACAGATTTTTCCTTTATAGCGGAGGCGTTTATACTTACCACAGTGACATTCCCAGTCCTTTGTAGGCCCGAAAATACGTTCACAGAACAAACCGTCCCGTTCTGGTTTTAAGGTACGGTAGTTGATTGTTTCCGGTTTTTTTACCTCGCCATAAGACCATTCCCTGATCTGATCAGGAGAAGCCAGACCAATTTTAATCGATTCAAACACATTAAATTCCATTCCGACATCTCTCCTTTTTATTCATCAAAATCATCTAAACCAAAATCCAAATCAGCGCCAAGATCTTCTGGTTCTGAAACGTCAAAACCTTCAAAATCCTGCTCTACTTCTACATCTTTAAATGCTTCTTCATCTTTGAATGTTTCGTCTTCTTCCACAACAGGCTGCAAGCCAATATCGTCATCATCATCAAAGGATTGACGCAGATCGATTTCGTTGTTGTCTTTATCCAACACACGCACATCCAAAGCGAGGGACTGCAATTCTT
This sequence comes from Massilioclostridium coli, assembly GCF_900095865.1. Taxonomy (GTDB): domain Bacteria; phylum Bacillota; class Clostridia; order Oscillospirales; family Ruminococcaceae; genus Massilioclostridium; species Massilioclostridium facile. Next base: position 592,241 of record NZ_FMIZ01000007.1, on the reverse strand, counting down.
TAATCAATACTTTAAATGCCTCTGGAGCACCTGGTTTTGGCACGTTCTGGCCTTTTACAATCGCTTCGTAAGTTTTAACACGTCCAACGGTATCGTCGGATTTTACAGTTAAGATTTCCTGCAAGGTGTAAGCTGCGCCATACGCTTCCAAAGCCCAAACTTCCATTTCCCCGAATCTCTGGCCACCGAACTGGGCTTTACCACCCAATGGCTGCTGGGTAACCAAACTATATGGACCGGTAGAACGGGCATGGATTTTATCGTCAACCAGGTGATGGAGTTTCAGGTAGTACATATAACCTACGGTAACAGGGTTGTCGAATGGTTCCCCAGTACGTCCATCATACAAGATAGTTTTTCCATCTTCACGCAAGCCGGCTTCTTTTAAGCATTCACGGATATCGCTTTCATGGGCACCGTCAAATACAGGGGTCATAATCTTCCAGCCCAACGCTTTTGCTGCATAGCCGAGATGTACTTCCAATACCTGCCCGATGTTCATACGGGAAGGTACGCCCAATGGGTTCAATACAATATCCAGAGGACGGCCATCTGGCAGGAATGGCATATCTTCCTGTGGAAGGATACGGGAAACGACACCTTTATTACCATGGCGGCCCGCCATTTTGTCCCCAACGCTTAATTTTCTCTTTTGTACAATGTAGCAACGCACTACCATGTTTACCCCTGGAGAAAGTTCATCGGAGTTCTCTCTGGTAAACACTTTTACATCCACTACAATACCATATTCACCATGTGGTACACGGAGGGAAGTATCCCTTACTTCACGGGCTTTTTCCCCGAAGATTGCACGGAGCAGGCGTTCTTCAGCTGTCAGTTCGGTTTCCCCTTTTGGAGTAACCTTACCAACCAGAATATCTCCTGCACGCACTTCCGCACCAACACGAATAATACCACGTTCGTCCAAATCTTTCAGGGCATCTTCCCCGACGTTTGGAATTTCACGGGTAATTTCTTCTGGACCTAATTTGGTATCCCTTGCTTCCACTTCATATTCTTCAATATGCAGGGAAGTATATATATCTTCACGCACAATTCTTTCATTGATTAAAACCGCGTCTTCATAGTTATAACCTTCCCAGGTCATAAATCCGATCAAAGCGTTTTTACCCAAGCTGATTTCGCCGTGGTCCATTGCAGGACCGTCCGCGATTACCTGGCCTTTGGTAACGGTTTCACCTTTGGAAACAATTGGCTTCTGGTTTACGCATGTACTCTGGTTGGAGCGCATAAACTTAATCAGTTTATAGTTGTGTTCGATGTGGTCAGCATCCTCAATGACAATTTCATCCGCTGAAACATGTTTTACTACACCGTTTTGTTTTGCCAGTACAGCAACACCGGAATCCACTGCTGCTTTGTATTCCATACCAGTACCAACCACAGGTGCTTCTGTTCTTAACAGTGGCACAGCCTGACGCTGCATGTTCGCACCCATCAAAGCACGGTTTGCGTCGTCGTTTTCTAGGAATGGAATCATGGCAGTCGCAACAGATACAACCATTTTTGGGGAAACGTCCATGAAGTCAACCTGTTCCCGTTCTACTTCGATGATCTGGTCACGGTAACGGCCAGTAACACGAGGGGTAGCAAACTTGTTGTCCTCTGTCAGTTCTGCGTTCGCCTGAGCGACAATGTAGTTATCTTCCATATCAGCGGTCATGTAAACCACTTCATCCAACACAACGCCTGTTTCTTTGTCTACACGGCGGTATGGGGCTTCAATAAAGCCGTATTTATTCAATCTTGCAAAAGAGGCGAGGTAGGAGATCAAACCGATGTTTGGACCTTCTGGGGTTTCAATTGGGCACATTCTTCCGTAGTGGGAATAGTGAACGTCACGCACCTCAAACCCTGCCCTATCACGGGACAAACCGCCTGGACCCAACGCAGATAGACGACGTTTATGGGTCAATTCTGCCAGAGGGTTGTTCTGGTCCATGAACTGGGACAATGGAGAAGAACCAAAGAACTCTTTAATCGCAGCCACAACAGGACGGATATTGATCAAAGCCTGTGGGGTCATGGTATCCATATCCTGCGCCTGCAAGGTCATTCTTTCCCGGATAACACGTTCCATACGGCTGAAGCCGATACGGAATTGGTTTTGCAGCAATTCGCCTACGCTACGGATACGGCGGTTACCCAGATGGTCGATATCGTCAATGGTACCAACACCATAAGCCAGGTTATTTACATAGTTAATAGAAGCGAAAATATCATCTTTAATGATGTGTTTTGGAACCAGCATATCCACACGTTCCCGGATCGCCTCCTCAATTTCTTCCTGGGAGGAGCAGGTTTCCAAAATATCTTTTAATACACGGAAGCGGACTTTTTCCCCGATGTCGAACGCTTCTGGGTCGATGTCCACAAAATCGGTGATATCCACCATGCCGTTGGAAATCACTTTAACGATTTCGCCTTCCACATCAATATAAGCGGTATCCACACCAGCTTTTTCGATTGCCAGCGCACGTTCATAAGTCAAAGTTTCGCCTTTTTCCCCTAAGAGTTCGCCAGTTAACTCGTTTACCACTGGTTCTGCCAATACATGGCCGGTCAAACGATTTGCAATCGCCAGTTTTTTGTTGTATTTATAACGCCCTACTTTAGAAAGGTCATAGCGGCGGTCATCAAAGAAGAGATTTCTTAAATGGGTAACAGCGCTATCCAGTGTTGGTGGTTCACCTGGACGGAGTTTACGGTAAACTTCCAGCAACGCTTCTTCCCCATTTTTGGTATTATCCTTGTCCGTGATGGTCTGCACCATGCGTCTATCTTCGCCAAAAATTTCGTAAATTTCCTGATCAGTGCCGTATTGGTCGGTAAATACTTCCGCATCGCTTAAATTGGAATCATCTTTAATGCGCAGCAAAGCACGGATAAATACCGTAATTGGAATTTTACGGTTTTTGTCAATCCGAACATAGAAAACATCATTGGAATCGGTTTCATATTCCAGCCATGCGCCACGGTTTGGAATGACGGTGGTAGAGAATTTTTTCTTACCGGTTTTGTCATATTCACTGCCATAGTAAACCCCTGGGGAACGAACCAACTGGGAAACAATAACACGTTCCGCACCGTTAATGACAAAAGTACCGCTATCCGTCATAAGAGGGAAATCACCCATGAAAATTTCCTGCTCTTTAACCTCGCCGGTCTCCTTGTTAATCAGCCTTGTTTTTACCCGCAGCGGAGCCGCATAGGTGGTGTCGCGCTCTTTACATTCCAGCACATCGTATTTGAGCTTATCGTCAAAGCGATAATCCACAAATTCCAATACCAGGTTTCCGGTATGGTCGGAAATATAGGCCGAGTCGCGAAAAACTTCTTTCAAACCCTCTGTCCGAAACCATTCATATGAATTTTTCTGCACCTCAATCAAGTTTGGCATTTCCAGCACTTCATTGATCCGTGCAAAGCTCATTCTGGTTTTTTTTCCTAATTTAACAGGTTTGACATTCACCATAGGCTTAATTCCTCCATTCTATTTTCAACGCAAGCACCCTTTATAAAAACTTAAATGTATTGCACAATTCCCAAAAAAGTTGCAAAAAGTTTTCACAAAGTTTACTATTGCATTTTGTCCGATTGTATGATACAATAATAACAGTAGAGCATACAAGTCCATTATGATACAGTATAATATTGTACCACATGGGTATACTAAAGTCAAGAATAAATAACAAAAAAGCTTGAGGAATTTTTTTCTCAAGCTTTTTTTCATATAGTTTGCCTATTTTACGCCATGTTCCCCTAGGTAGGATTGGATAGGATTCCGATTTTTATACCAATATTATGTAATTAAATGGTTTTAAAGGTTACTTTGGATAATTCCTCCCGCACCTGGTCGGTAATTTTGGAGTACACCCGTTGTACCTTGCACCCCATTCCAGAGCACCAATCCCCACAGTTGTGTTCCTCGTTTAGGCAACGGCTAAAACAATACCGGCCTTCCATTGTTTCAATTACTTCCAGCAAGGTGATTTCATCGGCGGACTTGGCGATTTTGTAGCCGCCCTGTGTCCCTTTATAGGATTTTACAATCCCCGCCGCCACCAGTTTCCGCAGAATTTTTAAGGCAAACCGCAGGGTCACCCCAGTATTTTCCGCAATGGTCTTGGCGTCGTACTTCATACCGTCCCGGCATAAAAAACTGACAATACGGACAGCATAATCCGATTCCAGATTAATATACATTGATTTTCCCTCGAATCCATTAATCCAAAAAGTCTTTTAATTTTTTGGAACGGCTTGGATGCCGCAGTTTCCGCAGAGCTTTTGCCTCAATCTGGCGGATACGTTCCCTGGTAACATTAAATTCTTTTCCCACTTCTTCCAGGGTACGGGAACGACCATCTTCCAAACCGAAACGCAGGCGGAGTACTTTTTCCTCACGGTCGGTTAAGGTGCTCAGCACTTCTCCTAGCTGTTCCCTTAACAAGGTGTGGGAAGCTGCTTCTGCTGGTGCAGGTGCATCGTCATCCGGAATAAAGTCGCTCAAATGGCTGTCTTCTTCTTCACCGATTGGGGTTTCCAACGAAACTGGTTCCTGGGATACCCGCATGATTTCCCGCACTTTATCCACCGGCATTTCCAGTACTTCCGCAATTTCTTCCGCACTGGCATCGTGGCCATTTTTATGCAGCAACTGGCTGCTTATTTTTTTTACTTTGTTAATGGTTTCCACCATGTGTACCGGAATACGAATGGTTCTTGCCTGGTCTGCAATGGCACGGGTGATTGCCTGGCGAATCCACCAGGTCGCATAGGTGGAGAACTTAAATCCTTTGGTATAGTCAAATTTTTCTACCGCTTTAATTAAGCCCAGGTTGCCTTCCTGAATCAAATCCAAAAACTGCATGCCACGGCCTACATAGCGTTTCGCGATGCTGACTACCAAACGAAGGTTTGCTTCGGAAAGGCGTTTTCTAGCATATGGGTCGCCGTCCGACATCCGCTGCGCCAGCTCGATTTCCTCCTCTGCTGTTAAAAGAGGAACTTTGCCGATTTCCTTTAAATAAACCTTTACCGGGTCGTCAATATTGATCCCTTCCGCCGCAATTGTGGCTTCCAAGTCCTGGTTGAGGTTAACATCCAAAGCAAAATCAATATCCAAATCTTCGTCAATATCTTCAATCACTTCTATGTTATACTGTTCAAAGGACTCATACAGTTTTTCCACCTGGTCTACATCAAAATCCAGTTCTTCCAGAGCAACTGCAATCTCCTGGGAGGTTAATTTTCCTTTTTGCTTCCCTTTTTCCAGCAGTTCAGCAGTAACAGCCTTTGGGTCCACTGGATGGTTTGCAGGTTCATTCGTAACATTCTTTTTAGCAGGCATAAAGGTTCCCCTTTCACATTCATTTTTTTCCTTTGTTTTTGAAAAGCTCCTGACGATATTGCTCATAATCGTCTAGAGAGAAACGGCTACGTTCCGCATCCTGCAATTTATGGGCGTGTTGCAGGATAACGGCAATGTAATCGTCTAAGCTTTCTTTGGTATGGTTTAAATCTCTGTTTTCGGATAAAATCCGCGCCAAACGCCCCATTTCATCCGGAGAAAGCTGCTCGTTAAAATAGGTTAATTCCAACGGGCTATTCTGTTGTATTTTTTGTATGATTAAAGCAAATAATTTTTGGTTCCAGCTAGTGATAAACTGCTCCGGCTGAATCCGTTCCAAAATATAGCTGACAAAATCAGGATGGTTTAATAGAAAATAGAGGATTCCTTCCTCCGCTTTTGCCTCTTTTGGATATTTTACACGTTCCGGATTGATTTTATCCACATAAACTGCTTTTCCAGACTGGATTTCCTTCCATTCTTTGCTTTTTTTCCGTCGATACTGCTGTTTTCGCAGGTGTTCGACCTGTTCCAACACGGCTGCTTTGGAAAGATTGCATTCCACAGCCAAGCTCCCAGCGTAAACATCCCGCTCCAGCTTATCATAAAGTTCCGAAATCATCAGGCAATACTCATGGATGTATTTGACCTGTTCTTCCGGTTCATCCAGGTTGTACCTGGATTTTAGCCGCTTTAGTTTATTTTTGATTACATTTTCGGATTGCTCCAATAATACTTTAAAACGGTCTGCACCGTAGGTTTTAATGTATTCATCCGGGTCTTTTGCTCCGGTGATTTCCAGCACCCTTGCCTCCACACCAGCTTCCTCAAACAGATTGGATGCCCTGGTGGTGGCAATCTGCCCCGCTTCGTCCGAATCGTAAGCAATAATCACATCATCGGCATATCGGGAAATCAGCCGCGCCTGTTCCGCAGTGAGCGCCGTCCCCAACGTTGCCACCACATTGTGGAATCCAGCCTGGTACATGGCAATCACATCCATATACCCCTCCGCTAGAATCAGGGTTTTTTCTGGTGAATTTTTGGCGAAGTTTAAGGAAAACAGGTTCCGGCTCTTTTTAAATACTGGCGTATCTGAGGAATTCAGGTATTTTGGCTTGCTATCATCTAAGACCCTACCACCAAACCCAATCACATTCCCCCGCAAATCAATGATGGGGAAAATAACACGGTTCCGAAATTTATCGTAATACCGCCCGTTTTTGGATTTTATCGCCAAATCCGCCAGTGCTGCTTCCTCATAAGAATAGCCTTTGGATTTGATGTGATCTAACAGAGCATGCCATTGGTTGGGGGCGTACCCCAAACCATAGGTTATGATGGTCTTTTTGGTCAGCCGCCTTTGGGCAAAATAAGCCAGCCCTTCCCTTCCTTCGGGAGATTTCAAACTCTGGTGGAAAAACCGGGCAGCTTCCCGGTTTAACGCCAAAATCCTGGAACGCTGTTTCGCTAGCTTATCATCCTGGCCATCCTCCGGGACAGTCAACCCAACCCGGGCAGCCAGAAATTTGACCGCCTCCACATAATCCAGGTTTTCAATCTTCATAATAAAGGTGATGACGTCTCCACCTGTGCCGCATCCAAAACAATAGAACGACTGGGTATCCTCATATACCACCAAAGAAGGGGTTTTTTCCAAATGGAACGGGCAAAGGCATTTTTTATTTCGCCCTTCCCGCTTTAGCTCCACATAGGAGGAAACAATGGAGGTAATATCGCATGCCATCCGCAGCTGTTGAATAAAGCTTTCACTAATTGCCATAGGCATCCCTCCTTATTGTTTTAGTCCTTTCCAAGAATGGGGTACAAACAAATCCAAATACCGCTCCACAATATAATGGTCGGACATCCCGGAAATATAATCGCACACAGCACGGTGTAAATCCTCTTTTTGGGCAATTTGCCGGTAAAACTCCGGCAGCTCTTTTTCATGGGTAAGGTAATAGTGATACATCTGCTCCACAACCTGTACCGCTTTCGCTTCTTCTGCCTGTTTTGCAGGCACCGCTAAATACACATGTTCAAACATAAATTTCCGCAGCTTATTATGCGCCTGTAACACTTCTGGTGCTATGGCGATATCCTCTTTGGTGTACTCCAAAATTGAGGTGGCAATCGTCGTAATCCGCTTGCTTTTCGTATCCCCTAGCACCTCAATGCAGTCCTGAGGTAAATCCTCTTTGGTCAAAACGCCAGCCCGGATGGCGTCCTCAATATCATGGTTGATATACGCCACTTTATCCGCGATTTTTACCAAGCGGCCTTCCAGGGTTTGGGCGTGCCCGAAGGAATGGTTGCGGATTCCATCCAGGGTTTCCGCCGTCAGGTTCAGCCCTTTGCCTTCCTTTTCTAGCACGGTGACTACCCGCACGCTGTTTTCCGCATGGTGGAATTTATGGGGGCAGATTTCATTTAACACCCGTTCCCCCGCATGGCCGAATGGGGTGTGCCCCAGGTCATGCCCCAGGGCGATGGCTTCGGTCAAATCTTCGTTGATTCGCAGCCCCCTGGCGATTGTACGGGCAATCTGCGCCACTTCTAAGGTATGTACCAAACGGGTCAGGTAATGATCAGAATCTGGAGATAAAAAAACCTGGGTTTTGTACCGCAGCCGTTTAAAGGCTTTACAGTGCAAAATGCGGTCCCGGTCCCGCTGGAATTCCGTGCGGATATCACAGGGCTTTTGATAGGTCGCTCTGCCCTTGGTGTTCTTTGCCAAGGTGGCATATTTGCTTAATGTCTGTTCTTCCTGTTGTTCAATCCGTTCCCGAATCGTCATTTTTATCTCCCCTTTCCGCATCTATTTTCCTGTTCTAATAATAATATACCGAAAAAGGACAAAAAAACCTTTTTTATTTTTTCAATTTTTTATTTTTCTTGGTTTAGGTTGAAAATAAATCCTTTTATTTGGGATTATTTACCTTCATCAACCCAATTACCTCCAAATTGTTTTCTACGATAACGCCTATCATATCAATAGCCCTATTTTATAGAAAACTATCCCCTATGGAAATGTTTTAATCCAGGCATTCTTTGTAGGAAAATCCCCCACTCCGTCAGGAATAAGAAAAGTCGTTATAATGGTGTGATTTTTCCTGTCTATCTCTATATCGGTGACATACAACAATATGCGCTGTTTTATTGTCCTATTCTTCGATATAAGGATAATCGGTAAATACCTGTTCTACCGTATCGAGGATAATTTGCCCATTACACGCCTCAATCAAATCCTTTTTTAGCTGTTCCGCCGTATCCAAACGAACCAGAAGCTGTAGGGTAACCCGGTCAGCAAAATCGGATTGTTCCAATTTGATATTGTAGTTGGGCAACAGGTAATTAATTTTACCATATAGGCTATAGTCAAAATTTAAAGTAAGGCGCTCACAGTCACACATCAAAATTTTTTGTGCCGCATGTACCGCAATGCTACATCCATGGGAATAAGCCCGTACCAGTCCTCCTGCCCCCAGCAGGATTCCGCCAAAATAACGGGTCACCACAGCACACACATCGGTCAACCCCTCTTTTTTCAGGACTTCCAGCATGGGGACTCCTCCTGTCCCTTGAGGTTCCCCATCATCGGAATACCGTTCAATCCGCTCTTCCCTTACAATATAAGCGGAAACATTGTGGGTGGCGTCATAATGCTTGGATTTGATTTCAGCGATAAACGCCTCTGCTTCCGCTTTTGTTTTCACCGGTTTAATAAAACCAATAAAGCGAGATTTCCGCTCGATAAACTCATCAGTAGCATAATCCGCAATTGTCACATAATCCAATTGAGATTCCCCCTTTTGTGGGATATCAAAAAAATCGTCTGTAAAAAGAAGGAAAGCGGTGTACTGATACACCGCTTACTGTTCTTATTTGTTGAGATTAAATCTTCTGTTAAATCTATCAACACGTCCGCCGGCATCAACCAATTTTTGTCTGCCAGTAAAGAACGGATGGCATTTAGAACAAATTTCAACTTTGATGTCTTTTTTGGTAGAACCGACTTCAATTACATTACCGCAAGCACATGTGATTGTGGTTTTTTCGTAATTTGGATGAATTCCTGGTTTCATGATCGCATTCACCTCCAAGAGTATAATTTCTATTCGAATATTCCTGTTATCAAATACTCATTGCCTATCTATGATAGCACAACACAAATAAAAAAGCAAGCGTTTTTTTAAAATTTCACAAAAATAATAATAGAAATGACACTTTTAATTGGATACCTACAATTTTCCCTTCTTTAGATTATAGTACTATCTTTTTCATTTTTCTATCAATAACGGCTAACTTCACTCATAAAATGATAAATTCTGGAAAATTTGATATAGGTTTAACCTAATTTTGCTTCTCTTTTTACACAATTGAGATAGAATGGTAATTGTTCAAAATATATTGTTCCCATTCGTGATATACTGAAAAAAACAGGAAATTCAAAGATGGATAAAGGAAAATTTATATTTTAGGACATAAAATTATCGTAAACAAAGGAGAACGTACTATGCATTTTTCAAAAAAATGGCTAAAAGGCAGTATTGCAGCGTTACTTTCCGCTACATTGCTGTTAGGCCAAGCGCTTCCTGTTAGCGCAGCTATAATGTCAAAACAACAAGAGGAACAATTAAAAATTGCTGTTTTGTCCGACACCCACTATTTGTCCCCTGATATGATCAAGGATACCACCGATTATACCAATCACCTGAACAGCGACCGTAAAATGTTTACAGAAAGTGCTGCCATTTTAGATAAAATGTTGGAAACCGTAAAGGAAGACCAACCTGATGTACTGATGATCTCTGGCGACTTGACCAAAGACGGTGAAAAAGAAGGCCATGAGCAACTGGCAGAAAAATTGGAACATTTAAAAGAAGAAGTTCCAAACTTAAAAGTATATGTTGTACCTGGCAACCATGACCTCCGAAACTCTAATGCTATGAACTTTAATACGGAAGATGGCACCGCTATTCCAGCAGGACGCACAGAACCAGAGGATTTTAAACAAATCTACAGCGATGTAACATTTGAAGATGAAAGTATTATTGATACTTACACTCCTCCTGAAGGAAAAGAAGCTGGTGGTTTATCTTATGTAGCTCGTCCAGAAGATGGCTATACTGTAATTGCGATTGATTCTGCACGTTATAGTGCCGACAATACCGATTCTGGCTTAGATGAACACGAAACTTCCGGTGCCATTAGTGCCGATTTGGAAAATTGGATTTTAGAACAAATTAAAGAAGCAAAAGACCGTGGCGATACTGTTATCGGCTTAGAACACCATGGTATGGTTCCACACTTCGAACTGGAACCTACTATTTTGCCAATGTACCTGGTCAACGATTATGAACGTTTAAGTGAAGAATTCGCTGACGCCGGTATGCAGTATATTTTTACTGGTCATATGCACGCCAACGATATTGCAACTATGACAACAGAAGCTGGAAATACTCTGTATGATATTGAAACCGGATCAGTTGTCACTTACCCGTCTCCAATGCGTTTTGTAACCATTAACAGAAATCTGGACAACGGGGTTGTAACTGAAAACATGTCGGTTTCTACTACAACAAACCTAGGCCCAATCACCTTTACGAACCCATTAACAGGAGAAGAACAGACGATTGAAGATATTACCGCGTATGGTCAGCAACACGGCTTCTCTGTTGATATGGTATCCACCACTGTAAATGGTTTCCTCCACGGTTATTATGACCAAATCACGGAAGCTGGTGGAGTCAAACCAGCGTTGGAAGCTTTGATCAACAATTTATTGGGCGATACCCTCCCCGGTGATGGTAATTTAACCATTGAACAACTTATTGATGTTGCACTTCCTCTACTTCTCCCAACAACTCCAGAGGCAGGAACCAACGTTTATTATGAGGGCAATACCATTAAAATTTGGATTGCCAGTGATGAAGCCCCAGATGCTGCTCCAGGAGAAGATCCAGATGGATATTGGGCATCGATCCCTGTACAGGGTTTAAAAGAAGCTTTAACTCCTGTATTTGGTACATTGGACAGTATGGTGGCGAACCCTACTATTTTAGATAATGCCATTGATGCTTTAGCGAGCGATTTATTAGCAGTCCCTGTATACCAGACTGAGTCAGAAACAAAAACCATTTTAGACCTTGCGAACTATGCATACCAGAGCCATTTAGCTGGAAACGATAACAAAGACAACATGCCTGCATGGGTAGCTTCCGCTGAGCAAGCTATTAGCAGTGGTGAAGTAGTTGACCAAATTGTGAATCTGCTTATCCAACATGTTTCCAACCTGCTTACCCAGGTATTGGATCAGGTATCCTTAAAAGACCTGACAGGTATCGCTGGCTGGAACTTGACTACAAAAGAATGGATTCCAGTGGAAGGGAGGACTGTTTTAATCCAACCTTTAAATGACAATACCAAAACCATGATTAACCTGATGGCAATGTTTGTAGGATGGACAGCTGAAGGTAGCACCAGAATGATTCCGGATGGCTACACTGTTCAGGACTTGATTACAAAAATCAACAATGTTGGTGGCTTAATTGGGATCAGTGTCAACTTTGAAGAAATCCTATCAGAATTGATTAACGGTACGCCAGCTGATCCAGAAACAGGTACAGAAGCAACAGAAGGTTTATTAACTGAAGAAATGCGGCAGCAACTGGGCGATTTTGCAAATAGCATTGTAAATTCCCTAGCGATTGATAGCAACTATCCAAAAGATAATAACACTACCATTACAAACCAATACACGGTTGAAAAAATTAACAAAACAATTTTAAACCAAGTAATTACCTACGCAGAAAATGCCAAAGTAAGCGGAGAATATGATAATGCAATCGAATCCGTACAAAAATCCTTTGATGCTGCTTTGGAAAATGCAAAAACAGTAGCAGGCAATGCGGCAGCAACCCAGGAAGAAGTAGACGCAGCATGGAAAACCTTGCTGAATGAAATCCACAAATTAGGATTTGTAGCTGGGGATAAAATAGAACTGGCTTCCCTGATAGAAGCAGCAAATGAAATCAATGCAGAACTTGACCGTTATGTGGAAGCAGGCAAAGCGGAATTCACCGCAGCATTAGAAGCAGCAGTAGCGGTATATGAAGATGGCGATGCCATGCAAGCAGAAATCAACCAAGTAGCGGATGATTTATTAAATGCAATGCTGAATCTACGGTTCAAAGCAGATAAGTCTATTCTGGAAGAAGTCCTTGCGGAAGCAAGCGAAGTGGACGCAAACGCATACACAGCAGAAAGCTATGCAGCATTACAAGCAGTAGTAGCAGAAGCAAGCGATGTATACAACAACGAAAACGCAACCCAGGAAGAAGTAGATGCAGCAGTAACAAGTGTACAAACAGCAATGGATAACCTGGTAGCAGTGAATGGAACCGTAAATGAAACAACAACTACCGACAACAACGCTACTCAAGCCGGACAAGAAAGCACTACAGCCAAAGCAAACACTGCAAAAACAGGAGATATGAATCCAGTTGCAGGAATTGCAGCTATCACAGTTGCAGGTCTTGTCCTAGTACTCACCCTCAAAAAGAAAGCTTCTAATATCTAAGCATATTCCATTTAAAACAATAAAGAAAAACCAAAGCCACTTTATTTTGGGGCTTTGGTTTTTTCTTTGCCGTTTAAGAGGAACGAATCAAAAGTAAAATCCTATCATGAATCAATAACAGCAATCCTTTTTGTGCTATTCCATCATATTAAACCATATGAGAAGGTAAAATAGCATAATTTATCATTTCGCCTTCCTTCAAACCGTATATCTTAAAGAAGAAGAAAAGTATCTATATTGTTGGAGAATACTCCTATAAAAAGCTTCTGTTACCATTAAAATCTTGCAAAAGGAGAAACTGAAACGATATAGCATTGTTTCAAAAAGCGCCTCAGTCTTATAATTTCAATAGATTGAGGCAATCAGATAAGCTGGTTGAGATAACTATCATTAACTAAATGCACTAACAGACAACCATTTTTATATTTGTTCTTAATTCAACTAAAAACCATTCTTTTTAGAACCATAAAAGGTTTTTTATTTAAAACTAGAGATTTGTTGTACCTGAAAGAAATAAAATTTCCCTGTTATAGAAAGATAACTACAACAGGGAGCAACTCTAATTTGAGAAGGAAAACTAAAAAATGAACTATTCTTATCCTATTTTCCAGGCATTGCGGTCAACGTTTCCGTTAATCCCTTTTACCTTGCCCTTATCGGTACATTGCCAGATGGTAAAATCGTGGTTCCAAGTGACACTCTCACTCCAACGGGCTAACCATTTTTGATAGGAAGTTAAACGGCTCAATTGAAGGTTATTCTCATACCAGGACTGGCTGGCATAAATCATAGTTTGTTTTCCAGCGGAAGCCACTGTCTGGCAAAAGGCAGCTACCGCATCCGTACGGGCGGAAGTGCTGGTACGGTTTCCACGGGGTTCGGTATCGCCGGCGCCTGGATTCCAGGCAACATATTCAGTATCAATAATAACAGGGCCGGTAACTGGTAAACCACTAATAGCGTTTAATGCAAATTCGGCTTCTGCCCTACCCTCATCGGCGTTGATTGCCTGGGAAAAGAAATAAACACCGCATTCAATTCCAGCAGCAGCTGCCGCACGTACATTTTCCTCAAACCGGGTGTCGATTACAATCTTTCCGGATACACTACCACGGTATCCCACACGGATTAATGCAAACTCAATCCCATCGGATTTTACCGCTTGCCAGTCGATTTTTCCTTGATGGACTGAAACGTCAATCCCCATTTTAGAGGAAAGTTCTCCATTGCCATTAAACCAATACCCTATATTATTGATGTTCTTCCAACCTGTCATCTTTTGTCCGTTCTGATAACAGTAGGTTTTTCCATCCGTTTCCCACCATCCCGTATAATTTGGATCAGTTGGGAAGGTTGGGCCTGGCTGGGGAGGAGCTGTATCTCCCCCTTGTTCTGGCTGGGATGGAGCAGAAGATGCTGGCGGTGTAGTTGGGGTATCTGGAATCGTAATGGAACCCCCTGGACCAGCATCTGGATGCTCATTTTTTTGCGGGTCCTCTTTTTTGTTCTCCTCAGTTGGTTTAAACTGGGGGTCTTTTGTTACCTTTCCTGTAATTTTTTGTACAGGAGCCGGAGCGGGAGGCGCACTGGAAACTGGCTCGGAACTCTCTGGCTCAGAAGATGAAACCTCTTCCGATGAAGATTCGATTTCCGAGGAGGAAGATTCTACACTTAGGGAAGAAACAGGAGGTCGTGACGAAACAACCGTTTTTTCAGGAACCGCCTGCTGCTTTGCCAATACAGAAAGGACCGTTAAGCTGATTGCGATACAAAAACTAATGCCAGATAAAATAATGCGTTTTAACATCCTCATTCTCCTTTGATATTTCGATCAATTTTGTCATAATAGAAATTGGTTCCGTTATACTTGTCCATACAAATAAAGTGGGCCTACCTGTTAGGAAAAGCCCTATTTTATTTACCAAAAAATAGAATCCAATTCAAAAAACGATCTAGGTTCTATTTGAAGCCAAACATGATTTACAATAGATGGAATAAAATCATTTCTGTTCCATAAAATTAACTGTTATTTTTAGCGGTACATTCAGCACATATCGGTCGTTTAAAAGCCATCAAATACGATGTAAAACAAAATACTAGTGCCATAAGTAAATAAGTCTACAAATAGAAATTTTTGTTTGTCACACTGTCAGTATATCTCCATTTCGCCAACCATAAGACTGGAGACTATTTTTCATAGGAAACGTCTTGAAAGTCCCATTCCATAAGCTCCCAATCCAATATTATTTTTTATGAAACAGCAACGTTTGCCAAACGAAATATTTCCTACTCTGCAACCCGCCAAACTTATATTTCAATTCAAATATAAGTTTCGTATTTTTCTATCATAGCAAGGAAAAGAATCGTTTGTCAAACCCATATTTTTCCTGACAAAATAGTTTAAATCATTTACCAAAAGCAGGTTATCTCATATACAAAAACAGGAAAATAAATTGGAGAAATACGATAAAATAAAACGAATAATACGACAAAAATCAGCAGATTAAATAAGCTAATTTCCGAATTACGGATATCTTTAAAAACTGGGGAAAATCATGAATAAACGATTAAATTTTCTATGTCATTTCATCCACTTAGAAGTAACAAATAAGAAAATACCGTTTTTCGGTAAGTAGTTTGCATAATATCCGGATACCCCATACATCACAAAAGGCCGGTTTTATCAAACCGACCTTTTGTGTATTCTATTGAGAGAAAAGAGAAGAAGAAAACGTTATGAGTTATTTTTTCTTACGGGAGAGAACCAGTGCAGCTCCTGCAATTGCTATTGCTGCCATTCCAGCAATAGGTGCAAAGTCGCCTGTTTTCGCCGCATTTGCTTTTGGTGTAGTGGATTCCTGTCCTGTCTGGCTTCCAGCTGTATCATTGTCTTCGGTTGGAGTTTCAGCAGGGGTTCCATCTACTGCTACCAGGTTATCTATTGCTGTTTGTACACTTGTTACTGCTGCATCTACTTCTTCCTGAGTTGCGTTTTCATTGTTGTATACATCTTTTGCTTCTGCTACTGCTGCTTGTAATGCTGCGTAGCTTTCTGCTGTGTATGCGTTTGCGTCCACTTTTCCTGCTTCTGTAAGAACATCTTCTAGGATGGACTTATCTGCTTTGTATCTCAGGTTCAGCATTGCATTCAACAGATTGTCTGCTGCTTCATTTACTTCTGCCTGCATGGCGTCTCCGTCATTGTATACACCCTTGGCTGCTTCTAATGCTGCGGTGAATTCCGCTTTTCCTGCTTCCACATAACGGTCAAGTTCTGCATTGATTTCATTTGCTGCTTCTATCAGGGAAGCCAGTTCTGTTTTATCCCCAGCTACAAATCCTAATTTGTGGATTTCATTCAGCAAGGTTTTCCATGCTGCGTCTACTTCTTCCTGGGTTGCTGCCGCATTGCCTGCTACTGTTTTTGCATTTTCCAAAGCAGCATCAAAGGATTTCTGTACGCTTTCAATGGCATTGTCATATTCGCCACTTTCTTTGGCAGCTTCTGCGTATGCAATCACAGAGTTCAAAATACCCTTATCTGCCTGTACATCCGCCTGATATACGTTTAGTTGGATTGGTCCTTCTATTCCAGTATTAATTACTTCTTCCTTTCCACCTAATCCTGCAATATATTCAATATATTTTCCATAGTAGATATATTCAGGATCTTTGGTTTCATTATAATATTCACGGAAACCAATTCGACGGTTATTTCCTAGCGGCTGTGTTTTAATGATAATTGTATTAATACCTTGTTTTAATGCTGATGTAACATCAATTTCGTATGGAACAAATTCTACTTTTCCTATTTCGATATCGTTTACAACAACAGTAACTGGAGAATAAACGATTCCAAGATCAAGCATAAAACGTTTTCCTTGTTCAATCTCATTTTCATCTAAATCTAATTGAGTAGTATAAGTCCCTTCATTGCTCACATATTTTAATACACCATTTTGGAATGTATCGCTGGACCAATCACCAAAAACATCTTGATCAAACGTTACAGTTTGAACCTCACCTCTTTGCTTTGCACCAATGTTATCGGCAGTCACACTCAGGGTAAATCCTTCCAATGGGATTGTTTCATCCACTGGTTGGGTATTAATGCCATCTGGAATTCCTTCAGATAACTCAGATTCTTGGAAACCAACCTGTTCTAATTCACATACCAACCCAATTGCTGCTTCAGATTCCAGGGTTACAGTGATAGTGTTGCCATCCTTTTCCGCTTGGTAAATTTCCCCGCTGTTCTGATCCAGCCAGTAGCAGTTTTCCAAAGATGGATCAATGTCCAGGGTAACAGTCATTTGCTCTTTAGAAGTATTGCGGATATATGCCAGTTCTCCTCCTGTTTCCAGGCTTCTTCTTGCCAAACGTACGTTGGTATTATATTCACAAGAAATTGGAGCTGTTACATTTTGATCTAATGCTATCGTATATTCTTCCATAGTAGAAACACAGGCAACATTATCATAATTAGTTGTAATTGCCGTTGCGGCATCTACTACTTGTTGGTCTAATGCTGCATAATTTCCATCTGCATAGCTTGGCTGCTTGTTTGGTAAATCCCCATAGAATATAATTGGAGCACCCTGTTTTGCTAGTTCATTTAATGCGTTAATAGTTTCTACTGGCATAGTCTGATCCTGAATCAACAGTACATCGTAGGTCATGCCAGATGTAGCAGCCACAATCTTGCCGTCCTGGTAAGAGAATTCATTTTGGATTGCATCATCGTTGACAGCATCATAAGTATAGCCGTTGTAATTCATCGTTTTGACTGCGTCTGTTTCTTGAATACTTCCAAACAGTGGCATATAAATTGCCACATCCGAACTTGGATTTCCCTGTTGCATCATATAATTGGCGCGTGCAGCATACATATTTAAATTATTGAAATATGGCCAAATCGGATTGACTTGACCTACCTCAATACCAATTCCAGGCCAAGCTCTCCAGCCTTCTTCTCCATAAACTTGGTTAGCCTGTGCCTCTTCAGAACCATAGTAAATAGAACTTAGTCCATGGTAGAAGAAATTGTTTACACCGCTGGTTGCCATTAAATCATACCCATTTTTAATAAATTGAGGGGTACACTGGTACGGAGTGGAACCCAAGGTATACACTTCGGAAGTAACCAGATTTTTGCCATACAAATGGGCGCCTGAAGAAACGCGGCGTAAAGAGTATTCACTTAATCCTTCTGTTTCCGGGATATCCACATAATAAGAGGATTTAATTGTGTCGATTGGAGGATTATAGGCCTGCTGGCGGTATACCATACTGTATTTGGCCAATTCATTACTAAAGGATTCCATTCCTTCTAGAAATTGCTCATTAACTAGTTGATTATAATCATATACTATCCTAGATTTTTCATCTTCAGACAAATTATAAGTTAAAAATGTATTATTTGTTTTAGGAATGACTCCAAAACCAAAACAGTTTTCTCCCTGTTTATATAAAGAAGGCAAATATTTTGTTAAATCATAACCAATTACATTGGTATCTGAACTTTTTGCGGCATCGTATACTTTGTAATTAAAGTATTTATCTGTATAGAACTCATAGCTATCATTAAAAGCAGCACGAATAGTATCGCTATATTTGGATACAATTGGTTTCAATCCATCTTCATTGCCCAGCCATTCATTTACAAATTTAGCACAAGCTTCTCCATCCAGATGATCTACCACATAACTATGGTCAGCAATACCACGAATCGGGAATGCCCCAGATGGAATAGAATATAAAGCAATTACTTCCCACTCCCCTTCTGTATCCGGTGTAAGAGTAATAATATCACCATCATTAAATTCTTCTTCACTCATATCAATTACCGTAGTATGATTGATATCCAATACAACCTGATTCTCATAGGTCTTATTCACTTCTTTTGTATTGATATCAATAAATCCATTGCCAGCAGTTAAGGGTGTACCATTGCTATCTTTTTTTGCAAAAATAATGGCTTCGAGTTTTTTAACGCCAGTCCATTCTGTCATCAAAATACCATCAGCTTTTTTATCTCCATACAAAGGTGTTACTTCAACATCTGGAATAGTGACTTGAATTTGATTGTTCACATTGTCAGCTTGAACACTTATAGAAGTACGACCAAGAGCCATATTTTCCATCCCGTCCTCCGCTGTAATTGTTTTATAACTTGCATCATAGCCAGAGCCCATATTTAAATCTACCGTAATACCTTTTTCTTCGGCTGCTGCAATAACTGCCTCAATTTTTTCATAGTAAACATCATTGTCATAATCTTTCAAACGCTCATCTGGATAGATCGTTTCTTCTGCTGAAGAACTTCCATTTTCGGAAACATATCCTGCATTAAATGGTGATATCTCTACCATACCAAAACCGTTTTCCGCTAAATAATCAATCTGTTTCAACAAATCCTCTGTTGTCGTACCAGGAGAAATCCACCACCGTACGCCAGGACGGTATTCCATACCTGGTTTCGCAAACTCTGATGCGGAAATTGCACTATCCATATTACCTGCCAACGCGGTTTGTGTCATACCAATGCCCATACTTGCAACCATTGTAACACTTAATACAGCGGCAAGCATTTTGGTTTTTAATGTGTGTTTCATTTTTTCCTCCATTTCTGCCTTGGGTTTCAGTTTTATTACAGCGCTGTTTGGTTTTATTGTAATGGATTTACCAATTGATGTCTATGTATAATTTTGTGTTTCGCTATGTACAAAAACAATTTTTAAACAAAATAATATTGATTTATTTTGTTGATATTATATAATATAAAATAGAGGTTGTATTGAGAAAAGAGGAAATTGTATGGGAAAAGAAACATTTTTACAAGAGTTATTAATCTTTCGTCCTATCGAAAAGGCTTTCCGCAATATTTATCAGATATACCATACATTAGATGGGACAGGGAAAGAAATCGAATTTTTATTGCAACAATTATATCAAAATTATCCATTTGTCCAAACTTTTCAAAGTCAATTTGAAAGCGACCAAAAATATCAATTATCTCAGGATTTTTTTCTAAAAGAAAAATCCGTTTCAATTTCCTGCCATCCTAGATATATGCTGGATAATTTCCATATCCATGATTTTTTTGAAATGATTTATGTACTATCTGGAACCTGCCAGCAAATTTACCGCGGAACCTCTTATTCGCTTCATACGGGGGACATTGCAATTATGGCGCCTTATACCTCTCATAATATCCGCGTCACAAATGATGAAACCATTGTGATTAACATTTTATTTCGCAAGGAAGTATTAGACCAGCTATTGGCGGATCTCGTTCAGGAACAAAATATAATCTCTGAATTCCTGCGATGTGCCCTTTACAATGAACGGGTGGAACACCAAATTATCATCCAGACCGGCCAAGATGAATCGCTCATAGGCATATTAGAAACCATGTATCAGGAAAACCAGAATCAAAAGCCTTTAAAAAACAGTTTGATGATCTCCTACTTAAATATGTTTTTTATTCAGTTGATTCGTTCCCATCTAAACGATATTAAAGCGGTAGATACTCATGCTAATGTGGATTCGGATATTATCCCGATTCTAGCAGAAATACAAGAAAACTTTAAAACCATCACTTTAAAGGACCTCTCTTTCAAATACCATTATACAGAAGCCTATTTGAGCAAAAAAATAAAGACATTTACAAAACACAGTTTTTCGGAGCACATTAATGAGTTACGCCTGCAATACGCGTGCAAATTATTGCAGGAGACAGACTGGCCTGTGGATAAAGTTGCCAAGGAATCCGGCTTTTTTGACTTAAGCCATTTTTCCAGGCATTTTAAAACTAGTTATGGAGTTGCGCCTGGAAAATACCGAAAACAAGCCAAAGAAAATGTCCAGTCATGACCTCCGGCAAAGCCGGAGGCTTGATTAAGCCATAGAAGGGCATTTTACTGGCGGGCATCTAAAGACGCACTGAACATTCTTTCTCTTGCATCTACTGCTCCGCCGCCCGTAAACGGGCATTTATGCTTCTTTCCGAGCTTGATAAACTTGCTAGATTGCTTGTTAGTAGCTCGCTTCGCTCGATACTTGAAGCTAAGCTTTTTTACGAGGCACCTCCACTGGCATAGCCGGTGGTTTTCCTAATCAATAAAAACGGCTGGAATTCTTTTCCGAATAGAATTCCAGCCGTTTTGCTGTAAAATACATTGTTTATTGTGGATTTAATACCATTTTTAACGAAGTATCCTGGAAAAAGGTGTTCGCGTTATACAGGAATAAGACCTCATTAATTTCATACAAGCTGACAATATCGTCCATGGTATCATAATAATAACGTGGGTCTACCATGACAATCTCCTCATAATAGGGAAGTAAAAATGGTACAAAGCTATTTGCGTAGGAGTCCTTTAACACCAACAGCTTGCGTCCATTCCTTACCGTGGTTTGGATATCTACTACAGAATGGTTCCCACCTAAAAATACAGCGTAAGCATCTTTTGTTTTCAGTTTTTCCGCATCATAAATGCTGGCTGTTTTTTCCTCTTCCTCCACATAGTTTACCACATAAGTCGGTTGAGTACTTGGCTGGTAAACTTCAATTTTATCCCGTTTATCAGGCAAAAATCCGCTGGTAGAACTCAACGTACCCTGAAAATCATTGCTGACAACGGATTGGGTGTAGGTCATGGAAGATGTATCAATCCCCATGGTTGGAGCCGCTGCTTGAAATGCCACATAGGCTCCATCCGTTGTCCAGTGATGGTCGGTATGGTAATAAAGGTCCTCTGTGGAAGTGAGGAACGCATCCCGGATGTCAATTGTCTGGATTGAACTGGTAGAAAGCGCCCCTTTCAACTGGTCTAGATAGGGATTCTGGTCAATGACAGGGGCGTTGTTTGGCAATTTATCCCGATAAATATTCTCCGCCGTCGGGGCAATCAAAGCATACTGCTTCAATTCCGGATACCTTCTGGAAAAACGCTGCAGTTCCTCGATTGTCTGGTCCAAGTTTTCCTCATCCGGCTTGGTAAACTGCTGGATTAAATAATCATCTTTCCCTAAATAAACCCCATTGGATTCCCTTTTTCCCAACCACACATCAATTTGGGATTTTAGCCGAACCCAAAAATTACGGAATACAAACTGGTCGTTTACATAAGTTTCGTATTCGGTGCTAAATCTGCCATCCTCCAGCTTGTCTAGAGATAAAGCCGGCCTGGTTGCCAGCATACGGTTTTCTTGTTCCGAAAAACTCTGGTCTTTCTGAATCAGGTTCGCTCCAAACAAAAAGAACAAACCAATGAAAAAAACCGGCACCATAATACGTACAAAACGAAGGATTGGATTGGATTTATACTTTTTCATCGACTGTCCCCTTCTTAAAATCGAAAATACAAAAATGGGTTATACGTATCGTAAACCAAATAGGCTACACATGCCAGGCATAACACCACATTTATCACAACCGCCAACCATGGCCTTTTTTGCATCCAGTGCTTGAACACACGGTAAATGCCTGGACCACATACCAGGGCAGCGATTGCCATTAAGATAAAATTGCTTTGGAGCAAGTATAGCCCTGTGCTGTCCCATAGTGCGTGATGGAAAAAATCAAACATATTTTGCAGGTAGCTCCATGCGTCCGCCATAGAGGTATTGCTGAAAAAGACCCATCCTATCATGACAAGGAGAATCGTACACAGCCAGTTCAACCATGTTGGCATCCGCTGAATTAGTTCCACAAACACATATTTTTCTAAAATTAACAGGACGCCATAATACAGCCCCCATACAACAAAGTTCCAGCTCGCTCCGTGCCACAATCCGGTCAATCCCCAAACAATCAAAAGGTTGCAAATATGCCTTGGGACGCTTACCCGGTTCCCGCCAAGGGGGATGTACACATAATCCCGGAACCAAGAGCTCAAGGAAATATGCCAACGGCGCCAGAACTCAGTAATACTCTTAGACACATAAGGGTAGTGGAAATTTTTCATAAACTGGAATCCAAACATTTCCCCCAGACCAATCGCCATATCGGAATAACCGCTAAAATCAAAATAAATCTGGAAGGTATACGCAATAATACCAAGCCAGGTTGTTAAAATAGAAGTGGAGCCTGGCTCCAATCCCTGTACATAAGTATAAACCTGCCCTAAATTGTTAGCAAGTAATACTTTTTTGGCAAGCCCTTTAATAAAAAATTCTGCCCCAAGTCCCAGTTTGGTCAGAGTAACATGGCGATTCTCCAATTGGACTGAAATATCGGTATATTTGACAATTGGCCCAGCAATCAGCTGTGGGAACATGGTCACATACAAACTAAAATGAATAAAATTGCGCTGTACCTCTACTTTTTTCCAGTATACATCAAAGATATAAGATAAAGTTTGGAAGGTATAAAAGGAGATACCAATTGGCAAGGCGAGTTCTTTGTAAGGAAGGTTTACCACAAACAAATCGTTAATTGTGCCAATCAGGAAACCAGCGTATTTAAAAAAGCCCAGTAAAAACAGATTTACAACTACCGTAAAGATCAAGCTGGCCTTTGCCTTTTTTGGCCGGTGGGCAGCATTGCGCTGGGCAATATCCAACCCCATTACATAGTTAAATAGGATGGATAGCAGCATTAAAATCACATAAACAGGTTCGCCCCAAGCGTAAAAAAACAGGCTGAACAACAGTAGCACAAGGTTTTTCCATCGCTTAGGGACGATAAAATATACAATTAATACAATGGGAAGGAAACAAAACAAGAAGAAAATACTGCTAAAGACCATTGTAAAACCCTTTCTAATCCTTTAGTTTTGAATGGAGGATAAAAATTCTTTTTCCCAATCCTGCACGGACCCTGATACGCCAAAAAAAGCATAATCCCCTTTAAACTCAAAAACCGCATCTGATAACAGCGCTGTTTGCTCCACTCCGTAGCCTTCAAAACTCTTTTTTTGGGTTTCCAAACGGTTCTCAACCGCTGTTTCCAGGGTTTCCTTTTGACTGGAGTCTTTCATTTTTACAATTAACAGCTCATCCACATCCATAGGGGAAATCGAACGGTATAAGATACAGCCGTCATAGTCTTCCTCATTCAAACTATAATAACGGCGCAAATCATTGGCAGTGCCTTTGGTCAATTCAAATACTTTTTCATTATGCAGCATCACCTGCTCTATTTCTGCTACCGGCTTATCCGCATAGTTATCCGTCCAGCAAATTCCCACCAAAAAAGCCGCTAAACAGATAACGCAAAGAAACTTTGCTAATTTCATATCCATCCAGCCTCTCTTGCCATATGCTGTAGCCACAATGGGTAATAATTCGCGTTTACATGAATACCATCGGATTCATAAAATTCTGGATGGGCTTCTATCAAAGAGTTGTTATCAACAAACACCAACCCCAATCGGGAACACATCTCCTGCAGTGCTTGGTTGAACTCAGGGTATTTCCCATACAACGGCTGTTTATCAATCGCGGTTTGGTTGATTGGAAGGATAGAGTTGATATAGATTTTGGTATTTGGCAGCCGCTGCTGAATACTTTTAATCTGTTCCTCATACGCTGTTACAAATTTTTGAGCGTCTCCCCTACAATAGGTCAGGTCGTTCATACCAAACGCCAAAAACAGGTTTTCCGGACTTAGACCAACGGCAGTATCAAATAATTCTTGGGCAGTTTCAACACTCACACCCCGCTTATATACGACATTATTTGCTGGAAGGTAATTATAAAGCTCTAAAGCCTCGGTAATGGAATCCCCCGCAACCACCGAATTTTTAAAATATTTTTTTAGATCCTCTTTGCTCACTGTCAGCTGGTCGGAAACCCCAGAGCTGACAGGAGGTTCGGACGATTGTTCAGATGATAAAGAAGAATCCACCTCATTTTGAGCGGAGGAAAGGTCACCTGATGTAATGCCGCTTAAATCGACAGAACTCGTATTTTCTTCCTGTTTTTGTGATTGCCGATATAAAATAAAAATTGCCGCAAGACAGACAACAATGATACAAATAAAGATCAAATTTTTTTTAGACGAAGCTTTTTTCTGTTTCACAATACTGAATCCTTTCATCTACAGTAATTCTATTTTCCCTATTCCACTATAACATAAAAAAGCCCAAAACTAGGCAAATAGAAAATTTTATTCTTCTGTATTTTCAAGATATGAATAGTAATACTTTTTCGTTCACAGAAAAAGCAACAAAAAAAGACCCAAATAGGGTCTTGATTGCGAATCAATTATCAATTAAAATAAAGCATGAAAAAGTATATTTTAGCGGTTCTGTTTATCTTAAAACACAACAGGAGCTACAATAAACATTTCCTTTTTTAACGAAATTTCATTTTTTATTGGAGTAAACTGAAATGAAAAATACGTTATATTTTGTGCAGCCACATATCAAATAATAGCAAAATAAATCTTTATTATTTTAACACATATAAGCCTAAATACCAATAAAAATAATATGACTAATTTGTGAATCTCATAAAATATTATAAATTGTGACAAAATAAACCGAATATATTTTGATGAATTTATCTTTTTTTCAGCGTTTTCACTTAATTTAAGGCCCTGTATTTGTCGAAAAATAATATGAAACTATTATAAATTGATTTTTACCATCTGTCAATTCTATCATCACCCTATTTTTCAAAAAAACAATACTATTGAAACCACTTTTTATACTTTATAGCATTCACCGGTTTGATTAAAACAATTGTTAAACTGAACGATATCAAAATTTGCTCATTACCCTAACTTTGATGTTATCACCTTCTGTCGGATTTTTGGTTGACATGTCAATTTTTAATTTAATTATAGTAGCTTCTCCAAGAAAAACAATATGATAGAGGAGATTGAAATGATTTGTAAAAAGTTTGTAATCTTCTTTGGAAATAATGTTATCCTTTGTAACCCTCACGTTACGATTCGTTCAGGATTTTCCCTTTCTTTGGAGGTTCATCCTGGGCTTCCTCCTTAGATATCTCATGAAACTACAGTTCAGTTTCCCTATGCTTTTACCATTTTATTTGCCCCAATTTACCAAAAATCAGGAAAGCCTTTTGCCAACTTTTACGTTCTGGCAAAAGGCTTTTTTCATCTCAACAATTAACGGAAAGAAATCTGGTTATTGTCAATATGGTCAATAATCGCCAAAGATTCCAAATGTACCCCCATCTCCCGGATGATTTTTCCACCATCCTGGAATCCTTTTTCAATGACAATCCCACATCCAGCAAGGGTTGCTCCAGATTGTTCAATAATCTTAATCAATCCCTTTAAAGCTTCCCCTCGGGCGAGGAAATCATCAATGACCAAAACGTGGTCCTGTTCTGTTAAAAACTTAGCTTCTACCTGTACGTCAAACTCAATCCCTTTGGTAAACGACATGACTTTTGTGGTCAACAAAGCACCATCCAAGTTTTTGGATTTGCTTTTTTTCGCGAACACCACTGGTACATTCCCAAAATATTGGGCAGCGATTGCTGCGATCCCAATTCCAGATGCCTCGATGGTTAAAATTTTATTGATGGAAGTGTCTGGAAACAAACGGCGGAATTCCTTTCCAATTTCTTGCATCAATACAATATCCATTTGATGGTTTAAAAAACTATCTACTTTTAGAATATTACCCTCTTTTAATTTTCCATCTTTTAGAATTCGCTGTTTTAACAGTTCCATAATACCACATATCGCCTGTCTGGTCAGACGATTTACTCCTTTCTAAAATCATAGCAATCAAAAACTGGCTATTTATCATAATTATTCTGTATTGTAACACTTTTTTCATCAAAACACAACATAAAACACATATTTTCTCAATAATTTGAGCAAATCCCCTTGTCGTTTTTTTATTTTGCCAGTATAATGAAATTATTAAAATGATATTAAGGAGTTATGTATGAAAAAAAGTAATGATGCATCGACCCAAAACATCTATTGTTTAGACGGACGTGTGCCTTTGTTAAAGGCGATTCCGTTTGGATTACAGCATGTTTTAGCAATGTTTGTTGCGAATATTGCTCCCATTATGATTGTAGCAGGGGTTGGCAACCTTACTGCCGACCAAAAAGCAATGCTGATCCAAAATGTAATGTTTATTGCCGGGCTTGGCACTTTAGTCCAGCTTTACCCGCTTTGGAAAGTAGGCGCTAAGTTGCCGATTGTGATGGGGATCAGTTTTACATTTGTAACAATCCTCAGTTATGTAACGGTTACTTACGGCTATGCTGCGGCAGTGGGATGTACCATTGTTGGCGGTATCATTGAAGGCACATTGGGGCTGTTCGCGAAATATTGGAGGAGAATCATTACTCCAGTGGTATCTGCCTGTGTTGTCACCACGATTGGATTTTCTTTGCTGAGTGTAGGCGCAACTTCGTTTGGTGGAGGTTCTGGCGCCGCCGATTTTGGTTCCGCTCAAAACCTGATTTTAGGTACTGTTACACTGATAAGCTGTATCTTATTTAATATTTTCGCCAAATCCTTTTTCAAACAACTATCGGTTTTATTCGGCTTAGTTGTAGGTTATGTATTGGCGATTTTTATGGGCAAGGTGGATTTTTCCGCTTTGGCTGACACACAAATTATTTCTGTCCCACGCATCCTTCCATTTATGCCAGAGTTTAACATCAGCGCCATTATTGCGGTAACCGTTATCTTTTTGGTATCCGCGACTGAAACTATTGGGGATATCTCCGCCCTGTCCATCTCCGCATTAAAACGTGACGCTACCGATAAGGAATTCAGCGGCGGTTTGGCATGTGATGGCTTTTTGAGCTCGGTATCCGGCTTATTTGGTGGTATGCCAATTACTTCTTTCAGCCAAAACGTGGGGCTGGTTGCCATGACAAAGGTGGTAAACCGTTTTACCATTATGATGGGTGCTCTAATTATGATTTTATGTGGTCTGTTCCCTGTGGTGGGAGGCCTGTTTGCCACATTGCCAGAAGCGGTATTGGGTGGCTGTACCATTATGATGTTTGGCTCGATTGTGGTCAGCGGTATCCAGATGATTATCCGGGCTGGCTTAACCGAAAAAAACACCATGATTGTAGTATTGTCTTTAAGCATCGGAATTGGATTTACTCAGGTTAATGGGTTGTTTAGTATCTTCCCAGAAATGGTGCAGGAACTGCTGCAAAGCAACTGTGTTGCCATCGCCTTTGTGGTAGCATTGATTTTGAATCTTGTTCTGCCAGAACATATGGGGAATAAACAGAAAAAAGAGGCAATAGCCGCAGAATCAGAACAGGAAACTGAATCCGAAGAAAAAGTAGAGACAACAAAATAATCCGTTCAAGCTCCTCCCTGAAAAGGGAGGGCTTTTTTATGGTTTTTATGGAAAAATAGGAAAATGCTGCAGAAATGGAATTCTATTGCCCTGTTACAGAATCATATCGTAAAATTTTAGAGACTGTACTGCTAGCTTATAAAAGAACCACTAATAATACCCAGTAAACAGACTGTCATAATCAGTGCAAGAAATTTCTCACAAAGGATACATGGTAATCCCAATTTGCTATTTTGGGAAGATGGCGATGATCAATTTACGAAATGAATTGATGTTATGATACAATACCTATATGGAACTGCACCAATGAAATGGGAATCACAATGGGGAACTTCCCTCTTTTGTATTGCAAGGAAGCTCTCTGAAATAGAGTGTTATTTCATTGGAAAACATGACAACCTTGGCAAACAGGTGTATAATGGAATAGATTTATAAATTCGTAGGGAGGCTAAAATATGAATATTGCAATCAAACCATATCAAATAGAGGATGTTCAACAGGCGATTTCCATTTGGAACGAAGTGGTAGAGGATGGGGTTGCTTTCCCACAGACAGAACTGCTGACACCCGAAACAGGGCATGAATTTTTTTCCCAGCAATCCTATACCGGCATTGCTTATGAGGAAGGCAGTAACCAGATTGTTGGGCTGTATATCCTTCATCCAAACAATGTAGGGCGTTGTGGGCATATCTGTAACGCAAGCTATGCGGTAAAATCTTCGATTCGTGGGCAACATATTGGGGAAAAATTAGTGAATCACTGCAAAGCAGAAGCCAAAAACCTGGGATTCCAGATTTTACAGTTCAACGCAGTAGTAAAAACCAATCTGCCAGCACTCCATTTATATCAAAAATTGGGGTTTACTCAGCTCGGTACCATTCCAAAAGGGTTCCGCATGAAGGACGGAAGCTATGAGGATATCATCCCCCACTACTGTACACTATAAATGAAATCCAACAACAAAACCTCCATAGTAGAAAAAACTACTATGGAGGTTTTATGATATCCAAATCTTTTCGATTCAAAAATAATTTGTTGGTAACCAAAACCAATATTGAACGGACAGTATGACAAATCCTGAAACGACGCCATACTGGTAATCCCTTAAATTATTATCATGGCATTCTGCCCGCAAACGGATATCTTCCATTTAATCCTGTGGGAAATCTGCCAATTTATACAGGATTAGGTGCCTACCCGTTGCTTCATCCCCTGATTAGAACTATGCTTATACTAATACACCTTAATTTCTCCGATTGAACTGAAGATGGATTCCTTATAGAAAGAACAATCAAAATAATCTGGCTTTTTGCCTATTATTGTTTCAATTTCTGTTCCAGTTCGGCGGAAGGGTTAACATAAGCGGTCTGCTGATTTGTAAAAATCACCATCCCCGGCTTTGCGCCGTTTGGCTTTTTCACATATTTCACCAGGGTATAGTCCACTGGCACCAGCCTGCTTTCCCTTGCTTTGGAATGGTATGCCGCCAAGATACATGCTTGTTCGATGGTGCTATCCGGAATTTCTTTACCGTCACTGAGGATAATCACGTGAGAACCTGGGATATTTTTGGTGTGGCACCATAAATCATAGTTTTTTGCCTCTTTTAAAGTCAGGCGGTCGTTCTGTTTGTTGTTACGTCCACACAGAATGGTAAATCCATCGGTGGACTGGTATTTTAATGGAGGCAGTGGCTTAGTATGCTTCGCGTTGCGGCGGGTATTTTTTAAATAGCCCTGCTCCATGAGTTCTTCCCGAATTTCAGCGATTTCCTGGTCGGTCGAAGTACGGCTGACGGTATCAAACACGCTGTCAATATAAGCGAGTTCCTGTTCCGACTGCTCCAGCAAACCAGTCAGCATTTTTTCTGCTGTAATCGCCTTTTTATAATCCGAATAATACCGCTGGGCATTTTGGGCAGGGGTAAGCATGGGGTCTAATAAAATCGTAACTGGTTTATTGTCGTCATAATAATTTTCCAGGGTAACCCTGGTTTCCCCTTTTTGAATCCGGTACAGGTTAGCGTTGATTAAATCCCCAAATAAGCGGTACTCATCCCGGTTCATGCTGTGTTCCAGTTCATTTTTCTGGATTTCCAGCTTGCGGGAAATCCGTTCCGATGTATTCAACAACATCTTTAATAGGTCGTGGGAACGCTGTTTCATCCGGGCAACCCTGTCCCGTTCTACATAAAAATAATCCAACAGGCTGCTGGCGGAATCAAACAGTTTTGCCTCTAAAAATCCGCCATACTGGGCAATGGGCAGGAAAGAAAAATCCTTCGGTTTGCCCTGGTCCAGTAGCACAGTAAATTTTGTGCGGTTATGGGTTAAAATATCCCGAATGTTGTCAAAGCACTGGCGCAGGCGCGCTGTTTGTTGCCCGGTTAAATCATCCCGCCGCAGTTCTGTGCCTCCTGTGGTGTAAAACGCCATTTCCCGGGATAAAATTGGGGAAATCCCCTGGATCGTACGCAGCAGCATTTTAGAAAGTTCCCCATTAGGCTGTTCATTCAATGCCTGTATCAGTTCATCATTGGTGCTGGTCAATAAATTCTTTTTATTCTGCAATGGAGGTATAGTATAGGTCAAATTGGGCAGAATCATCCGCACGCCGGACATACTGGCGTCTACCCGCTTAATCGCATCTAAAATTTTACCTTCCTGGTTGATGACAATGATGTTGGAATGGCGTCCCATAATTTCCACCGCTATGGTCATTACCACCGTGTCACCCAGCTCGTTCGTGGTTTCAAAGTCCAGGTAAAGCACACGGTCCATTTCCAACTGCCGCACCGCAACCAGTTTCCCGCTGCCCAGGTGTTTCCGCAGCAACATGCAGAACATAGGGGGAACCTTCGGGTTCTCTGGAGGATGGTTGGTAAAATGGATTCTGGCATTGTCCGCGTTGGCGGAAAGCAACAGCCTTCCAGAACCTCCTTTCCAGCGCAGCACAATGATAATCTCCTCCCGGGAAGGCTGATGGATCCGGTCAATACGGGAGCCAAGGTATTGTTCTAATTCTGTTTTGATAGTCGATAAAAAAGCGCCGTCTAAAGCCATTGGTTTAATCTCCTAAATAAAGCACTGGATTTTGAAAATCCGCTAAGATAAATTCGGTTTGCGGGAACTCCTGTTCCAAACGCTGTTTCAAAGCGGGGCAAACTAGGTTTTCGGTGTCAAAATGTCCGGCGTCCACAAAGGTAAATCCACTGGAATGGGCATCCAGCAAAATGTGGTGTTTTGCCTCCCCTGTTACCAGGGCATCCGCACCGGCCTCCATTGCGGGATACAGGGCAAAATCCCCACCACCGCCTAATACCGCCACTTTCTGGACGGGACGGTTCCCCACGGTATAACGTAATCCGTTGGCACCCAATGCCTGTTTCACATACTGGGCAAACGAATCTGGCTCCATGGGATGGGTTAGCTCGCCAATCCTACCCATTTCTTCCCCGCCTTCCAGGAGGGAAACCTGCTGCAAACCCAGTTTTTCCGCCAGCACATCATTCACGCCGCCTTCCGCCTTGTCCAAATTGGTGTGGGCAGATATTACGCTGATGCCATGCTGCGCCAACAGGTAAACAGGGCTGTCTGCCATCAATTTTTTCAATGGATGGAAAATAATTGGATGGTGGGTAATAATCAGTTCCGCTTTTAGCTCGATTGCCTGCTGAATTACCTCTTTGGTAGCGTCCAACGCAATTAAGGCGCGGGTAACGTTGCACTCTCCATCCCCCACCAGGAATCCGGCATTATCAAAGTCCTCCTGGATATCAAAAGGGGCAAAAGAGTCGATATAACGTTCTATTTGTTTTACAGTAGCCATAAAAATCCTCTCCTATTCTGTCACAGGACGGTTTAGATACTCTTGTAACGCTTCCACTAGCTGTTGAATTTGTTCCTGTTTTTCGTTTTTTTGCTTCGCATGCTCCAGCCCGTGCAGCATACGGGTATATTTTTTTAACTGGCGCTGGAGATATTCCTGTCCATCCTTAGTGGAGGGCAGTATTTTTCCCGCCACAGCCTGAAAGTCAGATAATTCTAAGGTTTGCCCAGTGTATTCCACCGCCATAACGCAGTAAGTGTGGGTAGGTTCTAAAACCGGAATTTCTTTTTGGATGGTAAAGCCGTTATAGGCAAGCCATTTCCGCAGCTTGTCCGCAAAGGTCATGGGCTGGAGAACCAACCGTTTTCCCGGCTGGAATACCCATTTTGCCGGTTGGATTAAATCCGCAATCAGTTCTCCCCCCATGCCGCACATAATAATTGTATCCACTGTTTGGGAGATTTGCTCCAACCCATCGGATAAAACTGTGGTGACCGACTGCACCAATCCATAACGCTGTATCAACGCCTTTGCTTGGGAAAGGGGCTTTTCGTTTACATCCGAAGCATATACATGTTTCGCTTTCCCTTCCATCACCAAATGGGCCGCCAACATGCCGTGGTCGCATCCAATATCCGCCACAATTGCCCCTGGACGTACCAGGCTGGCGGCAGCGGCCAACCGTTGATCCAACACAAATTTTCGCATTTTGTCCCTCCGTAAACAGCTTCATTTTGTTTCTTTGTTATTATAGCATAATCTTTGCGTTCTGTCATCCAGCCTATTCTTGATTGCCCAGTTCACAAACATCAATTGAAAAATCCGTGTAATCCCGGTAACATAAATTTAGCCCTACATTCTTTGGAACTCCAGCCACCCTTCCAGTACAGCTGTACTGCCAAATGGTATAGGGCTGGACAATGTCCGGCGGTTCTATTTGATAATCTGCCACCCATCTGGCACAGCAATGTTCCGAACACATTTTCAGCCCCTGATTCCACCGATGGGAAAAATCAAAAATAGAAGGGAAATATCCCTCCAGTTTTACCTTCATGGCAAACGCAGAACAAACACCGTTAATTTGTTCCTGGTCCATCCCCAAATGCCATAAACGGCTGCAATCATACGCAACAGGGTAACAGACAGGAATGGACTGGATGGATTTCAAACAAAATTCAGCCTCCCTAAATGCTTCATCCGCGTTTGCCGCCTGACCACAATGGTAGATGCCAATGGGGATACCATTGGAAACCGCCCCCATTCCGTTTTGATACAGCTGGTTATCCTTTCTACAACCAATTCCGGAGCATAGCATAGCAAACTGGATTCCCTGATATTTTACCAACTCCCAATCAATTTTTCCCTGGTATTGGCTTACATCAATTCCTTTCCGCTCCATAATCCCCCTCCTTTGTAAAAATCCCCTATTAGTAAGATATGCCAATAGGGCTAGATTTGCCTGTTTTGCTGTGTTATAATAGGGACAAACAATGAATTAGGAGAATTTGATGGAACGTATTTTCACAACAGTGATTTCCCAACAGCAGGATGGTCAAACGGTAGCATCTATTTTAAAACAGCTTGGCTTTTCCAACGGCATGGTACGCCGACTAAAACGCATCCCCAACGGTATCCAGCTAAACGGGAAACATGCCAAAACCCCTGATACTGCCCAAACCGGCGATCAGCTCCGATTGGTTTTGGAAACCGCTGATGCTGTTTCGGAACATATTGTGCCGGTAAAAGGTGATCTGGATATTGTTTACGAGGATTTGGATTTACTAATTTTAAATAAACCGGCGGGAATACCTGTCCATCCATCCCAGGGGCACTTTGAGGATAGCCTGGCAAACCGGGTGATGGCATACTACCAAAACCAGGGGCTTAACTTTGTGTTCCGGGCGGTAAACCGGCTGGATCGAGGGACGTCCGGTTTAATGGCAGTGGCAAAACATTCATTTACCCAAGACGCCCTTTGCTCCCAAATGGGGGAAAAACTGATGCAGCGCAGCTACCTTGCAATTGTGTGCGGTACACCCCAGCCTGCATCTGGAACCATCCGCCTGCCCATTGCCCGGGAAGAAGGCAGCACCATTAAACGGATTGTCAGCCCAAACGGGGTGGAAGCAATTACCCATTACCAGACAATCCGCTCCAACAATGGATACAGCCTATTGCGGATTCAGTTGGAAACCGGGCGTACCCATCAAATCAGGGTTCATTTTTCCCATTTAGGCCATCCATTGGCAGGGGATTTTTTGTATGGTACCCAACTTCCAGAACTTCCACAAGGGCATGCCCTTCATTCAGAACAGCTAAAATTATACCACCCTATTTTGCGGAAATGGATGGTATTTACTGCCCCATTGCCAAAACCACTACAACAGTTGATTGATTAGGAGGATATTGTGACACAACAAGAACAAACCATTTTACAACAGCTCCCTTCCCTTTTATTGAGCTGGTACGACCAACAGGCAAGAATCCTACCTTGGCGGGAACAGCCTACGCCATACCGTGTGTGGATTTCCGAAATTATGCTGCAACAAACCCGTGTGGAGGCAGTAAAGCCTTATTTTGAACGGTTTGTAACTACCCTGCCCACCATTG
Organism: Massilioclostridium coli; assembly: GCF_900095865.1. GTDB lineage: Bacteria > Bacillota > Clostridia > Oscillospirales > Ruminococcaceae > Massilioclostridium > Massilioclostridium facile. Next base: position 557,577 of record NZ_FMIZ01000007.1, on the reverse strand, counting down.
CCGACCTAGCCAATGTGGATGACCAGCTTTTATTGAAATTGTGGGAAGGTCTGGGATATTATAACCGCGCCCGCAATTTAAAGCGGGCAGCTAAGTTTGTAGTAAAAGAATATGGTGGGGAACTGCCAGCGGATTACCAGGCATTATTAATGCTTCCTGGCATTGGAGCATATACAGCGGGGGCAATCGCGTCCATTGCGTTTCACATCCGCCGCCCCGCTGTGGACGGAAATGTTTTGCGGGTGATTTCCCGTATCCTGGCGAAAAAAGATGATATTACGTTGCCAAAAGTAAAAGAAAATGTAGAAGAAATGATAACAAAAATTTTGCCAGAACAACGGGTGGGGGATTTTAACCAGTCCTTAATGGAGCTAGGTGCTACAGTCTGCCTTCCCAATGGGGAACCTCTTTGCCAAACCTGTCCTGTCCAAGCTATTTGTCAAGGATATCAACAGGGTATCGCTCCAGAGCTTCCCATAAAAACAAAAAAAGCGGATCGAAAAATCCAGGATAAGACCATCCTACTATTGCTGTGTAATGGCAAAGTAGCAATCCGCCAAAGGGAAAACAAAGGGCTTCTAGCTGGACTATGGGAATTCCCAAGCATTGATGAAAAACGGAACAAAACCCAGCTGGAAAGGGAACTGATCCAACAGGGCTATCTGGTTTCATCGATCCATCCAGTTGGGAAAAGTAAGCATATTTTCAGCCATATTGAATGGAGGATGAACGGCTATCTGGTCCACCTGAATTACCCTGTGCCGGAATTCACCTGGGTAACCGAGGAGGAACTCCAAGAGCAGTACCCTTTGCCAACTGCCTTCAAGTTTTACCAACAAGCACTGGAAGAAGATATACAAACCAGTCTGTTCCAATAGGATAATGCAATATTCCAAAAGTAATCATTGAAAAATAATAGCTTGATATTCGCAGGAAAGATAAAAATGGAACCAGAAAACTTTTGTTCTGTTGATAAAAACATAAATTCTTTCAAGAAAATGTCATTCGGTTATTTGGTATGACAGGATGGTGGTTGTTATGATTTCTGTACTAATCGGTATTTTGGTGATGTTTATCTTCAAAATAGTCCAAATCTGCAAAGACAATATCCCGCCCAACAGATATGCAATACAGACGCTTTGATGCAGAATTTTTGTTTTCAGACGGATAAAACAAAAAAGGAAATTATCGCAGCATTAATCTGCCATTCCATATATGATATTTTCGGCTATAATTATGACCCGCAAACAGATATCATCCACTTTTTTGATCAGCTCATACCAGGATACGATACCCGCTATCAAATTATTTTTTTGAATGTGACTAGTTTACCTGTTTAAAAATATCCCAGCAAAATCATTTTTACTTCAAAAATAATTTTCTCTACCATCAAAATGAATTTTGGATCAAAAAATTGAATGCCAAACCAATCCCCTATTTTCCGTCTTAAAGTTAGAAAAGCTTTTGACACTACCTTGAAAAACCCTGTTGTTTTTGGTACAATCAAGGTAGCAAAGATAAAAACACAGCCTGGTTGGTAGTCCAGGCGCAGCGATGATGCTGCCAGTAGCCCTCCTCCTTGGTCGTCCCTTCTTTGTGCTATTTTATTGTTTAAGGAGGGCTTGCCAATGGGCACAATATCCAAATTCACTGTTCTGTTTGAACCCCCTTTTTGGGTGGGTATTTTTGAGCGGCAGCAGGGGAACCATTACGAGGCTTGTAAAATTATTTTTGGAGCCGAACCAAAAGAGGGAGAAATCTATGAGTTTTTCCTTCATCACTGGGGTTCCCTGCGGTTTAGCCCAGCAATTCAAACTGAGGCGGTAAAACAGCAAAGCCATAATCCGAAACGCCTGCAACGGCAGATTCAAAAACAGTTACGCCAAACCGGAGTTGGTACAAAGGCGCAGCAGGCATTCAAACAGATGCAGGAACAGGGCAAGCAGGAACGGTGTATCCGCAACCGTCAACGGAAACAGGAGCAAAAAGAACTTGTTTTCCAACAAAAACAACAAAAGCGGAAAGAAAAACACAAAGGGCATTAACCCACAAAAAATACTGGCAGTCATTACGACTGCCAGTATTTTTGATACTGCCGTTTTTATAACCTTATCATAAATGAAGCGAAAATCATCATGGTAAACTTTTTGTATAGCACCAAAATGTTAGTAATGCTGACTTTCCATGTTTATAAGCAATGGCTGTCTAGTAGGTTATGCTTCGTAATATTGGATTGAAAGCCACACTGATATATTTTTCACTGTACTTTAAGATTATTGCGATGTTTTTATAAAATGGTTTTTGATTGTTTCAAAACTTTCCCTCTGACAGAACCAAAATGGATTCAATTTTACTCTAATGTAAACAGCCAGCCCTATTGAAATGAGGCTGGCTGTTTTTTGTTATGTTTATTAATCCATGATGTCTACATCTTCGCCACGCAGGATTTTATTGATATTACGCACTGCACACATTTTTCCGCACATGGTACAGGTATCTTCTCGTTCCGGAGTGGATTCCGCACGGTATCTTCTTGCTTTTTCTCCGTCCATGGCCAACTCAAACTGTTTTTCCCAGTCTAAGTTGCGGCGCGCTTCGCTCATCTGGTAATCCCAGTCTTTCGCACCCTTTACCCCTTTGGCAACATCAGCGGCATGGGCGGCAATTTTAGAGGCGATAATCCCCTCTTTTACATCGTCTACAGTTGGCAGGCGAAGATGTTCTGCCGGTGTCACATAGCAGAGGAAAGAAGCTCCATAAGTTGCGGCAATTGCACCACCAATGGCTGCGGTAATATGGTCATACCCTGGAGCAACATCAGTTACCAAAGGCCCTAACACATAAAAAGGCGCCCCTTTACAGATGGTCTGCTGAATTTCCATATTCGCACGAATCTGGTTCAATGGCATATGTCCTGGCCCTTCAATCATTACCTGGACGTTCTTTTCCCACGCCCGCATGGTCAGTTCGCCCAAGGTAACCAATTCCTCAATTTGAGAAATATCCCCCGCATCTTCGATGCTTCCTGGACGGCAGGCATCCCCCAGGCTTAAAGTAACATCGTATTGCTGGCAAATATCCAAAATTTCATCAAAATGCTCATAAAATGGGTTTTCGTTCCCTGTCAGCTCCATCCACGCAAAAATAATGGAACCCCCACGGGAGACGATATTGGTATGGCGTTTTGCCTGTTTAAAACGCTTTGCGGTTTCTTTGTTGATGCCACAGTGGATGGTCATAAAATCCACACCATCTTCGGCGTGCATTTTTACAATATCAATCCACTGCTGGGAGGTAATCGCTTTTAACGCTTTATTATAATATACCACAGCGTCATAAATTGGCACAGTACCCAAAACAGCTGGACATTCGGCGGTTAATTTTCTGCGGAACACCTGGGTATCGCCAAATGAACTTAAATCCATAATAGCTTCCGCACCCAAATCAACAGCGGTCATTACTTTTTTCATCTCAACATCTAAATCCAGGCAGTCCTTAGAGGTTCCTAAATTAACATTGATTTTTGTTTTTAGTTTGCTGCCAATCCCATGAGGTTTTAAACAGGTATGGTTTTTGTTTGCAGGGATTACTACCTGGCCTTTCGCAACCAGTTCCATTAACTCTGTTTCCGGAATCTGTTCCTCTTTGGCAACAGCCGCCATTTCTTTGGTGATAATTCCTTTTTTTGCTGCATCCATCTGTGTTGTATACACGGCAAAACATCCTTTCTTTCATTGCATGGTTTGGATTTTTAAACTCTGCCGAGCAAATGGCGGAGTATCACCGGGCATAAAAAAACAATACCCAGCTTTGCCACCGCAAAGAAGGTATTGCTGAAATACAACCTATATCCCTACGCTGGCATTATCCAAATCAGGTTCTTAGGGTCGAAGTTTGATTACTTCCTCTCAGCCTGCCATACAAGCTCCCCCTGTTATTCAGTTCTGTCCATTAGCCTACCACAGTACCAAAAAATTGTCAAGTAAAATAGAAAAACCCGGGATAAAAAATCCCGGGTAAAAGGTATCAAAAAAAGAAATTATTCTTCTCTCATTTTAGCGAAGCATTCGCTGCAATAAACTGGACGGTCTTCACGTGGCTGGAAAGGAACTTTTGCTTCTCCACCACAGGAAGCACAGGTTGCAGTATACATTTCTCTGCTTGCCTTGGATGCGTTTTTACGGGCATCACGGCAGCTTTTACATCTTTGTGGTTCATTAACAAACCCTTTTTCAGCGTAGAATTCTTGTTCACCAGCGGTAAAAACAAATTCTGCTCCACATTCTTTACAAGTTAATGTTTTGTCTTCGTACATTTGAAAAACCTCTCTTAAATAACAATAATATTTGCCCCAGACGGATTCGCACCATCACCTTTGAAAAAACAACGCTCTGCTTTAAGCTACCGGGCCATGGATGATATAGGACATGCGCTAATTTACTAAAAACTTTAGCTTCTTCCGGATTCGAACCAGGGCATTGTCAACCGACTTTTTTGGTACATGCAGCCGTTTTGACATCGCATCGTAGCTGTAGCCTTGCAGATACAAAAACAAGGTTTCCTTCTCAAACGAAGACAAAAGTATTTTGATTTGCCGGTTCATTTCCTGTTGTTTTTCTTTGGCAAGAAACAACAACTCAGGGTCTGCCGGCTCAGAAGAATCCACTACAATAGATTCTTCCAAAGGAAGGGATTGGTTCAGCAAACTATGTTTTTTTGCAGCCGCACTTTGAGCTGCTTTTAAAATCCTGTTGCGGATACAAGTACTGGCATATGTCTGGAACGAAGTATCTCGATCCAACTGATAGGTGCGAATTGCGTCTAGCAACCCAATCAACCCTTCCTGGATCAGGTCTTCCTGCTCCATTCCGTCCACATGGAACTTGGATGCAAGTTTTACAACAAGCCCCATATAGGTTTCCACCAATCGCCCTGCTTCTGATTCAGTCAGATCATTGGCTTGAAAAGCATCTGGATTGTATGGATGTTCCATAGAATTTTGCCTTACCTTCCTATGATTTACCCTTATCATACCTTATTCCGTGATAATTGTCAAGTTTTTTCTTCCCAGATAAACTGCACAATTTTGACATATTTTTCTTTGAAATTACGATATATATGATTATTTTATTATTAATTTTAAAATAAAACATAAAAATAAGAGTGATTTCCTAAAAAACTGTCTCATATAAGACAGTTTTATGATTATATAAAATCAATTTGTTTTTTGTTTTGATTGATAGGGCAATGGATTTTTTTAAAATGTTTTCATGAAATAAATCAAAAAATATGGTATACTAATAAAATATGTATTTTACCATCAGAGCTTAACTTTGCTTTCTGATGTAATTTTAACCAATCGAAGGAAATGAATATGAAGTTTATCCTAGTATCTTTAAACGCCAAGTTCATCCATTCCAATTTGGCAATCCGAAGTATACAAAAATATACACAGCTACATACTGGCATTATGCCAGAAATACGGGAATACACCATCAACCAGCCGGAAGAGCTGATATTACGGGAATTATTTGAGGAACATCCGGATATTGTGGGCTTTTCCTGTTACATTTGGAATATTGATATGATTTTGCGCCTTGTGGTGCAGTTAAAACAAGTTGCTCCTGATATAACTATTGTATTGGGAGGACCGGAAGTGAGCTACAACTCCAAAGAACTACTAGAATCCTATCCAGTGGATATGGTCATCCGTGGTGAAGGGGAAAAAACCTTTGCGGAATTGGTACAGGCTCTTCAGAATAAGGTCAGTCTTAACAGTGTAAAAGGGCTAACATGGAAAATTGGTTCCCAATTGGTCGAGAACCCTCCTCAACCCCCTTTGCGTTTGGATGATATCCCATTTGTTTATGACGATGAACGGATGGCACAGTTCCAAAACCGGATTATCTATTATGAATCTTCCCGCGGCTGTCCATATCAGTGCGCTTACTGCCTCTCCTCTATCGAAAAGGGGGTAAGGCTGCTTTCGGAGCAACGGGTGGAACAAGATTTACAGTTCTTTTTGGACCATCGGGTGAAACAGGTTAAATTTGTAGACCGTTCGTTTAACTGCAACAAGCATCACGCCCTGCATATTTGGAAATATGTAGCGGAACATGATAATGGCATTACCAATTTCCATTGTGAAATCAATGGGGATACACTGGATGAAGAATCTATTTCCTTTTTACAAACCGCAAGAAAAGGGCTCTTCCAGTTTGAAATTGGCATCCAGACCACCAATGAAAAGACCTTGAAGGAAATCCACCGAAAAAATAACTTTGACCGGATTTCCCAGGTAGTAGCTGCCTTGCAGAAAAACAAAAACATCCACCTTCATCTGGATTTAATTGCCGGGCTTCCCCATGAGGAATATCACAGTTTTGGAAAATCCTTTAACGATGTATACGCTTTGCATCCGGATCAATTTCAATTGGGATTTTTAAAACTACTAAAGGGGTCGGATTTAGAGCGGCGCCAAAAGGAATTGGGGATTACCTGCCGGAAAACTGCTCCATATGAAGTCCTCTTTACCAGATGGCTGCCATTTGAACGGACCTTGCAACTAAAAATGATAGAGGAAATGGTGGAGCAATATTACAATTCTAACCGTTTTAAAGCCTGTATCCGCTATTTGGAGACCCTATTCCCTACCCCGTTCTCCCTATATGAGAACTTAGCAGGATTCTACCAGAAAAAAGGCTACCACAAGGTTAGCCATACCAAAGAACAGGCATATACTATTTTATATGAATTCCTAATGGAACTCCCCAAAGGAAATTTGGAATATTTCCAGTGGCTGGCGAAATTCGACCTGTACTCCCACGAAAAGGCGAAAAAAATCCCGTCTTGGATTCCAAATGACCTAACCACAGAGCAAAAACAGCCAATTTACCAGTTCTATAACCAGCCGGAAAATATCAAAACCTATCTTCCAGACTACCAAAACCTGAACGGGCTACAGATATATCGAATGGCACATTTAGAAAAATTTCCTTTTCATCCCCTTACAGGCCAACAGCAAGAATGTTACCTCCTGTTTAACTACCGCCAAACAGACCTGCTAGGGAATGCCCTTGTCATAGAATTACCAGTAGAACAGATTGAAACAGAAATGGAGAATTAATCAATGGGATTTATCGGAGATAAATTGGAACAATGGAAAGAAAAAAGACGGATTCGGGAAGAAGAGCGGGAACTTTACCCATTTGGAAAGCCAAAAGAACAAAGTCGTTTTATTGTGTTAGGCGGATTTGGCAGGCGTCATAAACAAAACCTGGCCAATGTCCAACAGGCAGTACAAGAACTGGAGTTTGATGACAAAGTACTCTACCTTAGCGATAATCGGGATATTGTACGCTATGGTGTATTATATACCCCAGCTTTGGTCGTAGACGGAACCGTGGTTTCCAAAGCGGAATTTCTTTCGGTAGAAGAAGCAAAAGATTATATTATCGAAGCGTTGCAAAATGAAAACTCTCCTTCTGATAGCCTGGAAGGGACGGAAGAAGAGCTATAGCCGTTTGCCGTTGTCCGGATTCAGGAATCAGAACGTTACTTTGGCAATATTCATCAAATCAGGGTTGATTTCGGTGGTTTAAACGTAAAATTTCTAGTTGCGTTTGCTGTCTTTACTCCGTAAATCCTTTTACGTGGAAATTTGCTGCAGAGCCTAAATTTTCCGTAAGTAATCAAAAACTGTACAAAACTATCAAATAGAAAAAACCGGTATCTTTTGAGCATTACCCTCCAAGGTACCGGTTCTATTTTTTACAAATTTGGTTTCTATGTTACTGAAGGGTCGAAAAGCAAAATGGAAACAGCTTCTAGGTCTAGGTTCCGTTGTCAAAGATAAAACTAATTTCCCCACTGTAGTACAAATTTTATTATCTCAATACAATCGAACGTTACCCTTCTATCTATCAAATCCTGCTGGTAAACATTTAACCTGCTGTATTTTCCGTAAGATACCCTAGTGAAACTAAAATATCTTGTATTTCGTCTGGATGATCGGAGGAATAGGCGTAAATCACCGTATTATTTTGATACAACACAAGGCTGTAAACTCCGTTTTGTGTGATGGCAAACTGTTTTCCTCCACCAGGCAGTTCTGTTTCGTATTCAACACGCTGATCAAACTCCAATTCCGGTGCAATATCGTATGAGATCCGGTTATACACCCCATCGGTTGTTTCTCCATCCGAATATTCGTAAAACTCAAAGGTTGTTTCCCCTTTTACGCCAGCCACCACATTGGTGAGTTTGTGTTCATCATAAAACCAGTAGGTTGTGGCTATGTTTGCGGTTTCAAACCCTCTGTCAGACAAAGCCGTATGTACATCTGAAAAGTGAAGGTTTCCGGTGATGGATGGCGGCTGTATACTGGTGGTTTGATGATTTATAAGCTGTGTAGCAGCCAAATGGCTTACGATGAAAAACAAGAGAAAGATACTACCTACCACTGTGCACGCAATAATCCGTTTCCCTCTGTATTTGGATTTCTCCCTTTCATACTTTATCGCAAGTTTTTCCGCCATCCGTTCCTCCATAGGATGGTTTTGCCTGTAAACTTTCCCCACTACCACAAGGGCAATATTGATGAGGGCAAGGATGATATTGCCGGCAAAGATATACTGTTCCTTGTTGGCAAAAGGAATGATGATGCCAAACTCAGCAAGTATCAATGCGGCAAGCCCCGGTAAAGTGCTAATCCCATACCAGCGTAACAGTTTCCTTATTTGTTCAGGATCTTCCGCCTTTTCCGCTAGATAGTGAAATATCCTCCTCTGGTTTTTTTGTAACCTGGTACGGGAAGTTCCCACCAAAGGTTTGTTGGAAAAATGGCGTAATGCCTCGCCAAAGGTCACGCCAGCCTGATTTAATGCTTCCTTAAAAATCCAAAATGAGCAGAATAAATTCACCGGCAGCAAGAGAATGGAAACGATAATGTTAAACTCCAAGGTATCCATATAGAAAATTCCCATCCTTTATCAGTGATAATCCCATTACAGGGATTGATAAACCTATTATATCTCTTTGGCAACATAAAATCTACCATTCATGCTGGAAATAAAAATTTAAAATATCAGTATGGCATAGAATCAGAAACGATAAAGGGCGTAAACCAACTTTTACAATAGCATTGAACAAAGCTTCTATCAGTAATCCTACCAAATATACCAGATAAAAAATTTCTGTCAAAAACAAAGGCGGCATGGCAAAACGCCACACCGTCTCTGATAAAGCCAATATTCTATAGAATAAATTTCCTTTCCAATCCACTTTCCAAAAGCAAAATTTTTGGGGTTAGTAGTTTATTACATGTAATTCAAAATAGGCTTGCGGATGGGCACATACAGGGCAAACTTCCGGCGCCTTATCCGAAAAGTGGATATGGCCGCAGTTCCGACAAATCCATGCGTATTCCCCATCTTTTTCAAACACTTTGCCATTCTGCAGATTTTCCAGTAAAGTAGTGTACCGTTGTTCGTGGCTTTTTTCAATCTCCGCCACCCCACGGAACATATTGGCGATTTGAGGGAAGTTTTCTTCTTCCGCTACTTTGGCAAATTCAGCGTACATCTCTGTCCACTCATAATTTTCCCCAGCAGCAGCATCCCGCAAACATTCATCCAACTGTGGAATCCCCTGGTTTAGCAGTTTAAACCACAGTTTCGCATGGGCGCACTCATTATGGGCTGTTTCCTCAAAAATGGCCGCAATTTGTTCATACCCCTGTTTCCTCGCCTGGCTGGCATAGTAGGTGTACTTATTGCGAGCCTGTGATTCACCGGCAAAAGCAGTTAATAAATTCTGTTCTGTTTTTGTTCCTTTTAGATTCATACGAACACCTCATCATATGCCGGTTACAGGTTACTCCTGTAATCAGCTATTTTTTACTGAGGCACAGTGTTCACAAACACATTTAATGCTTACATCACAACTGACAATCTGGTGGAATCCTTCTCCTTTAATTGCTGAAGTTAAATCCAGTTGCTTAGGGTCAATCTGGAAATCGAACATTTCGTTACATTTCACACATATTGCGTGATAATGAGGGGTAATATTGCCGTCAAAACGGTCTGGTGCCCCTGCTACTTCAATCTTTTGGATCATCCCAAGTTCAGCCAGTTGGTTTAAATTGCGGTAAACTGTACCTAAGCTAAGATTAGGATGCTCTTTTTTTAAAGAAGAATACACATGATTTGCAGTAGGATGCACTAAATTTTTCTTTACATAGTCCAGGATAATCTCCCGCTGTTTTGAGTATTTCATCGTAGTTCTCCTTGTCTCGATAATAATTACAATAATAATTACTAATATAATACAATATTAAAATATCCTTGTCAAGATTTTTACACTTGTAAATTTTTCCTGCTGGACAAACCCTTTTTTGTCCAGTATAATAATAGGGATTAAAAATTTAGTTTAAGGAGAATGTTATGGAACTGAATTATTTAAATGCTTCCGGAAAATCAGCTGTTACCGGAAACCCACCGTTGAAAGAAATCCTAAATGCAATCCAAGCATTTGAGCAAAACTTGGAGGAACATCAGGAAATCGCCTTAAAATTAGGTGGATTTGGGCAATCCCTGACCATGTTTGCGGAAGAAATCCAATGTATCAACGATAATATGATTCTCTTTAAAGGGGTATCCCCCCACGGCGAAGCCTGTACCTTAATCCAGCACATTAGCCAGGTAAACTTTATCCTTGCAGCTGTGCCAAAATCCAGGGATGCCGAAACCGCCCGCAGAATCAAATTTATGATCTAGCTACCAGTTTATTGCATTGTATGGTATTTCGTTTCAAATGGGGTTTTATATAGAAGAATTTGATTTTTTAGATTACTGCCCATTCATGAATCAATACAATAACATCAAACGACCGATGAAATAATACGGTAACATCAAACGACTGATGAAATAATACGGTAACACCAATATGAGAAAAAGCGTATGTATTTTCTAATACATACGCTTTTGTTTTGATAGAAAGTTGATGAAAAACTGATTTAAGGCAAGCGGTGGATACAGTTGACAGGGCATTGCTCAATACATTCCCCACAGGAAGTACATTTTTCATAATCAATCCTGGCAATAAAGTTCTCCACATGGATGGCATCATATTGACAGGTACGTTGACATTTTCCACATCCGATACATCCGTTACTGCACACATTCATAACGGCCTTACCACGTTGCGGGTTATTACAAGCTACAACAACAGGCTTATTCACCGGTTTTAAATGGATTAAATTTTTGGGACAGGTGTCCACACATCTACCGCAGGAAATACAGGTCTCCTCATCCACCCAGGCAACCCCGTCCTGTATGGAAATCGCTTCTACTGGGCAGATTTTGCTGCAATCTCCATAGCCTAAACATCCATAAATGCAGGCTTTATCACCGGAATACAGCTTAGATGCTGCCTGGCAGGTCAGTTCCCCCTGGTAATCATATTTGGAATGGGTTGCATGGAGGTTTCCGTTACAATGAACATAAGCGGCTTTTTTCTCAATAGCCCCTGCTTCTACCCCCATAATTTCCGCAACCTGTTTGGCTACGCTGGGCCCCCCTGGAACACACTGGTTTGGCGCAGCCCCGTTGGCAACCGCTTTTGCATAGTCATCACAGCCACTATAACCACAAGCACCACAGTTGATACCTGGTAGACAATCCCGGATTTTTTCTACCTTTTCGTCCTCTTTTACCCCTAAGAATACCGAGGCGATGGAAAGCAGCAACCCCGCTAGTAACGCAAGCCCGATGAAAATAAGAATTGGCAGGAAATATAATTCAAACATCTTTTCTCCCTCCTAACCAAAAATATTTTCGATGATGCCGCCAAATCCCATAAAAGATACCGCTAAAATAGAGGCGGCGATCAGGGTAGATGGCATGCCACGGAATGATTTTGGAATATTGCAGTTCTCCAGCTTTTCCCGGATTCCACTAAACAGCACCAAAGCCAGCAAAAAGCCGATGCCCGCGCCAAACGAGTTAACCAGGGATTCCAACAGAGTATATTGGCTATCAATATTCAAAACAGTCACACCAAGTACAGCGCAGTTTGTGGTAATCAAAGGCAGGTAAACCCCCAAAGCGTGGTACAATGGTGGCAAAAACCGTTTCACCACAATTTCAACCAGCTGCACAAACATGGCGATAATCAAAATAAACGCGATTTTATTCAGGTACTCCAGCCCAAATGGTTTGAGCAGGTACATATAAACCGGATAGGTGATCAGAGTAGACATTACCATAACAAAGGTTACGGCAAGGCTCATCCCTACGGCGGAATTCAACTTTTTAGATACCCCTAAAAACGGGCAGATCCCCAAGAATTTCGCCAATACAAAGTTGTTGACAAAGATGGCGCTGAAAAAAATCATTAACATGTTTTCCATTATTCAGCACCTCCGCATCCATTGCACCCTTCACAGGATGGACAGGCTTTTTTCTTTTTGGCAACCTTGCCTTTGGTAAGTTTATTCACCACAGCAATGACAATCCCCATGACAAAAAATCCTCCTGCTGGGTTGATAAAAATCGTCATTGGAGGGATGGATTCTGGCAAAACCTGTAGATTAAACCAGGTACCAACCCCAAAAATTTCACGGATGGACCCAATCACTACTAAAGCCAGGGTAAATCCAAGTCCAGTTCCCAGAGCGTCAATCGCGGATTTCCCAACGGAATTTTTGCTGGCGAATGTTTCCGCCCGCATCAAAATAATACAGTTTACCACAATCAACGCCACATATAACCCCAACGCTTTATTTAAATCTGGAAAATACCGTTCTAACAAAAAGCCAATGATGGTTACAAATCCGGCAATGATGACAATATACGCTGGAAGCCGTACTTCCCCAGGAATGACTTTTTTCAGCAGCGAAATTACAATATTGGAACCAAGGAGTACAAACGTAGTTGCCAACCCCATACCAATTCCATTGGAAGCCGCTGTGGTAACAGCCAAAGAAGGGCACATGCCAATCATTAAAACCAAAACCGGATTTTCTTTGATTAAACCGTTGATAAAAATCTTCATGTTGGACATTATTGTCCCCCTCCTTCCTGTTCTTTCCCCTCTTTTACCAGGGATAATGCTTCTATCGCGGTATTTACACCAGTGGTAACCGCTTTCGAGGAAATGGTAGAACCTGCAATAGCATCTACATTTTCTCCGATTGTAGCGGTGCCCTGCAAGCCCGCGAACTGTTTGGTAAATTCGTCCCCTTCGGTTACTTTTGTCCCGATGCCGGGGGTTTCCTGGGCGCTGACAATCGCCACGCCTTTCACGCTGTCATCGGATTGGAACCCCACTACCAGTTCCATTTCTCCACCATATCCAGTGGAGGTGACGCCAATCACATATTCGCCATTTTCGGTTTTCGCAGCTCCAGTTACTTCTTCTGGATAGTTGTCATTTAAAATTGTGGTGAGCTGGTCAGTACCCATCAGCTCGGTTGCCTTTGCGGTAGCGGCTTCGGATAAGCCCACAGTTTCCGGCAGTTTGGTGAGGTTGTACACCACTGATACCACGCCGGAAATTACAATCGCAATGGCAACTAATACCACAGTGGGACGGATAATATGTTTTGCTGTGTTTGCCATTATGATTTCCTCCCCACTGGTTTTAGTTTTGTGCCACGGTCAATAAATGGCACAACCATATTCATAATTAAAATTGCGAAGGAAACCCCTTCTGGATAGTTGCCGAACTGCCGAATCAACACTGTCATTACGCCACAGCCCAAAGCAAAAATGATCTTCCCTTTTGTGGTAATTGGCGAGGTAGCATAGTCGGTTGCCATAAAGAACGCCCCCAACATTAAGCCCCCTGCGAAAATCTGCTTTACTGGGTCTTCCCCTAACAAGAAGGAGAATACAAATACGGTTCCGATGTACACCAAAGGGGTAACTGGATTGATCACACGGCGGATGATCAAATAAACGCCACCGATAATTAGTGCCAAAGCACAGGTTTCTCCGATACATCCCCCTACATTTCCAAAAAACAGTTCTGAAACAGAATATTTACTCAAATCAACCAGAGGGGTTGCCCCTGCAATCGCATCTGGATTGCTGCTAAATACTGGAGCCTCCCAAGACGTCATCTGGGTGGTAAACCCAACCAGAAGCACAACCCTAGCGGCAATGGCTGGATTGGCAAAGTTCTGCCCAATTCCGCCAAACATCTGTTTTACCAATACAATTGCAATAAACGCACCGATTACTGTCATCCAAAGGGGAAAATTGACTGGTAAGTTCATGGCCAGCAAAAGTCCCGTTACCACAGCGCTTAAATCTCCAATGGTATTGCTGCGTTTCATTAATTTCCGGCACGCCCATTCAAAAAACACACAAGAGACAACCGAAACCGCAGTTACTGCTAAAGACCGTATCCCCAGCAGCACCGTCCCTGCTATCAAAGCTGGAACCAGTGCGATAATCACATCCAGCATAATGGAACGTGTCGTATTTTTCGCCCTAATATGCGGTGATGGCGACACAAATAAATTTTCCAACAAATTTCACTCCATTCCAAATTTCTCTTATTTTTTCGTGGCTTTTTTCACCAGTTCTTTTGCCAGCTGGTTTTTCTGCGCCAGATTCCTTTTTGCTGGACAGATATAGGAACAACAACCACAATTGATGCAAAGGTTCACCGAAAGCTTTTGCAATGCCTCCGCATTTCCCGCGTCATAAGCGATTTCCAAGCTCCGAGGCATTAGCCGCACAGGACAGACCTGGGAACACTTCCCACAACGAATGCAGGCAGTCGTTTCCGGCAGTTCCGCCATGGATTTGGAAAACGCCAAAATCGCGTTGTTGTTTTTGATAATCGGGGTGGATAAATCCTCAATTGCTACCCCCATCATTGGTCCACCACAGATAATTTTTTTTGGCTCCTTGGTAAAACCACCGCAAAAATCAATCACATCCTGGATGGAAGTCCCAATGGGAACACGCACATTTTGTGGGTTGGCGATACAATCCCCATCCACTGTCAAACGCTTCGCGGTCAATGGCATACCTGTTTCTAGATAGCGGCCCAGTTTGGAAATCGAGGTGACATTCATTACAATAACGCCAACATCAGCTGGAAGCTGCCCCTCTTTTACAACCCTGCCTGTGGTGACATAAATCAGCACTTTTTCCGCCCCTTGCGGATATTGTGAGGTCAAAGACATCACCTGTATCTCTGGAATGCTATCGGTCAATTGTCCCATCAATTGCAACGCCTGTTTTTTGTTGTCTTCAATGCCAATAATCACTTTTTTGATCCCAAGATAGGTCTGAATCTGCTGGATTCCCTTTACGATAGCGGAGGCGTTTTCAATTAATTCCCGGTTATCCGAGGTGATATACGGCTCACATTCCGCCCCATTAATAATAAGGGTATCCACTTTCCCTTCCTCAAATGAAAGTTTTGTATGAGTGGGGAATCCTGCCCCACCAAGTCCGACCATACCATTTTCATACACCGCCTGGATAAAATCCTCCTTAGTACGAATCACAGGGGGTTTTACGGTTTCGCTCACCGTTTGCAGGCCATCTGATTCAATCACCACAGAAGGGACGGAATTTCCTCCAAATGTAGTATAATCTTTTAACGCAATTACCTTGCCCGAAACACTGGAATAGATCGGGGCAGAGAGTTGATCCCGGTTTTCACCGATTTTCTGTCCTAACTTGACCTCATCCCCCACTTTTACCAACGGAATACAGGGGGCACCCAAATGCTGTGTCATTACAATGGTAACTTGTTTTGGCGCAGGCATACGAACCGTTTCCATATCCGCCGTATTTTTATGGTGCTTTAACTTAACGCCCGGCAACCTTCTTATTGCTTTTTGGATAGACAAACCTTTCACTCCATTTCTATAAATAATAAAGCAAAATCCTCTGCAGCTTCTACAGAGGATTACCCCAAACAATCAAAAATTAATGTTTCGTTCGAGTTTAGGCAGCTGCATTCCCCAAACTTTTTATTTCATAAAAAAATAAAATACAAGGATGGATAACATATCATGTTATTGATTACAAACCTGTCCTACCACATCCATCCTCAACACTTACATTTCCTTTTTGCAAGGAAACCATGCAGCTGATGTTTTTATTAGGATATGACTGGAAGTTTTGTTAAAAATTTAAGTTTATTTTATCATAAACCGTTCATGAAGTCAATCAAAATTAGTTAAAACTTTTGTAGATTGTTATCTAAATTTGATTTTTTCCTTTTATTTTTTTGTATTTGATGATAACACCTGACGGTGCAGGATGGGCAATACTACCTGTAGGAGTTTCCCTGTTATTATCCCCATAATTACGCCAGAAATTACTAAAACCGGCGTATATGCCCAAACAACCTGGTTTAACAAGATGCTTGCACCCAACAGCTGCCCGATATTATGGAAAATCCCTCCAAAACAGCTCGTAAAAAAGGCGGAACAATGGAACATTTTTGCCAAAAGCAGCATGATAAGAAGAGAACATATCCCACCGCATGCCCCTAAAAACGCCGCTGTAACCCCTCTTGTTAGCAAAGCAAAACCAAATTTTAATAGCAACAGAATCCCACTGTACCCTGTCCCAAGGTAAAATAGACAGTACATAACTACAATATTGGATAAGCCCAACTTAATCCCTGGTACAGCAACTACCAAAGGTGGAATCAGATTCTCTAAAAAAGACAAAACCACTGCCAGGGCAAACAAAAGTGCCAACTGGCAAAGCTGTTTGACTTTAAGATGTTGTTTCATGTTTTATCCTCCCCAGATAATTGAATGTAAAACCGGTTTGGCATACAAACTGCCCGATCTCCGGATTTGGAGAGCCAACCGGTATGTTCACAGATTTTATCTGGACAATCCACCTGGTAAAACCGGATTTGATGGTCTTTGATTTCCACATGTACTCGTCCTTGTTCATCTAGTGTTAAAATTTTATCCTCTGTATCCGACAAAGAAATTTTTTCCACTAACTGGTCGTTTTGGTAGATTTCTGCATACAACGCAGGTTTTTGATACAGCTTTTGCCAGGCAAAAATGCCAGCACAAACTCCTACAATAAGTAAAATTATAACAATTTCAACGATACGTATTTTCTGGTTCTTGTTTTGGTTCATTTTGTCCCTTCTATCTGATATTGGGATGCTGCCTCTTCTGACAATTGGAATTGGTTTTTCAAGGAATCGCTGATCAAAACCTTCCCTTGCGTGTCAATGGCAATTACTTGATAATCCTGCAAATGCTGTTCCACATAATCCTTGCCCATGATAAACAGCCAGGTGGAAAGAAAATCTGCCTCTATCCCTGTATCTGCTACTACTGTGATCCCCATCAGTCCGGTTTGGGAGGGCGAGCCTGTCCGTGGGTCCAGGATGTGGTGGTAACGGAGTCCATCCTGTTCAAAATACCGCTCATAATCCCCCGATGTTCCCACAAAGCAATCGGTGATTTCCAAACTGCCAATTAAATCATTGGCTGTCCCTCTGGGATCACGGATTCCCAACTGGTATGGTTTACCATCCAACTGAGTCCCTTTCACATAAATACTACTATTAGCAGAAAATATAGCTGATTTGACGTTTTGTATATTATAAATTTCTGCTGCCTGGTCAGAAACAGCTCCTTTTACGATGCCGCCCAGTTCTATTTTCGTTCCTGGTTTTGCTAACCGGACAGCACATCCTTCCCGGTCCAATTGTACATTTTCCCATCCAACGGTTTCCATCGCCTGGTCAATCTGCTGTTGAGTTGGAACTTTTGGGTTTTCCCCAGTAATCCCCCACAAATCAATCAGCGTACCCATGGTAATGTCAAAAACACCATCACTTTGTTGGCAGTACTGGAGTGCCCTCTGCAACAGGTCAAAAGTTTCCCGACTAACCGGCACCCATTCTCCATTGGATTGGTTAATCTTGGTTATTTCCGATTCCAGTTGGTAGCTGGAAAGCCTCTCATCTGTTTGGCGCATCAAATTGGATACCTGCTGGAATGCCTCCTTGCAGTTGGTTCCATATCCCGTTTGTGTTACCAGGCTATCCAAAGCAAAATCAGTCTGCTCCACCTTTTTCGTAGTAGCTGACTGTTGTATCCCCATCCACAGGAGCGCAATACAACAGATTACTACCAAAACAGAAAAAAATATTTTTTTTAAGTTCATTTTTTATTCCTATGCCTAAATTTTTATTTCTATAATATAGATTATTTCTAAAATAGTTACATTTAATCATAAACAATTGGAATAATAAAGTCAAGCGAACCAATGCTTTTATCATTCTAATAAAGATAGGAGAATATTCATGAAACGAAGTTTAACAATATTATTTACTGGCATCGTTGCGTTGGGGTGTTTGACAGGATGTTCTGGAAAAGATACTGTAGACACCAATACTGTTTACCATGCGGAATACGCCAACCCTGTCCACGGATATATTCCATTTGTGGATTTAACTGTAGATGCCAATAAAAAAATTACCAGCATCACCTACAACTGGAAAAAAGAAGATGACAGCTCTGCTCTAAAATCGGATGATGAGGAATACGCCAAAACCTGGCGGAGCGTCAATCCCGATATGGATCAGAATGTAGCCCGGGAAAACCTGATGAACCAATTACAGGAAAAACAGGACATTTCCAAAGTAGACACAGTGGCCGGCGCAACCATGGCATCCAGTGAGTTTAAAGAGCTCGTCAGCAAATTAATGAAAGAGCGAGTGCAAAAAGGGAACAAAAAAGAATTAGTCATTGACAATTCCACCAGCAGCACCTGATCCACTCTAACCAGGGAAACCAAATTGGTTTCCCTTTTTTGATTGATGTTACGATATTATGAAACTTCTTGTAAAGCGCTATAGGGGAAATTTTTTCATTCGACAAGAAAGGGATCAAAACAAAAAATAATCCATTTTATAGGAGATATTATCCAAACTATTTTTGTAGTTTTCGGTTTTTCTAAAAAAATTTAATGTAACATATTACATAATAAAAAACATCAATTGACATTTCTCAAAAAAATGATATAGTATAGTTATACGAAAATAGTCCAATATGGGAACACGTTTTGATAATTAATGTAAATTAATTTTTATTGTAACCTTAAATTAGGTTATCCATTGATATTTTCTTTTCTAAATAACGACAAAGGAGGGCAGTTGCTACAGGGGAGGAAAAGAGATACCAATTGTTAACAAATAATGAATGAAGTTGCTTTTTATACTTAGTTATAAAAAGAGCAAAAGGAGAAATGTATGGGTAAAACAAAACGCTTTTTAAGCATTGTTCTTACTCTGGCAATGGTATTGGGCATAATGGTGCAACCGGGATTATTCCCAGCAGCTGCAGAATCTACCAACAGCCATGAGTCTCCCTATATCCAGTCGGACAACT
Organism: Massilioclostridium coli; assembly: GCF_900095865.1. Classification (GTDB taxonomy): domain Bacteria; phylum Bacillota; class Clostridia; order Oscillospirales; family Ruminococcaceae; genus Massilioclostridium; species Massilioclostridium facile. The sequence continues at coordinate 538,175 of NZ_FMIZ01000007.1, read as the reverse complement.
GGATTTGGAGTAGTGATACAATCACCAAAAACAGTGTTTCTTATTTCAGACGCAGTGTGGACTTAAAAGAAATGCCAACCAGTATTGACATTAAAACTTCCGCACATAACTATTTAAAATTCTATTTTAATGGGAACCTGCTCTCTGGGCTTTGTTCCCCAGCAACTTCTACCATCCCAGACAACAAAAACTATTTGCATTATACCCTTACTGGTGATGAGTTGAACCAGTTGTTAGACCAGGCAAATCCAACCCAGGTTGCTTTTGCTTCTATGGTACAATACCTGGGCGATGGTGGTATGAACTACATCAATGGTGTGCCTGGCTTCTGGGCAGATATCACTGTCACCTATGGGGATAATTCCACCGAAACCATTGTAACCGATTCCAGCTGGGACGCATTGGCAGAAACTCCTTTTAAAGGAAACACACCAAGCCAACAAAGCCGTAGGATGACAGCACAGTTGGATTACGACGCGCAGAAAATGCCTGACCCTCTGGCATTTGCCCGCTATGATTATGATACTACTTCCTATACCGCAGGAAGCTGGGTGGATGCTATCCCTGCAAAAACCGAAGCTTCCACATGGAAAATGCGGGAACAGCAGATTCCAGAAGGTACTGTGCATGAAATGATTACCCCAACCCCAGTTGGCGTACAGGAACCAGGGGTTCAGGTATTCGATGTAGGCAAAATTGTATCTGGTTTCCCACGGATTAAAACCTCCGCACCAGCAGGTACCCGTATTTGTATGCGTTATTCCGAAGACCTTACCGCGGACGGCCGTGTAAAACACAATGTTGCCAATGAAGGTAGCGAAAATTACTGTGACTATTACACCTTCTCTGGTAACGATGTAGAAGAATTTTGTCCGGACTTTACTTACAAAGCATTCCGTTATGTAGAAGTCGTTGGATTGCCAGAAATGATTGACCCATCCGAATTCCAGGTAGAATGGGCTTCTTCCGGTATTGAAAACACCTCTACTTTCAGTTCTTCTGATGATATGGCAAACAAAATTTATCAGATGTGCATCAACACCCAGTACAACAACACCCAGAACATGCCTGTTGACTGCCCTCACCGGGAACAGTCACAATACCTGGGGGATGCTCAAATGCAGTACGATTTATTCTCCTACGCATTTGCTTCTGATTACAGCGATTTCCTTTATAAAACATTGCTGGACTTCTCCGGCGCACAGCATGAAAATGGACAATTCCCATTTATTACACCTACCACGGTAGAAAACTTCTCAAATCAGATTCCAGAATATGATATGCGTTACCCAGATCTATTGTATCAATACTATTATTATACTGGAAAAACTGACGCTTTAGAGGAATTTTATGAGGTAGCGGAAAAAGCCGCAGCCCATTGGGAAGAATACATTGACGGCACCGGTTTGATGACAAAACCTCCACTTTGGTCCATTAGTGACTGGCCATCTTCGATTGTCGATGACTCTGGTAAATATCAAACTACTATGAATTTACATATGTATGATGTGTTTGATAAAATGTCATTGATCTCTGAAGTACTTGGTAAAGACGCAGAAGCAGCTAGCTATCGCCAAAAAGCCGAAGATATCAGCGCAGCAATTACCGCTAACCTGATTGACCCAGAAACCGGTATTTATATGGACAGCTATGGCAGCGAAAAACGGAACCCAGGGGTAACCGCATTTGCGATTTTCCTCGGACAAGCTCCGGAATCCCTGCGCACCCAGCAACTGGACTATATCGCAAAAACAGAATTGGAATCCACTTCTGTATTACCTTCTAAAGTTATCCTGACAAAACCAGTCCTCCACGTTCTGCTTCAAGGTAACGACTCCCACAAAGAAGCAGCTTACGAGATCATGACCCGTACTACAGGGTTAGAATGGGGCCGTATGGTTGCAGATGGATATCAGACCTGTTGGGAAGGCTTTGAAACAATCAACTCCCACAGCCATGCTTGGACTGCTTACCCAGCAAAAATGTTCCTGGCTTATCTGGCTGGTATCACTTATAACGACGTCAACTACACTGGCGTTCAGGTAAAACCTTACTTACCGGCAGACCTGAGCTATGTGGAAGGCAGCCTGGAAACACCAGCAGGGGAAACAATTGCTGTACGGTTGGATAAAAATCAAGACAACAGCAAATCCCTGAATGTAAACACACAAGTAGCCGCACGCATTGGTGTTCCACGCTTTGATATGGAAAACACCACTGTTTCTTTGGACGGAACCGTTCTGTTTGAAGATGGCGCTGCTACCAACACAGTAGAAGGCATTACCTATGTGGGTAACGACGCGCAATATATTTATTTTGACGTAGTTGCTGGCAACTACACCTTTGATTCCGCTGTAAAACCAGCAGGTACAGAAGAAAGCTATACCTTAACAGTTAACAGCAACGAAGGCGGAAAATTGCTTGTAAATGGAAAAGAAATTACCACTCCATCTACCCAAACGATCGCAAGTGGAGAAGAAGTATCCATTGAAGCTATCGCAAATGATGGCATGGTATTTGATGGCTTTAGCGGTACTTATGCTTCCTTTGAAAACGCAATGACCTTTACCATGGGGGCAAATACCACTATTGATGCTTCTTTCTCTGAAAAAACAGATAAAACATACCGCATTGTAACAATTGATGCTCCAGAAGATTCTGGATTGTATGTACAAACTGGTGATAAAACGATTGAACTTCCAGCAAAAATCCCAGTGGTAGAAGGCGAACCTGTCACTTTAACCGCAGGGGAACAGGAAGATTCCCGTTGCCGGTTTATCGCATGGTCAGGTGACCTGTTCAGTTCCAAACGGGAAATCACTCTGGATGGCAAGGAAAATGTAAACCTTACTGTAATTCCAGAATATATTGGGGAAGAAAATTTAGCTTACAATAAACCTGTAACTGCTAACAATTCTTATTCGGAAGGCCAATCTTGGGATCCAACCAACCTGACCGATGGCTATACCACAGTTGGGCCAAATGGACAGCTTGGATTCACCTCACAGGCATATACAAACCAGGATATCACCGAAACTCCTCACGAATTAGTGATCGATTTGGGCAGGGACCGTAATTTTGACACCCTTGTCCTCTATCCTAGAACAGACCAAAAAGGTGATAACGGAGAAACCCTTTGTTTCCCAGAAAGTTATCAAGTTTCTGTTTGTGAAGATGGCTCTACAGAGTATAAAGAATGCAAACAGGTAACCGATGGTGACAATCCAATGGGACAACCTGTTACATTGGATTTGGGTACACAGCATGGACGTTATATTAAAATAACTACTACAAAATTGGGTTCACCTGTAACAGAAGGTGGAAATTTAAAATACCGTGTACAATTGACAGAACTGGAACTGTACAACAACGACCAAAGCACCAGTGAATTTGTGTTAAACATTGAAGCAGAAGGTGGAGATGGTTCTGTAAAAGTAAATGGTACTGTAGAAAAATTACCATTAAACCGCACCTATCCAAAAGGCAGCAATGTTGTAATTGAACCTGTTGCAGGTACTGACTACCGCGCGGAAGGTTTTAGTGGAGATTTAACAACAGGCCCAGAACCTGTTTATGTTGCAATGAACCGTGATTACAGTTTAATTGCCAACTTTAAATCCACTATTGCCGCCAAATCCGATAACCTGGCATTGGGTAAAACCGTAACTGCTGCCAATTCGGATGGCGCAGGCGCACAATGGGGTCCTGACAAATTAACAGATGGTTTACAAACTTCCACAGGTTCTTCCGCAGTAGACGGCGTGAAAGGTTATACTTCCAAAAACTATGCCTCCGCCGATGTTTCCAACGAAGATTTGTGGATTGAAATCGACCTTGGAAAAGATACCGATTTCCACCAGATTATGCTTTACCCACGTACTGACGTAGCTGGCGCAAATGGTGGTACAGAATCTCCAAACTTCCCAGTAGATTACCGCATTGAATACAAGATGGACGGTGATAATATTTACCGTACCATTGGGGATTTCAAAGATGTAGAAAATCCACAGGGTCAACCAGCAGTACTAGATTTTGGCATCCAAAACGGACGCTATATCCGTATTATTCCAACCAAACTTGGTTCTCCTGCAATCGACGATGTAGGTGGAGCACGTCCTTATCGGTTCCAGTTATGCGAAGTAGAAGTTTACGCAGTTCCAGCGGCACCTGATAATATGGCAACATCCGCTGAAATTACCGTAAAAGACTTTGCTGCCAACGCAGGCGCATGGAGCATTTCCAACTTAACAGATGGAAAACTGCGTTCTGAAGGCCGTGGTTCGGAAGGCGGTATTAAAGGCTTTACCTCAGCGGCACGTCCAAACGGACAAAACGATATCTCCGCCGACCCATTCTGGATGAACTTTACTTTTGATAGCCCACAGGATATCAACCAATTTGTAATGTACCCTCGTTCTGACGTTGACGCAAACGAAAAGAACTCTGGTGATTCCGCAAACTTCCCGGTAGACTTTGATTTACAGGCGAAAAATGAACAAACAGGTGAGTTTGAAACCATCTTTACCATTAAAGATTGTCCAAACCCAGGTATGGCACCATATGAAATTAACTTTGATACCGTTCATACAACCACCTTACGGCTGGTTGTTTACAAACTTGGTATGCCATCCTTTGATGAAATTTCCAAAGCTCACTATGTACAGTTGGCTGAAACCCGTGTTTCCTATGTTACAACAGAATCCATCAATATTGGTGATATTAAAGTTGATATGGTAGATGCTCCTGACATCATCACCACCAATACGGATTCCGTTCAGCTGAACGCAAATGTTACCCCATCTGATTTGGCGAACAACAATATCCGTTGGAGCATTGAGGATGAAAATGGATTTGTATCAGATATTGCGGATTTGATCGGCACAGATACAAATACACCTATCCTGGTACCTCGTTCCGCTGGTTCCGCTTATGTAGTAGCACGTTTCACCAACGGCTTACCAGTAATGGACCGTATCCCAATTACCATCGTAGAACCAATCAATGCAAATAAAGATATTTTAAACAAAGTAATTGCATATGCAGAGCAACAAAAAGCATCTGATGAATTCAATAATGTCATTGCGGATGTACAAAAATCCTTCAATGCAGCATTGGATGCAGCAAAATTAGTCGCAAAAGATGAAATGGCAACCCAAGAAACTGTAGATGCAGCATGGAAAGCACTGATGACAGAAATCCATAAACTGGGCTTTGTCAAAGGTGATATTACTTCCTTAGAAGCTCTGGTTGCATTGGCAGAAGGTTATGACATGAATGACTTTGTAGAAGCAGGTCAGGCAGAATTCTTAGAAGCGTTGAAAGCAGCGCAAGATTTATTAGCGGATAAAGACAATGCAATGCAAGCAGAAATCGAAACAGCAGAAACCAATCTGTTGAACGCGATGCTGAACCTGAGATACAAAGCGGATAAATCCATCCTGGAAAAAGTAATTGCGGAAGCCAACGGCAAAGATGCGAACGCATATACAGCGGAAAGCTATGCAGTACTGCAAGCAGCAGTAGCAGAAGCGAACGCAGTAATGGCGAACGAAAACGCAACTCAAGAAGAAGTAGACGCAGCAGTAACAAGTGTACAAGAAGCGATGAAAGGTCTAGTAGCAGTAGAAAAACCATCTACCGAAACACCAGATGACAACAAAGCGGATAGTACACAAACAGGGCAAGAATCTACCACAACAAAAGCAAACGCAGCCAAAACAGGTGATGTTGCACCAATCGCAGGAGTAATGGCACTGGTATTGGCAGGCGCTGCAGTAGTAACCCTGAAAAAGAAAAAATAATACTTTTTTATATAAAAAAGCTTATTTTTTCACTGTGTAAGTGAAATAAAAAATCCTGATGTGGATGGTTCATTCCATCCGCATCAGGATTTTTCTTGCTTTTTGGAGACTAATCTCAACTTACCAACGAATCAATCACTCTAAAAGGTATCAAAGGCACAAAAAATTTCCTCCATTTACATCTATTATCCTAATATTTCAAAAATTTTGTTCCGTTCTATTTTGGTTCGTAATACCTTTTCAAAACATTTATTTCGCTCAAAATTGGAAACAAAAACTGTTTGTAGAACTTTCCCGGTAAAACCAGAAGTTTCCGTAACAGCCAAAATCCAATCGTAAACAAATCTTTTAGAGGGCTGAAGATAGGTTTCCTGTAACTAGTTTCCGTACTTTATATGCCACCTGTAATTTTAACTTTCCCTAACAACTTGCTAATCCCCTCTTTAGCAAAGCCTTGTTTCTTATTGGGTTTGAAATCTTCTATCATAATTTTCAAACAAAGCTATTTTATCTACTCCCTAGGATTGTCCTCTTTAAGCGACAAAAACCCCTGCTTTTTGTAACACGAAAAAGCAGGGGCTCCATTTATTTTTTACAGTTCATCTACATTCTCTAAGTTATGCCAAACTTCCTGTACATCATCATTGTCTTCTAAGCATTCCAGCAAACGACTCATTTTTAATTTGCTATCCTCATCGGTTAAAGTGGTATAAGTTTCTGGAACTTGTTCTACCTGTGCGGTAGTGAAAGTATATCCTTTTTCAGATAACGCATCCCGTACAGCGGAAAAATCGGATGGTGCTGTCACAATCTGAGCGCAGCCATCACTAAACTCAAAATCATCCGCGCCAGCTTCTAAACAATCTTCCATTACTTTGTCCTCGTCCAGGTCTTCCCCTTCAATGACGATGACCCCTTTAGGGTTAAACATAAAAGATACGCAACCTGTTGTCCCCAAATTACCGCCAAATTTATCAAAATAATGGCGCACATCGGATGCGGTACGGTTTCTGTTATCGGTCAAAGCTTCTACAATTACCGCAACACCATTTGGACCATATCCTTCGTAAATGATATTTTCGTAATTGTTTTTATCTTCCCCACCAGCCGCTTTTTTAATAATGCGGTCGATATTATCATTTGGTACGTTGTTCGCTTTCGCTTTGGCAATCAAATCACGTAATTTGCTGTTGTTATCTGGGTCTGGTCCGCCTTCCCGAACAGCAACTGTCATTTCACGGCCAATCTTCGTAAATATTTTTGCCTTTTGGCCATCGGTTTTTTCTTTTTTCCTTTTGATTGTACTCCACTTAGAATGTCCTGACATATCGATAGATTCCTTTCATTTAGTCTTATTACAAGCCAATTTGGCTACACATGGCTTCCTATCCACAAAAACTGTGGAACAATATCTAATTTATTATAGCATACTAAGAGAATTCACGCAATCCCTTTGGATAATGGTTTTTCATCCGTCCATTGGAGGCTTTTCCTAGCCCTAATGGATAATCGTCCACCCAGATACCACAGTATCCTTTCTGTCCGGGATCACAACTGATCTCCATCCCTTTTAAGTACTGGAACACCCGCTCATCCCGAAAAGACAGGTTAAGGCATTTTTCTGCTTTTATATCAAAGTGGCATTTCATCAGATGATGTTCTGGAACAAACCTATTTTTTACCACACGTCCTGCCAGAACACCCGCACGTAATACCTTTACCCCATGCAAAACAGGCATTTGGGTAGGCAGGATAGAAACCATATCTCGATTTAATACAACGGTATCCGGCAAGGTATCCTGGAATGTTTCCTCCCAAAACTGGGCGAACAATGGGATATCCTGTGATTTCGCGCTGGGTTGGAGGGAAAAGCTGGATTCCCCTTCCTTTCGCAGCCTTGCTACAAAGTGCCCTTCCCCACCCTGATAGGGGAATACACGGTGCATTTTACTCAAATCATACGGAACATCCAACCAATTCTGACGGGAAGGCTGTCCAATACAGGCTGGAACTTGTTCCAAGCTGAAATCAGGGTTACGATCTAAAAATTCGCACACCACCATTTCATTTTCCTCTAATGAAAAGGTGCAGGTGGAATACACCAAAACACCCCCTGGCTTGACTGCCCGCTTTGCACTCTCTAAAATCTCCAGCTGGCGGTTGGCACAGCTCAATGAATGTTCCGGCGTCCATTCTGCAATCGCGTTGGCGTCCTTTCGGAACATTCCTTCCCCAGAACAAGGGGCATCCACCAGCACACGGTCACACATACCATCTAATTGCTGGCATAGCTGTTCTGGATGGGCATTGGTGACTACTGCGTTTTGGATTCCCATCCGTTCAATATTGGAAAGAAGGATTTTAGCACGGTTGGCTACATATTCATTGGTAATCAAAACGCCTTTTCCCTGCATCCGAGCTGCAATCTGGGTAGATTTCCCTCCTGGTGCCGCACAAAGATCTAAGACTGTTTCCCCAGGTTGGGGATCCAAAGCTAAAACCGCCGTCATTGCGGATGGCTCCTGTACATAAAACGCTCCGGCATGATGATGGGGAAGATGTCCAATGCCTTCCCCTTGTTCCAGATAAAATCCTTCCGGACAATGGGGGATTGGAGATAATTTCAGGTTAGAATATTTTAAAAACTGTGACACATCCCCTAGCAAGGTATTTACACGGACACCACGGGTTGGCGGTTGTTGATAGCTCTCCAAAAATTGAGGATAGTCATCCCTCAATAGTATTTTCATTTTATTTAAAAAAATGGAATTGAAATCCATAAAAAACTCCTATCCTATTTTGTATAAAACAAATTTTCCATCACATAATAACACTGTAAGTGAGGTGATAAATATGAGTAAAAATCAAACTCCAAATACACAGGACAAAAACAATTATGCTCCTGAAAACCGTAAACAACAATGTCCAACCAACAAAAAACAAAATCAACCACAGAATAAAAAACCTTCTGAAGATTTCAGATAATATTTAATTAAAAAAGAAAAAATCCGAAACAAACCGACGAAAAATCCGCCGGTTTGTTTTTTTATCATAAAAGTGTTAAAAAGTACCTATTTTAATTTATCTTCCGCTGATTGGAATCCATATCCAGATACTTCCGACGCATCTGTAACAATCATAAACGCATTTTCATCCGCATCTTTTACAATGTGTTTTAAGCGGTAAAATTCATTCCGTGTAACTGCACACAACAATACTGTTCGGCCATCTCCTGAATAGGCACCTTTCCCTTCCAACACGGTACAACCTCGGTCCAACTTATCCATAATGGCTTTTGAAACAGCATTCCCATGGTTGGTAATAATTAAAATCATCTTTCCCATATCTGTACCATAAATCACATAGTCAATCAGTTTCGAGTGAATAAATGCCACAATAATACCATACAGGATGGTTTCCATTTCACGGAATACAATGGCAGACGCAGCGATAACTACCGCATCGGTAAGCAATACAACATTACCGAGCTGAACATGGGGAACTTTTTTTTGAATCAAACGGTTTAAAATATCTGTACCGCCAGTGGAGCCCCCATAAGAATATTGTAGCCCCATCCCTACGCCAATTAATACAGCGCCAAACAAAGCTGTCAACATTTTATCAAATTCCGGATAGGTAAACTGGGAAAGTACCATATCATACAAAGTAAAGGTCGCCAAAGAGAAAAATGTTTTGAAAATAAACTGGTGCCCCAATTTCCAAAATCCAATGACAATCAACGGGATATTGATAATTAAGGAAGCAGTACCAACTGGAAAGCCTGTCAATTGATAGAGAATCGCAGCGATACCAGTAACGCCTCCTAACGCGATTTTAGATGGCACAATAAAGATAGAAACACCTAGTGCATAAATCGCAGACCCGATGGCAATCATCAAATAATCCTTAACCAATGCTTTTACTTTGCTTTGCTGCATAGAAAAAACGCCCCTTTATCTTTACCACAAAAGTGGATAAAATACTGCCATTTAGGACGCTGGAAAACGGTAACAACATGTTTCTCCGGCGTATATTGGATTACGAAAAATCCATATTATTTATCATAAGCAAAAATAATTCATTTATACGCTCTATGTCGCCTTTTAGGTATAAATACCCAAATAAGGTTTCTAAGCCTGTTGCGGCACGGTATTCTTTGGGGTGGGAGCTTTTTGGCACATGGTTGCCAGTAGCATTCCTTCCCCGTTTAAAGATATCCATTTCTTCTTCGGTCCAATACTCTTTTAAAAACTCAACCGCTTTACATTGGGAAGAAGCGCATACAATTTTAACTGCCCTTTGATGCAGCTTGTTCACAGGCATACTGCCTGAAGATGTAATATATTCACGAACCAGCAGTTCAAATACAGCGTCCCCTAAAAAAGCCAGGGTCAATGGGCTGTACTGTTTTGGCTGGGTGTCTGGTTTTATAAATGGTAACGTAAAACCACTGCCCTTCTCTATTAATATACGAAATCAAATTGCCATCCAAACAGGTCAACAGTATCCCCTTCTTGGATGCCCATTTCTTCTAACCGCGCGATAATCCCTGTGTTACGCAACACACGCTGGAAGTATTGCAATGACTCATAATCATCAATATTGACTGTGCGCAAAATACGTTCCAAGAACGGTGCGTCAATATAATAAATGCCATCTTCCAATCGGATTTCAAAGGATTGCTGTTCTTCCTCGCTGATTTCCAGCGGAACATAATCGGGTTCATATTCACGGATTGGTGGGAGATCCCGCAACGCATTGGCAATGGTAGATACCAATTCTTTTGTCCCCAAGGTAGTAGCGGCGGAAATAGATAAAAAGTGGTAACCTTGTTGTTCAATATAGGTACGCAATGTATCTATCTGTTCCTGAGTTGCCATATCGGATTTATTGCCCACTACAATCTGAGGACGCTGGGCTAAATCTTCGCTAAAATTCTTTAGTTCCTGGTTGATTAAATTAAAATCTTCAATAGGGTCCCTGCCTTCACTGCCGGAAACATCCACTACATGGACGATTAAACGGCAACGTTCTACATGGCGCAAAAAGTCATGGCCTAATCCAACGCCATCGCTGGCACCTTCAATCAACCCAGGAATATCCGCCATGACAAAGGAATTCCCTTCATCTATTTTAACAACCCCTAATACCGGGGTTAAGGTGGTAAAATGATAGTTGGCGATTTTTGGCTTAGCTGCACTGACCACCGAAATCAAGGTGGATTTTCCCACATTCGGGAAACCAACCAGTCCAACATCCGCTAGCAGTTTTAATTCCAACTGTACCTCAAACGCTTCCCCAGCAAACCCTGGTTTGGAAAAACGGGGAATCTGCCTAGTAGGAGTAGCAAAACGAGCGTTGCCTTTTCCTCCACGGCCTCCATGGGCAATTATGACTGGTTCATCCCCGGAAATATCTGCCATGATTTTTCCGGTTTGCAGTTCACGGATAATTGTTCCCCGTGGGACTTTAATCACTAAATCCTGCCCATTTTTTCCGGTACAGTTACGGCCGCTTCCATTTTCGCCCCGCTCGGCCGCATATTTGGTTTTATAGCGAAAATCAATCAAGGTGGAAAGATGGTCATCAGCTTGGAAGATAATGTCCCCCCCTTTTCCGCCATCGCCGCCATCCGGACCGCCAGCAGCCACGTATTTTTCCCGGTGGAACGCAACGGCGCCATCACCGCCGTCACCAGCTTTTATTTTAATTTTTACAACATCAATAAACATAATTTTAGTCCTCACAATCTACTGACATCATCACAATGGATGATTGATTTGGACAAAATTATTTTAGCTTTTTTACTTTATACCATTTCCAGTATTTTGTAAAGGGGAGCTAAAACAATTTTATGGGATCTTTAACAAGTTAGAAAAATCACAATACTATTTTTAGATTACATGCAATCCAATTGGTATTGGGATTGATGCCTTAAATAGAGCTGGTAACAAACAGCCCTATATTCTGTTTCCCCTTATTATTCCAAAACCATCGCAATAAAAACGGTTTTGTAAAAAAATAAATCCTGAGAGGATTCCCAGGATTTATTCATTCATCAAATAAAATTAGTCTGCGTATACGCTAACTTTTTTACGGTCACGGCCTACACGTTCAAATTTTACTTTACCGTTTGTTAAAGCAAACAGAGTATCATCAGAACCACGACCTACATTCTCGCCCGGATGAATGTGGGTTCCTCTTTGACGAACGAGGATGTTACCAGCCAATACAAACTGGCCATCAGCACGTTTTACGCCCAAACGTTTGGATTCGGAATCACGTCCGTTTCTGGTAGAACCAACACCTTTTTTATGAGCAAAGAACTGCATACTAATTCTTAACATAGCACTTACACCTCCGATTTGGTAATTAAAATAGTTCCTGGGTAATCTTCTGACAACAAACGGATGTGCAACGCAAGGGCTTGCAAAAAACTTTGCGCCTCTGGTTCCACTTTTTTGCCGTCAAAGACCAGTTGAATGTTGTTTTCCGTTACCTGGACAGTCGGTGTCTGATGGAGGATTTCTGTAATACCGTTTATGGTTAACTGTACTGCTGAACTCACTGCAGCACACACAATATCACGTCCTGCCTCGTCAAACATTGCATGTCCGGAAACCGAAAAACCAACGAAATTGCCGTTTCTCTCGGCCAGCCGAAACTGTATCATTAAGCGTTAATTGCTTCGATTTTCAGTTTGGTATATGGCTGTCTGTGACCCATTTTACGTTTGGAGTCTTTTTTAGGTTTGTAAGTGAAAACAGTAATTTTTTTGCCTTTGCCGTTTTTCACAACAGTAGCAGATACGGAAGCACCATCAACATAAGGAGCTCCAACAACCATACCGTCTTCTTTTCCTACAGCGATTACTTTGTCGATAGTAACATTGGATTCTGCTTCTGCATCCAACTTTTCTACAAAGATTTCGTCGCCAACAGAAACCTGGTATTGTTTTCCGCCTGTTTCAATAATTGCGTACATCAGTTTTTTCCTACTTTCTTTAAGAACTCGCTACAGGAAGGCGGCGCACGGGCGCACTTATAGCCCAACGTATGCGGCTTTTTTATTGTAACATATGATAAAACGGTTTGTCAACCTTTATTTTTGGTTTCTTTTGTGCTGCAATTTGGCTGCGGTAACTGTGTTGCGCATCAGGGTGGCAATCGTCATTGGCCCTACTCCACCTGGTACTGGTGTCAGATAACCCGCAACTTCCTGTACCTCGTCATATTTGACGTCGCCGCATAATTTACCATTTTCCAAGCGGTTCATCCCAACGTCAATGACAACAGCGCCTGGTTTTACCATATCAGCAGTTACAAAGTTAGCTTTGCCTACAGCGGCAATTAAAACATCTGCTTTACTGGTAATTTCCTTTAAATTCTGGGTTTTGGAGTGGCAGATAGTAACTGTGCCGTTTTGGTGCAGCATCAACATCGCCATTGGCTTTCCTACAATATTGCTGCGTCCAATGACAACGCACTGTTTACCGGTTAAATCCACACCGGTGGAGGCAATCAGATCCATAATCCCCGCTGGAGTACAAGGCAGAAAGTCAAAATCGCCAATCATGATTTTCCCCACATTATAAGGATGGAACGCGTCCACGTCTTTGATTGGGTCAATCGCATTTAAAATCGTTTCCTCATTGATTTGTTTTGGCAATGGAAGCTGTACCAGAATCCCGTTTACTGTAGTACTTTGGTTCAGTTTTTTCACCAGTTCCAGCAGTTCTTCCTCGGTTGTGGAGGCTGGCAACAGGTATTCTTCCGAATGAATACCAAGTTCCTCACAGGTACGTTTTTTAGAACCAACATATACCTTGGAGGCTGGGTCATCCCCCACCAGAACAACCGCTAGACCAACTGGAATCCCCTGTTGTTTTAAGGTAGCAACTTCCTGTTTTACCGCTTCTTTTACCTGAGCGGAAATCTTTTTCCCATCAATTAACTGACTCATCGTCTTGTTCCTCCTGTGATTCATTGATTGTATTGGATTGATTTTCTTGTTTTGTAGAGACTTCATCCGAATCTGTTGAAACCGTTTCCGGTTGCTCAGCCAACTGGACGTTTTCCTGAATGACGGGACTGCCCTCTGATACAGCCTGCTGCTGCTCTATTTTTTCTGCTTGTTCTGTTTTACTTTCGGATTCCTGTTTTTTTGCCAGCCATTGCTTCCATTCGTCCGAATCTGCATATAGTAGAGAATGGTCTACCCCTGCATATTTTCTGCGGATGAGGATAATCGCAATAACAGCCAAAACGACTAGCACTCCAGCGAGCAATTGGGAAACACGGATTGGTCCCAGCATCAGACTATCAGTACGCAAACCCTCCACGATGCAGCGTTCAAATCCGTACCAAGCCAGGTACATCAAAAAGACTTCCCCATCAAATTTACGGCGTTTGCTGTAGATATGGAGTAGTACAAATCCAGCCAAACACCAGATGGATTCATACAAAAAGGTAGGGTGAACCGGTTGCGTTGGGTCAACACTCATGCCAATGCTGTTGAGATAATCCATTTTGCTGTACAATTCACTTTGAATTTTTGGGCTAAACATCCCCCAAGGGAGGTTGGTATTGCAGCCATAAGCCTCAATGTTAAAGAAGTTCCCCCAGCGTCCAATTCCTTGTCCGATTAAAAACCCTAAACCAGCTAAGTCAAACATAGGTGCCAGTTTGACTTTTCGGAATTTGCATACAAGTCCGCCAACGAGCAGGGCACCGATAATCCCTCCATAAATCGCCAATCCGCCGCTTCGGGTGGAAAAGATGGAAAGCAGGTCGTCTTTATACATATCCCAGCTAAAGATAACATAGTACAGCCGGGCCCCAACAATGCCGCCGATTAAACCGCCGATGATTACCTCAAACATCCTGTCATTATCTACGCCAAACCGGTTGCTGTTACGATAGGCGTATAAAATCGCTAAAATCAATCCAAGCCCAATTAAAATGCCATACCAATAAACTTGGAAATCACCAATTTGAAACGCCACGTTGTTTAAATTTAATTCTATCCCTAATTTCGGAAAACTAATACTATTCATGGTCCTCTCCTATGTATTGCGGGAGTCCCCGCAATGGTTTATTTTATGATTCTTTGCCCACTGGAAAAACAATGGAAATTACAGATTTTTCATTGTCATATTGTTTTAAAAAGTCCACGACATCCTGGTATTGGATGTTCGCCACCGTTTCAATCCGGTCGTACACATCCACACCGGAAAAATAGGAATCCAACAGGTTGCTGGCAACTGCTTCCACATTGTTGAATTGGCGCATACAACGACCATACAACATTTTTTTCGCCAGCTCAAATTCTTCTTTTGGGATGCCGTCTTTTTGTAGCTGGGATACTTTTTGCTGAATAAAAGCATAAACCTGGTCTGGATCACGGGATTCCCCTTCAAACAGATTGCAGAAATATCCATTTCCGTCCATTACCTCACTGCCAATGGCTCCGCCACTGATTAAGCCGGTATCATAAAATTGACGGTACAGTTCGCTGCCTTCCCCTACCAGCAGTTCGTTGATCAAATCGGAGGCAACTTCCGCTTTTAGCTGTTCTTTCCCACTGGCCGGCTGCATTTTATAGCCAATACAGAACAATGGCAGGGCAATTTCCAACGAGATTTCCTTGCGGTTTTGGACAATTTCCGCTGGTTCCTGATAGCTTCCCCGTTCAATCGTGATTTTTTCATTTTCTTTCAAATTAGCGTTAATAATCTGTAACGCCTCATCCGGGTCAAAGTTACCTGAAATCGCCAGCACCATGTTGTTCAAGTTGTAAAAAGTGTTATAGCAACGGTACAACAAATCCTTGTCAATGTGGGAAATACTCTCCACAGTACCGGCAATATCCACTTTTACTGGATGATTTTGATACATGCAGCCCAGTGCGTTAAACAATACCCTCCAGCCAGCATCATCGTCATACATGCGGATTTCCTGACCGATAATTCCCTGCTCTTTCTCCACTGTTTCTTTAGTGAAATAAGGGGACTGTACAAAGTTTAACAGGATTTCCAGTGATTCCTTGAAATTGTCAGTACAGGAAAACAAATAAGCTGTTTTGTCAAAAGAAGTATAGGCGTTAGCGTTGGCGCCAGTTTTAGCATACAAACTAAAGGCGTCCACTCCATCCTCACTCTCAAATAATTTATGCTCTAAATAATGGGCGATACCATCAGGAACTGTAACAAAATCATCATCCAAGTTGGTTTTAAACGAACGGTCGGTGGAACCATATTTGGTGCCAAACAAGGCGTAGGCGCTGCTATAGCCTTTCATAGGATAAAGAAGGATGGTCAACCCAGTTGGATGTTCCACTTTGATATATTGCTCTTTGATCCGTTGATTGGTAATCATCTGTTTATTCATGGTCATCCTCCTTACTGGTTAGTACGTATACGGTATCCAGCTGTACCTGGTTTGCTGCTGCAATAATGTCTTCCCGGGTACAATGGTCCAGCATAGCAATCTCATCTTGTGGAGTATATTCAGTACCACAGCAAATCTGCATCAGATACCAAACTTCCAGGTTTGCCAGGCTGTCTCCCACCGTTTTTGCTGCATTCATCAGGCTCAAACGGGTGTGGTCAATTTCTTCCTGGGTAAAGTCCCCTTGTTTCATCAATTCCAGCTGGTGAAGGATTTCCTGTTTTGCTTTTTCAATATTCTGGTTTTCAATGCCGCAATCCACCGTCATAATCCCCTTGATTTTATCCATACGGGCTGCACAGTAGTAGCACAGGCTCATTTTTTCACGGACATTCAGGAACAGTTTGGAAAACGGTGTTCCACCATAAATAGCACACATCAGCCGCATGGCATTGGTCTGCTGGTCGGTTGCTTCCGTACCAGTACGGAAGCCCAACACCATTTTGGACTGTGCCACCTGAAAACGCTCAGTCACCTCTTGGAGCTTGTCCACCTGTTTTACAACGGAATTCTTCATAGAATAAGTATTCTCCCGCTGTACATTGGCAAACGCTTGCTGGAATACCTGTTTCGCAACCTGTTCATTTCCACAGCCTGCATAAATAATCTGAATATCCGCAGTGGAAATCACCTGGCGGTAAGCATTGGTAACCTGCTCTGCTGTCAGGGTTTCCGCCTGTTCTACTGAACCATATTTATTATTTCCATAAGGTTCTGTGTTGCACATCAATTCGGTTAAACGCCCGATGGCATAAATCCGTTTTTCATTGATTTCGCTGTTGATTAAGTCAATCAGGTTTTGTTTTTCAATTGCCAAATCCTGCTGGCGGAACAGCCCTTGTTCCAGATTTGGTTTTAGCAAACTTTCACATAAAATGGTAGCAGCCTGTTGGGTAAGAGCTTCCCCTTCTAACCCGTAGGTATCATCCAAACAGGAAATCGAGAGGTTTAACACCTGGTTATCCCCTATTTTACGTACATCAGCTTCCAAATAAGCCCCGTATAACGACATTAACTTGCGGTTAAGCTGTGTCATATCCGGGCAACTCTGGTTCCCTTTTCGCAACAAAAACGGGATAATCGCCCGCTCAGTAGCGGTAGTTGAATCTAATGGTAAAAACAGATTGACAGAAATGCGGTTTGTTTTAAAACGTTTATCAAGAATCGAATTAAAATAAACCCCATTCGCAATCTGTTCCCTTTTTAATGGATACATGGATAGAATCCTCCTTTACAAAAACCGGAAAAGCCTACTGCCCCAGTTTATCATTTCATTATATCATTAGATATTTTAGCACATTTATACAGAACTGTCATTACCATACTGTTAAAAAACGGCCGGATTTCCATCCAGCCGTTTCTATTTGATGCTTTTTTAGAAAGAAATTTCGTGCGCCAGGTTGTAAAGTTCCATTGGAAATTCTTTTTTCATATTCAGGGCTTCCTGAATATCAAAATCCACAATCTGATCTTTTTGCAGGCCGACAACACGGTTGCCAATCCCTTGGGATAACAGTTCTACCGCATGGTAACCCAAACGGCTAGCTGCAACCCTATCCCGTACAGTTGGGCTTCCGCCACGCTGTACATGGCCTAAAATAGTTGCTCTGGATTCGATCCCAGTAGCGGATTCAATCTCTTTGGCCAGCTCGGTTACATTTCCAATCCCTTCTGCCACCATAACGATAAAATGATGTTTACCAGAAGAACTTGCCCGACGAATTTTTTCAAACAAATCGTTTAAATCCAGCTCTAATTCTGGAACAATAATATAGCTGGCACCACAGGCAATCCCGGTATTCAAGGCAATATAGCCGGCATGTCTTCCCATTACTTCCACCACGCTGCAACGGTCATGGGACATGGTAGTATCCCTCAATTTATCCACCATTTCCATAGCGGTATTCATAGCAGTATCATAGCCAATGGTATAATCAGTACACTGAATATCATTATCAATGGTACCAGGAATCCCTACACATGGTACCCCTCTTGCGGACAGATCAGCCGCTCCACGGAAAGAGCCATCCCCACCGATAACAACAATCCCATTGATGTTGTTGTCAAAACAAGTTTTTTTCGCTTTGCGCAAGCCTTCATCAAAGCGGAATTCCGGACAACGGGCAGTATACAATTTGGTACCGCCATACTGGATAATATCAGAAACACTTCTTACATTTAAAGGGATAATTTCACCATTAATTAATCCGTTATAACCACGTTGGATTCCCACTACTTCCATTCCTCTGGAAATTGCGGAACGCACAACCGCACGGATTGCAGCATTCATCCCTGGGGCATCCCCACCACTGGTTAAAACGCCAATTTTTTTCATTTCCATAACCGTATCCTCCTCGCATTCTATCTAGCAATGGTTGCATCAATAATGCTCTATTCTTATTGTATAGCGATCAAATTCAGTTGTCAATAAAAATACCCAAATTTGTTATGTTTTTAACAATGTTTTTGCATTTCCACAATTTTCATTTTTGTTCCGGGGTATTTTTTTATATTCTATCAAAAGAAATCCATAACACTCTTTGATAAATAGGCTGCTATTTTACTACCACATTTCCGTTGCCAAGCAGGTAAACCAAACGGTTTTGTTCCGCCTGATCCAACCGTATTCCTTTTTTAGAAGATAGCTTTACATATTTGTTCTCATCCTGTAAATAAAAGGATACCTGGCACAACCCAGGATGGGAGGCAATTTCCTGTTTAATAGCAGAAATCCGCTTGTCGGTACGGGAGTCCAATTTTAAATAAACAGTTTTTGGCTTTTCCTTTTGCAAACAGACTAGGTCATTACACAGCACCTTTTTGTCCCCATCTTTTTCTGAGATAGAACCATTCACCAATACAGGCGCACCCTCTGAGATAGATTGTGCAGATTGGGCATAAATATTCGGGAAAAAAATTACCTCTATCTGCCCAGTACGATCCTCTACAACACCAAAAGCCATAGCCGCCCCTGCTTTTGTCTGGATTTTTTTCAAGCTGGTAATCGTACCCGCAATCTGTACCACCGATTTTTCTTTGTAATAGGAAGATTCCTCATCTTTTAGGATTTCCAAAACTTGATCCAGCTTCCATTTTTGTAAAATATCCTCATATGGGTCTAAAGGATGGGAAGAAAGGTACAGCCCCGTGGTCATTTTTTCCATCTCCATCAATTCCTCGTTGGAATACTCCGCTACATTCGGATAGGTGTGCTGCTCTTCCTCCGCCGCAACTGCTTGGAACAGGTTAATCTGTCCAGTGACATTGGTACGTTTAGAAAACTGGATGTTTTCCAAAATCGCTTCATAGGATTCCACCATTTGGCGCCGGTTTTGGGGAAAACAATCGAACGCACCGCACTGGATTAAACTCAATATCACCGATTTGGTCATATCGTATTCCAGCATCCGGCTGATAAACTGGTATAAATCCTGGAATGGTCCATTTTTCTCCCGTTCCGCTACGATTTTCTGGATGACCCCTTTGCCCAGTTTTTTTACTGCCAGCAGTCCAAAACGGATTTTCCCATCCTCTACGATAAACTTGACACGACTGTGGTTGATATCCGGCGGAAGCATTTGGATATGCTGTTTTTTACATTCCCCAATATAGAAAATAATTTTATCTGTATTGTACAGAACGCTGTTCAGCAAAGCCGCCATATATTCCATAGGGTAATGGCATTTTAGATAAGCGGTTTGATAGGATAGCAAAGAGTATGCCGCTGCATGGGATTTATTAAAGGCATAGGAGGCGAAGCTGGACATATCGTTAAAAATCGCCTCTGCAACCGGTTCTGGGATTCCGTTCGCCACAGCGCCAATACATTCCACGCTGCCGTCCTCATTGATTTTTCCATGGATAAAATTTTGGCGTTCCTGTTCCATCACGCTAGCTTTCTTTTTGGAAATCGCACGGCGTACCAGGTCAGCGCGCCCAAACGAATACCCTGCCAACTCCCGGAAAATCTGCATGACCTGTTCCTGGTAAACAATAACCCCATAGGTGACATCCAGGATATGCCGCAATGATTCATGGCGGTAGGTGATGGATTCGGGATGCAGTCTGTTTTCAATAAACCGGTCAATAAACTGAGATGGCCCAGGGCGGTACAAAGACAATACCGCAATTAAATCCTCCAAACAGGAGGGCTTCATACGGCTCAGCACCCGTTTCATCCCATCGCTTTCAAATTGGAATACCCCGTCCGATTCCCCTTGCGATAGCATAGCGAATGTCTTTTTATCCTCTAACGGTATGGTATCAATAGAAAATTCAGGGGTATGGAACTGAATCGCTTTTTCTGCGTCATGGATGACAGTCAGGTTCCTCAAGCCTAAAAAGTCCATTTTTAAAAGCCCCAAATCGGCTATGGTATTCATTGTATACTGGGTAACAATTGCCTCATCATTTTTTGCTAGAGGCACATATTCGTCCACCGGGCGGTCGCTGATTACCACCCCAGCAGCATGGGTAGAGGTATTTCTGGGCATACCCTCCAGTTTTTTTGCTGTATCAATCAGTTCGTGAACCTGGGCGTCCTGCTGGTATGCTTGAGCCAGCTCTACCGAAGCATCTAGGGAGTCTTGAATCGTAATCCCCAAACGGTTTGGAATCATCTTGGCGATTTTATCCACCGTATCATATGGCATCCCCATGACACGTCCTACATCACGGATAGCACCTCTGGTTGCCAGAGTACCAAAGGTAATAATCTGTGCCACATGGTCCGCTCCATATTTACGAATCACATAATCAATTACTTCCTGGCGGCGTTCATAGCAAAAATCAATATCAAAATCCGGCATACTGATTCTCTCTGGATTTAAAAAACGCTCAAACAGCAGGTTATACTGGATCGGGTCAATTCCGGTTATCCCAATACAATATGCAATTAAGCTTCCCGCTCCCGAACCACGTCCCGGGCCAACTGGAATTTTCTGCGATTTAGCATAACGAACAAAGTCAGATACAATCAAATAATAATCAATGAAACCCATTTTGGAGATGACATCAATCTCATATTGATATCGCTGCATAATCTTTTCAGGCGGATTTTCCCCATAATAACGGTGTAAACCTTCCTCACAGAGGGAAAGAAAATATTCCTTATTGTCCTCTCCGTTCGGTGTTTCAAAATGGGGCAGCTTTGTTTTGCCAAATTCAAATTCCAAGTTGCATTCTTCCGCAATTTTTTCTGTGTTTTCGATTGCTCCTGGAAAGTTTTGAAATAGCTGCTTCATCTCCTGTTCTGATTTGAGATAGAATTCTTCGGTGGGAAATTCAATTGCCAGTTCTTCCTGTAATGTTTTTCCTGTTTGGATACACAGTAAAACCTTTTGGGTTTTAGCGTCCTCTTTTTTACTATAATGGGCGTCGTTCGTTGCGACCAAACCAATCCCTGTTTCCTGGGATAGTTTTACCATTCTAGGAAGGATCGCCTGTTGGTCGGAAATTCCATGGTTTTGGATTTCCAAATAAAAGTTCCCTTTTCCCATGGTTTCCTGATAATCCAACGCAATCTGTTTGGCACGGTCATAATCATTTGCCAGCAAAGCCCTTGGAATTTCTCCAGCAAGGCAGGCGGACAAAGCGATGAGCCCCTCGCTATGTTCCCGCAGCAAACCATGGTCAATCCTAGGGCGGTTATAAAACCCCTCCACATAACCGGCGGATACCAGCTTTACCAGGTTTTGATACCCCACCATATTCTTGCACAAAAGCACCAGATGGCTTGGACCGGTATCAATTTTATGCACTTTGTCAAAGCGGGTTCTTGGTGCCACATACACTTCGCAGCCAATAATTGGTTTGATTCCTTCCGCTTTACAGGCGCGATAAAAATCAATTGCTCCAAACATATTGCCATGGTCGGTAATCGCAATGGCATCCTGCCCCATTTCTTTCACATGGGAAGCAATTTCCTGAATTCGGCACGCACCGTCTAACAGGCTGTATTCCGTATGGACATGAAGATGAACAAATCCCATTGGTTCCTCCTATCAAAATTTATATTGTCAATTCAATCAGGTTTTCTTCTGGCCCCAAGATACAGCTTTCGTAGTATCCATCCCCAGTGGTCCTTGGACCGCTAACCACTGGATATCCTGCCTGGGAAAGTTGCTGGGTCAGCTCGTCCACTTTTTGTTTGCTGCCAACGCAAAAAGCAATATGGGCATAACCAGTTCTGAATGGTTGCTTTTGTGTATCGCACAAATCAGGCCGGTGCATGATTTCCAACCGTACCCCATCTGAAAACGAGAGGAAATACGACCGGAATCCTGTTTTAGGATTGTAGTAACCTTCGTTTGGAACAGCGCCAAAAAACGAAACAAAAAAATCCTTCATTTCTTCCAGCTGGTTCACATAAACCGCTATATGTTCTATTTTCATTGAAAGCACTCCTAAACAACAATGTATCGGGTCAAATCGCAAACGGTGAAATTGTCTGGAAGGACAATCATATTCCCATAAGGACAGCCCTTTTTTATCGACTGTTGTAGCCATAGGCGATAAAATACCAGTACAACACGCGCTGATAGGAAGCTGGTATTATCTATCCAATTATTTTTATCTGTTTAAGATGATTGAATCCCTTTTATTCCACCTGATACGGTTCCAACATATGTTTTTTAGTGGAACATAACACAAAAGACAGGCGTCCCCCAAGATGCCTGTCCTACGAGCGCAATTTATCCGCGATTTCACCAATTCTTTTTAACCGATGATTAATACCGGATTTACTGATTTGGTTTCCCATTGCCTGCACTAGCTCATTTAAAGAAAGCTCTGGGTTTTCCAGCCGGATCTGTGCTACTTCCTTCAAATTGTCGGGAAGGTATTCCATCCCTTTTTTCTGGATAATCAGTTTGATATCCTCCACCTGTTTTGCGGAAGCCGCTACGGTTTTTCCGATATTAGCGGTTTCACAGTTGGTTACCCGGTTTACCTTGTTCCGCATATCTTTCATCACTTTGATGTTCATTAGTTCCAAGGTGGAATTGGTAGCACCCATTAAAGTGAGCAGGTCTTCAATATTCTCACTTTCTTTTAAATATAAAATAAAGTTATTTTTCCGTTGGGTCAATTTAATTGGAATATTAACAGAGGAGAGGATACTTGCAAGGTTTGCCGCCAAATCATGGTTTTGAACCACAAATTCCAGATGGTATTCTTTGTGAGGGTCGTTCATGCTACCACAGGAAACATATGCCCCCCGCACAAAAGAAGCCAGGGCATTCTCATCCTTCAACTGCTCCGGCGTTACCATTTTCGGCATGCCGTTCTGAAAAAAATGCTCCTTAATCCGATCCAAATCCTGGGGATTATCTACTGTAAGGGTATACAAATGGGTTCCATTCCGCTTTAGGCTGGGCGCGGTAATTACCGTTAGGATGGTTTCAAACTCGTCAATCAAAAAATCAATAAAGCGGTCCGCAATTTTTCGGTTTTCGGTTTGCATCACGCAGTTTCCACGCTCAAACGCACGGCTAAATAACAACATGGCTGTCAATTCTACTAGCATGCACTCCCGGTCCGCCGGCATTACTTCGCAAAGCTCATCCTTGACAGCTACTGAAAATGACATGTTCCCATCACCCTAATTTTTCGTAATATCCCTGTGATTGACACTCACACGGTTCCCTTTTTCACTCAAATACTTATAAAACAGTTCCGCAAATGTGACGGAACGGTGTTTGCCCCCTGTACAGCCAAACCCAATCGTCAACTGGCTTTTTCCTTCATTGAGGTACAACGGGAGCAGAAAATCAATTAAATCCCTGATTTTTTCAAACAGTTCAGCAGAGTTAGGGGAATTCATCACATAATCCCTTACTTCCTGATCCAGACCTGTTTTATGTTTTAATTCCTCAATATAAAACGGATTGGGCAAACAGCGCACATCAAACACCAAATCCGCATAAGTTGGGTCGCCATACTTAAATCCAAAGGACATACAGTTAATCATCATACCAGTGGCGTAATTATCCAAAAACAGGGTGCAAATCCTCTCTTTTAACTGGGCGTTAGAGAGCAAAGAGGTATCAATAATATAATCTGCCCGCTCCCGTACTGGAGAAAGGATTTCCCGTTCCAGTTTTACCGCTGCTTCTAATGAGGTACATTTTTCTCCCATCAAAGGATGTTTCCTTCTGGTTTCTTTATAACGGCGGATTAAAACAGAATCGGAAGCATCCAAATACAACAGTTTATATTGGAAATTTTGGTCCTGTAACAAATTCAACTCATTAAAAAGGCCGCTAAACAGCTCTTTTCCCCCACGGATATCGGTTACAACAGCCATTCTGCCCAAATCGCCTTTGGACTGGATGCCAATTTCCACAAATTTGGAGATTAATTTGGGCGGAACGTTATCCACACAAAAAAATCCAATATCCTCCAAAGCATCAATCGCCCTGGATTTTCCTGAGCCAGATAAGCCTGTTACAATAATCAGTTCCATATACCTTATTCCCCAATCCATTTTACTTCGCAATCCAGATGGAACCCAGTCCGTTCAAACACCACCTGCTGTACATATTCAATCAGGTCTTTGACATCCTGACAGCTAGCGTTTCCGGTATTAATTAAAAAACCGCTGTGTTTTTCACTAACCTGAGCGCCCCCAATTGTTTTTCCTTTTAGGCCGCACTCCTCAATCAAAGCGGAAGCATAAGCTCCTTCTGGACGTTTAAAAGTGCTGCCAGCACTGGGATATTCCAGTGGCTGCTTGGTCTTTCTCCGTTCCAGCAGTTCCATCATCCTAGCCTTAATTGCCTGCGGATCGCCTTTGTGCAATTGCAAATAAACATCGGTAATACAGTAGCCCGAATCCGTATAAGCACTGTGACGGTACGAAAAATCCAGCTGCCCCTGGTCGTAAATGCCAAAAGCCCCCTGAGTTGTCACATGCTCACAACGATAGATAACATCCTTCATTTCCCCATCATAAGCGCCAGCGTTCATATAAGCTGCTCCGCCAATGCTTCCGGGAATGCCAAAGGCAAATTCCAGCCCGGTTAAACTGTGTTCGAAAGCGAATTTACAAACCGAGGCCAGGCTTGCGCCAGCTTGGCAAAGGATTTTATCTTCCCCGATTAACTCAATCTTCTGGAACTGATCCCCCATACAGATAACAACGCCATCGTATCCATGGTCAGATACCAGTAGATTTGAGCCTTTGCCTAAAACAAAATAATTCACATTATTTTGTACACATTCAAAAATAGTACGGCGGAATTTTTCACGGCTATCTGGAATTACCATCATAGCAGCATTGCCACCAATTTTAAATGTTGTATACTCCTTTAATGGAACTTCCCTTTGATATTGAATCTGATACTGGGAAAATAGTTCTTCTAAAACTGTATATTTATCCACAATCCACTCTCCGCATTCTATTGAAAAAATGATGTTTCACCGCTTACTGCCCCCTGTGCAGAAGGTATTATAACCAAAAAGGCTTTGATTACTATTTTATGTTTCTTCTCTTTTTAATATGTTCCATCAACCGGTCATAATCCGCATTTAGCACCAGGTTTTCTGGAAAATCAATCTCTTCCAACATTGCCAAGCTATTTGGGTAATGTCCAATACAAGGGGCAAAATGGCAATCCGAGTTTACCGCAACTTTTACCTCATATTTTTTACAAAGCCGCGCAATTTCGGTACAATTTTTTTCACAGCCTTTTCTTACCACAAAAGAGGCTTCATTGATCTCCACCACTTTATCATACTCTTTATAATATTTTACTACTTTTTCGTAATCATATTGGAACCCCAGCTGACCACTATGTCCAATCATATCCACCAAAGGGTTTTTCGCCGCCGCAATATACGCTTTTGTATGCTGTTCTTCTGTACCAGGCCAGCAAGCAGACGCATGGAATGACGCAATCGTCCAATCAAGGTTTTTTAAATAGGTTTCTGGTACATCCAAACTGCCGGTAAAGCCCATAATATTGGCTTCGACCCCTGTCAACACCCGTACCCCTTCTACTACTTCCGGTATTGCTTGCATATTCAACAAGTGTACCAATTCAGGTGCATCTGGGACACCAGGACCATGGTCAGTTAACGCAATTGCCTGATGCCCTGCCAATTTGGAATAGTGGATATTTTCTAACAACGTACTGTATGCATGGTCTGATGCAATGGTATGTGTATGCAAATCTGCAATAATTTTCATAACTGCCTCCTAACAAATACAAACCATTTCTAATTCACTTTTCTCTGTCAATTCCATAATAAGGCTACCAAATCCCCGCTGCTGTGCAGTGGGGACCTGTTGTGCCACTCTGTTAGTATAAATCCCAGTTTTCTATTTTTTCCCGTTCCTCGTCATCCGTTAGTCCTAATTTTTCCATCAATTCAGTAGCAGCGTTGTACCCCATTTTTTTCTGACGGTTGTTCATTGCGGCTACTTCTAAAATAACGGCCAAGTTACGGCCTGGTTTTACTGGAATCGTGTACTGTGGAACTTTTACATCCATAATCTCTGCATATTCCACATCCATTCCCGTGCGGTCATAAAATTTATTGGAATCCCAAGGTTCCAGTTTAATGACAAGGTCAATTTTTTCTGTAATTTTAATAGCACCCATTCCAAACAACCGGCGGGCGTTTACAATGCCGATACCACGTAACTCCATAAAATGGCGGATATTTGCTGGAGAGGACCCTACCAGGGTACGGCTGGATACTTTGCGGATTTCTACTGCGTCATCCGCAATCAAACGGTGTCCACGTTTAATCAGTTCCATAGCGGTCTCGCTTTTACCAACGCCACTTTCCCCTAGAATAAGCATACCTTCGCCGTACACCTCAACTAACACTCCGTGGCGGGTAATCCTTGGCCCCAGTTCCACGCTCAAAAAAGAAATTAACGCGGACATAAAGGCTGATGTTTTTTCGTGAGTCCTTAAAAGAGGGATACCGGTGTCCTGTGCCGCCTTAATCATCTCAGGGAAAATTTCTAGATTACTGGTTACAATTAGCACAGGTATCTTTTTGGAAAACATCAAACTTAAACGCTCCTGGCGCAGTGCTGGATCCAAATCTTCCAAATAAGCGTATTCCATATTTCCGATAATCTGGATTCTAGTAGGCTCAAAATTTTTATAAAAGCCGGATAAATGAAGTCCCGGACGGTTTACCTCAGTGGATGAAATTTCGATTTCTTCTGCTTTGCCATGCAAACAAATTGGTTCCAGATTAAATTCTTTAATCAATTTTGATAATTTAACTGTAAAAGTTGTAGACATGCCATTCCCTCCTATCTTTTTCCGTGATGAATCTATTTGTAAATTTATTATACTATAAAACCATCCTGTTTTCAACAGAAACAATGGATGGTAACGGTTACAATTTGTAAAATAATTACGAAGGTAACTTAAAATCTACGTAAAATAAAAGTTTTTTTCGGATAGGCTTCCTTTAAAAACATAAATTGAACTGTTATTTTTAAGGTTTTTGTAAGATTTATGAAATTTACAAATGGAATATTTATGATATAATAAACTAGAACAAAAAATTATGAATGAATTTTAGGATTTATGGAATGCAATAGTTGATTTCGTTTTGGCTAAACGAAAAATAAGATTCCGCAAAAAGAGGAGATAACTATGAGAATAGCCTTGTTTACAGAAACCTATGTACCGTATATCAATGGGGTTGTAACCCATGTAAAAATATTACGGGAAGGCCTGATAAAATTAGGGCATGAAGTTTTGGTGGTATGTGCAAACCCAGATACCAACCGTTATTTTATTAAGGATGGGGTATTAAACTGCCCTGGTGTAAGTTTTAAAAAGTTTTATGATTATGGTTTGGCTTCCCCAATCAGCCCGCTACGATATAAGTATATTAAGGAATTTAATCCTGATATTATCCATATCCACAATGAGTTTGGCGTAGGATATTCCGGAGCAAGCTGTGCGAAATTTTTAAATGTACCATTGGTTTATACATTGCATACCATGTATGATGATTATTTGTATTATATCGCACCAAAACCATTGATTCCGCTGGCCAAAAAAACAACCCATGTTTATGAAAAATCCCTAGTTGCCCGAGCTACAGCCATTACGGGGCCTTCCAAAAAAGTATCCGAATATTTTAAGAGTATTGGTATTACTGACCGTACAGTACATGTGATTCCAAACCCTGTTGAAATTGATGCTTTTACCCCCGATGCAGCTACAGAAGAACAGAAAAAACAGATTCGTGAACGCCATGGTGTAAAAGATGATGAAATTATGGTTTGTTTTTGTGGACGATTGGGGAAAGAAAAAAGTGTTGATGTACTGTTAAATTACTGGGCAGAAACCGTAAAGCCAGATGAAAAGTTTAAGCTGCTTATTATTGGGGAAGGCCCAGTAAAAGAAGAACTGGAACAACAGGCAAAAGAACTGGGAATCGATAATATGGTTTCCTTTACCGGTGCGATTCAACACAATGACCTTCCTCCTTATTATGCTGCCTGTGACCTATACATCACAACTTCCCTATCCGATACCAACTCAATTTCCATGCTGGAAGGGATGGCTGCTGAGCTGCCTGTGCTCCATATTGCAGATGAGTTAAACAAAGGTCAAGTAGTAAACGGCGTCAACGGATATATCTTCCATAACGCAATGGAAATGCATCAGCTATTATTGAAATACCGGGATATGCCAACAGAAGAACGGCAAGCGTTAAAACATGCCGCCAGGGAATCAGTAGCAAAATCCGGTGCTGAAACATTGGCAAAAAATCTGTTGGAAGTATATCGGATTGCGTTGGAAACCAAAAAACTGGAAGATGCCCAAAAGGTACAATAATTTTTATGAAGTAGTGGCATACCTATTGGAAAATAAATCCTATTATCTTAGCTATTAATAGTCCACAATCATATCTTACCCCATATATGATTCCATAAAATCTATCTTTCCATTAAAAATCTATGATATAAAAATAACCTCCTATTTTATCGGAGGTTATTTTTATATCAATTTTAATTATCACATTACCAGGTTTGCGAATGGAAAATTAAATTTGTCTTGCATTTTCTTTAAAGCTACTGCATTCTTTAGAAAATCCATCATATATTGTTAGAAATAATACAGTACTATCCTTAAAAATCACTTTCCAATTATTAACGAATAGGCTTAAATAATGAAAAGGGCTTTTATAGAATAAAATCTATAGAAGCCCTTTTTGTTGTTTTCTAATTTATTGATTATACTATATTATTTTGCAGATTCTCCCAAACGTTCCAATATTTCTTCATAAGATTCCCTTTGGTCACATGCGCCACAACACATTCCATAACATCTGGATACCGTTTCCCCAGGTGCTACCAAACATAAGTTTGGTTTGTTATTTTTACGCTCTTCTGGCTTTTCAACTTTATCTGAAATAATGGTACCTTTTAAAAATTCTTTACATTCTTGTTCTGTCCCTTCCATTACAACGACAGAGGTATTTCCGATTACTTGATAATGGTTTGTTTGATTGGTATACTCTTTTTTCATAAGAACTACTCCTTTCATTGTGCTAATCTATGTTAACATTTATTAATATGGTAAATTTATAATTTCTTTATTCTTATCATACCATAACTATAGGGATTTCGTCAATTAAAAATCTCTATTCTAAAATAAAAATGATCCTTAAATTTTCATATTTCCTCATAAAAATAATTTTTTTCATTTTTTTTGATTTTTCTATTGACAAAATGAGATCTGTCCTGTATAATAATAACTCGTAATCCACCTGAACATTGAAGCTAAACAAAGTTATTTTTCAATGTAAGTTACAATTCAATATGCCGGAATGATGGAATTGGCAGACGTGCTGGACTCAAAATCCAGTCTTGGCAACAAGGTGCGGGTTCAAGTCCCGCTTCCGGCACCATGATGGAGTGACAAAAAAGATGTCACTCCATTTTTTTCAGTATTCATGCGGGTTTGTGGGCTTTTGGAAGTGAAATCCGAAAAACGGTTTTACCATAGATGTCCAAACAGCAAACCGCAGTAAAATCCGTCACAGCGGGGCTTCCGCCTGATTTTTCAGGCCGGAGGTCCCGCATCCCTGTTTACTTTCGGACTAATAGACCCCAACTTCGTCGATTTCACTATATAATGATGGAAGTATAAAAATATGGTAAAATAAAACTTAACAATAAAACTAGAAGTTTCAGAGGTAAAACAAATGCAATTTAAAAATCTATTGAATGCTCAAAATCGTGATGAGTTACGCCAATGGCTATTGACAAATCATGATAAAGAGAATGAATGTTGGGTAGTTGTAAAGCGTGGGCGCCCTGTTAACGATGAAACATTTTGGTATATAGACGCAGTTGAAGAAGCAATGTGCTTTGGCTGGATTGACAGTACAACAAAGAAAATGGATAACGGAATAACAGCACAAAGATTAGCTCCTCGAAGGAAGGGAAGTCTATGGTCTGAATTGAACAAAGAACGCTGCCGTAGAATGGAACGATTAGGACGAATGACAGATGCTGGTCGTGCTGTGTTGCCGGATATGAGTGAGAAGGGATTTGTGATTGATAAAGATATTTTGAGCGCACTACAAGCTAACGCAGAAGTTTGGTCGAATTTCCAAAGTTTTCCTCCACTTTATCAACGTGTGAGAATTGATACAATTCAAATTAAGAAAAAGCAACCAGAACTGTTTCAGAGCCGCTTACAAAAGCTGTTAGATAAAACAAAGGCAGGAGTTATGTATGGCGAATGGAATGATAATGGACGATTGCTTATGGAATGACAAGATTTCGGTTTATCAGGCCGTTCGTGTAGAGAAGCACCTCCCTTCGTTAAAGTGACAGAGGGAGGTTGTTTATTGTTCAAATCACTCCACAGGGTAAAAGGAAGATCCTGCTTTTTTACATTTCACCACCTTTCCCTACCTATCCATGTTTAGAAATTTCCAGCAGAAAGATAGATAAACTGACGAAACCGAGTATCTTGACCATTTCAAGCTTTCAAGATACAAGGAGGTAAGTATACTCTTTTTTAGAATCTCTCCGGCTAGCAGGCTGGGAAAGTTTCTCGCTCTCCCCCTAAATTACTTACCTGGCTGGGAAAGAACAAGATTCTCTCCAGAAACCTTACTGGAAAGACGATTTGAAAAATCAAATAGGCAGCGGATATTTCACCACCCGGAATTATAAAGCCAACAGAGGAAAAAAGATTAAAAAGACCGATAGGATCGCTTGCTGTTTCATAATAATCCTCCTCGCTCTTTCTCAACGATGGCTACTAAATAAGTTCTGAACTTTATGAAGAAATCGAGTGAAAAGCTTATTTATATGCTCCTTGTTATATACTAATATAGCATCCATTACCGAAAAAGAGTAGAATAATGACCCAACCCCCAAGGCAATAAACGGCAGAAAAAAAGGGAGTGCCGTTTTTTAGGCACACTATAAAACTCAATCGAAATAAAGAATATTATTCCGTTTAATAGTACTACAGAGACCCCCCTATTATGATACCAATGTACTTTTTCCTTAGAAAACTGTAGCGCTTTTTTAAGTCATCCAAATAATTGTGGTCAAGCATTAGTGCATTTTGTTTAAGTGCCTTATATTCATAATCGTGATCTGACAAACAGGTAACTAAAATAATCCCAAGTCCTATCACAACACATATTGCACAAAAAATCAGACCGACGACCGTATTTTTACCGAAAAGAAAAAGCGGAACAGATTATTATGCCAATACCAATCGCTATTCTGCGGGAAAAATTTTTCTCGTGTAAAATTCACGATTCGGCTTTTTTACGGCTTACATAATACCCATCTGTTGATTGTGTATCAGTTGATTCGCTATCCTTTAAAGATAGTCAATGGAAACTTCAAAAATATTACTAAGTATCATTAACTTTTCTATTTCAGGAAAACCTTGATTATTTTCCTATTTGCTAATCGCCTGACAAGTGGTGTTAACCTTCTCTTCCAATGCCTCTTGTGACAAACCTCTTTCTTTTCTCAGCTTAAATAGTTTTTCACCAAATGCCATAGAGGGTACCTCCTTCTGTTTGAATTCTAATAATATTATATCAAAACAGAACTTTTTAATCTATCACTCTGAAAATGCACTTTGTCAACTACGGGTTGCGCTCTTGTTTTTCATAGGGTTAGCCTGTATTTAGTTGCTTTGTTATTTTCTCAATCAACACATTTGAATTTTTCGCCTCAATTGGGATGCCGTATTCATTTGCTTTATTGCAAACGAATAGCCTCAAAGCATTTGTGAGAAGCATAACCTCCATGTCGGGATAATTTTGATGAACATAGTTATACAGTTCAAAACCATTTCCATCTGGCATATTCAAATCCGAACCTACAAGCTCCGCTTGATCTATTTCGAGAAATTGTTTTGCAGACTGTAAACTATCTGTTTCCGCAACAGAAAAACCATTTTTTGGAAAAATTTCGCTAATAGCTGCCGAATAAAAGAGTCATCATCGACAAGCAAAATTGTTTTCATTTTCTCGCCTCTAATCTTTTTTTAGGAATAGGGAAAAGATGCTGCCATTTTCATTAGATATTACTTTGATATACCCGTTCTGCTTATTCACAATATCACGGGTAAGATAGAGACCGATCCCTACGCCGTCAACTCCCGCCGACTGCTTTCCACGGTAAAACCTACCGAAGATCTTTGCCTGTTCTTCTTCGGGAATCCCAATTCCGTTGTCGGATATATCCAGCCGCAGATAGGATGGGTATTCGATAATTTTTAAACCCACAACACCACCGTTTGGGGTGTATTTCACAGCGTTGTCAAGCACGTTGGTAATGGCTTCTGCCGTCCAGTTAAAATCGAGCAGGGCTTCAAAGGTCTGTTCGCAGTCAAAGGTAATGGTGATGTTTTTTCCCCTTGCCTTGGCATAAACCGTTTTTACCGCCTGCAAAACAATATCGTTCAGGCTGTTTCGTTCGGGTTTTAGACGGATAATGCCACTTTCCAAACGGGACATTTTAATCAGGCTGTTTGTCAAAAAAGTCAGCTTTTCCAGGGATATTTGCAAAGTAGCAATATATTCGTTTCGCTCCTCGTCGGATAATCCTGTATCACCGAGCAGCTGCGCAAAGGTGTTAGCCGCCGCTACCGGCGTTTTGATTTGGTGGGAAATATCAGAAATCAAAGTCTTAATATGCTCTTTTTCCTGCGCCAGCATTTGATTCTGCGCTCTTAAAATATTGCGGAGCTTTAGAAGCTGGTGCTGCAGCCGTGCGGTCAGGGTGTCCTCAGCTTCTGAAAAAACCGTCCGTTCCTGCTGCTCCACCAAAGCCTCAATGAGCAGTGTGATCTCTTCCAAGAGGTTATCGTTATAACGGTTGTGCAGAAAGTCCAGCAGGAACAGCAGACCGCATAAAAGCACAAAGGCAGAAACAACAAACAGCATACGGAGAAGGCTGTCCTCCATAAAAAAGAACATACCGATAGATATCACTGCTGTGGCAGTACCTGTCATTAAAATCAGTTTTCTGTAAATTCCAAAATGCTTCATCGTCATTCTCCAAAGGTATAGCCCATACCAAAAACCGTCACAATATATTCCTGCTTTTCGTCGCTCAGTTTCTGCCGGAGCCGCTTAATATTCACACGCACCGTATTGTCATCCACAAAGTTCCCGTCTATATCCCAAAGCTGTTCCAAAAGCATGGCCTTTGTAACAACTCTGCCCCTGTTTTCTATCAGATAAAGGAGCAGTTTATATTCCGTTGAGGTCAGGTGTATTTCCTGCCCCTTCATCAAAACAAGGCACTTTTCCTTATCTACTTCTAAATCCCGGTATCGGATGCGGGCAGCTCCTCCGCCGGTCCGTTTTAAGACCGCCAGCACCTTTTTTCGCAAAACCTCAATGGGAAAAGGTTTGGAAATATAGTCGTCACAGCCCACCGAAAAGCCGGAAAGCATATCTTCCTCAGTGTCGTTGGCGGTCAGGAACAAAACAGGTGTTTCGGAGGTTTCACGGATTTTTTCACAAAGGGCAAGGCCGCTGCCGTCGGGCAGGTTAATATCCAGAAGGAACAAATCAAACTTTTGCTTTTGGTATTGCTGCAAGGCCTCCAGATAACCATAGACCGCTGTGACCGTATGATCGTCCTTTTTTAAGGCAATCGAAATTCCCTTGCTCAAAATTTTGTCGTCTTCAAGGAGAAAAATATTTGCCATAGCCGCAGAACACACCACCTTCCTCAATATACAGAGTTGCGGGAACAGACGCAGCAGCGCTGCGTCCGTCCCGCAAACTCACTTAGTTTTCAAAATTGTGCAGCCGCTCAATGACCGTTTCATCTGAAGTCGCCTTGTAAACAATGGCAGGAACGCTCAGGCAGATCACAAAGATTGCTGCGATCAAACCGATGACAAGTGCAACAGGGTACTCAAATACCGCATAGTTTGCTATGTGGGGAACGGCGTCCGCCACCAACATTAGGAAAGTATTTCCAAAAGTCATAATCAACAACGTAGAGATGAGAGCGTAAATACCGCCTTCCAAGGTCAATATCTTTCTAATCTGCTTTTTCGTTGTACCAATGCTTTCCATAATAGCAAATTCATTTTTTCTTGCTACTACGCCGGTCAGCATCACATTAACAAAGTTAATCAAGCCAATGATAATGAGCAGAATTGCTGCACCGTTTCCTAACAGATTGACAGAATAGAACGTCTGATTAAATAGTTCTTTCTGGTTAACAGCAGATTTCATCTGCCACTCCGATGTGGTCAAGGTACTGTTGATTGCCTGTAATTCGCTGTCAATTTGTTCCAAGTCATTGAAATTCTTAATATCCACGCCGATTGCGGAAATGATCGGTTCTGTCGTCAGGCGTTCCATACCCGCTTCGCTGACGAAGATGATATTCGGCACAATATGAATGTCTTTTCGTCTGCCAATACTATCGGAAAGATTATTCCCATAATCGTCATAGTAAAAAGCTCCGTCGATTTTGAAATCGGTTGCCTTGCCGTCTGTACTGTCGGCGGTCAGCGTCAGTGTTTTACCCACTAAAGCGGTATTGGGCGCATTATATTCAGTATCCATTCCTGTAATTGCAGTATCGCCACGCTTGAATGCCTCAATGTTAATGGGTGTATCCGGATGTTTGGCGTTGTATTCTTCCAGTGCTTTATCATCGTCAAACGTTGTAATATAGCAGCCATAGTCACCGGCATCAGCATACCCCTTTAGTATCTCTATCATCTGTTCATAGGACTGCCCTTTGGATTTATATTTGCTGTCCTCATATTTAATTTTCATAAAATTTTCTAAAGTGGCTTCGTCAAAGTCAATGCCCGCCCAGACGGTTTTTTGAACATCCACATGTTCAATCCCTTTGACTTGCTTGATCTGTTCCACAAAGTGTTCATCAAACTGTGGTACTTCTTTATTGGGCTGTTCGGGCTGTTCAAACTGGATATCGTTGTATTCAAAGTGATAGTCCATATATTCTTTAATAAAGTTTTCGGCATTCATACTTCCGATGACTCCGTTGACACC
Source organism: Massilioclostridium coli (assembly GCF_900095865.1). GTDB lineage: Bacteria > Bacillota > Clostridia > Oscillospirales > Ruminococcaceae > Massilioclostridium > Massilioclostridium facile. Next base: position 502,405 of record NZ_FMIZ01000007.1, on the reverse strand, counting down.
TAAGATCATTGTAATACCCATAAACAGGGACATAAACACAAGAATAGCACGCTTTTTGTCACGGAATACATTGTGGAACGCCATCACGTGCAGCTTACCTCCATTGGTGGAATTTCTGCTTTTCGTTTTCTTCGGCGCGAAGTTCTGAAATTTTAGCGCTTCCACAGGGGAAATTTTCGCCGCCGCTTTTGCCGGTGCGTTGCAGGCAATCCAAACCGTTACCGCCGAAAAGAGGATAGACAGAATATAAATCGACGGGTGGAAGAACATCTCGGCCTCCATCATCGATTTGCCCTGTTCAAAGCCCTCATTCAAGACAAGAGGAACAATGCCAAAGGAAACGGCGGTAGCTAACAAAATGCCAATGGGAATACCGATACAGGCAAACTTAACCGCCTGACTTTTCACCAGCGATTTGATCTGCGCCTGTGTTGTACCCAGCGTTTTCATCAAACCATAAAAACGGGTATCCTTTGAAATGGAGATATATAGGATATTGTAAATGAGCAGATAACCGCTGCCAATGATGAAGAATACCAAGAGGATCACCATTGCGATAACTGAACCGCTTGATGATTTCATTGAAGCCGAACCGCTAAAAGACTGGTTTTCGTTTAACTCCACATCTTTTTGAATCCGCATAAAATCGTCGGGCATTTTCTTCAGCGATAAAGAGAGAACGCCGTCCTGTGCCATTGTATAGCCTGCGTTTTTACAATAGCTTTGTGAAACAAAGCCCATTCCCGTGCCTGCATAGGAATGGAACCAGCCACTCAGCATGAAAGTCCTTTCCTGCTGACCGTTTTTATCATAGTAGGACAAGGGGATTTCCATATTCAGCTTCGGGTCTGTAATGCCAAGCTGTGAAAGAGCGTCCTCCGATAGCATGATTTCATTTTCGCTTGCGGGGTATTTGCCCTCCAAATCCTTAATGGCTTCCTGATAGTGTTTTTCCCATTCAGTGGTGTCGTAATACTGGAGTGCAATGGAAAGCTCTCGTCCCTCGTCATTCTTCTCGGCAACCGATCCGACTATATACTGCGTACCAATGGTTTTGACATAATCTAAGTTTCTAATCTGCTGTTCCTGCTCCGCCGTCGGCATCGCAAGGGACACATTTGCGGTTGTACCGGCCGTTCGTACCTGCATTAACTTCATATTTTCCATATAGTTAATGCCTAAACTAAACACTGTGGTGATCATAAAGGTGGTGAGGACGATTGCAAATACCGCAAACAGGTTACGGGTGCGGTTTGCTTTCATCATGCCTTTTTCCACCCGCTTGACCGCACTTTTATTCCGGTTAGCGTGCATACTTCACACCTCCCAAAATAACCTTGCCGTCCTCAATGCGGATTGTGCGGTCTGCCATTTGAGCGATTTCTTCATTGTGAGTAATCATAATGGTGGTCTGATGAAATTGTCTGCTGATGGATTGCATTAGCAGAATCACGTCCATACTGGTTTTAGAGTCCAGATTTCCAGTAGGCTCGTCAGCAAGGATAATAGCGGGCTTTGTTGCAAGTGCACGGGCAATCGCCACTCTTTGCTGCTGACCGCCGGAGAGATTGTTCGGCATATTTTTGAGCTTTCGCTCCAAGCCGAGAGTGTGGATAATTTCTTTTACAAAATCCGTATCGGTCTTGCCACCGTCGATCTCAATGGGGTACACGATGTTCTCATACACATTGAGGACTGGGAGCAGATTGTAGTTCTGAAAAACAAAGCCGATGTTTCTGCGGCGGAAAATGGTTAGTTCCTCGTCCTTCATTTTCAAAAGCTCCTTGCCCCGAATCGTGACGCTACCGGAAGTAGGACGGTCTAACCCGCCGATCATATTCAGCAGGGTGGATTTACCGCTGCCCGATGTACCGATAACGGCAACAAACTCGCCTTCTTCTACAGAGATAGACACTCCGTCCAAAGCGTGGACTTCGCTTTCTCCATTGCCATATATCTTGCATAAATCTTTTGTTTCAAGAATTGCCATAACTAAAACCTCCAAGTTCTTTTTATGATTTTAGTATAGCGTCCACTTCTTACAATCTCATTACAATGCAACAGAAATCCGCCGTTTTTTATTCTAAAGTTTTTTTCACAGATTCCAACCACTCCTCAATGGCCTGTGCCAAAACATATTGCTGTTGTAGAACAGCCCTACCCGTTACTGGAATATCTGTATCGTTTTCTTTCAGATTAATATTATTTTCCAGATATATTTTTAATTGTTTTACACTATTATCAATGTTTTTCAAACACTTTTTTCGACTTTCCAGCGGTATATTTTCTAAATTGACAATAACCGCATTAAAGTCAAGAAAAATATGAACCGGTTTACAAGAAAGTTCGTCCATTAGTTTTTCAAATTGTTGTTCTCCTTTTTCAGTTAACGAATACACTGCCTTTTCCGGCATCTTTCCCTCTTTCTCAATCCGACTTATAATATACCCCTTTTTCTCCAATTGAATTACTTTTTTATAAATGGATGGTGTACTAATCTTTACCCATTTTGAAATGTTTCGGTATTCTACCAATTTTTGAAGGTCATATGCACCTAAAGGTTGTTTTTTCAATATTCCCAACACAATCAAATCAATAGTTGCCATATTGTTTCCTCCTTTACTATCTTGACAAGTACTATAAATTATAGTATAATACCGCTTGTATTTCAAGTACTATATTTTATAGTACTATAATTTATTTATGAAATGAAAGGAGAACACTATGGACAATCAAAACAAAAAATTGGAGTTATTAGGAAACGCTCCAATTCCAAAAGCCCTTTTAGCTATGGGTATTCCAACAATGATTGGTATGCTCATTAACGCTTTATACAATCTTGTTGACGCCTATTTTGTAGGCGGATTAGGAGAAAGTCAAATGGCTGCCATCTCGGTTGTATATCCACTCGGTCAAATAGTTGTGGGTTTAGGATTACTTTTTGGTAATGGAGCAGCATCTTACATTTCCCGATTGTTAGGACAACAAAACAAGGAGCAGGCGAATAAAGTGGCAAGCACTGCACTATATAGCAGCCTTATTGTAGGTGCAATTATGATCGTTTTCTCAATCATCTTTTTAAACCCCATCCTAAGACTTTTAGGTGCAACAGAAAGTGTCCTTCCTCATGCAGCTACCTATGCTGGTATTTACATTGTTTCCTGCATTTTTAGTGTTTTTAATGTCACAATGAACAATATCGTGACAAGTGAAGGAGCGGCAAAAACTACAATGTGTGCCTTGTTGTTAGGTGCAGCCCTCAATATCGGTTTAGATCCATTATTCATATACACTTTTAATTTTGGTGTTATGGGAGCTGCTATTGCAACAGCAATTTCACAGATGGTATCTACTCTTGTGTATCTACTCTATATATTCAGACAGAAAAGTACTTTTCAATTCAAAATAAAGGACTATACCTTTTCTAAAGAGATTCTATCTGAAATTTTCAAAATCGGCGTTCCGACGCTTGTGTTTCAGCTATTGACAAGTATTTCTATTTCTCTAATAAACAATGTCGCAGGCAATTACAGCGATGCAGCCATAGCAGGAATGGGTGTTGTTACTCGTCTTATATCTATGGGCAGTTTAACAGTATTTTGTTTTATCAAAGGCTTTCAACCGATTGCAGGTTACAGTTATGGGGCGAAAAAATTTGATCGTCTGCATACTGCAATCAAAATCTCCATCTTATGGTCAACCATTTTCTGTATAATCGTAGGTTTATTTTTCAGTCTGTTTTCTACAATTATCGTTTCACAGTTTACAATTGGAAACGTAGAAATGATTAACATAGGAGCTTCCTCTTTAAGAATAAACGGTATTACATTTATGCTGTTTGGATTCTATACGGTATATTCGTCTTTGTTCCTTGCCCTTGGAAAAGGAAAAGAGGGGTTTATTCTTGGAGCTTGCCGACAAGGCATCTGTTTCATCCCTGTTATCCTAATTTTACCACTTGCATGGGGATTAAACGGTATTTTGTATGCACAACCGATTGCCGATATACTTTCTGCCCTTATCACAGTAGTGATGGCAATTCCATTACATAAAAATTTAAGTGTTAAGCGAAAAAACCTATGATCTTCCCCAAAATGGATTGTGATGTAAAAACAAAAAGACCCTATTCTAAACCCGGAATTCTCATTTTTTACTTTTATGGATGGATATCTTTTTTTGTCAACACTTTTCAGACTGAGTCTAAATGTAATTTGCGTTTGGACTCTTTTGTTTTGTTTGAATGAAGATACACACATTGGTAGCGACATCTTTTTTGTAGCATGAATCCAGATACAATTTGTGTCTGGATTTTTTTATATAGAAAAATAATTATATTCCTATACATGATTCTAAATCATAAAATAACATATAAACCTTGCTTTATGTTTTGTTTTTTACATTTTATTACTGTTCTATCTAATTAGATCAGCTTGATATTTTTATTGTAAGTCTATTTTAGATTTGTAGATTTTTTGTTATTTTAGTTTTAATTTGTTATAAGCTGAAAACTCTTTAAACATAGATTATATTGTTATTAGTAAACGGATAACATACAAACGAGAAAAACTAGGTTTAAAACAACGTGATGTCTGCGAAATAGCAGATATCAATGATAAAAATTGAAAATACTATTGAAAAAGCTAGTTTATCTGTTTTCAATTTTAGATTATCTTATAAATAGACTACAAGGCGAAAAAACAATTTAATCTGTTGATGATTTATATTCTCAAATGATACAACGTTCCGAAGAGCAGCTCTACTTTATTAAAATGTAAGTATCAGTACTATTAAAAAAACAGGAACTTAATTAGCATCATATTAAATACAGAAGAAATTAGAAAATATTTTGATCAGAGAGAAATTTTAAAACTTTCAAAAATAGCACTATGTTAACTTATCTATCTTTTTTCGTCCTTTTCAGCTTGCTTAAAGCTCTCCCTTAGAATTATTCCATGACGCTTTTTCCATATCCAAAGACATCATATGTAAACACGACATCTATTCAATCGATGCCATGTATTTTTGCATAGGTTCTCAAATATATTGCTTTAACTTTATGAATCGGATTAAAATTACAAAAGGCTGGTTTTTTAACCAGCCTTTTGATAATATCGAAAGAAAAATAGAATAGGAACTATTGATTCGTTATTTTTTCTTACGAGTAAGTAATAATGCTGCACCAGCTAAAGTGATCACTGCTAAGCCTGCAATTGGAGTAAAATCGCCTGTTTTTGCTGCGTTTGCTTTTGGTGTGGTAGATTCTTGCCCTGTTTGTGTACCGTCTGCATGATTATTTTCGGCTGGTGTTTCTACTGTTACCAACCCTTTCATTGCTTCTTGTACTCTTGTTGTTGCTACATCTACTTCCTCTTGGCTTGCGTTTTCATCCTCCATCACTTCATTTGCTTCTGTTACTGCTGCTTGCAGTATTCCATAGCTTTCTGCTGTGTAGATGCTTCCATCAATTTCTCCTGCTACCTTTATTACAGTTTCCAAAATTGATTTGTCTGCTTTGAATCTCAATTGCAGCATTCCGCTTAACAGTTCATCGATCGCTGCGTTTACTTCTTCCTGGCTCGCATTGGCATTCTCATAGACTTCTTGTGCTTTTTCTTGAATCCCTGCAAATACTTCCCATGTTGCTGGGGTGTATTCTTCTTTTTGGTATCCTGCACATTCGTCTAACAGTTCTTTTAACTGGCTCTTGTCTGCCAGTTTTTCCAATGCCTCATAGGCTGCTTTCAGGTCATTGTATGCTTTGTCAATTTCCTTCTGCATTGCTTCTTCGTCTGCCAATACCGTTTCCGCATTTGCCAATGCTGTTTTGAAGTTTTCTTTCGCTGCTCCATCACGGTACTGGCTCAAGTCGGTGTCTTTTACCTGGTTATACAGTTCCTGTAAAGCTGTCTTGTCACCTTTTTGGAAGCCTAGCTTATGGATTTCTTTCAGCAAGGTTTGCCATGCAGTGTTTACTTCTTCCTGGGTTGCAGATGGGTTATCATATACATTCTGTGCTTCTTCCAATGCTTTGTCAAAGCTCTGTTGCACTGATGGAATCGCATTGTTGTATTCATCCGTACCTTTCAGACGGTTTGCTTCTACGATTACTTTATCCAGGATGGTTTTATCCGTATCTACAGGTGGTTCTGGTGTTTCGGTTACCACCAATACTGGATGGGTTTCGCCTTGTTCCCAAACGGTTTCTGGATTACCCTGGTTTAGTAAATCAACTAGGCTTCCATCGATGAATTGTTCATTTTCAATGGTTCGGCTGTTTTCAATATTACCAGTATGGCTGGATGCGGTAATGCTAGTGTTTGCGTAACAGTTGATAATAGTACCTTTATTGTTTCCGCTGTCATCCTGATTGTCGCTGACAAATCCGCCAGTACGTCCACCGGTAACAGTAATATCTTTTGCATAGGAATTTTGAATGGTACCATTGCGGTTTAAGCCTAAAAATCCAGCGGCTACACGTCCACCTACACTTACATTGGCATTGATGACATAAGAATTGTCAATCAATCCTCCAGAAAGGGTACCTGCCAAACCTCCCGCACGAAGGTCAGCTACGCCATCATGTGTAATGGTTACGTTTTCGACACCCAAATTTTTTACAGTACCTGTAACAGTACCAAACAAACCAAAGGTTGCGTATTTAGAGGTACCTGGGATGGTGATATTAGATACCACATGGCCGTTTCCGTTAAAGGTACCAGCAAATCCAGCGCCAGAAGTAGTTGAATTGCTAGTGCCAATTGGTGTCCAATTGATGCCAGATAAATCAATATCCGCATTCAGTTCCACATATTTATCTTGAAAACTATCGCCAGAATTTACTGTATTGGCAAACAGCTTAAATTGATCCAAGCTATTAATTTGATATGGATTGGACTCGCTTCCGTCCTGCGCAATAGGAACCAGATTTTCGATTGCGCTGTTTAATAAGTCGGTTGCTTGTTGTACCTGTTCCGCGGTAGCATCTTTGTTATTTTGTACTTCCTGCGCTTTTGCCAAAGCTTCTGTTAAAGCACGGTAAGAATCAGCTGTGTAGAAGAATTCGTTGATATTAGAAGCATTGCTGATCGCTTCTTCCAATTCAGCTTTATTTACAACCGTGCTGGAGAAGCTGTAAGAACCAGATTGCAGTTCAAAGATTGCTTTTCCGTTTTCGGTTCCAATATATTCAATTCCTTCTACTGCCTCTTTTGTAACATCTTTGCCACTTTCATAAATTGCGGTTGCTTTGTCAGAAGGCAAGTAAAGGGTAGCGGTAGTATTTGCTGGAACAATAGCATTGTAGGTAAAGTCATTTCCATCCAGTTTCCATCCACTTTCAATCAAACCATATTGAGAGTTGTAGGAACCATTTGCGTAGGTCATACTGCCACCATATACTGGTTGTAAACTAAAGTGTTTGTATGCAGGGGATGCTGGATCAACTGTGATACCTAGCACGCCACTGTATAGCCATCTGGCAACTGTACCAAATGCAAAATGGTTAAACGAATTCATAGTAGGATTCCCAAAACCGCTTGGGGAATAAGAATCCCAACGTTCCCAGATGGTTGTAGCCCCTTGGGTAACGGGATAAAGGAAGGAAGGAAATTCGGTATCTTCCAATAAGGAATAGGCAATATCTTCATGGCCATACTCACAGAGAACAGGGAGCAAGAAGCCAGTAGAGATAAATCCAGTAGAGATTTTGCCATTGTATTTATCGCTTTGGATTACAGCAGCCAATTGGTCCGCTGTTGCCTGTTTCATCTCATCTGGAACAACATCAAATGCAAGGCCAATGACATAAGAGGTTTGTGTGTTGACAATTGTTTGTCCATTTTCTTTTAAGTAGAATTTTGCCCAAGCGTCTTTAAACCCTTGTGCGTATCCAGCAAACCGTTCTGCATCCTCAGTTTTGCCAATTGCGGTTGCCATCTCTGTCATTAAATCACAAACGTATGCACAGAAAGCGGTATCCGTTAACGCAACTGGTGTTTCTTCTTTGTCCAAAGCAAGCCAGTCGCCATATTGGGTTTGGGAAGTACGCAGGTGGTTTTCATCCCTATCTGCATATAGGTATTCGATATAATTTACCATTTTGTCATAGGAACGTTCGATAATTCCAACATCCCCATAACGGATATACATATTATATGGGATGATAACGCCGCCATCAGCCCAGCCATTATAAGCAGGGTCATTTCTATCATTTGGCGGTGCGCCAGGTGCGCTATTTGGGAATGCTCCATTGTCAAATACACAGTCATTTACTGACATAAGGTACTGGTCAAAAAATGCTTTTACATCCATGTTATAGCCAGAAGTATCTGAGAATACCTGAGAGTCGCCAGTATAGCCATAACGTTCGTCACGTTGTGGACAGTCGGTTGGAATGGATAAAAAGTTGGATCGCTGTCCCCAGTATACATTCCGTTCCAGACGATTTACCAGTGAATTGGAGGATTCAAAGCTTCCAGTATCCTCCATATCAGAGTACAAAACAATCCCTTTTACGCTAACAATGTCTTCCAGGTCAATCCCACTGATTTCGACATACCGGAATCCATGATAGGTAAAGGAAGGACGGTATGTTTCTGGTCCGCCGCCTTTTGCGGTGTAGTAATCATTTGGTTTCGCGTTTCTCAGAGTTCCCAAGTACAGGGTGCCTGGATCGCCATCCGCGTTTGGTTCCCCATTGTTGAGGGCTTCTGCATGGCGCATCATTATTTGAGTGCCAGCCTCAGTATTTACCGTTAATTCTACAACACCGGCAAAGTTTTGGCCAAAGTCAAAAATATGCAGGCCTTCTTTTGGCTCTGTAACAGCAACTGGTTCTAAAACTTCCATTGGTTTAACAGAACCGGAAATCTGTGAAATAATCTGGCCAATCCCCAAAGCTTCCGCTGTGGTTGTGCCAACTTTACTGTAATGATATGGTTTTAAGGTTCTGGTAGCATCGTATACCTCGCCGTTATACATATCATTGCTTAAAATTGGACCATCATCGGTGTATTCCCAACTATCATCCGTTACAATGGTTTGAGTGGAACCATCTGCATAAGTAATGACCATTTTCGCAATAAATGCTTCCTGAACACCTTTAATTTCATATGCGATGGCACCAAGGTACCACCCTTTTCCGATGGTAGCGCTGATGGTGTTTTGTCCATCTTTGATAAGGTCGGTTACATTATATGCCTGGTAAGTGATATGATCTTCATATTGAGTAAATCCAGGGGCAAGCGCTTCATCCCCAGCTTTTTTATCATTAAAGGTCAATTCATATAGCCCTGCCGCAGTGGCGTAAATACGTGCGTTTACCACATTTTCAGCAGTTTGATCCAAGTCGAACTGTTTCCGGAAAATTGGAGCAGCTACCTTACCGGAATAAGTACTTGCTTCGTTTGGAAGGCCAACATTGGAATACCATGGAGCGCTTCCATATGGAACCACTTCGTTTTCATTTGCTCTGTTTGGATATTTCCATATATTGCGGTCGCTGTCATCATAAGAAATAGAGGTATAATCCTCTGTAATATTAGTAGAATTACTAGCCAGCCATGTTTCATCTGTGACAAAAATGTCATGGGTACCATCGGTATAAGTCAGTACGATTTTAGCAACCAAACCGCCATCTCCAACTTGCTTGTTGACAATAGATGCAGTAAAAATATTTTCGCCATTCGGGTTGATCATATCGGTCAAATAGATTACCCGGCCGGTTCTCCAGATATCCCCTTCGTTTGGAATATCCGCAATCTGTGTCCCATTAAAGTGGGCAACGCCATAATCGTCAGCAGTAAAAGCAACATAAGCGTTTTCCAGGGTTTTATTGGCATCTGGCTGGAATTTGAATCGGAAATAAGCGGTTTCTGGCTGAGTTTTTGTACTGCCTGCCCAAATCCAGTTCGCTCCATCCAAGGTTACCAAATCTTTTGGGTAAGGGTAGGTTCCACCACGTACAATCCAATCCGCATCGTCAAATCCACCTGCTAACACGCCCATTTCAAAAGTAGCAGCATCAGAAACCACCTGTTTTCCGTCTTTCTCCCAGATGGTTACTTTCCAATAATAGGTGGTGTATGCTTCCAGAGGATCCCCTGCATAGGTAATGCCAATAGAAACATCTCCTGTTTGTTTTTGGGAATCCCAAACAACATTTTGGAAATTATCGTCTTTGGCAACAACCACTTGGTAAGCGGTTTGTTTTTGTCCTCTGATTGTGGAACTCATTTTCCAACTAAAAATAGGGTTTGGGGTATCAATCCCCATGGGATTCTCCAAATCATTGGTTTTCATCCCCACAATTTGTGTTTCCTGCTCCGATGCAGCAAAACTGTTGATTGGCATAATCATAGTAAACACCATTGCGATTGCCAGCACCAGTGCTAAAATTTTGTTTCTTTTCAACTCTTTTACCTCCATGAGATGATATTAGAGGCTTTCTACACGAAAGCACCATTATTTTTTGTTGTAATGAATTGTCCTCCTTGTGTATCCTAGATTCGGGCAAAACAACCCTATATACAATAACTATTATAATAAAATTTTAGAAAAAATCATATTCATAAATATACCAAAAAATAAGGATAAATTTGTATCATTGCGAAATAATGGATGTGTAGAATAGCAAAAAACAATATTGCTAAACTGTGATGATTTTAAAAAAGATATGCCCAGCAAAAAAGCTGGGCAAACAAATTTATTCTTTTGGTTTGTTTTTCCGCATAGCGGCGGGAGAATTTCCAAACTGCTTTTTAAACAGCCGGTAAAAATGCTGCAAGGTAGTTACACCAACCGATTCAAAAATATCCGCAATTGGTAAATCGGTATTTAAGATTAAATCCCGTGCTTTTTCCATACGTAAGGTAGTTAAATATTGGGTAAAGAAGGTGTTGGTATAATTTTTGAAAATACGCCCCAGATATTTTGGGGAATAACCAAAGATGTTGGAAATGTAGGTAAGGGAAAGGTTAGGGTTGCTGTAATTTTCATTTAAGTAGTCAATCATTTTTTGTTCAATATCCTGTTTGCTTTTGGATTTATTTTGGAAAGAAACCAAATAGCTACAAGCATCAAAGCACAATTGGGAAAGAACCGTCCTAGCATCCGATAGGCTGGATGCCTCTGTTATTTTATTGAGGATATCCTGATAATCAAAAAGGGTCTGGTTGCTGTCAAACGAAGTGATATGACTGATGACATTCAAGGCAATCTGAAGCAGGTAAATGGGGATGAGCGGACTAACTTTTCCCTGGAAATCTTCAAAGATTTGGTCTAACAATTTGGTAACCTTTTCGGTATCACAAGTGTTTATGCTTCCAATTAAAGCAGAGATTGTGTTGGTTGGGAACTCTACTGGATCTACTTCCTGAATTTCCGTAAGGATATTGCCAGGGCCATAACAAATTGACATAAACATATTTTTTTGCATCTCATCATAGGAGTCTTTAATATCCTTTAACTGCGTTTGGGTCTGCCCTATAATATAAGAAGTACTAATTTCGGAATTTTTTAATGCATTTTGGCAATCTGTCAACACCTCTTTTAGAGCGATTGTGGTTGTATCGCCACACAGGATAAAAAACAGTTTGTTTTTATCCAAGTGCACACATAATGTTTTTCCAATTAATCCAAAAATGCTCTCAATTACTTCGCGGCATTTATGGGTTGCTTTTGTATGGTAGGAAATCCGATTATAATTATCAATTTGGCAAATAATAGGGGTATAGGAACCAATATAGCATTGTTCTAATTCTGTAATGGTATCCACATCGGTTTCGATATCCAAAATATAATCGGAAATCGCCATTTCATATGCTTTTTGTTTTGCTTTTAATCCTTTTTGAATCGCTTCATCTAATAATTGGGCGCCATCAAGCTGAGAATTCGAGGTTTCAGATACCTTTTTCACCAGTTTTTCATACGGGGAAAACGCACGGTATAAGATCAATAGGCAGAGGGTACAGAAAATCGCCAGTACCACAAAAATAGAGATGCCAATAATCAATAATGTTGGAAGAATCGCGGAAATAATATCCTGCTTTTGTATTACCCCTACAATATATAACCCCGGTTTTGGCTGATATCCACAACTAACCAAGCGGGATGGCTCATTATAATCAAAGTATTTATTTTCCTCATCAAATGTACTATTTTTAAATTGAGCATCCAGGTCATAATCCTTTAATGATTTTCCAGTGCTTTGTAAAAAGTAATCCGATAAAATAACCCCATCGGAATTCACTAAATACATATTACTTCCAGTATTTGTTACTGTCCCATTCCGAATATCGGTATAAGAGATATTTTTTGGAAGGATAAGCCCGGATAAAATACTGACTCTTGTCACATGAGCGCACAATCCAGAAGCGATATAAGAACCATCCTCCGATATTTTTTGGTAGATCAAAGTACGATATTGAAATGGATTATTGGGGTCCATTTCGCCCTGGGCATTTGGAATCGCTACTGATGAAAAAACTCTGTCACTATTTGAAAAGTCCACTTCCGCACTGCCGTTCCTAGTTCCGAAATAATCCCCTTGTTCATCGTAAAAAACCGCTTCATCCCTTTGGGCAGAATATACCTCAATATATTCTGAAACAGATACATCAGTACGGTAAGTTAAAAATTCCTGTGTATCTTCTGGAGCATTAGAACCATCTAAAAAGTTTTTTAATGGTTCTTCCGTTACTAATTTTACAGCTTCCCTTTTAATCGTATCAAAAAAGCTTTGTGTGTAAGAAGAACTTGCAACCTCAACCGATTGGCTTAGCTTATCCGCCATCATATGTTCAAAATAAGTATAATAAGAAACATCAATAATCGCATTAGATACAATAAAAATTAAAACAAAAACCAATACGATCAATAATGATAATTTTTTAAATACTTTAAACATATCTTTTCCTCCCAAAATTCCTTTTGCATCTATTTTATCATAAATTATCACAAAATGGTAGATTTTTATGAAAAAATATCCAAAAAGATAATGTTGTACCCAAATGTTAACTTGATTTTTTGCCTAAAAGTTAAGCTTTTTCCCACTGGACAATATACAAATTGCATGAAATGGTGCATAATAGCAATCAAGGCGGATGGCTCTCCACAAGTTCGGTATTGGGGTTAAAAAGTATGCTGGACATAAAGAATGGAGAAAAAATAAACCGCAAATATAATGAGAAGGAGGGAAACAGTTTATACCAATTTTGGTATTCGCTTTATTCAAAAGGTAATCTATCATAAAGGAGGAAATTATTGTATTATGAAGAACAAAAAATGGGCAAAAGTTTTATCTGCACTGGTTGCAACTTCATTAACAATGACAACACTAATGGCTAGCATTAATGTATCAGCAACACCAGATACAAACGTAAACCTGAAAGATTTAACTGTTGAATATGTGGATTCCCCAGAAGGAATTGATGTTGAAGCTCCACGTTTTGGTTGGAAAATGGATTCCAACTTGGTTGGCGCAGAACAAACTGCTTATCAGATTGTAGTAAAAGATACAGATGGTAATCTGGCTTGGGATAGTGGAAAAGTAAATAGCGATAACAGTATTGCTGTTGAATATGCAAGCAAAACCCCATTGGCTCCAGAGACAGATTATGTTGTTTCTGTTACCTCTTGGGATAACTACGGAAACCAGGCAACTGCTGACACTACTTTTTCTACGGGTGTAGACGGCTGGGATGATGCAAAATGGGTATCCCCTGGCGAAACCGATTACGCAGTAGCAATGATGCGTAGCCCAAAACAGACCATTCAGGATAAAACTATCAAAAATGCGAAATTGTACATGACCGCTTTGGGTGATTACAAAGCGTACATCAACGGCCAATTGGTTGAAAGTGAAAAAGGCGAAACCGCATTTGATCCAGGCTGGGTAAACTATAACAACTATATCCAATATCAAACCTACGATGTAACCGATTATATCTCTGGTACAGACTTGGTATTGAGTGCTGAACTGGGTAGAGGCTGGTATAAAAGCAGCATCTCCGCAAAAGGCTACAAAGGTGTTGCTATTGGCGGTGAAGGCGATCTTGACCTGGCGATGATTGGTAAATTGGTTATTGAATACGAAGATGGCACAGAACAAACCATCGCTACCGATGATACTTGGGAATACAATAAAAACGGTCCTATCTACAATCACGATTTCTATACTAATGGCTCCTTTGATCCAAACGCTACAACCGATCCAGATAACTTTGTAGACGGCGTTAAATGGGGCGGTGAAAAATACGACGCAAGCAAGGAAGTTCCAGGATGGAATTTACCAAGCTTTGACACCACACAGTCTGAAGACTGGAATGATGTTCGCATCATCACTTATAATGGAGATATCATTTCCAACAACGGTGCAGCGGTTGCTTACTATAATGAAGAAAACAACCAGTACCCTCAAACCAGTTCTTTCACCTACAAAGATTCTGAAATCAACTATTCTAAAGAAGAAGGTGGTACTTCTGAACATGTTCTGGGCGAAGTTGTAAGACACAACGTAGACCTGATGAATGAAGAAGTAACCATTCAACCTGGCGAAAGATTAATTGTAAACCTGGGCCAAAATATGGCTGGTGTTCTGGAAACCACTATGGAAGCAGAACCAGGTACTACTGTCGTATTCAGCCATGCTGAAATGTTAAACGATGGTAATAAAAACCCAGATATGCCAAGAGGCGGTAGTACAGGTCCAGATGGTACCATTTATACTGCTAGCCTTAGAGGTGAAAAAACAGCAGTATACAAATTTGGTGAAGAAGCTGAAGTAACTTATCGTCCAGACTTTACCTTCTTCGGTTTCCAATACGTTCAAATCACTGCTACAAAACCAGTTACCATTAAAAATGTTGTTGGTGTGCCAATTACATCCGCAACCAAACAAACTGGTAACATCACAACAAATAACGCAGACTTAAACCAACTGTTCAGCAATGTTCTGTGGAGCCAGAGAAGCAACTTCCTCTCCATTCCAACAGACTGCCCACAGAGAAACGAACGTTGTGGTTGGACAGGTGACGTACAGCTATTTGCAGGAACAGGTACCTTTAACTTTGATTCTGTAGCATTCCTGCAAAACTATCAGGCAATTTGTGATGATCAGGCTGCTAGTTATAATGACCTTTATACTGCAGTTATGCCTGCTCAACAAGGTTATGGTAAAAATGTAAGTAGTGGTTGGAGTGACGTTGGTATTGTTCTTCCATGGACTCTGTATCAACAAACCGGTGATATCTCTATTATCGAAGAAAGTTTTGACCAGATGGATGCTTACATGGATGCAATTGGTCCAAATGGTGAAGGTTATAATGAAAATTGGTATGGAGACTGGGTATCTTTACAGGCTTGCTCTATCCAATATTTAAATCTTTGTTATCGCGCATACGATGCTCAATTAATGGCTAAAATGGCAGAAGCATTAGGTTATCAAGAAAAAGTTGATAAATACAACCAGATCTTTGATGAAACAAAAGCATTCTTCTTTGAAAAATATGTTGCTGAAAATGGAGACATCCTCAGTGCAACCGCTGATGGCAAATCCGAAGGTGATACTTACCACACCGAATATGTGGATAACTCTCAGACAGCTATTTCCTGGGCACTGAAACTCGGCTTCTACAAAGATGAAGCACACAGACAGTACATCATTTCCAAACTGTTGGAAAGCATTAAAAATGAAGATGGTTCCTTCCGTCCTGGCTATGCAGAAGATACTTTGGCAGTTGGATTCTTAGGCTTAAACGTAATCCTGCCATCTCTGTCCGGAAATGGCCAACGTGAATACGCTTATAAACTGTTACAACAAAATCAATTCCCATCCTGGTTGTACTCTGTAGAACAGGGCGCTACTTCTATCTGGGAACGTTGGAACTCCTACTCGAAAGAAAACAGCTTTATGGAACCTGGTATGAACTCCTTTAACCACTTCTCCTTCGGCGCTTGCTTAGAGTGGATGTACCAAGAAATGGCTGGTATCAGCAGAGATGAAGCAAATCCAGGCTTCAAACACATTGATTTAACACCTTCTATTGATACAACAGGCGGAATCAATGATGTTCAAGCTTCTTATGACTCTTACTATGGTGTAATTGAAAGCGGTTGGACTGCTGAAAACGGAAAATTAACTACTTATAATACCACTGTTCCAGCGAACACAACAGCTACACTTTATCTACCAGTTGAAGCTTCCGCAGTGGAAAACTTCACAAATATCACTGGTATCGAATTCACAGGTATGACCATCCACAATGACATGGAAGTTGCAAGTTTCCGCGTTGCTGCTGGTTCTTATAACTTCGCTGTTAACGATGGTGTTCTGACAGTTTCCTTAGCAGATGGCTACGTTCCAGCTGTAGAAACAAACAAAACTATCTTGAACGATGTAATTGATTACGCAGATGCACAAATGCAAGATGAAGCATATCAGAATGTAATCCCAATGGTTCGTGAAACATTTGAAGCAGCTTTGACAAACGCGAAAAACGTTGCAGCAGATATCACAGCGGATCAGGATACAGTGAATAATGCTTGGAGAACATTGTTAAATGAAATCCATAAACTCGGATTTGTACAAGGTGACAAAGCTTCCCTTGGTAGTTTGATTTCCGCAGCAGGCAGCATCGAAACAAACCTAGACCGGTACGTAGAAGCTGGCAAACAAGAATTTGTTGATGCACTGAAAGCAGCTCGTGCGGTTTACGAAGATGACAATGCAATGCAAGCTGAAATCGACACAGTATCCAGTGCATTACTTGATGCTATGATGGAACTAAGATTTAAAGCAGATAAATCCGTTCTGGAAGATGTTCTTGCAGAAGCAAGCAAACTGGATGCAAGTGCATATACAGCAGAATCTTACAGCGTATTGGAAGCAGCAGTAAATAATGCAAATGCAGTATTAGCAGATGAAAATGCAACCCAAGACGATGTAGACTTAGCCGTAAATGCAGTAAGAACAGCAATAGACGGGTTGGTAGCAGTAGATGGTACCCCAGCTGAAACACCAACAGACAATGGCAATACTGTTGATGGAACACAAACAGGGCAAGAATCTACTACAACCAAAGCAAATGCAGCGAAAACAGGCGACTTTGCTCCAATTGCTGGAATCGCAGCATTGGCAGTTGCAGGTGCAGCATTGGCTATTACACGCAGAAAAAAATAATTAACTAACGTTTTCTTCTTCTCTTTTCTCTCAATATAATACAAAAGGCTGGTTTTATTAGAACCAGCCTTTTGTGATTATTTGTAACAATCCTAGAATATATGCCTACTAATAATTCATTCAAATTTGAAGAAAAAAAGTTTTAACGTTATTTTTATTATTCTTATTGAGAATGGTTTATAATACTTACTTCTCTATTTCATTAAATTACAGTTTTATCAAGGCCAACAAACTCTAAATAAAATCAGATTATTCCAATAAGAATCGTATCTTATTTTCAATTCGTATCGGAAAAGTATAAAATAGTTGCTATAAAAAAACTCTTGCGTTTTTATCACAATTATTATATAATATATAAGATATTTCTGTAACTCAGCTAGATAGATCGTCCACCTCTTAAGGTTGTAATGAAAAAAACGATAGGTAGCAGTTTTAATTGAATAGATGTCTCTGTAGCTCAGCAGGATAGAGCGTTCGCCTCCTAAGCGAAAGGCCGTGAGTTCGAATCTCGCCAGGGACGCCAGACGGAGTCTGGACGCAATTTGCGTTCAGACTCTTTTCTTTCGTTTGAACGAAGATGCTCCCGTTGGTAGCGATATCTTTTTTGTAGCATAAATCCAAACCTATAATTAACAATTCGCGACCGTAGATTTTTTTCTTTATTTTGAACTTTTATTCCCGCACTTGTAGCGGATATCTTTTTTATCAACGCTTCCCAGCAAAGATGCCAAAACTCCTTAATTTATCAAGGTTTGCGGCTTTTTTGTGGAAAGCCTCGGTTTGCTAACATTTGCTAACGAGATTTTACCTTTTGCTAAAAAAGGCGGTAAGTCATAGGTTCGAGTTTTTCCAAAAGAGTTTTCAAACATTCGTTAACAGAAATCGGATGGATTTGCAAATAACATCGCTCAAAAATTTCTATGAACCCTTGTTAATAAAAAAGTGTTTGGTTGCTGTGTTATGTTCTTCTATAAAAAAGTTTTTTCACATTTGTCCATATAAGATAACTGTATTATCATCAAAAATTATTTCACCTAATACTAATATATTGGATTTTTTTCTTTATCCGGCACGACTACTGGCTTTTTAAACAGCATTTGGACGAGAAACGGTACGCTAAGGTACAATTTTTTTATCGTCCAAGCTTTGATGAAACATCTTGTTGCTCATGCCTGTCCCTCTCTTCCTCTGAGAGCATCCTCCAGTTGTCTACTGACGGTATCCATGTAGAGATACACGCCATCCCGATCGCAGTGGTACAAGTTGGAATAGCTCGTACTCTCATTGGGGTGAATGGGGTTGGGCTCCACCACCTCGGTGGCTTCCAGAAGACCAACACCCAGCTCCGCCGCAGCAGTGAGGGCCTTTTTCAGCACCGCAAGCTGTCCACCACTCCAAAGCCTCTCCAGATCTTCCTGTACCTTCGGTTCCTGCTCCAGATTCCGTAAAAGCCGCGCAACCTGCTCTGGAGACAGGTACACACCGGAGCAATAATTTTCTATGATCCGATTTTCCGCCGGGTTAGGAAAGGCAATTGGCACCACCTGTTCCCATGGAGTGAAATACTGCGCATATTCTGGCTTTTCCTCCACCAAAAAGGAAAAGCTGCTCCCACGGGTGTAATAATAATCCCGGAAAAATCCCTGAATTACTGCAAGATAGAAGCCATGGCTCTTGTCAAACAGCTCGCTGGACTCTGTCCCAGCTCCGACCCGCAGAGTATCCAGATATTTTTTTGCATAGAAATCTTCCATTCCATGCTGTGTTGCAAAGATCAGCACCTTTTTCTCCTGACCTTGCTGTATCCATGTAAGAGGGGTAAAGTACCATTCCCGCATTTCTTCTGGTGAAATCGGGTGGAAGCTCACATCGTATCCCATAAAAGTCCTCCTTTCATTTCCACTCAGATAGTTCCTCCAATGAAATAATAATCTCTTGTAGTTCGGTGATTGTATCTTCCTACCTGAAGTGCGGTTTCTTCACTCTAAAACTGGTTTCCCCTAGCTAAGGATCAATCAGATTAAATATGGCTACTACAAGGGATAGATTTTACACCTTTCACTCTGTCTTTTTTCAGGAAGATAGGCTTTTATCCCTCCAAACAACTGCTTATAAAAGATATTATTACAGCAAAGTGCCATAAGGAAGCTGTTTTTACCATGAACTATATCTGAAAAATTTATGTTCAAATATTTATTCACGGACACAGCCTTCTTTCTAATCCCACCAGAAATACCAAACAGTGGATTGCCGCAACACATCTGCCAAAGCGCCCACAGTGGTATCCTCTGGTCCCTGATCGATTACATCGGGACAGAATCCATACAGTTCCACCGCTGTATCCATGGTCTTTTCCTCTGGAATGGGAGTTGGAAGGTCAAATTCCAGTTCATCATGAGTCATGGCAGCAGGAATAGCGCTGTATTGCTCAAACCAATATTTCGCCGCTGCCATCATCTCTGATGTATTGGGACATTCATTCCAATTACCAAAGGGCAGATAGGCAAAAATCTCCCATGGGTTCTTCACTGGGATTTTAGCCAGAATCAGCGGATAGGTCATGTCAGTACTGAAATCCCAGTAGCTGGAGAAACGGTCATTATGATAACCACCTTCCATCTTACCCAGAATTTCTTCCTCCCAGTCTATATCATCGTCCTCAGCCTCCGCCTTGCGCTGACCGATGAGTTCTTCCAGAACTGCCTTTCCATCCTGAACGGGAACATCAAGCATCTTTTTCCGGTATTCCACCACCTTGTCCGGATCAAAGGCATAATCATCTTTACCGTCGCTATCCGGGTCGGAATTCATAATAAGGCATTCCCACAGGATTTCGTCCACCTTGATGAGCACTGGTACAAAGCCCTCATGGATGCTGTCCCGCTTGGCGTAACTGTATGCCGACATGATGGGGTCATCATCCTTCATGGCAGGGAAATACGTGCATTCACAGTCTAAATACTCCATCATAGCCTTGGCGAGTTCAGAGGGTTCCAGAGTATCCTCATCAAAGTCCTGCCCCTGCCAGTTAACGAAACGTTCTTCAATCACCTTTGCTATGGTCTGATAGTAGTTCTCATCAAAGGGAATGAACAGGTATGCCTCATCCTGAATCTCATCGGAGTAATTGCGCTCCTGTCCAATGACACTGATGGCGTAGTTATCAATGTCACTGGGATAATAGGGGCTGTCCATCTCCCCATAATAATAGGAAGCAAACGCCCTTCCCTTTTTGTTGAACAGGGGGCCGATAAGTTGTCCATCCAGCTCATCCCGGAGAAACTCACGCAGATCTACACTGGCAGGATCAGCCTTGACTTGTTTTACCACTTCGTCGTATTTCTTCAGAAAATCCTCGTCCATTAAGTCACATTCCATGCACCAGCGCAGGTAGATGGCCATGTGGTTATAGGCATTGATTTCATCCACTGGCAGATCCTTTTCCTGAATAGTTTCTAGATGCCAGATTGCATCGTCCATTTCCACAACATAATCTCCCTCGTCATTACCGCTGCAAAGAGTACCTCTAATAATAGCGTCCTGGCGGGTAGGATTTACTACGAAGCTGATGCCTTCCATTTTGTCTAGTAGAGCGTCCGCATCGTGTTCCAGTTTATACTCCAGTTCATCCCGATAGAGAGGAATCACCTGATAAAAGTTGACCTCCTCGCCACCTGGCAGCAGACAGAGGCGACCACTCTCTTCGGTATTTTGAGGATCTATTAAGATCGCAGCGCAGAGCTCCGTATTCTCTGTGAAGGACGTTTGCTTGTCCATGGTGTGCCCAAATCCCAACCAGGTATCGCTGGCAATCGGCAGACGGGCCAATACCTTTAGCAGTCCAACGGGCCAATACCACTGCTCATCCTTCATAGATTCCTCATCTAGTTTCCAGTCCGTTGGCAGAGCGATAGCCAGTTCCGCCCGTTCCAGCTTATATTCTGCCAATTCCTCCGGCACATTCATACGGTGGGCTCCCATTCCCATGGTGACCAGTGTGTAATAGTCCCGCTCCTCGGAGGGCGGCACCACACAGATGTCCACATGGATGTCAGGAGAAACCAGCTCATGGAACACATGATCGAACTCTCCAAAGGTTCTCTTGATATGTTGCTCTACCGCAGACATTTCTTCTCCAGTATAAAGCTCTGGTTCATTGTTTTCTACTGAGGACCAGAAGGAATCCTCTACCTCTGTTCCGTCTGGATTGAGGAAAATTTGGAAGTATTCATCCATCTCCATCAACTTGTAAAGTAGACCGATGCGATAGTCCAATCCAATCAACACGGTATCCAGGCGAGCCGCCCTGCCATCAGGATGATTCCGTTCCATCCATTGCCCGTTTTGAAGCCAATTCTTCAGCTGTTTCAACCAGTCTGTGCGCAACTTAGACATTCCACCCTCATTCATCTGAAATACCAAATCTACAGTACGCTCGTTTACCAGATAAGGAAACTGGGTATAGGGCGAATTGGGCATGTACTGTTCCGGTTTTGGACCAAAGATAGCCCAAAAGCGTTCTAGCCCTTCTTGGTTGACTGTCATACAGGAGATAGAGTATTGCTTATCATCCGAATCCTCATCCATTCCCTGCTGGAGGGTTTGATCGGCATCGGGATTAATCCAGTGGTACTCCATTTGTTCCAGAGACGCTCCATCCTCAATTTCTTTTTTCAAAGTCAGAAACTCATAATCATTGGGTTCTAATGCAAGACCATGGGATACTGCCTCCAGAGCACCGGTTTTGTTTCCAAAGTGACTGCGTAGCTTGCCTACTTGTAGCCAGATCCATGGGTAGTCCGCCTCTTCCTGAATGCCTTTTTCTGCATAGCTCAGTGCTTCTTCCAGTTGTCCGCAGTACATTAAGGCCACCGAATAGCGATAGTACCACATGGCGCAACCTTTGGCATTTTTCTCCGAATTCTTCATCCATTGGGCTGCCTTGTAGTAATACCGGTACACATCCAGATTATTGCAGGCAAAGGAATACCACAGGGCAATCTGAAGATCCTGCTCAGCCTGATGTTGGGTGAATTTTCCTTCCTGTACACCTTGTTCTATAAAGTTCTCCAACCAGCTGAGCATCTGCCCAAAGTAGCCCGAAACTCCATCGTCAAAAGATTCTATCGTTTCTATGTCCTCTACCGACAGCAAAGAGCCGGTTTCAGGATCAATTTCTGGCTCTTTTTCCTGCTCCCACAGACGGACCGCCCCCACATCCCGGCGGAATACATGAAAGCCTCCCCAATTCAAATCGGTTTCGGAAAAGAATTCTCTGGCCGCATCTAGCACAGCAGGAAGATCCCAGGCAATCAAATCCAAATACCCATAGTACAATCCTGTGGCGCCACCTAGGAAAGTAACTGCATCCGCTCCGGCGCGTTCCTGAATAGCTTCTTGCAGAGCATCCCGGAATTGCAGGATCTGTTCAGCTCGTTTTTTCTCTTCAAACCCAGTTAAAGGATAACACAAAAAACCAGCCACAATACCATTCTTATGGTACTCATCCATCGCATCGCTCTCGACACTCATATACCCATTGATCAGAACTGGAAGGCGATTAGAACCAATGTAGACATCCATCCGCCAGTCGGCATCCGGATCCTCTACTGGCTTTAGCTCATAGCCAATATAACTGTTGTCCAGGTAGTTTTGGGCATCATCCCACAGCTGATACCCCATATCACGAAGGGTGATACGCAGAGCGGACAGCATAGTGGATACCCCCTCCTTGGGCTGCTCCATCAGTTGCAGATCGTTGATAAGTGCGATTGCAGACACTTCTCCCAAGACCTGATCAGTGAGTGTATAGGCCAGCCACCATGCTTTCTCTGCATCATCTTTCATCAACGGCAGCAGCTTTTTACTATACAGGGACAAGGAGACGCAATCCTGTTTTTTGTCCACCCAGACCTGCACATCCTCTGACCGGATCTCTGTTTCCCCTGCCCGGAGATAAAACCCTTCAGATATCTGACGTCCCACCAGAATATTCCAGTGCTCCAGCACAGATTCCGGTACATGGCGCTGGAAGTAGACCAGAGGGAATAGTTCAAGCCGATTTCCATCAGCGCTAAGAATTAGTTCATATTTTTCTCCATTGAAGCCCAGTTCAAAAGAGGGAGATGTAAGGGCAATCTCCAACACCTTACCGCACTTCTCCATCATCTCTTCGCCCCGCTCCCGCAATTTATCGGTGTCCATAATCTTGCGCAATTCCCCTTCAATTCGGACAAAAGCGTTCCAAGCTTCCTCCGTTCTCTCTCGAAAATTCTTCTCAAACCTGGGCAGAGCTAACCGGCGGCGACAGTCGTCGATGAGGGTCTGAGTGTCCTCATCTCCGGGGCGGGCTGCCAAAGCTTGTTCAAAATACCGTAGCGATAGGCCTTCCTGGCCCAAGTAATAATAAGCATAACCTATACGAAAATTCCAGCAGTGATCACCCTGGAAATATTCCTCATGGGGCTTCAGTAAAGTTATGGATTTTTCAAATAGTTCCCGATCCCCAGGATCTGCTAAGTTGCTGTATGCTCGAGCCAATTCACTGTCCATTTCGGGCGTGCGCTTCTCAGCGGGGATGTCCTCCAATGTGTCGATAATTTTCTGAAATTCGTCGTTCTCATTCCATTTCTGGCATTGTTCCAGCAGATTCATAAATCTTTCCTCCCATATCTGTTGTTTTCTACCATATTGCTTCTTATGTCTTCACTCATGCTTGAGGTAAAGCCATTACCAATCTCTCTCCCGAATGGCCTCCTCAGTTTCGATGGGAATACCAAACCATTCCAAGATGTATGCTACTGTTTCTCCTATGCAATCACGGGCTACCGTTTCGATTTCGCTGTCATTCTCGTCAAACTCATCTTGTAAATCATTGATAGCGCAGATCACCTCATCCAACTTTTTCTGCACAACCTTAACATTGATTTCTCCGCTCTCCAACAGATGAATCACTTTTTGAAGCTCTCCTCTCACTTTGTCTACCAAGAAGTCGGGAAAATATTCATCTTGGTACATCTCCTTTAATAGCTGATACTGAGGATCAAAGGGTTTCATACTGCTCTCTCCTTTCCATTTATTCTTCATAGGCTTCTGTAATATCAATGAAATGAATATATACTCCACATACCTTATTCTCTGTATCATAACCAAAATAGACTGGGTAGACGCCATCACCCCAGCCGGAAGCAAAGATGGGGAGATCGCAGTCCGTCCCTGGCACCGTCCAGAGGAGCCAGTCACCGCCCTTTCTCTGGTATTTAGGGTGTGTTTTGGCGTTCTCCTCCAGCAAATCACAAAACAGGTCATTGTATGGGTCGATGTCCGGGTTCTCCTCCAGCTGTTTCGCCCAGTATACTTGAAAGGCTTTCTGCAATTGGATATCTGCGATGCAACCCATACCAGCGTCTACATCAAAACCGAAATATTCACCATCTTCCAATTCTTCATCTAGATCCTCGTTGCCCACCATGCCCAACTCACACCGGACTGGCTTCTTATCGCTGACAACTATCTTAACACAAGCATAGCGGTCACCGTATTGTTCACTGGGTACCACACAGATTTTCACTGGGTAATTCCCAGCTGGAATAGTCTGGAAATAGGGTCGTGCATTTTCCAACTCCACCAGTGGATCACAGGCAAAGATCGTTCCAGTAGGAAAGCGGACTACACCCATGTCCAGCACCGCTACCATCATATTCCCGATAACTTTTTCTGTAAAATAGGCATCTAGGTCGATCTTACAGACCAACTTGTCCTTAATTGCTTTGTATTTATTTATCCATTCTGTTGTAGGCATATTAGGTTCTCCTTTATCAGATAATTGATTTGTCTCTAGCACCACCCGGATGATAGGACGAAAGAAATCATAGTCATTGTCGAGATCTCCACTCTCCTGTACCTCTGGTTTGGCATGAGGGGAACATGGCAGATATCCAATTAGCGGTCCCATACCTCCGCAGATATTACAGCCGCCATCCCCACCGCAGATAGTAAACGTATTGGCCTTCACTGCCTCCCTCATATAGGGATCATAGCCAATGGATAGACCAAAGAAGTTCGGTTCTTCCATGTCATAGGGTCGGTCATTACCTTGTTCCCCAAAGTAGTGAATGTGCATGGCATTATCCAATCCATCTCCCCATGGAAACAGGGTGCGACATCCACCCCCACAGAGATAGGACCACTCGTTCGCTGTTGGTAGAGAAAAGCCCTTCTGCCATAGCCATTCCTGCAAATTGGAGTAGGTCACCTGGTGGGAGATCCAGACCTGCCAATTGTCCCCTTCTCGTTTAAAGCGGACGTGTCCCACCAGTGTCAGGCTATCCTGCCCAGTAGCAGCAAATTTCTGGAAGGATTCCAGCCACTCCGGAAGAAGTCGGGAATCGTCCCATTCTACCTGCTCCCATCCGATCTCCTCCAGTTTCCGGCCAACAAGCATAGGATTGATAACCGCCTGGCGTACTGGTGACATTTTCTTTTGAATAAATTCCTCTAGAGAATCGTTATATTCGATTTCCTGGAAAATGTTGTCCAATTCCTCCTGTCCAGTTTGATTCAGCCCTACAGCAAACTGCTCCCAACCCAGAGTAATGGTATCGCCGGGAACAAAAACGAACTCCCGTCCATCCTGTTCAAAAACCCCAGTGGTACAGAGCTGTCCCCATCGGTCAAAGGTTTCTATTCGCAAAAATTTTAAGTTATAATGCTCTGCTATCCGCTCCATCAGCTTCTGTTTTTCCTTCTTAGGGAGTTGATTGAACTGAGGACGAAGCAGTGGGTTTCCTGCATTAGGGCAGTCATTCCTATCCTGTAGCAACTCCGACGCCTCACTTGGCAGAAAGAAGGGCAAATTTGGGTATATCTCCCGATACTCCCGCCAAGGTTCTAGTTTGTAGTGCTTATTCACCGTCCGCAGGAAACTCCAGAAGTCGGTAGGATAACGGAACACCGGCCCTATACCATTACGCAGGGTGACAATGACCACTGTACCATCGGTAAGCATTCCGATGTGCTGCATCTTTTCCCCGCCAAACATTCCCGGTCGGATACGTAATATCTCTCGGGTATCCATGTTGATGAGTTGAGCAAAGTCATCGGAAAGGATTTCTCCATTTCCCTGTACCAGCAACCATCTATCGGTGAACCAGCGCAATTTTAAATCCTCGCCCATACCGGGCAAAGTGGCAATACGGCAGTGCCCGGTGTCCATGTCCAACTCCAACAAACATTCCTCAATCCGACCTTTATCGCTAATACTGTGAATCATATAGATACAGCCTGTACCGGGGACGGGAACTGATTCAGAAAGGTGATCATATCCAGCTAGGGGGAAAGAATGCTCAGTCACCTGACCATCCGCCCAGCGGTAAATAGTTCCCTTATACCACTCATTAGAAAAGTACACTCGACCCAGACCATCCTCCGTGATGCCGCAGTGGTAGGTGCCACTCCAGCCGTCCTTGGGCAGCGGCCAGTTCTGTACATCCTGACAAGTACCTCGATCAGTAAAGGTGATCCGTGTGGCGTTTTGGGGATCACCCACCCAGAGGGAATGATCTGTCCAGTAAAAAGATTTCGGCGCTCCCTCATATCCGATGGGAGAAGGCTCAAAAAAGTTTAAGGTATTGGGATTTTTGCATAGCAATGCCTTTCCGATCATTCCGCTTGCGGAGGCCTTTGAAGCGGCATACAGCCCGGTTTTATCCGAATAGGAAATATCCCCGAAATGGCATAGGCTCATAGAACGAGTCACTTTAGGCGGACGGCAGCGCAGATCCACCACACAGCCATATTTCCATTCCTCGGAATGAGTGCTTTTCCATTCCCCAGCCGCAAAATCCCCTGCCAGAGAATTGAAGAAATAGTCGTGTTCGTCCTCAAGGAGATATTCCTCGCAGGGCATCAGCACCTCAGGGTCTTGCTCCTTAGCATAGTCACCCCATTTTCGCCCCTGCTGTTTCATCAGGTGACAATATTGCCCCTGTTTTTTGCAGTAGTGTTCCAATTCACTGCGTTCTTCCTCTGGAATCAGGACAAAAAGATACTCGTCCTCATTGTCCAGGTTATACAGTGCCCAGCCGAAGGCAGACAGTTCCTGTCCCAAGGCTGCCGTCCCTTTTTCGTGGGGCAATTTCATATATTGGACACCAACGACATCAAAGCGTTCCTCCAGCAGCGCCGGTACCTGTGCGCCCCATTTTTTTCGTAGTTCTGCCAAGGTATCCTGTACGGCTCCATCATATTTCAAAATATCTAACGCATCCGCTATTAGTTCTGCAAAATTTGACATCAGCTGCCCTCCATATTCCTTCATGTTAGCGTAAGAGATACCTTTTTTCAGAGATCCACTTCTGCCAGAACTGTTGGATCAGTATCCGGTTTGTGGATTAGATGGTATCGACCATTCACACCATCGCATTTTAGTAAACTTATAATATCTCATCCTCTCAAGTCTGCTGATGCTGCATGGATATAATATGGCAGTCCGAGCAAAACTCTATGTAAAGTGTTCCTTCTGTACCATCCATCAGGGTATCCCACTGAATCTGTGCCAGATATTTCATAGGCTTTCCGCAACACGGGCAGGCGGTGTATTCCCAGTCCTGCACCCAGTTGGCAAAACCCCCGATGGTGTTCACATCGTCACAAGCAGCACCGTAAAACAAAGGCACTGGCGCTTTGCCCAGTACAAAGAGATTCTCGGTAAGAGAGTTGTAATCTTCCGTTTGGATATAACATTCCATTTCATCCGATCCGTCAAAGAGTTTAGAAGGAAAGACTTCCACACCGCCGTCCAGAGTAAAACGGTTGAAGGCTGGATCTTTCAAGAAGCCCACACAGTTGGGGCAGCAGGTGGCGGTCAAAATACCGTTTATCCCCAGAAATTTCAGCCGCTCATCTCGACCATCCAGTACCAGCATATCCATCATTCGCCCGCTGCAGTGGGGGCAGGTGTCCTCCCGTGCCCGACCGATGTGAACTGGAGATGACTCGCCGTGTACTTCCTTAACCATGGGATAGCAGGTATCGAAGTTAAGTTCTATCCGTTTCCCTTCTTTGTCAAAGGTCCATCCGCCGCACTGGGCGTAAATGGATGGATCTACATATAGTTTTTTTCGCCAGGGATGTGGATTCTTTTCCAGTTCCAATAGTGTTTCCTGCGCCCGATTATCTCCCTGCATAGCGAGACAACACATCAGGTTTGATGCTTCGCTGGAATCCTCTGTAGACAACAAAGCATGGATTAGACTGTCCCGCACATCCTCTGGAGCACGATAATAAAGTTCAGAGGGATAAAACACCTCTGCATCCAGTGCTGCCCGCTGAATCTCAGGGGTAATGGCACCCTGGTAACCGAGCAATTGCCAAAAGTCGGTGAACTCCGGGTCCTCCATATCTGCCAGGCGTTGGATGTTTTGAATCAGGCTTTTCTGTTTCTCTGCGATTTGTTCCGATGTCCAGACCAATACAGCCTTTCGTTCCTGTTCAGACTTACATTTCCAGCATAAACCATCATAGCCTAAAGGGGTCCCACAGCGGGGACAGGTATATTTTAACCCCATATTCTCTAACTCCTTTCAAATAACAAAAAAGCCCTACGCCGTACTATCGTAAAGATAGATTGACGCAGGACATAAAAAGCCGCACAGAACCAGTAGCCGACTCCAGAAAATCGGCCTTTTTCAGTGATTGTATTATTGAATCGATTTGTACCCTCATAAGGGATCTCTGATTATTTCTGTACATTTTCTTTCACTCTATTTGTTCTTTCTTTTACCCGCTGCATTTCATCCAGCAGGGCATTGATTTGAAACTCCACCATATCCTCTGCCACTTCTGGAAACAGGAAGGGCATAGTATTTGGTATTGCCTTGTAAACCATCATCATGGACAGGGCCAGGTTTCCAAAGAGCCTTGGTTCTATGCTGTCCACAGAAAGGCCAAAAATCACCAGTAGATTGTTAAAGAATTTGGTTTGATCCTCACGGAATATCTGAAAATTTTCTTGAGAGAGGCAGCGGTAAACCTCTTGTTCTTCTTCAATCGACAGAACGGCGATGCCCTTCTTGTCACCATAAGCGCAGGTCTCTAAAAAAGTCCGGAGACCTTCACGCCAACTGAGTGTAGGATCTTTCATCAACTGTCTAGCATATTGTAGTAACTTGGGTTGCTGATACCGAAGTGCCTCCAATATCAATTCTTCCTTAGAGGGAAAAAAGGTGTAGAAAAAGGTCTTGGAGATACCTACTTTTTTACACAAGACATCAATACTACTATGGATTAGCCCCCGATCCACAATGCATTGGATCACAGTGGTCAGCAAAGCATTCCGTACCTGCTCCCGCTCCTGTTCAGAATAGGCTTTTCGCGCCATGTCTTTCTAGTCTCCCCTCAAAATTATAAAGAATAAAATTTTAAATTAGTATTTATATAATAACTAAATGGAAGCAAATATGCAACTATCTTTTTGAAAATTTTTTATGAACTCAATATCTGTATGGTTTCAATATATCATAGTAAGCAATACTTGTGGCTATTCATCCACCACAAACTGCTTGTTGAAAGCAACGCACTCACATTCTTTCTGTGACCGTGCGTTTTATAAATGTTTTTAACTAACACGAGCTTATTTTTGGTCAGGCGAGTATTCTGATTTCTAGCGGCAAACGATTGATATTAAATACTGTTGATTATAAATCATTACAGCAGATAGGTTTATTTCGCTAACAACCAACACTTACAGGTATTAGCTTCTTATATAAACGAAAACTTTTACTTTAATTTACAGTATTAAATGTCCCTGAAAAAATCATCGAACTACCAGTCACTATGGTTCACAAGAAACTCCTAAACGTTAGGTATATCTTCTTAGGAATGTTATATCTGTGGTGCACAATTTGTAACCGCAGGATTTTGATGTATGAATAGGAGGCAAAATTTAAAATTCAAAAACGATTTAATCAGAACTCGTCTTCTTTTTCTATGTGTGTAATTCCCTATATCTCAATTATTTTCAACGGAAGATGAAAAAGTAAAAATCGGAAATTTCCCATTGTAATGATAAAAACATTTGTATTCTAAACCTGAAATTCTCATTTTTAATTCCCTCCAAATCTGTATATATATAATATAAATGGATATTCTATTTTTGAGAAAGTGAGGTAGTTTTATGTTTAAACATGAAAAGATACTGTTTCATCCTGTGGCTGTAGAACGGCCAAACGCACAATATGCAGCTCTTCTTCAAGAACAGCTTGGAGGAGCAAATGGAGAATTAAAATCAGCTATGCAGTACATGTCACAAAGTTTCCGTATTAAAGATCCTGAAATTAAAGATTTGTTTCTAGATATTGCAGCGGAAGAACTGGGGCATATGGAAATGGTCGCACAGACTATTAATCTTTTAAATGGCCATGATGTAGATGCAAAAAAAGTGCCAGCGGGAGAAATCGAATCTCACGTACTTTTAGGCCTTAATCCAGGATTAATCAATGCGTCTGGCTATTCTTGGACAGCGGACTATGTGACAGTAACCGGAGATCTTTGTGCAGATCTTCTATCTAATATTGCATCTGAACAGAGAGCGAAAGTAGTCTATGAATATTTATATAGACAGATTGACGATAAAAAAGTAAAAGAAACCATAGACTTTCTTTTAAATCGTGAAGAAGCACATAACGCCATGTTCAGAGAAGCTTTTAATAAAGTACAAAATACTGGTTCAAATCGTGACTTTGGGACTACAAAAGCTGCCAAAATGTATTTTAGTATGTCAGAGCCATCACCTTCTGAAAATCATTTTGCAAATACAGATGTTACCCCACCGTCTTTCAATTAAATCAGATAAAAATATAACAATGAAAATAGAACTTATTTCAAATCAAAAATTTTTATTCTAGTAGTTATCTTTTTTACAATACAATCTCAGCAGCAATCCCCTCAAATGTACCATGTATTTCAATTTATGAATTTTTTTGGCACAACAAAAAACGCCCTGGTGAAACACCAGAGCGTTTTTTTATTATAGCTATTTATTTTTCTTTTTCAAAGTTGCCATTGTAATACTTGCAATTGCCAATGCTGCTATTCCAGCAATTGGTGCAAAATCGCCTGTTTTCGCTGCGTTTGCTTTTGGTGTGGTGGATTCCTGTCCTGTCTGTGTTCCATTGTCTTCGGTTGGAGTTTCTGCAGGTGTTCCATCTACTGCTACCAGGTTATCTATTGCTGTTTGTACACTTGTTACTGCTGCATCTACTTCTTCCTGAGTTGCGTTTTCATTGTTGTATACATCCTTTGCTTCTGCTACTACCGCTTGTAATGCTGCGTAGCTTTCTGCTGTGTATGCGTTTGCGTCCACTTTACCTGCTTCTGTAAGAACATCTTCTAGGATAGACTTATCTGCTTTGTATCTCAGGTTCAGCATTGCATTTAATAAATCATCCGCTACTTGGTTGATTTCTGCTTGCATTGCATCGCCATCTTGGTATACTGCCTGTGCCGCTTCTAATGCTGCGGTGAATTCCGCTTTGCCTGCTTCCACATAACGGTCAAGTTCCGCATTGATTGCATTTGCTGCTTCTATCAGGGAAGCCAGTTCTGTTTTATCCCCAGCTACAAATCCTAATTTATGGATTTCATTCAGCAAGGTTTTCCATGCTGCGTTCACTTCTTCCTGGGTAGCCCCAGCATTGTTTGCTACTGTTTTCGCATTTTCCAAAGCAGCGTCAAAGGATTTCTGTACGCTTTCAATGGCGTTGTCATATTCGCCACTTTCTTTGGCAGCTTCTGCGTATTGAATCACAGAGTTCAAAATACCTTTATCTGTCTGAACTTCTTCCAAAGAAACCTCATTGTATGGAACAATCACCGCTTGTGCTGGACCATAAGAACGATAGTCAAGTACATAACCAAACCAGTTGTAGATTGCGTCTGTTGGTTTAATTTTACCTCTGCTCAACTGAACGTTGGTCAAGCTGGAACTATATTCAATTTCAATGGTATTTTCACCATCTACTAAATATTCACCGATATCAGCAATTGGTTTAATCCAGTTGATGCCACCAGTATACTGGGCTGCACCTTTGTTGTTTTCACTAACATCCTGCGGTAGTTTCGATGGATTAGTACTGATATCACCACCAACTTTTACACCGTTAATCCAAACTTTCATACTTTCGTTCAAAGTATCTCCAAAGTTCAGGTAAGCACCGTCAGCAGCATCCGCATCCCAGTTAAAGGTTGCTTTATAGTGACCTAATCCAGAAACCTCTTTACCAACTTCCGGAATTTTATCCCAGGTTGTTAAGGTATCAAGTTTCACATTGATATTCGTTTTATCGGTATCTGGTTTACTGTTGATGGTATGAACATCTCCAATCGTTTCTTCACTTATGAGCATGTTCTCGCTAGGAGTCCAGGATTCTACAGTTACATCCCAGTTTGTGATATCGTAAGATGCTGGAACTTCTATATTATAGTTAAAGTTCTTGCCATCATTGGTAGTTGCATAGTAGTTTCCACTCTCGGTAGCACGGATTACTGGAACATTTTCATTTGTATAGCTATATTGAGCATTGGTATCTGTAATATGGAATTTCTCAGTATCCACTTTTTCAAATGCATATAGTGCAATATTGCCATAATCAAGATCAATTGGGAATACTGTCTTGCCATTGTCATAATAGTAATCTGCTATTTCGGTTACTTCACCTGTCCACGCATCTATCATATATGGAACATAAATACCATCCATTTTAATTTCTGTTTTGATATTGGTTCCATGGTCTTCATTCTGAACCTCTTCAATGTAGCTATTTTCATGATATTCATTGTCACAATAATTATATGCGTACAAATATTGGTTGCCATCATCATCTTGACGGATTTGAGTTAACAGTTGATGGTTTGGTTCTATATATTCAGCGTAAGGAGTGACTCCAAGTTCTTGCAACGCATCGTAAACGCCATCTTTAAACGCGCCGCCAACGGTAGTCATATAGTCAAATCCTTCTGGAGCATCATAGATTTCAGCGGTACGAACGGTTGGTAGCTGTTTTAGTTCTTCCATAATCGCAGCCAATCTTGCCTCTTCGCCATCATTGAAAGGTGTCCGTTCTGCAGCACCGTCGATAATAACAACTTTTAACCCTTTTTTCGCCCAATCCAAAATTCTTTCCGCGCCTTTGACATCTAGCCAGCTCTGGTACAGAACAAGTGCTTTATAACCGGCTTTTTCAATGGTTTGGGTTTCTTCATTGAAATAAACGTCATCATCATACAGGAATTCTGGGCTGAAATAATCGTAGGAATAGCCATTATCCTGCAATTCAGTAGAACGGTAGAAAACACCTTGGTGGGCTTTCATCCAGTTCATTGTAACGTCAGGGCCTTCTCCATTGTCTACCAAACCTTGTACCCATTTATTGTGGATAAATCCAACATCGGTACGGGATACACCAGTTTGCATCAATTGTTGAATACGGCCGATATGGGAGTTAAATTCATCATAATCCCTGGAGGAAGGTTCTCTTGTACCAAAACGATAGAAGCTGGAACCCCAACCTGGCCATTCCCCATTTTCTCCATAGCTGTAACCAGCACTCCAAATATGCCAAATCATGCGGCTAAATCCAGCAGCATAGTGGGAATAAGCATCCATCAAGTGCATTTGATTACTAAAAGCATACTGGGAATTGCTCTGTGCGCTACATTCGGAAGAAAGAACCTTATTTTCCAGTTTTGCGCCACCGGACCAGAGACGGAAGTAATCAATCTGGTTATACATAACACGGTTTTCTGCTTCCGGATAATCCACTGCCATTTCAGGTTCTGAAATTTCAAATGGTTTCCCATAAGAAATCTGTGCACGGGTTTCGATACCAACAGAATTTAACCATTCTTTTAATGGAATCAGCATCCGTTCCATATAAAGTTCAGTCATAACATCCAAGTAGTCAACGATAATGCTTTCTGTAAGTTCATCATTGTTTGCCAGGCTGTGTTTTCCTGCGGTTGGCTGATATGGATTGCTCCAATAACTATCGCAAGCACCTTCTATTAAGAAGATATATGGCAGAATATCATAGCCTTTGCGTGCTTTAAATTCATCACCAAAATCTTCAGCCCACCAGCAAAATCCGTTACCAGTACGGATTTCAATAGAGTCCATGAATAACTGTACATCGCCGTCCATAATCTTCTGATTCAATTCTGGATCGTTCAAATAATGTTCTTCCCAGAAGGTTTTCAATGCTTCCACGCCTCTGGCATCAAAATAGTTGGTTGCGTAAGAGGTTTCCGCGGAAGGACTGGAACTCTGAGCAGTACCTTCCATCCACATTCCAAAAACAACATAGTTGCTATCCGCTGGAGCAGTCCAATTTAAGTTTTGATCCCAAACAGTATCCCCTTGTGTTACTTGGGAGGATAAATCAATCATGGAATCGTAATCTACTTCATAAACGGTATAATAAGTAGTTTGTCCCCAATTCGTCTGTTCCTTTACTTCTTCTTTTACAATTTTATAAGCATATGCACCAAGGAATTTTCCAACATCACGATGCTTTGTAGGAGCTGTTAAAGTAGACAATGTGGTGCCTGCTGGAACCGTCACACTGCCTTTTGTAACACACTGCATAGCTTCCTGGCTATCCGGGTCCAGCCCTGGAACATTGGAGGTAGACCAGTTGGTTCCTGAAGTAAGAGATACTGTCATACCCAAATCCAGGTATTTTTCCATCATCAATCTCCATTTATGAGCCCACATATCGGAACCGTAAGCATAAGTCATGTCATCTGCATTTTTGTCGGATTGCATACAAAGTTCAACCCCACGGAATCCTGCGTCATATTGTGCCTGAATTTCATCTAATAAAACTTCATCCGTATTGGCTGCTTCACCAATCCACCAACGCAATTCAGAACTATATTTACGGTCTGGATCAATATAGTTGGATTCCAATTTAGAGGCAAAACTATCGGATTGAGGATCTTGTGCGGATACTGTTGGGACAGCGCCAGCTATAATGCCAGATAACATTGTTGCCGCTACCAAGATAGATAGTAGTTTTTTTGATTTCATTTATTTCATCTCTCCTTTGTTGTTTTTTGTAGAAAACGGTTGTGCTGTTGCCCTTTTACCTGATTTTGAATCATACCTCCTTATCCTATATTTACACTCCGTTGTCTATCAAATTAGTATTATATCCTTATTATACCAAATATCTATTTATGATCACAGAGCATTATATGCACAATTTACTGTATTTATTTATCTTTTATATAATTTTTAGTCTTTTTATATACAAACAATAACCCATCTGTTATAATAAAAATTGGTAAAAGAAATCTATCAAATAGGGAGATTGTCATGAATTTAGAGGAATACGCTACAAAGGAAAAGCAAAAACGCAGAGACTACGCACTGGAACGGGAACGTCAGGGAATGCCAAGAACGTGGGATTATCTAATTGAACAGTTCAAAAAGCAGGGATATTATGTCTTAGGTTCTAATTTTAAGGAGTCTGTACAGATTGGGGTGCATGGTTTTGTAGATCCAGAGGACCAAAAGGGATATATGCACCGGCATGATTATTTTGAGATGATTTATGTCTACCGTGGTGGTTTTGTAAATGTGTTTCCAGACCATACAGTGCGTATGAAACAGGGGGATATTATGCTCTTAAATCCCAATATCCTTCACGCCCCTTATGTGGAAAGTGATGATGATATTGTCTTTAATATTTTTATCAGCAATCCTATGATCCGCGAAAAAATCATTCCATTACAAAAAGATAACTCCCTTCTGATTTCATTTTTTATGGATTATTTATATTTTGATAGCCAGGATAAAAAATATTTGAATTTTACTGATAATTCTTCGGATTCACTTCAACTAATTGAACAGATGATTCAGGAACACATTGAACAGCATCCTTTTTATCAAAATATGGCGGACGCATATCTGGTTTTGCTATTTTCGCAACTCTCCCGTGATTATTATAAAAACCATTCCATTGATGTGCTACCAAAAAACCACCATACTTTAAGTTATGATATCATTAACTATATTAAGCAAAATTGCCAGAGTATTACCTTAGAAGATTTGGCAAAACACTTCCAATACACACCAAGCTATCTTTCCCGACTGATCCATCAAAGTACAGGAAAAACCTTTAGCCAGATTGTCTCCCAACAAAAATTACAACGGGCTGCTGGATTTATTACCAGTACGGATATGTCCATTGTAGATATTGGTCAAATTGTTGGATTCTATGATGTCTCCCATTTTATACGTAGTTTTAAAAAGGAATACAATCTAACTCCAGCAGAATACCGTAAAAAATATACTTCTTTACCATAATCGATTCAAAAATATTGACGATTATAAATAAAAAACTGCATCAACAGTAAACCGCCAAAATATATTAAAAATGGACAATATAGAATAGTGAGTTGGGTATAGTTCTAGAATTTATCTTCCATTATGGTTTAAAACGATATCCCGCGCCCCAGACTGTCTCAATATAACGGGGACAGGAAGGATCTTTTTCAATTTTTTCCCTTAACCGATTGATATGAACTGCTACTGTTGCATTGTCTCCCATTGCATCATATCCCCAAATACGTTCGTATAATGTTTCTTTATTAAACACAACATCGGGGTTCATCATAAGAAAAAGCAAAAGTTCATACTCTTTGTTCTTTAGTTCCACTTCTCGCTCCCCGACAAACGTCCTTCGGCTATCTTGCTGAATGCGGACTTCACCAATTTGTAATTCTTGTTTTTCCACAGTGTCAGACCCTTTTAAACGGTCATACTGTGCCAAGTTTGCTTTTATCCTCGCCACCAACACATTGGGAGAAAACGGTTTGGTAATATAATCATCAGCCCCTAATCCAAGCCCTTTGATTTTATCAATATCCTCTTGACGGGCTGTTACCATTAAAATCGGAATATCTATTGTTTCCCTTAATTTTCGGCATACAGTAAAACCATCAATGCCAGGGAGCATTAAATCCAGTAAGACTAAATCATAATTTCCTGTACGCCCCATAGCAAGCCCATCATGACCATTTGCGGCAATGTCCGATTCCAATCCATTTACCGCTAGATAATCCCGCTCAATCGCAGCAATGGTGTCGTCATCTTCAATAATTAAAATTCGCTTCATTTGCTACTCTCCTTTTACAGTTGGAAACTCTAATACCATCCGCAAACCACCTTGAGGAAGGTTTTCCGCATGGACAGCGCCATCCATTCGTTCCACTGCCTTTGCTACAATGGCTAGCCCTAAACCACTCCCTTGATTTGGATTGTTCCGGGAAAGGTCATTGCGGTAAAACACATCAAATAATTTTGGCAACGCATCTTCTGGAACCCCTGGACCATCATCATCCACATAAACCACCATTCGATGTTTGAATCGTTCCCCTGTAATAGAAACTGATACAGTTTCTTTTTCTTTATATTTTGCGCTGTTATCCAATAAGTTTGTTAAAATACTGCGAAAATAAGTAGGGTCTGCACAGATAAAACTCTCCTGTGGAATGGATACATTTTGAAAATTCAGCCCTCTATGTTGATACTCTTCCTCAGAAGCAGTAATAAAGTCCTCCATCTCTCTAGAAACATCTAATATTTCTGGACTATACGGATATTCCCCTATATCCATTTTAGAAAACAAAAATAGTTTTTTTACCATTTGGTCAATTTCGGATGTTTTCTTTTGAATGATACCCAAATATGCCTTCTGTTTTTCCTTGGTATCCGCTATTCCATCCAGCAAGCCATCCACATAGGCACGGATAGAGGTTAGTGGTGAACGGATATCATGGGAAATACTCGCCAGCAATTCTTTTCTACTCTCTTCTTCTTTTTGCAATTGTACCACAGAAATACGTAACCTCTCTGCCATTTCATTAAAATCCTCACATACTGGTTTGAATTCATCCTCGCCAGAATAGAAGATCCGATGGGTAAGGTTCCCATCCCGTATTTGATGGACCCCTTCCGCTAAAGTTTGCAATGGGTCTGAAATTCTTTTAAATACAAACTTGATTAAAAAACGGTTTGTAATAAAAATAATAAATACCAGGACCACAACCATAAAAAATCCAATTCCAACCACCCAAAGCTTTAGTCTATCATGGGACAAAATAACAACTGGATTATAAATATGGATTTGATATGTTTTCCCATCTAATAAAAGTTGCTCCCCAAACAGGGCAAAAGTGCCATTAGATACCGTACCAGAACCATCTAACGCTGCCAATGACTGTTCCAACTGTTTTTGTGGTAACACCTCATCTCCAAACCGTTGGATTATTTGCTGCCCTTGATATATTTGAAGGGTAAGACGGTTTTCTTGTACCAATTCCAACAATTCAGCTTCTGTTTCTGGGTCAGTTTTATCCAACCATTCCCTAACTAGTTCTACCACTTCATAACGAGTTTCCGTCAATTCTTCTTGGAATCCCAGACGGTATTCTGCATGTGGGAACATCGAAGCTAAAAAGATAAACAGACAGCCTGCCAATATAATGACTGCAAGAAATGCAGGGATAATGATCATCAGAATATTGGAAATAAACATCCTCTTTTTAATTGTCATAGACATCCCCCTTTTGGTTCTATAACTCCATTATAAAATAAGAGGAAACCAAAAATCAATATAAAATATTGTAGTAAAAACCATCCTTCTTTGGTATGAATTGTTCTAATTTATGCAAACAATATAAAAAAACCATGGTGATAACGATTAAATTTCAAGCAATAAACTGAATTTGGTATTCCATCAAGGGCAGTTTCGTTTTTAACTGAATTCATTGGTAGTTGTGATGAAAATATATTCATCTATGAGGAGATTCGCTTCCTTTTTATAGTTGTTTGGTTGCTATTTCCTGTGAGCAGTTATGGCGTCTACTTTTCTTTTTCCATTGGATCAATCCTGAAACGGCTCGTTCTACAAGAAAACTCAGTAAAACAAATCCTGCAAACAATAAAAGGGTAATTCCTGATGGTAGAGATACTTGAAGTAAAGGGTGGAACAGGAATACTGCCAGATAAAATCCCACCGTCATAGTGGAGCAAAGAAAAATCCTTAATTTATTAAACGGCCAGCTTGCTTTCAATACCGCCTGGATCCCCACTGTACCCACCAGCAAATAAAGCAATATCCCAGCTTGCTCTGTGGATAATTGTAAGAATGGTGACATGGCAAGAGAAACGAGAAAACAAACTAAGATGGAAATTGCGTTTGGAATTGCCCGCTCCATCACGGATGGAAGAAAATGTCCAGTTATTTTTTTGCTATCAGGTTCAAAAGACATAAAGAAGGAAGGATATCCTTCAATAATAAGGTCAATTAAGGTAATTTGAATCGGCAAAAATGGAAATGGAATATTAAACAGAAGGCATACAATTGACAGCAAAACAGAATAGATGGTTTTTACAAAAAATACTCCGGCTACACGTGTGATGTTATTGACTACCCTTCTACCCTCTCCCAATACAGCAGGTAAAGAAGAAAAATTGGAGTCTAGCAAAACCACTTGTGATACTTGCCGGGCAGCGTCACTGCCTTCTGCCACAGCAATGCTGCAATCTGCTTCCCGAAGAGCCAGCAGGTCATTGACGCCATCTCCAGTCATTGCTACAGAATGTCCATGTTTTTGCAATGCTTGAACTAATTGCTTTTTCTGTATAGGGGAAACCCGTCCAAACACGGAATAAGTAAGGGCCGCCTGCTCTATTTCCGTTTCGGTGGTAATATTACTCATATCGATATACCGTTCCGCTTCTGGAAATCCAGCTTGCAGAGCAAGTGAGGATACTGTAACTGGATTATCTCCAGATATTAATTTCAAATCCACACCCTCCTTTTGGAAATATGCCAGAGTTTTAGCAGCATTGGGGCGAATTGGATCAGAGATAACAATGCAGGCCAAACACTCTACTGGCGGCAGAGGGCTATTCTGGTTCACTGTCCCCCGTACAATCCCCGCCAGCAAGATTCGTTTTCCATCGTAATTTCCTTTTTGCAAAATTTTCTCTGCCATACCATCCGCAAGACGTTCCGGGGCGCCGATCAACAATGTTCCTATCTGGTCAAATGTCATAGCGCTCCATTTTCGTTCAGACGAAAACGGAATTTTATGCACAGGTACTAAGGAATTATTTTTGCTAAAATAGGAGTTTAATGCCTGAAAAGTTGCGTTATTATCATCGGAATACTGCAAAAAAGAACCCATCAGTTCATGAAACTGCATGGAACGTCCTAATTCAGTTTGAATCACTTCTTCTACCTGCATTTTCCCCTGGGTAAGCGTACCAGTTTTATCCAAACATAAGGTATCTACATGGGCAAGTGATTCTAAAGCGAAAAGCTCCTGTACCAGGACATTTTTCTTGGATAAAGCAATAATCCCCACTGCTAAACTGATGCTAATTAACAAAACTAGTCCCTTTGGCAACATTCCCAAAAGCCCTGCCGCAGTAGTGACAACAGCATGGTTCAAGGTATCCTGCCGCAGGAAAAAAGCCTCCAAAAAAAGTAGAACACCCAATACTGGAATCAGATAACCAGTAAACCGGGTAACCTTACGCATAGAGGAAAGCAGTTCGGACTGAACACCACGCATTTTTTTTGCTTCATGCGCAATCTTAGACGCATAATTTTCTGCTCCAATATGCTCCACACAAGCACGGCATTTTCCGCTGATAATAAAACTTCCAGAAAGAAGATGGCTACCAGCTGATTTTGGAATAGGGTCAGACTCCCCAGTTAAAAGTGATTCATTCACTTCAACCCCACCTGTTAGGATTACAGAATCAGCGCAAACCTGTCTTCCTGCATCCAGTTCAATCACATCTTCCTCCACCAGTTCCTGGATTGAAATTTCTGTAGAGATTCCGTCACGGATTACCTTAGCCGTTGGCATAGATAAAAGGGATAGCTTATCCACCAGTTTTTTTGCATGAAATTCCTGTACAATACCAATTAAAGTATTAAGGGCAATAATCAAAATAAATACCATATTTGACCATGCCCCTACAAATGCCAACGCAATGGCAATAAGTAGGTTAAACAAGTTAAATAAAGTACAAATATTATCTTTTAAAATTTGTCCAGATGTTTTTGTAACTTTTTCCGGTTGGGTATTCTGTCTACCATTCTCTTTTTTGGTTTGAACCTGCCCGGCAGTAAGCCCTGTTGCAGGATTAGGGTAACATAAGTGATCCTGAGGTAACATCTGTATTTCCTCCTATTTTTAAACTGATACCAGTATAAGTGCTACTGTTAACAGTCTAATAAATCAATCTTAAACAATTTATAAACCAGTGTCGTAAAATACCAGCTGTTTTCTAAAATGATGATGGTTTTAATCCATCATTTTCATCTTCCAACAATACAAAAAATCGTTTAATCAAAAGAGGAAAATTCTTTTGATTGCAAACTATTACAATAGCTTTGAAAACAGCATCTAGCATTTTTCTGTTCTGAATAAAGGATTTCAAAGTTTATAAACAAGAACAATGAAAGCAGAGAAATTCGCCAATCATATTTTATTCCATCCCCACAGTATTTTTAGCCATATGTTTCTATCTATACAATAACCCTTCTAAGCAATCCAATTGTGCCATAGTTTGTCCTGTCTAAGTCCTGCTATAATAAAATCACAGGAATCATAGTAGCCAGGTAGTACAAATTGGTATACACTTTTTTATGGTATATAAGA
The DNA here is from genome assembly GCF_900095865.1 of Massilioclostridium coli. Taxonomy (GTDB): domain Bacteria; phylum Bacillota; class Clostridia; order Oscillospirales; family Ruminococcaceae; genus Massilioclostridium; species Massilioclostridium facile. Next base: position 460,485 of record NZ_FMIZ01000007.1, on the reverse strand, counting down.
TGAATTGACGTACCATTTTTTTATCCACACAAAGGAAATTTGTAAAAAATCCAACTAAAAATCTGGCAATCATACAGGGTATATTCTAAATACTACACCGATTGGCTTAATCAAAAAACATATAATTTCAACCCTGACAATTCCTGTATACATTCGTATTATTTTAAAAATTAATAATAGCAAAGGAGTGAAAAAATAAGTTGTTTCAAAGAAAAGGGATTGATATCTCAAAATGGCAAGGAGATGTTGACTTTTCCAAAGTGAAAGCAGATGGAGTAGAATTTGCTATCCTCAGGGCAGGTTACGGAAAATTAGCTGACCAAAAAGACCCCAAGTTCGAACAAAACTATGCTAGTGCCAAAGCAGTAGGTATGCCAATTGGCGCATATCATTATACCTATGCCATCTCTATGATAGAAGCGGAGCAGGAAGCAAATGTTCTGTTAAACTGGCTAAAAGGAAAACAATTTGAATACCCTATATACTTCGATATCGAAGATACTAGTATCGTTTATCTAGGCAAGGATGTTTTGACCGATATTGTATGTACCTTCTGCGAAAAACTAGAACAGGCAGGATATTTTGTTGGTGTATACGCTAACAAAAACTGGCTAATGAACCATCTAGATTATAATCGTATCAAAAAATATACTATTTGGTTAGCACACTATACTACTGCTACAGACTATCCTAATCCACATGATATGTGGCAGTTCTCCAGTACGCAAAAGGTAAATGGGATTTCTGGAAAAGTAGACATGAACTATTGCTATAAAGATTTTCCAGCAATTATCAAGGCGGGTGGATACAATGGCTTTAGTGCAGGTACATCAGCCCCATCCCAGCCAGCAGGCACACAATACAGTGTCGGGGATGTAGTAACCGTATCCAGCTACTACGCATCTAGCACAGAGACAGACAGCAATAAAGCAGTAATCCCGTCCGATTGGAAAACAGGTACGATTACACGAATTGTAGAAGGCGCACGTAATCCATACTTACTGAATAACGGTAATTTAGGATGGTGTAATGATGGTGACATCAGAGGACGTGGGGACATTACAGGTAGTTCTGCCTCTCAATCTGTTACATACACGGTACAATCCGGTGACACCCTATCCGGCATTGCAGCAAAATACGGGACAAGCTACCAACATTTGGCTAGCATCAATGGTATTTCCAATCCAGATAAAATCTATGTTGGGCAAAAAATCAAAATCAAATAAAATTTCATCTTAAAACAATTCTGTGATAATTTCGCTGTAAAAACACTTCATTAAATATTATGATCTTTTTTAGTACATCATAAACTTTGCTGTTTTACTAGCAAACCAAAAACAGGCTGCCAGAAAATCATCTTGGCAGCCTGTTTTTATGCGATACCTTTTTATAAAAGTATCCTATTCAGTTGTATAAATATAGGAGACTATCTAGAAAGGTCCTCTACTCACTTTATTATATAGCAACACTATTTTACCAGAGCATCCGCTAAAGCTTCCATTGCCGCAGTAGAATCCTCTTTTAAGGTAGAACGGATACTAACAAATTCATCATAAATCGTAATATTTTTCATCCCTTCCAGTAAAGAACGCATAACCTTACCAGCGGAAGGGGCCCAAGAACCATTTTCAATCAGGGCAACTTTACGGTTTTGATAATTTTTTGCTTTGAGGTGGTGTAAGAATTCTTCCATACAAGGGAACACTCCTCCATCATAAGAGCATGCCGCCAATACCAAGCGATCATAACGGAAAGCATCTTCTACTGCTTCTGCCATATCATCACGGGTTAAATCGCACAAGGATACTTTTGGAGCACCTTTTTCTTTTAACATTTCAGCGAATTTTTTAATTGTTTTTGCGGTATTGCCATGGATCGAAGCATATGCAATAAAAATACCTTCGTCTTCTGGACGGTAGCTGCTCCAAATATCATATTTATTTAAGTAATGGGCTAAATTCTCTTTTAAAATAGGACCATGTAATGGGCAGATCATTTGAATATCCAATCTAGCTGCTTTCTTCAGCAGAGCCTGTACTTGCATGCCATATTTTCCTACAATATTGAAGTAATAACGGCGTGCTTCACAATCCCAATCTTCCTCTGTATCCAACGTCCCAAATTTTCCGAAACCATCTGCGGAAAACAAGATTTTTTCGGATTGTTCATAAGTTACCATTACTTCTGGCCAATGAACCATAGGTGCCATGAAGAACTGCAATGTATGGGAACCTACGTTTAAGGTATCTCCTTCTTTTACTGTAATCGCACGTGAAGAAATATCAATAGAAAAAAACTGAGATAACAATTGGAATGTTTTTGCATTTCCCACTACTTGCATATTAGGGTAACGTTCTGCTAACGCCTGAATATTCGCAGCGTGATCTGGTTCCATATGGGAAACCACCAAATAATCAACTGTCCGTCCATTTAAAGCATTTTCCAGGTTTTTGAACCATTCTTCTGTAGCACGCGCATCAACAGTATCCATCACTACAACTTTTTCATCCAAAATTACATAGGAATTATAGGAGATACCATTTGGCACAACATATTGGCTTTCAAATAAGTCAATGGTTTTATCATCTACTCCGATATAAACTACAGTGTCAGTGATTCGTGTATCTTTCATATTGCCCTCCTGTGAAATTTTTATATTTGTTATGCACCCCTTTTTCCCTGTTAAGGCAAAAAAAGGATTCTGTCTTATATTTCCTGTAATAGTATAGCATAAAACCGGATAGAAGTCGATTAAATTTTTTAAAAATAGGGTCACATTCTCTTTTCTTGTCAGTATAAAATAAGATTTTGCAAAAGATCCTATTGATATTGTTATTTTTGTGTCAATTAAAACAAACTATATCTTCCTCAAAATACATCTAAATAAATCCCATCTCTTCAATTCTTATTTAGTCTATTCTTATAACCAAAAAATATCCAATCTTTATAAATAGTATCCTAATAAAATTCACAAATTACAACTTGACATTTTGGTGAAAAAGAGTAAACTAGTTTACTAGGTTAACTAATTAGAGAGGTATCCTATGATATGAAAGAATTAAATTGGATTCAAATGTCGGATTATATGCACACCTTACAGGAGTTTACCCGCTTGGCTGTTTTAAAACAAACGGAATTAACCACCGCATCTGCTGGAGAAATGGATTTATTATCCCGGATTTATCTGCTAAAGTCCCCTGTAACTCCCTTACAGTTAAGCCAGCAGATGAAAATGAAAAAATCTTCAATCAGTCGTATTATCCATCATTTGCTGGAAAAAGAACTTATTATAAAACAAAAAAATGAGTTGGATGGTCGTAGTTATCATCTTATCCTTACACAAAAAGGCCAAGAGCAGTTAAAGCAACATTATGAGCAATTCTTAACCCCTATCTATTTACTGTATCGAAAAATGGGACAAGAACAGTTTTTAGAATTTATTAAAAATATACAAACTGCAACTTGTTTGCTACAAGAATAATATGATTTAGAAAGGACCCTTTTATGACATTTTATCAGCTATTACAGTTGGATCCACTTCCATTTAAAAAATTAATACAGGAAGCGAATAGTCGTCAGGAAAAAAGACGTTATATTTTTGCTTTTATTTTAAAGAATATTTTGGTTGTGCTATTTGCCATTGTGTTTATTGGAGGGGCCAACCTTATTTTTGGAAACGAAAATAGCTCTGTTGCAGTTGTTGTTTTTTGTATTTTATTGATGGTACGATTTGTAGATTTTGGCTATGAAATCAAGTCTTCTTTATTTTCCTTATTTCTTGTATTTTTTATTTTGACAGTTGGTCCAATTCTAGCAAACAGTGCAAATCCATATTGGAAACTATTGATTCATATGATATCCATTTCCTTATTAATGGTTTTAACTTGTTTGCGTCCATCCTACGGCAACCAGTCCATTTATGTTTTTGGATATTTGCTCATCCAAAATTATCCTGTAACCGGACAACTACTACAAATGCGCTGTCTTGAAATAGGAATTGGATTCGTTTTATGTGGGATTATATTTTATTGTAAACACCATAAAAAGCATTACGAAACCCATTTAGGCAATGTTTTTAAAAACTTTTCTCTATTTGATCCTACCTATCAATGGCAAATAAAAGTAGCACTTGGTGTATCCCTAGCAATGTTTATAGGAGATCTTGTCCATGTTCCTAGAACAATGTGGATCGGTTTTGCCGCATTAGCAGTTTTACAAATAGACCCTAAAAGTGTAAAACAACGATTAAAATTACGAGCACCTTCTGCGATTGTGGGAAGCCTTGTATTTGGGGTAATCTGTACTATTTTTCCACAAATCCTATCGATGTTGGGACCAATATCAGGGCTATTGATGGGATTTTGCGCAACCTATCAATGGAAAAACGCATTCAACTGTTTTGGCGCATTATTAGTTGCATCCAGTATTTTTGGATTATGGAATTCGATTTTTCTTCGTATACTGCTAAATATATTTGGAAGCTATTTTGCATTTGGTTTCCATTTACTCTATGATAAAATTATGATGTTATTTTCACAAACGAGAAAAAATCAATTGATATCCCAATAATACTCTCCCCTTTAATATTTGTATCGCCTTTAATCCATAAGTGCAATACAAATATTAAAGGGGTTTTTATTTTTCGTTCAAAATCCTCAAGCCAAAAATCATCTAAACATTTTATTTTCAATACTTTCCATATAAAACAACCCACACCATCATATTTTAATCTGTAAAATGATGGAAAATTCGGCATTGAAAACAAGAAATAGTTTATAATTATATATCTGCCTATCGCTTTAACAAAAAACAGCATTGGTTACCAATAAGTTTAGCCACTTTCGATCCAGCTTCAACAGATTATCAATAAATCATTTGACTTCCTTATATCTGCTACCTTACTATTATACAAATATCCCTTTTATTGAAAGCAAAAAGACCTGAGCACTTCTTAAAAGGCTCAGATCTTTTTTTATTATCTTATTTATTATCCAAGTACACTTAACAATACACCAGCTGCAACGGCAGAACCAATTACACCTGCAACGTTTGGACCCATCGCGTGCATTAACAAGAAGTTGGTTGGATTTGCTTGTTGACCAACTTTTTGGGAGACACGAGCAGCCATTGGAACTGCGGATACACCAGCAGAACCGATTAATGGGTTAACTTTACCTTTGGTTACAATGTACATTACTTTACCAAGCAATACACCGCATGCAGTGCCTAAGCAGAATGCAGCCAATCCAAGGCCTACAATTCCTAATGTTTTACCTGTTAGGAATACGTCTGCTGTAGCGGTTGCACCAACAGTAACACCCAAGAAGATTGTAATAATATTCATTAACTCATTTTGGGCTGTTTTTACTAAACGTTCTACAACGCCACTTTCCTTCATCAGGTTCCCCAACATCAAGCATCCCATCAATGGACCTGCGGAAGGAACTAACAAAGAAACAATTAAAGTTACAATAATCGGGAACAAGATTTTTTCGATTTTGGATACTGGTCGTAATTGTTCCATCACTACCATACGTTCTTTTTTGGTAGTTAAAGCTTTCATAATTGGTGGCTGAATAACCGGTACTAAAGCCATGTAAGAATAAGCTGCTACTGCAATAGAACCTAACAAATGCGGCGCCAACGTTTTCGCAACATAAATTGCGGTAGGACCATCCGCACCACCAATAATAGCGATTGCACCTGCTTCTTCCAGTGTATAGAATGGCAGTGCTGCTGCGACGATAAAGGTAAAGAAGATACCACCCTGAGCAGCTGCACCCAGTAAAAAGCTTTTTGGGTTGGCGATTAAAGGACCAAAGTCGGTCATACATCCAATACCAAGGAAAATTAATGGAGGATATACTCCTAGCTTAACCCCTAGATATAAGATATCCAATAGCCCACCATCGTGTAAAACCTGACCGTAATCTATTGTTGCAGTCTGATAAAATTCAGAATGGAACATTTCAATGCCAGGCAAATTTGTTAACAACATACCAAAAGCAATTGGCAACAAGAGTAATGGCTCAAACTGTTTTGCGATTGCTAGATAAATCAATACGCCGGAAATGACAAACATAATTAAAACTTTCCAGTCCAACTGTGCAAAACCAGAGTCAATCGCCAATTGTTTTAGCGTATCCAGAAAAACTTCCATTTGCTACCTCCATCATTATTTTACTAAAAATTTTGCCTTTTTCTTTATGTTAAAAAGGTCTTGTATTTTCAGTGATACCTGCCAAACGCCATACAGAGCGGTTGGTTACTGTATCTGCTTTACGGATACTTTTAATTGCCACAGGCTGGTCTGTATCCATAGCACATGCTACAGCAGCAGAAATAGCAGCAACTGTTTCCCCGGAAATACCAGCTTGTACTACAGGGGCTGCTGGTTTTGCTGGAACAATTGGTTTTACCGGTGGTTTTGGTGCAGTTTGAGATGGCTTATCAATCTTTTTATTAGTTGCTTTCATAATCGCACCCATAATAGAGATTGCAATAATCAACAAAATCAGGCCCAAAAATACTACAACCAATCCAGTAACGGTAATCGCGATAATGGTTCCCCAATCCATGAATCAACACTCCTTTACTAATTAATAATGAGTAGAGTTTGGTAAAAACTCGAAATCTCTTTCATTATACAACAAAATGGATTTCTTTTCAATATTTTAATGTCTTTTTCTTTCATAATTTTATCATTTTTTATCTTAATGCTATTCATAAAGTAAAAGAATCCTGCAAATTTTTTCATAATTCTTAGCATTTCCATTAAAATAGAATGATATTCTAAGATTCAACCAAAAAGGGACCGAATTTTTTATAAGGTACTGAATAAAAAAGAGATAAAAATTCTGTCCTATCGCTTTTTTCTATCTATGCGTGTCGTTTACAGTTGTTTGTACAAAAACGAAAGATTCTGCTTGTAGAAAATACTCACTCATGCTAAATCCAACTGCGTCATGAGAGGAAGTGCACTTTCAAAAAAATATATCTATGTGCAGAAAAATCCGACACACTGTAAAAGCATACCGAATTTTCTATGGCTTTCGGTTGATAGATTCGTCTTTTTCTCTCATTTACAGGCATTACTGTTATCGCCCATCCTCCCAAAATGACCGCTCATTCCCAAACAAATATCATGCATAGATTTGTGACAAATTCTTTTTTAAATTTATCTGTTTCCCCGTTTCCAATGTCCTCTCTTTTTGAAAATGAGGCAGAACTACCATTTCGGAATAACAAGGAACAAAACACCTTTTAAAAGAAAAATAGATGATCCTCTTTTCAAAAAGAAAGTGGAGTTTCTCTTGAATTTATTTTAGATTTATAACGTTTATTTCACTATGACAAAAATCCTATTTTCAGAATGAAGAGGAGAGTTCTTTCGGCATGACTTCCCTCTCCCTATGGCTAACTATGTTTCCTCGCTTCAGAAACATAGTGGATTTTCCTCTTGTCATATATGTTTCCATTAACTTTTACCGATAATAAAATTGGGTATCAATAAGCTATTATCTTCTTATACCTATGATAGAAAAAACGCTATCCTTAATATAGAGGAGACTTACCAATATATAATAGATGTGGTCCAAACATGTTTCTGCTTCTATTCCTTCCACATCTTTTGGCTACACAATTTTTTCAATATTTCTCCAATATCTTTTTTCAGTTGTGCGTATATCTCTTTCCTTCCATATTTCGGTGCAAATGCTATATAATATTCACAGCGATATTTTGAATGTGCCGTACTTTTTATTTTATTCCTCATTTGTCAAAAACCTCCTCTTGTTGTTTTAGTAATGCAATCACCAAACCACTACTTTATAACCAGGAGGTTTATATTTACTAAATTTTTCCTTCTTCTAGTTATAACTGGAGGTTTATTTTCACGCATAAATACGCCAGTCATGACCACCAGCTAAGCTGATGGCTTGAGTAAGGAAGGGAATAGTACTGGAGAGCATCTAAAGATGTACTGAAATATCTGTCTTTTGCATCACTAGCTCTGCCGCCCATAAACGGGCAATTTTCTTACAACAATAGTTTTTTCGTTACTATAAGATTGCTGTTAGTAACTCGCTTCGTTCAATGCTTAAAGCGAAAGCTTTTGGGCGAGAGCCTCCACCAGCATAGCCGGTGATTTCTATAACAATCAAAAAAGCCAAGTAGCTTTACTACTTGGCTTTTATTTGGTGCGCTGGAAGGGACTCGAACCCCTGACCTACTGGTTCGTAGCCAGTCACTCTATCCAGCTGAGCTACCAGCGCATTTGCGTCTCTCTCATAGCGCTTAATTATAATACCATATACAACGACAAAAGTCAAGCATTTTTTTATTTTTTTAGAGAAAATATTATTTCTCTATCTTTTTGCTAATTTTTATTTTAAATAAAACGTTTTTTTGTTATGCTATCCTCTAGTTTCAAAATACTAAGTTAATATCATGATATTCTTTTCCACAACATAACTGTTGACTTTTAGAACTGTTTTATAATAACAGTACCTCCTTTCTTGACACTTTCCTGGATTTATGGCAGAATAAAAAAGAAAAGGAAGTGATTATTATAAAAAAGCTTGTCATTTTTGATATGGATGGTACGTTAAATCAAACAGAACGATACGCAGTAGAGGCCTTCCATAAAGTGTTTGATGATATGGGAATACACGGAGTTACAGACCAACAAATTATTGACCAATTTGGCGCAATCTCTAAAGATGTATTAACACTGTTTTTAGGTAAAACGCCAACAGAAGAACAATATCAATTTTACCGCAACAAACTATGCGAATATGAAGATGAATTGATGTTACAATATGGCGCTCCTTATCCAGGTGTTCCAGAGATGCTAGACCGTTTACACCAGGCAGGCTATACAATCGCAGTGTGTTCCAACGCTTCTTTACATCATATTGAACATGTATCCCATGCAATTGGCATTACAGAAAAAATAGACCTGATGCAGCCAAGAATTCAATCCAATCCAAAATCTGTTTCATTAAAATACTTACTGGATCAGGAACAGCCTGATTGGGCTTGTATGGTCGGTGACCGTATTTTTGATTTAGAAGCAGCAAAAACGAACCATATTCCTTTTGTTGGATGTTTATATGGATTTGGACCAAATGAACTTTCCAAAGCCGATATTGTCGTAGAACATGCCAGCGAAATTGCCCAGGCAATTGAACAATTACAACAATAATATAACTCATTTTGAATTTTAATAGAATTTAATGCTACATAAAAAAACCGCTGTCCTCAATGAAATGGCTGGACAGCGGTTTTTTAGATACTTTGATTAATCTACTGATTTTAAACTCTCTACCATAGAAATTTTCTTTAATTTTCTGGACATTACCAAGTTTACCAAGATAGAGAACAAAATGGTTAATAAAATGGAATAGATGTAACTCATAAAGTGAACTGTTCGTCCAAACATAACCATATCCACTTCCACTGTTTGAATGACAAACAGATGCAGGAATACGCCAAATACCAACCCTACTGCTACCCCAAGTATCGTTAACAAAGTGGTTTCCCGATAGACATAGGCGCTTACTTCACGGTCATAGAACCCCAGCACTTTTATAGTTGCCAGTTCCCTCTGTCGTTCTGTAATATTAATGTTGGTCAGGTTGTATAGTACGACAAATGCCAATAATCCTGCGCAAATAATCAATACTAAAATAACATAATCAAGGCTTTGAATTGTTTTCGCGAACTGTTGGCTAATATTATCCAAAAACTGTACCGTACTGATATCAGGCTGCTGCAATAAATCCTCCGAAATTTTTTCATGCTCTTGTTCATCATCAGAAGCGCAAATTGCTAAAACCTGATTGTTTGCTGGCAATTCCCCCATTGTGTCTTCATATAGCTCAGGCGCAATATAGATGTAATGGGAAACATAGTTTTCTGTAACACCAGTAATGGTAAACTCCTTTTGCTGATTTTGGCTGTTTTCCAGATGAATTTTATCTCCAACCCCCAGATCAAACAGTTTGGACATTTTTTCTGTAATTACTACAGAATCCTGGTTAAATTCTACTTCTTTTTTCCCAAGACGAGTCTGTAACGTAACCATATCTGTCAATTTATCCGTTTGTTCTGGTATCAATAAATTTACATTTAATGTGGTATTATTCTCAGTAAGCTCCATTGCCTTGCTATAAATGGGAAGATAGGTAGAAAAATACTCCGCATCCTGTAGTTTCTCCCTTGTTTCCTGACTGACTTCATCTTTTAAAGAAATCGTCATATCATAATGATAAATTTTACCATATTGATTGTCTATGACACCGGAAACAGAATCCTTTACACCAAAGCCAGTCAGAAGTAAGGCGGTACATCCCGCTATTCCAATTACTGTCATAAAAAGGCGTTTTTTATACCGGAATAAGTTCCTTGCGGTTACTTTATGGGAAAAGCTGAGATGGGACCAAATAGGTGTAATCCGTTCCAGTAAAATACGCTTTCCGGCCTTAGGCGCCTTGGGAAGCATCAAAGAAGCTGGTGTTTCGGACAAGGAGGAACGGCATGCAAAGAAGGTAGCCCCCAATGTACACAATGCCGCAGCGAAACCTCCTATCAGGGAAAATTTCAGCGAGATTGGAGCAATAATCCCCGGTGCAGTGTATAAAATCCGATAAGAATTCCAACATACAACAGGCAATACCTTCGAACAAACAATAATCCCCACAACACTGCCTAAAACTGTCGCCAAAGCCGCATAAATCAAGTATTTGGACATAATTTTAAGGTTACTATAGCCCAGGGCTTTGTAAGTGCCAATCACTACACGCTCTTCTTCTACCATACGGGTCATCGTTGTTAATGCAACCAGTGCTGCCACCAAGAAAAAGATAATGGGGAATACTTTGGACAACGAGTCAAAACGATCCGCATCGCCTTCAAAGCTGGCAAACCCTACGTTGGTATGGCGGTCCAATACATACCATTCCGGTTCTACAATGCTATCAATTTGCCGCTGTGCCTCGTCCAGTTTTGCTTGAGCCGCCTGAAATTCCGATTGTGCTTTTTCCGCGTTGGCGTTGTATTCTTCCCAACCAGAAGTCAATTCTGCTTCCGCGGATTCAATCTGTCCAGCTCCACTTTCATAAAGTTGTTTTGCCTGATCCAGCTGAGAATTTGCGGAACTCAATTGGTCTTTTGAAGTTTGCAGTTCTTGTTTTGCACCAGAAAACTGTGCATCCGCATCAGCCCGCTGCTTGGCCAACAACTGTTTTCCCTGTTCAATCTGGGCTGTTGCTTGGTCATATTGGTCAACCTGTGTTTGTAATTCCACAATCTTGTTTTCCAAAGAATCCGCTGTTTGTTGCAACTGGGCCGCTAACTCAGTATTACCTGTCTGATTTGCTTGATCTATTTGTTTCTGGATTCCCTCTTTAACCTTTGTTAAAACATCAATAGAACCCCGTGCAACCACAATTTCAGTGGAATGGCTATTAAGTTCTGATTCTGACCGATCCAATTCAGCCTGAGCGTCATCCAACTGTCGATACACTTCATCCTTTGTATCATAAAATTGAAAAACCCCATCAATATATTCCATTTGCCCTTGATAAAGCTGGTCGGAATGATCATCAATCTGTTTTTTGGCGCTTTCCAGATTGTCTTTTTGGGTTTGTAATTCCTGGTCTCCAGATTCTAACTGTTGCCTTGCTTGTGCTAGCTGCGCCTCTGTATCCTGTTTTGTTTGATTAAATTCAGCTTTTTGCTGATCCAATGTTTGCTGTGCTTCCTGTTTGATTTCTTCTAAACGAATCAGCGTCCGTTCTTTCGCCAACTCTTCCACTTTATTCGCTGCTTGTTCCACTAGATCATCGTATTCTTCTGTAAAAGCGGAAAGCTCAGCTGCTCCATTTACTGTCATAAAAATTTCAGTATAGGCTGGCTGGTTAAAATTATCTGAAAGTACGTACATAAATTGATCTAGCGTACCGCTGCCAATATCCGAACTACCTAGGGAAAAAGAAATATAGTAAGGGGATTCCACAATCCCAACAACTTGAAACTCTGTATGATTTAAGACCTCATTTAAATCCTGATCAGGATTGGTGACGGTTATGGTTTTCCCCAATAATTCTTCTGTGGAATACATCGTATTGGTACTAATAACACATTCCCCACCTTTTTCTGGCCAGCGTCCATCCGTCAAAATAGGACGGTTCATGCTATCCTCATCTTGAAAATCCTCTGCAAGGGAATGCACCCGGATGACAGTATCTTTTTGGTCAATTTTACTGTTAACATCCACTGTATAAGCCGGCATCACCTGGTCGATTTCCTCCAAGGATTCCAATGCTTCAATGTCGCCATCTGTAAACCCCATGGTAGAAATTCCATGAAGATCCATCACATGCTGTTCATCAAAATAATGGTCAATCGTCAGCCGCATATCAGGCGCTATACTACGCAAAGACGCATAAAACCCCGCTCCCAATGCCACGATAATAAATATGGCCCAGAAACGGCTCATAGAGCGTGTGATAGAACGGCGTATTTCTTTTGTAAACGCCTTAGTTCTCATCCTACCACTCAATCCTTTCTGCGGAAACTGGATTTGGGTTTAATTGCATGTCCACCACTTTCCCGCTGTTAATTTTAATAATACGGTCAGCCAAAGCGGTAAATGCCTGGTTATGGGTAATGACAATTACGGTTCTGCCAGTGTTCCGACAGGTATCCTGTAACAGTTTTAAAATTGCCTTCCCTGTTTTATAGTCCAATGCCCCCGTTGGTTCATCACACAGTAATAATTTTGGATTTTTTGCCAATGCACGGGCGATAGCAACACGTTGCTGCTCTCCACCGGAAAGTTGCGCTGGAAAGTTATTCATACGGTGCGATAATCCAACTTCTTCTAATACTTGACGGGCATCCAAAGGATTTTTGCAGATTTGGGAAGCCAGCTCTACGTTTTCCAACGCAGTTAAATTCTGCACCAAATTATAAAATTGGAATACAAACCCAATATCATACCTGCGGTATTCAATCAATTGTTTTGGCGTATAATTGCTGATCTGTTTTCCATCTAAGACAATGGTTCCCCCTGTACAAGTATCCATACCGCCCAACATATTTAATACTGTGGTTTTTCCTGCCCCACTAGGGCCAACAATAATGACAAATTCCCCTTTTTCTATTTCAAATGTAATGCCATCTGCTGCGGCTATGGTAGTTTCACCCATTCGATACAGTTTCGTTACCTCTTTAAATGTGACAAATGACATTTTATCCGCTCCTTCAACCTCAAAAACTGAGTTCTTCTTTATGTTATTATAGCATATTAAGGTAATCTATTTATCTTTTTTTCAAAAATAATTCATGAACTCTCGTATATTTCTTTATGAAATTGTAAATTTTTAAACAAAAATTCGTTATATTGTATACTATATAATTACAAAAATGTCGTTTAGAAATTTCATTTTTGATTTTTATTATTAGCTATCATATATAAACCAGCATCAAGACCACTGCTTGAACCGATGAATCGGTAGCTTGCATCCTCTAAAAGGATCTGCTACTGGTTTTACCCCAATAATGGGTGATATTGCATTACATGCACTGCTCTCTGTAAACGGGACAAAAATAGTACTATTTTAAAACTTCGCTATCCTTTTTGTACTGACTTTTCCTTTTCAGTTCACATAAAGTTCTCCCTTATCATTGTTGTATACTCTTTTTCTTTCCCCAGTAAAAATGGGGTTTTTCCACATCAAAAGACACCATAGAAAAAACCCTGAACAAAATTTGTTCAGGGTTTTGGTTTGCAATATTATACTGGATGAACTTTATTTGCTGCATCCAAGTGATCACCATCAATACCATATTTTTTATTGCGGCGGTTTTCAAAGAACTTTGTAGCAACTTGTCCAAACTGAGCATAGCTCAATACGTCTTCTTCTTGTTCTGTCCATTCTGCGCATTCTTTTCTCAATTTATCCAATTCTGGTTCCAACAGATCAGCAGGACGGCAAGTGATAGGTTCTTCCCCGCCACAGATTTTTTCTCTGAATTTTGGATCAATTGGGCATGGAGTTGTACCATATTCACCACGAACCAGACCTTTAAACTCTTTTGTAACCATTTTATAGCGTTCGCCCATGATTACATTGAATACAGCCTGTGTCCCTACAATCTGAGAGGTTGGTGTTACCAGTGGAGGCATACCGGAATCAGCACGCACTCTTGGTACTTCTTTTAATACATCGGTCAATTGATCTTCTTTTCCAGCTTGTTTCAATTGGGATAACAGATTGGATAACATACCACCTGGAACCTGGTAAATCAAAGCATTTACATCGGTAGCCAACATCTTTGGATCCAACAGACCGGAATCCAGGTATTTCTGTCTTAAAGTCATGAAATAATCGCGGATTTCACTCAACAGTACCAAATCCAAGCCGGTATCATATTCTGTGCCCTGGAATGCGGCAACAATGGATTCTGTTGGAGCATGAGAAGTACCCAGCGCCAATGGGGACATTGCAGTATCCACAATATCCACGCCAGCTTCTACTGCTTTCATGATACACATGGAAGCCAAACCAGAAGTATAGTGGGTATGCAGCTGGATTGGAATTTTAACCGCGGATTTTAAATCTTTAACCAAAGAAGCTGCCTCATATGGAGTTAACAGAGCAGCCATATCTTTGATACAGATAGAGTCAGCGCCTTCGGATTCAATCTGTTTTGCATAATTCATATAATACTCATGGGTAAATACTTCACCCAAAGTATAGGAAATTGCAACCTGTGCATGTGCGCCTTCTTTTTTAGCGGCTTTAATTGCGGTTCTCAAGTTTTTAATATCGTTTAACGCATCAAAAATACGAATAATATCAATTCCGTTTGCAATAGAACGTTGTACAAAATATTCCAAAACATCATCCGCATAGTGACGGTAACCTAACATATTCTGGCCACGGAACAACATTTGCAGTTTTGTATTTGGCATTTCACGTCTAATCACACGTAATCTTTCCCATGGGTCTTCATCTAAGAATCTCAAGCAAGCGTCAAAAGTAGCCCCACCCCAAACCTCACAGGAATGGAATCCTACCTTATCCATCTTACCTAAAATAGGAAGCATTTCATCAAGTCTCATACGAGTAGCGATCAAAGACTGGTGGGCATCACGCAAAACGGTTTCTGTAATTTTAACCTTTGCCATTGTTTCCCCTCCTTATTAATTAAGCAATTGTAGCAATAACATCGTTGGAGTTAACAGTGTCTCCTTTATTTACCAGAATAGAAGATACTGTACCGTCAACAGGAGCAACAATTTCATTTTCCATTTTCATTGCTTCCAAAATAACAATAACATCACCAGCTTTTACAGTAGCGCCTTGTGCTACTTTTACATCTAAGATAGTACCTGGCATTGGAGCGTTTACTTCAGCACCTTCTCCTTTTGCTGGTGCAGCTGCTGGAGCTGGAGTTGGTGCAGCCGCTGGAGCTGGTGCAGGAGCAGCAGCTTTTGGAGCTGGAGCTGGTGCAGCACCTGCTGCCACTTCATCAACAGTTACATCATATGCAGTACCATTTACAGTGATATTAAATCTTTTCATTAGAAATTCCTCCATAAATCAAGTTCAAATTTATTCAAAGCCATTCTATTACAGTGGCATGTTACCATGTTTTTTTGGTAATTTAGATACGCGTTTCCCTGCCAACATATCCAAAGCACAAATTACTGTGTTTCTGGTTTCTTCTGGCAAAATTACGTTATCTAAATAGCCATCTTTTGCAGCTTCAAAAGGAGAAGCCAAAGTGTTTTTATATTCTTCTACCAGTTCAGCTCTAGCAGCGGATAGGTTTTTTGCTCCTGCCAGTTTTTCATGCCATAGCAGTTCTACTGATGTTTCTGGTTTTAAAGCGGAAATCGATGCGCCAGCCCAAGCAACTGCAACATCTGCGTTGGAACTTTTACCAGCTAACATGGTATAAGCAGGTCCGTAAGCTTCTCCTGTTACAACACTTACTTTAGCGGTAGTTGCCTCTGCATAAGCATGGGCTAATTTCGCCATTTCACGGATGCTTCCAGCCAATTCTGTCGCCAAGGAAACTTCAAATCCTTTGGTATCTACAAAGGTCACAATTGGTAAGTTAAAGGCATCACAAAAACGCACAAAACGGGCTGCTTTATTTGCACCTGCTGCACAAATTGGAGTGGATTTATCAGTTGCTACCACACCAACTGGATTGCCGGCAATGGTAGCCAAAGCAGTAACCATACAAGCCCCAAACCCAGGCTGTAATTCTACCAGACTATCTACGTCAGCAACAGCATTGATTACTTCTTTTGCGGAACTATTTGCTGTAACAGCAACTTCGTTTGCAGCAAAATCAAAAATTGGAGCGATAGAAAGGTTATTGGATGGTAACATACCAATCACTTTACGCGCAGATTCGATTGCGGCAGCGTCATCAGCAGCTACCAAATGAACCGCACCGGAAGCTTCTGCTGCTTTTGCAGTACCAGCCAAGGCAGCATCTTCCCCATTGGCGGCAGCTGTAAATGGTGCTGTTAAAAAGAATTCTGCTTTTTCAGACATAATCACAACGTCAGCGCTGCATGCGATCATTGCCATATTTCCTGCACAAGTACCTAATACCAAAGAAATTTGAGGAACAACGCCGGAAAGGTTATTTACTGCCAGCATAATTTCGCCATAAGCGCCCAGGGCATCCATCCCCTCGGTTAATTTAGCGCCGTTGGAATCATAAATACCAACTACTGGAGAACCAGTTTTTGCTGCCAAATCATAGATTTTTTTAATTTTTTTAGCGTGGGCTGCTGTAACCGCACCGGACTCTGCTGTAATATCTTGAGAAAACGCATAAACAGGGTTCCCATCAACATAACCATAGCCTGTTACAACACCGCAAGCTTGGCCGTCAGCGGCAGTAGCAAATGCGTCCAGTTCAACAAAACTGCTTTCATCAAACAAAGAGGCTAATCTTTCTTTGGCTGGAGCGGTTTCATTCATTTTTTTCCGGAAATCAGCGAGCTTCTGCATTTTGATTTCTGAACTCATTTTTGTTCCTCCATTCTAAAATTTTCTAACACTATAAATACGAATGGTGGCAATTCTTTTAAAATTCCAATAGAATCTTAATATAAAACGCCATTCTTCGCCATTTTAACTATTAAATATTATACCTTAATGTGATAAAAATAACAAGCCTTTCCCAGAAAAAAAGTAAAAATATCGGGGAAAACCATTTACTCTTTTCTAGTTATAGTAATTTGTAATATTTTATCATTGCACTTATTTTTTCTCCCGTTCAACATTTTTATAAACCGATATGAAATACCAATAAATATAGCTGACCTCACTGATTTAAAATGTATTAAAAAATAACCACTCTAAATCTATTGGTTTTCCTATTACAGTAACTCCTCTTTCCTACCGTATATCGCTCAAACCTTACACAGATTACTATTTTATAACAATATTCCAATATTTATTTAAATTTATAATACCATCTCTTTATAAATTTAAATTTTATCTCGAAAAAATATATATTAACTCAGCAGTTTCAATTTTGCCTTGTTCTTTATTGCGAGTATTGGTTACCATATTATCTAAATTACATAATTAACAGTTAGTCTACAACCGTTTTACCAAATAAAGCAATCGCCATCTTATTTGCTGCATATCACACCTACCAATAAATCAGTAGTCTATACTATTGAGTTTCTTACAAACGATTACAAAGTATTTTTTCAAAACTCCGCTACGAAATAAAAACTTTTTAAGGCTGAGATGACTACATTGGACAGTAAAAAAAGGGATATGGCAAATAAGCCATATCCCCTAACGATTATGGGCGTTTTATTGCGGTGCGTAGTGCTTTCAATTCTTCGGTAGTCAAATCACGATAGGTTCCTGGTTTTAACATGCCAAGCTTGATTGGACCCATTGCGGTACGTTTTAAACGGGCCACCTCTAAACCAACAGCTTCCATCATTTTACGGATTTGCCTGTTTCTCCCTTCCCGGATGATTACCTCTAATACAACACGATTTGGTTCTTTGCTCAATACCAGCACTTGAGCAGGAGCCGTTTTCCTTCCGTCAATTACAACACCTTCTGCTAACTGTGCAGCCTGTTCATCTGTAATATCCGGTCGAACTGTAACACGGTAAGTTTTTGTCACGTGCCGGCTTGGATGCATCATATCATTGGCAAAATTCCCATCATTAGTAAATAGCAACAGCCCTTCGGAATTCACGTCCAAACGCCCAACTGGGTAAAGGCGCTCCTCAATATCATCAATCAAATCAGCAACGCATCTGCGGCCTTTTTCATCCGACATAGTAGTCACATACCCACGGGGCTTATACATCATAATATAGCGATAAGAACGTTTCCGTTCCAAATAGATCTTTTCATCATCAACGGTAACCAAATCTTTATAAGGGTTGGCTTTATCCCCTATACCTGCGGTTCTGCCATTTACTTTTACCCGTTTTTGGGCAATCAATTCTTCCGCTTTCCTACGGGAACAAAACCCGCTTTCCGCAATAATCTTTTGTAGTCTAACCTTTTCCAAACAACTTCCTCCAATTTAACATTTTATCCAAATAAGGCGGAAACCCAATTACAAAACCGCTGCCATTGGGCTTTGCATTTCTCCCAAAAACTCATATCAGGCGGAGTTGTGTCTTGTACTACAGCTCCATTTGCTGTAAGAGGGGTTTCCCCAATCTGTTTGCCATCCAGCCGATAAACAATCGAACCCAATACTTCTCCAGAAGTAATAGGAGCATAATAAAACTGCTTTAAATGGATTTCTGATTCCACTAGGGCCAATTCTTCCTGTGTTAGGTTACATTGGATTGGCTGCGCCGCCAGTTCTACACAGGAAGACATTCCCCCTACCACTGTTGCTTTTGAAAGCTCCGGTATCGGCAATTCCACCAACTGAGAAACGGAAAATCCATAATCCAGCATCTGCTTATGATCCTGCCAATCATTTGGTGCCTTTAATGTGACAGCAATCAACTGGATTCCATCCCGCTCTGCCGCAGATACCAAACATCTGCCAGATTTTTTTGTAAAACCGGTTTTTACACCAATGGCTCCTTGGTATTCTTTTAATAGCCGGTTGTGGTTAGTCATCCAACGAGTATAAGGTGGATTTCCATACTCCACTTTCGCCTTATACGAAGAGCAGATTTCTAAAAAATCAGCATTTTTTAATGCTTCCTGTGCCAACTTTGCCATGTCTGCTGCTGTGGAATAGTGATCATCTTGATCCAATCCAGAAGGGGTAGAAAAATGGGTATTTTCCATCCCTATCTGTTTTGCTCGTTGGTTCATCAATTCTGTAAAGCCTTCGATAGAACCTCCAATATGTACTGCCGCCATATTAGCGGCATCGTTGCCAGACTGCAACAACATCCCATAGGCAAGCGCACGCAAAGAAACCTGGTCTCCGGATTGCAGCCCCATGGAACTTCCTTCCACCTGGATTGCTTTATCATCCACAGTAAAATATTCATCTAAATTTTCCTGTTCCAAGGTGAGCAAAGCCGTCATTATTTTAGTAGTACTTGCCATGGAAAGCTGTTCATTTTCATTTTTAGCATACAACACTCGACCTGTATCCGCAGCAATTAAAATTGCCGCATGGGCGGAAACACTGGGTTGCCCTGCTGATACAGGAAAAGGAAACAAAAACAAGGCAGCAAGTGTCACTGCCAGAAACCGCTTTAATTTTATCATCATATCACCTGCATTTACCAAGTCTTTTTTAGTGTATGCAGGAAATAGATTGTCCTAACTCAAAAACGGATTATTTTTCGTCTGTATCCTCTTTTTTCTTGGAGAACATGCTAGAAAACTTCTCCAGCAAGCCTGGAACAGCCTCAATAATGTGTCCAGCAGTAGAATCGCCATCGCTCATCTGCAATAGCTTAACATCACCTTGGAAAACTACCAAAAATGCTAATGGCTGAATTGAAATCCCGGCACCAGCTCCACCGCCAAATAAGTCTCGGTCCCTTTTGTTTGGAAAATCTGAACCACCTGATCCAAACCCAAAACTTACTTTAGAAACAGGGATAATTACTGTGCCATCCGGTGTGATAATCGGATCTCCAATAATCGTATTGACATCAATCATTTCCCTGATTTTTTCCATGGATGTGCCTAACATTCCCTCGATTGGATGTTGACTCATTTTGAACACCGCCTTTTTCTGTTTGTGATTTTTGTATTGTTTGTTTTAAATATAGCCATAAATAGCGTAAAATAAACGCCAAAGCTGCATACACACGCAAATTTAATTGTCCACTGATCTTTGTCAACGGTTTTTGCTGCCAAAAATCTGGTTCTATCCGTAACGATTTTAACTCAATTTTTAATATGTTTCTGCATACAGCCAGACAGCCACTGACGATACCCCACATTCTTCCGTAAGAAATTGCAGTCTCTGCCGCATCCTCTTCTGCTACCCGAATATAAATCCGTAAATTTGTCACATGGAACCTGCGGATCAACTTTTTGAACGGCTCTGGCAATGGGCGAATAAAATCCAATATCATCTCAATTTTATCCAAAATAGACTGCTTTTCTTTGGAGGGCTTGTCTTGTTTTGATTCATTCTGGTGGGTATTTTTTGTTTCAGGAGAGGAAAGCTGTTTCCCTTTTTGCTTATTGTTTCTTTCATAAAAATCCTTGCTTTGCCCTATATCAGGAGGCTTCCTTTCTTCTTCAGCAAAGCTCGTCTTTTTTTTCTGAACTGTTTCCGCTTGATTTGATGAAGCAGGTTCTTCCTCATCCTCACTGGAAAATAGCTTCTTTTTAAAAAATAGTATTTTTAAAGAAATCTGGTACTCTTCATTTTCCAACCAAAACGACAAAGAAACCTTTATAGACAATAATAGCAGGAGAAACAGCAAAACGCAAAGCAAAATTATTTTCCACATTGCTACCGCCCCCTGTCTCTGAGGTTATATCTGATCTTCTTACTCCTGTTCTACTGTTTCTTCCAGTTGTTTTACAGCTGGAAGATCATCCAACGTTTTCAAATCAAATGTCCGTAAAAACACATCGGTTGTCCGATAAGAAATCGGCCGCCCAGGAAGATCAAGGCGTCCTGCTTCTTCTACCAGACCCTTTTCCACTAAATTATTGACAATCTGCCCGCTATTTACACCACGAACCTGCTCAATAAATCCCTTGGTTACTGGCTGATTATAGGCAATAATAGCCAAAACTTCCATAGAAACCGGAGAAAGTGGCAAATCCCTTTTCACCGCAATTGCCTTTTTAATCTCTTGAGCAAACGCTTTTTTGGTACACAATTGAACATGGTCATCCATCTGTATTAATTCAATGCCACGGTTTTTTCGCTGATATTGCTTTTGCAGCTCTTCCATCTGCTGCCAACAGGCAGCCTTATCAATCCCCAAAATTTCGGCCAACTTGGAAACTGGCATTGGGTCCCCATAGGCAAATAGAATTGCCTCTATCCTTGCCTGATAACTTACCATATGTGTTTGAATATATTGTTCCATCCAATCCTCCTATGGTTTAAGACTGTTGCTGCCTGGTACGGTCAAATAAAACATATTGGTTATCCGAACTTATCCTAATCCGTTTTGATTTAATCAGTTCCAACATGGCCAAAAAGGTTGCCACCATTTCGGAACGTTCTCCGCTGGCAAAAAAGTCCTGGTAGGGCATTTTTCCATTTCGATATAAATGGCGTAGCACATACATAACACGGGAAGTAATTGACACCACTTTATGTTCTACAATCCCGCTAAACGCAGATTTTGGCGGAGGCTTTAGCCGTTTCACCTTATTTAATACCACCTGATACATAAGCCGGATTTCTTCTGGTTCATGGCGGTGGCTATACGATTCTGTTGAAGATTCTAATTTTTCTGGAGTCCTAGAAAAAATCTGCCCCCATAAACTCAATTGAGATAGTTGTTGGGCAGCTAACTTGACCATTTGTAATTCCAACAGCTGGCCTGTTAATTCCCGTTTTAGTTGCTCCTCCTCTTCTTTATCTTCTGGCAACAAAGAACAGGTTTTCATATAAACTAAGCGGGCGGCCATTTCTAAAAACTCACTGGTAACCTCCATATCTGCTGCTTTCATATCGTTAATATAGTTTAAATATTGCTCTAATAAGCTGGAGATTTCAATATCATAAATATTTAATTTATGTTTGCTGATTAAATGCAACAATAAGTCCATTGGACCTTCAAATTTTTCCAGTTTAAATTGTAGTTTTTCCATACAATCCCCGTCTATAGCTTGAACAATATCCGTAACACAATTTCTACAAATCCTGTTAAGTGTATTAACAGGTTAGCAATGACACTTTGCAGCCAGGAAAGAGGTCCCTGCAATGCTCCAACCAAAAGTAATACAACTATAATTATCATACCATAACGCTCATATTTAAGCAATGTAAAATAGGTGCGTTGTGGCAGGAATACCCCTAAAATTTTAAACCCATCATTTGGCGGAATAGGCAACAGGTTAAAGATCATTAAGGTAATATTAATCAATACTGCGCTATAAAAAACTGTGCGTAAAACATACAATACCATACTGCCCGGCATTACCGCATAAGCATAAAAACAAATTTTATAACCAATCATCGCAAAAAATGCCAAGATGAAATTGGACAATGGCCCGGCAAGGGAAACCAGCACAATATCCCGTTTTGGTTTTTTAAAATACCTTGGGTCAATCGGCACTGGTTTCGCCCATCCAACATGGACCAAAAACAGCGCAATTGTACCAAACAAATCAAAATGTTTAAACGGGTTTAAGGTTAAACGCCCGGCATTTTTGGCAGTTGGATCCCCCAACCAGTAAGCGACCAACCCATGGGAAACCTCATGGACAGGAATGGAGGTAAACAATACTAGAGCAAATGCTAGAAGCTGAATTAAATATTCCAATGCTTGTGATTGTGTTAACATGAAAAAACACCCCATAAAGAGATTTGGCACCCTCCAATGGATGAAGAGTGCCAATCAATAAAAACTGAATCATTAGATTGCGCGGTTAACTTTATTAGAACGCAAGCAACGGGTGCAAGCATAAATGTGGCATGGTTTACCATCAACTATAGCTTTTACGCGTTTTACATTCGGTTTCCAAGTTCTGTTTGAACGTCTGTGTGAGTGGGAAACCTTAATTCCGAAAGTGACACCTTTTCCGCAGATATCGCATTTTGCCATGGATTCGCACCTCCTTAGCCTTATCCTTAAATTCATACACAATGAATTTATATTAGCATATTTTGTTTAAAAATGCAAGTATTTTTTTCATTTTTGTTATTACAGCTACAAATTATAGCACATAAAACAATAAATGTCAAATAGAATGGCTGTCAAACCAAATTTTTTCGCTTTCGTGTTTGGTCGGGCGACCCATTAAATCATTCAAAGCTTTCTGGGTATTCTTTCCTTTGTACAATACCTGGTAGAGTTCCTCTGTAATCGGCATATCTACCTGATATGTTTTCGCCAAATCATGGCCGGTTTTGGTGGCAATATAGCCTTCCACTGTCATCCCTACCCGTTCAATTGCCTCCTTGGCGGATAATCCTTTCCCTATCAGGATACCTGCCCGCCGGTTACGGCTGTGCATACTGGTACAGGTAACAATCAAGTCGCCAATTCCAGATAACCCCGCAAAGGTCTCTGGTTTTGCCCCTAAAGCTGTCCCCAATCGGGAAATCTCTGTAATTCCCCTGGTCATCAAAGCGGCTTTTGTATTATCTCCCAAATCCAAACCATCACAAACACCAGCGCAAAGGGCGATGATGTTTTTCAACGCTCCTCCAATCTCTACTCCAATGATATCCTCATTGACATAGATACGCAGGGTATTTGTTGTTAAAGTATCCTGAACCAATTCTGCCGCATGGATATTGGTGGAAGCTGCCACAATCGTCGTTGGCACCCCTCTAGCAATTTCTTCTGCATGGGAAGGTCCGGACAATGCCACAAAATCATGGTTTGGAATTTCTTCGCAGATTACCTGGGATAGACGTTTTAAGGTACCATCTTCAAAGCCTTTCGCAACATTCACTAAAACTGTATCTTTTCCCACCTGTGGAGCGACGGTTTTTGCCACACTCCGCATATAGACAGAAGCAACAGCAAAAATCACGAATTCACTTCCCGCAATGTCCTGGATATCAGTCGTCAAATTAATCTGTGGGTTTACCGGAATCCCTGGCAATAATCTTTTATTTTCTCCATGCTGGCGGATATCCTCAATTTCGCTGGGGACCGCAGACCACAATGTTACATCATGCCCACACTGGTCTGCAGTAACAGCCAAAGAAGTTCCAAAACCTCCTGCACCGATAATTGCTATTTTTGCCATAACAAAAACCTCCCCTTTTCATCATTTAATTCACCTGTTTGAACATTATTATGAAAATTTATTTCATCTTTCCTTTTTGACCGATTTTTGGCTCTTCTCCTGCCAGCAAACGCTTGATATTGCCACGATGGAGATACACTACCAGTCCGCCAATCGCCAAAGAGAACGCCGTATGTAACACAATTGTTGTAATATCATAACCCTGTATAATGCGGGTAACACAAGTTACAATTGGGTAAGCAATCGACGCACTAATAGAAGATATCGAAATAATTTTTGTTCCAATAAATACAATCAAAAAGATAAGGAAGATGATTCCAAAGGTCAACGGGTCAATCATTATTAAAATACCCGAAGTAACCAGAATCCCTTTTCCGCCTTTAAAGCCATAGTAAATCGGGAACACATGCCCTAAAAACGCACATAATCCGGCAATATATCCACCCAAAACAAACTGTGGAACTCCTCCTACCAGCCAAAACAGCAGCCTTGCTATTAGGATAGCAACCATTCCTTTGGTCAAATCTCCAATTAAGGTAAATAAAGCAGGTAATTTTCCAAAAGTACGCAGCATATTGGTCATACCGGCGTTCCCGCTCCCATAGTCACGGATATCCTTATGGTAAAATACTTTTGAAATAACAAGGGCGAAATTAATGCTGCCAATGAAATAAGCAACAATGGCAGACAATACAATTGAAAGGATAAAAAGTGGGGTCATTTCCATAATATTTTATTTATCTCCTCGTTCACGAACTATAAACCGGATTGGTGTCCCCACCAACCCAAAGGTTTCACGGATTTGGTTTTCCAAATAACGCTGATAAGAAAAATGGAATAAATCCGCCCGATTAACAAACGCAACAAAGGTTGGTGGCTTTGTGGAAGGTTGGGTCATATAGTAAATTTTCAAACGTTTTCCCTTATCAGAAGGCGGCTGCACACGGGCAGTACAATACGCCAACAAATCGTTTAACATACCAGTGGAAACCCTCATGCTATTCTGTGATGCTACATTTTGAATCAAAGCGAATAAATCCTGCACCCTTTGCCCTGTTTTAGCGGAAATAAAAATGAATGGTACATAGGACATAAAACTAAAATCATTCTTTAATTTTTTGGTAAACTCATTCATAGTATGGGTATCTTTCTCCAGCGCATCCCATTTATTGATGGCCACGATACAGCCTTTTCCCTGCTCATGGGCATATCCCGCAATTTTTGAGTCCTGTTCCGTAAACCCAACGGTTGCGTCAATCATAATCACACATACATCAGAACGGTCCACTGCCATATGCGCCCGTAATACACTATATTTTTCTATCTGATCCAATACTTTGGATTTTCGCCGGATTCCTGCTGTATCAATAAACACAAATTTTCCATCTTTATTTTCGATTACAGTATCCACAGCATCCCGGGTCGTACCAGCAATATCTGAAACAATCACCCGGTCTTCCCCGGCAATTTTATTGATCAAAGAGGATTTTCCAGCGTTTGGTTTTCCCACTACCGCTACTTTGATTACATCCTCTTCATAATCTTCTTCCATATCTTCTGGCATATGCTCAAACACAGCGTCCAACAAATCTCCAGTTCCATGACCATGGGCAGCGGATACTTGAATTGGTTCTCCTAACCCCAAGTTATAAAACTCATAAAATTCCATAGGAGGTTCCCCAAGAGAATCACATTTGTTCACACAGAGCACAACTGGTTTTCCACTTTTTAACAGCATACTGGCAACATCCTGGTCAGTAGCAGTGACACCGCACCGAAGGTCTGTCACCAAAATAATCACCTGTGCACTTTGAATTGCTAACTCTGCCTGACGACGCATCTGAGATAAAATCACATCATCTGTATTTGGCTCAATACCACCAGTATCAACCAACAAAAATTTTTTGTTTAACCATTCGCATTCCGAATAAATACGGTCCCTGGTAACACCTGGGGTGTCATCTACAATGGACATACGTTGCCCAATCAATTTATTAAACAGTGTGGATTTGCCTACATTTGGCCTTCCCACTACTGCGACAATCGGCATGGACATAATAACACTCCTTTACAAACATTCTCCAGTGATCTTATTAATAAAATCATAACCATCATTGTTGATAAATTCCACCGGAATCTTTAATGCTTCTGATACCTGCTCCGGCGTCATATCATCCAAGAAATGGATATCATCATTATCCAGCATACAGCTTGGCAAAAGCAGGCGATCACCTAATTCTTTCCCTTGCAATTGGTTCACTAAATCTCCACCGGTAATCAACCCTGCTACTACAATTTGATGCCCAAAACAGTCGTTTTTAACAGCATATACATTACAGTTTAAATTATGCCATTTTTGTTTCAGTTCGTCAACCAGGTGGCTGATAAAAGGATAAGCAGCCATTCCAGTAGCAATAGAACAATTTATCTCCTGATCATTTGGTTGTAAATCCTGTATAGCATCATAGAATTCCTGCTTCATATAAGAAATCATTCCAATTCCGTTTTCCAGCTGATCAAATGCGCCATAATATTCTGCCGGAGGAATAGGACGTTTTGCTTTTAAAAAGAATTCATCCGCAGGATAGACAATCCGATCCCCATATTCCTCTAGCCATCGGTTGGAAAAAGATTCGATTAAGTCAATGGTATGAGCCGCAGACTGTTGTGTATATGGAATAAGAGGATATAGTTTGTCACGGTAATCGCTCAACCCCACCGGTACACAGGCAATACTCTGCAATGCAGGAATCAATTTTTCCAAATCAGTTAAAGAACGTTTTAACTCATCGCCATCATTGATCCCTGGGCACAATACCAACTGACAATTTAAAGAAATACCTGCATCCGCTAACTTGTTTAAATAACGAAGAACTTCGCCGGAACGGGGATTCGCCATCATTTTTACACGGAGTTCCGGATTTGTGGTATGGACAGAAACATTAATTGGGCTGATTTTCAGCCGGATAATACGGTCAATTTCTTCTTCCGTGATATTTGTCATGGTAATATAATTGCCAAATAAAAAGCTTAACCGGTCGTCGTCATCTTTGAAATAGAGAGGCTTTCTCATTCCTTTTGGTAACTGGTCAATAAAACAGAAGATACATTTATTTTTACAGCTGCGTTTTTTGTCCATCAAATAGGTTTCAAATTCCAGCCCCAAATCATCATATTCGTTGTTCTTCAATTTTACAAAGCGCTGTGTGCCATCTTTGGCTTGAATCAATAATTTCACTTTCGGGTCTGTTGCGTAAAAACGGTAATCCAGCACATCAGTAATGGTATGACCATTGACCGAAATCAGTTGTTCCCCTGGCTGAATTCCTGCGCGGCTGGCATAACTATTCGGTGTAATACCACTGATTGTCACGCTCATAAAAATCCAAACCTCCCTCTATCTTGATTTTCAACCGGTTTTTTATCCTGATTCCGAGTTTATAACCTGTTGCAATAAAAATAATAATAATTAAAAATACTATTCTTTTCGGAACCAGAATTATACGAAAAGAAAAGGTAGGGAAAGTGTATCTTCCCTACCCCTCTTGTTCAGGCTTATGCCTCTTTTTTAATTACTTCAACGCCTTTGTAGTAACCACAGTTACCACAAACTTTGTGAGGAGCTTTTAACTCTCCACATTGTGGACATTTAGAGAATGCAGGAGCATCCAGTTTCCACACGTTAGAACGTCTTTTATCACGTCTTGCTTTAGAGGTTTTTCTCTTTGGTACCGCCATCTTACAGCACCTCCTTCGCTGCAGTACTATGTTTCTATGTTTGGCCTTATCGGCTTACTGAAACTCTCCACACTTACATTCCGTTATATTTAAGTTCGCACCACAATTACAACATAACCCTTTACAATCTTCTTTACATAAAATTTTGGTTGGCAAGCTTAACGCAACGTCATTTAAAACAAGCTCGTCCAAATCCAAACGTGCGTTTTCCGCTACAATGTAATCATCATTTTGACCCGTCAGTTTCCGAACAATAATATGTTCAAATTCTTCTTCGTAATCAACCTGAAATTCATCCAAGCAACGGTCACACACAAAATTCGCAAGTGTGCTAACTGTCATTTGTAAGGTTACAATCCCAACCTGGTTTGTAATCTCGCCAACAACATGCACTGGATGCGGAAAAGGTTTGTTTTGATCCAACGTATATTCAGAAAGATCTAATTTGTAATCAATTCTTTTATGATCACCAATTACATCAAACAGTTGTCTCAAATCAATAATCATAGTGTCACCCCATAACGATACTAATATAGTATAGTAAAAACCGCTTCAATTGTCAAGTAGTTGCAACAGTTTTTTTAAAAATTTTTTCATATCACCAAAATAATTTGAAAATCAGAATCAAATGGGGAGATATATTTACACAAAAATAGCCCCGTAGCTTATTGCTCTACGGGAACTATTTTTACAGCTTGTGTTATGTTACAAATTGAAATTAAGCAAATTTTGTAACGGATTCTGGCAGTTCAGCACGGTCAGCAGATACAGTGAAGGTAATATTTACATCGGTGCAAATCTTATCGATTTCATCCAACATTTGTCCTAACAGGTCATAATCCCTGCCTACAATCCTTAAAATAGCATCCACATAAATATCAGTAATATCATAGTTACCAGCTAAAATACCAGCAATAAAGCCTTTAAATGCTTGAATATTTGTTACATCATAATGTAATGCGTTCACTAAACGAACTTTATGGTCTAATTCAAATGTATGCTGATCACTGTTGTCAATAAACACGATATCGCCATCGGTTTTTGAAACACATTCACGTACAGCTTCCAATAAGATTTTTGTTTTGCCGGAGCCCTTTTTGCCAAGTATTAATTTAATCATGGTGATTCCTCCCATTTTTATATTATTATAATACAGCACTGATGTGCCAAAATTATGCGTTGATAAAGTTTGTTTTGTACTTTGTATCATATTAGAACCAAGAGGGGGAAACCAACTGATTTGGCATCATCCACACATTTCTTCGCATGTTACAAAGACAAAACTGCTAAATAAAAATTAATCTAATTTTTTCAGCAATTCTTCCTGCATATCTTCATATCCTGGTTTTCCTAACAAGGCAAACATGTTTTTCTTGTAAGCCTCTACACCAGGCTGGTCAAATGGGTTAATACCCAACATATAGCCGGAAATTGCACATGCTTTTTCAAAGAAATAAATTAAATAGCCAAGTTCCTGTTCATTCATTTCAGGCACTTCCAAAATAATGTTTGGAACGCCACCTTCTTCGTGGGCAATTACAGTTCCTTCAAAGGCTTTGTGGTTTACCAAACTCATATTTTGATTTGCCAAGAAGTTTAATCCGTCAAAATTACTAGCATCCTCTTCGATGAATAAATCCTGTTTTGGTTTCTTAATATCCACAACAGTTTCAAACATCACCCGTGAACCATCCTGGATAAATTGTCCTAAACTGTGTAAATCTGTGGAGAAGGTTGCGGATGCTGGGAAAATTCCTTTATGGTCTTTGCCTTCACTTTCACCATACAGCTGTTTGTACCATTCTGCCATCATAGTAAACGCTGGATCATAGCTTACTAGCATTTCCACGCTTTTTCCTTTACGGTAAAGGATATTTCTCAGTACAGCGTAACGGTAACAGTCGTTTTTCTCAATATCACATACTGCATAATCTTCCCGTGCTTTTGCCGCACCTTCCATCAATGCTTTAATATCCGCCCCTGCCACAGCAATTGGCAGCAGGCCCACTGCAGTCAATACAGAAAAACGTCCACCTACATCATCTGGTACTACAAATTCTTCATAGCCTTGAGCATCGGATAATTCTTTTAATTTACCCCTTGCCTTATCTGTGGTAGCGTAAATACGTTTTTTTGCCTCTTCCACGCCATATTTATCTTCCAGATATTTTTTGAAAATACGGAACGCCAGCGCAGGTTCGGTTGTTGTTCCAGATTTGGAAATGATATTTACAGAAACATCTCTTCCTTCACAAATGGACAAAACCTCGTTTAAGTAGGTAGGGCTGATATTATTCCCTACAAAATAAATATCAGGTGTATCTTTTTTCAAGTTATTATAAAAAGGTGATTTTAAAAACTCAATTGCGGCACGTGCCCCCAAATAGGACCCCCCTATGCCGATGACAATCAATACATCAGAATCCTGTTTGATTTTTTCCGCTGCTGCCAAAATCCGGTCAAATTCCTCTTTATCATAATCCACCGGTAAATCAACCCAACCTAAAAAGTCGTTACCAAGACCGGTCTTATTTTTCAGCGTATCATGCGCTGCCTGGAGCTGTGGAATCATTCCAGCCAATTCATGATCAGCAATAAAATTTTTCACATGTTTTGTGTTTAATGTTAAGGCCATTCTTTTGCACCTCTATTTCTTGATTCATGTTTGGTTGTTGCTTCTATTTTACTATAAATTCCCCAAAAAATCAAGTGTAAAATCCAATAATTTTAATTATTTTCATAAAAAATAACGCAATAATTTTATGAAATCCTAACAGATTCTATTTTCTATTTTACAGAAGATTTTGTACTTTTTCAGTCCTCTATTCAGGTTTATGAAAAATAATAGATTAATTGATAGGATATCATATCTTTGTGAAAACAAACTGATGGTATTTTTATGGGTTTGTGAACAATACAAAAAAGCAGGCAAATATTTACTATAATTGCCTGCTAACTACCACTATGAAATTAATTTTAATAGTAGTTTTAGAAAAACAAATGGAAAGTCCAATTGGTTGATTTGGTTTTTCGCGTAAATCGGATATTCCGCCAACACATCACTGTTTAAATAGTAGATGATTTTTCCAACTTCCTGACCCTGCTTTACTGGCGCCTGCAGATCTTCTATTATAGTCACTTCAGAAGTAATATTGGTTTGATCTCCTTTTGATATCACCATAGATACCGTAGAGGGTAATTCTATTTCCACAAGGGATTGCTGACCATTGGACACAGGAATTTCTGGAATTTCCTGCTGACTTAAATCAGGGGTATAGACTTCATAAGACGCAAACCCATAATCCAGCAACGTACTAGCAGATTTAAACCGTTCCTTTGAGGTAGCTGATCCCATAGTAACTGCAATCAAAGTCATACCATTTCTAGTAGCGGTTGCGGACAAACAGGAACCTGCTCCATCGGTTGTTCCCGTTTTTAACCCATTACATCCTTCATAATACCGCACCAGTTTATTGGTATTGGTTAGCCCTGTTTTTCCATCCCGTAAACTGTCCATCCAGATAGAACTGTATTCCTTAATTTTTTCATGTTTGATGAGTTCAGCGGACATAATCGCCACATCTCTGGCAGTGGATAGATGTCCATCGGCATCCAATCCAGTTGCATTTTTAAAAGTAGTATTATTCATCCCTAGTTCTTTCGCGCGTTGGTTCATCTGTTCTACAAATGCTTCTTCTGTTCCACCCATATATTCTGCCAATGCCACAGCCGCGTCATTGGCGGAATTTACAGCAGTCGCTTTCAGCAAATCATGAACACTCATCGTTTCTCCTACTTCCAGCCAAATCTGTGTCCCTCCCATGGAATTAGCATGTTCACTGGTTGTCACCATGTCCTCCATGTGGATAGTTCCCTGCTCTAACCGCTCCATTAACAATAACATCACCATAATTTTGGTAATAGAAGCCGGTGGCATCTGTTCATCCGCATTTTGTTCCATTAAAACTTTTCCGCTGGATGCTTCCATTAAAACATAGGATTTTGCGGGAATATCCCCTATAGACTGTGCCGCAACAACATCTTCCTCCACTCCATCCGCTAATACAGGAATACCAAAAACAGAACAAAAAATGCCTAACGCCAATATTCCAGATAAAATCCGCTTTGTGATTGTCATGATTTCCACCTCAATCTTGCAAATTCTTGTACAACGATTCCATTTATGTATATGGTAATAAAAACAAAAATAGTAGTAGAAAATATTCTTCTATTTTGCATTTCACATTCATATAACTAGAGAAACAGCAGTAAGGAGGAAGATCACATGGAGCGACATGGTCAAGCTACACAATTGCCTTATCCACCAATACGGATAACAAAACAAAATAAATCATATGCCCAGGCAATGCTGGATAATATGGGCGGAAGAGTTTCAGAAATGTCAGCGGTCAGCCTTTATTTTTACAACCATCTGATTACTGAAAAATTTCCAGAAGTAGCGGAACTATTTCATAAAATCAGTGTTACAGAAATGCGACACCTGGAGATATTCGGTAAATTAGCATGTGCCTTGGGTGGGAATCCAAGGCTATGGAGCAGTAAACCCAATGGAAGGCATTATTGGTCCCCATCCTACAACACTTACAGTTTAGAGTTGCCGCAGTTACTCAAAAATGCCATCCAGTCTGAAAAACAAGCGATTGAAAAATATCAACGGCAGTCAGAACAAATTAAAGATTCCAATGTGGTAGAAAACCTACAACGGATTATTTTAGATGAAATGGAACATGTAGAATTACTGACAGCATGCTACCACAGTATCACAAAAGGTTAACCATATCCCATAGCTTACATAATTGATTCAAGGAATTTTGCCTGATATAACAATAAATATCTCACAACCTGTAAAGAAATGAAATCCTTCCTGCAATCAGGAAAAAAATCAAAAGCTTTGGCAAAAATTTTTCTATCTACAGCCTGCTATTCCATATCATTTCCGAAAATTTTTCTCTTTCTATGACAAAACAAGAATCTTATTTCGATCCAGCAGGCAACAAAAAGCCGCTGTCAATGGAACTCCATTCAACAGCGGCTTTTTTCTATTTCTTGTTATTATTTAAAATAATCTACGCCAGCTTTAAATAATTTTTGGTCTTTTTCACCTGGCACATTTTTACATACATTGGAACCAACACGTTCACTATGTCCCATTTTACCAAATACTCGACCATCAACAGAAGTAATTCCTTCAATCGCCAGTACAGAAGTATTTGGGTTAAATCGGATATCATAAGTTGGATTGCCTTCCAAATCCACATACTGGGTTGCAACCTGACCATTTGCGATCATTTCATCCAAAAGGTTTTGTGGCGCAATAAATCTACCTTCTCCATGAGAAATCGCAATACTGTGGATATCATCCACATTGGTATATGCCAGCCAAGGGGACTTGTTGGAAGCGATTCTTGTGCGGACCATCATGGATTGATGACGACCGATGGTATTAAAGGTTAAAGTTGGAGAATCCTCTTTTGGCTCTACAATTTCGCCATAAGGAACCAATCCTAATTTTACCAATGCCTGGAACCCATTACAAATACCTAACATCAAACCATCGCGGTTCTTCAACAGGTTGTGAACTTCTTCTTTAATGGATGGGTTACGGAAGAAAGAAGTGATAAATTTACCAGAACCATCTGGTTCGTCACCGCCGGAGAACCCACCTGGGATCATAATAATCTGAGAATTTTTAATGTGTTCCGTAAAGGTTTTTACTGATTCCTGGATACCCTGACTGCTCAGATTGTTGATGACAAACACCTCGGCTTCCGCACCAGCCTGCTCAAATTGACGTGCTGTATCATATTCGCAGTTTGTCCCTGGGAATACTGGGATCAGCACTCTTGGTTTCGCCACTTTAATAGATGGTGCTGGACGGGTTGTTGCAGCACAGGAAATTGGCTGTACTTTTTCCTGTTTTGTTTCAATTAAAGCTGGGAATACAGATTCCAGTTTCTGTTCATAAGCCTGCTGCAACTCTTCCATGGAAATAGTCACATCGCCACATACAACAGCAGCTTGTTCGGTTACGGTACCAATTACAGTAGTACCATCCACTGGACGGGATAATTCTAATACAAAACCACCATATACTGGATTAAACAACAGATTGTTGTCAATTTCTTTGGTGAATTGGAAACCAAGCTGGTTCCCTAATCCCATTTTCACAACAGCTTCCGCTACGCCGCCAAAGCCCAAAGCCCATGCGGAAACAACGCTGCCATCCGCAATCAAGCTTTCTACTTTTTTGAAAGTATTTTTAATCGAAGTATAATCTGGATTACCCTGTTCATCATAGGTTGGCAGTACAATCGCAACTTGATTACCAGCTTGTTTGAATTCAGGGGAAATCACTTTATTTGAATCCGCAACGGATACCGCAAAGGAAACCAGGGTTGGTGGAACATCAATATCTTCAAACGTACCGCTCATGGAATCCTTACCACCGATTGCGCCATAGCCCAGGTTTACCTGTGCTTTATAAGCACCCAGTAAAGCTGCCATTGGTTTTCCCCAGCGGGATGGATTGTTTTGGGTGCGCTCAAAGTATTCCTGGAAAGTCAGCCAGCATTTTTCTGTAGAACCACCCACCGCGATTGATTTCGCAACAGATTCAATTACCGCATACTGAGCACCGTAATAAGGGTCCTGAGAACTGATATATGGGTTAAAGCCCCATCCCATAATGGAAGCAGTGTTTGTATTGCCTTCTAATACAGGAAGCTTTGCCACCATAGCCTGGGTTTCGGTCATCTGGCGTTTTCCACCATATGGCATCAAAACAGTCCCTGCGCCGATGGTGGAGTCAAACCGTTCCACTAATCCTTTCTGGGAACAAATATTCAAGTCGGACAAGTGGGAAATCCAATCCTGTTTTGTATTCTGTTTATTGTGGACAGGAGCTACTTGGTGTTTTCCAATCTGGATATTGGTGTGTTTTTCTGCACCGTTAGAGTTTAAAAATTCACGGGAAAGGTCTACAATCTGTTTTCCTCTCCAGGTCATTTTCAGACGTGGCTGTTCTGTTACTACCGCAACTTTGGTTGCCATCAGGTTTTCTTTTTGTGCTTCCGCCATAAACGCTTCCACATCAGAAGCAGCTACCACAACGGCCATCCTTTCCTGGGATTCGGAAATTGCTAACTCTGTGCCATCCAAGCCTTCATATTTCTTTGGAACAGCATCCAAATCAATCTGCAATCCGTCAGCCAATTCCCCGATTGCAACTGACACACCACCAGCACCAAAGTCGTTACAACGTTTGATCATGCGGGTTACGGTTGGGTTGCGGAACAAGCGCTGTAATTTTCTTTCTTCTGGAGCGTTCCCCTTCTGTACTTCTGCCCCACAGCTTTCCAAAGAATGTGCTGTGTGGGATTTTGAGGAACCTGTCGCACCACCGCATCCATCACGGCCGGTTTTCCCACCCAATAAAATAATAACAT
This sequence comes from Massilioclostridium coli, assembly GCF_900095865.1. GTDB lineage: Bacteria > Bacillota > Clostridia > Oscillospirales > Ruminococcaceae > Massilioclostridium > Massilioclostridium facile. The sequence goes on along the minus strand of NZ_FMIZ01000007.1, from coordinate 424,877 downwards.
CGGATGGGGATGGAACCAAGCGGATGACATTTTCCGCTGGAGCAGCACCAACAACAGCACCGATTTCCATCCTTTTTGCCACATAGCCTGGATGATATAATTCATGGACATGCCCAGTTGCCAAACCAATCTGGTTCCCGTAAGAACTATACCCATTAGCCGCGGTTGTAACAATTTTACGCTGTGGCAGTTTTCCTTCAATTGTCTGGTCAAATGGAACCAATGGGTCAGCTGCACCAGTTACCCTCATTGCCTGATAAACATAGGAACGTCCAGATAATGGGTCACGGATCGCACCACCCAAACAGGTAGCTGCGCCACCAAATGGTTCAATTTCAGTTGGATGGTTATGGGTTTCATTTTTAAACATCAGCAACCAGTCCTGCTGTTCCCCATCTACATCCACTTTAATTTTTACAGAACAGGCATTGATTTCCTCAGATTCATCCAAGTCAACCAAAATGCCTTCTTTTTTCAGTTTTTTCGCCGCAATGGTTGCCAGATCCATCAAACAGATTGGCTTATTGCTTCGGCCCAGTTCTTCTCTTGTTTTCAGGTAATCCTCATAGGTTTCCTGGATTACAGGATTTTCAATATCAGCCTGGTCAATAATCGTAGAAAAAGTAGTGTGACGGCAATGATCGGACCAATAGGTATCAATCATGCGGATTTCAGTAATAGTAGGGTCACGTTGTTCTGTCTCTGAAAAATATTTCTGGCAAAATTTAATATCATCTAAATCCATTGCCAAACCATAGTTGCTGATAAAATCAGCTAAACCTTGCTCATCCAAAGACCTAAAATCCGTTAATACAGCCACATCGCTTGGCAGGTCATATTTTATATTGAGTGTTTCATAACAATCCAGGGTTGCTTCGCGGCTTTCCACTGGGTTGATGATGTAATGTTTTATCTTATCTAGCTGCGCGTCACTGATGTTACCTTTTACAATATATACTTTAGAGGATTTTACAATAGGACGCACACCTTGAGCGAAAATCTGGATACACTGTTCGCAGGAATCCGCACGCTGGTCAAACTGCCCTGGCAAATACTCAGTAGCGAATACTTTTTCATCCGCTTGCAACTCTGGCAGTTCAGAATAAGTAATATCTACTTGGGGTTCTGAAAAAATAATATCCTTTGCCTGGTGAAAAACTTCTTCCGAAATTTCATCCGCGTCATAACGGTTGATAACACGGATACCTTGCAGTTCCGGCATCCCTAAAACGGATTTTAAGTCGCCAAGCAGACTTTTTGCCTCTACTGCAAATTCTGGTTTTTTCTCAACATAAATACGAAAAACTGACATTAGATACGCTCCTTTATTTTATTGTGACCACCAGTGGAGTTAATCGATCAATTCCCCCACACATTTATCGTCCAATACATCTATAATTTTAACACATTTTATCTGCCCACACAAGTTTTCATCCGTATTTATTCTTACTGGAGTATAATTTTTTGTATATCCTTCCATAATACCATTGTGGAAGGTTTCTACCAATACGGATTCTTGTTTTCCAACCTGGGTTTTTAAAAATTCCAAACGGGTTTCCCCTGTTACTTTTGCCATTAAAGCGGCGCGCCTTGCTTTTTCCGCATTGGATATCTGATCAGGCATTTTCGCCGCCCTGGTCCCTTGGCGGATCGAATAAGGGAACACATGGGCTTTCGCTAATTTGATAAACCGAGCATATTCCAGAGATTGCTGAAATTCTTCATCGGTTTCCCCCGCAAACCCCACCATAATATCCGTTGTAATCGAAGGGTTGTCAAACGCTTTCCGGATAGCTTCCACAATACGAGTATATTCTTTGGTATCATAGTGGCGGTTCATCCGTTTTAAGGTAGCGTCGCACCCACTTTGCAAGGATAAATGGAACTGAGGACAAAATTTTTCCATTTTCGCCATCTCATGGATATCTTCATCGGTTAACAATTCCGGTTCCAAAGAACCCAAACGGACCCTCTCAATTCCTGGAATAGAACAAGCCAATTGGATCGCGTCCAGCAAACGGACATTTTCCAGGTCACGGCCATAGGAGGAAAGGTTGATTCCTACCAACACCACTTCCAAATAACCATTAGCTGCCAAGTCAGTCAATTCCTGTTTTAAATCTTCCATCGTTTTAGAGCGCACTGGCCCTCGGGCAGTTGGAATAATACAATAGCTACAATAACGGTCACACCCATCCTCAATTTTCACAAAGGCTCTGGTGCGTTCCGTGAATTTCTTCACCGCCATTTTTTCAAATGGTTCCTGCCGTTGATGTGGAGTGATTTCAATGACACGCTCCCTTGTTTCCAAAAAGCGCTGTACCAGTTCTACCACTTTACTTCGGTTATAGGAACCTGTAATCACATCTGCCTCCGGTATTTGTTGATCCACATCCGGAAAAGCCTGAGGGAAACATCCTGTTAATACTACCACAGCATCTGGATTGTTCCGTTTAAACCGACGCAATGCCTGCCTTGCCTTCTTATCTCCGGAAGATGTAACTGTACAAGAATTCACAACATATACATCCGCTTCATCATCATAGTGGACTACATCATAGCCATTCTGATAAAATAAATCGGACATAATTTCAGTTTCGTATTGGTTGACCTTGCAACCTAAGGTATAAAAAGCAACTCTCAAATAATCATTCCTTTAACATTTAATAGAAAAAATAGCCTATCATTTTAAAACCAAACCAATTATCCTATAGGATATTGCTATTTACTGCGGTATACTTCGAAAAAATAATCGAAAAACACATAAAATCTACTCATAATTTATGTTTACTGATAGTATTATAGCTGATTTTATTTTTTTTTACAATTAGATAGTTGACTTAAAAATTGAGTGCTGTTATATTGTATTATGGTAATTTTATAAAGTAAAGATGTTTGGAGGTAACCAACATGCAATCAGTAACCATTATGTTAAATACTGTAACTGACGTAAAAACTTTTGTAAATGTAGTATCCAAATATGATTTTGATGTAGATTTGGTATCTGGCAGATACGCAATTGATGGAAAATCGATTATGGGTATTTTTAGTTTGGATTTATCAAAACCAATTAGAGTGGAAGTCCGCAGTGATGACGCTTCCGCATTTTTTGAGGAAATCAAACCTTTTATCAAAGAAGAAGCATAATAAAAATTCATACACAAAAACCCGGTTTATGTCATGGTGCATAAACCGGGTTTTATTTTATCCTCCTTAGAAAGATAAATATATCAATTTATAATTACAGAGGATACCTTATAGTATGGATATCGAAAAGTTTTCTTTTTGGAGAACCATTATATTATCCATCACGAATAAAACCTGTTTTCCCTAAAATATTAAAAACCTACAACGTTATAATCAGCACAGCCAAAAATAATTTTTTCAAAAAATAATATAAAAATCTTCTCCATCTTTCTTAATCAAATTGATACAATAGACAAAAAATCACCCGCAAAGCGGGTGAAAAAAGACTATTATCTTCTTATTTGGATACCTTTGTTTTATGTGGATGTTTTTTTCTCCGTTTTTCTAAATAAGCCATTAATTTTTTGTTTATTAAAATCCCAACTATAGCCAAACCACCAGCAACAGCAAACATAATGATGGAACCCCACAGGTTTTCTTGATAAATAGCTGCTCCTGCATAAGTGGAAGTAATAATAGATGGAATACGAGCAAAGGTAGAAATGAGAAAAAAATGGAGTGGTTTTAAATTCGTTAACGGTACAATATAAGTTAGCAAGTCCTTTGGTGTACCAGGGATAAAAAACAATAGGAAAACCAAAGGCCCTAATTTTTTAGTGTCATGAAGAAAACTCAATTTGTCCAATTTCTCTTGAGAAATAAAAAACTCTACAAACGGTCTGCCTAATAATTTTACTACATAATAAATAATTACTGTGCCAATAAAGATCCCCAACAAACACAAAATCAATCCTGGGATCGCTCCAAACAACAAACCAGATAGTACTTCTACTGGTTCCCCTGGAATAATAGCAAACACAACCTGCGCCGCTTGGATTCCCAACATGATAAACCATCCGGAAATCCCCATATTTTCAACTTCATTTTTGTACATTTCCCGTACGGCAGGGTCTTTTAGTTCCATTACTTTTGGAAATGCCCAAATGGTAAGTAAAACAGCAACCACTAAAAATAAAGTTAAAAACACTGCCTTTAAAATTAATTTATGATTCATTTTCTGACGCAAGGTTACACATCCTTCTTTATTTGCTTTTAACCGCTAAACAATACTAGCCAATTGTTTTTCAAAATACATTAATATGTGTTACAAAGATATATAAATATTCCTATTTTTATCAAAGGCATATAGCCAAATCCATTGAGCAAGTCAATGGGTTTGGCAAAAATAAGATTTGTTGTGATAAATGATTTAATGGTATTTCAATACAAATTATTACTATATTATAATTAAATAAATTGTACCTATCCACAAGCTTTTTGAATTAAGAAGATAATCAAAAATTATTTTATATGCTATGTTTATTATAGCACTGATCCATGAAAAAGCGATAGAAAAACTCTTACAAATTTCTTTCATTTTTAATTGTTTTGATCATATTTTGATATCGTTTTGTTTCCTGAAATACGATCGGGCTTAACCACACTAACGCAATCAGATTTGGTATCGCCATCAACCCATTTAGTGTATCAGAAACAGACCATACCAAAGAAAGATTTTGTACTGCTCCCCATATCATAAACCCTAAAAATACACAACGATATATGAAAATAGCAAATTTTTTGTGAAATAAGTATTCCATACATTTTTCACCATAATATGCCCATCCCAAAATACTGGAAAACGCAAAAAATACCATACAAATTGAAATTAGTCCCTGAGCTGAATCACCTATCACATTAGAAAAAGCAGTTAAGGTTAACGTGGAACCATTCTGTCCACTTAGCCAATCCCCTGAAGTTAACACAACCAAAGCGGTAATGGTACAGCTTACAATCGTATCAAAAAACACTTCAAACATTCCCCACATGCCCTGCTGAGCTGGGCTTTTTGCGTTGGCAGCAGCATGGGCAATGGGAGCAGACCCTAATCCCGCTTCGTTGGAAAAAACCCCTCTGGAAATACCAAAGCGGATTCCCTGCATAAATAAATATCCGGCGCTTCCTCCTAAAATAGAAGATGGGCAAAGAGCATATTGAAAAATTTCCTCAAATGCTTTTGGTATCTGACTTCTATTAAAAAACAGTACAAAAATTGCCAATCCTAAATAGAGAAAGGACATCAGTGGAACTAATTTTTCTGCTAAACTTCCTACTCGTTTGATCCCTCCTATAATAACAATTCCAACCAAAACAGCTAATATTACACCGCTAATCCAAGTTGGAATTCCAAAAGAACATTCTAGCGCCGTAGAGACAGCGTTAGATTGTGTCATATTCCCAATTCCAAACGAAGCAGCCACGCAGAACAGCGCAAATAATATGGCTGGGAATTTATATCCCATACCATATTGAATATAATACATGGGGCCACCAATATATTCCCCTTTTCCGTTTTTCTTTCGGTAATAAACCGCCAGCAATACCTCCGCATATTTGGTCATCATCCCCAAAATAGAACTGACCCACATCCAAAAAATAGCACCTGGACCTCCAGTAACAATCGCGGTGGATACCCCAACAATATTTCCTGTTCCTAATGTGCCAGCCAAAGCGGTTGATACTGCCTGAAAGGGGGTAATTCCTTGTTTTGATTTTGGTTTTTTTTCAAATAAACTTCCAATTGTTTCCCTACACATTCTTCCAAAATAGCGGATTTGAAAAAAACCAGTTCGGACAGAAAAATACAGCCCAATCCCCAATAAAAACAAAAGCATTACCGGACCCCAAACAATCCGACTTAATCCATTATTGATCTGTTCTAAAAGCCCCATATAATCCCCCCTTATCCCATATCTATTTCAGAAAGGGAAAGGGTAGTACAAAATTTAGGCTTTTGCTTATTTAGTATTCCCCTATGAAAAAGAAAAAACTATCTATATTTGATAATATAATAGGCTTGTCACAGCAGTTTATAAAAAATATCCCCGTCAATACGAATATCTGGGGCACCTTAGAATTCTATTCCTTCTCAAAATCTTCTTCAGGCTTTGATTCCATAACATTTTTTTGCAGTGCGACTATTGTATTCTTTCTGGGTTCGCCCTATTTTAAAATTACTTGAAAAAAAACGATTCTTTGATATAATGATATAGGATTTAGAAGTATAGCGGGTAAATTTACAGAAAAAGAGAGACGACATTTTCCCGCTTTACAGAGAATGCTTGAGGAGGAAATACTTTGAATAAAATCCAATCCAATTTTTGTCTTCTTTGCGTAACGCTTTGCTGGTCAACGGAGGTCATTCTGCTTAAAAATATTCCTGCTGAAATTCCATCCATTTCGATTACCGCCATGACTAATTTTATCGGCTGTCTGATTTTAATTGCCATCTTCTTTAAAAAAATCTTCCGGCCCATTACAAAAAAGAATCTTCTGCGTGTGGCTGGGTTAGGCATCTTGAATATGACCTATAACCTGCTGATGCTGTTTGGACTACAATATCTCAATGTTTCCACCGGTATTTTTACCCTGTCCATGACAACGGTTGTTCTTCCTGTTCTTCTTCTGCTCCGACGTCAGAAGATTCGAATCAACACTTGGCTTGGGGTAGGGCTCATATTGATAGGGATTCTGCTGGCGGTCAATCTGCACACTGACTTATCCCAGCTACCTGGAATCGGGATTATGTTGGTGGTATGCCTGCTTCGGGCTTGGTACATTATTAAACTCAACGAAGCGGCAAAAGAGATGGAGCCAATACAGCTGTCCGCCCTTATTTTAGGTGTGGTTGCAGTTCTATCCTTCCTCATATGGCTGTTTATCGAACCACGCACGGTTTTTGCTCTTTCCTACTCCTCCGAGATGCTCTCCAGCATTTTTGTTTACAGTTATTTTATCTGTGCTTTTGCTACCGTCATAAATATTTTTGCACAAAAGCAGGCGTCTGCCCGGACAGCTTCGGTGATCTATTCTCTAGAAATCGTCTTTTCCACCATCTTTTCCGCTACCCTTCCACCGATTCTGGTCGATCGTATTACACTAACACCCTCTTTGATAATTGGTTGCGTTCTGGTAGCACTAGGGGCTTTCCTATCTGAATTTGATGTAACCGCTTTTGTTGTGGCTTGGAAACGGAGGTGGTCCGCATGACACAAACTCAAAAAACACCTTTGGGACGAAAAATTGGTAGATTTCTGTTTTTGGTCCTAATACATATGCTTCTTTCTCTCCCGTTTAAAGTCATGATTATGATTCCCGGATTTACCGATATCCGGCCTGTCACCTGCCTGCAACCTATCTTCGGTCTGTTTTTCGGACAGACGGGGGCACTTGCTTTTGCGGTGGGTAATCTGATTTCTGATGTACTATCCGACAGCTTACAGTGGTCCTGTATTGCCGGTTTCATTGCCAACTACCTGTATGTGGTGATGATCTACAAATTATGGCACATGATTCGCAAAAAAGCCTTTTCCCTGCGTGACAGCCGCGATTTTCTTGCATATATTGTCATAATTCTTATCTCCGCCGTGGTTCTGACCGTTATGATCTCCTTTGGCGTTTATGCTGTTCAGCCTGAAGTAGATCTTGTCACCTTAATCGGCACGATTTTTTGTAACAACACGATTTTTCCGATCATTCTTGGTGCACCGATTATGATCATCATGCAGGAAGAATTCCATCTTCTCGACCTGTGGACTCGGCGCAAAAAAGAAGAGTCCGCAGACGGAAACTCGCCTGCGGAAAAATAATAAAAACAGATGTATATCATAGAAAATGGATCGCTATATTTCACATTTCAGCTCTCCACCCACTATAAAGTGGTGGAGACTTTTTGTTATATGGAGAAAACAGCGGGAAAAATCCCGCTGTTTATTTGAGATAATTAAAAACGAAAATAGGATGGAACACCGTTTTTATATTGTGGTGTATATTCCCCTTGAATCAGAGGTTCAATATATTCACGGATCGAATCAGAAACATCTGTACCGCCTTTGGTAATATATTTTCCTGGAACAGAACGCTGCTGGTTGGCAATCAAGTTAATATCACTAAGTCTGTATTCCAACTGGTATGGTGTATTGGAAATGCGGTGGAAGGTAACCATTTTTCCCGTTTCCCCTTTGGAAGCAGCCAGCACCCCCTCATATCCGGATTGGAAACTCTCATCAATATCCGTCTTAGAGAGTATATGGGCGGCACAACGTTGTAAGGTATTTAATTCGATGGCACGGGTTTTACAATGCAATACTTCTAACATATTGGTTAAAGCCTTTCCAGTACATTCCAACTGGCGGTGCCCAAACGCATCTACCTTTTTACTTGCCAATGAATCACAGATATAAGTACCTGTAGCATCCCGTAATCCTTCGGAAACCGCAATCACAACAGCATATTTCTGTGACATTTTTTCCTTTACATTATCCACAAACTGTTCCACATCAAATGGCCGTTCTGGCAAATAAATTAAATCTGGCCCATCACAGTCTTCCCCACGGGATAAACTGGATGCAGCGGTAAGCCACCCCGCATCACGTCCCATAATTTCCATAATTGTAACTGCTGGAAATGGATAAACTGACGCATCATAAATGACTTCTTTGGTAGCGGCAGCTATGTATTTAGCAGCACTTCCATATCCTGGCGTATGGTCTGTTAAAGGCAAATCATTGTCAATTGTTTTTGGAATACCAATAAAAGTAATATTGCTCCCTATTCTTGCTCCGTAAGAAGATAGTTTTTGGATGGTATCCATGGAATCATTCCCGCCAATATAGAAAAAATGAGAGATATCATATTTTTTTAAAATATCAAAAATTTTCTGGTATGTCTGCTCATCCTTTTCTACTTTAGGTAGTTTATATCGGCAGGACCCCAACGCAGAACTAGGCGTAATTTTTAATAACTGCACTTTGCTATCCGACCCCAACGTTTGGGACAAATTGATAAATTCCTCTTTTAATATGCCTTCAATCCCATGCCGCATGCCATAAATTTTTTCAGCACCCAAATCTTTTGCCGCTTGAAAAACACCAGCTAAACTGGCGTTAATCGCTGAAGTAGGTCCTCCAGATTGCCCTACTACAATGTTTCCAATTTTCATTTTTACGTCTCCTTATAACTTTCAGTGTTATTTATCTTTGTTGTAAAGGGGCTTGCACAACGGCATTGCTGCAATCCGCCCATAAATCCAAATATTATTTGGAGGATGCACCCACATTGCCATTCCTACAATTTTCCCTTTAAGACTGAAATAATCGTTGAATTGCCTGCCGGATATTTTGTACCGGTATCAATTCAATTTGGCTTTCCGCTGGCAATACCAAATTCTTCATACATTGTTTTGGCAATACACAGCGAGTAAAACCAAGCTTTTCTGCTTCTCTCACTCTTTGAACTGCCCCGCTCACAGTACGGATTTCCCCTGTTAATCCAATTTCCCCAAAGGCAATTAACTGGTCATCGAGCGGGATATCTCGCAAACTAGAAATTAACGTCAACGCAATGGCAAGGTCTGCCCCAGGTTCATCTAGTTTCAACCCCCCAATAATATTGATATATGTATCTAGACTTCCAAAAAAGTAGCCCGCTCTTTTCTCTAGTACCGCAATGATCAGTGCCATCCGATTATAATCAAATCCGGTGCATGTCCTACGTGGATTGCCAAAACCGGTTTTGGTTACCAATGCTTGTACTTCTGCCATAATTGGACGGGAACCTTCCATCACCGAAGCAACACAGGTACCGGATACTCCTGTTGGTCGCTCCGATAACAACAGCATAGAAGGATTTAGCACCTCATGCAATCCATCGTTTCCCATTTCAAACACAGCAATCTCATTCGTAGAACCATAACGGTTTTTCGCAGCCCTTAAAATACGGTAAGAAAGGTTATTTTCCCCTTCAAAATATAGTACAGCATCTACAATATGTTCTAGTACTTTTGGCCCCGCGATATTTCCATCTTTATTTACATGCCCTACAATCCAAATGGGAATATCCTCTGATTTCGCCAACCGCATTAAAGCATTGGTACATTCCCGCACTTGGGTGACACTACCTGGAGAGGAAGGAACTGCAGCCATGTTCATGGTTTGGATGGAATCTACCATTACTAAATCAGGTTGCTCCTTCATAATTGTACTGGCAACCGTATCTAAATCCGTTTCCGATACGATATATAAATTAGGGCAATTTACCCCTAACCGGTTTGCCCTTAACTTTAATTGGCGAACGCTTTCTTCTCCAGAAATATATAAAATTTCTAGCTGTTCCCCTAGTCTGCCACAAATCTGCAACAGCAAAGTGGATTTCCCGATTCCAGGGTCCCCTCCTAGTAAGACTAAGGAACCCTTTACAATCCCTCCACCCAATACATGGTCAAGTTCTTGAATCCCTGTATGATAGCGTACCTCATCCGTAACATCAATCTCAGTAATACTGGTAGGCGTAACCGCTGCCGCAGAAGAGATGGTAACCGTACGTTTTCCTGCTGGTTCTGGAGCAGATGTTTGTAATTCAAATGTATTCCAAGCACCACAGTTGGGACATCTTCCATTCCATTTTGGAGTTTGATATCCACATTCAGTGCAACAATATACTTCTTTTGTTTTTGCCAAAATGATCTCCTTTATCTAAATTTACACAGAAGCCTCATAAAAACGGAGGATTCCAGAATATAACGTAAACGCTACCTGTTTTTGATAGGTAGAGTCCAATAATTTTTTCGATTCTTCCGGGTTGGATAAAAACCCACATTCTGCTAACACTGCTACTGGTTTCGCATTCTGAATTAAATATACGCTGGAAGTAATCGGTTTTACCTGCCTGGTATTTTCCGGTTGTAAATTCGCTACAAATGCCTGCTGCAAAGACTCCGCTAACAATTTACTGGAGGCATTTTTTTCTCCATAAAATATCTGAGCCCCAGAATACTGGCTCTGTTCAAATTTATTCTGATGGACGCTGATAAAAATCGCCTGAGGATTATCGTTGGCAATCTCTAACCGCTTTTTGAGGTCAGATCTCTTTTTTTGTCGCAAGCTTTTAGCGGAATCATCATAAATGGACACATCATGGTCTCGGGTCAAAATGACTTCAAACCCTGAGGCACGAAATAAATCTGCCAATTCCAACGAAATATCCAGGTTAATATTTTTTTCCACAGCTTGATACAACCCTTCTGCTCCACCGTCTTCCCCACCATGACCAGGGTCTATGATAATTTGACGCTTTAACTGGGGCGTTGTCCCTACTGTGGTAACCGTCTTAATTTCATGGATACAAAATAAACTGACAAATACAATCAGGCAAACCGAAACAACCACATATTTGCAGGAATGAAACATAGATTCTCACCAGCTTTTCCCTTTTACCTTATATCTATGTCCCGTATTTTTATTTTATGCGTGACAAAAATCCTGATAAATTTTCATCAAGCCTTCCAGCATCAATGTTTTGTCAATTTTATCAATGCAATTAGAATTTTCATAAATCAAGGTAGATAGTCCCCCAGTAGCCACTACAAATGCTTTTTTGCCCAATTCATCATTCATTTTCTGGATTAAGTAAGTTACAGCACCTACATAGCCATAAACTGCACCGGATTGCATACTGGTTATAGTATCCCGTCCAATTACTGTACCAGGTGCCTGAAACTCAATAGTAGGCAGTTTTGCGGTATTCTGAGTTAACGCTTCTATGGAGATTTTAATGCCAGGATAAATGGTCCCGCCCTCATAAGCACCATCTTCTCCTACCAAATCGAAGGTAGTGGCTGTCCCAAAATCCACAATAATCACAGGACCGCCATATTTTTGAAAAGCGGTATAAGCACTGATTAAACGGTCTGCCCCTACTTCCTTTGGATTGTGATAATTGTTTTTCATGTTAATTTGGATATTTTCTCCAACAATTAGGGGATCTTTACCAATATATTTCCGCATTGCGTTGGATACGGAAAACATCACCTGCGGCACAACCGAACCAATGATAATATCCTCAATTTCATCCGTTGTTATCTTATGGATGGAAAAAAACTGCGTCATAAACAATCCAATTTCATCCGATGTTACAGTGCGGTTTGTTACCAAACGAAAATTAGCTTTTAATTGATTGTTTTCAAAAATCCCAAACTCCATATTTGTGTTGCCAATGTCCACTGTTAAAATCATGGTAAATCTCCTAAATTTTGATATTTTGATTATACAATTTATTAGTAATCATGTCAACAATCGTCAAAGGAATAACACACATAATCCAGGCAGAAACCACGAATAATAATACAAGAACGAATGAAAGGAGACCTTTTTATGACACAAAGCGAATTGGAAAAAGAAATTTATAAAACAGCTTCTATGGGGGAACATGCCGCAGAGTCCATGCTGGCATACTCCCAATCTGCTGGAATCAAACGCAGCCTTACTTCCCAATTAAACCAATACCGGAATTTTAAAAGGAAAATTGAATCCGGTAATCAAATCCCCCAAGCCACCTCTTCCATGAAGGATAGAATGTTAAAAATGGGAGTTAAAATGAATTTAATGATGGATTCTACCCCAAGCCATATGGCAAAAATGATGATTCAAGGTAGCAATATGGGAATCATTGATTTACAAAGCGCGTTAAACCATCATCCAGAAGCGCCCAAGGAACAAAAACAATTGGCACAGGATATGATAAGTTTTGAACAGCAGACTATCGAAGCCTATAAAAAATATTTATAGGAGGAAAGCTATGAACACCAATAAATATCATGGAAACCGCACTAGGATTCATCCAGATGAAACAGTGGTACCACTATATGACGAAAGTTTTCCCGCAACTCAGTTTAAAAAAACCAAAAGCGGAAAGACAAAATACAGCCATACAGAAGATAACGCCGTTTATTTAAGGGAATTTTCGATTGAAAACGAAAAATAATCTGTCCTCCATAGTGTTCTCTTCTACACATTGTTTCATACTATGCCATCTGAAACCAGACATTTTCAGATGGCAATACATAAAATTGGTTGTTTTTTCAACAACTTTGTACCTCCGTTTGTTTTTATAAGATTTTATGTTATAATAATACTGTCTATTTTAATAAACAACCCGCCTTTTCACCAGATAATACATTTTTCATAACGGAGGGAAACATGAAAAAAGTATGGAAGTTTTTAACAAGTAGATTATTTGTCATAATTGCTTTATTATTGCTGCAAGTTGCGCTGTTGGCATTTTGTTTGTATTTTGTCAGCGCAAAATACTACTATTATTCTTTGCTCTTAACAGCAATTAGTATCTGTTTAGTGTTGTTAATTATTAACAAAAACGAAAACCCTGCCTATAAAATTGTCTGGATCTGCTTAATCTTTTTGTTTCCAGTGGCAGGAGGGATTTTTTATTTATTATTCCGGAAAGAAAACACTCAAAAACACATTTTAAAGCAAATCCAAAAAAGCAAATATCACATTGAAAAAAAACTGCCTGAAAACCAGGAGATTTTCCAGGAAATCCAACAAAAAAATCCTGTTATCGCAAAACATGTACATTATACTACCCATGTTACCCAAGAACCAGCCTGGAAAAACACCCAAACAGAATATTTAAGCCCTGGTGAAGTAAAATTTAAAGCTTTACTAGAAGAATTGGAACAAGCAGAACAGTTCATTTTTATGGAGTATTTTATCATTGAGCCTGGCTTAATGTGGAACAGCGTATTGGATATTTTAATTGAAAAAGTAAGACAAGGCGTAGAAGTCCGGCTAATGTATGACGATATGGGCTGTATCAATACATTGCCTCCCCATTATGACGAATATCTACGCTCCCAAGGGATTCAAGTAGCTGTATTTAATCCATTCCGTGCAAAATTAAACGGCTTTATGAATAATCGTGATCACCGTAAAATCGCAGTAATTGATGGCAATGTAGGTTTTACCGGTGGGATTAACTTAGCAGATGAATACATCAACGAACATGAACGTTTTGGATATTGGAAAGATGCTTCTGTTATGATCAAAGGCCCCGCTGTAAACAACCTCACCGCAATGTTCCTGCAATTGTGGCAGTATACAACCGGTACTACAAACGAATTCTCCCAATATCAATGTACCAGGCTTTATGAAACAGACGGTTATGTCCAGCCATTTGATGATAATCCTTTGGATGAAGAATTGGTTGGGGAAAAAACCTACTTGAATATCATTAATTCCGCTGAGAAATATATCTATTTAACAACTCCTTATCTAGTACTGGATAACGAGATGCTTTCCATGTTGTGTTTAGCAGCACAAAACGGGGTGGATGTCCGGATTATCACACCACATATCCCGGATAAGCCATATGTTTTCGCAGTAACCCGCTCTTTCTATCAACCGTTAATAGAAGCTGGCGTAAAAATTTATGAGTTTACCCCTGGATTTATCCATTCCAAAACGATTGTAGCTGATGACCAGGTTGCCATTGTAGGAACAACCAACTTTGATTTTCGGAGCTTTTACCTTCATTTCGAATGTGGTATCTGGATGTACCAATCAAAAGCGGTACACCAAGTATATCAGGATTACTGCAATACTTTAAAGCAATCCCAGGAAATTTCTTTGGAAGAATGTAAAAAGACAAAATGGTATATACGGCTACTACGTGCTGTACTTCGCGTATTTGCGCCGTTAATGTAGACAGAAAAGAGGGAAATATAATGCAAAAATCTTATCGGGAAGAATTGGTTGGGGTATTTGGTGACCCTATTGACGAAAATCCAACCGTTATTTTAGAACAAGCTGCTTTTCAGGCGTGCCAGTTAAACTACCGGTATTTAAATATTTTGGTAAAATCAGAGGATCTGGAGCAAGCTATCCTTGGCATGAAAGCAATGCATATGAAAGGGATTAATTTGACTATTCCCCATAAATGCGCTGTACTTCCCTATTTAGATGGTATTTCTAAAGAAGCCTCTATTATCGGGGCTGTCAATACCATTGTAGTAAAGGATGGCAAACTACTTGGGGAAAACACCGATGGAAAAGGCTTCTTAACTTCCTTACAGGAAAATGATATTACCGTTCTTGGTCAAGAAATCATGATATTGGGCGCTGGTGGTGCTGCCCGTGCCATAGCGGTGGAATTAGCGTTAGCGGGTGCGAAAAAAATAACCATTGTCAATCGCAGCCGACAACGTGGTGAGGAACTTACAACTCTAATCCAAGAAAAAACCTCCTGTCAGGCAGAATTTTTGCTATGGAATAAAACAATTTCCATACCAGAAGAAATTAATATTTTAGTCAATGCTACATCAATTGGCTTATTCCCTAATGTGGAACAAAAACCAGATTTAGACGAATCTTCCCTTCGTCCTGATCTGATTGTGTGCGATGTCATCCCAAATCATCCTCGCACCCAGTTGCTCAAAATGGCGGAACAACAAGGCGCAAAAACGATTGATGGTTTAGGCATGTTGGTGAATCAGGGAGCAATTAACTTTCAGTTGTGGACAGGAAAAAAGGCTCCTGTAGAAGTTATGAAACAAGCAATCCAAAAAGAATTTGGTCTGGAGGAATCCCTGTGAAAAAATGCGTAATCGCACCGGATTCTTTTAAAGGCAGTATGACTTCTATTGAGGTTTGCCAAATTATAAAACAAAAGGTAGCAGAATTTTTTCCAGGTTGCCAGACAGTTTGTCTACCAATCGCAGATGGTGGCGAAGGCACTGTGGATTGCTTTTTACAAGCAATGCAAGGAGAAAAGATAATGGTACCAGTACATGGGCCTCATATGGAGGATATTACTGGATTTTATGGTAGATTCCAAGATACCGCAATTATCGAAATGGCTGCCGCTGCTGGCCTACCATTGGCAGAAAGGCATTTGAATCCCTCTGTTACCACTACTTATGGAGTAGGAGAATTGATGTTACATGCGATCCAACATGGTGCAAAACAAATTATCTTAGGCATAGGGGGAAGCTGTACTAATGATGCTGGTTGTGGATGTGCTGCTGCTTTAGGTGCAAAATTCTATCATGGAGCTCAGACTTTCCTTCCAACAGGAAAAAATTTAGGTCAAATCACAAAGATTGATTTGTCAGAGCTCAAATCTCTTTTAAATGGAGTTTCTGTCCTTACTATGTGTGATGTCACAAATCCATTATATGGTCCCAATGGAGCTGCTGTGGTTTACGCACCACAAAAAGGGGCTACTCCTGAAATGGTGAAACTGTTAAACGAACAATTAATACAGTTTGATCATATCCTACAAACTCAACTTGGCTATTCTGTGGCAGCCCTTCCTGGAGCAGGGGCTGCTGGTGGCTTCGGCGCAGGAGCTGTCGCATTTCTTCAAGCAAAATTGCAGTCTGGGATTGATACAGTATTAGAACTTACCAAATTCGAAAAGCAAATTCAATTTGCTGATTTGGTTATCACTGGAGAAGGAAAGCTGGATCAACAAAGCTTACAGGGAAAAGTCATCAGTGGAATCGCCAAACGGACTTTCCCTTATCATATTCCCACCGTTGCTATTGTCGGGGATATTGGAGAAGATATAGCATCTATTTATCAAATGGGAATTTCAGCAGTATTTAGTATCAATCAGGTTGCAATTCCTTTTTCAGAATCTAAAAAACGGAGCAAACAGGATTTAGCTCGTACAACGGAGAATATCTTGCGTTTTCTAAAGGTATTCCATTAAAATAAATGCTTCTTTTTTTATTTTGCTATTGACAATTTTCGCAATAACTGCTATAATATAACAGTTCAATTGAACAAATGCGGCAGTGCTGGAATCGGCAGACAGGCACGTTTGAGGGGCGTGTGTCTTTGACGTACGGGTTCAAGTCCCGTTTGCCGCACCAGGCTGAGTCTGGATGCAATTTGCGTCCAGACTCTTTTTATTAGTGCTTTAGCGAGAAATCCTCCGCTATGCGGGTGAGATTCAAGCTTAAGCAAAGGAACATCCTTTCTGCTATAATGGTGATTGTTCAAGCCACCTAAAAAACAGAAAGGATGTTCCTCATGGCAAATAGTTTAGCACATACAAAATGGATATGCAAGTACCCTATCGTGTTTACCCCGAAATATCGAAAAAAAGTAATTTATAATCAGTTAAGAAAAGATATACGAGAAATCATTAAAGATTTATGTAAATGGAAAGGTATAGAAATCATAGAAGGGAATATGATGCCAGATCATATACACATCTTGGTAAGTATCCCACCGAAAATGAGTGTGTCCAGTTTCATGGGGTATCTCAAAGGGAAAAGCGCAATGATGATTTTTGAGAGACATACAAACTTAAAATACAAGTTTGGAAATAGAAATTTCTGAGCAACTGGATATTATGTGAGTACGGTTGGCATCAATACATCGACTGTGCAAAAGTATATCCGAGAACAGGAGAAACAAGATCAAATCGAAGATAGTTTGAGTCGGAAAGAGTATAGTGACCCTTTTAAGGGTAGCAGGTAATCATACCACTTGTGGCTTGAACAAAGTGAAAGCCAGCGTCATTTAGGCGCTGGCTTGTTTTAAGGCCTTCTAGGCCTTGTTCATGCCACCCCTCTTAGGGGTGGTCATGACTTAAAAAGAGAAGATAAAACTATTTTTTCTTTCTGGAAAGGATCAATGTTATACCAGCGATTGCTATTGTTGCAATACCTGCAATTGGGACAAAGTCTCCTGTTTTTGCTGCATTCGCTTTGGTTGTCGTCGTTTCCTGTCCTGTCTGTACTCCTTCTTCTGTTGGTTTTGTAGATGGTGTTTCTGTTGTTCCACCTTCTACTGCTACTAAGCCATCCATGGCAGCCTGTACATTTGCTACTGCTGTATTTACTTCTTCTTGGCTTGCGTTTTCATCCGCCATTACTTCATTCGCTTTTTCTACTGCTGCTTGAAGTGTTGCATAGCTTTCTTCTGTGTATGCGTTTGCATCCACTTTGCTTGCTTCTGCAAGGACTTCTTCCAGGATGGACTTATCTGCTTTGTATCTCAAGTTCAACATTGCGTTTAACAGGTTGTCCGCTGCTTCATTTACTTCTGCCTGCATAGCGTCTCCATCTTGGTATACTGCCTGTGCCGCTTCTAATGCTGCAGTGAATTCCGCTTTGCCTGTTTCTACATAACGGTCAAGTTCCGCGTTGATTCCGTTTGCTGCTTCGATTAAGGATGCCAATGTTGTTTTATCCCCTGCTACAAAGCCTAGTTTGTGAATTTCGTTCAACAGGGTTTTCCATGCTTGGTTAATTGTTTCTTGGCTTGCATTATGATCTGCTGCTATTGTTTTTGCTTCTTCCAACGCTTTATCAAAGGATTTCTGTACGCTTTCAATAGCATTGTCATATTCTCCACTTGCTTTTGCATTTTCTGCATAAGCAATGACAGAATTTAAAATCCCTTTGTCCACTAATTCAATTTCTGTTACCTGGTATGGAGTTAATACAACTGGTCCCATCATTCCATATTCATCTGGTTTTCTGGTATCAGTTGGATTTGCTACTAAAACTGCATTCAATAAAGTGGAAGCAACTTCTACTGTAATGGTGTTCTCTCCGAATTTTAGATATTTTCCAATATCAATAGTAGTGTCAATCTGACTTACTGGTACCTGTGTTCCATTTACATAAATTTGATAGGAATCCACTACATCCCCTAAACTGATGATAGCTCCTGTGCCTTCTTCCCAGCCTTGTTCCAGGTTAAAGCTGGTTGTATAGGTTCCGATTCCAGATACATTTTCTAAACCAGAGATTTCTGTCCATGGTTTTAATCCGTCTACCGTACCAACATCAATTGTTGTTTTCTTGGTATCTGTTGGGGTATCCCCTTTACTCCAGCTTTCTACAGACAGGTTCCAGCTGGAAAGTTCCATTGGGGCAGCAACTTGTTCTGTCTCGACTAAAACCTTCTTGTTATTACTTAAGGTAACTGTTTCTGTACCAGCTTCATATGATTTTGCCAGTATAGTTTGTCCGTCAAATTCTGTATCCAGGTTTGATTTAGTTACATAGGTAGAATGTTCCTGACCCCAATCTTCATTGGTCAATGCAACCATAATGGAATCGTTTCCAGCGATCGTAACAGGGATGGTAACACTATTACCATTGCGGGTATATTGGCTTACAGGGGTAACTTCACCAGTCCAGGTATTGAGGAAATATGGTATTCCAGAACCTTGTAAGGTTACTTCAGTTGTAACAGGCTGAATCTCTTTTGCAGTTGGATAGTTATCCGCATTGCCATAATTATAAAGGTAATAGAAATCAGTAGAATCTGTTTGGCGATGGACATTGATTACATAATCCTGTTGGCTGTAAGAAACATCTGGTGTAACGCCTAACTGTTCCAATGCCTGTGGGACAGAAGCAGTGTCGGATACTTGGACAACAGAGTCACAAGCCATAATTTCGGATACAATACCAGCAATATCGGCATTTTCACAGAAAGCATCCTGAGAAGGGGCATCTCCAACAATAATGATAGGGAAGCCCTGTTTTGCATAGTTTAACAACTGGTTGGCAGCATCTACAGTTAAAGTTTCCTGCTGATTTAAAATGATAGCTTTATAAGCAGGGCCAGATGCATCCAAACGTCCATTGGAAACAACAGCATTTTCCAGGGATAAGGCAGATGGGCTAACAAAATCATAGGTATAGCCGTTTTGAGTTAACAATTCGTCGTCCTTGTATACCTTTTCCGCTCCTGAAAAATCAATTTTTTCAAAATATCTTTGTGCATAAATTGCTAAATCTACTTTTGATTCGCCTTGGCGCAAGATATATTGATTACGAGCAATATAATCGGTATAACTTTGTGCATGTTTCCAGCTTGGAATACGGTCACCCCAACTATTCGACCAAGAATTTGCACCAAATCCTTCAAACCCAGGCCATTGAGTTCCCGCTACATAACCATTTTCATTACCTTCTCCATCGTATTGTCCGTTATAGGAATGACCGTGGAATACAATCTGGTTGACCCCACCTGCAAATGCCCGCTGAACATGCCACATCTGGTCATCCCAGGTTTGCTGGTAGTTGCCAGCCCCTTCTTCACCATTTCCACGGAACATATTGTAAACAAAACTTCCTAAGTCAATAGAAATATTTTGTTCTGGAGAAGCTTCAATCGAATAAATCTCTTTATCCGTCATATGTACTGCACCGGATTGTAAACGATAAAAGTCGATAATATCTTTACCATATAATGTTTCAGTTTCCGGAATATCCACATACATTGCTGTTTGCGGTAGTTCCAAACTCTTTCCATACGAAGTCTGGTAACGGAGATCTACCCCGTGTTTTTCACAGAATTCGGATAATGGTTTTAGATGGTTTTCGATATACAACTGGGTTAATGTATCTTTATAATCATTTTGTAGGGCATCGCTATTTTTATTAAATTGGAAGTCTGGTTGTGGTTCTCCACTATAATTGCCCTGTGAATCGGTATCATAAACTGCTGGTAAATAGGCAGTGATATCATAATTTTTATATGCTTTAAAATCGTCTAAAAGACCCAAGGTCCAATCGAGATGAGTAGTAAATTCCAAGGAATCAATAAACAAAGCGGAGGCATTTTTAAAATCTTCTCCGTAGTATGGAAGGAGATTATTTTCCCAGTAATCAATAATTGCCTGGGAACCTGCTTTTCCAAAATGGTCTACTTGATAGTTTCCATATTTCTGTTCTCCAGAAGGATGTTGCCACCAGCCAAATAATACATATTCCCCATCATCTTCTGGAGTAAAGTTTACTGTATAGTCGGTTGGGTCATCGCTGTTTTGAACAACCTGGGTTTCCATATTTAATGTTTGAGCGGAATCATAATCTAAAATATTATTTTCCTTATCCACATATTTTGCTACGGTAACAGCCAGTAGAACAGGAGTTCCAGCGTCTAGTTCTGTAGCTACAGGGACTTTTCCGCTGTATGGATTCTCTTTGGTGATACCATCCACATGATTGGCGTCCACTTCCATTTGTGCTCCTGAGTTTGGGTCGTCTAAATCTTTGATAGTAGGTAGAGCCAAAGGCCATGCCGGAGTCATAGTAAAATCAATAGTAAAATCATATTTTCCAGCTACTTGGAGCATATGTTTAATCATTTCATTCCATTGGTCTGTGCCCCAATCAATGGAATCACCACCTTCTCCACCAGTAGAAACTGGTACAATTTCTGCACCGCCAAATCCAGCTTCAGACATGGATTTGATTTCTGTTTCAATTTCTGATTTTGTCATATGGGAACCTGGAACCCACCACCTTGTCTTTGGGCGATTTTCGCCGGATGGGTCCTTAAATTCTTGTAAAAAGGAATTTTCTGTTGTTGAATTGGAAGAATCTACTGCAAATACAGAAGTAGTAGAGCCTACCATTAGAGCAGCTAAGCAGATAGCAACCCCTTTTTTAACCATATTCTTCATTTATTTTCCCTCACATTCATAAAAAATTACCTGATCAGGATTGCTTGTAGTTTATAAACGATTTCTGTTGACATGTCTTTGTTTGTATTATACAATAATTACAATTAGAAAGATATTTCTTAACCAGAAAACATTTATATCATTTTCGGAAATTTGAGGATAAAAAATGGAACAAATATTTAAAGAGGTAAGAGAATATATTGCACAAAACAAAAATGAATATGGACCACCAGTCAAATTTGATTTTTCTAAAATCGATTATGGCACTATTATGGAAAATTTTTTGCAAAAAAATAAAGTCCCCTATTTTATTTTTTCAGAAAAACAATATTTTTTGAAACATGAATTAATCCACATTAGTATAGATCAAATAACCAATAGGGATTTAAAATATAATTTGGCGGGACGGCAGAACATGGTTCATCAACATGAATTTTTTGAGCTATTTTATGTTTATTCTGGAAAATGCATTAGTACAATTGATGAAGTACCAGTGGAATTCCACCAAGGAGATATTGGTCTTTATTCTCCAAAGGCCATCCACAGTATGAGAACACCGGATGATGGAGATGTAGTCATCAATATTTTAATCCGGAAAAAATTATTTGAACAAACCTTTTTGAGTATGGTGGATAATAATGATTTAATTACTGGGTTCTTCATGGATGCCTTGTATAACCCAAATAGTAACCAGAAACACGTTGTTTTTAAAAAAGAACAGACTACCATTGCCCCAATGATTGTTATACAAATGTTGTATGAATACAAAAAGAATGATAGTTTTAGCCAGGATATATTGGCATCTTATTTTAGTTGCCTATTATCTGACCTGGCAAGAAGTTATACACATAAATTATCTCGTACCATAATGCGCCGAAACAATATTGATATTTCTATTCTGCTTACTTATATTAATGTCCACTATCAAACAATTACATTAGAAAAACTGGCAGAACATTTTCACTATTCTTCACGTTCAATCAGCGACTTTATTTTAAAGGAAACGGGTAGAACATTTCGGGAAACCTTGCAAAATTATCGTCTCGTCCATGCATGTCAGTATCTTTCCAAAACGGATATTTCACTGAATGATCTGCCAGAATTAGTTGGATATTCCCAAAGAAGTACTTTTGAGCGGGCGTTTAAAGAATATTTCCATTGTACGCCAGCACAGTATCGGAAAAACCACCAATCATACGGATAAAATAGTAGCAAAAAATAAGGGAATCCATATTGGATTCCCTTATTTTTATTTAAAAAGAGAAAGAGAAGATAAAACTATTTTTTCTTTCTGGAAAGGATCAATGTCATACCAGCGATTGCTATTGTTGCAATACCTGCAATTGGGGCAAAGTCTCCTGTTTTTGCTGCATTCGCTTTGGTTGTCGTCGTTTCCTGTCCTGTCTGTACTCCTTCTTCTGTTGGTTTTGTAGATGGTGTTTCTGTTGTTCCACCTTCTACTGCTACTAAGCCATCCATGGCAGCCCGTATATTTGCTACTGCTGTATTTACTTCTTCTTGGCTTGCATTTTCATTTGCCATTACTTCATTCGCTTCCGCTATTGCTGTTTGTAATACTGCATAGCTTTCTTCTGTGTATGCGTTCGCATCTATCTTATTGGCTTCTGCAAGTACTTCTTCCAGGATGGATTTATCTGCTTTGTATCTCAGATTCAACATTGCGTTTAACAGGTTGTCCGCTGCTTCATTTACTTCTGTCTGCATAGCGTCTCCATCTTGGTATACTGCTTGTGCCGCTTCTAATGCTGCTGTAAATTCTGCTTTGCCTGTTTCTACATAACGGTCAAGTTCCGCGTTGATTCCGTTTGCTGCTTCGATTAAGGATGCCAATGTTGTTTTATCCCCTGCTACAAAGCCTAGTTTGTGAATTTCATTCAACAGGGTTTTCCATGCTTGGTTAATTGTTTCCTGGCTTGCATTATGATCTGCTGCTATTGTTTTTGCTTCTTCCAATGCTTTATCAAAGGACTTTTGTACCGATTCGATGGCATTGTCATATTCTCCACTTGCTTTTGCATTTTCTGCATAGGTAATCACAGCATCTAGGATTGTTTTATCTGTATCGGATGGTTCAGCATCCTCTGTTACATAGCCATCCGCAATCGAAGCTACTACTTTTCCATTCTGTACAGCAAAATCATATCCACCGGATACTAATTCAAACTGTGCTACTTCAATTCCATTATGTTCTGTCATTCCCACAAAAGTAACACCAGAAATTGCTGTAAAGCCTTCCATCTTATCAGCAGAAACTGGTAAATACAACGTAGAAGTTGTGTTTGCTGGAATTACTGCGTGATAAGTAGACAGTTGATTCTGGTCAGAAGTCCAGTTAGATTCAATCAGACCATAATAAGAATCGTATGACCCATTTACAGTATTAATTCTGTTTTGATCATTGTATTTTTCTCCAGTATCCAAAGTTGGTTGCAGGATAATGTGTTTAAATCCTGGATTTTCAATATCGGAATCAATTCCCACCATATATTGGTACATCCATTCCGCAACAGAACCGTAAGAAAAATGGTTAAATGAATTCATTTCTTGGTCGCCAAATCCATTTTCAGGATCGTAAGAGTTCCAGCGTTCCCAAATCGTAGTTGCTCCTGCTTTTACTTCAAATAACCAGGATGGCATAGAATCATTCAATAACAAATCATAAGATACATCAGAGTATCCACTATCGGTTAAAACAGGTGTAATTACATTAGAACCTAAGAACCCTACCGACAACGTATTTTCACCATATTTGGCACGGATACTGCTTGGGTCTGGATCTTCATTTTTAATATTTTTTACCAGTAAACGGATCGCTTCATCTTTCATGTCGTCACTAGTATAGTAACCTAATTTTAGCATCCACAACAATGCAGTTTGGGAATTATCCTCATATTTTCCACCTTTGTTTTGCATTACTGGGCTACCAGTTCCAGATTTAATCACCAATTTATCTGCTGGTTTGTTATCGGTTGCAAAACGTCCAATGGTAGTCCAATCGGTACCATTTGAAGAAACTTCAATCGTATAATCTTTTGGATAGTTTACACAAACACCTGTCTCCATGGATTTATCATAGTTACGGCAAGTAATACCAATCTGGTTAAAGGTTTGTTCCTGACCTAAATCAACTGTAACTGTAATTGGATTTCCAGTGAGAGTATTTCCACCGTTATTCACAGAAGAATAACCAGTTTCTGTGTTGCCATCGGTTAAATAAGCATTCCCCCAAGAAGTACCCCAATCAAAGGTGTTGGAAGCTTCTACTGATTTACCAAGAGCATAGTTCTCTCCACCATCTTTGGATACATTGAGTTCCATCATTTGTAGGCAGTATTCATTATCATCCGAAGTACCTGGTCCTGTTCTGGAAACAGTAAACCGTACATACTTAGCTGTAGTTTCATTAAAGGTATTGGTAATGATATTGCTAGTACCAGGATTATCTGTAGTTGGTTGTTCAAAAATAGTAGGATCTAATTGTGGCTCATCATTAAAAGAAACATGAGTATTTAAAAAGGTTTGTTTCAAATTTTCGAAACGTTCGCTATAATAGCTTTGTTTTTCAGCATCTCCTAAAATACCCGCCATTTGTTCCATTAACTGGGTAACATAACCATAATAGTAATCCGCGATTACTTCATATCCTGTTCCCTGGAATGCAAGCCAGTCACCAAAGCCATTTCTCTGGATAGCCGGTGCCTGATAGGAAGCTCTTTCATTATTTTTCAACCAATCCATATAGTGGTTCATTTCTTCCCAATTGGTTTCTAAAACAGAACGGTCACCTGTTTGCTGATACAGTATCCATGGATAAATCACCTGGACATCGCTCCATCCAGAAGCCCAGTGATTAAACCATCCCCACTGGGAAGTAACCGCACCAGGATAGCCTTGCTTCATTGTCAATTCAGAAAGCATATCTTGATAACCAATCATAAAGGATGCGGCGTCAAAATTGTAGATACCAGTTTGAGCGAATACTTGGGCATCCCCTGTCCAACCTTTTCTTTCGTCACGTTGTGGACAGTCAGTTGGGATGGTAAAGTAGTTACTCAATTGTCCATATAAAGCGTTTAAGAATAGACGGTTAACATCTTCGTTGTTAGTTGTAATATGTCCAGTTTGTTCACTAATCGAAGAAAGTGCTCTGGAACGCATGGAATAAATGGTTACATCCTCCGTTGCGGTAATTTGGACATACTGGTAACCGAAGAAAGACATCTTGGTCTGATAAGTTTCTATCGCATTGGTGGCAAAGGTATAATGTGCTTCTGAGCGTGCGGAACGCAAACTCTTGGTATATAAGGAACCTTTTGGACCATTTGCCTGGAAAGCTCCATTTCCCACAGAACTGCCGTCATTGAGCATTTCCGCAAACTTCATGCTTACAGTTGCACCTGGAACAGATTGAAAACTGATTTCAGGAATTGCAGTCATATTCTGTCCAATGTTTACAATCATGGTCTGACCTTTTTTTAGGGTAATACCATTTTCAAAAATTGGTTGTCCTTCTGGCACCTGTACAAAACCATTCTGATACAGTTCATCCTCAGAAGGTTGATATGCATAATAGTTATCTACTGCAATTTCTCCACCTTCGTATTGGGACTCAGCTGCTTCCCCTGTATATAAGGTAACGGAAACTGGTTGATGTTCAAACGCATCTACAATTTGTCCAGAATCACCACGGCTGGCAATAATTTGTCCAGGATATTCTGTTGTAGTAATACCGGTTGTTTGCAGGAAAGAATTCTCTACACGGCCAGCATCGTAATCTGTTACAACATCTCTCCAGTTCTGACCATCATCTGAAACCTGGATGGAGTAAACCTTTGCATAGTTTGGGCAAACCCCATTAGTAACAGAGGCGATACCAGTACGGCAATATAGTTTTAAACTTGCCAATTCAGTTGGTTGATCAAACGCAAAATCCACTGTTAAAGGTGGATCTGAATGGAAAGCTTCCAGGCCTTCTGTTCCGAGGATAGCGGAAGTATAACCATAGTCTGTTTTGGTTCCATCGTCACCATCTGTCATATTGGCGACATTCCATTGATCCCCTACTTCCTGGTTGCTGCTCACTGTTGCAAGCTTGCCTTTTACAACATTGTTGCCAGCAGTATCCAGAGCCTCCAATTCCATAATCTGCAAACGGTTTTCTTTATCGTTGCTGGTTGCTGGGCCGGTTTCTGAAACTGAAAGGCGGAGGTGTTTGGTAGTTACAGGAGCAAATGTATTCGTGAGAATATGGCTATCTGTCTGTTCTTTAGAACCGGAAGAAAGCCAGTTACTATCATCGTAACCCACATTTTTATAATCACCCAAGGCTGCTTCTTTACGAGCATCATAATCTTCCCCATAAAAAACGCCGTTTACAGTGATTGGACCATCCAGTGTCCCCTTCCAATCCTCTGTATTGGTAGCAACTTTTTTCTGTTGCTGGTTGCCATCTTTATCGGTATAATTGATTACCATCATGGCTTTTACTGCTGGCTGTCCAGAAGTGCTTCCCATGGCGCCATCGCCTTTTCCATCGTTCCAACCAGTGCCAGCCAAAATAGAAAGTGCGAATGGAGCATCATCGTTTAAATACGAGGTAACATCATAGGTTTCATATCCAATCGTGGTAGTCCCATTTCCATAACCAGGGTTCATATGGTGGTATGTAGTGGTTCCATCTTTATTTATTTTCCCTACTTGTTCTCCATTGATGTATGCTTCATACACACCAATCGCAGTAATATACAAACGGGCGGAGTCTACAGTACCATCCACTGTTTGCTCTGTGCGAAAAATAGGTGCTGCGGAACTTACTGGAAGTTGGATAAACTCTGCGGCATTCCAATCCTGTTCATTGGTAACACCTGTTTCAAAATAAGCTGGGTCAGAAACATATGTTTTACCTTGTTCGTCCCAAACAGTTACCACCCAATTGTAGCCTGTAGTGGCATCTAACGGTTCTCCGTTATAGAGAATCCCAGTAGAAACGCCATCGTCTACTTTACCGGTTGTCCAAATTGCTTTGGAACTATCACTAGCTTTATAAAGGTTGATTTCATATGCAGCCTGTTGCTGACCAATCAGGTTGGATTCCATTCTCCAGCCAAAACGCAGGGAATCCGTATCAATCCCAATTGGATTTTCACGGTAGTTGGTGGTAGTATCCACAATGCTGGTTAGCGCAACACTGTAGTTGGCACCTGCTGCATTTGCAACAGTTGGTACCGCAACCGTTGCCATTAAACAGGATGCAACAATGCATGCCGCCAACTTTTTTACAAATTTTGAGTTCAATTGCCTCTCCTCCATTTTTAAATATTTATAACCTTAGGTTTTTTAATTGATCTTAAATCCCCTATTGTTACCCTCCAAATACGCCCTTTATCAGCATAAAAAATATATACAAATAGTATGCTTTATCGTTCTATAGAAAAACAGGAGAAAAAGCCTTATTTTCTATAGAATTTTTTACTAAATTTGATATGAAAGATAAAGTATAATTCTACATAATTTCTTATTGAAATCTTATATTTTTTAGTATATCATAGTAATAAACAAATAGCTATGTCGTATTTTTTCTATTTTTATGTTCTAATCAATACAAAACATAGCAATTTATTAAAACAGAAGAAAAGGAAACCATGTAAAAATGTACGATTGCTTAAAACAGGAAGTAGAACAGCTAATTGCTGCTATGAAGCAAAACCCTACTCATATCCTGCGGTGGAGAAAACAAGAAGAAGAACTAAAAAAAACACCCGAACTTTATTTGGAACACAAAAATATTTATTCCGAAGAATTTGTATTCCAACCAGAAGAAGACATTATGGTGTACCCTGATTTTCCTTATATAGGCTATCCTGTAACTGACTTGGAAGAACAAAAAAAGTTTGAACAGACCTATTTCCATCGCCACGAATTTTTTGAGCTTTTTTATATTTATGAAGGAACATGCTATTGCTACTTTAACGAAAAAGAATATGTATTGGAAAAAGGTTCCACATGGATTTTTAATACCCAGTGTCGCCACGCAATTGTTGTCCCCAATGATGGAAGCCTGCTAGTTAATATCATTGTCCGTAAATCCACCTTTATCGCCACTATGCTAAATATCATCCAGCAAAACGACCTATTTTTAGAGTTTTTCTTGAACTCTATTTACAGTAACCAGGATCAGCCACGTTATATGAAGTTCAATATCCATCCTGGCGACATGGCTGAGTTTTATATCTTTAATATCATACGGGAGTATTACCAAAAATCAAGGTATAGTCAGAGCGCGATGAAGCTCTCTTTTTCATCGCTGTTAATCGAACTATCTAGGCTGTATTACGAAACTCACCACTTAATTAAAAATGATGTAAAACTGAATATTGTGGAGATTATTTCTTATATCAGTGACCATTTTTCAACTGTCACATTAAAATCTCTCTCTGAGCATTTTCATTATTCCACAGCATATCTTTCCCGCTGCATTTCCAACTACACAAACATGACTTTTTCAGAATATGTGAATCAATATAAAATGGATAAAGCACGCTATTTATTAAAAAACTCCGAGCTCCCTATTGATCAAATTGCCCATCTGCTGGGATATCATCAAAGAAGTTCCTTTGAAAAAGAATTTAAAAAACTGGCGGGTAAGACCCCAAGCCAATACCGTAAAATTTTTTCCGATACGTACCTATAAAAGCGGAAATTGGGGTAATTTAAGTGCCACAAAAGCGATTGCTCAACTCAAAATTATTTTCATACTAGCAAATATGACATACCAATCTACGTATTCTTGCGATATTTTCATGGTTTTTAAGTTTTAAGTAATCATAATTTTTGGATATCCCATCTAACTTATTTATCAAAATAAGTACAACAAAAATAAGGCTCAAAATTGAGCCTTATTTTTATTTAGAAAATGTTTTTATTTGCGTTTTTTGAAAACGGTAAGGATAGTTGTTCCAGCAATCCCTGCAAATACAATACCAAACAATACATTGGTATCGCCTGTTTGTGGAATAGAAGGATTAACCGGATTGGTTGGATCAACTGGATTTGGACTAATTGCCGGTTGAATTGCCACTACTTTATACGGGGAAATTGTAGTTGTACCAATAATCCCATATTCTTTTGGATCGCCATTTGTTCCAACAGCGTTCTGTAAAGAAGAAGCTACCACTACAGTCAAAGTATTTTCCCCTTCTTTTAAATAACCACCCAAATCAATTTCTTTGGTTACCTGGTTTGCGGCAGGCAATTTCTCTCCATTTAAATATACTTGAAAGGTTTCCCCAATTGCTTCAAAGGAAAGGGTTGCTCCATATCGCTCCACATTCTTCATGGTAAAGGTTGTAGTATAGGTCCCAATACCAGAAACATCTTTGCCTACTTCTGGAATCTCACTCCAAGCTACTGCCTCTGTCTGATCATGGTAGATGATATCTTTTGCAGTTACTGCCGCATCATTTGGATCTCCTGATGTCCAACTTTCTACCTGTAAATTCCATTCATGAATTGGAGTGGATGCAGGAACATCAGTACATTCTTCGCTATACAATTTTCCATCATTTGTTTGTACTGAATAACTTCCATTTTGCTCAATATGGGCAACTAAAACACCGTCCTGGTAAGTAACAGCGGTATTGCTATCTACAGCATGGACATCATATCCTGTTCCAAAAGCAGAACCAATCCCAAACAAAATGGCATCATTGCCCGCTAATGTAATTGTAGTTGTAACAGTAGAACCATCCGTGATATAGTTTGCAAGTGGAAGAATTTCCCCTGTCCAAGTATCTAGGACAAATGGTGCTCCATCTCCTTGCATCGTTACGGTTACAGACTGTTCTTCTTCTGATGTATTATAGAAGAAATAAATTTCCCCATCTTCCATAGAACGATGGATTGGCAAAATAGAGGTATCCTGTTCCGCTTTGTCTGCGGATGGAACAACCCCCAATTGAGCCAAGGCGTTCCCTACCTTTTCAGTGGAGTCCACATGGATTACATTTTCTTTTTCCAGTAAAGTGTCCATCAATGCAGTAATCTCTGTATTATCCTCTGTATAAGAAGTAGAGATACATGGCAGCTGGTTCGCAAATACTAACGCAAGGCCATTATCTGCAAATTCCACCAATTTTTTCATGGCATCTACCGAGATAGCGGTTTCATTATCAATGACCATTGCCTTGTAAGCTGGTCCATTTTCATTTAAAACGCCATTTGTAACTTTGGCAGAATCCATTGTTAACAATCCTGGAGTAAATAGTTGATAAGAATATCCTTGCGCTGTAATAGAACTACCGTCATAGAAAGGTCCACCGCCCTGAGCATTTCCTAAGCTTTCATATACAGCTACATCAGTTTTTTGAACTCCCTGCTGCAACGCATATTGGGTACGACGAAGATTTCCAGATAATTCATCAATCTGAGTCCATTGTGGATCACGGGAACTCCAAGTACCAGAACAGGAATTTCCAAAAGCATTAAAACCTGGCCATTGGGACTCTGGAGAATACATATAACTATAACCATGGAATACCAATGAGTTGACGCCAGCGGAATAATCTTTATACGCTGCTTTCATCATATCATCCCAAGCATATCCATAAGCTCCGCCTACGCTAAAGCTTGCACCAAATTCAGAAGTCAGCATAGAGGTGGTTCCTCCCATATCCCTGCCGGCTGCCAACATACTAAATCCGTCGAACTGGTCTGAAAATCCAATTGTTTCCCCTTCTGGAACAGTAACATTGGCAGCACATAATCCTGTATCAATACTGCCGCCATAAGTTTGGGTACGGAATCCCATACCAAAGGTTTGTTCTGCCCATTCCTTGATGGTTGCGATATGCTGGTTTAAATAACAGCTTGCCCAGGAATCAATCATATCCGCACGGATACGGTTGTATTTGTATTCCGTGTCATTGGCAATGACAAACGGAGCAGTAGATTCCAAATCAATTCCAGTGCTGTTCCGTTCGGAAGAATGCCCATTGGATGGAATCCCTAGTGTATATGGTAGAACATCCATCATATCATAGCCACAATTTTGGTTAAAAGTATCCACTAAACTGGAAGTCCAAATATTTTTTGCACTATAGCTAAAATTGTCTTCAAAGAAATTCCCACCTACTTCTTTTAGCAACTGAGTAATTTCATCATCCATAACATGTTCCTCAAAATATCGGATAAATTCTTCCACACCAGCGGTATTATACATATCCAAACAATAGCCAGTATATCCTGTATCCGGATTGTTATAAGTGCTGTATTTAATCGTTGCGCCGGTGGAATGCTCATAGACTTCCATCACTACGTAATGATCATCTGGAGCGGTAAAATGATATTTTCCATTTTCATCTGGTTCCAAACGGGTTAAGGTGCTGTCATCAACCGCATATTGCGTCCATGTGGTTGTAGTAACATTATCGCCATAACCAGATGTTTTACTGCATTCCTTGGTACTCTCAAATTTTGCAGCATATACACCCAACAAATTAACAGAAGCGTTACTCTGTGTGATTTCTACATAATCCCTCTGCAAATCCGTGTATTCCTGCCCCGCTTTTAATTCAGTTACTGAGTAAACAGCTTCTTTCATCACAGCGTCGCTTTCCAAGCCAACTTCATCCGAAGCGGCAGGCCAATGGGGTCCCATGGTAACATCTACTGTCATCCCATATTTTTTCGCAGATTTCAATACCTGGCGCAAGGTTTCTTTCCAATAGGAGCTCCCAAACAGATAACTTTCAGTTCCATCCCCTTGTTCCAAAGTCTCGTATTCGCTATCGGTTAGGTGTTCATACACATTCGCTACTTCTACTGTACTATACCCCGCATCGGACAGTTCCTTCATTTCACGGTCAATCTCCTGCAATAGTTCAGGAGAGGACGCTGGATAACCGGATGGAATCCAATACCTTACCTTTAACATCGAATTTTCTTCTAATGGATTGGCAAATGTAGTGGCAAAATTGGACTGTTGTGCCGATACTGGTATCGTAGTAGAAATACAAGTAGCTACCATAGCAACAGACAACAAAGCCGCCAACATTTTACGTATGCGTTTCATTCTTTTTTTCCTCCTTAATTTAGAATATAGTAGCAATTATTTTTTGTTGCTATAATTTATTTTAGCAAAAACAACCAATTTATTTTAGTGGATTTTTTATGTTATTTTTGGCTTTTTTTAAGGTATTGTTCTGTTTTCGATATTGGTTAGGAGAAACTCCATATTTTTGTTTAAATACACGGTAAAAATGGCTAACATCTGTATAGCCTACAAGTTCAACTACCTGGTCAATTGGCAATGAAGAATAGCCAAGATACCGGCAGGCGTATTGTAAGCGGATTTCCTGTAACAAGGTAGAAAATTTTTTTTGGAATTGCTGTTGTATCAGTTTGGAAAGATAGCTTGGGGTATAATGAAAAAATTCCGCCATTGAAGACAATGTAGCTGTACTGTAATTTTGTTCCAAATATGTTTCGATCTGCACCATCAATTGGTAAGAATCCGTCTCACCTAATTCTCTATTCTGCTGCTTATGCATTCTGGAAAGTCTTGAGAATAATTCTGTTAATTTGGATTTAATAATACTTTGATAAAACTCCTGTTGACCAAAATATTCCTCAATCATACTATGGATTAAGGAGATCAAAACATTATCGCATTCAAAAAAGAGGTAAGGCTTTTGCTGCCGTACATTATATAGGGAATCCAGAAAAAACCGGCAGACTGGTTCAGATTCCGAAAACATCTGCAAAAAAATATTTTCTATTAATTCCCTCTTAATTAAAAAATTAAAGACAATATCTTGATGGTTCACAGTATCACAGCAGTGTTTTGCCTGGGGGGAAAGCAAAACAAGAGTATTTTCTGGCTGCTTAATGGTATATCCTTCTATTGTATTATGAAATGCCCCACGATAAACATAGCTCATCTCAAAAAAATCGTGGTTATGTGGATACTCGTTTTCTTTATGGTATTTCTTTTCTTCCCATGGACATCCATGCATCATAATAAAAATTGGACTTCCAAACACAAACCATTCTTCATCTGGTATGGTGCTGTAACCATATTTTTTATTTTGTTCTTCTGCTCTTTTGCGATTGTCAATTCCTCTGTCCGCCATTATCTTCTGATATTCCTGGATTTGTTTTTGTGCTGCCTGTAAGTAATTGTTAATATCCTGTATCACCTTTTACTCTCCTCCTTCCTTCTTATCATATCATAGAAAGTAAATGGATGGTAGGAGGGTTGGTTTGTCCAAATTTTGTTGTTTTGTTGATAATATATTTCACAAATTTAGTGGTTCACCTATTTAGCTTATTTCGCATATTTTAAATAGGTCTTATTTTCTATCTACATAGCAAAACGACATGATAAAAAACCAGAATTCTTTTATTTATGTACACTTATGGAGTAAGATAATCAAAAGTACCCTGTTTCACAGGAATAAAAACGATTCCTATGGAACAGGGTTTTCTTATACAAAAATAAAAAACTGCCTAATGTGAAATTTCACATTAGGCAGTTTTTTCATTTAATGATCATCTGCTGGATCGGGATAAATCAACTGGCAGCCATCCTGTTCAAACTGCTCCATATAATTCTGCGGAGGTTTTTGGTCAGTAATAATATAATCCAGTTTTTTAATATCACATGTCTTACTAAAAAACCGGTTTCCAAATTTGGTATGGTCACACAGTAAAACTTTGATTTCCGCTCGGTCTAACATTGCATCTTTATATCTAGACTGCCCTACAGTCGCCTCAGTAACACCATCTAACGTAAGGCCAGTACAGGAAATAAACGCAATATTGGCATAAAATCGAAAAATATCATCTATAGTATCGCTTCCTGTTGTACTCCCAGATTGTACTTCTATTTTTCCAGATGGAAAAAAGATATCCCAATTTGTCTGTTGGGAAAGCAACAATGCACAATTTAAACCATTGGTAATCACAGTTAATCCACAAATATGTAACAAACTGGATGCAGTATAATAAACGGTACTGCTACAATCTAAAAATACAGTACTACAATCCTTTACTAAGGTTGCAGCTAACTCGCCAATTCTACGTTTTCCATATATATTTTTGTTTTGCCGGATCGAAGCAGCTGGCTCGTTGCTATCGCTTTCGTATAAAACAGCTCCCCCATGCACTCTCCTGATTAAATGGCATTTTTCTAGGGTCGATAAATCTCGACGTATGGTAGCAGGGCTAGCATATAGCAGTTCGCAAAGCTGTTGTACAGTAACCGCCTTTTTCTCTTGGATATAATCTAAAATTTGACGATAACGTTGTGTTAAGACCAATGAACTTCCTCCTTAAATTTATTCCCTCTCTTTTCATTAAAACGATCAATTTGTTATGCAGAAAATAGTACTCATGATACAAGACGGTTTATAGTTGTAAAATTGACATTCTCAATCAACTATCCTATTTTATCCTGATATGCCATTACATAATTAGATAAAACGGTCAATTATACTGGTTACATTCACTATTTTGTACCAATTCGTCCCAAACTTATATCCTTATTATATAATTTAATGTAATATTTGTCAAATAAAATCATAAAAATATTACACAAAATTACGCTAATATTTTTTGTTATCTTTTTTGAAAAGCAGCCCTTCCCTTGCATACTATTACAACTTTTTACATAAATATGAATAAATGCAAACTGACAGGAAAGGGTGAAACCATGTGAACATCAATACAGATGACAGATGCGTCCTGCTAGGAAGATATATCGCCGAACATCGGGCAACAGTACGCACAACGGCAAAAGTATTTGGAATCAGTAAAAGTACCGTACATAAAGATGTATCTGAAAATTTAAAAAAGGTAAATCCACAACTATATAAGCAAGTGAAAAAAATCCTAGAAATCAATAAACAGGAACGGCACATTCGAGGAGGCATAGCTACCCGTAAAAAATATAAGGGAGTTTAATAAAATACCCTACTATAAAAATTCTAATATTGTATTTTTTTGACAAAAAGGTCAAATCAATGAAAAAACAAAAACAGGTATCAGTTAAATCAATCTGATACCTGTTTTTTATTAAGATAAGCTGCTATTTTGTGATTCGTATTTCCGATAAGTACATCTTAATAAAATATAAGCTACAACTGTAGCGATACATTCCGATATTGGGAAAGAAATCCAGATTCCTAAAGGCCCTATCCATTGGGATAACAGAAATCCTAGTGGAATAATAATTACAAATTGACGTAATAACGAAATAGTAAGAGACTCTTTTCCTTTTCCCAAAGCCTCAAAAGTACCAGAATATACCACCCCAACAGAAGAAACAAGAAATCCAAGGCTGATTACTTGCAACGCAACCACACCATATTCGATTAGTTTTGAATCGGAATTAAAAATAGTTAAAATCTGTTGTGGAAAAGCCAATGCCCCTATTGTTCCAATCAGCATAATAACGGCAACAATCAACAAACTGTAATTGACGGTTTTCTTGACACGATGGATTTCTCCTGCGCCATAATTATAGCTAACAATTGGACGCATCCCCTGTACAACACCGCTAGCAGGCATATAAATAAACGTTTGCAATTTAAAATAAATCCCCAATACAGCAACATATACTTGGTTAAACTGCGCCAAAATCCCATTTAATATTCCCACCAAAACCGATGGCAATGCCAACATAATCGAAGAAGGAATCCCTACAAAATAAATCTGTTTTATAATCGCTTTGTCAAAACACAGATATTTTCTATGAATTTGCACACTAATTCTTTTCTTTTTATAAACTATAATATATAAAAAGAAAGCGCAAATTTGCCCAATAACAGTAGCAACTGCAGCACCAGCTACTTCCATTTTAAGCACAAAAATAAAAATTGGATCTAAAATAATATTGATAATACATCCACTTCCCATTAAAAGCATGGTAGTTGTCATATCCCCAATTGCCTGGAAAATCTTTTCCATCGCAATTTGCAGTAATTGCCCAAAGGAGCAACATAATACAATATAGGTATACTGGCTTGCCCATTGCATAGTTTGGACATCTTTTGTAAACATACTTAAAAATGGATGGGTAATCAATAAGCCAAAAATAACAAATAAGACACAATGGATTAGTGTTAAAAACATTCCAATTGTCGCGGCCTTATTGGCATTCTCATATTTTTTCGCTCCCAGATTTATCGCGATGGCTGAGTTAATCCCCACACCAATACCAACTGAGACAGAAAGTAGTGCATTTTGTAAAGGAAACGCCAGCGAAACAGCTGTTAAGGCATCCGTCCCTAGCTTTGCTACATAAATACTATCCACAATATTATACAATGATTGGATAAACATGGAGAGCATCATCGGAACTGCCATAGAAACTAACATTCGAAAAACAGGCTTTGTCCGCATAAATTCCTGTTTTGTATCCACCAAATCAACATCCTTTCTTCTATAACCACTCAATAAAAAAGCCATATGTTTCCCTGTATCTTCAGGCATACATATGGTCTTTTATAATAATATTACTATAAAGATTGAAAAAGGTCAAGTAATTGGTTATAATGATATAAATAAAAATTTATTTGGTATACTATAACATGTCTTATAAACCGTTACAGATTATTGATAAAAAGGCTACAGCTTGGTCAGTTTTCCGCAAAGAACCCGTTATATCCATCTGATATTATTATAATATGATAAAAGAGATAGGAGGAACCATCGTGAGTCAATATCCTAGCCGTCCCCCAAAGAAAAAGAAAAAAAATAATAGCTCTAAAATTTTTTGGCCTATTGCAATGGTCATTACTGTTTGCGTCGCCGTATATTTTATTGGGACCAACTATCTAATTCATAATTTAGACCAAAAATTGGATATCCAAACATCCAGCCAATCCTCCCAAAATGACCAATCATCCAAGACACAACAATCGGAATCCAATTCTACCAAAGATACCCAAGATTGGAAGCTGACTCTCGTAAACCAAAACAATTTAATTCCAGAAAACTATACAATAGAAGTAACCGAATTAAATAATGGACAAGCTATTGATAAACGCGCCTACCCTTATTTACAGGAAATGATGGACGATGCTCGAGCAGCGGGATTATCCCCTATCATCTGTTCTTCCTACCGCAGTATGGAAAAGCAAACCCGACTGTTTGACGAACAGGTAAAAGGCTTACAAAACCAAGGAAAAGATTATGTAGACGCAGTAGCGGAAGCGAAAACAGCTGTTGCCTATCCTGGCACCAGTGAACATCAATTGGGGTTAGCGGTAGATATTGTTTCAGAAGATTATCAATTATTGGATGAAAAGCAGGAAGAAACCCCAGAATATATCTGGCTATCCAAAAATTGCAGTAAATATGGGTTTATTGTCCGGTATCCAAACGGAAAAACTGATATTACAGGCGTTATTTATGAGCCATGGCACTTCCGTTATGTTGGAAAAGAAGCTGCACAGGAAATTATGAGCAAAGGGATCTGCTTAGAAGAATACTTGGAAGGTTCCTCTTCTTCCAGCTCAGCGAAAAGCTAACTATGCTCTGGTTTTAAACGAAAAATAAAAGAAGATGATTGCATGGAACTTGAAATTAGAAAACTGAGAAAAAAGGACGCTAAAAAAGCGATTGAATTTGCTATTGTGGGTATGCATTTTAATTGGTACATGGACAACAAATTATTACTAAATTTGTATGGACGATACTTTTGGTATTTAGAAGTGACCCGTGCCACACAGATCATTGCTGTATACGCAGGAGACCAATTAGCTGGGATATTGCTTGCGGAAATAAAAGGAGAACACAAAAAATACTCTTCATTTTGGAAATCGTGTTATATTAAGGCCTTCCATCTTTTACAAAATCTTTTTGTAAAAGGCGGTGTGGATGTTTATAATCAGGCAAATAAAGAAATGTTTTTGCAGTATTGCCATAATAACAATCCAGATGGTGAGATTATCTTCCTGGCGGCAAACCCGAACATAAAAGCCAAAGGTATTGGTAGCATTCTACTCGCTGAATTAGAACGCAGGGAAAAAGGGAAAAAATTATATTTATATACTGACAACGCCTGCACTTATCAATTTTATGAACACAGAGGATTTGAATGTGTTGGAAAAAAATAAATTGTGTTAAAATTAGGATACAAAAGGGTACCACTCCAATGTTTTTTATATAGTAAAACTATTGGTAAATAGTTAAAAAAGTAATACCTGTTTTTTAAGATTTAAAAGCTATAATAGGTGTTACTTTTTTATTTAGGTATATTATAATTTCAATTTATATGATTTAGTAGAGAAATCAGCGTTTTAATGAAAATAAGTAAAATTTAAATTATCAATATCCAATATTTTATTCTATGTTTCTCTTTATGATAAAATAATGTAATTTATCCTTTTTAACATCAAAAATAGGAGCCATTATTGACATTGCTATATCATAGTGATATGATATGTTTAAGAGAAAAATTAGTTTTCCTCTTAGAATAATGATTTTATTTGAAAAATTAGAAAGAAGGCATTTGTTTATGTTAAACCAAAAAGTAGTAGCATTATTAAATGACCAGGTGAATAAAGAGTTTTTTTCCGCTTATTTGTACTTAGATTTTTCTAATTTTTATGAGGATAAAGGATTAGAAGGATTTGCTAATTGGTATAAAGTACAGGCACAAGAAGAAAGAGACCATGCCATGCTGTTTTATCAATACCTGCAGAATAACAACGAAAAGGTTCAATTAGAGGCAATTGCGAAGCCCGATCAAACTTTAGTTGAATTAATGGATCCATTAAAAGCAGGATTACAACATGAAGAATATGTAACAGGTTTGATTTACAATATATACGCTGCGGCGCAAGAGGTACATGATTTCCGCACCATGCAGTTTTTAGATTGGTTTATTAAAGAACAAGGCGAAGAAGAAACCAATGCCCATGATTTAATTACAAAAATGGATTTATTTGGAAATGATCCAAAAAGCCTTTATATGCTGGATAATGAATTAAAATCCCGTGTATACGCAGCGCCTTCCTTGGTATTATAAAAAAATTTTTGAAAGTATAATAGAAAAGAGGCGATTATGAATACTGCGATTACATGGGCTGCTATCGGCACAGGTTTTACCTTTTTAATGACAACATTAGGTTCGGCATTGGTATTTTTCTTTAAAAACGCAATTAATCCTAAAATACAACGGATTTTTCTTGGTTTTGCCGCTGGAGTAATGATAGCGGCATCTGTATGGAGTTTGTTAATACCCGCAATTGATCAAGCGGAAGCTTCGGGTGTTCCCGGCTGGCTACCTGCTGCTGGTGGTTTTATTTTAGGAATTGCCTTTTTAATGTTAATGGATACCTTGCTTCCTCATTTACATCCAGGCTCTGTTTCTCCAGAGGGGCATTCTTCTTCCTGGAAAAGAACCACCTTGTTGGTAATGGCAGTTACTTTACATAATATTCCAGAAGGAATGGCTGTTGGATTATCTTTTGCGTTAGCCGCACAAAATGATCCTTCCGCTTCCATTTCAGCCGCAATGGCCTTAGCCTTGGGAATTGGAATTCAAAATTTTCCAGAAGGCGCCGCCATTTCGTTACCGTTACGTCAGGAAGGAGTTTCTAGAATCAGGTCATTTGTATACGGAAGCCTATCCGGCATTGTAGAACCGATTTTCGGAATCTTAGTTGTGTTGGTAGCGGGATTTTTACAGCCTGTTATGCCTTGGTTATTAAGCTTTGCAGCCGGTGCAATGGTATATGTTGTTGTAGAAGAATTAATTCCCGAAGCGCATTTGGGAGAACACTCCAATGTTGGAACCCTAGGTGTTATGGGTGGATTCCTTGTGATGATGATTTTAGATGTTGCGTTGGGATAATAAATTTTAATAACAGAAAAACACCTTACTATTTTTATCGTAAGGTGTTTTTTATTACAAAAATTTATTCTGTAAGTTCTAACTGCCCTAACTCCTGTTCATAAAAGTGAATTTGCTCTAATAAAGTTTGATGTTGCGCCAAAAAATCTGCCTGTTGGGAAAGGGTTGGTAAATAAAAAATTTGATTTTGAATCATAGATTGGGTAATGTATTGTTGTCCCCCACCACGTCTTTTGTTTTGAAAATGGGCGGAGTACAATAACAAAAAAAGGAAATCAGGTATCACTTTTTCTCGGTCTGGTTCTACCCAAATGGCATTATTGGAAAGGAATCCTGGCTGGCAAGTCCAATACACGTTTCCACAAAAGTTCCCTACACGACCGATAACAATTCCGGTACTTTGCGGAATATTACAAGTATTTGTACTGCCATAGATCCCACCAGCGCCATAGCAGGGATATTTTCCATTTTTATGGTCAGTAGGACATAAATCCCCTGTTTTTAAATGGGCTAGTGATTTTCCCATTTCTTTGGTAGGCTGGATATGCCCACAATAGAGCAACAATTCACATTCTAAAAGGCCATAGCCAGTTTGAATTAATTTTTTCAATTGGCCTTTTCTGGTGGAAACACACTGGGCAGTATTGAAGATACTGGTTTGACCGTAATGATCTTCGTATAAACGAGAATCCTGATTTTTTTGTAGTTCGCTCCATAATGCGTGTAAAGATTTTTTTCGGGATGGAATTTCCTCAAAGTCAAACGATTTTGAAGGGATATACTCTTCTGGGAGAAAACAATATTGGTGTTCTTCTAATTCTTGTTGTTCTAATTGCCAGTTTGGTTCCGAAGAACGATATAATTTGAGAAAACTGTTTATATTCTTTTTATTACGGAAATCGTATAACGGAATCTTCTTAGCTGGCGCTGTTTTGGAAAAATATAAAACAGAAGTAAAAATTTCAGAAGTAGAAAGGATTGATTTCGGCAATAAAATGATAGATTGCAAATGGTGATTTAACGAAATATTTTTTCTAAGCTGGATATTATCAAAAGATTGACGCCCCAAAAATCCGTTGGGGAGAAAAGCAGTACA
The DNA here is from genome assembly GCF_900095865.1 of Massilioclostridium coli. Taxonomy (GTDB): domain Bacteria; phylum Bacillota; class Clostridia; order Oscillospirales; family Ruminococcaceae; genus Massilioclostridium; species Massilioclostridium facile. The sequence goes on along the minus strand of NZ_FMIZ01000007.1, from coordinate 383,421 downwards.
GAATCCACCCTCTTTTAGACAATTTAACGCATGGGATAAAAACAGATTTTCCAAACGTTCTTTCTTTTTTTCAATATTAGAATAACCAAATGGAGGGTTTAACATAACGTAATCAAAAGTTTCTGTTATGCCTTGCATCCATTCTGTTAAAGGGATGTTTTTGATTTCCAGTTGATCCGATTTCATATTGCAACAAAAAATTGTTTCCGTTTTTGGATTCCAGCTTTCTATCCTCATCTCAGTACCTTGCTCTAACTGCCTCCAATAAAATGAAGTTTGGGCTATTATTTTGTTAGTTCCGTAGTATGGATTTAAAATCTCTTTTATCGGATTTAATGGAAATAGTAGTAATTCCGTAACCTGCTCAGGAATATTTCCACAGAGGGCGTTCTCTTTATGATTCTGCTCTAAATAAGATGCATAGATAGCGGATAAATAATTTAAGTTCAAGTGACTCACCTCTGTACGATCTCAAAATTTATATCTATATATATTATATCTTATGATTTTGTTAGAATCAATAAATATATCATTTTAAAGTTTATATAAAACATAAATGTCGTTTTTTGTAGATTTCGATTCAAATTAATGGTATAATATAAATAAATAAAAAGTTGAAAAATTATAAAAAGAAGGTGCTATCAATGAAAAGAAAGCAACATAGAATTATAGCCTTTATTTTGGCTTTTATCACGGTAATACTCATGGGATGTTCTAGCACATCATATCACAACGATTTAACAGAAAAACCTGTTATTTATCTTTATCCTGAGGATATAACAGAAGTATCCGTCCAGTTAGAATACAGCGGTGAGTTAACCTGTAGCTATCCTCAATATCAAAATGGCTGGAATGTAACTGCTTATCCGGATGGGAAACTCATAAATCATTCGGATAAAAAGGAGTATTCCTATCTGTTTTGGGAAGGCGTTGACCAAATCCAATATGATATGAGGAAAGGATTTGTGGTTAAAGGAGAAGATACCGCTAATTTTTTAAGGGAAAAATTGGAGTATATAGGACTGACTCCCTCAGAATACAACGAGTTTATTGTGTATTGGCTCCCTAAAATGCAGGATAACCCCTATAATCTGATTACATTTCAGGGGGAAACTTACACGGAAAACGCCAAACTGAATATTACACCAGAGCCAGACAGTATACTAAGGGTTTTTATGGTGTATCAACCATTGGAAAATCCTATTTTAGTGGAGGAACCAATCTTGCAACCTATGAAAAGACAAGGATTTACAGTGGTAGAATGGGGCGGTACAAGGATAGCATAGAAGGGATTGAGTTCACACTTTTTCACATGAATTCGTATATCGGAATAGATTAAAACAAGATCTATTTTGGAAAGGTGTGACCATATGAACCGGCGTATACCATTAGAAAAAGCTGCTGAACAGATTTGCATAGAAAATTCCAATCCACCATTTATTTTCCAGCTTCCACCTGAACAAGGAAGAAAAATTTTGGATAAAGTACAGGATACCCCTGTATATAAATTTCCTGCTCATATTACAAAACTGGAAGTAAATGCTGGATATTGGGGAAAAATTAACGTTTACCTTATTGTGCCTGAGGAACTTTTGGATCCCGCAAATGTCATTTTATATTTACATGGCGCTGGATGGGTATTTGGCAATCTACATACTCATGAAAAACTCGTGCGGGAATTAGCTGCACGAACCCGTTCAGTTGTTGTGTTTCCAGAATACAATCGAGCCCCTGAAGCGAAATATCCAATTGCCATAGAGCAATGCTATGCTACCTTATGCCAATTAACCCAAATTACGGAACAGGTTCATATCAAGATGAACCCTAATACACTGACTGTAGCTGGAGATAGCGCAGGAGGAAATTTAGCTATTGCTATGACAATCTTAGCAAAGCGACGGAACGGTCCAAAGATACAAAAACAACTATTGTATTACCCGGTGACAAATGCCCGTTTCGATACTAGTACATATCAAAAATTTGCCTGTGGCTATTATCTTTACCGTACTGGTATGAAATGGTTTTGGAGCCAATACGCAAATTTTGAATCAGACCGAAAAGAAACTACAGCATCCCCTTTACGATCGACTATTGCGGAATTGAAAGGCCTTCCAACCGCAATGATAATCAATGGGGAAGCAGATGTTTTGCGGGATGATGGAGAAGGATATGCGAAAAAACTTCGGATTGCCGGAGTAGAGGTAACCTCCATTCGGATACAGGGTACGATTCATGACTTTGTGATGTTAAATGCCTTGGACCAGACTGATGCCTGTCGCACCGCAATGGATGCGTCTACTGCTTGGATTAATCGGAAAAATTGTGAAAACAATTGAATTATGATTCTTATCTTAAGCCTTTTTTGCAAATGGACAAAAAGGGCTTTATTTTATAAAAATCACCAATGATATCCAAGGAGGAGTTCCATAAAAATTCCCAATTTCACTATTGAGCATAGCAAGCTGTCCATAGTCTAATAATGGAAAATTTCCAGCAGAGCAACGCTTCCTCCTCACAAGACATGTAACACACCTTAGCAGTGGATAATTAAACCGTAAAAACTAAAAAATATAGCTGGATAGAATCGTCTATCAAAAATTGCTTGCACTTTTTAACATTTAAGATTATAATAAACAGAGATAAAATTTTTGATTAAATAAAGATTATTATATCCAATTTTAAACATCATTGCCAGTGCGAATGGTAAGTAACCATAAAAAATACGTATTGTTCGCACTAGCTATAACTTGTAGCTTTGTGAGTAACAAGTCGATTTATTTAGGTTAAAAGGAAAGTGGAAATGATCAAGTTCGCACTATAATGGCTGTGAACCCCCGAAAATCAAGGGCGCATTCATGCCGCAGTTACAATACACACCCGCCAGGGTACGGAAATTTCTTCCGTTAGTTTATGACCAATTTCTCTTTTTGTTACAATACACACCCGCCAGGGTACGGAAATCATTATTCGCATCCTCCTTTTGCTGATCTGTAAGTTACAATACACACCCGCCAGGGTACGGAAATAGCTCTATGTATAACCCATGATATGCACCACGGGGTTACAATACACACCCGCCAGGGTACGGAAATCTTTCGATTAAAATAATTTACACTAAAAAGAACAGGTTACAATACACACCCGCCAGGGTACGGAAATTACACCCCAGAAGGCCAGGAACGCCAGGCGGATGTTACAATACACACCCGCCAGGGTACGGAAAACTGAAGTAAGTAAAGCAAATATGAACCAAAGTGGTTACAATACACACCCGCCAGGGTACGGAAACTTAGCCATTTTTCCTGTCTCCCAAAATGAGAGCGAGTTACAATACACACCCGCCAGGGTGCAGTCTCATTAGATTAGAGATACACCATCTCGAAAAGAAGCTTTTTAACCCTTTTTATCTCCACATTAAAAAGCTACTGATAAGTTTAAGATTAAGCCTTCCATGGATGACAGATCACATTTTAGGCAGCAAAAAAGCTGGTATTACAATTTTGTAATGCCAGCTTTTTTGCGTTGTCCATATAGATAATTGTTATGCCACTCCACCTTATACAATAACCCAAAATCGAACATAGACCTTTTTCCTACAAAATATAAAGGTAAGCTAAATGAAATATTCCTAGATTTTTATCGTGTTTTTTTATTGTAGTATCAATAAATGATTGAAAGTAAGGAAAAGTAAATTTATCTTTTGCTATAAAATTATACCAAGAAATCAATTCATTTCATTCTTTCTTATTGATGTATTCTTCTTTTAATATTGAAAAACACAGGTGGTCTTTTATATCAGTTGGGGAAACTTGCTCTGCCATACGTAAATACCCCTCATAATAAAATCCAGATTTCTCTAAAACACGTTTTGAAGCAGGATTATCTGGATAACAATTGGCAGAAATCAAATCCAATCCCATGACCGAAAAGCCGTAGTATAATACAGCCAGTACACTTTCCGTCATATAACCATTGCCCCAGTAAGTCTTACTTAGGGAATATCCTATCATCCTACTGTTCGGAAAATTCCGGCTTATATCCGGAACCAACCCAATCGTACCAATCAATTTATTCTTTTCCGGAAAGATAATCCCCCATACTGATTCCTGGTTTAAAAAAATTTTTTTCATAATTTTATAGCTCTCTTTTTTGCTTTGATGGGGTAGCCATCCGGCTTTTGGTCCTACTTCCGGTTGACTGCAATATTCATAAAAATCATCCAAATCTCCCTTTACCATTGGACGCAACAACAATCTTTTTGTACGTAATACAGCCATTAATTTCTCCTTTTTCCATCATTGTTTCATGATACTATTAGCAATCTCTTTCTTATCATCCTATTTTTACTATACAAAACAAAAAGGCATAGTTTTGCACCATACCTTTCCGATTATTTAAAAAAATGAATGGCTAATGAAGTTTGCGCATCCAGTTGCTGCTACTGCTCCATCAGCTGCCGCAGTAACTAACTGACGTACTTTTTTGGTACGAGTATCCCCTGCCACAAAAACACCTGGAATATTGGTCTTACAATCTTCCCCTGCCACAATATAGCCATACTTGTCCATCTCAACCCAGCGGGAAAACATTCCATTGTTTGGTTGAGAACCAATTGCTACAAATACACCTACTACTGAAAGGCTTTCTTCCTGCCCTTTATGGGAAATCATTACCTGCTGCACTTGATCCGTTCCCGAAATCTTTGTAACTTCATATTCTAGATGGAATACAATATTATTGGTATTTTGTGCTTGCTGTACATACATAGGGCTTGCTTTGAACTGTTTGCTACGATGGATTAAATGTACAGTACGGCAAAATTTCGATAAATATAGAGCATCCTCTAAAGCGGTATTGCCACCCCCTACGACACACACGTCCTGTCCCTGAAAAAAGTTTCCGTCACAAATAGCACAATAGGAAACCCCTCTACCTTTCCATTCTTCTTCTCCAGCACAACCTAAATCCCGGTGTTTTGCTCCGGTTGCAATAATAATTGTTTTCGCATAATAAGTTTGAGTACCAGCAGTAATCGTTTTTATTCTCCCCAATAAATTAAGGTCGGAAATCTCTTCATAAATAATTTTTGCCCCTAAATTAGTTGCATGTTGGTATAGTTGGTTTGCAAACTCATACCCAGATATTTTTTCAATTCCAGGATAGTTTACAATATCCGGTGTATTAATAATTTGTCCTCCGTGCATCTGGCTTTCAACCACTAAAACGGAAAGGCCTGCACGCACACCATAAATAGCGGCAGAAAGCCCCGCTGTACCTGCTCCAATAATCACAATATCATAGTTAGAATTCAAAGTATATTCACCTCAGTTACGATTGATATTTTTATAAAAAGATGTAGTTTGTCCAACATGTTAACGACATACTAAAAAATTGTAGAAGCCAAATAGTATTCAAAGCATCTCGTTCGATGGTATCGTGTTCATATTATAACAGCTTTACCATACACTAGAATCGCTTATATAGAAAGACATAGATTTGTATGAAACAAATTGTTACTTTATATTATACTACAAACAAACAAAAACAATCAAGAAAAATTTTAACTAGCCTTATGATACCAATATTTTTGCAAAAATAATCATATTATGTCGATAAAAAATAACTTGTGTAACTTTTTTCATTATGGTATAATAAATAATAATAATTACTAGTTTAAAAGAAGGTGGACATATGACAAAAAAAGACCGTGCGTTAAAAGCAGTGGAATTATTAAAACAACGGTATCCAGACGCTATTTGTTCCTTAACATACCAGCATCCTTATCAGCTCTTATTAGCAACCCGGCTTTCTGCCCAATGCACCGATGCAAGAGTAAATATTGTAACAAAAGATTTATTTGAACAATATCCCACCATGGAATCCATTGCTCAAGCGGATGTAAATGATATTATAGCGATTGTCAAACCCTGCGGATTGGGAAATACAAAAGGAAAAGATTTGGTAGGAATTTGTCAAAAATTAATCAGCGATTATCATGGCGAATTGCCCGATTCTATTGAAGAACTTACAAAATTACCAGGGGTAGGAAGAAAAACGGCAAACCTAATTATGGGGGATGTTTTCCATAAACCTGCTGTTGTAACCGATACCCATCTAATCCGTATTTCCAATCGTTTGGGGCTAGTTTCAGTAAAAGAACCAAAAAAGGTAGAAATGGAACTACGCAAAATACTGCCACCAGAGGAAAGCAGTGATTTTTGCCACCGTACAGTATTATTTGGGCGGGATGTTTGTAAAGCACGGGGACCAAAATGTGAAGGCTGTGACTTAGCCGAAATTTGTAAATCTGCTGGGAAAACAGGTTAAACTTGACAAATCATCCAAAAAAAGATAAACTAATAATTAGAAATCGGGGGTGCCATAGGGCTGAGAAGGAACTATTTCCTAACCCTTATACCTGATCTGGGTCATGCCAGCGTAGGGAGTATTATGCTGTAAAAATTCCAGCCTTTCTGCGTATTTGTAGAAAGGCTATTTTTATTGTTTTTTAATACAGCAAAATCTGTTCCGATTTCAAAAAATCATATGAACAGGAGAATTACTATGAAAAAACTCTTTTCTGTCAAATTAACTGTTAAAAATATGGCTTATATGGCGCTACTTTTAGCAATGCAAGTAGTGCTAACCTATGTAGACAATGTTATTCCAGAAATGCCACAAGGCGGTTCCTGGATATCATTTGCAATCATTCCAATCTTTTTAACCAGTTATTTAATGGGGGTTGGCTATGGAGTTATCGTTGGTTGTTTAGGTGCCATAATGCAATTTATTTTAGGATTAGCAAAATATTTTGGCCCTTGGTCTGTATTGTTGGATTACTTGCTTCCATTAGCTGTTTGTGGCTTAGCTGCCCTTTTACCAAATATTAAATTAAAAAAACGGGAAATATGTATCGGAGTAGTATTATCAATGGTTTTAAAATTTTTAAGCCATTACCTTTCTGGCGCGTTGCTTTTTGCTAGCTCTGCTCCAGAAGGACAAAATCCATTTTGGTATTCGTTTTATTATAACCTTCCTTACAATGCTATTACATTAGTTTCCAGTATTATTATTGTATCCTTGATTTATCCTCCGCTTAAAAAAGCAATTAAATTATAACAATACAATAGCATGCAAAAAGGGCCTTTCATCGATGAATAAACCCAATAAAATGGGTCTATTCAAAGATGATAAGGCTCTTTGTATATCTCAAGCTACTTTCTTTTCTTCTTGCGGTCAAATGCAGGGTTAAACGCATAGAAATTCTTGCTATTTAATTCATCTTGCACTTTTCTCAAGCTTTCACCAAAGCGTTGGAAATGTACAATTTCCCTAGCACGCAAAAATTTTAATGGATCCCTTACATCTGGATCATCAACTAAACGTAAAAGGTTATCATAGGTGGTCCGTGCTTTTTCTTCTATAGCTATTAGAAATGACCAACAAAAAAGTAAAATCAAGGTTAAAAATTCCAATGAATTACAATCGGACGGATTCTCGTCCCTTTTTTTCTTGAACCGATTTCTATGTAGTCTATTAGTGTTACGACCATATCTCTTGTTAATTCTTGAACATTACTATACTGTTCAATTAGTTGTTGTTTGCTGGTGCTTTCTTCTTTTTGATTTTCAATTTTTTCAATATTAACTAATACATCAGTTGCGAGTTTTTCATACTTCATTTGTTCTTTTTCAAAATCGCTTATAATCTCATCTAAATCAATGGATTGTATAACCCCGTTTAATTTATCCAAATAAACCTGTTTGATGGAAGTTTTACATTTATCAATCTGTTTGTGATAAAGTTCTAAAAGTTTTTTATTTTCATCTAGTTTCGTTTTTGTTTTGTCCTCTAGTTCCAGTTTTCTTTCCAATTCGTCTTTGTCCAGAAATTCTTTTGCTAATTTATGAATTTCATTTAATATGTAATTAGAGAGCCTTTTTTCAGAAATCATAGAACCAGAGCAGGATTTTTTATCATAAAATCTGGAGGAACATCTTAAATATCTCTCATCATGATATTTCGCAGCTCGCATTGTATAACCACAGTTTAAGCATTTTACTTTCTTACTAAACAGCCCAATTTTCCCAGTGGTGTCAAATGCTTTTGATTTCAATTGGATTAATTTTTGCGCCCTGTTCCATAAATCAATATCAATAATCGGTTCATGGGTATTTGGTACAATAACCCAATCTTCTTTCGGTATCATTACCTTTTTACGGCATTTATAGGAAAGGTTTTTCTGACGGCTCTGCACCATATTGCCGATATACATTTCATTTGTCAACATATTGGAGATGGAAAAATATTTCCATAAATGTCCACAACTACCGCCATTAATTTTAAATCTAAGCCCCTGCTGTCGTTTATACTCGCTGGGGTTTGGAATTCCCTTTTCATTCAAATATCTAGCAATCGCTGTCTTTCCCATTCCGTCAACAAATAATTGAAAAACCAATCTGACAACTTGGGCGGCTTCCTCATCAATAATCAAGTGCCCTTTGTGTTCTGGGTCTTTTTTATATCCATATACAGCAAAGGAACCAATATGTATACCCTCCCTCTTTTTGTGGTCAAAAACTTTACGAATATTAATAGAAGTGTCTTCCAAAAACCATTCATTTACTAGACCATTTACTTGACGCTGTTTTTTATTATATGGGTCTTCGGTGTCCGCATGGTCTACAATGCTGACAAATCGAATTCCCCATAATAAAAATTTTTCATGAATAATATCTTCAACAATTTTAATTTCTCTAGTAAATCTGGATTGGGACTTGCAGAGTACAATATCAAATTTTCTTTCTTCCGCATCTTTTAACAACCTGTTAAATTCTGGTCTATCACGGTCGGCACCGCTATAATCTTCATCACAGTAAATGTCATAAATATTCCATCCTTGGTCGGAAGCATATTTGATTAGCATATTTTTTTGATTGATAATGCTTTCGCTTTCATCACCTTCTTTTTTAAACCTATCTTCATCGGATAAACGGGGATAAATCGCAACCAACGGTGTTCTATTTTTATAACTTTTCATATCAGGTTGTTTCTCCTTTCAAAGAAACAATCCCACTAAATATTATTATACAACAATATTTTGCGGGTTTGCAACAATATTAAACATTTTTTTTAGACTTTTGAGCATGGCTTATAATGTCAAACATTTTTTGATTGAATTTTATTTTTATTTCTTCTTTCGTTTCCGATTTAAAAATATTTTTAATACCATCTTTTGAAAATTCTTTTGACATGTCTATCACCTCTGTAAAATATATGTCAAAAGAACTAATTTAAAAACCAAAAAGGGGTTGAAACACATTAAAAGTGTTTCAACCCCTTTTATATAAATGGAATAAAAGTTGTAGTTATTTCATAGTTATAAGTAGTAAAATATGTGCTTTTCCTTTCGTATAGCTTGTAGCTATACGAAAGGACTTCACGACTATTGATACCCCTATTTTATATCAAAAAATGTCTTTTGTAAATGCTTTTTGTCTACTTTTATGAACTTACCGAACCATTTTTATGTTATCTTACTATCAAACACTTTATTTTCTAGTAGATTTTTTTCTATTAGGGGTCAAATAAGGGGTCAATTTTTTATAAAGAAAGGAGCTTTTAAACATGGCTAAACATGGCGAGAATATCCGTAAAAGAAAAGATGGTCGCTGGGAAGCAAGGGTCGTTGTTCCCAACTTTGGAAAAACAAAATATAAATCTATTTATGCCAAAACCTACTCTGAATTAAAACAGAAATTACAAACACAACAGCCAACCGAGAAAACACCCTATCATAATCCAAAGGAATTTGAGGAGATTTGTTCTGAATGGCTGGCAAATATACAAATAAAAAATAAACAATCTACTTTTACAAATTACCAGTACATCTTAGAAAGGCATATCCTACCTTACTTTAAACAAATAGATAGAAATGAAATCCAACAAGAAACAATCCACGATTTTATCAAAAAAAAACAGAAAACGGCAGGCTGGACAAAAAAGGCGGGCTGTCCCCTAAAACAGTCCTTGATATGGTAAAGATATTAAAGCAAATCCTTCATTATGGAGAAATAAAGGGGTATATCCCCCCTATCCAATATGAAATTACAAAGCCTAGTGTACCAAGGAAAGAAATAGAAGTATTAACGGAAGAAGAACAGGTTAAATTGGTAAAATATATAAAAGCCAATATTAGGAACGAGATAAAAGGGGTTGGTATCTTATTATCCCTATATGCTGGTACTAGGTTAGGGGAAATCTGTGCTTTGCGATGGAAAGACTTGCGACTGGATATAGGTATTATTAATATTACAAAAACAATGCAAAGGGTCAAAAATACAGATAAAGAAGCGGATACAAAAACAAAGATTGTTATAGATACCCCAAAAACGCAAAACTCTATCCGTCAAATACCTATCCCCGATTTTTTATTAACAGAATTAAAAATATGGTCTGAAAGATACCCAGAAAATGCTTATATTTTAACAGGGGACACAGAAAAATATATTGAACCTAGAAGCTATCAGAATAGTTTTAAAAGGTATTTAAAACAAACAGGTATTAGGAATATTAATTTCCATGCGTTAAGGCACCCTTATGTCAAGTCCACGACAAAAAAATATGGAGATTTTTTTTCAACTTCTAAAAGCCAGTTAAGAACCGCAATTCCTAACTGGCTTTATCAATATACCCTGAGCTGTTATGCCAGGTCATTTTTTATTTTTAGCACGATTTCAACCCTCTTGTCAGGGTAAATAAAGATTTTTTCAATCAGCATATCAACAAGTTCAGAAGTCAGTCCTTTGTTTTCAACCAAAGACTGTAACACATCTTTTTGTTGGTGCCGACGTTCTTTTTCCTCTTGTTCAGCCTCCAGCCTTGTCATTACAACAGCTTTTATATTCTGCACTTCAAGCAATCGCTGTTCGATAAGCACTTTCTGTTCTTTATAGAAGTTAACATCAATCTGCTTTATTACAAGCGCCTCATAGAGTTTACGCTTTTCTTCCTGCAGCTCAAAAATCTGATTATCAAATTCAGCTCGTCTCACCGCAGCCTTATCGACGGGTTTTAATTCATTCGGTCCATCAATCCCTAAAGATACTTCAAACTGTTTACAGAGAAATTCATATACTATGGCTTCCAATTCCTTTTCCCGGATCGTCATACCATAGCAGGGCTGTGAAGAATCCATATAGGAAAACCTGCAGCGGTAAATGGTCTCATTGGAACGGTGCATAGCATGTTTGCAGGATCCGCAAAATACTTTTCCTCGAAGGGGATAGTTATGCTGTTTTCGTTTCGGAATTTTAAACCGCTTAACGGAAGCATTGGCTTTCTCAAAAAGTTCTTTGCTAACCAATGGGGCGTGATGATCGGGAATCTTGATCCATTCGCTTTCATCTTTTGTCCGCATACGGTTCCCGCCTATCTCTGTTACAGCCTTTTTTCCTATCACATAAGTACCGATATAACGTTCATCCGCTAACAGCCTCAAAATAGTTGAATTAGACCATACGCCATTTGTTCTTGATACATCGTGATACTTTTTGCCTTTGAGAGCCTTGTATTCACCCGGTGTAGGAATTGCCTGACTATGAAGCTCTCTGGCAATCTGCGCACTGTTCATACCGGACGCAGCATATTCAAAAATCGTCTGAACAACACCGGAGGTCTCTGGATCGGGAACCATTCGGTTGTTGTTACCTTTACAATATCCATACGGACAGATCTTACTCTGATATTCACCGCGGCGCATCTTCATGTACTTTGCTGTTTTGGTCTTAACAGACATATCCCGGCTGTAATATTCACTGATAAGATATTTGAAAGCAACTTCCATACCGCCGGTATCGCCTTTGAGTTTTTTTGTATCAAAATCATCACCCACAGAAATGAAACGGGTATGAAAAATTGGAAAAACACGTTCAATGAAATATCCGGTTTCCAGGCTATTGCGTCCAAATCTTGAAAAGTCCTTTACCATGATACAGTCAATCCGGTTCGCACGAACTAGATCAAGAAGCTCCTGGACAGCAGGGCGTTCAAAATTTGCCCCGCTGTACCCATTATCTACAAACTCCATCAATTCTGCATTTCCGTATTCTTCTAAGCCGGCAGCATGTTCTTGAAGTATCATCCGCTGACTTGAAATACTTAAGCTGTCTGTTTTGAAATCTTCCAAAGACAGACGGATATATAAAGCAATCACATATTTTTTCATTGTGCCACCGCCTTGCTGTATTCTTGAAATTCTGTACGGAAGCGGAATTTTATAGAAACATGTTTATCGTGATCCACTTCGATACGCTCAATCAGACGCGATACCAGTTCTGCGGTCAAGGTGCATCCTGCCTTCAGTTCCTTTTCGTCTTTTTCAAGCGTCTTATACTGTTCAAACTGTTTTTTAATCTTTATGGCTTCTTTTTCACATTCTGCAAGTTCTGCTTTAGCAGAGCTCATTTTATTTTCATAGTTCTTTTTCCAGAGAAAGAAATCGTCTTTATCTACCAGACCGCTTACCATATCTTCATACAACACCTGAATGCGATCCTGGTTCTGTCGGATTGTACGGTTAGCGGTATTACGACGATCCTGCAATTCTTTTTCCTTTTTACGCCATTGGGTTCCATCCTCAACTAAAAGGGCATAATCTCCTAAAGCAGCGGAAAGCTCCTTTTTCAGAATATCTATCACGGTATCAATTAGTTCATTTTCTTTTATGGAAATACCGACACATTTTTTCTTATGGACCCTGCTAGGAGTGAGGCAGTGAAAACGGTAAACATCCTGCTTTTTCCGTTGCTCCCTTTGACGGTGCAGACTCTTTCCACAATGAGCACAGAATACTAATCCTTTAAAAATATTGGGGGAATACGGAACCTTTTCCTTCATCTTGCATTTTTCGGCAACTTCCATTCTGTATTGCTGAACTGCCTCAAAAACTTCCCTGGAAACCAGGGCTTCATGGGTACCGGCAACAGAAATAAGGTTTTCCTTTCCGGCCGGTCTTTGTTTATGGGCGATTGTTTGGGTATGGCCCTGAACCATATCACCGGTATATTTTTCTTCTTTGAGAATCTTCATCACAGTACGTGTCTGCCAAAAGCCGCTACCCACTAAATTTTCATGCGTGATTTCCCCGGTAGAATACTTATAATTGCTTGGCGCAGGATAGCCGCCTTCATTCAGCATCAGTACAATGCGGTTCAAAGCGATTTTTTCATAGGCCCACTGAAAGATCTGCTGGACGACCGGAGCTGCCACCGGATCTACAATCAGCTTATGGCAGTCATTGGGATCCTTTTTATAACCAAAAGGGGCACGGGCACCAATGTATTTTCCTTCTTTCATATCCTGTCTTGCCTGCGCTTTGATCTTACGGCCAATGTCAATCGAATAGGCTTCATTTATCATATTTTTCAGCGGAAGGATAATGCCGCCATGCAGGTTATCAGGATTTTCAGAATCAAACTGATCTGTTACAGCGATAAACCTGACATTATGAGAAGGAAAATATTGTTCTATGTAGTATCCGCTGTCAATAGAGTTACGTCCAAGACGAGACAGATCCTTCACGATCACGCAGCCGATTTTTCCGGCCTCAATGTCGGAAAGCATACGCTGAAATCCCTCACGATTGAAATTGGTCCCGGTCGTGCCGTTATCTATATAGGTATCATAAATACGAAATTCCGGTTTATTGGAAAGGTAGTCCTCCAGAACCATTTTCTGTGTTTCGATGGAATTACCACGCTTTTTGTTATCTTCCACAGATAAGCGGATATATAAAGCAGTATCGATAAACGGAGAGACCGATGTAAAAATAGGTTCTGCAATATGTTTTCTGCTCTTTCTTGCCATCTTAGACCACCATCCTTTCCTGTGCCGGAGCAATCAGAGAAATTGCTTTCTCATATTCATTCTGATAGTTAAATTCAATTTGAAATTCATTTTTCCCAACCACCTTGATACTATGAACAAGCTGGATCATTACTTTACGGTCAAGTTCTTCAATTTCAGAAAATCTCTTGAAATTCTCAATCCAGCGGTTCCGTTCGCTGCGATTTTCCATAACATCTGTCCGTTTTTCTTCCAAAGCGGATATTGCCTGTTCAAGCTGAGTGATACGAACATTATAGGTGTTCTTCAGGTTTAAAAACTCATGCTTCTCAATCAATCCGCTTACCATATTTTCATAAAGACTGGTTTTGAATGTCTGTATCTGCTCCAACTGCTGATTGTTCTGCGCAATCTGCCGGCTGTATTCCCGGATCAGTTCTTTATTGATACGGCTCTGATTGATACCGGACAGAATTTCTTCCAAAGAAACAACATTATTAACAAATCCCTTTACACTGTCCCTGACACATTCCATCAAGTCGCTTTCTTTTACCATAACAGGGTTTGTGCAGCCACTCTTCTTCCCGGTAGGGCAATAGTAGTAGTGGTACTCTTTGTCTTTATAACGGTTTGTCTTTCGGATCATACGGGCGCCGCAGCAGCCACAGATCAATATGCCGGAAAATAAATAGACTTTATTTTTACCGGGAGAAGTACGGGTATCCAGTTGCCGGATCTTCTGTACCAGGTCAAAATCGTGAGGCTCAATAATCGCCTCGTGAGCGTGTTCTACACGAATCCATTCGGACTGAGGGCGGTTTTCAATTTCTTTCAGCTTGAAGTGCTGTGAGCCTTGTTTTCCCTGAACCAGAGTGCCGGTATAGGTTTCGTCCTGCAAAATACGGACAATCGTAGTAGAGGACCATTGACAATCTTTTCTATCGGTATATCCGTTTTTAGCACAAGGCAGACCATTCATTTTCTTATATGCAAGAGGGGAAAGTGTGCCTAAGCGGTTCAACTCATTTGCAATGGCATAAGGGCTGAAACCTTCCAGGCGCATCCTGAAAATGTTTCTGACTACCTGAGCGGCATATTCATCTACCACAAGGAGATTATGATTTTCTTCGGATTTACGATAGCCGTACACGGTAAAAGCACCGACAAAGTCTCCATTTTTACGCTTTGTTTCAAGAGAACTGCGGGTTTTCAAAGAAATATCACGTGCGTAAGCCTCGTTCATAATGTTTTTTACAGAGACAGTAAGGTCATCCCCGGCGGACTCATTGATCGTGTCGATATTGTCGTTGATAGAAATAAACCGTACACCATAAGCCGGAAAAACACGCCTCATATAACGGCCGGTTTCAATATACTCACGTCCAAGCCTGGAAAGATCCTTTACAATCACACAGTTGATCTTTCCCTCCATGATGTCGTCCATCATTTCTTTGAAAGCAGGGCGGTCAAAAATCACACCACTATAACCGTCGTCCACACGTTCCGAAACAAGTTCGATCTCCGGGTGATGGCTGGCAAATTCCTCAATCAGCTTTCTTTGGTTTCCAACACTGTCACTTTCGTTTGACTTATCATCCGTATAAGATAATCGGATATACTTCGCAGCTTTATAAATCTGCATACAAAAACACTCCTTTCATTACGGAAAAATCCCCGCAATTCAAGGAGTGCAGTATGCCTTATTGTTATTCAATTCCTTTTCCGATTCTTATTATAACGCTCCATGCGGGAAAAAACAGCCCCTAAAATGTAAATTTTTATCGTAAGATGCCATGCAGACATTCTTCTAATGTAGCCCCGTCCGTACAGTAAGTAGCACGCACAATAAACTTTCCACATCTAAAATGACAGGGGTTCTTGATCTGTCTGACGAACTCGGCGATCCGTTCCTCACGCGGAAGTTCCTTGTTAACGGATACACTGCGAATATCCACCAGATTATCAGCATAAGAAGTTTTTTGTTCCATTTTTCCAGCTCCTTTCCGTAAATTGATCCTCAATCAAAATCACATGGATAAAGCCGGACCTGGACTTGTAATCTAAGCCCGGCTTCATAGTATCTGATTTCGATTTTATATGCCGTATTTGCCACGCATCCCCGGCAGTTCTGTTGACACAGAACAGGGATTGCTATGGGCTGCGGGAAGCTTGACCGCATCATAGCCCCGCAGTCGCCGCCGCTTTGCCAGAGCAAGCGCACGCCGCAGGAACTCCCCCCAAGTCTTTAGGAGGCCGTGAAGAAGTACCATTGTCATCTGCGCCGTCATCGCGCCCGAACCTGCCACAGCCGGGTTAATAGGTTGCGTGGATCGCTCGGACAACCAGGTTCATCACCTCCTTTGGCTGTCTGTCATGGCGCCGCCCTATATGCCGCTCGGTACGCAGAATGATGTACCCATAGCAACGTATATTCACTTGTCAAAGAACTATGAGGGAGAAAAGGCAATCAAAGCAATCCAAATTGGAAATGTATCGGAACGGTTCTGTCCGATCCAACCACAATGGCTTGTCCTGCCAATAGGTCCCTTCATAATACAGTACATTTTCAGGGTAAAAGTTAGTGGGCCTATAAATTATTTTTAAAAAAATATTCTTGAAGCTGTTTTAAACCTCTGTTAATGCTCTGATGAACTGAGATTTTACTGCAGTTTTCCACTCTGGCAATTTCCGTTTGGCTCATGCCGAGAAAATAATGTGCGTAGATCCTCTGACGTTGTTTTTCTGATAGAGTAGCAAGTCCCTTATAGATCATTTCAGTCACCCTATGCTGTTCATAAATATCTGCAGGTGATTTTTGGTCTACAAGGGCTTCATATTCAATTCCATCTCCAAAATCCAAAGAAAAATATGCTTTGTGTCGATATGTATAAATCCGATATGCTTCGTCGCGTAATTTATAAGCTCTTAAAATATCGGCAACTTCATCCGGTACTTCTACGATTGTGTCTGTTGTGTAAAATGGGTAATATTCCTTTAAATTGATTTGTTTCATATGTAATCCTCCAATTTCGATTTGTTTGTGAGTGAACAGCTAAAATCGAAATCAGAGGGTGGGGAGCGACACCCTGAAAAAAATAGAAAGACGAGATATTTTCCTATAAACGCAAAAGTGCGCGTCTGTCCGGTGACAGGCGCGCACTCATACAGCCCTAATGATTGACTGAAAGGGAAATATTGAAAAATATAATATTTTGTCGAATGGAAAAACCCCGCAATCCAAAACCAGATTACGGGGCATAATGATAGATTTGGCCGACAGCATCGAGGCCGGCATGATGACCTCGGTAGCATAACCATGCCCTCCCTCCAAATCAAGGAGGGATAGACAGGCTTGTCAGTTATCAGCCTCCTTCTATCTATTTGAAGGAATTATATATAGTCTTTTGCTGATTTTTTCCGACAAATCTTCCAGAAGTATCCTTGTTGCGGCAAAATCTATCATAAATATAATTTTATATATGTTTTTTTGTGCATAATACATAAGGTTAGTCTAAATCAAATTTATAGCCAACCCCATATACACTTTTGATATAGTCTTGCACATCCGGTGAGATTTTGAGCTTTTGACGGAGATTGCTCACATGATTACTGACTGCCTTGCGGGAATAGGAGCCATATTCTTCATTCCATACTAATTCCGTTATCATTTCATAGGTAAATACCCGTTTTGGATTCATAATGAGAAGGGCAAAAATTTCAAATTCCTTGACGGTCAATTCGATTATCTGTTCACGAATTATAACAAGCCTTTGCTCCAAGCAAAAGTATATTTCAGCTTCTCGTATTTCCGTTAGAGGCTGACCTGTCCACTTTGAAACAAAATATTTACCATGAAAAACAGGGTAGCATGGAATGTCAGCCGAATTGATACCGCCCGTTTTATCTTCAAGAACAAATTGCGTCAGTTCCTTTTTCTGATCTACTGTAAGTAAGGCAAACAGCTTTTTACCAATCTGTCTGCCATTCTCCGCTAAATCAAGTACGCATAATTTCCCAAAATGATATTCCTCCTATTCGTTTTGTAACTGTCCACGTTTTAAAAAAAATACCACATCAGCTTGTTTTGCCAGTTCACTCGAATGGGTAACAACTACCACGCACTTATTCATTTTGTGTGCACTCTCTTTGAGAATCTCTGTAATGCCTTGAGCAGTATCCTCATCTAAATTCCCGGTAGGTTCATCTGCCAAAATCACCGGAGCCTCGCTTGCCAGTGCCCGTGCAATCGCTACACGCTGCTGCTGGCCGCCGGAGAGTTTTAATACATTCCGCTTGGCTTCCTCTTTCGTCAGGCCAAGACGCTCCAAAATCGGTAATGGCGGCAGCTTGGAGGTTAAAGCCACATTTTCCATTGGTGTGAGATAATCGATCAAATTGTATGCCTGGAAGATAAAGGATACATGGTTTTTCCGATGATCTGCCAGCGATTTTTCCGAGATATTCTGTCCGTTGAACAAAATCTGTCCGCTTGTAGGGCTATCTAAACCGCCCAGCAGAGAAAGCAGGGTGGTTTTGCCACACCCGGATGGGCCGAGTATGGCATACATCTTTCCCAGTTCCATTTGGCCGCTGATTCCTTTCAAAACCCCTTGTTTTCCGTCATAGCTGTATTTCAGATTTGAAAATTCTAAAATGCTCATATTATCTGCCTCCTGTTTTAATCCATTTGTGTTAGAATCGCTTTCGGTTTCAGACGGATTACCGCCACCGACGCTGCCAGTACTGCCAAAATCAAGATCAGTGCGCCGATGCCATATACTGCCGCCATATCCGCAGAATGAATAACCACGCTTAATCCGTGAACATCACTGGCAGTTTGGCTGACAAGAAAAGCACCAACCTGATCCGCCAGCAGAGCAGACAAACCAAAGGAAGCTGCCGCCGCAGGAATGGCGATAAAAAGGTTTTCCGACAAAAACTGCAGCACGATCTCCACCTTGCTTCTGCCTACTGCCATTAAAATACCCGCCTCTTTCTTCCGGCCCCGTGTCCAGAGGATCAGCAAAAGGGTGATGATTGCCGCTCCTGTAATGGCAATCACCGTGACCGCCGTATTCACCATTTTTTGGAGAGAAGAAAGGGGATTGGAAATCAGGTCAAAATCCGCTGTATCCGTGGAAAAGGTGAAAGTCTTGCCTTTGATCTCCGGCAGGTTTTGTATGGTCTTGAGGATGTCCTCTACATTTGCAGCCGAATCCACATATATCTCCAAAGAGCCGAGTTCCAACACCGTTTCATTCCATATCTTCTGATAGCTGTTCATATCAATATATCCTTGATTGGCGGGAATTTGGTTTGACATCATCGCATCTTTGGACATTCCCTCGGTGCCGCTGAAAATCCCCACAATTTCAAAGGTATTTTCAGAATCCGTGTCCAGATCGTACATAGATATATGATCTCCTACGGAGAGGTCGTTTTTATCCGCAAGTTCTTTAGAAATCATTACAGCAAAAGAATCATCCTCTTGAATGTGACGCCCTTCCATCAGCGTATAAGTACCGTCCATAAATTTTCTATTCAAGGCCGAATTAAACGTGACGGTGTAGGAGGAAGGATTGTAGGAATCTCCGAAATTAAACGCCCCAGGAAAGTATTCAAAATCGATCGCACTGCCCCAATAATCACTGCTCTCTGCGCTGTATGCAACAACACCGTCTACTTTACTAACAGCATCGATCACTTCCTGTGTGATAAAATCGCCATTATACTCATATGAAAATCCATATTCATCTCGTGTTCCAGAATCATAGTTTTCCTGGTTGTCACTGTCGGTTTCCATATGAATCGAAGCTCCGACAGTTTGTTTTACTTCGTCTGTTCCCTCCGCAGCAGCGTGCCCTACGGATAAGGCAATCAGCGCAGCAGAAGCCAACAGCGTAAAAACCAGCAGCAGGATGATACTCCTTATTTTTTGCCGCCAACAGTAGCGGACTGCCCGTTTCAAAAAATTCATGGGAAATGCCTCCTTAACTCATTTTTGTTAAAATCTCTTTTGGATTTAAGCGGAGAATGGCACCACTGGCCGCCAGCACTGTCAACAGGACAGCCGCCAGCTCTCCGGCAAGCAGCGCACCGGAATGAAGCAGATCCGGCTGCAAATAATTTACTCCGCCGCCACCTGTCTGCAGTGCCGCAGTTCCCGTTCCCTGGGCCAGCGTGCCAAACAGCAGGCCATTCACCGGGCCGGAGCAGAACAGCCAAAGTAGAAAAGCGCTGAGAAATCCAGCGATCAGAAGCCCCCAAGCCTCCAATGCAAACTGCCCGATAATTTCCATTTTAGGCTTGCCCACGGATAGGTAAATCCCGGCTTCCCGGATGCGCCCCCGTATCTGCACCATGAGGATCAGCATGAGAATGACAATCCCCAAAGCGACAGCAAGGGCGATTAGTGCCACAGCTAGGTTTTGAAGATTTTGAAGCTGCCCGGCGATCTGCTCGTATTGGAAATCATTTTCTTTTAAGATGTGGTTGTCCCAATCAATGGATTGGATGGCCTCCACACGATCCATCAGGGTATCCAGCTTCAGAGGGTCAGCAATGTAAAAGGCGATTTCCCCCTCGAAAACGCCTGCCTGCTGCTCCTGCAAATTCACCAGCAGATGGCTGTCGGAATAAATATGGTTGACCGCTTTTCCGGCGGTGGGGGCGTCCATACCGTCGTCGGCCCCATCGGCTTGGAAAATGCCCACGATTTCCGCTTCCGCAAACGCTGTCTTTTCTGGGATCGTGTCAATATACGTCCCATCATCCTGCTGATCCAAACCGGCATGGGTGAGGGGGAGTATGTCCCCAACTTTTAGGTTGTTTTCCGCCGCCAGTTCTGCGCTGATAAGGATTTTATTCTCATCCTCCGGTTGGATATGGCGACCAGAGATCAACGTACATTCCTCATTCAGAAACACATCGGTCAACTGGGAATCTCGCACAGCAGTCACTTGGCCCATATTGCTGACCTCATTGTCACCAGCTCCCGGTAGAAAATGCAACTGTTCGCTTTTGGCATACCCATAGTGCTCCGTGTTGTAGGCTTTCACTTGTCCTCCGGCAGCGTCCACGATCTCGTCTATGCTCTTTTGGGAAATGGTGGGCGTCGCTCCTTCACTGACCGCGCCGCCCTCAAAAATCATCTGCTGGTAGGGGCGGACATAAAAGGCCGCGCCAATATTGGAGCGCAGATCCTTTGCTGCCTGTTCCGTGCCGTTTAAAACGGAAAAGCAGACCAGCAGAAGGGCTGATACCAAAAAGAAAATCAAGAAAAGCAGCGTCGCTTTCCCCTTCTTGCGGGCTAAATACAGAATGGCCCGCTTGTACATGTGCATAAAAACACCGTCCTTTCATTTGATGGTGCTTCCATCATACAAAAGGACGGTTTATTTTTGATTTAGATTTGATTTAATTTTGATTTAGTTTTTTAATGAGAGCAGGTAAAATCTGACGGACAAATTACTATTTGTTGCTAACTAGATTATAACAAAATTCCACCGTAAACTCCACACCCTGTTCCGTGTTCTGCACGCGATACCGGAACCCGTGCAGTTCCAGAATCGTCTTTACAAGGTACAGCCCTAGGCCGCTGCCGCCGGTAGATTTGTTCCGGGATTTTTCCACCCGGTAGAAAGGCGTGAACAGCATGGATAGATCTTCCTCCGGGATAGAAGCGCCGGTATTGGTTACAGTTAGGGAAGAAGGCGTGAGATGGATAAAGACCTCCGCGCCCTCCGGCGAATGGCGGATGGCGTTGCTCAGGATGTTGTGAACGGCCTTTTCCAACAAGGAGGCATTGCCCCATACCGTGACATCCCATGCAAGCTGGGAATGGATGGCGACTTGCCGCTCCCGGGCCAGCGGGAGCAGTGCTCCCGTGACTTTTGAGAATGTATCCGTCAGCGGCACCTGCTTCGTTTTTCCCGCCAGGCCCTCCATCTCGATTTTGGAGATGGCAAGGATCTCCTTGACCAGCCGCTCCATGTTTTCCACTTCCTTGAGGGTCCACGGCAGCACATTCCCTGTGTCCTTGTATTTGCCGATGCCCAGGATCATGCTCTCAATCTGGCCTTTCAGTATGGTGATAGGCGTTTTCAACTCATGGGAAGCAGCGGCGAAAAAATCCCGGCGCTGGCGGGAAAGCTCGGTAATATGCTCCATGTCCTCCCGCAGCTTTTGGTTGGCATGCTCCAATTCCTTCATAGCGGCGTCCAGGCGCTTTGCCATAAGGTTCAGGCTGTTGGCGAGGACGCCCAATTCATCGTTACGGTCCACTTTGCACTCCCAGGTCATGTCCAGGTTCGCCATCCGTTTGGAAACCCAGCTGATCTCCAATATGGGCCGCACCAGTACCCGGCTGCATAGGAACGCTCCTAATGCTGAGATAAGCAGAATCAGCAGCAACAAAAGGGGCAACAGCTCCAGAAAAGCCATAGTCAGTTCCTTACCGGCAGAAACAGCCGCTGTAATGCTGAGATAATAGTTCCCATTCCGATCCGCAAACTTCACATCTACTGCGGTCGTCATAACTTCTCCACGCTCTACACTCTGCTCATCCACTGTGCCGAAGGTGTACATATTGATTCCATCGTTCAAGATCACAGAAGCCCGATTGCTTTGACAGAATTGTTCGATAACATCCCCGGCGTCGTCATAATCGGTTTGAGAGAGTGTATCAATGAGTTGTTCCATTTCTGCCTCAACCCGGCTACTTGCCACTACCGTGTAGCTTTGGGGCAGGAATATCATCACCATGCCGTAAATCAGCAGGCTGCACAGGATGAGCAGACCTGCAATCCACAGAAAGACCTTCGCGCTTAAACTGTTTTTAATCTTCTTTCCCAAGCCGGTATCCCACCCCTCTGATCGTTTCAATAATATCTGTTCCTAATTTTCTTCTCAAATTCATGATATGGATGTTGACGGTTTTTTCATCCCCGATAAAGTCATACCCCCATACCTCGTTGAGCAGATTGTCCCGTGTAAACACACGTCCAGGATAGAGCATGAACCGTTCCAGCAGCCCATATTCCGTATGTGTGAGGGACACAGGTATTCCATCAACAGAAACTAAATGACTTTCCCGATCCAGCCGTACCTTTCCATAGGTAAGGATGTTTTCTGACATTTGTGATTCGCGTTCTTTTACCCGCCGTAAAACTGCCTCAACGCGCAGCAGTACTAATTTTACAGAAAACGGCTTTGTGATATAGTCATCTGCTTTCAATTCAAAGGCTTTGATCTGCGCTTCTTCCTCATCCAGTGCAGTCAACATAATAATCGGAATGCTGGATTCCTGACGGATGATTTCACACACTCCATATCCGTCGATTTTCGGCATCATAATATCTAATAGGATCAGATCAAATTTCTGCTTCTGAAATAATGTAATACCTTCCAGTCCATCACTGGCAGCAGTTGCTTCATAACCCGCATCCGTTAGCAATTCCTTTAATATATCCTGAATTTCTCTTTCATCTTCTATGATTAAAATTCGTTTACCCAAAATATCACCTCAATCGCATTATAACATGCCTTTATTTAGATTTGATTTAGAAACTATTAAAAAAAGAATATTTATGTGGCTGGCAAGCAATGCAAACATGTACATGTTTACGATTTTTTGCAGGTAGAAACCTGCAAAAATGCTTGTTGAGGGATAACCCCCAAGCCCCCAAGATCGTTACCACAGGTAACGGCTGCGCGTCCTTACGGACACTGAAAAAACAAAGAACACAAGGTCACAATGCCTTGTGTTCTTAATTTTAAGGATCGAATTTATAGCC
Source organism: Massilioclostridium coli (assembly GCF_900095865.1). Lineage (GTDB taxonomy): Bacteria > Bacillota > Clostridia > Oscillospirales > Ruminococcaceae > Massilioclostridium > Massilioclostridium facile. Next base: position 359,782 of record NZ_FMIZ01000007.1, on the reverse strand, counting down.
AATCCCATATACACTTTTGATATAGTCCGGTGAGTCAGGAAAGATTCTCAATTTCTGCCGCAGATTACTCACATGATTATTGATTGCCTTGCGAGAGTAGGTAGCATATTCTTCACGCCACACCATTTCTGTTATCAACTCATAGGTAAATACCCGCTTAGGATTACGGATCAGCAGGGCAAGAATGTCAAATTCCTTAACCGTCAGTTGAATTATTTGTCCATGAGCCATTACAATGCGTTGTTCCAAGCAAAGAGATAAGGGATCATTTTTAGCATCTGGAACATTAGTAACTTTCTTTTCAGAGAAAGAAAAGAAATGGGGACAATCAGTTACAACACAAGTGTGTTTATTCTGAAAGATGAACTGCATAAGTTCTTGTTTCTGATTTTCATTGAGTAGAAATAATAGTTTTTCGCATATTTGTGTTCCTGATTCTTCAATATCTAGCACAACTAATTTCCCATACTACCACCACCTTCTTAATCTTCCAAAATCACTGCTATGTCATTAAATACAATGAACAAATTTGTTGGATAACAAAACTGCTTTAATATTCTTCATCACTGACTGGCTTCCTTTCGAAATAAAAACAGCCCCTTTTTTAACTGCTAATTTAATTTCTATACTGTCCTCTCTGCCGGAGAGAAGAATGAAAGGAACATGCATCCCTTTTTGTTTTACCTGTTCCAACAAATCCAAACCTGTACCGTCTCTCATGTTCAAATCAGAACAGATACAATCTACACTTTTGTCTCTGAGAACAGATAAAGCATTTAACACCCCAGTTGCAGTATAAACCTCGAAATCTTTGGAGAGTACATCGGATAAGATTTCTAAAAATGATATTTCATCATCAACAATCAAAATCTTTTTCATTCCCGTTTTCCTCCTTTTGTATGACTTTTTTACAAAATTAAAGTTCCTTTTCCTTTATATTAAATCCTATTTTTGAAGATTTCATAGAGATTTATAAAAAGCAGAAAATACAGCGCCAGCTTTAATATTCAAAGCCGACGCAGGATAAAATAGGCACACCCTAGTCGAATTTTTACTGTTGCCGTTGTATGGCTAATTTTAGGACTATTTTTTCCTTTTCTTCACAATATAGACGATTACAGCAACCACGATAATTACTGCAGCCACACCAATCAATGGAAGCCATGTATCTACTATACTTTGAAATACAGCATCCCAATTTATATTCTTTGGCATTGTTTACACCTCCAAATTTTTTTGTTCTGAAACCATTCGTTTACAAGACAGATATGTTACAAGAAAATAGCTTCCATAAATAACAAGAAAAAGAATCACCGTAAGTACAATGTTTGTTGAGATATGGATATTCATAAAATTTTCAACAAGTTCCATTGCTTTACTCATTAGTAAAGCAGAGTAGGCTCCCGCAACAAGTAAAGGAATTCCAAAAAATAACACTGTTTGGATAAAAAGATTCTTGTTGATTTGTCCGCGATTTGCTCCAAGTTTTTGAAGCAGTCCATACCTATAAATGTTATCGGTTGTTTCTGTAAGCTGTTTTAAAGCTAAAAGTGCCGCACAGATTAGTAAAAATACCAAGCCAATATAACAGCAAAGAAAACTTACAAGAGCATTAACTCCATAAAACATATCATACATCATGTTCTTTTCTGAATACCGATACCCATGTGTTTCATCCAATCCTATCGGTATCATCTGTTGCAGAATTTTATCAGGATTTGTATCTGATTTGTATTGTACTAATAAAACATTAACCTCTTTTTTGAGTGCAGTTACAACACGATCAGGAACAATTAAAGTTCCTCTGTCATTGTTTCCAACAGAAGTCATCATATAGGTTTCCTGCAAAGGTTCATTTGATGCTCGTTCTAAATTGGTTCCTCTTATAGTGATTTCCGGGTGATTTTGCAACGCCGCTAGAATATACTGATAAGTTCCTTCATAATTGCAGTTTATCAAATATTTTCCATCATCTAAATCAATAGGTTTTATTCCCTGCATCGACAACGCCCGATTAAAATCAGAAACAGATACAACAGATACCGCTATAGCTGGAATGCTTTCATCAATTTTCCAAAGGTTAACTTTCTGCCCTTTAAATAAATCAGCATAGGTAATGTCGGCTTCGTAAACACTGATTTGTTCCATATTCTTCGCATAATCAGCTATTGGTATATTGCAGGAAGTAAGATAATCCTGAATACTAGTATCTCCATCAATTTCTACATTAGAAGTTACATTCAAATCATAGGGTGTCGAAGCCTGTGCCAGTTCATTCATAGTGATAGCTGTGCTACCGCCGATTGATACCGCACTAATTGTAACAGTGAGCAATATGCAGATAACAGTCATGATAAAATAATTTGTCCGGAGTTTACTTCCAATCTGGCGTACCAGAAAAGTGTTTAATCCTTTTAAGTAAAACCATTTTCTGGCTTTGGCTGCCTTCATAAAAATAGCAGACAGTGAATAGAACAACAGAAATGTGCCAATAATTAAAGCCCCTCCTGCAATTTGAAAGGATATATTCTCTCGTGAGGGCATAATGCCGTTCTTTTGAAACAATATACCAGAAATCACAATACAAACCAATGATAGTATGAATAAAACAACTGGTACAATATGTCTGTCCGTATTGATGTCCTCATTCTTACGGTTTGCGGTCAATAAATCAATCAATTTTACACTAGATACAGACCGAACATTGAAAAGCATTACAATAACAAAAATAATAGCAAAACAAAGAACTGTCTGCTTAAATGCACTGGCTGAAAACACAAGCTGAAATTTATTCAAATTGACTGCAAAAAGTTTCAATGATATTAGCGAAATCACTTGTGAAAAGACAATGCCTAAAAGTAGACCGATAAGCAGCGCAATCACACCAACGCACAAGGTTTCACCTGCAAAAATGCGAGAAATACGGCCCTTTTTCATACCGAGCATCATATAAATGCCTAATTCTTTTTTTCGCCGTTTCAAAAGAAACTGATTAGCATAAATAATTAGAAATGCCAATACGATTGCAATCACCATAGAAAGCGCAGAAATCATAACACCCAGTTGTTCGTATAAAAGGGTGCGTGTCATTCCCATTTCTGAAAAAAACGGTTGATTGGAAATGGAATTAAACGCATAGAATAAACTGACCGAAAGTGTCAAAGTAAGAAAGTAAATCAAATAATCCTTAATATTTTTGTGGACATTTTTGAGAACCAACTTAAAAAAGGTCATTCTGCTCACCTCCCAAGACGGAAACCACCTCCAAAATCTTCGCAAAAAATTCTTTGCGTGTATCCGTCCCACGGTGTAATTCATTAAACACCTTCCCATCTTTAATAAATAGAATGCGGTGGCAATAGCTTGCGGAAAATGCGTCATGGGTAACCATGAGAATCGTTGCAGCAAGACTCTCATTCAACTCGGTGAGCATGGTAAGTAGCATTCGGGAAGAATTGGAATCCAACGCTCCAGTCGGTTCATCAGCCAATACCAACGCTGGATTCGTCACCATTGCTCTCGCAGCGGCCACACGCTGCTGCTGTCCGCCGGACATTTGATAGGGATATTTGTTCAGAACTTCTTGAATATTCAGTGCTTCGGCAATTTGAGGAACACGCTTTTGAATTTCAGATGGTTTTGTCCCAGAGATAGACAAGGCCAGAGAGATGTTTTCATAAGCCGTCAGCGTATCCAAAAGGTTGAAATCCTGAAATATAAATCCCAGTTTCTTTCCCCGGAAATCGGCAAGCTGCGAACCATGCAGTGTTGTAATATCTTTTTCCTCTACATAAATACGGCCGCTAGTAACGGTATCAACCGTGGAAATGCAGTTGAGCAACGTGGTTTTTCCGGAACCGGAAGAACCCATAATACCAAGAAATTCACCCTTGCGCACAGAAAAAGAAACATGGTCAATGGCTTTTGTCAGATTTCCTTTATTGCCATAAAACTTTTGAATGTCATCCACCCGTAAAATTGTATCATCCATTATTCGTCTCCTTTCTCAAAAGCATTTTACTTTTGTGTTTTTTAGTTTATCACAGAGGATTTTATGCTGCCATTATATCAGATTACATTTACATTACCAGAATGTAAGGTTTGAAAAAGGCGGGGTTCACACCCCCGCCTCCTGCAAATAACTCTCCGTTGGAAAAGACATAGTTATGGTGGTTCCCTGTCCGAGAACGCTAGAAACAGAGAGATATATATTCATTTTTCTGCATAGCTTTTGACTTAAATACAATCCGATTCCGGTTGATTTGGAGCAATGGCGTCCATTATATCCGGTAAAGCCTTTATCGAAAATACGGGGTAAATCCGCTGCTAAAATACCAATACCGTTGTCCGAAATCGTGAGAATTACAGCATTTTTCTCCTTTTGACCGGAAAAAACAATTTGCAGGCTGTCTTTCCGGTATTTGATAGCATTTGAAATAATTTGCCCAATCACAAAGGTACAGCTTTTGCTGTCAGCAAAAACTGGAATGTCTAATCTGCAAAATACCGGTTTCCCGCCCGCCTGAATCAAAGGCTTGGAATAATTTTTTAATGCTGCATTTACAAGGATCTGCAGCGTAGTTTTTTCAACCTTGAAATCTTTTTCAACATCTGTGCTACGAGCATAATAAAGCACCTGTTCCACATAGGTGTCTATTTTGCGGAGTTCATCATCAATTCGTAATGTTGTAGGATTTTTTTCATTCTCAATCATCAGTCGCGCCAAAGTAATAGGTGTTTTGATCTCATGCACCCATGAATCAATGTATTCACGATATTCACGGTTGGCCTGCTTTGCGTCAGAAATCTGGTCGTTCTGATATTTATTGCAACGCCTCAAAATATCCACCAGAATCTGTCCTTCTAAAAAATGTGGTTGTGTTAAAAATTCTCCCAATAGAGTCTTTTCATCTACCTGTTTCATCATTTTATATAGCAAATTATAGTAGCTGCGTTTGCGAAAAAAATCATATACCAGCAAAACAATAAAGGTTATAACAACGATAGCTTCTGCCAACAAGATAAAAACTACTGGAATATCAATCAGCCAGAGCAGGCCAAACAGCAAGAGAGCTGCCACCAACATACAGATCAATGAAAAAAAGCAATCCAAAATATATGCTGTAAACTTCATACGCAATACCCTAATCCACGTTTGGTTTCCAGATAATCCGGCAGTCCTATTTCAACAAGCGTTTTCCGCAGACGAACAATATTCACATTCAAAGTGTTTTCGTCTATAAATTCCTCACTTTGCCATAACTCGTCAATAATAGCGTCACGGGGAATGATATTCCCTTTATTCACCATGAGCAGACGTAAGATTCCCATTTCATTTTTGGTGAGCGTTTTCTTCTGTCCGTTATAACTGATTTCTGCTTTCAGCAGGTTTAAGGCTAAACCCTTATGGATGAGAATCATATTGTTCTGCACTTCGGAGGTTCGCGCCAGAAGTTTTTGTATGCGCGCCAACAAAACCTGTGCATTATAGGGCTTTGAGATAAAATCATCAGCTCCAATATTCAGGCTCATTAGTTCATCAAAATCGCTGGTTCTGCTAGTAAGCACGATAATGGGAATATTCGATTGTTGACGGATTTCTCTGCACACTTGAAATCCGTCCTGATAGGGCAGATTGATGTCTACCAATATGAGCTCCGCCCCCGATGACAACGCACATTCTGTAATATTGTGAAAATCCTCGCTACTGCGGCACTGGTATCCATATTTTTCGAGAAACTGAGTAAGCTCCTCACGGATAGCCGGTTCATCTTCTATAATAAATATTTTCATGTTTATATCCATTCCTTTCGCTTCGCTCAGGCACAAAACGTAATGAAAATGTTTCCCTGAGCCTATTTTTTCTTTATAATTCTTCTTGTAGGGAACTCGGTATACTACAAATCACGAGGAGGTGAGTGGGCTGTCCGGTTTGTCGGATGACCGTATGTTTATATGTGTAGACTGTCTTCTCAGGCACAAATAAGTGTGACACCAAGCACGAAATCTTATCTCTGTTTAAACAACTTCGTTTATGGCTTAGACAGTCAGTCAATTCCGTCTCTCCCTATAATCTTTAGCGAACCGCTCCGGTTCTGAAAGGAGTCCCTATGGCTTTAAAAATCGTGTACAAAATCTGTTGTGGCATTGATGTCCACAAGACTTTTGTAGTCGCCTGCATTGCTTCTACTAACAAGCAGGGCGTTACCTCTTACGAGCGCCACCGTTTTTCTACCTACACGAAGGGTCTGAAAAATTTGTTACAATGGCTGCTCGACCGGAATTGCAAGGATGTCTGCATGGAATCTACTGGTAAATACTGGATTCCTGTTTATAACATTCTCGAAAAAGATTGTTCCATTGTCCTTGCTCATCCAAAGTATGTTAAGGCTATCCGTGGAAAGAAAACTGACAAGAAAGATGCCAAATGGATTGCTGACCTGTTTAAGCATGACCTTGTTGCCGGTAGCTTTATGCCTCCCGCTGACATCCGCCAGCTTCGTGACCTTATGCGTTACCGTTTCAAACTGACCTGCTTCAAATCAAGCGAAAAGAATCGTTTGCAGAACTGTCTCACGGTTTCCAATATCCAGTTGGGAAACGTTGTTTCGGACACCTTCGGCAAATCTGCTCAGGCAATACTGGATAAGATTTTAGAAAACCCTGAAGATACTTCCTTTGACCTTGAACCCCTTGTTTTCAAAAGTTTGAAAAAGAAGCTTCCCGAACTGCGTGATGCCATTGACGGCTATATCACACCGGAACAGGTGGGAAAACTCAAGGTGATCAAAGCTCATTATGAAAGCCTTGAATCCCGGAAAGCAGAGCTTGAAGAACTCATTCTTGCGCTCGCCGCTCCCTATCAGCAGGAACTTGCCATTCTTCAAACCGCTCCTGGTATCCGCAGTGACTTCACTGCCATCGGAATTATTTCCGAAATCGGTACCAATATGGAGGCTTTTCCTTCGGCGAAACACTTATGCTCATGGGCTGGTCTTACTCCGACCAGCAATGAAAGCGCAGGGAAGAAAAAATCTGTCCGGGTTTCCAAAGCCGGATGCTATATCAAGCCGCTTTTAGTACAGTGCGCAAACGCTGTTGTGAAAAGCTCAAAGCATCCTGAAATGCGTAACCGTTATCTCCGTCTCAAAAAGCGTCGCGGTCACAAGAAAGCAATCATTGCCATAGCAAGAATGCTTCTTACCGCATTATACCACATGTTAAAGAACGGTGAAAACTATAATGCAGAACTTTACAGGAAATCAGACCTGCCTCCAGTTGACCGTGAAATTACGGTAGAACAGGCAATCCTTATCGTAAGAAATCAGGGTTATAAAATCAAGTCAGCAACCGCATAACCTTAACTTCTCAATATTCAATTTTTAAAGCAGCCACCGAAAGATGGCTTATTTATCATGTGCTTAAGGTAATGGATACCCTCTACTTCTCATTTTCAATCTTTCCCCCTTTGTATAATATAAAAGCCCTTTTATTAAATTGGTATTTCCAGCGTGACCTTTGCACCGCCTGTTAACTTATCGTTGCTCAAAAGAAGTTCTCCCTTGTGCTTTTGAGCAACAGAAGCGGCTACATACAAGCCGATTCCGTAATGGGATTTTGAACTGCGGCTTTCATCCTCCATAAAAAATTGCTCCGTTCCATGTCGCAAAGTCTCATCAGAAAAACCTTTGCCTGTATCGGTAATCACAAAAGAAAGCATTTCTCTATTTTCCGATACATCGAATTTAATTTCTCCGCCCTGCGGCGTGTGTTCAACAGCGTTCGACAGCACATTCATCAGTGCCCGAATCAGAAAATCGTGATCAGCCGAAATCGTGGCGGTGTTCTGCCTGCAATCCCAACGGAGCGAAATATTGTTTACCGCGCATAAACCGTTGATCTGGTTCTTTATTTCCTGTAAAAACGAATCCAGATCAATGCTTTGAAAATTCAGCCGGGTACTTTCCCATGACTTCGTAACCTCAATCAAGGTTTGCACATAGTTTTGCATCTGCATAGCGCTGTTTTCAATATAATCCGCACATTCTTTTTGTTCTTCTGAAAGAGGAAGATCTAAAAGTAGTTCCGTATTGCCTCGGATAATAGTCAGCGGCGTTTTTAAATCATGCGCCAATGCGGAAAGCTGTTCCTGCCGCATTTTGTCATCCTGCCACTGCTTGGCAAGAGACTGTTTGAGTGCCAGCTTCATGTGGTCGAAGGCGTCCAGCACACGATCAATTTCCACAATCTTGGTTTTACCAACGGTAAAGTCTAAATCCTGCTGCTCTATCCTGTGAGCGGCAGTTAATAATGTATCCATTCTTCTTCCGAGATACTTTCCAAACAGATAGGAAACCACTGCCAGAAAAAACAGGATTTCCAAAAGGACAATGACAATCAAGAGTATATCCACAGACGGGATAATATGCCGCAGCGTGGGATTGGCAAACTCCGCCGCTGTGTGGTATTGTAAAACAAGCACTTCGTTTTTGCGGTCAATCACGGTGTAAAGATGCGACTTATCGCTTGCCTGACTGTTTTCAATACACAATTTCCAAACGGCGGCACTATCCTCACGGCTGATTGAGCCGCCCTTATACTGTCCGTCCGTCTGGAACAATATATACTCGCAAAAAGGTGGAATATCCTCTTTGTCAACCATTTCGGTTGTTTGAAGCTGCCCTTTTGCGCTCTCTATGGCGACGCTCTTACTGTTCAGCGGATAAATTATATCCGTGTCAACACAAAGGATATAGACACCAATATTTACCCCGATTACTAGCAGAACAGCAAAAATAAGGACAAGTACATACCGTAGGAATACAGAATGCAATTTCTTCACACCCATTTGTATCCTACCCCCCAAACCGTTTCGATAGGAGCCAAACGACAGGTCGCCAGCTTCGCACGGATATTCTTTATATGGGTAGAAATAACCGAGCTATCGCTTTCACCGTCATACCCGAAAACTGCTTCATAAATTTGTTCTCTTGTAAAGGTCTGCCCGTGATGAAGCGCAAGATACTCACAGATTTCATATTCACTTTTGGTAAACGGCAACTTTTGCCCCCCGGCTTCGGCTTCTTTCGCATTTAGCTGAAACACAACGCCAGAAAGGGAAAAGGCATTTTTCTTTTCCCTCGTATCCCGCCGCAGGTGAGCATTGATCCTTGCTCGCAGTTCTGCCATGCCAAAAGGCTTGGTGATATAGTCGTCCGCTCCGATCCCCAATCCCTGTACAATATCATTTTCCTGCGTTTTCGCCGTCAGGAACAGAATGGGGCAATCTACACGGGAACGGATTTGACGGCAAAGGTCAAACCCGTCCAATCCCGGCATCATAATGTCCAGCAAAATCAAATCAAAGTTTAAAAAATTCATAGTTGGAACGGTAGTGGCATCGGAAACCAGAGTACTGATATGACCGTCTTTTTCCAATACCCTCCGAATAAGCTGAAGCATTGCCGGTTCGTCATCCACTACTAGAATACGCGCCATCTCAATCCCTCCCTTCTTTATGTATGAATAATAACAGCACCAAACGGTGACAGCGCCAGCTTTGCAATCTTAAAACATTGAAGACCAAATGGTATCCCAATAATCGTACAACACAGCAGCAGTCCGTTCAAAAACGCTCCTATGGCTAACAGAATCCCGCTGAATATCATCCAAAGGAAATTAGCCAGCACAGAAAATGTGCTACCTCTGTACTGTATTTCTTTACCGAATGGGAAAAAAGCAAGAGATGCCAGCTTGAAGCATTGTCGCCCAATAGGAATACCGATTATAGTGATACTCCATAATACACCGGCAAGCACCCACGAAAAACCCTGCCACAATCCGCAGCATAAAAACCAGATAGCGTTTCCCAAGCATCCCATAAGGCTCACCTCCTATATTATTCTGTGTACATACCACTATATCTTTTAAACCAAGCAATCATCCCTATTATTATAACATAGGTGCAAAGTATACAAAAGAAAATACCGAACTGTATTTCGGTCATTCCTGCCACCGGAATATGAAACAGCCATGCCAATGCACTTTCAGAAAAACGGATACACCAGCCGTAAGGAATGACATACCAGATTCCCGTGCCGAGCCCGGTCTGAAGCAAAGCAGACAGCAGGCTCCCCACAGCCCCAACGCTGACTCCAAGGTTTCGTCCGAATCGAAAGGCTAAAATCGTATGAAAGCCGTACAGCGGGATATTGCTGGTCCAAAGTACGAGAGGGATCACAATGAAAAATCCCATCGGTACATTTGAGCCGGTAATAAAGGGAAAAAGAGTCCCGAAAATTGCGGTGCTTATCACAATCGCTATGAATCCCGATAAAATCAGCCATGTAAATTTGGAAACAATGGTTTTTACCCTGTTGGGTTGTGTGAGCATATTTTGAAAATGCCCCGCCCGCATTTCCTGATCGGCGGCAATTTGACAGACAATCGAAATCACAAAGGGATAAGCGATGGCGAGAATCTGTGCAAAAGCCACTAGCTTATTCAAGTCACTGCTACCGGAAATTCTGGCATAGAGCAGCATGAAGGAAGCGCCGCAAACAGGAAACAGCAGATGAAGCAGGAAAAATCTAGTGTGCTGCAGTTTATACCAATCACTTTTCAAATAACGGAAATACTCAATCATGTTTCTGCACACCTCTCAAAAAAAGCCGGGAACCAATCCAAAGCATTACTGCGGCCAACATTAAACTAACCAGCATCGCGGGAAGAATCGTGCTCGTGTCCAAAAGCGGAGAGCCGCTTTCAAGGGATACACCGTTGGGGTGCATTTTGAAAAACGGGCAGACCACTCGTGCCGGTATTGCATACGGATCAAGGAAGAACCAGCTTTTTTCCGCCCATGCAGACGAAAGAAGCAGATTAGCACCCACGGACAGAATCACCGCCGGAAGATAGCCCATAAAGCTAGCAAGCAACATGATAAACGGAATCTGCCACAGATAGGTCAGGAACAACAGCATACAGCCGATGAAACCGTCTAAGGGAGAAACCGCCATATTCGCTGCAAATCCTACGGCGGTTGTTATTAGCCATAAAAAGAGGTTTGACACAAATATCAATAAAGTGAGGGCGAGGCATTTTCCGATCCATACTTTCGTAAAAGGAACCGGCAGACAGACAATATTCTGCATACCGCTATTCCTTTCCCGGACAATCATGTTGGCAGACAGCATAGAAACGAGAATAGGCAGTATAATTGTGTACCACCAGTTGTATGCCGAAAGCTGCGCATAGCTTCCGCTCAAAATATATCCAAGCAACAGCGTTGTCAAGGGCGCAAAAAGAATGAGTTTCATGGCAAAAGTGTGTTGCATTTTCAAAAGTTCCGATCTTACCATTCCAAACATAATTTATTTTCCCTCCTGACTACTTCCAACTACTTTCATAAAGATGTCCTCTAAATTGGCGTCCTTATAGATTTTCGCTTCGTAGCCTAATTTTCCGTTTGCCAGAATTCCTATGTGGTCGGCAATCTGTTCAACTTCCGACAGAATATGGCTAGATAAAATCACGGTGATTCCCTGTTCCGGGAAAGAGCGGATCAGTTCCCGCAAATCCTGAATCCCAATAGGATCTAATCCATTGGTCGGTTCATCGAGTATCAGAAGCTTCGGCTGCGCAAGTAGCGCAAGGGCAATGCCAAGGCGCTGTTTCATGCCGAGAGAAAAATTCTTTGCCTTTTTTCTTCCGGTATTCTGGAGCTGCACTACATCGAGAACCTCATAGATTCGGCTTTCCGGCAATCCCAAAGCTAACGTTTTGGCTTTCAGATTTTCGTAAGCTGAAAGGTTTTCATACAATGGCGGTGTTTCAATCAGCGCACCGATTTGAAGTAAGTCCTTTCGGCTCCATGCGTGTCCGTCAAACAAAATCTCACCGGATGTCGGACGCAAAATTCCGGTAATCATTTTTAAAATGGTCGATTTTCCAGCACCATTGGGGCCTAACAGACCATAAACGGAATTACGTTTAATATTCAGTGATACACCATCGACCGCCATCTGTCCTTTGAAGTTTTTACACAGGTCAGTTGTTTGTAAAATAAAGTCCATATTCTCAAATCCTTTCTTTATGTTATAAGGATATGATAAACTTTAAATTTAAAGATTTTATGGAGAATTAAAATAAAAATTAAATAGGATTGTTCCCCAATTTATAAAATCATTACCTTAGATAACAACTATGCTTCATTAGAGACGCTGAAAAAGCACAAATTTCATCATGTTGGTTTATCTCTTTTTTAATATGTTCATTTATACTGCCTTTTTTACAGCAGCGCACATTTTTAATATTCTTTTTCAATTTGATGTTTATCAGGACCTCCCAATAAATAGTCAATGTTAGCTTTCACATTCTGCAGTTCCCGCATTTCAGTCCGTACCTGCTTATATTCCGTATAGGCTTTTCGCTTCTCCTGCAAAACAGAAGCATATTCTTCACGGAGCATTTTTACGGTAGGCAGTTTTTCTACCTTTAAGCTGTCAAAATATTTCTTTGCCGCCTGATGGATCAAAATATCGGCCTCATGCTCGGTCCGGAACTTCTTGCTGTATCCGGCCTTTCGATATTCCATATAGACCATTCTGGTTTTGGAATAGTCGACGATCTGTTTTTGAAGTTCGCCGTTATCACTCAACTGTTTTTCCATACTCTTGATCCGATCAGACAGCTCATTGAATCGGAAAACAGCAGCCGAAGTCTTTTGCTCCAAATCCGAATAGCTCATATTGCCGTGTTCCTTTAAATAGCTGACCGCCTGAGCAAGCTGTTTTAGATTGAATACCTTAGCCCAACGCTCATATCCAGGACCTTTACCAGCTCTTACCGCGGCTTCAATATCAATCAGCATCCTTACATTACCGGTAGGGGAACGGGAGGGAAAAGGCGTATAGTTTCCGCTGATCCGGTCACGTATTGCCTGTTCGGTATAGTCGCCTTTTAAAGTGTTGCAGCGTGTAGCTTTCTTCTGTCCGGGAACACAAAAGCTGATACTTCTACCGCGCCGGATAACAGCAACACCGTTTTCCTCCATCATCCGAAGAAATTCATCAAAAGTGGAAGGCGATTTTTCCAGTACCAAGTCAATCGTCTGCTTGATCTGCTTCTGAAAAGAGCTGACTGCCTTACTGCCGGAAAGCCAATTCCCGTAATGTCCGCGGCTCGGCTTGGGATCTTCCACGATGGAAAGCCCGTGTTCCAGGCACAATTTATCACTGATACGCCGTACCGCCCAGGAGGAGCCCCAAAAGTTTCGGAACTTTCTTTTACAGTCTAAGTTTGTCGAATTGAGTAGGCTAAGTACCCAGCGCCTTGCCGCATTGCTGCGGTAGGTTTCCGGACACTCGCCCCCGAACCGGACTTACAACTCTCGCTGTATCCGGCTCTCCATTCATTCACAGTCTGCACTGTGTATTTTAGTGTGACAGCTTTCACAGACTACCAGTGTTTTCCGGTTAATCTTTTTCATAAAAGCTGCCCACGGTTGACTTTCATCCAGCTCTTTCAGCGTTCTTACCTGGTGCATCACCAACACTGAAGTTTCTTTTCCACACCATTCACACCGATTTGCTTTCAATCGTGCGCCAAGACTGGGCTTCTTCAGAATGCCTTTTGGCTTATGGATAATATCCGCTTCTTTTCCCAGAGGATAGGGGTCTCTGGCAAGACTGCCTTGCCACAGTAGTCGAATACGCTCCTTGCCATGTTTGTCCTGAAATTTCACACCGATGTCTTTGCCGATACGATACTGAACAATGATTTTGCGCTTTGTTGTGCGGTATTTACAGGCCAGAGTTTTGTAAAAGCTGTACTCCATGATATAGCGGAACTTGTGTAGCTTGGAGCGATTGTTTGCAATCGCATAATAGTTACAGAATCCTCGTATCTCGCCGTTGTACTGGTCAAGAATACTCAGGTCCGTTCGCCCGACAAGTTTTCCGCGATGGGTGGGCTGCCAAATCTCTGTTCCATTGCGAACATCGATTCTCATGGCTCCCAGTTCCAGCAGCTTCTTCTGAATGGCGGAAGTTGGGACTTCCAGCATGACATGGCCGCTGTAATTTCTGGCCGTAGAACCACTTTTGGTTTTCTTGGTGTGATTGCTCTGCGGTGTAACCCTGATTTCAAATCCTAAGAATTTTGCCCGGTCTGTCGCTTTGGTTACCAGCGTCTTTTCGTCCGACAGTTCCAATTTCAACTGTCCGGCGATATATGTGCCGATTTCCTGTTTCACAGCCTGTGCATCCTCTTTGGCTCCGATGATACCGATAAGAAAGTCATCAGCGTAGCGGACATATTGCAGTCTGCGGAAGTTTTCGTCCATAGGGTCTTTACAGGGGATGGACTTGTGAACCTTGTCCAGTTCCCAGATGCTTTCCAGTAAGGACTGCTTTTCTTCCTCAGTTTTTGCCTTTGCCAGCTTTCTTTTGAGTCGGATTCTCTTATCGCTCAGCTTGCGGTATTCCACATTGACGGCTCGCTTGTTCCCACGGTCAAACCGTTTCTTAAACTCTGCCATATATTTGTCGAACTGGTCGAGATAGATATTGGCGAGAATAGGACTAATGATGCCGCCCTGTGGCGTGCCGCTGTAGCTTTGATGCACTTGGTTATCTTCCATATATCCCGCATTAAGAAATTTACGGATAAGGCGCAGGAAGCGTTCATCTTTGATTCTCTTGCGGAGGATGCCAATCATGACATTATGGTCGATATTGTCAAAGAAGCCTTTAATGTCTCCCTCCACAAACCATTTGCACCGTGTAAAGCGATTTTGAATCATTCTCAAGGCTGTGTGACAGCTTTTATTGGGTCGAAAGCCGTGGGAGGTGTCCTCAAAGCTGTTTTCATAGATGGATTCCAACAGCATACGGACAACTTCCTGTACCAGCTTGTCGTCAATGGACGGGATGCCCAGAGGACGGAGTTTTCCATTCTTTTTGGGAATATATGTCCGTCTGGACGGCTTGGGCTGGTAAGATTCGTCTTTCAGGGCTGCAATAAGCCTGTCAACTCTTTCAAGGCTCATTGCGTCAATGGTTTTCCCGTCTGTGCCTGCGGTCATGTTTCCCTGACTGGCATAGATATTTTGATACGCCTGTAAGAAAAATTCCCGGTTGAACAGATTGCGGTACAATCTGTCATAGACATAGCCGGATTGAGCTGAATGCTCTTGCAGACTGTTCAATACATTTTCTGGATTTCTCATAGTGCCTCACGCACCTTCCTTTCTTTTGCATTGAATCGAATGAACTGCCGCCCTTCGCCATGTGCGTGCCATTAACACGCTCGGACTACTACGGCGGCTCCGTTGCCATATTGGATTTTCAGGGCCTGCACCCATAGCTCTTGCGAGCATTCCAACTTAGGCAATCCCCATTTAGTAACAGAGTAAAAAGCTGTGTTCATTGTCGGATACGGTTTTCGTCCTTTTATGCTGATACATACGGGCTGCACATCGGTTTCGCTCCTGCCAGTCATCTTTTCTGGCGGAGATGCACAGCGCAGCGGATATAGCTGTCTTCCGCTGCGACCACCACAAATGTCCCTCGGACTGCCGTTCAACCAGTGTAGGCTTTATCCTCATATGAACTTTGGTCTTGCTGCTCAGTCGTGGCATGACAACTTGCCAACTCACAGCGTTACGGTCGTGCTATTGTCCCCTTTGGGTTTCCCCATCCAGGTTAGCCGTTGACCACAGGCATGAAACCTCACGCCTGCCGCTTGCTAAGCGGATTTACTCTGCCCCTTATGGGCGCACTAATGATGTGATTATGGACATGGTGCTTATCTATATGTGTACAGACCAGGAAAGCATTGTTTCCTTTTGTCAGTTTCATAGCGAGTTCACGCCCGATCTGATTCGCTTTTTCCGGTGTAACCTCTCCGGGTTTAAATGCCTGTCTCAAATGATAAGCAATCACATCATCGAAACCGCGATTTCTTCCGGTCAAACGGGAATACTGCTGTTTGGACAGAACAAACTCCGCGTCAACAGTACGGGTATCACATTCATATCCGTAAATAAACTTCCCATAGTCGGTTTTCTGCGGATTCTCGGTATAGTCAATAATATCAGCAATCGCAGTAGATACCGTTCTGCCTTTTCCGATATGCAAAGGCATAAGTCTGGTAGTCGCCATCATTCATCACCTCGCTTTCCAAGATACAAAAAAAGAAGGTCCACCTTAAAACGGTGGACCGCAAAATCTGTTCTTTATGCTGTTTTATCCCGCGCCCACAAGTGCAGTCCCAAAACCAAAGCAGCGCCAAGCGCCCATACCGCATAAGTCCAAGCCATATTCTTATCGGTAAATTCATAAGCCATCGTAGCAAAAACGAATCCCCAAAAGACTGACAAAGTAAGACCAATGATCCAGAACCCCGGACGGGTATGCTGTAAAAAGAGAAGCACGATCAGAAGGATAATTCCAATCCCGACAGCCATTGCCGGGTGGACACCAAGGAGACCTTGCGAAAGGAATCCTGCTAAAACGGCCAGCGCAATACTGTCAAATACAATGATATTTCCAAAAAACAATCCGATGATCGTAACAATCAAACCGATAATGATACCGATCAGCAGTTCAAGCCCGACGGCTAGCAAAACACTCATACATCCGCCTCCTTAAAAATATTTTCTATATATGAATTGTACCGTGCCGGTATAGGAAAAAGCAACGGCATTTTTTTAATTTATGGAATGTTTGTAAGTCCGTCCAGCAGCAGGTCGGCAACTTTCCAAAGTTCTTCCAACCGCTCATGGAGATCCTCAATATCCGCCGCATAGATATTTCCTGTTTCGTGGGCTTTTCTCGTGTATTGGTTCAAGTTATTGGAACAGGCCCGCAGCAGTTTTATCAGCTCCCGTACATCGGAAAGATCCAGATTTAAAATATAACCGTCCAATGCCATTTTACGGAGATAAACAGAAAGATTGCTTATGCCGGTCTGCTCCATACGCTCTTTCAGCAGACACAGTTCCCGATCGGATACCAAAAAGTGAAGTTGGATCGTTTTCTTTTCCTTTGGCGGTTTCATCGGTCCGGCTGCTCCTTTATCGCAGATTTGGAAGAAGGGGAACGGACAGCAGGAGCAGTTTCCTTTAAGTACCTGGTAAGAGAAATTTTTTCTCCCGTCATTATTTTATCAGCATGTTTTTCAAAATCTCCCGTTATAAATTTCTGCCTGTTCATTTTCTCTTTTTGAAGAATATCCTTTAACAGCAGCGGATCTTCCGGCTCCAGGCGGAAAGTTTCTGCCTTGCCGAATCTTGCATGTATGGAAAGGCTGTTATTTTTATAATCCGTATAAGAAAATTTCATCGGTTCACTTTGGCCTTCAAAACGGATCGAGACAGAAGCGGCATTTTGCGCGGCACATTCCAAATGCTTTGTAACTTCGCGGTAATCCTGCGTATAGAGGTTTCCCATAATATGACCTTCCGCTGACATACCGGTGATCTCCACCGCATAGGAAAGGATCGTATCACGGCTGTCCTTATAATACTGCCAGGTGTGAAAGGCTTGCGAATCACGGATAAAAAGATCCCGCTCCATGAAACACCATGTACCGGAAGGTCGCGACATCCAGTAGAGAACCGGCTTATTTGCAGCCGGCGCCTGGGCGATATGCTGAAAGGTTCCTACATCAAAATCAAAATCTGATTGATAGTGCTTCGTGTTTTTCTCCATTACAGAGCGCAGACATTTTTCTATATCGACATTTTCAAATTTTAGGTCCAACTGTTAAAACCCCCTTTCCGGTGGATCGGGCTGAAAAAGAGAACTTCTTTTTTCTGTTTTCGCCTCTTTTAATTTTTCCATAATGGACGGCTTTTGATTACTCAACGTTTCCGGCGCCAGTTCTTTGATTTCTTCATAGGTCTGTCCGTCTGTCAGATCCGCACGGGCAGGAGGAGCATTGTTCACAATGCCATCAATCATATTATAGTTTCCCTTTTCGCCTTCCAAGTCCAGTTCCGCATTGCGAAGATAATTTTCCGGGTTCTGAAACGGTTTCCCGGCAAACAGGATTTCCCTGGATATATCGAATTGCTTCAATACACCGTCCTTTAAACAGGCAAATTCCTGATATTGCTCCATCGTAAGACCTCTGCTTAGCATATCTTCCTGAGAATGAGCCCACCCCTCACCATAGAGAAAATAATACATATCCGTCCGGTCAGTGATGAAATACAGGGAACTATCCCGGTTATCGTAGTATCCGATCTGATTGGACTGCTCATAGTAATTTTCTTCCTTACCAAGATAGATCCTGTTATCGGCTCCCAACATTGCGATCATTCCGGCATAATTGCTATGGACAGCAGAACGGATCTCTACCAGCGGATCCGGTTCGGAGGCAATCTGTCTGCCGGTAATTTCATTCTGTTTTTCCGCCGCGTCATTTCGCGGGGTATGATCCGCATGAGCAAGGGCGTCCATATCCGGCTGTTTGGAGACCATTTTTACAGCATTGGGTTCCGGTTCTTTTTCTTTGGCATAGTAATGGGTATTCATTGTGGCAAATATTCTATTTAGTTTCTCCGCATAATTTTTGGCATCCAGCAAGGTTTCAAACTCCAATGGCCTGCCGTTATCTTTACACCATGCCTGATCGGCGCCAAAAATGGACGATGCACTTCGCACGGCCCATACACCATACACTTTTTCCATTTGTATTTCCTCCTTACCGTTCCTGTTGTTTGCAGGGTTTTTCAGCCTTTTCCGGCTGTTCTTTTGGTTTGCTTTTCAACTGCTGCCGTACAGAAGCAGCCGGTTCCTTTACCTGCTCTGTTGAAGTGATATTGACATATTCTCCGATAATGCAGAGCGCTTCCTGGTAACTGCCTGAATCATATACACGTTCACACATTTCTTTTGCCTGTTTCTGCATCCCATGACTTTTTAATGTCCGGGAAGCAATACCGGTCAGATTGAAGATATTTCCGTCCTGACCGATCAAAGGGCAGTCCGGCTTCCTGTTTTCTTCTAAGAACCCTCCAAGCCGGTTCGGAACAAAATCAGACAGCCATGTTCCGCCAAAAATATGATGTGTCTGTAAACGCCACATAGCAAATCGCCCTATTTCCAGCTTTACATCATCAAAAGGGAATAAAAGACATTCCAGATCACCATAAGAAAAAGAGAAAACCTCATTAAACTTTGTTCCTTCCAGCAAAATGTCGCTTTGTGTGAGCAGATCATTCATCCCGTCCACCCATTCCTCCGGTTTACCGCCGCACCCTTGCAGCACAAGACCTTCCTTTTCACACATCCCGCGAAGATCATCCGTTGTAATACGCTTTATTTCCAAATTTTAACCTCCTTCATTCCAGTTGATTTTGTCCGCAACTTATCCGTAGTTTCGTAAGCAGACATAGAAATATATAGCCTACATTCAAACTGACTCCCCAAAGCCTTATAAAACAAGGCCCTGTTTGGATAAGTTGCAGACATATCAGCTATTTTTTTTGCCGTATCCTGCGCTTGCGCATTTTATCTGCTTCCCGCCTGGCCCACGACCGGCAGCTCTCCGAACAATATGCCTGGCTGGTCTTAGGAAGATAAAATTTCCCACAGACAGGACACTGTTTCTGACGCTGAGAAGTATCATTTCCGGTCAGTCTTGCTTCCAGCGATATATCTATGGGAAGGACAGCTTTAGCGAAATAACAGCACAGAGAACCGGTCCACCATTTCTGCAGCATATAACAGGGGCAGTCCAAAGGAAGGCACAGTTTTTCCCGTTCGTCATAATTGGCGCAAAACTTTGTTACCAGCCTTCGGATCGAAGCACGTTCGGATCTTGTCAGTTCACGGGCACATGCCCGGCTCATTTTGATTTCCTCCGCGTCTTAGAAAACTCCAGCTTGAAATTCACATACTTATCTCCGGTATCCTCCATAATTACCATTGCATCATAAGTTTTTCCGGTTTTTTCACTGTAAAGCCCGGAAATAAAAATACGGCCCTCCTTTAAGAGTGCCGCTGCAACCGTCTTTGTGATTGATTTTTTCTTCGTAGTGAAAAAGTGATTGTCTTTCCAAAGCGCAAAAGAGCAGGATGGATTCTCACAGAAAAATCCTTTTTTCCCTTCATAAACAGGATTTCCACAGCGGGGACAAAGCCCGATAACTTTGCGCTCAGCCGATCCGCTTTTTACAAATAAGGAAGCATAAGCCGGATCCGCAGTATGATTTTGTTTTACAAGTTCTTTCGTCAGAGAAAAAATACCGTCCATAAAAGAATCTGCGGATAACTCGCCGCGCTCTACCTGCTTTAGTTTGGATTCCCATTCCGCAGTAAGAGCGGGGGATTTGATTACATCAGGAAGCACCGCGATCAGATGAAAACCTTTCTCAGAAGGCAAAAGCTGTTTTTTCTTACGTTCTGCAAAACCGGAAGCAACCAGTTTTTCTAAAATCGCTGCACGGGTGGCAGAAGTACCAAGACCTTTGCGCTCTGCGTCCTCCGGCATATCCTCTGAACCGGCTGTTTCCATTGCCGCAAGAAGGGAATCCTCTGTATAGTGTTTTGGGGGAGAAGTCTTTCCCTCCCGGATACCTGCAGTAACAGAAGAAAACACCTGTCCTTCTTTTAATTCCGGCAAGCATACGGCAGAATCTTCATCCTCCTGTGTATCTTTCTGTTTCAGACCTGAACGAAAAGCACGTTCAATGCCTTTCCATCCATCCTGCAAAACCGTTTTTCCTTTTGCGGTAAATACATGAGATTCTGATTCCAAAGTAGCTGTGACTGCTTCAAAACAATGAGGCTGAGCAGTAGCGCACAGCAGACGGGCAGCAAGAAGAAGCAGCACGTCTTTTTCTCCGGCCGGAAGGGAAGAAAGGTCTGTATGAGCAATCTCCACGGTTGGAAGTATTGCATGGTGGTCTGTAACCTTGCTGTTATTGATGATCCGTTCCAGTTCCGGCGCCGTATTGCTGCCATCTGAAAACGGCATATTCTGCCACAGCCAAAGAGTGAGAGAACCGACGGTTGCCTGCATATCTTCGGTAATGTACTGGCTGTCCGTTCTCGGATAGGTTGCCAGCTTTTTCTCATACAGACTTTGCAGATAATCAAGTGTCTGCTGCGCGGTAAATCCATACAGACGGTTACATTCCCTTTGTAAAGTCGTCAGGTCATATAAGCGGGGAGGATATACGGTCTTTTTTTGATGTTCCACCTTTTTCACCACAGCAGATTTTCCGTCACAATCTTTCTGTACCTCCTGTGCCTTTTGTATCTCACTGAATTTTTCACCGGAAGCGGTAAAGCCGCCGCAGGTAATTTCCGGGATATAGAAAGGGGTACTCTGAAATGACTTTATATCCAATTCACGCTGAACCAAAAGGGCGAGCGTAGGCGTCATTACACGCCCGACATTTAAAGTGCCTCCATAAAGAACGGAAAAAAGCCGCGTCGCATTGATCCCCACGATCCAATCCGCCCCGGCTCTGCATAAAGCCGAAGCATAAAGCAAGTCATAATCTTCACCCGGCCGCAGGTGCTCAAAGCCATCCCGGATAGCGGCATCCTCCATAGAGCTGATCCAAAGCCTGTAAATCGGCTTTTTACACTTTGCATAGTTATAGACCAATCGGAAGATTAACTCACCTTCACGCCCAGCATCCGTAGCGCATACCACAGCTTCAATGTTGGAATCATTCATCAGTTCCCGAAGAATACGGAATTGCTTTTTCTTATCGCTGCTGATTTCATATTTCCATACTGCCGGGAGAATAGGAAGATCCTCATATCGCCATTTGGCATACTGTTCCCCATAGGATTCCGGCTGAGCCAACTCAATCAAATGACCGACACACCAGGAAACAAGCCAGCCGTTCCCGGATAAATAACCGTCCTTTCGTTCTGTCGCCCCTAAAACCGCAGCCAAAGACTGGGCGACACTGGGCTTTTCAGCAATTACTAATTTCATTCATCTGCACCCCTTTCTATTTCTGAAAAATCTTTATCCGCCTGCTTACCAGCCTGTAACAGACACATGATCGTGACGCCGGTTATCGCCCCAAGCGAGAAAGTTAAAAAATGTGTTACAGCATTCCACATAAGATCGCCTCCTTTTTAAATTTGGGTATCAAAAAAACACGAAAGACGAAATCTCTCGTGTTTATCTGCAAAAGAAAAGCCGCAGACAAACATCTGCGACTTTAAAACATAGTATTTATTTTTACAAACTGTTATTTAACTAACAAACAAACTCATTTTTTGCTCATTAAACACTTTTTAAATATCCAACTTACAGTAGCTCCAATAAGCAAACCTATAATTGCTGTTGTTGAATTACCATTTAAAGTGCCTACCGCAAATCCTACAACAGCACCTACATACCAAGTACTAACAAGCTTAGCTAATGTTAAAGAATCTTCTTCGTCATTTTTATTTTCATTATGATGTTCTTTGTTCACTTATTCGTCACCTCATCTGAAAATTCCAATTTGTCTAATTCTTATTATTTTCTTCCGTATCAACAGAATCAGGTACTTCAACTTCCTGTTTTGATTGTTCCGATACTTCCGCGACTCCTTCAATCATATCCACTACGACAGAATTAAGCTCCGCAGCATTTCTAGAGGTAATGACTGCTTTGCCGGTTTCCGCTTCAAGGGCTTGTCTGGCAATCCCTGCGATCTTACCGCCACGCTTCGCCACTTTCTGATTTTCCGCAAATGTCTCCGGTTTTTCCACCTTGGAAATATCCGTAGTAGAAGTTTCTGCCAGCATATTCAAAACAAGTTCTGTAGTCGTCATATTATCACGAAGATTTTCTTTGGTTAACCCTTTCAGCCTTTTATACTGACGGGTAGTCATGCCGGACCATGCACGGGTAATTTCATCTGTCAGAATCGCAAATTCAATCCCTGCCTGAACGCCCCTGTCTTTCCATTCATCTGTCAGCTCTTTACGAACCTGGATTGCCTGTAAGCGCTGGTTGATCCACTCGCGGGTATATCCTTTTTTTGCATAAGTTTCTAATGCCCGTTCAATCGTCAGTTCAGGATCGATTGTTTCCTCGACACGCTCCCTGCCGACTTCGGCAAGCCACATTTTCAAAGGTTCCGCCTTTGGGGAAGGAATTGACTGTATGATACGGAAAAGCTGCTCCAGATTTGCAACATCGGTCATACGTCGTTTGCCGTCCGCAGCCACCATCTTCAAACCGTGACAATTTGTCACGGTTTCATTTCCTTCCTCTTTCAGACGTTGTTTTAACTTACGCCAGTAGGCAGAAGCATCTTTACTTTCTGTCAGTACCGATACCACATCCACAATGGAAAAATACCATTCTTCCTGTTCTTCATCCCATGCGGTACGGATCTTTTTATCTTCAAATATCTGGACTGCATTATCTTTATCCATATGTATCTTCCTTTCCTTACCGTATCATTTGATAAAAAGGGATTCCTTCAGCATAAATCCCGATTCCGAATGTCTGTCTTATAAGGAAATTTTATCACAAAGATATGAACATATCTACCGACAATCTTCCAGAACCATCCAAGAAAAGGACCATTACTGTATCATAAGACCGACCGGAATTTCCCTCAATTCTTTCCGTTTGCTGTGTGCCAGCCGGATCGTTGCTACTGTGCCGCCGGTTTCCCGTCCGTCATAGACTGCGATCACGCGATTGGACCGATCCACCATGTAGCGGTTGCGCTTCATATAAACATTGGAAGCCAGCTTTTCACTGACAATCTCTACATGACAGCAATTTTCCAGCATGGCTTTTGTATCCTCTGCCTTCATCAGCTTTATATACCGGTTGCGGTATGGAATCGCCGCCTCCAACTGTACTGCCTCATGTTCTTTCTGTTTCTCCAAAACGATCTCTGCAAATAAAAGGTCTGTTCCTTCCGCAAAGCCGGATATGAAATAGGTAAAACCATCCCGGATTGCTTTTTCCACTTCCCGTATAAGACCCTGCCGCACTTGTTCAGTCAGGGATTCGGGTATGTCACGATGACCGGTTACACAACAAATTTTCACGATTTCCACCTCATTGCTAAATTAAAACTATCATATTTCTAATTTTAAAAGCTACAATTCTTTAAGTCAAGCAAAACACCCTTTTAAACCTTTCGGATAGAAAATATCTGTAAGGTACAATCTATTACAGAAGGGTGGTGTGCATGATGTATGAAGATTTTTTCCCACAAAGACTGGCACAGCTTAGAATGAAAAAGGGTATCTCCGCAAGAGATATGTCGTTATCCATCGGACAGGCAAACAATTACATCAATTCCATAGAGAATAAGAAAACCATGCCTTCCATGCAGTCCTTTTTCTATATCTGTGAGTTTTTAAATATCACGCCGCAGGAATTTTTTGATGAAGAAAATAAGAACCCCGAAGAACTCAAAGCGTTCATCGAGGAAGCAAAAAAACTGGACGATACATCATTGAACTATATCCTGGGTATTATGAAAAAAATCAATGATAAGAAGTAGAGCGGTCAGCCGATTGAAGCTGGCCGCTTTAATCTTTTATCAGTATTCCCCAAAAGGATAGAGATTACCCTTATTTTCCCGTACTGCCAAAAGCGCCGGTTCCTCTGGCTTCTCCAAATTCAAGGACAAACTCGGCAATAATTACCGGCATAATGACAAGCTGGCCGATCCGGGAGCCTTTGGAAAGCTGCTGTTTTTGGCTGCCTACATTGCTGACGATTGCATGGATCTGTCCGCGATACCCGGAATCAACAGGCGGCAGTTCGCATACGATCCCCTTAGCCGCAAGGCTGCTTCTTGGGAAAATATATCCCGCATACCCGTCCGGTAGTTCCAGACCAAAGCCTAAAGGGATTTTGGCGACTTCTCCGGGATTTACGGTACAGTCAAAAGGCAGATACACATCAGCGCCCGCGTCATTATCATGGGAGCGGAAGGGAAGATGTTCCTTAGGCAGTCCAAAATCAAGAATCTTTATCTTCAAGGGCATCCTCCTTTCCCAATTCCGGGAAAGTCCTGCAAAAGAAGCTCTGACGGCAGCATATCTTTTGGAACAGGCTGCGTGCAGGACATCTTTTTTTCTTTGCAGCAATCCCTCTGACAGAAAGGACCGGTCTGCTCCGGTGAAAATAGCTGAGGACTCAAATGATACAGGTCATCCCATATTTTTAAGAGTACATACCGGGTTTCCTCTGTATTGCGCCTGCATACCCGCTGTCCGATCATGTGTTTCCACTGATAGGGCGTTGCACTGATAATCAGGATATTGCGAAGGCTCTGCAATGCCAGATAACCGGCTGAATCATTGGAAATCCCCATTGTTTCCAGCTTTTCATAAGCGCTCATTGCTTCCCGGCAGCTTTTCAGATAGAAGTCACGGATTGACGGATCGGCTGTTAAAACCTCATAGGGAACCACAAAGTCCGCATGACCGGCATAATCACTGTACTGCAAAGACGCGCTCATAAATTTAGTCTCATTTTGGTGCCGGGTAATCTGTGCCAGGAAACGTCTGCTGGCGCCGACCACAGCTACGGTGATAACCGCAAATTTCTGTACGGCAGGGTGTGGAAGGGAGCTGATAGTTCTAACCGTTTCCCCGGTATAAGATTTTTGATATAACTCCATAAGATCCTTCATTGACTGGATCTTATGCCCCCGCTGTGTCAGTCTGGCAGTAAATACCATATTTTTTTCTGCTTCCTCCACAGCATAACAGTTTAATACACATGTTTCAATTCGATTGATGGTCGTTTTCCTCCTTTACAATAGCTTTTAATAAAAATAAGTAGTTCAAAGTATCTGTGATTTTTTCATTCCAGACCTCCGTTTCAAAAGAAGCCTCCTGCGAAAAACACATATCATAAATAGAAATGATATGCTTTGCCATCATACCGGCAAGTGCCCGCTGTGGGGTGCTTCCCTGAATGACCGCAGCCGTCTTAAAAGCGCTGAGGCGGTCCGGGTTATCCCCGGTATATTCTTTTGCCTTGCGGTTTAACAGGCGGTCACATTCTCTGACCTGCTCCTGAAAAATGCGATGAAATTCTTTTTGATCGATATACGACACCTCCTTTTAGACATAGAAAAACCCGCTTGTTTAAAACAAACGGGTTAAATAAGCGGATATTGTAATCTGTTTTATGCCATTGCCTGCTGACGTGCCTCAATATACAGGTCAATATCTTCTACGATATAATGATCTCCGGTCGTATGCAGCGCCTCAAAACAAGAGTAAATATAATCCCATACATTGTACTTGGAAAACAGCTCACTGACTTGTTTTCCGGTCAGGTGTTTCGCGGATTTATATTTTTCAATACAGTACGCTAAAAAATTTCCTTCTTTGCTCATAATCATACCTCCTCCGGGATTGTGAAATCTCCGGTCCTTTTTTCCTCGTCAAACATATTGAATAAGGTCAAAGGGCTGAAATGCCACAGTTTTGTATCTTCCTGCTCCAACAGGGCATAAACCTTTGAAGCATAAAACTCTTTATATGCCGTAACTTCATCATAAGGGTAGTTTTCCGTAATCAAATTTACGGTCTTTGGCACGATCAAGGTCAGCATAGCTTCAAATTTCTTTTCATCCATCACCATTCCACCTCCGGTAAAGTTCCTGCAAATTTGAGATAACCCAACGCCTTTTCAGAACCTACGACCAACTGATTATACAGCTTCTTGATCTTTAACGCTTCCAATGTCTGTTCCTTTGTCAGAACACCGGATGTATAGAGGGTAAAGGTTGTATAAACGTCATCGTTTGCAACAGGGCCATAAACAAAATCATATTCCGGGCCTTCATAATTGCCGGATCTGTTATCCGATACAAAATCCAGCCACGATTCATCTGCGGATTCAAAGCGGAGCACCGAACATTCCGAAAAGGCTTTCTGTTCGTCAATCTCATAGACATTGACGATCTTTCCGCCTTCCTTGCGTCTGCGGTACACCTTTTCCGCAAAAGAGACCGCCTGTTTTTTATTGGTAGTCGTATAGAAGCCAAACCCAAAATCCAGAAAGCGGTTCTGCTTAATCAGTTTCGGCTCGGAAACCACCACATTACTTCCGTGATATAAGATCATATCTTTCCCTCCAATACTTTTTTTGCAAGTTTCTGTTCTTCTGTCAGGGATTGGATCATTGCCTCCACATGACGCCGCTTTTCAATCTGTCCGCGTATGGATTCAACATCATTTTTCCCAATATATTTTGACACTACTTTTTTGCCATCCCGGTATTTTAAGTAGCAGTAGGTATTCCCGTTGACTTTCTTTTCAGAGATCGTACCTTTGGGAAGTCCTGCCAGCATTTCCCGGTATTTTTCCAGCATATAATCGATCCGCTGTTTTTCTTTTTTTACGGTACTGATAATTAAGCTCATTGTTCTCACCCATCTATATTATACCCAACATTTCAAGAAATATCAACATAGTGTGGGGTAAGGTGAGAAAAATATATCCCGTACCTTATGTATGATTTCAGACTGACTCTTTAGGCACTCGGCAGATAGATCCAGTCACGCATTAAGCATACGCTCGGTTCATCTTCCTTTGGAACAAGATGGTAGGTACACGCACTGTAAACAGTACGTTTATCTTCAATCTCCATACCATACGCTTTAAAGAAGCGGTATTCCAGATTGCCGATCACACAGCACAGCATTTGCAGAGCTTCCCGCTGAGCAGTAATGATACATTCCCGGTCAATACTTCTTTTTAAAGAGAGCAGCGCTTTGTAAAGCTGTACTTCTGTGCGGTAAGGGCGTTCACAGCGGTGGTCCAGCCACCCGCAGAAGGCCACAGGACCGCTTTCCACCACATGGACCTCCGGGTGATGAAAGCCGTAACTGTCCAGATTTGCAGTATTTAAAAGATAGAGCATTTCCTTTAGCTTAGCGCTCGGCATATCATAAAACCGCAGCATGGAACGGTACAAATGAACATAGCCGGAAATAGGAACAATTCGATTTACCATATATATCCTCCATAAGATAAGGCACGGAAGTTGTAAGCCTCCGTGCCTGTGTTTTTGTTATTTATTCAGTTTCAATCAGTTTCCCCATTACCAGAAAACGGTCGGCGCCGTTATTGGTGCAGGTAGAGAGCGTCAACACCCGGTCGCTGGAAGTGACGGAAGCCTCCGTTTTAACAAGAGATCGTTCCTGCATGGCAGAAAGCCATGTGGTATAAGCTCCGTCATCTTTCCAGGAAAGTTCCCAGGGGGAGGTCTTGTTTCCTGATTCGCCGGGGCTTGCAACAAAGGCAGAGAAAATCTCCATCACATAATTTTTCTTTGGCGTCATCAGGTACATGACCGGGTGTGCGTCATAGTACCCTTGGTCTGCATATTCCCGCAAGGTAGAGAACATGGATCCGTCGCGCATATTATGACCGTAAATAATGTTGTTGCGGTCTGTAAACTCCGGCTTGTTCTCATAATCAAGGAATATACTGCCGGTCTTGTTTGCCGTTCCGTCGTACAAGTGTTTCAGATAATAGTCATTGTCTTTTCCCTGGACGACTGGATAATTGATCGAAGTATCGGGAAGGGCAAGCCACGCCTTTACGTCCGGTCCTTTTTGCAGAAGTTCTTCAAAGTTTACCGAAGGCAGCCTGCTGTCGGAAGCATCTGCGGATTCTTCCGGGCTGCTTTTCGTTTCTGAAACGGCCTCTACATACTGGTGCAGCTCGTTATACGCCTCTTTGCTTTTCTCATACTGGCTGATCTCCCCGGAGAGAAGGAAGGCACTGCCTATGGTTCCGGCGGCAAAAGCCAGAAGAACACTTCCGGCAGCAATGCGGTATTTTTTCCCTTTCCCTTTGCGGACACAGCAGAAAAAGGAAACACCGGTACCGATCATTGCAAGGGCAAATAAGCCGCTCCACAGATACAGGTTGTAATCATCGCCGGTCTGAGGCACTGGTTTTTTCGGTGTGTCAGGGGTGTGCGGTTTGTCCGGTGTATCAGGAGTATCCGGTTCCTCCGGTTTTTCGTTAAAGAACTGTACCACAGCGGTTTCTCCGGTCTTGATCTCTACCGTAGCCCCGTCAGGAATGATATAGTCCTCACTGGCCTTGTTTCGGATCTCCGTTACCGTATAAACGCCGATACGCAAACCGGTAATTTCAATGATTCCGTTTTCAGGAGTGGTAAAGGTCTCACAATAAGTACCGTCTTTACTCTTTACCTCAAAGGCAAAACCGTCTTTTCGCCCGTCACTGGAATCTTTGACGATCTTTAAGTTTCCGCGGTAGGCTTCATTGACAAAGCCGTAACCTGTTTCTCCGTTTTCAATCACAACCACCTGTCCATCTTCGGTGATAGAGAAGTAATAAGCGTTTGGATCGATCTCAAATCCTTCCGGCGCTTTCTTTTCTTTCACAAAATATCCCTTTGCCAGAAGCCCGCTCATTTCATGGAATCCTGCGTCTGTTTCTTCCAGTTCACCGATCAGCTTATCATTTTCGGTCAGTTCCTTATCACCGTCCGTATCCTCATAAAGTTCAAAGACAGCTCCGGCAAGACGGTGCATAAACGGATTGCCGCTTTCTTTTTCTGCCGATTCATCTTCCGTAGTTTTGGAAGGATCCACCGCCTCGGTCTTGATGACCTGCACGGTTCCGTGGATCAAAGTGTTGTCAATCTGAATTTCAATGACCTGACCGTCTGTTCCCACATATACATGGTGCTGTTCCTCACTAATGGAATACAAGCCGGACGGACTGGCAATCTCCGCAATGATCCAATGACCGAACGGTACATTTTCAAAGGAGAAAGTACCGTTTTCCCCGGAAGTAACCGTCATAAGAGCATTTTCTTCGTTAAATTCCTCTGTGTCAGGAGCAAACAGACCAATGACAGCGCCTTCTAAGGTCAGGTCATCACCGCCATCCGGGTTTTCTCCGTATTTGATCCCGTCAATACGGCCTCGGATCAGCTCATTGGCAATCGCATTTCCTTCATTGACTTTGATCGACACAAGCCCGGTTTCCTGTCCGGCGTATTCAAAGACAACCGGATATTTCTGATCGGAGATCACATAGGCATCATTGGTTGTGCGTTCCTGCACATAGAAGCTGCCAAACGGAAGATCCGTCATAAATCCTGCTGAAAACTGCCCCGGTACATCTTCCATAGGAGAGACACCGACAACTTCCAACAGACCGCCTTCAGGAATCACACTACCGTCAAGAGCGGTGATGTCCTCGGAAGCATAGAGGCCAAAGGTAATATCCTTATATTCTTCCCCTAAGCCAAGACCAAAGGTTTCATCTGTTTCCAATCCTTTTAACAGTTCCACGGCCGCTTTCTGCCGTTCGTCATACACACCGACAGCAGCCTGTGTGATCTCTGTTTCCTGTCCGGCATAAGTCAGTTCTGTATAAATCGGTTCGGGATCCAGCACCATGCCATCCGGCGCCTTTCGTTCTTCCAGACGATAGCATCCAAGATAAAGCGGATCGCTTACTGCAGTTCCGTCGTCTCCGGTCGTAAGCGTAGCAACAACGGTATCTTTTGCCACTCTTAACGTACCGTCTCCGGTGTAAATATCTTCATCTGCAATCAGGTCATAGACAGCGCCGGGAAGCCCCATCACTTCATAAACCGGCAGATAGAAGCCGTCATTTTCCTGAACGCTTGCAAAGACTTCACCGGTTTTGGAAATGGTGATCTGTCCTTTCTGCGGTTTGTTATGCTGTACCACCGTTACCACGGCCTCGCTGCCATCCACGGTAAACGGCACCGGTTCTTTAGAAAGAACATAGCCTTCCGGCGCAGCCACCTCATGGAGTTCGTAATTTCCGGTCTTTAAAGGTTCCGGCAGCATCAGCCAGCCTTCATCAGAAGTGTAGAAAATATCAATGGTTTCCGGGTTCGGATAGTAAATTTCCTGGCTGATAAATTCACCGGTCTCCAGATCCTTGATACGGAAGCCCGTACCCGGAATCGGAATGATCTGGTCGGTTTCCGCATCCCTTTTTTCTACACGTACTCTGGAAGTGATCGTTGTGTTATTCAGGATATAAGAATAGGTGTGTCCATCTTCATTGATATAAACGGTAAAATCCGGTACAAAGGCTTTTCCGTCCTCACCTTCGATCTGGTGGACCGTATAACGTCCATACGGAAGCATTTTGGAAGCAGCAAATCCGTCAGAGTCCGTTGTCAGAAGGTCGCGTTCGCTTTCTTTGGCTTCCTCATAGCTGCCGGAATTTGTGAGATAGACTTCAAATACAGCGCCTTCCTCCGGCTTTTCAATGATCCCGGCATTGGCGTCGTCGCTGTGTTCGGAATCGTCCACATCAGGATCCTTTTCATCCGTATGCTTCACGATCTGGATATTTCCGTAGATCACTTTTTCCGTAACATTATTTTCTGTCGTGTTCAGTTCCACTTCATAAAGGGAAGGAGAAGCGCCTACCTCATGGACCGTTTCATCTAACAAGTACCCATTGCTCGGTTCAATCTCACGAAGCGTCCAGTCATCCCCGCAGACATAATATCCGGTCATAAAACTTCCGTCCGGTCCGGTCGTAAAGGTGTCGATCAGCTCGCCGCCTTTATAAAGTCCGTATTTTGCACCGGCCAGGGAAGCGTCTCCCTGTGCTGTTCCGGTATCCGCATCGGCTTTATGTACCAGTACACGGAACTTTTTCAGGATATTGGAAAACTGCACACTGGAAGTCTGGCCGCTTTCAATGGTGACATACTGAGAAGCCGGAGTGACATAGCGGTCCACCGGTTTTTCTGTCACAAGATAGGTACCAGGAAGAAGGTCTTTGCTGATTGTACCGTCTTTTCCGGTCACAACGGTTTCGTCCACGCCGTTCCCTGTGATCTGGAAAGAAATGCCTTCCACGATACCGTCCTCACTGGTCTTGACGATTTTAGCTTTTCCATAGGTTTCCGTTTTGATCTGCATATAGAAAGAAACCGGATCTTTCGCGCCGGTCATCATGGTCTGCCAGCCGGAACGCCCCCAGATCAGCATATTTTCTCCGATCGGAACATTTTTTCTATATTGAACCGCAATCGGTGACACAATCATTTTCTTGCTGGTAAAGGTGTATTTGTTTCCGTTTCTTGTAACGGAAATCCCGCTGTCAGAAAGAGCCTGCAAGTCGATATTCAGGTTATTGGTATCCGTCAGCGTCAGGGTATAGATTTTTTTCTCCGTATCCCATTTCAATTCCTGGACAGGTGCGTTCTGTGCGCTGGTTCCTGTAAAAGAAGGAATTGTAGAGTGGGAAGCTATCTGATCCAGGATCCAGTTATAGGCTTTTTCTGCAGGCCGCCCCTGGACAATGCGGTAAAAAGTGTTTCCTGCAACTTTACCGTGATCGTGACGGCTGTGGGGATCGCTGCGAAGCTGTTGCTGGTATTCCCAAATGATACACTGAGCCGCCATATACCAGTCATCCGCATTGATCCCGCTGATCGGAAGCGGTGCGCCCGGCTGCCATCCATAAAGGGAAGCCATCATAATGCCGCGCTGTGCAGTTGCGGGAAGCTGGTTAAAATAACGGCTGTTTTCCGTATGTTCCGAATAGTAGCCGTCATCCGAATCCCCAAAGCGGATCCCGCTTTCAATACAGTACACCCATCGGAAAGCGCCTCCGTTTTCAGAGAGTACAAAGTGCTGATAGACAACATTGCCGTTGTGGTAAGAATAGCTGTTCGTTCCATCGCTGTGATAGGTCATGGTGTAATAACCGGAAGGGGAGCGGTATGGCTTTCCGTCCGATCCCATCACCGTATCCCCATAAGCAGAACTGGCACGCTGCCCTTCGGAAGCTGCAAATACGCTTGTAGGGAGCATCCCCAATGCAATCAGGACGCAAAGGAACGCTGACAGTATGCGGCTGACGCCGCGCTTGCGAAATGTTTTCATATTCACGCTGTATTCCTCACTTTCATTATTTTTTCAAAAGGAAAGACGGCTTATCTGCCGTCCTCCGTAGTTTCATCCTCGTCCAGATCATCCGGCAAGGTTTCGTGATATTCAGAATCCGGTTCAAATCCTTCCCCATAACCTTCATCCTCATATTCGTCATCCATTGCCGCCTGCTGCTTTGGACGGACGATCTTGAAGTAATATCCAAGACCTCCGGCTGCGGCAAGAGCAAACAGCACAAAGAAGATCATGCCGGTATTGGATTTCTTTTCTTCTTTCGGATCCTGCTGTGAAGCCTCGTCCTGCGCCGGTGCTTCGTCAGACTTTCCTAAGCAGCCGGACATCTTGTTTTTGCAGACCGGACAGTCTGTGTTGACGTTTCCGGCTTCGCATTTTTCAGAACAGTTGCAGATTTCCGTTTCAGGAATTGCACCGGAAGTACCCTGGTCTTTTTCTGCAAGAGCCATCAGATCCGACTCTGTAACACCGTTCAGAAAATACACATTTTCAGAACCGCGCTTGCCGTCGATCACAAGATAGAACACATTTCCTGCCTCTGTCTTAATGGTGTAGAACTGTTTATCATCTTCCTGCTCCGTAGCAGAATCCAGGATCGTTCCGGTACCGTCCGGTGTAAGTGCGCCCTCCGGCAGAGCGCTTTCCGTTTCTTCTTCCTGTGCCGGTGTTTCTGGCTGGTTAGAAGAAGCTCCTGACTGCGGCTTTTTATCACTGCTTTCCTGTGTGCTTCCCGCAGTATTTCCATCGGAAGGAGCAGGGGAAGGAGTATCCGTGCTGGAAGCTGTCTGCTTTCCGGCATCCGGCTCGGTTTTCTGCGGTTCCTTATAATAAGGATTATCCAGCTTGACCGTCTCGGACTGGTTGCCGGAATAATCCACCGCATAAACGCTGACCTGCTTTTCATTCCCCGCATAATCTTTTAAAAGGACAGAACCTTTTCCGTCTGAAAGACTATTAACACGGGTTTTATCCACAAAGACAGCCTCTACACCGGACAGATCATCACTTGCGGTAATGGAAAGTGTATCTTTCTCCAGTTTCACGCTGACCGTAGGCGGCGTGGTATCCGCACCGCCGGAAGCATAAGCAGAGATAGGAAATACAAAAGCGCCCATGCCAAGCATAAGCGCCGTCATCAAAGGCAGTAGTTTATTCTTCATGGCATACCTCCTGTGTTTTCGTCGGCAGACCGCCGCTGTTTGGAAGGACCGCGCCTTGTTTCTGCAGTTTCAAAAATTCCGCCAGCTCTTTCGGTGAGATATTAAAGCTGCGGGCAACCTCGCCGTAATCCAGGTTCTCCAGCTCGGTTTTCTGTTTTTTCAGATCCGCAAGTTTATCCTGCAGCTCTGCAATCTTGTTTTCAGTTTTCTGAATCTCCTTTGCGAGTTTTTCAATTTTAGGATTCAATCTATTACCTCCAATCATAATTAGTTCAGTCGTCCAAATGCGTAAAAATGCTGCTGCCAGTAGGACGTATCAATGCTGGCATACTGGACGGGATCTCCGGCATGGATCATCTGTCCGTTTCCGATATAAATGCCGATATGTGTAACCGGCGTGCCTGCGGAATAGGTTCCGGTAAAGAAGATCAGATCTCCCGGACGGGCATTTTCCCTGGACACCGGCGTGGACATGTTATATAGCCCCTGTGCGGTCGTACGCCCCACATTGGCAACACCGCTTTGATTGAATACATAGCAGACAAAGCCGGAGCAATCAAAGCTGTTCGGACCGGAAGCGCCAAATACATAAGGTTTCCCAAGATGTTTCTGTGCTTCGGCAATCAAAGCCGCATAACTTCCGTCACCCATCGGTTCCCCCGGATAAGCCGGAATTTCAGGACCGCCCGGTGTTCCCGGCGCCATTGTTCCTGCGGTATGGTTTCCTGTATCCGTAAAGTAAAGCGGATTGAAGTATTGTCCGTCCACCAGCACTTCCAAATGTAAGTGCGGTCCGGTGGAGTTTCCGGTACTTCCTACCTTTGCGATCACATCCCCTTGTTTTACCGTTTGTCCGGGAGTGACAAGAAGCTGGGAGCAATGTGCGTATTTTGTTGTCAGCGTCCGGCCGTCTTTCATCGTACCTTCGATCACTACGACCAGACCATAACTGCCGGATTCACCGGCCTGTGTCACCGTTCCGTCGTGGCCTGCTAAAATCTCCGTTCCCAAAGG
This sequence comes from Massilioclostridium coli, assembly GCF_900095865.1. GTDB lineage: Bacteria > Bacillota > Clostridia > Oscillospirales > Ruminococcaceae > Massilioclostridium > Massilioclostridium facile. The sequence continues at coordinate 324,691 of NZ_FMIZ01000007.1, read as the reverse complement.
CATCCCAATATCCACCGCTTTGTGATAATCTTTCCCGCCGCTGATCGGATGGACGCGGTATCCGTAATAACTTGTCACATAAGGAAGCCAGTCAGTATCGCCGAAAATATTAGCGACATACTGCCGGTTGCCTTTTGACATCATCAGGATATTAAAAAGTTCTTTCTGCCCGTTATCCATACGCCCGGCAATCACGTCGGTGAAAGAATTTGCGGTGAGCCTGATATTCAGGATATGCCACTCATAGGGTACTTCTTCTTCGGTGGTTTCTCCGGTAACAGGATCCACACGGGTTTCCGTACGGTAACGGATCTCTGTTTCCGGGATAAATTCAAGGCGGTACTGTTCAGAGAAGATTTCCCTTAACACCGCTTCGATCTGTTCATAGGTAAAGCCGTGATAAGAAGCAGTCAGAAATCCCATCAGCTCAAAAGGGTTATGCCCCACATTGCCGACCTGATAGCGGTATTCGTCATATCCCGGATGTTGTGCTTCGGCATCTTGAATCTGGATCTGCAGGTCCGTTTCCCATTCCGTATAGGAAAGCTCCGCCTGGTTGATGTCCTGATCCTCGGCCACATAGCTTGATGCGGCAACGATTCCAAGACCGCCGGTTCCCATACTGGAACAGGAAGTAAAGACCGAAGAAATCAGAAAGAACAGCAGAAGAAGCAGAGTTGCGATCCCGAAAATAATCGGGTGGCGTTTGACAAAGAACGCCACGCGTCCGGCTATCTTTTCTGTTGTGACCGCTGTTTTCTTTGCGGTCTGTCCTGCACGTCTGGCTTCTCTTGCAGCTTTGGCATACTGCCTTTTGATTTTCTGTTTCTGCCACATCCGTGCAAGCAGATTGCTCTTTAACTTCGGGTTCTCATGGAGTACCTGCTGATAGGCAGCTTTGGCACTGGCTCTTGACGCCTTCTTTTGGAGACGGGAGACTTTACGGTAAGGTGCTGACTTTCGGCGGTGGTTTAGAGCACGCAGACCACCTTCCGCAACAAGCTCGCTGCGGTGCGCCGCCTCGATCCCGATATTCTCATGCTCATTTTCATAAATCTTCTTATGCGCATATCCAATGGCGGCATTAGCGCCTTTTTTCACCGGACGCAGCGGTTTGGCACCTTTCATATGATCCCGCTGTGAAACAACCTCTTTTTCAAATTTCAAGCGCCGTTTTGCCTTACCGGTTTCAACATCCGACTCCACGCTCAAACGAAGTTTGCGCCTTGCAGGAAGATTCTGCTGTGCGGTTTCTAACTTCTGAGAAGTACGTTCCGCCTTACGCCTCGCATTTGTCAGCTTTTTCCCCGGTTCCTGAGGTACTTCATCGGCGGTAAACTGCAGTTTGGATTCTTTCTTTGGAAGTTCCGGTTCTGCAGGTTTGAGATCAGAGGACTCCTGCTCAGTAAATCTCTGCTGATACCTGATACCATGCTGTATCTCTTTTTCTTTCACAGCTTCCGGTTCCTGCGCATATATCTCCGGTTCCTGAGAAGAAACAGCTTCCGGCTGTTGTTCTAAAGAAGCTGCTTCCTGTACCGGTGGTAGCTGTTTCCTTTTGCGACGTGTTTCAGAAGAAAGATCCCGGTTATCCTGCGGCGGCAAATCCTGTGACCGGCGCAGGTCAAAATCTTTTTCCCGCTCACTGATACGGGTTTCCTCTTTGGTTCTGGCATTTTGTTCCACAAGACCATCTTTCGTCATCTTCTGAAATGTCTTATCCCTGGCACGAAATTCACGATCCTTTGGCAAGCACATCACCTCCCAATGCCGTCAGGATCCTGCTTAGGAAGCTGTTTCCGCGACTTCCTCCGGTCTGGTCGTCATAATACGGTACAGGCTGGTATCTTTCGGGAAGTGATCTACGAATGGGATAATGACATTCCCAAAAAACAAAAGCCCTTCACCCGGACCGCTGTGTGTAACATAGGATAACTGGTGAGGACTGATACCAAGCTGTTTTGCCAAAATCTGACGGTCGCCCTGTGCCTGGTTGAGCATATAGATAAAGTCGCTGTTCTCAAAAATATTTTCAATTTCTCTGGATGCCAGAAGGTCCTTTACGTTCTGTGTCAGTCCGCTCGGAATCCCGCCCCATTTACGGAACCTTTTCCAGATCTCCACAGAGAAAGCTCCGGTCTGGCCCTTTAAAAGAAGGTGAAATTCGTCGATATAGAACCAAGTCGTCTTATGTTTTTCACGGTTGGCCGTAACACGGTTCCATACCGCATCCTGCATGATAAGAAGCCCGATCTCTTTGAGCGCCTTTCCGAGAGATTTTAACTGGAAGCACAGAACACGGTGGCTGTCCATATCGATGTTGGAACGGTGATTAAATACATTCAGACTTCCGTTTACATAGATTTCCAAAGCTGTAGCGATATTTTGTGCCTCCGGTTCGCTCTGATTTCGGAGCAGGTCATACAGGTCTCCTAAGATCGGCATATTTTCCGGTTTCGGATCCTGCAGGTATTTGCGGTATACCAGACGGGTACAGCGGTCAATAATAGTTTTCTCAATGGGAGAAAGACCGTCTTTTCCGCCGATAATCAGGTCGCACAAAGAAAGTACAAAATCACTTTTCAGCGTAACCGGATTTTCATCGTCCGAGTAATCCAGGTTAATATCCAGCGGATTGATATAGTTGGAAGAATTAGGGGATAGATCAATGACCTGTCCCTGCTCCCCGAACCTTCGGATCAGAGGACCATATTCATTTTCAGGATCCGCGATGATAATGGAATCGTCGGTCAGAAGAAAGACATTGACGATCTCACGCTTTGCACTGAAAGATTTTCCGCTTCCCGGTGTTCCGAGGAATAAGCCGTTGGGGTTTTTAAGCTGCTTTCGGTCTGCCATAATCAGGTTGTTGGAAAGAGCGTTCAGACCATAGTAGAGCGCCTGCCCCTGCTGGAACAGTTCGCAGGTCGTAAACGGCACAAAGATCGCCGTGCTGCTTGTGGTAAGTCCGCGCTGAATTTCAATCTGGTTGCGCCCCAGGGCAAGAGAGGACATAAGCCCCTGTTCCTGCTGATAGTCCAGACGTTTGAGCGCACAGTTATACTTCTGAGCAATACCGGAAGCAGCGAAAATATCCGTAAACAGTTTTTGACGCTTTGGCGCAATGTTCTGAACCAAAACCGTTACCAAAAACATCCTTTCATTTCTGGATTGAAGATCTTGAAGAAGGCTCTGTGCTTCCTCTCCGTAAGTGGCAAGGTCGGTCGGAATGATGTCCATGTCATATCCTGCGCGGACCGCTTTTTTCTGTTCCTCAATTTTCATTTTCTGCAAATCGCTCATTTTGCGTTTGATGTTGCGGATCGCCTGCGCCTGGTCGATAGATTGGATATGCAGGTTAAGCGTAATCGCATCGTCCAAATCTAAAAGGTCGGCAAGCAGACGGTCCGTAAGCTCCGGCGCCAAAATTTGAAGAAAAGACATTGCACCGGAATATTCTCCGATACGGAAGGTCTTGCCATCCCTTGAAAAAGAAAAACTGGTAGGAGCGATAAAATCTTTTGTGGAAAGTCCTGTTTTGGCAAGATCTGTCCATGCAAAGTGTAATTTCTCCTGACCGTCCGGGTGAAGCTGACCGTGAAGAAGCTCCAGGCGCTCTAATCCGTTTAATGGCAAAGCCTGTACGCCCAAGGTTTTAAAGTTATTTAGAACATCCGTTTCGATTCGTTCCAGACGCATCTTAGCGGAACGAAGGTTGTCAGCTTCGATCCCAAAAGTAATGAACTTTCTTTTTGTGAGACCGTTGTTTCCTTTTTCAAGCTGGCTTTTCAGCATATCCGCATATTCCCGGCGAATATCGTCATATTCATCCCCACGGGACGGGATTGCGATACTTTTTGAAAAATCCTGCATATTGGCACGCTGATTGATAAAGGTAAGCTGCACAGAGATCGTTGAATCAAAGTAATTGAGAAAATCACAGTAACTTTCAAAAATCTGTGCCTTATCATCCGCCTGTGCAAGCTGATAATTTATGTCAAAGAACTGCACCGTTTTGGTGTAGAACCTGTCCGTTACCCGGCAGATCCCATCCCGGTACATTTCTTTATAGGGGATACTCTGCTGAGCGGTCTGCGGAGCATCCTTTTTCATTCCAAGAAAAAAACCGCCCTTCCTGGACGGCTTTGCACTGGACACAGTTTTTTTATCGGCACCCTTTACCTCGGCCCGACTTTTCTTTGCCTGTCTGATGTTTCTTTGCAGACGTTTTTCCTGTGCCTCCTGCTGTTTGTTTTTTGGCAATATGTGATACCTCCTTTTGCGAAATGATCTGATAGAAATTCTGTGTTTTATATGGACGATGTTCCGGCCACATACGGTGACGCAGCATATTTTTCAATATCTTTTCTGCAGGCTGTCCGTCACGTTCATACATTGCCAGAAAGAAAAAGGGCATCATAAGCCCGATCATCAAAAGAACCGCAGCCGTATTTCCGATCACGTTATGGGTAAGGAAATAGACCGGTACGCCGATCACAGCCGCAATACTGAAAAATATAAGCTGTCGTTTTGTAAGATTGAAGGCAACCTTTGTCTTTACCTTTGTGAGATCTTTTGGTACAGGTACATATGGCAATCTATCACCCCTTTCAAAAGTTCTCCCCGCTGCTGTACTTTAAGAGCGGGGAGAGGATTTTCCTGAATTTCAATTTAATTGCCGGAATAGCTTTTGTTTTACTTCATATTAGATAGCGTTGTTTCTCCTTTCATATCAGGCGAGAGAGAAATGTCGCAATCCACCTCATTGCCCCAGGAATCCCATCCGGGTATTTTCTGTCGGGCAAAAAGTTCCACACGGGGAAGATCTCCCATAAGCTGAACGATCTTATCCCGTACAACATCCGGTTTCTTGCTGTGCTGTTCGATATGAGAGATCACAAACTGGTGAATCCCGGCACTTTGACGTTTCGGGTGCCCGCGGGTAGCCAAGAGACAGACTTCGGCATTAGATCTGGTCCAGAATCCCATCCCATAAAACCAGGTATCCGCTTTTCGATTCTGCTTTAACCATAAGAAAGCAAGCGTCTTATATCGGAATCCCCATGCTTCGATCACACGGAAGGCTTCTTTTAGCTGCGGAAATGTCGCCCATAGAAAAAGCGCACTGTCCTTTGCTGCAAGATCGGCAACCGGAAGTGCGCATATTTCCTCTATGCTCATAGTGGGATAATGATTTTCTGCGACGCCTTGCCCTCGTTTCATATCATAACGCCATGGCGGATCCGCATAGATGATCCCGTATTTTTTGGTTTCTGACATTAAAGTTCCGGCTCTTTCTTCGCTGCCGGAGCTTTGGAAGGCTGACTCTTAACCTTACCGGCATTTTCTTTCAGCGCACCGGTAAGGGAAGGCTTTTCCGCCGCGCCTTTTGTGGCTTCAAGCGTTGCCTGCAGGTTTTCGATTGCCTGCCCGTATCCTTCAATCAGCGCATCACAAAGCTGTTTACGAAAATCTGCTGTAACCGGCCAGCACACATCACGCCAGCCGCCTTTTCCGTCCTGTGTGGAAGGCATATTGACATACAGCCCTTTTTCACTGGAACAGATACGGAACCCATCTACCTTAAAGCAGCCGCCAATCGTCACATTGGCATAGGCAAGAAGGTTCCCCATCGGGGCGATCGGGCGAACCCTTACATCCAGTTTCAAAGGTGCAGCTTCCATGTTTTCAGGAACCGTAGTATTTGTATTGTTATTGCTCATAAATAAATCCTCCTTTTATGTGTTTAAAATGATTGCGCACTAATGCGCATTAAAGATACTTTTTGATAACGAACTGGTCTTAAACAAAGCAAAGGCAAGCAGTACCGTATATCCCGCTGTACCCCAGATTGCGCCGTGTATGTCGCTGTTTGACGGAATGGATTGTACCAATACCGCATAAATAGCAACACAGATCAGGATAAGGAAACCCTGAAATCCAAGAGCGAACAGGGAGCGAAAGTAGTTGGTTCCCATCACTCCCCATTCACGATTTACCATCGTGGAAAACGGAATCGGTGCAACGCTCACGGTCAAATAGATTTCAATCATTCTGCCGTAAACAATTACAAAAATCACAATGGACAAGATCCACATACACAGGTAAATAATATTGGTCTCCAGCCAGAGCCCCATCAGTTCCCATACACCCATTGCTTCAAGCTGCGTCTGTAAGTCGTCAAGAGAAGCTGCCACATCCAGATTGCCGTTGATAACTCCGGCGCTGTTTGAAATAGTATGCTGTGCCACATCAAACACCGCCATGACAATCGTGAAACAGTTTGTCAGAAGATAGGTGGCAACAAAAGTCTTGAAAATCCACTTGAAAATATTGAATGTATCGAAGTCGTGCATGTTGTTCTTTTCCAAAATCATCTGAATCAGTTCATACACCAATACGAACGTCAGGATAATTCCGGCAATCGGCAGCACAACCGTTTCCGATAAAGTCTGGATCATTTGGAAAACCCCGCCATTCCAGCCTTGCGGGGTTTGTCCGACCTGACCTGCGACATCATTGACCTGGCTGTTTACTGATTCAAATATACCTGTGTATTGTCCTGTGATAGCGTCAATAAGGCCCTGTTTAATCCAATCCGATATCCAATCAACCAGCCAATCCATAGGTTATTAGAACAAACCAGCCAATAGCGGGATCAGCGTCATACCAACTAATGCGATACCTCCGCCAGCCATAAGCTGTTTCATACCTTGTGATTTTGTTTGTGTGTGATAAAGAAGCATTAGAGGTGTAAAAAATTTTGCCGTTCCTATCCGGCACTTGGCCATTGTGTCGGATAGGTCGGGCGTTAGGCTTCGGGCAAGTCAATCTTGCCGACAAAGCTGTAATAAATCTCAATGTCCTGCCTGCGGATGCCGTTCTCGTCATAGCTGCACTCATGCACGACGATTTTCTCAATCATCTCCCGCAAGAGGGTGGGGGTCAATTCCTCAAAGGCAAGGTGCTTTCGGACGATACCCATAAACTTTTCCGCATTGACGGTGGCGGCCTGCGACTTGGAAAGTTCCTCCTGCAAAGCGGCGGCGCGGTCTTTCAGTTCCCGCTGTTCCTGCTCATAGTCTGCCGACAGTTCCATGAAACGCTCGTCGCTGATTTTGCCGTTCACATTGTCCTCATACAGCCGCTTGATAATGCGGCTCACTTCGGAAATGCGCTCCTGCGCCTGTTCAAGCTGCTTGGTGGCTGCGGCGGTCTTTCTCTTGCCGCCGATCTCGTTCTGCTGGATAAGCAGCTTCACAAAGCGGCTCTCATGCTTGGCGGCATATTCCGTCACTTGCCGGAGATTGGAGAGGACACCGGCGGTCAACAGGTCGGTGCGGATAAAGTGCGCCGTACAGTCACGGGTGCGCTTCTTGTAGCTGCCGCAGATGTAACAGTCCTGCTTACGGGTCTTGTTCTGATACCGCTGCTGGTACATCACATGGCCGCAGTCGGCGCAGAACAGCATACCGGAGAACAGCCCCACTTCATCATAGCGGTTCGGGCGTTTGCGCTGCTTGCGTAACTCCTGCACGCGCTCCCATGTTTCCCGGTCTATGATAGGCTCATGGTGGTTCTCAAAAATGGCCTGCTTCTCGATGGGGTTCTCTACGCTGTGCTTGGTCTTGTAAGAGGGCTTCTCCGTCTTGAAGTTTACCAGACAGCCGGTGTACTCCCGGTTTTCCAACAGGTGGACAACGGTATTTGTCGCCCATTTGCACTCATAGCCGGGGTGGTAGCGGCGGGTGCTGCCCGTCCTGCGGTATTCCAGCGTCCCCGGCGTGGGGATTTGCTGCTCCGTAAGCATACGGGCAATCTTGGTCGGGCCGTTCCCGGCAAGGCAAAGCTGGTATATCTGCCGGACTACCGGCGCGGTTTCCTCGTCAACGATATAATTCTCGTCCTCGTCCATGAGGTAGCCGTACACCGGCTTGCTGGTAACGGGCTTGCCGCTCATGCCTTTTGCTCTCTTAACTGCCTTGATTTTCTTGCTCGTATCTCTCACCAGCCATTCGTTGAACAGATTTCGCAGAGGGGTAAAATCGTTGTCCATGCCGCCGTTTGCGCTGTCCACATTGTCGTTGACAGCGATAAAACGCACGCCCTTTTGAGGGAACAGCATTTCCGTGTAAAACCCTACCTGCAAGTAGTTTCGCCCTAACCGGCTCATGTCCTTGACGATAACTGTACCCACTTTCCCAGCTTCAATGTCTGCAAGCATGGCTTGAAAACCGGGCCTTTGAAAGTTCGCGCCGGAATAGCCGTCGTCGGTGTACCAGCGCAGGTTGGTAAAGCCATTCTGTTTTGCAAAGGCTTCGAGTATCCTTTTTTGATTCGATATGGAATTACTCTCACCTTGCAATTCGTCCTCATGGGACAATCTCGGATAAAGGGCGGTAATGAGGTTTTGGGTGGCTTGTCTTAACATAAAATCCTCCGTTTCCGACAGCCAGCCCCACTATTCCGTGGTTTCATTGTACCACGGAATAGGGCTGGTTGTATAGCGGCAAAAGTGTCAAATCTGCTTCTTTACAGCTTGTCAAATCGCCGGTTTTTGTGTAGCAGCGGCTTCCGCTTCCAGTACCCGCGCCATTTTGTCGGCGGCTGTGGTTGTGGTGTCTTTCTTGAAATAGCCGGACACGACAAGGACGGAATTGCCCATGCGGATTTCCGTCACGCAGTCGGGGCGGCGAGTGGTGCGGTGGTCGTGCTGCTTGTTATCTGCCATAGGCAATACTCCTTTCAGTCGGTAATCAGTTTCTTCATGTTCTCCATTTTCCGCTGCGCGGCTTCCTGCCGGAAGTTGTCGCCGGTAAAGCGCACCGGGACGCACATGGAAAGCAGCCGGTCATAAATCCGGGAATGGGCGGTGTCCTCCGGGTTCCGCAGGTCGTCCAGCGTGAGGTTGGTCGTGACGATCAGCGGCTTGCCGCTGCGGTAACGGCTGTCAATCACATTGAAAACCTGTTCCAGCCCGTATTCCGTCCCGCGCTCCATACCGAAGTCGTCAAGGATAAGCAGCGGATAGCGGCAAAGGCGGGAAATGTACTCGTTGCGCCCCTCAAAGCTGGCGGCAAGGTCGTTGAGGATAAGGGCAAAGTTCGTCATGTGGACGGGGATTTCTTTCTCCATAAGGGCGTTTGCGATACAGCCCGCAAGGTAGCTTTTCCCGGTTCCCACGCCGCCCCAGAACAGGCAGCCGATATTGTCGGTTCGCATATCCTCCCAATGCTCCACATACCGGCGGGCAATCCCGGTCTGCGGGTTCCTGCCGTTGTCGTTCTCAAAAGTCCAGTCCCGCATGGTGGGGTCGGTAAAGCCCCGGCGTTTCAGTTCTTCCACGGTATCAAGGTGCCTGCGCCGCTTCTCGGCGGCCTCCCGTTCCTCACGGGCGGCTCTCTGGCAGTCGCACTCTGCCGGGTGGCGGTCACGGCCAAAGATAGCGGCCTTATCCGGCGCAAAATAGGCTTCTTTCGGCTTGCGGCATTTGCCGCAGTACAGTAAACCGTCCTCGCCGGTGTAGTCCTCCGGCTCCGGGGTGGCAGCCGTCATATTTTCCAAAACAGCGTTGATTTCGTTCTTCATAAACTCTCGCCCTCCTTGCATGAGTAGTCAGGGATGCCCTTTTTCGGGGCGCCCTTTTTGTCGTTCCCCGCCCATATCCGCAGGGCGGCGGCATAATTCTGGTAGCTTTTCCCGCTGGCGGCAAGGTAGCGGCTCATTTCCTCGATGAACCGTTCCAGCCTGTCGGGGTAATCCTCTTTCAGTTCGGCGTATTCTGCTTCTGACAGGAAAATATTCCGGTATCGGCCATAGGGCGCGGGCGGCTCCCCACTCGCTCCCATTGTTTGGCTCTCTGTAAGTTTGTTTATAGTAGTTTGGTTAGGGGACGGTTTTCCGACCATCATAAGGTCGGTTTTCTGACCATCAGTTGGTCGGTTTTCCGGCTCTGTGAGGGTCGGTTTTCCGGCCATCAGTTGGTCGGAAAACTGTACCTGTGGCACACGCGGCACTTTCACATATAGCCGGTTCGGTACGGAGAAGCCGCCCCGTTCCCGTTCCAAAAGCCCCGCCATGTCCAGTTCATTGAGCGCCCCCTTTATGGTGGTGCTGCCTTTATCCAGTATTTCGGCTATCTCCGCGATGGGATAGATAATATAAATCCTGCCCTTGTCGTCCTGCCACTTGTTTTTCTGTGAAAGGGTGGAGCGGTCTAACAGCAGCGAATACAGCAGCTTGGCGGTCTGGGAAATCTCCATTTTCAGCAGAAAACGGGGATAAGGCAGAAAGAAAGGCAGCGGCGTGTCTGCCATGATATAATCAGCGATAATATCACCTCCCTGTGTTCGGGTTGATTTTGGCGGTTTGTCACGCATTAGGACGGCGTTTCCGGGGGAAAAGGATAAATGTATCGCGCACCCTTTGACACCCACGAAAAAAGCCTTGATTTATGCGGGTTTGAAAGGCTCTAAAGCGTGACATTTATGCCTTTGTTTCCGCTTTCGCTCGGCAGCTTTGATTTTCTTTATGCGTCCGGCGCAGTCGGGGCAGTATTTTCCCCGGTTGGATTTGGGGACAAAGGCCGCGCCGCAGACGGCACACCGTTTCCGGCTCCCCCGGTACAAGAGGGCTGCGGCCAGCTCCCCGTCAAGGGGCAGGACAGCCACACGGAACCACCGGCACATGAGGGAAAGGGAAATGCTCTGGACGCACACGCAAGGCTCCCCGTCGTCTAACAGCAGGCAGTTTCCCTCGTCGTAGTTACAGCACTCATGTACCAGCCGCCGCGCCCGCCGGTGCTGGCGGTAGTCCATGTGGGGCAGGTTATCGCTCATGGCTCTGCTCCTTTCTGCGGTGCGGCTCGTCCCGGCGCAAAATCTGGTCGATGTTCCGCTTGACGGTCTGCAACTCCTTGAACCGCTGTTTCTGTTCGTGATAGGTGTTATACAGGCCGTCTTTCTCGGAGATAAGCTGCTCGATCTCGGCCTGCAACGCTTTCCGGGCGGGCAGCTTGGTAATGCCATGCGCCTTGAAATACCGGGCTGCTGCGTCGGCTATGATAAAATCGCTCTCATGGGCCTGCCGGTATGCGGCGCGGGCTTTCTCGGATTTCTGTGCCCGCAGCCCGTCGCGGGCGGCCTTGGTCTGGGCGTAGGCCAACACCTGCCGCTGCAACTTCTTTTTCCCTTGCAGCTTCGTTTCCAGTGCTTTCAGTTCGCCGCTGGTCTGGCGCATTTTCTGATAGGCGGTGTCAACGGCGGCTTCTAACTGCTCCGGGGAAGTAAAGCCGTATTGCTGGTAGACGGACAGCGTTTTGGCGGCCTGCTTCAGATTGTGTATCTTCGCCCAGCGTTCATAGCCCCGGCCTTTGCCCTCGGCCATTTTCTGCTCAATGTCCACAAGCCGCTGCACTCCGTCCTGTTTCGGGGCGGCTATCTCGGCTCTGGCAACCTGCAAGCGGTCTTTTATGGTGCGTGGGGGATCGGGGGATCTGGCTGGCGCTTCGGCTGCTCTGGCGGCGTTTTGCTCTAAAACGGCAAAGACAGCGGCGCGGTCAAAATCGTCGCCCAGCTTCCGGGCGGTAATTGGCTTTGTCCTGTCCGGCGTGAGGTAGGAAAGCCGCCCCCGGCTCTCCTTGACGGTCACACCCTCCTGCAGCAACAGAGAGGAAAACTCGTCAAAGCTGGCGGCGGTGGCAAGGGCTTTCCGTAGGGTCTGCCGCAGCTTCTCCTTGTTCGTTTCAAACTTGGTCTGCCGGGGCGTGATACTATCGGCAATCATGGGGGCGTTCTGCTTGTCCAGCGCGGCCTGTCCCTTTTTCTGCGCCCAATACTCCCGGTCGGTGACGCGGTTCTTGCTGCCGTTCAAGAGGTCGATTTGATAAAGCCCCTCCCGGTGGCACATCTCCATGACTTCGGATTTGAAGTAGCGCAGGGCAGCGTCGGTACATCGGTGCTTGCAGCCGACTTTCGTATCGGCCGGCCTGTCCATGTAGGGCAGGAACGGCACTTCCTCAATCCGCAGGCTGTTTATGACGATATGCACATGAATGTTGCCGCTGTGGTTATGCCCGTCCGGGTGGGTGCAGACAAGGGCCTGGTGGCCGGGAAAATGCTCTTTACAGAATTGTTCCCCCAACGCCTGCGCCCGGTCTACGGTCAGGCCGTTGTCCGGCCCGTCCCGCGGGTCAAAGCTGATGATGTAGTGGTGGCTTTTCACATCTTCCCGCCGCTGGTTTTTCTGATAGCGGAGATTGGCCCGCATACACGCAACGGCAAAATCCTCCCCGTCGCAGTTCAGCGTGGACAGCCGGTAGTCCTCGCGGGGGATAAGCCTGCCGGTTTCATCAAGGACGGGCTTCATGGTAAACTCGTCATGCTCAAAGAGAAGATATTGCTCGGCGGCTCCGTAGTCGGCGTTTTTAGAGTTGATATGCTTGAGTGTTGCCAACCGCGTCACCTACTTTCTTGAGGACTTCATACTTGAGGACGGCAAGGTCGGATATGGCGGCGCGTACCTCGCCGGAAAGGGTGTTGTAGGGTACGCCGTATTCGTTCAGATACCGGGCAATCTGATTGAGGTTGCCGCCGATCCTGCCGTACTCGGCGGCCAGCTTTCCAACAGCGGAAAGCAGTTCATCATTGACCGCTGACACATGGATAACGGGGCGTATGGTCGTGCGCCGTATCGCCTGCCGGAGAAATTCCGACTGGCTGATACCATAGGGCGCAAGCCGCGCTGTGAAGTCGGCGTATTCATCTTCGGACAGCCGGGTTTTCACAACGCGGCTGCGGTGGGGTGTGTTGTATCGCTTCGGCATGGGCTGTAAACCTCCTTTCACTTATCACAAAAAATAGGCTGGTCTGTTAGGTATTTCCGGGGCAGTTCTCGCAAAAAAATGGCCTGCCGGACGGAAATATTTTTGCGGCGCAAGCCGCATAGCAGGGTTTGGGGAAGGCACTCCCCAACAAGTTTCCCGCGAGGGGCAAAACCACAGAATTGCGGATTTTGGCACCGTGGTAGAAACTTGCTCTCCGTGACTGCAAACTTTCTCTCACTTCCGTCCGCCACTTTTTTGGAAAACTGCAACCACAAAAGTTTGTTTCTCTTTTTCTGCTACTACTAATCCTGTAAAGGGCATTCCTGCCCGCTTTCGCTAAAATGACACCGGACGCAGTGGTTTCTACCCGGTGTTGGAGAAATCCTTTCTCTTTGCCCTCTACTACGGGTAAATGCTCCAAATGCCAAACACCAGGGCAGAAAAATTCCCTCCTCGCTTACTACTACAACCGGCAGGGGGCAAAATGGCCGGGAGCGGAGCCGGACAACAAAAAAAGCAGTAAATCTTTTTCAAGACTTACTGCTTTCGCTGGCCGCGTCGGTGGCGGCTGGTATTCAGTTTTTATGACTTGTCCGGTGGTTCGTCAAGCCGGAACTTGAATTGACAGTCAATTAACCGCTGCTTTACATAGTCCTCCACCTCGGCGTTGACCTGCCCGTTCACTTTTGAGAAATAGCGGATATATCCGGCGTAGTGGAGCAGGACAGCGTTCACGGCTTCTGGGTCGCCCTCACGGGCTTTGAGGATTGTTTCATAGGGGAGAAGTCTACTCATACCGGCTCACCCCCATTTCTTCGCGTAGCCGCTGCAAGGCAAGCTGGATATGCCGCCCCGCTGTGCTGCGTGACCGGCCAATACACGCGCCGATCACGCGCTGCGGCTGGCGCAGAAAGTAATAGCGCAGGATTTCTTCCCGCGTCTGCTCCGGCAAAACAGAGATCGCGTCGGCAAGGGCGGCGTTGCAGAGCAGGACGGTCTGACCGCAGACGGTAAATGGGTATTCCTCGTCCGGCTCCGACGCGGCAAACTGGACAAACTTCTCGTTCATCAGATAGTCAAGGGAAACTTGCCGTTTTCAAAAGCTGGTAGGTGTCTTTGCTCCATGCCACCGTTTCTTCCCGGACTTCTCCAGCAAATGTCTTTCCTTTCTCCGGCACATGCAAGCCCTGTTCCCAGCTCTGCTCGTTGCACCGTTCCTTTAAGTCTTTAAGGTCGTGCTTACTCAGAGGGTAATTTAGGGTATAACAAAATAACCCACCCGAATATCGTTTTTTTTATTTGGTGAGTTTGTTCTTTCAAATACGAAACAAATGCTCATGTACGGTAAAGTATCACAAGAAAATTATGTCGAATTGACAGCCGCCTCCGCTATACCGAATAAGGAAATAAAGAGTCCTCAAATTTTGCGCTACTAAATGAAGACGAGCGGAAGTAATCTCCCGCTCGTCAGTAAACTTAACTATGCCATATCAATCCCGCTTCTTTCCCGCCACCGGCACTAAGAACAGCGCGGGCAACAGCAGGAAAGCGGTACAGACCAGCCCCCAGGGTATGGACACCTGCTGGGCTACCAGCCCCACAATAGGCCCGCCGATGATCTGCCCGAAAGAGTCCAGCTGTCCGCTGGTGGAAAAGACTGTGGCGCGCATTTTCTCATCCACATGGTCGTTCATCCAGGCGGCCAGCACAGGCTCCTTGATGGTGCGCATAAGCCCCGCCAGCAGGAACACCAACAACATGAACCAAAAGCTCCGCCCCACCGCGAAGAGAACCAGGCACAGGATATACCCGGCGCTGGTGGACATGACCACACTGGTTCGGCTGACAGTCCCTTTTTTCTCCATGCGGGCGATGAGCAACTGAGAAGCCAGAATACCTAAGCCGCTGCCGATAAGACTGATAACACCGAACCAAGTGACGCTGTTCAGCGGCCCGATAACGGGTATTACCGTGTCATCCAGAAAATGAGCGGTGGAGAGCCGGTCAAAGCCTTCACTGGCAAGTCCCCCGCATAGTGTGATTGCTAAGAGCGCCAGCAACACAGGTGCGCCTTTCACAAAGCCCAGGTTGAGCTTGAACAGGCAGACAAAGTCTTTAAGCAAGCCCTGCCGTTCCTCAATAGCAGGGGAGAAGTTGGTTTCTGGCATGATGCGACCCAACACCAGCCCCAACAACAAGCACAAACTGCCCCCCCAAGATGAGAGGCATTTGCAGGTTTATGTTTCCCAGCAGTGTGCCCAGCACCACGCCCAGAACGCCGCCGATTTGCCCCATTTGACTGCCCCGCAGGAACACCTTGTCTATGGGTTTGTCCTCTTCCTCCGAGGCAATCCACGCCTCCAGAGCGCCGGTGATGAAGGTATCACCGCAACCCCAGACAACCTGGGCCAGCAGAACCGGCGCGAACCACGGTAGCGCACCCTCCATCAGAAAGCCCAGGCCGTAGAGGAACATTCCAATCAGCACCGAGCGCCGACGGCTATACAAATCCGCCACCACACCGGTGGGCATCTCGAACAGAAAGCAGGAGGTCTCCAGAACCGTCCCTACCAGGACAAGCTGGAAAGCATCCAGCTGCACCACCTCCAGGTGGTACACGATGGAAAGCACTGTGGACATAGAAACCGCCAGGGAACAGACAAATCGGAACAGCAGGTAGACAGAATATGCCTTTGAATTTTTAGCAAACATGAAGTTACATTCTCCTTTCAAATCTCATTTTATATGACTTTTGCAAGCTGTTAAGCTAACTTGTGGAACATATGCCGAACCTTATCTATACGGCTATTCGGACGGCGGGGCTGGATGACCGGCTGACCGACAGCGGCCTGATATCCTTTCAGCTCTGTAAGGCATACGCTCCGCCCGTTGGTGTAAAAGGCCAGATCAGTACGGTATGCCTGTATACAGCGGGCGGGAATCTCGCCAGTAAAGACAACTTCATCCTTTTTTACCTGGGCCGTTTCGATGGTGGCACAGTATTTCGGTGCATCATGATAAGCCCTGGAAAGGTATTCCTGGGGCGCATAGAGGATGAAGGAGAGATAAGGTTCCAGCAGCTGCGTCCCCGATTCCTTCAATGCCTGTTCCAATACAATCGGGGCCAATGAGCGGAAGTCCGCCGGCGTGCTGACCGGACTGTAATAAAGCCCGTATTCAAAGCAAATCTTACAGTCCGTTACGTTCCAGCCGAACAAGCCCTGCTCCAGCCCGTAACGGATACCATCCCTGACAGCGTTTTGAAAACTCTGGTTCAAGTATCCCAGCGAAACCCGGCTCTCGTATTGTACACCGGAGCCAAGCGAGAGTGGTGTAACAGACAGTCCTATGGATGCCCAAAACGGGTTGGGCGGCACCTCGATATGGATGGTGTGGCTGGCTGCTTTGAGCGGCCGCTCCATATAAATGACGGAGGGTTCCTTTACCACTGTTTCAAGCTTGTATTTTTCCGACAGCAAAGCGGAAACAACCTCCAACTGCACCCGGCCCAAAAAAGAAAGAATGATCTCATGGGTGATGGAATCCACTTCGCAACGCAAAAGCGGGTCAGTATCCGCAAGTTGCGTAAGAGCGTCCAGCAGCCGTTCTCTTTGCGCTGCCGTTTTCGGCGCAATCGTCGTCCGCAGCATGGGGAGGGGGTCCTCGCGCCACCTTTTACGAGGGAGCCGGGTTTGGTCCCCTAATACATCGTTTAACCTCACGCTGTCGCTGGGAAGGATAACAATTTCACCCTGATAAGCGGTGTCTGTCCGAACAATTTCCCCTTTGGATGGAATACGCATCTCTGTGATTTTCAGCTTTTCTCTCCCGGCCAGGGCCACCGTATCCCGCAGGCGCAGCGTTCCGCTGTATAACCGTAGATAGACACGCCGCTGGCCGCAATCGGTGTACTCAACCTTGAAAACGCTGCCGCATAGGGCGGCGCCCCCCTGTTCCCCAATCGGTTGGAACAGCCCTGTCACCGCATCCATCAACGGTTGAATGCCAAGGCCATTTTTGGCGCTGCCATGATAGACTGGGAACAGGGAGGCGTCTTGAACCCGCTGCTGTTCCTCCCGCGCAAGTTTTTCCCGGCTGATTGGTTCTCCTGCGATATACTTTTCCAATAATTCATCGTTATTTTCGATGACCGCATCCCATGCTTCTATGTCGGTATTTTCCTCCAGGACTATTTCCGGGGACAGCGACACCGTCTGCTTGATGATAATATCGGCGGAGAGCTTATCCCGAACAGACTGAACCACGCTCTGCAAATCAACGCCAGCCTGGTCGATCTTGTTGATAAAGATAACGGTGGGAATGTTCATTTTCCGCAGGGCATGGAACAGAATACGGGTCTGGGCCTGCACGCCATCTTTAGCGGAGATCACCAAGATGGCCCCATCTAAAACAGCCAAAGAGCGGTACACCTCCGCCAAAAAATCCATGTGGCCGGGCGTATCCACAATGTTAACTTTACATCTGTGCCACTGGAAGGAAGTGACTGCCGCTTGAATGGTAATCCCACGCTGCCGCTCCAAAAACATGGTGTCCGTCCTCGTTGTCCCTTTTTCGACGCTCCCCGGTTCTGAAATGGCTCCGCTGGCATATAGCAGGCTCTCCGTCAAGGTCGTCTTTCCAGCGTCTACATGGGCAAGAATTCCAATATTGATTATTTTCATGTGATTGTCCTCCCTTTACAGCCCCAAAGGGCATAAAAATCCCCAGCAGTAAAATACTTTTACCACTGGGGATTATAATTTGCGGACATACACATATACAGCATACACCTGTTTGTGATTGCTGTTTTTCGGATATGTCAAAATTGATAAGGCAAAAGTATTCTTAAATTGGGTACAAAAAACCAAGCCCCCACAAAAGGGACTATCATAATCCTTTGTTCCCACTATTTGATTATAGTTTTATTTAAGAATACCTTGCCGCATATTTTTTACTCCTTTTTTGGAATGATGCTATTATATCACATTAGTTTTAGGAAAGCAAGTACCTAAAAGAAATTTTTCTTCCCCTTATATGTAACAATCATACCGGCTTCCTAGCGTTCAGAATGTTTTCTGCTGTCTGCTGTGGTGTTTGGTTGGAATTGTCCAACCAAAAGCCGATCCGTGGTGTTGTCTGCATTTTACTAAATACAAATTCAATGTATACAGAAAGATATAAGGAGTGGGAAGGATTCCGCCGTAGTCGGCATTGTAGGAAAATCCAAAAGTTTAGATTTTCCCACAATGCTTATCTTTTGGTCTTTGGTTCGGAATAGTGTAGTGCTGGCGGTCTATCTCTTGTTTTCGGTTGCTTGCTTCCTTACCGTACATGAGCATTTGCACCCGGATTGTCGTTTCCGTAACCTTCCAAAAGATTGATAACACCCCAGGCACCAAGACCGGCACCCAAAGCAACAACAAGAATCTGCAATGTATCAATAGCAGAAGCAAAAAAATCCATAAATGACCTCCTTTAATGTATTGTTTAAAATATCCGGTCGTACTTCCGGCCGGAAACAAAGAAAGCCCGCAGTCCTTACAAGATAACTGCGGGCAGTAGGGAGCAGAAATATTTCTGCAATCCGTTTATGAAATTGAAACTGTAGGATCACGGATCCTTACCAAGTACATACCTCCTTTAAAAAAGGGAATAAAAACCTGCTAACAAAAGTCAAGTACTTTTAGGCAGGTTTTAAAAATTACTTCATCAATCTATTTTTGTGTACAACAAAAAGGCTGGCGTTGTTTCCAGCCTGTATAATCACGTAAGATTTTTGCCTTATTGGTAAATTTCCGTTACCCTTGCATAATAAATCCGCAGAAATTTATTCAAACCAGCAATCTTTGCATGTTTCTTACTTTTACCCTCACTTTCCTTTTTCAAAATGTAGTTATACACAGCATCATCTTTCGGCGCGGGATGACTCTTTAGGACTCGCATCACCTCATATCCGACCTTCCTCAGCGTTGAAGACCCTCGTTTCGTTATCTTGCGTTTTGATCCAATAAACTGCCCCGATTCATACGGTGGTGGATCTATTCCAGCCCATGCTATGAGGGCCTTTGCACTGTGCAGCCTTCTCACATCGCCAATCTCTGCAATCAATTTGACTGCAAGGACATCACCAACTCCGCCCATTTCCCTGACCGTTGAATATTCAGGAAGGGACTTCGCAAGCGTCTGCATTCGTGTTAAAATGAGAGACAGAGAACTATCTACAGTTCTCAATGTTGATACTGCTTCCTGTACTAACATTTTGGTCGATGGGGTACCGGACGACAGTGTGGGAATGCCACTTGAAGATAATTCATAGACTGCCTCAGCCTTGGATCTGCTTCGGTGGTATTTCTTTTCTTCTGCCCAGGCAATATATTCCTCTGTGAATTTTTCAAGGCTCATAGATGTAATTAGATCAAAGTGCCAGAATCTTTCCACAAAGTCGCTGAGTTTGTCCTTTCCATTAGCTTCATTCCAACTGTTAAACATCTTCTTGATACCTGGCATCACATAATCTAGGAGATGCGTCAACTCCTGCAAGGCTTTCACATGAAGATCCATATAGTAGCGGTATCTGCGACCCAGAAGTTTAAGTTCCGCATAGGTTTCTTCAGCGCCCTCATATTTTTGTAACTTAAACCATTTCTCGATTCCGTAGTTCGCAATCATCATGGAATCAAGCTTATCGGTTTTTGCCCCTCTGATACTGTTGTCTTTCGCATATTTTTTCATTGCAAATGGATTAACAACAGATACGAAATATCCTTTGTCATGAAGGAATGTCAAAATAGGAAGATGGTAAATTCCAGTAGCCTCCATTACAATTCGTATCTCTCCATCCAATCTTTGAAGCAAACCATGAAATGCTTCCAAATCCTTCTCTACATGCTGCATTTCAAAAGGTCGGCACACTATTTCTCCGTATGGCTTAAGTATGCAGATAGTGCTTTTCCCTTTCGATATATCAATTCCTACACTTATCATCTTGAACCTCCTATAACTGTTTTTCGTAATTGTTCCAGCCGCACTTATTACCATCCAGTTTAGTTGGTTACGCGGGAGCGAATCCCTACCTGCTTAATCGAATGCTTATAATAAGGGGGTTGGTTAACGGTTTTTATGACGGATGCAATGACCCAAATAAGCCCACGTCAGACCAATTACTCCCCTTATTATAAAATAAGTGCAGATGTCAGAGTTAATTACTCTCTAACAACTACACTTTTATGGTACTAAATAAGCCTGCTAAGATGAAAAAATCAAATCAGCAGACTTAAATTAGTCTAATTTCTTATTTAAAATTTCGTTCAACAAACTGGGATTTGGTTGAAGCATATGGTTTTTCCCAATACAATATTATCGCAAGTTCTTTCTAAATAGCATAATCCCATTATAAATAGTAAAGGGAATTACTCCAATTACTCCTGCTAATGTATAAAATGGAAATGTAATGATTCCCATAAAAATTTTAGGAGCAATAGGTGTTAACCATTTTTTAGATATATTCAAATAAAAAATAATTCCTGTAGCTATTCCAGAGAAAAGCCAACCGAATAACGTAATACTCATTGTAATGTCTACGGGTTCTGGAACAGGCATATTATGACTGGCTAAAAGTGCAATAAAATCAGGGTTCTTAAACTGATTTATTTGATTAACAGCGAAAAAATAACCAATTACACAACCAATGATTAAAAAGGCACAAATAAATAAGATTTGTCTTAATTCTTTTTTCATAACTGCCCTCCTCTGCAAATTCCAATTTGTTGTTCTTCTATATTGATATTATACTACATTAAACTCTCCAATGAAATGACTAAGCAATTTCTTCCGCAAGTTCCTTTTGGGAAATCTCATAGTTCAGGAACATTTCATCAGGATTGACCTGCAGGTTGGTGGAAAGATATTTTTCAATATCAAATGTATTCTTTTCGCTGTAATCAGAAAGATACTTATAGTTCGGATGTTTGGTAATGTCATATTTCCGGGAGAGGAAAGGGCGTACCCCGCGTACTTGAAGCAGACATTTTCCGCCGTCCATAACTGCCAGTTCATCCACAGACATCAGCTCTTTACCGAGCTTTTGAAAGTTCTGACCGTGGCTTTCCTGATTACCTTTGGTAATACTGGTGTTATACATATCAATCGTTTCTTTTCCTAACAGAGAGCTCCAGCTTTTAAGGGTTGTTTCTTCCTTACCACCTAAAAATAAGCTGCTGTCACAATTCCCGATAATTGTGTCCATGTTATCTTTATAGAGCGCTTTGAGCTGACTCTGCGCCTGCAGCACGAGACAAGCTGAAATTTCCCTGGAACGGATCGTTGCCATCAGCTTTTCCAGGTTTGGAATCTGACCGATATTTGCCGCTTCGTCAATCAGACAGCGCACATGCACCGGCAGCCGTCCTCCATACTGATCGTCTGCACGCTCACAAAGAAGATTGAATAACTGTGTGTACGCCATACTGACAAGGAAGTTAAAGGTTGCGTCCGTATCTGAGATAATGAAGAAAAGCGCAGTTTTCCGGTCGCCGACCATATCCAGCTCCAGCTCGTCATACATTGTGATCTCACGTACTTCCCGAATATCAAACGGAGCAAGACGGGCGCCGCAGGAAATGAGGATTGATTTTGCCGTCTTTCCGGCAGCTAACTTATATTTCTTATACTGGCGTACCGCAAAGTGATCGGGATCTTTCTGTTCCAGAGCGTCAAAAAGGAGATCCACGGCATTTTTAAAGGTTTCATCATCTTCGCGGACCTCCATTGCATTTATCATTTCCACAAGAGTTGTGAAGTTCTGCTCATTCTTCGGCGCTTCATAATAGATATATCCGATCAAAGCGGTATAGAGCAAAGTTTCCGCCTTCACCCAAAAGTCATCCCCGGCTTTTCCTTCGCCTTTCGTGTTTGCAATCAAAACCGTTACCAGCTTTAAAATATCCTTTTCACAATGAATATAGGCAAAAGGGTTATAGTGCATAGACTTCTTGAAGTTAATAGTGTTGAAAACCTTAATGCGGTACGGTTCGCATACGATTTTTCCTTTTTTATTCCTGACAGGTTTTCCGTCCTTCCCGATTTTAGGAGCACCGCGGGAAAGCAACTTTCCACATTCCACAAGGACAGTTCCTTTCGGATCTGTGACGACGTAGCTGCTGTGAAGCTGCATTAAATTGGGTTTTATAAAAAATCTCGTCTTACCGCTTCCTGAACCACCCACAACAAGGACATTCTTATTGCGGGCATAAGCGGGATTCTTTGGACGGCCGGACATCATCAAGCCCTCGGTCTGCGTCAGAATGATATTGTTTTCCGGTTTGGGATCCATAAAAGGAGCAATATCGGCTTTCGTTCCCCATCGGGCTGAACCATATTCTACATTTTTACGATACTTCTTTGCATTTTTCCCTTTCACATAAACAACAAGCCGGATCAGGACAGCACCGCATAATCCGATCAGATAGTCCATAGCAGCTCCCGGCATAAAAGACTGGAAAGCAACAGAAAATCCCTGAGAAAGTCCAAGCAGCTTCGTGGAAGCATCATATCCTGGGGCAAGACGTACCGCCTCACCGATCTTTGCAAAGATCCATAAGAACATCAGATAGGGGAGGTTCGGCAAAATATATTTTTTCAGCACATCAACAGGCTTCATCGTTCCGGTCCTCCATGCTCTTTGTTCTTGACCTTATCCTTACCAAGAATCTGTGCCAGTTCTTTAAACTTCGCAAGCTGCGACAGTAGAGACGGTCTGTTTTCACGTTTCAGATCCTTGCGGGTATATTCTTTGAACGCCGCTGTAAGGGCATCTGCCTGATTTGCTTTAAAATACACGGTCCACTTTGGAGGATCGGTACTGATATCTTTGGTAATGTGATAACGTACCTGATGTTTTTTAGCACACCGCTCAAAAGACCGGATCCGTCCGTCAACGGTTATGGTATTGGCTCCGCCGTCTCTGGCTGTTAGACGCTTCATACTGTTTCGGCCGACTTTGGGAGTAGTACGTTCCTTTTCAATTTTATGTAACAGCGCGGCAACCGCTGACCGCATGACACGGCCGGTCAGCTTTGTTGCCTGTATTGTAAATGAAATTGATTTTCGTTCAAGTTCTTCCTGCAAATAATTCCTCCTTCCTCAAATTCTGAAAAATCCTTTATCGTGATTCTGTCTGGATAACCTGCTGACGGGAAGCACGCTGGTGATTTTTTGCAGCCTGATCCACCTGGATCTTTGCGTGCTGCAAAAGAGTTTTGATGATCGTGGCAGGATGTTCCTGGTCCTCCAGATGTTCCACCATATCCTTACATTCCTCCGGCAGATAAAACATAATATTTTTCTTTACCTCGTCCAAAGTTCCGATAAATCCCCAGCAGCTATCGGACAGCTCACCATTTTTATACAGTTCATAGCCATAGCACTCGCCGCGAAGATAGGCGTCATAAACTGTGACTTCACTGCGCATAAGATCTTCCGCTTTTTTCCGAATCGCTCCTGTCATACGGTCGCTGTCAAATTCCTTTAGCACATCTTCTTTGGAAACATAGATCCAGCCGACTTGTCCGCTGTCCCATTCTGCATGGAGCGCCTTTCCGACAAAGCTTTCGGTACTCATTGCAAGACCGGAATGATCGTAAAGATAGAGGGGAAGCATAAGATATTTTTCTGAAATCACTTTCTGCATAGCTTCATCGACTGCCCGTTCTTCTGGCTTTGGTCCATGCCGGAAACGGCTGCTTACGATGTTTACCATCCGCTCATAGCGTTTCATACCGGCTTCATCATGTCCTACGGTATCCAGATACATTTCCCTCAAAAAATCATCTTTATCCACATAGTTATGGGAATCACCAAGCGCATAGCGTGGGTGAAAGCAGACCATCGTTCCGAAATGTTCATCTACCTCACGAGGGGAAACAAGAATATCGTCCGGCTGTACCATCAGCGTATAGGGTTCTTTTACTGCCATCAGCATATTTCTCAACTCCTTTCCGGTGTGCGGTGTTTCTTATCTGTGGCTTTCGGCTCGGTCTGTGAGGCCTGTTCTTTTGCCTGCTGTATCTGTTCACGCATAGAAACATTCCTGTCTATTTTCTGAGATTTCCTATCTTCTAAAAAATTCGGCAGCTCACGAAAACCAATGCTGTCCACATAATAAGCGGTATCCTTGCCTTTTTCATGCAGGACTACAACATCCGAAACCGAAAGAGAATGACCTTTGAATCCGTCCGGGTGGTACAAATTCAGATCTTGAAAAATCGTATCCAGCGTATCAGCAGGCGTAAGTTCCGCTGAATAAACCATTTGATAGTTACTGCGCTCCACGGACAGTTCCTTTTTTTCCAGCCAGTCATAAGACATAAAACGGTAAATATCGGTACTGTCAGAAAGGGATAGCTGATAAACGGAATAACTGCTGATACCGTATGCCTTTTCATAGGAAGAAATCTGTTCGAGTAATTTTACTTCTTCATCTTCCAAATGCGCATCCTGAGCAACAGCAGCAAGACACATACGCGATTTCCAAGTGTTTCCTGCAAGCAGTTCCTTTGTCATCTGTTCTCGTTTCTCTTTCATATCCGGGAACATATCTTCATATCCGGTGTCACTGTTTCTGAAAAAATTGTCCAGCTTATCAGCAAGATCCGAGGATTTCGTTATACGGTCGGTGTCCTGTTCTTTTGGCAAAAGTTGTTTGATGCTCACAAATCTTCCGGCTATATGTAGAATGGTTTCCGGGTAGAAAAATTTCTCTTTATATTTCGCCATCAAATCAGGAGATAGATCAGAAAAACTTTCTTCTCCCAAACCGGCAATTAGAAATTTTCCTGCGAGAATGTCATAGATATTTCCATCTTCATCTTTAAGCGCCCGGTTCATTGGAAGTCCGATCAGCTTTCCTTCTTCATTACGGATCACCGCTACCGGATCTTCATAAGGATAAACAGCTTCAACACTTCCTCCAACAGCTTTTTGCAAAGATTCAAGCCCATCTTCGATTTCTGTTTCATAGGGAACCTTGCCGGGTTCTACTGCTAATACCTTCATCGTTCGACCTCCTTTTTATGTTCTGTAACAACAGAAGTTGTTTGCTTTTGGCTCTTTGCTGCTGACAGTTGTTCCAAAACCGAAGTCTTTTTATTTTCCGGCACAGAAATACCGCCCTCCGAAACCTCGGCGGCGGTATCCTTCACAGCTTCCTGGCCCTCCACCACATAACCAGGAAGCAGAGTGCCATGTACCATAAAATGATCCCTATATTCTTTTGGAATCGACGGGGAAAGCTCGCTAAACAGATTTGCGTATGCCTTTTTTCTGCCTTCCATATATTTAATGGCAGCCGCTTTGTCAGTATAGCGCTTATTTCTCTGCCCTGCGAGATGTACGTTATGACCTTGCAGCGGAGAATTTAAGTACACATTCCAGGAAACATACCAGGCGACCGGAATCCTTTCTTTTGTATCACTGTTGTATTTGGTATCCTCCCATATGTCATAATTCATCTTGTAGACACGGTTACTGATCTGTTCACCGTCTCGATGTGGGTTATCTTCCCATTGATTATTGGTATGTTCGACCTGCGGTGTACGAAGGTATTGTAAAGCCATATCAAAAAGCTGCGTGACCGCTGCCTGCTGTTCCCATTGCTCCGCAGCGGCAACCACAATAGCATAGGCCTTATTTTCGGCACTGATACTGTCCTGACGCATAGCTTCCAGTTCCTCCTTGCTCTTTGTAATCAAGGAAGAAATATCGGGCTGATTACTGGAAATACTATGCTCGATTTGTAACATATATCCGGGCCTAAGCTCGTCTCCATACCGGAAAGCCCGATAACTGTTATTTTTTATCAATCTTTTCCCTCCCATCAAATTTGCTGTTCATAAGTTTTATTGGAAACCGGCTGTTGTTCCGCCTTCATCCTGGCATCGGCAAGCTGCGCCAGAACAGAAGATTTTTCCGAAAGATATTCCTCTTTTATGGACTCTAAGGTTGCGCTGCCATAACGGTATTGTTCCATTTTTTCCATAACAGCAGCTTTTTCTTCCTCGCTGAGCGGATAATAGTATTCCGTTTCAGAACGGTCGTACACTACTTTGACGATCTCCAGCATATCGCAGACGCATCCAAGATCCAGGTCATAGTTGGCATAAACATTGATGTAGCCGTCCTCATTTTTTAACAGAGGTTTTTCTCCGAAAACTTCCGCTATGTCAAAATAAAGCGGCATATAGAAGTTCAGCCGGTTTCCGATAACCATCATTTCATCTTCAAAGCTGATTTCTTCCGGTTTCAGTCTGCGGCTGCCGGAAACAATATCCGAATCCAAAATAATAGGCTGCATAGTTTGTGTTGTATTCATTTTCCATCATCCTCCTACAATTCAGGGGTATCCTTTTTCTTTGCCGGTATTTTTTGCTCCGGTCTGCCGGCATGTTCCTTTCCTGCTGAAAGCTGCTGTAAAACAGAAGGCTTCTCATTACCAAAAAGCGTGATCTGTTCATAACCTGTAATCACCGGCATGGCTTCCTCTTTTACAGAATGAACCGTCCTTACAGGCCTGATTTCCTCTAAAGTCTGCGGACGGTCCGAGTGGGTAAGGATATTCTGCCTTTTCAAATCCTGAACGATTTCATCAAAGACGGCGTTGATCGCTTTTCGTTCTTCTCCCTGAGGAAAAGCAACGACAAGGTGAGATTCCCCGTTTTTATCAAAAGCAATGGTGCAGGCGCTTTCTGCATGACCGGCCAGATAATCAGAGCGGTACGGCAGCTTGTCCTTGATATAAGTTGCAAAGGCTCTGGCTGTCATTTCCACATCGCTTTCCCAATAGCCGCCGTCTTTTTCACATTCACGGCCCATTTCTTTTGAATTGCGGTAATAGTCTGTTTCAGTACGTCCGATCACAGGCTCGGTATTTTCAGCGGCAGAGTGGAGAAGCCTTTCATATGTCTGTAAGGTATCCCGGTCCGCCTTTGGGATCACATGACCGGACAGCGATTTTTTAAAAGCGCTGAGTTTTTCGACAACCTCTGTCTTTCCGGCAAGGAACTCTGATTTTAAGGATTCAAATTCCTGCATGGACGCTTCATTTCCATACCGGCGCACAGCAGGAAGTACCGCAGAATCAATCCACGAAGCCGCATTTTTACGCAGGCGTTCATTGCTCTTTTCCATAGCTTCCGCAGCCTGCTCCGGTGTCTGCGGTTTATACTTCATCGTATCGATCAGTTTTTGAAATAAAGGATATGTTCGGGGGTGTTCAGAAAGATAGCCCTTCACACCCATTTTTACGCCCAGATAGTCATCCAGCCCATGCCACCATTCATGCGCCAGGGAACCGGCGCCGCGCATTTTCGTCAGGTTGATTACCTTTCGCAGCGGTTCATAATGAGCGACCGCATTGCCGCTTCCACGAGCACCGAAAGCGATAGACAAAGTTCCCTGATAAGCAATATCTTTTTCACTGATCTTGAGCGCGTCTGCCAGATCCTTTAAGGCGTCAAAGCCCATATTCAGGGAAGCGCGCCGGTCATTCTGAGACATCCAGTTTCCAAACTCACCGCCGCGGAATCCAAAGGCGTCAAGATAATCCTGACCGACAATATCCCGGCCATTGCGGTAGTCCGGTCCGGTGCGTCTGACACTGGCAAGCTGTTCCGGCACAAAACGTTTCTTTCCATTGCCTCCACGCTGTTTCTGAAAATCCTGCACCCATTTCAAGGCTTCCTCACGGCTGGATAAATTTTTCTTGATTATGGAATATCCTTTCGTCACATAGTAGGTATCCGGTTTCCAGTCATTATCTTTTGAAAATGTATGTTTTCCATCGTTATAGTGAATACGATAACCTTTCGGTATTTTTTCTTCTTTGGGAACGCCAAACTGTTCCTTTTTCGCTTTTTCGGTAAAATAATAGGAAAAGTATTTCTCTGACCGCACATACAGAGTCTTTGCCAGTTTATCCGTAATCACAGGATTCTGACGTCCGGCTTCCGTAGCTGTCAGATATGGACCGCTAGCCCAGCCGGTTTCTTGTTTGACATACCCGTTATCAATCAATACAGGAATATAGGCTTCCAGTATGTCATCCAAAGATTGGACCTTTTCAACGACTGACTGCACCTGACGGACCGTTTCAATGTATTCTTTCTGACGTTCCAGACGTTTCTCCGGTGTATCATCGGTACGGTAATAGCGGGGAGAAGCGTTCAGGCTGTCACGTACTTTCTTGATCCAATAGACCACATCCACCGGAATCCCGCTGTCGATCAATGCCTGGTAGTCCGGCTTTTTCCAAATGTTATCCTTTTTCACATACTTATCAGCTTCCCGGCTGTTCATTTCTAAAAGATCCTCGGAATATAAGCCCCGGCTGCTCCATAAATCTTTTTTCGCACCTCCGATCTTCTCACCGAAATCATCATGCTGTATGGTATTTGCCAATCATCACCACCTCCTTATCAGCTTTCGTGTAAATTCCTTTGCTTCCGGCACATCCATAAAAGAACAGGAATCCCCGGAAATATAAGAAAGCGCCTCATTCCATTCACTTACCGGGAATCGGTCATCCTCAATTTCCAGCAGCTTGAACAATGCCAGCAGAGGACAGCAAAGCCGCAGATCAGAAATAAACACTCCTAACTGACCTGCGACGCAATCTAATAAACTCATATTCATATGTCATCACCTGCTTTGCAAAGGTTCGGCCTTTTTATGAGGCTGATGTATTGACCGCATTTTGAGAAGTTCGTCTAGTTCCTTTTGACAGAAATGATCCAGCTTCTTTAAGTCCTCCGGTTTCACAGCAAACTCTCTGTAAGACTGATACCAGAGTCCGGTCTTAACTGCTGAGACAGGAGACAATTTTTCCGCTCCTTCAGGAAGAAGTCTGTAAACAGGTATTTCACCACATAAAAGCAACTGTTTTGCCGTTCCCATTGGGATTCTGAACAAGTCGGGATCTGAATGCTGGGCTTCCAGCATATACTCTGTATTGAGACGTTCTTCCAAATACTCCGAAGTTATAGAAAAAGCGATGTCTTTCCATTCGCTGATTACTTTCGCATAATGGGAACGCATACCGGAAAGTTCCTCCAGATCATATAGAAAGCCCCAACTCTTTAAGGCATCCTTTTCGTAGAGCTCCATATGATACCATGTTTCTAAACTCACTTCTTTATTTCTGCCGTCAGGATATTCCAGATCAACGGTGCGAGGGGAAAGAGTGTGCGTTTTTATATCCTGCCGAAGCGTATCCAAATCCATCATAAGAACATCACCGTATATACGGTTTTTCTCTGTCCTGTCTATGTGGAATAAAAAGGTCCTGGCTTTCAAGTATTCGGTTGTAAGAATCATTTGGTAAAGATTTGCCGAAGTACAGTAAGCAAAGGAAGCATCATCCAGCCACATATGCTGTTTTCCCATGATTGCGATAGAATCCATGCTTGTGTTCGTAAGCAGGGAATGAAGATTAAATTCTCTTTCCCGAAGAAAATCACCGGCAAACATATGCAGCTTATATAGAAACCCGGTCAGGTCCGTATCCTTTATCCAATAAATCTGCGGAAGGGAATCCTTTTCAAAGCCCGCAGACGGTTTGTTTTTATACATCTGTGTACCTCCTTTTTATGATGTAGATATTAAAGTTCCGCCTTATCTGTGCATGGAACAGGATTTTCTTTTTTGACAGGTGGCTGAACCTTATCGCTGTTTTCTTTGATTGCTTTTAAAACAGAAGTTCTCTGCTGGACACGTTCATGTAATTGAGAAAGATTTTCCAGCGCTTTTTCAACATTTTGTTTTGCAGCCAGCATACAGCTCTTATTTGCTTTATAAGGTGCGGCCAACAGCGCCGCAAACTTTCCGGGAGATTTTGCATCCTCTATCACGTCTTTTCCCAGAAAAGTACGGCCCATATTTTTTAAATGTCTGCCAGCCTCGTGATACTCTGAGGAAAGCGCCTGAATTTTTTCGATAACCTTGCTGTCTATCTGAACACTTTTGTCTGCAACTTTTCCTATTTTCTTCAGTATAGGTTCGACACGAAAAAATCTGCCGATCCCATCCAGGGCAGAGACGCCTTGTTCCTTTAATGCAGTTAAGGTGTTTTTGCAGCCTTCCACAATATGAGCTTTTAGTTCTGCCAAATGCTGCCGCATAGAAGATATGTTTGTTTCCATTCCCTTACAGCTTCTTTGCAGTACCGCTTTTAACGTCCGGCTCTGTACTCTCTGCAATTCCTGGCGCATCACTTTTAATTCCTCCACAGCCTCCGCCAGACGGTTTTCCAGTTCACTTACATGCGACACCATTTCCATAAATTCCTTGCTGCTTGGGGAAGGATTCTCTTTCAGTACGGTCAGCAATTCTTTTACATACTGATTTTCCTCCAATCGTGCTTTAGAACGCTTTTTCAATGTCAGATCCTCCTTTCGCCATCCGAAGGCTGACCGGTAATCTTACTGACTACTTCCGGCCCGGATTCATAGATCTGCATCAGCCTTCTTGCGACACCGCAGGGGCGAACTGCACCAGTTACCCAAAGCCGAACCGTTGTAGGGGATACATTCATCAAAAGGGCAAATGCCTTCTCGTTGGTTTCCAGTTTTTTCATCAAAGCTCTTACCATAGACGGATTGTAGTCTGGACAGCGGGCAGCTCCCGCAATGACCTGTATCGCAGTTTTCTTATTATTCATTGATCTTCCTCCTAAATAGAAACAACCGCCTGTTTTTGGCGGTCATGTTGTTGTTCCTCTCTTTTTTTTTGAATCGTATGCAGTAATTTGTCATTATAATCTTTGCCAGTACCAGGCGGGTTTATGGACACTCTGATATGAGAGAATCGGGGATCCTTCTGTAAAAGGACTTTTATCTTTCGGGCATTGGTCCTTCCGGCAAGATCATTGTCAAGATAAAGCGCCACTCGGATGATCTCCGGGTGACGTTCTAAAAAAGCAGTCAGGGCAACCGCAGAAGTACCTCCCAACGAAAGACGGTACCCATTCCATTTCCAGCCTTCCAGTTTTTGAAGGGTGGCATGGGATAAAGCGTCTATGGGAGCTTCAAATACAGCAAGGTGACGGCTGCCGGGATGTTCCGGCGGATAGCAGAAGCTAAAACGTTTGTCACTTCCGATAATGTCTTTTCTCAAAGATCCGGCAATACCACGCACACATGCAAAACGCGCTTTCCCTTTATCATCACGACCGACAAAAACACATACTGGTTCATCGTGATATTTGGATTCATACAGGCTGCCATTTTTCATACACCTGAGAATAATGTCCGAATCAATCCCTCTGCGCTGTAAATAGGAAAACATAAAAGTTGCACACCGTTTTAACCAGGGCAGCTTGAAAGGTTTCTTTTTCTCCGGTTCCGGTTTGGTGCTGACGGTAATTGAACGAGAAGGAATATCCCGAATATTTTTACCTGCCAAAGCCTCCACAGCTTCCACAAAATCATATCCCCGGATTTCCATAAGATAATCCAAAGCGTTGATTGCTTTGCCTCGACTGTTCCAGTACCAATACTTTTTACAATAAACCAGACTGTCATGTTCCTTATGACGGTAAATGCCGGGACCTTCTTTTTTTAAAACTCCGGGTTCGTGAGACTGGATATAGTCGAGAAGGTCAACAGCCCTTGCTTCGGCAATTTGCTCTTTGGTTACTCCACTCATAAGCAGACCGCTTTTTTCTTTGTCATAGCGATTTCCTCCTTTCTCTTAAACACCTCCATACAGATCGTGATTGACTTCCGCACGATAATAACTATCCATAGTGGCTGGGGCATTATATAAAGCCGCAAGCAGATAGGCTTTGATATTCCGTACCTTTGTCGTGTTTTTATCTAAGCAGTCAAATACATACTCGATATGGGAATAATTTACTTTAAGAAAACGGCTCCGCACAATTTCACGCGGATAGTCATCCCCGGCAATACGGATATATGGTCGCTGAGACAACATAGTTTCCAGCATAAGGTCAACCACTTCATCCGCTCGTTCCTGTCCGTAACGTTCTGCCAGATAAGGATACTCAATATTTTCTTTGATAATTTCCTGATATATATTCATCTTATCCATCCTATCCGTATCCATCTTTGAAGCACTGTTTGTTTTTTCCCTTTTTGCCGGATAGATTGATTGATATGTATTTAATAAATCAATATTTGATTTTTCTGTATTTGTTTCTTGTATATTTAATTGGGCTGGATTTTCCTGTTCAGGTTTTACCAATTCAGGGTTTTCCTGTACTGGATTTACCTGTCTTGGATTTTCCCGTTTAGGTGAAAGAGAAACTTCCTTATTTGAAGGGGCTTGTACCGGCTGCTCGTGGATCGTATATTCAATGTCTCCCAGACGTCCATGCCGGTCACGGATACGCTGACGGGTAAGATAACCGTGTTTTTCAAGTTCCTTTAATGCAGCGCTGATGGAATCCACACCGTCTTTACAGATACGGGCAAGCCCTTTGGTTGTGTAATCCCAGTTTTCCGGCAGCGACAGCATAAGGGAGAGCAGTCCTTTGGCTTTTAAAGACAGCGCCACATTCCGCAGGTGATGATTTGACATTACCGTAAAATCTTTTGTTTTCTCAACTCTGAACACTGCCATTTAAAACCCTCCTTTCAATGTTTCAATATAAGACCGTGCTACAACTCACGGTCTTTATGTTCATAGTGAAGATTTCCTCCGGCAACTTTTGCATGATTTCTGATTTTGATAAATCCCTTGTTCTGATTTTCCAATGCTTTCTGGTAGCCTGTTTCTGTCAAAAAAAGACGCATCTTATCGCCTTTGTCTCCAATAAAAGAGTCATAGGAAAGCACATCAAAAACAATCATGTGTTTTACACTCGGATCAAAGCGCTCCAAAGCCATAATGTCATGGCCTTTCAAACATTCGGCAGCGGATTTTCTTCGGGCATCTGCAAGCAGTTCCCCGATAGTCTTAGGACCTCCGGGAATACGATAATTTTTCCGTATATCGTGGATCAGAGAAAGGCACTCCTGAGAGGGCAAAGATTCCAGCTTTTTGATTAAGCTGACAGAAGCCTCTCTTTGTTCTTGATTTTTGATATATGGA
Organism: Massilioclostridium coli; assembly: GCF_900095865.1. GTDB lineage: Bacteria > Bacillota > Clostridia > Oscillospirales > Ruminococcaceae > Massilioclostridium > Massilioclostridium facile. Next base: position 291,768 of record NZ_FMIZ01000007.1, on the reverse strand, counting down.
AGCTCTGCACGAAGCTCATAGGTAACGGCTACTTTGTCATAGCCGTCTGTCTGGTACAAAATCCTTTTTTCTGTTTCGGATAAATTCATAAATGGTTCCTCCTTAAAAATGGGTATGAAAAAAGGGCGTCCACCAAAAAGATGAAACGCCCACGGCAATCAGCGGTATAGCAAAACACCATACCGCTGCATATATTCAATTTTGTCGTTTATACTTCACATCTCTCCATTCGCACTTATTTTACTGTTTTTCAAAGCTGGAAAAGGAATTGAATAAACAGCGACAAATGCTCTAAACCCTTGAAAATAAAGGCTTTTTCCATTTGTCCTTATTATACCGTAGTGGCATACATTCGCAACAAGGACGATTGAACAGAAAGTAGACGCGAAAAGCCTTAGTGATATATTAGGACACGCAACAGTCAAATTTACATTGGAACGATATGTACACCCTTCTTTTACACAGAAAAAACAGAATATAGAAAAGCTGGAAATATTCTATTAGGGGTCAAAAAAAGGGTCAAAAGAAAGGCAGAAGCCCGAAAACAGAGGGTTTCTGCCTTGTTTTTCGTATAGCTACAAGCTTCACGAAAATAGAAGGGGGGATTTTTCTATTATTATTCTACTATACAACAAAAAATATACAAAAGGGGTTGATGGTAAAAATTTTTAAAAAAACGGTTATTTAATTTTATTTAACTTTACAGGTCAAACGAAAAAATTAAGGAGTGAAAAATTATGCGAAAAAAGACATATAAAATAATTTCTATTTTAACAGTATTATCCATTGTATTTTCAATGTTATTCAGTTTTCCAATACATGCCGCAGGTAACACTACAAGCAAGAGCAACGCTATTGTTTTGGTGTTAGATAGGTCTGGCAGTATGGATAGTTCAATTGAAAGTTTAAAAGAAGCTTCCAGAAAGTTCTGTGAAAAAATCCTTGAGGCAGACGCTAATAATAAAATTGCCATAGTTGATTTTAGCTATTATTTATCAGTACAAAATTTTACAAATAATTATGAAGAGTTATCAAATTATATTTCTAATATTTCTGCCAAAGACGGAACTGATATGACCCCAGCAATTAAAAAAGCTGATGAATTGCTTAAAGATGACTCTTTAAAAGATTATTATAAAAGTATGGTTATCATGGCTGATGGAGAACCAGATAATAGTGACTCTACTAAAGAAGCGGCAACATCATTATTTAATTCTTACAACCTGTATTCTATTGGTTTTGATGTATCAGGTTCAGCGGAAGAACTCATGAAAAGCATACAAAACTCTGGATATTTCCAAGCAAATGATATAGACGAATTAATCGAAAAATTTGTTGAGATGGCTGAAACGATTTTAAATCCGGTTAAATTAGTTTTAAGCCATTCCCAAATTGGCGAAGAAACGGTTGACAGCAATCCAGAAAGCCCATACTTTGGACAACTAATATATTCTTATGATATATCAGTAGAAGTTCAAAATAATAATAAAAGTGAATTAAAAAATATAAAATTAACAATTGATTTAGATAATCCAGCTTTTATAGATACAAATATCAGTACAGAAGAAATTATTATTGATAGCCTGAATCCGGACGAAACTAGAATTGTAAGTTGGGTAATTAAAGTACCTGTTCAAGTTTTTTCTGATGATTTAATCCTTACTTATAAGGTAAACGCTGCTTCTGACAGGACAAATACTGTAAACGCAATCAACAGGATTTATATAGATGGTAGTTCATCAACTAAAGATAACACGCTTGATTTTTCTAAAGATGTATGGAATTTTAAAAATTATGGAGGTCCATTATATTTAAACGACCTTGATTATTTAGCGTTAACGGAAAATTTATCAAAAGCAGATTATAACAGAGTTATTGATGCCATTGAAAGTTTAAAAAACGCCACAGAAACAGAAGGTGGGCATTGCTATGGTATGAGTATATCAACTATTTTAACGAAAGCAGGGCTTATAAATCCTTGCGAACGTCAAACAGGCACACAAAACCTATATGATATAGAATTCCAAGAAAACAGCGATATTGACTCACTACTAAGTTACTATAGCTTAACACAGAAAACTAGAAAAATTATAGATGCGGAGCAAGAATTTGACCAAAAAAGCAATTTAGAAAAGGTACAAGAAATAAAATCTATGGCAGAAAATGTAAAGTATGGTGGAAATCCATTGTATATAGGTTGGACACAATACACTGAAAATAAAGAAGTAGAGTCAGGCTATTCATCTTCATCACATGCTATTGTAGGATATGGATATGAAACTGGAAACTATAACTATGATGGAAAAGAGTTTAACGGCAGAATTTTAATTTATGATTCTAATAGCGTTGAATTTAGGGACGACTGTTGTTTGTACATCAACGACCGGACGGGGGATTGGACTATTCCAGCATACGACGGTTTAAATTCCTATGAAGACAATACATTTCCTTTATTACCGTTTTTAGGAAAAGAACAATTTAGCTATTTAAACATTGGTACTAATGATGTTGACCTTTTAAATGTGTCTGATATGAGCAGTACAATCAGCAATGTATATTCTCAATTCATAGCACAAGGAAAGTTGCCAGAATCTATCATTGTGGCAGGGAAACAATATAACATGAAAGATATAATCAGGGGAAAGTACAGAAGTGAGGGCGTTACACCAACTACATCATTTATAGGAGCGAATAATAATTCTGGAATAGGAGCTGGTTTTTCTTCATCAGATAATTGTACCGTAAAACCTGAAAAACAAAATACAGAATTTGATTACACTATGGATTATTCTGACGCATATATCTGTGCGTCAGGAGATGGCACAGCTCAAGTTGATTTTACAAATCAAGGTAATGTTTCATTAAAAGATAATACAGGCGATTTCCTGCTTTCTTCCACAGTAAATAATAATGGACTTCGATATGCCAATATTAAAGTGAGCGGAAATGAAACAGTAAATCCATCTTTAGTTAGAAATGAACAGGGATATATTTTTAGTGGTGATAATATTTCCAATGTCACTATTACAACAGATGCCTTAAATGTTTATAATAACAGGACAGACAGTATAACAATTACAACTGATGAGGAAGAAGTATTGGTAAAAATGGACGAAGAAGAAATTAAGGCATTAGTAGATACAAATGACGATGGCATTTTTGAAACAGAATTATCAGATACAACTGGTATTGTAAATAATACGACTAATACAGAACCAGTTTCTTCCCCAAGTACAGGTGATAATCAAATATTTGTAGTGGTTGCGTTTAGTGTAACTGTATTATTAGTTGCGGGTGTTCTAATTACATATTTAAGATTTAGAAGAACAAGAATTTAATAAAAACAGCTTGTATTTCCATTAAAAAAAGCTTAACAAAAGTATTCCTTTTAAGGGGGAATACCCTCCCATTTATTTTTTTCTTTTTAAAAGCCCGTAACTGCCTTGTTCGCCTGGGTTTGCCGTACATGATATAAGCGAGGGGTCTCGGAAATTTCTCCGAGACCCCTCGCTTACATCATGTACTTAAAATTTATAGTACAAGCTCAGGCGAACGCAGTTACTAATCATATAATCAATATAATAATTTAATTATATAAATGAATAGATATTATATATAAATAAAATAAATGGGTTGGGTATGTACTAGGGGGATTAGAGCAAGTCAAGGAGCAAGCTGGGGTATTCCCAAGGAGACGAGTGCCGGAACGGCACTATAAGAACGGGGGGCTCCCCCCTTCTTATTATCTTCCCCCCTCTTCTGAAAAAACAAATTTTTTTGTTTTTTCACTTGAGCAGCTAAAAATTTGTCATTTTTAGCTGCCATTTTTCATATAATATCATACAAGCATTTGCTGTGCGGTGATGATATGAAAAATATAAGGTTAGTCCAAAGGGACTATATTATTTTTAATGAAATTTTCCGTTGGAAAATTATCACAGGAAAACATATCTGTAATTTAACCGGATTTACAGGTCAAAGAGCCTGTAACCAAAGGTTATACAAGCTCAAAAATGCTGGCTTTATCACCAGGCAGAAAGTTTTATACGGCTTCCCAGGTATCTATAAACTGACTTCTAAGGCGAAAAAATTGATTGCTGTCCCTAACTATAAAGAACAAATCCGATTGGAACAGGTATTCCACGACAGCAAAGTTTTAGATACCGCTATCTATTTCCACCATAAATATCATATCCCTTTTTCTGATATAGCTACAGAAAAACAGCTGCACAGCAAAGATGGTTTTTCTAACCGTAAACACAGACCGGATTTTATTTTTTCATTAGATAGAAAAACAAATTGTGTTGAAGTGGAATTGACACCAAAATCCAAACAACGTTTGGAAAAGAATGTTCTGGAGAATTTCCAAAACTATCATCTCCAATACTGGATTATCCCAGATTTTAAAACAAAAATTTACACCAATTTATCAGAATTACAAAGGGGGTATCCCAATATTGAAATAATTGAGTTAGGAGAAATAAACTAAATGGATGTACCTCAATTTTTACAGGAATTTGATAAATACAGGACTGTTATTTTTATTTCCGTTATCACATTACCTTTGATTTTTATTGTTTTAGAGGTGAGAAAAAGCGTTATGATAAGCAGGTTTTTCAATTTTTGGAAATCTTTAAAACAGGCTTCCTCTACCCCTAAAATACCGCCGGAAGTGACAAAAACACAAGACGGTACACTAATAGGGTTTAAAAATAATAAGCCTGTTTTTATTGCCGATAATTGCAGGCATGTATTTGTTTGTGGGACAACTGGTTCTGGTAAAACCGTCGCACTTTCCAATTTTATCAAACGTGGGATTGATAAAAATTATCCAATGTTAATTGTTGATGGAAAAGGAGATACCGGAAACGGTTCTATTCTGGAAATTACAAAACAGCTTTGTAAAAAACAGAACTTATATATTGTATCCCTTTCCAATCCTGATACTTCTACCAGATACAACCCATTTAAAAACGCAAGTCCTACCATGTGCAAGGACATGTTAATTAATATGACCGATTGGAGCGAGGAACACTATAAACTAAATACGGAACGATATTTGCAAAGGCTTATTATTTTATTACAACAAAATCAAATCCCCCTATCATTCCAAACTATCATTCAACATATGTCAATTGATAATTTCAAGGATTTAAGCAGTACCCTGCTAAAACAGGAAATTATCAGCAAACAGGAACATTTGCTAAATTTGGAAACAGCGAAAACAAGCGGAGATATTGCGCAAAGCGCAGCCGCCAGATTTAGCACAATACTGGAAAGCGATTTTGGTTCTATCTTTGACGAGAACGGGATTGACATCTACACAGCGATACAGGAAAACGCAGTGATACTATTTATCTTAAACCCTTTGTTATATCCTGAAATTTCCCCCTTGTTTGGTCGTTTATTATTAATAGACGCAAAACAAGCAATAAATAAATGTTTTAAAAACAGGATAGAGAGGGCTTTCTATCTCTTTGATGAGATTAACAGCTACGCAAGCCCTACTTTAATTGATTTAGTAAATAAATCAAGGAGCGCCAATATAACTTCTATCCTTGCCACACAAAGCCTTTCTGATTTAGATTTTGCCGTCAATCAGGCATTTAAAGAACAAATTATTGAAAACACCAACAACTATATTGTGTTACGCCAAAACAGCGCAGTCAACGCTGAAAACTGGGCGAATATATTGGGGACAAAATCAACGCTTGATGTTACATACCAGTTAAAACAGAATAGTTCTTTTTCCAGTTCTGAAACAGGTTTAGGAAGCGCAAGGAGAGTTAGAACGTATTACTACCACCCTGATGATATTAAGACATTACCAACAGGAAAAGCAGTATTTCTTTCCAAAGACAAAAATTTTCATACCCTTATCAATGTAAACAAACCGTTTTAAAGGAGTGATAAGACTATGAAACAAATATCAAAGCTATTAAAATATAACTGGGCTTATCTGTTATGGTTTGGAGTTTATCTATTTATTGGTACAATTGTAATCCATTTATTTGTTGAAAGTGCTGGGCTTAGTTTTCTCTATGCCATTATCATTTATGGGATATCTATCGCAATCGCCCTTTCCCCCATTGGTGAAATGATTTTAAGGGCAATAGAAGGAGCTACCCCAGTCTTAACACAGGAAGAAAAAGAATATTTACTACCATTATTCTATGAAGTATATGAACAGGCAAAAGAGAAAACCCCTGAAATATCACCCGAAATCAATTTATACATAGCGGAGAGTATGACTGTAAACGCTTTCGCAGCAGGGCGGAAAACAATAGCGGTAACACGTGGAGCGATTGAAGCATTAGACAGGGAACAGCTAAAAGGAATATTAGCCCATGAATTTGGACATATGGCTCATAATGATACGAAAGCCCTTTTAATCACTTTAGTTGGGAATGGTTTCTTTTCCCTAATAATCTTTGTTTTAAAATTCTTTATGGATTTATTACAAACGATATTTGTAGCAATCCAAGGGAGAAATATTATATTAGTATTCCTTTCTATTTTAACATGGCTTTCAAGATTATTGATTGATATAGCGACTATTGTATTTGTACTGTTTGGAAACATATTACTTTCCTTTAACAGTATACTAAACGAGTGTCGGGCGGACAGTTACGCATATACCATTGGATATGGCGAACAGTTAATCAGTTCACTATACTTATTAAGAAAAATTTCCTTACCCTCTAAAATGACTTTATTAGAAAGGCTTACAGCCACCCACCCACATATTGATATCAGGATAGAACGGCTGGAACAGATGGAAAAATAAACTGTTCTATGGTTATGTATGGATAACATAGATATGGAATATCTCCTTAATAAATGAATTGTAAAAAAATAGCGGTTGTGACATTACCTTGTCATGACCGCTAGTTTTTTACATATGCTAAAAATTGGAGATAAGAAAAATATTTTATTTTGTTTTTTAATTCTAAAGGGATTTTATGTATTATGTAAAGTGTATATAAATTCGTTTTCACTCACACTTGATACAATACATAAAATCCCTTTTTGAGCTATTTAGGAAATAAAAACCATCTATTTGTCAGATTGACTGACTTTCTTTTTAATTTTATAGTGGGATTGTTTCTTTTTCATATTTTTTATTCTTATTACGTTGGTCTTAACTAAAAGCTCCATCCGCAGACAAATCTTCAGTTAAGTCTGTAATAACGTCGCCGGTAGAGGAAAATGTTGCTGCTGTAAAAGGTGTACCAGAAGCAAACTGGGGATATACTCCTGTTGTATGGTCAGTATAATAAGCATCAAATCCGGATTTTTTGATTTCATCAATCGAAAGATTTCTTGTTAGTTGGTGAACAATAGCGGAAACCATCTCTAAATGTGCCAGTTCTTCTGTACCAATATCGGTCAATGTTGCTTTGGCTTCTTTATACGGCATACTATAACGTTGAGAGAGGTATCTCATAGATGCGCCTAATTCGCCGTGGGGACCGCCAAACTGACTAATTACTACTTTAGCAAGCGCTGGGTTTGGCTGAGAAATCTTTACAGGATATTGTAAACGTTTATCGTAACTCCACATGGGCTAATCCTCCATTTCCCAAGGCCATGGATCTTCTATCCAGTTCCATTTACGTTCCCCACTGGATTGTTCTACTCGAACAGGACCGTATTTGGCTGCATATTCTTCCATCGCCTTTTGTTTTGCTTGACGTTGCTGGTCAAAATATCTTAAAGCAGCTTGGTCAGTAGGATGAGTATCCAAATAAAGCTGAACATCATAAACAGCGAAAGCTGCTTCCTGCAACTTTTTCATTAACTGTTCCCGTTCATTTAATTTCATCATTTATGATTCCTCCTCCCCTACAAATGGCAAATCCAGTTCTGGAAAAATGGTTCCTCGTTCCAATGCTACATCGGTATCATAGGTACGTTTCCATTTTTGGATTGGAACATAGGCAATTGCTAAAGGAAGGCTATCAATATCTCTACACTCTGGCTGATTGGGTTTTATACAACGCAAACCAGAAGACATTGGCATAACTTCACTCATATATTCTTCAAATTTATAATTATTATCCAATGAACACAAACTCCTTTCTGTTTCAATTCAGTTTTATCCTATGAAAAAAAACATAAATAAGTTCACTTTCTCTCAATATTTCAAAAACACTTTCAATAAAACTAGACCATTTTCTAGTTTAAACTATATATAAAAAGTTGTTTTTATTCAAAAAAGCAATGTTTTTATTTTTTTTAAGCCACAGCCTCTAAGCCTAACCGAAGGCTCAATAAAGTACTACAAAACTATTTTAGCAATGTACTAATTCGTTAATTGGTGATACCTTGCCACCGTTTTTGATATCTAAAGTTTTTGCTGACAATTCACTTTTCTCGATTTTGAAAGTAAAAACTGATGTATTGACAACAGCATCAGTTTCTAAAACGACAAAAACGGGAGGTAGCAGAATTGCTATCCTCCCGTTTGAGGGGGTAAGATGAGATAAAAAGCATTATCAATATAAAACGAAAATTACAAAATTGCTTTTTATAGAAATATTATCCGCAATTAGAATATCACACTATTGATTTTCATACAAGTTCAAATAATGCTTTTTTACTATCAAATTTTGTTATATTTTATTTTATTTGTATATAACGCACAAATAAATAACTCTTTTCTTGTATAAATCGAAAATCATATTCTTATATAAAATGTAATGAGATTATTCTATTTACATCTGTTGTTTTGTAGGAACAGATACTAAATTTAACTTTCTACAAGCAATGCTAAGTGGGTTTGACAGTGCAAAGAATAGAATCGTATTTACTGGTATGGAGATCGCATTTTTCACAATTCGCTGTGGTAACAATGTCCAAAATGGAGTTCCATACATAATTGACAGCCAATAGGTATTGAGCAGTATATGTAGAAAAACTCCAATAAATAACATTGTTAATAAAACACGGATCAAACCAAGTTTTCTACGATAAAACGCTATTCCATAAACCATTCCAGCCAATACAGCTGTTATCGTCATTCCAATAAAAAAGGAACCATTATTAGTAGGAACCAAAACAATCCGCAATAGATCACTCACACAGGCACAAAGACCAGATACGACTGGGCCATACAAATATCCAATCATACCAATAGCGATAAAATCAAACCGGATATACAACATTTGACCAATTGGAATTTGAAAAAAGCCAATTACAATACTCAACGCTGTTAGCATCGCTGCTATAGTCAAACATTTTAAATGACGTAACTCATTGGCAGAATCTCGAAAATCTTTTATAAAATCAGACATAAAAAAACCTCCTTATTATTTTGCATTTCCACGCTCTATAACAAGGGGTTATCTAGAATCACTCTTTATTATAGCAGCAACGGGATGCAACATATGTACCGCGGATTTTCCTTCGTTCTGGTGACAACTCCCCGTTCACCAAACACTTAACGCACATATGTTTACTTTGCCTAATTTCGTTTACTATTATAGCACATAAAAACCCTGATTGCAATAGAAAAAACGCTCTGATTAAATCAGAGCGTTTTTCATCATTTTTAATTTAATTATACTTTCAGTATGCTATCATTTAAAAAGTACAAAATAATTATTTTTTCTTTTTCAGGACTATTACTGTTCCAGCTGCAATTATTAATGCTACAGCACCAGCAATTGGAGCAACATCGCCTGTTTTCGCTGCGTTTGCTTTTGTGGTTGTACTTTCTTGCCCTGTTTGTGTACCGTCCATATCGTTATCTACTGGGGTTTCAGTAGTTGGTGTTTCTACTGCTACCAATCCTTTCATTGCTTCTTGTACATTTGCTACTGCTGCTTCTACTTCTTCCTGGGTTGCGTTTTCATTTGCCATTACTGCGTTTGCTTCTGCTACTGCTGCTTCCAGTACTACGTAGCTTTCTACTGTGTATGCATTAGAATCAACTTCATTCGCTTCTGCAATCACTTTTTCCAGGATGGATTTATCCGCTTTGTATCTCAGGTTCAGCATCGCGTTCAACAGATTGCTTTCTGCTGTTTCGATTTCTGCTTGCATTGCATTGTCTTTATCTGCTAACAATTCTTGCGCTGCTTTCAATGCTTCCTGGAATTCTGCTTGGCCTGCTTCTACAAAGTCATTCATGTCGTAGGTTTCCGCCAATGCTACCAGGGATTCTAAGGAAGTAATATCTCCTTTGACAAAGCCTAGTTTATGAATTTCTGTCATTAATGCTTTCCATGCTGCATCTATTGCATCCTGAGTTGCTGCTGGATCTGCCGCAATTTCTTTTGCTGCATCCAATGTTGCGTTGAAGGATTCCTGTACATCTGCAATTACATTGTTAAAGCCTTCAGAAGCTTTCTGTTCTTCCGCATAGGTAATTACTTTGTTCAGGATATCTTTATTTACCTCGGTTGGTTCTACTGGTTTTCCTGGAACAAGTACTTTTCTTACAGCAATAGCTGTTTCTCCATCTTTGGATACAGTATAAGTGAGTTCTACTTCGGTATCCACAGTTGGATGAGTCACCTTTCCATCCAGGCTAATAATTTCTAGACGGCTACTGTTTGTCAATTCTACTGTAAATCCATCTGGAACTTCTGGTAAGGCAATTTGAGTAGTATCTTTTGTAATCACTGGTGTTGGGATTGCATCTGCTACTTCCTGTACCGTCCATTCTGGTTCCGATTGATTTTTTACAGTGATTTGAATAGAAGCTGTTAAACCGTCAAAGTTATTGACACCCTGTGTATCAGATAATGTACCAATTAAGGTATAATTTCCTGCTACAGTTGGGTTATAATTTGTACCATCCCACTGTACGGATAATTCTCTTGTTGTTTGATTATTTAATGTGACAGAAACTGTTTCAGGCAGGGAGAGTTCTTCAAATGGGATTCCATAGTCCACTGTAATTGTATCTAATGTTTCTACTGAAACAACAGTTGGCATTGGTTTGAACTGGAACCAGTTAACATTCATACCGCTTACCGTAAACGCAATTCTCAATGTATGGGTTCCTTCTGTCAATGGAACCGTTGCTGGATCACGTGTTACCCAGTTTTGCCATCCTCCTGTTGCGGATTGGTTGGAAAACTCAGCAACTTTATTCCCATCTACCAATACATCAAACCCAGCGCCTGCTGCGTTGACAGATACACGTGGAGTAAATTGATACCAGCCTGTTTTTGCTACGTCAAACTGATATTCCAGCCAGGTACCACCATCAGTATAAATTGGATTTTGTCCACCATCTTCATCTTGACAATTTTCTGCTCCAATTCCAGGGCTCGTTGCAGAATGGGAAGTAGCTTTGATTTTTGTAATATCTGTGGAAGAGATAATATGGGTTAATTGTGTTACTTTACTGTTTTCAAACTGATTGATTGCCTGTTGTAAATCTAAAATTGCATATTCAATATCAGTTGCGGTTAATTCTGGGTTTGCAGCTGCCTGTTTTGCCTGGTCGATAGCTGCCTGGAATTTGTTTAACACAGATGGAACATAATTTCCTACCGTTCCATCTGCTATCGCATTGTCTTTTAAGATTTGCGCTGTTTCAATCAAAGCATTCAAACGGTCCAAATCTGGGGTATCTGGGACCTGTTTGAATGTAACAGATACAGTTGTATTCTGGGTAATATTGTTCACAGATAATACATTATCCTTCAAATGATAGGATGTAGATGGGTCAATTACAATTTGTTCCGGAACAAAGCCATCGTTTGGCTGTAATTGGAATACCGCATTGGACCCTTTTTCTACCTGCATGGTAGATGGAGATACTATTCCATGATCATCTGTATGGATAGTAACTGTCCTCATAAGAGGTTCTAATGTAAAGTAATTTACGTTAATACCGTTGTTGGTAAATACAAATTTAATGGTATGGACTCCTGCTGTTAAATTTACTTTAACAGGGTCACTGGTAGCCCAATTCTGCCAACCGCCAGTTTTCTGTTCCTGCAACATACTGCCTTGCAGTACATCATCTACATAAACCTCATAGCCACAGTTGTCTTCATTGGTAGAAATTCTTCCGTACAAATGATAAACATTATCCTGATCTACATCTACAGTATATTCCAGATATGTACCTTTATAAGTTCCTGTTGTATTCTGACCGCCATCCGAATCGCTACAAGCTTCTGAACCTACCACTGGGCTTGCGTCAGAATAATCAATTGCCTTTATTTTAGAGGTAGCATCCGATGTTAATTCATGAGTTATTTGGGTTATCTGTTGGCTTTCAAATTTTGCAATAGCTTCTTTTAAAAGGCGAATTGCATCTTCTACTTCCATAACAGTAGCCTGGTTATTTTCTGCTACAACTTTTGCCACATCAATTTCAGCCTGGAACTCTTTTGCAGTTGTATGCAAATAGTTTCCTGGCTGCCCACCAATGGTTGCTTGATCCAGTTTATCTTGTGCAGATTGAATCAGCTGGTTTAATCCATCAAAATCAGCTGATTCAGGGATGGCTTTAAAGGTAACTTGAATGTCAGTTTGCCCTTTTACCTTTTGCACGGTTAACTGATTGTCATCTAATGTATAAGCAGTTACTGGAGTAATCATAACATCATCTACCATATAATTGGCATCCGGTGTTACTGTAAAGGTAGCATCTGTTGCAATTATAACTTCTTGTTGAGTTGGAGATACAGAACCATTTTCTCCTACTGTAACAGTTACGGTTGCTTGTTTCGCTTCTTTAGAAGTTGTAATCCAGGTTTCCTCTGGAACTTGATATTGGTAAGTTTGTGGTTGGCCAATTAATCTAGAAAATGCGTTTGTTTTGGACATTAAGTCAAAGATATTAACAACATTACGTTGCAACATTGCTTTTGTAGTTGGTTTTGTATAGTTTGGATCACTGGTGTTCACCTGATCTGGTTTTAAAACGGAATTTTTAATGACTTCCGCACTGCCAGAAGGCATTACCAAATCGTTACCAGCATACATCATCATACCATTGTCTGCGTAGCAACCCCAGTCGGTCATGATTACGTTTTCAAATCCCCATTCCCCACGTGGAATAGCAGTACAAAGTTCAAAATTAGTTGCGGTGGAAATACGGTTAACATCACAATAGGTTGTCATCAATCCCCAAGGCTGTGATGTTTTTACAATGATTTCAAATGCTTTCAAATAAATTTCCCGCAGAGCACGTTCGGATACAATAGCGTTAGCACATTGTTTTCTATGAGTTTCCTGGTCATTTCCCACAAAGTGTTTTACTACGCATCCAACACCATGTTTTTGTACATTCTGTATTACAGTAGAAGCTAACACACCGGTTAAAACAGGATCTTCTGCATAGTATTCTGAGTTTCTTCCCGAACGGGGGTCACGCAAAATATTTGCACCTGGTGCCAGCCAAAAATCGATTCCTTCTTCTACCATTTCTTTACCCACAGCGTCCCCTTGTTCTTGGAACAATTCTACATCCCAGGAACAAGCCAATAAGGATGGAGCTGCCCATTTGGTAAAGTTGTTGGTTTTCACTCCTAAAGGACCATCTGCATAGGCGACGCCTGGGCTTCTGAATCTAGAAGAATTTCCGGTATTGGAAACTACTTCTACTAATTCACTCAGATTCATTTGTGCCACTACCTGTTCCACAGTAGCATCGCCATTGTAAACATCTTCCAAAGTATAGAGTTTATCTGTGATTTGATAAACAAAGGTAGCTACCTCACTGGAGCCATTTTCATTAGCTGCAATTGCTTTCAAGATTACTTTCGATTTTGTATCTAATGAAATTTCTCCATTATACTGTTCGGAAGCATTGGTTGGATCTTCTGGCATAGAACCATCTGTTGACATAGTATAGTAAATTTTTGTTCCAGCGGCACTGGATAAACCTACTTTTTGTCCTGTTAAATAAGTGCCTCCTGTTTCTACATTAGAAGTTGGAGCTGCAACATCCGCAATGGAAACGGTTACTACTGGACTATAGTCACAATTTGGTCCAACGGCAACCAGTTTTACAGTAGTACCATTTTTTACACTGATAGGAGCAGAGTAATACTGGGAAGCAGTTGTTGGAGTAGAACCATCTGTAGTATAGAAAATGCTCATACCGGATTCTGCCCGCATGGAAAGGATTTGATTTCCATTATCATCTTTTCCCATAAAAGAATAGGTTGGTTTTACTGCTTTTGCAGAAATACTCCCATCAATTTTATAAGCAAAGGAGGATGTAACAGTATTTTTGCTATCATTTTTTACTGCCATTGCTTTGATCGTTGTGTCAGCAGATACTGTAATTGGCTGTTGGTAAACAGCGCTGGATGTAGTTGGTTCTGAGCCATCTACTGTATAATAAATAGTAGAATCTGGACAATCATCATTTTTTAGCGCAACTGTAACAGCATCTTTATAACTGCCAGATGGCAATGTTGCTGTTACAAGCCCTGCGTATTCCTGGGTCTGGATGGATAACCAGTTTAAGTTGATATTATCATTATGGGTAATCAAATTCATTTTGGTCACGCCAGTTAAATCAACATTTTCTACCGTTGTTTCCGCCCAGGAACCAGTAGTGTCCATTTGGAAGGTACATAGTGTTTTATCATTCTGGTCAGTTAATGTAACACTACTTGGAGAATCCACAAAATAACGGATGGTTAAGGTATGGGAACCATCATAAGCAGAGTTCACTTCAAACGGCATTTTGGTATTTGCCTTTTGGACAGTTACACTCTTATACCCATCTTCATCACCAGAAGGGTCATTTACTACAAATCCCGCAAAGTTAACCCCTAAATCCGCACAATGGATCAATCCTGGAATTTGCTGTACTGCATCATCCAAAACAGGGGCAACACCATAACCGCTGGAATCCAATTCCTGCTGTGCTGCTTGTACAAATTCAGCCTCTACACTATTTTCTAACAATTCTGGCTCATCAGAAATTGTGTTAGCGTTGTTTTCTGTTTTTATACTAGAAGCCGTTAAAGGAATCCTCTTTGCAGATGCAATCTCTTCCTTTTCGCCTTCGTAGGAATATGGGGTAACCCCTTCTTTTGTAAAGCGAGATAACGGAATCGCTTCTTCCATATGGTTCGAAAGCTGTTCTGTCACTGCTAAATCATCCAAAGTAATCACAGCACCAACATGGGTATTACGAGAAGAATTTCCTACACGGACAACATAGTCTCCTGGCTCCAACACATAACGTGCGGTTTCTTCGTCATAAGACGCCATGTTTTTCACCTGATAGGTCATGGTTAAAGTCTGTTTCTCATTTGGTTGTAATAGGTCAGTTTTCGCAAAAGCTGCTAATTCCTGGTAGGCTTTCTCCATTTTTCCATCTGGAGCGCTATAGTAAACCTGTACCACTTCTTTTCCAGCAACATCACCAGTATTGGTTACAGTTGCCTGCACCGTAACTGTTTCGCTATCAGCAGTAATACTATCTATTTCTGTATCAAATGTGGTGTAAGATAAACCATATCCAAATGGGAATTTGGGTGTTACATTAAAAGTA
The DNA here is from genome assembly GCF_900095865.1 of Massilioclostridium coli. GTDB lineage: Bacteria > Bacillota > Clostridia > Oscillospirales > Ruminococcaceae > Massilioclostridium > Massilioclostridium facile. The sequence continues at coordinate 276,284 of NZ_FMIZ01000007.1, read as the reverse complement.
TCATAATACCGGTAACCAGCGTAAATATCTTCTTCATATTCTACCTCTGGACCATGAAGCCCTTCTGGATAATTTGTCATTTCATAGTTCATATGAGTTGGAGTATCTTCATATTTTGCAGCCCATGTTTGGGTCAATTTACCAGAAGGATTTGCTTCCCCACTTAAGACAGCGGAAATTGCGTTTGCACCTTGGTCACCACAAATTCCTACCCATAACACGGAATCAATTTTATCATTATCCCAAGTCATATCAATTGGGGAGGCGGTGTTTAAAACAACAGTTACCTTATCAAAATATTTTGTGACAAGGTCAATCATATTTTGTTCTTCTGGACGTAATTGGTATTCGTTTTCCAGCTGCCAGTCGTATCCTTCCCCATTGGTACGTCCAATAAAAATGACAGCCTTGTTATTCCGTTGAGCAGCCTCGGATACGATAGAATCATTTAATGGCATTTCAGGAATAGAACGTTTTGACAAAATCTCGTTATCTACATTATCCATGCTAGTATCCGGTGGATTTGTACGAGCAAATTCTCGGTATTGCGCTGCAAGCTGGGAATCTACTTTGGTTTTGGTCTCCAATACACTCAAGGTATCCACAAATCCAATTCCAATTCCTTCCGTACTTCCAGAACCAAATACTGTTTTAAATGTATTCACTTGAGTAGAACCAAACACAGCGACTTGGTCCTCTGTTTGCAAAGGAAGTACATTTTCATGATTCCTAAGCAAAACCAAACTTTCTGTGGTAAAACGGCGAGAAATTTCCCGGTTGATATCAAATGTATCCCCTTGGGCTGCTAAAACAGGCGATACCGCAGTAACAGCAGTTGTAACCGCTATTGCGGCCGCCAACAAAGCAGAACAACACCGTTTCCAGATAGAATGTTTCTGTTTCAATCTCTTTTCCTCCTTAAGCAAATCTGCCTATAAAATTGTTATTCTATACCATAACAAAATTATTATAGCATCTCATTATACAATTTTCTATTGACAATTTTTCCAAAAACAAGTAAATTATTTTATATTTTCGATAAATATCATAAATATAATAGAAAATTTTTATGAATGGAAACCATACAACGATGAAAAAATGAAACATTTATATGACAACTTTCTTTTTTAAAAAATAGCAAACATTCAGGAAATTAATTCCAACATATGATATTACAACAAAGTGTTCCGACCAAATTTCTCCTATTTTCTAAGACTAAAAGTAAAAATTTTTATGGTTCACTTCTATCAACAAAAGTAAACTATTTTTCATCGTTATAACCGCTAAAGCTAGTGGCTTGAAGAAACCCTAAAAGGGTCTATTACCGGCTAGTACCTTACAGTACATTGAATATTTTGTCACTGGCATTAAATTCATAAACGAAAAATTCATCCACTTAACAACTTTTTCTGTTAGTTTTCCAGCCCGTTTATTCCTAACTTGTTTCATCTACTACTGGAATCTAAACTCTCTTTTACGGAAACTTCTACCGACAGAGCCGATGGTTTCCATAACAGCAAAAAGCGCATGCCTGCGTTTATGCAAACATGCGCTTTTTCTTTTTTATCACAAAAATAATTTTTACTTTATGAACTGTAAAATCTATAGTTTAAATAAACTATTATTGAATTTCTACACCTTCAATATTTGCTACAGCTTCTTTCAGTTCTTCTTTTTCGGAATCAACTTCATCTGTTTCTTCTGTTTCTGCTGGAGCTTCTTCTTCCAACAGGGCACGCATAGATAAGCTAATGCGTTTTTTGTCCAGATCAATTTCCGTAATTTTAGCGTCTACTTTTTGGCCAACAGACAGAACATCTGCAACTTTTGCAATATGCTGGTTAGCGATTTGAGAAATGTGAATCAAACCGTCAACACCTGGAATGATTTCCGCAAATGCACCAAATTGAGTTAAAGAAACGATAGTTACGTTTACAACCTGGTCAACCGCATAATTGTTTTTGAAGATTTCCCATGGATTATCTTCTGTTTTTCTGTAACCCAAAGAGATTTTTTTCTTTTCTTCATCAATATCTTTTACATATACTTCTACAGTATCGCCAACTTTAACAACATCGGAAGGATGTTTGATTTTAGTCCAAGACAATTCTGTGATGTGGATCATACCGTCAACGCCGCCCAGGTCAACAAATGCGCCGTAATCGGTCAGGGATTTTACAGTACCAGTATAAGTTTTGCCAACTTCTACTTCACTCCAGAATGCTTCCGCTTTTGCTTTTTTTGCTGCATTCAATACCGCTCTTACAGATGCAACAGCACGTCTGCGGTTTGGATTTACTTCAATTACTTTGAATTCCACTTCTTTTTTCAAGAATTCTTCTGCGTTTTCTACACGATGGTCAGACAGCTGGGAAATTGGAATAAAGATTTTAACGCCATTGGTCAATACCAAAGCACCGCCGCGAACAACATCGGTGATAACACCGGATAAAGTTTTATCTTCATCTTTTGCAGCAATGATTTCATCAAAACCTTTTTCAGCATCCAAACGTTTTTTAGACAGGGTAACAATACCATCCTGGTCATTTACTTTTAATACAACCAGATCAATCTCATCACCTTTTGCAACAATCTCTTCTGGTTTTGCGTTTGGATCATCGCTTAATTCAGAAGATGGAATAAAGCCAGACTGTTTGCCACCAATATCTACTTGCACTTCATTTTTGGCAATAGAGGTAACAATACCTTTAATTCTCTTTCCTGTATATAGTCTTTCTGCCTGTGCTTCTGATTGTTCCAGCAGCTCGGCAAAGCTCAGTTCCTCTGTAGGCTGATCTTTAATAATTTCACTCATGGTTTCTAGAACCTCCTTAATGATATAGGCAGGAGTAGAAGCTCCTGCTGTTATGCCAACCCTTTGGGCGGACATAATAAGACTAGGGTCAAGCTCGTCCTTGGTCTCAATCAGGACGGCATTGGTGTACTGCAAGCACACCTGCAACAGTTTCTTAGTATTCGAACTGTGGCGTCCGCCAATCACAACCATCAAATCAGATTGCTTGGCAAGCTCTATAGCTTCTGCCTGGCGCAAACTAGTCGCATTACATATTGTATCAAATATTTTGAGATTTGTACATAGGTTTTTCGCAATTTCTACGCATTTTTCCCATAAAGATACTTGAAACGTGGTTTGTGCTACCATAGCAGGAGCTTTTTTCACAAATTTTTCAGTATTTTTTAGTAAATCTTCCAATTCTTCTGGGGTTTGGAATACAAAACTCTCCCCTACACAATGCCCTTGTATTCCCTGTACTTCTGGATGCTCAGGATTTCCCGCAATCAAAATAGGATGGCCATTGGAAGATTCCTGAAAGACAATCTTATGAATTTTTGCCACAAACGGACAAGTTGCATCATTATAAGTAAGCTGATGTTTCTTTAAAGAATGATAAACAGATTGTCCAACGCCATGGGAACGGATAACGATAGTCTCATCTTGGAAAGCCTGCTCTGGTTGCTCAATAATGCGCACCCCTTTAGTAGACAAATCCGCAACCAATTGGGGATTATGGATAATAGGCCCCAAGGTGCAAACTTTTTTTCCTTGTTGGATTAAATCATAGACCAGGTTGACACCACGGTCTACCCCAAAACAGAAACCAGCTGTTTTTGCTAATTTTATCTGTGTCATAACCCTTTTCCTCACTGATAATGCAGTTCCGCAATATGGTCCATAATCATCCGGCTGGCAGCTTTAATCTCAGCAGGTGCTGGTTGTTCCCCCAAATGAAGATCTTCACTGGGGATAGGAGTTCCATAACGGATGGTAACTTTTGTTCCAGGACGGTGTTTTAAGGTACTATAAGTAATTGCCGCTGGTACTACAACAGCGCCGGTTTTACAAGCGATCATTGCCGCACCGGATTTTGGCTTTAACAGTTCCCCTGTTTTGGAACGGGTCCCTTCTGGAAATAAAGCCAGAATCTTTCCCTCTTTAATTGTTTCCAAAGCCTGGTCAAAAGCAGCAGTATCCCCTTTCCCTCTAGAAACAGGAAATGCTCCTAATTTACGGATAATAGGAGCCAAAATTGGCTTATGGAACAACTCCTCTTTCGCCATAAAAGTAAGCCTGCGTTTTTTTAGTTTCAATGCCAATAATGGAGGATCCAAATAAGACTGATGGTTACACACCATAATAAAGCCATGGTCTGGTACATTCTCTATCCCTTCTACTTTAATCCGGTAAAAGATAGGGAACAACACATTTAATACTTTCTGTCCAAATTCATAAAAGCCCATAATTGATTCCTTCTGTTAGTTCAATTTATTTTTTACCAAATCCAATAAAGCCTGGATGGATTGCTGTAAATCCAAATGGGATGTATCCAATAAGACAGCGTCTTCCGCCTGTTTTAATGGTGCTATTTCCCGATGCGAATCATTGTAGTCCCTTTGTTGAATATCCGTTAAAACCTCCTGGTAAGAAACAGCCTGTCCTTTTTCTTCCAACTCCTTACAGCGACGTTTAGCACGTTCCTCTGCGGAAGCAGTCAAAAAGATTTTAACATCGGCGTTTGGCAATACCACTGTACCAATATCACGGCCGTCCATCACCACATTGTTTTTCTTTGCCATATCTTTTTGTAAATCCAACAGGAACTGGCGTACTTTAGGGACGGCGGAAACAGCGGAAGCGGCCATAGAAACCTCCGGTGTGCGGATCAGGTCAGAAACATCTTCTTTTCCCAAAAAGACCCGTTGCTCCCCTTGAATAAACTTCAGCTCAATTTGAACATTTTCCACATTGAAAGCAATTGCTTCTGCATCCTGTAATGAAATTCCATGCCGAATCATGTATAATCCAATAGAACGATACAACGCACCGGTATCTACATAGATATATCCCAATTCTTTCGAAGCTGCTCGGGCAATCGTACTTTTTCCAGCACCGGCAGGTCCGTCAATCGCGATTGAAACCATTTTATTTCTTCCTTTCTTATTCCGCATTTAACCCAGCCAAATAGCCAGTAGACCATGCGATCTGTAAATTATACCCACCTGTATAAGCATCTACATCTAAAATTTCCCCAGCAAAATATAACCCTGACTGTATCTTAGATTCCATTGTTTTAGGGTTCACCTGGGAAACATCCACTCCACCAGAAGTAATAATCGCTTCTTCTACTGGGCGAAACCGTTCCGGTGTCAGCTCAAAATGTTTGAACAGATAGCATAGACGCTCTCTCATTTCACGGGTAATCTGATTTCCTTTTAAATCAAACGGAATTCCACTGCGTTTTGCCATAACAGGTACCATTTTTGCCGGAAGCAATCCACGCAACAAATTAATAAAATCCTTGTTGGATTTTTCAGAAAAATCTCGGATGAGCCTGGCATCTAACTGTTCTGGGGAAAGTGCTGGTTTTAGGTCGATTTCCATCTGATATTTTCCTGACTGCATCTCCCTCATATGAGAGCTTGCGGACAGCACTAATGGTCCAGAAATTCCGAAATGGGTAAACAGCATCTCTCCCATTTGAGAATAAACAACCTGTTTTGAACCTGTTTTTGTCACAGTTAAGATAACATTCCGCAGGGATAGTCCCATCATTTCCTTGCAGCCATCCTGCGGGTTGGTTTCAATTGGTACTAAAGAAGCAGTTACCGGTGTAATACAATGCCCCAATTTTTCGGCAATCAAATACCCATCCCCTGTGGAACCAGTCCTTGGATAGGATTTTCCTCCCGTTGCGACCACAACAGCATGACAGGGAATTACTTCCTCTGTCGTTGTTTTCACACCAACAATTTTATTTTTTTCAGTCAGTACTTTTTTTGCCCGTTTATGCAGTAGTTTAACTCCACAATCTTTGCAATACCGTTCCAAACAGGAAACAATATCGCCAGCACGGTCAGAAACCGGAAATACACGATTTCCACGTTCTGTTTTTAAGGGAACGCCAAGGCTTTCAAAAAAAGAAATAGCGTCTTCCGCACTAAATTGGGAAAAAGCGCTGTACAAAAACTTTCCGTTTTTCGGGACGTGGGCAATCAGATTTTGTAAATCACTGTTATTAGTAACATTGCATCGGCCTTTTCCTGTAATCAGTATTTTTTTACCAACACGGTCATTTCGCTCTAATAGGACTACCTGTTTGCCATACATTGCAGCTGTACTGGCAGCCATCAAACCTGCTGCCCCCCCACCAATTACTACAAGATCTGCCATCCGAATAACTCCTTTTAGATGTCTTTGTTTTCCATCTTCTCTCTATTCTTCGCATATACTTGGTATTCATCCCAAATATACTCTAATTTCTGATAGGTAGTGGAAATTTCTTCTCGCTTTTTCAATCCAACAGCAACCACTAAGGCATTAACCAAACTCAATGGTGCCACTAAGCTATCAATAAAAGAAACCATATCACTTCTCGCCAGCAATAAACTATCCGCTTTTTTCGCCAAAGGGGATTTAGGACTATCCGTAATTGCCACAACTGTACCGCCGCAATCTTTCGCATAGCGGAACGCTTTTACTGTATTGTTGGAATATCTAGGAAAACTGATTCCGATCAATACATCTTGTGGTTCAATCCGCATAATCTGCTCAAACATTTCACTAACGCTGGTAGTCTGCACCAAACGGACATGTTTAAACATCTGATTAAAATAAAACCACATAAAACTGGCTAACGGAGCTGCGCTCCTAGTACCTATAATATAAATAGTTTCTGCGTTTACAATACTGTCTACCGCCCGTTCAAAATCTTTCCGGGATGTTTCTTCCAATGTTTTACGGATCTTTTCAATATCCAGATTTAAGACTTTATCCAGTACATCATCCTGGCCAATTTGTTCATCAGTCACTTGGATCCTCTGTACAGAGGTAAGGCGGTTGCGAATCATTTCGTGCAATGCCTTTTGCAGTTTTGGATATCCATCAAAACCAATCTCTGTTGCAAAACGCACTACTGTGGATTCGCTGACGCCAACAGTGGCGCCTAATTTTGCAGCAGTCATGAACGCTGCTTTATCATAATGATTGAGGATATAGTTGGCAATTAATTTTTGCCCTTTGGAAAAACTGCCCATATTTAATTCTATTAGTTCCAGCAGATCCTTTTCCATCACATAACCTCCCAAGTTTAATCTTATTTTATTTTAGAGGTTTTAAGAGAAGATGTCAAGGAAAAACCTGCGAAATTTGCAATTTATACAAAGAGCTTCATTCATTTTTCATTTTATATTCCTGATATCAAAAGAAATATTTCCGTTTATTTCTATGTTTTTTTAATGATCCACTGTTTTTTTTCATAACGATATGCAATTGATTTTTCATAATCATTCAACGAAACCGCAAGAGATATCAATCAAACTACAAATGGAGTTGATAGCGAATAGAAGATCTATTATCAGCTAAGATAAGTCGCGATTCAAATCCAGTTTTCATGAATTATAATTATATACTATAAATAGTTGTTCTCCATAATATTTTGTAAAACAGCTACTATAAAAAATTGCTTTTGCCAAATACATCTTTTACTCTATGTTAACGTTAATCTCCCCATGATGAGCAGATTGGACAGAAAGTTTATATTTTTCTTTAAAAACATCAAATTTTAAATCCTATCTGATGTCAAACAGCTACAAAACGAGAAATGTCTGTAAAATATTCTTTTGCAAAAGCAGTTGCCGAATGTACTACATATTACCTGTGGTCAGTAAAAAATAGGCAGTAGTTCAAAATGTGACAGGAGAGTTACATAAAACAAAAAATACCCATCCTTTTCCAGGACGGGTGTTCTATATTTTAATGTTCAAAAATATTGCCTCCGTGGCAGTCAATCGTCACGGTTAGAGGGAATTCATCAAATATCAATTCTTTTACCGACTCACAGCCAAGGTCATCAAACGCAATTACTTTACAAGAAGTAATGTGTTTGCATGCCAACGCACCAGCTCCACCAATTGCACAAAGATAAACTGCCTGGTTCCGGATAATCGCATCAATTACTTCCTGGTTGCGCTCCCCTTTTCCAACCATAGCCGCTAGACCCATGTCCAATAATTTTGGAGCAAAACGATCCATCCTGCTCGAAGTAGTAGGACCACACGATCCAATTGCCATACCTGGTTTCGCAGGAGTTGGCCCTGCATAATAGATGACCGCGCCATCCATTCGGAATGGAAGTTCTTTTCCCTGCTCCATATATTCAAATATCCTTTTGTGCGCGGCATCACGGGAGGTATAAACCACCCCAGAGAGATAAACCCGATCCCTTACATTTAATGTTGGCGCAAATTCTTTTAATTGTTCTGTTGTAATATGATATTCTGCCATTGTACTTCCCTACTTTAAAAATTTTTTAATTGCTTTTTTGTATTTTTTGGTTGCCTCGGTAACCGATGGCGTACCTTTGGTGGTAATTGTCAAATTTTCCATTTTATCCTTTGCGGTTTGCACAGACTCAGTAGCGCTATCCAAATGGGAAACAGCTTCGCTCACTTCTTTTTCCAGGTTCCGCTGTAACGCCTCTAAGTCCTGGCGGAACTGTTCCTGTGTTTTAGGGTCTACTTTAATTTTGGGTGCATGGCGTTCCAGCTGTTTGCCAGCAGCATCCGCTATAATCTGTTTTGCCGTCTCGTTAGCGTGTTTAATAATCTCGTTGGCTTTTTGTTCTGATTGCACCATGGTATTATCTAACTCCTGTTTAGAGCGCTCTACAATCTGTTGTACAGAAACAGCTGCCTTTTTCATGACTTCAGCAGCGTTTTCTTCCCCTTGTTTGACAATTTTAGCTGCATCTTCTTCCGCTTGCTGGATTCTGGTGCTGTACTCCTGTTCCACTAACTGTTTGGCTTCCTGCACCATCTGGTTGGTTTTTTCTCTAGAAAGTTGTTTTGCTTGTTCTACCATTTCCTGCTTTTTCTGTTCTAATCCACGTTTTTCCAATTCCAAGGACTGGTACTGGGATAAACGGTCTTCATAAACCTGGATTTTATATAAAAGCTGACGGTTTTTTAACTCTACATCGTCAATTTTATCCTCTTTTTGGCGCAGCTCAAATTGACTTTGCTCTTCCATTTTCTGAACTTTATTCCGATATTTTTGAATTTGCACAATGGATTCCCGGCATTTCGTTTTCGTGGACTCCAATTCCTGCTTCGTTTGTTCCAATACCGCTTTTGTCTGGTTCAATTCCTGTTCCAGCTGCTTGTTCCTCTGTTCATATTCCCCAACCATTTGGTCAATAAACGCCAAAACATCCTGTTTTTTAAATCCACCAAATAGCGTTGTTTTAAATCTATCCAAATAATCCACTGTTGTTCCCCGCCTTTAATATTCCATCCCAATGTGATATTCTTTTTCTTCCTATATTAAAAAGAAACCCAATCTAATTATTTATTATATCATCAATCCAATACAGTTGGCAACACTTTTTCTGTCGAACGCTGCTTCAAAAATAATAGAAAAAACCGGTTGATTCCCTGCGAAACAAGTTGACGAATCTTGGATTTTTTAGTAACATGTAAATATATAATCTTTGTTACATATTTTAACTTAGAAGAAAGGCTGCGATCCTATGAAAACAATCTCGGTAAAAACAGGAGTTCCTTATGAGATTTATATCCAAAGGGGAATCCTCCAACAAACAGGCAGTTATACCCGAACTATTACGGATTCTGACCATACTGTTATTGTAACAGATGATATTGTAGACAAATTATATACCCAACAGGTAAAGGCATCTTTAGAACAGGAGGGTTTTTTGGTGGATGTATTTGTATTCCCTCATGGGGAATCCTCCAAATCCATGCAAACCCTTTCCAATCTTTTTAACTTTTTAACCGAAAAACAGATCACCCGCAAAGATTTCATTGTTGCACTGGGCGGTGGTGTAGTTGGGGATCTAGCTGGATTTGCTGCGGCCAGCTATTTACGGGGAATTGATTTTATACAAATCCCTACCACCTTCTTAGCACAGATTGATTCCTCGGTTGGCGGGAAAACCGCAGTGGATATTGAGGCCGGCAAAAATCTAGTAGGCGCATTCCATCAACCCCGCTTAGTCCTCTGCGACCCGGACAGCTTAAAAACATTATCTGATGAGATTTTTGCGGACGGTGTAGCAGAAGCCATCAAATACGGCTGTATTCAATCGGAAAGTCTATTTGATACCCTGTTGAATGGAGATATTCAAGCCCATTTGGAAGAGATTATTTTTGAATGTATTTCCATCAAACGGGATGTAGTAGAACAGGATGAGTTTGACCGTGGGCAGCGGATGTTATTGAACTTTGGACATACCCTGGGCCATGCCATTGAAAAAATCTATCACTATGAAACCTATACTCATGGCCAAGCTGTTGCTGTTGGGATGTGCCTTATCACCAATCTAGCGGAACAATATGGGTTGACCGAAGCAGGATGTTCCCAAAAAATCAGACAAGCCTGTGAACGGTATCACCTTCCAGTAGAACTGAATCTCTCTCCAGAAAAATTGGTACAAAACAGCTTAAATGATAAAAAGAGAGAAAAAAGCAACTTAAATCTGATTTTGATCCACACCATCGGCAAAGGCTATATCTATCGGGTGACGGTAGAGGAATACAAAAAATTTGTTTCAGGAGAATATCAATGCAAGTAGTATTTTCACCATCCCAACTTGACGGGAAAATTACCATCCCCCCTTCTAAAAGCCTTTCCCATCGCGCTATCTTATCCGCCGCTTTGGCAAATGGAACCAGTAAAATAGAAAATATCATCCTTTCAAAAGACATTGTCGCTACATTAGATGCAGTAAAAGCGTTGGGGGCAACATATACCATCTCTGGAAACACAGTAACTGTCACGGGAATCCAGTCTCTTGCGGAACAGGCAACCATTGATTGCTGTGAATCCGGTTCTACCCTCCGGTTTTTCATCCCAATTGTTTCATCCCTTGGGGTATCCGGTACCTTTTTGGGAAAAGGTAAGCTTCCGACCCGACCTATTACCCCTTACCTCACCGAAATGTCTAAAAATGGCGTGGTATTTGACTACCATAACACAATGCCTTTTTCGGTTTCAGGACAATTGCAGCCGGGTGACTACCAAATTGATGGGGATATCAGCTCCCAGTTTGTTACTGGCTTGCTGTTTGCCCTTCCTCTATTAAACGGAGAAAGCCAAATTCATATCAATGGAAAACTGGAATCCAAACCATATGCGGATATGACGATTGATGTGCTACAGCAGTTTGGTATTCAGGTAATGGAAACAGAGTACGGTTACCGGATACCTGGAAACCAAAGCTATCATCCTCATGATTACCGTGTTGAGGGGGATTTCTCCCAAGCTGCGTTTTTCGCAGTAGCTGCCGCCGGAAAAGGTAGTGTATTACTACAGGATTTAAACCTGGATTCCTCCCAAGGGGATAAAGAAATCCTGACAATTATTAAATCCTGCGGCGCAAAAGTAGAGCAAAAAGAAGATGGAATCCTTATTTCCGCCACTCAGGCATTAAAACCATTTGAAGTAGACGCTTCTGATATTCCAGATTTAGTCCCTATTTTAGGGGTATTAGGGAGCATCTGCCAAGGAAAATCCTGGATTACGGGGGCAAAACGGCTCAAAATCAAAGAAAGCGACCGGCTAAAAGCAATTTCTGACTGTTTAAATACATTAGGTGGAAAGTTAACCCCTTATGAAGATAAATTAGAAATCGATGGGGTTGACAGTTTTCATAGTGGAAATGTCGATAGTTTTAACGACCATAGAATCGCCATGTCTACCGCCATTGCAGCACTGTTCTCGGATGGACAAGTTCAGCTAAACACAGCGGAAAGTATCCAAAAAAGTTATCCTGAATTTTATCAAGACTACCAATCATTAGGAGGGATTGTCAATGTCATCCATATGGAATCGAACCATTAAACTATCTATTTTTGGGGAATCTCACGGTGTAGGCATAGGTGCGGTACTGGATAACCTGCCACCAGGGGAACCAATTGATATGAACCGCGTGCTACAATTTATGGCACGACGTGCCCCCAACAGCAAAAAATCCGGTTCTACCCCCCGCACCGAAGCAGACCAACCGGAAATCCTTTCTGGCATGCTAGACGGGCATACCACAGGTGTTCCCCTTTGTGCTGTTATACGGAATACCAATACCCGCTCTGTAGATTATGGAAACATCACCACATTAGCACGTCCAGGACATGCGGATTTTACCGGAGATATCCGGTATCAGGGGGCAAACGATATCCGGGGTGGAGGACATTTTTCCGGTCGTTTAACCGCACCATTGGTATTTGCAGGGGCAATCTGCCAACAGATTTTAGAGCGCAGGGGTATTTACTGTGCTGCCCATATCCTTTCTATCCATGGGGTCAAAGACCAGGCTTTTGACACAGTTTCCCCTGATTTAGAGCAGATGTTGACTATCCGCACCAAAGATTTTCCAGTGATTGATGAAAAAGCTGGGAATTCCATGCGAGTAGAAATCGAAAAAGCCCGTTTAAATTTGGATTCTGTTGGTGGAATTATTGAGTGCATGGTTACGGGAGTACCTGCCGGAGTGGGCTCCCCTATGTTTGATGGAATGGAAAACGATATCGCTTCGATGATATTTGGCATTCCGGCTGTTCGTGGAATTGAGTTCGGTACAGGTTTTGGAGCAGCGGAACTGCTTGGCTCCCAGCACAATGACCCCTTCTATATGGATGGCGATACTGTCAAAACAAAAACCAACCACCATGGCGGTATTCTAGGCGGCATTACCTCAGGAATGCCAATCCATTTTAAAGTGGCGATCAAACCAACTGCTTCAATCTCCCAGGAACAGGACACTGTGGATTACAAACAGCACAAAGATGAAAAACTAGTAATCCATGGTAGGCATGATTCCTGTATTGTGGTCCGTGCTGTTCCTGTAGTAGAAGCCGCTGCGAATATTGCTGTACTTTCCCAACTCATGCAACATAATGCCCTAGAACCATTGGAAAAATAAAAATTTTTGTAGAATTCCCTTGACATCATTTGTTAGACAACTTATAATAGTTGTTATACAACACGTTATAAAATTCTTCTGGAAAGGAAGTTATACTTATGAAAAGTGAATCTATCATCAATGGCGTACAAAATGCCCCTCATCGTGCTTTGTTTAATGCACTGGGCTTTACAAAAGAAGAAATGGAACGTCCTTTAATCGGGATTGTTAGTTCTTATAACGAAATCGTTCCGGGACATATGAATATTGACAAAATCGTAGACGCAGTAAAATTGGGTGTTGCAATGGCTGGCGGTACTCCTGCTGTGTTCCCTGCAATCGCTGTCTGTGATGGGATTGCTATGGGACATCAGGGCATGAAATATTCTTTGGTAACCCGTGATCTCATTGCTGATTCCATTGAAGCAATGGCAATGGCCCATGGTTTTGACGCTTTGGTTATGGTACCAAACTGTGATAAAAACGTACCAGGTATGCTGATGGCTGCCGCACGTTTGAATATCCCTTGTATCTTTGTCAGTGGCGGTCCAATGTTAGCTGGTACTGTAAACGGATGTAAAGTAAGCTTCTCCGCTGCATCCGAAGCAGTAGGGGCATACAACGCTGGCAAAATTTCCGCAGACCAGCTGGAAGAATTTGAAAATAAAACATGTCCAACCTGTGGTTCCTGTTCCGGTATGTACACCGCAAACTCGATGAACTGCTTAACTGAAGTATTAGGGATGGGATTGCCAGGAAATGGAACCATTCCAGCTGTTTATTCCGAACGTATCCGTCTGGCAAAACATGCTGGTATGCAGATCATGAAACTGGTAAAAGACAATATCTGTCCTAGAGATATCATGACAGAAGGCGCATTTCACAACGCTTTGACTATGGATATGGCAATTGGATGCAGCACTAACAGCATGTTGCACCTGCCTGCTATTGCTCATGAAGCTGGCATTGAATTAAATCTGGATATGGCAAATGATATCAGTGATAAAACGCCAAATATCTGCCACCTTGCACCTGCTGGTCCTCATCACATGGAAGACCTATATGAAGCAGGCGGTGTATATGCGGTAATGCACGAAATCAATAAATTGGGATTATTAAAAACAGAGCTTATCACCTGTACTGGTAAAACTGTAGCGGAAAACATCAAAAATAGCTTTAATAAGAATCCAGAAGTAATCCGTCCTGTTGAAAACCCATATAGTACAACTGGTGGTATTGCTGTATTAAGAGGAAACTTAGCACCAGATTCCTGCGTTGTAAAACGTTCTGCTGTTGCTCCAGAGATGCTCAAACACAGTGGCCCTGCAAAAGTATTTGACTGTGAAGAAGACGCAATGGCGGCAATCAATGGCGGTAAAATTGTGGATGGCGACGTTGTTGTGATCCGTTATGAAGGTCCAAAGGGCGGTCCAGGTATGAGGGAAATGCTTAACCCAACTTCCGCAATTATGGGCAGGGGCTTGGGCAGCACAGTTGCCTTAATTACAGATGGCCGTTTCTCCGGCGCAACCCGTGGCGCAGCAATCGGCCATGTTTCCCCAGAAGCTGCTGTGGGTGGTAATATCGCATTGGTACAAGATGGCGATATCATTGAAATTGACATCATGGCAAACACCATCAATTTCAAAGTAAGTGAAGAAGAATTGGAAAAACGCCGTGCCGCATGGGTTCCAAAAGAACCACGTATCAAAACCGGATATTTGGCACGTTATGCTTCCTTAGTAACCTCTGGCAACCGTGGCGCTATCTTGGAAACAAAATAAAATTTGCCTTAGTTTATCTAAAGGGATTTAATATTTATATAACTCATTTCTAACAAAATAATCTCCATTAATTTTCAATAAAAACAATAAGCACTATAGGTATTACCTATAGTGCTTATTGTTTTTTATATCTGTTTTTAAATAATTTTTATCCACATTGCTTATTTTTATCTGGTTAATTTTGGTAGGTTTTGCTCTTGTAATGCAAATATAAAAGTACAATAATAAAGATTGAAATATATGAAATAATAAACGGCAAACGATATCATAATAAATGCCGCCATTTTTTCAAAATTCGCATAGTCCCCAATTAAGTTTACAAAAAACTTTAATGATACTCCTTAATATAACACTCCCTGCTTGACTAGAAATCGGAATAAACGAGTTATATAATACCTAAAGTATAAAAATATATAGTTTATTCTATCTTTTCATCTATTTATAAGCCTAAATTCAAAAAGTAGAAATAATTTTAATATCAATTAAACTTATGTTTTAAAGTTTTATCAGTCATTCTGTTTACGATAGTTTTGATTAACTCTATAGTAATACAAAACTATAACAGGGATTCATTTTCTGGATATTTCTTATCTTTCCAGTACCACCACTTTAGCTTTTCTGGATCATGTGTTTCATTTTCCGCATAATATACTGCTAAACGAAATACATACAATGCGCACCGATCTTCTTGGAAGCCTTTAAACGCACAATCCTGTAAATATAGTTCTTCTGGATTTTTTCCAACTAAATCAGCAATACACATAATGCCAATATTATGGAGATGTTGTTCTATTCTCTTCCCTATTCCAGGTATTTTTGTTAAATCGCTTGATTTCATACTACTGTTTTCCCCTATTCACGATTACTTATTATCGGATTTTTACAAGCCTGTTTCGTTTTTGATGATAGCTATTTTCAACTCACCACATAACAAACCTAATTCTATTTTTCTTCTAAAAAAGAACCCATCAATATATTACATCCAATAACAAAACAAATCAATTAGCTTATACAAAAAATCCCTCTATCCACAATGGATAGAGGGAAAATTTCTATTGTTTTTCTACATTATTTACTGCACTAATTAACGCCATAATAGAAGCATTGATAATATCGGTATGAATTCCAACACCCCAGAAAATGTGTTCATGGTCATCGGTAATTCCCACATAAGCAACAGCCTGAGATTTTGAACCAAGTTCTAAAGCATGTTCATTATAGGTCAAATTGGTAAAGGAAATATGTAGGCGTTCCTGCAATGCATTGCTTACCGCATCTAAACGGCCGTTTCCGCGCCCTACCAGAGTTTCCTGTTTTCCATCGATCTCCAGAGTAATAAATGCTTGCATTTCTTCTTTTACGGTGCCATTTGCAAAATGGCATTCCACCATTTTAATAGGAGATTCCAAATTGACATATTCTTTTTTGAAAATATCGTATACTTCGTTTGGTAATAACTCTTTATGCTGATGGTCGGATACATCTTTTACCTTATAGCCAAACTGTTCCCGCATTTTTTTCGGTAGGTTATATCCATAATTGTGTTCCAACAGATACCCAATGCCGCCTTTACCAGATTGGCTGTTAATTCGGATAACATCAGTTTCATATTCACGTCCAACATCCTTTGGATCAATTGGCAGATATGGAACTGTCCAATATTCGGTATGGCCTTCTTCCCTCCATTTCATGCCTTTGGCAATTGCGTCCTGATGGGAACCGGAGAATGCTGCAAATACCAGCTTACCACTGTATGGCTGACGGTCATATACTTTCATCCGAGTCCAACGTTCATAGTTTTCTACAATATCAGGCATATTGGTAAAGTCCAAACCTGGGTCTACCCCTTGGGAATACATATTCATTGCCATGGTGACAATATCCACATTACCAGTGCGTTCCCCATTGCCGAACAGAGTGCCCTCAATACGGTCAGCCCCAGCAAGCAAGCCCATTTCAGCATCCGCAACACCACAGCCACGGTCATTATGAGGATGCAAGGAGACGATTACATTTTCACGGTATTTTAAATGGTTGCTCATGTATTCCACCTGGCTTGCGTATACGTGTGGCATAGACATGGACACAGTAGCAGGCAGGTTGATGATCACTTTATTATCCGGTGTTGGCTGCCAGATATCCAGTACCGCATTACAAATTTCCAGCGCAAATTCCATTTCTGTTCCGGTAAAACTTTCTGGGGAATATTCAAATCTAAAATTGCCTGGTGTTTCAGCCGCATATTTATTTAACAATTCTGCGCCATCTGTGGCAATTTTAATAATTTCCTCTTTGGATTTACGGAATACCTGTTCCCTCTGTGCCAAGGATGTGGAATTGTACAGGTGTACTACTGCCTGTTTCGCACCTTTTAACGCTTCAAATGTTTTTTTAATGATATGTTCACGGGATTGTGTCAGCACCTGGACTGTCACATCATCTGGGATCAGATTCTGTTCAATTAGAGTACGCAAAAAAACAAATTCTGTTTCGGAAGCGGCTGGAAATCCGACTTCAATTTCTTTAAACCCTAATTTTACAAGATAATTAAAAAATTCTATTTTTTCATCCAGGCTCATTGGAATAATCAGTGATTGGTTTCCATCACGCAGGTCAACGCTACACCAAATAGGAGCATAGTCAATACTATCTTTTTTTGCCCAATCCATTGGCATTTCAGGTGGGAGAAAATACCCTTTTTTATATTTTTGATAATTTTTCATGTAAAATCATTCCTTTCTTTATTGGATGTATCATCTTCTTTATCATTTAAACTACAGCAATCATCAACAAGGTAACACATATAATAAAAAAACCTTTCGTTTCTAAATTTACTTAGAAACGAAAGGTATAATTCCCTTACGCGGTACCATTCTAATTCATGCCCTTACAAGCATGCCCCTTTTTACAGATACATGTCCTATCATAACAGATATCCTCCTGTGATAACGGTCAGGTTCCGTCTCCACTTACTAGATTCATCTCGTTCAGCGAGCTACTTCAAGGCCAGTTCAGATAAAACGCCCAACTGTTTTCCACCATCCAACAGCTCTCTGTATGTTTGCAATATCCTACTATTCCTCTGCACTGTATTTTAAATATTGAGTTCAGTATAACTTATTTTTTTCAGATTGTCAAGAGAAAATTTTTGTCTTAATTTTGTACATAATTTATAATGCAACTTGATTTTTCTTCCTAAAATGGATATAATAAAGAAAAACCATTATAGTAAATAGATGTTTCGGTTAGAAAGGAAGTTTTTTATGACAATAACAAAAGATTCTGTAATCGGCGATATCTTGGATTTTGATAACTCTACTGCAGAATATTTTTTTGAGATGGGGATGCATTGTTTGGGATGCCCTTCCGCTAGAGGGGAAAGCCTGGAAGAAGCATGTATGGTTCATGGCGTAAGCGTAGATGAATTGGTTGCAAAATTAAATGCCCATATCAATCAATAATCAGCAGTTAAATACAGGCTGTATCCATACAGATACAGCCTTTTTGTTCTCGTTTTAATATTAAAAATAATTTCTTTTAATATTAAAAAATTAATCACAATTTTATCACAAATTTTCGTTACAATATAAGTGTTCTTTTACAGAACTTTTTTCTTCTTTTTATAATCTTCTTTTTTCTACCGTCCTGTTTTTCAGGGCGGTATTTTTTTGCGCTATTTTTCATAAGAATTCCATTAGGATTCTTTTATAGTCAAAAAATAAAAACTTTTCCAATGAAAAATAATTATATCAGTTCTTTCTCCTGGTGTAATCCATTGACCAATATACAGAAAACAACCTATTTTTCCATGAAATAGTATAACACAATAAAAATTTAGAACAATATAGAGTTGTTTTTATTTTAAAAACACAAAAAACTATTGATTTTTTTGAAAAAAAGGTATAATATGAAGTAGTTATCACTTGTCGTTTTAAAGGGGAAATCAGTACCTAACGAGGGGATAAAAGGGCTATCTTTTCGACTGGTTACAACGCCATAAGAAAATAAGCACTACAAAACAAAATTATTTTTTGCACGCCAATGTGCGGAAAGGAGCTTTCAGTGAGTCGTTTAAATATTGTAACGCAAAGCACCGCCCAGACAGTTGTAGAAGGGCTCTACCGTGATCTGGAGCGGCGTATTGTTGCCAGCCCCCCTGGCCTATGTCCAGTGGATATGGCTGCTTCCTTTTTGAAACTATGCCATGCACAAACCTGTGGTAAATGTGTACCATGTCGTGTGGGCTTAGGACAATTGGGCAATTTATTGGAAGATGTATTGAACGGGGACGCAACGCTGGAAACAATTGATTTAATCGAAAAAACAGCAAGGGCAATTACCAATTCTGCCGACTGTGCTATTGGGTACGAAGCTGCTGACATGGTGCTAAGGGGAGTAATCGGATTCCGTGACGATTACGAGGAGCACATTTTACATGGACGTTGTACCTGTAGTTTGAACCAGCCGGTTCCATGTGTCGCACTATGTCCAGCAGGGGTAGATATTCCTGGATACATTGCTTTGGTATCCGAAGGACGTTATGCAGATGCCGTCCGTCTAATCCGGAAGGACAATCCATTCCCCACTGCTTGTGGTTTAATTTGTGAGCATCCATGTGAAGCAAGATGCCGTAGAAATATGATTGATGATTCTATCAATATTCGTGGATTAAAACGGTTTGCTGTCGATCACGCAGGGGATGTTCCTGTACCAAAATGTTTCCCACCTACCGGGAAAACCGTAGCAGTAATTGGTGGGGGACCTGGTGGATTAAGTGCGGCATATTACCTCGCATTAATGGGGCATAAAGTTACTGTATATGAAAAACGAAGCAAATTGGGCGGCATGTTGCGGTATGGTATTCCAAGTTACCGCTTGCCAAGAGAACAGCTAGAAAAGGATATTAACGCTATCCTTTCTACTGGTGTTCAAGTAAAAACTAAAGTATCCATTGGGGATGACCTCACCATTATGGATCTGCGTAATCAATATGATGCGGTTTATATTGCAATTGGTGCCCATACAGATAAAAAAATCGGTATTGAAGGAGAAGATGCCAGAGGGGTTATTTCCGCAGTGGAAATGTTGCGTGAAATCGGTTCTGACCGTCTACCTGATTTTACTGGAAAAAATGTAGTTGTTATTGGTGGGGGAAATGTAGCAATGGACGTTACCCGCTCCGCTGTCCGTTTAGGAGCAAAAAAAGTTAGCGTGGCATACCGCCGCCGTAAAGTGGACATGACTGCCCTGCCTGATGAAGTAGAAGGTGCGATTGCAGAAGGCTGTGAAATCCTTGACCTACAATCCCCTCGTAGGATTGAAGTAGATGAAGATGGGAACGCTGTAGCACTATGGGTAAAACCTCAAATTATTGGGAAGATTGACAGCGCTGGACGTCCAAAACCAACGGATTCTCAAGAAGAAGAAAAAAGGATTCCTGCTGACCTTGTTATTGTAGCAATTGGCCAAGGAATTGAATCCCGCCACTTCCAGGAAGCCGGTGTTCCTGTAAAACGCGGTGTAATCGAAGCATTAAGCTGGAGTGGTATTGAAAACACTCCTGGTGTATTTGCCGGAGGGGACTGTGTAACAGGACCTGCTACAGTAATCCGTGCAATTGCTGCTGGGAAAGTAGCTGCCGCCAATATCGATACTTATTTGGGCTATAACCATGTTATCAAATCAGATGTAGAAATTCCAGCCGCAAGATTGGATGATCGCCCTGCATGTGGACGAATCAACATGACGGAACGGGATGCCAACGAACGCAAAAACGATTTTGAACTGATTGAATGTGGTATGACATGTGAGGAAGCCAACCAGGAATCCCGTCGATGCCTGCGTTGTGACCATTTCGGATACGGTGTATTTAAAGGAGGCAGAACTACAAAATGGTAACCTTAACAATTGATCATAAACCAGTTACGGTAGCGCAGGGAACCACCATTTTGGAGGCTGCTAAACTGGCTGGTATTCCAATTCCAAGCCTTTGTTATTTAAAGGATATCAACGAGATTGGCGCCTGCCGTGTCTGTGTAGTAGAACTGGAAGGAAAAGAAAAACTAATCCCTGCTTGCAACAATTTAGTGGAAGAAGGCATGGTAATCTATACCAATAGTCCAAAAGTAAGGGAAACAAGAAGAATTAATGTGGAGTTGCTGTTGTCCCAACATGATTGTCACTGCGCAACTTGTGTACGAAGCGGTAACTGCAATTTACAGACCATTGCTAACGATTTAGGGATTATCTCAATTCCTTATAAAAAAGAAGTACCAGATTTCCGTTGGAATGTAGGATTCCCATTAATCCGTGATATCGGAAAATGTATTAAATGTATGCGTTGTGTGCAAATCTGCGATAAAGTACAGGGGATGAATATCTGGGATGTAGCCAATACTGGTTCCCGTACCACAGTAGATATTTCCTTTAACCGTCGTATTAAGGATTCGGATTGTACCCTCTGTGGACAATGTATTACACATTGCCCTGTTGGCGCACTTCGGGAACGCAACGACACCGCAAAAGCTTTTGAAGCATTGGCTGATCCAGAAAAAATCACCATTGTACAAATTGCCCCAGCAGTCCGTGCTGCATGGGGAGAAAGTCTAGGAATTTCCAGGGAATTTGCTACTGTAAAACGGCTGGTTTCCGCACTGCGCAGGATTGGATTTGACTATATTTTTGATACCGATTTTAGTGCTGATTTAACTATCATGGAAGAAGCCAACGAATTCCTTCAAAAACTGCAAAACAAAGACCAAAACACATGGCCAATGTTTACCTCTTGCTGTCCTGGCTGGGTACGGTTCTTAAAATCCCAGTATCCAGATATGGTTCCGCAGCTTTCTACCGCAAAATCGCCTCAACAAATGTTTGGAGCAATTGCAAAAAGCTATTATGCACAGTTATTAAATGTTGATCCAAGTAAAATTTATTGTGTTTCCATTATGCCATGCCTGGCGAAAAAACAGGAATGTGACCTGCCTACTATGAACAGCGCTGGTGCGGGACAAGATGTTGACTTGGTATTGACTACTAGAGAAATTGACCGAATGATCCGTGCGGAACATATTATTCCATCGGAGCTACAGGAAGAAGAATTTGACACACCATTGGGAATTGGTACCGGCGCTGGGGTCATCTTTGGAGCTACTGGTGGCGTAATGGAAGCTGCTTTACGTACTGCTTACTATTTGGTAACTGGACAAAATCCGTCTCCAGACGCTTTCCAACAAGTCCGTGGTATGGATGGTTGGAAAGAAGCAACCTTTGATATTTCAGGTACTTTAGTACGGGTTGCTGTTGTCAGCGGATTAGGCAATACCCGTAAATTAATCCGTGCGATCCGCCGGAATAAAGTACAATATGATTTTGTGGAAGTTATGGCCTGTCCAGGTGGATGTTCTGGTGGTGGAGGTCAACCTATCCACGATGGTTTGGAATTTGCTGGGGAACGTGCCAACAAACTATATGGCTTGGACCGAATTTCTACCCTGCGGTTCTCCCATGAAAATCCCTCCATTATCAAAGTATATGATGAATATTTGGAACATCCTCTCTCCCATCGGGCACATGAGCTGCTACATACAGATCATACTGCTTGGGATATGCCTATGGCGCCAATTATGGACCAGGAAGAAGAGGAAGACAATTATAGTTAATGGTATCTTTCTAAGTCAAAATCTCCAACTTAGCCAGAGGCTTAAACATTCCTAAAATAGGATGGGTCGGTAAATGCTTAAAACGACACACTAAAAATTTTCTTCGTTTACATTTACTGTCCTATCACCTTGAAAAAGGTTCATTTGATACTTGAAGCGAAAGCTTTTTTACAAGATATCTTTCTCAGGAAAACCAGGTATTTCCTTATACAAATAAATATCCCCCGGCATAGCCGGGGGTTTTACAGATGCGCCTGTAAGGCTCTGTTACTAGAAGCGCCCCCAGGCGCTTTTTACGTCCTCACACCTGCGAATGGATTGTTACTTGCTACCCGTAAACGGGTCCATGTATTCTTTCAATGTTAGTTGGTCATGTAATTGGTCTTCTTTCAGCTGATTTTGTATATACTCTGCTATCTTTTTCTTATTCTTCCCTACTGTATCTACATAGTATCCCCTGCACCAAAAGCTTCGGTTTTTTCCTTTCAAATATCCCATGAATCCTGATACACTTTCTTTTGGTGATATTTCTACCAGCATGTGTATGTGATTTGGGCACACTTCCGCCTCTATTATCGTTATCCCTTTCCATTCGCACAATTCCCTTAATATTTTCCCCACTTCTACTCTGTGCTCTCCATAGAAAATTTGCCTTCTGTATTTTGGCGCAAAGACTATGTGATATTTGCAGTTCTATGTTGTGTGTGCTAAACTTTTATTGTCATTCATCTTGAATGTCCTCCTTTTGGTTTTTTGTGCAGTTGTCAGGCCGCACTTATATTTTACCAAAAGGAGTTTTTTTTGCATACTCACCGCTAAAGCTTTTGGGAACCCCCGACACAGTCGGGGGTTTTCTTATACAAACAAAAAACTCAGCTTATTCTCTATATTAGAAGAATAAGCTGAGTTTTTAACTTTTTTTATCCAATAAACAAATGTGCCACCTGATAAATCATCATTGCTACAATGTAAGCCATTCCAGTTTGGAAAGCCGCAGTAGCCAATGCGCTTTTTGTGGACCCCAATTCTCTTCTGGATGCTGCAAATGCCGCAACACATGGCATATATAATACGGTAAATACCAAAAAGGAGAATGCGCTTAATGGTGTAAAAATACTTTGCAATGCTGTAGATAATTCTGCCGAGTTTGTCGAACCTGTTAGCACAGTCAATGTACTTACGACGGATTCTTTTGCCGTAATTCCCGTCAGCAGAGCAGTAGAAGCGCGCCAATCATAGAAACCAAGAGGAATAAAGATTGGAGCAATAAAGGAACCAATCGCCGCTAATAAACTCTGACTGGAATCGGATACCATATTTAAAGAAGCGTCAAAACTTTGCAGGAACCAGATTACCATAGAAGCTAGGAATATAATAGTAAACGCTTTTTTGATAAATCCTTTGGCTTTTTCCCACATATGTAATCCCACGCTCTTTGCGGACGGGATTCGGTAAGCAGGAAGTTCCATAACAAATGGAACAGGTTCTCCCCGAAATACTGTTTTCTTTAACAACAATCCGGATAAAATCGCCACAATAATACCAATAATATAAATTGAAATCATGACAATCGCTCCGTTTTGTGGGAAAAACGCAGAAGTAATCATTGCATAAATAGGAAGCTTAGCACTACAGGACATAAATGGCGTCAATACAATCGTCATTTTACGGTCACGATCGCTAGAAAGTGTCCTGGTTGCCATAATTGCTGGTACACTACACCCAAATCCAATAAGCATGGGGACAAACGAACGTCCGGATAAACCAATCTTACGCAACATTTTATCCATGACAAACGCTACACGTGCCATGTACCCGCTATCCTCTAATAGGGATAAAAAGAAAAACAAAAATACGATAATCGGCAAAAAGGATAGTACACTTCCGACACCGGCACAAACACCATCAATTAATAGAGATTGCAGCCATTCCGCTACTCCAACACGTTCCAACAACCCAGCGAGTTGTGCTGTACACCAGTCAATTCCAGTTCCCAATAAATCTTGTAAAGGGGCTCCGATCACACTAAAAGTAAGCCAAAAAATAAGAAACATAATCAAGAAAAAGATGGGAATTCCCAAATATTTATGGGTTAACAACCGGTCAATCCGTTCGGAACGTACCTGTTCATGAGTTTCTTGGCGTTTGACCACACTGTCACGGCAAATCGATTCGATATAGTTATACCGCATATCCGCCAAAGCTGCTTCCCGGTCGGTTCCCAGCTCCTCTTCCATTTCCTCCACAATGTGGTCGATAATATGCTGTTCCTTATCTGTAATCTGAATCGCCTTCATGGTAGGTCCATCCCCTTCTACCATTTTGGTAGCAGCAAAACGAACAGGATATCCAGCATCTTTTGCCTGGTCTTCAATGATATGGGCAATGGAATGAATTGCCTTGTGAACAGGTCCAGTACAAAAATCCTGACGAGGATTCGAAACTTTACCTTCCGCCATTTTGGAAATAACCCGGGTCAATTCAGATATCCCCTGGTTTTTCCCAGCTGAAATCGGGACAACTGGAATCCCTAAATGTTCGGATAATTTCCGGACATCAATGTTGTTCCCACTAGCTTTCACCTCGTCCATCATGTTCAAGGCAATCACCATAGGAATTCCAAGTTCCATCAACTGTAAACTCAAATATAAATTTCGTTCAATATTAGTAGCATCCACAATATTGATAATTCCATCTGGATGGTCTTTCAACAGCATATCTCTGGTTACAACTTCTTCTGAAGTGTAGGGGGATAATGAATAAATTCCAGGTAAATCCACCAATACAGCATTTTTCATCTGCTTAATGTTACCTTCTTTTTTCTCCACTGTCACACCCGGAAAATTTCCAACATGCTGGTTACTGCCGGTTAACCGGTTAAACAACGTAGTTTTACCACTATTTTGGTTCCCCGCAAGGGCAAATAAAAAACTCATGCTCTGGTTACCTCTTTTATCTCAATTTTTGCTGCGTCATCCTTTCGGATTGTCAATACATAGCTGCGCAAAAAAAGTTCAATTGGGTCCCCCATGGGGGCAACCTTTCGCACTGTTACCTGGGTATTTGGCGTCAGGCCCATATCCAATAAGCGCCGCCTTAACTCCCCTTCACCACCAATTTTCGTGATGATACCTCCTTGTCCTGGAGATACTTGGTCTAATGTCATGCTTATCCCTCCATTATATGCAAATTTAAATCTAAAAAATAACTTGAAACAATCATTTCCGCTCTATTCTTATCCATATGTCCTTTCAACATTTTATCTCCTATCTTTTTGTTTGTCAACGAAAATACAACATAGAGCCTTATTTTTTGCATCGTAAAGTACTTGTGTCTATCAAGGAAAGGATGGCATTTGAAGTAGAAGCCTATTACAAACGATATCGGCGTTGCTTTACTTTTTGAGAAAGTTCCCGCAATTCCTCTTTAGAGAGGGTTTCCAGATGTTCTAATTGGTCTAAAAATACAACAACACTTTCCTTGCTTTTTATCTTATTAAATTCAATAAAATAACTCACTACAACCCCTGGAATTAGCGCTATTATTAAAACAGCATAAATACACAATATTACTGTTAGTACCCTTCCCAATAAAGTAACAGCTACAATATCTCCAAAACCAATGGTTGTACTTGCTGCAAAACAATACCACAAACTATCTCCAACTGTTTGAATATTCGGCTCTACCAAATATATCATAATAGAAGTTAATATAAAATAAACCAGAAAACCAAACAATAATTTATCTGCATGGGTAATTTTCAAAATTCTCCACAATAAACGAATCCTGCGCAAACAAATTCCACCTTTCTTTACATTATAGTTTTAGTATAGCATACTTTTAAACTATTTTGGAATATAGCAGATAAATCTACAATAACTGACATATACTAAAGTGGTCATGCGATAAGTAAATCCAGACAAGTTTATTTTATAAAACCAATATCTATCAAAAAAGGATGGTGGAAATATTCCACCATCCAAAACATAATAACTTTTATTCACTTCGCAAAGATTCTACTGGATTTTTCTTAGCTGCAATTCTGGAAGGAATTAATCCGGCAATAAAAGTTAATCCCATACTGATTGCCACCAAAATAATACAAGCAACTGGAGATAAATAAGCATTAATCGTTGGGATATTGGTAAGTGCATGGATAATCCAGTTAATTGGCAAACAAAGGAGTAATGAGATGATTACCCCAAGGGCACCAGCACAGAAGCCAATAATCATTGCTTCCGCGTTAAACACATGGGAAACATCTTTTTTGGAAGCTCCAATGGAGCGTAAAATACCAATTTCTTTTGTCCGTTCCAATACGGAAATATAGGTGATAATTCCAATCATAATAGAAGAAACTACCAAGGAAATTGCAACAAATGCGATTAACCCATAAGAAATAGCATTGATAATCGTAGTAATACCGGACATCAATAGGGCAACATAGTCGGTATAAGAAATAGCATCTTCTTCTGCAACAGAATTGTTATAATCGGTAATGATATCTGAGATGGCATCTTTATTTTCAAATGAATTTGCATATATATTGATGGCAGATGGAGAACCCAAATCAACAACACCCAATGTTTTCATATTTTCTTCCAAAGTAGACTCCGAAACGCCGGAAGGCATATATTTGTCATAATATCCTGCCAAAGTAGCTTCATCCTGAACACTTCCAATTTGAGCATCGAAAATAGCCGCTACTTTTGCATATCCAGCAGATTGGTCAATTTCTCCATCCGTTCCCATCATCTCTTTTACCGCTGCTTCTGCCTGTGCCGCATAGTTTTGCTGAATCATTGCCGTAATCTGCTGCTGTATCATTGTTTGCAATTCTTCATCTGAATACGAAGATAAATAGGACTGAACTGTAGCATTATCCATCTGATATTGGGAGGCGATTGCACTTTCCATTTCTTCCCTAGTGGAATATTTCGCCATGCTACTTTGCAATACCTGCTGTACATATTCTTCTGGTGGTTCTGAGAGAATTCTGGTATATAAGTCTGTTTTTTCTTGATTATTTAGTCCAGAAAAATATGATTTGATTTCCTCCGCTTTTTCTGCATTGGTAAGCTCCCGTTCCTCCTTGGTAAAAGGAAGCCCAGAAAAAACGTCGTAATTCTCATTTTCTACAGCAGTTTGCTGTGCCACAATATCACTAGTTTGAATTTTATCTACCATATATTCTGTTAAAGCAGAAGTATATCCAAAAGTACCGGATAACGTAGTTGCGGAAGCATCTTCGTTTGGTTGAATGATACCCACAATATTTAAGTCATAGCCATTTTTAATCGTCATATCCATCCTGGTTTGATCATCACCAATATATTCCCAGGTGCCATTTTTTCCTGTGTTTGCATAATAATCAGGATTTAACAGCAATTTAAAGGATTTCTCACAAATTTCCTGATAATTTAAAGATAAATCCCATTTATCTACTTCTGTACCGTCCGTACTAGAATCCAATAGCTCCTGGACCTGCTCCGGAGCCAACAATCCCAAAGAATAAAAAGCGATATCAGAGATTTCACTATTTCCGTTTAACACCAATACTACTTCGTTTGCGGCAGATGGCCATTGTCCATACACCAAATCATATTGACTAGAAACCATATCGGAAATCAAACTTCCATCTGTTCCAGAAGGGATTTCCTGCCACAACTCATAAGAAGAAAGCTGGGTTTTCATCATCTCATACATCGCCTGTTTTTCTTTTGGAAGATCAGGATTTTCCGATTCCGAAAAAACATCCGCAATATCAGTTGTCCTATAATTTCCATCCGCATCCGTAATATAGGTGTTCATATCCACATCGTACTGATATTGAATAGCAGAAGTATATTGGTATAAATCTGTTGTACTGGTTTCCTCATTCATCTGTTTATCCAGAAATGCTTTAAAATCAGTTAGGTTGTTCTCAGTAGCATTGCTAGAGTTCATAGAATGGAATAATTCATACATAATTGAGGTAGAATAGACGGTATTATCTTGTTTTGGTTGCTTGTTTTCTTCTACCATAGAATCCTGCATAGAAGACATAGCAGAAATCATATCGTTATCTTCTTTATTGATGGTAACAGGATAGGAAGATAAAGTATCTTTCTGGACAGTATCAATATATGCCTGAACTCCAGTGGAAAGCGCCAAAATTAAAGCAATTCCAATAATACCAATACTTCCAGCAAAAGAGGTCATTAATGTCCTAGCTTTTTTCGTCAGCAGGTTATGGAATGAAAGGGAAATTGCTGTGCCAAAAGACATATTCTTTTTCCGCTTAGTTGATATATCTTTTTCTTTGGACAAATCGGCGTGGATTTCTTCCTCCGTATAAGGATTAGTGTCCCCTACTACATCACCATCCAATAACCGCACAATTCTGCTGGAATACTGTTGCGCAAGATCGGGATTATGGGTTACCATAATAATCAATTTATCCTGAGAAATTTCTTTTAATATCTCCATGATTTGGACGCTGGTTTTGGTATCCAGTGCCCCTGTGGGTTCATCTGCCAGCAGGATATCCGGGTCATTTACCAATGCACGGGCAATTGCCACACGCTGCATTTGTCCTCCGGAAAGCTGGTTTGGATTTTTATGGATATGTTCCCCTAATCCAACCTGTTCCAGGGCGTGGATCGCCCGTTCACGTCGTTCTGCTTTAGACACACCCGAAAGGGTCAAAGCCAGTTCCACATTTGCCAATACTGTTTGGTGGGGAATTAAATTATAACTTTGGAACACAAACCCAATCGAATGGTTCCGGTAGTTATCCCAGTCTTTATCTTTATATTCCTTTGTGGAACGTCCGTTGATGATTAAGTCCCCCGATGTATACCGGTCTAATCCCCCAATGATATTTAACATAGTGGTTTTTCCACATCCAGAAGGCCCTAAAATGGATACAAATTCATGGTCACGAAACGCAAGATCAATTCCATTTAACGCTGTAACCTTCGTATCCCCAACAGGATAATCTTTGGTAATCGATTTTAATGCAAGCATAGATTGCCCCCAATCGTAAAAACTAACTTTATTATACTCATTCAAAAAGAAATGGATTATATTATACTACCATTTCTTGAATATTTATTGAACAAGACTATAAAGGAACAATGTATAAACAACTTTTTTACTATTATTCATAGCAGATAAGATTTCGTCTACCTTTTATGGTGATCTAGTTTACTTGATTTAAGAACAGATTTATTTGAACATAGCCATATTTTTTTCTTTTTATCGTACTTTATTACAATATTTACAAGGAAAGTTACAAAAAAAATGGAAATCCTATTGACAGCCTTTTTTAAATCATGTATAGTAATCATAGACATGGAATTTTGACAATACAGAGTTTCCATGCAAATACTTTCTGACCACCCATGTTGGGTTAAAGGCCATACGGACAGCCGGGTCAACTGCCGAATGGCAACATTGCTGTTGCCTTATTGATTGAGTTAGAAGCTCAAATTTTATAAGTTGGTAACTTTATAACCAGTGCTTGGATATGCACATCAACTTGTGAAACGGTCAATAAAGAGTGGTAAAATAAGCTATTTGCTATATAAACTCTGAATTCTCTTTCTTCCATAAGTAATTTTTGATTTTATTTGTATATCATAAAAAGATAAAAATGTTATGGCAGAAAAATCGTAGCACAAGTAATGGGTATTGCATTGCTTGTGCTTTTTTATTTTGTTGATAAAAATAGATCCATCTTAACGAAATTCGAGGTGTTTGGAATATGGCGGAAGAAAAATTAAAACTTTATGGGTTTAATAACCTAACAAAGGCGCTGAGTTTCAATATTTACGATGTTTGTTACGCAAAAACAGCCCGTGAGCAGCGTGACTATATTGCCTATATTGACGAACAATATAATTCAGAGCGCCTTACCAATATTTTAACCACCTTAACGGATATGATTGGCGCACAGGTTTTGAATATTGCCCGCCAGGATTATGACCCCCAAGGGGCTTCCGTTACCATTTTAATAGCGGAAGGTTCTATGGTTCCTATGGGGGAAACACAGCTGGCACACCTGGATAAAAGCCATGTTACAGTGCATACTTATCCAGAATATCATCCAGAAACTTGTCTGGCAACCTTCCGGGTGGATATTGATGTTGCTACTTGTGGGGAAATTACCCCGCTTTCCACTTTGGATTATCTGATCAGCTCGTTTGATTCTGATATTATCACCATGGATTACCGCGTCAGAGGTTTTACCCGGGATGTAAATGGGCAAAAACTGTTTTTAGACCACAAGGTGACTTCCATCCAGGACTATATCAATCCGGACACATTGTTCCGTTATGACACAGTTGATATCAATATTTATGAGGCAAACCTGTTCCACACCAAAATGATGGTGAAAGATATTGATTTACAAAACTATTTGTTTAATACCGATGTTTATGAACTTCCCCCTAAAACACGGCTGGAAATTATGCACAATTTGCGGCAAGAAATGATTGAAATCTTCAGTGGTCGCAATATTTATGGAAAGGACGGCACACCATGAGTTTAGACCAATCCCGTGCCCCAATCTATGAGGCGTTAGAAGAATTTAAAAAAATGAGGGTTGTCCCCTTTGACGTACCAGGGCATAAAAGAGGACGTGGAAACCCAGAATTAGCTGCCCTGTTAGGAGAAAAATGCGTCAACATGGATGTCAACTCCATGAAACCACTGGATAACCTTTGCCATCCTGTTTCGGTAATCCGGGAAGCGGAATGCCTGGCAGCAGAGGCGTTTGGCGCAGCACATGCCTTCCTTATGGTAGGAGGGACAACCTCCGCTGTACAAAGCATGATTTTATCTGTAGCGAAACGGGGAGAAAAAATTATCCTTCCCCGCAACGTACACCGCAGTGTAATGGGAGCCATGATTTTATGCGGCGCTGTTCCTGTTTATGTAAACCCAGATTGTGACCATCGTTTGGGAATCCCATTGGGGATGAGTGTATCCGCTGTAAAAAAGGCGATCCAACAACATCCTGATGCAAAAGCAATTTTAGTCAATAACCCTACTTATTATGGAATTTGTTCTGATTTGCGTTCCATTGTAAAATTAGCACATGAACACAATATGCTCTGCCTGGTGGACGAAGCCCATGGAACCCATTTTTACTTTGGAGAGGACATGCCAGTTTCTGCTATGGCTGCTGGCGCTGATATGGCAGCAGTTTCAATGCACAAATCTGGTGGAAGCTTAACCCAAAGCTCCCTTTTGCTGGCAGGCCCAGCAATGCAGGAAGGGCATGTACGGCAGATTATTAACTTAACCCAAACAACCAGCGGTTCTTATTTACTACTTTCCAGCTTAGATATCTCCCGCCGAAATCTAGCACTACGGGGAAAAGAATCCTTTGGTAAAGTAATGGAGCTGGCGGACTATGCCCGTTCAGAAATCAACCATATTGGAGGGTATTATGCTTACTCCAAAGAGTTGATCAATGGGGACAGCATTTTTGATTTTGACCGAACCAAACTCTCCATCCACACATTGGATATTGGACTTGCTGGGATTGAGGTTTACGACCTATTGCGGGATGAATACGATATTCAAATTGAATTTGGAGATTTAGGCAATATTTTAGCCTATCTTTCTATTGGTGACCGAAAACAGGATATTGAACGGTTGGTAAGTGCTCTTGCGGAGGTTCGTCGCCGTTACCAAAAAGATAAAACAAATTTAATGACTCAGGAATACATTGAACCTCAAGTGGTTGTTTCTCCACAAGAAGCTTTCTATGCTCAGACAGAACATCTTCCTCTTTTGGAGACTTCCGGTAGGGTATGCAGCGAGTTTGTGATGTGTTATCCTCCAGGAATTCCAATCCTAACTCCAGGGGAGCGGATTACAGATGAAATCCTGGATTATATTGTGTACGCAAAACAAAAGGGGTGCTCTATGACTGGTCCAGAGGATGCGGATATTGAGTTCCTAAATGTGCTAAAGGAGGGTTAATAATGGAATTTTGGTTTTCGGAATCACAAACACCAAATGTAAAATTATCCATACGAGTTGATAAGCAGTTATATAGTGGAAAAAGCGAATTCCAACGGATTGATGTATTTGAATCCCCTGAATTCGGCCGCTTTTTAACTTTGGATGGATATATGATGTTAACCGAAAAGGATGAGTTTATTTATCATGAGATGATTACTCATGTCCCAATGGCAGTCCATCCAAACGTAAAACATGTTCTGGTAATTGGTGCTGGCGATGGTGGCGTCATCCGCGAGCTGGTCCGCTACCCAGAAATCGAACAGATTGACTTGGTAGAAATTGATGAACTAGTAGTGGAAGTTTGTAAAAAATACCTTCCACAAACAGCATGCCGGTTTGATGATCCCCGCGTTTCCATTTATTATGAAGATGGCTTAAAATTTATCCGTTCCTGTGAGGATCAATACGATTTAATTATTGTGGATTCCACCGACCCATTCGGTCCAGGTGAAGGACTGTTTACCAAAGAATTTTATGGAAACTGTTTTAAAGCATTAAAAGAGGATGGCATTATGGTGAACCAGCACGAAAGCCCTTTTTATGATAACGATGCTGTTGCCTGCCAAAGGGCCCATAAACGAATCGTAGAAACGTTTCCAATCAGCAAAGTATATCAAGCCCACATCCCTACCTATCCATCTGGCCACTGGTTGTTTGGATTTGCATCCAAAAAATATCATCCATTGCGTGACTTGCGGGAAGCAGAATGGAATTTACGCGCGCTTACCTGTAAATACTACACTACTACATTGCATAAAGGCGCTTTTTATATCCCCGCCTATGTTGAGGAGCTATTGAAAAATGTTGAACAAGAATATTGAAACTTTTATGGCGTGTGACGCAGATTTTTCCGAAGCAACTACTATTTTGTTTGGTGCCCCATTTGATTCCACTACATCTTATCGCCCAGGAACCCGCTTTGGCAGCAGTGCTATTCGTGGAGAGTCCTTTGGGATTGAAACCTACAGCCCTTATCAAGACAAAGATTTGCTGGACTGTTCCATTATGGACAGCGGCGATCTAGAACTCTGTTTTGGCAGTACTGAACAGGCGTTATCTCAGATTGAACAACACACCGCTGAAATTTTAGCGGCTAGCAAACGTCCATTTATGCTGGGAGGGGAACATCTGGTTACTTTAGGCGCGTTCCGTGCTGTGGCAAAACAGTACCCTGATATCCATATCATCCATTTTGACGCCCATGCAGACCTTCGGGACGATTATTTGGGGGTACAACTCTCCCACGCATGTGTACTTCATCGTTGCTGGGACCTGATTGGGGACAACCGTATTTTCCAGTTTGGTATCCGTTCTGGGGACCGGGAAGAATTCCAATGGGGAAATTCTCATGTAACTACCCATAAATTTGATTTTGAAAGCTTAGGGCATGTAATAAAACAACTGGAAGGAAAGCCGGTTTACTTCACTTTGGATTTAGATGTACTAGATCCTTCTATTTTTCCTGGAACTGGCACACCGGAACCAGGTGGAGTCAGTTTTGAGGAATTGCGAAAAGCCGCTACTTTGGTTTGTAGCCAGGCGAATGTAGTTGCCTGCGATGTAAACGAATTAAGCCCACATTATGACCAAAGCGGTGTATCCACTATGGTCGCTTGTAAAATTATCCGTGAAATGCTGTTGGCATTTCAACAATAATCATTAGGAGGAGATATTCATGGGAAAAGCTTTAATTATTGGTTGTGGCGGGGTTGCTTCTGTTGCAATCCATAAATGCTGCCAAAACAGTGAGGTATTTGAAGAAATCTGCATTGCCAGCCGGACAAAATCCAAATGCGATGCATTAAAAGAAAAATTACAAGATACTACAAAAACAAAAATCACTACAGCACAGGTAGACGCAGATAACGTGGACCAACTGATTGCGTTAATCAATCAGGAAAAACCGGATGTTGTGTTAAACTTGGCGTTACCTTACCAGGATTTAACCATTATGGATGCTTGCCTGGCAACCAAAACCCATTATGTTGACACTGCTAACTACGAACCAGAGGATACTGCGAAATTTGAATACAGTTGGCAGTGGGCTTACCGGGAACGGTTTGAACAGGCTGGTATTACTGCTCTGCTGGGTAGTGGATTTGACCCAGGGGTTACAGGAGTATTCTCTGCATACGCCCTAAAGCATGAATTTGATGAAATCAATTATATTGATATTCTGGACTGCAATGGCGGAGACCATGGTTATCCATTCGCTACCAACTTTAACCCAGAAATCAACATCCGTGAAGTTTCCGCAAACGGCTCCTACTGGGAAGACGGCCATTGGGTAGAAACAAAACCAATGGAAATTAAACGGGTTTACAACTTTGAAGGAGTTGGAGAAAAGGATATGTACCTGCTCCACCATGAAGAAATCGAAAGCCTGGCTCTGAATATTCCAGGAATCAAACGCATCCGTTTCTTTATGACCTTTGGCCAGAGCTATCTTACCCATTTAAAATGTCTGGAAAATGTAGGCATGACTTCTATTGAACCCATTCTGTATGAAGGAAAAGAAATTATTCCACTGCAATTCTTAAAAGCTGTATTACCAGACCCTTCTACTTTAGGACCACGTACTGTTGGTAAAACCAATATTGGATGTATTTTCCAAGGGAAAAAAGATGGCAAAGAAAAAACATATTATTTGTACAATATCTGTGACCATCAGGAATGCTACAAAGAAGTTGGCTCCCAAGCAGTTGCTTACACCACAGGGGTACCCGCTATGATCGGCGCTATGATGATTATGACTGGGACATGGAACAAACCAGGGGTTCATAATATTGAGGAATTTGACCCAGATCCATTTATGGAAGCATTAAACAAATGGGGATTGCCTTGGAAGGAATCTCACAATCCAGTGTTGGTGGACTAATGGAATATAAAATCAATCCTTCTATCCGTACCCCTTACTTTTTAGTGGACGAAAATTTGCTACTGCATAACCTGGAGATTTTAAAGCAGGTGTCCCAACAGACAGGGTGTAAAATTTTATTAGCCCAAAAAGCGTTCTCCATGTTCTCGGTGTATCCGCTGATACGCCAATACCTGGCGGGCACAACAGCCAGTGGATTATACGAAGCCAAATTGGGAAAAGAAGAGTTTGGTGGAGAGACCCATATTTTCTCTCCGGCTTATCGGGAAGATGAATTCCAGGAGATTTTACAATACGTGGATGATATTGTATTCAACTCCCCTCCCCAGCTTAAAAAATACGCTGCTATTGCCAAACAAGCAGGTAAATCTGTAGGCTTACGCTTAAATCCGGAATGTTCCACCCAAGAAGGACACGCAATCTACGACCCTTGTTCCCCTGGTTCTCGTCTGGGTACCACATTGGAACAATTTGATGAAACTCTCCTTCCTCTATTGGATGGACTTCATTTCCATACTTTGTGCGAGCAGAACTCAGATGACTTAGAAATCACCGTAAATGCACTGGAACAAAAATTTGGCAAGTATCTTTCCCAAATGAAATGGCTTAACCTGGGTGGTGGACATCATATTACCCGCTCGGATTATGATATCCAGCGGTTAATCAAAATTATACAGCATTTGCAGAAAACTTACGGTGTTCAGATTTATTTGGAACCCGGCGAAGCAGTGGTATTAAACGCAGGATTCTTGGTATCCAGTGTTTTAGAAATCGTACAAAATCAGATTTCAATCGCAATTTTAGATACTTCCGCCGCATGCCATATGCCGGATGTTTTAGAAATGCCTTACCGTCCTCCTGTACAGCAAAGTGGACAACCAGACGAAAAATCTTATACCTATCGCCTAGCGGGTCCCACTTGTTTGGCTGGGGATGTGATTGGTGATTATTCTTTTGATACTCCATTAAATATAGGGGATAAAATCGTATTTGAAGATATGGCGCTTTATACCATGGTAAAGACCAATACTTTCAATGGAATGCCATTGCCTTCTATTGTATATCGAGATAAATCCGGAAATGAACATCTCATAAAAACATTTGGTTACCAGGATTTCAAAAACCGTTTATCTTAATCTCCGAAAGGTTGCCTTAATAAGGCAACCTTTTTTCTTGATTTTTCATATTTCATATAGTATGATAAACTAAGATGAAGTATAACTCTGCTGATATGAGAATTATGGTTTTTCACAATATTTAAATAGGAGTTGAGTTTATGAAAAAACGCATTATTGCAATGATAACCGTTGTTTCTTTTCTCGTTGGCATGTTCACTATGGAATTCCAAGTATCCGCTGAATCCGCCAATTCCAGCGAAGCCACCATCCGCATAGTACATACCAATGACATTCACGGTTATTACACCAAAACAGATAGAGGACAAATTGGATTTTCCGCGTTAAAAGCGGCTATCGACCAACAAGAGGCTGACCTTATTTTAGATGCTGGAGATACCTTTCATGGGCAGGCTTTCGCTACTATTGAAAAAGGAGAAAGCATCGCCGAATTGATGGACGCTGTAGGTTACGATGCCATGACACCAGGAAACCACGATTGGAGTTATGGGAAAGACCAATTAAAACAGTTAGACGAACAACATGATTTTGCTATCCTCGCTGGCAATGTTGTAAATCAAGATGGCAATACCCCGTTTTTTAATACCCCTTACTTCGTAAAAGAAGTACAGGCTGACAATGGTACCATGTTAAAAGTGGGCGTATTTGGAGTCATTGATGACCAGTTCTATTCTTCTACCGTATCTTCCAACGTAGAAGGGATCACCTTTACAGAGGAAGCGGCAAAAGCAACGGAAATTGCGGCAACCCTGCGCAAAACCGAAAACTGCGATATTGTTATCGCCATGACCCATCAGGCGGATTGCGAGGGCTTTGTTTCCAACATTCAAGGGGTTGACGCAGTCATTGCTGGGCATGAACATATTTTAATCAACAAAACCTATCCTGACCAGCAAGGAAAGGATGTTCCGGTAGTAGAGGCTGGATACTATTTTCAGAATATTGGTGTATTGTCCCTTACCTATGATACTGAAACAAAAATAGTGGATCAAACCAAAACAACAGAAACATTTCTTTCCGCCGAAGATACCACATCCCTCTCCGACCCCACTGTTGATGCCGAGATCCAGGCGATTGAGCAACGGGAAGATGTTACTCTATCACAGGTAATTGGTGTTAGCCAAAAAGAATACCTTTATTCCTGGGAGGAAATCCGTGTACAGGAACAGGAAATTGGCAGGATTGTCACCGCAGCATATTTGGATTTAACCGGGGCGGATGTTGCGTTTGAAAACGCAGGCGGCATCCGTGGCGGTATTCCAAATGGGGAAATTACCTACCAGGATATCATCAGCATTTCCCCTTATGGAAATTTACTGGTAGTACACGAATTGACTGGGGAACAGATTTTATCCATGGTGGAACATTCTATTGATTTAAGTATCCAGTGTAATCAGGTATACGACAAACAAAAAGAAGCGGTTGCCAATGGAGAGGATCCATACCAATATCAATGGCCGGATAACAGCGGAAGCGTCTTGCAATTTGGGGGAATTCAGGTAGAGTACGATACCACAAAACCAGCAGGTAGCCGTATTGTGCAAGCAAAAATTGGAGGAGAAAACATAGATCTCTCCAAAACTTACCGTGTTGCTACCAATAACTATGTCATTTCCGATGAGGACTATCCAGAAATTGTTGGTACCCCTACCCTATATGAATATGGTACTTGCGAAGAAGCACTCATTGCATTTATCAAAACAGGACAATTTGAAGCTGCTGCACAGCAGGCAAACCTAATAGATATTACTGGAAAACAGACCAATTCTGATACAGATAAACAAGAATCCAACCCTTCTACTCCTCCATCTACTTCCTCTCCTGCTACTGGCGATACTTTCCCAATCGCTATTAGCTTATTTATCGTTTCTGCATTGGGCATTTTAGCAGTACAAAAGAAAAAATAATTTTTTCTAAAGTATTTATTTTAGTATAGAAGAAATCAAAAAATAGGCAGTTTCCTATGAGCTGCCTGTTTTTTTATATAGGAGTAGGAAATAAATCATATTTTTATTGCCTTTATTGTTTTTTTCCAACCATCCATATTTTTAATAAAAAAAGATAAAATTTCATTTTTGTTGTTTTAACAACGGAAATTAATCAAACAATCGTTTATAATAAAACCACAGTAAAAACAGCATTTTATAAAAAATGATAAGCACAACAAAAACCGTGTATATAAAAACTCAACTGATCTTATCAACGAAAAATTAGAAAGGGATATAAAATATGGTTCGAAAAATTATTAAAATTGATAAAGAAAAATGCAATGGATGTGGTGCCTGTGTCACCGCTTGCCATGAAAACGCTATTGGCTTAGTGAATGGTAAAGCTGTTTTACTCCGAGATGATTATTGTGACGGATTGGGAGATTGCCTTCCGACCTGCCCAACCAACGCAATCTCCTTTGAAGAACGAGAAGCTGCTGCCTATGACGAACAAGCTGTAAAAGCAAACCAGAAAAAACGAGCCAATCATTCCGGATGTCCAGGCTCCCAATCCAAACAATTGCAAAACGAAACTATAGTTTTCCCTCCAATGGAAGGAAGCTGTTTGTCCCAATGGCCGGTTCAAATTAAACTTGCTCCTGTCAATGCTCCTTATTTCCATCAATCTCACCTTTTAATTGCAGCCGATTGTACTGCTTATTCCTACGCCAATTTTCACCAACAATTTATGAAAGGAGCTATTACTTTAATTGGATGTCCAAAACTAGATATGGTAGATTATTCTGAAAAATTAGTGGAAATCTTTCAACATAACGAGATTCAAGAAATCACCGTAACCCGTATGGAAGTACCTTGTTGTGGTGGAATGGAGTACGCAGTAAAAACAGCACTGCAAAAAGCTAGAAAACAAATTTTAGGAAAGGTAGTTACCCTTTCTACAGAAGGAAATATTTTGTCCATACAGCCCCTTTAAAGTACTTTTTAAAATGCTATTTTTCTTGTCCTCTTTTTGATAAAAACAAAAATTCTGCAAGTTTAAAAATCTTTTTTTGCAAAACATGATTAAAAATAGAATGCATTGGCAAAATATTAAGAAAATGAAAAATCCTATTTTTGTTTTATAAAAATTTTGCTTTTCCCCCTTGCGTTCCTGATTAATGTGCGTTATAATAAACTAAAAAGTAAATTGATTTACTTAAAATATCCTTTTTAAACGGAAAACAAATACAATCCTTTAGAATGAATTTTGAATGTTTCCAATTGATTTCCGGCAAATTGCAAAGGTAGATTTTGAAAAGAATGGAGCTGTTTTTCTATGACAAAGATTAGAGTTGGCATCGCTGGTTACGGTAACTTGGGAAAAGGCGTCGAAATGGCAATTGCTCAAAACCCAGATATGGAACTAGTTGGTGTATTTACCCGTCGTCAACCTCAAGATGTAAAAACAATTCGCCCAGAAACAAAAGCTTATCATATTGACGATGCTGCTAAAATGACAAATGATATCGATGTTATGATTCTCTGTGGTGGCAGCGCTACTGACCTTCCTAAACAAGGTCCTGAATTTGTAAAATTGTTTCATACAATTGATAGTTTTGATACCCACGCAAAAATTCCTGAATATTTTGAACGTATGGATCAAACTGCAAAAGCCGCTGGAAAAGTTGGCATTATCTCTGTAGGTTGGGATCCAGGTTTGTTCTCATTAAACCGTATGTATGCTGGTGCTGTATTGCCAAACGGAAAAGACTATACTTTTTGGGGAAAAGGAATTAGCCAAGGACATTCTGATGCAATCCGTAGAATTGAAGGTGTCCAAGACGCAAAGCAGTACACCATTCCAATTGAGAAAGCAGTAGAAGAAGTTCGTTCTGGTAGCAATCCAGAGTTGACTACTAGGGAAAAACATCTGCGTGAATGTTTTGTAGTTGCAAAACCAGGAGCAGATACTGCTAAAATTGAGCAAGAAATTAAAACAATGCCAAACTATTTTTCCGATTATGATACTGTGGTTCATTTTATTTCCCAAGAAGAATTAAACGAAAAACACAGTGGTATGCCACATGGCGGCTTTGTCATCCGCAGTGGAAAAACCGGAGCAAACCAGGAAACAAAACAGATTATTGAATATAACTTAAAACTGGAATCCAATCCAGAATTTACTGGAAGTGTTTTAGTTGCTTATGCGCGTGCGGCTTATCGTATGTCCCAAGAAGGAGTGACTGGCGCGAAAACCGTTTTAGATGTACCACCTGCTTATTTATCCGCAAAATCCGGAGCAGAATTAAGAAAAGAACTGCTGTAATTTTTCAGCATTTAGGTAAAAAGACACCTACATTTTTGTAGGTGTCTTTTTTATCATATTAATTTTAAGTCAAAAAGAATATCATAAAAATGCTTAAAATTATTGGAACGTTTATTGAAATCTCCTTGAAAAATCTTTTCTTTTGATGTGTATAGTCTACTATTATAAATAATAATTACTAATTTTATTACTATTTTAACTACATCATTGAATCTATAAAATTTATTTTGGAAACTATAATATTACTAAATGAAAAATCTAAACCACTAGTAAACTAGCAGTTTGCTCAGATCCCAAAGGGATAGGGATATCGAAAAACTACCATCGTATCGCTTGCTCTATTACTGGTAAACCCGTTTTGATTTTCATTCTATACACCTTGTCTAGAATGAATATTGTATGAAAAAATCCCCGAATTTTTTTTCTAAAATCTTTTATTTAATTCTAAAGCAGAATGCACTCTTCATCTGTAAAATTTTCTCATTTTTCCAAGACTTTTTTATTTACTCCTGGTTTTACCAGGAGTTTTGTTTCGCCTAAAGACATTAAACAAATAACAGAAGAACCAAAATTGGTTCTTCTGTTATTAATAGCTAACCATTCATCTATTTCTTCTTACGGAAGATCAACATTGTTGCACTTGCCATTGTCAATACAGTGATCCCTATTATTGGAGCAGCATCTCCTGTCTGAGGTGAATTTGTAGGTTCATTAGTAGAAGGAGATTCCGGATTATCAGAAGAAGGTTGGTCAGTAGATTGTCCTACTACTTTTGTGTATACCTTTAGAGTAGTATCTCCCACCATTCCATAAGAATCAATTTCTGGGGTTTGATGCCACATCGTCCAGTTTACATCATAACCTAAATCATACATTCTGTTCCTTAAACTGCTGGTTACCCGAACTTCAATTGTATTTTCGCCAGGTTGGGCAAATTCAGAAAGGTCGGCTGTGCAATTATCCATATTTCCGTTAACCTGTTTTCCATTTATGAAAATTGCGGCTGTACCACCACTAAAGGAATCCGCTTGGAACCGCAATGAATAAAGAGAATTATCCCAATTTTCTGGTAAGGTGAAAGTAGTAGTATAACTTCCAACGCCAGATACGGTTCCACCTACTTGTGGGATATCTTTCCATGGAATCAGATCTGTTTGTCCTACGTTGATATCAACCTTGTT
This sequence comes from Massilioclostridium coli, assembly GCF_900095865.1. GTDB lineage: Bacteria > Bacillota > Clostridia > Oscillospirales > Ruminococcaceae > Massilioclostridium > Massilioclostridium facile. Next base: position 234,438 of record NZ_FMIZ01000007.1, on the reverse strand, counting down.
GGTATCATAAGTTACTTCAGTTGTTGTATATCCAAAACCTCTGTCTTCAGTACGGGTTATTTTATCACCAGGCTGCCAATCCTGTACCAACAAATTCCAGTTATCTAATTGGATATCTTCTGGAACAGATACTTCTTCTGTATAGCTGGTTCCATCACTGTAATTCAATACAGCTTTGCCAGAATTTGCGACATACATGGTGGTGTTTCCATTTTCTACGGTTACTTTGTCCACGTTTTCAGAAGAAACAACTGTTTTTTCTCCTTGATCGTTTGGATCTAACACGAACACCATGATGTCACCTGGTGCTAGGTCTACATTTAAAATTGTCCTGCTGCCTTGATAGGAATATTCCGCTAATTCTGTAATTTCTCCTGTCCAAGTATTCAGAGCATATGGTTTATAAATACCATCCAAAGAAATCTGACCGATATCGTTTTGTTCCTCTTCATACATATAGTTGTAAACGTATAAATAGCTAGCATCCTCTGCTTGATGCAGTACACTAAGTAGAGAATCATTGGATTCTACATATTCAGCACGTGGACGGATGCCCAGTTGCATTAGAGCTTCATAGGTATCTTCGGCCTGATTGACAACAGCCACATTCTCCAATTGCTTGATTTGATCCATTAACTGGATTAGCTGCTCATCTTTTCCATCGTTGAATGGTGTTTGAATTGCCGCACTGGTATTAACTTTTATCATATTATTGCGGATTTCTTCCTGTGTTTCACCATCGACAATGACAACTGGTAGGCCATCTTTTGCCCATTGGTATAATACCTGAGCCGATTCATAAGGAAGCTCTTCCTGATAAACAATCAATCCTTGATAGCCTACACCATCTGCCTGGATTTGTCCGTTTGTACAGGTGATTTCGTTGTCTTGCAATAGCATTGGTGAAAAATAGTCATAAGTGTATCCCGCATCTTGCAACGTCATATCCTGCCAATAAAATGCCTTGTGATTGTGTAAATAATTTTCCTCAAATGGGCGCTGAAATTCGGAAGCGTTGTTAATATAGTAGTCATTCCTTAAAATTCCCAAATCCATTTTTACTGTACCTTGGCGCAACGCTGTTTGGATACGTGCTAAATGCTGATTGATTTCAGGATAATCCAGAGAGGCTGGTTGGCGTTTACTAAACCGCTCTGAGAAAAATGGCATCATACCTTCATACCCTGGCCAGGAACAATTTTGTTCTGGCCCGTAAGCGGAAGAATAGCCATGTAATACGGTCCTTTGGATACCAGCCGCAAATTGGGTATAGAAAATTTGGCGGTAGTATTCATGATTGCGGTAGTAGTTTTCTCCACCCAACGCACCAGTTTCGCTGGAATAAGTTTTTCCATATAAGTGGGCAGCCCCGCCTTGGGAGCGGTACATGTCTGGCTCTGTATTAAACTCCAAAGATTCTGTTTCCACATAGTCCAATGATTTTACTGGTTGAGAAATTTCGAAGAAATAGCCATAGGAATTTTCCGCACGTAAGGTCATCCCAAAACGATGCAGCCATTCTGTCAGTACATCCAAACATTCTTCCATATACAATTCAGTATTGGTTTGATACAAATCATTCCTCAATTTATTACATAAGTCTTCTTCCCCTTCTAATGTATAAGAGTATAAAGGTTCAGACATAAAAGTAACATTGGATTGTAGTGTGAAGATAGGTAGATATTTTCCAACATCATAACCCCTTCTAGAAGAAAATTCTTTTTCATAATCATCACACCACAGGTTTCCGGTAGAATTTGTACCGCGGGTACTCAATTCCAAAGAATCCATATAAAGGGATATATCCCCGTTTTCCTGGATCATCTGTTGTAAATCTGGAGTGAGGACGTTTTCATTCCAATATTCAATTAAAGCATCGGCGCCTTCTCTAGAAAAATAGTTAATGGTGTATGCTTCTCCAGTGGAAGCTGGCTTATAGGTTTCACTGGTGCCATACTGCCAAAAGGAAAATAAAATATAATCTCCATCTATGGGGGCTGTATAATCTATTGTCCATGTTCCATCTAGCTGTTGTACAGCAGTATCTGTGATATCAGTTAGAGAATCCGGATCCAGGCGGATGGTTTTCCCATCTTCTGATACAGAAGTTTTCTTTGCTGTTACTACTTCGACTAAACGCATCTTGGTAGCGTTTACGGTTAATTCCGGTGTGGGAAGGACGCCACTAAATTGCTGACCAGCAGTTAAATTAACAGTACGGTAACCTAATTCCTGGGATGCTGCTGGATCATCCGGTGTAATCGTAGTTAAATTGGCTGTTGACCAATGGGTTCCGCTGGTAAAGCTAACTCCCATACCCAGTTTGGTACATTCCTCTACAATTAAGTGGGAGTCATGTACCCATTCTTCCGAACCCCAGGCATATGTGGCATTATCCAAATACGCGGATTCATCTAAGGTAACAAACTCAATGGCTCCATACCCATCCTGATATAATTCCTGGATGGATTCTTTTAGTGTTTCATCCGTGTGGGAACCTTCTGCTAACCACCAGCGTATTTCTGGGCGGTATTCCATCACTGGATTTTGAAAAAGCCCATTCATTTTTTCTACGAAAGAATTTGGATGTGGCTCTGTGGACATAGCACCTACTGAAGTAATACAGGTAGCAGCTGCCAAAGAAAGACACATCAAAAGTGACAACACTTTTTTTGCTCGAAACTTTCTTCCTTTCATGTGATTTTCCTCCTAAAAATAACTTAAAATAATTGTATGTATAACTTTCGTCATCATTATATCATGCTAAAAAATTCAAAAACAGATAATAATCCTCTCTAAAACTGGTGTTTTAACAGGATATTTAACATAAAAATTGAGATATATAGATATTTTATGATATTTATGTTATTCTAAAATAAGAAAAAGGAGGAGAAAAAATATGGACGAAATTAATCAAGCACTTACTTCTTGCGATTTATTAACAGGATATCTTGATCCAATTATCCAAAAATTAATCCATAATTTACCAAATATACTTTCCTCTATGTCGACACAACATTCTGAGAAAAAGGAGACATCTTCTTATGTTCAGCTCTTAGGGGAATATGTAATGAAGCCTAATGAAAATATCTCTGTATTTCTTCATTGGCCGGATACAAAATATGCACCTATATCGCAACGAAAGGTACAGCATTTCCATTATCATGATTTTTATGAGATCAACTATCTTTACCGAGGTGGTGTAAAAAATATTTTGCAGGATACTACGATACAACAAGGCTGTAACCAAATCCTTCTGATGAATCCTTATGCCTATCATGATCCCAAAATTTCTGACCCCGATACACTGCTGTTTAATATTTTAATCCGAAAAGAGTTTTCCGCGGAAATTTTAAGTGGGTATTCTCCTGGAAATTCAAATCTTATCAATTTATTTTTGGATAATAGCCTTGGTATGGGGCCATTAAACCCCTACTTACTGTTTGACAATACACCACAAATTAATTTTATTTTACAACAAATGATATTAGAGTATTACCAAGGACAGCAGTATTCCCAACAGGTTTTATATGCAAAATTAATTGAGCTATGGTCATTATTCGCACGGCAGCAAACAGAAAAATTCGCACAGAATGAACATAACATACCAGAAGATGTCACAAAAATTTTGTCCTATCTATGTACTCATTATGCTACTACTAACTTATCAGAAACCGCAAAACAGTTTGGCTATTCCTCCAACTATTTATCCCAATATCTCCAACGGTATACAGGTTATTGCTATAGCGATTTGATTTACAATTTAAAAATGCAGAATGCAACCAGTTATTTAATTCATTCCAATTTTTCTTTGGAGGAGATATCAGAACGGCTTGGATATAGTGATGTAAATTATTTCCGAAAAATTTTTAAAAAGAAGTTTGGAATTTCTCCACGGGCGTATCGGAACCAGCATAAATCAAATGCTTGAAAATACCCACTATAGCCAAATCTAGCAGTTCGATTGGTGGCTTACACAGCCCTCGACTTTTATGCACATACTGAATTATATTATTATATTACACGCACTGCCACCCGTAAGCGAATAAAATTAGTATTATTTTATTTCGCTATTTTTCTGCACAGCCTTTTCTTTTTTAACTCATATAAAACTCACTGATATAATTGTCACACGATTCTTTTTCTTCCTCGGTAAAACTAGAGGATTTTTCATGCCAAAATGTACCATTAAAATAACCCCAACTTCAATAGTTGGGGTTATTTTTTATAAAGGAAAAATCACTATTTTCTTTTATAAGTGAGTAATAATGCTGCACCTGCTAATGCCAATGCCATTACTCCTGCGATTGGAGTAAAGTCACCGGTTCTTGCTGCGTTCGCTTTAGTTGTAGTGATTTCCTGTCCTGCTTGTGTACCATCCGCGTTGTTATCTGCTGGTGTTTCGGTAGTTGGCCTTTCTACTGCTACTAACCCTTTCATTGCTTCTTGTACACTTGATACTGCTGCATCTACTTGTTCTTGAGTAGCGTTTTCATCCGCTATTACTTCTTTTGCTTTTTCTACTACTGATTGTAATACCGCATAACTTTCTTCTGTATATGCATTTGCGTCCACTTTTTCTGCTTCTTGTACTACTTCTTCTAAAATGGATTTGTCTGCTTTAAACCTTAGGTTCAGCATTGCATTTAACAGGTTATCTGCTACTTCGTTGATTTCCACCTGCATAGCGTCTCCATCTTGATAGATTTTTTGTGCTGCTTCCAATGCTGCAGTAAATTCCGCTTGACCGGCTTCTATATATTTGCTCAGATCGATTTCTTCCGCCGCTGCGATTAAGCTTGCTAACTCTGTTTTATCACCAGCTACAAAACCTAATTTGTGAATTTCATTCAGCAATATTTTCCATGCTTCATCAATTACTTCTTGACTTGCATTTTTATCTGCTGCTACTGTTTTAGCGTTTTCTAGTGCTTCATCAAAAGATTTTTGCACCGATTCAATAGCATCATCATATTCCCCGCTTTCTTTTGCAGCATCTGCATATGCAATGACAGAGTTTAAGATCGATTTATTTGTTTCCACTGTATTTACTTCTGTTTGGATATATGGTGTCAAGGTAACTTCTCCAATAATGCCAAATGCATAAGTTTGACTATCCGTTGTACCAAACTTATAGTTTGCCAAACTGGAGTTTACTTCTACTTTAATGGTGTTGGTTCCAGATACTAGATATGGACCTATATCTGCCTGGTTGGAAAATTGATTAATCCACACTTTTGCACCATTTACATAAAGTTTCATTCCATCAGAAACCTGAGTAAACTTTAGGATGGCACCCTGACCTTCTTTCCAGCCTTTTTCCAGTTCAAATGAAGTATTGTATTCCCCTATTCCTCCAGAACGTGCTAAATCTTCTGAAATTTCGTACCAAGGTACTAACTCTGTTAATGTATATGGACCTTTATCAATAATTTGGGTTTTTAAATAATCGCCTGGTTCTACCCAATCTTCTTCCTCTAATAGTGGAGCCCATTCGTGGAGAGTCATTTCCCAATGATTTAAGTTGATTGGATTTTCTGCCGCATCCACTATAACATTTATTGCGTTACCATCCGATAGTGTTACTGTATAATTTCCTGCCAATGTTGTATGCATCACAAGATTTCCATCCTGGTCATAACTTAGGCTATCCGCATCTGTTTGGATAGCAGATTGTTCTGGCTGTTTGCTACTCCAACCTGGTTTTGCAATGGCAATAAACTTAGTATCTCCAGGTTCCAGCTCTATTTCCATAGTTACTTGATCATCTTGTTTTGTATATTCCGCTATTGGTGTGATTTCTCCACTCCATGGATCAAGCAAATAAGGGAAGCCTTCTCCTTGAAATGTTATGGTCTGTTGTGTTGCTTCTGTTAAACTATTGTTATAAATATAATACAGTTCTGCTTCTTCTGTAGTTCGATGGTAGAATAAATTGCTAGATGGTTCTTCTGGAGCTGCATCAGGAAGAATATTAAAATCTTCCAATGCTGATATTAGCTCTGTACGGTCGGATACCGTTTTTACATTGGGCATAGTTTGCAATGTTTCAATGATTGCCTGTAACTCTTGATTCGCGGATTCCAATGCATCAATGGCTCCAACCTCTTCATCAGAACCTGGATAAGAATCCGTTCTAGTTGGCGCTTTCCCTACAATAAAAATAGGTAAACCTGATTTTGCATATTCTAAAATTTGTCTTGCGGTATCCAAAGGCATGTCAGAGGCCTGTTTTTCACCACTTATCTGATTCATCCTTTGGTCTAACACCAAAGCTTTATAGGATGGTCCTTCCGAAGAAGTATCCAAAGTACCATCATCATTTAAACTATATGGAGCCAAAACAGTTTGCCCTTCGTTTATTCCAACAGTGGCATTTGGAAGTTCCAACAAAGCAGGGGTGATATAATCATAAGAATATCCTGCATATTCTAAATCTGTAACCTCTGGCTCAACACCAGTATAATTATCCCGATAGTATAACCTGTACATAGCCAAGTCAATATCCCCTTGCCCTTGCTGTAATACCATTTGGGCACGTGACATATAATCTGTCATTTCTTTAACAACTTCCCATAATGGTGTTTTATCATCCCATTCATTGGAATATCCCATACCACACATGGTTCCATAACCTGGCCATGATTTTTTTTCTGGGTAATATAGTCCATCAAGATCATAAACTTTACCAGAAAAACCATGTAATATGTTCTTATTTACCCCTGTTACAAATAATCTGTTTATATAGTGGAATAAACCTGGATCGTTTTGGGTATAGGGATCATTATTATTTTTTTGATCAGAACCAGTCCATGTCTGCCTCCATGAAGTAGTGTTTGTTTCAGCAGATTCAGACGAATAGATCTGATCTCCTTTCATATGTGCTACACCACTTTGTAAGCGGTAAGCATCAATTGTATCTTTATGTCCCCAAGCTTCTGTTTCAGTAATATCAGATGCCAAAGAACTTTCTGTAATTTCAAACTGTGCATTATATGAGCCCTGATAGCGTAAGGTCATATTATGGGAATGAGCCCAATCTCGAAAGACAGATACATGATTTTCTGTATATAACTCTGTCATAGTTTTGTAAACATCTAGTCGGATTTGATAACCAACCCCTTCAAATTCATAATTTGAAGTTTCGTCAATATCAGCAGCCCCACGCCAATAACTAGGCATAGAAATAGTAGGCAAATATGGAGTTAAATCATATCCTCTACGTTCTTTAAATTCAGAAAGCATGTCTGTTGTCCACAACAGATTATCGCCTAATTCTAAAGAATCGCCAAAGATACTACCACCATTTTCTTCATACATATTTGTTAGTTCTGGGTCATCGTTCATAGCATCTTCCCAATTTTTAATGACTGCTTTTGTTGCTTCTATATCCATATGATTAATTACAACTTCTTCAAATCCAGAGCCAACAGTTTTACCTGTTGATTGTTGGTACATATAGAATATGCTCCAATTTCCCTCTGTTGGAGCTGTCCATTTTACTGCTCCAGTTTCAGTATCTACGATAGCACCACTAGAAATATCCATTAAATTAACTGCAGAAGCAGGGTCATAATTTCCAGTATCTAGTTTTTTTGCTGCTGTTATAGCTGTCAATTTAAATGTACGGTTTTGATCAAATCCTTCATCTGGAAATTGAAATTGATTGGATTGATAAACCATATTGGATGAATTTATATTAAAATCCACATCTTTAAAGTACAGTGCCTGTTCTGCTCTTTCATCATTGATATCTATAATATCTGGTGTTGCAATTGGCCAAAGTTGCCCAAGAGTGAAATCAACTTGAATGCCACAATCTTTTGCTTCTTCTAATATCCATTTTATATACTCGTTCCATTCTGGTGTATTAATTTTTACTTTAGGATCCAGAGAAACCAATTCAACTCCGCCAATACCACTATCTGCCATAAGGCGAACCAAACGACGGACTTCTTCTTCTGGCATTCTGCCTGGATTAATCCACCAACGACTATACGCTTTGGCATCGTTGTCTGGATTTTTAAATTCTTGTTCAAATTGGGTAAGATTTTGTTCTGGATTATTTTCTATTGCCAAAACAGTTGTGCTAGATAACATTGTTGTAGCACATATGGCGCCTGCCAACAATAAAGATAATATCCTTTTTTTCATACTCATGTTTCTTCCTCCTAAATGGTTTAAATTAAAATTGTTGATAAAATGGTTCTGTTCTAGTTATAAAAACAAAACACCCAAAGCTATAAGGAATATCTTATAGCTTTGGGTGTATGGATTCTTGATTAAAATAAAAAACGCCAGTTTTCATAACATCACAGAATCGTCCCATTGTACTATAAATACAATAGGAATATTTTCTTGACCTCCTTTCAGAGATCAATACAATTACTGGCATATTTATTATAATCTTTTTTTATTCAAATTGTAATACCTTTATTCCACAAACTTAACCATCTATTTTTGTGCTTTTTGACATTTTATTTTGATACCGTTTCCGGTATTCTACTGGAGATATTCTATATTTTTGCTTAAAAGCCCGTTCAAAACTGGAGCGCTCTGAATACCCCACAATTTCCGCTATCTCCTGTATAGTCTTTATACTATCCTGTAAATAGCTGCATGCCTGATGGAAACGGAAATGCTGTACTATTTCTTTAAAAGATGTGTTACTATACCTTTGGAAATACCGTGCCATAGAACGAGTTGTATAACCAAAATGTGCAGACAATTCTTCTAATGTAATACTCTCATAATGCTCATTAATATAGGAAATCACATCAGAAAGTTTTAGCCTATTTGAATCTGTATCTCCTAGCATATCAAAATGGCTCCGATATTGTTTTGTCATTTCTCCTAGAAGTAGGACCAATAATGCTTTCATCATACTGTGGCTCATAGGTTCATCACGATAAAAAACTTCTATCATGGACTGAATAATTTTTTCACAATGATAATTTGGATCAGGATGTAATACAATTTGACCTGCACGGTTGTTGATGGTATAAATCGACTGAATAAAAAAGTCAGTAATCATATCATTTTCCGCAAGCATATCCAAAAAGGAACGTTGAAATAGATCTTGTCGTATTAATATATTAAATACAGTGTCTTCTGGCTGAAATCTTTGTAACCTGTGGATTGCCTGTAGATTATAAAGACAAATATCCCCTGAATATAACATTTGTTCTTTTCCGGATATTAAACTCATACATTTTCCAGAATATACATATACAATTTCAAAAAAATCGTGGTTATGGAGCTTTGTTCCAAATTTTTGTTTATCTTTTAATTTTGATGATAAATAATAGTCAGTAGAAATATCAATCTCTATATTTGGTGGAACATTCCCTGTTTTCCAATGAAAAGTATAGTATTGTTGTTTTGTAACAGGATCAATGTTAATTGAAAGCATTTCTGGAGAGGGAACATAATTTTTCCGATGAATTTTATGTGTAATAATCTCTCTATTCTCCATTTTTAAAATAGAGGAAAGGTATTCATTTGGACGATGGATTTCCACTGTATCCCTCCTAACAAACTTTTGATAAATTTATTATATATAGGATCATAATTTTTATCAACCCAATGTCTTTTTTTGTCGCATGTTTTAATTTAATCTGTCTTTCTGTGCAATATCCATTTTACTAAAATACCAGTATAATAAATGTATGAAATTAAGAAGATCGATGCAATGCTGGCGCTTGTTCGATAACACCTAATTTATTCTTTTGGTATCCCTATCCATATGGACAGGGATACTTTTTTGTTACACAAAAAAAGCTACATTTCAATTTCTTGAAATGTAGCTTTTAATTTGGTTGCGGGAGCAGGATTTGAACCTACGACCTTCGGGTTATGAGCCCGACGAGCTACCGAACTGCTCCATCCCGCGATATATAAAAGCACTTTAAAACTTCTTTCTGAATCAGAGTGCTTTTATATTATACTATACTTTCTCAAAAAAAGCAAGCATTTTTTTGAGAAAATAAAAAATTTTTTAATAAAAAAATTTTCAACCTGTTTTATGGTGATTATTCTTTCTCTTCTTCAGGCTCTGTTAAAGATTCTACATCAAAACCATCTGTTATAGTAGCATCTTCTTCTGGTTCTTCTGTAGATTGTTCATTTTCAGTTTCATCTTGGTTTTCTGATGTTTCTGCTAAATCCGCTTCATCTCCACCAGTGTAGTCTTCATCGCCTAAATAATTTTCATCGTAATCTAAATCTTCACTAATTTTTTTACTGCCACGTTTCACAAATTTTGCAATTGCCCAAGCACCAGCTGCCAATGCAGCAAATACAGCAACGATTGAAACAATAATCTTTTTTTTCATCTAAATCGTCCTCCTTTATATCCATTATATCAGGAATCAACTTATTTTCTTACGATTTTATAATTCTATTATATACGCAATTAAACAGAATTACAACAACATAAATGTTACAAATGTTAAATATTTTCGGTTTGGTACATAATAATAGATAATGCACATAATGGAGCTGTCTCACAACGTAAAATTCGTTTTCCCATAGATCCTATCTGAATCCCTTTTTGTTTTGCCAATTCTACTTCAGATGGTTCAAATCCACCTTCGCTTCCAATCCAAACAGAGATTTTTTTCATAGAATTTGAAATAATTTCTGGCAATCGTTTTCCTCCACATTCGTAGAATAAAATCCCTTGCTCTTTTGCTGAAAATCCATCTATTGATTGCTGAAATGTCATCAAATCTTTTACCTGTGGGATAATCCCTCTCCCGCTTTGTTTTGCTGCTTCCAAGGCAATCTTATTGTACCGAATACATTTTTTTGCCATTGACTTTTGATCCGGTCTCGATATACATCGAGATGTTAGTACCGGAACAATCTCTGTTACTCCAAGTTCCACTGATTTTTGAATAATTTGCTCAAATTTATCTCCCTTTGGCAAAGCTTGATATAATGTTACCTGAATATCTGGTTCTGTTTGGCTTGGCTGTTTCTCTACAATAGAAACTACTACTTCTTCCCCAACCGATTCTATTTTACAATGGTAGTCAAACCCCTTTGTATCACAAAGGGTTATCATCTCGCCTGGCTGCATACGCAAAGAACGAGAAATATGGTGGGCACTTTCTCCAGTAATGGTTGTAAACTGGTCATTTAATTCTGGAATAAAAAATCTGGGCACCGTTATCCCTCCTCTTCATTTACTTTTATTATAACATACACAAAAACAAAATCAATAATAGAATGATTTCTCACTCTTTTGTTATTGACAAATAGTTGGCAACATATTACTATTAAATTATATACCTTTTGGAAAGGATCTTTTTATGAATATTCTAATTATCGGTTGTGGTAGGTTAGGCAGTCGGCTTGCCAGCGTACTAGATGCGGAAGGTCATTATATTGCTATTATCGACAATGACAAAGACCGTTTTGACATGTTGGATGATGAGTTTACTGGCCTTACAGTAGAAGGAACACCAATTGATATTGATGTAATGAAATCTGCTGGGATTGAGGGCTGCGACTATGTAGTATGTGTGACAGAACAAGATAATACGAATATCATGGCCGCACAAATCGCTCATGAAATATTTAAATTAGATAATATTATCTGCCGTGTATTAGACCCTGTAAAAGCACATGCGTTTGAAAGTTTAGGAATCCCTACAATTTGCCCTACTTCATTGGCATTTGAATCCATTTGTTCAGGGCTATTTGGTAACAAATCAAATAGTAAGCTCGTCCATTATGGAGGTACTTCCATTGAATTCAACACGATTCCTTATCAAAGGCATATGAAGGGAAAATTGCTATCAGAACTCAACAAAAAATCAGAAGAGCATCGCTTATTTGCGGTGATTGATAGCCATAATATTATTACACTTTATTCCCCATCAGCAGACCGGGTTGTAACAGAAACTGACCGCCTGATTTTTGCTCATGTAGTACTGTAGGAGGATACCATCATGAATATTTTAATTATAGGTGGAGGTAATGTTGGATATTATTTAGCCAAATCCTTATTACATGCAGGTACACATGAAATTAAAATTATTGAAAAAGAGAGATGTAAATGCGCCTATGTAGCTGATCGTCTTGATATTTCTGTTTTTCGAGGAGATGGGACAGACATCCGTACTTTAAAAAAAGCAGAAGCACATAAGGCGGATATTATGGTAGCAATTACAGGGAGAGATGAAGATAATTTTATTGCCGCACAACTGGCTCGTAATTACTTTCATGTAAAAACAACCATTGTAAAAGCAAATAATCCTAAAAATATTGATATTATGAAAACGATTGGGGCTGACATCGTAGTATCTAGTATTAATATTATTACAAATTTGATTGAACGGGAAGTAGACGCTGTAAGTATGCGGTTTATTACCCGTATGAACATGGGCAATTCTTCTATTTGTGAATTTATTGTAAAAGATACCGATTCAATCAACGGACAACCACTTAGTGAGATCCATTTCCCACCAAATACATTGGTAATAACGATCCTACGTAAAGGAAAAAGTATTATTCCTCAAGGGGATACATTGCTCATTGAAGGGGATGATGTCATGATTATGACGGATGATAAAAACAAAAAAGAACTGCAACGTATGTTCAGCAAATAAAAATTCAGCCAAAGCCGTTTTGATAAAATTGCTTTGGCTGAAATTATAAATAAGGAGACAAAACATGATTTATCAGGAATATTTTATCAACACCAACTGCCCAGTAATTGGACTGGAACAGCCAGTTTTACAAGCTTATTTATTAAATCCTCCAATCGCACAAGGAAAATTAAGGCCGGCCGTGATTATCTGTCCTGGTGGTGGATATAGCAGACGTTCGGTACGAGAAGGGGAACCTGTTGCAATGCGTTTTTTATCACAAGGAATTAACGCATTTGTATTACAATATAGCATTGTTCCCAACCGTTTTCCAACTGCATTAACCCAGTTAGCGGAATCCATACGTTTTATCCGTTCCCATGCGGAAGAATGGTCGATTGACACCAATCAGATTTTTCTAAATGGTTTTTCTGCTGGAGGGCATTTAGCAGCTTGTCTGGGAACTATGTGGAACCAGGACTGGCTACAGAAAATAATGGGTTCTTCTCCATCAGAATATCAGCCAAATGGAATGATCTTATGCTACCCTGTTATTACAACTGGACCCTTTACCCATCAGGAATCTTGCGAACATCTTATGGGAAGCCAGCCAGATGAAACATTATTGCAGCATCTTTCTTTGGAAAATCAGGTTTCTTCCAATACACCTCCTACCTTTTTGTGGCATACCCAACAAGATACCAGTGTCCCAGTAGAAAACTCACTGCTGTTCAGTATCGCTTTGCGCCAGCATAAAATTCCATTTGAACTACATATCTATGAACGTGGTATCCATGGTTTGGCTTTAGCGGATGAGGTTACAATGAGGACACCAGAGCAATGGGAACCAAACTGCCAGGATTGGATTGATAAAGCTATTAGCTGGTTAAAACGTCAGATTATTTGATTGATGTTGAGAGTATCTTTTTTATTTATTTAATAGATCGTTCCCTTTCATTACGAATTATTATATTATAGTTCAAAAAACACTAAACGCTATATAATATTTTTATATTATAAATGATATATCAACCTGTTTTATAGACGATATTCCAATACACCACAATAAAAATTGGATTTAGTGGAATAGTAATAGATAGCTAAAAATGAGGTTTATAAAACATGAATAACAGATAATAGGAGTAACGATTATGTCAACAATTTTAGTAACAGGTGCAACCGGATTTATTGGAAGCCATACCTGTGTTGAATTAATCCAGTCCGGATACCATGTAGTTGGAACAGATAACTTTTGTAATTCAAAACCAGCTGTTTTAGACCGAATTCAAACGATTACTGAAAAGAAGATGGATTTTATAAAAGCTGACTTATGCCATCCAGAAGAATTAGACCAGATCTTCCAGCAATACCAAATTGATGCAGTAATCCATTTTGCCGGCTTAAAAGCAGTTGGTGAATCGGTAGAAAAACCATTGGAATATTATTCAAATAATATTACTGGTACTTTATACCTTTTGGAATGTATGCGAAAATACCACTGTTACCGTATTGTATTTTCTTCTTCCGCGACTGTATATGGTATGAACAACCCCGTTCCATATCAGGAAAATATGCCAACTTCTGCAACAAATCCATATGGGTACACGAAAGTGATGATTGAACAAATATTACGTGATCTTTGTGTATCCGATCCAAAATGGAGCATAGTTCTATTGCGTTACTTTAATCCGATTGGGGCACATCATAGCGGTTTGCTTGGTGAAGACCCAAATGGTATTCCAAACAACCTAATGCCATATATTTGTCAGGTTGCAATTGGAAAACTAGAATATTTAAGAGTTTTTGGCGATGATTACGATACTCCAGATGGCACTGGTGTACGGGACTATATTCATGTAGTGGATTTGGCGAAAGGACATTTAGATGCTGTAAAATATGCACTAGAACATAATGGAGCTCAAGAAATTAACTTAGGAACAGGAAAAGGTACCAGTGTATTAGAACTTTTCCGCTCATTTGAGAAAGCCTGTGGAAAAAAACTGCCTTACCAAATTATCGAACGGCGGGCAGGAGATATTGCTACCTGTTATGCAGATACTTCTAAAGCCAAAGAGTTGTTGGGATGGTCAGCCAAAAAAACAATTGAAGATATGTGCCAGGATAGTTGGAATTTTATCTGTAAAAATCCAAATGGAATTGAATAAATAATTGGTTGAGAATGCCTCCCATAATATATGGGAGGTATTTTTTCATCTGCTTCTTCAGCCATCAGAAGCAGAACATAACAGTTGCGTTTATTTTTTGATTGTGACAATTTTGGTATGGGATACCATTTCTTCTTCCGTTGCTTCAAAACTAGTTAATTCCGTCTGGTAACAACTGTTTCCATCTTCAGGAAGATAAGAATACAGTTTCGCATTTTCTATTGGTATCCCTAAAATCTGAAGTTTTTGTATCAGAGGAATTGCAGTTGCGATATAATCTTCTTTGGAAGAAAATTCTTGATTCAATTCTATTTGAATGGTAACAGGTATATTTGGGTCATAGGAAGAGTCCAACTGATATTGGAAGGGAGGTAGTTCTAATAACGTATTTATGGTAATATCTTCCTGTGTTAATTGCATTTGTGTATTGAGGAAAGTATAAATCATACTAGAAACCTCTTCTTCCATACGGGATTGAATATCAAACTGATAATAGTCTCCAATCTCTCCAGTTGGATAATATACAATACTGGAATGGTTCCTGGAATCGTCCGCTTCTGTAACAGATGCATAAAAAGTATTGGTCTTTGATGTATAAGATAATTCCCCCATCACAATTTCTTTTCGGTAATGTTTTTCAATATAAGTTTGAATTTCTCTTTTTGCTTGAAAATATCGGATTGGATTTCCCTTAGCCATCAGATAACAACCGGTGGAACTGATGACCCATATAACAGAAATTACCAATAATACAATGCGTTTTGTTTTTTTCATTCTAATCCCTTCTTTCTCCACAACTCGATTTGTTTCGCCAGCATGATCCCGCTTCCTGTACAAAAAAAGAAAAATGGCAGCCCTATTAAGCCCAATATCAAGTGAGTTTGCACCATACTTACCATTAAAAACTCAAGAGCTCCAAAAATTAAAATTGCTTTGTAACGATGGAACAATAGTGTTAGTAAAAATGGTATAAGAATTAAGCAAGGAACAAATCCAATCCATCCTTGATAAAGCAAGGAAAGATAGTCTGCTACTAACATAGAAAGAATCACAGTAAAATACCAGGTACTATTTTGGGATTTTTGGATTTTCTTCAATAGAACTAACGCAGATTTTTCTTTGGAATTTGTATTGGAGAGCAAATCAGTCTGATGAAACAATTCCTGTTGGTTTTTCTCTTGAACCGCACGGCATTGAGGGCATCTTTGCAGATGCTCATCTATTTCTTTTTTGGTTTGTCCAGAAACCAAGCCTTCCTGATACAATGGAAGTAAATCTTGTATCATGTTACAATTAATCTGCTTCATTTTGCAATACCTCCATTAATTTTTGTTTCGTCCGAAAAAATGAAACCCTACAATAATTCTCTGTTTTACCAATGATGATAGAAATCTCAGCGAAAGTTAGTTCATTAAATAGCCGCAAAACCGCAATTTCCTTTTGTAATTCAGATAATTTCGATAATTCCTGAAGGATTATCCAACTAAGTTCATGCTCGGATGGATCAATATCTCCTGGTTCAACAGTAAGCTCATATATACCAAGTTCCATTGGATTTTTCCTTAAATAAGAAAAATATTCATGCCTTGCAATACCAATAAGCCAAGTTTTAATGGTAGACCTTCGTTGAAAAGAAGAAAGGGATTGCAGAGCGGATAAAAAAGTGGATTGAAGAATATCTTCTGTTTGATGCTGATTTTTTGTTAATGAAAAAATATAACGGTATAAATCATCATGATACAAATCATATAATTCTTTTATTTCTTCCACAATTTTTCCTCCCTTCTTCTCCAATCTATTATGTATCCATTGTTTTTATCGATAATTTTCTTTTTCCTATTATATAAGTGTTTTTAAATCAACATTTCGTTACAAAATACAACCATTATTTAAAAATTAACAACTTATAGCTTTCATTATATCAAATATCTGTTTTTAATTTTCGTATTACAGAAGCAAATTTTATAGTAATTTTTGTCCAAGGTTTTTTATTTATTCCTGGTAGAAAATTAGGGATTTATTCATATTTAAGTAACAAAATAAAACGGGAGACACAGTTGTGTCTCCCGTTTATTTAATTACTTCTCACTTAAAAAAGCAATTTAGCGTAATCAGTTATTAAATTTATTTACGTCTTTTTTTAGCAACAATAATACCAGTACCTGCTAACATTGTAGCTGCTAACGCAAATACAATGGAGCTATCACCAGTTCTAACTGGTTGATTTGTAGCAGTAGTGGTTGATCCTGTTTGAGTAGAAGAACCTGTGCTGTTATTTGCAGCAGAGTTATCTTTCACTTCTAGGTTATTAATTGCTTGAGTCAATTTTTCAACTTGAGCATCTACAGCTGGCTGATCATCCTTACTTAAGTTTTCATTGCTTAGCATTGCTTTGGATTCACCTAAAACTGCTTTCAATGCTGCAACGCTAGCATCTGTATATTGGCTTAAGTCCATACCTTCTACTTGTTGTACCAATCCTTCTAAGATAGAAGTATCAGCTTTAAATCTCAGCTGTAACATACCACCTAACAGTTCATCTACTGCTGCATTAACTTCTTCCTGAGTAGCGTCTACATTGTCATAAACACCTTGTGCTTTTTCCAAAATTGGTGCAAATACTTCCCATGTTGCTGGGGTGTAATTTTCCTCTTTGAATTCTGCACATTCATCTAACAATGCTTTTAACTGGCTCTTATCTGCTAGTTTTTCCAACGCATCAAATGCTGCTTTCAGGTCGTTATATGCTTTGTCAATTTCATTCTGCATTGCATCTCTATCTGCCAATACAGTTTCTGCATTCTTTAATGCTGTTTTGAAATTGTCTTTTGCTGCTCCATCTTTATATTGGCTCAGGTCAGTATCTTTTACTTCATCATACAGATTTTGCAGTGCTGTCTTATCCCCTGCCTGGAAGCCCAGTTTATGGATTTCATCCATTAAGGTCATCCATGCATTGGTTACTTCTTTGTCTGTCGCCGCTGGGTTATCATAAACAGTCTGTGCATCTGCTAATGCTTTGTCAAAGCTCTCTTTTACAGATGGAATAGCATTTGTATATTCCTCTGTATCTTTCAGTTCTGTTGCATTTGCAATTACTTTTTCCAGGATTGTTTTATCAACATCACCTGGTGTTGGTTCTTCTGTGGAAGAAGATTTAAAGTTAAAGGTACCGGAAACAACTTCAAATACAGCTTTACCATCTGTAGTTTCGATGTATTTGATGCCATCGGTTGCTTCATCCAAATCGGCAACATCTTTACCGTTTACTGTAACAGTCTGACCTTCTGTAGTTGGCAAGTATACAGTAGCGGTAGTATTTGCTGGTACTGTTGCAGTGTAGTTAAATTCGTCTTCAGACCAGTTCCATTCTGCACTGATTGTACCATATGTAGAATCATAAGAACCTTTTACAGATGTAATTCTCTGTTCATTTGCAGGAATTTCAGAATCTTCACGAGTATCTGGTTGTGGTTGTAAAATGATGTGTTTGAAGCCTGGATTATCAATGTCCGCTTCAATACCCAGCATATCACTATACATCCATTCTAATACCGCACCATAAGAATAATGGTTAAAGGAGTTCATACTAACATCGCCAAAACCGTTTTCTTTGGTATAAGAGTTCCATCTTTCCCAAATAGTTGTTGCACCCTGGTCTACAGAATAGAGCCAAGAAGGATCTTCTCTCTGTAACAACAGAGTATAAGCCATATTGGTTTCACCAACATCACTTAAAGTCTGGTTTAATGCACCAGTACCTACGAAACCAGTACCCAATTTATTGCCATTGTCTTTAATTTTCTGAACTAAAGTATCAACAGCAGCTTGTTTTTGTTCTTCTGTTTCAAACATGTCGGATTTCAAAGCCATCAGATAACATGTTTGAGTAGAGTTTTCAGTTTTTAATGTTCCATCAGCATTCAAGAATGTTGCCTGGAAGTAATCTTTAATTTCTTCATATCTTTGACGGTAAGAAGCAGCTTCATCTGTTTTGCCGATAGCATCACACATTTCTGCCATCATCAAAGTATCGTTTGCATAGTATGCACATGCGATTACATTTCTTACTGGACCTTCATTGGATTCATATGCCAACCAGTCACCATAACCTGTGCCAGCACCAATGTATCCTCTTGCTTCCAGCCACTGCATATATTCTGTCATAGAATCATACATTTTTTCAATCATCAAAGTATCGCCGTACATTTTGTACATAGTATAAGGTACAATAATACCAGCGTCGCCCCAAGCAGCGTTACCAGCGCCTACTGCTGCGGAACGTGGAATGGTATCTGTATAAGCGCCACCTTGTTGGCTATCCTGAGCATCATAAGCCCATTTATGGAAGAAACCTGCAACGTTTGCATTGTAAGAAGCTGCTCCAACAAAGATCTGAGTATCGCCGGACCAACCAAGTTTTTCATCACGTTGTGGACAGTCTGTTGGAACGCTGAGATAGTTACTTCTCTGTCCCCAAAGAACATTACTGATTAATTGGTTAACAGAAGCATCAGAAGTTTCCAAAGTACCTGTTTCAGGAATTGCAGAACCTACTACTTCTGCTACAAAGCTATTAATTGTAATATCTTGTGTTGCTGTAACGGATACATAGCGGAATCCGTAGAAAGTAAAGGTAGAACGGTAACTTTCATTTGCATCACCTTTTGCAATGTAAGTACCAGTTGCTTTTGCAGAACGGTAGTTTGCTGTATATAAACCGCCTTCTGGGCCATCATTACCTCTGGATTTTTCACCACTGTCATTCAGCATTTCAGCAAAATGCATCACAACTTCGGTTCCTTGAGGAGCTGTAATATTGATATTTGGCCAACCTACCATATTTTGACCTAAATCAAAAATAGCGGTCTGACCTTTTTTCAGTTCAATTTTATCATTTGCAGCGTAATCGTCTTTTACAACGTTAATTTTGCCATAATCACTGCCATTATCTACTGTACCTTCATAAACAGTTGTTTTTGCAGAGGTGCGTTCTAATTCTTTCCGAACCTGAATTGTTTGTCCGGTTTGAGCAGAAATAATACCTCTAAAGTCTGTGCTGTAGCTTGGTTTCTGCCAGGATTCGTCTTCTACATAATCGCTGGTGGAAATTTCAGCTGGACTTGGATAATTTGCGTCATAAGTTTCGCCATCCCAGATATCAGCTTCACGGATTACACCGTTTTTGCTTGTTTTCCAGGAACTATCTGTGTTAATTACTTCTTGGGAACCATCGCTATAAGTGATAATGGTTTTTGCCATAAACGCCATATCTTTATAGCCATAAGTACCATAGGAAACCCTACCAGTCCACCAGCCACTACCCATTGTTGCCAAAATAACATTGGAACCATGTTGTTTTACTAAATCAGTAATATCATGGCTATAGTACAGAATACGTTCATTGTAGTCGGTCCAGCCTGGTTTCATTTCATCATACATTTTTTCGCCGTCAGCATTGGTATAACCAACACGTTCGCCGTTTACATATAAATCATATACACCTAAAGAAGATGCATAAACTTTTGCGCTAACTACTTCTTTTTCAGCAGCAGTGTCAAAAGATTTACGGAACATTGGCATACCCAGTTTAGACAAATCTTTTGTCATCAGTACGCCAGCGTTTTCTGCTACAACAAATTGGCCATCTACAATCTGGCTGCTGCTAGCCTGTCCAGCAGAACCGCCAAATGGGTTAATGCCATCGTCGAAGTTATAATCGTATTTTACGGTTTCAGTTCCTTCGGCATCATAGGAAACCACTTTCAGGTTATCTGCTTTAAATGTTTCTCCTTTTGCACCGGATCTGAATCCAACACAACCGTCAACCATTGTACCTGGTTTTCCGGTTAAATCAAATGTATTTACTTTTACATCGTTAATGTAAGTAACTACTGCATCATTTGTAACATCCAATTTAACATGGATTTGTTTATTTTGAATTTCGGTTGCGAAATCAAAATATTGGCTGATATCTACTTCATAACCATTGTAGTTTGCTGTACCATTTGCCCAAATATGTGGACGCAGGTATAATTGACCATCATGGTCAACACCATTTAACTGCCACATATAGAAGTTATTACTATCAGTACCAGAAAATACCAAGCCAGCAGCATCACCAGTAATAGTTAAATCCGCTTCATAGGTAAAGTGAACTGGTTCAGCTGGTTCTGGTTCTACAGGTTCTGTCCCTGTCAATGTACCAGTTAAGAAAGCGTTGGTAGCACCAGCTACATTCAAGGTTCCATCTTTAACAGTACCATTATCAAAGATATTTTCTTCTGTGCTAAAGTCTGTCAAAACTTGAGGCTGTCCATCAATTTTTACACAAACATTATCATAGGTAACATCATCATCTGCATCACTTGTAAAACCGATTTTTCCGTCAAAAGAGAAATCTTCCAAGCGGTCATGGTATTTTGCTTCTACACCATCTACATAAATCCAAACCTGTTTACCATAGTTTGCAATAACAGTTACATGATGTTGTTTTCCAATAAAATCATCCTGAGCTACATTGGTAATTTTACCACCATCAAAACCATAAGCAGCAGCACTTCCATCTTTAAAGTTTTGTACAACTGCTGGTTCATTATTGTAATTAACACCATTTAAGGTTCCAGTGTAAGATGGATTTATTTGAGAATAATAATAAACGCTGCCTGCCGCATTAGAACCATACATAATGCCAGCTTTACCAGAATTAATGGTAAAATCTACATCAAAACGGTAATAGTTTTCTGTATCTTTTTCAAAGAAAACTTTGTCGGATTGCACATTGTCATCTTCACATTTAACGTGCAACTGACCGTCTACTACTTCACCACCGTCAAACTGTGTATCAGAAGCCAAACTAAAGTCTTGGTAAAACAAAATTGTTCCATCTTTAGCAGTTGCCTTTAAATCGTCAATCCAAGCTTCTTCCACAAAGCTCTGAGCAGGATTAGTAGCTTGACGGAAGCCCAATTTACCATAAGATAAATTAGCATCTCCGGTGTTCATTTTATTTACTTCTTGTCCATCTAAATAAGTAGTAACTGTTTTATTTTCAGTATCTACTACTAATTTAAAGTTGTAGGTTTGACCATTTACTAAATCCTGATCTAATTTGTAACCATTAAAATTGCCAACATTTTCAGGATTAAACAGTGCGCCGCCTCCATTCCAAACATGAGGTCTGATATAAGAGCCTTCCACACCGTTTTCCATATTATTATTCAACTGCCACATATAGAAATGTGTTTTGTCTGTTCCAGCAAACACAAATCCTACTGCGTCGTTGAATTTAAAGTTGGATTCAATGGTGTACACGCTTGTATCCGCAACTTGTTCTGGAGCGTCTGGATCAGGGTCGCCAGCTTTTGGCATACGGATCCAATGTACATCATCAAAAGCATTTTCTTCTAATAATCCCATTTCAAATGTTGCTGCGTCAGAAACAACAGATTTATCATCTTTGTCCCAAACAGTAACATGCCAATGGTAAGTAGAAGAAGATTGCAAAGCCTCACCAGCATAAGCGATATCAATCGAAACATCGCTTGAAACTTTGCCGGTGTCCCAAACAGTTTTTTCAGCTTTGTCGTTTACAGTATTCCATTTTTCAACAACAATCTGGTAAGCTGTTTGTTTTTGACCTACAACAGAGGACTGCATATTCCAAGAAAAATATGGGGTCTTGTTGTCGATACCAATTGGATTGGTAACGTTGTCTACCATCAGATTTTGTATTGTTGTATCTGGTTCTGCTGCGCTTACTGCCAAAGAAGGTACCATCATGGTTACCAGTAAAGCCAACGCAACAATCCATGCAACAACACGGTTTCTTTTTCTCATGGCCATTTCTCCTTATAAAAATAAATTTAGCAAATATCATGTGAACTATTACAAAAAGAAATAAATTCCTTTTCATAATCTTACACATAATGCTTCGCTATATACCATATTTTAGTCGTTAATATAATAAAAGTCAATTGTTAAAGTTGTTTTTCCACGATTAGTACAGATATAACAAAAAAATATTGGTTAAAACTAATAATAGATTATTTTATTTATATAAAATGTAAAAATAGCCTTAATCTTTCGATCAAATTTAAGAAAGATTAAGGCTATTTTTTATTGTACTGGTGTAACTGTAATATTGGAAACATCTACATTGGTCTCAGATAAAATAATATCTTTGATTTGCGCCGCTTGTTCCGCAGTCATATCGGTTATTTTTACTACTACATTCGCTTTTTCATTATCTACATAAGCGATGCAGTCTTCAAATCCCTTCGCTTTTACTAAATTTTCTATCGTAGTCTCACTTTCCATTAACTTCGCAATACTTAGTGCTTCATTAGTAGCAGTTGCTTTTTCCTCACTGGATAAATCATCTTTTTCCAATAATTTTTTTAAATTTTCGGAAGCTTCATCTCTGGTTTTTTGTTTTTCTAAGCGTGCCTTCTCAAAATAATTGCTATCTGATGTTTTGGCATCTACCAGTTCCGCTTCCCCATAATTTGTTTGTGAGGTATTTCCATTTAATACATCTGTTACGGTAAGCGATTGGTCGCTATTAGCAAACTGCCAGTTTAAATAGACCGCAATCCCTAATATTAAAACCAGCGATGCCAGAACAATCTGTTTTTTCCCAATAATTGCATGTAATTTCATGATTTTTCCCCCTTAAGATATTGTTGCTGATTGTATCACCGAAACCCGTGTGGAGCTAATATTCAGTGCAGTTGTTACAGCATTTGTAAGATTCTCAACTACTTTGATATCCCCTCCGCCTTCACATACTACCACAACTCCTTTCACTGTAGGTTCTAACTCGGTTACGACCAGTGCCTGTTTCCCATCTTTTCCATCTATCACAGTTACATCTTGTTCTAATGTATTTTTATCGGTTGATTTTTTGTTTGCCCCTTCGTCAAAATCCTGAGTATTGTCGTTGGATTTTTTCTGGGAGTTCGCATATACATATTCAATGCCATTTTCCAGCGTTACCATTACCTTTGCTTTTCCAACCCCATTAATCCCCTCCGCCAACTCTGTTAATTTGGTTTCCAAATTAGAAGTATATTCTTCTGAGCTAATTGTCTCCTGAGTGGAAGTTGCCGAAGAATTATTTGTTTTATGTGGGATTACACTGGAAAGGAATATCAATAAAATTCCAATAATTCCAATAATAAATATTATTTTTGAAGTTTTTTTCCCCTGAAGCAAACGGTCAACCATTTGTTTCAAATTTATTTTTTGTTCCATCGAAAGAATCTCCCATTAGTCAGTATAAATAATCTGTGGAACCACACCAAGCTGGTTTTGTATCAATTGTTCCATCTCCATCCGCTTCGATTGTAATGAACTGTCTGCCCAAACGGAAACCTCTACTGACGGTATTTCCTCTGTCCTATTTATACTTATTTTTATCTGGTCAAATTTAGTACCATTTTCCTCAAAAAGTTGTTTACAGTTTTGTTCTAGCATGATTTCTGCTTGCCGGTCCACCTGTTGATCAATGAGCTGATTTAATTCCTCATTTTCTTCTGGCTGTTCCGAAATTACTGAAAAATTAAACTCAGGGGGGCTTGTAATAATTGGAGAAATCAAGCTGGTTAGTAAAAAAAGGTTAATGGAAAAGGTAGCTACCTTTTTCATACCGGAATTCGGAACCAGCATAGAAAAAAGTGCCGCACCTGCCAGTGTAATACAAATTGTCATTGCCCATTCCTGTAATCCATTCATGAGGTAACACCTCCATTCCCCATCACCACCATTAAAGCGGTACACACAATGGTTAATACAGAAAAACTGATTAACAACGCAAGGACAATGCTCAACGTATCATAAACTGCCTGAAAAATCCCCTCTAAATTTTTTAATTGTAATACCTGCCCTGCCGCAGAGGAAACCTTTACCGCTGCCATATAAAATAAAACGGTTAAAATAGGGGGCAAAAAAGTTAAAATACAAGCAATTACTCCAAAAGACCCTACAGAGGATTTTACCAGTCCCAAGCAACCTTTCACGGAAATCAAAGCGTCACTTAAAGCGCTCCCTACAACAGGAACAAAGCTGCTCACCATAAATTTAGCTGTCTTCGCTGTTACACCATCCGCCGCAGAAGATACCATTGCCTGAGCGGAAAAAATTGCTGTAAATATAGTAAGGAGCAATGTAATCCCCCAAATCACTAACTTTTTGACTGAGCTAGTTAACTTGGTAAAATACGTATGCCCGCTTAAGGATGACATGACTGACAGCGCCAAAAAAATTCCTAAAAACGGTACCACAATATAGGATACTGCTGCAGAAATAAATTGAATTGCACTGAATAATGCGGTATGGTATCCCAATCCAGAAATTGGTGCGCCAGCCGCAGTAACAATACCCGTAAACACAGGGATAAAACAAAGCAGGAAATTACTTGCTCCCTTAATGGTTTCTACCCCATACTGGATACAGTTTGCCATTGGTACCATTAATACTCCAGAAATAGCCAAAATAGACACCATAGTGAACACCTGAGAAACCGAGCTTTCCACAGTACTTTGCATGGTTTGCAAAAGGGCACACAACAACATAATCCCAAAGCATAATGCCAGAAGATGAAGTGGCTTTGTCACTGTGTCTACAACGGTATCCCATAAATTTTTAAAAAAATCTCCAATATTAAAATTAAAAAGGTTTTCGGAAGACGGAGAATCAATTCCATTTTCTTCTAGTTGTTTTTCTACCCCTTCGGGAAGGTGATCCATCAATTCCTGTGTTTGTGCCGCATCATATTGTTCCTGTAATAGTTCCTCTGTTTCCGCCGATGCTGGAACGGTCAAAATAAAACAGCACAACACTACCATTACCATAATTTGAATGATCTTTTTCATTTTTTGTCCTTATCCTTACTGTTTTCCGTTATGACCCCAATTGAATCAATCCAACAGAAAGCTGTACTAAATTTGTAAATAACGGCATTGCAATTACGATAACCGAAACTTTTCCTGCAAGCTCTACTTTGGAAGCAATCGAACTATAGCCACTATCACGGCAGGTATCGGCAGCCAATTGGGTCACATAGCAAATTCCCAACGATTTTAATACTACGGATAAATATCCGCT
This sequence comes from Massilioclostridium coli, assembly GCF_900095865.1. Taxonomy (GTDB): domain Bacteria; phylum Bacillota; class Clostridia; order Oscillospirales; family Ruminococcaceae; genus Massilioclostridium; species Massilioclostridium facile. The sequence goes on along the minus strand of NZ_FMIZ01000007.1, from coordinate 208,571 downwards.
ATCAAACTCAACCCCCGCAACCAGTTTTCCTATGGTATCCAAAACTGGTGTTAAATTCACTAGGATAATCCCAAAAATTAAAATGCCACATAATAAAGCAGCCATCATAGAAATCTCCGGGTTCCATTGTTTTAATAATACGCAAATACAGGTTGTTACCAACGCAATCCCCACTACTGAAAAAAGCATAAGCTTCTCCTAATATAATCCAAATAGGGATTTTACCGTATCAAACAGGTTGCTTACTTCATTAATAATCATCATCAACACTACAATTAGTCCCGCTAATGTTGTCATCATCCCTTGTTCTTCCCTTCCCGAGCGGATGAGCACCTGGTTTAATACAGCCACAATAATCCCAATTGCCGCAATTTTAAAGATTAAATCCACATCCATGATTTTCCCCCGTCACACAACCAAAATCGCAACCGCAATTCCCGTTAAAATTCCTAGTGAACGGTATAATTTCCCTTTAGAATGGGCAAATTCTTCAGATTGCTGTAAATAATGTTGTAAATTTTGGCTGATTAATTCTAACGAACTCAATTGCCCTTCTACATCGGAAGCACCAAGTATTCTCCCCAATGAAGCTATTTGTTCCAAATCCTGCTGTTGAAAATGCTGGTTCGATTGTTCTAACGCTGTTTTCCAAGCAGATGGAAATGGTTCCCCTTGCTCCATCTTTTGGTCACATTCTTTTAAAAAGGGAAGCTGTTGAAATTGGGAAGATTTGCTGAATTCATGGATCATCTGCTGAATTTCTTTTCCAGAATATCGGATTTCCGCTTTCATACATTCCACCAGTTCTACTGATTGCGCTAAAGCAATCCTTCGGTAAGAAAGTAGCTTTGCAAAATAATTACCAATTAGCGCTGGGCAGATTGCAATCAATAACACTCCGATAAGATGCATTAAATTCACCTGCTTTCACAATTGCATGAATATTACATGGAGATTGTTTCCCTTCTAACAAAACAATCTGGTCAAACGCATTTAAAGATAACATGTCCATGATATGTTTTCTCTTAGATAACTCCTCTAAGCTTCCCGCATGGGCGGTTGCAATAACAGATACCCCTGCATTCAAACAGGCCTCCACCGCAACTGCGTCCTGTTGGTCCCCAATTTCGTCACATACGATAATTTCTGGGCCCATTGTACGGATAGCATTCATCATACCATCTGATTTTTTCCATCCATCTAATATATCCGCATACCCCAAATCATTTTGTGGCACCCCATTGGAACAAGCAGCAATTTCTCCCCGGCTATCCACAACAACTACTTTTTTTGTTTTAGATACTTGGCGTACTAAATCTTTTAATAGTGTAGTTTTTCCACTGCCTGGAGCTCCCACTATTATGCTCCGTTCAGGTTGTCCATGTAATTGTTTTATGAATTGGTCCGCTACTCCAAAGACTTGGCGGGCAATCCTTAAATTAATGGAACTGATATTGCGGATGTTCACTACTTCTCCCTTAGCGTACACAGCTGTCCCACACAATCCTGCCCGGTGTCCTCCTCGGATAGTCAAATATCCTTGCCGTATTTCCTCCTCATGGCTATGTACAGAATATCCACACAAAGCGCGGAAACATTCAAACAACTCTCCTTGCCAAATGGTATGCTTTAAAAAATAATCACCTTCCGATGTCACCAAACAGATTGGTCTTCCAGAACGCAGACGAATTTCCCGGATGGAATCCCTTAAACGTTCTGGCGTTTCCCGTAGGATGATAGAAGCAGTCTCCCTGCTTAAACCATCTAAAGCCTGTTGAAATTCTTGCATTTTTTTACCTCCTTTGCCTGTTTGTCCTATTTGTATGCTGGTTGTCCATCAAATAGAACTAAAAATCTGGTATACATGTAATTGAAGTATTTTTCGGTACACTCCTATAAACGATATCTGTAATATCCACAACAAAAAAGCTTGTACAACCTATTGTTGTACAAGCTAACTGATATTAAATTCAAAGGGGTTGAATCCGTATTCCCAAAACTCCCTGCTTTTCTTGTTCTTCTGTATAAATCTCCCTAATTTCCTTTAACATCTGTTTCAATGTTTGACCTTCACATCCAAACTCAACAGGATTAAACTTTTGATATAATTCTTGAAATGTATTACATAAATACAATTCCGTTACCTTTACTGTAATGGATTCTTTTTGATCTGGAAGCTTTAAAAACTGAATTTCGTCCCCTGGTTTTAATTGTTTCCTTTTTTCATCATAACACCGTACTTCAATTGTTTTTCTTCCCTGCACAATGGTGTCAAATGGTTCAGAAAATAATTTCATTTGATATCGCATTAAAATTTCCTCCATCGCTCTATTAAAACAAAAAACGGATAGGTACTCCCCATCCGTTTTTATTATGATTAATGTTTATGGGTAACCGCTGTTACAAAGCCATCCTGGAACTCATCCATCATTTTAAATGCCATAGTAGTCCCTTTTGCCACACAATCCAAAGGTTCTTCTGCTAAACTTGTATGAATTCCCGTTTCAGCTTCCAATAGTTCGGACATATTTGCCATCAAAGCACCACCGCCTGCCAAAATAATACCATTGGTATGGACATCTCCAATTAGTTCAGGAGGGGTTTGTTCTAGTACATCTTTTACAGCTTGGATAATTTTATCCAAACTATCATGAATTGCCTCATAAATTTCATCTTGTGTTACAGTCACCATTTGTGGAAGGCCATTATAAGCGTTTCTTCCTTTTACTGTAGCAGAAATATCCGGTTGTGGATTAAGTGCAGTGCCAATTTCTATTTTGATCTGTTCCGCCATCCTCTGCCCAATATGAAGTTTATGCTTCATTAAAATATACTTGATAATGCCTTCATCCATATTGGAACCACCTGTTTTGATGGATTCACTTTTTACAATACCATTTAAAGAGATTACAGCAGCATCCGTAGTCCCACCACCAATATCCACAATCATCCATCCATTTGGTTGGGAGATGTCAATCCCTGCCCCTAATGCAGCGGCAATTGGTTCATCAATTAAATGCACCTGGCGGGCACCTGCCGCAACAGCAGCATCCACTACTGCACGGCGTTCTACATCCGTAATTAAAGAGTGGACACTGATGACAACACGAGGCTTCATCAACATAGCGTTGCTTACTTTTTTTAAAAATTCCTGAATCATAATTTCGTTTAAACGGTAATCCGAAATGACTCCATTCACAATAGGATGGGTTGCAATAATATTTTCTGGTGTCCTACCAATCATATCAAAGGCATATCTGCCCACTGCCTTAAGTTCATCCGTATCCATATTCACAGCTACTACAGCTGGCTCGTCCAATACAATTTTTCCATTAATCGCAATAATAACCGAAGAAGTCCCTAAGTCAATACCAATATCACAAGTTGCCATTTAATTTCTCTCCTCTGAGCAGTATACTACTTATTATTATAACAAATACCAGCATTTTTTCAACTATTCTTCCAATAAGTTCATGATATTGTAATTTTTCGGTGGAGTGGCAGCAAATACTGCTGAAAAAACAGAGCTTGCGCCACTTTGGTATAATACTTTGGCGCACTCCGCTAAAGTAGAACCTGTTGTAATGATATCATCTACCAATAAAATATGTTTTCCTTGTACCATCTGCTGATCTGCCTGAAAACAGTTCAACAAATTACGCCGCCTTTGTTCATAGGGAAGATCATGCTGTTTTTGAGTTTGTTTTACTTTTATCAAAGCTTTTGACAAATAGGGTATTTTTAATTGGCGTGATATCCCTTTCGCCAATAAGTGAGATAAGTTCACATCATTATGATTCCCACGATAGGAAGGAATAGCCAGGATACCATCAAAATTTTTATTTGTAAATTTCAACTTTTGTACGATACATTCTATAAACTGGCGTTTATGGTAGAGTTGGTCGTGGAATTTGCAATCCAATACCGCTTTTCGAATTGGACCAACATACCAGTAAACAGCAGTATATTGCTGAATCCATTTACAATCCATTATCTCATACTGGAATTGCAATATCTTTTGTTTTTCACCGCATTGTATACAGCATGTCCCTTCTGGAATCACCTTGTCACATAGGATACATCTACGGGGATAAATCCATTCCATCCAGCTCATTCTTGTTCACCAAATACTTTCTGTTGTAAAAAATACTTTAACCCTGTATAACGGTAATTAATTTTTACCTGATTAGTCATATTAGCGACACTGCGGGAGGACCCAACCAAAATCAACATCTCTTTCGCCCTGGTAATCCCGGTATATAACAGGTTGCGATTATAAAACTCGCTTTGTCCACCCATAATTGGCATAATAACTGCACGAAATTCATTCCCCTGGCTTTTGTGGATGGTAATGGCATACGCCAGTTCCAATTCCCTTGCCATTTCAAAGGTATAGGTTGCCAATCGTCCATCAAAATCAATGGTCAACGTACCTGTTCCACGCTGTATCTTCACAATTCGTCCAATGTCACCATTAAAGATGCCTTGCCCTTCTTCTCCATCTTTTTTCCATCGAATATCATAATTGTTTCGGACTTGCATCACCTTGTCATATTCCCGGAAGGTATACAATCCAAACGAAAACTCCTGTTTTCCTTTTTCCGCTGGATTAATCCTGCTTTGTATCAGCTTATTTAACTCCACAGTACCAATGATTGTTTTTCTGGAAGGGCAGATGACCTGGATGTCATCAAACGGGGAATACTGATAGCTTTTTGGCAGCCGTACCGCACATAAATCCCCAATGGTTTTCGCTGTTGTTTCCAAATTAGGACGCCCCAAAAAGAAAAAATCATTATCTGTATGTTCTAATTCCGGAAGTTCCCCATGGACAATGGCATGGGCGTTGGTAATAATCAAGCTTTGGGCAGACTGGCGGAAAATATCCTTTAATTCCACAACAGGAATACAATCGCTAGAAATCAAATCCTTTAGCACATTGCCGGCAGAAACAGAGGGAAGCTGGTTTCCATCCCCAGTTAAAATGACCTTACATCCCCGTTTTGCTGCCTTGAGCAAGGAACAAAACAATAGGCTATCCACCATGGACATCTCGTCCACAATAATAGCGTCATATTTTAAAGGGTTATGTTCATGATGGACAAACTCCTGCTGTTCCCCCCGCTGCATCTGAACTCCCAACATACGGTGGATTGTAGTTGCGTTTTGTCCTGTCACCTCGGAAAGCCGTTTTGCAGCCCTCCCTGTAGGGGCACAAATTCCCACATGATATCCCTGCTGCTCCAAAATGGAAATAACCGCGTTTAAAATCGTCGTTTTTCCTGTACCAGGACCACCAGTTAAAATAAAAATATCATTGGCAATTGCTTCCCGTATTGCTTTCCGCTGTAAAGGGGCATATTGTAACCCACAAGCCTCTTCTTCCAAGTCAATCACCGCTTCCAGAGATTCCACATCTTCTGGTTCCTTTTCCAGCATTTCATAGATGCGGGTAGCAATATATTGTTCTGCCAAATAAAATACCGGCAAAAACACAAATGTTTTACCCCGTTCCATAGTAAAATACCGGTGCAGTTCAATCTGCTGATCCAAAGTGTCTTCTATTTCGTATCGGTCCAATCCCAACAGATTGGCACAAACACCAATCAAACTTTCCTTGGGTACACAAGTGTGCCCATTTTCCCTGGCATTGTGACGGAGTACATAATCTATCCCTGATTTAATCCTGTTAGCGTCATTTTGTGGAATAGATAATTGTTGCGCGATCTGGTCTACTGACCCAAAAGGCAGCCCAATTTCCTCCAGACAAAGGTTATAAGGGTTATTTTGCAGTACTTCAATGGCCATAGGTCCCCATTTGCTCCATACCCGCACACTCTCAGAAGGTTTCATGCCAAACCGCTCCAAAAACAGCATTACCTTCCGTACGCCAAAAAGTTGTTCAAACTCGCCGGATAATTCCTTTGCTTTTTTTGGAGAAATCCCCTTTACTTCCGTCAATCGTTCTGGTGTCGCCTCAATAATCTGAAGGGTATCTTCCCCAAACTGGTCTACGATCCTTTGGGCAATAGCAGGACCAATCCCTTTGATGGCTCCGGAACCCAAAAACTTTTTAATTGCCCGTACAGTAGTAGGTAACTTCCGTTCAAATAGTTGAACTTTAAATTGCAAACCAAAATTAGGGTGAGTTGTATACCATCCGGTCAACAGAAGCTCTTCCCCCTGTTCCACCGATGCCAACTCACCCACCACTGTGATTAATTCGGTATCTGTACTGGCTTCCAACACACAAAAACCAGTATCCTCATTTTTAAAAATAATCTCTTCTACACATACATGCAGTTGAATAACCTGCGGTTGATCCATATATGCCTTCCACTCTTCTACATAAAATTACAACGTTCTTTCCTTATCTAGTATACTGAATCTACTTCACAATTGCAAGCTGTTCAAACATTTCTGGTATCTCCCGTTGAAATTCATCCTGGGTATATAGCTGCGCATGGTTCATATCCTGGCAGATCATCTGGCAGATTTGTTCTGTTTCTACATCCATTCCCATATTTAACAGGATAATCTGGCTATTCTTGCTGTTTTTGTTCCAACGTGCCTGATTGATTACATTCCGTACCATCAGTTCTACATTGTCAATTTTTCCGCTGAGCGGAAGGATCCAAACCATATTTAATTTTTGCTTTCCAAACACAATTTTTTGCTCAATCCATCCAAAAATTTCTACCAGCCCAATGACTGCTGCAATTAAAATAACTGTATATAATATGTAACTCATCACCGACTCCTCCTTTTTCCTATACTATGATAGCAAGAAAGATTTGGTGAACATATTGTTAGTTTCGTTCCTTTTTGTGGTTCAGTTCTGGCATAATGGTAATGAGCATAGTGATAAAGCAAGCACATCCTCCAACTAAATTAGAGATGGGTTCCGCCCAAAAGACACCGTCAACTCCCCATCCGTTTATCATTGGCAAGAAAATAGTAAGTGGAACGACAATAATAGCCTTGCGAAATAATGAAAAAAAAGTCGCTTTTTTTGCTTTTCCCAATGCTACAAAGACACACTGTCCTGCAAACTGCAACGCCATAAAACAAAAACCAAAAAAATAAATATGTAATGCGGGAACTCCTTCAGACAACAGTTCCCCGCTGCCATCGAAAATACGAATAAACGGCTCCGGCCATAGCCGTAATACACCCCACGCTACCAACGTATAGGCGACACAAACACCAGTTACAAAGAAAATCGCTTTTTTCACCCTATGATATGTGGATTCCCCATAATTGTAGCTCATTACTGGAGAAGCTCCATTGGTAAGCCCCATCACTGGCATGGTGAAGATTTCACGGATGGAATTCAATACCGTCATTACCCCTACATAAATATCCCCACCATAATTCTGTAAGGTAGCATTGCATACAATTTGTACTAAACTATTAGTAAACGCCATAATAAAACCGGAAACACCCAATCCCATAATGGAACAAATCCGTTTCCATTTTAATTTCATCGCCTGTTTTTTCAGGTGCAGTTCAGCCTTTTTCCCAGTTAAAAATTTGAGTACCCACAGTGCGGAACACATCTGAGAAATAACAGTAGCAATAGCTGCCCCACGTACTCCCATATGGAACACAAAAATAAACAATGGGTCCAAGATAATATTTAACACTGCACCAATCAGTACTGTAAGCATCCCCATATTTCCAAATCCTTGACTATTAATAAACGGGTTCATCCCTAAAGAAATCATTACAAAAATAGTTCCTAACAGATATATCTGGATATAGGATTCCGCATAAGGGAAAGTGGTGTCGCTGGCACCAAACGCGTACAGAATTGGCTTATAAAATAGCAGTCCGATGATCATCAGGACAATCCCTGTGCCAACCAGCATGACAAAGGTATTCCCCATAATATATTCCGCTTCTTTTGTATTCCCTTTTCCTCGTTCCATCGCGCATAAGGGACCACCGCCATTGCCAAATAAATAGGTGAATGCGGTAATTAACGTAATGATTGGAAAGCAAAGCCCTACCCCTGTTAAAGCAATACTTCCAATCCCTTCAATCCTTCCAATATACATACGGTCCACAATATTATATAGTAAATTTAAAAATTGCGCTACTGTCATCGGAACCGCAACTTCCAAAATATTTTTATATACACTTCCTTTGGAAAAATCCGTTTGATGGGTATGCATTCTGTTTCCTCCAAACCGCTCATTTTCTATATATTTTATTATACTACACTCTTTCTATATTTTATAATATATGTTATCATATAGAATAATAGATTTTAACCTATAGAAAGGAATAAAAATGGAATTACTACAATTATATTATTTTAATTGTGTGGCAGAATCCCAGTGTATATCAAAAACCGCAAAGGCGTTGCACATTGCACAGCCCTCTTTGACCCAAACCATCAAGCGATTGGAACGGGAAATTGGTGCTCCATTATTTGACCATGTGGGTAGGCAGATTGTATTAAATACATATGGAAAAATCCTATATGATCGGACAAGAACCATCTTCGCATCTTTAAATCAGGCAAAATCGGAAATTTTATACCAAACAAACCAGAAAAAACGAACTATTACTCTATCTGTCCACTGCGCATCTCCAATTCTGCCTGGACTGGTCCAGTCTTTTAAAATGAAATATCCTGATATTCTGCTTCGGGTTTATCAATCCAGTGATTTGGAACACGATAAAAAAGATGTGGATTTAAAAATATCCGCTTACACTTCTATAGAAAATCTTTCCCCGGAATCTTCTACCTTGTTGTTAGAGGAAAATCTAGTGATTGCCAAACCCTTCAATTATATTCCTAATGATCCATCCAAATTCGATACCTCTGTTTTATCCCTCAAAAACTTTTGTAACGAATCGTTTATTAGTTTGACAGAAAAATCCAGTTTATATGAAATCCTACAGTCCTGCTGTCAGCAATATGGATTTACTCCCAATATTTCTTTATTCTGTGATAATCCTCAAGTATTCCGTGAAATGTTGAAATTAGGTATGGGAGTATCCCTCATACCCGAACGGAGCTGGGCGGAAATTATTAAAACCTTACCTGATTTATTGACGATTATTCCAATCCATTCCCCAGCCAGCAAACGTTATATCTACCTAACATGGGAAAAAGAAAAATACCAATCCGAAGCGGTATTGGCCATGAAACAGCATATTATTGACTATTTTTCCAAACTCATATAAAGATCAGTCCAGCCCTATTGATTACATCAAAAAAGGAGGTATTTGATATACCTCCTTTTTTACAATTGCTTTCCTGCAAAATTTCTTGAAAAGAACCATGCCAAATAAAACAATTAATGTAATATTCTATTACAGTTTACCGGCAACCATCAAGCGAAGCTTGCACATACCACCGACCATAATTAAATGGATTGGATTGCTGCCTTTAAGGCATCAATACGGTCTGTTTTCTCCCAAGCAACTCCTAAGTCTTCACGGCCAATGTGTCCATAAGCAGCTAGCTGGCGGTAAATTGGTTTTCTCAAATCCAAATCTCGAATGATAGCAGCTGGACGAAGGTCAAACACCTTTGTTACAGCCTGGGAAAGTTGTTCATTGGTGTATTCACTAGTTCCAAAAGTATCCACCATTATTGAGACAGGATGGGCTACCCCAATGGCATAAGCAAGTTCTACTTCGCATTTACGAGCCAAACCTGCTGCTACAATATTTTTCGCAACATATCTTGCGGCATAAGCAGCACTGCGGTCTACCTTAGTTGGGTCTTTTCCAGAAAAGGCACCGCCTCCATGGCGCGCATACCCACCATATGTATCCACAATAATCTTTCTACCAGTTAATCCACTATCCCCTTGTGGTCCACCAATTACAAAACGGCCTGTTGGATTGATAAAATACTTGGTATTTTCGTCCAATAAGCTAGGATCAATCACTGGCTTTACTACATATTCCACTAAATCTGTCCGGATTTGCTCCAAAGTTACATCATCGCTGTGCTGAGTAGAAATAACAATAGTGTCAATCCTTACAGGACGATCGTCTTCATATTCTACAGTAACTTGGGTCTTTCCATCAGGACGTAGGTAGTTTAAGGTACCGTTTTTCCGAACTTCCGTCAAACGTTTTGCTAGTTTATGTGCATAGGCAATTGGCATTGGCATCAATTCAGGAGTTTCATCACAAGCAAAACCAAACATCATTCCCTGGTCTCCAGCACCAGTTGCATTTTCTTCATCTTGAACAGACTGTCCACGGTTTTCTAACGCAAAATCCACTCCCATAGCAATATCAGCGGATTGCTCATCTATGCTGGATAATACAGCGCAGGTTTGTCCATCAAAACCATATTTCGCTCGGTCATAGCCAATATCCAACACTACTTCCCTTGCAATTTTCGGAAAATCCACATAACAATTAGTAGAAATTTCTCCCATTAACATTACCATACCAGTGGTACAAACAGTTTCGCAAGCAACTCTAGCATTTGGATCTTTGGCAATAATCGCATCTAACACAGCATCCGAAATCTGGTCACAAATTTTATCTGGATGTCCTTCTGTAACAGACTCAGAAGTAAATAAAAATTTTGCCATTTTAATTCCTCCTCGTACAAAAACTATAAAATATTACAAATATAATACAAATAAATACAATAAAAAAATACCCAGTTATAAAACCGGGCATAATTATTGGCAACATTAAAAACTTATCTCTCGGAAAAAACCGCAGGAATTGGCACCTTACTGAAAAGGTTGCCGTGGCTTCATAGGTCCCGGTACCTCCACCACTCTTGATAAGTTTACATGATTATATCAAGTTAAGAACATTTTTTATTATACACGAATCTTTTTATTTGTCAATACAAAACTATAGATTACCATAAATAGGAACGGTCCTTTGTTGAGGGGGAACAAAGGACCGTTTCATGTTATTCTTTTTTCAATTCACTATTAAACAATCTGGTTTACTTGACGTTCCACCCAATCGGATTCTGTTACAACATATACATCCTGGCTAAAATCAAGAGCAAACAACCCGATAAAAGATTTTGCGTCTACTTTTACAGAACCATCTAAAGAATGTAAGAAAACAGGTTCTTCTACTTCACAAGCAATTTGTTGTAATTTTTGGATGTCACTAATTGAATGAAAATGTTTTTTGATCATCATAATCGATCATTCCTTTCTATTTCCTCACAAAATTTGTATGCGATTGACTCTTTCTAATTCTTCTGGTATTCAGAAGGCATCCTCTTTTTGAATGCACCTTTATTATAATACTTCAGCTCAACTATTTCAATAGTTTTTTCTAAAAAAACTATGCAAGATTACCATTTTTAGCAGTATTTTGAAATTCGCCTTAGTTCCTATTCCGTTATTGGTTAGTATGACTATTTTTATTCACATTGGCTCTTTTAGCTTGTATACTCCAAGATTCAATTTGTATGATTGCATAAATAAATAAAAATAATTTTATGCAAATTAACTAATTAATTATTTGAATGTTTTTACAAATAAACAAGCTCATTTTCTTATATAACATGATTCATTACCAATAAAATTAACGCGACTGTTGCTAGCACAAAAACAGATATAATAATGGACCATATCTGTTTCGAATGATTAGAAGATGTTTTAGACATACTGGCCGATTCCCCTACAAGTCCAGTTTTTCTCAATGCAGTGACAATTGGTTTATATAAAATCATAGTAAAGGCCGCATTGATTGCTCCCTTAATTAAATTAAATGGGAGAAAAGCAGGCATTAACATCTGCACAACTGTTTCTCTTGGAACCCCCATATAAAGTGGAGTAATCAAATAGTTCCACAACAACATTAAAATTGTCATTGATGCAACGCCGCAGATTAACCCTGCCACTGCACCTTTCATAGTATGGTTCTTCCGGTAAATCAAGCCAGCAATTGTAGCAAAACCAACAGTAGAAACGATATTCATTATCATACCAATTGGGCCTGTGGTGCTAATGGTCACCATTTCAATAAAAGACACAACAACAGACATCAATATGGATTCCAATGGACCAAATAAGAATGCTCCTATTGTAATAATAACATCCTTTGGCTCATACTTTAAAAATTCTACCCCAGGTACAATTGGAATATTTACTACAAGCACTAAAATAAACGCCATAGCGCTAAATACGGCTAACAGTACCAATTTACGTACATTTAACTTACTGCTTGAATGATTTTGAATGGATGATTTGGTTGACATAATAATATTACCTCCTTTATATCAGAGGTCTGCTCAGCACCTGTTGAACATTGCAAAACAAAAAACGCCTATGGATACATTCGTTCCATAGGCGCTACGATCTGTTTTATTCCTATTATTTTACAACAGGCAATATCGTTTCTTTCATCCGGACTATAACCGTTGGTTTTGGAATTACACCAAATCAACCTTATCAAAAGGCTCGCGGACTTTACCGCCAGTGGAGAATTTCACTCCGCCCTGAAACAGACTTCCTGCTTTTGATTATAATACAAAAACAGCTATCTGTCAAGAGAAACAGTGACTGGTATCTGATAATTGTTCAATCTTAAACAATAGATATTATAGTACTTAATCAAATTTTTGATTTATCACTATCGGCTTATACAGTAGATTATACTAGCTCTATAAGAGACTGTTGCTGATAATCAGTCCAAGATTTGTTTGTATTATTGCCCTGTAATCCATTTTCATTCTAAATAGAATCTGCCTAGTTAGCGACTTGCTTTACTTGATAAGAAAAAATTATTTATGCTGATTTTCTATCAGAAGAGTTAGTGATTTCTATAACTAATAAGATTCCATAAAAAACTAGGGGAACCAAATGGTTTCCCTAGTTTTTAATTTAAAATATGAAGTTTACTTTTTCTTGCGGAAAATTAGCAATGCTGCGCTAGATAAGCCAAGTGCAGCTAAACTTACAATTGGAGCAAAATCCCCTGTTTTCGCTGCGTTTGATTTGGTTGTGGTACTTTCCTGCCCTGTTTGGACAGTGTTATTATCAGTAGATGGTGTTTCTGTTGCCGTCTCTTCTATTGCTACTAAACCATTCATTGCACTCTGTACATTGGCTACTGCTGTGTCTACTTCTTCCTGGGTTGCGTTTTCATTTTCCATTACTGCTTTTGCATCATTTACTGCTGCTGTCAGTACTGCGTAGCTTTCTGCTGTGTATACGTTTGCATCTACTTTTCCTGCTTCCGCTATCACTTCTTCCAGAATGGTTTTATCCGCTTTGTATCTCAGGTTCAGCATTGCTTTTAACAGGTTATCTGCTACTTCGTTGATTTCTGCCTGCATGGCGTCTCCATTATTGTAAGTATTCTGCGCCGCTTCTAATGCTGCGGTAAATTCCGCTTTGCCCGCTTCTACGTAACGGTCAAGTTCCGCATTGATTCCATTGGCCGCTTCAATCAAAGAAGCTAACGCTGTTTTATCGCCAGCGATAAATCCTAATTTATGGATTTCATTCAGCAATGTTTGCCATGCTGAATTTACTTCTTCCTGGGTTGCTGTTGCGTTATTTGCTACTGCCTTGGCATTTTCCAATGCTGTGTCAAAGGATTTTTGTACCAATTCAATGGCGTTATCATATTCTTCACTAGCTTTGGCGTTTTCTGCATACTTAATGACCGTTTTTAAGATTGATTTGTTCGTTGTTTGTTCGGATACAGGAACATTGTATACCTCAATTTCTGTAAACTGCAAACGATATGGTGTTGGGTTATCTGGAATACTTTCACCAGCCGCATATTCTCCCAATTTGGTGACATGAATCCGGATATATTGGGCAGTCGTAGAATCAAATTGGCAGGTAACTGGCTGTTGCATTGGATCAGGTTGATTTTGGACGGAAACGACAGTCTGAAAATTGGTTCCATCATTACTAACCTGAATTTCATAATCCGTTGGGAAATTGGCTGTTTTTCCTTCCCAGGAACCAACACTCAAACGAGGATATAAAACAACTTGATTTACCTGTTGTTGCTGCCCAAGATTAAGGGTAATATCAATTGGATTTTCTAATACTTGGCTATGGTAAGCATCTGTCGTGTATCCAATTCTTCCAGCATCATCTTTCGCTTTATAACCATCTGTTAAGTATTCAGTTCCCCACATACCTGGTGACTGGACAGATTCTGAAGCGGAAACAGATTGATTGAGGGCCAGGTTTACTTTTTTGTTTGCCATCATTTGGTCGTAAGCTGTTTGGAGATCGGTGATTGTTTTCGTAATTTCCGTTTCATCTTGGCTTTGGGTATCGCATAATTCCTGTGCATGTGCTAAAACCTGTTTAAATTGTTCCGCATAAATTTCGTCAATACAATTGCTGGTATCCGCTAATTCCATTTGATAGACCAGCAGTTGCAGTTGTTGTAATGGAGTAAATGTATCGTCAGCATCCTGATGTGGAGCGATTCTTACCGCATCGGCAATCACATATTCATCTGCATCATTTGTGATAACGATAGAAATGGTATCTCCTGCTTTTGCGGTGTATGTTCCTAATAGATTCCACTGTCCTCCGTTAATTTCTTGATTCTTTCGGATAGTTTCAGTTACATTTCCACAATGAATGGTATATGGAGTGTTAGTGGCTCTGTTGGAATGGACACCCCACCAAGCAAATACATCGTATTCGCCATCCTCTTCAATGGTAGTGGTATAGGATGCGGAAGCAGTTGGTTCACCAGAAACCCAACCAATATAATGAAATCCGTCTCCATACCGGTCATTGTGGTTGGAAGCTGTTTCGTAAACCCATTCGTTTGTATAAGTTGCCTGGTCATCATCAATGACAACTCCAGTTTCTTCTTCCTTTCCAATATCAGGAGTATGAAGTGGTTCTCCAGTAACCTGAAAGGAATAGGTACCACTGCCTGCAGTAAATATAATATAACCATCCTGCTTTTCTGCCTGTTGCAATCCATCTACTCCGGAAATAAAATGGTTATTTTCAAATACAGAAACACCGGATTCGCTTACCACAAGCTGATCCATATCATTATCTGGCACATAAATTTTAGCTGTTACATTAGCTGGAATAGTAACTTCCATAGTAAACTGATTTTCGCTGACAACATTCCAGTTAGTAGTGATTGTTCCCTTTATAGTTGGAATAGAAGTTCTTGCCCATTCCAGTCCTCCAGTAACAGGTTTGATGTCCACAGTTTCAAATCCTCCACTACTTGGATGAATTCCACCTACATATCTAGGCAGAATGTAAGAAGGATAGGCTGTCCAAGCATGGTTACCCATATTATCAATACTCAGTTCTCCAAAAGATTCCCAGTTTGTGTTATTAGTGGAAAGCATGGTATCATAACGTGCAAAATCCTGGGTGGCGATTTTGCCTAAACCTGCGGTATACAAACCATTATATAAAGCATCTCCGCCATATCCGCCAACATCATAGTTGTTTTTTTGTTTTGCCAGCCAGGTGACAACACGGTCATAAAATGCTTCTGGTACAACGCCGCTTCTCAACGCCCATGCGGTTCCCAGTGGATGGGTTTGTCCGCTTCCAGAACTGGTCTTGTATTTTTCACCGTTTACCAATAGATTGCGATTGATTGCTTGTTTTAATTCTTCTGCTTGTTTCGCATAATGGTCTGCATCTGAATCGTTTCCAATTGTTTTTGCGATATTGGAAGCAATATTAAAATTCATATACAATTGGCTATTGGTTGCAATATTATCCCCACCATTTTCCAGGCTTCCTCCAGCATAGTCCGAAGCCCTTGAGCCTGGAGGGTTGTATAGCCCTGTACCAGAGGAGTAGTAGCGTTCCATATAATCCATAAACCGGATTAAATTTGGATAATACTCTTGCAACAAATTGGCATTTCCGCTAAACAGATATTGTTCCCATAGCATCATTGGCCAATACATTGACCACTCTGGCATTTCAGACATAAAATCTCTTGCCGGGCTACAAGTTAAAAAGTTTCCGCTAGCCAGCTGTTCACCAGCATAATCCTTGATAACTTTATCGATTACCATTGTGTTAGCGTGGTTGTAGAGATAACCAATTCCAATGTTCCAGGAGTCCGCAGTCCAAGGGCTTTGTTCACGGTTGGCATCTACGCTGATGATCCCTTGTTGGATATTCTGCCTACTAGAACGTTCACACATTTCAAATACTGCATTTAAACGTTCATCGGAACTTTGGAAACTTCCTTGCAGATCCACATCAGAATAAGCTACAATTCCTTTTACATCATCAGCAGTTAATTCTCCCTGGTATCCAGAAATTTCCAAAAGTCGGAAACTGGTGTGACGTACATATGGCGTTTTAAAAGTTTCTTCACCGCCAGAGCAAACATAGGTATCATAGCCAGCATCTCCCCAACCTTGTTCCACTTCCCAATACTGTATTTTTACCTGAGAACCAGCCGCATTGTTATGGAGTTTCAATTCTGGCCATCCAGTCAAACATTTGCCAAAATCGACTAGCCATTTATCTCCCTGTTGGGTGATTGAAACAGGTTCCATCCACTCTTTTTCTTTTTCTTCGCTTACCAATTGGGCATAAAGTTGGTAGTTACTTCGGTCCACTACCGTTGCATTTTGCCAGGATTGGTCATCAAATCCGACTGTATTCCAACCATCCATCTCTTTCTGGGAATCATAATAGATAGAAGCACGATTGTTTACTCCGCCATAATGTCCAAAATAAACAGGATCTTCCTCTTTGTATGGATTAGTTGGGGATACCTTCCAGGTATCATCTGTTTTGATGATATCGGTAGAACCATCTTCATAAGTAATATGGGCTTCCAGGATATAAGCCGGTGAAGCGTTTACTCCAGAGTCAGACCAGGCACCATGCCAATGGGCTAAAGAGGCAAATACATTTTCCCCTTCCTGCAATTGTCCTGTAATATCATATGCACAATATTGGCCATATGTATATGGGTCGCTTCTAGCGGGACCTACCCCAACAAAGTTTCCATTTACATAGAGTTGGTAATCGTTATGTGCAGAAGTATAAACAACCGCTTGTTTGATTGGCTGGTTAACCTGGAATGATTTACGGAAATAAGCAAAGTTGTTTTGATTTTCGGTGCCATCCCAAATATAATCTGCCTGCCACTCTGTTGTATTTAAACCAATCCGGAAAGAAGAGGGACTACTGTATTCACTGACATTATTAAAATTATCCCATGTGCGAACTTTCCAATCATATTCTGTGTCAGAAGCTAGTGTTGGCCCACTGTAAGAAACATAGGAAGACTGGTTGGAATCCACTTTTCCACTATCCCAAACCTGTTTTCCAGAAAGGTTTTCTGTCACAATAATCTGGTAGGCTGTTTGATAGCAACCCCTCTTATTACTCTGTATTTCCCAAGAGAATAAAGGAGAACCGGGATCAATTGCTTCTGGAGAATCCACTCCGTTCGTCAATAAATCCTGAACTACAAGAGGGCTTTGATGCTCCTCAGCATAGCTAAATACTATGTTTGTGCTACCCAATAAGCAGGCAGCTAATAACCCAGCCGCAAGCCGTTTGGCTAAAATAAAATTTTTCTTTCTCATTTTTTCCTCCTAAACTTTATGGTTGATATTAGTGAATTAAAATAAAAACGAGCACCTCCTTTTATTAGATAAATTAAATAAAAAATATAAACAAATATTAATTTTATTATAATTATATAAAAATAAATTGTCAATTAGGATTGAGCAAAATTTATAACTCATTATATAGGTTTGGAATTTGTATCCTCCTATCTTAAATCTTGCATTTCTATAACAAAGGCTATTTTTTATTTCCTTATACTAATATACTAAAAATTTTTTTGAATGAAATCTATAAGCTGGACTTTCAAGCAAAGAATAAAACAAAACTGCAAGCGTTGTATAATAAAATGAGTAAAGTAGATCTGGATGGTTACAAGGATGGTACATTCAAAAAAACTTTATAAAAGCATTGGAACAGTCAGCAACAGTATTGGCAGATCCAGATGCAATGCAAAAAATTAACAGAGCATACGACGAACTGGGAACAGTATATAAAAACCAGCAGATAAAAAATCTTAATCCAAGCGACAAAAGAATATCAACAGGAAACATATACAGAAAGCACCTGGGGAATCTATGCAGAAACGAAAGCAAAAACAGAAGAAGCCTATATCAATGCAGACACAACACAGGAAGAAATCAACGAAACAGTAGATACCCTGTTAGCAGGAAGGCTGTAACTGAGGTTTAAAGCAGACAAGAGCTTATTAGACAAAATAGTAGAAGAAGCGAAAGGAATCGACTTAGACCAATACACAGCAGAAAGCGCGACAAGGTTCCAAGTATTGTTAGCAGAACACGCAGACAATGTTAAACAACAATTATCTAAGCAAAGAAAAAGGGACAATCAACACAAAAGCAATGGAAGTGAAGGCGGCACAAAGCAAACTGGAACTAATAGGGACAACAGGAAGTGAAGCAAACCAAAATCGTGCAAGAAACACAATACCAAAAGCAAATGTCACTAAAACAGAGAATGTTTCCCCACTTGCAGGATTAGCGGTATTGGTAGTAGCTGGCGCAATAGTCATTGAAATGAAGAAAATAGAATTCAGCTATAATAACAGATTTCCAATGACATTATTGATTTACGAAATAACAGACTATGATTTTATAACACTATCTTTTTCAAAATAGGCATAACTAATTTCCAAAAATATATAAGTTTGTGAAATCGTCTATTCTTATAAGGTTCTTATTAGCAGATCACTTTCCTAGTATTGAAAAGAAAAAACGAGTTTATTGATAGACAAAATAAAAAAGGAACTGAAAAGTCCAGTTCCTTTTTGGTTTCTTTATTAATCAATTTCTACAGAAATTTTTTGTCCTAAACGGTTTGCACCAGCCCTTGCAATAGTACGCAACGCTTTTGCAATACGGCCTTGTTTTCCAATGACACGGCCCATATCGTCAGCAGCTACATGCAGATGGTATACAATAACGCCTTCTTGGTCTGGTTCATCAGCAGTAACAGTAACTGCATCTTTATCTTCTACCAGACCTTTTGCAATAATTACCAATAATTCTTCCATTGTGTAAACTCCCTTCGTCGGAAAAAGTGGTTTTTGAAGGTACACGGAAGCCCGGAGAGAAAGCTCCCCGGGCAATTCCGCAACTAAAACAAAATTACATAACGCCGTTTTGTTTCAGCAATCTCTTTACAGTATCAGTTGGTTGTGCACCAGTGCTAATCCAAGATTTTACTTTATCTGCATCTACGGATACAGAGTTGTTTTTGTTGTTTGGATCATAAGTACCCAATTCTTCAATAAATCTTCCGTCTCTTGGGTATCTGGAATCAGCTACAACAATACGGTAGAATGGAGCTTTTTTCGCACCCATACGGCGCAATCTAATTTTAACAGCCATTTCTGTCACCTCCTGCATGATTTCTATCTTTTTTAGCGTATTTCACGCTGATCTATTACAGCTTTTTTCACAAAGCGGTAACTCCATTAAAATCCCATTCCTGGGGGCATCATTAATTTGCGACGTTTTCCTTTTTTTGTACCGCCAAATTGCTTCATCATTTTTTGCATATTCTCAAACTGTTTTAACAGCTGATTCACATCCTGCACTTGAGTCCCACTTCCTGCTGCAATACGGCGTTTTCGGGAGGGACTGATGATAGACGGTTTCTTACGTTCTTCTGGGGTCATAGAATAAATAATAGCTTCTGTAACCTTCATTTTCTTATCGCCTGCATCCAGGTCTTCTTCTTTTACTTTGTTACCCAAACCTGGAATCATGGAAATAATCTGTTGGATACTACCCATTTTTTTCATCTGTTGCATTTGGGATAACAAATCATTTAAATCAAAAGAATTCTCTTTTAATTTGCGGGCCATCTTTTCGGATTCTTTTAAATCCATGCTGGACTCTGCTTTCTCAATCAAGGTTAAAACATCGCCCATACCAAGGATTCGGGAAGCCATACGCTCTGGATGGAATTCTTCCAAATCATCTAATTTTTCGCCAATCCCATTAAATTTGATTGGTTTTCCAGTAACAGCCAGCACAGAGAGCGCAGCACCACCACGGGTATCACCATCCAATTTGGTCAAAATAACGCCGCTTACATCCAACAATTCATTAAATGATTTTGCTACATTAACAGCGTCCTGACCTGTCATGGCATCTACAACCAACAAAATTTCATTAGGTTCTACTGCAGATTTAATATTTTTCAATTCATCCATCAATGCTTCATCAATATGCAGACGGCCGGCGGTATCCAAAATAACCAAATCATTGCCGTGATCTTTCGCATGACGGATTGCCTGTTTTGAGATTTTAACGGGATCGTCCTGACCCATTTCAAATACTGGAACCCCAGCTTGTTCCCCTACTACCTTCAATTGTTGAATCGCCGCCGGACGGTATACGTCACAAGCAACCAACAAAGGACGGTGCCCTTTGGAACGGTAGTATTTTGCCAGTTTAGCGGAATGGGTTGTTTTACCACTTCCTTGTAAGCCACACATCATCACAACACAAGGCGGCTTTGAAGGAAATTTAATCGAAACACCTGTATTCCCCATTAAAGCACAAAGTTCTTCATTTACAATTTTAATTACTTGCTGAGCAGGAGTTAAACTGGTGAGCACATCGGATCCAACACAGCGTTCGCTGATTTTGGCAACAAAATCTTTTACTACTTTGTAGTTTACATCCGCTTCCAATAAAGCCAGCTTTACTTCCCGCATTGCTGTTTTGACGTCGCTCTCAGTCAATTTTCCTTTAGACCGAAGCTTTTTAAACGCCGCGGATAGTTTATCTGTCAAGCCTTCAAAAGCCATTGGTGCTCATCCTCCTTATTCGTAATCTTTTAAGCAGTTGGTTACTAGTTTTTCTAATTTTATCAACTCATCCATGATCAAACTGGACCCATTTGTTTTTTGGCAGGTATCTTGCAAACGCTGGATGCGTTTGTTTACTTTTTCCAATAAACCAATTATATCATCCGTTTTTTGCTGTAACCCTATTTTCTCTTCATATTCTAACAGCACAGCTTCGGTTCGTTTGATACTGTCATGTACCCCTTGACGGGTTATATTCGTAATCTCGGCAATTTCGCCTAACGATAAATCATCATTATAGTAAAGTTCTGCCAGATCCCGCTGTTTTTCGGTTAACAAGTTCCCATAATAATCCAACAATACGGATACATGCAAATTTTTGCTCATGGGCTCGCCTCCTGGGTTTCTGACCAGATTTGTAAAGCTCAAAACTTTACAAACGATATTGTACCTGATTTCCAACAAAATGTCAAGAGTTTTTCTTTACAATTAAAATTATTTTTTATATCAAACAAGCAGATTACTAATTTTTAATTTCATCATAACACTACCAATGAACAAAATATAAGTATTGGGATTATCTATTTGTGAAACCATAGCTGTTCCAAACTTTCAAAATAAACTTGTAAATCAAACCTTAGTTTTAATTATACAACAAAGCATTTTTATATGGCATCCTCCCCATAACTGTTGTAAATTGATAGATTTACTTAAATAGTAAAGGCATTTAACCACAAAAAATCCCCTGTTTTTCCAGGGGATTTTAGATTATTCTAAAAAACTGGTTGTGTAAACATCCTGGGCTTCTGGATGGCGTTCAAACCATTTGGTTGCATAAGGGCAAGTGGTACGGGCTTTCTTTCCAGTTTCCCTCAGTTCATATACAACGGCTTTCATTAACTTATCCGCTATTCCTTGCCCTTTTAGGCTTTCATCCACAAAAGTGTGGTTAATATTCACTACTTTGGTAGAAACACTAGGAAATGTTACCTCCGCAATTAGCCGGCCTGACTCATCCAATTTATAAATGCGGTTGGATTCCATGCTAAAATTCATATTGTTCCCTCGCTTTCTTCCTTAAATCTAATATTATTATATACGGAAATCAGTAGTTTAAACCTCAGGTTCGCTTATAGATCATAACAGGAATTGGTGGACAGTTAGGGCGGTTGGCAAAACTGTTAATGATAACCGTATATTTTTGGCTGTCAATTGTAGGAAGAAATTCAAGTAGTGCATCCTTTTCCGCAAATCCGGTATCCTTTCCATAGTAAATGCACAGGCTCATGATTCCATCCGGTTTTAACAATTCCAGCCCCTGATTGATTGCTGCAATACTGGTTTCCGGCTGGGTAAAAATTTTATGGTCTCCACCAGGTAGCCACCCAAAATTAAAAGTAATGCAGCTTACTGTTTCTGGTTGTAGATAATTTGCCATATTACTATGACTATCAAGATGAAGTTCCGCACGTTTGGATAACCCCTTTTGTTCTAACAACAATTTGGTGCTTTCCACCGCATCCTGCTGCACATCAAAAGCAACTACTTTTCCGGTTTCCCCCACCAGTTCACACAAAAAAGCGGTGTCGTTTCCACGCCCCATCGTCGCGTCAACGCATAAATCCCCTGGCTTTACATGCTCTATAATAAATTGATGAGCAATCCCCAAAGCATTCAATCGTGTATTCATTGAAAAATCTCCTTCTATAGATATAGGCTCTCCAATACGAGAGCCTATATCTTTTTTATTTCCATCAAATTTTTTAAATCTTAGTTTGTTTCTGCAAAATATTGGTCATACCATACCAGGAAGGTATAAACTGTCCAGATTTTACGGCTGTTGTCCGCTTTTCCTTCCTTATGTTGGTCCAGCAATTTTACCAGACGGTCAGTATCAAAATAGGTATTGGCAACTTCTCCAGTAAATTTCTCTTTTACCAGTTGATAATATTTATCCTGTTTTAGCCAAACACGAGTTGGTACTGGGAATCCCAGTTTCTTTTTACCAGCCCATTTTTTTGGCATGCGGCGAAGCGCTGCCAAACGCATAGCGTATTTAGTGTTGGTTTCATTGACACGGTATTTGGTAGGTATCCGCTGCGCTAGCTTCATTACTTCTTTATCCAAAAATGGTACACGCAATTCCAAGCTGTTTGCCATGCTCATTTTATCCGCTTTCAACAGGATATCCCCCACCATCCACATGTTCAGGTCTAAGAACTGCATTTTTGTTACTTCATCCTTATCCTTGACAATATTATAAAATGGACGGCAAACTTCCGCTGGGGAAGGGGCATCCGTATGGATTTTTAACAGCTTTTTCCGTTCTTTTTCGGTGAACATATAGGCGTTACCAATAAAACGTTCTTCCAGGTATTTGCCACGGCGCACCAAAAAGTTCAAACCACGGTGTGCTGGGAACAGCCCTGCTACTTTACTAATAGCACGACGAATCCAGAATGGCAATTTATCATAGGAGCGTTTATCAATGGGTTCCTTATATACATTATACCCGCCAAAAATTTCATCCGCACCTTCACCGGACAACACTACTTTTAAGTATTTAGAGGCCTCTTTACAAACAAAGAACAGTGCCGCAGCAGCTGGGTCAGCCAAAGGCTCATCCATATGATACTGGATTTTTGGGAAAGTTCCCCAAAACTCTTCTTCTGTGATCACATGGCTGATGTTTTTTACTGGAATTTGTTCGGATAATTCCTGAGCATAGCTGATCTCATTGTATTTTTCTCCATTATCAAAGCCTACTGTAAAGGTCTTGTCCACATTGGCGGAACAAGCAACATAGCTGGAATCTACCCCGCTGGATAAAAATGATCCTACTTCTACATCGCTAATTTTATGGGCTTCTACCGAATTATCAAATGTCTTTTCAATTTCATCCACCCAGTAGTCCAAATCCTTATCTTCTTCCGCCTGAAAATCAGGAATCCAATAACGGGTCATTTCCATCTTTCCATCTTTATAAAGGAAATAATGGGCTGGTGGCATTTTATAAACCCCTTTAAAAAAGGTTTCCGCACAAGGGGAATACTGGAAAGAAAGATAATTTTCCAATGCTGTGGTATTCAATTCTTTTTGAAAATGGGGATGGTCTAAAAAGCTTTTGATTTCGGAACCAAACAAAAAACTTTCTCCCATTTGAGAATAGTATAAAGGCTTAATGCCAAAGAAATCCCTAGCGCCAAACAATTCTTGCTTTTCACGGTCCCAAATAACAAAGGCAAACATCCCTCTTAGTTCTTTTACAAATGAACTACCATATTCTTCATAGGAATGAAGCAAAACTTCACTGTCGGTGTGGGTAGTAAACTGATGTCCTGCTGCCACCAATTTTTCACGGAGTATCTGATAATTATAAATCTCCCCGTTAAAAAGCAATACTTTTGTTTTATCCTCATTAAAGATTGGCTGACTGCCTCCCTCTAGGTCGATAATACTCAATCGGCGGAATCCCAACGCAATTCCATCATCAATAAAGCTACCACCAGAATCTGGTCCACGATGGACAATCCGATCCATCATTTTATTCAATGTCTCTTGTGCATTGTCAATCCGGTTTGTAAAACCTACAAAGCCACACATCGGCAAATCCTCCTATATCACTTCAGCCAGAATCTGGCTACAAAACTAAATTAATTCTTATTATACTATTTTTACTAATTAAATACAAGTTATCCACAAACAGTATCCGTAAAAAAGCTATGAACTTTATTCTCCTTACTATTATTTTTTATTTTACAAGCTACTAGATAAAATTTATTGTTTTAACCTATTGACAAACTACCTTCCCTATTGTATATTTGTACTAGAATCATAATACAATAATACAAGCCTCAATAATAGAGGTTTTGGGAGGTTATCTCTGTGTTTGAAGTAAAAAACGTAACAAAAACTTATGGAAAAACAATCGCTAACAACCAAATCCATTTTTCGGTAAACGATGGAGAAATTGCGGTTTTACTGGGACCAAATGGCGCTGGTAAATCCACTATTATTAAATGTATTACTGGATTGTTGCGGTTTCATGGGGAAATCAATATTTGTGGTTACCCAAATAAATCATTACAAGCAAAAAAACTACTAGGCTATGTTCCAGAAATGCCAGCTGTATATGACTTGCTTACCGTAGAGGAGCATTTGGAATTTATCGCCCGTGCCTACCAGTTAGAAAACTACCAACAAGATATAGAGCAGTTGTTACAGCGGTTTGAATTGACTGATAAACGCCAAAAGTTAGGAAAAGAGCTCTCCAAAGGGATGCAGCAAAAACTAAGCATCTGCTGTGCCTTGCTGCATAAACCAAAGGTGATTATTTTTGACGAACCTATGGTTGGGCTTGACCCTCACGCAATCAAAGAATTAAAAGAAGTATTCTGGGAATTAAAACGTCAAGGAAGCTCTGTTTTAATTAGCACCCATATGATTGACAGCGTAGAGGATTACTGGGATGTGGCACACATTATGATGAATGGAAGCTTTGCTGCAACTAAATACAATACCCCAACAGAAGAAGGGGATCAATCCTTGGAAGACCTGTTCTTCTCGATTACGGAAGGAAGAGGTGCACATCAATGACCAGCCTCAGATACTTACTATTTACCACAATTAAAAACTGGATTAAAGAATTACGAAAAAAGCCGGGGCAATTGGTTCTTGTCTTGTTTGTAGTAGCTATGTTTGCCCTTATGGTAGTTTCTACTATGGTCTCTGACCCTACAAAAATCCTTGACCACCGTAATATTACGGAACTATACGCCATTATATTTTTGGTATACCTGTTTATTTTCTTATTTACGGCTATGCATGGATTCAGTTCTGGAGGAAGTTTTTATTCTATGGCCGACGTCCATTTATTGTTTTCCACTCCAATTTCCAGCAAAAAGATTTTGCTGTATGGGCTGGTAAAACAGATGGGAACTTCCCTATTTGTAGGGTTTTTTATTCTATTTCAGTATTCCTGGCTGAATCAGATTTATGGCATTACACTACCAGGAGTATTGCTGATTTTATTGGGATACGCCATTATTATGTTCTGTGGTCAGCTCTGTGCTATGATCCTTTATTCGTTTACCAGTGGAAATGAAACCCTGAAACGTATTTTGAAAACTATCTTTATTGTCGTTGGCGTCCTGGCAATTGCTTATATTGGTTACCCACTTCTCAGCGAATCAGACGATATTTTAGGTGTTGCCGTTGCACAAGTTAATTCTCCTGTACTGGCATTTTTCCCAGTAGGTGGCTGGATCAAAGCTGCGATTGTAGGTTGTTTATCCGGTGACTTCATTAGTATTTTATGTGGATTTGGTGGAACTCTCCTTTTTGTTGCCTTGCTAATATTCATCCTAACAAAGACTCATTCTGATTTTTATGAGGATGTGCTACAGGCAACCGAGGTTTCTTTTAGCGCGATTACTGCAAAAAAAGAGAACAAAACAATGGATGTGGTTCCGAAAAATGTAAAGGTAGGAAAGTCCGGTTTAACAAAAGGTTGGGGAGCCAGCGCATTTTATTTCAAACATAAAATCGAAAAACGCCGTGGCCGTGTTTTTTTATTTGACACCATGACAACTATCTTCTTTATCATTACTATTGTTTTCTCATTCTTTATGAAGGAGATTATTGCCATATTTATATTTTCAGTTTATATGCAGTTCTTTTCCGCCCATACAGGGCGTTGGGTGCGAGAATTGACGCTGCCCTATGTTTATATGGTCCCTCAAAGTCCATTTAAAAAACTATTCTATGTATGTTTGGAAGGGATTGAAAAAATTATTATTGAGGCAGTCCTCCTGTTCGCAATCATTGGTGTTGTCGTACAACTCCCTGTTATCGAAGTGATTGTGTGTATTTTTGCCAGAATTGGCTTTGGATTACTGTTTATTGCGGGAAATTTCCTGACAGAACGTTTATTGGGCAGTACCGGAAACAAATTTATTATCTTGGGATTCTACTTCCTTGCACTGTTAATTATTATCGCTCCTGGTCTTGCTATAGGAGGGGTTGTTGGATTTTTCCTAGCAAATACCGGCATCTCTATTTTTGCTGTTGTCTTGGGAATCTCAACTGTATGGAATATTTTAATGGCAGGGTTAATCGCGTTCCTTTGCCGTAATGTTCTGGACTGTGCTGAGATTAACAACCAGTAACATTGCTTTTTTTACTACCCCATGTTATACTATATTAAAAATCAAGGATAAGGTGGGGTTAATATGGGACCTGTTTATTATACCGTACAAAAAATCAATGGTGATTATGCTGTTTTGCTTTCAGATGATGGGGTAGAAAATACCGTTGCTATGGCTCTGCTCCCTTTTGGAGTAGATGAAGGTAACCGATTGTTATGGGAAAACTTTGTATATACCATCATAGAATAGACAAACGGGTATCTACGAAATAAATAGTAGATACCCGTTTTTATTTCCAAAAATCTGCAAACTATATGAATTAGAAATATTCTGTAAAGTACCTTTGCTTAGAACAGCAAATAAAATAGTTACTAACAACAATTTTTTATTACCAGAAAATTGACCTTGGAACAATGGCCTACCCATTTGTAGACAATTATACAAATAGGTATTTAAAAAACTCCTTATCATGCTGGCATATACAAGTATGATAAGGAGAATAAAATAGTTATTATACTAATAGTATATATAGCTTGCAAAATGAATTTGCTGTTAAATAAATCATAAATGAAGTAAATCTGTTTCCCATAAAAGCAAGTTCTCTTTTCTTTATGTTCGAGAATTTTATCAGAAAAATTCTTCTGTCCAATCTCCGATAAAACTGGAAACCATGCTACCATGATATAAAAAAACCTCAGTAAATCACTACTGAGGTTTTTTATTTTATTTTGCCAAAGCTACAATTTCAATTTCCACCAAAACATCTTTTGGAAGACGAGCTACTTCTACACAGGAACGTGCTGGATATGGCTCGGTAAAGAAACTGCCGTATACTTCATTTAACTTTGCAAAATCATCCATATTTTTTACAAACACCGTTACTTTCACCGCATCAGATAAAGAACTT
This sequence comes from Massilioclostridium coli, assembly GCF_900095865.1. Lineage (GTDB taxonomy): Bacteria > Bacillota > Clostridia > Oscillospirales > Ruminococcaceae > Massilioclostridium > Massilioclostridium facile. The sequence goes on along the minus strand of NZ_FMIZ01000007.1, from coordinate 180,704 downwards.
CCGGCTTCTGTTAATACCGCCTGTAGATTCTGCAAAGACTGGGTAGCCTGTTCGACTATTCCTCCGGAAACCAGTGTATTGGTGATTGGGTCAATTGGAATTTGACCCGAAGTAAAAATCAAATCCCCTATCCGGATTGCCTGGGAATATGGTCCCAATGCTTCTGGTGCGTTTTTTGTGTTAATCTCTGTACGGTTCATTCCGTCCCACTCCTTTTATACTATTGTAATTTTATCATATTATTGCATAACGTTTAACACACAAAAATAGTGGAAAATAGCCCCTGCCAATACAAACAGATGCCAAATAGAGTGCATATATTGGATGGATTTTAAACGGTAAAATAAAATCCCCACCGTATAGGCAACACCACCAGCCAATAAAAAGACCAAGTCAACCAAGTCCAGATGCTGTACCAAAGGAACAATCGCTACAATAATGCACCAACCTGTTACCAGATAGCACACCATAGAAAATTTTTTAAACCGTTCCATATTGATGGAGTTGAGTACAATCCCCAAAATAGTAGCTGCCCATACTACTCCAAAGATGGTCCATCCAAGCCATCCTCGTAACGCAACTAACGTCAAAGGAGTATAAGTACCAGCAATTAATAGGAATATGGCATTGTGGTCAAAAATGCGAAAAACAGCCTTAGCCTTTTGGTTGCTAAGTGCGTGATACATCGTAGACATGCCAAACATAAGGATTAAGCTGGCGCCAAAAATACTGGAAGTAACCACTTTTAAAGGGCTATGGTTTAATGCAGAAAACACAATCAGCACAACACACCCCGCAATGGCAAGTAACGCCCCTAATCCATGGGAAACCGCATTGGCGATTTCTTCCCCTAATGTATAGTGTTTCATTGGTTTACAGCTAGCAGACATGATCATTTACCTCGATGGAATATTAGGATTATTTTTAATTACTTCTAGTGTACCATAAGAAACTAGACGAAACTAAAAACAATTTATTAATTTTTTTATCTTATATTAAAATAATTCAGTCGTCTTCATTGTCAAATTGATGGGGGTTTAACCGGTGTATTTTACAATATCCTGCTACAAATCCATCTTTTACCGCCTTGCGTATCACAAAATACAATAAAGCGCAAACAACTAAAACAATAATAGCAATCACTGCAATTAAAAAAGGCATATGTTATTCTCCTGTTCTTAAACAATAAAATTTCTAGTACATTCTACTGCCTTATGCCAATGTGCGACCAGCTTACGAGATTGATGCTGGTCCATTTGCGGAGCATAGGAATTTCCCAACGACCAGCAGTCCCGAATTTCATCGAAGCCATGCCAAAATCCTGTGGAAAGCCCTGCCAAATAAGCAGCTCCCAATGCCGTCGTTTCGCTAATCGCTGGACGATATAATGGAACGCCTAAAATATCGGATTGGAACTGCATCAAAAACTGGTTAGCACTTGCCCCGCCATCCACCTTTAAGGAAGTTACTGGAATCCCTGTATCTGCCGCCATAGCGTCAATCACGTCTTTTGTCTGGTACGCAATACTTTCCAAACAAGCACGGACTAAGTGGTTTTGATTGGCTCCCCTTGTCAAGCCAAAAATACTTCCCCTGGCATACATATCCCAATATGGGGCACCCATTCCAGTAAATGCCGGAACCACATAAACACCACCGTTATCAGAAACTTTGACTGCCATTTCCTCGGATTGGGCGGAATTTTGTAGTAATTTTAATTCATCCCGTAGCCATTGGATAACCGCACCACCTACAAAGACACTACCTTCCATGGCGTAAGTAATATGATTTCCTACACTAGCTGCCAAAGTAGTAATCAGCCCTTGCTTGCTCACCGCCATGGTTTCACCAATGTTCATTAAGGCAAAACACCCTGTACCATAGGTGTTTTTTGCCTCTCCTTTTTGAAAACAAGCCTGTCCGAATAAAGCAGCCTGCTGGTCTCCGGCCATTCCACTAATGGGGACTTGTACACCATTAATATTGGTTGTGCCATAAACCTGGCTGCTGCTAGCAACCTCAGGCAGCATACAAGCTGGAATATCCAGTGCCTGCAATAAAGTTTCATCCCATTCTAAATTTTTAATATTGTACAGCATGGTTCTGGAAGCATTGGTATGGTCGGTCACATGTACCCTTCCGTTGGTTAGTTTCCACACTAGCCAGGTATCCACTGTACCAAACAGTAATTTTCCCTGCCTGGCTTTTTCCCTCGCACCTTCCACATGGTCTAAAATCCATTTTATTTTGGTTCCAGAAAAATAGGCGTCGATAATCAAACCAGTATTTTGTTGGATGTAGCCTTCCAATCCCCTTTGCTTTAAAACTTCACAGATTTCGGATGTCCTTCTGCATTGCCAAACAATCGCATTATAAATGGGCTTTCCCGTTTCTTTATCCCATACAATTGTAGTTTCCCGCTGATTTGTAATCCCTATTCCGGCAATTTCTTCCGCAGAAATCCCACTTTTTAAAATTGCTTCCATCATCACATTATATTGAGAAATATAAATATCGGTTGGATCCTGTTCCACCCAACCTGGTTTTGGATAGATCTGTGGGTACTCCTTCTGTGCCATTGCAACAACATGTAACTGTTTGTCAAAAATAATACAGCGTGAGCTGGTTGTCCCCTGGTCTAGCGCTACAATATAATTCAAATTTAACACCTCATTCCTGTTTTATTTGGCTTTTCACTTTAAATATACCGGAACCTTTTGTATTTGTAAAGGAGATTCCTTTAAATTTTTTACACTATTGCATCTATAAAAGTTAACAGTTCTATTATTCTATTGTAATCCTTTTTCCAAATTACAAATCGAAAAAATGCTGTACCATAGGGTACAGCATTTGAATCCATTACTTTGTATCCTGGTTGATGTATTTTGTCTTTAATTTGGAGTACATAATTTTTTGAGAAGAATACAGCCCATAATACCCAGAGAGCATATAGCTTACCGCAGCAGTAATAGCATATAATCCAATCCCCTGTATCCCAAACAATTCAATACTCATTAATAGTGCGGATAAAGGGCAGTTGACAACACCACAGAATAACCCGATCATGCCAATACTGGAACCAAAGGAAGCAGATAATCCAATCAAAGGTCCTACTGTTCCTCCAAAAGTAGCGCCGGTAAACAATGCAGGAACAATCTCGCCCCCCTTAAATCCAGCACCTAACGTAACTGCTGTAAACAAAATTTTTAATAGAAACGCCTCTGGTTTTACCTCCCCTTGGGTCGCTCTCAAAATTACATCCGTTCCAATTCCATTATAATCATAGGTTTGAAAAATCAAAGTCAATACAACTACCAAAACACCGCCTACAATTGCTTGTAACAGACGATTTGGCAATACTTTATCATACAATTTCCCCGCACTGTGCATGGCAACACAAAATAGGATACTAACTCCTCCGCAGAGGGCAGCGAGTAAAATTACCTGCCCAGCAGAAATCAAGTTTAACGATGGAATCCCCGTAATGTCAAACCCCACTGACGCAGCGCCAAAAGCAAGGGCAATTTGATTGCCAATTAAAGAAGCAATTACACAGGGAACAATTGCGGCATAATACATGACTCCAACACTGACGACTTCCATCGAAAAAATCGCAGCAGTCAATGGCGTCCCAAATAAAGCAGCAAAAGCGGCACTCATTCCACACATAGTAATCATGTGCTGGTCATTTTGATCAAGGTGAAATAATTTCCCAATATTAGAAGCAACACTACCTCCCAACTGGATTGCTGCTCCTTCCCTGCCTGCGGAACCCCCACACAAATGCGTAAAAATGGTTCCAATAAAAATCAACGGTGCTAGTCGCAAAGGAGGGTTTTCTGTCGTTCTTACCGATGTAATTACCAAGTTAGTTCCACGGTCGTTTTTCATGCCACACATTACATACATTACTGCAATAAGCACTCCTGCTACTGGTAAAAAAGAAAGTAACCAGCTATTTCCTTCCCGCAGTTCAGTAGCCCTTTCAATACAAAAGCGGAATGCAGAACCAATGCCTCCCATTAACGTTCCAACTAAAGCCGCCAACGCCATCCATTTGAAAAAAACAAAAATATGGATGGAGAACGATTTTACTCGATGTTTCATATTCATAATTTCAAACCCTTTTTCTTTTATATCCTTTTTGATTGGAAATGCAAATTACCCTTATTATACAACATTTTACTACAATACGCAAAACCTTTGTTTTTTGGAATAAGCTGTACAACTTGTTCATATATATGCCATAGAAAATAATAATACCGTATCAGATAAGGGGAGAAATCAATGGAACTGAATCTTTCTCATGAAAACATTCGTATCAACGAATCAGTATACGATGGTACTTTAGAACAATCAATCGAACAGGATTACAGTTTACCAGACTATTATCCTGGTATTTTTAAGGTACTAAAAACTACAATTACACCATGCGTATACAATTGCCGGACCTCCGGAGACAAATTAGTGGTAGACGGAGTTATTTTTGTGGATATTCTCTATTTAGGGGAAGAAAACAATCAACTACATTCCATCCAACAAAAATACCCATTTTCCAAAACAGCGGATATCAAAGGGGAATGTAATACCCCTATTATCTGTTATTCTACCAGTGGGGATTACATCAATTGCAGGGTGATCAATCCCAGGAGGGTTGACCTGAGAGGAGCAATTACCATCCAAATCAAGGTATATTGCCCAAAAGAAGAGATGGTACTATCCGATGCCGAAGGGAACGGTATCCAATTAAACCGGGGAAGCATCCATACCGGAAGCAGTCACCTATGGGGGACAAAACAATTTAGCGCAGAAGAACAATTCACACTGGAACCTCCTGCAGAAGAAATTATCTCTTACTATGCCTCCGCTGTTGCAGGGGAATGTAAATTAATCGCGAATAAAATGGTTACCAAAGGAGATATCATCTTACATGTGATTTACCGTATCTCAGATGAAAACCAACAACTGCAAACCGCAACCAAAACCATTCCGATCAGCCAAATTTTGGATCTTCCCGGCGTAGATGAAGACTATAGCTGCAATGTTTGTTACTTTGTTACGGGGGTTGACCTTCACAAAGAAGAAGACTCCAATATGATTAACGCCCAGTTCGATCTGACCCTTTGTGGGGATGCTTATATCCAAAAAGATATTGCCTGTGTCACTGACGCTTTTTCTACTTTATATGAATCACAGACAGACACCAAAGAAATTGCAACAGACCGCCTGATAAGGATACTGGATGACAGCATGGTGTCCAAACAGCAGGTAGAACTACAAAATATTCAACAAGTAATTGATGTCTGGGGAAAAGTACGTAATCTATCCGCAAAGTCAATGGAAGATCACCTGGATTTTACAGGGGAATTGGAAGCAGATATTTTGGCAGTTGATTCGGAAAACAACCCTGTCTTTCTAACAAAAGAGATTCCAATTGAATTTCAATTATCCAGCGACCAGCTCTGTGAAAACCCAATTGTACAAACAAAAGGCGATATTGTAAATATGGAGTACTCTTTTAATGGAACCATATTGGATTTAGAAGCAGAAATCAAACTATGCGGCACTGTTTCCTGCCGAGACTGGATTCGGATTGTAACTGATTTTTCAATTGATGAAACCGCACCAAAAGAAACAAAAAACCGTCCTGCCTTGACGATTTATTATGCGGATGGCGGTGAAAGTTTATGGGACATTGCCCGGCATTATAACACCTCAATGGATGCTATTATGGAAGAAAACGTGATGGAACGTCCCATTATTGAGGAACGCCGTATGATGCTCATTCCAATTGTAGAATAAGGAGGCTGTAAAGATGGAGAAAAACAGCATTTATCAAGATATTGCCAAGCGGACTAACGGTGATATTTATGTTGGGGTTGTAGGTCCAGTACGTACAGGGAAATCCACATTTATTAAAAAGTTTATGGAAACGCTGGTTATCCCTAACATCAATAGTAAATTCCAAAAGGAACGGGCAGTGGATGAGCTTCCTCAGTCAGCTGCCGGAAAAACAATTATGACCACCGAGCCAAAGTTTATTCCAGAAGAAGCGGTAAAAATTGTATTGGAAGACAACGCTGTCATGAATGTCCGTCTGATTGATTGTGTTGGTTATATTGTTCCCAGCTCCTTGGGCTACATTGAAAACGAAATGCCCCGTATGGTAATGACCCCTTGGTTTGACAGTGAAGTACCCTTTAACATGGCGGCTGAGGTGGGAACCCAAAAAGTAATTACGGAACATTCCACCATTGGGCTGGTGATTACCACAGATGGAAGTATCAGTGATATTCCAAGGGAAGAATATGAGGAAGCAGAAGAACGGGTTATCCAGGAATTGCAGGAAATCAATAAGCCGTTTGTCATATTATTAAACTGTGAAAACCCCTATTCCCCATCTTCTCAAGAACTTGCCCAAGAGATGCAGGAAAAATATCAGGTGGCTGTTATGCCAGTAAACTGCCTGGAATTGACAGAAGAAAACATCCGGGAAATTCTACGGCAAATCCTCTTCCAGTTCCCAGTAAAAGAAGTTAATATCGATATGCCAAAATGGATTACCATGCTGCAAAAGGACCATTGGCTTAAGTCCTCTTTGTTCCAGACCATACGGGATACATACCAAGACCTTTCCCATATTTTCCAGGTATCCAAAACATTGGATCAATTAAAGGATTGCGAGTATATCACTGGCTGCATGGTGGATCAAATTGATTTGGGAAGTGGTACAGCAAATATCCAAGTCAACCTGAAAAATGATTTATTCTATCAAATTCTCGGGGAAACTACAGGTTTAGAAATTTCAGGAGAAGCGGATTTGATGCCTTGTATGATTGAACTGGCAGAAATTAAAAAGAAGTATGATAAAGTTTCCAGCGCTTTGGAAGAAGTGGAGGCCACAGGGTATGGCATTGTCATGCCAACAATGGATGAATTAACTTTGGAAGAACCGGAAATCGTCAAACAAGGTGGAAAATATGGGGTACGACTAAAAGCGGAAGCTCCTTCCATCCATATGATGAAAGCTAATATCAAAACAGAAGTCAGCCCAATCGTAGGGACAGAAAAACAATCAGAAGAACTGGTTATGTACTTATTAAATGATTTTGAGGAAAACCCTGAAAAGCTATGGGAATCCAATATATTTGGCAAATCACTGCATGAACTGGTAAATGAAGGGCTGCACAATAAGCTGTACCATATGCCAAGTGACGCCCGCTTAAAAATGCAGGAAACCATTGAACGCATTATCAACGAAGGCTGCAGCGGATTAATCTGTATTATTTTATAAAAATCGGAAACGTTTCTTTTATTTTTCCCGTTATCATGGAAATACAACCCATACCTTCCTTTTTATTGGAAAGTATGGGTTGTTTGTTATGTTAAGCTATAATAAACCTTTATTTTTTGCGGATGGGAAAATAAATTTTAGTTTCCCAATCTTCCACTGTATGGCAGTCGTATTGTGTCTTTACATAAATTTCATATGGGCTATTGATTAATTCATATCCATTTTCTTTAATCCACTGCATCATTTTGCCATAGGCTTCCGGCAAATTGGAATAAGCCCCATAATGGATTGTGGTTGCGCATAAGCCTCCTTTCAACACACGGGTAGCTGCGGATGGGTCAAATACTTCTAATGCAACCTCAATGTCATTACAGGTAGGATCAAACTCCTCATCATGATAAATTGCCATACCTTTTCCATCTGCTGGGATTTGTTTGCGGAATATCGTTTCATACAGTTTGCCAAAATAAATTCCAAATTCATCTACACTCATATTTTGTCTGCTACTTAAAATCATACGGTCATCGGTTTGTTCCAATTGAACATCATAGTTTCCTTGATAATTCATAATTTCGCCTGTCCTTTCAAAATCAGATAAATGCTGTTCCAACTCCTGAATAACGGTTTTTGTATGAACCATCTGTTGTTCCAGGATTTGTTTTTGGTGGTAGAGTTTTGAATAAAGCGCTTTTTGGTTCGATTCACAAAGTAGTTGCTGGATTTCCTGTAAGGAAAACCCGTACCGTTTTAACTTAGCAATCAGCAACATGGTGGAAAGCTGAGATTCCTCATAATAACGGTAGCCGGTATCAGGGTCAATTTTAGCAGGATGTAGCAATCCAATTTTATCATAATAATGGAGTGTCTTTATGGTCACCAAACATGTTTTTGAAAATTGCCCTATACTAATCATAATGTCCTCCTTTGGTTGTTCCGATCCGGATCTGTTTCTAGTATAGCCTATCCTCTAAGGGGAGAGTCAATAGTAAAATGAAAAAAACTTTTTTATGTGGTAGAATAATTAAAAATATTGTGTAGCAGCGATTTACCATTTCTAGTAACTAAAATATCTGATGATGCTGACATTGTATCATTAATAGAACTATTTCAGTATAGTTGATATTCTTTTTACAATAAAAATTTTTAATTTGCTATTGACTTTGACGTTACGGAAAGTGGTATGCTTGTATTCATCCAGAGGAGGAATCAAAATGAATTATAGTATTAAAGAATTATCCAATATCGCTGGGGTGAGTGCACGCACCCTACGCTATTATGATGAGATTGGATTATTAAAACCGTTATACACTACAGATTCAGGATACCGCTATTACGGTGAACAGGAACTGGATTTGTTACAGCAAATTCTTTTTTATAAAGAACGTGGATTTGATCTAAAACGGATTCAAAAAATACTATACCAAGAGCAATTCCATCTAATGGACGCATTGGAAGAACATCTTCTGGAATTAAAAAAACAGCAAGCACACATTGCTTCCCTGATACAGACAGTGGAACAGACTATTTTATCCATGAAAGGAGAATACCAAATGAACGATACCGAAAAATTTGAAGCATTTAAACAAAGAGCAGTACAACAAAATGAAATCTTATATGGTGAAGAAGCGCGGAAACAATATGGGAATCATGAAGTGGATACGACAAATCAAAAAATAATGCAGATGACCCAACAAGAATATGAACAATTCCATTCCTTAGAATCCGACATAAAACAGTTGCTAGAAAATGCCGTTGTCTCGGGTAACAAACCCAATAGTGAACAAGCCAAACAGATTGTGGTGCTCCATAAAAAATGGCTTTGCATGGTGTGGAAACAGTATACTCCACAAGCGCACAAAGGCTTGTCTGCAATGTATGTTTCTGATGAACGTTTCCGAACCTATTATGATGAACGCCAACCAGGATGTGCGGAATTTTTGCATCAAGCAATTTTACACTGGGCAGACCAATGTTAACGTCATCATCTCTATTCCAATCAAAAAACGTCGTTTTGTAGGCTATCAGTTTATCCTCTATGTATAATAGCATAATCTCATTAAAAAAATAAAATAAAAAATACAAGGGAACCATTTTTTTAATGGTTCCCCTTACACTTTTATTATAAAAAATCAACCACTGCTTTTACAAATAGTCATTTTTCTTTATAATGAATCCCATATCTTTGATTGTATCATCATTGTTCATCAAAAACCATGTCTTTGTAAACTGTTATATAATTTATGGAGAAACCTTATCACAAATTCCTTTAATTTATCCTAATTTTAAAAATCTACCGATAAGGTATCTTCTAGCCAAGAAGAAAAAATGTCCAGTTGTTCTGGAGTATGAAAATAATGTTCTGCTTCTGGTACTAGTTTCAATTGACAGGAAAATCGTTTCGCGAACGTAGATACTGTATCTGGTTCACAAACCGTATCCTGTCCCCCACATAAAATATAAGTAGGAGTTTTCCAATAACAAATTGGATGCTCTTTTACAAAACAATAATATGTCCAATCCAATGTTTCTCCAATAGGAGTAGAAATCTCCTGCTTTTGTTTTAACTGTTCTGGCGTAATATGAAACCACAGCATCATATTCTCAATCATATGCTGCATATCTACCAGTGGAGAGAGGAACCATGCCTGTTTTAGGTTTTCATGCTGATAAGCCAAAAGGCTAAAATAAGCCCCGATGCTATTCGCAAACAAACTGATTTCATTCCAGTTTTTCTTGGCGTACTGCATTACTGTTGTAAGGTCCTCAACACAAAACGGTACTTTACAAGGTGGTATTTTATTTTTTCTCTCTCCATGTTGGGGTAAATCAAAGCTTAAAATTTGATATCCTTTGGAAGTAGCGGATTGTGCCAGATATTCAATCGGTAAATCGGTTTTATTCGAGTGGTTTCCATGAACCGCAATGATTAGTTTTTCAGTTCGCTTTCCCCACAATACCGCAGGAATTTGATTGATTGAAAAAAATTCTTTTTGCATCCCATCCTCCTATTGTTTCTCTCCTCAATGCTACAATTGAATTGGAACCTGTTGGTCAATTTCGATACTGTCCGGCGTTACCATACAATCCATCGCTAAAATATTTACCCCTGCTTTCTTGGCTTGGAGCAACACATCCGCAAATTCAGGATGAGTCAAACGGTTTGGTGTAAAATATTGGACTCCTTTCATCTGGATAACAAAAATCAGATATGCGTCGTATCCTTGTTGTTTCGCTAAAATCAATTCCTGAATGTGTTTTACTCCCCTCTGAGTTGGAGCATCTGGAAACATCACAACTCCATTCTGTTCTAACGTACAACCCTTTACTTCCATAAAAATCTTTTTTTGAGAAGTTTCCAGATAAAAATCAAAACGGGATGATCCAAATACTGTTTCTGGTTTGACCAGTTTTAAATCGGGGAATAATTTTCCTGTTTTTAACCATTCTGCAACAATCTGATTGGGAACTTGGGAGTCCATGTTAATCAACAGTTCCCCTTTTTGTACGGCAATTAAAGAATATTTTGTTTTCCGATTGGGATTATCATGATGCTGCACATAAATTGTAGTATTTGGTATTAGTAGCTCTTTACATCGTCCTGTATTTTTCACATGGCAGAGCTGTTCTTTTCCTTCCACTAAAATATGGGCAATAAACCGGTTGGGACGTTCCAAAAAAACAGCCTGTTGAATATTTGGGTAATGCATAAATTTCTCCTTATAGCAAAAAACACCGCATAGCGGTGTTAGGATTATTGAATCGCATCAGGGATAGAAGATTGATTTTTATTAATTAATTTTGTTTCTGTTGTTACCGTTAAGGTATCTTCTTTCCCATTTTGATTCACGACATACTGGTTTTCCGTTTTTATTTGGATTAGCATCCCTTCAGAATCCACAGTATAGGTTTTTATATAGCTGATATCTTGATATCCACCTATGGTATCTGATAAGGAGGATGGCTGTATTTTAACTTGATATACTGTATTTCCATCCTTTTTCACAACAGAAAGTTTTTTAACATTTTGTTGTTCCAATGTGGATAACATTTCAGCCAACACAGATGGAACCTGATTAGAAAAGTCCTCTTCTTCCCAAATACCTTGATCGTTTTGATAAAACATTTTTCCGGAAACAGATTTATAGCAAAATGAAGTCGTTTCCTGCTGTTGTGTGGATTTCTGTTCTAACAAATAATCCAACTGATTTTCCTGCTGAGAAAACAACAGATGTATTTGATCTATATACTCCATCTCAGCATCCTGATTAGCCGAAGAACGGCTGGATACCGACTGCAATTCCCCATTTTCCAATCCAGAAAATGCTGTAATTGCCTGGTTTAAACAAAGAAGATCTGTTTCCATATTCTGTTTTGACCATAGAAAACAAAAGCCTATCGCCAAAATGACGACAAGCACAACTGCTATGATAGAAACCAGCAATTTTTTTGTTTTATCCATTTTATTAACACCTATTGTTCCATAAATTCTCGGAACTCTTTAATCCCTTCCTGGGTTACACTACTTAAACGGAAAATTTTTGTACATCCGGCATGGCGCAGCTTTTTCTCCGCATTGATCAGCTCTTTTTCATCTTCTGCCAAATCAATCTTCGTTACAACACCAATACAGGGACGGTTAAACATGCTGCAAAATCCAGGTGCGTAAATATTCCTTTTATCGCTGACCGATTGCAGCAACACTACCACATCGGCATTTGCCGCAGTAATCGCCAACACCCGGTAATCAATACGGAATTCCGCATATTCCCCTGGTGTATCAATAATATTGTTTAAAAATTCTACCTGCTGGGTTTTTTTATATTTTAACTCCCAATTGTGGACAGCTTGGCAAAGGGTGGTTTTTCCAGCACTGACTGCCCCAACAAACATCATCTTTTTCATCGGCATCAGGTCCTTGTAATTGGCACTGTATCAAAATGCATTTTATTGCCCAATACATCCAACACAGCGTCTACAGAAGATTCCACCGCATCCACATCCCCAGACACTACCAAAGAGCCATTAAAACGGTCTACAAACGCAATAGAAACACCACCTGCTTTGGAAGCCACATCCGCACCAATAATAACAGCTTCGGTTGGTGTAATCGTCATAACGCCAATTGCCTCATTGTCCATATCAATCATACCAAGCTTTTCGCACAATTCCTGTACAGGGTTCGCAATAATATGGGCAAGAGTAATTTGTTTACCAGGAACAAATTCCTGGATAATCCTTTGTTTCTGTTGGTTATCCATATATCAAACATTCTCCTGTTCTGTTCATCTTGTATCATAATATTATTGTAGAACTTTCTCCGTCCGATGTCAAGGCATAACTTCGATAAAGGGTTGTTAGCAATTTTATTTTGAAAAAGCGGATTGATAAATGGTATCCTGTTCTGGTAAATGTGTGATATAACCAATGGGAATTTTATTTTTGGTAGCATGGATAATCTCTTTCGCCCCAGATTCACCAAAAGCCCCACACAACTCAATACAAGCAACCCCATTTTCATATAGCTGCTTTGCCACTTCACACGCCTCTGTTAAATTGGTTACCCCTATTATCTGGGCTGCCCCGTTGTGGATAGCAGCCTGATCTTTTGGCTGCACAGTGTCCATAATGAAGAATGCAAACTTCATGGCAATTCCTTCAAATTTATATTTAGGATACTCATCAATTTTATCCTAGATATGGAAGAATAATAGAGAAAAAGTAAAACCTGAAACATAAACGAGGCTATGTCTCAGGTTATTATTGTTAAGAAAAATTTTCGATGCCACTACACAATTTTTGTGGTCCAATCTTCTACATTCCAAATTTCGGTTGCAACATCCTGGTAAAATTCTGGTTCATGGCTTACTAATAATACTGTTCCTTTAAACTCACGGATTGCTTTTTTCAATTCTTCTTTGGCGTCTACGTCCAAGTGGTTGGTCGGTTCGTCCAACACCAATAGATTGCATTCTTTTAACATTAATGAACAAAGGCGTACTTTCGCATTTTCACCACCGGATAATACTTTCATCTGGCTGGTAATATGTTCCGTGGTCAACCCACATCTTGCTAAAGCTGCCCGTACCTCCGCATTGGTCATGCTGGGATATTCTTCCCAAATGGTATCCAATGCTGTCTTTGAAGAATCCGGCACTTCCTGTTCAAAATACCCCACTTCTACAAATTGGTCTAGTTCTACTTTTCCGGAAATTGCAGGCTGTATGCCCAGTAGGGTTTTTAATAAGGTAGTTTTTCCTAAACCATTTACCCCTTTTACCGCAACTTTTTGGTTACGTTCCAATATAAAGTTCAGTGGTTTTGTCAATGGGGAATCATATCCAATTACTAAATTTTCCGCTGTTATGACGCAACGTCCTGGCGTTCTAGCCGTACGGAAGGAAAAACTGGGTTTTATTTTTTCTTTTGCCAATTCAATTAATTCCATTTTGTCTAGCTTTTTTTGACGGCTTTTTGCCATGTTGGTTGTAGCAACCCTGGCCTTGTTCCTTGCGATAAAATCTTCTAGATGGGCAATTTCTTTTTGCTGCTTTTCATATGCCTGTTCCAGTTGGCGTTTTTTTAGCTCATACATTTCCTTAAACTGCTCATAGTTTCCAGTATAACGGGTCAAAACAGCATTTTCTACATGGTAAATCACATTCACTACATCGTTTAAAAATGGAATATCATGGGAAACCAAAATAAAGGCATTCTCATAGTTCTTTAAAAAGTTTTTCAGCCAAGCGATATGGTTTTCATCCAAAAAGTTAGTAGGTTCGTCCAAAATCAAAATCATTGGGTTTTGCAATAACAATTTTGTTAATAGCACTTTGGCTCGCTGTCCGCCACTGAGTTCGGTTACATCCCGGTCCAGTCCGATTTCTCCTAAGCCTAAACCATTGGCGTATTCCTCAATTTTGGAATCTATGATATAAAACCCATTGTGTTCCAATGTTTCTTGGATTTCCCCGACGTCTTCCATCATAGCATCCATTTCTTCCGGAGAACAGTCCCCCATTTTATCATACAGTTCCATCATTTCCTGTTCCAAATCAAACAGGTATTGGAACGCTTCCCGTAATACTTCACGGATTGTTTTTCCAGGAGTTAAAGTGCTATACTGGTCTAAATAGCCGGTGGTAATCCGTTTGCACCAGCTAATATTCCCTTCATCCGGCATCAATTTTCCTGTAATAATATTTAAAAAGGTGGTTTTTCCTTCCCCATTGGCTCCAACTAGCCCAATATGCTCCCCTTTTAATAAACGGAACGAAGCGTCTTCTAAAATTTTTCTAGCCCCAAAACCATGGCTTACATGTTCTACCGTTAAAATACTCATTTATTCCTCCAAAAATCAGAAAAAATCTTTCTTCACTATAGCATAAAATTTGCTGATATTCAAGGATTTTTCTGTTCTCTCCATTCAACATTTTCAAGGGGTATGCCGTTATGAAAGATGAACAGTAATTTTTCAGGAAATCTCTTTGCTATTTCACCAATTCCTTATTTTATAAAGAAAAATAGATGCTATTTCTTTTCCAATATCCAAAAATTTTTGGTATTGCTACTATAAATATATCAGCTATTTTTTGGTGGATAAACTACCAATATAAAAATATCCTCATTGATAAGTTTATTCCTGGAACAGATGTAAAGATATATTTACGAAATAAGTGATAAAGGGGTTATGGACTGAGCTAATACACCCATAAAAAAACAGGCGGTAATCCAACCGCCTGTTTTTATAATACGTTTTTGACGAAAAAGCCATACGAAAATAAAATTCTAAATCAATTAGCCTCTCTTAGATTGAACATTTTTTTCGTATTCTTTTACTTCTTCCAACCATTCCAGACCTACGCCTGCATTTTCTTTTGCACAGTAATAATCCCAAACCAGATTGAAAGGAGCAGCTTTAAATTCTTGTGTAACAGCCAATCTAGAGCTGTTATCGCCTTTTGCTTCCAAATCTTTCATCATAGCTACTGGCTGTAACAGAGCTGCTAAGATTGCTTTTCTAACGTTTCTCAAACCGTTAACCCAAGCAACAACACGGTTGATAGAAGCATCAAAGAAGTCTGTTGCAATATAAGTTTTATCCAATTTGCCCAAGCGAACCAGTTCTTCCATAATCGCTCTTGTTTCATCATCAAAGTTTACTACATGGTCAGAGTCCCAACGAACTGGACGGGAAACGTGCAGTAATACATTATCAGAAAATGCGTAAACAGCACCTAATTTCGCAGAAACAACTTCGGTTGGATGATAGTGGCCGGTATCCAGAGTCATGATAATATGGTCAATACCTTTGCTCATTACATAGCCCATGCAAAATTCATGGGAACCTACTGTATAGCTTTCAGCACCAATACCAAATACTTTAGATTCAATACCATCAATAACACCTGTTACATCTTTCGTTGCTTCAAAAATTTGGTCATAGCTGTCTTTCATACGCAGTCTAGGGCTAATTGTATCAACTGGGAATTCTTTGTCCCCATCTGGTGTCCAGTGATTGATAACACATGGTTTACCAGTTCTTTTTGCGAAATAATCACCAATTCTACGGCAACGGATACCGTGTTCAATCCAGAATTTACGGATATCTTCATCAGCGGAAGACAAAGTAGCTACTTCACTCTTTGGATGAGAGAAATATGTAGGGTTGAAATCCAAGCCAATACCTTTTTCTACAGCCCAATCAGCCCATTTTTCAAAGTGTTTTGGTTCGATTTCATTACGGTCTACAAAAGTATCCGCTTCCAGATAGTTTGCGTGCAGGTTTACTTTTTTCACACCTGGGATAAATTTCATAGCCATTTCCATGTCAGCGCGCAGTTCTTCTGGAGTTCTAGCTTTACCAGGATAGTTACCTGTTGTTTGAATACCACCGGTTAATCCGCCCTCTTTTTTTTCAAAACCGATAACATCATCGCCTTGCCAGCAGTGCATAGAAATTGGTGTTTCATTACAAATTTTAATTGCTTCATCAACATCAATGCCGTACTGAGCGTAAAATTCTTTTGCTACTTCGTAGCCTTTGTTCACATCGTACATAATTTTTATTCCTCCATTAGTTATTTTGACTTTTTCGTCTGTTAGTACTTGTATTATACGAGTTTTTTCGCGATAAAACAAGGACGTAATTTTATCAAATTTACGTCCTTATTTTCCTTGATGATAGCGGCGATAATCTTTTGGGCTCATATGATATTTTTCACGGAAAATCCGGTAAAAATAACTGGTATTATCGTATCCTACAGCCCCAATAATATCTGTAATTGGTATTCTTGTGTTATTAAGCAGCCGTTCTGCCTGGTGTAACCGTTTAGTTTGTAGCAGTTCTTTAAAAGTAGAATGGGTCTGTTCTTTAATTAGTTTACTTAAATTAGAAACAGACTGGTTTAATTTAGCAGCCAATTCTGTCAAACTGGCCTCTTTATAATTTTCCTCAATATATTTTAAGGATTTCATCACAATAGAATTTTTATATTGGTTTGGGTTTACCTGCTCAATAGTATCTGTATAATTTAATAGCTGCATAAACAGCAGACCCATTGTAGTTTGGTTAATTTCCTGGTCATTTTCCTGTGGATAAACAATCGACCATACCAGGTTTTCCACCAAATTCTGTATTGGTAAAACATCTGCCACTTTAAAGTGCAAATAGTTAGAATCATTAACGTTATGGCATAAAGTGCTAATAATAAAATTGCTTAATACATTTTCTTTTTCCAACATTCCAAATGTCACATCAAAAAATTCCGGCAATACAATAAAATTAATTCCAATATCATCAATACTGGCAGGCAACACCTCATGGGTAGAATATTGGTTTAAAAACAGCAAATCCCCTGTATTTAAAGTAACCTCTATATTGCCATTGATAATATGCTTGGTCCTACCAGAACACATATACAGAATTTCTATATAGTTATGGCTATGCTTTGGAAAAGAAATAAAACGGGTATGGGGACGGATATCAATTAAAACTCCAGTTTTTTGCATCATTTTTTTACTTTCCACTGTAAATCCTTTTGTAGAGGTATATAAATCTTTCTCTATCCGCTTTACCCCATGTTTCATCCGTTCCAAAATATGCTGTTCTTCCGCTGTTACCGGTTCAAAATGACGAACCAATTCCCGATTCATATAATGCCCCCCTTTCCATTCAAATAGTAAGGTAATCTATTGTCAGTATACCATATTTTACGCTAAAAAGGTAGGAATGTAATGTAAAATTCTTTTTTCCAACAATACTGATTTGACAAATAAAAAGAAAGGCGATATGATGAAAAATAAAGGATTTCAAAGGTTCTAATTCAAGTTTCCTATTTATTTCTTGTCATAAATGAGGTGTAACAAATGGTTTCAAAAACAAAAATTATTGCCCGCTATGCAGAAACAGACCAGATGGGGATTATCCACCATTCTGTTTACCCAGTATGGTATGAGGCAGCAAGGACAGATTTTATCAAACAGGCAGGTATGACCTACTCTGAAATGGAACAAGCCGGTGTGATGCTTCCACTATTGGAATTGGGTTCTACCTACAAAAGTTCTGCTTATTATGAAGATGAGCTGACCATCTGTACTAGGATTACAAAACTAACCCCTTCCCGTATTGAATTTGGATATGAAGTGTACCGCAACGGGGAAGAGAAGCCAATCAATTTTGGATTTACCAAACATGCCTGGACAACAACCAGCTTGAAACCGATCAATATGAAAAAACATTTTCCAGAAATTTTAGCAATTGCTCAAAAAGCAGCTGAACAGGAATAAAATATCCCTACATTTTAAAAAATCAACCAATTTATTCCCTAGAAATTTTATTGGATTCTTTCGGCAAAGTTCTATGGATTTTGTTTTTAAGAAC
Source organism: Massilioclostridium coli (assembly GCF_900095865.1). Classification (GTDB taxonomy): domain Bacteria; phylum Bacillota; class Clostridia; order Oscillospirales; family Ruminococcaceae; genus Massilioclostridium; species Massilioclostridium facile. Next base: position 162,531 of record NZ_FMIZ01000007.1, on the reverse strand, counting down.
GGTATCTCTTCATGCTCCGTTACAGAAACAGGATTTTTATCCCTAAATAGAATGAAATGATTAGGTATGAAGATTGTAAACTACATATTTAGCAAATCACACTATATGTTTCTGTTTAAAAGTTCATAATAAAACAAAAACACCCTGTAAAAATACAGGGTGTTTTCTGTTTAGTAAAATTAGATTTTTTCTTTAACTTTAGCAGCTTTACCAACTCTGTCACGCAGGTAGTACAGTTTACCACGGCGAACTTTACCAGAGCGAACTAATTCTACTTTTGCAACATGAGGTGAGTGAATTGGGAATACCCTTTCAACGCCTACGCCGTAAGCGATACGACGAACTGTGAAGGTTTCGGAAACACCGCCGTGTTTTTTAGCGATAACAGTTCCTTCAAATACCTGAATTCTCTCTTTGTCGCCCTCTTTGATGAGAACGTGAACTCTTACTGTGTCACCAACGTTAACAACAGGCAGTTCTTTTTTCATGCTTGATTCATGGATCAATTTTAAAGCGTCCATAATTTCCTCCTAATTTTTAGGGACATTCTTGCCCAATTGGCAGAGGACTGTCCGGTTTCATGCTTATTTGATTCGGCATAAACTCTCGTCCTTACGGCAAGCCGCACGACGGTAGGATAAATGCTTAATTAGTATACCATAGATTATTTGAAAAAGCAAGGAAATTTTACAATTTCAACAGGCCTTTTTCCAACATGGATTGGGCTGCCAGCAAAATCCCCGTTTTACCAGAGGCATAGGTCAATCCTCCTTGTAGCCAAACAGCGTAAGGTTCCTTTAATGGAGCATCAGCGGAAAGTTCAATGGAAGCACCCAGTGTAAACGCACCCGCTGCCATAATAACCTCCGAATCATATCCTGGCATATCCCAAGGTTCCGGTGCGACAAAAGCATCCACAGGGGAACCCTTTTGGATTCCTTGGCAGAACGCAACCAACCCTTCTGGTGTTCCCAACTGGATTGCCGCAATGATATCAGTACGTGGATCCCCGCATTTGGGATACACTTCAAATCCTAACAACTCAAATAGCTTTAAAGCGAAACAGGAAGTTTTCAAAGCATTTGCCACTACACTTGGCGCGAAAAACAGCCCCATAAACATGGAACGGCTCTGTCCTAAGGTGCAGCCAACCTCTTTTCCCATTCCCGGACAGGTTAAACGATAGGAACACAACTCTACCAAATCTTTTCTGCCCGCAATATAGCCACCAGTTTCCGCAATACCGCCACCTGGATTTTTAATCAACGACCCGATGATTAAATCCGCACCAACTGCTAAAGGTTCCTTCTTTTCCACAAATTCGCCATAACAGTTGTCCACAACCACAATAGCGTCTGGATTCGTGGAACGTGCTGCTGCAATCATTTTTTCAATCACTTTAATTGTAAAAGATGGACGCAAAGAATATCCACGGGACCGCTGCAAATAAACTACTTTCGCCCCTTTTACTATTTCTGGAATCTGGTCATAATCGGGTTCCCCATTTTCCAACAAGTCTACCTGACGATAAGAAACCCCAAAATCCTTTAAGGAACCATTCCCTTCCCCACGGATGCCAATCACTTCTTCCATGGTGTCATAGGGTTTTCCAGTAATGGATACCATAGTATCCCCTGCACGCAGTACTCCAAATAATGCAGTGGTAAGTGCATGGGTGCCAGAAACAAAATTATGGCGAACCAGAGCGTCTTCCGCTCCCAATGCCTGGGCAAATACAGCATCCAACGCTTCACGCCCTCTATCACCATAACCATATCCTGTACTGCCGGCAAAATGGCTTTCACTTACTCGATTATCAATAAATGCTTTTAGCACTTTCGCTTCATTATAAGCGGAATTTTCTTCAATCTGGGCAAACGCCTCCTGTGCTTCTGCTTCTGCCTGCTGTGCAAGCTTCAATAATTTTCCATCAATGGAAAAAAAGTTCTCAATCATAAATATCTCCTTTATGTAGTTATCTGTATTCACACCATTGCTCTATGGTTACGAAACCGAGCCGTTGATAAAAACGATCTGTTCGCTGATTGCGGCTGTATACCCAAACTGATTTTTTTTCGTGTAATAAATAGTTTACCAAACTTCCCACAAACTGGCTACCTTTTCCCTTTCCTTGTAAACTAGGGGAAACAGCAATCTGGTTGAGAACCGCCAGCTTGGAATTTTCACAAAACAACGTCGCTGTTGCTTGTCCCGGAGTTACAAACAATTTGCTCACTCCATGGCGAATATAATGGGACATCTCACAATACCAGCTGTCATGGGACTGTTGGGAATATTCTTCTGGAAACGTCTGTTGCAAGATTTGGAATGCCTGCTCAATTGTCCCGTTGGACAAGGAAATTCCAGAGGTGGAAACAGGATTATTGCAAACCATTAAATTACCGGTTCTACATTCCGCCAAAGGAAGGCGAACCCCTTCCACTGGATTCATGCTAATGGAACCCGCTCCACACCACTGGAAAAACTCATTGTATTCTGGCTGAAATTCTTTTGCATAAACGAGCAAGACTCCATGGATTAACGCCATTACAGCATCCTGTTCGGCCACAAAAAAACTGCAAAAGGGGTATTGTAAACCATAAGCCCGATAATGCGCCTGTATTTTTAATAGCTGTGGATGGTCTACCTGCTGGAAAAACGCCTCCAACAGCCCTTTATTTTCTTGATGAATCTGTACAATCATTCGTTTGCGAATCTTTCCAGCATTGCCTGAACCAAAGCAAGGCTATTTTCCGCATCCTCCCAGTTGATGACGCAACAAGGGGAATGTAGGTAACGGCAAGGGACAGAAACTGATACAGTTTTGATTCCTCCACAGGAAACCGAAAACGCCCCTGCATCGTTTCCACCAGCTACTGCTGTTTTGGTCTGGCACGGAATATGATGTTGCTTTGCTGTTTCCATTGCAAATTGATACAAGTCATAATCATAAATGGTGGCACGGTCCATAAATGGAATGACAGGACCTTTTCCCAAGCTACATACTTGCTTTAATTCTTCTACTCCGGCCAAATCGCCAGCAGTTGTCGCTTCCAGTACAATCGCAATATCCGGACAAATATCATGGGCAGCTACTTTTGCGCCTCGCAGACCCACTTCTTCCTGTACTACAAAACTGCAATATAAATCACAGGGAAGTTCTGATTGCAATAGCTGTATCATTAATGCGCAGCCAAAACGGTCATCAATGGCTTTTGCTTTCAAGCAATTGTTTCCAAATTCTACAGGTTCACTTTGAAAACAAACACTTTCTCCCAAAGAAACATACTTTAATGCATCCTCTTTGTCTTTGGCGCCAATATCAATATACAATTGGTCTACCGGGGTTGCTTTTGCCTTTTCCTCAGCGGACTGCATATGCACTGCTTTGGTTCCAATTACACCAGGGACAGAATCCCCAACCAACACAGAACGCCCTACCAATACTCTGGCATCAATGCCTCCTACCGTGGCAAATCGCAGCATACCGTCCGAGGTAATTCCGGCTACAATCAGTCCAACCTCATCCATATGAGCGGAGATTAAAAGCTTTTGTTTTGGTGTCTTTTTTCCTTTTTTAAACGCGATAATATTGCCCAGTGGGTCCACATGCAGGTCATCACAATAGGAGGAAATCTGGGACAAGATTTCTTCCCTCACCTTATGTTCCCTTCCAGAAATCCCATTGATTTGGCATAATTTTCTCAATTGTTCTTTCATCACAATCAGCCCCCCATCTTCAAAACATAGGCAGCCAACAGGTCTGCTACACTTTGCACATCCTGTGGGTCGATTACTTCAATCGGCGTGTGCATATAACGGAGCGGAATCGAGCAAAGCCCGCATCGGATTCCCGCTCCAGTTAAGGCCAAGGAATCCGTATTGGTAGAAGTGGCTCCCCCCATCACTTCCAATTGATAAGGGATTTGATATTGTTTTGACAGTTCTTCTAGTTCCTGGCTAATTCCAACATCCAAAGTAGGGGAAATACCAATCATCACCCCTTGGCTCAGTTTGCCACATTTATGTTCCGGAGCGTCACTGGTATATGCAAAACTGACATCCACTGCAATACAATGGGTCACACCTAAACCAAAAGCGCCTGTTTTTGCTCCCCGTTCCCCAGTTTCTTCCTGGGAACTGAACAGCACGGACAAACCACAGGAAAGTTCCTTTCCCTTTAACTGCTCTAACGCCATGAAAATAGAAGCGACACCGGAACGGTCATCCATAGATTTGCAGGAAACCCTCCCGTTTAACAGCTGTTGTGGTCGGGCACAGAAAGACACCCGGCTTCCCAATGGAATCCATTCTTTTGCCTGTTGCTCTGTCAATCCAGTGTCCAATAAAATCTGGTCAATTTCAGGGGATTTTTTTTGGTCATCTGCTGTTTCTAAGTGAGGTGGTTTCGAAGCAACTACTGCGTATACATCTCGATTTCCATGTACAATTACTTCTTGCGCCAATAGTAGTTTTCGGTCTACTCCTCCACAGGCTGCTACACGTAAAAATCCACCGGATGTAACTCCAGTTACAATCAACCCGATTTCGTCAATATGTGCATCCAACAAAATGTGTGGCTTTCCTTCTTTTGGCTCTACAATTGTTGCCAGTAAGCTGCCACCTCGATCAACCACAACTTTTTTGGCGTAAGGCTTGATTAATTCTTTTGCGAATTGTATTGCAGAGGTTTCTAAGCCGGATACGCCAACCTGGCTCCCCAACTGAAATAATAATTCTGTTCTTTCCATTCCAATTCCTCCTGCTTATTGCAGTTCATTTACCAACTGTTTAAAGTGATTTCCTCTCACCTCAAAGTTTTTATATAAATCAAAGCTGGCGGATGCAGGAGAAAGGGAAACAATATCCCCAGGATGGGCAATCTCTTTTGCCTTCTGAACTGCCTGTTCCATATTCTCTGCATGGTAAATCGGAAGCTGTTCTGAATCATAACCAGGACAAGCCAGCAAAGCAGCTTCAATTTTTGGAGCAGTTGCTCCCATCAACACCAAAGCTTTTACTTTTTCCACTAATTTTGGAGCCAATGGTTCATATGCCAGATGTTTGTCATAACCACCTGCAATGACAATAATTTTTTGCTGGAAAGAATTTAAACCAGCAATTGTCCTAGTTGGACTAGTAGCAATAGAATCATTATACCATTTTACACCATCCAGTTCCCGTACTAACTCAATACGGTGTTCTACCCCGCCAAAAGTAGTGGCAACCTGGTGCATGGTTTCAGGGGTTACCACATCGCACACAGCGGCGATTGCCGCAAGATAATTTTCTACATTGTGGATACCTGGAATTTTAATCTCATCTTTATGGAATAATTTTGTTTTGACACCATTGTTGACTAAATATAAATAGCCCTGTTCGTCCAACCAGGTTCCAGTGGTTGGGCATTCCTTCCTGCTAAATTTACATAGTTTTCCTCTTACATAACGGTCCAGTCCATCGGTAATTTCGTTATCATGGTTTAATACAGCCTTAGAAAATGCGTTTTGATGCCATAATAAATTACATTTTGCTTGAATGTATTCTTCCATGTTTTTATGGACATCCAAATGGTTTGGAGAAATATTGGTAATCACTGCTACATCTGGGGACTGTCGCATAGAAATAATCTGGAAACTGGATAGTTCCACTACAGCAATATCTTCTGGCTGGATGGTTTCAATTTCTGGCAGCAGTGCCTTGCCGATATTTCCGCCTACATGGACTTTAAATCCCTGTTGTTCCAACATTTTCCCAATCAAAGTAGTAGTGGTGGTTTTTCCGTCAGAACCTGTAACCGCATAAATCTTACAGGGGCACAAATCAAAGAATACTTCCATCTCAGTTGTCACAACACAGCCATGCTCCCTTGCTTTCTGCAAGGCTGGATGGTAAAAATAAATTCCTGGGGAACGGAAAATAACATCATAATCACAAAGGGTTTCTAGATAATCTTCCCCCAACACAAATTTGGCGCCCAACGCCAGCAATTCATCATAGTTTTTTCCCAATTTTTCTTTTGTTTGCCGATCACAGACAGTAACATCCAGCTGTTTGGATAAAAACAGTTTAATAATATTCAGGTTAGTAACACCCATCCCGATAAACGCAATCTTCTTGCTGTTCATTTCTTGAAAAAATAACTCCGCTTTTGTTGACATACCAAAATCCTCCAGACCCTTATAAATTAACCTTTAACTAAATTATTATACTTCTGTTATCATAAAAAATCAAATCTTTTTGCTGTAAAATCCTTGTTTAATCAAGCCCAGCTTTACAATAAAATAATCTTAATCAGTTCAAAAAATTATAATTCTTTCGCAACAACGAATCCTGTTCCCCATACATATCAAAATGATATTCACACAATTCCTGGAAAGATATAGTACCGTTTTTCCTTGATAGAATAATCAAAACATATTGATTATTCTGTATACTATAATCTTTTTAATTCTTTGAGTAGATTTTCTCGTGCATCTTTGTTCTATTTTCATATAGTAAATGATATTAAGTCTTTTCAGCAGAAACAGATCCATAAATACTCCTCTAGGATACGAATATATATCTATATATCAATAATAGAAAATTTTCAATCAGATCCGTATGTAGCAACCCGTTTTCCGACATTTTCCTGAAGGTTCCGATAAAAAAATTGATAGTCATATAAATGGTAAATCCCATCTTCAAATAGTTCTAAAACTGGCGGATATTCCTCCGGCGTTACATCTATTACCTTTAAGGTACCACGTACATCATCAATATAAGCGCCTGTAAGATGCGGAATTTCTGTTTCAATCTCTCCGCTATAGTTGGTAAAACAAGCTCCTTGGTTTAAACTTTGGTCCGCAAATGTACTATCTGTTTTCCAATTTAGAGGGTTGATCGCAAGAGTTTTCATATTTTCAGGAACAATAAGGGAATCGGCTATATTTTCCGCCTCACTGTTAAAAGAAATAATTACCCCTGTATCCGTTTCACTGGTAGCGAATTTCATATGAGGATATTCCTCCAATTCTTCTTGTGTCACATTCCACCCGATCGCATAACAAGCCACCAATTTTTCTGATAGTTCTTTATTATCAAATTGATCTTTCAAAAGCCTCAAACTCATATCTGCTCCTTGTGAGAACCCAGCAAGCACAATTGGCCTTCCTTTATTATAGTGTTTATAATAATATTCAAAAGCCTGTTTCACATCCTTGTAAGCGGATTGAAGATAAGGCTCCCTTTCCTCGTCGGGAAATTCATATACATTAAGTCCTGCTTGTCGATAATAAGGCGCAAAAACACGACAAGAACCATCATAGATCCCTTTTTCCATATTAATCGCTCCTAAAAACGATTCTTTTACATCTTCATCTTCCAAAGACATATTCGTTTCATTTCCATCGAATACTGTCGGACAGATAAAAAATACATCTGCTTTCCTACTATCTGTTTGTGTTTCACAATAAGCCCAATTCTCTTGTTTCGCATAACAAATTTCCGTCTTTATCTCTTCGTTTGAGCATCCACTTGTAAAAACAAGTATAAAAACCAAACAAAAACAGATAGATAAATATTTTTTCATAACATTCCCTTCTTACTTATAACATTTTATTCAAATTATAACATGAATTTTTTTCTTTTGAAATGATTTCCACCACAAAATTAGATCTATTTTTCTAGTATTCGTCTATGTACAATGATAAAATAGAAAATAAAGTTGTTGCTCGCTATAAGAATAAAATAAAAAATTTCCTACAATAAATGAAGGGATTGCTTCTTACTTCTTGCAAAAAGATGGATATAATGTTAAAATAAAACATACATAAAATTTGTTATGGTTTTTATTGCATAAAATAAAATGAAAACAGATGCACTGTTTAGATTATTTTTTAATTTCCGCTTTGGCAACTAAAATATGGCGGATGGATGGAGGAAAATATGGAACACACACTGGTTTTGCCGCAAGGCTATTGGTCTAAGCTAAACATTATCGAAACAGAAAAAGCGATTAAACTGGTAAAAGATACTTTTCAACAAACACTTGCCAATCGGTTGAATTTAACAAGAGTATCTGCACCTTTATTTGTACAGCCACATACCGGTTTAAATGATGACCTGAATGGTGTGGAACGTCCGGTCGAATTTGATATTAAAGAACTCGGGGCAAATGTACAAATTGTACATTCCTTGGCAAAATGGAAACGCCTTGCTTTAAAACGTTATGGTTTTGCCCCTGGTTCTGGTTTATATACAGATATGAATGCTATCCGCCGGGATGAAGAACTAGACAACTGCCACTCTGTATACGTGGATCAGTGGGACTGGGAGAAAATTATTACTCCTGAAACTCGAAATATTGAAACTTTAAAACAAACCGTACGAGATATTGTCCACGCTTTAAAAGAAACCCAAAATAAATTACATCAGCAATTTTCTCAAATCAGTTCCTATATTGAGGAAGAAATCTTTTTTATTACCACTTCAGAACTGGAAGCCCTTTATCCTAACCTTTCTAGAAAAGAACGGGAAAATCAGATCTGTAAAGAACACAAAACAGTATTTTTAATGCAGATTGGCGGTCCTTTAAAAGATGGAAAACCTCATGACGGCCGTGCCCCTGACTATGATGACTGGAATTTAAACGGAGATTTGCTCATTTGGTATCCAGTATTGGAACGTGCCATGGAATTATCCTCTATGGGAATCCGTGTTGACCAGCATGCACTGGAAAACCAGCTCAAAGCTGCTGGATGCGAGGAACGTAAGAACTTTACATTCCATCAAATGTTACTAAACGGCGAACTTCCTCTTACCATGGGTGGCGGTATCGGACAATCCCGCTTATGTATGGTATTATTGGAAAAAGCCCATATTGGTGAAGTACAGGCTTCTGTTTGGCCAGAAAGTATGATTTCAGTTTGTGACAGCCATGGAATTCACCTGCTGTAATGGAAAATGGAGGATTACACTATGAAAAGTTTCGCACAAAAGTTTGGATGTAAGGTGTTCGACCAACGTGTGATGAAAGAACGCCTGCCAAAAGAAACCTATAAAAGCTTAAAAGCGTCCATGGATCACGGACGTTCCCTTGATCCAGAAATCGCAAGTATTGTGGCGTCTGCCATGAAAGATTGGGCAGTGGAAAATGGGGCAACCCATTTTACCCATTGGTTCCAGCCAATGACTGGGATTACTGCCGGTAAGCATGATAGCTTTTTATCTCCTCAAGGAGATGGTTCAATTATTTTAGAGTTTTCCGGAAAAGAACTGATTAAAGGAGAACCGGACGCTTCTTCCTTTCCAAACGGAGGGTTAAGAAATACCTTTGAAGCAAGAGGATATACCATTTGGGATTGCAGTTCCCCTGCTTTTATCAAAGAAGGTACTTTATATATTCCAACCGCGTTCTGTTCTTATACTGGAGAGGCATTGGATACCAAAACCCCATTGCTTCGTTCCATGGAAGTAGTAAATACCCAAGCATTGCGTGTTTTAAAACTTTTTGGCAACCATACTTCTACCCGTGTTATCCCAACCGTAGGGGCAGAACAGGAATATTTTTTAGTTGACCGAAAAAATTATGAAGATCGTTTGGATTTAAAAATCTGTGGACGCACCTTGTTTGGTGCAAAACCGCCAAAAGGCCAAGAGATGGATGACCACTACTGTGGCCGTATCCGTTTACGGATTGCGGATTATATGCGCCAGCTGGATGACCAGCTTTGGCAATATGGGATTAACTCCAAAACAAAACACAATGAAGTAGCGCCGGCACAACATGAAATGGCGCCTGTATTTGATTCCGCCAATGTGGCAACCGACCATAACCAGTTAACCATGGAATTAATGCGTTCTGTCGCAAAACAGAACGGTCTAGCATGCTTGCTGCATGAAAAACCATTTGAACACATCAATGGCTCTGGTAAACACAACAACTGGTCTTTATCCACCGATGATGGCATCAACTTGTTGGATCCAGGAAAAACCCCATATGAAAACATGCAGTTTTTGATTTTTCTGTGTGCTGTTATCCGTTCGATTGATAAATATCCAGAATTACTCCGTTTAACTGCTGCCTCTCCTGGAAACGACCACCGTTTGGGGGCAAACGAAGCTCCACCAGCAATTATATCCATATTTTTAGGAGAACATTTAACCGCAACATTACAGCATATTGCGGATGGTGTAGCAGAAGAAAAATCTTCTAATGGAGTACTCAACACAAAAGTAACCATCCTGCCAAACTTACCAAAAGATGATAGTGACCGGAACAGAACTTCCCCATTTGCGTTTACTGGAAACAAATTTGAATTCCGTATGGTTGGTTCCTCTGCCTCTATTGCTTCTTCTAACTGGGTATTGAATACCATTATGGCAGAATCCTTGGAAACCTTTGCCGATATTTTGGAAAGCACCGATGATTTTGACCGTGATGTCCGCCTGATTGTGCATGAAACTATGTACCACCATGGCAAAGTAATCTTTAACGGGAACGGTTATTCTGAGAAATGGGTGGAAGAAGCAGAACGCCGTGGCTTACCAAACATTTCAAATTCTGTAGATGCAGCAAAGGCGTTTATCATGGATAAAAGTATCGAACTGTTCCAACGTTATGGTATTTTTACTCCAAAGGAATGTGAATCCCGTTATGAAATCATGCTGGAAAACTATATCAAAACAATCAGCATCGAAGCAAATACCATGTTAGAGATGACAAAACGTCAGATTCTTCCTGCCGCTATAAAATATGTCGGTGATATTTCCGCTTCTTATAATGAAGTGACCAGCAGTGGCGTAGAGAATAAAGCAATGTTAAAACTGGTTAACCAATTATCCTCTATGATTGACTGTGTCCATGATATTATGGAAATCCTGGAACAAGAAGTAAACGCTGCTCATACAAACGATTTATGGCAGACAGCAGTAAACTATCGTGATAAGGTCATTCCACAAATGGAGAGCTTGCGGAATTGTGTTGATGCAATGGAAACGATTACTTCTTCTGAATACTGGCCAATGCCAACCTATACCGATTTATTGTATCGAGTATAACAAAATGTAAAATGCAGCAAAAAGAAAAGCTGATTCTTATCTAAGAATCAGCTTTTTTTCAATGGTATCTAATCTCCCTGTTTTATCAAGGGAAGAAAAAGAGTCGTGCAACAATCATAACAGCGAGCTTTATAGGAACTAAAAAAGTAAAAGGTTATATAAATAAAATAGTACTATTTTAAACCCGTTTACAGGTGGCAGTGCATAATATAATTCAATCCCCATAGGAATTAAGCCGATAATATCCTCTTTTAGGGGCTGTGTATCAACCAAGCGGTCTTGAGCATTTAAAGTATTTCTTTTAGTGTTTTTCCATCCTCTGTTTTCCAATACAATTTTCCATTAGAGGCACGTCCTAAAACAACCGCAGAGGCAGCGGATGGGGCATTAAACTCATAATCCTGCTCAAAAACACCATTGATAATAATCCCATCAGCTATCAATTGATTCCTCAGATTATAATAACTTTTCGCCCCTGTTGGAAAGGATGGAGCCATACGGTCGGAAATTGTGGACCCTTTTAATACAGTAAATCCACCAATACTAATAAAACCTTTTGCCGAGGCATCTGAGCTTTTACAATATAAATATGTAGTTGTACTAGTGGCTTGCGGTACTGGTGTTAATACTTTATATCCCAATGCGTTCAGCAAAATCTTTATGTTATCCATAAATTCTTCCATTGATGCACGTTGAGATTCCTTAATGGTTGTATTATAAGTTGCCTTTGTAAGTATTTTATAGCGATTGCATTTTTTCGCAATGTGAAACAATTGATCCTCTAAATAACGCCCTAATGCTTTGTTTAAATCCCTACCGAGGAATGCAACAGCTGTATTCCAATAATATTTTTCTTTTCCCGCCTTAAAATCACTCAAATGCTGTTTTAATCTTATTAAAACATTTTCAGCTTCCCCAATATAAACAGAATCTGTCCCATCATCTTCTTGGCAGAACAAAAAATATACCCCTACTCCTTGAATATCCTCCCGTTCACATTCTGCTACTTCAGTTCTTGGGATTTTAATTGCTTTTCCATTCCAGTTGGACAATTCCGCTGTTGTTAAACTATCCGCTGTTCCATTGACAAGGAATAATTCTATTGTCTTTCCATAAGCCACAATATACTCCCCCAGTGCATTCATTCTATTCTACAAATATTATAACAGATATTCCAATAAAATCATAGAGAAGGAAATTTATCTTTATCAGATTGAACTTCCTATAGAATTACAACATCTGTAAAATATTTATCTATACTTTTCTTTACATAGATAAATTTTAATAGCAGATATTTTATGATCAATCATCTTAAAAATTAGTATCTTATCATATCCTTCTATAAAAGTTCCCTAATGAAAAAGCCTTACCCTTTATTTAAAAAGGATAAGGCAAACCATTTGGAGCGGGTTACGAGGCTCGAACTCGCTACCTCCACCTTGGCAAGGTGGCGCTCTACCAGATGAGCTAAACCCGCAAATGCTATCTTATACTACATGAAAATCGATCATAACAAATAAAAAATCCAAAGTTAAACCTTTTAACTTTGGATAAGAAATGGAGCGGGTTACGAGGCTCGAACTCGCTACCTCCACCTTGGCAAGGTGGCGCTCTACCAGATGAGCTAAACCCGCATGTTTGCCTTCTCTTTTCAGAAAAGGTCTTTTGGTGCCTCCGGACGGAATCGAACCATCGACACGAGGATTTTCAGTCCTCTGCTCTACCGACTGAGCTACAGAGGCATTTCAGTCGCCCTTGTAATCAATCTCTTTCAGACAACTGGTTGGCGACCCGTATCAGACTCGAACTGACGACCTCTTGCGTGACAGGCAAGCGTTCTAACCAACTGAACTAACGGGCCGTATGGTGGGAACAATAGGGCTCGAACCTATGACCCTCTGCTTGTAAGGCAGATGCTCTCCCAGCTGAGCTATGCTCCCATTTATCCGCCGTCCGGGGTGTTCCCTCAAGCGACGAATATTATTATACCAGACCACTTTTTATTTGTCAACACTTTTTTTCATTTTATTTTTATTTTTTTCGATTTTTTTAAACAGCAATTTTTCATCCAAAACGACAAAGCAATTTTATTAGATATTAACCCGTTCTATCTCTTTTTTCAACCTTGTGATAATCTTTTTCTCCAGCCTGGAAATATAGGATTGGGAAATTCCAATTTTATCTGCCACTTCCTTTTGGGTATATTCGTTTCCATCCACCATGCCAAACCTCAGCTGCATAATTTCCCGTTCCCTATCTCCTAACTTATTAATACAATCTACTACTAAATCCCGCTCTACCCGTTCTTCAATTCCTTTATTCACACAATCATTTTCTGTCCCCAACACATCGGACAACAACAGTTCGTTTCCATCCCAATCAATTTTTAATGGCTCGTCAATCGAAACTTCATTTTTTAAAGGATTGGTTTTCCTTAAATACATCAAAATTTCATTTTCAATGCAGCGAGAAGCATAGGTAGCTAGCTTAATATTTTTTTCAGGGGAAAATGTGTTTACCGCTTTGATTAGCCCAATCGTCCCAATCGAAATTAAATCCTCAATGCCAATTCCAGTGGATTCAAATTTTTTTGCGATATAAACAACCAGCCTTAAATTATGTACAATCAACTGTTCCCTTGCCCAAGGGTCATTTTCCGATAATTTTCGAAACACAATCTGTTCCTGTTCCTTATCTAAAGGGGGCGGTAAGGTATCCGCACCATTGATGTAATGGACAGGATCCACTAGCCCTAAATATCGTAATAATTGATTCCGTTTTTTCCATAGCCATTTTAAAAACATAACCTTTCACTCCTTAATTGAATTTTGCTGGGAGGACTGCTTGAAACTCTCCATGGGAAAGATGATTCACAGTAATCCCTATCATAAAACCGCTCACCGGTTTTTCTTCTAAATAAAACTGGTCGGGGGCAAACCCTACTATAAAGCTTTCTCCTCCTACTGTCTGGAATGGAATCAGATGGAATTTTACCGCCTGCAAAAGCTCAGTGGATTGTATGTATTGACCAGATTCCAAAACCTGCTGAATGGAAGCGGGTAATAGATTTTTAACTGCCTGATATTCACAGATTACGACAGGATGTCCTGTAAATGGGTCGATTAACCGATTTCCTGTATCATAAAAAGCAGATAAATTGGCTTCTTTTTGATTCCATATAATTTTAATTTGGTATAACTCCTTGGCATGTACCCGTTTGTTCCATAAAAAACAGATTACACGTACTACAATATAAGCGACAATTGTTCCAATGACCAATGCTAATGCGGAAATGTGAAAATACGCCACACCGTTGTTCCAATACATCCCCACAGGACAGACAAATATCCAGAGTGCCATCATTACACCAGCATACAAAAAATTAACTCCAAAAAAGCCTAAGACTGTTTTAATAAAAATTCCCCTTTGTTGGTAACCAAAACAGAGCCATACCAATAATACACCAAGAATCCCTTTGATGAGGAATGTTAGCAACAATCCTGGATCGGGCAGAAAAATCATCAAGGAAAACAGGCTGCCAATCACAGCCGCCGAAATCATCCTCCAACGTTTCACCTTGCTGTGGAAAAATAATTTTACGGATAACAGCAAAAAGTAATTCACAAATAAGTTTACCGCTAAAAGTACGTCTAAATATATCACCTGCATTTTGTTCACCTCGTCCAATTTCCAGTATACCCCCAGGACAAGCCTTAATTTTGTCAAACGCTCGTGGCTCATTCTGACGAATAAAACAAGATTTTTTCCGTCAACGGTTGACAACGAAAAAACTTTGTGTTAGGATACAAATAATAACTGAGAAAAGAACAAGTAAGCAAAGTTTTCCAGATTCACAGAGAGCGTTTGGGTGGTGAAAAAACGCAGCTGGCCTTATGCTGAATACATCTTGGAGTTGTGTAGCCGAACTTGTTAGTAGGCTGCATCGGGTACGCCCGTTATTGCGTAGCAGATCAGTCCTTTGACCTGCCGAGGCAGTAATCCGTGAGGGTTCTGTAAATAGAGGTGGTAACACGAAAATCGTATTTTCGTCCTCTGTATCTGTAACAGGATACGGAGGGCTTTTTTGTTTTTGACTATTCCCCTTCCGTATCAAATTGATAAAAGGAGAATTCATATGACTGTATTTGAAGAATTAAAACGCCGTGGGTTAATCGCCCAAATGACCAATGAAGAAAAAATCAAAGAATTACTGGAAAACGAAAAAGTTACCTTTTATATCGGTTTTGACGCTACTGCGGACAGCCTGCATGTTGGGCACTTTTTGCAGTTGATTGTAATGCGCCATCTGCAACAGGCTGGCCATCGTCCAATTGCTTTGCTTGGTACTGGTACTACTATGATTGGCGACCCAACTGGACGTACTGATATGAGAAAAATGTTAACAGTAGAAGAAATCAATCACAATGCGGAATGCTTTAAAAAGCAGATGTCCAAATTCATTGATTTTTCTGATGGGAAAGCATTGATGCTGAAAAATGGCGATTGGCTCTTAAACCTAAATTATATTGACTTTTTACGCGATGTTGGACGGCATTTCTCCGTTAACAAAATGTTGACAGCGGAATGTGTAAAAAGCCGTTTGGCAGTGGGATTAAGCTTTTTAGAATTCAACTACATGTTGATGCAAAGCTATGACTTCCTTCATCTGTATAACACAACCGGATGTAAAATGGAATTGGGCGGCGACGACCAATGGTCCAATATCCTAGGTGGTATCGATTTGGTGCGCCGTGTTAAAGGGGAAGAAGTATACGGGATGACCTTTACCCTGTTAACCACAAAAGAAGGCAAAAAAATGGGCAAAACCCAAAAAGGCGCCTTATGGCTTGACCCTGAAAAATGTCCACCATACGAATTCTTCCAGTATTGGAGAAACGTCAGCGACGACGATGTGATTAACTGCCTGAAGCTGATTACTTTCCTTCCAATCGAAGAAATTGAGGCAATGGAAAGCTGGGAAGGTAGCCAGTTAAATAAAGCAAAAGAAATTCTGGCTTACGAAGTAACCAAACTGGTTCACGGGGAAGAAGAAGCTACCAAAGCACTGGAAACTTCCCGCAACTTGTTTAGTGCAAATGCACAGGATGAAAATATGCCAAGCACAGAATTAAGTGCGGACGCGTTCCAAGATGGCACCATTGGTTTATTGGATTTATTGGTTGCTACAAAACTTTGCCCTTCCAAAGGGGAAGCGCGCCGGCTCACACAACAAGGCGGTATTTCCATTGACGATGAAAAAATTACCGACCCAACTGCAAAATTGGATGCTTCCAACTTTGAAAAAGGTTATGTCATCATCAAAAAAGGGAAAAAAGTATTCCATAAAGCAATCAAAGCTTAATGTTTAAAAACGTCTGCGTTTTACTTGCAGGCGTTTTTGCTGTTTTGTATTTTAAATTTTTATTTGTAATTCATACATTTTTATTGAGAAAAGAGAAATCTTATTGTAAATGGTAGTAGAAGGAGTGCATTTATGAAACAAAGCTCTATGGGAATGACAATTTATTATTCTGTTCAACAAGGAACAGTAACCATCCACCAATGTTTAACAGACCAAACGGATATTGTTTTACCAAATCAAATCCAAGGGATGCCAGTAACCAAAATCGGCGCTTATGCTTTTTCCTCTCCGGAAGGGCTTTCCAAAGCAACTGGGGAACTCCAGTTAATTCAACTATCTGGGGAATTAGGATTTCAAGAATCCGCCCTTCCTCTATGCGGAAAAAACCTTACCTCAATCCAATTGCCTGAAACCATTACCCAAATTGGAGACTATGCTTTTTTTAACTGTATCAATTTACAGTATGTTTCCATGCCGGGAAATATGCAGGAAATTGGAGGGGGTGCCTTCCAAAATTGTGAATCCCTTACTACCATTGAACTGACCAACATCAACGGACAGGAAACCTGCCTAAAAAGTATTATCACAGATATCCAACATGAAGTGGATGTCCTTCTCCATTATAACAATGGAATGTATGGTGTACCGCGGCAGGCAAAACTCACCTTTCCTCAATATTTTGAGGAAACCATTGAAAACGCTCCAGCCAGGATTTTTGAGTGGTTCGCAAGAGGTTCCGGATATCGTTATCGTCAATGCTTTTTGGATGGAAGTATCAACTACCGGGAATATGACAGCCTGTTGCCTGTAGCAAAGGCTGAGGACAACGAAAAAACGGTAGCAAAAATTGCGATGGAACGTATCCGTTATCCTTATCAGCTCAGCGAATCCGCACAGGAACAATATATGCAATATTTAAAAGAGCACAACCGTTTTATCTGCCAGCTTGCTATCCAAAACGATTGGGCAGAATGTATTGAATTTATGGTACAGAATCATCTAATGGGGCCAGAGGATGTTGATTATGCCATCACCCTTGCAAACAAATCCCAACGAGGAGAAATCCTTAGCTTTTTAATGGATTACCGACACACCCATTTTCAAAAACAGGAAAAATCATTTGAACTATAAGCAAAATTTTATTGCGGGAAGGAGGATATGATGTCAGAAGAGATTACCCAGCGGTATGAACAGGTATGCGGTCAAATTCTCAACACTTCCCGGAATGAACTTTATTTAGCCATGCGTTTTTTTGATCTGGCATTGAGCAGTTTTGGATATCAAATCAGCCTAAAAACTGATTTTATTGGGACGGATGGATATTCCCTTTATTACAACCCATTTTTCCTCACCGAACAATTCCAGAAAAGTAGGATTTGGATCAATCGAGCTTATCTACACAGTATGCTCCACTGTCTGTTTCGCCATCTGACCAAGACTCCAAAAACCGATTTGACCCTATGGCATCTTTCCTGTGATATCGCCATTGAATCGGTAATTGATAGCATGTATCATCGCTGTATTCGAATGGCTTCTTCCGCTCTGAAAAAGGAGATCTATCGGCAGCTAAACCAACAGTTAAAGGTGTTGACTGCAGAAGGGATTTACCGTGCGTTGTTACGGATGTCCCTTTCTCAAACAGCGTTGCAGCGTCTGGTAACAGAATTTACAGTGGATGACCATACCTTATGGCCTTCTCCAAAAGAAAACCAACCACAAATAGAGAGCTTAGAGCAAAAGTGGAAGGACATCAGCGAAAAAACACAAACCAATATGGAAACCTTTTCCCGGGACGCCGCTTCACAGTCCGGTGAACTTTTGGAGCAGGTCAAGGTAGAAAACCGTCAAAAGTACGATTATCGGGAATTTTTACGAAAATTCGCTGTACTGGGGGAAGAAGTCCAACTGGACCCAGATACGTTTGACTATACTTTCTACACTTATGGGTTGGAACTTTATGGTAACATGCCATTGATTGAACCACAGGAAGTAAAAGAAGTGAAAAAAGTAGAGGATTTTGTCATCGCGATTGATACATCTATGTCCTGTTCTGGGGAGTTGGTTCAGGCATTTTTAAAGGAAACTTACTCTATTTTAAAATCCAATGACAGCTTCTTCAAAAAGGTAAATATCCATATTATCCAATGTGATGAGCAGATCCAATCCGACCAATTGATTGAAAATGAGCGGCAGTTGGTGGAATATATGGACCATTTTCAGCTCATTGGAAATGGTGGGACCGATTTCCGCCCGGTATTTACTTATGTGGACCAGCTCTTATCAGAAGGGAAATTTCATCATTTGCGGGGATTGTTATACTTTACCGATGGATGTGGTATTTTTCCCACCAAAGCTCCCCGCTACCAAACAGCTTTTTTGTTTATGGAACAGGAAGGAAACCAATTTGATTTGCCGCCTTGGGCGATTCAATTGGTATTACAACCAGAAGATTTGGAGGAACAGAATGAACATTAAACAAGCCAAACAGGAAATTAAACGGTCTATCCAGGCATATCTGGCAAAAGATGAACTGGGAAATTACCGTATCCCTTCGATCCGGCAGCGTCCTGTTCTCGTAATGGGCCCTCCTGGTATTGGAAAAACACAGATTATGGAACAAGTGGCAAGGGAATGTGGTGTGGCTCTGGTCGCCTATACCATTACCCATCACACCCGCCAAAGCGCTGTAGGATTGCCTTTTATTCAGCATAAAAATTATGGTGGAACAGAGTATGCTGTTACAGAATATACCATGAGTGAAATCATTGCTTCGATTTACGAGAAAATGGAACAGACAGGGCTGAAAGAAGGCATCTTGTTTATTGATGAGATCAACTGTGTATCCGAAACATTAGCTCCCACCATGCTGCAATTCTTACAGCAAAAGACTTTTGGCAGCCATCGTGTTCCGGAAGGATGGATCATAGCGGCAGCTGGTAACCCTCCTGAATACAATAAATCGGTGAAAGAATTCGATATTGTTACTCTAGACCGCGTTAAAAAGATTGATGTACAGGAAGATTTTTCTGTTTGGAAAGAATATGCCTATCAGAATAATCTACATGGTGCCATTATTTCTTATCTGGAAATTAAAAAGGAAAACTTTTATCGGATTCAAACCACGGTAGATGGAAAATTATTTGCCACAGCCCGTGGGTGGGAAGACTTATCCCAAATCATCCAGACATACGAAATTTTGGGACTACCAGTTGACCAAGATTTAATTATTCAGTATATTCAGTTCCCTGCTATCGCAAAAGACTTTGCTAACTATCTGGAGCTTTATTACAAATATCAAACTGACTATCAAATTGAGGCGATTTTATCCGGTATGATTTCAGAACGGGCGATCTCCAAACTAAAATCATCCCAGTTCGATGAACGTCTTAGTGTTATTGGTTTATTGCTCAGCAAATTATCTCAACAATTCCAACAAGTAGAATTACAAGATTTATTGACCACTCAGCTGTTTGAACAGTTAAAATCCTGGAAGACTAAATTACAAACCTATCCTGCTATCCAAAGCCTAGTTGAACTTATTCAGGGATATCGGGATACTTTAGAACAGAAAAAACAAGCAGGGCAATTGGATCAACTACAGCTGCAAACCGGACAAAAGGTTCTCCAAATATTGGAGAAATATGTTTTACAGTTAAAACAAGAATCCTTGGAAGGGCAAGATGCGTTTGAACTGGTGAAAAACCAATTCCAGCAACAACCGGAAAAACGGAAACAATTGATTCAAACTGCTGCAATGATGTTGGACTATGCCTTTGATTTTATGGAAGCATCCTTTGGTAACAGCCAGGAAATGGTGATTTTTATCACAGAATTAACCGCGAATTATTTCAGCATGAAGTTTATCAATGAACACGGATGTGACCGATACTATATGTATAATAAAGGATTGTTATTCCAAGATAGGCAAAAAGAAGTGCTGGAAGAAATCCAAGAACTTACCCAGCTTACAAGGAAAGATTTCGATTAAAAAGGGTTATTATGGAATTACAAGAAATCATTACGGAAATCATTTTAGGATTATTTTTGATTTTCATCTCCTATCAAGTGGGTTGCAAAGGAAATTTTTCACTCATTCATAGTTATCATTATAGAAACCTTGATCCAAAAGATACAAAATCTTATACCAAAAGAATTGGTATGGGTGGTATGTTTGTTGGGATAGGTGTTTTTCTAATACCCATACTCAATTTAATCTTCCGCCCTGATATTGGATATTACATTGGCGTTGCTATGATTGTGGTTGGAGTAGTTCTCATTTTATTTTTTATTATCAAATACAATAGCAAGCTAATTCGTTTTAAAAGAAAATAATTATTCTATCAGGCTAAATTAACAAAAGATAATAAAATAAAAAAGTTCGTACAAATAGTTGTACGAGCTTTTTTGTATTTTATTCTATTATTTCTTTGCCAACATAAATCCTGCAAATATTTGGATGTTTTCGTTTACATGTCAGATTGTTTTCCTGCCATTGTTATGTTGATTCCCCAATATTGAAGAAAAATGTACCATTTAGAACTACAAAATTTTCATATTAACAATCAATTGTATGTAATACTTGTTGGCACCAACCAAACAGCAATTGAAAAGCATGTTGGCCATTAAACTCTTTGATTTTCACCGATTCTGCTGTTTGCAAAACCTGTAGATCCAATCCTTCCAAATAGGAAGCCAAATCCTGTTTTTTTAAGATAAATTTTCCAGTCCGGATAAAATGTAGGTTTTGTAAAAGATAAAAAATAGATTTATATGCAAATTGCAACTGTTCTTTTTCTACCCCTTGGGAGGAGTGGATGAATTCATGACAGAGCCCATGGTACAGGTTTCCCACATTCACTTTGATATGGTTTTTCACATCCTGTAAGGTGTATTCTGGCACAAAATCCTTTAAATTTCCGTAATAATCTTTGGTTTCGTGGATCAACTGGCAGATTTCTCCTGGATTCCAGTGAAGCAATTCCTGTTTTCCACAGATAAACCCACAAGTTTGTTCCTCTGGAGTTAAATTGGTAACAGTCTTTCGATACAGATCCATGTCCTGTATCGTAAAATAATCCAATATTACCATAGCATCAATATCGCTTGTTGGCGTTTCTTCCCCTCTACGATAACTTCCTTGTAGCCCTAAATACAATAATCGATTGCCAAATACCTGTTGTAACACTAGCTGTAGCCTCTGCATATAATCATCAATGTTTACCATGTTATTTCCTCCTATATTCATAATTTAAAAAACAATTCTCTTAGAATTTTTTATCAAGTATCTCATGATGTATTCACTTTATTTCACTGGTCTTACATCACATAAAATGAAAGCCTATAACGAGATATCCTACCGAAAATACCACTAATTTTCCTAACCAATCAAAAAAGGCTATTTTTGTCTGTTCCAATTCTGACAAACAAAAATAGCCAATTGTGTATTTCTAAATCCATTAATCTTTCAACTGTTCCCAAACATCCTGTTTAAACCCTGGACAAATTACAGTATCAGAGATAACCAACGGGCGCTTTACCAACATCCCATTGGTGGCTAATAATTCTAATTGTTCCTGTTCTGTCATAGTAGGCAGTTTATCTTTTAATTTTAATTCTTTATATAGCATCCCGCTGGTATTAAAAAACCGTTTTAATGGCAATCCGCTTTTTTGATACCATTGGGTTAATTCCGCCACTGTAGGGTTCTGTTCTACAATATGGCGGTCCTGATATTGTATTCCGTTTTCATCTAGCCATTTTTTCGCTTTTTGGCAGGTAGAACACTTCGGATATTCCAAAAATAAAATTGACATAATATACATTCCTTTCAAACTTATAATTGGGAGAGTACTTCCCCTATTTTCCCCTGAATTAATAAATCTGCATTGGCATCATAAGGGGTTGGCGTTTTATTGATTAATACTAGATGATTTCCAGTATAATACTGCAATAAACCCGCTGCTGGATAAACAGCCAATGAAGTTCCAGCGACAATCAATACATCCGCATGGCGGATATAATTTAAAGAACGGCTTAAAATATTGCTATCCAGCCCTTCCTCGTACAGTACAACATCCGGTTTAATCCGTCCCCCACAAGAACATGTTGGGATACCGTCACAATCCATAATTTCTTGTAAACGATAAAATTTTCCGCAAGACTCACAATAATTCCGATGGATGGAACCATGCAGTTCCAACACTTCTTTACTGCCTGCCATCTGATGCAGACCGTCAATATTTTGGGTAATAACCGCTTTTAATTTTCCTTGTTTTTCCCATTCCGCCAGTTTATTATGGGCTGCGTTTGGTTTGGCATCTGGATAGATTAATTTATTGCGGTAAAACCGAAAAAATTCCAATGGATTTTCCTCATAAAACGTATGGCTTAAAATCGTTTCTGGAGGATATTGATATTCTTGATAGTATAAACCATCGGTACTGCGAAAATCCGGTATTCCACTTTCGGTAGAAACTCCAGCACCTCCAAAAAACACGATATTGTCGCTTTGTTGTACCCACTGCTTTAATTGGTCAATCATTGATACCCCTTCTTTGCATGATATTATAACCATTTTTATTGTATCATGATTCCAAATAATTCGCAAATCTTTTCCATGTTTAACATCATTAATCAACCCAATCTATCTGTTTTTCATAAAAATATAAATTATATTTATGGAATTCGTAAAATAATATGAAAATCAATTGACCTATAATCAAATAACCTCTATAATAACAAATAAAAAAGGAGGATTACATCATGCAATATAAAATTGAAGGCACCCCCATGCCAGTTGTTGTTTGTACTCTGGAAAACGGGGAAACCATGATTACCGAAAGCGGCGCTATGTCTTGGATGACACCAAATATGAAAATGGAAACCACATCTGGAGGAGGAGTAGGAAAAGTATTTAGCCGTATGATGTCCGGAGAATCACTGTTTTTAAACCGTTATACCGCACAAAATGGCCAAGGAATGATCGCGTTCGCATCCAGTTTTCCTGGTTCTATGCGCGCAATCAATATTTCTGCCAATCAAGGAATGATTGTACAAAAATCCGCATTTTTGGCAGCAGAATCAGGCGTACAGCTTTCTATTGCTTTCCAAAAAAAAATTGGTGGAGGATTCTTTGGTGGAGAAGGTTTTATTATGCAACGTTTATCAGGTCAGGGCACAGCATTTATTGAAATTGACGGATACGCCATGGAATACCTATTACAACCTGGGCAAAGTATGATTGTAGACACCGGATATCTAGCCGCAATGAGTGAAACCTGTACCATTGATGTACAAAAAGTTCCTGGTGTAAAAAATATGCTGTTTGGTGGGGAAGGTATCTTTAACACTGTTGTAACCGGACCTGGTACAATTATTTTACAAACAATGCCTATCAATCAAATGGCTGCTGTTTTACGTCCATTTTTCCCATCCAACAGTTAAAACTATTGGAACCTGTAGTTAATATGCCCTATTTGGTATTATAGCCCAAATAGGGCATTCCTTTTTTGTCTAAATTATGGTATGATAAAGAATATTGCTTTTATATTGAGGGAAATAAAATGGAAAAAATAAAAAATTGGGTAAAAAAAGAAACAATCCTAGTGGTTTCTTGGGGCTTAGCCATTATTTCTTGCTGCTTCATTTTTCCTGATCAAAAATATGTTGAATATATCGACTTTAATACATTAGGTATTTTATTCTGCTTAATGGCAATTATGGAAGGTTTTCAAGCATTGGGAATTTTTCGTCATACAGGAGAATTATTGTTAAAGAAGGTCAAAAACACTCGCCAATTAGAGGCGATCTTAATTTTTTTATGCTATATATCCAGTATGTTTATCACAAACGATGTAGCATTAATTACTTTTGTCCCTTTTACATTGGAAATTTTACATATGATACAGCAAGAAAATAGGATTCTTCCTGTTGTTGTAATGCAAACCATTGCCGCTAACTTGGGAAGTATGCTAACTCCAATTGGTAATCCCCAAAACTTATACCTTTTTTCAAAATTCAATATCTCTATTCAAAATTTTATTTTCACCATTTTGCCATATGCAATCTTATCGTTTGTTTTGATTGCCCTTTTTGTCTTTTTTCAAAAGCCTTATCCTATCTCTACTTCTTTTTTGAAACAGGAAAAATTAGGGAAAAATAAAAAATTATTTTCTATTTATTGTATTCTATTTATTTTAAGCTTGGCAACGGTAGTTCATTTCATCCCTACTATAGCGTTATTCGTTGTTGTGTTAACAACGATAGTAATAGCAGACCGAAAAATTTTAAAAAAAGTAGATTATTCTTTGTTATTCACCTTTATTGGATTTTTTATTTTTGTTGGCAATATAGGTCGGATTTCAATAATACATCATTTTTTAGAGACAGTATTACAAGGAAATGAAGTTCTAGTATCTGTCGGCATCAGTCAGTTTATCAGTAATGTTCCTGCGGCGTTATTACTGGCCGGTTTTACAAACTCTTGGAATCTGTTGTTGATTGGTACGAATATAGGAGGACTTGGTACATTAATTGCTTCAATGGCAAGCCTTATCTCTTTTAAATTTATATGCAAGGATTCCCCTCAGAAAAAAAACACATATTTAGGGTATTTTACTATTTTTAATCTTGTTTTTTTAACCGCATCCCTTATACTATATTTTTTAATGGGATAAAATCCAGTACCTATTATCAATATAAATCCGGACTTTTTTATCGAACAAAACATAATTTTCTAAAGTACTGCCATACATTTATAATAGTAAAAAAGAAAAAGCCGTTTGATATATAATCAAACAGCTTTTTATACTTTTATTCTTTGTCCATCAGTTCTTTTTTACATTCAGCGCAGATATATTTTCCTTTATAGGATAACATTTCTTCTGTGCTTCCGCAGAAAATACAGGATGGATTATATTTTTTCAAAATAATTTTATCCTCTTCTGTATAAATCTCTAATGGATCCCCTTCTGCGATGTACAAAGTCTGACGCAACTCAATTGGAAGAACAATTCTACCAACTTTATCTGTGTTTCTTACAATACCTGTGGATTTCATTATAATTCCTCCCTTTTTACTAAAAATAAACTAGGATATGTCGAACACATTTATATCATACATCATTTTGTCAAAAATTTCTACTGTTTTAGCAAGAAAAGTTGCATTTTAAATTGTAAAAAATGTATGAAATAGAAAAATATATCATATATATGTAATATATGATAGTTTTTTGGGGGGATTTTTGTGAAAAAATTATTTCCTTGGATGATTTTATTGGCAATTGGATGTGGATTTTTGACAGGAAGATTAGAAGAAGTCAACAAATCTGTGTTAACCGGTACAAGCCAGGCAATTCAATTATTAATTGGTTTAATGGGTGGTATCTGTTTTTGGAACGGTATTATGACAATAGCAAAAGACGCTGGGCTCACAAAAAAATTAGCTAATTTATTTTCTCCCCTGTTAAGGCTATTATTTCATGGAATAAACAAAGGGGATCAAGTCTTAGAAAATATATCAATGAATATTACCGCAAATTTAATGGGACTAGGGAATGCAGCAACCCCTTCTGGAATACAAGCAATGAAACTATTGCAGCAAGCAAATCCAGATAAAAAAACCGCTTCTCAAAATATGATTTTATTTGTAGTCATGAATACAGCGGCTATCCAACTCATCCCTACCACAATCGCAGTATTAAGAAGTTCTCATGGAGCGGCAAATCCATTTGATTTAATCCCCGCTACCCTATTGTGTTCCATTACCTCTTTATTTGGTGCAATTTTAATGGCAAAACTGTTGGGAAGAAGGAAACGCCATGCGGATTGATTTATTTTTTATTCCCACTATTCTGGTCGGCATTATTTTATATGCTATGTTCCATCATGTGAATCTGTTCGAAAGCTTCTTAAAAGGGGCAAAAGAAGGGGTTTCTATTGCGGTTGGACTTATCCCTACTATGGTAGGTCTATTGGCGGCAATCGCGATGTTACAAGCCTCTGGAGCGATTGATTTACTCACTTCATTTTTGGCGCCATTGGCGAAAGCATTGGGAATTCCACAAGAAATTCTCCCTTTAGCAATTTTAAAACCAGTGTCTGGAAGTGGAAGCTTAGCAGTATGTGAAACGATTTTTACTCAATTTCATCCGGATAGTTATATTGGCAGGGTAGCAGCAGTATTACAAGGCTCAACAGAAACTACCTTTTATACCATTGCGGTTTATTATAGTTCCGTTGGTGTATCCAATATCCGTTATACCCTCCCCACTGCCTTATTTGGTGATTTGATTGGTATTGTCTGTAGCAGTTTATTTGTACGGATACTATTTGGCGTTCATTAAAATTTCATTTTCCTATTTTATAATATAGTAAAGTTATCATGTTAGTTTTATGCCTGATAAATTTGGGTGTCTATTTTGTGTTCGACAAATTATAAAGTTTTACGATAAAAAATAACATTTTGTATGTAATATCGTATTTCGAAATTAACATTCGTTTTTTTACGTATGTTGATTCAATTAATCTCGTATTGAATGTTATGCTGTGATTATATAATGTAAGTGAATAAATTTTAAACTGCCAGTCAAAAAAGGAGTGGAATTTTATGAATCAATGGGTAGAAAATCTGAAACAACTTCGGATTCAAAAAACAATTCGTAACCTAGAAAAAAATCGGATGAAAGCATACCACATCACCAATAAAGAGCAATTATTCAATACGTTAGACGAATTGGTTCAAGATGGTGAAAAAGTTTGCTTTGGTGGTTCCTGTACATTAGAGGAAACAGGGGTATTGGATTACTTAAAGAGTCGCAATATTGAGTTAAAAGATAGAAATGTACCCGGACTTACACCAGAGCAGGTACAAAGTGTTATGGCAGAAGCCTTTACTGCAGATACCTATTTTGCAAGTTCGAATGCCGTGACAGAGGATGGTATTTTATATAATGTAGATGGACGGGGTAACCGTGTAGCCGCTATGATCTATGGTCCAAAAAGTGTTATTTTAATTGTTGGATATAATAAAATTGTACCAACGATGCAGGATGCAATCAACAGAATGGAAAAAATAGCAGCACCAGCCAATACAATGCGCTTATCTTGCAACACCCCTTGTGTAAAAACAGGGGAATGTATGCACTGCCATAGTGAGGATAGAGTCTGTTGTGCTTATGTTGCCTTAGCGCACCAACGAATCAAAGACAGAATTAAGGTATTGATTCTAGATGATTCTTATGGTTTTTAAATGATAACCATATATCCCCTGAACTGAATTCACCTTTCCAGGATATTTCATGATATATATGTTACAATCTACGATATTTCCTTTGGAAACAAACTATTTTGCCAATATTTATTTTAGCTTTCTATGAAAAAGCAAGATAAGGCGGACAGTTAAGATAGTCCTGATACGATCTGTTTTTCTGCTTACACTTTTTGCCTGCTATAAAATCAGAAATAAAAAATAAAAACCGGATTATTAGAGTCCGGTTTTTATTTTTTTGACATCAGGTTTTAGTCCTTCCACTTTTTCAGCTGTTTTTCCGCAACCATCAACCCTTGTTCATACCGCTCAATTTTTTCGTTTAAACGGTCCAACGATTGCTGCATATCCTCCATCCGATCCATCAATTGGTTCCGCTGTTCAATCAGGATATTTTTTCTAGCGTCAACCGTAGCATCCCCTTTTTGAAACAAATCAACGTATTCAATCAGAGCCTCTATCTGGACTCCCGCTTTCCGCATACACTTCATCAACTCAATCCAAAGGCAAGAGTCTTCGTCATAATTCCGGATACCGCTTTTATTTCTGGGTACAGGCGGAATTAAACCGATCCTCTCATAATAGCGGAGCGTATCAGGTGAAAGGTCATACTTTTTACTTACTTCTGCTATTGTCATAGAAATCTCCTCCTTTTTTATCTTTTTATTTTAGTATAACACTTGGAGTAAACTCCATGTCAAACAATTTTTATAGTATTTATAATATCATATATTTTAATACGATATAAAATATATATTCTCTTTATAAGTAAATAACGGATGTAAAAATACATCCGTTATTCTATCAACTATTATAAAAAGGGGGTTGTTGTTCAAAAGGATAGGAAGGATAGATTGGTTTTTGTTCTATATTATTGATTGCTACTTGGGTTTCTGGCTGCTTATGAGGACGATATACTGGAAAACGAACAATTGCTTTAAATAAATCTCCATCAATTTCCACATGGAAATCCCCACCTTGTAATCCAACAAAGCTTTTTACAATCGAAAGCCCTAAACCAGAACCCTCTATACTTCTGGATTCATCCCCACGTTTAAATCTACCATAAATTTCTTCTGGATCAAAATTCATTTCATAGTTGGCTACATTTTTTACGATAAAGGTAGCAATATTATCTTGCTCAAAAATATGGATATAAACACGGGTTCCGTGCATAGCATACTTTACTGTATTATTGATGATATTACTGAAAATACGGTACATCTTCGCTCCATCTGCTTCAATATACACCTTACCCGATGTTTGAATTCGGAAATCCAATTGGCTAGCATCAATTTCTTTCTGGTTTTCTCCCATTGTCTGCTCCAACAGTTCTCCTAATTCAATGACCTCTTTCCGTACTTCCATATTTCCGCTATTTGCCTTTGCTACATCAAATAAATCTTCTGTCATGGTTTTGAGCCGATCAATTTTATTCCGCAAAATTTTTACGTAATCATTCGCAAATTCTGGTTGCAACTCTTCTTTTTCCAAAAGATTAATATAATTCACCATAGATGTCAATGGAGTTTTTAAATCATGGGATACATTTGTAATCAGCTCCACCTTCATCCGCTCGCTTTTCATCCTATTTTTTACTTCTTCGTCGATATTTTCCTGCAAATGATCTAGATTGGTAATCACAGATGATAATTCAGAGGATGGCAGTACAGATAATTCATTAGTTAAATTCCCCATACTAATTTGTTCAATCTTATCGCTTACTACATCCATGTCATGAGCAATCTGGGATAATTTATTTCCTAAATAAACAGAAGATACAATTAGCGCCACAATCGAAACAAAATAAAGGAAAGCGGAACGTGTAAAAAGTCCTATTACATTAAATAAAATTGCAATTCCCCAAATAAGCATATTGATAAAAATACGCATATGCATTTGTTTTTGGTAAGGTTTTTTCCGTGCAAACTTCCGATAGGATTTTAAAATACGGTTAATAATATTATTGCATATCACATTGTTATGGTTATAATATAAATCAGAAATCAGGGCGCTTAATAAGAGCAGTGTAATTGCGGCAGGCAAAAAGGTAATAAAAATATGGAACAGAAAATCATACGTTGTAATGCCAGTATCATAATAGACCTCAAATAGGACAATAAAGAAGCAACTAACTGCAATGACAGTAGCACCCCAAAAAAGAAGCTTAAATTCCAGGAAAATATGCTTCATTAATTTTGCTAATCCTCGGTATACTTTGCGCAAAAGCCCTGTTAAATTAAAAATCAGGGTAACACAAATCAACAATACTGCCGCAAGCAAATATCCCCAAAACATCAATATAAATTGGTCTTCCCTACTTACCTGTACATCATTCATCAAATTTTGACATGCAGTTGTATACATTGGAGTAGTATTTAAGGTAGAAATGCTAAACCCAAATGAATATTGTGCAGGATTTTGTTGGTATAAAAGGATCATATTGATGGCGTCCAGCATACCATTAGCTTCATACTGCTGTTCATTCGCTAGTATATTGGATAACTCAGAAAGTTCATTTAAAATTTCTTGATATCCATTTGGATAAACTTCAATTTGGTTTTCTTGAAGATAATAGGTAAAATAATAATTATCCATTTCAAAATAATGGACTTCCAAATCTTGATAACTTCCATTGGATGCCCAGGATAAAGCGCTGACATTTTCACTAGTATACATTTGAAAGGAATCAAAATCCTGAAAAGAATTTGTACTTCTAGAATATCCATTATAGTTTCCAAAATATTCTACATTATTCTCCAATAACTGATTTTCTGCCTGTTGATATAGTTCGATTGCTTTTTGATAACTGCCATTGGTATCCAATTCTGGAATATAAGAATCCATCAGCTTAGAACCTAAAAAACTGGTTACAACAGATTCCTGTAATTCTGAAGTAGGGGATTCAAAATACTCTTGATAATTTTCTTGCCGGTCTATATTTGTGGAACGGATGACGTGGCTCATTGCCTCCTGTACTCTGGCATAGCTATACATACTCGCCATCCATCCGCCCAAACATCCAGTAATAACTAAAAATAAAACGGACACAACGGTAATCCATAGATATTGCCGCTTTTTTTTCATAATAACCTCCTATTCCGATTGGATTTTGTAGCCAATCCCCCAAACTACTTTTAAGTAGCGAGGTTCTTTCGGGTTAATTTCAATTTTTTCTCGAATTCTTCTAATATGTACGGCTACAATATTATCCGCGTTATAATAAGGCTCTTCCCAAACACGCTCATAAATTTCCTGGATGGAAAATACACGATTGGGGTTCCGCATTAATAGTTCTAAAATACGGTATTCAATTGGGGTTAGTTTCACTTCTTCCCCTTCTACCCATACCTGTTTGGTTTCCAAATCCATTATGATTCCACCAACATTCAACTGTACTACAGGCGCTTGTGTTGGCATTTGGCCAAAATTTGTATAACGTCTTAACTGGGATTTGACTCTTGCAACTAATTCCAAAGGGTTATAAGGCTTTGTAATATAATCATCAGCACCCATATTTAACCCAATAATTTTATCGGTATCCTCCGTTTTAGCAGAAACCAAAATAATTGGAATGTTTTTCTGCTCCCGTATTCTCATCATTGCCTTCATACCATCTAATTTTGGCATCATAATGTCCATTAAAATCAGATGTATCGTATTTTCAGAAATTTTCTCCAATGCATCCATTCCATCATATGCTTTCATTACATGCAATCCTTCATTTCTTAAAAAAATTGCAACTGATTCTACAATCTCCTTGTCGTCATCTACTACCAAAACGGTCCATTGATTCATTTTTCTATACTCTCCTTATTGCTGCTAAAATATAATTCCATGGAAAATAGCAATCAAAAAATTTAGTTGAAATAATGATTCCATCTAAATTCTAATTATATCATAACTTAGATTATTTACAAACCTGCCATCATTTTTCTTACAAATTTATGACGAACTTTTATCGTGTTCTATTGGAAAAGCAGATCCATTTAAAAACGAATCTTTTTATCATAAAATGTAAAACATAGTTCTACAAAATAGCCTTTTTTCTATATCAACTTATAAAATTCTATTTGCTCTATCAAATAATACTTATGTCCTTATTTTATAAGCTGCAAGCTTTATATCAGATTAAGATTTTCTATTTATCGTTTGTCAAACAGACATATATCACCACAAAACATTGTATCCAATTAAGAAAAAACATAAATGTTCTTTTTAGATAAAAACTAGTGTTTCGCCTGATCTAAAAAAGTATCCAATACAATTGGATACTTTGAATTTTCAAGATCTTACTACTTAAAGCATATCAAAATCGTATGTTATGGTTATAAATGAAATACGATGATAAAATTCAAACAACATCTAAGCTATTTTACATAAGTAATGATATTTTTTCTGTACAAAAAAAGCAGCAGACAAATGCCTACTGCTTTTTTAATATTATAAGGGGGATTTCATCAATTACTGATTTTTATTTTTTCTTTTGGAAATAACAACAGCTGCAATAATTGCGATTGCTGCTACAACAGCGATTACTACCAGAATAATTGGCATCGCTACATCACCTGTTGTTGCCGCATTTACAGTATTATTTGCAAGTTTATCACCATTATTTGTGCTGGAATTATTTTGTCCATTAGAAGATGTATTGCCAGCGTTGGATTCATCCGATTTTGTCTGTAAGCCATCCATAGCAGCTTTTACTGCATCTACAGCATCATTTACAACATTTTGTTGATCTTCTGTTAATGTTTCATCCGCTAATACAGCGTTTGCTTTTTCCAATGCTGCGTTTAATACTGCTACACTTTCATCGGTATATTGGCTTAAATCCATTCCTGTTGCCTGATTCACAACTTCTTCTAAGATAGATTTATCAGCTTTTAATCTCAGATTCATCATTGCGTTTAGCAGGTTGTCAGTTGCTTCTGTTACGTCACCCTGTAAAGCATTGTCACCATCTGCAACGACTGCTTTTGCTGCTTCTAATGCCGCAATAAATTCAGCCTGTCCTGCTTCCACATATTTTGTTAAATCATAATCATCCGCTACTTCAATCAATTTCTTTAAGTTAGTCAGGTCGCCTTTTACAAAGCCTAGTTTATGGATTTCCTTCATCAATGTCTGCCATGCTTCATCTACAGTTTCCTGGCTTGCTGCTGGATCTGCTGCAACTGCTTTTGCATTATCCAGTGCTGCGTTGAAGGATTTTTGTACATCTGCAATCACATTGTTGAAATCATCAGAATTTTTCTGGTCTTCCGCATAATCAATTACTTTATTCAAAATATTTTTGTTTGCTGGTTCATTTACAGTAAGATCCAAAGTAGTAACTAATTGAGTATCACCAACAAATAAATCATCCATCAGGAAGCTTTCGCTGCCGCCATTACGAACACCTACACTACCATGTGTTAATTCATCATTATAAGTAGCATTTACAAACTCACCATTTACATAAGTAGTAAATTTATTGCCTTCTACCCGGATGGTGATATCATTATATTCCCCTGCTTTTAAGTTGGAAATTGGATATTCACCCAACAACTGGAACCCTTGGCTAGAAGCATGGGCGGAACTAAATACATGGGTTTTCAACATATTAGTATCAGCTCTAAACTGCCACAGGTAGAATGTATTGGAATCTGTTGCACGGAAAGTAATATTTGCCGCATTAGAGGTAACTTTTACCTTAGCAGAAACAGTATAATCTGTCCACTGTTTTGCTTCTTCATTATCATAGAATACTTTGTTACCTTTGTTTACAACAACTGCCCCATCCTGTACTTGTAAGCCATCGAATGTATTGTTTCCATTATCAAAGTTATCACTATACATTTCGTTATAAGCGAAGTAATCCAAATCGAAATCATCTACCAGGTCGTTCAAACCTTCGGTCATGCTGACAATCACAGTTCCTTCACCAGGAGCAACCCCGGTTAATACACCATTTTCATCCACTGTAAACGCTTCTGGATTATCTACTGTAAAGGAAGCTGCTTTCAAGTCAACCTCTTCTCCAGATTCCAGAACACCTTTTAGGGTAGCCTGAACAGTTGCGTTTGGATATAAATCTCCATCAACGGAGATGTATACACGTTCTACCTTTGCATTGGTACAGGAAACAGTAAAGCTAGTAGATGTTGTATAAGATACTGGAGTACCTTGCATATCAACGTCTTTCAATTCTGCTGTTACCGTAATTGTTGCACTGCCTTCTGCATTGTATGTAATAGTACCTTGTGCATCTACAGAAGCAACTTCTGGATTGCTGGATTCGTAGCTTAATGTGCCAACTGTTGCTGCATCCATTTCTTCCCCATCTGCTGTAGTAAAGATGGTACTGATTTTATCAGTCTGACCAACATAAACTTTGGAAGAATCCGATGTCATAGCGGACAATTTGCCTGCGTTTGGAACAGCAATTGTATGGTTGCCAGAACCTAATTCTACACTGTAGTAGCCATCTACAATTTCAACTTGTGTAATCGTACCATCCACAGATACATAGCCATGGTCCTGCCCCATTGTTGGAACCATTACATTTGCCTTTGTATTTGCTGGGATTGTTACTGTTGTGCTAATTGCGTTTGCGGTATCCCTTGTATCAAAGGATGCTTGTACGCTGCCTTTTAAGGTTGGAACTTTAATAGAAGCATATTCCAAACCTTCTGGCTGTAATTTTACTTGGAATTCACTGTAACCAGCTTTAGTTGGCTGGATACCAAATAAGCCACGGATAATCTGGCTACCTGGAGCAGAACCCCATGGATGGGAATAAGTCATATTGCCCTTATTAGTTTCATTCCAAGCTTCTGTGGTAATAGTAGCGCCTAATGTATCAATCATGTAAGCCCATGTTCTGTCGCCATTGTTTGCGCTACGATCCATCATCATTGCATTTGCAACATCGCCTGCGCCTGCACGGTATAAACCATCTAATACAAAATAAGAGCCATATACGCTTGTTTTAATTTTGCCTTGACTGCGGATATAATCAGCCATTTTGTCTGCCATTGCCTGGTCTTCATAAACACCATATGCCAAAGCAAATGCTGTTGCATGCTGTGCATAATGGTCAATTGGCTGTTTATCTTTGGTTAAACCATCTCTTACTGCACCAGTTTCAGAGTTGTACAGGTATTTGATCATACCAGCTTTTAATTTATCCGCTTTTTCCTGGTATGCTTTTGCGTCATCTGTTTTGCCTAATTCAGTAGCAATTTTTGCCATATCTACAAAACCACCATAGGTTACAGCGTTCATAACGGTATTATACCATGCGCTGCTGAAATTGTACCCATCGTGTTCGGATACTGGCCAGTCAACCAAAACGGAGTTCCATTGGTTTACATTGGTATGGTTTACAGTAACCAAAGTAGTTCCATCACCCATATCTACAATGTTTTTATCCGCACCACAATCTACCAGATTGGTTTTTAGTTTTTCATAAGATTCCATCATAGAATCTTTATTGCCAGTATACAGATAATCGTACCAAGTAGAGTTTACCATATACAATACATATTCTACTGGCCAAGTTCTATGGGTTTCCAAATATTCCATAGAAAAGCGTGCTAAACTATAATCATCTTCAAAAGAGTAGGAAGACATTTGGTTAATTAAAACGTCCCCTTCATAAGCACCACGTTCACGGGACTGGGAGTCTACCATCAAATCCTGGTTGGTTGCTTTAATGGTGTATTTCATGGTGTCATAAATACGATTTAACAAATCATCGGAAGAATTGAAGCTGGATTCATCTTCACTGAACTCCTGATGCATTGCCAACCCTTTGAAGTTATCTGTTGTTAAGGTAACACCTTCTGGAACATTTAAAATTTCCACATAGCGGAAGGTTTTCATACCAATATTTTCAATGGTCTGTTCCCCTTCTTTTAATGTCCATTTTTCTTCATACTTATTACCAGTATTCATCTGCCATTGAACATCACCAGTTTCGGCATTGCCTTCTTCCCCGTAATGAAGGGTGATTTCCTGAGATACAGGGCTGTTTAGTTCCAGATGTAAACCACCAACAATTTCTTTGCCTAAGTCTACAAACCAGCGGCCATTGCCCATATCTTTTACAACAGCGGAATCATACAAATAACGGTTTACGTTGTCAGCATCATATGGATTTAATTCATAGCTACCTACAATTGCACCTTTGTCAACAGGTGTTGTCCAAGCGGAATCATCATAGCCTGGTTCATTCCATCCATATGGGAATAAGTTTGCATTGATATTTTCAGCTGCTGCATTAAAGTAGCCTGTACCAATGCTCTTTCCGTTATCGCCAAAAATATTAGTGCCATCCAATGCTTTCCATGTACCATCAGCAGAATTTACCAATACATCACTGCTGCCATCTTTATAAAAGACAGTCATTTGGCACAAGAAGGATTTTTCATCTTGTGTATAGTTGATTGCACCGATTACATTTTCACCATTCTGTAACAAATTCGTTACATCATAAGTATTGTAATACAAAACGCCTTTTCCATTGGTCAGATTTGTTCCAAAACGTGCTGGACCTAAACCAACAAATTGACCATTCATGTACAGATTAAATACAAATTGACGAGTTTTTTCTGGAGATTTTGCGGTTACATTCACAACTGCTTTTTCAATCTGATCTTTATTGTCTACATTGAACTCATTACGCAGGAATGCAAAATTTCCTTTTGGTGCAATTGTGGTATCAGAACCTTCTCCAGGGTATACTGAATTAGAATTCAAGCGTACCATGGTTTTAATTGTTCCATTTTCATTGCCAGTTGGAACATATAAAGCACCATTTTCTACTTTGAATTTGTTGCCTGTGTTAAAGTCATTTGGCGTCTGTCCATCATCAAAGTTTACGCTATATAAGCTATCCCCTGATTTTGTGCCAGCTTCATCAGAGATTGGATATACATCAATATTATCCACATAACCATTTTCGGTGCTTCCATTACGGAAACCGATAGAACCATAGGTTAAGCCGCCATCAAAGGTAACTTTTCCAGCTTCTTTAAATCCATCACCAGTGTTAATATATACGGTAGCAACTTCCCCATAAACCGCAATTTTTACACGGAAGTATTCGTTATTTGGCAATTCAATTCCCTTATCTGCCAGTTTAATAGAGTTGCCATAAGCTTTTACGCCACCATTGATAATGGTATGTGGGTTCATGGTATTACCACCCTGATCAATACCGCCACCATAACGGAATTGGATCATATATCCATTGCTATTATCCTGAGCGCGGAACACAACACCCAATGCAACAGAAGTTTTCATATCCATCTCAACTGCATAGTTTGTCCAACCATGTTTTTGGAATGGGTCTTCTACAGCAGCGGCAGCATTTGGGTCAACCCAAATACCATTGATGCTTTCCCATCCATCGCCTACAGCAGTTGTAAACGCCTGTGGCTCAGATAATGGGCTTTCTTTTCCATCTTTATCTTTTAATTGGACACTCCAATAATACAAGCTGTTATCTTTTAATACATCAGATAAACCAGCTTTTATATAACTGGATTCTGAAGAAGATACCCAATCTGTATCTTTAATATAGTTCTGGTTCTGCATATTTTCTTGTGAAGTACCAACCACAATGCGGTATGCGGTTTGTACTTCATCCTTGTCAGCATCTACCATAGC
The DNA here is from genome assembly GCF_900095865.1 of Massilioclostridium coli. Classification (GTDB taxonomy): domain Bacteria; phylum Bacillota; class Clostridia; order Oscillospirales; family Ruminococcaceae; genus Massilioclostridium; species Massilioclostridium facile. The sequence goes on along the minus strand of NZ_FMIZ01000007.1, from coordinate 125,207 downwards.
CCAAGAAAAAGATGGGTCTTTGGTATTAATACCATAAGGATTTTCCAACAGCTCTACTTTTGTATTTGTTGGAGCTTCTGGAGCAGTATTGCCATCTGCGGCAAACGCGGTAATTCCAGAGCTAAGCACAGTAGAAGCCATCATAACAGTTGCAACTAAAGTTGCAATTAGCTTTTTCAAACTTCTCATCCTCCCTATTCAAGATTTTAGTCTTATTTGTAATTATAGTAAGAAGGATTTTACTGTCATTACTGGCTTCAAACAGAAAACCCTACTTTATAAATACAATGTCAGTATAGTATGATATAAACAAAGAAACAATATCATTTTACACGATTCGACTATCAAATCTTGCTTTTTAAAAGATTGTTTATAATATTTAACCAAAATCAAATAGATAATTTTGGATGATTTATTTTTCACTAACGATTTGATAAAATATTTATTCGTGATTATAGAAAATGGTTCATGAACTATGTAATATCCATCCTACAAACTTCAAATAAATCCTGTAATTTTTCGTATTATTTGTAATAAACACACGATAAAATACACTAGTTTCCTTTTGATATATCATTATACTACAACAGGGGATGTTCTTTTTCTGGCTCACTTTTTATGATATATCCTCTATGGAAAAGATATTGTTTTTTATAATTTTTCGTATCCCTTTAAATAGTGATGTTCCATTAACCATGGTAGGGAACGTTCTAGCATAACGCCATATCTGCTATCTGTTCCATAACTGTAAGTAGTTTTAATAGCAAGTTCTAAAAACCTAGTAGCACGTTCCATTGCAATAGGCAAACTATCGCCATTCAGCAAAGAGCCCACCACCACACTAGCATAAATATCCCCTGTACCAGGATAATCTACTGGAACATAGTCACAGTTAACCCGCCAAAAAGCTCCTCTATTCCTATCATATCCCACGTTAGAAAGATGACCATCTGCCATGGCTACCCCAGTAATTAAGACATATTCTGGCCCCAGTTCACTTTGACGTACTAGCCAACTCTTTAACCTGCTTACTGTCATTGGAGCGTTTGGGTATTCCTCTTTTAATAAAATAGCTGCCTCTGTCAAATTTGGTGTAATAACATCGGCTACTTTTACCAACTCCTGCATCCTAGCCACTAATTGAGGTGTATAAGTACGGTATGTTTTTCCATGGTCCCCCATAACGGGGTCCACAACTTTCAATGCCCTCCTATAAGCTGAAAAAAATTCCAAACAATGGTCGATTTGATCAATAGAACCTAAAAATCCACTATAAATACAATTAAAATCCAATTTCAAAGATTGATAATGCTGTAATGTTGGCTGGATATAATCCGTTAAATCGCATAAAACAGGGTCGCCTAATCCACCTGTGTGGGTAGATAATACTGCTGTTGGAATTGCACAGGCTTGTATCCCCATTGCGGATAAAGTTGGTAAAATCACCGATAAAGAGCACCGTCCAAAACCAGATAAATCATGGATTGCCGCCACCCGAATGGTCTGTTTCGACATAAAAATCCCCTTACCTTTTACAAAATAGAATACTATTATTATACCTGATTTATCCCAAACAAACAATTATTATCTTTTATTCTAGTCTAGTATCTAGGATTCAATGACCAAATTGTAACAATTTTTTTATAACGGCCTGGAATCCACTATTTTTATTGATGATACATAACTACTGTGATATAATAATAAAAAAGCAAATTACAGGAAGAGGTGAACAGCATGAGTGACGGCTTGTATTTTTCGATTAATGATTTAGTATACGCCATGGGAATTAATAAAGCGGTTGTATTAACAGATATCCGTACAGGTATATTAAAAACAGTAGATGACCGTATTGAATATATGGAGGCAATCAACTATACCCATAAAAAATATGCAGAAGGGATTGAAATGTATCCCCCAAATTGATTTGAAAGCCGTCTGCTGGCTGTAATCAATGGCCATATTGCAAAATTTGGTTATTATGAATAAAGAAATCGGACTGTATAACTCCAGAGATCAACAGTAAATTGGTAGCTGGAGTTTTTTATTTATACTTGGCTATCCAATATTGAAGCCATAAATTGTACTCTCTGAACCTTATATTTCACAGCTTATCCCTAAACTGTTTTTTACAAATGAATTCTGTCATTTTCATTACAATTTCTAAAAATGATTGCATTTTTTTTATTTTTTCTTTATACTGAGTGTTGGCAAAATACGATGAAAAAGGTGTATTATGAAAAAAACTAAAAATAAAGGAAATATTATTAATGGTATTATTATTGCAATTACTGTGATTATCTTACTATGTTATATGTTTTTTGTCGATGGAATTGATAATATTATCGCTGTATTCCAAAACGCAAAATTGTTATGGTTGGTTGCTGGGGCACTTTGCATGGTTTTGTACTGGGCAATCGAAGCTGCCATAGTACATTGTGCAACCAAGTGTTTCCCGCAAAAATTGCCTTATCGCCAGGTATTCCAGACAACCATGATTGGACAGTTTTTTAATTGTGTTACCCCTTCCGCTACTGGTGGCCAACCTATGCAGATTTATCATATGAATAAAATTGGGTTTGGTGCTGGTTACGCAACAAGTTCTTTATTGGTACGGTTTATTGTTTACCAATTAGGGCTTACTGTTTATTCCATTGTCGTTTTGTGCTTTCAATACAAAGAATTCGCCTCCCAAATAAAAGGTTTTAAATACCTGATTATTTTTGGGTTTATCTTAAACACCGCAGTAGCCATTGGATTATTGTTGATAGGGTTTACCAAAAATTTTGCAAAAAAAGCAATGCATGGTATTTGTAGATTATTAGCAAAGTTACATTTGCTAAAAAATTTAGAGAAAAAATTAGAAATAGTAGACCGAGAAGTAGATTCTTTTCATGATGGATTTCGTATTATCCGAAAAAATATTACAAGATTATGCATTATGTTTATTATGACTATTCTGCAATTATCATTTTTCTTTTTTGTTCCGGTTACCATTGCGTTTAGTTTTGGTGTCCCATCTATTCCAATCTTTACAATGATGGCTGCTGCCTCCTGTGTGCAGATGGCAAGCTCTTTCATTCCTTTACCTGGAGCAGCTGGTGGAGCGGAATTGAGCTTTTTTATGTTATTTGGAATGTTCTTCCCAGCGGCTAAATTAAGTTCTGCTGTATTAGTATGGCGCTTATTTACCTTTTATTTTCCAATTTTATGTGGAATGTTTTTCTCCAGAAATTTGTTTGGAAAACGAAAAGAAATCCTCGCATCTACGTCCCAATCTATACAGGATTAACGTAATATTTTTCTATTTTATGCCTATAAAACAGAAATCTTAACCACAGTGTCAAACTAATTACTATGTTATCTCTGGGTTTTTATGGTAAAAAATGGTGTAGTAAATTATTTTACGAACACATGTAAGTACAAAATAGAATTATTCGTTATCTCATCAAAAAAGGCCGCTAGTTTTAGCGGCCTTTTTTATTATTAATAGATACTATTATTGGTCACAAATCAATAAACCATATCCTTTTTTCCTCGCATAGACAATCTTGGTTTCTCCTTCTTCTCCCATGTATACAAAGAAAGAGTGCCCCAGCATTTCCATTTGTACAATCGCCTCGTCATCTGTCATCATATGCAAAGTAAAATGTTTTGTACGCTTGATATCAGCGGATGGATAATCTTCATTTTCAAAATCTTCTTCGCTGTCTTCCAATGTATCCATTGCGGTTGCTAAGATATCAATCCCAGACTTCCTCTTTTTATCTACAAGGCTGGTTTTTAATTTTCTCAGTTTGCGTTTTAAATCATCAACAGCGTAATCAATGCTAGGTTCAATTTTTTCTGCAACAGCTTCACCTCGGATAAAGCTTCCTGTGTTTTTGACGGTAATATCACATTGGTAGCCCTCTACTGTTTTAGAGAGAGTTACATCAAAGGATGCGGTATCTGGGAGCATCTTCTCTACTCGCTTGAGTTCTTTGTCAATTCCGTCTTTGGTACCTTGTTTTAGTTCGAATCCTCTTGCTGTAATGTTGATCATAAATCAAAACCTCCCTGATTTTTGGAATACATGGAATTAACTAATTCCATGTTTTTATTATACTATATTTCAAATTAAAAATCACTATATTTTTGAAAATATTTATATATTATTCATAAACAAAATGCAATTTTTTTGCTGCTATCTTATCTATAGGCAGTTGTCCTTTCTTACTATTGCTTGTACCCGTTTATTCTTTTTTATCATTTTTTTAATTATGGATTATTTATTGTAAAAATTACAATTTATTTTAAAAGGAAATCAAACAATTTTAAGCTGATGATCTTCAATATAAAATTATAGAAAAACCTGCTAAAGGGATTGCCTTTAGCAGGTTTTTTAGAGCTAATCTTTATGGTTATGAGAATGATGGCACATAGAAGCGCCTGGGCAACCTCCACAACTTCCACCACAACTACTGCAGGATTTTCCTTTTTTCTTATCCCTCACCAATTTTACCACAATAAAAACTACAACTGCCAATAAAACCAAGGAGATTATAATGGTAGACCAATTATTTATGATAAATGTAATCAATGGACTTCCTCCTTTTTGTATTAATCCTTATTCTTATTATACACGAACTTTTGCTTTTAAGGAATTACTTTCTTTGTAAGGACGGAACAAGAGATACAGGAATACTGCAACCACAATAAAGGAAACAATAACACCAACAATATTAAAGTTTCCAGTAAATAGGCTACCAATCTGATAAATGCACATGGATACTAGGTAAGCGAAGATACATTGATATCCAATTGCGAACCAAGTCCATTTTGCGCTGTTCATTTCACGTTTGATTGCACCGATTGCCGCAAAGCAAGGAGCACATAACAGGTTGAATACCAAGAAGGAATATGCGGACAGTGCAGTGAAGGAAGCCTGCATATTCATCCAAATTTGCCAACCATTTTCTGCTACCTCATCAAATCCGCCATACAATACACCAAAGGTACCTACTACATTCTCTTTTGCAATTAAGCCAGTGATTGCTGCCACTGCTGCCTGCCAATTTCCCCAACCAAGAGGAGCAAAAATCCAGGCAATTGCGCTACCGATTGCAGCTAGGATGCTATCATCCATGGATACCATACCAAATCCGCCATCTGTAAAGCCAAAGTTAGAAGTAAACCAAACTAAAATAGTTGCTAACAGGATAATTGTTCCAGCCTTTTTGATAAAGGACCAGCCACGTTCCCACATACTACGTAAAACATTACCTACTGTTGGAAGATGGTAAGCTGGAAGTTCCATTACAAACGGAGCCGGATCTCCAGCAAACATCTTTGTTTTCTTCAAAATAATACCAGAGACGATAATAGCGGCAATCCCTACAAAGTAGGCACTTGGTGCTACCCACCATGCCCCACCAAATAAAGCACCTGCGATTAATGCGATGATAGGAAGTTTTGCACCACATGGAATGAATGTAGTTGTCATAACAGTCATTTTACGGTCACGGTCATTTTCTATTGTCCTAGATGCCATAATACCTGGAACACCACATCCTGTACCAATTAGCATTGGGATAAAAGATTTTCCAGATAAACCAAATTTTCGGAAAATACGGTCCATGATAAATGCAATACGTGCCATATATCCACAAGCTTCCAAAAATGCCAAGAAAATGAACAACACTAACATCTGAGGCACAAATCCCAATACAGCACCGACACCGGCTACAATGCCATCTAAGATCAAGCCTTCCAGCCAGTCAGCACAATGGATTGCATCTAATCCGGATTGTACTAACACAGGAATACCTGGCACCCATACTCCGTAATCGGCTGGGTCTGGTTCCGCAATTTCTACTGCTGTAGCAAAATCGGAGGCAGTTACTTCTTGTACTTCCTCGATTTCACCATCGTCATTCCTGATTTCGTTTTCCCCAATAATATTTGCTTGTTCTGCCTCTGTTGCAAAAGCAGTAATAATGGATTGATCTGGTTCCTCGGATTCCAATGTTTCCTGAAGAGGCTCTACATCAATGCCAGCTTCTTCCGCAGCAGTGATATAAGCATCTACTTGCGCACTGGCTGCATCATATTCTTCCGACACCTCAGAATAAGAAGAACTTCCAATCCCAAACAGATGGAATCCATCTCCAAACAATCCATCATTTGCCCAGTCTGTTGCCCATGTTCCCACTGTAGAAACAGAGATATAGTAAACAATAAACATAACTACCGCAAAAATAGGCAATGCAAGCCAACGGTTGGTAACAACCTTATCAATTTTATCGGAAGTAGATAGTTTCGCATCGCTCTTTTTGTGATAACAATGTTTGATCATAGAAGAAATGTATTGATAACGCTCATTGGTAATAATACTTTCCGCATCATCATCCATTTTTTCTTCTACCGTTTTAATAATGGATTCCACATCAGGCACTTTTGAAATTAACTCAACGATTTTTTCATCCCGTTCAAACAGTTTAATTGCATAAAAACGTTTTTGTTCTTCTGCCACGCCAGTTAAGAACGATTCAATTTCATTTAAAGCATCTTCTACTATAGGATCAAATCTATGTACAGGAACAGCTCTTTTTTTACTTTGCGCTAATTTCACAGCTTGGTCCGCAGCTTCTTTAATTCCCGTCCCTTTTAACGCAGAGATTTCTACTACTTCGCAACCAAGGTCTTTTTTCAGTTGCTGGATATTGATTTTATCTCCTCTTTTTTTGACAACATCCATCATGTTAATAGCCAGGACTACTGGAATTCCCATTTCCATTAATTGAGTAGATAAATAAAGGTTGCGCTCAATATTGGTACCATCTACAATATTCAAAATAGCATTTGGTCGTTCATGAATTAAATAATTCCTTGCGACAACCTCTTCCAATGTATAGGGAGAAATGGAATAGATACCGGGAAGGTCGGTAATAATGACATCACGATACCCTTTTAATTTCCCTTCCTTTTTTTCTACTGTAACACCTGGCCAGTTTCCAACAAACTGGTTTGCACCGGTTAACGCATTAAATAATGTTGTTTTACCACTGTTTGGATTACCAGCAAGCGCAATTTTAATTGACATTTATGTTCCTCCTTATCATTTCTAATTAGTTAGAAACCACTAACTTAAATCACTGAAAAAAGCAGAAACAGCTGTTTCTGCCAGAGTTATCTTACCTCTATCATCTCTGCGTCAGATTTCCTTAAAGATAATTCATAACCACGGACATTTACTTCTACAGGGTCTCCTAGTGGAGCAACTTTACGAATTAAAATCTCTACCCCTTTCGTAATCCCCATATCCATAATACGACGTTTTACAGCACCTTCCCCATGTAGCTTTACTACAGTAACAGTATCGCCACATTTGGCATCACGCAATGTTTGCATTATTATTTTCTCCTTTCGGGATGGATTATACCATAATTTTATTAGCCATTTCTTTACTAATTGCTACGCGGGAGTTCTTAATATTTACTATTACATTGCCACCAATTTTGGATATAATAGTAACATCACTCCCTACTACAAACCCTAGGTTTTCTAAAAAACGTTTTATTTCCTCTTTTCCGCCAATCCTTTGAATCGAAATTGGTTTTCCAGGCTCCACCATAGTCAACGGCATCATGGTATCCTCCTTTATATTTTTAACTGGTTACTTACCAGCTATAAGGTAAAACATAAGTTAGATAAATCTAACCAACACTATGTTAGCACCAGCTAACTTAAATGTCAAGAGATTTTTTTAATTCTTGAAAAATTACGAAAGAAAATGTTATAATAGTAATATAAAACTGTTAAAAATATACGGACTAAGGAGGTGAGTTCAGTGATAATTAAAGAATCCGCAGAAAATTATTTGGAAACAATCTTAATCTTACACCAGCGCAATGGTTCTGTCCGATCAATTGATATTGCAAACGAACTTGATTTTTCCAAACCAAGTGTTAGTGTTGCTATGAAAAACCTCCGAGAAAATGGGTATTTAGTAATGGATGGAAATGGCGCCATTACTTTAACCGAAAAAGGGATGAAAATAGCAGAAACCATGTACGAGCGCCACCAGTTGCTTTCTGATTGGCTTGTTCGTCTTGGAGTGGATAAAACAACTGCTGTGACAGATGCTTGTCGGATGGAGCATGTTATCAGTGCCAAAAGTTTTGACGCCATTAAAAATCATGTAAAAACAAGAGAAAAAGGTTCTCCCTCACAAGAATAAACAAACTTTCATATAAATCTCCTGTAATAAGTAAGCAGGAGATTTTTCTATTGTATCAAGAAGAATTTTTACATAAATTTTCTATTGGTTTTCAAAATGTTCCAATCTAAAACATTTGTTGGATTTATTGCTTACACTCCAATTCCATACTAATTTCAAAAATATTGGTATACTCCATTAATTGAAAAGCTTAACATAATCGATTTACATTTAAAACCAGTTCTGTTTTTGAAAAAAACGGTTATACTAATGGAGAAGAAATCAAATTCTTCATCAGCTTATGGCTGAAACCTCCTCCTTAAATGATATCATAATTATAGAAAGGAAGCTAAAAACCCATGATGAAAATGAACGCGGCAGTAACAGGTGCTTGTGTTGGTTTGGCTGCTGGTGCGGCAGCTTATATGATGACAAATAAAAAGCGCCACAAAACAAAACAGATAAAGAAAAAAGCAGAACACGCTATGCGTGCAGTTGGAACTGCTGTAAACGACATTTCCTCCCTTATCAAATAACCTCATTCTCCCTTTTAAAATGGTGCGGTAATTCCGCACCATTTTTTCTTTCTTTTTGTTTTCTCTTTTTATTAAATCGAATAAAAACCATAAAAGCATCTTTTGTTATCGGATTGTTTTCCTTTTTTATAATGTATATTAATGCATAAAATTTTTATTTAAACCAGTATCATCCCGAATATATTGCATAAATATTCATAAATATCCACTATTTATGCAAAAAAACCTTGTATTTTCTTTTTTAGTTCTATATAATAAGGATATTCAATTAACAAATTACAGAATATCCATTTATCATTGTGGATAATCTCTTCAATAGAAATTAAAGGAGTTGGAACAAGTGGACAAAATGAAAGTTGGAATTATTGGAGCAACCGGATATGCAGGAGCAGAGTTGTTGAGATTGCTGCTCACCCATCCAAATGTTACTGTAAGTGCTATTAGCTCTGTTAGCTTTGAGCATCAAAATATACAAGATGTTTATCCAAACTTTGCACAAACATGCAATATGGTATTATGTGATGAAGATACCGCCATCCAAAAAAGTGACGTTATTTTTGCTTCCCTTCCCCATGGACTAAGCGAGTTAATCGCAGAAAAATGTGTGGAACAAAATAAATATTTGATTGATTTAGGGGCTGACTTTCGTTTAACAGACCCTAAGGACTATGAAGAATGGTATCAACTTAGTTATCAAAAACCAGAATTACATGAATTATCCGCCTATATTATTCCCGAACTTCACCGAAAATTAGCGGACAACATTAAAATAATAGCAAACCCAGGATGTTACCCAACCAGTATTAGCTTGGGGTTAGCTCCTATTATCCAAACAGGAAAAGTGGATTGTAATTCCATTATTATTGACAGCAAATCTGGTGTGACTGGTGCAGGTAGAGGATTGAGCCAAACAACCCATTATCCTGACTGCAATGAAGCATTTTCTCCTTATAAGGTGGCTTCTCACCGTCATACCCCTGAAATTGAGCAAACTTTATCCGGTCTGGCTGGACAAAATTGTACGGTTACTTTTGTCCCTCATCTATTACCGGTCAATCGTGGGATTGTTTCCACAATGTATCTCAATTTAACTGAACCAATGGCATTGGAAGAGATCCACAGCCTATATAGAAAATTTTATCAAACCGAAAAATTTGTTCGTGTCCTGCCAAAAGGTACTACTGCAAATTTAAAAAATGTGAAATACTCCAATTACTGTGATATTTCACTCCATTTGGATCCCCGTACTAATCGCCTGATTGTAGTTTCTACCATTGACAATATGGTAAAAGGTGCAGCGGGCCAAGCAATCCAAAATATGAACTTATTGATGGGGATACCAGAAAATACTGGATTAGACTTTATCCCACCAGCATTTTAAGAATAGGAGAAAATTATGGATATTAAATTTAGCAACTATCAAGTAATAGAAGGTGGCATTTGTGCTGTAAAAGGATTTCAAGCTGCAGGTGTCCACTGTGGAATCCGGAAAAACAAATCAAAATTAGACCTTGGTGCTGTATTGTCCGATGTCCCATGTCACGCTGCTGGATGTTATACCCAAAATAAAGTAAAAGGCGCCCCAATTATCATTGACCAAAAAAACTTGAAAAACGGGATTGCACAAGCAATTATTGTGAATAGCGGCAATGCCAACACCTGTAATGTAGATGGGGAAGAAAAAGCATGGAAAATGTGTGAACTAGCAGCAGAAGCTATGAAAGTAAAACCAGAAGATGTGATTGTTTCCTCCACTGGTGTCATTGGGGAGATCCTTCCGATCGAACCAATCCAAGAGCATATTCCTGAACTAGTCGATCAATTAGAGGAATCAGGCCATTTAAATGCAGCTAAAGCGATTATGACAACCGATACCATCCCAAAAGAATTTGCTATCGAATTTATGGTTCACGGCGTACCATGCCATATTGGTGGCATGGCAAAAGGAAGCGGTATGATCCATCCTAACATGGCGACCCTTTTATGTTTTCTCTCATCTGATGTCAACATCAGTGTGCCCATGTTGCAAAAAGCACTAAAATATGTAGTAGACCGTACCTATAATATGATTAGTGTTGATGGTGATACTTCCACCAATGATACTTTGACCATTATGACCAACTGCAAAGCTGGTAATCCAGAAATTACAGAGGAAAATGAGGACTACGAAGCGTTTTTAAACGGTTTATACGTTGTATTGCAGCATTTTTCCAAAGTGTTGGCAGCGGATGGAGAAGGCGCTACCAAATTAATAGAATGTGTTGTTACCCATGCCCCTACCGAATCTTTGGCACAAGCAGTAGCAAAATCTGTGATTACATCTAGCCTGTTTAAAGCAGCTGTGTTTGGAGAAGATGCCAACTGGGGACGTATCCTCTGTGCGATCGGCTATACGGAAGGCGATTTTGACATCAATAAAATCAGTGTAAAACTCGCCAACCATACCAAAGATATCCTGGTCTGTAAAAATGGACGTGGGGTAGAATTTATAGAAGAACAAGCAAACTTTATCCTGTCTGGGGATGAAGTGCGGATTATTGTCAACATGCACGATGGCGATCAACAGGCTACTGCTTGGGGATGCGACTTAACCTATGAATATGTAAAAATCAATGGAGAATACAGGAGCTAAAACATGGAACGGATTAAAGATATTTCAAACAGTGCAAAGGCGCAGGTATTAACTGACGCCTTGCCCTATATTCAAAAATATTACAATAAAACCATTGTCATCAAATACGGTGGGAATGCCATGATTGACGAACAGTTAAAAGATTCTGTTATGCGGGACATTGTACTGCTCTCATTAGTTGGTATTCGAGTAGTTGTCGTGCATGGTGGTGGTCCAGAAATCAGCGGTATGTTAAAAAGAGTGGGAAAGGAATCCCGCTTTGTCAATGGTTTAAGGTATACAGATAAAGAAACAGCTGAAATCGTCCAGATGGTTTTGGCAGGCAAAGTAAATAAGGATTTAGTAAGCCTGCTTTCTCAACATGGAGGGAAAGCAATTGGACTATGTGGAATTGATGGTAAAATGTTAGTTGCCAGAAAAGCGGATACGGAAGAGGATTTAGGATACGTAGGTGATATTGTAGAGGTAAATACCGATATTATCAATGATACCTTAAACTGTGGCTATATCCCAATTATTTCTACTGTTGCCACAGATAACGAAGGGAATGTTTATAATGTCAATGCAGATACTGCCGCTTCTAAAATCGCTTCTGCCCTTCATGCTAAAAATCTGATTTTAATGACTGATATTCGTGGCTTATTGCGGGATAAAGATGATGATTCTACCTTAATTCCTGTTGTAAAAGCAAGTGAAGTCCCTTCTTTAACCAAGCAAGGGATTATTTCGGGTGGTATGATTCCAAAAGTGGATTGCTGTGTGGAGGCTGTCCGTCGTGGAGTTGATCGAGTTTTTATTATTGATGGTCGTGTACAACATTCCGCTTTGATAGAAATATTCTCCAATGAAGGAATTGGAACCATGTTAATCGGATAACAAAAGGGGGATTATGATGAATCCAATTGACTTGAAACAAAAAGACAAACAATATATCGCAAACACCTATGGACGGTTTGATCTCTGCATTGAAAAAGGGGCAAACGCAACCTGTAAAGATTATCAAGATAAATTTTATATTGATTTTACCAGTGGAATTGGGGTAAATTCTTTAGGATTCAGCAATCAAAAATGGTATACAGCTGTTGCAAAACAGGCGGAAAATTTAAACCATGTATCCAATTTATACTATTCTGAGCCCTGTATCACATTAGCTGAAAAATTAATCAACCGCACTGGTTTCTCCAAAGTCTTTTTCGGCAATTCTGGAGCGGAGGCAAATGAAGGCGCTATTAAAATAGCAAGAAAATATAGCTATGACAAATATGGATCCGGACGTTCTACCATTATTACATTGGTGAATTCCTTTCATGGTCGTACCATTGCTACTCTAGAAGCAACAGGGCAGGAACATTTCCACCAATATTTCTTCCCTTTTACCGAAGGATTCCGATACGCAAAAGCAAATAATCTTACAGATTTACAGGAAAAGTTAGATGGTTCTGTTTGTGGGATTATGTGCGAATTGATCCAAGGGGAAGGCGGCGTCAACCCAATGGAAAAGGATTATATCAAAGCCGTAGAAAAACTCTGCAAACAAAACGATATTGCTTTTATTGTAGATGAAGTGCAAACCGGAATGGGACGTACTGGCAGTTTATTATGCTGTGAACAATATGATATACATCCCAATATTGTAACTCTGGCAAAGGGTCTTGGTGGAGGTTTACCAATTGGAGCAATTCTCATGGACGAGGCTTATTCTTCTGTTCTAAAACCAGGAGACCATGGCTCCACATTTGGGGGAAACCCGATTGTATGCGCCGGGGCAAATGTAGTAATGGACTATATGACAGATTCCTTATTCCAGCAGGTAAAAGAAAAAGGACATCTTATCCGAAAATCCTTGCAGGATATTCCAGAAGTTGTTGGTATTACAGGAATGGGTCTGATGTTGGGTATTAGCCTGAAAAACAAGAAAGCTGGAGAAGTTGCAGTGGAATGTATGCAAAATGGATTGATGGTATTAACCGCAAAGGAAAAAATCCGTCTGCTTCCTCCATTGACTATAACTGAATCTGAGCTGGAACAAGGTCTAGAAATCTTAATAAAAGTATTAACTGTATCATAAATATCTTCGTATTGCTATCTCAAAACACTTTTATTTTCTACAATACACAAAACAGGTATTCCAACTAGGGATACCTGTTTTGTGTTAAATACCATTAATATTTCTCTAAAGTAATCTTTCCAAGTTGTTATTCTGGGTCTGTAAAATGAAATGGTTTTACGGTATCATCAAGTGCCCGGAACTCATATCCAGCAGCTTGTAAATCCACAATAATACTCTCCAAAGCCTGAGCTGTGTTTCCTTTTGTATCACTGTCATGAAGCAGTACCACAGATTTATTATTCTGCATTACAGCGGAAACTACATTGTCATGGATGGATTGAGGGGTTGCATTTTTCTTAGTATCCCCTGAGTCCACATTCCAATCGTGATAGGTAAAGCCACGGCGCTGCATCTCGGCAATTAACTGGCGATAAATCGTCGTATTATATGAGTTAATACTACCGCCTGGAAAGCGGAATAATGTAGGTTCTTGTCCAGTAACCGTTTTTAAATGTTGGTAAATCGTATTAAAATCCTCTAAATAATCATCGACTGACGCATAAATGGTTTTATATTCATGGGTTGCTGTATGGATTCCCAAACTATGACCACGTTGCACAATATCTTTGTAAAGTTGGGTTGATTGGTCCGAATCATAATTGACGACAAAAAAAGTAGCTTTTACATTGTAACGGTCCAGTAAATCCAACGTTTGGGTGGTATATTTCGATGGCCCATCATCAAAAGTCAGATATACGACTTTTTGGTCCGCATCTTTCTTCTCTTGAACATCCTTCACATAAAGGTCAGGATATTTTGTTTGATAAGGGAAGCCTTCTGACAAATTGGCTTTTGAATACTTTTCCAACTCCTTTTGAGTATCCGATAAATCCACCTGCAATCCAGCTAATTGTTTTGATAAAGACTTGCTATGTAAATTTGACACACAAGAAGTACAAGCCAGTGTAACCACAAGTACAATTAAAATCAAAAATAAAATTAATCTTGTCAAAGCGTACCAGGATATTTTTGTATGTTTTAAATGGATTCCCTGCTTCATTTTATTTTGCAGATTTGTTAATAATTTCATTCTATCTTCACTCCTATTTGGATTGACAATTTTATTATATCATAAATTAGTCGATAAAAAAAGAAATTATTCTCATTTTTTCCAATGAAATTCCTATAATTTTTTTATATGAAATAAAATATTATAACAAATACACAATATTATTATAAAAACAAAAACAAAATCGGTTTGTTTTTCGTTGACGATTATTTCAAAGACTGTTATAATAAAATGAAAAAGAGCCGAAAAAGGAGGTCAAAAACCATGGCAAAATATGCAATTGGTTTAGACTATGGTTCCCTATCTGTACGCACCTTATTGATTGATATCCACACAGGCGAAGAGCTGGCAACCAGTATTTATGATTATGACCATCAAGTAATGGAAACAGAACTTCCATGTGGGGTAAAATTAGGGGAAAGTTGGGCATTACAACATCCCCAGGACTATTTAAACGGTTTGTATGCTACGATTCGGGAAGTAATCACGATTTCCCAGGTCAATCCAAAAGATATTGTAGGGATTGGTGTCGATTTTACTTCTTGTACCATTCTTCCTACTAAAGCAGATGGAACCCCTCTATGTTTCCTTCCAGAATTTGCACAAAATCCTCACGCATATGTAAAGTTATGGAAACACCATGCAGCGCAACCCTATGCTGACCAATTAAATCAAACTGCAGAGAAAATGGAAGAACCATGGCTTCCCCTTTATGGTGGAAAAATTTCCAGTGAATGGATGATTCCAAAAATTATGCAAATTGTCAAAGAGGCGCCAGAAGTGTATGATGCCTGTGACCGTATCTTAGAAGCTGGAGACTGGATTGTATGGCAGTTAACTGGCGTAGAAGCCAGAAGTGCTTGCAACGCAGGATACAAAGGGTTATATCATCATACAAATGGATACCCTTCCCATGACTTTTTCAAATCCCTTGACCCTAAAATGGAATTTGTGGTAGAGGAAAAGCTGAGTACCGATATCCATCCTTTAGGAGGCTGCGCGGGAACAATTACATCAGAAGTTGCTGAAAAGACTGGACTTTCCCCAGATACAGCAGTAGCAATTGGCATTATTGATGCCCACGCATCCGTCCCAGCGTGTAAAATTGATGGACCTGGAACAATGTTAATGATTATGGGCACTTCCACCTGTCATATGTTGCTATCTGAGAAAGAAATGGGGGTACCGGGTACTTGTGGTATTGTAAAAGATGGAATTCTTCCTGGATATTTCGGATATGAAGCTGGCCAAAGCTGTGTAGGTGACCATTTTTCTTGGTTTGTTAAGAATTGCTTGCCTGCTTCTTACTATGAACAGGCAAATAAGCAAGGAATAAATATCCATCAATTTCTGCGTTCTAAGGCAGAAAAATTACGGGTTGGAGAAAGCGGATTAATTGCTCTTGACTGGTGGAACGGCGTCCGTTCTGTATTGATGGACTTTGATTTAAGTGGCCTTATTGTAGGAATGACACTGCTCACCAAACCGGAAGAAATCTATCGCGCCTTAATTGAGGCAACCGCTTATGGAACACGGCAAATTATAGAAGCATTTGAATCCGCTGGCGTTCCAGTGAATCATCTGATTGCAGCTGGTGGTATTGCGGAAAAAGACCCTATGACTATGCAAATATATGCGGATGTCTGTAAGCGTCCTATCCATATTTCTGGCAGCCCACAATCTGGTGCATTGGGTAGTGCTATTTTTGGAATTGCAGCTGCTGATCCAAAACGAACTGGATATGATAATGTTCACCAAATTGCCCATAAACTGGGGAAACTAAAAGATGTTGTTTACCAGCCAATCCTCAAAAATTCTACTATATATGATTCCCTTTTTGCTGAATATCAACAACTTCATGATTATTTCGGCAAAGATGGAAACCAAGTAATGAAACGGCTTAAAAAAATAAAAATGCAATACAAATAATCTCTTCTAACAGGCAGTTTTTCTGCCTGTTTTTTATTATAAATCTATACTATCTGTTAATGTTTAATGTTTATCCCCCTCCTTTCTCCATAATCTATGGATATGGTATCTCGTCCCATTTGATTCCCATCAAAATAAACAAAATTTTAATGTCGATTTTTACTGTAAAATGATTTACCTTTTTCACATAAAATGCTATAATACAACTAGTCGAATGGACCGATTGGTCAAAACATAAAATATTGAAATGAAAGGAATGATTACCATGCCAAATTATTACCAACCTGAGATTGAATGCGCCTCTCGGGAACAAATTACTGCATGGCAAAATGAACGTTTGGTTCAAACCGTTCAACACGTTTATAAAAACGTCCCTTATTATCGGAATTTAATGGAACAAAAAGGAATTACTCCTGATGATATTCAATCAATTAAAGATCTACACAAACTTCCATTTATTACAAAACAAGATTTGCGGGATGCCTATCCATATGGTTTGCTGGCAACCCCATTGGAGGATTGTGTCAGAATTCAATCTACCAGTGGTACTACTGGTAGAAGAGTAGTTGCTTTTTACACACAACATGATATTGACCTTTGGGAAGACTGCTGTGCCCGTGCCATTATGGCTGCCGGAGGCACAAAAGAGGATGTTGTCCATGTATGTTACGGATATGGGTTATTTACAGGTGGCCCTGGATTAAATGGAGGTTCCCATAAAGTAGGTTCCTTAACTCTACCAATGTCTTCTGGCAATACCGAACGCCAGATTCAGTTTATGTGTGATTTGGGTTCTACTATTTTGTGTTGTACTCCATCTTATGCCGCTTATCTGGCAGAAAGCATTTGTGAAAGGGGCTTACAGGATCAAATTAAATTAAAAGCAGGTATTTTTGGCGCGGAAGCATGGACAGAAGAAATGCGCCGTGATATTGAGCAAAAATTACATATTAAAGCATATGATATTTATGGTTTAACAGAAATTTCTGGACCTGGAGTTTCATTTGAATGTGAAGCCCAAACCGGTATGCATATTAATGAGGACCATTTTATCGCAGAAGTAATTGATCCTAATACAGGAGAAGTCCTGCCAGATGGTGAAAAAGGGGAACTTGTATTTACCAGTATTACCAAACAAGCATTTCCATTGATCCGTTACCGCACTCGTGATATTTGTGTATTGTCCCATGAAAAATGTCCTTGCGGCAGAACCCATGTAAAAATGACCAAGCCAATGGGCCGCAGCGATGATATGTTGATTGTAAAAGGCGTGAATGTATTCCCATCCCAGATCGAAACTGTATTGTTGAATAGAGGATATCCAGCAAACTACCAAATTATAGTAAGCCGGGAAAATAACAGCGATAAACTGGAAGTCTTGGTGGAAATGACACCAGAAATGTTCTCCGATGCCCTTTCAGAAGTATCCGCAAGGGAAAAAGAATTGATAGATGCATTAAAAGCAATGTTAGGCATTTACGCCATCGTAAAACTGGTTGCTCCAAAAACAATTACCCGTAGTGAGGGAAAAGCGGTACGTGTAATTGACAAACGTAACTTATATTAAAATGAAAAAGGAGAGAGACCGTTATGACAGCGAAACAAATCTCTGTATTTTTGGAAAATAAACCTGGACAGCTTTCCGAATTTACCAAGTTATTAAATGAAAATAATATTAATATGTGTGCCCTATCTCTGGCAGATGCAGAGGACTTTGGGATCTTGCGTATTATTGTTGATGATATGCACAAAACAGCCTGTGTTTTAAAAGAATCCGGCTATGTATTCTCCATCACTCCAGTATTGGCAGTTGAAATGTCCAACAAACCGGGAAGTCTGATGAAAATACTCGAAATTTTAGGAGAAAACCAAATTAATTTGGAATATTCCTATTCCTTTACTATCAAAAAAGCGGATAAAGCTTATATGATCTTCCGCGTTAACGATACCGACGGGGCCGCTAAAATTTTAACCCAAAATGGCGTCAAATTAATCTGCCAACATGAACTAGCTGAATTGGTATAATTTTTCAGCTATTATTAAATAGAATCACAAAACGAGAACTGTGGCTCCACAGTTCTCGTTTCCTATAAACTACAACTTTATAATAATACACCAAAATAACTTCTTTTAAAGAATATAGCAAGATATATGAATAACTTCTCGCAATTGTAAAAGGATTAATATTTATCGAATTGAAAGCTCGGATAAGTATGGGCAAAAAGTTTATCAACTATATCTTTTACACCACCAGCACCATTGTCCGTTCCATCTAACAACAAATAACTTGGTTGCTGATTTGGCTTGTTTTGCCCAAGAAAACCATAAAGTAGTTTCAATTGAACTATTGGAAAGTGGGAATTATGATATCCAAGGCTTTATCTCAGAAATAAAGGATACTATTATTACAGTGGAACAATTAGATGATTACGGAAAAAAGGATGGAATAAGCATAATATCATTCAGTGATATCACTAGCATTTCTTGTGACTCTAATGAAGAAATCGCTTTAACATTATTAGCTGAAAAACAATAATATCCCTTACGATGCAAAAAAGATGAAGAAGGAGTCTCCTTCTTCATCTTTTATTTCTTAAAGTAATGCGGCATCATGGTGTAAAATATGTTCTAGCAAGCAAGTACACCCTTCATACACATCATCATAGGTAACATCAAAATTTCCTGTGTACCAAGGGTCTGCAATATCTCCACCCCGCTGTGTAAAATCCAGTAATTTGTGGATTTTTTGTTGTGGATCGGATGGAATAATACGGGTAATATTAATCATGTTGTATTCATCCATCACAATTAGGTAATCATAATTTTGATAATCACTATACCGCAGCTGAACAGCATATTTTCCACTGGTGTCAATCCCATAATCCCGCAATTTTTTCCTAGTTCCAGGATGCACTGGGTTTCCGATTTCTTCTGTACTGGTTGCGGAAGAAGCTATGAAAAAAGAGGATGCTAACCCTTTTTTCTCCACCATATCACGAAACACAAACTCGGCCATTGGGGAACGACAAATATTGCCGTGACAAATAAACATTACCCTTACCACTTTTATTCCTCCTTAATTGACTGTATTTTTAGTCATCCTGTTTTTTTATTTGAATACTTCTTTTCAATGATTCATGTGAACAAAAATAAATTTGTTTATAAACTTAATTATCTTATCTTCAAGTAACACGAATTATTATTGTAATTTCGTTTTATTATAGCATATTTTACGCTCTGTTTCTACTATACAATTAGATTCAATTTCGATTACTGATATAGCTGTTCAATAAATCCTGCTTTAAAATTTTTCTTCTTTGAGAAGCAATCTTTGATAAGTAAAGTCCATCCCCAACGCTCCAAGTGGCGCTGTAATCAAAATTGCCAAAACAGCCACAGAAAGAACTATCTTCCCACAAGGCAATCCCATCGCAAGCGGAACAGAACCAATTGCAGCCTGTACCGTTGCTTTTGGCAAATACGCAATTATGCAGAAAAGGCGTTCTTTTCCATTTAACTGTGTTTTTAACAGGCAGATAAATACTCCGATCGACCGAAAAACAAGCGCAATCAATATCATTCCAATAGCAACAACACCTGCTTCCATGGTATAACGGATGTCAACCGCAGCCCCTACCAACACAAATAATATCACTTCTGCTGCAATCCACAGTTTTCCAAATTTTTCAGACAACCTATTGGAAACAGAAGCAATACTCTTTATTTTCACTACGCATGCCATATTGACGATTGCCAGTAATCCAGAAATAGAAACAATCCCTTTTGTCCAGGTTTCAATCGCCATCAATAAAAACGATATCCCTAATACAATGATAACTTTCATGCTGTTCCTCACACAATGTTTATGGGCATATGCGGTTTCAAAAAACAAGCTAAGAAGAAATCCAACGATAGCACCTAAGATAATACCGAGTACAATCGAAATTGGAATACTCAAAAAATCCATTAGGTGCGCACTTCCCCCTTGTGCCATACTCACAAATGTTGAAAACAATACAATTACAAAAATATCATCGCAAGACGCACCGGCCATCACTAGTTGAGGAATACTTTTTGAAGTACCGTACTTCGTATCCATAAGCTGGACCATACGTGGTACAACCACCGCTGGGGATACCGCGGCAAGGACAGAGCCCATAACAGCAGCTTCCATCCTTGTAACTCCAAGGAGATATGGAGCAAACAAGAAAAAAGCGAGTATCTCAAAACTAGCTGGTACAAACGACATCATAACAGCAGGACGCCCCACTTTTTTAAGGTCTGCCAAATCCAAAGAAAGCCCTGCTTTCAGCAAAATAATGATAAGTGCCATTTGCCGCAGTTCTGATGATATAGAGAGAATAGATGGGTCCAGTAAATCCAAAACATATGGTCCCAAAACAATACCAGTAACCAACATCCCGATGATACGGGGCAATTTTATTTTTTGGCAGATCGCAGCCATCGATAAGCCTACCAGAAAAATAAGTGCGAGTGATGTTAACATAATCATTTCCTCCTTTAGGCGCAAAAAGCTGATGCCTCCTGCGACCAATAAAATCACAGAAGTCATCAGCCTGATCAGCGGTTTTGGTTTCCCAAGGGAGAACTTCATTCCCGAAGTTTATTATACAGGATCACTAAAAATTTGTAAACCTTTTTTGGTTGATCAAAATTTATTGTAGAAAAGGCATGATTTAAATAGATTCTAACTCTATAAAAACCGATTACTTTTAATGATTATTTTTCAGCATCCAGATAGGATAAAATCTCAGTGGCATTTTGGTCAGGTTTTACCTTATTCCATACCTGTTGAATCATTCCCTGCTCATCAATCAAATAGGTAGTACGGACAACCCCCATACTTACTTTACCATACAATTTCTTTTCCTGCCACACATCATAATCTTGAATCGCCTTTAAATCTGGGTCGGACAACAAAATAAATGGAAGCTGGTATTTTTCTATAAAACGGACATGGGACTTTTGGCTATCCTTACTGATTCCAATCAGGACAATATCACGTTTTCGGTATTCCTCAAATTGTTCCGCAAAAGCTACCGCCTGTTTGGAACATCCAGGGGTATTGTCTTTTGGATAAAAATATACCACTACTTTTTTCCCTAAAAAATCAGATAACTTTACTTCTATCCCATTTTGATCTGGTAAAACAATTTCTGGGGCTTTCACACCTGTATTTAACATCCTTATTCCTCCTATTTCAAAAATATAAAATGGTCTTTTTGAGATAAATCAGGCTGATATTGGTACCCTAAACGGTCAAATTTCTGGATACCTTCTACATCTTCCAGATTGTGTTCCGCCATAAAACGCACCATCTGCCCTCTTGCCATCTTTACATAAACACCCTTCTCCTTAATTTTTCCATCAACCCACTCTCCAAACGTGCAGTCAATCCATCTTATTCTAGGGGAAAGGTATTTTTTAACAATTTTACTGTATTCTTTCGATGCCAAGTTTAATATGGTATCATCTTTGTGGGCTAAAGTTTGATACAAAGAATCTCCCCAATATTCATATAAATTATGACAGCCATCTATTTTTAGCTTAGCCTGCATCTCCAACCGATAAGGTACTACCCCATCAAACGGTTTTAGAATCCCATAAAATCCAGATAAAATACGTAGGTGCTCCTGGATATACTGAAAATAATCCGTTTCAAACACTTGAGGCGCCATATATTGATATTGAATCCCCTCATAGGCCAGGATTGCCGGCGTCAATTGATGAAACAAATCCATATTTTGATAACGCTGAAAATTCTGCTGCGCTATTTGATCATTACAACTTAAAAGCTGTTTTAAATCTTGGTAGGATAGGGATTGTAAATATTCCTTTAACCGTTCTGTTTTTTCCAAATATTTTGGCAATCCGTTAGGAGGTAAAAAATCCAAATCCCGCTTCATTTTTTTGGCTGGAGAAATTATAATCTTCATTGATCTGCCCCCTATTCTGGAATCAGTATAACACAAATAAGAGCGGAATGACAAGTACATAAAAACAAGTATCCTATTAGGAACCGTCGGCAATACCAGTATCTGAAAAATTATCCAGTATCTTTGATATCACTTGCACTACAAACTCCTATTCTTTACCTTTTTCACGTTGCAAATATATCGTTCTTTCTTCTCTCAACATGCGCAACAAAAAGTTTTTGCTTTCCTTGATAAAAGCAGGCATTTTGTTTTATGAAAGCAGATAAAAATGGCAGTAGTAAACACTACTGCCATTTTTGATTCAATTAGTTTATTTGCGTTTTTGGAAAGCTGCTACTGTAATTCCAGCTAACCCCAACAGAATCAGTCCAGCAATTGGGGATACATCCCCTGTGTTCGCCGCTTCTATTGGTTTTGTTTCTTGACTATTTTCGTTGGATGGGGTAATATCTACAAATTCCGTAGAATCTGTTTGTTTACCAATTAATCCTTTGTAAGCGGATTTTAAATTGGATACTTGCTGATCCACAATCTGCTGATCCTCTATACTGATATTGTCATCAGACAGTATTGTTTTTGCCTCCGCTAAAACAATTTGGAATGCCGCTACACTTTCTTCTGTATATTGGCTGAAATCCATTTCTTCTAATTCAGCAATTAAATTCTGTAGCAGAGATTTATCTGCTTTAAACCGCAATTGCAGCATGCCGCTTAAAAGTTCATCCACTGCTGCATTGATTTCTTCCTGTGTTGCATTGGCATTGTCATAGACTTCCTGAGCTTTCTTCTGGATTCCTTCGAATACTTCCCACGTTACCGGGGTGTATTCTTCTTTTTGGTATCCTGCACATTCGTCCAGCAGCGCTTTTAGCTGGCTCTTGTCGGCCAATTTTTCCAATGCTTCATACGCTGATTTCAGATCGTTGTACGCTTTGTCTATTTCATTTTGTAATGCGTTTTCATCCGCTAATACAGTTTCTGCGTTTACCAATGCTGTTTTGAAGTTCTCTTTCGCTGCACCGTCACGGTACTGGCTCAGATCGATGTCTTTTACTTGATAATACAGTTCCTGTAAGGCCGTCTTATCACCTTTTTGGAATCCTAGTTTGTGAATTTCTTCCATCAGGTTCATCCATGCGGTATCCACTTCTTTCTGGGTTGCAGATGGATTGTCATACACAGCCTGCGCATCTGCCAACACTTTATCAAAGCTTTCTTTTACTGCTGGGATGGCATTGGTATATTCTTCTGTCTCTTTCAGACGGTTTGCTTCTGTAATTACTTTATCCAAGATGGTTTTATTAGCATCGCCAACTGGTGGTTCTGGTGTTCCTTCGGTTACATAGCCATCATTAAGAGCTACTGTCAATCCATTATTTTCAACTGAGAATTGGTATCCACCAGCTACTAATTGGAATACCGCTACAGAATTTCCATATCTGGTATCCCATCCAGTAAAGGAAACACCTTCTGGCAGATCTCCAATCACAGTGTTCTGATCCATTGGCAGATACAGAGTTGCTGTAGTATTTGCTGGAACTTCCGCTTCATATGCAGTCAATTTACCTTGATTCACTTTCCAATTGGAAGTAATATGCCCATAAATGGAATCATATCCACCATTGACATAGGTGAAATCTCCACCCAGTGTTGGCTGTAAAATAAACTGTTGGAATCCAGGATGTTCTTCATCACTAGTAATTCCCACATGGTCGTTCATCATCCATGCGCCAACCGCACCGGCTGCATAGTGGTTAAAGGAATTCATATAGTTTAATCCACTAAATCCATTTTCAATGGTATAGCCGTTCCAACGTTCCCAAATAGAGGTTGCTCCTTGGGTAACTGGATACAACCAGGAAGCAAATTCTGTTTGTTCAAACATTTTATAGGCAGTGTCCACTTTACCCACATCAGTTAATGCTGGCAACAATGGTGCTGTTCCAATAAATCCGGTTGTAATGGTATATGGAACATTATTGTAACCACGTTCACAAGCCTGATCCAATAATTCTGCTGCTCGATCACGGTTTTCATCGCTGATTACGTTGTATTCAATCGCTAAAGCATAAGAAGCCTGGGTATCCTGGATACCTCCACTGGAATTCTGAGTTTGTCCAGTTGCGGCATTAATAAATACCTGATTCCATTCTTCTTTTACTTTTACGCTTAAATCACCATAATGCTGTGCAAGTTCATCTTCTCCAATTGCCGCAGCCATTTTGGAGAAAAGCCCTAACATATAGGCATAGAGCACATTGGAACATAGAGGGGAATCTGTTCCAACTAAGGCCAGATGTTCGGTTAATGCGGTGCCCTTGGTTAAATAACTATCTGGCGCGAATTTATCATTTCCAATAGAATCCAAAAATGCTTTCATCGCATCCAAATTGCTTTCAATTACACGGGTGTTGCCATATTGTTTATAGATTTCCCAGGTTGGGATAACAATTGCTGCTGGCCAGGCTACCTCCACACTTGCTCCCCAACCAAGGTTTGGAGCTGTTTGAGGAATTGTACCAGATGCTGTTTGAGCATCACGGATGGTACCTTCCCATCCTTCATACAACAGATTCATATCGCCATAATAGGTAGCTGTTCTGGAAAACACTTGAGCGTCCCCTGTCCATCCCATACGTTCATCACGCTGTGGGCAGTCTGTTGGAATGCTGACATGGTTCCCCAGCAAAGAACGTTGGATATTTTTGTGTAGTTGGTTGGTTAACTCATTGGAAGATTCGTAGGTAGAAGTTGTACCTTCAATCGAGCTTAATACAATCCCTTTGATATTTTCTTCCGGTAATGGTTCCTCTAACCCACTGATTTCAATATAGCGATAACCATGGAAAGTAAAGCTTGGACGATAGGTTTCCCCGCCTTTTGTTCCTTTCGCAATATAGGTATCAGTACACAAGGCAGCTCTCAGGTTTTCTGTCAACAGTTTACCTGACATTTCCCCATAGTAATAAGGATTGCTTGGATCCAGTTCAGGATAATAAATTTCCGAATACCGGATGGTAATTTCGGTACCTGCCGGCATTTCTGGGAAGGTGATTTCAGGAACACCTACCATGTTGGTTCCCATATCATATATATAAATATTGGGGTCAGGTTCTTTATCAAATTTTGCGGAGAGTGTTTCCACATGGCGTACCGGTTCATCTACCCGGGCAATGATATGAGGATTTGCGTTTTCTGGCAATGGAACGATAACGGAAGCATTATACCAGTTTTCCCCTGTATATCCTGGCTGGTTCCATCCTTCAATCGTTGCTTCTTTCCGTGCGTCATACACCTCACCATTGAAGAATCCCGCATAGATAATTGGACTATCCGTATTGTTATAGCTCCAACTTTCATCCGTTACAATTGTATCTTTGGTACCATCGGCATAGGTAACAACTACTTTTGCCAACAAGGATGGTTTGTTGCCCCAATAATTGTATTTGGACAAGTCAAATGTCATTTCATCATGCCACCAGCCAGATGCCAGGCGTACACCAATCGCGTTGGTTCCCTGTTGTAATTGGTCTGTAATATCATAAGTAGAATAGGTAATGGTTTTATTGTATTGGGTAAAACCAGGGTTAAACCAATCTTCCCCAATCCTTTCGCCATTGACATATGGTTCATAAATGCCACGAGAAGTAATATATAAACGTGCTGACTGTATTGGTTGGTCCGCATTAAATTCTTTCCGTAATAACTGATTGGATTTATAATCAGGCTCTGCTAAAATTTTTACCTGTTTTGCCTGGTCCCCTACCATAATAAAATGATCTTGTACCGAAACACCATCCTGCCCTTCAAAAATAGAATAGGTTGCCCCTGTTGTTTTATCAAACATCACGGCATGAGCAGTATCCCAAGTACGGATTTCATAATTTTGGAATTCTGCCTGCTGGCCTGGCTCTGTCAAAAATCCAATGGAATTCAGGTAGGTATAGCAAGGCTGGTCCTGTGTCCCACCGGTAGGATTGATGACAACTTCACCATAATTTTGGTCGTTGACATAAATCCGGAAACCGCCGCCATAGCAGGTTAAAGAAAACCGGATTGGTGTTGTATAAAGGTTCTCTGCAGTTACCCCGATATTATCCAGGGAAAAACTTCTCATTAATGTAGTAGCGTCTGGATTCTTATAATCGTCAGAACAGAACCCTTTCCGGTACAAGTTTAAAACTGGTGAACCTCCAGCAGATACATTAGAAGCGTCCAGCTCAAAGGAAAGATAGCTTTCCCCTTCCACACGATAGTTATTTTTTGTTTTGTCCATTAAGCGATAGTCGTTTCCGCAAACCAAAGCAGCCGCTTTGGTGCTTCCTTCTACTAACTGCAAATCATAATACAGGTTATAGACAGGAATTTTTCCGGAATCTACCGAGATTTCCGGGGAGCCAATCCATTGTGCTCCACTCCATCCCAACACTTCTTCAGTTTCATTTTGGAAAAACAGCCCATTTTCCGCACAGAACCAGCCATCTTCTGTAATGGAACCGGAAGGAAATGTAGTGTTATATGGGGAAGAAAAATCATCCTCCAATAAGATACTGCCATTTTCTCCAACGATTTTTAGATTGTCAATCAGTCCAACCTCATTGGATACATGGTCTTTCATCTGACGGAATCCAAATTTCCCCACACTAAAAGGGGATAATTGGATGGTATCAATCAATTGTGGTTGTTCGCCAATTTTATTCAAATACGTTTTTACCTCGCCATTATTGGCTTGGATTGTCATATGAAATGGTACACCTTCAATTGGCTGTCCTTCCCCGAACACAGGGTCAAGGCTTACTTGTTTTAAAGTAGTAATATTTCCACCACTCCATTGATGTGGTTTAAAAACACGTTCTGCAGCGTTAATCTGCCACATATAAAAGTTGCTGTTATCCTGCCCGCCAATCAATGGCCCCAAAGCAGTATTTACTACCTGGCCATCAAAATCAATAGTAAATGTTGTATTTTCCAGTTCGGTGTCTTTCTGGAACACTAAATTGGTGCTATTCATTTTCAACTGTCCATTTTCAACGGTACCACCATCAAATGGATTCGAAGTTTGATCAGAGAAATCCTCCTCAAACACAACCTGTCCGTCCTGATCTTTTACAGTAATCTGGTCAATATCAACGCTTTCATTGACAGCTTGACGGAAACCAATCCGCCCCAATTTTACTTGACCAATGGAAAGGGGTTCCCCAATCTGGACATCATTAATCCAACTAGTCACAGTTCCTTCTTCCATTTTCATGGTTAAATGCAGCGGAGTTTCCAAAATGGAATCCACTCCTAAAGCATCTTTAATGCTGGGATGTGGAAAGTTCGTATTAATTCCCCCATTGCTCCATTGATGAGGATTAATAGAAAGATCTCCGGCATTAATCTGCCACATATAAAAATTATTGCTATCCTGTACCCCAAACAATAACCCCATACATCCGCTGTGAATGACAAAGTCGGTATCAATCGTATAGCTGGTTAAATCTTGAATGGATGGTTGTTCTTCCGGAATCAAACGGTCAGCCATTAATCCGGTAGTAAAGGTTGCTGTATCGGACAAATAGGCTTTTCCATTGCTGTCATACACGGTTACATTCCAATTATAATCCGATTCCGGGCTTAATTCTTTTCCAGCATATTCAATATACTGGGAAACATTGCCTTCTACTTTACCGCTGTCCCACATTGTTTCGCCAGAAAATTTTTCTGTTACTATAACATGGTATGCAGTTTGTTTTTGCCCAACTAAATTAGAATCCATCCTCCAGCCAAAAGATGGAGTGTCATCATCCAATCCCTGTGGATTGGTACGATTGTTTACAGTAAGGTCCAAAATCTCCATGGTATAAAGGGTTTGATCCGTTGCTGATACTGTAAACGCCATCGTAAACAACATACATACTGCCAAAATAGCGGCAATGGATCGATAAAACTTCTTCATTTTTTCCTCCTTACGCTTTTTAATA
This sequence comes from Massilioclostridium coli, assembly GCF_900095865.1. Classification (GTDB taxonomy): domain Bacteria; phylum Bacillota; class Clostridia; order Oscillospirales; family Ruminococcaceae; genus Massilioclostridium; species Massilioclostridium facile. Next base: position 96,871 of record NZ_FMIZ01000007.1, on the reverse strand, counting down.
TCAATGATTTTTTATATTTTAAATCGTATCTTGAATTACTTCCTATTTTCCCCCCTTATTCTATGTATTAAGATACGGATTTTAAATATCCATTTATATATTGCACTCTTTTAAAATTCCCCCTAACTTTTATTTAAAAATAATGCTAGGGGAATTTATAAGAAAAACAGAAAGAGAAACACTTGATTAATTTTATATTTTTCACAATCAAGCAATTATTTCACAAATTGATTATATATCATTAAATTAAATATATCAACCACATAAATGATTTTTGTGTAATTATACAAACAAAAAGGCATATCCCTTAATTTGTCATTCATATATATTTTTTTATAATATAGAAGTCTATAACTTTTTTCTTCTTATATATTAAAAATTTTGAACGAAAAAGTAAGTTTAATCGTGCGAATTAAAATAAAAATACTTATATAATTATTAATCATTAACAAATATATCCATAAATTAATGTGTTTTTTGTGATAGAGAAAAGGAAAAAAACTGAGAATGTAAAAATTTCGATATCTAATCTATTTTTATATTGATTGAGTTAAAAAAATCAGTACATTGGTAATTGTATTTTAATCTAAACAATTAATGATAGAAAAGTTGCCCATTACAAAAAAATGAGCCTGAACATCCTTGTGTTCAGGCTCATTTTGGAGCTGGAAGTGGGACTCGAACCCATGACCTGCTCATTACGAATGAGCTGCTCTACCGACTGAGCTATACCAGCATTGATTGTTTGATAAACAAACATTATTTAATAGTATAACAAAAATCTCCAGATAAGTCAATCACCATTCTGACTATCCAAAATGATTTGAAATTCCGTCATATATTTCCAATAACGTTTTGGCATATGATTACGGCGGCAAACTGGATTATACCGTTCTTCGATTCCAATCGTATCATAGTATTGTTTCCATAGTTTCTGATATTGTTTTTCCTCAGAAGCTGTAGAAAATAATTTCAAGGAGTCCAAAGGGAAAATATTGGTCCGATTTGGTTTATGCACCAATGCCATATGGTGGGACTCATCAAAAATCAAAAAAGACTCGTTTGGGTAACGGTTACAAAAATGCCGCTGGATCATTGGCAAAACAATATTATTGGGATGTACCTTGCTTACTAGCATGCCATCATAATCTGAAAAACGGATAAACTCTTTCATAAAATGGCTTTCATTTTTTAAATATTTCACTGCCTTATGCAACTCTCCTACAACAGGATGAGTTAGCAAAGACAACACTTTTTCCCGATACTGGAATCCCATTTGCACATAGCACAGCATCAGCCATTCCTTTTTTGGATGGCAGGTTAAAAAACTCATATGGAAAAACGTTTGGCATTTCCTTGTAAAATTTTTTTGTATCCCTTTGACCACCCGTTTTGCTTTTTCCAAATCAGTCGCAATCCATCTGGAAGGCGTTAAGGACATTTGAAAATTTTCTTCCACCACTATGTCAACTGGGGTTTCTTTCCGCTGAAAACTTTCAAAGATACAGCACAATAGTGCCTCAAAACTGCCATCATATTGATAAATTATGTTGTGGTTGGGAAACATTTTTGCAACTCCTCTACGGTAAGTCGGTTATTTCGGAACAAACTCAACTGTTCGTATTGCTGTACGTCACATTCTTTGGAAAGATAATTTAATCCCTGTTCTGAGATTAAACTGCGTATCATTCCATCCTGAGTAATCCATAATCCTTCATTCTTTTTTCCACTACAGGTAATAAAATATTGAGCACGTTTTAATACCACTCCTAATTTTTTTAATCCCGCAAAATTTAAAGGTCCCATACGTCGTGCAACAACAATCCGTTTGGCACTTGTCACACCAATACCGGGGACACGTAATAAACTGTTATAATCCGCCTGGTTCACATCTATGGGGAATAAGTCCAAATGGTTTAATGCCCAATTGCATTTGGGGTCTACTAATGGGTTAAAGCTTTGGTGTTGCTCGTCCAATAGCTCACTTGCTTTAAAACCATAAAAACGCAATAACCAATCAGCTTGATACAATCGATGCTCCCGCAGTAAAGGCGGTTTGGTATCCAACGCTGGTAACAAAGAATCCTGTACCACAGGAAGATAAGCGGAAAAATACACCCGTTTTAACCCATAATTCCGATAAAGTCCTTCGGTCAAATTTAAAATTTGGAAATCGCTTTCCGGTGTAGCGCCAATGATCATCTGAGTACTTTGTCCAGCTGGTGCAAATTTGGGAGCATGACGGTATTGAACCAAATCAGTGGCATTCTGCTGAATCCGTTTATGAATTAAGGACATAGGTTTTAAAATGGATACTTTGCTTTTATCCGGCGCTAGTTTTTCCAAACTTTGTTGAGTTGGCATCTCAATATTCACACTCATTCTATCCACCAGCAAGCCCAGTTGTTCAATCAGTTTTCCATCCGCCCCAGGAATTGCTTTAGCATGAATATATCCATAAAACCGGTATTCATTCCGCAGTATCTCCACACATTGAATCATTTGTTCGCAGGTATAGTCTGGATTTTTAAACACTCCGGAGCTCAAAAACAGCCCTTCAATATAGTTTCGGCGATAGAATTGTATTGTTAAATCTGCCAGTTCGCGGGGGGTAAATGTAGCCCGCTTGATCTGGTTAGAACGGCGGTTAATACAATATTTACAATCGTAAATACAAGCGTTACTCATCAATACTTTTAATAAGGAAACACAGCGTCCATCCGAGGCAAACGTATGGCAGATGCCACAGGAAACAGCGCTCCCGATTCCATCCTTTGGCGAATCACGGTCTACCCCGCTGGATGCACAGGATACATCGTATTTGGCGGAAGCAGCCAATACTTTTAATTTATCAAACAGATCCACAATATCCCCCCTTATTCTAATCTTATTATATAAAAGAACATATGTTCTTGTCAAGAATAATTTTTTATAAAGCTATAAAACTATACAGAAACAGCACTATTTCTGTTGTATCCATTTACGAAAATACAAAACTAATGATGCCTATTAGTACAAATTCTATCACAGTATTGTACACTTAACTCCTCTTTTTATTGTAGATCTAAGCATAATTTCTAATAAATCAAAATAGTTGGAGTTTCCTTTTGGAAAATCTCATGCTTAACAAGAAGATTTATCTGGTTTTACTAGTATTATTGCCATTAAAATTATAAAAAAACGGTACTGCCATTGAGAAAACAGTACCGGTATATTTCCTTTATTTTCCTAAATCTCTTAAGTAACGGATGGCAGCAGTACCTGCCAGTGCGCCATCACTAACCGCTTTGGAAACTTGTAATAATCCACCAACGCAATCCCCTGCGGCATACAGTCCGGGTATATTGGTTTCCATATTCTCATTAACGATAATCTTATTGCCTTCAGTCATGGCACCAATTTTCCGCGCCAGATCACTGCTTCCTGCCACCCCTTGTGCAACAAAAAATCCGGATATTGTCAAAGCTGTTCCATCCTCCAACAATACCTGTTCTAAAGCTTCATTACCGATTAACTCGCTGATTTTTGCCTGGTTAATCTGCACTTCTTCTGGGAACACAACTTTAGGTTGACTTCCATTAGTCAGTAAAGTAACAGAACCCACAATAGGAAGCAGTTCTTTTACTTCGTGAAGGGCATACTCCCCATCCCCTAAAACAGCCACATGCTGTCCACGGTAGAAAAAAGCATCACATATGGCACAATAGCTGACGCCCATTCCTTCAAACTCTGTTAAGCCTTTGACTTTAGGCCGTACCCTTTGGGAACCAGTAGATAACAAAACACTATCCGCTTTGTATTCCCCATTTGCAGTTTGTACTACAAATTTACCATCAAATGAAAGTCCCACTACTTCATCTTCCACAAAATGCGCTCCCAAGCGTTTAGCGTGTTCCACTCCATTCTGAATCAACTGTTTCCCAGAAATCGGCTGTGGAAAGCCATAGAAATTATCAATGGATTCCGCTTTTTCCAATGCGCCGCCATCCTTCGCAATAATGGTAGTTTCAATCCCCGCACGCAAAATATATAACGAAGCTGAAATTCCAGCTGGTCCTTTTCCGATAATAATCATATTTGCCATTTATCATCCCTCCATTTGCTTTTATCATACCATATTTTATGGATACAATCAAACAAGAAAAAAGGCCAACATCACCCTAAAAATGACGTCAACCTTTTCAACAACTCACCTGTAAGCTGTTCAAAAACTATTCGTAATGTCCATTTAACATAATTTTTGCAGCTTTATAAATATCACCGCAGCCTAACGTAATCACCAAATCACCTGCTTTGGCATGTTGCAATACATAATCCGCTACTTCCTGTTGAGTTGGAAACCAAACGCAGCCATCAATTTTATCCGCCAAATCTTTTGCGTAAATATGGTAGGTATTTTTTTCACGGGAACCCATAATCTCGGTTAACACAGTGTGATCTGCAATCGATAGGGCTTCCGCAAAATCATCCAATAACATTTTGGTTCTGGAGTAGGTAAATGGTTGATGTACTGCCCATACCTGGTTAAATTTTAAAGATTTCGCCGCCTTAAGGGTTGCGGCAATCTCCGCAGGATGGTGGGCATAATCATCGACAATGGTAACGCCGTTTACTTTACCCAATAATTCAAACCGTCTGCCAGCACCCTTAAATGCATCCAATCCTTTTGCCAGTTTTTCTACTGGGGTACCTGCTTCCAAAGAAGCAGCACATGCGGCCACGGAATTTCCAATATTATGGTCTCCTGGTACATGGATGTCCAGTGTAGTTAAAAACTCCCCTTGATGATATAAATCATACCTAGTATGAAGCCCATCAATATGGGTAATATTTTTTGGATAATACTCATTGGTATCCATAATCCCATAAGAAATTTTCTTTTTTCCCTGGATGCGTTTTACTACTTCAACTGTATTTTCATTATCCCCATTATAAATAATTGCCTTGGACGCCTTATTGCAGAACTTTTCAAAAGATAATTTTAAATTATCCATGGTTTTAAAATAATCCATATGGTCACAGTCAATATTAAGTACCACTGCAATATCTGGAGAAAGATGCAAGAAAGTGTCTACGAATTCGCAAGCTTCACAGGTCATAATCTCAGAATCACCAGAACGCCCATAGCTGTTGATGGATTTTAATTTTCCTCCAATCACTGCGGAAGGGTCCATGTCAGCATCTAATAAAATTTGAGTCAGCATAGCGGTTGTAGTGGTTTTCCCGTGGGTACCGCTGACACAAATACAATCTGAATAACGCTCCGTAATGATCCCCAATAATACACTGCGCTCAATGGTAGGAACGCCACTGGCCTTTGCGGCAATCAGTTCCGGATTATCCTCCATAATAGCAGCTGTATGGACAATTAAATCTGCGCCTTCAATATTTTCCGCTTTCTGTCCCATGGTAACCGGAATACCTAAGGCGCGAACCATCTTTAAAATATCGGATTCGTTGTTGTCCGACCCTGTTAAATAGTAGCCCTCTTTGTGCAAAATCTGCGCCAAAGGGAACATTCCAGAACCACCAATCCCAATAAAATGTATATGTTTTTTTCCTTGCAATAAATTGGATTTTTCAGCCATTGTGCTTCACTCCCTATTATGAATACCATTCTACCAATTATGATAACTATAAAAATAGATTTCTATTATAACACATATTTTATATTATATTGCAAATGGACAAAAAAATAAACCTATAAAGCCGAAACTTTTTGTTTTTTTTAAATATTTTTTAGAAAAACAGGAAAACATGGTTAAATTTTCTACTTCTGCCCATACTACTGTTACAAAACACCCTTTTGATAAGACAGGAGGAAATACAAATGACCATAACAGACGTAAAAATTAGAAGAACCTTTACAGAAGGCAGATTAAAAGCGATCGTATCCGTTACCATCGACCAATTGTTGGCAATTCATGAAATTAAGGTGATACAAGGTCCAGAACGGTTGTTTATTGCCATGCCTAGTAAAAAGGATGGAACGGTATTCCGGGATATTGTACACCCAATTTCACCAGAATTCCGTTCTATCTTGGAAACAACTATATTACAGGAATATCAAAAACATATGAATGGCGATTCTTCTGAATCATCCTCCTCCGGAAAAACAGCATAATGCTGGGATTCCTCCATTTGAAACAGCCCAAAGAATGGGCTGTTTTTTTGTTGTAGAACGCATCATTTCTACCAGTAGGGATATCCTATAAAAACTTTCCTTTAAAATATCAAGTATAACAAGCTGCAAATAGCAATCGAATAGCATCGATTCGAACAACAATCCCCAGGCTTATGAGTTGTGAAGTGAGTAATTATAAAAAAGAACATTAAAAAATTGGCAATGAACTTACAGAAAAACAAGCTTGATACATATAAATGTTCACAATATAAAACCTGTTTTATGAATCAAAAATTTCTTTCTATGGGGTTACATAGGAAAGATAAAAAATGCTCCCTTTTATCTAAACATTTTTACATTTATTATCTAATAGAAAAATACCGGTAAGATCTTATTCCTACCGGTATCGTATGTTCAACAAGAAGAGTCCCACAACACTAGTTTCCCCTGTTTTCTAGTCTGGTTTAAATCAATAATCCGTTGGTTTTCTGAACCACGAAACTTTAATTTTAAATTCCGCAATTCCAGTACAAATTGGCCGTCCACCAATACATCCACATACTGGATAATTTCTTTTTGGAAAGGATTCAGATCTTCATACCGGTACCCAGTCCACATCCAAATCGTTTTTCCTGTCTCCTGTTTAATTCTTCTTACAAGGTGAAGCATATCCTCATCCTGTTGGAGGGGTTCCCCGCCTAAGATACTGGCGCCAACTATATTTTCGTTTTTTAAATAGGTCAAAAATTCTTCTTCTGCTTGTTCACTCCAAGGCTGACCAGCAGAAAAATCCTGATATTCTTCATTAAAACATCCTTTACAGTGAAAGCGGCATCCTGTTACAAACAGCGTAGAACGGATACCAACACCGTTTGCCACATCATATTTCCGTATCTGTGCGTAACGAATTTTAAGCTTCCCCCTTTTTTGAATTATAAATGTAGTACCCTTTGTTTCATCTCTTTGGTTTTGCCTTCATTCCAGAAATGGAGCCCTAAATAACCGCAAGTACGCCGTACTACTGTCAATTTGTTTTGGTCACGATTTCCACAATTTGGACATTCCCACTGGTTATCATCATTGATTTTAATCTCCCCATCATAACCACAAACATGGCAGTAATCTGATTTGGTATTAAATTCAGCATACTGAATATTATCATAAATAAATTTTACCAATTGTTCCAGTGCTTCTAAATTATCCTGCATATTTGGAATCTCAATATAAGAAATGCAGCCACCTGTACTAATTTTCTGGAACTGGCTCTCAAACGCCAATTTAGAAAATGCATCAATTGGTTCCCGTACATCTACATGATAAGAATTAGTATAGTAACCTTTGTCAGTAACATCCTTAATATTTCCAAACTTTTCTTTATCAATTTTAGCAAAACGGTAGCAAAGATTTTCTGCAGGAGTGCCGTATAGCCCAAAACCAATGCCTGTTTCCGCCTTCCATCTGTCCACAGTATCTTTTAAGTGGTGCATTACTTTTAGCGCAAATTCCTGGCCTTTTTCACTGGTATGGCTTTCTCCAATCATCAGCTTCGTCATTTCATAAACACCAATGTACCCTAATGACATGGTACAGTATCCATTTTCCAATAATGGGTCAATGGTATCTTCTGCATCCAAACGGGCGATTGCACCATCCTGCCAATGAATTGGAGAAACCGCTGCTTTTGTCCCCTTTAGTAGTTTGTGTCGACATAATAAAGCTTCATAACAAAGGTCTAAACGGCGATCCAATAAACGCCAAAATTTCTTTTCATCTCCGTGGGAAATGATAGCAATTTGAGGCAGATTTAAAGAAACAACACCTGCGTTAAAGCGCCCTTCAAATTTCACATCACCATTTTCGTCCGTCCAAGGAGATAGGAAAGAACGGCACCCCATGCAACTGAATACATTTCCATCATAAATCTGCCGCATTTGTTTCGCGGAAATATAATCAGGATACATCCGTTTTGCACTACATGGAATCGCATAATCACGGGTAATATAGTCATATTTTCCACCTTGTAAACAGTTGTTTTCATCCAATACATAAACTAACTTTGGAAAAGCTGGGGTTACAACTACTCCCTGACGGTTTTTTATTCCCAGAAGGCGTTGACGAAGAATTTCCTTAATAATCAAAGCAACTTCCCGTTCATATTCATAGCCTTCTTCAATATGCATGAATATCGTTACAAATGGTGCCTGACCATTGGATGTTTGTAATGTATTAATTTGATATTGGATGGTTTGCACCCCAGATTTTAACTCATCCATCATTTTATCTTCCGCCAACTCTTTACACAAAGCTTCATCATAGCCTTTTTCTTTAAAATGGCGGTATGCTTTATCATGAGTACGGCGAAGATATTTCCCTAAATGCTTGATATTTACCGATTGCCCACCATATTGACAGGATGCAACCTGTGCCATAATCTGCGTCATAACAGTACAAGCAGTTTGAAAACAGGTTGGAGACTCAATCATAGCATCGTTGATAACAGTTCCATTATCCAACATATCCTCAATATTAATTAAACAGCAGTTAAACATTGGACTCATGGAATAATCCAGATCATGGTAGTGTAAAATACCGTTTTGATGCGCCTGTACAATTTTAGTTGGCAACAAAATCCTTTGTGTAATATCTTTGGAAACCTCACCGGCAATCAAATCACGCAAAGTAGAATTCAGTACAGGATTTTTGTTGGAATTGTCCATTGCTACCAGATAGTTTGTGCCTTTTAATAAACCTAAAATTTCGTCGTCTGTCGTGTTAATAGAACGCTTATATTCCTGGATTGCACGGTAACCTTCGTAGCTTTTCGCAGTTAATTCCTGCCCTTTTTGAATCAACTTGCTATAAACGGCATTTTCAATTTCCCGAATCGTAATATCATCAATCCTATTTGCTGCTTGCAGTTCAATTTCATCTGCAATAATAGCAGCGGAATCCTCATCAATAATACCGCTCCCATAGCTCATAGCTTTCATAATTGCATTATAAATTTTTTGTTTGTCAAACGCAACAACTCTGCCATCCCGTTTAATTACTTGCGTGTTCATGAGTTTAACCCTCCTACTTTGTATTTTTTAATCGTACCCTATATTGCCATTTATTAGCGCTTGATTGCCCAATCTGGTCGCCAATAAATGGCACAAAAAAAGCATACCCTGAAAAAGGCATGCCTACAGAAAATATTTCATACCAGCATACCTGTTGCCATGACCCGTAGCAACTGGATGATACAGACGGATATTCTGACTTAAGGTTTCATACAAATATAACGCCTTCCCAGAAAACCAGTGGCAAATGCTATATTTAACCCTATCACAGCGGCGGCACCGTTCAGGAATTTCACCTGAATTCCCCGTTATACTCTGTATACAGATTTATAACACCACAATATGTAGTTGTTTTATAAAATTATTACAATATATATTGTAACACTATTTTATCTTCTGTCAATAGCAAAAAAGTTTTTCAGCATTTCGCACCATAATAAGTATAAACCTAGGGTAAGATTTGGCCAAAGGTTAGGAATTTATTTTTATATATACAAAAGGCTAAAATTTGACAATCAAAAAAACAAATACTCCTTGTTGATTTATTTATATATACCTTTCTTCCAAACAATTAAATATTTACAAATAATTTGCTGCTAGTTTCACTTATATCATTTTCTATATATAATAAAACAACTAGTGTTGTAAAAATAAAATGTGTAGTTATCCAATGCTATACCCGATTATAAAAAATATAGAAAAAAGGCCCAGTAAATTACTGAGCCTTTTGGTTTTAAAATTCGATTTTCAAATTAAGAAATATCAAATTTATTTGTTGTGTTTTTTGCGCAGTGCAATTACAGATGCACCTGCGATACTTAACAGAGCCAAACCAGCAATTGGAGCAACATCGCCTGTTTTTGCTGCGTTTGCTTTCGTTGTTGTACTTTCTTGACCTGTTTGGGTTGTATTATCAACAGTATTATCTTCTGCTGTGTTGTTATCCACTGCTACCAGTCCGCTCATTGCAGCCTGTACGTTTGCTACTGCTGTATCTACTTCTTCCTGAGTTGCATTTTCATTTGCCAATACATCATTTGCTTCTGCAACTGCTGCTGACAATACTGCATAGCTTTCTGCTGTATATGCGTTTGCATCTACATCATTTGCTTTTGCCACAACTTCTTCCAGGATAGATTTATCCGCTTTGTATCTCAGGTTTAACATTGCGTTCAACAGATTAGTTTCTGCTGTTTCGATTTCTGCTTGCATTGCGTTATCTTTATCCGCAATCAATGCTTCTGCCGCTGCCAATGCTTCTTTAAATTCTGCTTGGCCAGCTTCTACATATTTGCTTAAATCAAATTCTTTTGCTGTAGCTACCAACTGTTCCAAAGAAGTAATATCGCCTTTTACAAAGCCTAATTTATGGATTTCTGTCATCAATGCTTTCCATGCTGCATCTACTTCTTCCTGGGTTGCCGCATTGTTTTCTGCTACTTTCTGTGCTGCTGCCAATGCTTCATTGAAAGATTCCTGTACATCTTTAATCACATTGTTAAATTCTTCACTGTTTGCTGCATTTTCCGCATATGCGATTACTTTGTTCAGGATATCTTTATTGGATTCTACTGGTGGTTTTGGAGTTTCTACATTTGGAGAGTTGTAAACTTCCATTTCGGATAATTGCAGGTAGTAATAACCAAAGTCTGTTACTTTTGGATTCAAGTTATATGCGTACAGTTTTACATATTTTGCATCAACTTCATCAAAACTGAATACGATTGGACCATAACTTGGAACTGGATAATCTTTTTCAGATGCTACAGTTGTCCAGTCTTGTCCATTGGTGGATACCTGGATATCAAATGTTTTTGGGAAACCATAGCAAGTTCCAGGAGTGGATGGGGATTGTGTTGGAGCGTAGAATACAACAGAGTTGATTTTTTGTACTTCGCCTAAATCTACGCTTACCCATTCCTCATGGTCTTTGGTACGAACTTCACCAACATCACTGGAGTAACCAGTATATTCGCCTTTTTCAGTCAGATTTTTACGGTCGCCATCTACTAAGAAGGCTTTACCCCAACCCCAATCTGGGCTTTCATAAGTAGAACGAGCATCTACTGCTCCGTTCTGAGCATAGTTTTCATATTTATTGGCATCTAAGTCAGCAATTGCTTTTTCCAAATTCGCTTTTAATTGATCCAACTCTTCATTGGTTTTATTAATATCACCACAAGCTTCTTCTGCTGCTGCCAAAGCGTTATTGAATGCATCAATATATTCTTGTGGATGAGCAACTGGGTTTGGACTTTCTGCATTTGCTACCAATTCTTTCAAAGCTTGTCTGCTTTGATTAATATGAGTTTTTACTTCTTCAATCGCAGCTAAAACTTTTTCAGTCATAGTATCAATTGCAGTTTGATCTGCTGTTGAGTCGTTTACTAAAGCTTCTGCTTCATCAATAACAGCTCTGAATGTTGCCCAAGCATCTGCATCATAATCAATTTGGTCTAATCCATTTGCCTGGTTGATTGCAATCTTCAAATCCAAAGTATCAACAGCATTTTCATCTTTCACTACAGAAGTAGAGAACTGATAGGAGCCTGAAGTTACTGTCAAATAAGTTTTACCGTCTTTTGCTTCAGAATTCAAAATACCTTCTACACCTTTGCCTACTGCTACTTTATCAACAGAATCAGATGGTAAAATAACAGTTGCTGTAGAACCTACTGGAACTGTGATATCAAAGGTAGCATTGTTGCCATCCCAAGTCCAATTACTAGTGATAGTACCACGAACAGTATCAACAGAAACATTTGCGTAATCTTGTGTACCGCCTACCATTGGTTCAATAGTAAAGGTCTTGTAGCCATCTTTCATATCTTTGATACCACCAATGCCTTTAAACAGCCATTCGTCATAGGTACCTAAGAAATAGTGGCCCAAAGAACGGGAAGTATCTTCCCACATTTCCCACAGGGAAGTTCCGCCTTTATGGTTTGCCATATAACCCCAGCTTGGATAAGAAGTTTGTTCTAAAATCTTGTAAGCTACATCAGCATAGCCGTTTTCGCTTAAGACTGGCAAAATCAGTTCTGTACCAACACAACCGGTATCCAAGTGATAATTTTTATCTCTAATATCTTTTACCAGATTGAGCAATACACCTTCTTTGTATTCTTCTGGAACCAAACCAAATGCCAGAGGAACCAAGTTAGAAGTTTGACGGTATTTGCTTCTGTGTGGACCAATATTGCTCCAAGTTGTTGTCTCATAAATTTGCTGTTCTGGACGATAGAATTTAGCGTTGAATGCTTCATAAATATTAGCCATTGCTTCACGGTATTCAGCAGCATCTTCCGGTTTATTTAATTTATCTGCCAAGTCAGCCATAACACTTAATAGGCGGTAAGCAAAACCGGTACCAGCGATACCACTACCTTCATTTGGACTCTCACTATATTGTAAGCCAGAGTTTTCATCGCCTTGACCCATTGGGGATACCCAGTCAGCCAGCTGCCCATCACTCCATGTCCATCCATTGCTCTTGCTATATTCAATATCTTTTAGCGCCAATTCTCTCATTGCTGGATATTGTTCTTCAATGTAGCTTTCAATACCATAAGTATCCCACATTTGGTCTACACCAAACACAAAGATGGAATTCCATACAACAGTATTGTCATTTCCCCATCCCTGTGTTGGAACCATGTTTGGAACATTGCCCAGTTCATCCTGGCAGTCTTCCATGGTTTCAATAAATTGGGTTAACATATTTTCATAGCCATAGTTATAGGCCATTGTTTGTAAAGCAACGTTAGCATCACCAAGCCAACCATTTTTCTCCCATACTGGAGTATCAGTTGGTTTGCCCTGCATATTGTTTGACATGGTTGTCATCATCATATCATGCAGATGGTTAATCAGTTCATTAGAACTTTCAAAATGACCTGTGATTTCCATATCATTGCTAGTACGATAGCAAATAATATCTTCTGCTTTTAGTTCTCCTGGATAGTTATCAATCTGAACATATTGGTAACCTTTATAACTAAATTTTGGTTCAAAGGTTTCGGTTTCTCCACCTTTACAGATATAGTTATCCTGTTGGTTGTAAGCTTTTGGCCACCAACCGGAGTTAACGCCATCTTTACCACCTAATTTTTGAACAGTTCCATCTTCATTTAATTTTTCACCATATGTAATGGTAACTTTTTGGCCTGGTTCCGCATTGTGCATGTTCAGTTTAATCCAACCGGCCAACATTTCAGGAACATATAAAACATAGGAGCCATTATCCAGTTTCTTCACTTGATCCTGGGATAATGTAATTGACTTAGTACGACGGATTGGTTCCATCACCTGAGCGGTCAGTTCACCTGTTGGAGCTTCCATCTCCTGAGCCGGAGCCCAATCTTCTTCATTATAGTTTGCTTGATCATAACCTGTTAGTTCTTTACGGGCATCATAAGTTTCACCATAGTAAATACTATTTGTTGTAATTGGACCATCTTTGGTAGCTTTCCAGCTCTCATTATCAGTAGCAATTGTTTGATGGGTGCCATCGGTGTATTCAATATCCAGTTCCATTCGAAGTTTTGGATCATCTCTCCAGGCAGCATCTTGCCAGTTCCATACAGAACAGGTTTCATTATAGAAGCTATTCCCTAATTCAACACCAATTGCATTATTACCTTCCTTCAATAGGTTGGTTACATCAAATGTACGATACAAAACAGTTTGAGTGTATTGGGTATTTGCTGGATTCAGAACAGAATCGTCTGGTAGCTGGCCATTGATCTTCATTTCAAAGAAACCTAAACCAGCAACATATGCCCGAGCATTTTTGATTTCTTTGCCTTCAGTTGTAGAAAATTCTTCACGTAGTACCGTTGCAGCAAAAGCATCTTCTGGGCTTGGTTCTACACCTGTACCCCAAGGAGACTCACCATATTTTACAACCTGGTCAGGAACTAATCACTGGCTATCATCAAAATCAGCGGAAGTCCATCCTTCTACTGGTTCGGTCTCGCTTACTTTCCAACTGTCATCCGTTACAAAAGTATCTTTTGTGCCATCGGTATAAGATACTTCTACTTTAGAAAGTGCCCCTGCATAGCCGTTGGTGCTGTTAAATGCGTCAATCGCAATTACGTTGTTACCATCTTTATTAATTTGTTTACCAATCTCAAACAGCTTACCATTTTTCCAGGAGTCAGTACCACCATTTTCACCAACTTTTTCTCCATTTACATATAGAGAATACTCATCATCAGCAGTTACACCAACATATACGCTGCTAATCTCTTTTTCAGTATTCACAGTAAATGTTTTTCTAAAATACTGGTGCCCTGCTGGAACTCCTGAAAAACCGGAACCATTTCTTCTCCAAATCCAGTTCGCCCCATCAAAGGTCATGTCAGTACCGTTAATACCAATCCATTCCCCTTTCCATTCGTCCTGGTTCAGAATACCGGTCTCAAAGGTGGATACATCACTCCAACCAATACTGTTTTTGTCTTCGTCCCAAACTTCTACAGCCCAATAATATTTTGTCTTAGAATCCAATGCAGGACCAGCGTAAAGGACATCGTAATTATCTTCACTTTGGATTTGTTCAGAGTCCCATACATCCCCTTTGTGGGCTTTTGCATTCTCTTCTGTAGAAGCCACAATAATACGGTAAGCGGATTGTCCTTTACCATATTCATTGGAACCTAACTGCCAACTAAAAGTTGGTGTTTTATCGATTCCTAATGGTTGATTCAAACTGCTTACCTGCAAACTATCAATATCCATTTCTCCATTTGTTGCCGCAAAAGCATTTAGTGGGGTTAATGTAGTTGCAGTAATAGCAGCTGCCAGTAAAACAGCCAGCAAACGTCTGCTTTTTTTCACTGTTTCTCTTCCTCCTTTGTAATAACATCACTGCCACTCTTTCTCTTGAGTGATAGATAAAATGAAATAATGATGTAAATAAAAAAGGAGGCTGTAAAAATGGAAATTTCCTTTCTAATATGTAACAGCATCCTCCCTTGTATCATCGTGAATAATCATAACACTTTGAGCTTTTAAAGTCAATAAAAAAACCTCCATTTTTCACAATTATTATAATAATAAGATGATTTTTATGGAATATTAAACAAAACACAATTACACTTATTGGTGATAGTGCCAAGATATTGCAGTTGTCAACTATAAAAAGCTTTTTATCCCCAATACATACTATATTTTTAAAATAAAACGTTTATTTTTCAATTGTATTTTTATATATAATATAAGTCTATCGCTTTTCTATTGGGGTTATCAAAACATTTGTAATTTGGTGTTATACATATAAAAAATCAGCACTAACGCTCAAAGTCAGTGCTGATCAATAGCTTTTTATTCTGTTGCGCCATCAGTAGAAGCCGCGGCATTTGCATCAAGGTAGCTTCTTAAGTCTGGTATTTCTAGCTGAACTTCATCCCCATATTGTTCAATACTGTAGCTTACCCGATATTCCGCATGTAACGTTTCCCCTTCTGCAGTCATGTCAGTTTCCAATTCATAACGGAAAGATTTTGGTTCACCATTTTCTCCTACTGTAACCGTACAAACCAGTGAATCTACATCAAAATCAACCGGTACCTGTTCTGTATCTATATAGGAAATAGATTCCATTAACCATGTTGCGAGATTTACCGCATTTTTTCGATTTAATGTAATTTCATAACTGGTATTTCCTTCATCATTTTTAGTGGATACACTTTTAATATCCTCTGCTTTAAAATCTGTCCCGATTTTACCATAACCAGTCATCTGTTGAAATTGTTCCTGAGTAAGCTCCTGTACAGTGTTCCCTGTACTAGTTCCATCTGCTGAACTAGAACTGCTTCCACTTTCATCAATAACACAATAGTTTGTTCCGTCAGACTCTAAAATCGTGCTAGTTGGTTCTTGAGTAGTGGTACTAAAGGACAAATAACTTTCTACCAACTGTTTTCCATCCTGATTTTTTGTAGTATACCGTGAACTAATTCCCTGCATGGAAGAGTTGTCGTTATATTCAGTTGTTAAAGAACCAAATAGACTAAATACATATCCTGAAGATTCATTAATTGTTTTTGCTGCATCTTGGAATGTTTGATATGCTCCTTGTTTTTCTTCTTCGCTTGTTCCACAGGCAGTACAACACCCTACTAATAATGTACCTGCCAATAATACTGCTAATACTTTTTTAAACATGATTTTTTCCATCCTTTATTTGTGATGATAAAGCATTATAATGCCAAATAAAATAGTTCCCAAATAAGCAATTCAGCTTATAGCTAAAGTCTATTTTTATTAAGGGGTATTTTATTTTTGTAATTTATTATAACATATCAAAACGAGATTGACTATGTTTTTATATGATATTTTTGAATGATTTTTATGACATATTCTATGGATAGAGCCAAAACAATTATATATTTTACACAAAAAATAAGCAAAAATTTTTCTAAGATAAATTTTGTTACTACTTTGATTCATCATTTTTATATCCATTATAAGGAAGAAATCGTCTTTTCACTATATTAAATAATACTCCATTTTTATAAAAAGAACGTATTTTAAAATAGTTTAATTGTTTTTTATTTTGTAAATGCTACTAAGCCGGCCTGATATGGATGATCCAGGTAAAGGATATCCTCAGCTCTATTCTGAAAGCGCAATAATTTAAAAATAATAGCTAAATCTCCTCCGCCAGCAAATATCATCACAATACCAATGATAAATGTTAAAGCAGAGCCTATGAAAATTGAAATAATGGAAGGAAAAATTCCTAAAAGTATGGTAGGCATTATAGCTCCAATGATATATTCTACTTTATTCAGTGGTTGGCTACAAGAACAGTAAGGAGTTAGGTATTGGAGGATAAAACCAAATGATATGGATTTCCAATGATTTTTTGCAAATATACCCCAGAAAATTCCATGAATAAGCTCATGGATGACAATTAACAGAACTAACAAAACAAATGCCAAAAACGCCTTATCAATTTGTAATAGAATGGAACTGACTGGATGTTTTATGAAAAACCAGGCTGTTAATAATAAAGCGATAGGCATCCCTAATACTATTGCCATAACATTAGCATAAACCAGCCCGATTGTTAGGTTATGAGAAACATAACCGTTGGACTCCAACTCTTCTTTTACTACTTGAAATTTTTCTTTTCGTTGTTGTTCAGATTTTGTCAGTTTCCTTTGGCGTTCTTTTTGGTATTGGTTTTTCAATTAGATACCTCTTGTAGTAGTTTAAAACAAAACAACAAATTAATAATGCCCTTCATTTGTCTTTTGTTTAATCAAACCGTCTCGATAAGCATTGAGTAACAGGGATAAATCGTATATTTTATCGCTTAACTCGGTACCAATATCTGTATCCATTACCTTCATGCGTTCTTTGATTGTTTCAAAAACTGTAGAGTTGGATTGAATGTCCAGGTTATTTTTAATTGCTTTATCTACGCTTTCAAAAGGCTGATGGGACATAAGCCGCATTCCATAGGAATTGTAAATCAGTGTATATCCCGCAATCCCAGTTGTTGGCTGGTATGCCCGACAAAAACCACCATCAATTACAATCAAGCGGCCATTTGCACGGATTGGATTTTCCCCATCAATCGCTTTGACAGGGACATGTCCGTTGATAATATGGGATACCCGTTCGTTTAAGCCAAATTCACGGATAATTTTAACAGCGAATTCCTCTTGTTTGCTTACCACATAATAGGGATTTTTTGCTTCTGTCCAAGTGGATTTATCTTCAATAAACAGGCGTTCAAAGGTAGTCATTTTAGAACGTCCAAATAATGGAGAGCGTTTTCCACACCATAAATACCACATAAAATCACAACAAGAGCGTTTATATTTGGTTTCTTCCATGTGGAAATATGCCTGGCGTGCAGTAGAATCTGCTAAGTCCATCAGGGCTTTTCCTTTTGCCACAGTGCCGTTGACGTTTACTTCCATGAAATCACCATTTTCTTCCATAGGCAAACAGCCATGAAACAATAAATTTTGGTTGAAACAGGAATAGATGCTCCCATGGGAATATAAAAAGCGCACGTGTTCGTTTAGATGAGTACTTTCCCGAAAAGACTGCTTTAGGTCTTTCATTAATTCTTTTTCTTCTGATGTTAAAGCGTAAGGGTCAGCCTCATTAATCGTAGGGAAGAAGGTGTCATTCATAGGATAGGATTTTCCCTCAATGATAACAGTACCTTTTGAGAAATCAATTTTATCCAGAAGCAAACGATTTTCCATATCATATTCTGGATGGCGTTTAATGACAGCTCCCTCTAATTTAAATAAAATAATCGCAATTGCCTTATGCATTTTAGCAACTAGCTTTAAATCCTTTTGTGCAGTATGTTCAGAACGGATTGCACGGGGGGCAAAGTTCTCACAGTTTAAATAGTGATTTTCCGCAAACAATGCTAATGGTCGCAGATTAATCCCATACCCCTGCTCTAATACTTCTAAACGATTGAACGCAGCACAGTTGTTGATTACGGTTGCGATACAGGCAGAACTTCCTGCTGCTGCCCCCATCCATAAAATATCATGATTACCCCATTGGATATCCACAGAGTGGTGGTCCATTAACATGTCCATAATCAGGTCAGGGCGAGGACCACGGTCAAAGATATCCCCTACAATATGTAAGCGGTCTACTGCCAAGCGCTTAATTAAGGAAGATAATGCAATAATAAACGCATCCGCATTATGTAAATTGATAATGGTATCCATAATTTTGGTATAATACATGGTTTGGCTTTCTTCGCCATATTCCGCATGAAGAAGTTCATCAATAATATATTGGAACTCTTTTGGCATTGCTTTACGCACTTTAGAACGTGTGTATTTTGATGCTACTTTTTTACAAATTTTTAGTAAACGCTGCAATGTAATCATATACCAATTGTCAGTATTGGCTTTTTCTTTTTTAATCATTTGCAACTTTTGTTCAGGATAATAGATTAAAGTACAAATTTCGGACCGGGTTTCTTCGTCCAAAGTATCGCCATATAACATATCTACTTTTTCGCGTATTACACCAGAACAATTATTTAAAATATGCTTAAATGCTTCATGTTCCCCATGTAAATCACTCATAAAATGCTCGGTACCTTTTGGTAGATTGATGATAGCACGCAGATTGATGATCTCGGTACAAACACTTTGAATTGTTGGATATTCTTTGGACAAAAGATCAAGATATTTGCGGTTTTTTTTCACTTCATCCGTTAAATAGCTCATTATTCCCCTCCTGCGAATCGATTAAGTTAGGTTTAGTATACTATAAAATTATGAATATTATGTAAATAGATGGATGTTATTTAGCAATTCAGACTAAAAAATGAAAGAAAAAGATTGTTATTTTTATAACATTATATTGTTGCTGAATCAAACAACGCATTCTATTGTATCTTAGATAATTGAAATAATTTGTCATATAAAATAGGAAAGCAACTTAAAATAATAGAGAAATAGCAGCCTATTTAGAATCATAAGCTGCTTAGAAAGATGAAACGATAGATTCTTGACACATCTTCCGGTATTGCCTTGGGGTTAAGCCAAATTTTTCTTTAAATAACTTAGAAAAATATTGGCTATCTTGGAAACCGGATTCTTCCGCCACCTCTACAATGCTAGTATCCGTAGTTTTGAGGATTTCCCGGGCGTGTTGGAGTTTAGCATTCTGGACTAGCTGTGTAAAGCTTTGTCCGCAATGTTGCTTAATCATCCTGGAAATATAACCGGAGGAATAGGAAAATCTTTCCTCTAAAACAGATAAGTTGACAGTGTTGCTATTTTGATTGATATAGCTAATAATATCCAGTAATGATGCTATTTTAGGCTGCGTTTCCGCATTGATATTATTTTCTTCCGCATGTATTCTTGCCAATAGGGTAAACAATACAGCAAGAAGATATTGTATTACATTTCCATTCCCAGAAGAGGAACGTTCACGGACTTCATAGATTAAATTTGTTACAATATCATCCACTTGGCCATCTTGTTGAGCAGGAAAATATAAAAATTCCTGGCTGGTATTGATTTGATACATATAGCTGACAATAAAATTACTGAATAATTTATTATCTGATAAAAGAAGCAACATTGATTCTTCAAAAAGGGAACGGCTAAGCATAATATTAAAGACACAATCCTGCTCATGTAAAGTATGTAAACAATGTAATACATTAGGGTTTAATAGAAGGATGTCTCCTTGTGACAGAATAACTTCATGGTCACGGAAGGTATTGACGCATCCTCCACGGTAAACATAAACCATTTCGTAGTAATCATGGTTATGGAATACTGGAGAATGTTTTGTTTTGATAGGAGGACCATGCAGAATAATGGATAATCCATTGTTCATGGGATTTTGCTCATTTTCAATGGATACCGTAAAAAATCCATATTCATTCAGTTGCTGTCTATGCTTTTTTATAACAGAATCGCTAAAACTTAAATGGAGTACTTTTTCTCGTTCTGATGCAATTAAATGGTCAATATACATAAAAACTTTCCTTCTTAATTTACTATATTACACATAGTTGGTATTCTTATTCCCTGTTTTCGTGTTGTCTATTCTCTTGTTTCCAAAATAGATGTTCTGCTACAATTATTATAACACAGAAAAAGAGATTCGGTAACTTGATATGAAATATTATTGATGCTATTTTTGTGTAATTGAAACCATTTCAGAGAGGGAAATGGGTAGTAGGTTATTTTAGGTATAGGAGGCATGATTGCCAATAATACCTGTATTGAAAGGAGAACAATGGAATGAAAAAAACAAAACGCTACGCAGCGGCTTTATTGGCAGCTGTTATGGTTTTATCCCAAGGGGCTGTTGTAAACGCTGCAACATTTACAGGGGAAACAAATAATTTAACTGCTTTTGAGCAGGAATTCCTTTCCCCGGATAAGGATGCGAAACCATTTATGCGGTGGTGGATTGCACCAGGACGTATGAACGAAGAGGAAATTCGCAGGGAAGTAAAGGAATTTGCAGATGGGGGCTATTCTGGCGTAGAATTACAATGTTTGGAACTTGCAAAGAATTGTTCAATCAATGATGAAACATGGAACCAGACAATGAAGTGGATTTTACAGGCTGGATTAGATTACGGCGTACAGATTGACTGTACCATTGGGCAGATGTGGCCAATCGCTACCCCAGAAATTACAGATGTAGACGATATCCGTGCAGAACAGTTATTACTGAATGCAAGTGCTGATTTTACTGCTACTGCCGATGCAATGATTTATACGACAGAAAGCTATGTATTTCCAAAGAATTTAGATCAAAACCGCGATTATGAACTGATTGCGGTGACAGCAGCGAAGAAATTAGCGGATGGAAGTTACGATTCTTCTACAGCATTAAATTTATTGGATGGAAATCAGGAAATAGATTTTAACCAGGAAACTGGTAAAATGTCTTGGACAGCTCCTTCTGAAGGGGATTGGACTGTATTCTATTTTTATCGCCAGTCTGCTAACCATACAGTTGGGTTTGGGGTAGAACAATATGTAATCGACCACATGAGTGCAGATGCTACCCGTGCTGTTACACAAAACTGGGAAAACGCAATGAACAGCGATCCAGAATTGAAACGCCTTTATGAAGAAAATGCTGGAAGCTTATTTGGTGATTCCTTTGAATTAAAGAGCAATTTGTGGACACCAAAAATGCTAGAAGAATTCCAAGCCCGACGTGGTTATGATTTAACCCCATATTTACCTGCGATCAACAGTAATTTTAGTGAAATTGGAGACCGTGTACGGGATGACCTTTATACTACTATGACAGAACTTTTGGCGGAAAACCATATGGGCGTCTTCAATGAATGGGCGGATTCTCACAACATGACTTTGCGCTATCAGGCATACAGCAGTAAGGGGAGTAGTCCATTTGAATTGACTGATCCAGCACTTTATACCGATATTGTAGAAGTAGAATCTTATGCGTTGAGTGGAACCAATCCAGATTCTTATCGCCAGCTTAGTGCCGTACCAAACATGAGAGGGGATAAAATCTTTTCCGCAGAAGCAGCGGAGATTGGAAACGACTCTTGGCGTGAAACCTGGACGGATACTCAATTGCAGAGCGGAAGCGATAACCGTCATTTAGGATTTATGCACTATGCTTATCGGCTTTTCTCAGCTGGTGTAAATAAGGTGGTATTCCATGGTTCTACCTATAAATTTACCGATACAGAAAATATGTTTTTCCCAGTCCAAGTGACTTGGCCAGGATATTCTGCAATGTCCGCTTTAAGTTATGGTAACGAATGGGACGATAAAACTCCAATGTGGGAAAATGTAGATATAATGACAGATGCACTTTCTCGTACTCAAATGGTACTGCAACAGGGACAAGGAGATGTTGACTTGGCAGTATACCGCTGTATGTATGGAAAAGGGAATATCCAATCCGATATTACACCAATTGAACAGGCTGGATATACCTATGACTATGTGACCCAAGCAATTTTGAATATGGACAATGCTGTTGTTGGAACTGAAGATGGTAAAACAGTTCTTGCAGCAGATGGCCCATCCTATAAAGCGTTAGTAATTGAGCCAATGGGGGATGGCACTGTACCTGAAATGTCATTGGATGTTGCAGAAAAAATCCTAAATTACGCAAAAGCAGGATTGCCAGTTGTCATTGTAGGGGAAGCGCCAAGCAAAGTAAATTCTTATCCAGGAAGTAACGAAAATGTAGGTTCCTCCGAACTACTTGCGGATGCTGACGCACAGCTGGTTGCTTATATGGATGAATTAAAAGGCCTTGATAATGTAAAAACAGTTGCAGACCGTGCGGAATTAGTTACTGCGCTTTCTCAACTGGAAGTTTCACCGGATGCTCAGCCGGAAACACCTTCTAATATGTATTATAACCATCGCACCACAGAGGATGCGGAATTATACTTTATGTATAATGATTATGAGAATGAATTAGCTGAAACTGTAACCTTAAAAGGAGAAGGAACTCCTTATTTACTTGATCCGTGGAGCGGTGAAATTACACCAATTGCAGAGTTTATCTCCAGCAATGGAATGGTTACCATTAATGTTGATTTGGATTCCCAGGACGCAATGATGGTTGCCATTGCCAAAGATGGTTGGAGCAGTAAAACATTAGAAAATACAGTACAACAGACCAACGCAGATAATGCAGTATACAATGTGGATACTGACAGTTTGGCATTGCGTTCCACTCAAGGAGGAAATTTGGATGCAGTTTTGAATGATGGAACGTCTGTTCATGTAACAGCAGAAGCTGCAGAAAATCCAATGGACTTAACCAACTGGACAATGGTATTAAATCAGTGGACAGAAGGGGAAAACGTCCATGATACAAATATTGTTCAGAGTGATACCTATGATTTATCTGAAACAGGCCTGGTACCTTGGTATGAAATTGATTCCAATCTGAAAAACGTAGCAGGTGTAGCGGAATATACTACCTCATTTGAATTGGAAAAAGGATGGGAACAAGGACAGGGTGCGTATCTCGACTTTACCGATGTTTCTGACGTTGGACGTCTGTTCGTTAATGGAACAGAAGTGCCAATGAACCAAATTTCTCTCCATACCGATATTGGTCAATATCTGGTTGCTGGGAAAAATACAATTGTCGTAGAAGTTTCCAGCAATATGTCCAATGTCATGTTTGGCAAAACACCTGATAATACCTATAATTTCGGCATTATTGGAAATGTTACCTTAACACCATATACACAAACAGAAATAGTTGTTTCTAAAGCAGATAAAGGTATCTTAAATTCTGTGATTGCTTATGCGGAACAGGCCAAAACAAGCGGGGAATATGACAATGCTATTGAAAGTGTACAAAAAACATTTGATGCAGCATTGGAAAATGCCAAGGCAGTAGCAAATAACGCAGCAGCAACCCAGGAAGAAGTAAATGCAGCATGGAAAACCTTAATGAACGAAATTCATAAACTGGGGTTTGTAGCTGGAGATAAAACAGCGTTAGCTTCTTTGATTGAAGCAGCCAATGGAATCAATGCGGAACTTGACCGTTATGTAGAAGCGGGAAAAGCGGAATTTACCGCAGCATTAGAAGCAGCGCAGAATACTTACAATAATGGAGACGCTATGCAGGCGGAAATCAATGAAGTAGCGGATAATCTGTTAAACGCAATGCTGAATTTACGATTCAAAGCAGATAAGTCTGTTTTAGAAGATGTTCTGGCGGAAGCAGACAAAGTGGACGCAAACGCATACACAGCCGAGAGCTATGCAGCATTACAAGCGGCAGTAGCGGAAGCAAACGATGTGTACAACAATGAAAACGCAACCCAGGAAGAAGTAGACGCAGCAGTAACAAACGTACAAGCTGCAATGGATCAGTTAGTAGCAGTAGATGGAAGTGTTTCAGAAGAAATAACACCGTCCACTGATGATACAGCTACTCAAACTGGACAGGAATCTACAACAAAAGCAAATGCAGCGAAAACAGGGGATGCTACACCACTGGCTGGAGCTGTTGCAGCAGTGATAGCAGGTGCAGTATTGTTCACCTTACGTAAGAAAAAATAGTTAAAATATCATAGTGTGTAAAAACTGGCTTGGATATTGATCCAGGCCAGTTTTTATAATTTAAAGGAGCTTTTATTATATTTAATAACTACTTTATTAATAAAATAAATTGAAAAAGAAGAATAAAAACATACGTATAAATTCCTTGTTTTAACAGACACTACAGTTATCTACTATATAGAATAATTACCAATACTGTTAAATGGAGGAATCATTATATGAAAGCCACAGGAATTGTGAGAAGAATTGATGACTTAGGTCGTGTTGTTATTCCAAAAGAAATCCGTAGAACCTTACGGATCCGAGAAGGTGCACCATTGGAGATTTACACAGGATCAAATGGGGAAATTATTTTTAAAAAATATTCCCCTATGGAAGAAATTTCAATTGCTGCAGCACAGTATGCAGAAGTACTCTACAAAACAATAGAGCTTCCTGTGCTGATTTGTGACCACGAACAGGTAATTGCTGCAGCTGGAATTTCGAAAAAAGAAGTTTTGGAGCGCCGCATTTCTTCTGAATGGGAAGAAATGTTGACCCAACGCCAAACATACCAAAAAACAAACCAGTCCACTGGAATGCAGCCAGTAGACGGTGTTAGTCGGAGTGCCTTAATAGGAATTCCCATTTTATCAAATGGAGATTTAAGTGGAAGTATTTTATTTTTAGAAGATGATCATTGCCATCAAGCGGATGATACTTTACTAAAATTGGCTACTACCGCTGCTTTATTCTTTGGAAAACAGATGGAGCCATAAATCAAGATAGCAAAAATGGCTTGAAACTAGGTTTCAAGCCATTTTTATACATATCATAAAAAATCAAATTCAGTTAATTATTTATCAGTATTTTTTCGTAATGATATAATTTAATTGTAATCGTATTTTTAGATAAAATAAGGATAGATTGATTCTATTTAAATGGTTTATAGTATTAAATTCATTTTAACACAAAACAGATTTTAATAAAACACCAACGATTTTTGATAATATCATTGTGTATTAGCAAATTTTTGGTGTTTTATTATTTGACAAAATAATATAAAAAATTTAATATCTTGCTAACTAGACAGCTAATCCACAAAAAGTGTCTCCTGAAAGATTTTTCTATAGTATAGCCCTTTCCTTATAGCATTCAATAAAAGCCTATCAAATCAGTTTAGCTTTATTTTTAATTTCTTGAATACTTACCAAAAAACAACCCTCGTATAAGTAAAAAGATACCAGTAATTACAATAAGAAGAGGAACCCCCATTAATATTCCCATTACACGAAATGCTTCTGGGATGGAAAATGAGCCTGTAGCCATATAAAGGAACCCCACCCCTCCGGCACCAAAAGCCAAACCAAGCACAACCTCAATCCAATTGATGTTTCCTATCTTGATATGCCCTTGAATCACCAAAAAAGCGAAGATAAAAAACAATGGAACTACAGTAAAGATCACTCCAACACCAATCATGATACTATTGCTATTTGTCCCTTTAACAACAGCTTCTTCTGGATCATTGGGGTTGTACAAAATCTTTTTGGTACTTCCCTGATTAGGAAGATTCCCTACACCATAATCCGTAGAAACGGTGTATTCTTTTCCATCAACGGTATAGGAATAGGTCAATTGATATGAATTTTGATTGTATATCCTAAAGGTATGTTTACGGGCAGGCTTGTATTTGTCAGTAGTATAGACACGATAGCTTACATAATAGCCTACCGTTTCCTTATAGTTTTTTGTCCTATTATTCCATTCAACTGACCCTTTCACACCAAAAAACAGAAAGAAAACACCGGCTATTAGGCTTATTGCTACTAATACAGAGGTTATAATTTTCTTTACCATTCTTTCTCACATCCCCGTTTTAATATACACAGATACTATCTGTTAGTTTTCCTTTAAAATCAATCCAACTGGGCAATGGTCGCTTCCCATAATATCAGAATAAATAACTGCATCTTCTATCCGTTCCTTTAATTCCTCCGAAGCCAGAAAATAATCAATTCTCCACCCCGCGTTTTTTGCCCGGGCTTGAAACATATAGGACCACCAGGAGTATGCCCCTTCCTTATCTGGGTACAAATAACGGAATGTATCAATAAAACCGCTATTTAACAGTTGGCTCATCTTTCCCCGCTCTTCATCTGTAAACCCTGCATTCCCACGGTTTGTTTTAAAGTTTTTCAAGTCAATTTCCTGATGTGCTACATTCATATCACCGCACACGATAACTGGTTTTTTCGATTTCAACTGTAGCAAATAATCGCGGAAAGCATCCTCCCAACTCATACGGTAATCCAAACGGGTCAGTTCTCTTTGCGCATTTGGCGTATACACAGTAACCAAATAAAAGCCCGGATATTCCGCAGTAATAGCACGTCCTTCTCCTGTGTGCTCTTCTACCCCAATATCATAACTCACTGACAAGGGTTCCTCTTTGCTGAACAACGCAGTGCCAGAATAGCCCTTTTTCACCGCACTGTTCCAATATTGGTGGTATCCCTCAAACGGATAATCTGTTTGTCCGGGCTGCATTTTTGTTTCCTGAACACAAAAAACATCCGCATCCTGTTCACGAAAAAATGTATCAAATCCTTTATTTAAGCAGGCACGTAACCCATTTACATTCCAAGAAATTAGTTTCATCTCATTACCCTCCATAAGGTTGATATTTTTGAATAATAGCGGAAGCAATGCGGATTCCATCCACAGCCGCACTCATAATTCCACCAGCATATCCAGCACCTTCTCCACAGGGATATAAACCCGATTTTCCCACAGCGCAAAAATCCTCTCCTCGAGTAATTCGTACTGGAGAACTTGTCCTGGTTTCTGGACCAGTTAATACAGCATCACTTGCATCAAAGCCTGGAATCTTCCTTCCAAACCTCTCTAGTCCTTCCCGCATCATTTGGGTGACGATATTGGGAAATAACCGGTCAAAATCCACTGGATTCACGCCCAGAGCATAAGAAGGATGTACCCGCTTTTCCTGTAACCCTACACGGTGATTTAAAAATTCTCCTACTGTAGCTGCTGGAGCCCGATAATCTTTTCCACCAAGCTGGAACGCCTGTTGTTCCAACCGTTGTTGGAACTTTATCCCATCCAATGGGGAGGAACCGAAATCCTCTGGTCCTACTCCCACAACCAAAGCGGAATTGGCGTTTTTCTGATCCCGTGCAAACTCACTCATCCCATTGGTCACCACAGTCCCTTCACAGGAACTGGAAGGAACTACCATACCACCGGGACACATGCAAAAGGTATATACCCCCCTACCATTCTTCCGATAAGAAAGCTGATATTCCCCTTTCGGTAATAAAGGATGACCAGCATACTTTCCATACAGCCCTTTATCAATTTCCGATTGCAGATGCTCAATACGCGCTCCAACCGAAAAAGCTTTTGGTTCCAAATAAACGCCAGATTCCAACAACATAGAGAAAGTATCCCGTGCACTGTGTCCTATTGCTAAAATCAATATAGAGGCTGGTATTTCTTCCCCATTTACCCGAATGGATTTTAACTGGTTATTTTGAAAAGTAACCCCTTCTAACTGGGAACAAAACCGAATCTCCCCTCCCAGGGACTGAATTTCTTCTCGGATCGATTTAACTACCTGTCGAAGTTTATCTGTACCAATATGTGGTTTTGCCTTTTTTAAAATTTCCTCTGGTGCTCCATGATTCACAAAATCTTTCAATACAAGGTCACAAAAAGGGTCAGAAATACGGGTTGTTAATTTTCCATCAGAAAAAGTGCCTGCTCCACCTTCTCCAAATTGTACATTCGCCTTTGAGTCAAAAACTCCTTGTTTCCAAAACCGGTTTACCCCTATTACCCGTTGATCCACATCGGTACCACGTTCTAACACAATTGGGCGGTATCCCTGTCGGGCTAAGGTTAAGGCAGCAAACATTCCAGCTGGCCCAAACCCCGCAATTACGATGGGGGATTCTAATTTTTCTAATCCAGGTGTAAAACAAATGCTACGTTTTTCCCGATAAACAACCGAAGAGTCGGAAGCTGCCTGCACAGCTTCTAACTCTCCTTCTGTTAATTCAACACATACTGTATTCACAAGGGTAATCTGGTTCTGGCGCCTTGCATCTAAAGATACCTTATTTACATAGGCTTCTTTGACAAGGTTATGGGAAATTTTTAATTTTTTAATTGCTTTCCGGATTGCCTGTTCTTCTGTTTGATCTAAGCCAATCCGGATTCCAGATACAACAATCGGCATTTTGTCCTCCCTTAGCTTATGGATTTTTTTGTGCTACAACAATACAGTCATAGCTGCCTACTACCCAAACATTTTCTTTGGAAACTACCTCAATGGTTACTTGAACTGTTTGGGAACCTTCTTTAATGGGTTGACTGGTATAATCCACGGTTGCCACTAAATCATTTGGCATTAATGTTCCAATTACCGATTGGTCTCCCACAATCTTTACGTTTTGGATGCTGGAATTTTGCACTGTAATGGTATACCCCGAAGGGATATTGCTTTGACGGATATCCGTTACATCAAGTAATTTGGAGCTCCAGTTAGTATCCGTAAATGTAACCGTTACTTGGGTTACGTTACTGATATTTTTAAATCCAGACGGGACAGAAATATTAAACTGAAATGTCTTTCCAACATCCAATTCCCGAATATCAATGTAACCTAAATTAATTTCTGATATGTTTTGCACAGCATCTTCTGAGCCTGCAATATTAATCTGATTAACCGACATTGAATATTCTAATTTACTGGTGTCTAAGTTTGCTGGAACATTTTTGTATTTAAATGTTAAAGGAACTGTAGCTTGTTTGTAGACCGGAATTACAACTTCAAAAGTCTCACGATCAAAGGTAAACCAGCTGTTATCCAATTGGTTTCCATCCACATCATATAACAACAACGTTCCCTTTTTTGTTGTAGTCTGGGTTAAAGTTTCACTGGCATCTGTCATAATAATGCCATGGTCTAGCCGGTCAATATACTGCTCTGGACCTTTTACTTCCAACTTATCTGGTGTTGGCACAGGATTTTCTAAAATAAAGTCATCTTCCACTTTAATATTAGGTGCCTGTGCTGTTAACGTAATGGTTTTACTGGATACTTTATCAAAAGTAACATTAACAGTAGAAGGGGAAATATTTGCTACTTGGAACTCGGAACTGTTCTCTTTCGAAGAAGCACGCAGT
Organism: Massilioclostridium coli; assembly: GCF_900095865.1. Classification (GTDB taxonomy): domain Bacteria; phylum Bacillota; class Clostridia; order Oscillospirales; family Ruminococcaceae; genus Massilioclostridium; species Massilioclostridium facile. Next base: position 66,935 of record NZ_FMIZ01000007.1, on the reverse strand, counting down.
TCTAAAGTATAGCTTCCAGCTCCTTGTATTGATACTGCGGAAAATTCCACCTTAAAATCCGCTTGGGTCAATTTGCTCACCTGATAACGTTTCCCCTCTACTGTAATAGAAACATTAGCAGGCTCTATCTTAATTACTTCTAAACCCAGTTTATCTGCTTGTGTATCAGCTAAATCATACGTCACAGGAATATCACGGATTACCTTTTTTTGCATTGGATCCAGTTGGATTACAACAACTAGCCACGCAATCACAGCAATTAAAATGGAAAACACCATAGTAAACCGTTTATTTTCAATTAATCGTCCAAAAGAGAATTTTTTCATTGCTTCTTTTCCCTCCTGGTTCTGGATTTTTTATGTTCTACAGGTTGTTCTGGAATTATCCTGCTTGTTAAATAGTCCACTAATTGTTCTTTGGTTAAGTGGCGGATAATCTCACCATTTTCCGCAACAGAAATCGCTCCTGTTTCTTCTGAAACAACCAGAATAACAGCATCGGAATTCTCACTCATCCCAATCGCAGCACGATGACGGGACCCCAATTCCCTTGCAATTAATTCTTCTTTTTCCGGCTTGGGCAAAAAGCAGGAAGCCGCTAAAATCCTAGCATCCCGAATAATCATTGCCCCATCATGCAACGGAGAATTTTTAAAGAAGATATTACCAATTAATTCTTCACTAATATCCGCATTAATTTCCACACCAGTTGCAATCTGTTCCCCTAATTTACTTTGCCGTTCAAATACAATTAAAGCTCCTGTTTTGGTTTTGGATAGGGATTCTGCAGCGGAAGCAATCGTATTGATCGCTTTCTCCCAACGACGAATATTCTGTTCCTCTTCAGATTTCCCACTAAACAGGTTACTTAGCCTACGTCCGCTTACCTTTGTCCGGCCAACCCGTTCCAACGCACGCCGAAGTTCTGGTTGAAATAGTACCACAATCGCAACCAAACCAAAATTAAAGATATAGTTTAATAAAATATTAATCGTTTTTAAATCTAAAAGATTAGAAACTACCAATACAACACACAGCAATAAAATCCCTTTTAACAGCTGTGCCGCACGGGTTTCCTTTACCAATTGGATACCTTTATAAACCAAAAATGCTACTAATAGAATATCCAGCAAATCATTGATGCGAAAAGAGGCTATTACACCTCCAATTACTTCACCCACTGCACTAAAAAACTGTGCAACAGACTGTAAAAACTGCATACAGCAAAGTCCTTTCCCTCTGAATTATCTATACCTATTCTATTGTACCATACAATGGGTGAATTTCAAGCAATGGAGGTGATTTTTTTCATTATAGAAACAGTATTTTTATGAAAATGAAAATTATATTTTACAAAACAGAATGCGTATAAAAATTATAACTATATGATCGTTTTATTAGTTGGTGATGTTTTCTATGATTCAATTGTATTTTTTCCAGTATCCGCATAAATACAATAAAAAAACAGGGAGATACCCCCTGTTTTTTTATTTTGATATTTTTTGCATCGTTGACAGAAACTTTTGGATCTCTTCCCTCTTATTAAAAACGGAAACCGATAACCTTACTCCTCCAATTTCTTCAGTCCCTAGAGCTTGATGAATCAGCGGAGCGCAGTGTAAACCACCTCTTAAAGCAAACCCTGCGTCATTTAATTGATCCACGACTTCCATCGAGGTTCTTCCTTTTACATTAAAAATAAATACAGGGAGATAGCTTCCTTCTGCACAATCAGGGGTATATAACTGAATATTCCGCATCCCTTTTAACCCCAAAAATGCCATTCTGCATAAAGAAATTTCATGTTGATAAATCCGTCGCAATCCTTTTTGCTTTAAAAATTGAATTCCTGCTCCCAATCCACAAATTCCAGCTGTATTTACAGTTCCGGATTCCATTCGTTCTGGATAAAATTCCGGCTGTTCCATACGAAAAGAATTAGTACCAGTCCCACCTTCCATAATTGTTTCTAATAAGATTTTATTTCCCAATACCAATAGACCTGTTCCAGACGGCCCATATAAACTTTTGTGGCCAGCAGTACAAAAAAGGTCAATCCCCATATTGCGCACTTGAACTGGTAATACCCCTGCGGATTGAGCCCCATCAACTGCAAATAAAATGTTATGTTCTTTGCATAGTTTCGCAATCCGTTCAATGGGCAAACGCTGTCCTGTCACATTAGAACCATGGGTACAAATAATCAATTTTGTATCTGACCGGATTGCTTTTTTTATCATAGCTAAAATCGTCTCTTCGCTTTGATTATAAACATCCATAATGGTATAAGAAACGTTATTGTGTTTTGCAAGGGAAGCAATTGGGCGCAGAACAGAATTGTGTTCTAGATTGGTCGTAATCACATGGCCACCATTTAGCAGAATCCCCTTAATCGCAAAATTCAATGCTTGAGTACAATTACAGGTAAAAATTACGTTCTCCACCTCAGCATCAAAAAAATCCGCTGCTAAGTTACGCACTTGGTAGACTTTTTCAGCGGTACGCATGGAAATTGAATGCCCGCTTCTGCCGGGGTTTCCTCCATAACGCAACATTCCTTGTTGTACCGCTTGAATTACCTGATTTGGTTTTGGATAGGTTGTTGCCGCATTATCAAAATATATCATAAACAATCCCCCTCTTTTCTCTATTCCTATGTAGTTCTTCTTTTCGTTATAACTCACAATAGAAAAAAGGCCGTTGCCTTTTGAAACAACGGCCCGGCATTAATCCAACAATTCAAATCCCGCTTGCTGTAGTAAAGAAGCCGCCTGCCCGCCATCTTGGTTCACACGTAGGCTATAACCACAGCCACGTTTTCGCAAGCTTTTTGGCGTCTTAATTACAGTTGATTGAATACCGTATTGTGCAAGATAGGATTTTGCTTTGTTGGCATAGGTGATCGAGGGTAAAGATATTAATTGACTTGGCATTCGTTTCACCTTCCTATCTCTCTCTATTTTATGCATAATTAAAAAAAAGGTGACGAATCCAAATTAGAAATTATAGTAAAGCAATTTTTTATTTTAATCTATACTTTTATTCGGGTAACGAACTATTAAATTTACCCTGCTAAACGATTAGAGTTTTTTCATTATTCTTAGACCATAATTTCTAATTAGCCTAAAAGATTAAATAATCATTGAAAGATATAAGAAAAATTTTCTCTACTTACATTTATTGTCCTATCATCCTGAAAAAAGTCTCCAAAAAACACATTTTCATTTTATTCTTGATAGTATTGCTTTTTTAAATCATTTCCTTTACTCAAAATTTGATGTGGAAGTTTTTTATCAGATAGCTCTCTTGGTAAAACAGGAAGTTCCCATGACATTCATAACCATTAATTTAACCGACGGATTGATTTGTCCTTATTGTGTCCTATTATCGGCCAACCTATCAAGGATCCTCTGAACGTTATTCCTCTTGCATCACTTGCCTTACAGCACGTAAACGATAAACCACCGTTCTAACAGCAACTTTCTGTTATCACAAGACTGTCATTATCGGCTTGCTTCAATCGATATTGGTCACGAAAGCTTTTTTACAAGATACCCAACAGAGCCAATGGTTTTCCCTAACCAATAAAAAAGTTCTGGTAGAAGCATTTCCACCAGAACTTTTAATAAAAGGAGTATTCAATCTATTATTTTATTTATTTTTTCTTTTTTTCAATACCACTGCACAACCAGCTGCAACCAAAGCAACTGTTACGCCAGCCATAGCGGTAACATCACCAGTTTGTGGAGAAGTTTCACTGGAAGTAGAAGAGTTGGAAGAGGTTGTATCAGAAGGGGTAGAGGATGGGGTTTCAGAAGGAGTAGTTGGTTGTTCTGGAACGCCACCAACACGATCAACAGAGTAATTTGGCATCACATTGTTTTCCAAAACAGATGGCACAAATTCACCTTCGCCACCTTCCGCAATAAATTGTTCCAATTCAGTTACAATACTAAACGCAACTGCATAAGTATCTTGTGCAATCAATTTTCCAAGTTCAGTTGCTTTTTCCTGTGCCAATGTAGGGTCAATTTCATACAGTTTTGTCATATCTGCATCCACTTGTTCCTGCTGCTCAATCAAAGCTGCCTGATATTGGTCTAAATATTTATGAATATTTTTTCCGTATAATTCCCTATCATCTTCTGCCAGATCATTTAATTTATTAAATACCCAATACATAGAATCTGTCGTGTATTCCAGATCCTCTGGATGATAACCTTCCCAAGTTTCTGTAATCATACCGCCATAGTAAGGGAGATACAGAGAAAATTCTGCACGGGACATTGCCAGCCATTCAACACCTACAATACCACTGTACATACCATCACGCATTTCCAATACATGGCATTCTGCTTGACGATCATTTCCGATTGCTTTAATAGAAGAATCCACATTGGAATCGTATTTTGTTCCTTCACCGCGGTATCCTAAATATTTCATTACTTCTTGGGTAGATAGTTTATGGTCAGGTTCAAAGAACAAGTCAAATGAACCGCCTTCAGCAGATTCAATATCTAAACTATTCCCTTTTTCTACATTCATATAATAAGTTCCCTGCCATAAACGTGTTAAATTACTTCTGCTAGCAGTGGATGGTCCATAGGTTTTAGCAACATGGATTTGTCCATCTACAGTTTGTAAAAATCCATTTTCTTCTGCCAAACTTACTAAACCATCAGAAACAATTACATTCTCTGTATCTGTTACATCAATAGTACCCAACATCATCATATTTGGGAATACAGCAACTTTATCTTCTGGCATTTTAACTGCTGCATATTGGTGCCCAGATACAATTTCCATGTACCAAGCTTCATTTGGATCACTAAACATCATGGTATTGCATTCACCAGCCCCATGCTCAGCTACAATTTTACCCAGCAGTTCAACAGCTTCCCGAGCGGTTGTTGCTTGTCCCAAAATAACACTGGTCATAGAAACTTCACGAATACCGCCTTTTCTAACCAGTGGGTCCACTTTTGCAGCATCTCCATTATAACTAGTAGAAACAGTGGCAGTCATGGCAACGTCTTTTTCGTTGATACCCACCTCAGCAAATGCTTCATCACCATCTCCTTCCAAAGGGGAATCCTTTGCCAAAGAATAACGATAAGTATGTGCTGGATATTCTATAGAAAAACCATAACCATCTGTAAACATATCTCCAGCTTGATGATCTTCTGCTGGATGTACGGTAAAGATTTTATTGTGGTTTTTCGCAATATCCTCAGAACGTCCAATGAAAGAGGAACCATTTTGCGATACTCCTTTTCCTACATAAACGCCCATACAAGCGGAAGCACTAATACTGCTTCCCAATGCGATTGCACCGGACAAAGCCAATGCAACAATTACTTTTGTCCATTTTAATTTCATTTTTATTTCTTCCTTCTTACTTAAAATTATTCATAAAATGAATATTTATTCATTTGTGTTGTATATATTATAAGTTAAATAAATTAAAATGTCAATAAAAATGGAAATAAAATTGGATTTTATTAGCAATTTTGTAGTGATATATAAATAAAATATTTATAAAACAAAAAAAATAAACAATTTTTCTAAATTGATTTCATATTGAGCAGCTAAACTCTGATTGAATATGATGTATATTCATCCTTTATTAAGATTTCTTCTATTGTATAAAAACAAATCTTATGTAAAGACAATCTTTTATACTGACATATAATCTATTTTTTAACGAACGCAAAAATGCCTGTGAAAGAAAACTTTCACAGGCATTTTAAAACGATAATAGGAGACCTAAAAAATTAGCCTAATCTTTCTTTTAAAGCTTTCAATTGGTTAGACAATTCTTCTGGCAGTCTGTCACCAAACTGTTGATAGAATTCTTCGATGCCAGCAGCTTCTTCTCTCCACAGATCTTTATCAACATCCAGCAGACCTTTCACGGTATCCAAATCGATATCCAAGCCTTCGATATTGATATCTTCTGGTTTTGGTTCATAACCGATTGGAGTTTCAACAGCATCAACTTTATTTTCGCAGCGGTCTAAGATCCACATCAGGACACGCATGTTGTCACCAAATCCAGGCCAAATGAAGTGACCTTCATCGTCTGTTCTGAACCAGTTAACATTGAAGATTTTAGGAGCTTTATCACCCAATTTTTCGCCCATTTCGATCCAGTGAGCAAAGTAGTCACCCATATGGTAACCGCAGAATGGACGCATAGCCATTGGGTCACGACGAACAACACCAACTGCACCAGTAGCAGCAGCAGTTGTTTCAGAAGCCATCGTAGAACCTACAAATACACCATGGTTCCAGTCAAAAGATTGGTATACCAGTGGAGCTGTTTTTGCACGACGTCCACCGAAGATCATAGCAGAAATTGGAACACCCTGTGGATTGTTAAATTCTGGGCTGATGCAAGGACAGTTTACAGCTGGAGCTGTAAATCTGGAGTTTGGATGAGCACCTTTTTCAGTGGATTCTTTTCCATTCCAAGGATTACCTTTCCAGTCAATTGCATTTTCTGGTGGATTTTTATCTAAGCCTTCCCACCAAACAGTGTTGTCATCCATGTTATGAGCAACGTTTGTAAAGATAGTGTTCTTTTTGGTGGATTCCAAAGCATTAAAGTTAGATTTTGCGTTAGTACCAGGAGCAACGCCAAAGAAGCCGTTTTCTGGGTTGATTGCGTACAATCTGCCATCTTCACCTGGTTTCAACCATGCAATATCGTCACCAACTGTCCATACTTTATAGCCAGCTTTTTTGTATACTTCTGGTGGAATCAACATAGCCAGGTTTGTTTTACCACAAGCGGATGGGAATGCAGCGGAGATATATTTTACTTCGCCTTGTGGGTTTTCAATTCCCAAAATCAGCATATGTTCAGCCATCCAGCCTTCGTTCTTACCTTGATAAGAAGCAATTCTCAATGCAAAACATTTTTTACCCAGCAATACGTTTCCGCCGTAACCAGAGTTAATGGACCAGATAGTATTATCTTCTGGGAAATGAACAATATAACGTTTTTCAGGGTCGATATCTGCTTTAGAGTGCAAACCACGAACAAAGTCATTAGAGGTTTCGCCCAGGTTTTCAAAAGCATCTTTACCCATTCTTGTCATGATATCCATGTTCAATACAACATAGATGGAGTCTGTCAGCTCAACGCCAACTTTAGCCAAAGGAGAACCGATTGGACCCATGGAATAAGGGATAACGTACATAGTACGGCCTTTCATAACACCATCGTACATAGGTGTTAATTTAGCGTACATTTCTTTTGGATCACACCAGTTGTTGATTGGACCAGCATCTTCTTCTTTTCTAGTACAGATGAAGGTTCTATCTTCTACACGAGCAACGTCAGTTGGATCTGTTCTATGCAGGTAACAACCTGGCAATTTCTCCTGATTTAAAGGAATCATTTCTTTTGTCTCGGTAGCTTGTGCTCTCAATTCATTTAATTGAGCTTCACTGCCGTCAATCCAAACAACTTGGTCAGGTTTACAGAGGGCAACCATTTCGTCAACCCATTTTAACACATTTTGGTTATTTGTTAACATATTAGTTCTCCTTTATCTTATAATTTGTATCTTAGTGAAAACACTAATTTTCTACAATTACAATCTTACCATATATCGGAATATTCTGCAACAGTTAAACGTAAAATAAATGTTAATAAAATGCAGGAATTATATTTCATTTATGCAAATATGCTTAAATTTTGATTGATATGGAATGAATTGTAAAAATTTATGAATGTGAAAGGAATCACACTGCAAAAATATTACCAGAATATTGTAATAAAACTAAATTATTAACAGTTAATCTATAATTTATTTCTTATAAAAACGCCTTATCCAATAGTAGTATTCCCAAAATTATTATAATTCATTGCAAAAACCTGGATAAACCACTTTTATCCTTTCATTAAAAAACCCACGGAAAAATTCCGTGGGTTTTGATTTATCAGTAATTATTCAGCTTCGTTGCCGTATAATTCTTGTAATTTTAACAAATGAGCATATTTGTCAGCAGCTTGTTTTTCAGCTTTTGCAAACATAACTTCTGCTTTTTCAGGGTTAGAACGGGACAGAGCACTGTAGCGAACTTCGTTCATAATAAAGTCTCTGTAAGCAGCAGTTGGAGCTTTGCTATCAACTGTCAATGGATTTTTGCCTTCTGCTTTTGCTTGTGGGTTAAAGCGGAACATATTCCAGTAACCAGCAGCAACAGCGTTCTTTTCTTCTGTCTGAGCTTTGCTCATACCGCCTTTAATACCATGGTTAATACATGGAGCATAAGCGATAATCAAAGAAGGACCGTTATAAGCTTCTGCTTCGGAGATTGCTTTTAAGGTCTGGTTGTAATCAGCACCCATAGCAACCTGAGCAACATATACGTAGCCATAGCTCATAGCAATTTGAGCCAGGTCTTTTTTCTTCACTTCTTTACCGCCAGCAGCGAATTGAGCAATCGCACCTGTTGGAGTAGATTTCGAGGACTGACCACCTGTATTGGAGTAAACTTCGGTATCAAATACCATGATGTTTACATCTTCACCAGAAGCCAGAACGTGGTCAACACCGCCGAAGCCAATATCGTAAGCCCAGCCGTCACCACCAAAGATCCACATGGATTTTTTGCCCAAGTAATCTTTGTCTTTCAGGATATCTTCGCCAACATTTGCTTTTTCCAAAGCAGCTACCAATGCGTCTGTTGCAGCAGCGTTATCTTTGGAGTTGTTTTTGGTTGCTAAATAAGCTTCACAAGCAGCTTTTACATCACCGTCAGCAGTTTCAGCCAAAGCTTCTACTTTTTCGATCAAACGGTTTCTCAAAGCTTTTTGAGCCAGGTGCATACCAAAACCAAATTCAGCGTTATCTTCAAACAAGGAGTTTGCCCAAGCAGGACCTTTGCCTTCTTTATTTGTAGTATAAGGAGTTGCTGGGTAAGAACCACCCCAGATGGAAGAACATCCAGTAGCGTTTGCGATGTACATTCTGTCACCAAACAGCTGAGTAACCGCTTTCGCATATGGTGTTTCACCACAACCAGCACAAGCACCGGAGAATTCCAGCAGAGGCTGTTTGAACTGGCTGCCTTTTACAGTTGTTTCTTTAAATTTATCCACAACTTCTTGTTTTGCTGGCAGTTCTTGGCCATAAGCAAAGGTGTTCTGTTGAGCCAGCTGGCTTTCCAGACCGGACATTGTCAGAGCTTTTTCGCCTTTGAAGCCAGGACATACGTTTGCGCAAGAACCACAACCTGTACAGTCTAATACAGATACAGTCATAGCAAATTTATAGCCAGGCATACCTTTCATATCCACTACTTTTGTTCCTTCTGGAGCGTTAGCAGCTTCTTCTTCTGTCATAGCAACAGGACGGATAACAGCGTGTGGACATACATAAGAACAGAAGTTACATTGGATACAGTTATCTGGATTCCAAACAGGAACGTCAACCGCTACACCACGTTTTTCGTAAGCAGCAGAACCCTGTGGAACTGTACCATCTTCACGGCCTTTAAACGCAGATACTGGCAGTTTGTCACCAATCTGACCATTTACTGGTTCCAGGATGTTGTTTACGAAATCAACCAGGTTTTTGTTTTCACCTTCTACAGTATGGGTCAATACTTCACTTTCAGCATTTGCCCATTCAGCTGGTACTTTTACTTCTTTTACAGCGGTAGCGCCTTTGTCAATCGCGTCGTGGTTCATCTTAACGATTTTTTCACCTTTTTTGCCGTAAGAAGCGGTAGCAGCGTCTTTCATATATTTAATAGCATCTTCTTCTGGAATGATGTTAGCCAGTTTGAAGAATGCGGACTGGAGAACGGTATTGATACGTCCGCCTAAGCCAATTTCTTTACCAATTGCTACACCGTCGATGGTATAGAATTTGATGTTGTTTTTCGCAATATATGCTTTTACTTGACCTGGCAGGTGTTTTTCCAAACCTTCCATATCCCAGCTACAGTTCAACAGGAAAGTACCGCCTGGTTTAACATCCTGAACGATTTCATATTTGTTCATGTAGGATGGGTTATGGCATGCAACAAAGTCAGCCTGAGAAATCAAATAAGTGGATTTGATTGGCTGTTTACCAAAACGCAGGTGGGAAACAGTAACACCACCGGATTTTTTGGAGTCATATGCAAAGTAAGCCTGAGCATACATATCAGTGTGGTCACCGATAATTTTGATGGAGTTTTTGTTTGCACCAACTGTACCGTCAGCACCCAAGCCCCAGAATTTACAGCTATGTGTACCTTCAGCGGAAGTATCCAGAGGATCGCCTACTGGCAGGGACAAGTAAGTTACATCGTCGTTGATACCGATTGTGAAACGTGGTTTTTCGGTATTTTCGTATACAGCTTTGATTTGTGCTGGTGTTGTATCTTTGGAAGCCAAACCATAACGACCGCCAAATACAGTAACGTTTTCAAATTTTGTGCCTTTCAGAGCAGCAACTACATCCAGGTACAATGGTTCACCAATAGAACCTGGTTCTTTTGTACGGTCTAATACAGAAATCTGTTTTACAGTTTCTGGAATAACATCTAACAAGTATTTGGTGCTGAATGGACGGTACAGGTGAACTTTTACTACACCGTATTTGTTGCCAGCAGCATTTAATACATTGATGGTTTCTTCGATTGTATCACAAACAGAACCCATAGCAACAATAACGTGTTCTGCATCTGGAGCACCATAATAGTTGAATGGTTTGTAGTCTGTACCGATTTTTTCGTTTACTTTGTTCATGTATTTTACAACGATATCTGGCAGAGCGTCATAATAGGTGTTGCCAGCTTCAAAGTTCTGGAAGTAAACGTCGGAGTTTTGAGCAGAACCTTTTAATACAGGGTGGTTTGGATTTAAAGCGTTACGACGGAATTCGTCAACCAAATCCATATCCAGCATGTCTTTCAGGTCTTCATAGTCCCACATTTCGATTTTCTGAAGTTCATGAGAGGTTCTAAAACCATCAAAGAAGTTTACAAAAGGAACTTTACCTTCTAAAGCAGCCAGATGGGCAACAGGGGTTAAGTCCATAACTTCCTGTACAGAACCTTCTGCCAACATAGCATAACCAGTTTGACGGCAAGCATATACGTCAGAGTGGTCGCCGAAGATGGACAGAGCGTGAGTAGAAATACAACGTGCGGAAACGTTGATTACGCCTGGCAATTTTTCACCAGCCATTTTATACATATTTGGAATCATCAGCAGCAAGCCTTGGGAAGCAGTGAAAGTAGTAGTTAAAGCACCAGCAGCCAAAGAACCATGTACTGCACCAGCAGCACCTGCTTCAGATTGCATTTCAGTAATTTTTACTGTTTGTCCAAAAACATTTTTTCTTCCTTCAGTAGCCCATTTATCAGCTACTTCAGCCATTGTGGAAGAAGGGGTAATTGGATAGATAGCAGCTACATCTGTATACGCGTAGGAAACGTGTGCAGCAGCATTGTTACCATCCATGGTTTTCATTTTTCTAGCCATGTTGTATCCTCCTAAAATTAGCCTTTTTATAGTATCCTTGGTCAGAATACCCGTACGTTAGTATTTTATCACTAATCACACCTGCTGTAAATAGCAATAATCAAATATTATTATGGAATTCTCCGTTTTTTTTTAGCGAATTATCGCAAAATACAAAAAACCTTTTGAAAAAACAGTTATTTCATGTAAAATTATCCTTCTTACTAGAAAGTATTCTTTTACAATACTATATTGTATCTCATGAAATTGAAATATAAGGATAAAAATTATAATACAACTTAATGAATCAACTTTTATTACAATCTATTAAGAACAAGTTGATTTTTAAACAATCATTTCATACAAGTTTAACTAAAACAAATTGACTTTTCCACTAAAATAGGGTATGATAATAAACAAATAAATGGATTAAAAATAGCAATTTTAGCAATAAAGGAGTTAAGGAAATACTATGGACGCAGACGGGCGCTCGACAAAATCAAGTGGCAATTCTTTTTTTTCCAAACTATTTGGTGGTTCCAAATCCCAGTATGAAAATGTAACAGAAGAAGAAATTCTAATGATGGTGGATGCTGGCCAGGAGGAAGGGGTCATTGAAAAAAGCCAAAAAGAAATGATTAACAACGTATTGGAGTTTGGTGATACTACAGTAGAAGATGTCATGACCCATCGTGTAGATCTGATAGCACTGGAAGAAAACGATAGTATCCACGATGTGGTGTTCCACGCTTTAAACGACGGTTTTTCCCGTATCCCAATTTATAAAAATGATATTGACAACATCGTTGGTATTATTTATGTAAAAGACCTGTTGGCGCTGGTTGGCTGTGAAGATATTGAACAGTACACCATTAAGCAGTTTATCCGGGAAGTGCTCTATGTACCGGAAACGGCAAAATGCCGGGATTTATTTACCCAATTTACCCAGAAAAAGCAACACCTTGCCGTTGTGGTAGATGAGTATGGCGGTACTGCCGGTATTGTAACCATGGAAGATTTGGTAGAATCTATTTTCGGCGATATTCAGGACGAATATGATGACGAAGAAGAGGAAATCAAAAAAGTAAACGAAACCACCTATATCATTGAAGGCTCCGCTGACCTGGATGATGTGGCAGAAGTGTTAGGCCTTCATGTGGAGGAAAATCCGGATTACGATACATTGGGTGGCTTTATTGTAGACCAGTTGGGACGTATCCCGAATGAAGGGGAGCATCCTGTTTTACAGATAGAACAGGTGGAATTTACAGTACTAGTGGTGGAAGAACGACATATTGCCAAAGTGCGTGCAGTAAAATTATCCACATCTTCCGAAAACAATAATTCATTATAATCGCCTATCAACCAGGAAGTATTTTTATAAAGATACTTCCTGGTTTTTTCTATTTCACCGATAACCCCGCTTTAGAGATAAATCCTCTGAAAAATATTCCTTTCCAAGGCAAATGCTGTTCATTTAGTTCATCAGTGGTTTATTAAAAAGAGAGTTCCCCTATTTAGAATCTCAAATATAGTATGTACAATATAGAGAAAACACAGAGTTTCCTCTTTTTCCAATAAAAGAAATCTCTATTTTCGAATGCTGTTTCGGAACAATATATATCCCTGAAAAATAATTTTATCTAAATTTTGTATGGATACCAAATACAGCTGATACTTTTTGATAAGATAATAAGGTATATAGCAGGCTTTATCTTTTATTTATTACATCTGCTAACCATCCATCGAATTTTATAACATCTATTTTTTATCATACTCATATTTTTTGATTCACTCCTTTTCAGAAATCCTTCTAACCAAAATTTGACTACTTAATAGCAGTAAAATAAACGTCTATAAAACATATCAAAGTTTCATGTTAATTTTTGATAAATAAAAATTTTGTATAAAAAAGAAGCCGGAAAAATCTCTCCAGCTTCTTTTTACCTATTTTTTCTCCATTTATGCAGCAATTGACCAAAGATAAATCGGCGTTTTTTAGTTTCTTGGGTGATTGGAACCGACACATTCTGTATTGCATAATCCATCAATAATTGTTGGCTATCCACCATTTCTTGCATTGTTGATTTTTTTACGTAATTTCCATCCGCCATTAATACACGTGCTTTCTGGTTATCATACTCTTGCGCCTCTATGATTTCATGGATTTTTGCCCTCACCTTTTCATCATAGATCGGACAAGCAACCTCTACCCTTCTTTCGGTATTCCTTGTCATAAAATCCGCAGAGGAAATATACATTTGTTCTTGTGTACCGTATCCAAAACAATAAATCCTGGCATGTTCCAGATATCTTCCGACAATGCTGCAAACCTGGATATTTTCTGTTTTTCCTGGTATTCCGGGAATAATACAACAAATGCCACGTATTATCATTTTAACCTGCACCCCAGCACAAGAAGCTTCCGCCAATTTTTCAATGATTTGGGCATCTGTCAAGGAATTGATTTTAATAAAAATTCTACCATTCTGCCCTTTGGAAATTTCCTGATCTATAAGCTGAAGCACTGTGGACTTCAAAGAAACTGGCGCAACTAACAGATCATGGTACTCACCCTGCAAATTAGCAATTGACATATTTTTAAAAAACTCCGCTGCATCCTCTCCTATCTTTTGATTATAAGTTAAAAGGGAAAGGTCAGTATATAATTTGGCTGTTTTTTCATTGTAGTTTCCAGTACCCACCTGTGTAAGATACCGGATTCCATTCCGTCCTTTCTTTGTAATCAGGCATATTTTAGAGTGGACTTTATAAAAATCAAACCCATAAATAATATTACAACCTGCATCCTCTAAACGTTCCGACCAGTCAATATTATTCTGTTCATCAAACCTTGCTCGCAATTCGATTAAAACAGTAACACTTTTACCATTCTCCGCTGCCGCACAAAGATACTCCACCAATTTAGCTTTGCTTGCCAAACGATATATTGTAATTTTAATGGATATTACAGAAGGGTCATTTGCCGCTTCTTTTAATAGTTTTAAAAATGGTTCCATGCTTTCGTATGGATAAGACAATAACAAATCTGACTTTTCTACTTGCTGAATCATACTTTCTGTCTGTTTGATATTGCCTGGCCACACAGGCGTAAACTCTTGATAAACAAGAGGCTTTCTTTTTGATTCTGGTAATTTTGAAATTAACTCATATACATAAGCCATTTTTAATGGAGATGTTGTAGTATAAATTTGTTTTTCGTTGATTTTGAGTTTTTCCATCAAATAGGCAGAAATTTTTTCGCTCTCAAAATTGGATAGTTCCAGCCTTACAGGCGCCAACCTTCTACGCTGCCCTAATACTTTTTGCATTCTTTTTCGGAAATCTGGTTCATCTGCGAACACTTCATCATCTGGATTGACATCCGCGTTCCGGGTAACACAAAATACAGTCTTTTCTACTACGATATATGGCTCAAAAATTTTATCGGCAAATTCTAATATTATATTTTCTACCCCAATATATCTGGTGTCACTGCCAGGCAGGTAAAAAATATCTGGTAAAATGCTGGGAACAGGAATCACTCCAAACACTTCTTTTTTCTTGTGTCTGAGCATTACACCGATATAGATAATATTATTTGCTAAATGAGGAAATGGATGGTGGGTATCAATGATTTGAGGGGAAAGGATAGGGGCAATGGATAGTTTAAAGGATTGTTTTATCTGTTTCTTTTCGTTTTCTTCCAATTCTTTATATTTCAAGTAAAAAACCCCATGTAGACGGAGTTGGCTTTCTACTTCATAAAAAAGTTGTTCCCGTTTTTGGTAGAGTGGCTTCACATCTTCAAAAATCCTGCTCAATTGTTCTTTTGGCGTTAAACCGGATTTATTGTCTATATTTTTCTTTTCTAGATTTGCCAAATCAAACAAACTACCAACACGGATCATAAAAAACTCATCTAAATTACTGGTAAAAATAGAGATAAACTTTAGACGTTCCAAAATTGGGACTGTTTCATCCATTGCTTCGCTTAATACCCTGTCATTAAACTTTAACCAGGAAAGTTCCCTATTTTGAGTAAACCCTCTTTCATATAATTTACCCAACTAAAATACCCCTTTCTTTTAACATAGAAAGCATATAGCCCTCCCGAACACCGCATTTGCTGGTAACAAATTGTGTGCTGCCATAGTATTTTGCGATTGTATCAAAAATAACAATTCCTGGAATTAAAGTATGGATTCGTTCTGGGGCAACAGCAAGAATATTTTTTACCATATAAGATGGATTATCCAACAAATTGGAAAGTACATGCCGTAGCTCTTTTTTGGAGTATTCCATTGTTTTTATCTGATTATTTTCTGTTCTGCGAATTAATTTTAACGCAGCACGAGCAGTGCCACCTACACTGTATATAGTAGGACTTTCGATATTGCCCTGTGGGTTTTCTAATGTTTTTAGTTGTTTTTTTACTTCTTTCCTTATCTGTTTCATTTCCTTTTCTGTTGGAAGAACCTGCTCTACAAAACGGCTGTACAGGCTTAACGAACCAATTGGCAGAGATTGCGCCGAAACCACCTGTTTGTTTTGAAAAAATGTCAATTCTGTACTTCCACCTCCAACATCAACTAAAAGCCCTTCCTCTTTAATGCCACTATGTAAAATACTATTATAATCAAAAATCGCTTCTTCTTCCCCTGTTAAAATACGGACATCAAACCCGCTCTGTTCTTTTATCTTACAAAGGATTTCATTTACGTTGTTGCGTCCACGTAAAGACGCTGTTGCAAATGGGAAAATTTCTTCTATTTCAATTTGGGAAAGGATTTCTTTTAATTCTCCTAAAATCCGAAGCAGTTTTGTAATGCCCTCTTCGTTCATATTGGAATTATCATCAATATATCCAGCTAGTCCTGCTGTGTATTTTTTGTTAATCATAGGATAAAGCTGATTATTTTTAATCGAATATAAGACCATCCGGATGGTATTGGAACCGATATCAATTGTTCCGTACATAGTAAAGTTTCCTCCATTGTACTATAATTATACATCGTTAGTTTTATCATAACACTTTTTCTGCCACGCTCTACCTTATTCAGGTTAAATGTTTGTAAATTGCAACTTTTTTATGGATACTTATTAAAAATAAAAAACGCTTTACGATGGCTAATAAAATATCCATCGTAAAGCGTTAATAAATTACATGCTCTCTGGAGCATCAATCTTTAACATTGTCAATACATTTTCCAATACAATATTTACCGCAGCACACAAATTTAACCTCGCCTGGGTTAAATCAGGGTTTTCATTTCCCCTTACCTTGCATGCGTTATAGAATTTATGGAATAAAGTAGCCAGATCCAATACATACCGGGTAATACGGGCTGGATCATATGCTTTTGCAGCTTCCACAATATCTCCTGGCAGTTTTGCCAGATGGCGGATCAATTCAATTTCTTCTGGAGCGACCAAAAGGCTATAACCCTCTGTATTTGAAGTTGGTACAAATCCATCCTCTTTTAAATTTGCTAAAATCGAACAGATTCTTGCATGGGCATACTGTACATAATAAACTGGGTTACTGGAATTTTGTGCCACAGCCAAATCCAAGTCAAAGTCCAAGTGGGAGTTGCTCTCTCTCAAATTAAAGAAGAAACGAGCTGCGTCAATTGGAATTTCATCCAACAGGTTCACTAAAGTAATGGATTTTCCAGTACGTTTGCTGACCTTAACCGGTTCTCCATCCCGCATCAAACGTACCATCTGCATCAACACAACATCTAGCTTATTTCCATCCAGACCAACAGCATTCATTGCACCTTTCAACCGGGCTACGTGTCCGTGATGATCAGCCCCCCAAATATTGATAACTTTATCAAAATGGCGGATCGCAAATTTATTATAATGGTAAGCAATATCAGCGGCAAAATAAGTCGGGATCCCATTGGCACGAACCAGCACATCATCTTTTTCTGCACCAAATTCAGTTGCCTTGTACCACAAAGCCCCATCTTTTTCATAGGTTAAACCATTATCTTTTAAAATAGTAATAACTTTATCTACTAAGCCGTCTGCATATAAACTGCTTTCTTTAAACCAAACATCATATTCGATCCGGTATTTTCCTAAATCTGTTTTCAGGTTCGCAATATTAAGAGGTAGCGCATAATCTACCAATGCTTTCTTACGGGTTTCCTCATCTACATCCATGAATTTATTGCCATATATGCCAGCAAAATTCTTTGCATGTTCGATGATGTCAACGCCATGATAAGCGTTTTCTGGAAGTTCTACAGCATCTTCCCCTTTATAAATCTGCTGGTAGCGGACACTTAATGACATCCCAAATTTTTCAATCTGGTTTCCTGCATCGTTGATATAGAATTCTTTTGTGACATCATAGCCAGCCCAATCCAGTACAGCTGCTAGACAATCCCCAATTGCGCCACCACGAGCGTTCCCAATGTGCATTGGCCCTGTTGGATTGGCAGAAACAAATTCCACCATCACCTTTTTATGGTTTCCAAAATCACTTTTTCCATAGTGTTCTTTTTCTTCTAAAATGGATTGTACTACAGTTCCAAACCAATTCTGGTTTAAGAAAAAGTTAATAAAACCAGGACCCGCTATTTCAAACCGTTCAAAACAGGTTCCAGTTAAATCAATCTGTCCACAAATAATCTCCGCAATTTTTCGTGGCGCCATCTTAAAACTACGAGCGGATACCATTGCTACATTGGTGGCAAAATCACCATGTGAGGTATCCCCCGGAATTTCAATCTGGAATGCTGGGATTGGCTCCGCAGGCAGTTCTCCCTCTGCCACTGCCTGTCCTATCGCTTTTAAAAGCACTTCATGCAAACTATCGCTTGCAGATTTCATTGGATTTGACATAGTTACCTCCGTTTTACTGTCCTAATTTTTTGGGCGCACCTGAATCTGAATCGTATTTTCAGATAGGATTTCCCCCTCGTTCAAAATATAGTATTTCATCAATATACTGCCATGGCCATTCTCGGCAAGCTCACAGCAAATTCGGTTGGGCTGAACCCCTAACATCATTTCCAGCCCACCAAAAGAAACCAAATTGGTAGAACGAACATTCTCCTCCAAAGATAAGGAGTAGGATGTATCTCCACTGTTCTTTAATGTAATTTTATTGGTATGATGAGCAATTAAAGTAGTTTTTATGGTGTTGCCGTCATCATAAACAGTATCATAAATCAAATAGTATTTTCCATTTTTTAATGCAAGAATCCCCTCGGTAAAAAATTCGGAGGAATCATCTCCTTCATCGGTATGGAAACTGCTATTGACTGTAATCAGTACTGGTTGTTTCATCTTAAATCATTTCCCTTTATTTTTGTTACCAGACATGATGTTCCACAGAACCTGTTATTTCTTCATTTAAAAAGATAGTCGCATTTTCAGTAAATGTTTCTATGCTATCGCTGACATAAAAAGAACGGTTTCCTGGTTGTTCTGAGTTCAGCAGCATATTCTCCCGGCTCAACATCGCGGCAGCTGTCCTGGCTGTTTCATACCCTGAATCAATTAATTTAACGCCTTTTCCTAAAATATCGCCAATAATTTCTTTGATAATCGGAAAATGGGTACACCCTAAAATCAAGGTATCCAAATCCGTCCCGATAATCGGCTTTAAATAATCTTCCGCTACCATACGGGTTACCTGATTATCACGGTTGATATATCCATTTTCTACAAGTGGCACAAACAGTGGGCAAGCAATACCAGTTACCACTGCTTTTGGCAAAATAGTACGGATCGCCTTTCCATATGCCCCGCTGCGAATTGTGGCTGAAGTCCCTAAAACACCGATATGCCCTGTCTTTGTTTTGGCACAGGCTGCCTGGGCAGAAGGAATAACAACTCCTGTATAAGGCTGCTGCAGATGGGAAGAATATTCCTTAGGCAGTACAGCACTTACCGTACCACAGGCTGCAATAATCATTTTTACCTGATGATGCTGCAAAAACTGGATATCCTGTTTGGCATATTCGATAATGGTTTCCTTTCCACGGGTTCCATAAGGTACTCTACCGGTATCCCCAAAATACACAATATTTTCATGAGGCAGTATTTTCATTAGTTCTTTTACTACCGTCAGGCCACCAAGACCTGAATCAAAAACACCTATTGGTTGTTGGTTCATAGCAATAACCCCCTTTTTTGAATTGATTTTTCACCGAGGATTAAGCGCGTTCTATGGCCAATTCAATTAACTGGCTCAATAATTCCCCATAAGGTAAACCAGTTGCTTCCCACATTTTTGGGTACATACTAATCGAAGTAAATCCTGGCAATGTATTGGGTTCGTTCAAATAAATTTCGTTTTGATCAGTGACAAAGAAGTCCACTCTTGCCATCCCGCTGCAACCCCAAGCTTTATATGCTTTTACAGCGATCTCCCGTAATCTATTCGTGGTATCTTCATCTAAATCCGCTGGAATCTGTAGTTTAGAATCCGCAATATATTTTGCCTCATAATCATAAAAATCATTGCAGGAGATAATTTCTCCAGGGATAGAGGCTTGCGGGGTTTCATTTCCCAGCACAGCACATTCCACCTCTTTTCCCACTATCATTTCTTCTACTACAATTTTTTTATCATGGGTAAATGCCAGTTTAATTCCATCCCTTAAAGACTGATAATCTGTTGCTTTGGTAATCCCAACAGAAGATCCTGCGTTTGCCGGCTTCACAAAAACAGGAAATCCTAATTGATCGATTACCCTTGTACAAAATTCATCTAATTGAGGAAGTTGGGATGCTAACATATAATTCCATTTGGCATTTTTAATCCCTGCGTTATCCATAATAGTATGGGTCATCGCTTTATCCATACAAACAGCGGAACTTAATGTATCACATCCTACAAAAGGGATTCCGGACAAAGCAAATAGCCCCTGAATAGTACCATCCTCTCCATTTTTTCCATGTAAAACAGGAAATACACAGTCCAACTTCAATAAGCTGGTAGACCCATCCTGCATGATTTTAATAATTCCATGGTGCATGCGGTCAGGGCTAATGATCGCAGGACAACAATCCGGATGGTCTTTCCATTTTCCTGTGGCGATTTCCTCTACTGGTCCTGGATAAAAAAGCCAACGCCCGCTTTTGGTAATACCGATACAAACTACCTCATAACGGTCCTGAGGAATATTTTGAATCACAGAGGTAGCGGACATCAGGGATACTTCATATTCCGAAGAAACCCCGCCAAAAACAACAGCTACTCGCAATTTTTTTGACATTTTCATAAACTCCTATCGTTACGCCTTCCCAAATAAAAAGGCTTTTTCACTTTTCATTCACATATCCAATTTGGTTCTATTTATAACAGTTTAATACTATGATATCATAACATATTCAAAACACAAAAACAATATCCATCCTATTTTTTATTATCAAAAGAACCTCTCCCTTGTGTTGCGAACATATACTGCAAATTTTCTAACTTACTTACGAAATAAACTATAATTTTCTTTCTTCCTTTTAATATGGGAATGTTTTTTCTCTTTTTACAAAAAGTGTTGCTAACAAATAGTGATTCTAACACAAAATAGGAAAAAAGCTTTGTTTTTCTTAGAAAACGCTTGCAACATTTACAAAAAAGCGGTATGATAAATCTGTATCCATTGGTGATAGTGATAATATTGTAAGAATACAAAAAAACCGCCGGAATACGGTTGACGGTTTGCGTTTTCTGTGGTATTATAGTAATCACCTCTAAAAGGGTTTATTTTTTTGTGCAAAAATTTATGGACGTTCCTTTTAGAGGGAGGCAGAAATTGTCCGATTATCCAGGAGGTGCCGATATGAGAGTAAAAATTACCTTAGCTTGCACAGAGTGCAAACAACGTAATTACAACACAATGAAGAACAAGAAAAACGACCCAGACAGACTTGAAATGAACAAGTATTGCCGTTTTTGTCGTAAACACACTCTTCATAAGGAAACAAAGTAAGCGAAAGGCGGATGTACCATGGCAAAAGCTGAGACAAAGAAAAAGCCAAACTTTTTCAAACGCATTATCGCATACTTTAAAGATCTGAAGAGTGAGATCAAAAAAGTTGTATGGCCAACTAAACAAGCTACACTTCGCAATACAATTGTTGTATTAGTTACAATTGTTGTATTAGGCTTATTTATTGTATTGCTGGACTTAGGGTTTACCAGTCTGCTTGGTTTATTGCTTGGCAACGCATAATTTGATTTTGATCGTAAAACCACAGAGGGGCTGATGATCCGCTTGTAAACGGACTTGACCTTTTTAAAGGTGCCGCGCAGTGGAAAAAACCGCATTGCCTTTTTATTGGGGCAGCACGGTGCTGAAAAAAATGGAGGGTTATTCATGTCAGATGCCGCAAAATGGTATGTAATCCACACCTATTCTGGCTACGAAAACAAAGTAGCACAAAACATTGAGAAAGCGGTGGAGAACCGCCAGCTCCATGACCTGATTCACGAGGTAAAAATCCCAACTGAAACAGTTGTTGAATTAAAAGACAACAAAAAACGGGAAGTAGAACGCAAGCTGTTTCCAAGCTATGTGTTGGTGAAAATGGTTATGACGGATGATTCATGGTATGTTGTACGCAATATCCGTGGAGTTACCGGATTTGTGGGGCCGTCCTCAAAGCCAATTCCTCTCAGTAAAGCAGAAGTAGAGAAATTAGGCGTGGAAGAGAAAAAGGTGGAAGTAGATTACAAAGTCGGTGATACTGTTAAAGTAATCGACGGTGCAATGGAAGGTTTTGTTGGAATCGTACAAGAACTTGATATCGATAACAATCAGGTAAAAGTGGCGGTTTCAATGTTCGGCCGTGAAACACCAGTTGAGCTGGAGCTCAGCCAGGTTGTTTTGATGGACGAGTAGTCCTGTATTTTTTTGAAACAGGAAAAATGTAAAATTTATATTTAAAAATTGACGTTGCTGTATTTTACAGCTCGTAACCGCTTTCTGTTTTAGAAAGTGGGGCGTTTGGAATACAAAATAGGAAAAACGCTTGTGGGAGGAACAACCACAAAACCGTGGGCACAAACACGGCAAATTGTGAAAAATCATTGTTCCGCCTTACCACAATTTTTGGAGGTGCAATTTTAATGGCTCAAAAGGTAGTAGGCTTAATTAAGCTTCAAATCCCAGCAGGAAAGGCAACACCGGCTCCACCGGTAGGTCCTGCATTAGGTCAGCATGGTGTTAACATCATGTCCTTTACAAAAGAATTCAACGAGCGCACAAAGAATGATGCAGGTATGATTATTCCTGTTGTCATTACTGTTTATGCCGATCGTTCCTTTACCTTTATTACAAAAACACCACCAGCTGCTGTGCTGATTAAAAAAGCTTGTAATATTCAAAGCGGTTCTGGTGTACCAAACAAAACAAAGGTAGCAAACATCACTAAGGAGCAGGTTAAACAAATCGCCGAAACAAAAATGCCAGATTTAAATGCTGCTAACCTGGAATCTGCTATGAGCATGATTGCTGGTACCGCACGTTCTATGGGCATTGTAGTAGTAGATTAGTTGCCCGCTGGTGGGAGGAAAATTCCGCTAATTACCACTCATGAGGGAGGATAATAAGTAATGAAACATGGTAAAAAGTATGTAGATAGCTTAAAAGCTTTTGACCGCAATGTAAACTATGACGGAAAAGAAGCTCTTGAGCTGGTTGCAAAAAATGCAAAAGCAAAATTTGATGAAACAGTTGAACTGCATGTAAGATTGGGCGTTGACTCCCGTCACGCTGATCAACAGGTTCGTGGCGCTGTTGTTTTACCAAACGGAACCGGTAGAAGCGTTCGTGTATTGGTATTTACAAAAGGCGATAAAGTACAGGCTGCTTTGGATGCTGGTGCGGAATACATCGGTGACGAAGAAATGGTAGCGAAAATCACAAAAGAAAACTTCATGGATTTTGATGTAGTAATCGCTTCCCCAGATATGATGGGTGTTGTTGGTCGTCTTGGTAAAATCCTGGGGCCTCGTGGTTTAATGCCAAACCCAAAAGCTGGTACAGTTACTCCTGATGTTGCAAAAGCTGTTACCGAAGCAAAAGCTGGTAAAATTGAGTACAGATTGGATAAAACTAATATCATCCACTGCCCTATTGGTAAAGTTTCTTTTGGTGCTGATAAACTCAGCGAAAACTTTGAAACTTTAATGGATGCTATTGTAAAAGCAAGACCATCTGCATTAAAAGGTCAGTACATCAAATCCTGCGTAGTTTCTTCTACAATGGGCCCTGGTGTAAGAATCAACATTGGTAGATTCGGTGGCTAAGTTTTAGCTTGACTTTTGACCCAAAATAAGATATAATAAAATAGTTGTTGAAATCCAATAACTTTAGCTGTTTTTCTTAAGACAGCAGGTACGCAAGTGTAAAAGGGAGTTCCCTTGCCTGCCGAGGAGAAGTGCTTATTAATACTTGTGTATTATGCCCTTTCTTCGCGGTAGTGCGTAGAAAGGGCTTTTTGTTTACAAAATGCAAAGATGTGAAATCTGGGAGGTGAATCACTTGCCAAGCGAAAAGATTCTTCAAACAAAACAACAACTGGTTGCTGAATTAACTGAAAAAATCAAAGGCGCAGTTGCTGGTGTTATCGTGGACTACAAAGGTATCAATGTAGAACAGGATACTAAAATGAGAAAAGAGCTGAGAGAGGCTGGCGTTGAATATTTCGTTGTAAAAAATACAATGTTACGTTTTGCTATCAATGCTTGTGGCTACGAAGCTTTAGACGAACACTTAGAAGGTACTACTGCGATTGCAATTAGCACAGAAGATGTTGTTGCACCTGCAAAAGTAATTTCTAAATACGTGAAAGAATTAGGTGACACAACTGATTTTGCTGTAAAAGGCGGCTTCATGGAAGGTAATGTTATTGATGCTGCTACTGTAAAAGAGTTGGGCAACCTGCCAACAAAAGAACAACTGGTTGGTCAGTTACTGTCCGTTCTGGTTGCACCTGTACGTGGTTTGGCTGTTGCGCTTAACGCAATCGCTGAAAAAGAACCTGCATAATCCAAGCAGGAATCATTTTAAAAAATTCATTCCCATTACGGGAAAAATAAAATCTTAGGAGGATTTATATCATGGCTGATATCGCAAAATTTATTGAAGATATTAAAGCTCTGTCTGTTCTTGAGCTGAATGAATTAGTAAAAGCAATTGAAGAAGAATTTGGTGTTTCTGCTGCTGCTCCAGTAATGATGGCTGGCGCTGCTGCTGGTGGCGAAGCTGCTGCTGAAAAAACTGAATTTGACGTTGTTCTGGTTGACGCTGGTTCTTCCAAAATGGGCGTTATCAAAGCAGTAAAAGAAATTACTGGTTTGGGCCTGAAAGAAGCAAAAGAAATCGTTGACAATGCTCCAAAAGCAATCAAAGAAGGTATTGCAAAAGCGGAAGCTGACGAAATCGCTGCTAAACTGGGCGACGCTGGAGCTAAAGTTGAAGTTAAATAATTTCAGTTTTACTGATAAAAACCGTGGTAACTTTTTACCACGGTTTTTTTATTGCAGCGGAAGCAAAATAAAAAGTTTTCACCTTCCGCTTAGCACAGTTGTAGTGTATTTTTTAGTATCTTTTAAGAGGCGAGCTAGTATGATTTCCTTCTGTGGTTGGTCATACTATATTGAATTATGATATGATAAGCCAGAGCCTTCCTATTGGTGATATCATCCTATTCCTTACTCATAGTTGGACCCTACCCTTTTGAAACGATCCATATAACTTTTCTAGCTTATTTAACTAAAAAGATTTCTTAAAAAATAGTTTGTATCATTTTTTACACCATTTTATATCATCCCCTTACGTTAATCAACTTGATTGAAATAATAAAATCAATATCTTGATATAAACACAGAATAATCCTGATTTTTTCTTTCTTTTTTCATAATTCTATTATATAATCAAAACAGACTTATTCATAGGAGGACTGTATGGGTGAACTAACAAAACTAATTGAAACTTATTGCAAGAATAAAATAACTCGTTTTCATATGCCTGGACATAAAGGAAATGCCCCTATATTGAAAAAGCTGGGGGCACCTTATGATATTACAGAAATCAAAGATGCTGATGTATTATTTTATGCAGAAGGCGTTTTGGCAAGGCTAGAAGATCGTTATTCTGATTTATACCAATCCACTACTGTATTATCCGCGGGAGGTTCTACCCTCTGCATCCAAGCTATGTTGGCATTGGCAAAACAACAAGGCGATACTATTTTAGCGGCACGGAATTCCCATGTGGCATTCATCAATACTTGCGCCTTATTAGATTTAAAGCCAATTTGGATTACACCAAATTACGATTCATCTACAGGGCTACTACAACAGCCAACCGCAAACCAGATTGAACTGGCCTTACAGCAAAATCCACAGGTACATACTGTTTATATTACTTCCCCAGATTATATGGGGTTGATGGCTGATATTTCAGCTATATCAAAGGTTTGCCATCAGCACCAAGCCAAACTAATTGTGGATTCCGCTCACGGCGCCCATTTAAAATTTACTTCAGAGGATTTACACCCTATTACATTGGGGGCCGACCTTTGCTGCTGTAGCGCACACAAGACATTACCCGTCCTGACAGGAGGAGCATTATTACACGCAAAAGGATATTCTTCTACAGAACTTAAAAGCAAAATGGCTTTATTTGGTTCTACTAGCCCTTCCTATCTCATCTTACAATCTTTAGATTATTGTGCGGATTATTTGGAACAACAGGCAAAAGAAGATTTTCAACAATTAGAGGAAGAACGGGATTATATTTCGTCAATTTGTCAACAAAACAACCTAAAATTGTTGGGACAGGATCCTACCAAATGGACATTGGACGGATTTGCTGTGGGGCAAACTGGTGAAAAATTGACAGAACATTTCAGGGAATACAAAATAGAGCCAGAATATACCAACTATGACCACACAGTATTCATGGTATCCCCTTTCAATTCTTCCACAGATTTTGCAAGGTTGGACGCTGCGATAAATAGTGTAACAAAAAAAACACCATTACAACATGCTACTTTTTCTTTTCCAGAATCCATACAGTTACTCACCCCACGGGAAGCGGTCTTTTCCGCAACAGAATCCCTTTCTATTTTTGATGCAATAGGAAAGGTTTGTGCCGAAAATAAAATTACCTGCCCTCCTGGAATCCCGATTATTACTGCTGGAGAACAGCTAACCTACCAGCATTGCGATCTTTTAAAAAATAGTGGCATTCTCACGATAAACGTGGTAAAATAAAAATGATCCCTTGACTGATAAGCAAGGCTTGACGAAGGAGTGAATCTATTATGAAACTGATTTATGCGATTATCAGCAGTGATGATAGCTCAATTGTATCTTCTGCCCTATCAAAAGCAGGGTTCTTTTCTACAAAATTAGCTTCTACGGGCGGTTTTTTAATGTCTGGCAACACCACTTTTATCTGTGCTACAGAGGACGAAAAGGTGCAGGAAGCAATCGATATTATCAAAAAACACAGTAAAAAAAGAAAACAGATGGTTCCATCTTCCGCTGCTTATGGAGCTGGTATGTATGCGCCATTCCCTGTAGAAGTAACAATAGGCGGCGCTACCATCTTTGTTACCAATATTGAACATTTTGAAAAAGCATAGCCTATGAGTTTTCATTTTTACGGAAATACAAAAGCATTGCAGGTGTTACAACAGTCTATTCAAACAGGGCATTTATCCCACGCCTATCTTTTTTATGGTCCTGCTGGAGTTGGAAAACAAACATTGGCCAAGCAATTTGCCCAAGCGATCTTTTGCCAGGGTGAAAATATTCCTTGTGGTCATTGTATTCCCTGCCAAAAAATGCTCAAAAATATCCATCCAGATTTTCAGGAACTGGGTGGACAAAATACCAAAAACAGTTTTCATGTTAAAGAGGTTCGGGCAATCCGTTCAGATGCTTACATCCGGCCAAATGACGGCGAAGCAAAGGTGTATTTATTAAATGGTGTGGATAATATGTCCAAAGAGGCAGCAAACAGTTTGTTAAAAGTACTAGAAGAACCTCCGGACAACGTGGTTTTTCTTTTAACTTGCCCTTCCCGTTCCGCTGTCCTCCCTACTTTAGTTTCCCGCTGTGTTCCAATTGAAATTTTTCCTGTTACACAACCGGAATGTATCCAGGCTTTACAGGAACTTTCACCAGACACAACATTGGAGGAAATCACAAGGGCTTCTCAGCTTTGTGACGGCATTATTGGAAAAGGGCTAGAACTGCTATCCGATCCAGAGGAAATCAAAGCATCTCAAACCGCTTTTCAGATTTTAGAAAGTCTTTCCAAAGGCAATGAACTCGCTGTTGTAGTAGCCCTTTCCCCTTTGGAAAACAGCCGCCCGTTCACTAAAAAAGTATTACTTTTTTTAAGTAACTTATTGCGTTTGGCATTACAGGCAAAAATTAAGAAAATATCAATTTTGGGATTGGATGATTTTATCCAAAAACAATCTATCCAATCCATTTTAAAAATGGCTGACACAGTAGAAACTTGTATTGGTATGTTAGAACAAAACGCCAATCTAAAATTGTGTGTAACATGGCTGTCAGCAAATTTACCTTATTCTATCTAATCATCCATATAAGGAGGTATCCATGGCTGAAATTATCGGTGTACGTTTTAAAACGGTAGGAAAAGTATATTATTTTGACCCAAACGGGCTTGAATTGAAAACAGGGGAAAAAGTAATTGTAGAAACCGCCCGAGGAGTTGAGTGCGGTGAAGTAGCCCTTTCTAATCGGGAAGTAGATGACTCTGAACTAGTTTCCCCATTAAAGCCTATTATACGAACAGCTACCCAAGAGGATTTGGCAATTGTTGCGCAAAACCGCAAAAAGGAAAAAGAAGCATTCCAAATCTGTGAAGAAAAAATTGCGAAACATCAACTGGAAATGAAACTGGTAGATGTGGAATATACCTTTGATAACAATAAAATCCTGTTCTATTTTACGGCCGATGGGAGAGTGGATTTCCGTGAGCTGGTAAAAGACCTGGCCTCTGTTTTCCGCACCAGAATTGAATTAAGGCAGATTGGTGTACGGGATGAATCCAAACTATTGGGTGGATTAGGCATTTGTGGTAGACCATTTTGCTGTTCTTCCTTTTTAGGGGATTTCCAACCTGTTTCCATCAAAATGGCAAAGGAACAAGGACTCTCTTTAAATCCAACCAAAATTTCAGGTACCTGTGGCCGATTAATGTGCTGTTTAAAATACGAACAAAATGTATATGAACAGCTCTTAAAAAATTCCCCTAAAATGGGTGCTTTTGTAAAAACACCGGACGGCACTGGTCATGTAATCGACTTAAACCTGCTGACAGATAGTTATACTGTCCGATTGAAAGATAACCCGGACGCTGCCCCACGCACTTATTCGAAAAAAGACCTTGTTATTATTAAAGATAATCAAATCCGTGTCAATAAACAGGAAATTGAAGAGTTAAAACAATTAGAGGATAAATAATTTTTTCGGATATTTTCCTCTCGATTTTATCAGATAATATTCACAGAATTTCCACTATTTTTTCTGTAGATTTTCTTGCTCAGAACTTGATATTTTTGCAGAATATGATAAAATATAGGTGTTATAACTTTTAGTTATAAAAATCAATAAGGAGGTAACGATCCATGGCTTATAAAATTTCTGACGAATGCATTAGCTGCGGCGCTTGCGAAGCTGAATGCCCTGTAAGTGCAATCTCTGCTGGTGATGGCAAATACTGCATCGATGCTGATACTTGTATCGATTGCGGTTCCTGCGCATCTGTATGTCCAGTAGGCGCTCCACAAGCTGAATAGTGGAATCGTTTTATTACATGAAAGCAGTCCAATTAAATTGGACTGCTTTTTTCTACTTATAAATACAACTTTTTATCTATTATTTTTTTAATTTTTACAAAAAATTAGTATCATTTGCCAAACAAATGTGTTATAATAATAAAAACAATGGTATTTGTCCACTGTTTTAATCCAAAAGTATAGAAAGGATGCAGCAACATGAAACATACAATTATTACAATAGGAAGACAATTTGGAAGTGGTGGCCGAGAAATCGCACAAAAATTATCCCGCTTGCTGGAGATTCCTTTTTATGATAAAGAATTGATCGAAGTGGCGGCAAAGGAGAGCGGGATGCACCAGGATGTGGTCAAAAATATTGACGAAACCGCTTCCCACAGCTTGCTTTATTCGCTATCAACCGGTTCCTTTATTTTGGGAGGCCGCTATTCTCCGTTAACAGATGCACCAATTAATGATAAACTGTATTTTATCCAATCCGACATCATTCGTCACATTGCAGATGAAGGAAGCTGTATTATTGTAGGACGTTGTGCGGATTATATCCTTCGGGAACGTCCAGAGCTATTAAGCCTATTTATTTACGCGCCACTGGAAGAACGGATAAAACGTATCTCTGACCTTTACGATCTCACTCCAAACAAAGCAAAAGAGAGAATCATGAAAACAGACAAACGCCGTAATACCTATTATCATTATTACTCTGACCGGAAATGGGGAGATCTAGAGAATTATCACTGTTCTGTAGATAGCAGTATGCTGGGTGTTGACGGCACCGTAAAATTTTTGGCGGAACTGGCAAAACAAAAAGAGGCATCACTGGAAAAATAATAGATTCTATTTTATTCAACTATAATATTTCCCCTACTTTTATTATAAAAAGGAACTCTTATCATGATAAGGGTTCCTTTTTATACATATTCTAAGTAATCTTCTCTAGAACATAAAAAATATTGGTTATATTATGCATTTTACTGCTTTTATCTTGAAATAGTGTAGGTTATTAGGATATAATGATAGATAGGTTTTTGTACCTAAAACAATTATCGGTACTGTAAAATAAATTTCAATAGTTAGGAATCTAAATCAGCCAATCTTACAAAACAGCGAGTAAAACTTTCTTATCTATATTTTTGGCATCGCTGGAGGATAATCCTGCATCCTAGCAAGATTGTTTATGGTAAAAATAAAGGTTGACTATTTTCCATACAATTTGCAGTCCGAAAACAAACACTGGGAGGTTTTTTATGTTAGTTAATACAAAAGCAAAAGTTGGGGTATTTTCCATTGCGTTAGGTGCATATCTTCCTCAATTCCCATCACTGGTACCAGAATTTGAAGCACAATATGATGCATTCAAAAAGACTATTCCGGATTCAGTAGAAATTATTGATGGTGGAATGGTGACAACAAAAGAACAGTCACAGGCTGCTGGGGACCTGTTCCGTGCAGCAGATGTTGATTTAGTATTTTTACAGCTTTTAACTTATGCTACATCTTACAACATGTTACCTGCTGTAAAAGATCTGGATGTACCTGTTGTTCTTGTAAATGTTCAAAAGTTGAAAGCATTGGATTATGACCACACAGATATTGCTTCATGGCTTGGTGAAGGTTATGCATGTGGAGCTGTTGGTGAAATGGTAGCTGACCTGGAACGTTTTGGCAAGAGACATGCTGTAATTACAGGTGTTGTAGAAGGTGGAGATTCTTCCGTTCAATCAGAAATCGAAGAATGGTGCCAAGCAGCTCAGGTGCGTAGAAGATTCCGTGATACAAATATCGCACAAATCGGAAGACCATACCCTGGCATGATGGACCTCTATATTGATGAATCCAACCTGTACAGAAGAATGGACTTATACACCAAACAGTTTGACTGGGAAAAAATGTGGGTTATTGCGGATAATATTACAGATGAAGATGCCATCCGCGCTAAAGCACAAGATATTCTGGATACCTTTGATATTGAAGGTGGCGGAAGTATTGAAGAAGTATGGGAAATGGCAAAATACGTTGTTGCGTTTGAACAATGGGTAAAAGACGAAAAACTCGGCTTGATCGCATCCCATTATGATGGTTTTGCTCAGGGAAAAGCAGGCGTACTGGATAGTATGCTGATTCCAGCTTTCTCTATGCTGATCAAACAAGGAGTTGCCTGTGCCGTTGAAGGTGATATGAAAGTTGCGATGGCAATGAGCATTTTGAAAACAATTTCAGGTACTGGACAACTTGCTGAAATGTATTCTGTTGACTTTAACGATGATATTGTAATTATTGGCCATAGTGGTTCCGGTGATGCGGATATCTCCAGCAAAAAACCAACCATGAAAATTGTAAAAGTATTCCATGGTAAAACAGGTGGCGGATACCTCACACAATTCTATCCACATCTTGGCCCAGTTACTTATTTGGCAATCACACAGGATGGAAATGGCAACTTTAAATTTATTGTTGCAGAAGGTATAAATGAAGAAGGAAAAATCCTCTCCTTCGGTGATACAAATATGAGAACCCGTTTTGAATGTGGGGCAAGAGAATTTATTAACCGTTGGAGTGAATGTGGTCCTACACATCACTTTGCTGCAGCTTCTGGCAGACATATTGAAAAAATCCTGAAAGTTGCAAAAATATTCAACGTGCCTGTTGAAATTGTAACCAGATAAAAATCGGAAAATTTTAGTGTATCCTTCCGCTAAATAGAAGTATGAGACTATAACTTCTATGAGCTACTATGAAGCAATATCGAGTTAATACACTCTTTACGCTTTTTCGTTATCTTTCAGTTCAGGGATAGATTCTATTCTGAGAGAAATAAGGTAATCGGCCTAATACGGATATCTAATATTTTCTATTATAGTTATGAAAAGAACCTTTGCATAATACAAAGGTTCTTTTTTATAAAACAGTATCAGCATTATGAACTATAATATATAAAAATAATTAGTTATAATATATGTTTTGCTGATTTAAACTTGAAATAATGCACAAATTTGATATATAATGGTAAATAGGTTTTTGTGCCTAAAATTATATAATCTGAAAGGAGAAAAGAACATGAAGACCAAAAGCAAAATCAGGTCCATACTTGCTGCGGTATTAGCAGTATGCCTGATGTTACAGATGGTTGTTGGATTAAATATTACTGCGTTTGCGGCAGATCCAGCTCTTTCTGTAACCAATCTGGAGGTAGAGTCCTCCGTCAACCCATTAGGGATTGACAACACTACACCAAATTTCAGTTGGAAAATTGATTCTTCTGAGCGCGGTGTAACGCAAAAATCCTATCATATTCAGGTCGCAACCAGCCAAGAAAACCTGAAAAATGGCCCTTATGTATGGGATTCCAATGTAGTAGAATCCGATCAATCCGTTAATATTGTTTATAATGGTGAGGCATTACAGCCTACTACCCGCTATTTCTGGCAGGTAACTGTTACAGACAATAAAGGTAACACCGCAACCTCTAGTGAGGAAGCTTACTGGGAAACTGGTTTAATGGAGACAAATTGGTCTGCAAAATGGATTGAACTAGATGAGGGAGCACAACCATCTCCAGCAAATTATTCTGTTGAAATGGATTTCCGTATCCTCAAAGATGATATTGGTATTATCTTTGCGGCAAAAGACACTTCCAATTTCTTAATGTGGCAGGTAAACACATTTGAAAAGAAATTTAATGGAAAAACTAGCTTCCGCCCACACCAATGGGTTAACAATGCAGCAAGCTGTATTGATGAAAAATCTATTGATGATGTTATTCCAGTAGAAGACCAACAAAAACAGCATCATATCAAAATTCAAGTGGAAGGCAACCAAATCACCACTTGGATTGATGATATACAAATTGATCAACGCACTAGCGACTTAGCTGCTTACGGAAAAATTGGTTTCCGTCAAGTAACCAATGCAGGTGACTGTGATGAACACGGAAGCTTTGACAATATCGTTGTAAAAGACACAGATACAGATGATATTCTGTTCTCTGAAAATTTTGATAACGGCAATAGAAGCTTCAATTTTGGTACTGTAAATAATGGAGAATTAGAAGTTTATAATACTTTGGGATTACAAAAAGATTCCATGAGCTCCGCTCCAATGTACCGTAAAGAATTTGATGTCAACAAAGAAATCAAAAAAGCAACTATTCATGCTTCCGCTTTGGGTATTTACGAATTGGAAGTAAATGGCCAAAAAGTAAGCGACGATTACTTTAACCCAGGCTGGACAAACTATGAACTGAACCAGGACGACAACAACTATGTCATGTATCAAACATTTGATGTAACAGATTTGTTGCAACAAGGCAAAAACGTCATTGGTGCAATGACTGGACACGGTTGGTATTCTGGTAAATTGTTTGTAGGCGGTAATAACCGTTACGGTACAGGCTCCAAACTGCTCTGCCAAGTAGAAGTAGAATATGCAGATGGAGAAAAGGCAATTGTTGCCGCAACTGATTCTTCTTGGAAAATCAACGGAAATGGACCAATTATTGAGGATGACTTCCAGGGCGGTGAAAGCTATGATGCTAATCTGGAAATCCCAGGCTGGTCCACAACAGCATACACGGAGGATTCTTCCTGGTATTCTGCAAAAGAATCCAGCTATAATGGTGACATTGTTGCTCAAATGGGACCAACCGTAAAAGCAATCCAAGAATTTAAACCAATTGAAGTAACCAATCCTTCCGAAGGTACTTATATCTTTGACCTTGGACAAAACATTGCTGGTTTTGCCCGCTTACATGTAAAAGGTGAAGCTGGAACAACAGTAAAACTCCGTTTTGGTGAAATGCTGAACCAGGATGGTACTCTATATACAGACAACCTCCGTTCCGCAAAAGCCACCGACTACTACACCTTAAAAGGTGATGAAAACGGTGAAACTTATGAACCACGTTTTACCTTCCACGGTTTCCGTTACATTGAAGTAACCGGTTATCCTGGAGTTCCTACTGCAGAAGATATTACAGGGATTGCATTAAGCTCCTTGCAAGAAACAACTGGTACATTTACTACTTCTAACGAATGGGTAAACCAGTTACAAAGCAATATTACTTGGGGCCAGAGAGATAACTTTATCAGCGTTCCTACCGATTGCCCACAGCGTGATGAACGTTTAGGCTATACTGGTGACGGACAGGTATTTGTTCGCACCGCTTCCATGAACATGGATGTAAACCAATTCTTTGTAAAATTTATGGAAGATGTTATTTCCAACCAACGTGCAGATGGTGCAGTTGCTGACTGGACTCCAAACTATGTAACACCTGGTGATGGCATGAGTGGTTCCTTTGGTAACTCCGGTTGGGGCGATGCCGTTGTAATCATCCCATGGACCATGTACACCACTTATGGTAATACAGATATTATCAGACAATCCTATGACGGAATGAAAAAATGGGTAGACCGTTACAACACTATGGGCGGAGATTCTCATATCTTACCTTCCAGCTGTAGTGCTTATGGGGACTGGTTATCCATTAACGCCGATACTCCAAAAGAGGTTATTGGTACTGGTTATTTCGCATACTGCGCTAACCTGTTATCCAAAATGGCAGAAGTTATTGGAGAAACAGAAGACGCAACATATTATCACAACTTATTCCTTGAAGTACGCGACGCATTCAATAAAGAATTCGTTGATGCAGAAGGTCATGTGAAAGGCCAAACACAAACCAGCTATCTGGTTGCTTTAAAATTTGACTTATTACCAACAGAAGAAGCGAGACAAAAAGCAGCTGACTACTTAGTAGCAGATATCAAAGCAAAAGATTGGCATCTGTCCACAGGCTTTATCGGCGTTGCTTACCTCTGCCCAATGCTGACAGAAATGGGTTACTCTGATGTCGCTTACCGTCTATTATTACAAGACACTTACCCATCTTGGCTGTACAGTGTAAAAGCTGGTGCAACAACCATTTGGGAACGTTGGAACTCTTATATCGCAGAAACCGGACAATTCGGTGATGTTGGCATGAACTCCTTCAACCACTACTCTTTAGGTTCTATTGGTGAATGGTTCTACAACTATGTAGGCGGTATTATGTATGATGAAACAAATCCTGGTTACAAAAATGTAACTATCAATCCATATCAGGGTGGGGACTTAGAATTTGCGAATACTTCTTATGAAACTCCATATGGTACAATTATCAGTAATTGGAAATATGTAGACAACAATACCTTACAAATGGATGTACAGGTTCCTGCAAACTCCACAGCTACTATCTATGTTCCAACAGAAGATGGCGGTATCGATAATATTACAGAAAACGGTGCAGCAATTGCCGAATCCGAAGGCGTAGAATTTGTTGGCATGGATGACAATAAAGCAATGTTTAAAGTAGGTTCCGGTAATTACACCATTCAAACAAAAGTAACCCGTGAATACTTATTAAACATCGCCGATTCCAACACAGCGGCTGCTAGCTATGTGTCCATCAATGGTGGTGAAATGCAGAAACTACCAATCTCTGAACCCGTAAAAGCAGGCGATGAAATCACATTAAAAGTAACACCTGTAAACGATGTTGACTATCAATTCTCCAGCATCTCCGGTGCAGTAGAATCTGATAAAAATGAAGTAACCTTTACCATCGAAGGTACTACAAACGTAACAGTTACCAACTCAGAAATTGAGCGTGTGGACCTAGCATTAAATAAAACCGTTAATTCCAGTCCATCTATCAATAACACAGATTGGAATAACAAATATTTAACAGATGGCAATAAAATTTCTACCACAGGTAGTATGGGATACACCTCAACTTCTACCACTACTCCAGATGTAAACCACTGGGTAGAAATTGATTTGGGTGCTAACACCGAATTTAACCGCATTCATATCTATCCAAGAACTGATGTGAAAACAGCGGATGGAAAAACACCATCCTTCCCAAAAGACTTTACCATACAGGTAAAAGCGGATGGCGCTTCTGAATACACTACAATCGGAACCTATAACGATTATACTGCTCCAGAAGGAAAACCAGCTGTATTGACATTTGATGAACTGCAAAATGCACGTTATATACGCTTAAATGTTACACGTGTAGGAGATCCTCCAGCAGGAGAACCTTACTATCTACAGTTGGCTGAAATGGGCATTTACAATGAAGTTGAAACCCCAGAACCACCAGAAGTAGATAAAACAGCATTAGAAACCCTCTACAACCAGGTAAAAGATACTGATTTGAACCAGTATGTAGATGGAGAAGCAAAAAATACCTTTGTAGCAGAACTGGAAAAAGCGAAAAACCTGATTGCGAATGAAGAAGCAACCCAGGAACAAGTTAACGAAGCAGTAACAGCACTGCAGAATGCTTATGACGCACTGGAAAAGAAACCAGTAGAACCAGTGGAAACCAATAAAGATATCCTAAACAAAGTAATCGTATACGCAGAAGAACAAAAAACATCTGATGACTTTAACAATGTTATCGCAGATGTACAGGAATCCTTCAACGCAGCATTGGATGCAGCAAAAGAAATTGCGGCAGATCCAGCAGCAAGTCAGGATGCAGTAGATGCAGCATGGAAAGCATTAATGACCGAAATCCATAAACTGGGCTTTGTCAAAGGAGATATTACTTCCTTAGAAGCTCTGGTATCCTTGGCAGAAGGCTATGACATGAATGACTATGTAGAAGCAGGTCAGGCAGAATTCTTAGAAGCATTGAAAACAGCGCAAGATTTATTAGCGGATAAAGACAATGCAATGCAGGTAGAAATCGAAACAGCAGAAAGCAATCTGTTGAATGCGATGCTGAACCTGAGATACAAAGCAGATAAATCCATCCTGGAAAAAGTAATTGCGGAAGCCAACGGCAAAGATGCGAACGCATATACAGCGGAAAGCTACGCAGTACTGCAAGCAGCAGTAGCAGAAGCAAACGCAGTAATGGCGAACGAAGATGCAACCCAGGAAGAAGTAGACGCAGCAGTAGAAAGAGTACAAGAAGCAATGAAAGGTCTGGTAGCAGTAGAAAAACCATCTACCGAAACACCAGATGACAACAAA
Source organism: Massilioclostridium coli (assembly GCF_900095865.1). Classification (GTDB taxonomy): domain Bacteria; phylum Bacillota; class Clostridia; order Oscillospirales; family Ruminococcaceae; genus Massilioclostridium; species Massilioclostridium facile. Next base: position 29,624 of record NZ_FMIZ01000007.1, on the reverse strand, counting down.
GCGGATGGTACACAAACAGGACAAGAATCTACCATAACAAAAGCAAACGCAGCCAAAACAGGTGACGTTGCTCCAATTGCTGGTATTATGGTTCTTGCATTGGCTGGTACAGCTGTAACCTTACTGAAAAAACGGAAATAATTCTGTTTTATCGTAACAAAAAGGGTAGTAGAAAATTTCTACTACCCTTTTTCTATTATCTACTATAGAAAATATCGAAAACAAATGTTATTTATCTACTTTACAGACGATGAGAATGGAATTCCTCTATCTTTTTCCATTCTATACAGAAATAAGATGTTTTCTTATCTTAAATAAACCACTAATTCCATTGAAAACAACATCTTTTATAGGTAAATAATATCGTACCATAAACTTCGTGATTTCATGTCTCACTCTTATTGACTCATAACAATCCCAAATCAATGTTAAATCCATTCTATTGTTCTTTCTTTTTATAAAATATCTATTTATCATTGGATAAAACAGTTATAAGATTTTTGCAAGAAACATGTGGTTTACGGACACATTTATTATTTCTATCCTATTTCGATAGTTCCTTTCCCTGATAATTGTATCCTAACAAAAATGCCTGTTTATTCTTCTCCAATAAATGTGCTTTTTTGGGTGGAACAGTATGTTCAATGGCATTTTCCAACGATTCTTTGGAAGTAAAGCCAGTTAATTGCAATACATAACCTAAGCAGATCATATTTGCAAGACCCTTTAATTGATTATCATCAGCCATCTTAGTAGCCGGAATCCCATATTGGTGGATTCCCTTTTGATATACAGCATCTGTAATCAGACTACTATCAAATACGGTAATTCCATCCATCTGCACTGTCTGTATAAACCGATGATAGGAAGGTCCATTCATTGCTAGTAACAGGTTTGGATTTACCACCAAGGGACTCCCAATAGTTTCCTCACTCAAACAAACCGAACAGTTGGCTGTACCGCCTCTCATCTCTGGACCATAAGAAGGTAACCAGGTAACCTGTTTTTCATCCAACAAACCAGTATATGCAGCCACTTTTCCTGCAAACAGTATTCCCTGCCCACCAAAACCTGCAAATAACATATTCATTGTCATGGAGTAAACACCCCTTTCTCTGTACGGTCTTGATAGACGCCCAAAGGATAGTAAGGTATCATTTCCGTTTCTACCCTTTTTAATGCTTCTATTGGCGTTTGTCCCCAGTTCGTTGGACAGGTAGAAAGAACCTCAACAATCGAAAATCCTTTTCCTTCTTTTTGGGTTTGAAATGCTTTTTGAATCGCCTTTTTGGTTTGAAGAATATGTTTTACATCATGGACAGATACACGTTCCGCATAGGCAACCCCATCTAATGTGGACAACATTTCACACATACGGATTGGGAAGCCTGCTTGTTCTACGTGGCGTCCTGTAGGAGTCGTTTGTGTCACCTGTCCCGGTAGCGTAGTAGGAGCCATTTGCCCTCCCGTCATACCATAAATGGTATTATTTACAAATATAATAGTAATATTTTCACCTCGAGTTGCTGCATGTACTGTTTCAGCAGTCCCAATCGCCGCTAAATCTCCGTCTCCTTGATAGGTAAAAATAATGCTGTCTTTTCCTAAAACACGCTTTAAACCAGTCGCAACAGCTGGGGCGCGTCCATGAGGTGCCTGTACCATATCACAACTAAAATAATCATAGGCCATGACAGAGCATCCAACGGAAGCCACACCTACTGTCTGTCCCAATACATCCATATCTTCTAATACTTCCGCAACCAATCGATGGATAATTCCATGGGTACACCCAGGACAATAATGGGTTGTAACCTCTGTTAAACCTTTTGGTCTTTCCATTACTCCAGCCATTGTTATCCCTCCTTCGCCATTTTTTGCAGTTGTTCTAGTATTTCAGCTGGTTTTGGAATAATTCCTCCCACACGTCCATAAAATTCCACTGGGCAACGGCATTCAATCGCTAAGCGCACATCATCCACCATCTGGCCCATATTCATTTCAACTGTTAAAAATTTTTTTGCATGACACCGTTTTAATGCTTGGACCGGGAATGGCCATAGTGTAATTGGCCGGATTAATCCAGCTTTTATTCCCTGCTCTCGAGCAGCGCGTACTGCGGATTTTGCAATACGGGATGTCGCTCCAAAAGCTACCACTACAATATCTGCATCTTCAGTTAGGTATTCTTCTGCCATCTGCTCCTTTTGTTTCACCATTTCATAGCGTTGAAAACGCTCTAAATTGGATTTTTCTAATTCAGAAGGCTGTAAAAATAAGGAATTGATAATATTATGTTCCCTTTGATTTTGATGACCATTAGCAGCCCAAGGTTTTTCTGGTAAATCTGTCCGAATATCATGACGGAATTCAATTGGCTCCATCATCTGCCCTAAGGTACCATCTCCTAAAATCATGGCTGGCATACGATATTGGTCTGCTTTATCAAAAGCATGTTCCACTAAGTCCACCATTTCCTGCACGCTATTTGGAGCAAATACTAATAAATGAAAATCTCCATGTCCGTTATGGGTAGCCTGCCAATAATCGGATTGGGAAGGTTGGATTCCTCCTAATCCTGGACCAGCACGCTGAATATTCACAATTAGGCATGGTAAATCACTTGCCGCTAAATAAGAAATTGCCTCACTTTTTAAGCTAATTCCTGGAGAAGAAGAGGAAGTCATCGCCCGAAAGCCAGCAGAAGCAGCTCCTAGCACCATGTTTGCCGCCGCAATTTCAGATTCTGCTTGTAAATATACTCCACCATCAATCTGTGGCATCCGTTTTGCCATATAAGCGGCAATTTCTGTTTGAGGGGTAATAGGATAGCCAAAAAAACATTTGCATCCAGAACGGATTGCGGATTCTGCTAGAGCCTCATTCCCTTTCATTAAATATCTTTGTCCCATATGTCCCTCCTAATTGTTTGTTTGTACTACTTCTTTTAATAAAATGGCACAATCTGGACAGATAATCGTACACATCCCACAATGAATGCAAGCGTCATCATCAATCAATTCCACTGTATGATAGCCTTTTTGGTTAAACCGATGATTAGATAATTTTAAAATTTGCTTTGGACAGGCAGTTGTACATAAACCGCATCCTTTACATTGTTCGTGGTCAATCCAAATTTTAGTCATAGAATTCCTCCTATCAAAATAATTTGTTCTATTAAAATGATAATTTTATCAAGTAAATGTTATTTTAATAATCATTGTTAGAATAACATTATTCTATTTAACCACAATCCTATTGCGATTTTATTATGATATTATGAACAAAAAAACCTTCCATTTATACTGCAATATTACCAAAGAAATGGATGTTTTACCAATGGAAAAATATTATGTTGTTGAAAACTTGGCATTGCTGTAGTACCCCAAAATGTAATACCAAGCTGTTTTGCCATTTCTTTTGCTGGTAAGATACTATTCTCAATCTCCTGCCAGGTTGTTTCTTCCCCTAAATTAGAATTGTTTACAAAATGAGTGATATTTAGTCTGCTTTCTCTTTCAATCTGATGAACTTGTTCCAGATAATCTGGAATCAGACGGTATTGATTAAATAGCACAAATGCCATATGAGGACGGCTTCTGATAAACTCCGCATATCCTCCAATTGGCTTTGCTCCAACATCATCTCCTCCCATATCAATCACAATGTATCGCTCTATATCCTGTAAACAGGATACTAATCCACCAGAAATAGATGGGATATCCAAATTTGTCCCTGCAAAATTGGTAGATATCAACTGAATATTATTATCTTCCAACCAGCTTTTATAATCGTGACTTCTAAAATAAGGATTTACTGTATCAAAGTCAACCAATGTAACGTTTTTTTCCCGCTTCGCAATTTCTAAAGCTAAGCTGACAGCAAAAGTGGTCTTTCCAGAGCCATACGGTCCCATTACTAGATTAATCGGTTGATATTGTATCATCATAAATGATTCCCCCTCACTAAGATTTTACCTTACTGTATTTTTCTGAAACAATATTGAAAACAAATTGCAGAGCATGCCTTTTCCTTATTTCCGTATTATTCATTTTTTCCTTACTAATAATGAAAATTTTTCTACCACACTATCATAAATCCCTCTCTATTAAACTGTCAAGTTTAAAGTGAAAATAGTTTCTTATTCGTAACGTAGAATAGTGCAAAAGTCTTTCTTCCCTAAAAGTAACATACGATACGATAAATTTTGCAAAATTACAAGTAAATCTATATCCTAATCATCTTAGACCTTTTTTTATAAAAATAAATAACGTATTATTGTGTTATTTTTATGATTGTTGTTTTAATTTACTACTTAGTTTCTGTCTCTAATACTTCAATTGCTTTTTGGAGTTGAGTATCACTCTCATCTGTCAGGCTACCAGAAGCATAAAGTTTTTGACTCTCTTCGGACAATTTTACTTCAAAATCTGGAGTGATTCCCACGCCATTAAAGTTTTCCGTTTTAGCTGGGTCAAAATAGCAAGAAGTAATATTAACAGCACTCCCATCCTGTAATGTATATAAGGTTTGGCAAACCCCTTTACCATATGTAGTTGTTCCCACCAATTTTGCTTTATCATAGTCTTTTAAATCTGCAATAAACAACTCAGAAGCACTGGCTGTTTCATTGTTTGCAATCATTACCATTGGGAGGTCAATACTAGTGGCATCGGAATACCCTAATTCCTCTGTACTTCCATCTTTATAACGGTAGTTTCCCAAAGTTCCTTCTGGCAAAATCTGATCCAAAATTTTGGTTACACTATCAATTGTACCACCTGTGTTATCCCGTAGGTCAAAAATCAATCCTTGGGCTCCTTGTGCCTGTAAATCTTCTATCGCTGTTTTAAATTGATCCACTGTGTTCCCCTTAAAGGAAGATATTTTAACATATCCTTTATCGTCAATCATGCGATAAGAAACAGTAGGAATAGACATTTTCTGTCGGGTTAATTCCAATTCATTATCCTGTCCATTATGACGCACAGTCAATTTTACAACAGTACCTGCTTCCCCTTGTAGCTGTTTCATTGCTACACTATAACCGGAAGTTTTTACATCGTTCCCCTCAATTGCAACAATCAAATCGCCGGATTCTATTCCAGCTGCACTAGCAGGAGAACCCTCATAAATCGTCAATACTTTAATATATCCGCTTTCATCTTGGCTACCGGTAATGCCAATGCCGGTAACATAACCTTGTTGATCCTGCTGTAATGTTTTCAGGTCTTCTGCAGAATAATAAGTAGCATAATCATCCCCCGTGCCTGCTACATAGCCACGGGCAATATAGTTTTGCAAGGTTGTTTCATCTAAGTCCCCAATATAATGGGTACGTACTGTTTTATCAATTTCATCTAATTTCTGGTAAATTGCATCCCTTTGAGATACATTTGACATTAACCCATCAAATACATTGCTGGACGCAATCCAAGTAATGATAAAGGTAATTGCAGCAACAATGGCTGAGAACGCAATTGCCCCACCTAATGAAATTTTTTTATTCATACCTTAAACACCTTTCCGATTTCGGGTTTGCAGATTAATAAGAACAGTTCAATCTGATTTTTTATGATAAACTCAAGAAGGAGAAACAAAATTAAGCGGATTTAATTTCCTTGCAGTCTTAGGCTCTTTTGTTCTATCCCGTACTTCAAAATGCAAATGGTTTCCATAAGCCTGACCTGAATGTCCTACTTTAGCAATTACCTGACCTTGTTCTACTCTTTGGCCTTCATATGCTAAAAGTGCAGAGGCATGTGCATATAAAGTATAATAGCCGTCGTCATGTTGAATAACAACAACACTACCATATCCACCATATCCTGATCCTTGTTTATTGAACTCTTCATCTAAACTTACTACAACGGTACCACTTTTAGCAGCGCAAATATTGGTACCAAGTGGAGCTGGAATATCTATACCCCAATGATTTACCACTTTCCCGTTCAATACACGAGAACCATATCCATCACCCATAGCTCTGCCAGGAACTGGCCACATATAACCACTGCCACTGATTGTTCCAGTTTCTATTTGGTTGGTTCCATTGGGTTGACCAGCATTTTCATATTGTTCTTCTATTTCTTGGATTTCTTGTTGAATATCCCCTTGGTATTGAATGCTTTGCTGTTTTTTTGCGTTTAAATCAGCCTGAGCCGCTTCTTTGCTCGCACGGACAGAAGATGCTTCATCATATTGGATACGTACTTCATCCAACTGAGCTTCTAAATCAGATTTTTGTGTTTCCAATTCTGATAATTTTGTTTCTACTTCTTTTTTATTCTGATTAATCTCCTCTACTTGTTGAGTTAAAGTTTCAACTAAATCCTGGTCATGTTTGGCAATACGTTTGATATATTCCATACTTGCCATAAATTCACCAAAATCATCGGCGGTCAACAGTAAATCCAAAGTAGTAGTTTGTCCTGCTTTATAGTCCGCAACCATTCTTTCTTTTAATTGATCGATTGTTTTCTGTTTTTCCTGTTCCTTCTGCTCAATCTCAGCATTTTTTTCATCAACTTCTCTCTGAGTATCCAATAGCTGAGAATTTAATTGACTAATTTGAGCTTCTTTTGCTGAAATTTCTGAGTTCAAATTGTCTTCTTGGGATTGATAGATATCAATCTCTTGCTGCATGACAACAATTTGCTCATCCAAAGCAGCCTGGTATTCAGCAGACTCTTTATTTTTTCCCTGCAAATCATCTAACTTTTCTGCTAACTGCTGTTTTTTGTTTTGAACCTGATCCAAAGAACTTGTTGCAGAAACAGTAATCGGTAAAACACCAACTGACATAGTAGCTGCTAAAACAATCGCAAGCAGCTTTGTCAAATGACGTTTTTTCATATTGTAATTCCTCCTTGATCATTGCCTTTTATTCTATTTTTTAATAAAATCCATCTTTTGACCTTCCATTTTGATGGTAGAACAATGACTGCCAAGCGCAAAACAGAATGGCAGCCATATTTTATTAGGATGGGGATACAAAATTTAACGGATTTAATTTGTTTGCATTCCGATCGCGGACTTCAAAGTGTAAGTGGTTTCCTGTGGAATCCCCTGTAGATCCAACTTTTGCAATAACCTGTCCTTGTTCTACTCTCTGTCCTACTGATACTAAACGGGAAGAAGCGTGCGCATATAAGGTGAGATATCCATCATCATGCTGAATGACAACTACATTTCCATAGCCGCCAAATCCGCTTCCAGAATAACCCATCATAGAAACAATAACTGTCCCAGATTTTGCCGCCCGGATATCAGTTCCATATGGTGCTGGGATATCAATGCCCCAATGATATCCAGAACCATAATCACGCGGACCATAACCGTCTCCCATTGCTCTACCTGGAATTGGCCACATATAACCACTAGAACTTACAGAACCACTGTTGTTGCTTCCAGTATTCCCTGTATTTCCATTTGTATCCGTATTCCCACTACTATTGTTGGAATTATTGGCATTATTATTTTTTTCTGCTTCTTTTTGGGCCTCTAAGATTGCTTGTGTCGCATCTTCCAGCTCCTCACGTGTCTCTTGGATTTGCTGCTGCACTTCATTGCTATGCTTTATACTTTTCTGTTTATCGGAATTTAACTCATCCTGTTTAGCCTGTTTGTTCGCACGGATAGCAGTAATTTCGTCTCGTTCATTTTGTGCTTCCGTCAACTTTGTTTCCATATCGGATTTTTGGGTTTGTAAGCTAGAAAGTTTTGTTTCCCTTTCCTGCTTGCTCCCCTGAATTTCATTTACTTGTTGTTCCAATGTATCGGTTAATTCTTTATCATGTTTAGCAATCCGTTGTATGTACTCCATACCTGCCATAAATTCACCAAAATCACTGGCACTTAACAGCAAATCTAAGGAAGAAGTTTGTCCTGTTTTATAATCAGCAATCATTCTCTCCTTTAGCTGATCAATCGTTTTCTGCTTCTCCTGTTCTTTCTGTTCAATCTCAGCATTTAATTGATCAATTTCCGTTTGGGTTTGTAAAACCTGATCGTTGATTTTACCAATTTCAACTTCTTTAGCTGTAATATCTGCATTTTTGGCGTCTTCTTTTGCCTGAGCATCATCAATTTCTTGTTGAAGCAAGGATATTTTTTGATCTAAAGCGGCTTGGTATTCGCTGGTATTTACTTGGTCATCCCCCAAATACGCCAGCTTCCGATTTAAATCATCAATTGTGCTTTGATCCGTTTTTGCAAAAACAGAAGTTGGTAATATACACGCTGACATTGTAACTGCCAGTGCTAGAGAAATAAATTTTGTTAAACGGTGTTTTTTCATGTCACTTCTCCTCTCAAACAACTATACTTTTAAGTGGGTACGCAAACTAATAACACTGCCCAATGCGCCTGTTGCACAACCTGCAAGGAAAAACGCAATGGCAATTTTCCAACCAATATTACCAAATGGAATAATGCTATCATACATAGATTGTAAAAATGCTGATGAGTTATCCTTTATAATATGGATAATTGCTTCATAACCACCCCAAATTAGCAGGAATGCAACAATAGCGGAAACAATCCCTAAACAGATCCCTTCAAATAAAAATGGAACCCGAATAAAGTTGTTGGTTGCACCCACCTGCTTCATAATGCCAATCTCTTTTCTTCTGGCAAAAACAGTGGCACGGATGGTATTTGAAATAATCACCAGCGATACAACTACCAGAGCAGCAACGATCACTACTCCAAACCAGGTAACTGTTTGTTTTAAATCGGTAATTGTTTTGGCAACATTAGTAGGAATTTTATAGCTGTCATATGCAGGAGATTGTTCTGCCAGTTTCGTAATATCCTCCATATGAGTTAAATCAGAAACCGAAACCCTTAAAGAGGCTGGCAAAAAATTATCATTTACAATGCTGTCATATAACTCTTTATTGTTCAAGCGGTCCGCGTAATCCCGAAGCGCCTGTTCTTTTGATATATATGTAGTACTTTCCACAAACTCAAGGCTATCCAACTCATTTGTTAGCTGATCGACATCTTCTTGAGTAGCATCATCTTTTAAAAAGATTTCGATGGTACTTTGTTCTTCCACAAATCCAATCATACTGTCCATATTTGCTGTAAGTAGTACAGCTAGTCCAACCAGCATTAAACAAGCGGTTAGCACACCAATGGAAGCGAAAGACATCAAACGGTTAATCCATACATTTCGGATGCCTTCTTTGGCTAAATATTTAATACTGCTTCCTCTCATTCGTTACCTCCTATGAATTCATCGAAGGCAATCTGACCATCTTCAATGCTTACTACCCGACCGCCAAAATGACGCACTAATTCATGTTCGTGGGTTACCATCATAATGGTAGTGCCACAATATTTATTAATATCCATTAACAATTCTACAATTTGCAAAGAAAGCCCTGGGTCAACATTACCAGTGGGCTCGTCCGCTATAATAAACGGAGGATCGCTTGCCAAAGCACGAGCAATTGCTACCCTTTGTTGTTCCCCACCAGATAATTCATTTGGGTAAGATTTCATTTTATCTGCCAAATCCACTAGGTTCAGCACATAAGGTACCCTTTTACGGATGTAACGGTTCGAGTGGTTGGTAACACGCAGCACAAACGCTACATTGTCAAACACTGTCATATTAGGAATCAACCGGAAATCCTGGAATACCATCCCCAACGAACGGCGAAAATATGGCACTTGTTTTTTTGTTAATGCACTTAAATCATAACCATTTACAACTACTTTTCCCGATGTTGCTACATTTTCCCTTGTCAGCAACTTTAGTAAGGAACTTTTTCCTGCTCCGGAATGGCCAACTACAAACACAAATTCACCTTTATCTATGTTTAAGTTGATGCCATTTAAAGCAGGATTTCCATTTGAATATTCAAAATAGACATCTTGCAATTCTATCATGAAAAATACTCCTTCTCTCACAATACAAATCAATTGACAGGATGTCTCTTTCCCTTATAAAATGGAACAAAGCAAAATCCACCATTCTAAAAAATGGCGCAATTCTGCTTTGCTGGTAGTATCACATCAAAACAGGAAAACAAACGCTATCCTGCTCATTTGTTTTACAGTTTAGCTGGGTTAGAAATCAAGTATTTCTTTACCATCAGAGCAATTTTAAAGACAATTGCATGATCAAATTCCCGAAGGTCAAGACCTGTCAATTTTTTAATTTTTTCAAGGCGATATACTAATGTGTTACGGTGTACAAATAATTTACGGGATGTTTCAGATACATTCAGGTTATTTTCAAAGAATTTTTGGATCGTAAACAAAGTTTCTTGATCCAAAGATTCAATCGAACCGCGTTTAAATACCTCTCTTAAAAAGGTTTCGCACAAAGTTGTTGGCAATTGGTAAATTAAACGCGCAATACCCAAATTATCATAGCTTACAATTACTTTGTCGGTATCAAAAACTTTTCCAACTTCCAAAGCAACCTGAGCTTCTTTAAAAGAACGGGCCAAATCTTTTACCCCAACAACAGCAGTACCAATCCCTACTGTGGCACGGGTATAAAATTCGCCACTTAACGTATCAACAATAGAACGGGCCAATTTTTCCAGGTCTTTTGAGTCAATGCCGCTACGGATTTCTTTAATTAATACAATATCATTTTCGCTGATATTAAATACAAAATCTTTTTGCTTATCCGGGAACAGGTTTTGAATGACATCGTACGCAGACACATCATTCGAAGATAAAATACGGATTAATAATGCAACACGGCTAACATCTGTATTAAAGTGAAGTTCACGTGCTTTAATATAAATATCCCCTGGTAAAATATTATCCAGTACTACATTTTTAATAAAATTATTGCGGTCATACTTTTCATCGTAGTATTGTTTGATACTGGAAAGGGTAATCGCCAAAATTTGTGTGTATTTAGAGGCTGTTTCATCTACCCCTTCTACAAACACAGCATACTCTGGCTTCATTGCGGAACCAAATGGTTTGTAAGTAAATCCATCACGTACAAATACCTCATGAGAATCCGCAAGGTCTAATGAGATAAACTCATTGTATGTTCCAATTTTAGACAACTCACTACAAGCAATAATGGTAGCAGAATCATCTACTACACCAATTACCCGGTCAATTGTATCTCTCATTTGATGAACTACACCCTGGAAAAGCCGATTTGACATAAGTATTCTCCTTTGTTTTAAAATGATCTCTGTTGGATGGTAAAAATAGTTTTGCCCAAACGACAGCTACAATTTTATTACAATTGGTATAGCATCAAACTATTACAAATTGTAACATATTCTGCAGCTTCTATTGTTAAGAAAATATGAAATGACATGAGGAAAAAAATAGAATTTTTATGTTGCGCTAAAATTTGTCAGTTATTGTGTTTTATCTGATACTAGCATCTTATCATACAAAACAGCAAAAACAAGCTATTTTTTTCGTATTATTTGAATGTTTTTTTCTACTCATCTTGTCAATATCATCAAATTTTTATTAACAAATCTGTGTAACAGTCACATAATACCACGTTTTCGACGATTTGTCAACTATTTGATGTGTCTTTTGTCTATCAAATTTATATTTTAAGCAGTTTTTTTGGTATAAACGCTATAGATACCAAAAAAACAAGAGATTATCACCTATTTTTTTGGTAACTCATTTATCTAATTTCGCCAAAAAAAATGCACCTTTTTCTTATTTTCAGAAAACAAGAAAAAGGTACACGCTTCGTAATTTGAATTGTATTTGGATATCTTTTATTTTAAAAAATATTTACAATTTTATTTTAATATCTGTTACAATTTGTAATTCTTTCAAGTTCTTCCACAGATATTTCTCGACATTGCCCTTCTGGTAAATTTGGATCTAACGCTAAACCTCCAATCTTTATTCTTTTCAGTTCCAAAACTTTTTTTCCAACAGCGCCAAACATCCGTTTAATTTGATGGTAACGCCCTTCTTGGATGATTACTTCTAATGTTGGCGTCTCTCCTGGAAAAATCACTGTGAACTTTGCCTTCATACATTGTGTACCATCTTTTAATACTATTCCATTTTCCAGCTGTTTGATTTCTAATTCTGCAATTGGTTGGTCAATTACCGCATGATAGGTTTTTGGCACGTGGTGGCGAGGAGACAATATATTATGGGCAAACTCTCCATCTTCCGTTAATAATACAAATCCTGTTGTATCTTTATCCAAACGTCCTGCCGGAAACATGCCCTGCCGGAAAAGTTCTTTTGGCACGAGATCCAATACTGTAGTATGGCGTGTATCATCCGTTGCGCTGACAACACCTTTAGGTTTATTTAGCATTAAATAAATATGTTCTTGATAATTCTGCAATGCTCCATCTATTTCAATCCGGTCTACTTGTGGGTCAATCTTAATATCCCCTTTTAACACTGGTATCCCATTTACAGAAACTCGTCCTGCTTTCAAAAAAGATTTGGATTCTTTTCTGCTGGCAATCCCTTGGTTCGATAAAAACTTATCAATTCGCATTTTCAAAATGAAATCCCCTCCTATAGGTCTATTGTAGCCTATAGGAGGGGAATCCGTCAACTATCCCCTTTTTTCAATAAAGGCTGTGTGAAGCCACCTTCACTTGTAGAAGATAAATCGCCACCTATAATAATACCATCGCAAACCAACAAGGTTGCTTGCACCGTCGAATCTGCTTCATAATTGGTTACTTGATAGCAAAACTGCTGGCAGGTTTTCCCCTTATATGGAGCAAGGTCAAATCCCTGCTGTTTTTGTACAGCATTGTATAATTCAAACACTTGATCAAATTCATTTGGAATAATAACCTCTTTGGTCGAAATTGGTTCTTGCTGTACTTCCCATCCCAACGAATTGAGATATGCTACCCTCTCTTCATTTGTCCCCCCTGGTACGGAGGCAGAAACTGGCTCTACATTCCGTCCTAACGCGATAATCACTGCTAAAATAGCAATTATTACAATGACGCAGCAAACCGCTAGCACTTTCTTTTTGGATGTCCGAACGGAAACTACAAACATCATTTCACCCCCGTATGAAATTATTTTCTTTACTACCATACATATGAAATAATCGTTCTATTTTATGCACAGATGGAATAAAAAGAAAAATTTTTCTTGATGTAATCAAGTAAAAAGGGCAGCAAAATATGCTGCCCTTTTTACTGAAAGAAAGTGAAATGAGATTAACTAGTTATCAAATATTAAGCTTCCTCCATTACAGCTTTCGCCTTGCTAATTACCTCAACATGGAGCTGTTCTGGAAGCTGTTCATAACGCGCAAATTCCATACTAAAAGAACCCGCTCCCTGGGTCATCTGGCGAAGCAGCATTGCAAAATCCTGCATTTCAGCCTCTGGAACTTCGGCTTCAATCATTGTCATATTATCTTCTTCTGGATTCATTCCCAATACGCGGCCACGACGTTTATTTAATTCACCCATCATATCGCCTGTATTAGCATCTGGAACCAAAACTTTTAATGTATCAATTGGTTCTAACAACACTGGGGAAGCTTGTGGAATTCCTTCACGATAAGCAATAGATGCCGCCATTTTAAACGCCATTTCGGAGGAATCCACTGGATGATAAGAACCATCTACTAAACGTGCTTTTAAACCAACCATTGGATAGCCTGCCAGAATACCCTTTTGGGCACTTTCCCGCAACCCTTTTTCAACTGCTGGGAAAAATCCTTTTGGAACAGCACCACCAAAAATTTTCTCTTCAAATACTAGGTCTTCACTGACACATGGTTCAAATTCAATCCATACATGGCCAAATTGTCCATGCCCACCTGTTTGTTTTTTGTGTTTTCCTTCTACTTTTACTTTTTTACGGATTGTTTCACGATAAGGTACACGCACTTCACCTAAGGTAACATCTACACCAAATTTGGATTTTAGTTTTGCCAAAGCAACATCCAAATGTTGTTCTCCTAAACCACTAATGATCTGTTGTTTTGTCTCTGTATTTACATTAAATCCTAAGGTTGGATCTTCCTGCAATAATTTTGTTACCGCACCCGAGACTTTGCTTTCATCTCCTTTTGCTGAGGTAATCATAGCACGGCTATAGCATGGTGCAGGGTATGTAATCGGTTCTACTATAACGTCGGTGCCATCACATAAAGTATCCCCTGTATTAACAGTCAACTTTGTAGCCGCACCAATATCCCCGGCTGTTAATTCTTTGGTATCTTCCTGTTTTTTCCCACAGAGGAACATCAATTTACCAATGCGTTCCAATTCTCCAGTAGTCCTGTTTTTTGGTGTAACATCCGCGGATAATTTACCGGATAACACTTTAAAGAAAGATAATTTTCCAAAGAATGGATCCGCAATCGTCTTAAAGACATAGGCACACAATGGCCCATTTGGATCGCATGGGATAATAGAATCTACTTCAGAAGCACTTGGCAACAATTTCGTCATACCTTCCATCAAAACGGTAATCCCTTCCAAAGTAGTAGCGGATCCTGCAAATACTGGAATAATACCACCAGATTTAATTCCATTGTGGATTCCTTCCGAAATCTCTTCCATTGTAAACTGTTCCCCAGAAAAGAACTTTTCAAATAATGCTTCATCTGTTTCGGCTACTGCTTCACTAATCGCTGCCAATAACCCTTCCAATCTATGTGCCATATCTGGCATCTCTACTTCTTTACGGCTTCCGCTCCCATCATAAGAATATGCTTTTAGATGGATTAAGTCCACATAACAATCTACTTTATCATCTTTATAAACAGGAACCATCAATGGGCAGATTGCAGGTCCAAAATTTGCCTTTAAGTCCTCTAATACTTTATAAAAATCAGCGTGTTCTGTATCCAGTTTGCTGACAAATACCATAACAGGTTTATTTTGTTGTTTCGCAAGTTTATATGCTTTTTTTGTTCCTACGTTTACCCCTGATTTACCTGAAACGCAAATCAAAACACTATCCGCTGCGGAAATACCTTCATACATTCCAACAGCAAAATCGAATAATCCAGGGGTATCCAATAAATTTACTTTATACCCACTATATTCTAATGGGAGAACAGAGAGTGTTAATGAAGCTTTCCGTTTAATCTCCTCAGGGTCACAATCGCTAACAGTTGTTCCATCAGCAATTTTTCCTAAACGGTCGGTCGCACCAGAACGAAATAGCAAAGCCTCTGCTAAAGAAGTTTTACCACAGCCGCCGTGCCCAACGATAGCAATGTTTTTAATTTTATCCGGTGAATAGCTTTTCATTTGTTTTCTCTCCATTCTGTGTAAAATTTTTTAATAAGATTTAGTATAATATATGTTGCTGACATGATGTCAATCCCAGAAAATATTATCTCTATCTCCTGTTCTCAGTATGATTTTACTATAGCCAATCTTTAATTGGTTAATTATTATAGTATCATCTATCTGTTACTTAAAAATTATATCATTTTTAACGATTATTTTCAAGATTTTTCTGATATATCAAGCGTAAAAAATTCCAATCTATCTTTGTATCTATTCACGATAAAATCGATTTGTTTTGTGAGATTCTTATATTTTTCGAGAAAATTTTGATGATTTTAACAAACACAAAATAAAAATCTGTTCCAACAGCTATAACAACTTGCCAAAGCGAGTTTTGTATTTTTTCATTTTATTAGCCAAACTATTTTCAGGGATACCATTATGAACCATTATGGTATTGTCATATTCCAGCGGAAAACTGTTTTAACTCTTGAAAAATCTCCTGGTAATGTTCTGTAAAAATACTGTTTTTTCGCCAGATAACGTTAAACTCATGAGAAAGTGGAAAATCAGGTAGATAAATCTGTTGCAACTGCCCTTGAAGTAATTCTTGCTGTACTGTAATTTGATACAAAAAAGTAATTCCTTGTCCTTCCATTACAAAATGTTTGATTGCCTGAATATTATTGGTTTGTAACAGTAAGCGAAAATCTTTAAAAGAAAAATTTTTACTCTCCAAATACCGTTCTAAAATTTCCCTTGTTCCAGAACCTTGTTCCCGTAAAATTAATTTTTCATTAAATAACTGTTCTAAACTTTGTTCTTTATCCGAAAAAGGATATTTTGGGCTGCATACCGCAATATAATTCTCTTTGGAAAACATCCGGGAATCATATTCCCTTTTATCAAAATATCCCTCTACTAAAGCAAAATCAATTTCTCCACGATCAATTTTCTCCAACAATTGTTGGGTGTTGGCAATTTGCAAATCAATTGATACGGTTGGATATTTTTGCAGATATCGGGATAACAGTTGGGGCATCATAAATTCCCCAATTGTTAATGTAGCACCCAAAACCATATGCCTTGCTTCTCCATGTTGCTGCCTCATATTTTTTCTTAAAAAAATCTCATCGTGTTTCATTGTAGTTGCTGCATTTAATAGTAATTTTCCAGAAGGGGTCAAAAATAATTTTTTCCCTTTATATTCAAATAATTTTGTCTGGTATTCTCGCTCTAAATAGTGGATATGTTGGGAAACAGCTGGTTGTGTAATATTTAATTCTTCCGATGCTTTTGTAAAGTTCATATACTTACATACTGCCAAAAAACTATCTATACGAAAATCTAACATATCAATCCCTCCTGTATTTTATCATAACATATTCTTATTGATTAATAAATAATTATATATTTATTTTATTAATAGATTATGGTATGATTATCCATGTAAAGAAACAGTGCGCAAAAATATAACTTTAAGTATAAAAAGGAGGATTTTTCATGGAATTTATCAAAAAAAGCTGGAAAGGATTTCTGCTTTGCTTATGTATTGCAATTCCAGCTTGGTTTTTAGGTCAATTACTTCCCGTGATTGGTGGACCTGTTTTTGCCATCCTAGCTGGTATGGTGATTACTTTATTCTGGAAAAATAAAGATAATGTACAGCCAGGTATTACTTTTACCTCGAAAAAGATTTTGCAATACGCAGTTATTTTGCTTGGTTTTGGCATGAATTTAACCGATATTTTAATGAAAGGGAAACAATCACTTCCAATTATTATATCCACCATCTCTACATCTTTAATTATTGCGTTTATTTTACATAAAGTAATGAGAGTTCCATCCAAAATTTCTACTTTGGTAGGGGTTGGGTCTTCTATTTGTGGAGGCTCTGCTATTGCAGCCACTGCACCTGTAATTGATGCAGATGACGAGGAAATTGCCCAATCTATCTCTGTTATCTTTTTATTTAATGTGATTGCTGCCTTAATCTTCCCTGCTTTAGGTAGTTTGTTGGGATTGAGCAATGAAGGATTCGGTTTATTTGCAGGTACAGCAATCAATGATACTTCTTCTGTTACAGCGGCAGCAGCAGCTTGGGATGGTATGCACGGAAGCAACACATTGGATGCAGCTACCATCGTAAAATTAACCCGTACTTTGGCTATCATCCCAATTACTCTGGTATTGGCGTTTGTACGCACAAAAAAAGAAAAAAGTTCTTCTGGTACTAAGGTAGACTTTAAAAAAATCTTTCCATTTTTTATCTTGTTCTTTGTACTGGCTTCTGTAATTACAACAGTATTTAATCTACCCGCTGTTGTAACTTCCCCAATCAAAGAATTAAGCAAGTTTTTAATTGTAATGGCAATGGCAGCAATCGGTTTAAATACCAACATTGTAAAGCTGGTAAAAACCGGTGGAAAACCAATCTTTATGGGATTGTGCTGCTGGATTGGCATCGCAGCAGTAAGCCTCGGTATGCAACATGTTTTGGGAATTTGGTAAACAATATAAGATTAATAAAATACCTCCTGTGATAAGATAAAATCACAGGAGGTATTTTTTCGACTAAACCCTTAGCAAAGGATTGGTATATATTTTAGTAATACTCCTCACAATAAACTAACTTTAAGAGAATAGGTTGGTAGCTCAAAATGCAGATATTCAAACTAATGTAGGGTTTACACCGATTTACACTACTAATCATTTTCAAAAAACAGATCCATTTATTTTTTGAAACATAAAAAAGTGATGCCATAAATTATTTGTGTTGGCAGAAAAAATAAGAACACAAAAATAGATAAAAACTTTGGTAAAATTTATGCCCAAATTTTTTTCGATTAGCACTCTATTATTTAACAAAAAATAGCTCTATTACTAAGAATAGAGCTATTCACGTATTTTACTAGTACAATTAAGCTGCATTTCCTTGCATAGTTTCTGCTGATGGCTGAGAAGAAGGTTCTTCTGGTTGGCTGGATTCAGGAACAGAAGGAGTTTCTGGTTCACTGGAAACTGGCGGTTCAGAAGAAACAGGCGGCTGGGAAGATTCTACTGGAGCAGAAGAAGTTGGAGCCTGTGTTGTGCTAGAAGAGTTATTGGAATAAGATGGCTTAGATGTGTTGCGGTCTGTGCTATAATTGCTGTCATCCTCAGAATCATCAGAACCACTATTTTTAGAATCATCATCAGAAACATCAATTCCACCTAAAAGGTCTGCAGTCATAACTGGAGGATATTGTTCCATATAAGATTCAGGGGAAATATCATCATAGATAAACGCTTTTAGCAAATCAGAAGCATACCCTAAATTGAATAAAACAGTGGATTTTGAATGGTAGTAATAATCAGCATTAATCACATATTCCTCTAATGGGAGGCGGGTTTGTACAAACTCTATATTTGGCTTTGTAAAAATACCAGCTAAATTTAAAATTTGATTGATATCTAAAGACGTTTCTACATAAGGAAGCAACTCTTTTGCAAACTTTGGATACTGGCTAACATCCATTGTCAATGCTTTTTGGAACAATTGTTCCATAACAGCACGCTGACGGTCAGTACGACCAAAATCACCATAAGTCCCATTTGGATTACTTACTTTACGAATTCTGGCATAGCCAACTGCCTGCATTCCATTTAATGTTTGCAGCCCTGCATGCTCAATAAAAGTTGGCTCAATCCCCAACACGAATGCCTGCTCATTAATACTGCCATTTGCATTGATTACTTCATCTTCTGAGACATCTATTTCAACGCCTCCTACAGCGTCTACTATTTTTGCCATCCCTTCAAAATTTACAGTTGCATAGTCACGAATATTCAAATTAAAATTCTGGTTCAATGTCTTAATTGCCAACACAGCACCGCCCATACCATAGGCTTCTGTAATTTTTGTAATGCCATGGTCTGGAACCTTTACCAAAGTATCCCGCATAATAGAAATTACCTTTATTTTGCTGTGCAGTTTATCAATACTAATAATCATCATCGCATCGGAATTGCCTGCATTTCCAGTATTTCGTCCATCTACACCAAATAAAGCAATATTTGTAATATCCTGACCATTATCTACAGGAATTTCCTCTGAAATACCCAGGTCCTCATCGCTATCTGTAATATCTACATGGTTATAGTCTTTTAAAAAATCTGCTACATAAATTCCACAAGAAGAAACAACGGATAATACAGTAGCTAAAATTACCACAAGAATTTTTTTTAATTTTGTGAGCTCTGAAAGCACAGCGTCATCAACCTTTCAAACATCTTTTCCTATTTTACATCTTACAAAAGAATACTCCTGCTTTTCTTCCTTTTAATTAAAAAAACAGGAATATTTTGTATCCATTCAATTTTATCTAAAAATCAACTTTTTTAAAAGATATGTGATTATTATATCATAAAATAGCGAAAAAATATCTAAATAATTCCTGAACGATTACAAATTAAATGATAAATATCATACTTATATTTTGCTATATTTTATGAACTAATACAAAAATAAAAAAATATTAACTTATTATTTCTATATATAAACATTTTTCTTTATTTTTGCAAAAACAATGTTTTTAATCCGGAAAAAATTTTACTAAATATACCAAAAGAATGCCTCTATCTAATTGATAAAGGCATTCTTTTTTATAGAACTATTATTTTTTCTTTTTTAAGACAATTGCTGTTCCCGCTGCAATTGCCAATGCTACAGCCCCAGCAATTGGAGTAGTGTCACCTGTTTTGGCTGCGTTTGCTTTTGTTGTGGTAGATTCTTGTCCTGTTTGTGTACCGTCTGCTTTGTTGTCATCTGGTGTTTCGGTAGATGGTTTTTCTACTGCTACCAGACCTTTCATTGCTTCTTGTACACTTGTTACTGCTGCATCTACTTCTTCCTGGGTTGCATCTTCATTCGCCATTACTGCATTTGCTTCTGCTACTGCTGCTTGCAGTACTGCATAGCTTTCCGCTGTATATGTGTTTGCATCTTTGTCGTTGGCTTCCGCAATTACTTTTTCCAGGATGGATTTATCCGCTTTGTATCTCAGGTTCAGCATCGCATTCAACAGATTGCTTTCTGCTGTTTCAATTTCTGTCTGCATTGCATTGTCTTTATCCGCTAATAAATCTTGTGCTGCTTTCAATGCTTCTAAGAATTCTGCTTGACCTGCTTCTACATAGTCATTCATGTCATAGCCTTCTGCCAAGGATACCAGAGCCTCTAAGGAAGTAATATCTCCTTTCACAAAGCCCAGTTTATGAATTTCTGTCATTAATGCTTTCCATGCTGCATCTACTGCATCCTGACTTGCTGCTGGATCTGCCGCAATTTCTTTTGCTGCATCCAATGCTGCATTGAAGGATTCCTGTACATCTGCGATGACATTGTTAAAGTCATCAGATGTTTTTTGTTCTTCTGCGTATACGATTACTTTGTTTAGGATATCTTTATTGGTTTCCACTGGTTCTACTGGTTTCTTTTCCAGTGCGTCATAAGCATTCTGCAGTGCTGTTACTGCTTCGTTAACTTGTTCCTGGGTTGCTTCTTCATTCGCAATCAGGTTTTTCGCTTTTTCCAGTTCTGCTACAAAGGTATCTTTTGCTTCTCCATCTATATACTGGTTCAAATCAGTATCTTTTACCTGGTTGTAGAGGGTTTCCAGTGCCGTTTTATCTACAGATGGAATCGGTTTTAAGTTATCTATTGCTTGCTGTAAATTCTCCTTTGCTAGATTGATAGAATCAACTGTAGCAGCAGGATCATTTAAAGCTACATTGGCCTGTGCTAAAGCTGATTGGAATTCTTCTTGTCCCTCAGGCAAACATTGACTTAAATCAATATTTTCCGCCTGTTTGATCAGATTGGATAATTCTTGTTTTGCCTGCCCTAATTCAGGATTCGTTGTTTCATTAAAACTAGGTAGACCGTTATCTCCCTGTTTCCAAACCGCCACTTCCTCAACTGCAATTCCTAAAGCTTGTGCTGCTTCAGCTTGTTTACTGTTCATCAGTATAGTAAAATCAGCCTGTTGCATTTCAGCAAGCGTTTTACCAGCTGCTTGGAAATCAGTTCCTTCTCCAGAATTGGATTCTCTTTGTACACCTTTCCCCTGTGTGATACCATTCTCCCCATCTGTTACCCAATAACAGTTGTGAATACTGGATTTTACACTGGAATGTTCACCGATAATACCACCAATATAACTTCCTGTTGTTCCAAAACCAGCAGTTACTTTCCCGGTATTATAACAGCTAATCATTTGGCTTTCCCCAGAAATATGCCCTCCAATACCACCGATTCCACGATTTGTGGCGGCATCCGCATTTGGAGCGGAAACTGTTCCAGCATTATAACAGTTAGCGATTACTTCTGTAGACTGATCCACTGCATGGCCAAATATACCACCTGTCATTTGATAATGATTATTTGCCAAATTAGTAACATTAGCGAAGTTGACACAATTATATAATTTACTGTTAGTCATTCTTCCCACAATTGCACCGACCTCTTGGGCTGTTACTGTAATATCCCCGTCAGCAATGGTTAAATTTTTTATAGTAGCGTCTTTTACTACACCAAAAAAGCCTGCCCCTTCACCGGTAGAATTTACTTGATTTGTTGTTATTTTTAATCCAGAAATAGTATGGTTTCCACCATTATAATTTCCTGTAAACGGATTCGAAGTATTTCCAATTGGAACCCATTCTTGATTCTTCAGATCAATATCCGCAGTTTGTAAGAAATATGCACTACTATTGGAATAATTTGACGCAAACAACTGTAAATCTTCCACTGTTTGAATTAAATAAGGACTTTCTGCAGTACCTTCCCCCTGCAGTTCCCGATCCAACTCCATGGTTTTGTCAATCCATTCGTATCGTTTTTGTAGATAATTTTTTATAAAATCTATTTCTCCTTGGAAGGTTGTTGCCGTATTAGGAGTATCCCATTGATGAGGTGTATTTAAAATATCCCAACGGATAAAGTTCATGTCGGCAGACTCTTTTATTTCATCTACATACTGTTGAGATAAATCAGGTAATCTTTCCAGATATGGCCCAACCTCTTCATCATAAATTTGTTTGGACAGTTTACGATAATCTTCATGTTTGAATAAAGCATATTGGAAGCCGCGTCCACCATTTGGATTGCGCAGCCACCATCCTTCTGGTACACGCAAATTATTTTGCTGTTCAATTCCTGGTGAACCAGCATTTACACAAGCATTAGCAATGGCAATATCAAAGTCCCAAACAGGTCCTCCATACATAAGGCTAGTACCATCAGAGGGATCTTTATCCTTATACATGTAGGTGCTTCCCATACCATAATCGCCATTTTTAAATATTTCATTGATCCAATATAATTTATTAAAAGAAGCTAAATCCATATAGTCAGTATAGTGTTTTCCCTTGCTATTGATGCCATTGGAACTATAAATCGCTTCTTCCATTTCATTAACATAATTGGATATATATTCTTTTTGTTTTGCTGTTGCTTCTTCCGGACTTTTAATAGTTACATCCAAATTTGTATGATTGGCATGGAACCAAGAAGGTTCTCCCTGTGCTAAACGATCATATTCCAGTAAATAGCCACCTGTTACATCATGATCTGCTTCTTCTGGCGGAACATCTTCCAAGTCCGTAATATCCACCCTTGAGGACCCAACTTCTACTTTTTCTGCTAATAAATAGTTACCCAAATACTCTCCATTTAAGAATACATCTACAAATTCACATTTTGGGGTGCCTTCCATTCCAAGTTCATCTGCCATGTCATAAGCCAACTTATTTCTAATTAGCGACCGATCGCCATAATTAGCTAATAATACCCATTTTTTCGCTTTACCCATTCCTAAAATATCTTGTTTGGAATCTAATTTAATCTGATATGGTTTTTTTGGTAATCCCCAAGTAGTGTTTCCTCTTCCTTTCATGGACATATCTGTATCTATATAGGTGGTTTCCCAACCGTTTTCTTCTGCCAATTTTTCAGGAACACTTAATGTCATAGCACCAAAACATTCTGTATCATGGTTTGGATCATTATTCATATCTTCAATTGATCCTTTGCTTTCATCCATATTTAATTGTACAGCAGGTAATTCAGATTGCATTCCCACAACTACATAAGTTTGACCACTTAATTTTACAGAAACAGGCTGGCTAACATCCAATTGTTCTATACTAGAATCAGAAAAAGAAACAGTTAATTTTGTTAGATCCACAGTACTTGGGGTAAATAAATATAAATAATTTGTATTATCCTTATTTACCGGATAGCCTTTTATGTCATACGCTAGACCTTCATTTAAGGCTGCTTGAACAGTTAAATCTGAACTAACATTTGGTTTATCAATAGAAGTTTGTCTTATTTCTGCGCTGGAAACACTTGGTGCCTCCAATCTTAATTGAGATAAAACGCCCGCATAGACTGTAGATGACATCCCTACTGTCATACACCCCGCCAACATAAGGCCAACTGCTTTTGTTGCTATTTTTCTTTTTTTCATTTCATTCACCTTTTCCTCTAATTTAAATAAGATATTCTTATTATTCAAATTATATATTTTATTTTTATATTTGTCAATCTAATCTGTATTATAATAATACTTTTACGATAACATTTTAATTTCACAACTTTAATGTAAGGTTCTTAAAAGTAAACAATATATTTGCAAATTCAGAATAGGTCTATATTTATCTATCAATAGGAATCCACTACCGAAACACAATAAGGGGAATTACAAATATAAAATATTACAACTAGATTGAAGTATTTCAATCTATAAAAAATAATATATAACAAAAAAACAGATAGGTAAATATTTCTTTACCTATCTGTTTCTGTTATTGGCTCCCCAAGTTGGACTCGAACCAACGACCCTGCGGTTAACAGCCGCATGCTCTACCGACTGAGCTATTGAGGAATATATGAAAGAAAAGTAGATTGCTCTACTTTTCTTCCTTCGTGACGGCATTTTTCTATTTTCCCAGGCCGTCTCCAGCCAAGTATCTTCGACGTTGATGAGCTTAACTACTGTGTTCGGTATGGGAACAGGTGGATCCTCATCGCCATTAACACCGTCTATTTCTTTTGAAGGTTCAGTACCCTCAAAACTGAATAAGTATCACGATTTTAGAACATATCATTGGTCAAGCCCTCGACCGATTAGTACTCGCTAGCTTAACGCCTCACGACGCTTACACTTTGAGCCTATCAACCTCGTAGTCTACAAGGGGTCTTACCTGGTTAACCCAGTGGGATATCTTATCTTAAGGACGGCTTCACGCTTAGATGCCTTCAGCGTTTATCCGATCCGCACATAGCTGCCCTGCCGTGCCATTGGCATGACAACAGGTACACCAGAGGTGCGTCCATCCCGGTCCTCTCGTACTAGGGACAGCTCCTTTCAAATATCCTACGCCCACGACAGATAGGGACCGAACTGTCTCACGACGTTCTGAACCCAGCTCGCGTACCGCTTTAATTGGCGAACAGCCAAACCCTTGGGACCGAATCCAGCCCCAGGATGCGATGAGCCGACATCGAGGTGCCAAACCTCCCCGTCGATGTGGACTCTTGGGGGAGATCAGCCTGTTATCCCCAGGGTAGCTTTTATCCGTTGAGCGACGGCATTTCCACTCACATACCGCCGGATCACTAACTCCAACTTTCGTTACTGCTCGACTTGTCAGTCTCGCAGTTAGGCTCGCTTATGCGTTTACACTCTAATGCACGGTTTCCGTCCGTACTGAGCGAACCTTTGAGCGCCTCCGTTACCTTTTAGGAGGCGACCGCCCCAGTCAAACTGCCCACCTAACAATGTCCCCCGACCAGATTCATGGCCGCAGGTTAGAATTTCAGCACTCCAAGAGTGGTATCCCAACGATGGCTCCACAAAAGCTGACGCCTTTGCTTCCTAGCCTCCCACCTATCCTGTACATGAAATACCAAAATCCAATATTAGGCTACAGTAAAGCTCCATGGGGTCTTTCCGTCTAGTCGCGGGTAACCGGCATCTTCACCGGTACTACAATTTCGCCGGGTGGATTGTTGAGACAGTGCCCAGATCGTTACACCATTCGTGCGGGTCAGAACTTACCTGACAAGGAATTTCGCTACCTTAGGACCGTTATAGTTACGGCCGCCGTTCACTGGGGCTTCAATTCAGAGCTCTCACTCCTCCTCTTAACCTTCCAGCACTGGGCAGGTGTCAGCCCCTATACGTCATCTTTCGATTTAGCAGAGACCTGTGTTTTTGATAAACAGTCGCCCGGGCCTATTCTCTGCGGCTCTATTGCTAGAGCACCCCTTATCCCTAAGTTACGGGGTCAACTTGCCGAGTTCCTTAACAACCCTTCTCCCGTTGGCCTTAGAATCCTCTTCCTACCTACCTGTGTCGGTTTGCGGTACGGGCTCCGAAGATATCCACAAAGCTTTTCTCGCCTTCATCCAAGTGTACTTCCTTACTCTAATTTCAGTCCCTTACGACCGGGTCTACCAACGCCCGGCTTACACCCTTCTAAAGTGTCCCTTTGCTTAAATCTTTTGGAGGCTACGGAATATCAACCGTATGTGCATCGGCTACGCCTTTCGGCCTCACCTTAGCTCCCGGCTTACTAGGAGCGGACGAACCTTCCTCCTAAAACCTTAGGCTTTCGGCCATTATGATTCTCACATAATTCTCGCTACTCATTCCGGCATTCTCACTCGTATACAGTCCACCACCGCTTCCGCTATGACTTCTCTCCGTATACGACGCTCCCCTACCCCTGATACTTACGTATCAAGCCCAAGCTTCGGTGTACATTTTAGCCCCGTTAAATTTTCGGCGCAGGACCACTCGACCAGTGAGCTATTACGCACTCTTTAAATGTGTGGCTGCTTCTAAGCCAACATCCTGGTTGTTTTCGCAATCCTACATCCTTTTCCACTTAAATGTACTTTGGGACCTTAGCTGTGGGTCTGGGCTCTTTCCCTTTTGACTATGAGACTTATCTCACACAGTCTGACTGCTGCCCATGATTATCCGGCATTCAGAGTTTGATAAGTTTCGGTAGCCTCTCGGCCCCTAGACTATTCAGTGCTTTACCTCCGGTAATCTTTATGGCAACGCTAGCCCTAAAGCTATTTCGGGGAGAACCAGCTATATCCAAGTTCGATTGGAATTTCTCCGCTATCCACATCTCATCCCCTACCATTTCAACGGGAGTGGGTTCGGTCCTCCATGACGTGTTACCGTCACTTCAACCTGGACATGGATAGGTCACCTGGTTTCGGGTCATACGCATGAAACTAAACGCCCCATTCAGACTCGCTCTCGCTTCGGCTCCGAACCTGAAGTTCTTAACCTTGCTACATACGTATACTCGCCGGACCATTCTACAATAGGTACGATATCACACTTTGACGTGCTCTATCTGCTTGTAAGCACAGAGTTTCAGGTTCTATTTCACTCCCCTCCCGGGGTTCTTTTCACCTTTCCTTCACAGTACTTTTCGCTATCGGTCATTAGGTAGTATTTAGGCTTAGAGGGTGGTCCCCCTATCTTCCCACGGGGTTTCACGTGTCCCGCGGTACTCTGGATACTGCTAGCTCTGATCTGTTTTCGGATACAAGACTTTCACTTCCTTTGGTGTGCCTTCCCATGCACTTCTCCTAACTCGTCAGATACACATTGCAGTCCGAACCCCAAAGATATTGCTACCTTTGGTTTGGCCTCTTTCCCGTTCGCTCGCCACTACTAGGAAAATCTCGGTTGATTTCTCTTCCTCGCCCTACTTAGATGTTTCAGTTCAGGCGGTTCCCCTCATATACCTATGGATTCAGTATATGATGACAGTGCATAACCACTGCCGGATTCCTCCATTCGGAATTCTACGGATCGATGTCTGCTTGCGACTCCCCGTAGCATATCGTTGCTTACCACGTCCTTCATCGGCTCCTAATGCCAAGGCATTCTCTCTGCGCTCTTTGTAGCTTGACCATTTGAATTATGTTCTCCAACTTTTTCAAATTGTAGTAGTATTTTTACCCTTTTTTAAAAAAGATATTTGTCTTAACTACTTTTATCGCTTTACTTATTCAGTTTTCAAGGTACTTCTTCTTTGTTACTTTTTCAAGTAACTTGGTGGGCTCAAGTGGACTCGAACCACCGACCTCACGCTTATCAGGCGTGCGCTCTAACCACCTGAGCTATGAGCCCATGTTAGATTCGGCTGTCGGTCTCTCTTTTCCCTGTTCAACCTTTCGGTTGTGGTGGAGATGAGGAGGATCGAACTCCTGACCCCCTGCGTGCAAGGCAGGTGCTCTCCCAGCTGAGCTACACCCCCATTTTCCAGGGTTTCTAGGTTGCCGCTTTTCCCATCAATTATTTTTCTGAAGACTCAGGGCCTTCAAAATTAAACAATATAGCTCCTAACACTTACCATCCTGTCAGTTCTCCATAGAAAGGAGGTGATCCAGCCGCACCTTCCGATACGGCTACCTTGTTACGACTTCACCCTAATCATCAACCCCACCTTCGACAGCGCCCTCCTTGCGGTTAGGCTACTGGCTTCGGGTGTTGCCAACTCTCATGGTGTGACGGGCGGTGTGTACAAGGCCCGGGAACGTATTCACCGCGGCATGCTGATCCGCGATTACTAGCAATTCCGGCTTCATGCAGGCGGGTTGCAGCCTGCAATCCGAACTGAGACTATTTTTAGGGGTTTGCTCCTCCTCGCGGTATTGCTTCCCTCTGTTAATAGCCATTGTAGTACGTGTGTGGCCCAGGTCATAAGGGGCATGATGATTTGACGTCATCCCCACCTTCCTCCGTTTTGTCAACGGCAGTCCCATTAGAGTGCTCTTGCGTAGCAACTAATGGTAAGGGTTGCGCTCGTTGCGGGACTTAACCCAACATCTCACGACACGAGCTGACGACAACCATGCACCACCTGTCTCAACTTTCCCCGAAGGGCACCTAACATATCTCTATCTCGTTAGTTGGATGTCAAGACCTGGTAAGGTTCTTCGCGTTGCTTCGAATTAAACCACATACTCCACTGCTTGTGCGGGCCCCCGTCAATTCCTTTGAGTTTCAACCTTGCGGTCGTACTCCCCAGGTGGATTACTTATTGTGTTAACTCCGGCACGGAAGGTTGACCCCCCCACACCTAGTAATCATCGTTTACAGCGTGGACTACCAGGGTATCTAATCCTGTTTGCTACCCACGCTTTCGAGCCTCAGCGTCAGTTAAAGCCCAGTAGGCCGCCTTCGCCACTGGTGTTCCTCCTAATATCTACGCATTTCACCGCTACACTAGGAATTCCGCCTACCTCTACTTCACTCAAGAACAACAGTTTTGAACGCAGTTTATGGGTTGAGCCCATAGATTTCACATTCAACTTGCTGTCCCGCCTACGCTCCCTTTACACCCAGTAATTCCGGACAACGCTCGCTCCCTACGTATTACCGCGGCTGCTGGCACGTAGTTAGCCGGAGCTTCCTCCTCAGGTACCGTCACTATCGTCCCTGAAGACAGAGGTTTACAATCCGAAAACCTTCTTCCCTCACGCGGCGTCGCTGCATCAGGGTTTCCCCCATTGTGCAATATTCCCCACTGCTGCCTCCCGTAGGAGTCTGGGCCGTGTCTCAGTCCCAATGTGGCCGTTCAACCTCTCAGTCCGGCTACTGATCGTCGACTTGGTGAGCCGTTACCTCACCAACTATCTAATCAGACGCGAGCCCATCTTACAGCGAATTTCTTTGATTATCTTACCATGCGATAAGTTAATGTTATGCGGTATTAGCGTTCGTTTCCAAACGTTATCCCACTCTGTAAGGCAGGTTGCTCACGTGTTACTCACCCGTCCGCCACTAAGATAGTCCATCGTCACCCCGAAGGGATCTAACAGGTATCTCCGTTCGACTTGCATGTGTTAGGCGCGCCGCCAGCGTTCGTCCTGAGCCAGGATCAAACTCTTAATTTAATCATATCAAAACATCCTCTCGAATGATTTAATCTAGCTCGTATTACTCGAATACGCTAACGTCATTTTTTCTAAAATAACTAAAACTCTTGAATTAACAAGGATTGGTTCGTTTTCGTTACTTACTATATTGTTTAATTTTCAAGGTCCTGTTTTTGTCGTTTCTTGACCGCTGCCCTCAAGCAGCTTTACTATTTTATCACATCTCTGTGATTTTGTCAAGCTTTTTTTGAAAGTTTTTTGTTTCTTTCGTTTCGCTTGCCTCAGAAGCGACTTATTTATTATATCATATCGCTTCCTCTTTGTCAAGATGTTTTTTCATCTTTTTTCGTTTCTTCCTTTTTGCTCAACGGCGCCTCTTGCCCTCCCGGCCGCTCTTCCGTTGCAGCTTTAATAATATATCACACCTTCTCCCTTTTGTCAACTACTTTTTCCTTTTTTCT